>NC_013169.1 GCF_000023925.1 Kytococcus sedentarius DSM 20547
TTTTCCCGCCTCACGCGGTCAATTCCAGCTGCTCGTGCGCTACCCCCACCCTGTGGACAACGGCTATCGTGTGCCGACCCGACCCTTGAGGATGGGTTCGTCCACAGGCTGTGGACGTCGGTGTTGACGACGCCCGTGGCGCCACGCACCGGACCACGGCTCTGGGGACACGCTTGTGCACTCCGCCCGGACCGCTGTGAGGACCCCTGTGAGCCAGACCCCCGACGACCACGCCACCGCCATCTGGCAGGAGGCCATGGTCCACCTCCAGGGAGCAGGCCTGGCCCCGCGCGACATCGGGGTGCTCCGGCTGGCCACGCTCGTGGGTCTGCTGGAGGGCACTGCCCTGCTCGCGGTGAAGTACGACCACGTCAAGGACGCCGTCGAGGGGCACCTGCGCGAGGACGTGTCCACCGCCCTGGCGGAGGTCCTGGACCGTGACATCCGGCTGGCCGTCTCGGTGGACCCCGATGCGGTGAGCGCCGCCCAGGAGGAGGCCGCACCCCCGGCCCCGTCCCCGGCCGATGAGGACGACCCGGCCACAGGTGAGGGACCGTTGTCCACAGCTGTGGACGGAGCCGTGGAAAAGCACGAGGGAAGCAGTCCGGCACGTGCCGGGGAATCGGTGGCGCCGGCCACGACGGCCAGCCTGACGGCGACAAACTCCTCACCCGGTGTGGAGCGCGATTACTCCGCGCTGAACCACAAGTACACTTTCGACACCTTCGTGCTGGGGTCGTCGAACCGTTTCGCCCACGCCGCAGCGACCGCCGTGGCCGAAGCCCCCGCCCGCGCCTACAACCCGCTGTTCATCTACGGCGGATCAGGTCTGGGCAAGACCCACCTGTTGCACGCCATCGGCCACTACGCCCGCACCCTGGATTCCTCGGTGCGCGTGAAGTACGTGAACTCGGAGGAGTTCACCAACCAGTTCATCAACGCGGTCTCGGCCGGCCAGGCGAATGCCTTCCAGCGCCAGTACCGCGATGTGGACGTCCTGCTCATCGACGACATCCAGTTCCTGCAGGGCAAGGAGCAGACGATGGAGGAGTTCTTCCACACCTTCAACACCCTGCACAACAGCGAGAAGCAGATCGTCATCACCTCCGACCAGCCCCCGAAGAAGCTCAGTGGCTTCGCCGAGCGCATGCGCTCGCGTTTCGAGTGGGGTCTGCTCACCGACGTGCAGCCGCCGGACCTGGAGACCCGCATCGCGATCCTCCGGCGCAAGGCAGCGGCCGACAAGCTGGACATCCCCGATGACGTGCTCCACCTCATCGCGTCGAAGATCTCCTCGAACATCCGCGAGCTCGAGGGGGCCCTGACCCGGGTGACGGCCTTCGCGAGCCTGTCCGGGTCGCCCCTGGACGAGTACCTGGCCCGCACGGTGCTCAAGGACGTGATGCCCGGCGGTGACAGCGGCCAGATCACGCCCACGATGATCCTGGAGGAGACCGCGGGGTACTTCGTCATCTCCGTCGAGGAGATCCAGGGCGCCTCCCGCTCGCGCAACCTGACCCGGGCCCGGCAGATCGCCATGTACCTGTGCCGCGAGCTCACGGACCTCTCGCTGCCGAAGATCGGCAAGGAGTTCGGCGGCCGCGACCACACGACCGTCATGCACGCCGAGCGCAAGATCAAGCAGCTGCTCGGGGAGGACCGCCGGGTCTACGACGAGGTGAGCGAGCTCACCAGCATCATCCGCAAGAAGGCGGCGCGCGGCCGCTGACCGCCCGGGCCACCCCCGCATCCGACCGGTCCTCCACAAGCTCGTCGACAGGCCGGGTGGACCCCGGCGGCCCGGAACGGCGGGACGCTTGACAGCCTTCCCCCGGTTGTCCACAGCGTGTGGACAACCATGTGGATGTGGAGAACGGCCGTTCGACCCGCTCACGACCGCCTGTCTGCGGCACCCCTGTGAACGGACCTGTGGGCTGGTGTGCACGACCGGCCCTGCGCAGTGGACGCCGAGCCGCCTGGCTGTGGGGACGGTTGGGGAAGCCGCGGCGCCGTCCCCATCACCCCGCCGCGGTCCACATCCTGCGTGCACGGGTCGTCAACAGGCGGGATCGGTGGCAGCAGGCCACGGACGGGGGCTCATCCACAGGATCCACAGGACCGATGACGATGACGACTCCTCTTCTCCATGATGGGTGTGTGCACCGCGTACGTGAGGGGTGGCGGTGTCGACCCCGAGGCGAGGACCTGATGGTCCGGGGAGGGCAGCAGATCAGCGGTGGCGCGCTACGCTTCGCCCGGACGTGAAGGGCCCGCGGGGGTCGGCGTGCCGATCCACACCAGAGCAGTGAGGAAGCCATGGAGTTCCAGGTTCAGCGAGATGTGTTGTCCGAGGCGGTCGCATGGGTCGTGCGCGGCCTGACCAACCGTCCGCCCGTCCCGGTGCTCGCCGGTGTGCGGCTCGTCGCGGACCCGGCCGGCACGCTGACCCTCTCCGCCTTCGACTACGAGGTCTCCGGCGAGGTCACCGTGGAGGCCGACGTCGTGACCGGTGGCGAGGCCCTGGTCCTGGGTCGCCTGTTGTCGGAGATCTCCCGGTCCCTGCCGGACAAGCCGGTCCGCATCCAGCAGGACGGGGGCAAGCTGCAGGTGACCTGTGGCTCCAGCCGCTTCGCCCTGCTGGAGATGCCGCTGGCGGACTACCCCTCCCTGCCCACCTCGCCCGAGGCCAGCGGCACCGTCGACGGCGCTCTGTTCACCAAGGCCGTCGCGCAGGTCTCCGTCGCGGCCGACCGCAGCGATGCACTCCCCATCCTCACCGGGGTGCACGTGGAGTTCGATGGCGAGCGCATCACGATGCTGGCGACCGACCGGTACCGCATGGCCCGTCGGGAGCTGACCTGGACGCCCCGCGACCCCTCCGCCCACCACGTGGCACTGGTGCCCTCCCGCACCCTGTCGGACACCGCCAAGAGCCTGGGCGCCGTCGGGTCGGTGGACATTGCCCTGGGGGACGAGGCAGGCGGGAAGGGCCTCATCGGCTTCGCTGCCGGACAGCGCCACAGCACGACGCGCCTTCTCGATGGCGAGTACCCGAAGGTCTCGAGCATCTTCCCCACCACGAGCGACGTGGACGCGGTCATGGAGACCAGTGCCCTGGTGGAGGCCATCAAGCGCGTGTCGCTGGTGGCCGAGCGCACCACCCCGGTTCGCCTGCGTTTCACGCCCGGGTCGGTCGCCATCGAGGCGGGCACCGGTGACGACGCCCAGGCCTCCGAGGCCGTCGAGTGCACCCTGGACGGCGACGAGATCGACGTGGCCTTCAACCCCGGCTTCCTGCTGGACGGCCTGGGTGCGCTGGGCACCCCCTTCGCCCGCATGTCCTTCACCCAGCCGGGCAAGCCCGCGCTGCTGACCGGGCAGGCCGAGGCCGACGGCGAGGCGGACGACGCCTTCAGCTACGTGATCATGCCGGTGCGCTTTCCCGGCGCCTGAGCTGCGGCGCTCGTAGACTCCACCACGCACCACACACCCCCTCGACACCCAGGAGTGGTCATGCAACTCGGACTCGTCGGCCTCGGCAAGATGGGCGGCAACATGAAGACCCGGCTCGAGCGGGCCGGTCACGAGGTGGTCGGCTTCGACCTGGACCCGCAGCTGCGGGACGTCGACAGCCTGCAGGCCTTGGTGGAGGCCCTGGAGGGCCCGCGCGTGGTCTGGGTGATGGTGCCGCACGGCAAGCCCACCCGGAACACCATCGAGGAGCTGGCCAAGCACCTCCAGCCCGGTGACCTCGTGATCGAGGGCGGCAACTCGCCCTACCAGGACGACTTTGTCCACGACGAGCTGCTGTCCGCCAAGGGCATCGGGTACGTCGACTGCGGTGTCTCCGGTGGCATCTGGGGCCTGGACAACGGCTACGGCCTGATGTGCGGTGGGCGTCCGGAGCACGTCGAGAAAGCCATGCCGATCTTCGACGCCCTGCGCCCCGAGGGGCCGCGGGAGGAGGGCTTCGTCCACGCCGGTGAGGTGGGTGCGGGCCACTACTCGAAGATGGTGCACAACGGCATCGAGTACGGCCTCATGGCGGCCTACGCCGAGGGGTACGAGCTGCTCATGGCCAAGGAGATCGTCAAGGACGTCCCGGGGGCCTTCAAGGCCTGGAGCCGCGGCACGGTCGTGCGCTCCTGGCTGCTGGACCTGCTGGTGGACGCCCTGGAGCAGAACCCGGGCCTGAAGGACGTCTCCGGCTACACCACCGACTCCGGGGAGGGCCGCTGGACGGTCATCGAGGGGGTCGAGAACGCGGTGCCGATGCCGGTGATCTCTGCAGCGCTGTTCTCCCGCTTCACCTCGCGCCAGGAGAACTCTCCGGCGATGCAGGCCGTCGCCGCCCTGCGCGGTGGTTTCGGCGGGCACGAGGTCATGACCTTCGGCGACGAGCCCTGGGACCGTCCCAAGCAGGTCCACCAGGCGGCGGAGCCCGCGGACACCCAGGGCGAGGCCACCCCGGGAGCCGTCGACGACGAGGCGTGAGCGCCTGCGTGTCGGCCGCTGACGCATGAGACTGCGCCACCTGGCGGTCCGTGACTTCCGCTCCTACGAGCAGGCGGACCTGGACCTGCCTGCCGGGGTGACCGTGTTCGTGGGGCGCAATGGTCAGGGCAAGACCAACCTGGTGGAGGCCGCGGGCTATCTCGCGACCCTGGGCTCGCACCGGGTGAGCTCCGACCAGCCCCTGGTGCGGGTGGGGGCGGAGCACGCCATCATCCGCGGCGCGGTGGACCACGACGGCCGCGAGACGGTGCTGGAGCTGCAGATCAACCCCGGCCGCGCCAACCGGGCGCAGCTGGGGCGCTCCCCGGTGCCGCGGGCCAGGGACGTCCTGGGCACCCTGCGGACGGTGCTCTTCGCCCCGGAGGACCTGGCCCTGGTGAAGGGTGATCCTGCGGGGCGCCGGGCCTTCCTGGACGCCCTGCTGGTGGCCCGGCAGCCGCGGTGGGCCGGGGTGCAGGCGGACTATGCCCAGGCGCTCAAGCAGCGCAATGCCCTGCTGCGGGACGTCCGGGCGTCGCGCTCGGCGCCGTCCTCCTCCACCGTGGCGATGCTGGAGGCCTGGGACGAGCATCTCGCGGTGGGGGGCGCTTCCCTCCTCTACGCACGTCTACGACTTGTTCAAGACTTACGGAGATTCGTGGAGAAGGCCTATCGACAGGTCAGCGAAGCCGCCTCGGAGGCAGGTCTGACCTACCGCTGGTCGCTCGTGGGGGACGAGGCCGACGCCGCGCTCTCCGGGTTGACCGGGGGCGGACCAGTGCCGGAACGTGACGACCTCGCGCGCCTGTTCTCCGCCTCCCTGGGCGCGATGCGGCAGCGCGAGCTCGAGCGCGGAATCACCCTGGTGGGCCCGCATCGTGACGACCTCGACCTCACTCTCGGACCGGTGCCGGCGAAGGGGTATGCGAGCCACGGGGAGTCGTGGTCGCTGGCGCTCTCCCTGCGTCTGGCCGCCTTCGAGCTGCTGCGCACGGACCTGGGGACCGACCCGGTGCTGGTGCTGGACGACGTGTTCGCCGAGCTCGACACGGGGCGCCGCGAGCGCCTCGCCGAGCTGGTGGCCGATGCGGAGCAGGTGTTGGTGACCGCGGCCGTGGAGACCGACGTGCCGCAGACCCTGCGGGAGCGGGCCCACCACGTGGATGTCGTGCTCGGGAGTGCGGAGGCCCGATCGTGAGCGCCGCCGCCCCGGGTCCGGGGGATCGGCCGGGCGCTGGCAACCCCCATCAGGGCGACGCGCACCAGCAGCCGGTTGGCGGGGCCTCATCCGAGGAGGAACTGGATGCCGCGGACCTGAGCCTCGCCCGGATGCGGGACATGGCTCGCTCGCGAGGGCTGCGCCCCGGCGCGCCGGGGCGGCGTTCGCGGAAGCGACCGGGCGGCCCGGCCGGCACCTCCGGCAAGGGACGACGCGATCCGCAGACCCTGGGGGCGGAGTTCTCGCGGATGATCGACGACCGTGGCTGGGGGGACGAGCTGAAGGTCGGGCGTGTGATGGGTGACTGGGTCGGGATCGTGGGCCCAGACGTCGCGGCGCACAGCCTGCCGGAGTCCTTCGAGGAGGGCGTGTTGCTGGTGCGCGCGGAGTCCTCCACCTGGGCCACGCAGCTGACGATGTTGACCGCCACCCTGCAGAAGCGCCTGGATGACGAGCTGGGCTTCGGGGTGGTGACCTCGGTGCGGGTCGTGGGGCCGGCGGCGCCGAGCTGGAAGCACGGCCGCCGGCGGGTCCAGGGGCAGGGTCCGCGCGACACCTACGGGTGATCGGCCAGGGGCCCCTGTGATCGACGAAGGGGGTCGGAGACGTACCGGGAGACGGTAGGGGGCTCGTTCAGGCGCCGGGGGTGGCGCCGCGCACCGCTATCGGGGTGCTGACGTTGAGGATGCGAGGCGGAGATCGGGGCTGAACTTGGTAGAATGCACTGTTCACCGTTCTTCCGCGCGCACGCGCGCGTGAGGAACGGTGGCGCCCGCCAGCAACCACCCATCCAGGGAGTCCCGTGGCCGACCAGCCGATTCAGACTGACCAGCAGGCACCGTCCTACGATGCGAGCTCCCTCCAGGTCCTCGAGGGGCTGGAGGCGGTCCGCAAGCGCCCCGGCATGTACATCGGCTCCACCGGTGAGCGGGGCCTGCACCACCTGGTGTGGGAGATCGTCGACAACGCGGTGGACGAGCACCTCGCGGGGCACGCCGACCGCATCGAGGTCACGATCCTGCCGGACAACGCGATCCGCGTGGTGGACAACGGACGAGGCATCCCCACCGACGTCCACGCCAAGGAGGGCATCTCCGGCGTGGAGCTCGTGCTCACCCAGCTGCACGCCGGTGGAAAGTTCGGTGGCGACAGCTATGCGGTCTCCGGTGGTCTGCACGGCGTGGGCTCCTCGGTGGTGAACGCCCTGTCCAGCCGCTTCGAGGTGGAGGTGCGCCAGAAGGGCCACGTCTTCCGCCAGTCCTTCACCGTCGGCGTCCCGGACGCCCCGCTGTCGAAGGACGAGGAGATCGCCGAGGACGTCACCGGCACCACGATCACCTACTGGCCCAGCGCCGAGATCTTCGACACCACGGTGATCGACTTCGAGACCCTGCGGGCCCGGTTCCAGCAGACCTGCTTCCTCAACAAGGGCCTGACCATCCAGCTCACCGACGAGCGCCCCCGCGTGACGGACGCCGACGACGAGGGCCTGGACGACGTGGACACCGACATCGCCGAGGGCCTCGAGGAGCACGAGGACGGCACCCCCATCGAGGACGGGCAACCCGATGCGGACCAGCCGGCCACCGCGGCCGCCACCAAGCCGCGCACGGTCACCTACCGCTACGACGACGGCCTGTTGGACTACGTGCGCCACCTCAACAACTCGAAGAAGACCCAGCCGGTCAACGACGAGATCATCGCCTTCGAGACCGAGGACTCCGAGCGGATGCTCCAGTGCGAGGTCGCGATGCAGTGGACCTCGTCCTACTCGGAGTCGGTCCACACCTACGCGAACTCGGTGAACACCCACGAGGGCGGCACCCACGAGGAGGGCTTCCGCGCGGCCCTCACACGCCTGGTGAACGAGTTCGCCCGCGCCAACAAGCTGCTCAAGGAGAAGGACCCGGCCCTCACCGGCGAGGACGTCCGCGAGGGCCTGACCGCCGTCATCTCGGTGAAGCTGGGCGAGCCGCAGTTCGAGGGGCAGACCAAGACCAAGCTGGGCAACTCCGAGGTCAAGGGCTTCGTGCAGCGCGCGATGGCCGACCAGCTCGGCCACTGGCTGGAGGCCCACCCGGGCGAGGGCAAGGCCATCGTCGGCAAGGCCGTCCAGGCCGCCCAGGCGCGCCTGGCGGCCCGCAAGGCCCGTGAGGCCACCCGTCGCAAGGGCCTGCTGGAGTCCGGCGGCCTGGCCGCCAAGCTGAAGGACTGCCAGAGCAACGACCCCACGGTCTCGGAGATCTTCATCGTCGAGGGTGACTCCGCCGGCGGGTCAGCCATCGCCGGGCGGAACCCCTTCAACCAGGCCATCCTGCCGCTGCGCGGGAAGATCCTGAACGTCGAGAAGGCGCGGCTCGACCGCATCCTGTCGAACACGGAGGTGCAGGCGCTCATCTCCAGCTTCGGCACCGGCATCGGCGAGGAGTTCGACATCACCCGCGCCCGGTACCACAAGATCGTCCTCATGGCCGACGCCGACGTCGACGGCATGCACATTCGCACGCTGCTGCTGACCTTGCTCTTCCGCTTCATGAAGCCGCTGATCGAGCACGGCTACGTGTACCTCGCGCAGCCGCCGCTGTACCGCCTGAAGTGGACGAACGCCGAGCACGACTTCGCGTTCACCGACCGCGAGCGCGACGCCCTGACCGAGGCCGGAGTGGCCAAGGGCCGCCGCCTGCCGAAGGAGAACGGCGTGCAGCGCTACAAGGGTCTGGGCGAGATGAATTATCAGGAGCTGTGGGAGACCACGATGGACCCCGACAACCGGGTGCTGCGCCAGGTGACCATGGACGACGCCGCCGCGGCCGACCAGGTCTTCTCGGTGCTGATGGGCGAGGACGTGGAGTCGCGCCGGTCCTTCATCCAGCGCAACGCCCACGACGTGCGCTTCCTGGACATCTGATCCGATGCGGGGCAGCGGGCGCCGTGGACGCCTGTCGATCCCGTTCTCTGAGACTTTCTAGCGATTAACAGATACTGAGGGATACACCGTGAGTGAACAGCCCCCGCAGGACCCGAACGAGCAGGACCTCCCGCAGGACGACGTCGTCCTGCCCCCGGTGGTGAACAACGGCCCGGAGATCCCCCAGCACGGCCGCATCGAGCCGGTGGACCTGTCGTCCGAGATGCAGCGCAGCTACATCGAGTACGCCATGAGCGTGATCGTCTCCCGCGCGCTGCCGGACGTCCGCGACGGCCTCAAGCCGGTGCACCGCCGCATCGTCTACGCCATGTACGACGGCGGCTACCGCCCCGACCGCTCGTACAACAAGTGCGCCCGCGTGGTCGGCGACGTGATGGCGAACTACCACCCGCACGGTGACAGCGCCATCTACGACGCGATGGTGCGCCTCTCCCAGCCGTGGTCCATGCGCTACCCGCTGATCGACGGCCAGGGCAACTTCGGCTCCGCCGGCGACGACGGCCCCGCTGCCCCCCGGTACACAGAGTGCCGCATGCAGCCGCTGGCCATGGAGCTGGTGCGCGACATCACCGAGGACACGGTCGACTTCGAGCCCAACTACGACGGCCGCACCATGCAGCCGACCGTGCTGCCGGCGCGCTTCCCCAACCTGCTGGTCAACGGCTCGGCCGGCATCGCGGTCGGCATGGCCACGCAGATCCCGCCGCACAACCTCCGCGAGGTCGCCGAGGGGTGCCAGTGGCTGCTGGACAACCCCGAGGCCACCAAGGAGGAGCTGCAGGAGAAGCTGCTCCAGGTCATCAAGGGTCCGGACTTCCCCACCGGCGCGCTCATCATGGGCCGCTCCGGCATCGAGGACGCCTACCGCACCGGCCGCGGCTCCATCACCATGCGCGCCGTCGTCGAGGTGGAGGAGATCCAGGGCCGCACCTGCCTGGTGGTCACCGAGCTGCCCTACCAGGTGAACCCCGACGCCCTGGCCCGCAAGATCGCCGAGCTGGTCAAGACCGGCAAGCTGCAGGGCATCGCCGACCTGCGCGACGAGACCTCCGGCCGCACCGGCCAGCGCCTCGTGATCGTGCTCAAGCGCGACGCGGTGGCCAAGGTCGTGCTGAACAACCTTTACAAGCACACCCAGCTGCAGCAGAACTTCGGCGCGAACATGCTTGCCCTGGTGGACGGGGTGCCGCGCACGCTGCCGATCAACGCCTTCGTCCGCCACTGGGTGGACCACCAGGTCGAGGTCATCGTCCGTCGCACGCGCTACCGCCTGAAGCGGGCAGAGGAGCAGATCCACATCCTGCGCGGTCTGCTCAAGGCCCTGGACGCCCTCGATGAGGTGATCGCCCTCATCCGCCGCTCGCCCACCGTGGAGCAGGCGCGCGACGGCCTGATGGATCTGCTGGACATCGACGAGGTGCAGGCACGCGCCATCCTCGACATGCAGCTGCGCCGCCTGGCCGCGCTGGAGCGCCAGAAGATCATCGACGAGCACGACCGGCTGCAGGCCCTCATCGAGGACCTCGAGGACATCCTGGCCACCCCGGCCCGCCAGCGCACGATTATCAGTGAGGAGCTCGCCGCGATCGTGGAGCAGTACGGCGACGAGCGACGCACGGAGATCGTGCCGAGCGACGCCGAGGTCAACATGGAGGACCTCATCCCCGACGAGAACGTGGTGGTCACCATCACCCGCGGCGGGTACGCCAAGCGCATCCGCGTGGACGCCTACCGCTCGCAGCGCCGCGGCGGCAAGGGCGTGCGCGGCACCACGCTGCGCGCCGACGACGTGGTCGACCACTTCTTCACCACCCAGACGCACGGCTGGCTGTTGTTCTTCACCGATGCGGGGCGCGTCTACCGGGCGCGGGCCTGGGAGCTGCCGGAGGGCTCGCGCGACTCCAAGGGCCAGCACGTCGCCAACATCATGGCCTTCGGCCCGGACGAGAAGATCGCCCAGGTGCTGACCATCAAGGACTACCAGGCGGCCCCCTACCTGGTGCTCGCCACGAAGAACGGCCTGGTCAAGAAGACCCGCCTCACCGAGTACGACTCCCCCCGTTCCGGTGGCCTGATCGCCGTGAACCTGCGGGAGGGTGACGAGCTGGTGGGTGCAGAACTGGTCTCGGACGCCGACGACATCCTCATGGTCAGCCGCAAGGGGCAGAGCCTGCGCTTCACCGCATCGGACGACCAGATCCGCCCGATGGGGCGCGCCACCTCCGGTGTGACCGGCATGCGCTTCCGAGGTGACGACGAGCTGCTCGCGATGCGGGTGGTCCCCTCCGACGCCGAGGACGCCGAGGTCTTCGTGGTCTTCCAGTCCGGCATGGCCAAGCGCACGGCGGTGGACCAGTACCGCGTCCAGGGCCGTGGTGGACTCGGCGTGAAGGTGGCCAAGGCCTCCGACAAGGGCGGCGACCTGGTGGGCGCCCTCGTGGTCGGGCAGCAGGACGAGGTCATGGTGGTCATGAGCTCGGGCAAGGTGGTCCGCAGCCGCGTCGACGAGGTGCGCATGACCGGGCGCGACACCTCCGGCGTACGCTTCGCCGACCCGGGCAAGAAGGAGCACATCGTGGCGGTTGCACGCACCCACGCCGAGGAGGAGGAGGCCGCCGAGCAGGTGGCTGACGCCGAGGCCGAGCAGGCTGCCGAGGCGCAGGCCACGGCGGCCACCGGAGAGGACGAGCAGTGAGCAGCGGCGACCGCCGGGCCCCGGCGACCCGCCGCAGCCGCTCAGGTTCCGGCTCCGGTGGCGCGGCGCGGTTGGACCTGCGGTCCCTCTACGGGGGCGGGTCCGGTGAGCGCCGCACCCTGAACCGGTCCACGGTGGGTTCGGTGGACCTGTGGTCTGCCTTCAAGCTGTCCTTCCTCACCGGCGTCGGTCTGGGCCTGGCGATCGTGGCGGGTGTGACCCTGCTGTGGTTCGCGCTGTCCACTGTGGGTGTCTTCGACGACGTGAACAAGCTCGTCGGCGAGTTGGCGGGCACCGACGCCGAGCAGGGTGGCGGGTCCACCCTGACCGACCTGCTGGGTCTGGGCACGGTGCTCACGTTCACCACGGTGTTCGCCGTGATCAACACCTTGGTGATGACGCTGCTGGGCACGCTGCTGGCGCTGGTCTACAACCTCATGGCGGCCCTGGTGGGCGGCCTGCGCGTGGACCTCATCGAGGACTGAGCGCCACACTCCGACCGCGCCCCCCGGACCCTCCACCGGGGGGCGCGGTCGATTGGCGCGATGCGGGATGTGTGCTGTACCGTAGCCCCTCGCGTCACGATCTTCTCGTGGAGCGCACGGGCCTATAGCTCAGTCGGTTAGAGCGCTGTCCTGATAAGACAGAGGTCACTGGTTCAAGTCCAGTTAGGCCCACCCACCACCTCCCCAGGGGGCCTTGGCGCAATTGGTAGCGCATCTGCTTTGCAAGCAGAGGGTTAGGGGTTCGAGTCCCCTAGGCTCCACAGGTTGACGAAGAGCCCGTTCGACGCAGCAGCGTCGGACGGGCTCCTCGCATGTCCGGGGCCATCGGGCTGCGCTGGGAGTGACCGGCTAACCTCCAGACATGCCGACTATCGCCCGTGCCGAGAACGTTGCGTACGTCGATCGCGAGGACGAGGTGGTCGTCGCGCTGCTGCCGTCCGGGCCGCTGCGGATCCTGCAAGGACCGGCGGTGGTCGTCTGGGACCTGGTGGGTGAGGGTGCCCTGGAGCGCGACGAGCTGATCGCGCAGGTGCTGGCCTCCTACGGCGAGTACCCGCCCGAGGCGCCGGCACAGCTCTCCGAGGCGATCGATCTGCTGCTCGCCGAGGGTTTCCTCACCGCGTAGGCTGCGGTCATGAAGAAGATCCTGTTGGCCGGAGCGGTCGCCGGTGCCGCCCTGATGATTGCCCGCACGCTCGACCAGAGCGCGAAGACCTCCGAACTGTGGTCCGCCGCCACGGCAGACCTGCCCGGTCAGGTCTGACCCGTCCGGTACGCCGAAGGGCCGGCTCCCCGCGTGGGGGCCGGCCCTTCGGTGTACCGGGGTGTACCCGGCTCAGGAGTGCGTCAGTTGCGCAGCCACTTGGCGTCGGTCTGCTCGCTGGCCTCCTTGACCGAGTCCCGCGCCGGGTCCTCGATCGTGGGGTTCGGGCCCGTGTAGGGGTCACCGGTGGTGTCGGCCGGGCGGGCATCGCGCGGGTTCAGGCGCTCACCCACGGTCGGGATCGACTGCGTCGGGGCGTTGTCGCCGGCGATGTCATCGGCCCGGTCGGCGTACCCGGTCGCGATGGGGCCGGTGTTGGCCGGGTCCTCGAAGCGACGCTCGGTGCGGGTCACCGTGGCGTCCGTGGCCGGGTTCTCGTCCACCTTCTCGTGCAGCGGACGGCTCTCCACCACGGTCTTCTCGGTGGTGCGCTGGACGGTCGTCTCGGCCGTGTCCGGCGTCGCCGCACCCGCAGCGGGGGTGGTGGCTGCGCCGGCCGTGGTCCCGGAGGCCAGGGCGGACACGGGGCGGTCCACGTTCTCCTCGCGGGCCGCGGCGGCCTCGGACGGGGTCAGGTGCACCTTCTCGCCGGCGGTCGGCGCGGGCTCGGTGGCCGCAGTGGACCGCATGCCGGCGCCCGGGTTGGCGGCGGCCGAGACCGCACGACGGCCACTGGTGGCCGCCCACGGGTCGTCCGAGGACGACACCCGCTGCCACGGGTCACCCTGGCGGCGCTTCTGGTCGGTGTACCAGAAGTACGCGGCACCGCCCAGCATGGCCAGGCCGAGCACCATCAGGACGCCGCCCTTGCGCTTCGGCGTGCGGACGGTCTCACCGGCCACCACCGAGAGCGCGCCACCCTGGGCAGCGGCGTTGTTCTTGGCGTCCACGGTGTCGTCCACCATGCCCTGCAGCTTGGGCAGGAGCTCCTCGACGATCCAGTCGCGGGCCTGGTCCACCTTCTCCGGGGCCGCGTCCAGGCCGTGGGTCACGGACTCGGCGCCGTGGTCCACACCCTCGTCGAGGCCGTGGGCGGCCTTGGAGCGGCCGCTGGCGAACGCAGCGGCAACGGTCGGGATGAGGGCACCGAGCGCGGAACCGGCGCTCTTCGCCGAGGCGGACACACCCTCCGCGGTGTGCTCACCGAGCTTCTTGGCACGCTCCCCTGCGTCGTGCGATGCGTCGGCGGCGGCGTGGAAGCGCGTGCGGGCGCTCTCGGCCCAGCGCTCGCTCGCGGTCTTCTTGCGGAACGGGTTGTCGATCACGAATCCTCCTCGGTCGTGGGCTCTGCCCCCCATCCTGCCCTGAACCCCCGCGCCTTCTCCACCCGGTCCGCGCCGAGGCTCCGTCTGTGACAATGGGGACATGAACATCACGCTGCACACGAACCTCGGGGACATCCCCGTCGAGCTCTTCGAGAACCACGCCCCCAAGACCGTCGAGAACTTCGTCGGCCTCGCCCAGGGCACCAAGGAGTACAAGGACGACGCGGGCCGCACCAACCCGACGCCCTTCTACGACGGGCTGGGCTTCCACCGCATCATCGAGGGCTTCATGATCCAGGGCGGCTGCCCGCTGGGCACCGGCACCGGCGGCCCGGGCTACACCTTCGACGACGAGATCTCCCCCGATCTCGCCTACGACCGCCCCTACCTGCTCGCGATGGCCAACGCCGGCACCCGCATGGGCAAGGGCACCAACGGCTCGCAGTTCTTCATCACCGTGACCCCCACCCCGCACCTGCAGGGAAAGCACACCATCTTCGGTGAGGTGAAGGACGCCGCCGGCCAGGCCGTCGTCGACAAGATCGCCGCCGTCCCGACCGGCCGCATGGACGCCCCGGTCGAGAAGGTCGAGATCACCAGCGTCACCGTCAACGACTGACGACCCGGCTGGACCACCGAGATGAGCACACCTGCGTTCGGTGAGTCCGACGCGCACCACCCCTCCTCGAGGGGGGGCGGTGCGCCCGTCTGCCCGCGGCACCCCGACCGCACCAGCTACCTCTCCTGCCAGCGGTGCGGTCGCCCCGCGTGCGGGGAGTGCCAGCGGGACGCGCCGGTCGGCATCCAGTGCGTCGACTGCGTCCGGTCGGCCTCGCGCGCGATGCCGGCCCAGCGCTCCACGCTGGGGGGACGCCGCTTCGGGAACCTCGGCGACATGCCCGTCACCTACGGCCTCATCGGCATCTGCGTCGGGGTGTGGGTGCTGCAGCTGCTCTTCCCCCGACTCACCCTCGAGGGGGCCTTCGTCCCCGGGCTGGCCGACTCCGAGCCGTGGCGCTTCCTGACCTCGGCCTTCCTGCACGATCCCTCCGGCCCCATGCACCTCATGTTCAACATGTTCGCCCTGTGGACGGTGGGTGGCTACCTGGAGAAGCTGCTGGGGCAGCTGCGCTTCGCCGCCCTCTACCTGGTGAGCGGCTTCGGGGGCGGCGTGGGATCGCTGCTGCTCTCGGCGCCCCCGGACCTGGAGGCCCGCTCGGTGGGGGACTGGTTCTCGCCCAGCGTGGGTGCCTCGGGGGCCGTGTTCGGCCTGTTCCTGGCGCTCCTGGTGGTCGACCACGCCCGGGGACGGACGATCACCCCGATGCTGGCCCTCATCGCGGTCAATCTGGTGATCGGCTTCGTCTACCCGAACATCGAGTGGCAGGCGCACCTCGGCGGCGCGGTGACCGGCGCGGTGATCGCCTGGGGGATGACCCGCGGCTCGCGCACCCGCAGCCCGGCCTTGGTGTGGGGTGTGATCGCCGGCGTCACCGCGCTCCTGCTGGTGGCGACGGTGGTGCGGTACCTCACGGTGCCGGACCTGCTGGTCAGCCTCTGACCTGCCGAATCACACCCGTGTAGTTCTGTCCCCAGCCTGTGGACGACGTGTGGACAGACCTAGCAGGGTCACTGCCAGCGCGTCGCGACGAGGAAGCCTGCGAGCAGGAAACCCATGCCGGCGGCCACGTTGTAGTAGCCCCACGCGCCCACCGGGTACTCACCCTGGGTCACGTAGTAGACGACCACCCACAGCACACCCAGCACCATGAGGCCCACCATCGTGGGGACCAGCCACCGGGGGTTCATGCCCGACGGGCTGCCTTGGATCTCCTCGCGGCGGGGGTCGGTGGGCTCCTCGGCGTCGCGCAGCTCGGGGGGAAGGGTGCTCATGGTCTCTCCTGGGGATCAGGTCGGGATCGGACGTCGGTGGCCGCCATCTTGTCGCACCGTGCGTGGGAGACTGGTTCGGACTCGCCCACGGGCCCAGGAGGAACCGATGAGACCGCTGTGGAGGACCGCCGTGCCGGTGGTCACGGTGGCCGCGGGCCTGCTGTTCGGCATCTCGGCATCGGTGGCGGACGGGGACGACATCCGTCCCGAGAACCGGGGGCGCGCCGAGGCGCTGCGGGACCTCGAACAGGCGGTGGCGGGCAAGGAGGAGGAGGTCCTCGCGCTGCGGGCCGAGGTGGACTCCGCCGTGGAGCAGGAGGTGGGATCGCCGGGATCCGACGACCCGCTGGTGCGCGCGGCCGGCCTCTCGGAGGTCTCCGGCCCGGGTCTGGAGGTGGTCCTGGACGACTCCCCGCTGCGAGGCGACGAGGTGCCCGAGGGATTCGGGGCCAACGACCTGGTGATCCACCAGGAGCAGCTGCAGGCGGTGGTCAACGCGATGTGGGCCGGGGGTGCGGAGGCCGTGCAGCTCATGGACCAGCGCCTGGTCTCCACCTCGGCCGTGCGCTGCGTGGGCAACACGCTGATCCTCCAGGGGCGGGTGTACTCGCCGCCCTTCGTCGTGCGGGCCATCGGACCCGCAGACGACATGCGCGCGCAGCTGGACGCCTCCCTGGAGGTGCAGCTGATGCGGGAGTACACCTCCCTGCTGCAGCTCGGCTACACGGAGGACCCGGTGGACTCGATGACGGTCCCGGCCTTCCGCGGGGAGCTCCAGCTGGCTGCCACGCCGGCTGCCACCGACGCCTGAGGGAGCGTGCCGGAGCCCACCGGGCTCACGGGGGGCGGACTCAGGACCGCGAGGGTGAGGTCGGCTCGGGCGAGGTGGGCTCCGGGGAGGTGGGGCCCGGCGAGCTGGGGTCGCCCGTGGGGGTGGGTTCGGTGGACGGGCTGGGGTCGGCCGACCGCTCCGTCGGGTCCGGTTCGGACGTGGTCGGTTCCGAGGTGCTGGGGTCCGGTTCGGAGGTGGTGGGGTCGGGCTCCGTGGTGGTGGGGTCGGGTTCGGAGGTGGTGGGGTCGGGCTCCGTGGTGGTGGGGTCGGGTTCCGACGTGGTCGGGTCCGGCTCGGAGGTCGTGGGGTCGGGTTCCGACGTGGTGGGGTCCGGCTCGGAGGTCGTCGGGTCCGGTTCCGACGTGGTCGGGTCGGGCTCCGAGGTGGTCGGGTCGGGCTCCGTGGTCGTGGGGTCGGGTTCCGACGTGGTCGGGTCCGGCTCGGAGGTGGTGGGGTCGGGTTCGGAGGTGGTGGGGTCGGGCTCGGTCGTGGTGGGGTCGGGCTCGGTCGTGGTCGGGTCGGGCTCGGTCGTGGTCGTGGGGTCCGGGCCCGGCTCGGTGGTGGGCTGCCCCCCATCGGTCGGGGGGAGCTCCGGCGTGCTCGGCGGGGGCACGGGGACGCCGCCCGGGCCGCTGGTCGTCGGGTCCGGCGTCTGGGAGGTGGAGGGTCCGGCGTCCGACGACTCGTTCCCGCCGGAGGACTCCTCGCGGGAGGACTCCCCACCGGAGGAGTCGCTGGGGCTCTGGTCGCTGCTCGAGGACTCACTGGAGGAGGGGTCGCCCGACGAGCCCGAGGGGGCAGGGCTGTTCTCGGTCGAGGCGACCACCAGCGTCACGGCCGATCCGCGCTCCACGGCGGTGTCCGGGCCGGGGGTCTGCTCCAGGACGGTGCCCAGCGGGGCCTCGTCCACCCGTCCCTCGATGCGGACCTCCAGATCGGCATCCTTCAGGATCTCCTCGGCCTCCTGCTGGCTCTTGCCGCGGACGTCCGGGACGGAGACCGACCCGCGCTCGTTGCTCCAGTTGTCGATGCCGGCGGCCACCCCCGCGGCGACGCCGACGAGGGCCAGGCCCGCGACGGGCCACGCCCACCACGGCACACCCTCCCGACGGGCCCGGCGGCTGAACCGTCCGGTGACCGGCCCCGTGGCGTCGCTGGTCGTGGGGTTGCCCCCGGTCTCACCCAGCCGGGTGGTGCCGGAGACGGTCGTGCCCGAGCCGGTGTTCACCGCACGGGTCGGCGGGGAGTCGGGGTCGTCGCCCTCCGGCCCATCCGGTCCCTCCGAGGCCCCGGTGGCGGCCGCCCCGGCAGCCGCCGTCGCCCCGGCGCCGGCCGCGGCCACCCGGGAGGTCCTCGCATCATGGGGGTCCTGGGCGTCGTCGGACGCGAGGGGCTGCGGCCCGGTGGCGTCGCGGTCGTCGCCGGCGCCCCGGCCGCCCTCGTGCATCCGTGACGTGTCGGCCATGCGGATCGCGTCGCTGTCGGCCGGCTGCGACCCGGTGGTGGATCCCGAGACGTCCGTCGTGGACCCGATGGGGGGAGCCGTCGGGGCGGGTTCGTCGCCGGCGAAACCCGGGATGTCGTTGCCGGGCTGCCACGGTGCGTAGGGGTCGTCGTCGGGCGCTGCGGCACCCTCGCTGCGTGACGCGGAGGGGGCTTCGTGCGCCCGGGTGGTCTCGGCCGCATCGGCCGGGGTGTCCTGCCGGTGGTCGATCCGTCGGACCTGCCCCGCGTCGCCGTCCGGTGCGTCAGCACCGGGTGCCTGACCGTCCGGCGCCGCGTCGGGGACGGCAGGGGCCTGCGACTGCTGTTCGGACCCACGGTATGGGTGGCCCGGGGGGTCCTCCAGGGGGCGGAAGGCCGGGGCCTGCTCCTCGCGCGGCGCCGAATCCGCATCGTCCACCTCCAGCGGACGGAAGCCGCCGAAGGCCTTCTCCTCCGCAGCAGGGGCCGCAGCGCCGGCGCCCCAGGCCGCGGAGGCCCCCGCGGGGGCGGTGGACCCGGTGACCGTGGTCGTGGGACGCGGCCCCTTCAGGTCGTTCAGCAGACCGCGCAGCGAGATCTCCAGCTCCCGGGCGGACCCGGGGCGGTCAGCAGGGTGCTTGGCCAGCGCCCGGTCGATCAGCTCCTCCAGGGCGGGCGGCACCGACGGCGCCGAGGCCGAGACCCGGGGCGGGGCCACGTGCAGGTGCTGGTTGACCAGGGCGGCGCTGTCCCCCTGGAACGGCGGGCGTCCGGCGAGCATCTCGAACAGCACGCACCCCAAGGCGTAGACGTCCGAGGGCGGCTCGGCGCGCTCGCCGGTGGCCAGCTCGGGGGCCATGTACTTGGCCGTCCCCAGCACGTGGTCCGGCTGGCTGACCGTGATGCTGATGTCGTTCAGGGCCTGGGCGATGCCGAAGTCCATGATCCGCACCGAGCCGTCGGCGGAGATCATGATGTTGCCCGGCTTGATGTCGTTGTGCACGACGCCCTGCTCGTGGCTGTACGCCAGGGCGTTCAGGACGTCGGCAGCGATCGTCACCGCCCGCGTGGGGGGCAGCTTCCCCTCGGTGTCCAGGACGGTGCGCAGGGTGCTGCCGGTGACCTTCTCCATCACGATGAAGGGGCGCGGCAGGCCGCCGCGGGCGTCGGGCTGCTCCTCCCCGACATCGAAGACCGACACGATGCCGGGGTGGTTCAGCCGGGCGGCGGCCAGGGCCTCGGACTCGAAGCGGCGCACGAAGGCAGGGTCACGGGCCAGGTCCTCCCGCAGCACCTTGATGGCCACGCGCCGTCCCAGCCGCGTGTCGGTGGCAGCCACGACGTCGGCCATGCCCCCGTGGCCCAGGGGCTCCTCGACCTCGTACCGGTCCGACAGATTCCGCGCGTCCATGCCTTCTCTCCTAGACCAGGTCCTGTGCCGGCAGCGGGTTGGGGCCCGAGGATGCCGTGGTGGTGGGGTCCGTCACCGGGGTGGTGTCACCCGGGTCGGGGGTGGCGGTGCTCGAGGGCCAGGTGATGGTGGGGCCGGTCGGGTCCGGCGGATCGGTGGGGTCCGGCGGGTCGACGATGGTGGGTGTGGGGTCCGGCTCGGAGGTGGTGGGTTCGGGCTCCGGGTCGCTGTTGCTCGGATCGGGCCCCGGCTCCGTGGTGGGCTCCTCCGGGTCCGAGGTGGTGGGAGCGGGGTCCGAGGTCGTCGGGTCGGGCTCGGACGTGCTGGGGTCCGGCTCCGGGTCGGAGGTGGTGGGTTCCGGGTCCGTGGTCGTCGGAGCGGGGTCCGAGGTCGTCGGGTCGGGCTCGGACGTGCTGGGGTCCGGCTCCGGGTCGGAGGTGCTGGGGTCCGGGTCCGGGTCGGAGGTGGTGGGTTCCGGGTCCGTGGTCGTCGGGTCCGCCTCAGAGGTGCTGGGGTCGTCCTGCGAGGTCGTCGGCGGCGGGACGACCGGGTCCGTCGTGGCGTCGTCCGAGCTCTCCGGGTCCGTCGCGGTCTCCGAGTTCTCCGAGTCGCTCTCGGACTCGGAGGCCGACCCCGAGGCGTCCGAGTCGCTCTGGGACTCCTCGGACGTCCCCCCGTCGGTCGTGGTGGTGACCGTCTGGACGGGGCCCTCCGGCTCGTCCTCCCGGCTGTTCAGCAGCATCATCACCACGGCCGTCAGCAGTCCTACGATCACGGCGGCAGCCAGGAACCAGGCCCACGGGAAGCCGCGCCGACGGGCCGGGACCCGGCGGGCACCGCTGGCGGTGGGACGGTCCAGGTTGGTCATCACCGGGTGACCCTGGGTGGTGGCCACGCTGCGGCGACGGACCGGGGTGGTCATGGCACGGGTGGCCTGGTCGGCGGGGTCCGGGCCGACCACGTGCGGCGGCGCCGCGGCCACCGCATCGGGGTTGGTGAGCATGGCGACGACCTCGCGCGCCGTCTGCGGACGGTCGGCGGGGTCCTTGGCCATCAGGCGCATCACGACGGCCGAGAGCGAGGCAGGGGTGCTGCTCGGGAGGGGCGGCACGGCCTCGTTCACGTGGGCCATGGCCGTGGCCACGACCGACTCCCGCTCGTAGGGGCGCTCGCCGGTGAGCATCTCGTGCGCGACCACGCCGAGGCTGTACAGGTCCGAGGCCGGGGTGGCTCCCCGCCCCATCAGCTGCTCGGGGGCGAGGTACTGGGCGGTGCCCATCACCTCACCGGTGCGGGTGAGGCCCGCGGAGTCCACGGCGCGCGCGATGCCGAAGTCCGTCAGCTTCGCCACCCCGGCAGGGGTCACGATGATGTTGGCGGGCTTGACGTCGCGGTGCACCACTCCGGCGGAGTGGGCGGCGCCCAGGGCCCGGGCCGCCTGCGTCATCAGGTCCGCCACCTCGTCCGGGGGCAGCGCCCCGCGGTCGCGGATCATCTGCGCGACCGTGAGACCGGGCACGTACTCCATCACCAGCCAGGCGCCGTCGTCGTTCTCTCCGAAGTCGTGGACCGCCGCGATGTTGTGGTGGTGCAGCTGGGCGGAGTGGCGGGCCTCGGAGCGGAACCGCTCGTCGAAGCCCTCGGTGTCCTTGAGCCCCTTGGTCAGCAGCTTCACCGCGACCGGACGCTGCAGCACCTCGTCATCGGCCTGCCAGACCTCGCCCATGCCACCGGTGGCGATGTGCTCGGTGAGGCGGTAGCGCCCAGCGATCACGTCGCCGGCGGTGTGCCGTCCCCTCATCGGGTGATCACCTCTTCCATCATCGAGCGGGCAATGGGCGCGGCCACCGAGCCTCCGGTGCCGGTCTCACCACTGGCCGAGCGTCCCACGTCCTCGACCACCACGGCGACGGCCACCTGGGGGTCGTCCGCGGGGGCGAAGCCGGTGAACCAGGCGTGCACGCGACCGTCGGGGTCGTCGAACTCCGCGGTCCCGGTCTTGCCGGCGACGCGGACCCCCGGGATGGCTGCGGCGCGACCGGTGCCGGACTCGACCACGGACACCATCATCTCCCTCAACTGCTCTGCCGTCTCGGGCGACACGGCCCGCCCCATGTCCCCGGCCTCCGCGCGGGAGATGACGTCGAGTTCCTGGTCGAGGACCTGTTCCACGAGATGAGGCTCCTTGGCTTGGCCACCGTTGGCGATGGCGGCGCTGATGAGGGCCACCTGGAGGGGGGTGACGCGTACGTCGTGCTGGCCGAGCGCCGCCAGGGCGGTCTGGGCCTCGGTGGGGTCGTCCGGGAAGGTGCTGGTGGTCACGCGCATGGGCACCCGGATCTGCTCGCCGAACCCGAAGTCCTCGGCGGCGGTGCGGAGGCGTTCGTCGCCCAGCTCGGCGCCGAGGTCGGCGAAGGCCGTGTTGCAGGAGACGCGCAGGGCGTCGGACAGGCTCTGCTCGTCGGACTCGTCCTGCGTGCACGCCTTGCCACCGAAGTTCCGCAGGGTGGTGTTGGTGCCCGGGAGGGTGTAGGTGCGCGGCGCGGGCACCGTGCTGTCCGGCTCGAGCAGGTCGTCCTCCAGGGCCGCGGCCGCGGTGATCAGCTTGAACACCGATCCCGGCGGGTAGGTGTTGCCGCCGATGGTGCGGTTCACCAGCGGGCGCTCCGGGTCGGCGTTGAGCTCCGTCCACGCCGCCTCCACACGGGAGACGTCCTCCTGCGACAGGGCAGACGGGTCGAAGGTGGGGTGGGAGACCATCGCCAGGATGGCGCCCGACCGCGGGTCGATGGCGATGGCGGCGCCCCTGCGGTCACCGAGGGCCTCGGACGCGGCGCGCTGGGCGCTCGGGTCGATCGTGGTCTCGATGGTGGCCCCGGCCGGGTCCTGCCCGGTGAGCAGGTCGGGCAGGCGGCGGTAGAACAGGGAGTCGTCGGTGCCCGAGAGCAGCGAACTCTGCGCGCCCTCCAGGCCGCCGCCGCTGCCGTAGATCAGGGAGAACCAGCCCGTGACGTGGGCGTAGTCCTCGCCCTGCGGGTAGGTGCGACGCCACGGGACCCGACCCTCCGAGGGGACGCTGGTGGCCACGGCCTCGCCGTCCACCAGGATCTGGCCGCGCTCGCGACCGAACTCGTTCAGCAGCGTGCGCCGGTTGCCGGGCCGCTCCCGCAGGTCCTGGGCGTCGACCACCTGGATCCAGCTGCCGGCCACCAGTAGGGCAGCGAACAGCAGGGCGATCAGCCAGGCCAGGCGTCGGATCGGGGGGTTCATGCCGGCACCCCCTGGGTGCTGCGCTCGAGGGCCGCTGCGCGGGCCGCCGGTCCGTCGGCGGGCTCGGGGGTGGGGTCGCCCAGCGGGATGGGGGAGCGCGCGTCGTGGGACAGGCGCAGCAGAAGGGCCACGATCGTCCAGTTGGCCAGCAGCGAGGACCCGCCGGCGGAGAGGAAGGGGGTGGTCAGGCCGGTCAGCGGGATCACCCGGGTCACGCCGCCGACCACCACGAACACCTGGAGCGCGATGGCGAAGGCGAGGCCGGCAGCCAGCAGGGTGCCGAACCCGTCGCGGGCGCCGAGCGCGATGCGCAGCCCCCGCTGCACGAGGATCCCGTAGAGCACGAGCATGGCCATGAAGCCCACCAGGCCGAGCTCCTCGGCGAAGGCCGGCACGATGAAGTCGCTCTCGGCGAAGTAGGTGAGGTCCGGGCGGCCCTGGCCCAGCCCGGTGCCGAGGATGCCGCCGTTGGCCATGCCCATCAGCCCCAGCGGCACCTGGTCGCTGACGGCCAGGGCCTCACGGCTGAAGGGGTCGAGCCACATCGTCACGCGCTGTTGCACGTGGGCGAACAGGCGCCAGGCGACGAACGCCCCTCCGGCGAACATGCCCAGGCCCAGCACGATCCACGAGAGGCGCTCGGTGGCGACGTACAACATCGCGACGAACAGGCCGAAGAACAGCAGGGAGGAGCCCAGGTCCTTCTCGAAGACGAGGATCAGGATGCTCAGGACCCACACCAGCATGATCGGCCCGAGGTCGCGGAAGCGGGGGAACTGCAGGCCCAAGAAGCGGGGGCCGGTGAGCGACAGGGCGTCCCGGGCACCCACGAGGTACCCGGCGAAGAAGATGGTCAGCAGGATCTTGGCGACCTCGCCCGGCTGGAAGCTCATGGGGCCCACGCGGATCCAGATGCGCGACCCGTAGTTCGAGACCCCCAGGCCGGGCACCAGCGGGCTCAGCAGGAGCAGGAAGCCCAGCGCGGCGCAGGTCCAGGTGACGCGGCGCAGCCAGCGGTGGTCCGTGAGCAGCACCAGCACGCCCATGGCCACGACGACGGCCAGCGCGGTCCACATGAGCTGGCGGCTGGCGACGCCGCTGGCCAGGCCGCGGTCCTCGGCGATGTCCAGCCGGTGCAGCATCACCAGTCCCAGGCCGTTGAGCAGCGTGACCACCGGCAGGATCACCGGGTCGGCGTAGCGGGCGCGCCACCACAGCACGACGTGGAAGACCAGGGCGATGACGGCCATGCCGCCCGCGAGGGTGAGCACGTTCGCTGGGACGGTCCGGGAGGTCCCCAGGCCGACGAGCAGGTAGGCCAGCGCGGTGATGCCGATGGCGAAGGCCAGCAGCAACAGCTCCATCCACCGCCCGTTGCGGGGGGCCAACCAGCTCTCCTGCGCCGGCACGGGCACGGTGCTCGCGGCTGACCGGTCACGCCTGGGGGTCACGAGGACGACCCTCCCGAGGTGGGCGAGGGCGACGGGGACGGGCTGGCGCTCCCGGAGGTCGACGAGCTGCTCGGGCTCGACGAGCTACTGGTGCCGCTCGACCCGCTCGACCCGCTCGACCCGCTGGGCTCGGGGCCGGAATCCTCCTGGCGGCGCCGCTCCGCCCGCTCCCGCAGGTCGGTGACGGTCTGCCGGGCGTCGTCCATGTCGTCGGCGGGGATCGCGTCGCGCACGCTGTCGGCGTAGAAGCCGGGCAGGTCGTCGACCGCGAGGTCGGTCTGCTCCTCCAGGGCGGAGAGCTCCTGGCCCAGCAGGTTCACGTCGAAGCCACGGCGGATCTGCACCTGGCCGTCGCGCTCGCCCACGAAGTAGTTGCTGTCGCCCCACCACCACAGACCGCCCACGAGCAGCGCGAGGGTCGCCAGGACACCCACCACCCAGGCGATGACGCGACCCACCGGGTGGGAACCCTTCTCCGGCCGGGCAGGGCGCTCCGGACGGTCGCCGTGACCGTAGCCCCGGATCTCGATGACCTCACCCTCAGTGGCCTGCTCACCATCGCCCCCGAGGTGGAAACGGGTGCTGCCCGCGAGGTTCTCCCGGCTGATGTGCCGCGGCTCGAAGGCCCGCTGGCCGATCATGAGGTGCTGGCCGTTCAAGGTCACTGAGCCGTCGGCGGCCACGGGGACGGTCTGGGTCGGCGCGTCCTGGGTCTGCGGCTCCTGGAAGGCGGGGCGCTCGGTCGCGTGCCCGTCCCCGTGGTCGCCCTCGTGGCCGGAGCGCAGGTCGGCGGCGGCACCCACCGTCTGCGGCGCCCTCTGCGGCGCCACGCCGGGCTTCACCACATCGGCCACCACGACAGTGACGTTGTCGCGGGTGCCGGCCCGTCGGGCGACGTCGATGAGGGCCTGGGCCGTCTCGTCCGGGGTGGGGGTCTCGCGCAGGATCTGCGCGATCGTCTCGTCGCGGACGTAGTCGCTCAGGCCGTCGGAGCACAGCAGGTAGCGGTCGCCCTGCACCAACGGCATGACCCCGTGGTCGGGCTCGTCCTCGGGGCGTCCGGACAGCACGCGCGTGATGAGGGAGCGCTGCGGGTGCCCCCAGGCCTCCTCCTCGGTGAGGTGCCCCTCGTCGATGAGCAGTTGCAGGAACGAGTGGTCGTGCGTGATCTGCGAGAGCACGCCGCCCTGCATGCGGTAGGCACGGGAGTCCCCGATGTGGGCGATCGCCAGCGAGCTCGCGCAGCGCACCATCGCGATGCAGGTGGTGCCCATCCCCTCGGTCTCGGGGTGCTCGGCCTGGAAGGCGCGCAGCTTGGCGTTCGCGGCCGCGACCTCGTGCAGCAGGCGCTCCCCGGCCTCGTCGGCGCGGTGGACGTCGTGGTCCAGGTCCGACAGGTGGTGCACCGCGATGGCCGATGCGGTGTCGCCCCCCGCGTGTCCCCCCATCCCGTCGCAGAGCAGCAGCAGGTTGGGGCCCGCGTAGGCCGAGTCCTCGTTGCGGGTCTTGGAGCCCAGGCCCACGTCGGAGCGGGCTGCGAAGTGCAGGTCGAACATACTCATCGCCTCGCTTCGATCAGGGTCTGGCCCACGCGGATGCGGGTGCCCGCGACGAGCGGGACGACCCCCCGCAGGCGTTCGTCGTCCACCCAGGTGCCGTTGGTGGACCCGAGGTCCTCGATCACCCACCCGTGGGCGTCGGGGCTCACGCGGGCGTGCGCTCCGGACATGCTGTCGTCGTCGACGGACAGGCTGGCCTCCGGGTTCCGGCCGATCACGACCGGCGAGGTGGTCAGGGACAGGGAGGCACCCCGCATCGGCCCGTGGACGACGACGAGGCGCCGGGGCTCGGCGGGTGCGTTCTGCCGCCCGGGGCGGGACGGGCTCGACTCGTCGGGCATGGGCGTGCGGTGGGTGGCGCGGTGGCTGCGACGGGTGACGACGCGGGCGCCGTAGAGGTCACTGTGGAGCACCTTCACCACGGCCAGGATGAACAGCCACAGCAGGGCCAGCAGGGCCAGGCGCAGTACGGCGACCGTCAGCTCACTCACGGGGCGCTTCCGAGCCGCACCGTCAGGGTGGTGCGGCCCATGGTGAAGGACTCACCGTCGGCGAGGCGGGCGTTGCGGATCTGCTCACCGCCCACGAACGTGCCGTTGGTGGACCCCAGGTCGCGGATGGAGACCTGGGTGCGGCCGCCGGCGGTCTCGGTGCGCAGCTCCACGTGACGACGGGAGATGCCGGGGTCGCTGACGGTGATGTCGCAGCTGACGTCGCGGCCCACGAGGGTGGTCTCGGCCGTCAGCGGGTGGCGGGTGCCGTCCACCTCCACCCACGGGCGCTCCACGGACCGGGTGGACCGGGCCGGGGCGGCCTCGGCGGCGGTGGCCTGCTCGGTGGCGGCACGCTCCCGCTGGGCGCGCTCGGCCTGGCGGATCCCCTCGCGCTGCTGCTCGATCGCGGCCTCGCGGTTGTACTCCTGGGTGCCGGCCTGGTGGGCCAGGGCCTGCTCCTCGGCCTGCTCGCGGCGTGCCCGGTCTGCCTGCTCGGCGGCCTCGACAGCGCGGCGCTCGCGCTCGGCCTCCTCGACAGCGCGACGCTCGCGCTCGGCCTCCTCGGCCGCGCGGCGCTCCTCCTTGGCCCGACGGCGCTCCTCGCGGGGGCTGAGCTCGTCCTGCTGGGGCTCCGCGGCGTCGTGGTCCTGCGCACCGGCGGAACGCGACGCGTCGGCGGCGGCGATGGCCTCCTCGTCGACCTCCCCGAGGTACTGGGCGTCGGACGGGATGCGGTGGCCGCTGGTGTGGCGGTCGATCGCGTCGTCGAAGCGCTCGTGCGTGGCGCCCCAGGCGTCGATGTCGCCGCGCTCGTCCAGGGTGGCGGGGTTGCGCACGGTGGCGTGATGGAGCTTGTAGATGCCCGGCTGCAGGTCCGGGTCGGCCACGAGCTCGATCTGCAGGGGGCCACCGGGGGTGTACCGCTGCTGGGTGACGTACTCCTGGGCGTCCGCGATGAGCTCGTCGGTGATGGCCTCGTCGAACGCGATGAGGCGGTCGAAGTCGTCGTCGGACAGCTCGATGGTGAACACGTTCGGCACGATGGTGCGGTGGCGGTTCACCACCGCGGCCCGCGAGTCCATGGCCTTGCGGATGGCCGCACCGATCTCGACGGGCTGCAGTTGTTCGCGCTTGAACAGCCGGGCGAAGGGCGCCGTGAAGACGCGCTCCGTCCCTGACTCGAAGCGATCCAGCAAGCCCATGTGTGCCTCCCTGCGGCAGATCTGCTGCGGCGTGCGCGCCACGCGGTGGTTCCACGGCGGATCGGCGGGCAGGCCGATCCTGAGGCGATCGTACTGTCCGGGCGCCATCGTTGCCGGGGACCGAGGGCGGACACGCGGCATCGGAGGTCCTCCCGGCGGTGCAGGCCGGTGCCGTGAGCGGGTGGTTCGCACACCGGCCGAACCTCTGGTACTGTTTGCCGTCGTTCGATCGGTTGATCGCAGCACCTCCTCGAGGGGCTCGACCAGTTGACCGGGCACTGCGCGCGAGTGGCGGAATAGGCAGACGCGCACGGTTCAGGTCCGTGTGCCCGAGAGGGCGTGGGGGTTCAACTCCCCCCTCGCGCACCGCAGGACGTCAGACGTCCACGGTGTCACCAGAACCCCCGATCCGGGTCTCCCGGGTCGGGGGCTCTGTCGTGTGAGCGGCCGGGCTCCAGCAGGCCGTCCACCAGCCGGTAGAGCGCGGCCACCACCACCCCCAGGCCAACGATCGCGGCGACGTTGACCAACACCCGACCCAGCCCCAGCTGCACCACGTCGACGAACCCGTAGGGGTACTGGTCGACCACGGCCCCCCGCGCCAGGGTGAGGACCACCCAGGTCAGGGGCAGCAGCAGCGCCGCCGGCACCGCCCACCAGGTGAGCCACCCGCGGGGCCCCAGGGCCAGCCACAGCAGCACGGTCGCCACCGGCGTCACCACGTGCACCCACGGGTTGGTGACGTGCTCCCACCCGGTCACCTGCGCGGTGGGGGCCAGCACGACGGCGTACACCAGCGCGGTGATGCTGATCATCAACAGCGCGTCCAGCACCAGCACCCGCTCCCACGCCGCGGGCCGACCACCCCGGGCCACCCGCCAGGCAGTCACCGCCACGACGAGGTTGGACCAGTGGGTGAAGTACGCCAGGGCGTCGACCGCCCGGGGCAGGACCCCGGCCCACCCGGCAGGGTGCCCACCGAGCGCCGAGGGCTGGTCCCGGGTCTCGGGGTACAGCCCGAGGGTGGCGAGCCCCATCGAGGCCAGTGCCCCGGTCAGGGCCACCCCGGCGAGCACCGCCCAGCAGCGCCGTTGCAGGTCGGTGGGTGCCGTCGGGGTCATGCGACCCATGATCCACCCACCGCGGGCGGGCCGTCAGCCGAAGATCGCCCGCAGCACCACCAGGGTGAGGGCACCGATGCCGGCGGCCGCCGGCAGGGTGATCACCCACGCCAGGGCGATCGGCCGCATCAGCTTCCAGTTGGCGGCCTTGTTCACCAGGCCCACGCCCAGCACCGCGCCGATGAGGATGTGCGTGGAGGACACCGGCAGCCCCAGGAGCGTCGCGATCATGACCACCCCGGCCGCGGACAGCTCGGCGGCGAACCCGTTGGCCGGGTGCATGGCCGTCAGGCCGCTGCCGACGGTGGTGATGACGCGCCGGCCGATGAACCACAGGCCCGCCACCAGCGCCACGCCCGCGGCCAGCATCAGCGGGCCGGGCACCGCCGCCTCGTCACCGATCTCCTCGGTCCTCAGCACGTCGAACACCGCGGCGAACGGGCCGACCGCGTTGGCGATGTCGTTGGAGCCGTGGCTGAAGGCGAACGCGCACGCGGTGAACACCTGCATCCAGCTGAACAGCACGAAGGTCGAGCGGCTCAGGGTCTGGCGCTTGAGGCTCTTGGCGAAGATGAACACGGCCACCCACACCGCGGCGCCGACCATGCCCATGATGAGGAAGTTGCCCACCCCGTCGATGTTCAGGTGCAGGTTCTTGAGCCCCTTGAACAGCAGCATCGCGGTGATGACCACCGAGCCGAAGGCGGCCAGGAGCGGCACCCAGGTCTCCAGCGCCTTGTGGGCGGCGACGTCGTCGGTCTGGTCCTGGATGGCGTACAGCTCGCGGTAGTAGTCGGACTCCAGCTCGTCACGGTCGAAGTCCTCGTCGGCGATCACCACGGCATCGCGCGCCATGGCGTTGGTGTACGAGAGCTGCTGCAGCTCGTCGAGGCGCTCGAAGGCCGCCTTGTGACGGGTCCGCAGGTCGATGCGCTCCCGCTTGATCTGGCGCAGGCGGGCGTCGGCCTCCTCGTTGTAGACCAGGATGCCGTGCTTGATCCAGCCGAACAGGAGGAAGGCCACCAGGCCACCGAGGACCGGCGAGAGCACCCAGGAGATCGCGATCTGCCCGATCTCACCCCACTGGACCATCTCCCACCCGCCGGTGCCGGTGACCAGACCTAGGGTGACCGCCGCCCCGACGATGCCGCCGATGATCGAGTGCGTGGTGGACACCGGCCACCCCATCTGGGTGGCGATGAGCAGCCACAGGGCCGCACCGAGCAGGGCCGACATCATGATGAACGCGAAGTCCATCGGCGCCAGCGTCAGCCCGTCGAGGTCCACGATGCCGCTGCGCACCGTGTCGGTGACCTCACCTCCGGCGAGGACCGCCCCGCCGACCTCGAACACGGCGGCCACCATGAGGGCCTGCTTCATGCTCAGCGTGCCGGCGCCGACCGAGGTGCCGAACGAGTTCGCGACGTCGTTGCCGCCGATGTTGAAGGCCATGAACAGGCCGAACACGATGGTGACCACGAGCACCACGTGATGGGTGGTGCTCTCGATCTGGCCCATCGCCCACAGGGTGAAGGTGACGGCGGTGGCGGCCAGCAGGAGGCCGAAGGCCAGGTGCCACCAGCGGTCGGACCCGGTGGCGGTGGTCGGCTGCTCGGCGGTGGATCCGGACGGTGCGGGGGTGGTGTCGCTCACGGGGCACTCCTGGGTCGGTTCCGGGGCGCGGGCCATGGGGGTGGACTGCGGATGACGCGGCCAGCGTGCCGCCCCCGCTCGACCTCCCGGTGGCCGGGACCGGTCCGTCCTGTGGAGCGGGGGTGAAGAGCGCGTGAACGGCGGCTCCCCTCGACTCCCTCGGCTCAGTCGGCGCGAGCGGCCTCCCGGGCGCGCAGGTCGTCGGCGGGGCGGCGGATGACCGGCATCACCGTCAGGCCCACCGCCAGGGGGGTGACCGCATCGTGCCCGCCCCCAGCGTAGGGGGCGTGCTCGTCGCCGTCGTGGGCTCACCGCCTCGGTGCCGATGCGGTGAGCGGGAACCTCACAGCAGGTGGTGACCCGGGGCGGCCTCGCCGCGGTCGATCGCGTCCTTGACGATCTGCGAGGCGGCCTTCACCCGGGGGCTGTTGGGGATGATTCCCAGGCGCCCGGCCTGGAAGTCCTCGAAGGCGGTGACCAGCTGGGCGCGGGTGTTCATCACGAACGGCCCGTAGGCCATCACCGGCTCGTTGATCGCCTGCCCGCCGAGGATGTAGAGGTCTATCCCCTGGGCGTGGCGGGCGTCCTGCTGCTGGTCGGCGCGGACCTCGATGTGGTCCCCGTCGCGCAGCACGGCGAGCTGCCCGGTGCGCAGCGGACGGCCCTCGGCGCCGATCGTCCCCTCGCCGGAGAGCACGTAGACCAGGGCGTTGTACCCCGGGTTCCAGGGCAGGCGCAGCTGCGCACCCGGGGACACGGTGGCGTGGACGATGCTGATGGGCGTGTGGGTGATGCCTGGGCCCTGGTGCCCGTCCACCTCACCGGCGATGACGCGGACCAGTGCGCCGCCGTCCTCGCTGGAGAGCAGCTGGACGTCGCCGGACTGGATGTCCTGGTAGCGCGGGTCGGTCATCTTTAGGTGCCCCGGCAAGTTCACCCAGAGCTGCAGGCCGTGGAAGAGCCCGCCGTCCATCACGAGCTTCTCCGGCGGGGCCTCGATGTGGAGCAGCCCCGAGCCGGCGGTCATCCACTGGGTGTCGCCGTCGGTGATGGCGCCACCGCCGCCGTGGGTGTCCTCGTGCAGGAAGGAGCCATCGATGATGTAGGTGACGGTCTCGAAGCCACGGTGCGGGTGCCAGTCGGTGCCGCGGGGCTCCAGCGGTGCGTACTCCACCTCACCCATCTGGTCCATGTGGATGAAGGGGTCGAGGTCGCGCAGGTCCACCCCGGCGAAGGCGCGACGGACGGGGAAGCCCTCGCCCTCGTGGCCTTGGGGGGCGGTGCTCACGGACTTCACGGCGCGGGGCCGGCTCTCGGGGTGCGGCTGCACCCGGGCCAGCTCCAGGATGTTCTCAGCGGTCACGGCGGGCATGCCGACCTCCTCCAGTATATGATGTGTCACCAATTGTAGCGCAGGTGGTGGGTTCGGGGCAGTGGTGTCGGGGAACTGGCTCCAGGTGCCCGTCCGCAGGGACCGATGGGGTGAGGAGGTGGTCCGGGCGGTCGGTGCCGTCGCGGGATCCCCCTCCAAGACCCCGGGGCGACACCGACGCGTCCCGGTGGGCGCGAGGCCCACGAGCAGGCTGTGCCCCGAGGGGACGTCCGTGCATCTGCAGATGAGTATTGCCCCCGGTCACCGTCGGCGGCGTCATCCCCCGGGCCGATCTGTGGAGGACGGGAGGCCAACCGGCGGAGGAAAAGACGGCCTGTGGACAGAGCCCGTCGTGGGGGGAGGGAACTGCAGGATGAGAGGCACGAGCGTCGTCGTTAGGATCCCGGCATGCCTCGTACCACCCCTGCCCGCAGGAGCCCGCGCCGCCCCGCCCTGCCCACCTGGCACGACCTGGACCAGCTCATGGGCAATGCCCAGGTGGTGCGCCACGTGATGAACCTGTGGCCCCCCTTCCTGGCGGCGTCGATCCGCATCGAGGAGGTCTCGCCCGACTTCCGCGACGTCCGGGTGCGCCTCAGGCGGCGCCCGTGGTCGACGAACTACGTGGGCACCCTCTACGGGGCGTCCATGTACTCCATGACCGACCCCTTCTGGATGATGATGCTGCAGCGCACCCTGGGGCCCGAGTTCGCCGTGTGGGACACCCGCGGGGAGATCGACCACCTGCGCCCCGGCCGCGAGGACGTGACCGCCCGCTTCCACCTGGACGAGGCCACCCTCAATGAGGTGCGCGCCGCCACCGCGGGGAACGCCAAGCACCTGCGCTGGTTCGAGGTGGACCTGGTGCAGGACGACGGGACCGTGGTCGCGCGGGTGCGCAAGCAGGTCTACGTGCGCCGCAAGCCGGCCCGCTCATGACCGAACAGGCCCGCTCCGCGAGGGAACGGGCCTGACGGCTGCCGGCCGGGCCGGCGGGAGGGGTGCTCAGCCCTGCGGGGCGGCCGAGGTGGCCTTCTGCACCTGGGCGTCCATGACGGCGCCGACCTCGGAGGCGTTCAGCTCGCCCTGCTGCGAGACGGCCAGGACCACGGCGGCGTGCTCCGGACCCACGGCGTCCACGCCCATCGAGAAGCCACCAGCGGTCTGGCCGTCGTTCTGCAGGCCCATGACGTAGCCGTTGTTGCTCGGCAGCGAGGTGACGGAGGCCGATCCGCCGGGGCCCTCGATGGTGTTGCAGGCGGAGGAGATGGCGGCGACGTCCTTGGCGACCTGCTCGGCGCCGTCGATCTTCACGACACCGACCTGCACCTGGGCGCCGGAGGCGAGCTGGGTGATGGTGAACTGGCTGCCGGAGGGCAGACGCTCACCGCTGTTGAGGGTGTCCACGGCCGTCTTGCACGCGCCGGTGGCCTCCAGGCCCGTGAGCGTCATGTGCAGCGGCTGGCCCTGGGCCTCGGGGATGAACTGGGTCTGGCCCTGGCCGGTGCCACCGGGCACGGCGGCGGCGGTCAGCACCATCGGCTCGAGCTCGGCCGCGAGGGCCTGGTCGAGGCCGGTGCCCTCGCTGGGGTCGGTGGCCGGTGTGGAGGGGGCCGACGGGTCGACGACGGGGGCGCTCGGGTCGGCGGGCGGGGCCGACGGGTCGAGGGCCGGGGCGCTGGCGTCAGTGGAGGGGCTCTCCACGGGCGCGGACTCGCTGGGCTCCTCCGAGGTGGGCTCCTCGGACGGGCTCTCCTCGCCCTCGCTGGACTCGGTCTCCTCGCTGGACTCCTCGTCCTCGCTGGACTCGGACTCCTCGGAGGACTCGCTCGAGGACTGGGAGGTGCTCTCCTCACCCTCGGAGTCGTCACCGCCACAGGCGGTGAGGCCCAAGGTCGCGGCGGCGGCGACGGCGAGCAGGGTACGGGCGGCAGGACGGCGGGTCATGACATCTCCTCAGTCGGTCGCGGTCGGTCACCGGCGGGTCCGGTGGGCCGCGGCCTCGTGGTCAGCGTGCGTGGCTCTCGGGCAACGAATCTACCGTCTGTCGGCCCCCCTGGCGGCGATCTCGTCCATCTGCGAGCGGATGCGGGTGTACGCATCGCGGCTGATGGCCTGCCACAGTCGCAGTGCCAGGGACGGATCCTCGGTCTCCAGCCGGGTGAGCACCTGGGGGGTCAGCACCCAGGTGTGCAGCTCCTCCCGGGCCGTCACCGTCGTGGCGTGGCGCCCGTCCGCCAGCAGCCCGAACTCGCCGAAGCTGTGCCCCGGTCCGAGCACCGACAGGCGCCGGAACTCCACGTCGTCGTCGGCCCGCGGGTCGGTGGGGTCCTCCTCGTCGCGCGACTCGGCCCCGGGCTCGCGGGCCGTCGTCTCCACCGTGCCGCTGGTGATGAGGTGGATCCCCGCGAAGCGCGCACCCTCGGTGATCACGACCTCCCCGGCGGCGTACTGCCGGGCCTCCATCCGCGCCAAGAGGGCCTCGGTGTCGGCGTCGTCCAGCGTGGCCATCACCCCGGCGTCCTGCACCTCCACCTCGGAGCGGTCGAGCTCGTCCCCGCCGTGGCGCTCCAGCAGCAGCTCCTCGACCAGCTCGATGGCGTCCTTGCGGCGGGAGACGACGCGCACCCGGTCGGCGTCGGCCACCCGGCCGGAGTCGTCCACCAGCACCATCACCGTGCCCTGGTGGTCGAATCCCGTCGCGAGCTCGGTGAGGCCGGCCCGGGCGAAGTCGGTCACCTCCGTGACGCGCCGGACGTCCACCACCACCCCGTCCACCTCGTCCAGCCCGACGAGCTCCCGCATCACGGACTCCGCGGCGCCGAAGGTCAGGTCCCCCTGCACCTCGATGACGCGCCCGCGGTGACCGTGGTCGGCCAACACGGCCTCGGCGGCCGGCCGGCGACGCACCCCGCTGGGGGCGGCGGTCACCGGGTAGGTCACGCGGACCGCGGAGTGGGTGACGCGTGCACCGTGCATGAGGTGCAGGTCCAACTCCTGCGAGAGGGCCTCGCACGCCAGCACGCCCCGCTCGGAGTTGCCGTGGCGGTCCAGCGGCGGCGAGTAGACGGCCACCCCGGCCTGCCCGGGCACCACCGCCACGATCCCGCCGCCGACGCCGGACTTGGCCGGCAGGCCCACGCGCACCATCCACTCCCCGGCGTCGTCGTACATGCCGCAGGTGCTCATGACCCCCAGCACGCGCTCGACGACGTCCTCGCTGAGCAGGCGCTCGCCGCTGACCGGGTGGATGCCGCCGGTGGCCAGGAGCGCCGCCATCATCGACAGGTCCTCGGTGGTCACCTCGATGGCGCAGGTGGCGAAGTAGTCGTCGGCGATCTCCTCGGGCCCCTCGCTGATGAGGTCGAAGCTCCGCATCAGGTGGGCCAGGGCCAGGTTGCGGTCGCCGTCCTCCCGCTCGAAGTCCAGCACCCGCTCGTTGACGGTGAGGTCACGCCCCGCCATCGCGGAGAAGGCCCGCACCAGCCGCTCGCGGCGCGACCCCTCGGGGCTCTGGTGCGCCCCGTCATCGGGTTGGGTGCCCCGGGTGCCGGCGTAGGGGTTGCTCGAGCTGCCGGACACCAGCGAGGTCGACGCGATGGCGCCAGCGTTGATCAGCGCGTTCGAGGGCCGGCCGGTGTCCTCCTGCAGCGAGATCTCGTTGAACGCCTCCCCGGAGGGCTCCACGTCGATCACGGCGTCCACGGCATCGAACCCCGCATCGGTCAGGGCCACGGCGTAGGTGAACGCCTTGGAGATGGACTGGATGGCGAAGAGGCGGTCGGCCTCGCCGTGGGAGTAGGTGTGGCCGTCGACGGTGGTGATGGCCAGGCCGAAGTCCCGGGTGTCGACCCCGCCGGTGGACTCGACGTACCCGGCCACCTCGCCCTCGTCGTGGGTGCGGAATCGGTCGTGTACCCGCGCGAGCAGGTCGGACAGTGGGTTCGCGGGGTTCGCATGGTTCACCGGGGGCATGGGGTGAGTGTGTCAGGCAGGCGTGCGTCACCATGGTGCGCATGGATGCCGTGCAGCACGCCGATGCCGTGACCCGCCGGGTGGAGTCGCTCGCCGCCGGGCACGTGGTGGCCCTCTCCCGGGTGCTCCCGGGACGCCCGCGGACGGTGTGGCCCGTCCTGACCGAGGTCCTGACCGAGCGCGTCCGCCAGCTGGTGGCCGAGCAGGTGGAGGAACCCGCGAGCTGGCGGGGGCGCTGGGAGGAGGGCCGTCGCACCGGGTGGGTGGCGATCGACCTCGGTCTCGATGGGGGGCAGACGGTCCTGACCGTGCAGCACGCGGTGCCGGACGACGAGGCCTGGCAGGAGCTCGGCCCCGCCGGGGTGGGTCTGCGCTGGGACGCGGTGCTGCGGGAGCTCGGGGAGCGCCTGGAGGCAGACGGTGGGACCGCCGCGGCCGGACAGGACGAGGACTTCCTGGCCGCCGTCACCGAACTGTGGGTGGTGGCGCACGTGCAGGCCGGGGCGCCCGCCGCGCGAGCCGGAGCCGCTGCAGACCGGGCCGCGCGCGGTGCTGGTCCGGCCTGAGGCTCAGGCGCCGCGTTCGTTTATCTGCTCCCCGGCGCGGTCGCCGAGGGTGGAGAGCGCGTCCACCACCCGGCGGGCGCGACCCGTCAGGCCCTGGCGGGCCACCCGGCCCTCCACGGTGGTGCCGGGGCCCAGCGGGTCCACGGCCGGGGCGGTTGGGAGCACCCGGTTGGCCAGCCCCATCAGCCGCGTGGTGAACGAGGGCGCCAGGCCGTGCACCCGGGAGCCGACCTGGGTCACCGGGGACAGCATCACGTGGGTGTGCCCCTCGAGCACGCCGTGGACCATCCGCTCGGCGGCACGCTCGGCATCCATGGCCAGCAGGGGCAGGGAGGCCGAGGGGCCGAACCACGCGAACTCGCGGGCCACGTCGCCGGTGAACTGCGCGGCGTCGTGCGAACCGGTGCGCATCAGGCCCGGGACGATGGTGGTGGCCGTGATGCCGGTGCCGGCCAGCTCGGCGGTGAGCCCCTCGCTGAAGCCGACCGCACCGAACTTGGCCGTGGAGTAGGGCAGCAGGTGCGGCGGGGCCACCTTGCCGCCGACGCTGGTCACGGTGCCGATGCGGCCGCGGCCGCGCTCGCGCATGTGGGGCAGTACCTGCAGGGTCAGGTTCACCGGGCCCATCAGCATGGTGGAGACGGCCTGGTCGAAGTGCTCCAGGGTCATCGCCTGCACGGGGCCCACCTGGATGATGCCGGCGACGGTCAGCAGGACCTCGATGGGGGCGAGCTCGGTCTCCACGCGCTGCACCAGCGCCTGCACGGCCCGGCGGTCGGAGATGTCACAGGGGGCGACGTCCACCCGCGCGCCCGGGTATTCGGCCAGCAACTGGGTGCGCGCGGCAGCCAAGGAGGCCTCGTCGCGGGAGCTGAGGACTACGCGGTGGCCGTGTTGCAGCAGCTCGGCGGCGCAGAGCAGGCCGAGTCCGCGGGAGGCGCCCATGACCAGGGCGAGCGGTTGACGGGGGGGAGCGGCCGGGGTGATGTCCATTCCCCCACGCTAGAGCGAAACGCTTTCACCGCGCGCCGCACCCCACATCGGGCCTAGCGTGGAGGTCAGTCACCACGCCACCCGACGGCCCCGTGGCGGGCCGAGGCAGGAGCAGCACCATGCGCGCACTCACCTGGCAGGGCAACTCCGACGTCCGCGTCGAGGACGTCCCGGACCCCACCATCCAGCAGCCCACCGACGCGATCGTCCGCGTTACCTCGACCGCGATCTGCGGCTCTGACCTGCACCTCTACTCCGTCCTGGGGGCGTTCCTCCACCCTGGCGACGTCCTGGGCCACGAGTTCATGGGCATCGTGGAGGAGGTCGGGCCCGAGGCCGCCGGCCACCTCTCCGTCGGCGACCGCGTCGTGGTGCCCTTCAACATCTCCTGCGGCCACTGCTGGATGTGCTCCCGCGGTCTGTTCGCCCAGTGCGAGACCACGCAGAACACGAAGCAGGGCAAGGGTGCCTCGCTGTTCGGGTACACCGACCTCTACGGCGCCGTGCCCGGCGGGCAGGCCGAGTACGTCCGTGTGCCGCAGGCCCAGTTCGGCCCCGTCAAGGTGCCCCACGAGGGCGCTGACGAGCGCTACCTCTACCTCTCGGACATCCTGCCCACCGCCTGGCAGGGCGTGAAGTACGCGAACGTCCCCGATGGTGGGACGCTGGCCGTGATGGGCTTGGGACCGGTGGGTCAGCTCGCGGTTCGCTCCGCGCTGAAGCTCGGGGAGGCCTCCCGCGTGATCGGGGTGGACCTGGTGCCCGAGCGCCTGGAGACCGCGAAGGCCTGGGGCGCCGAGGTGCTGGACCTGCGCGACGTGGACGGCGGCGGGCGCGACCCGCAGAAGGTGGGCGAGGCGATCCGGGAGATGACCGGTGGCCGTGGCGCCGACTCCGTCCTCGAGGCCGTGGGCATGGAGGCGCACGGGAACCCGGTGGCCCACAAGGCGATCTCGGCCGTCGCCCACCTCCCGGGCCCGCTCGGTCGGCCCGCCATCGAGAAGGCCGGCATCGACCGCCTCGCGGCCCTGCACTCCTCCATCGAGGCCGTCCGCCGTGGCGGCACCGTCTCGGTTTCTGGCGTGTACGGCGGCATGGTGGACCCGATGCCGATGATGACGATGTTCGACAAGGGCATCGCCATGCGCATGGGTCAGTGCCACGTGAAGCAGTGGACCCAGGAGCTGTTCGACGTGGCGAACCGCAGCGAGGACCTGCTGGGTCTGGAGCAGCTCGCCACCCACCGGGTCTCCCTGGAGGAGGCACCGGCGATGTACGAGGTCTTCCAGAAGAAGCAGGACAACTGCCTCAAGGTGGTGCTGAAGCCCTGAGTCAGCGCCAGCGGGTGCCCTGCAGCAGCCCGATGAGGTGATCCAGCACGTCGTCGCCGGCCCCCAGGCCGTTGTGCTCGTGGGCGCTCGTCTCGTAGAGGCGGGCGTCCGGCAGGAGGGAGGCGGCCTCCAGCGAGAAGTCGCGCGGGACGTAGGCGTCGTTGCTGTAGACCGCCGCGGCCACCGGGACGTCAGCCCGGCGCAGCGCCTCGGCCGGGTAGAGCTCCGCCCACTCGACCTCGGCCAGCAGGTCGGCCGCCTCCGCGAACGGTGCCAACAGGCTGTCCTCGGTGAACAGCGACCGGTGCAGGTGCTCCCCGCCCAGCAGGGCCGGGTCCGCCGCGACCGCACCGGGGATCGTGCGGTCGGCCGCCCAGCGGGTGGCGACGCCGTCCGCCATCGAGGACTCGTGCAGGACCGAGTACAAGGGGTTGCGACCGCCGAACGGCAGCATCCCCTCGAGGTCGGCCGCGAAGGCCGATGACGTGTGGTCGCGCTCCAGCAGGTGGTGCAGCCGCTCGGAGCCCCAGGACATGCCCAGCCCGTGGCCGACGGTCCGGAAGCGCTCGGGGGAGACGACGTCGCCGTTCGGCAGGACGATCTCGCCGTCGGCGGCACGCTCGGTGAGCTCGGCGAGGCGGGCCCGGTCGCCGGGGAAGCGGCGGTGGTGCTCCTCGGACTTCCCGATCATCAGCTCCCAGGTGGTGCCGTAGACCTCCTCGATGGTGTGGTCCACCGGCGGCAGACCCCCCGTGATGAGCGCACCGGCCAGGGACTCCGGGTGCGTGGCCAGGTAGTGCAGGGAGGTGAACCCGCCGAAGGACTGCCCCAGCACGGTCCACTGCTCGGCGCCCAGGGCCTGCCGCACCAGCTCGCAGTCGGCGACGATGGAGTCCGCCCGGAAGTGCTGCAGGTAGGCGGCCTGCTGGGCGGGGGTGGTGCCGGCCAGGACGCCGGTCAGCCCGGGCGCGGTGCGGCGCGGCCCCAGGGTGCTGCCCACGGGGGTGGACAGGCCCGTTCCCCGCTGGTCCAGCATCACCACCTGGTAGTCCTGCAGGGCCCGCCGCAGCCACGACGGGCTCGAGGTGGTGAGCGAGGGACGCGGGGCCTCGCCGCCCGGGCCGCCCTGGAGGAAGACCAGGTACGGCTTGTCCGCCCCGTCGGTGCCGGTGACCACGCGGGCGAAGAGCTCGAGCGTGTCTGCGGGCAGGGCCACGTCCGCCGGGGCGTCCGGGCCGATCGCCGGAGGCCGGGCCAGGCCGTGGTCGACGGGCGCCTCGAGACGCAGGGTGCGGATGGTCAGGCCGGGCTGGTACTCGGTGGTCTGCTGCATGCGCCGAGCCTAGTGCCCCGTGACACCCTCACCCCATGCGTCTGTGGAGTGTGCACCCCGCCCAGCTGGACCGTGCCGCCTTGGTGGCCGGATGGCGGGAGGGGCTGCTCGCCCAGAAGGTGTTGCGCGGCCTCACGAAGGGCTACACCCAGCACCCCCAGCTGGAGCGCTTCCGTGCGATGGACGACCCGGTGCAGGCGGTGGTCACCTGGCTGCACGGGCTGGCCGACGAGGCCGACGAGCGGGGGTACTCCTTCGACCGGACCCGCGTCGTCGTGGGCCCTGACCCTGCGCTGCGGATGCCGCTCACCGACGGCCAGCTGCACCTGGAGTGGGAGCACCTCGCGACCAAGGTGCGCGTGCGCAACCCCGAGTGGTGGGCGCAGGTTGGCGACCAGAAGCCCCGGCCCCATCCGCTGTTCGTGGTGGAGCCGGGGCCGGTGGCTGCCTGGGAGCGCGCGGTCTGAACGGGCTGGTCGACCGCGAGGGCCGAGGCGCTCAGCCCTCCGTCTCGCTGGCCTGCAGGCTCTGCTCCGGGGCGTCCCCGGCACGGTCGGAGTCCTTCGGGGTGCCGCCGGAGTTCTCCTCGACGTACTCCTGGGGGTCCTTGTCACGCGGGGTGATGCCCTCGGCGGCCTTGAGCGCCCCGTAGCGCAGGAACTCCACCGCGATGTCGTGGCGCAGCTGCATGCTGGCCTGCTGGCGGAAGTCCGCGAGGTCCTGGCGCTCCTCCTCACCCATGTGGGTGGAGTTGGCGACGTTGGTGTCCACCACGGCGGTCCACCACTCGTCCGAGCCCACCTCGGCGGCCTCGGCCCGGCGGATGCCCTCGCGGATGGAGTTGTGGTCGTCGATGGCGTCGTCGACCTCCTCCGCGGCGTCCTCGGCATCGGCCCCGCCGGTCCCGAGGGTCAGCAGGTGGGGGTAGAAGTACTTCTCCTCGGCCTCGGCGTGGGTCTCCAGCAGGATCGCCAAGCGCTTCCACAGGGCGCCCAGGCCCTCGGTGTCGGAGCGGTCCCACTCCTCGAGCTGGGCGAACTGGGTGCGCTGCTCGTCGTGCTGGCGCTGGATGATCGCGCAGATGTCCATGGGTCCTCCGGGTGCGTGGGTGGTGTGGCACCACCGTAGGTTCACCCGCGGAAGCGCACCACCTGTCCGGGCTGCACCTGCGCGGCGAGGTCCACCGCCTCGTCGGTGACGTAGGCGATGACGGGGTACCCGCCGGTGACGGGGTGGTCGGCCAGGAACACGATCGGCTCCCCGCTGGGCGGCACCTGCACGGCGCCGCGGACCATGCCCTCGCTGGCGAGCTCCCCCGCATCGAGGCGTTCGATGCCCGGGCCCTCCAGGCGCAGCCCGATGCGGTTGGACCGGCTGGAGGCCGTCCAGTCGGTGGAGGTCAGGCGGTCCCACTCGTTCGCCGCGAACCAGTCGGCACGGGGGCCGGGCACCACGGGCAGGTGCGCCGGTCCCGACGGCGGTGCCGGGCTGGGTGCGGTGTCGACGCCGTAGTCCACCCGGGGGGCGTGGTCGTCCCCGATGGGGAGGCGGTCGCCGTCCTGCACCACGGGCGGTCCCAGCCCCGACAGCAGGTCGGTGCTGCGCGAGCCGACCACCGGCTCGGTGGCGATGCCGCCACGCACGGCCAGGTAGGTGCGCAGCCCGGTGGCGGGGGAACCACACGCGATCCGCTCGCCGGCCCGCAGCCGCACGGTGCCGTGCATGGGGGCGCCCGGCAGGACCGCGCCGGTCAGCGCCACGACGAGGTCGCGCTCGGCCTCGACCTCCAGGCCGCCGAGGGTGACCTCGAGCGTTGCGGCACCCGGGCCGTTCCCGACCAGGCGGTTGGCCAGCGTGTGGGCGGCTCGGTCGGCCGCGCCGGAGGTGCTGACGCCGGTGCCGCCCATGCCGGGGCGTCCCAGGTCCTGCACGGTCGTCAGGGGCCCGGCGCGGTGGACCAGCAGGCCCGGGCGGTTGGGGGCGCTCATGCGTCCACCGCCTCGAAGACGATGCGGACCCCGGGGCGCAGCAGCGCCGCCGGCTCACGGTGCGGGTCGAACATCTGCTCGGCGGTGTGCCCGATGAGCTGCCAGCCCCCGGGACCCTTCCGCGGGTAGACGCCGGTGAACTCCCCGGCCAGTGCCACCGAGCCCGCCGGGACGGCCGTGCGCGGCTCGCTGCGGCGCGGGACGTCCCAGTCGAAGCGGGTGCCGGCGCAGTACCCGAACCCCGGGGCGTAGCCGGCGAAGGCCACGGCCCACTCCTCGGCGCCGTGGCGGCGCATCACCTCCTCGGTGTCCACCCCCAGCAGCTCGGCCACGTCGGCGAGGTCCTCGCCGTCGTAGACCACCGGGATGCGGACCACCTCGTCCGAGGCGGGTGGGGCGCCGGTGACCTGCACGCGCTCGAGGTGGGAGCGCACCGCGGCGAGGTCCGTCCCGGGCTCGCTGACCACCATCACCGTCCGAGCCGCGGGCACGAGGTCGAGCGTGCCGGCCGGTGGGTCGGCCTCCAGCGCGGCGTGCCAGGCCCGGGCCTCGGTGAGGTCGTCGAGCTCCACGAGCACCGCGCGGGTCCCGCTGGGCAGCAGGCGCATCAGGCGAAGGACCGAAGGGTGGCGCCGGCGTCCTCGAGCCCTTGGCGCACCGCGCGGGCGATCTCCACCGCACCGGGGGTGTCGCCGTGCACGCAGATCGAGCTCGGCGTCAGGCGCAGCGGGTTGCCCTCGACGTCCTCGATGGGGTGACCGGTCGCCATCGCCACGCACCGCTCGGTGATCGCCACCGGGTCGTGCAGCACCGCTCCCGGCTCGCGGCGGGAGACCAGCTGGCCCTCGGGCGTGTAGGCACGGTCGGCGAAGGCCTCGGCCACGAAGCGCAGCCCCGCGGCCTCGGCGGCCTCCTGCCAGGGGGTGCCGGGCAGGCCGAGCACGGCCAGGCCGGGCCGGAACGCGGCCAGCGCCTCGGCGGTCGCCCGGGCCTGCGCCGGGTCCTTCGCGATGGTGTTGTACAGCCCGCCGTGCGGCTTGCAGTAGCCCACCTCGGTGCCGGCGGCCCGGGCGATGCCCTCCAGGGCGGAGACCTGGTAGAGCACGTCCGCGGTCAGCTCGTCGGGCGCGATGTCCATGGCGCGGCGGCCGAAGCCGTGCAGGTCGCGGTAGGCCACGTGGGCGCCGACGGTGACGCCCTCGGAGGCGGCCTTCTCGCAGGTGGTGCGCATGATCAGGGGGTCGCCGGCGTGGAACCCCGTGGCCACGTTGGCGCTGGTGACCACGCCCAGCAGGGCGTCGTCGTCCCCCATCCGCCACATGCCCAGGCCCTCGCCCAGGTCGGCGTTCAGGTCGATGGTGCTCATGGTGCTCCTCTCAGCTGGTCATCAGGTCGATCAGCGGCCGCACCGAGGTGACGGCCAGGTACAGCGTCAGCAGCCAGGCGATGCTGCCGATCACCAGCAGCCACTTCGGGTAGTCGTAGCCGTGCAGCAGGTCGCGGCGGAACCACCCGACGTACAGCATCACGCCGATGCCGACGGGCAGCAGGATGCCGTTGAACGCGCCGGCGAAGACCAGCAGCGTGGTGGGGGCCTTGCCGAGCACCAGGAAGAGCACGAGGCTCAGGCCGATGAACCCGCCGGTGAGCAGGTTGCGGGTGCGTGCCGGGGTGCGGGTGGAGGAGGTCAGGAAGGACACGGTGGTGTACGAGCAACCCACCACCGAGCTGATCGCGGCCGCCCAGAAGACGGCACCGAAGAGCCGCAGGCCCACGTCGCCGGCCGCGGCCTGGAAGGCGGAGGCCGCCTGCGAGGTACCGGTTAGGTCCGCCCCGGAGACGACCACGCCGAGGATGGCGAGGAAGAGCAGGGTGCGCATGACGCCGGTGACGATGATGGCCAGCACCGAGGTGCGGGAGATGGCGGCCACCTGGTCGGGGCCGGTGTGTCCCGCATCGATGAGGCGGTGGGCGCCGGCGTAGATGATGTAGCCGCCGATGGTGCCGCCGACCAGGGTGGTGATGGCGAGCGGCTCGATGATCTCCGGGGCGATGGTGTTGCGCGCAGCGGAGGCCAGCGGCGGGTCGGAGACGATCGCGACGTACAGGGTGAGCGCCAGCATCAGGGCGCCGAGGACCACCACGACGCGGTCCATGGCCCACCCGGCCCAGCGGCTGAGGAAGATGCCGATCGCCAGCACGGCGGACAGGGCCGCGCCCCAGCGCGGGTCGATGCCGGCCAGGGCCTCGGTGCCGATGCCGGCGCCGGCCACGTTGCCGATGTTGAAGACCACGCCGCCGACCAGCAGCAGCCCGGCGAGCACCCAGCCGAGGCCGGGGGCGACGTCGTTGGCGAGCTCCTGCGCGCGGCGACCGCTGACGCCGATGACGCGCCAGACGTTCAGCTGCAGGGCGATGTCGAGGACGATCGACACCAGGATGGCGAACGCGAAGGCCGCGCCGAGCTGCACCGTGAACTGGGTGGTCTGGGTGATGAACCCCGGGCCGATCGAGGAGGTGGCCATGAGGAACATGGCGCCCAGCAGCGCGGCGCGGGAGGCGCGGTGGCCGGGGGAGGCTCCGGTGCCGGTGGGGCCGCCGTCGCGGGGGCCGGGCTCACCCGGCGGCAGGGCGTCGGTCTGGGCGGAGGTGCTCATGGTTCTCCTCGGGAGGGGGCTGGCGCGGGCCGGGAGCGTCCGGCGCCTCCTCTCACGCTAGTGATTGTTCAACAATCACGACACGGGCTCGGGGTGATCGTGACCCTTTCTTGACCTGCCGCCCTCCGGCGGGCCCTCCGACGAGCCGTCCGGGCGGTGTGCCGAGAGGTGCCCCAGCCCCGCCAGGAGCGCCGTCGTGACCACGCCCACCGCCAGGGCGGCACGGCCCTCGGGGAGGAAGGCCATCATCACCAGCACGAGCACCAGGAAGGCGGCCGCGAGCGCGGTCACCCAGGGCCAGCCGGGCGTGGCGAACGCCCCGGGCCGCAGGGCGCCGCGGGCGATGCGCCGCCGCAGCCCGTGGTGGGCTGCGAGGATCAGCAGCCACACGAACACGGTCGCGAAGCTCGCGAGGGAGGCCACGAAGGTGAACACCCGGTCCGGCACCACCAGGTTGAGGACCAGCCCGATCACCAGGGCCACGCCCACGGTGACGATCGCCGCCCCCGGGATTCCGCGCCCCGAGACCCGCCCGAAGACCGCCGGGGCGTGCCCGGCCGCGGCCAGGCCGAACAGCGTGCGCCCGATGGCGAAGGTGATGGCGTTCAGCGCCGAGAAGGCCGCGATGATGACTACGGCGTTCAGGACGTGGGCGGCGGCGGGGAGGCCCACCGCATCGATGATCTGGACGAAGGGCGACTGCTCCCCGGTGATGCCCGTCCACGGGGCGAGGGTGAGCATGACGCCCACCGAGCCCACGTAGAACAGCAGGATCCGCCACGGGACGGTGTTGATGGCGTCGGGGATGCTGCGGTGGGGGTTCTGCGACTCGGCCGCCGTGAGGCCGACGGTCTCGATGCCGCCGAAGGCGAAGACCACGACCGTCAGCGACAGCAGGATGCCCCAGGCGCCGTGCGGGGCGAACCCGCCGTGCTCCCACAGGTGGGCGACGCTCGGCTGGCCGGTGGGCAGGCCCGCGCCGGTGACCAGCAGGCCCACCCCGAGCACCACCATCGCGACGATGGCGCCGACCTTCAGCAGGGTGAGCCAGAACTCGGTCTCCCCGAACAGCCGGACGGCCACGAGGTTGAGCCCCAGCACCAGGGCGATGGTGCCCACCATCCACGCCCACCCCGGCACCGCGGGCCACCACGAGCCCAGGTAGATGCGCAGCGCGGTGACGTCGGCGATGCCGACCAGCAGCATCTCGGCGGTGAAGATCCAGCCGATCACGAACCCCCAGGTGCGGCCGAGGTAGCGCTGGGTGAAGTCCACGAACGAGGAGGCGTCCGGGGTGCGCAGCACCATCTCGGCCATCGCGCGCATCACCACGTAGATGGCGGCCCCCGCGGCCAGGTAGGCCAGCAGGACGGCCGGCCCGGCGAGCTGGATGGCGCTCGCGGAGCCGAGGAACAGGCCGGTGCCGATCGCCGTGCCCAGGGCGATGAAGCGGATGTGCCGGGTGCTCAGCCCGCGGGCCAGCGGGGAGTCCGGGGACTCGGCGGCGCTCGCGTCGGCGGCGGGGGTGGATGGTGCTGTGGACACGGGGCCTCTTCGGTGCGGCGGTGGGGACGACCCGCGAGCGTAGGCCCGCCGTGGACGCCCGTGAGCCGAATTCAGGGGTTTCACCGTTCCGGTGTGCACAATGTCACGGTGACAACGGAACTCGGTGGGCAGCGCTGCGCGCGGACGGTGCGTGGGCTGATCACGGCCGGGCGCCTGGGGCCGGGCGAGCAGCTGGTGGAGCAGTCCCTGGTGGAGGTGTGCGGCGTCTCCCGCAACACGCTGCGGGAGGGGTACCGGATCCTGGCCGACGAGGGGCTGGTGGTGCACGTCCCTCATCGCGGGGTGTTCGTCTCCTCGCCCGGGGTGGCCGAGGTGCGTGACGTCTACACCGCCCGCCGCGTGGTGGAGTGCGGGGCGCTGCGCGAGCGGGCCGGCGCCGGCCTGGCGGTGGGGGGCGGCCCGGCGGCCGGCGGCGACCCGGCTGTGGTGGTCTTGGAGCAGCTCGTCGGCCGCGCCCGGGAGGCCGCGGCGGATGGGCGCTGGAGCGAGGTGGGCGACCTGAACATGGCCGTCCACCAGCAGTGGGTGGACCTCGCCGGGAGCCGGTGGCTGTCCGCGGCGGCGAAGGGCCTGCTGGCGCACGCCCGGCTGGCCTTCCGCACCTTGGCCGACCCCGGCGGGCTGCACTCGGCCTTCGTGGAGGAGAACGCGCGCGTGGTGGGGCACGTGGCAGCGGGGGAGTTCGGCGCGGCCGCGGACCTGCTGGAGGGGTATCTGCACCGCGCGGAGGGCCTGGTCGTCGACGCGATGCGGTGAGTCGGCCGGGCGCGTCCCAAGACTTGGTCAAGAAGTGCCCGCGACCCTGTCCATCCGGCCCCCGCCTCCCTAGGGTCCGACCATGAGCGCAGCGACCCGCCGTTCCCTGTCCATTGCCCTCGCCGGAAGCCTGATGCTGGTGGTCCCGACCGCCACCGCCGCGCCTTCCGACGCACCCACCACCGCGAGCCGCGCCGCCACGGCTACCGCCGCCGAGAAGGAGGGCATCACCCACGAGCAGAACCCGCAGGTGCCCGAGGGTGCTGTGTGGACGCAGGAGTACTTCCCCTCCTCGCTGCCGTCGAACAACGGTGACGAGGTGGAGCTGCACGCCGACGTGTTGCGTCCGGCGCACCTGCCGGCCGACGCGCGGACGCCGGTGATCCTGTCGGTGGGGCCGTACTTCAGCCACATCGGGCAGACGGGGGACGACGGGCACCCGGTGGCGGGCCCCTCGCAGCGGTTCACGGACCTCATCGAGGGGGCGGACCTGATGGCCCAGGGGTACACCGTGGTGATGGTGGACCTGCGCGGCTTCGGGGGGTCCACCGGCTGCCTGGACTGGGTGGGTCCCGGTGAGCAGGCCGACGTGGCCTCCGCGGTCGAGTGGGCGGCGGGCCAGCCGTGGTCCACCGGGAAGGTGGGGATGTACGGCAAGTCCTACGACGCCTCCACCGGCCTGGTCGGCAACAACCTGGAGCCCGAGGGCCTGGAGGCCGTGGTGGCCCAGGAGCCGGTGTGGGACATGCACAACTACCTCTACAGCAACGGGGTGCCGCGGCCGAACAACGTGTTCACCCCGCGGGCCTACAACAGCATCGCGACGCTGCCGGCCCACGCGGGGGACGACGAGCGCTACCGCGCCAACGCTGACTACGAGAAGGCGCACCCCGAGTGCACGGCGCAGAACTCGGCGGACGGGCTGATCGCGGACCCGGAGTCGGAGTACTGGAAGGCCCGTGACCTGGCCACGCAGGCCGAGGGCTCGGACGTGCCGCTGTTCGTGACGCAGGGTTTCATCGAGACGAACACCAAGCCCGAGGACATGCGGAAGTACCTGGACAACCACAGTGGTGAGCAGCGCGGCTGGCTGGGGCAGTGGAACCACGTGCGGGGCAACGACCGCACCGAGGACGGCCGGTTGGAGATGGGCCGCGAGGGCTGGTTCACCGAGGTGATCAGCTTCTACGACGAGCACCTCAAGGACACCGAGCCGGTGCAGGACTTTCCGGCCTACGTCATCGAGGACAGCAACGGTGCGTGGCGCGCGCAGGACGCGTGGCCGCTGGTGAACAGCACGCGCACGGTCGACCTGGAGGACGGGTCGTTCGTCGACGACCGCGCGGGCGAGCCGGGCGCCGCACGGGGCGCTGTGGCCGACGGCGCCGATGGGGTGACGCTGGCCGCGGGCGCGGCGCCCCGCATCGAGGCGGCGGACGGTGCCGCGAAGGGCCGGGGTCCCGTCGGCGACATGGAGCGAGGTGCGTCGCTGCAGCCGCAGAAGGGCCCGGTGGCCCCGGAGGTTCGGCAGCGCAAGGGCAAGGGTGGGCCCGGCACCACCGAGGACGCGTACGGGTACGTGACCTGGTCCAAGCCGGTGAAGCGCGACGTGCGCGTGACCGGCACGCCGCGGGTGGCCTTCGAGGCCGAGGGCCAGGGCGGTGTGGCGGTGCAGCTGTTCGACGTGGCGCCCGACGGTACGGCGGTGCGCTTCGACGAGCAGGTGGTGGCCGTCGACGGCGGGCAGCACGAGATCGCGTTGAAGGACACCGAGTGGACGCTCGAGGCCGGTCACCAGCTGGCGGTGCGGATCGGCACCATCGGTGCCGACGAGTACTGGTCGCACGAGCCGAGCATGGACACCGTCGAGGTGAGCGACGCCGAGCTGACGCTCGAGCTGCAGAACACGCGTTGGGACGAGCCGACCCACGGCGCGGTCTCGCCCTTCCTGGCGACCTGGGAGCGCGCCTACACCGAGAAGTGGGACGCCAAGGCGCCCGGGACCTTCCAGGTGAAGGCGTCGCAGGGCAAGCCCAAGCACTCCTGAGATACCTGTGACCGCGCCCGGCCCACTGGCACTCGGTGGGCCGGGCGCTCGTCATGGACGCACGGGCTGTACCCGACACCCGCCACGGGCGGCCAGGTGGTCGCGGTGCAGTCCCTCCAGGGTGCGGGCCACCAGCTCGGGGAACGCCGTGGGGGCACGCCCCAGGTCGTCGGCGGTGGCGAGGCCGGCGCCGGAGGAGAACGAGTCCCCCAGCGCGACGAAGCGGGCTCTGGGGTGCGTCCTGACGGTGGTGCTGCTCATGGAGGCGATGGTGCCGCAGAGCACCGACATGCCGGGTGCTGCAGACCACCGGTGCACGGGGCGCTGCCGGGTGTTGAGCCCCCCGGGGCCCGGCTACTGGTGGGCGCCGTCGTGGGTGGTGGCGACGACTGGCCGGCGCCGCCGTGGGTGGCGCCTACTGGTCGGTGTAGTCGTGGGGGTGGGTGGTCTGCCGCTGGCCCAGGAGGCTGGTCCACTCGACGGAGCCGTCGGGGGCCATGACCGCCTCCCAGTGACGGCGGGTCTTGCGCGCGTGACCCCGGCGCGAGAGGCACTGCAGGTTGTCCGGGGTGGTGGCGCCACCGGCCTCGAACGGCACCACGTGGTCGAGCTCGCACTGGTCGGCCGGGGTGCCTGAGCCGGGGTCACGGGCGACGCCGTCACGGGCCCTCACGAACCGGGCCACCGACGCCGTCGGTCGGTAGGTGTGCGGCGAGACCGCCACGGCGTGACCGGTGACCGGGTCGGCGACCAGGCGCTGCCACACCGAGCCCTCGCGGGTCGCTACGGCACGGACGTGCTCGGGGCCGAGGTACCCGAACCCGGGCATCCACCCCAGCGCTGCGCCGCGCAGGCCGCCGCCACCGCCACGCAGGTCGTCACCGCCGCCACGGGCGGGCGCTTGCTCGGCCAGTGCGTCACTCGGTGTGTCGCTCGGTGTGTGGGCCGGCGGTCCGGTACCCGCTGAGCCATCCGGCGGGGGATCGCTCGTGCCCGAACCGCTGTCCGGCGGGTCACGGTCGGCGTCGGTCGCGTTCTCGAGCAGGACGTCCAGGCCCACGACCACCGTGCACCGAGCCGGGGGAAGAACCGGGTCGCCGATCTGCGGAAGGGGCCACCAGTCGCTCGAGACCGTCCCGCAGGCCGTGCACACCGGAGGTGCAGGCGCCTCGGCACCCGTGGGGTTCTGGGTGGTCTGCGTCGGCAAGATCGGCTGGGTGCAGAACCCGCTCCCCGCGGGGCCGGCATCGGTGCGGCTGCCCGGCGTCGCGTGATCCGACCCGGCACTCGCAGAGGTGCTCGCAGTGCCGGGACAGGTGCCGGGCAGGTGGCCCACAAGCAACAGGTCCAGGTGCAGGTCCGAGCGCAGCTGGGCGAGGGTCCGCTGGTCGCCGGCCGCCTTGGCTCGCCGGGCCGCCGCGTCCAACCGGCCCCAGGCGGCTGCCACCCGGGTGGCCTCACCGACCACCGTCAGCGCCCCGGTCCCTTCCTCACCGGGCCGGGTCCACGAACCACGCCCCGCCAGGGCCTCGGCCATCCTCGCCCGAGCGGCCTGTCGGTCGGCGGCCTCGACCTTCCGCACCCGCCGGCGCAGGAGCTCGCGGAACGAGGCGGCCGACCGGGGCGAACCATCCGCCGCCCGGGTGAGCACCACCTCGCCGATGGCCACCGCGTCCGCCACCTGCAGGTGACGGGTCCCGGTGTGCCAGGACAGCACCCGCGACAAGGACGCGCGCCCCTCGACCAGTGCTGCGCGGCCGCAGGCCATCCGCTGCGGGTCGCTGGCCGCCAGGTCCACCACGGAACGCACCTGCGTCGGGAGCTCCCCCGTGGCGGCCGTGACCTCGTCGGCCACGATCGCCGGGGCATCGGCCACCTCCCACACACCCGGCTCGCCCTCCTCGCGACGCTGCTCCAGGTGGGCCGCCGTGTGCTCGTAGACCCCGGCCACCGCATCGAGCAGGGCCACCTCCGCGGCGCGGACCGCCTCCACCGCCGTGACGGCGTGGCCGAGGTCCCGCTCCGCCCGCTCCAGCGCGTCCGCGGAACGCCCCGCGGCGCCCCGGCCACCCGACGGGGACACCTGCCCCGTCCCGAACGACTCCCGCCGCATGTCCCCACCCCCTCGATGGTCACGCTGGTCCTGCTGGCTGTCCGATGTACCACTACGCGTCCGACACCTCGTCGAACTGATGTACCCACCATAGAACACCCTACCGACAACCTCCCCCCACCGTCACGACCCTGTGGACAAGCGCCCGACCGGGCCCATCGCACCCCCGTCCCCATGCACCCCCGCTCCCCGCCCTCAGGTGCCCTCGGACAGCTCCCGCAGCAACGCCGTCATCTCCTCCAGCCCGAAGTACTCCGCGATCACCCACGCGTTCTTCGGCCCGTGCCCCGGGTCCGCCCCGGCGCCCACCAGCGCCCGCACCAGGTCCCCCCGCTGCCGGAACACCGCGGCGGCCACCGGCGTCTGCCCCGCATCGTTGACCCGTGCCGTGTCCGCTCGCAGGCCCAGCAGCAACTCCACCGCCGCGGTGTGCCCGTGGTAGGTCGCCAGCATCAGCAGGGTGTCGCCGCGACCGTTCGTGAGGTTCACCGGCACCCCCATCGCCAACAGCTCACCCAGCCGTGTGACGTCGCCCGAGCGGGCCCTGTCGAAGGTCTCCTCCAACAGGGCCCGCTCGTCGGGCGTCAGGTCCGGTGCGCCCGACGACCCGTTCGGCTCGCTCAGGGCAGGTCCTTCTCCGGGGCCTGGAGCAGGCGGTCCCACACGCGGTGCTTGCTCAGCAGCTCCACCACGGTCGAGACGGCCTGGTCCGGCGCGTCGGCCTGCACCACACCCGCATCGACCGAGGGGACGGCGTGCGCGACGAAGCCCGCGCCGTCGCCCCATCCACCGACGGCCTTGCCGTGGTGCCAAGCCTCGCCCACCACCGCGGCCAGGTTGCGCGGCAGGTCCTCGGGGTGGTCGGCGACCAGGATCGCGTCGAACATGATGCTGGCCGCGTTGATGGCGGTGACGTCCACCATCAGGTCCTCACGCCCACCGAGCGGACCCCCGGCGGGGGCCACCAGCTGCGGCACCATGCCGGCGTCCTCGACGGCCTTCTTGGCCGCCGTCACCGCGTCGAGGTCGCACTCGCCGCAGACGAACAGGCCCACCACGCGGTTGTCCACCGGCCAGGTGCCGCCCACCTGGGCGAGCGCCGGGCTCGGGTCCATCTCCTCGACCGTCACCGAGGAGTCCGCCTCGGGCACCGGACGACCGAGGTTGCCCGCGACCGTGGCGGCCAACCCGCTGTCGATGGTGGCCAGGTGGCCCAGCTGCCGGTCCACCACGTGGGGCTTGGTGCACATGCCCAGCTCGAAGGAGTAGGCATCCGCGACGTGCGCCTGCTCGACCGCCGTCAGGGAGCGGTAGAACATGCGCGTCTGGGTGAAGTGGTCGTCGAAGCTCGTGCCCGGGTTCTCGCGCTCCTTGCCGCCGTCGACGGCCACGGGCACCTCGATGAGCACGCCGGGGACGTCGTCGACGCTCTTGTCCGCGCCGGGGGAGTTTTTCTGCCCGGGGTGCCACGGCACCTCGGCGGGATCCACCAGGCCCTGCGGCGCGTAGGCCACCTTGCCCTCGTGGACGGTCATCTGGTGCATGCCGTCACGGTGGTGGGTGTTCACCTCGGACTGCTGGGCCCGGTTGATGGGCAGCTGGGTGAAGTTCGGCCCGCCCAGCCGGGAGATCTGGGTGTCCAGGTAGCTGAACAGACGCCCCTGCAGCAGCGGGTCGTTGGTGTGGTCGATGCCGGGCACCAGGTGGCTGGGGCAGAAGGCCACCTGCTCGGTCTCGGCGAAGAAGTTGTCCACGTTGCGGTCCAGCGTCATCGTGCCGATGACCTGCACCGGAGCGAGCTCCTCGGGGACGAGCTTCGTGGGGTCGAGCAGGTCGATGCCCTCGAACATCTCGCTGTCGGTGTCCGGGAACACCTGCACGCCGAGGTCCCACTCGGGTGGGGTGCCGGAATCGATCGCCGTGTAGAGGTCCTTGCGCTGGTAGTCGGGGTCGGCGCCCATGATCTTCTGGGCCTCGGGCCACAGGGTGGAGTGCACGCCGGCCCGGGGCTTCCAGTGGAACTTGACGAGCGTGGTCTCACCCTCGGCGTTGATGAGGCGGAAGGTGTGCACACCGAAGCCCTCCATGGTGCGCAGCGACTGCGGGATGCCGCGGTCGGACATGTTCCAGATGGTGTGGTGCTGCGCCTCGGTGTGGGTGGAGACGAAGTCCCAGAAGGTGTCGTGGGCGGACTGCGCCTGCGGTATCTCGGTGTCGGGCTCCGGCTTGGCCGCGTGCACCACGTCGGGGAACTTGATCGCGTCCTGGATGAAGAACACCGGGATGTTGTTGCCCACGAGGTCGTAGTTGCCCTGCTCGGTGTAGAACTTCACCGCGAAGCCGCGGGTGTCGCGCGGGGTGTCCGCGCTGCCGCGCGAGCCGAGCACCGTGGAGAAGCGGGTGAACACCGGGGTCTCGGCGCCGGCCTGCAGGAAGCCTGCGCTGGTGATCCCCGCGGCCGCGCCGTTGCTACGGAAGGTGCCGTGTGCACCCACGCCGCGGGCGTGGACCGCGCGCTCCGGGATGCGCTCGTGGTCGAAGTGGGTGATCTTCTCCCGGAAGTGCTGGTCCTGGATCAGGGCCGGGCCGCGCCGTCCCGCCTTCAGCGTGTGGTCGGTGTCGGGGATGCGCGCACCGTGGTCGTTCGTGAGGTGCTCGCCGGACTGGAACTGCCCTCGGTTGGTCTCCATGCCCCCGAGTCTGGGGCCTGTCCATCCACCTCACAACCGGTGCGGCTCACGGCCCCTCAGCCCGCGCGCACGCCGACCAGCGCGACCGCCCCCGCCGCGGCGCCGACGAACCACCGCATCGGCCCCCGCACGCTCGCCGCCGCCACGCCCACCAGGCCGGCGGCCACCCCGTGGCTCGCGGCCACTCCCAGCCGGGCCGGCAGTCCCTCCTGGCCGGTCAGGGCGTCGTCCTCCACGTCGCGCGCAGCGTTCACCAGGTGCGCTGCCGCCCCCAGCGCCGCTCCCGCGACGGCGGGCCGCGCCGGCAATCCCCCGCCCCCACCCGCCCGGTGGGCGAGCACCGGCAGCGCCCCGAAGGCCACCGCCCACGGCACCGGGGACAGCACCGTCCGCTTGACCCCCAGGCTGTGCGCCACCCCCGGCACGACCACCAGGCCCAGCTGTGATGCGGCCAGCCCCCACCCCGTCCACCGCCCGGCCAGGGCGCTCATCAGCGCCGCGCACCCGGCCGCCCCCCACACCGTGGGCACCGAGACCGCGCCGGCCGCCACGGGCTTGTCGGTGCGCCCCACCCGGGCGTCGCGCTCCGCATCGAGGGCGTCGTTGACCCAGCCGATCACGAGCTGCCCCGACCCCACGGCCACCGACCACGCCGTCAGACGGGCGCCGCGCGCCACACCCACCGCCGGGCCCGATGCGGGCAGCGTCGCCCCGGCGCCGCGCCGGACCTCCCGTGCCGCGGCCACGGCCAGCGCGGTCCCCAGCCCCGTCACCATCACCGTCGGCAGGGGGTGGCAGGAGGCCGCGAGCGCCCGGGCCACGCGCAGGGACGGGCGGGGGGAGGTCGACATGCCGGCAGCGTAGGCGCGGCATAGGCTCGCTGCATGCCGGCCCCCTCGCGACTCCTCGCTGTCCACGTCGTCCCGGGGGGCCACAGCGCTCCCCAGTCCGAGGTGACGGATGCCGTCGCGGGGCTCCTGGGCGGTAGTGCCGGCGAGGAGCGGGTCCTGCGCCGCATCCACGCCAACGCCGGGGTGGACACGCGCTCGCTGGTGCTGCCGCTCGAGGCCTATGGCGCGTTGGACGGGTTCGGGACCGCGAACGACGCCTGGCTGGAGCACGCGCCCCGGCTGGCGGTCGAGGCCGTCAACGGTGCCCTGGCGCAGGCGGGGGTCGACGCCGCGGAGGTGGACGTGGTGGTCTCCACGACCGTCACCGGCATCGCGGTGCCCTCGCTGGAGGCGCGGATCGCCGTCGAGGTGGGTTTCCGCGAGGACGTCGTGCGGGTGCCGCTCTTCGGCCTCGGGTGCGTGGCCGGCGCGGCCGGTATCGCCCGCGTGCACGACCTGCTGGCCGGGCGCCCCGACGGGGTGGCGGTGCTGCTGGCCGTGGAACTGTGCTCGCTCACGGTGCAGCAGGGCGACGCCTCGCGCGCGAACATGGTTGCCTCCGGGCTGTTCGGTGACGGGGCGGCCGCCGTGGTGCTGGCCGGGCCCGAGCGGCGTGCGGCGGCGCCGGTGCCTGCGCCGTCGTCCCCGGCCCTGTCGTCCCGCGCCCCCCACCTCACCGTGGTCGCCTCGCGTAGCCGGCTCTACCCGGACACCCACCGCGCGATGGGGTGGGACGTCGGCGACGGTGGCCTGGGCATCGTGCTGGGCGCCGAGGTGCCCGACCTGGTGACGCAGAACGTCGGGGCCGACGTCCGGGCCTTCCTCGCCGACCACGGCCTGGCCCCGCAGGACATCGCCTTCCACGTGGCCCACCCGGGCGGCCCCAAGGTGCTGGAGGCGATGCAGGGGGCCCTGGGGGTGCCGCGCGAGGCGCTGGGCCTGACCTGGGACTCGTTGGCCGAGGTGGGCAACCTCTCCAGCGTCTCGGTGCTGCACGTGCTGGGCAAGACCCTCGCGGAGCGCCCACCGGACCCCGGCCAGTACGGCCTGCTGCTGGCGATGGGGCCGGGGTTCTGCGCCGAGCTGGTGCTGCTGCGGTGCGAGGAGGCGGCATGAGCCGGCTGCGCGGACGCCGCGTCCACCCGGCCTTCGCCGCCGTGCTGGGCGCGGTGGCCGTCGAGCGGGTGGTGGAGCTGGTGGTCGCGCGCCGACACGGTGCGTGGGCCCGCGAGCGGGGCGGTGTCGAGCACGGCGCCGGGCACTACCCGGTGATGGTGGCGCTCCACTCGGGCCTGTTGGCCGGCGCGCTGCTCGAGCACCGGCTGGTGGCGGGGCGCTTCCACCCGGGCCCGGCCCTCGTCGTCGGTGCGAGCCAAGCGCTGCGCTGGTGGTGCATCCGCAGCCTGGGCCCGTACTGGAACACGCGCGTGGTGGTGGTGCCCGGGCACGAGCTGGTGGCCTCCGGGCCGTACCGGTGGCTCCCACACCCCAACTACCTGGCCGTCGTCGCCGAGGGGGCGGCCCTGCCGCTGGCCGGCGGGGCGCGGTGGACCGCGGGGGTGTTCACCCTCGCCAACGCCGTCCTGCTGCGGCACCGCATCGCGGTGGAGGAGGCGGCGCTGGCGAGCGTGACCCCGTGAGCCCCGCCGGCGCCGCGGGGGCCGCGGGGGCCGACCTGCTCGTGGTCGGCGGCGGTCCGGCCGGGCTCGCGACGGCGCTGGTCGCCCACCGGGTGGGGATGTCGGTGCACGTGCTCGACCGGCGGCCGGGGGTGGTCGACAAGGCGTGCGGGGAGGGACTCATGCCCGGCGGGCTGGAGCGGTTGCAGGCGCTCGGGGTGGACCCGCCCGGTCACGTGCTCACCGGCATCGACTACGTCACCCCCGCGGGCCGGCGGGCGCAGGCCTCGTTCGCGAGCCCCGGCCGCGGGGTGCGGCGCACCGTCCTGCACGCCGCGATGCGGGCAGCGGCCCAGGACGCGGGGCTCACCATCGCCCACCGGCGCCTGGACGTCACCCGCGAGCTCGACGTCCGGGCCGACCACGTGCTCCTCGACGGCGCGCGGTACCGGTGGGTGGTGGGGGCCGACGGCCTGCACTCCGGGGTCCGGGAGCTCGTGGCCGCACCGGCGCGACGGCCGGCGGGGGCGGTGCCCGCCCGTGTGCTGCCGCGCCGGTACGGGCTGCGGGCCCACCTGCGCACGGCGCCGTGGACCAGCCAGGTGCAGGTGCGCTTCGGGGACGGCGTCGAGGCCTACCTGACCCCGGTGGCCGACGACCTACTGGGGGTGGCGCTGCTCTCCGCGCGGCGGGCCACGTTCGCCGACCACCTGTCCCGGCTGGGGGAGTTCGGACGCCACCTCGCCGCCCACCCGGCCTCCGACTGGGGCCCGGTCGCCGGTGCGGGGCCGCTGTGGCAGGCCGTCCCCCGGCGCGTGGCCGGGCCCGTGCTGCTGGTGGGGGACGCCGCGGGGTACGTGGACGCCCTCACCGGGGAGGGCGTCTCGTTGGCGCTGGCGCAGGCCCCGGCGCTGGTGGACTGCCTCGTGGCCGGGGACGCCCCGGCCTGGGAGCGGCGGTGGGCGCGGATGACGGCGGCCCACCGCATCGCGACCGCAACTTTGGTGGGAGCGGTCTCCCGGAGACCCACCCGGTCGGCGCTGTTGGGGGCGAGCACCACCTGGCCGGGGCTGTTCCAGCGCGTGGTGCGCTCGCTGGCCGACGCCTGAGTCGGCGGCACCGGCCCACATGGTCGGGCCGGGCGGGCCCGTACTGCCTCGTCGGCCTGCTCAGTCGGGCCGCGCGGTCGGACTGCTCAGTCGGACTGGTCTGCGGCCTCGGCGGGGAAGGCACTCGCGGCCCAGGTGGCGTGGATGGTGCCCAGGGTCTCGGCCTGCCGGGCGGCCGCAGCGGTGAGCTCCTCGAACTCCGCGCGGTCGAGCCCCAGCCGGTCGGCGTGCAGGGTCAGGGTCTCCCAGAGGGACAGCTTGCCCACCACGCCCGAACGCAGCAGCTCCACCTCCAGCAGCGGGCTCAGCGGGGACCGGCTCCCGAGGTGCTGGTTGGGCTTGAGGCGCCCCACCTTCTCGCCGGCCGCGGCCAGCGCCGTCTTGAGGCCGCTGCGCTCGGCGCCCAGCTGGCTGATCAGCTCCAGCAGGCGCTCGCGCTCCTGCGTGATCTGGCCGGTGAGGGTCTGCAGGTCGTCGTGGTGGGGGAGGTCGGTGTACTCCTCGGCCATCATCTCCAGGCGCTCCAGGGCGCCCGTCGCCCCGGTGGCGTGGTCGTTGAGGTAGGTGGTCCAGAGGTCCTGCTCAGCGTCAGTCAGCACGGTGTGGTCCATGCCGCCAGCCTTGCACGGCTGTCCGGTGCGCGCCTCCGCATGGCGGCACGACTGTCCGCGCGGTGCCCAGCCCTTCCCCCGGGAGGAACGATGAACCCCCTGTCCGCCGCCGTCCACGCCCTCGAGCAGCAACGTGCGCTCGATGCCGTCGCCGTCCCCGTCCGCGATCTCGTTGCCCGGAGGCCGAGGACGCCGCCGACCTGCTGGTGCTCACCGGCATCGCCGGGTACTTCCCGGCGGCCGCGACCGGCGCGCACGACTGGTCGCGCACCGACGGCCCGGCCACCCGGGTGGGGCTGGCGCACGCCGGGTTGAACGCGGTCGGCCTCGCGCTGCACCTCGGCTCGCTGGCGGCTCGCCGCGCCGGCAATCGCCCGTTGGGACTCGCCCTCTCGGCCGCGGGGCTCGGCGCCGTGGGCGTCGGCGGGTACCTCGGTGGGCACCTGGCGTACGTCAACGCGGTGGGCGTCCGCGGTACCAGTGAGCGCCACCCGGCCCGCGAGCTGCGCCCTCGTCCCACCACGGTCCGGGGCCACGTCTGAGGAGGGCCGGCATCACGCCGAGTTCGCACCATCCAAACGGCGTGTGATGTACTGCGGCGTCCTGTCGTCCCCTCCCACGGAGTCCTCTCATGATCCTCACCGGTCTGGTTACCGGCGCCCTGCTCGGATTCGTCCTGCAGCGGGGCCGCTTCTGCATCACCGGCGCTTTCCGCGACGTCTGGCTCAGCGGCTCCACCCGCTGGCTCACGGCGTTCGGCGTCGTCATCGCCCTGCACGCCATCGGCTACACGGCCCTCTCGGCCCTCGGGGTCGTCAACGCCCCTGTCGACCCCCTGCCGCTGGGCGCCGCCGTGGTCGGTGGCCTGATCTTCGGCGTCGGCATCATCGCCGCGGGCGGGTGCGCCACCGGCACCTACTACCGGGCCGGCGAGGGCCTGGTGGGCAGCTGGTTCGCACTCATCTTCTACGCCCTGTCCGCCGGTGCCATGAAGTACGGCCCGCTGGCCGGGTTCACCACCTGGTCCCGTGACCAGACGGTGGGCGCCACCACCATCGACGCCAGTCTGGGCCTGCCGGCCTGGGTGGTTGTCGGCGTCCTCTCGGTGGGTGTCGGCCTCGCCGTGCGCCACCACCTGCGGGCCGATGCGGCGCGCCCCCGCACCGCCGGCCTGCCCGCCCGTCGCTCCGGCGTGGCCCACCTGCTCACCGAGAAGCGGTGGCACCCCTTCGCCACGGCCGCCGTGGTAGCCGGCATCGCGCTGGCCGCCTGGCCCCTGAGCACCGCCGCCGGGCGGGTGGGCAGTCTGGGCATCACCACCCCCTCGGCCAAGCTGGGCAACTACCTGACCACGGGCGACCTGACGATGGTCGACTGGAGCGTGATGCTGGTGCTCGGCATCCTGGCCGGGTCGCTCGTTGCCGCCCTGGCCAGCGGCGAGTTCCGGGTGCGCGTGCCCGACTCCACCACCACGCTGCGCGCCATCGGCGGCGGCGTCCTGATGGGTGTGGGCGCCTCGCTGGCCGGCGGCTGCACCGTGGGCCACGGCATGGTCGCCACCGCCCAGCTGAGCTGGGAGGGCTGGATCGCCACGGGCGCCATGCTGCTCGGCGCCGGCCTGGGCGTCCGCTGGTTCATCCGCACCCGCGACGGTCGCGAGGCCGTGGCCGGCAGCTCGCCCCGGCCGACCCTCACGCCGGTGGACACCGCCGAGGGCGCCGGCGCCGATGCGGAGCCCGCTCCGCAGCGCACGCGTCCCGCCCCGGTGCTGACCAAGGTCGGCGACTGAGGACCGGGCGCCGTCCCCACATCCACGACCCACATCCCGACCCCCCAGGAGGTACCCGTGAGCACCTACACCCTCGACACCGCCGGCGACGTCTGCCCCTTCCCGCTGGTCGACGCCCGGGCCGCGATGGAGCAGCTCGCCCCCGGCGACGAGCTCCGCATCGACTTCGACTGCACCCAGGCCACCGAGAGCCTGCCGCAGTGGGCCGCCGAGGACGGCCACGAGGTCACGCACTTCGACCGCACCGGCGACGCCAGCTGGAGCATCACCGTGCGCAAGGCCGCCTGAGGCCGGCCGCCGCACCGGCCACACCGGCTGGTCACACGACGGCGCCGCCCCCGCATCGGATGTGGGGGCGGCGCCGTCGTGGTGCTGCGGGCGTCAGCCGGCGTCGGGCAGACGGTCGCCGGTCGCCGCGTCGAAGAGGTGGACGTGCTCCACCTTCGGCACCATCCACACCGTCTCGCCGGCACGCGGCGGGGTGCGGCCGTCGGCGCGCATGACGATGGTGTCGCTCGAGGCGTCCTCGTCGTCGTCCGCCTTCTCGGTCACGACGGTCTCCAGGGTGCCGCTCTCGTCGGCCAGCCGGCCGTAGACGTAGGCGTCGGCACCCAGCTCCTCGACGAGGTTGATGCGCACCTGCGCGCCCTCGCCCTGCTGGCCGAGCGTCATGTCCTCGGGGCGGATGCCGACGACGACGCCGGAGCCGGTCAGGGCGGCCTGCTGCTCGGAGGTGAGCTGGAAGGTCGACGCACCGAAGCGCACCGCGCCACCCTCGACCGGGGCGTGCACCAGGTTCATGCTCGGGGAGCCGATGAAGCCCGCCACGAACACGTTGCGGGGACGGTCGTACAGGGCGCGGGGGGTGTCCACCTGCATCAGCAGCCCGTCCTTGAGCACCGCCACGCGGTCACCCATGGTCATGGCCTCCACCTGGTCGTGCGTCACGTAGACGGTGGTGACCCCGAGCTCGCGGGTGAGCGAGGCGATCTGGGTGCGGGTCTGCACGCGCAGCTTGGCGTCCAGGTTGGACAGCGGCTCGTCCATGAGGAAGACCTTGGGGGAGCGCACGATCGCGCGCCCCATCGCCACGCGCTGGCGCTGCCCACCGGAGAGGGCCTTCGGCTTGCGGTCCAGGTAGGGGGTGAGATCCAGCAGCTCGGCGGCCTCCTCCACCCGCTGGTTGCGCTCGGCGGTGGGGACGCCGGCGATCTTCAGCGCGAAGCCCATGTTGTCGCGCACCGACATGTGCGGGTACAGGGCGTAGTTCTGGAAGACCATCGCGATGTCGCGGTCGCGGGGGGCCACGCCGGTGACGTCGGTCTCGCCGATGCGGATGCTGCCTTCGCTGACCTGCTCCAGCCCCGCGAGCATGCGCAGGGTGGTGGACTTGCCGCAGCCGGAGGGGCCGACCAGCACCAGGAACTCGCCGTCGGCGATCTCGAGGTCGAGCTTGTCGACGGCCGGGCGGGTCTGGCCGGGGTAGACGCAACTGACGGCGTCGTAGGTGACGGTTGCCATGGTGACTCTCTCTCCCGGCAGGTACGTGCCGGACGATCCGTTGGAAAGAAGGGGTGGAGCCGTGCTCGGTGAGCACGGATACAGCGTAGGCCAGCACGGGGGGCCCAGGGGCTAGATTGGGGCCATGAGCCAGGGTCCGCAGTTCAACCCGTCCAGTCAGCCCGGCCCGGGGGCCACCTCGTGGGGAGCGGGCTCCGGACCCGTGCCGCCGGCGCCGGGGGGCTACCCGGGCGACGGCTACCGACGGCTCCGTGAGCAGCACCCCGAGGCGGTCGCGGTCTTCGTGCTGGGCCTGGTCTCGGTGCTCATGCTCTGGCCGCTGGGTTTCCTCGCCTGGATCATGGGCAACAAGGCGATGCGGGACGTCCGCGACCGCCCCGGCGTCTACGAGAACGAGAACCTGATCGTCGCCGGCCGCATCCTCGGCATCGTCGCGGCGGTGTTGACCATCCTGTTCGCGGTCTTCTTCGTCGGGATGATGGTCCTCGGCCTCACGGTGCCGCTGTTGGTGGCGACGGGGATCGGCGCGGCCTGACGTGGGACGGGGCGCCCACCGTGGTCGGTGGGCGCCCCGTGGGGGTGGTGGCGGGCTGGCCGCCGGGGATCCGATCAGCCGATGAGGCCGAGCTCCGCTGCCAGGAAGAGCAGCGTGAAGCCACCGAGGAAGGCCAGACCGACCCAGGCCAGGATCCGCAGGGTGTTCGACAGGTGGTCCTGACGGCGCACCAGCTGGAAGTTCAGCCACGCGAAGATCGGCGCCATGATGAAGGCGGCGACCATCGCGAAGCGCAGCAGCTCGCCCATCTGGGCGCTGAACCACACGATGATGCCCAGGGCCACTAGGGCGATGCCGGTGCTCCACACCATCACGGCCTGGCGGCCGGCGCCGCCCTCACCCCGGCGGATGAGGTGCATGGACTCGGCACAGGCGCGGCCGTAGCCGTCGACCACCGCGATGGTGGTTCCGTACATCACCACGAAGGCGAGCAGCGCCATCAGCGGACGGGCCCACTCGCCCATCGTGTTGGTGTACATGGTGATCAGCTGCGGGATGTATGCGCCACCGGCGCTCTGGATCTGGGTGCCGGTGCCGAACTGCACCAACGCACCGAGGGCGATGAAGAACACGGCCAGGATGGCGCTGATGACGTAGCCGACGTTGAAGTCGAAGATGACGTCGCGCGCGTTGGCGGGGCGGAAGCGCTGCTTCTCTGCGATCCACAGGGACTGCAGGGCCGAGATCTCGATGGGGGCGGGCATCCAGCCGATCAGGGCCACCAGGAAGGGCAGGGCGACCAGCGTCCACGGGCTCGGGGCCACCGCATCGGCAGCACCCTGGGCGCCCTTCGAGGCGGCGACGATCACCGTGACGACCGTGACGACGGTGAGGATGGTGATGATCAGCTTGGTGAGCTTGTCCAGCACCGGGAACCGGCCGGCCAGCAGGATCAACCAGACCGAGGCCATCATCAGCGCCGCGACCCACGGGACGCTCAGGCCCCAGGAGGTGGGGAGCGCGAACTTCAGGATGACCGCACAGAGGATGCCGACACCGGCGGCGGAGATGACCGACGACACGGCACAGAAGACGAAGAAGACCCACAGGGTGACGCGACCCTTGCGGGCGTAGCCCTGGACGAGGCTCTCACCGGTCTCGGCGGTGTACTGGGCACCGAACCGGAAGAAGGGGTACTTCATCAGCAGGGCGAAGAGCACCAGGCCGACGAGCTGCCACTGGTAGAGGGCGCCGGCCTGGGTGGAGCTGACCAGGTGGGAGCCACCGATGGCGGCGGACGCCATGAGCAGGCCGGGGCCGAGGGCGGACAGACGGGACTTCCAGGAGGACTGCTCCTGGACGGGAGGATGGGTTGCGGTCGCCATGCCCCACCCTGACACGGCACAAACCCTGCTCCTGCGCAACCGGAGGGTCGCGGGCGAATCTGTTGCCGATTCTTTACGTGGCGGGCTGGGTGACGGGGGTCTCCTCGCCCATCTCCTCGAGCTCCTTGCCCTTGGTCTCCTCGATCACCTTGAACACGAACAGGAAGGACAGGGCCGCGAAGGCCGCGTACAGGCCGTAGGCGAGCACCAGCGAGGTGCTCGCGAGCCAGGGGAAGGTGGTGGTGATGACGAAGTTCGCCAACCACTGCGCGGCCGCGGCCACGCCCAGGGCCATGCCGCGGATGCTGTTGGGGAACATCTCGCCCAGCAGCACCCACACCATCGGGCCCCAGGTGGCGCCGAAGGAGACCACGAAGGCGTTGGCGGCCACCAGGGCGATGACGCCCCAGGGCTCGGGAAGACTGACCGACTGGTCCGGGCCGGACCCCTCGGTGACGGCCTGGGAGAAGGCCACGGCCATGGTGCCCAGCGACAGGGCCATGCCCGCCGAACCCCACAGCAGGAGCCGGCGACGGCCGATCTTGTCCACGAGCAGGATGGCCACGATGGTCACCACGATGTTCGTGATCGAGGTGATGACGTTGATCATGAGGGACTGGGACTCCTCGAAGCCGACGGCCTGCCACAGGGTGGAGCCGTAGTAGAAGATGACGTTGATGCCGACGAACTGCTGGAAGACGCTCAGCAGGATGCCCGCCCAGACGATGGGCTTGAGGCCGGCGGCGGCACCCTTCAGGTCCGCGAGCGACTGCTTGCGCTCCCGGTACAACGAGCGGCGGATCTCCTCGATCTTGCGCTGCGCCGCACCCTTGCCGCGAATGCCCACGACGTCGCGCAGCACCTCGCCGGCCTTCTTCAGGTCACCGGTGTTCACCAGGTAGCGCGGCGACTCAGGGATGCTCAGCGCCAGGGCGCCGTAGAGCACGGCCGGGACGAGCTCGGAGGCGAACATCCAGCGCCACGCCTCACGGTCCATCCACAGCACCTCGGCGGCGCCGCCCGCGGCGTCGGCCAGGTAGGCGTCCACGAGCAGGGCGATGAAGATGCCGATCACGATGGCGAGCTGCTGCAGGGAGCCCAGGCGGCCACGCACGGCCGCCGGCGAGATCTCGGCGATGTAGGCCGGGGCCAGCACCGAGGCCATGCCCACGCCGGCGCCCCCGACGAAGCGCCAGAAGATGAGGTCCCACGGGCCGAAGCACAGGGCGGACCCGATGGCCGATGCGGTGAACAGCACGGACGCCACCACCATCGCCCGGGTGCGTCCCACCTTGTCGGCGAAGGTGCCGGCGAACCAGGCACCCACCATCGCGCCGAGCAGGGCGCAGGAGACGACGAAGCCGATGAGGACATCGGACAGACCGAACTCCTCCTGGATGGCGTTGACGCCGCCGTTGATGACCGAGGAGTCGAAGCCGAAGAGGAAGCCACCCAGGGCGGCGACCATCGACAGCATCACGACCTTGCCGGTCAGGGCGTCCTTCTCCGCGGGCTCGTTCCCCGTGGGGTTCCCGTCACGTGCGCCGTCCGCGGCGTGGGCTGCAGTGCTCATGCGGCACATCCTCCCCCTGCCGGGGCGGTGCCGCAGGCCGACGTGGCCGGGCAGGGGAGACTCTGCTGGCTCAGGGGTTTGCAGTCAGCTCCAGGAAGGCGCCCAGGGCCAGCAGGTCCCGCGGGGAGGCCGGGGCGATGTCGGTCAGCGCCCGCGAGCGCACCACGTACGCGGCGACCTGACCGCGGGAGATGGCCACGTTGAGACGGTGGACATCGAACAGAAAGGCCATGCCGCGGGAGACCCGGTCGCGCGCGGAGGCGGTCATGGAGAGCACCACCACCGGGGCCTCCTGGCCCTGGAAGGCGTCGACCGTTCCCACGGGCGTGTCCGGGAAACCGGCCTGGGACAGGCGGTTCCGCAGCAGGTTCACCTGGGCGTTGTACGGCGCCACCACCAGCACGTCCGCGGCGGACAGCGGGCGCTCGCGGCGCCCCGGCTCGGCACCGGTGTCGGTGAACCGGCGCCCGACGAGGTCGGCGACGAGGGCCACCACCGCGTCGGCCTCCTCCGGGCTCGCCACGGAGTTGTCCTCGTGCTCCACCACCCGCACGTGGAGCCCCGGTTCCACGCCTTCTACCGAGCGCCCGGTGGTGACCTCGTCGTGCGAGCCCAGCCGGCCGTCGTAGGCCAGGGTCGAGACCCGCTCGGTGAGGGCCGGGTGCATGCGCCAGGTGGTGTCCAGGAAGTAGCCGTACCGCTGCGGCAGCACGCGCTCGGACCCGATCAGCCACCCCAGCGCCGAGGCGTCCAGGGGCTCGGGGTGGATGCCCTGGGAGACCTGGGGAAGCTGCTGCGGGTCGCCCAGGAGCAGCAGGTTCCGAGCCACTCGCGAGCAGGCCAGCAGCGGGGCCAGGGAGAACTGCCCGGCCTCGTCGACCACCAGCAGGTCGAGGCACTCGGGCAGCAGGTCGGGGTGGCTGAAGGTCCAGGCGGTGCCGCCGACCACGAAGCCGTGCCCCGCATCGAGTTGTTCGGTGATCCACGCCGGGGTGGAGCCGCTGCGCAGGGAGGTCCAGCAGGTGGCGCCGTCGGCGGGTCGGCCGGCGGCCGGGGCCTTGCCCACGCGCACGTCCGGCACGCCGGCTCTCACGCAGCCGGCCAGGAAGTTCTCCACCGCCGCGTGGGACTGCGCCACGACGCCGATCCGCCACCCGGCCTGCACCAGTGAGCGGACCACGCGGGAGCCGAGGTAGGTCTTGCCCGTGCCCGGGGGCCCCTGGACGGCGAGGTAGCTGTTCTGCAGCAGGCCGACCGCCGCCGTCACCGCATCGAGCGGGGTGTCGATGCCGGGCTCGCCCACCTGCGGCAGCAGCGTGGGTGCCGGGGGAGCATCGTCGATGCTGGCGGGGGCCTCCCCATCGAGCCGCGGCGGGCGCCGGGCCAGCAGGTCCAGCCCGGCCGATGCGGGGAGCACGGGCTGGGCGGCCGGCTCGCCGGGGGTGGCCGCGCTGGTCGCGCTGGCAGACAGCGCTGCCGCTGCGAGGTCGAGCAGGGCGGCGTCGAGGTTCTTGGTCCCCGGGGGTGCGGTGGGCCCGAAACCCACCGGGAGGCAGTCGGTCTCGGGGATGCCCGGCCGGTTCGCCGACCCCTTGGGGCGCGCGAGCTCGAGGGTGCAGACCTCCAGCCCGGTCGCGGTGTCGGAGTGCGAGTCCAGCACCTCGGCCGCCGAGGGCCACTGGGCGTGCGGGTACCCGGGCTCGCACTCCAGGCCGTCGGGCAGGGGCGACCCGAAGACGGGAACCAGGCTGGTGCCGGCGGCCAGCGGACGCCCCCCGGTGTCCACGCGGGCGGTCAGGGTGCGCCGCGGGTTGCTGCGGGGGGTCGGTTGGTACCAGTCCGAGGTCCACTCGGCGCGATCGACCGCCAGGACGTCCCCGGTCAGCGGCCACTCGGCCACCGGCAGCGCGAGTCGCTCGAAGTGGGCCCACCAGTGCGGCTTGTGCTCCCGGCGGTAGTACTGCGGTGCCGAGCCGAGCATGGTCAGCGCCTGCTCGGCCGCGGTCCGCTCGCCGCGCGGCGGCAGGTCCAGGGCCCCGAACGCGTCCTCCACCCGCTGCGCTGCCACCCACCGGTCGGGCGTGAGGGCCGGGGCGTCGGTCCCGGGCAGGGTGCCGTCACCGCGGGCGGCGGTGTCGTCGGTCCCGGTGGGAGCGGCGGTCCCGTCGACCCCCGAGGGCGCGTCGGTCCCGGTGTCGGGCTGCGGGGTGTCGGGCTGGCCCTGCTCCTGCCGGTGCTGGCGGTACCTCTCCAGCAGCCAGTCGCGCAGCCGCCAGGTGGACTCGCAGTCCAGCTCGTTGTACGCCCGGATGCGCTCGAGCAGCTCGGACGCCCTGGCGGTGTCCCCGGCGTCACGGGCGCTGCAGTAGCGCTGGTACTCCACGATCGAGTCCGCCCCGCCGGTCACCCCATCGGCACCCCGGGCCGGCATGTAGAGCGGTTCGAGCTTCTTGATGGAGTACGTCGGCTGGCTCACGCGGATGCCGGCGCGCACGGTGGCGTAGAGGTCCACGAACACGTGCTGGCGCAGCAGGTCGTCGAGCTCCTCGGTGCCGGTTCCGTGGGCTGCCGTCAGCCGCTTCAGGGCCGTCACCTCGTAGGCCGCGTAGTGGTAGACGTGCAGCCCCGGGTACGCGCGGCGCCGGGCCGCGAGCCAGCCGAGGAAGTCAGCCAGGGCCTGCTTCTCGCCGGCGCGGTCGTGCGCCCACCAGGCGCGGTAGCGGGCCCCGGCCGCGTCCGGCGGGCCGTAGGCGCCGGGGTCGTCACCCGCGGTGTCCAGCACCTCCACCCCGAACAGGTACTCCAGGCCAGCCGGCGCCCCGGCGTGGGGGCGCCACAGCGGGTCGCCCTCGAAGTCGAAGAAGACGTCCCCGGGGCTGGGCTCGGGCAGGGCGTCCAGGGCCTCCGCGGAGACCACCTCGCTGAGCACCACCTCCGGCGCGTGGGGATCCTGCGTCCTGGCCTCCGCGGTGAGCTCGCGGGCTCGGACCTGCAGGGCTGCCTGGTCACGCAGCGTGGCGAAGTCGGACTCCCGCATGCCCCGCGGGCCCGTGGTCGCTGCCGCCAGCTCCGCCATGGTGGTGATGCCGCGTCCGTGCAGCAGCTTGCGCCGCGCCAGGGACATGCGGGCCACGCCCAGCAGGTCGTCGGCCGCAGCGGCCCGCGGTGTGCAGACCTCGCAGCGGCCGCAGGCACCGATCCCCGGCGCGCCCCACTCCACGGCCTCCCCGTCACGACCTCCGACCCCGTGCTCCCGCAGCAGGCGCGAGAGCCGCGCCCAGCGGTCCCGCATCACGGCCACCGTCGGGCCCAGCGGGTGCGACTCCACCGCGCCGGTCCCCAGCACCAGGTCCACCTCGGGGGCCACTGCCACCCCCTGCTCGGCCAGGGCGTGGGCGTAGGCGGCCACCTGCAGCATCGAGGCCACGGTCGAGTGGGCCGCCAGCTTCGTGTCGCCCACCCGCCAGCCCTGCGGCGTGCGGACCACGAAGTCGGCCAACCCCGACAGCGGGGCCAACGGCTGGCCGTCGGCGCCGGCCCCGGTCAGCAGCACCGGCGCCTGGTGCACCACCTGCACCGCCGGCTCGGCGCACCGCTGCACCGTCCACGCCATCCCCTCCTCGAGCGCCTGCCGGGAGAAGCCCCGCGGACGCTCACCCACCACCACGCCGCCGGGGTGCAGCTGCTGCAGCCGGGCGAGCTCCCGCTCCTCGTGGACGTTCCCCAGCTCGGCGAGGCGTTCGGCCATCGGGTCCTCGAGGACCTCACGGGGAGACCGGCCCAGGGTCACGTCCAGCCGGTGCAACAGGGCGAACTCGCACTCGCTGGCGACCCGCAGGTCCTGCGCGCTCGTGGCGAGCGACCCGTCATCGAGGAGGAACATGCGCCCACCCTAGGGGCGAGCACCGACAGCCCCGCCGAGCTCGCTCGACGGGGCCGTCAGGGGGTGGCTGCGCTCAGCGACGCCCGGGCAGGCGCGGGCGCCAGCGGCTCAGCGGGGAGTCGTCACCGGTGTGGCGCACGCTCTTCCTCGCCGGGTCCGTGGCGCGGGGGCTGAGCGTCTCGATGGCGTCCACCACCTCCACGTCCGGGTACTCCGGCGCCCACATGAGCTTCTCGATCTCCGCGCGCGGGTTCTCCAGCTCCAGGGTGGCCACGCCCTCCTCCACGGCGGCGGCAGCCACGCGCTCGGCGACGGCCGCGGAGACCGACCGGAGCTCCCGCATCGAGGGGAGGATGGCCGCGCCCTCCACACCGACGGCGGTCATCTCGGCCACCGCCTGGGCGGCGGCGGTGATCATGCCGTCGGTCAGGCGGGTGGCGCGCACCGCGATGGTGCCCAGCCCCATGCCCGGGAAGACCAGGGCGTTGTTCGCCTGGGCGATGGTGTGGGTCACCTCGTCGCGCACCACGGGCTTGAAGGGCGAGCCGGTGGCGATGAGGGCCTTGCCGTCGGTCCACTCCATCAGGTCCTCCGGCACGGCCTCGGCCTTGGAGGTCGGGTTGCTCAGCGGCAGGATGATCGGCCGCTCGCAGCCCTCGGCCATGGTGCGCACGAGCTGCTCGTGGAAGGCGCCGGCCTGCGCGGAGGTGCCGATGAGGATGGTGGGCTGCACCCGGCGGACGACCTCATCGAGGGAGTAGTTGCCGGCCTCGTCGGCCTCCCACTCGGCCAGCTCGGCGGCGTCGCGGGCGTAGCGCTCCTGGAAGGGGCGCATCTTCCCGCCGGTGTGGATCAGGCCGCGGCTGCCCAGGCCCCAGAAGCGCTGCGTGGCCTCGTCGGGGTCAAGGCCCTCGCTGATCATGATGTCCCGCATGAGGTCGGCGATGCCGATGCCGGCGGTGCCCGCGCCGTGGATGACCACGCGCTGCTCGGAGAGCTGCTCGTGCTTGGTCTTGCACGCCGCCAGGGCGGAGGCCACCACGATCGCGGCGGTGCCCTGGATGTCGTCGTTGAAGGTGCAGACCTGGTCGCGGTAGCGCTCGAGGATCTGGTGGGCGTTGGTGGCGCCGAAGTCCTCCCAGTGCAGCAGGGCCGTGGGGAAGCGCTCCTGCACGGCCTCCACGAAGGAGGCAATGAACTCGTCGTACTCCTCGCCGCGCACGCGCTCGCGGCGCAGACCCAGGTAGTTCGGGTCGTGCAGCAGGGCCAGGTTGTCGGTGCCGACGTCGAGCACCACCGGGAGCACCCGCAGGGGGTGTATGCCGGCGGCGGTCGTGTAGACGGCCGACTTGCCGATGGCGATGCGGATGCCGCCGACGCCCTGGTCGCCGATGCCGAGGATGCCCTCGGAGTCCGTGACCACCACGATGTCGACGTCGTCCGGGCCGTTGCCGTAGGCGGCCAGGGCGGTGGCGATGCTCTCGGCGTCCGCACCGTCCTCGATGGACAGGTAGATGCCTCGCTGCCGGTCGAAGGTGGAGGAGAACTGCTGGATCGCCTCACCCACGGTGGGGGTGTAGATGATCGGCATCATCTCCTCGAGGTGCTCGGCCACGAGGCGGTGGAAGAGGATCTCGTTGAGGTCTTGCAGCGTGTTCAGGTACACGTACTTGGCCAAGTTGGTCGGCTGCATCTGGAACTGGCCGTAGCAGCGGCGCACCTGGTCGTCGATGCTGTTGACCGCCGGGGGGATCAGTCCGCGCAGGCCGAGGGCGTCGCGCTGCTCGGTGGTGAACGCGGACCCGCGGTTGAGCATCGGGCGGGCGAGGACCTGCCGGCCGCGGACGGCGATCTGGACGGTCTCGTGGCCGTCTTCGTTGCGGAACTGGAACTGGCGCGGCATGGTAGTCTCCCGGTCGGTCGTCCTCGGTGCGGCACTGCACCCTCACCCAACCTAGCCCGTGGGCGGCCGGTGGTGTCGGCGGCTCGTGGGGTCTAGGGCGTGTCTCCCATAGACAGTGAGGGCCTGTGCTGATGGGAGAATTGACGCTGTGCGATACGTGTTGACTGCTGATCATGAAATCCCTGACCGCGCGCCATTGGCGATCAAGCCCGGGGATGTTGTTCAGGTCGGAGATTGGGATACAGAGTGGCCCGCTTTCGTATTCGTGACAGCATCGCAGGGGACGGGATGGGTGCCCGGACGTCACCTCGATATTGACGGGTGCGTCGGCACTTGTCGCGTCGCATATGACACGACCGAGCTGCCGGCTGTCGCGGGCGAACGCGTCGATGTCATTGAGGACGATGCCGAGAGCGGCTGGTCCTGGTGTCGGAACTCTGGTGGTCGTGAGGGATGGATCCCGCACCGCGTCCTTACTGTTGCGTGACCGATCATCGCACGCGTAGCCAGGTGAGGATGGCGCAGAGGGTGACGCCGGCGCGGTAGGTGATCGCGAGTTTGTCGAACCGGGTAGCGATGCCGCGCCACTGCTTGGCGAGGGCGAAGAACCGCTCGACGACGTTGCGGCCCTTGTAGGCGTCGGCGTCCAGTCCGGGCGGGCGTCCGCCTCGACTGCCGCGACGTTTGCGGGCGGCGGCCTGGTCGCGCTTGTCAGGGATCACGGCCTTGATCCCGCGACGACGCAGTTCGCTGCGAATCACACCGGTCGCGTAGGCGCGGTCGGCGAGCACGGCATCCGGACGAGTGCGTGGCCGGCCCCGGCCCAGCCGGGGGACGTGGATCTGGGCGAGCACCTCGGTCAGCATCGCGCCGTCGTTGCGCTGCCCGCCGGTGACGATCATCGCGAGTGGTCGGCCGTGGCCGTCGACGGCCTGGTGGATCTTCGTGGTCAGGCCGCCGCGAGAGCGCCCAATGCCATGACCGGGCGGCTCAACGTCGTGCCAGGGCAGATTCTTGTGATTTGATCCCGCCCCCTGTGTCCTGCTCGGGGCGGGTGGTGTTCGTCGCGTGCTGATGCGCACGAGCGATCGTCGCGTCGACAGACACCGCCCAGTCGATCTTCCCGGCGGCATCGGCCTCGGCGAGGATCTCCACCAGCACGCGATGAGGAATGATCAGAACCTGTGGATGGCCCTCGGCGGGGTGACGTGAAGCGGGCGCACCTTCCCGAGGATGATCTACACGGAATCGAAGTTCTGGATCAGGACCGGCGTTGACGCGTTGGTACGGGAAGGTACGCCCAATGCTCAAGGTAGTCCACGACGCCGAGACCTCCAACGACGACAGCACCGACGGCACCGGCACGGCCGGTGGGTCGCTGCTGGATGAGATCGTGCGCGACGGCGCACGGCAGATGCTCGCGGCGGCGTTGCAGGCCGAGGTCGGTGCCTACATCGAGGCGCACGCCCACGAGGTCGACGAGGACGGGCACCGGTTGGTGGTGCGCAACGGGTACCACCAGCCGAGGGAGGTGACGACGTCCTCGGGTGCGGTGCCGGTGACCGCGCCGCGCATCAACGACAAGCGCGTCGACGAAGCGACGGGCGAGCGGGCGCGGTTTGCCTCGGCGATCCTGCCCGCCTGGGCGCGCAAGTCCCCGCAGGTGACGGAGGTGCTGCCGCTGCTCTACCTCCACGGGCTGTCTTCCAACGACTTCGCGCCGGCGTTGGAGCAGTTCCTCGGCTCGTCGGCGGGGCTGTCGGCGGCCACGATCACCCGACTGACCAAAGACTGGCAGCACGAGGCCCGCTCGTTCAACGAACGCTCCCTGACGGATGCCGACTATGTGTACGTGTGGGTCGACGGGATCCACCTGAAGGTGCGCCTGGAGCAGGACAGGGTGTGCCTGCTGGTGATGATCGGTGTGCGCGCGGACGGCCACAAGGAGCTGATCGCCCTACAGGATGGGCACCGGGAGTCGACCGAGTCGTGGGCTGACCTGCTGCGGGATTGCAAACGCCGCGGCATGAGAGACCCAGTCCTGGCCGTCGGCGACGGCGCGCTGGGCTTCTGGGCCGCCGTGCGGCAGGTGTTCCCCGACACTCGCGAACAGCGTTGCTTGTTTCACAAAATCTCGAACGTGCTCAATGCGCTGCCGAAGTCGGCGCAGCCGGGCGCGAAGAAGGCCCTCGCCGAGATCTGGCAGGCCGAAGACAAGGAGCACGCCCGGTCAGGGGCGAGGGCGTTCGCCAGCGAGTACGGGAAGAAGTGGCCCAAGGCGGCCGCGAAGATCACCGACGACCTTGACGTGCTGCTGGAGTTCTACGACTACCCCGCCGAGCACTGGATCCACCTGCGCACCACGAACCCCATCGAATCTACGTTCGCCACGGTGCGACTTCGGCAGCGCGTGACCAAGGGACCCGGCTCCCGCGCCGCCGGGGTCGCCATGGCGTTCAAGCTCATCGAATCCGCCCAGACCCGATGGCGCGCCGTGAACGCACCGCACTTGGTCGCCCTCGTCCGCGCCGGTGCGGTGTTCGAGAAGGGCAAACTGATCGAGCGCACCCAGGGGGCAGCATGACCACCCCGCCGATCGGATCCTTGCACCACGTGGAGCTGTGGGTCCCCGACATCGTCCGGGCCACGACCCACTGGGGCTGGCTCCTCGGCGAGCTTGGCTACCAACCGTTCCAGGACTGGCCCGGCGGCCGAAGCTGGAGGCTCGCTGACACCTACATCGTCATCGAGGAATCACCGGACCTGACCGGTCGCGAACACGACCGGCAGCGTCCCGGGCTGAACCACCTCGCCTTCCATGCCGGGGACCGCGCCAAGGTCGACGAATTCGCCGACACCGCCCATGCGAACGGTTGGACCCTGCTCTTCGCCGACAAGCACCCCCACGCCGGAGGAGCCGACAGCTACGCCGCCTACCTCGCAAACTATGACGGCTACGAGGTCGAACTCATAGCACACGACTGAAATCGGTCATCCACAGGTCTTGACGATTGCTCGCACGCGATCCCACGTACCGTCACCGGCATAGCGGCGGTGCCGCTTCCACACCGTCTGCCACGGCCCGAACTGCTCGCGGGGCAGATCACGCCACGGAATCCCGGTGCGGAACCGGTACGCGATGCCCTCCACAACGCGCCTGTTGTCGCCGAACGGATGACCACGCCGCCCCGAATTCGAGGGCAGCAACGGCTCGATCCGCTCCCACTGCTCGTCCGTGAACACCCGATACCGCGAACCCGTCGACCTCACCCAACCAGCATCCCGCGAGCCTCACCGACCATATGGGAGACACGCCCTAGCGTTGAGGGCATGAAGACCCCCACCCTGTCCCCCCAGTCCGCCGAGATCGTCGCCGCCACCGCCGGCGTCGTGGCCGAGCACGCCGTGCAGATCACGAGCGAGTTCTACCCGAACATGTTCGCCGCCCACCCCGAGCTCATGCGCGTGTTCAACAAGGCCAACCAGGCCGTCGGGGAGCAGCCGGTGGCCCTGGCCTCCTCTGTCGTCGCGTACGCGGTGCAGCTCATCGACCCCGAGGCCCCGGATTTCAGCCCGGTCATGGAGCGCATCGCCCACAAGCACGTCTCCCTCGGTATCCAGGGCACCGACTACATCACCGTCGGCCACTACCTCCTCGAGGCCGTCGGCACCGTCCTCGGCGATGCGGTGACCCCCGAGGTCGCGTCCGCCTGGGACGAGGTCTACTGGCTCTTCGCGACCCAGCTCATCGCCGAGGAGGCCCGCCTCTACGCGCTGGCCGGCGTGGACCCGGAGGAGCCCTACCGCAAGTACGAGATCACCGAGCGCACCGAGGAGACCGACGAGGTCTTCTCCATCACCCTCAAGCCGGTCGAGGGCGAGGTGCCGGAGCACCACACCGGCCAGTACGTGGCCCTCGCGGTGGACCTGCCCGACGGCGAGCGCCAGCCACGCCAGTACACGATCTCCAGCCCGAGGGTCGCGGACCACATCCGCCTGACGATCCGCCGCGTCGACGGCGTGGGCGGCACCCCGAACGGCCAGGTCTCGACCTTCCTCTACGAGAACGCCAAGCCGGGCATGGTTCTGGACGTCTCGACCCCGTCCGGTGACGTGGTGCTCGACGAGTCCGATGCCCCGCTCGTGCTCGTCTCCGCGGGCATCGGCATCACCCCGATGGCGGCGATCCTCGCCGACGTGGCCGCGGACGCCCCGCAGCGCGAGGTCGTGCTGCTGCACGCCGACCGCGCCGGCGGCTCGCACGCGCTGGCCGAGGAGATGGCCGCTGCCGCCGAGAAGCTCGCGAACGGCTCCAGCCGCGTCTGGTACGAGCAGATGGACGAGCAGGGCACCGCGCGTGGCGCCTCCGAGGGCCGCATGGACCTCTCCGGCATCGAGCTGCCGACCGACGCCCGCGTCTTCATGTGCGGCCCGCTGCCGTTCATGCGCGCCGTGCGCCGCGAGCTCATGGACAAGGGCGTGCCGGCCTGCAACATCTCCTACGAGGTCTTCGGCCCCGACCTGTGGGCGCAGGACCCGGAGTCCGGCGCCGAGAAGGAGGTCGTCGCCCGCATCGAGGAGGCCCAGCAGGGCGCCTGACGCTGGCTGGTCGACCCCGAGCACTGGGTTGGGTTGCCGAGCACGCTCCGATCGGACCGATTGGACCGATCACGCTCCGAGCAGCCAAGGACGAAAACCCGTCGCCCACGAGCCGGGCAGCCCGCAGCCTCGGCGCATGACGACGATCGTGACGCAGGGCGGCGGCGGGTTCTCCTCGACCACCGAGGGCGAGGCCACCGGGCTGGACCACTTCCTCCTGTACCTGGCCCGTCCGCGGGCCGAGGCGGCTGGTCGTGATCGGGTCCGCGTGTGCTTCGTCCCGACCGCGAGCGGTGACGGTCCGCGGTACGTCGAGAAGTTCGAGAAGGCCTACGAGTGGCTCGCCGAGACCACGGTGCTGAGCCTGTTCTGCATGGACCCGTACGGCTACCGCGACCCGGCGCTCCTGCTGGAGCAGGACCTCGTCTTCGTCGGCGGTGGCTGGACCACTTCCTCCTCGCCCTGTGGCGCCTCCACGGCCTGCCCGAGGTGCTCGCGGAGGCCGGCCGCCAGGGCGTGGTGCTGGCCGGCATCAGCGCCGGGATGAACTGCTGGTTCGAGGGCTGCTCCACCGACTCCTACGGTCCGCTGGCCGCGCTGCCCGACGGCCTCGGGATGCTGCGGGGGAGCGCCTGCCCGCACTACGACGGCGAGGCCGAGCGCGAGGGCGCTCGGGCGTTCCACGTGGAACCGGACGGCTCCGGTGGCACCACCCAGATGCCGCTCGAGGTGCGCCTCCTGGGTTGAGGCGGACGGTCAGGCGTGCTCGGCCCCGGGACGGCGAACCTGCCGCAGGTGGTCGAAGGCCATCTCGAGGCCGAGGGCTCCGGTGAAGTCGAGGCCGTTTAGCGGGCGCGACTCCGTGGTGGTGCCGTGGCTCGACCGGAGCCGCACGCAGAACCGGTCGCCGTCCTGCCAGAGCGCCTCCGCCCGCACGGCCTCGCCCCTCTCCTCGCGGAGGTCCTCCACGAGGAACCAGTACCGGCCGATGTCGTGGAGGTAGACCTCCCAGCCGAGGCCGTGGGACCAGGGGGCGACGTCGCCCAGCGCCGCGAGGTCCGTCCCCGCCCAGGTCCAGCCCAGCTGCGCCCGGATCTCCTCCTGCGCGGCCTCGCGGTCAGGGGTGCAGCGCAGGCGCACGGCGGGCTCCCCTGGGCGCACGAGCTCGAGATGCTCCCCATCGTGGTGGATGGCGATGACGGGAGGGCTCGCCGGAGGGCGGTCCGCGCTGGCCTCGGCCAGGGCCATGAGCGTGGTGGCGAACCCGGAGCGCGGAGCCATCACTTAACACACTTGACCCATGAGGGACAGCGATCGCTGGTCTCATCAGGGCAGTACGACGTCACGAGTCCCTTTGTGCGCCCGTCGTAGGAATAAGGCCGGAAGTCAACGACTGTCTTCATGAGAGTCTCGTCGACCGTCCTGCAACTGATCCGGCTGGAGCAGACCTTATGCTGCAGCGTGGCCCAATAGACCCGAGAGGTTCCCTCCACTACTGAGCGACGGCCGTCGGGCCACTGGGTTGAGACTCGCACGGGGTCTGGGACGGTGATCCCGTGCTTTATGATGAGTTTGGTCATCACGTCACCTCGGACGAGGATTTCGCGGGCGTTGTGGTCCTTCCATGTATACAAGACCGCAGGTGAGGGGCCTCCCCGCTCAGGCGGGGGTTGGATGGACGAAGGTGCTAAATCCGACTGCGCTTCCCCCACAATCTCCGCGACCATGCTGGCCGGCATTTCTGCGGGTACGGCCACGGTGACTGGCTCATGCTGAGGCAAGGGTGCGAGAGTCTGCCGAGTGTCTGACTGGGCAGGTGCCGCCAGTGAACAGAGAACGCCGAGGGCAGCCGGGATGCTCATCAGCAAATTCTTGTCAAACAACATTGAGACTCCTCGGTGGGACGAGTCTCATGACTCGTTCTGCCCCACTGTGGGGGGGGGGCTAGATGCCCCGTGGGAAGGGCTGTGCCGAGAAGGTGACCAGATCGTGACCCGCTAGCACCCGCGGCGGACAGGCTCCAGCCTTCAGGGGAGGCCTGTGGCTGCGGCGCCTGCCCGGTCAGAGGTCGGCGGCGCCCTTGTAGCGACGGCCGACGGCCATGCGGGCCAGCACGATCACCATCGGCACGATGATGATCGCGAGCACCAGCGGCATCCCCCAGCCGGGTATCACGCCATCGCGCTGTGCGGCCTGGTGCATGAGGAACATCAGCGGCGGGAAGATCGCGAGCACCGAGGCCGTGATGAGCATGAGGTCCTCGCGCAGCAGCCGCTCGAACCGGCGCACGCGCGGTGCGGTCTGCAGCCACCACTCCTTGTGGGGCACGTTGAGGCCGTCGGGCCAGATGGTGGCGAGACGCGAGAGCAGCGGCATCGGCAGGAGCGCGACGGCCGGGATGAGTGCGGCCGGCACGATCGCCCCGGCCCGGGAGGACCACGTGTCTGCCTGATTGTCACCCGACCAGTGCGTCGGCACCCGCTCCGGCAGCGCGAACCACGCCCACGCCAGCGAGGCCAGCCACAGCGCCACGACGCCCCAGAAGACGAGGCGCACCCACAGCGTGTCCGGTTCCGGCGGCAGAGCACGGGCCTCCTGCGCCACGGCCCGCCGCTGTGCCTCGAGCTCCTGCCAGGTCTGCGCCGGGGGCGTGGACTGCGGCCGGTCGTTCTCCGTCGTCTCCATGGCGGTCAGGCTAGGCGCCACCCCGTTGAAGGGGCCTGCCCGGGAAACCTGCCGACGCTGCAGAGGTCTGCTCGGGAAGCGCAAGGCTTGCTCGGGAAAGTGACCCGATGCTCGGGTATTAGCGCGCGCACCGGGTCACTTTCCCGAGCACGCTCCCGGTGGGGGTGGGGGCGGCCCGCTCCCGCCGGCCGCCCCATCACCAGGGGTGGGGCTCGAAGTTCTTGAGGAACACGCCGTAGAGGTCCTCGCCGGCCTCGCCGCGCACGATGGGGTCGTACACCCGGGCCGCGCCGTCCACCAGGTCCAGCGGGGCGTGCCACCCCTCGGCGGCGATCCGCAGCTTCTCGTGGTGAGGCCGCTCGTCGGTGATCCACCCGGTGTCCACGGCGGTCATGAGGATGCCGTCGGTCTGCAGCATCTCCTCGGAGCTGGTGCGCGTCAGCATGTTCAGCGCGGCCTTGGCCATGTTCGTGTGCGGGTGGCCGGACCCCTTGTACCGCCGCGAGAACTGCCCCTCCATCGCGGACACGTTCACCACGTAGCTGCGCCGCGCACCGCGCCGCACCGCCTCGGCCAGGCTGGGGCGCAGGCGCGAGACCAGCAGGAACGGGGCCACCGAGTTGCACAGCTGCACCTCCAGCAGCTCCATCGGGTCCACCTCCTGCACCTTCTGCGTCCACGAGTTCACCTGCAGCACATCGGGAAGCAGCCCGCCGGCATCGAGCGCGGTGCCTCTCTGGTGCGCCTCGAGCGACGCCGAGCCCGCCCGCAGCGCCAGCCGCGTCATGTCCGATGCGGTGAGCCCACCCCCTCCCTCGGCGTGCGCCACCGCATGCTCGGACAGCGACCCGACCAACGCTGCGGGGTGCGCCTCGCTGATGCGGTCGAACGCCAGCATGGCGGGGCGCAGCTCGTCCCCGACCAGCGGCGCCTTCTCGCCCTCGGTGAGGTGGGAGTACGAGCCCGGCGTGCGTCGCACGGTCTGGCAGGCGTTGTTGATGAGGATGTCCAGCGGTCCGCCGGCGGCCACCTCGTCGGCCAGGGCGATCACCTGGGTGGGATCGCGGAGGTCGATGCCGACGATGGAGAGCCGGTCGATCCAGTCCGCGTGGTCCGGCTGGGCGGCGAAGCGGCGCGCGGCATCGCCGGGGAAGCGGGTGGTGATGGTGAGCTCGGCACCGTCGCGCAGCAGCATCAGGGCGATGTACATGCCGATCTTCGCCCGACCGCCGGTGAGCAGCGCCCGCTTGCCGCGCAGGTCGGTGTGCTGGTCGCGCCGGGCGTGGCTGTCACCGGCGCAGCGCGGGCAGAGCCAGTGGTAGAAGCTGTCGACGGCCGTGAACTTCTCGTGGCAGATGTAGCAGCCCCGGGGGATGTTCAGCTGCCCGATGACGTGCCCGGCGCCCGCCAGGCCGGTGGGTGTCTCCAGCAGGATGCCAGCCGTCTCGTCGTCGATGCGCTGCGGGCTGCCGGTGGCGGTGCGCTCCATGAGGCGCTGGTCCGCATCGAGCAGGGGTTGACGTTCCGCCCGGCGGGCCTCGGCGCGGCGCGCCTTGCGGACGGCCTTGTACATGCGCCCCGTGGCGCGCTTGACCGTCTCGATGTCCGGATGGCCCCTGGGGAGCTCGTGCAGCTGACCGAGGACGCGCAGGGTGGCCTCGAGGTCGGCGGGGTCGAGGCCGGGGTGGTCGCCGGTCTCGAGGGGCACGTCGCCATCGAGCGGCACCTGGCTGCCGCCGGGGTGCTCGGCTGGGTCCGGGGAGGGGGTCGGGTCGTCGGGCTGCACGGTCCGCATCGTAGGTGGCGCGGCGGGCGCGGCCACCTGCCACACTCGCGGCATGACGACGATCGTGACCCTGGGTGGCGGTGGCTTCTCGGAGACCGGGGGCAAGCTGACGCCGCTGGACCACGTCCTGCTGGGGCTGGCCGGGCGGCGGCTCGATGCGGGGGCGCGCGGCCGTGGGGAGCGGCCGGCCGTGTGCTTCGTCCCGACCGCCAGCGGGGACGCGGCCGGCTACTGCGAGAAGTTCGAGCGGGCGTACGGGGGAGTGGCAGAGACCTCGGTGCTGACGCTGTTCAACCAGAGTCCCTGGGGCTACCGCGACCCGGCGATGCTGCTGGAGCAGGACCTGGTGTTCGTCGGCGGAGGGTCACCGGCCAACCTGCTGGCGCTGTGGCGGCTGCACGGGCTGCCGGAGGTGCTGACCGAGGCGGGGCGACGCGGGACGGTGCTGGCCGGCATCAGTGCGGGGATGAACTGCTGGTTCGAGGGGTCGTCCACCGACTCCTACGGGCCGTTGGCGGCCCTGCCCGACGGGCTGGGGCTGTTGCGCGGGAGTGCGTGCCCCCACTACGACGGGGAGCCCGGCCGCCCGGAGCAGTTCCGCAGCGCCATCGGGTCCGGCGAGCTGCCCGAGGGCCACGCGGTCGACGACCACGTGGCCCTCGTCTGGCGGGACGGCGAACTGGTCGAGGCCGTCAGCGAGACCGACGGTGGCCGGGCGTTCCGGGTGGCGGCCGACGGGGCCGGCGGTGCCGTGGAGGCGCCGCTGCCGGTGCGTCGCCTGGGCTGAGGGTCTCCCGATGCGGGTCTCGTCAGGTGCGGGTGGTGAGCGGGTGCCGGAGGCCGATCGGTGGCTAGGGGCATTCCTGGCCGTGGGGGACGGCGTGCAGTCGGCGTGCGGGGGTCAGTGAGCCCTTGCGGCCACTCTCCTCGCGGTAGTCGATGGTGAGGTGGGCCTCCTCCGTCTGGTCGCTGGTGACCTTGAGGACGACTGCGACGCGCTTGGTTTCTCCAGGTTCGACGCCCGGGGTAGTGCGCTCAGGCTTGGGAGGGATGTCAGGCGAACTCCAAGCCGCGGGATAACTGTCGTTCCAGCCGACCAAGAACCATTCATGCACTGCCATACCCGAGGAGCTGGGCAGGCTGACATCCTGGACCGTGACGGGAGTATTACCGTTGTTGGTAATGATCTGGGTCGAGATCATCTCGCGTCCCTCCGGGCCGGGACCTACGGGTCCGCACGTTCTGGATCCCCCTTCGGGTGCCGCGAGAGCGGTGGAGGGGCGGAGCCAGATCCACCACACGGCGGCCGCCGCGAGGAGCAGTGCCCCCACGACGGCCGCTGCGGTGAGAATGCGCTTAGCCACGGATGACCCAGGTGCGGGGGTCGGCGGCCGGTCCGTCGATGCCGAAGTTCCCCACCCCGCTCAGGAAGGGTGCTCCGGCCATGGCAATGACTGCTGGTACTGCGAACATCAACCGCTTGGTTGCACGCATCGCCGCTCCTCGCGACTCTTGCGGGCATCCTGGTGATCCCCGCCATTGGGAAGAGCATCAGGCCCGCCGGGGGGGTGGCAAGAGGCGGCGCATTCCGTTATCGATCTGTGACTACCGGATCGCTGGTCATGGCGCGTCGTCGTCACTGGCCGGTGGTGAGTGTTTCCGGTGGTGCTCACCGTCTCAGGCGTGCCAGTCCACCGTGGCGAACAGGTCGTCCATCGTCTCGGCGCGGCGGATCTGGTGGGCCTGCCCGTTCTGGTCGAGTAGGTACTCCGCCGAGCGGAGCTTGCCGTTGTAGTTGAAGCCCATCGAGTGGCCGTGGGCGCCGGCGTCGTGCAGCACCACCACGTCACCGGGGTGCACCACGGGCAGTTCGCGGTCGATGGCGAACTTGTCGTTGTTCTCGCACAGGGAGCCGGTCACGTCGTAGGTGCTGGTGGCGCCCGGGGCGAGGTCGCCCGCATCGGGCAGGCTGGCTGCATCGGGCCCGGGTAGGACCGTGATGTGGTGGTACGAGCCGTACATGGCCGGGCGCATGAGGTTGTGCATGGAGGCATCCAGACCCACGTAGGTCTTGTACTTCTGGGTCACCTGCCGCACGCGCGAGACGAGGTAGCCGTACGGGCCGGTCATCACCCGGCCGCACTCGAAGCGCAGGCCCAGTCCCTCCAGGCCCGATGGGGTGAGCACCTGCTCGTGCAGTGCACGGATGCCGTCGCTCACGGCCTGCAGGTTCATCGGTGCGTCGTCGACGCCGTAGGGGATGCCGATGCCGCCGCCGAGGTTCACGAACTCCAGCGTGATGCCGAGCTCGTCCTTCAGGCGCACCGCCAGCTCGAAGACCATGCGGGCGGTCTCGACGATGTAGGCGCCGTCGAGCTCGTTGCTGGCCACCATCGTGTGCAGGGCGAAACGCTGGACGCCCCGGTCACGCGCCTCGCGGTAGGCATCCAGGAGCTGCTCGGAGGTGACCCCGTACTTGGCCTGCACCGGGTCGCCGATGATGGCGTTGCCGGTGCGCTCCGCGCCCGGGTTGTAGCGGAAGCTCAGCAATTCCGGCAGGCGTCCGGCGGCGGCCTCGAGGGTGTCGAGGTGGGTGATGTCGTCGAGGTTCGCCACGGCGCCCAGCTCCACGGCGCGGGCGAACTCCTCCGCCGGGGTGTCGTTGGAGGTGAACATGATGCGCTCGCCGCGGATGCCCAAGCGGTCGCACAGCTCGAGCTCCGGCAGGGAGGAGCAGTCGGCGCCGAATCCCTCCTCGGACAGCACGCGGACGATGGCCGGGGTGGGCGTGGCCTTCACGGCGAAGTGGTTGAGGAAGCCCGGCGCCCAGGCGAAGGCGGCGTTGAACTCCCGGGCGTGGGCGCGGATGGCAGCCTCGTCGTAGAGGTGGAAGGGCGTGGGCAGCTCGGCGGCGAGCTCCACCATGCGCTCGGCGGAGGTGGGCAGCGGCTTGGCCGGGTGGATGCGGGCGGCGAGGCTTCCCGCATCGGGGCTGGTGGGGGTGGTCTCGGTCATCAGGTCTCCTGGGTCACGGCGGAAGAGGGCGGCGGCAGCGACGTGCCGGGTCACCCGGCCACGGGGGCAGCGGAGGGGGCTGGGGCGAGCAGGGCGTCGGCGTGGTTGCGCAGCGAGGCGACGGCGGCCTCGATGTCCTCCGCCTGCCCGAACGCGCTGAACCGCACGTACCCCTCGCCGGCCGAGCCGAAGCCGACGCCGGGGGTCACCACCACCTGCGCCTGCTCCAGCAACCGGTCGAAGAACTCCCACGATCCCAGACCCTGCGGGCAGCGCACCCACAGGTAGGGAGCGTTGTCACCGCCGGTCACCTCCAGCCCCATCGAGACCAGCGCGTCCCTGATGGTGGCCGCGTTGGCCATGTAGCCGGCCACCAGCTCGGCGGACTCGGCGCGCCCCGCATCGGACAGCGCCGCGACGGCCCCGGACTGCGCGATGTTGCTGGCCCCGTTGAAGAAGGTGGACTGGCGGCGGTTCCACATGCGGTTCAGCTCGCCGGGCTCCGAGTCGGCCACCCGCAGCGCGCGCGGCACGATCGACCAGCCCAGCCGCACCCCGGTGAACCCGGCCGTCTTGCTCAGCGAGGTGAGCTCGATGGCGCACTCGGTGGCACCGGGCACCTCGTAGATGCTGCGCGGCAGGGAGTCGTCGGTGATGTAGTCCGCGTAGGCGGCGTCGAACAGGATCACCGCGTCGTGCTCGCGCGCCCACGCCACCCAGGCGGCCAGCTGCTCGTGGGTGGCCACGGCGCCGGTGGGGTTGTTCGGCGAGCACAGGTAGACCACGTCGGCGGTGGTGCCGTCGGCCGGCGGCTCGGCCAGCCAGTCGTTCTCCGGCGAGCCCTCCAGCAGCACGATGCCGGCGTACGCCCCGGTGGCCTGGTCGGGCTCGCCGGTGCGGCCGTGGACGACCGTGGAGTCCACGTACACCGGGTAGGCCGGGTTCTGCACGGCCACCACGGAGTCCGGCGCGAACAGGCCCTGGAGGTTTGCCGCATCGGCCTTGGCGCCGTCGGAGACGAACACCTCGGACGGGTCCAGCTCCACCCCGCGCCGCGCGTACTGGGCCACGATCGCCTCGCGCAGCGCGCTCTCCCCCTGCTCGTCCCCGTAGCCGCTGTAGCCCGCGGCCGTGGAGAGCGCCACCACCCGCTGGTGGAGCCCCGCCACGACGGTGGGGGTCAGCGGCTGGGTGGTGTTGCCGATGCCCAGCCGGTGCACGCTGGCCACGGGGTGGGACTGCTCGAACTCCCGCACGCGGCGGGCGATCTCCGGGAACAGGTAGCCGGCGGACAGGGTGCGGTAGGTGGGGTTGATGCGGGCCATGGGGTCCTCTCGGGGTGGGTCAGGTCGGATGGGGTGGCGCGTCCGGCCGGGTGCGGCGCAGGGCGCGGCACTCAGGCCGGGAGCAGGGCGCCGCGGGGGCAGTCGACGGCCTCCAGGGCGCGGAGCAGCTGCTCGCGGTGCCCCTCGTCCTCGAGCGTGCACAGCGGCAGTCGGAAGCTCTCGCGGCACCACCCGTACTCGGCCAGGGCGGTCTTGATGGGGATGGGGTTGGTCTCGCTGAAGCAGGCGGCGAAGAAGGCCGAGAGCTGCGCCTCCAGCGTGCGCGCCGTGCCCAGGTCCCCCTCCAGCGCGGTGCGCACCATGCGCCCCATCGCGCCCGGCAGCAGGTTGGAGGCCACCGAGATGACCCCGTGCCCCCCGAGCCCGATGAGGTCGACCGCCAGGTTGTCGTCGCCGGCGAGCACGGTGAAGCCCTCCGGTGCCCGGGCCAGCACGTCCTTCATCTGGTCCAGCGAGCCGCTGGCCTCCTTGACGGCCACGATGTTGGGGCAGTCCTGCGCCAGGCGCACCAGCGTGGCGGTCTCGAGGTTCACGGCCGAGCGGCCGGCGATGTTGTAGAGCACCACCGGCAGCGACACCGCGTCGGCCACGGCCTTGAAGTGCAGGTACAGGCCCTTCTGGGTGGGCTTGTTGTAGTACGGGTTCACCGTGAGGATCGCGTCGGCACCGGCCATCTCCGCGTGGCGCGAGAGCTGCACGGCCTCCTCGGTGGAGTTCGACCCGGTGCCGGCGATCACCGGGACGCGTCCGGCCACGCGGCGCACGGTGAAGGCGATCACCCCATCGTGCTCGTGGTGGCTGAGGGTGGGGCTCTCTCCGGTGGTCCCGCAGGGCACCAGCCCGCTGATGCCGGCCTCCACCTGGGCGTCGACGAGGGCGCCGAGCGCGGTGGTGTCCACCGACCCGTCCTCGGCGAAGGGGGTGACCAGGGCGGTGTGCACGCCCCGCAGGTCGAGCGTGGGGGTGGGGCGGGTCATGCGTCCTCCTCGGTGGGGTGGTGGTCGATGCGGTGACTCACCGGTATGGGGGCCTCGCCCAGGCGGTGGGCGACGAGCTCGTCGAAGCGCCAGAGCCCCGGCGCGGGGGGTTGCTCGCCCAGCCAGGTGGCGGCACGCAGGGCGCCGGTGGCGAAGCCGTCGCGGGAGCGGGCGGTGTGGGTGAGCTCGAGGGTGTCCTCGGGGCCGTCGAACCACACGGTGTGGGTGCCGGGGACGTGGCCGACGCGGGTGCTGGAGATGGCGCGGTCCGCCGGGGCGTCGGGCCAGCCGCTGCGCAGTGCCTCGGCCACGTGCAGGGCGGTGCCGCTGGGGCTGTCGGCCTTGGCGCGGTGGTGCACCTCGTGGATGCCGGCGTCGTACCCGCCGGCCTGTCCCACCAGGGCGGCGGCCTGCTGGACGATGCGCAGGAAGAGGGTGACGCCCAGCGAGAAGTTCCCGGCCCAGACCGCCGGCACGGTCGCGCGCTCGAACAGGGCGGTGGCCTCGGGGAGGCGGTCGGCCCACCCCGTGGTGCCGATGACGGCCGGCACCGTGCCGCGCGCGTAGGCCTCCAGGTGGGGCCAGGCGGCGTCAGGGTGGGAGAAGTCGATCCAGACGGAGGGCGCCTCGGGGGGCGTCACCGCATCGAGGCGGCGGTGGGTGGCCTCGGGGGCGTGGGGGGAGACGATGCAGGTGACCTCCGCACCGGCCGCGGCGGCGAGGCGGTGCAAGGTGCGGCCCATCCGGCCGTACCCGACCAGGCCGACGGCCAGCGGTGGCCGGTCGGGGCGGGGGGTGCTGTCCATGCCCCGAGCCTAGGTCGGCCATAGGGGTCAAAAACGTTGAAGTGGAGCGGATTTCAGAGGTCACGGGGAATGCGGGAAGGTGTCCCCGCGACCGGGGGCCGGGCCGGAAGAATGCCGCGGGGCGGGGGTCCTGACGGGACGCGCTGAGCGGCCCCGGGGCAGGTGCCCCGGGGCCGCTCAGTGGGTGGTGCGTGCGTCAGCTGGTGCTGGCGTCGTCGTCGTCATCGTCCGCGTCGTCGGACTGGTCATCGGCGTCGTCGGACTGGTCGTCGTCGGACTGGTCGTCGGCGTCGTCGCTGTCATCGTCCGCGTCGTCGCTCTGGTCGTCCGCGTCATCGGAGCGGTCGTCCGCGTCGTCGTCGCTCTGGTCGTCCGCGTCGTCCGTGGACTGGTCGTCGGCCGACGTGGTGACCGAGGTGGTGGTGTCGTCGCCACCGGTGGAGTCGTCGTCGCTGCCGCACGCAGAGAGGGCCACGACGGCCAGCGGCACGGTGGCCAGGCTCATCAGGCGGGTCAGGGGGGAACGGGTTGCGGTCTTCTTGGTCATGACTCCTGTCTAGTGGATCCCGCCGCGAAGAACCATGAGTTCTCCATGAGGAAGTTCTCACCTGCTGGCGCCGGGGGGCCCGCGCCGTGCACACTCACGCGGTGATCCGCGCCCGTGCCCTGCCCGCCCTCCTCGCGCTCGCGGGGGTGGCCCTGGCCGGGTGCGCCGGGGAGAGCCCGCCGGCTGCCAGCGTCCCGGGCGTCACGCCACCGCCCTCACCGGTCACGGCGGCCGATGGGGCGGTCGCGGAGTGGACCGAGTGGCTGCCCTACGGCGCCGAGGAACGCCAGCGCATGAGGGTGCTCCCGGGGGAGCCGGGCGGGGGCGTGGCCGTGCTGGTGCACGGTGGCAGCTGGCGTGCCGGCAGCGCGGGCACCTACGTGGACCCCGGCTCGACCATGCACGCACTGACCCGGGGACTGCACGACGACGGCTGGTGGGTGGTGGCGGTCGAGTACCGCTTCGCCGACCGTTCCCCGTGGCCCACCACGGCGCGCGACGTGCACAGCGCCACCCGTGCGGGGGTGCGCTGGGCCACCGAGCGGGGTGCTGGGGAGACCCTCGCGATGCTGGGTGACTCGGCCGGTGGGCACCTCGCCTCGCTGGAGGGCGCCACCCACCCCACCCAGGTGGACGCCGTGGTCTCGTACTACGGCCTGCACGACTTCACCACCTCGCAGGCGCAGCGGGAGGCCCGGAACTGTCCGACCATGAACGTGGGGGCACCCAACGTGTTCGGCGTCCAGCCCACGAGCGACGAGCAGCTCGCCGTGGCCCGGCACTGGTCCCCGGCCCACCGGGTGGGCCCGGAGAGCCCGCCGATGATGGTGCTCCACGGCACCGAGGACTGCGTGGTGCCCTACGAGCAGGCCGGCGAGCTCGTGGGCGCCCTGACGCTGCACGGGGTGCCGGCCGAGGTCATCACGCTGCCGGGCGAGGGCCACGGCAGCCCCGCGTTCGTGGACCCCGAGACCACCCTGCCGCGGGTGCTGGACTTCCTGGCCGAGCACTCCGACCCGGTGGTCGCGCCCCCGACCCAGGACCGGACCCCCACCCCGACATCGCCCCCATCGTCCGCGCCCGCGGAGCCCACCTCGCCCACCGCGGGAGAATGGCGCCCATGACCTCCGAGACGGCGTCGACCCCGGCCCCCGGCCAGGCCCTGCTCCCCCTGCGCTCGCGGGCGTTCGGCGCCGGTCGGCCCGCTGTGGCCGTGCCCCTCGTCGGGGCCACCCCGGAGGAGCTCCTGCAGGAGGCGGTCCAGCTCCGGGGCCAGCCGGTGGACCTCGTCGAGTGGCGCCTGGACCACCTGGCCCCGCTGGCGCGCGGCGCACAGCCCGATGCCGCCCGCATCGGTCCGGTGCTCGCCCGCCTGACGGACACGCTGGGTGAGGTCCCGCTGCTGGTGACCTACCGGACCGTCGGCCAGGGAGGGTGCGGCGAGGCCGCCCCGGAGCAGTACCTGGCCCTCGTCGGGGCCGTGGCCGGGCTGCCGGGGGTCGACCTGGTGGACGTCGAGTTCGACCACCCGGAGCGTGACGCGGCCCTGCAAGCCCTGCGCTCCGCCGGGGTCCCGAGCCTCCTGAGCCACCACCACTGGGACGGCCAGCCCACCGCCGAGGGGATGGCGGTGCTCGTGCAGCGGATGCAGGCCACCGGGGCCGATGCGGTGAAGCTCGCCACCACGCCGGCCGACGAGGGGGAGGCCGTGGAGCTGCTGGCGGTGCTGGACCGCGTGGCTGGCGTCGGGGCCCCGGTGGCGATGCTGGGCATGGGCGATGCGGGGCGCCTCACCCGGTTGGTCGGCCCGGCCTGTGGGAGCTTCCTCACATTCGCCCGCCGCGGGGCCGCGAGTGCCCCCGGCCAGCTGGACCTGGCGCTCGTGGCGGCTACCGTTGACGCCCTGCGAGCGCCCGAGCGCTCGTGACCCCCACTGCCGCCGAGGAATCCATGCCCCGTTCGCCTCACCGCACCGTCACCACCGCCCTCGCCGTCTGCGCCAGCCTCGTCCTCGCCGCCTGCGGCGGTGGGGAGGACGGTTCCGGGGAGGCCCAGGGCACGGAGACGACCACGTCGGTGGGCCGGGAGCCGTCGACGGATCAGGGCAGCGCGCTGCCCGAGGACCCCTCTGCCGCACCCACCACCGGCGAGAGCGGCGACGACGCGGATGAGCCGGGGGAGTCCGAGGGGCCCGGCTCCGGTGAGGACTCCAACGACGCTGGCACGACCGCCCCGGGCGGAACGCTCTCCGGGGACGGGGAGCCGTCCGGGCCCGGCCCGACCGAGCCGACGGGCCCGACGGCCCCGGCGCCTGTGCCCGACCCCACCCAGACCGCGCCCACGCAGCCTGCACCCACGACCCCGGGTGACCCGTCGCCGTCCGCGACGTCGACGCCTCCGGGCGACCCCTCATCGGAGCCGACCGTGCCGCCCAGCTCCCCGGGTGAGCCGACCGTGCCGCCCAGCTCCCCGAGTGAGCCGACCGCGCCGCCCAGCTCCCCGAGTGAGCCGAGCGAGCCGCCTAGCTCGCCGGCCCCCGACGCCTGGAGCGACTGGGTGTCCTACGGCCCGGCCGGGGAGCAGGTGTACAGCCTGCTGCCCGGGCAGCCCGGCAAGGGCCTGGTGGTGATGGTGCACGGTGGTGGCTGGGTCGGTGGCAAGGCCGACGCCTTCCGAGACGAGAGCTCCCGCAAGAACACGCTGGTGCGCCACCTGCACGAGCAGGGGTGGTGGGTGGCCACGGTCGAGTACCGCAAGGCCGACGAGAGCCCCTGGCCGGCCACGGCGCAGGACGTGCACGCCGGCGTGACCCGGGCCGTCGCGGACGCCCGCGGCCAGGGTGCCGGTCAGCGCACCGCGTTGTTCGGTGACTCGGCCGGCGGCCAGCTGGCAGCCCTGGAGGCCGTCACCCACCCGGGCACCGTCGACGCGGTGGTGGGGTACTACGGCATCTACGACCCGCTGACCGCCAAGGCCGCCCGGGCTGCGAAGAACTGCCCGCCCAAGACGGCCGCGGAGGACCACATCCTCATGCACGACGCGACGGACCCCGCGGTGCGCGACCGCATCGAGAAGACGGCCTCGCCGGTGGCCCTGGCGACCGCCGCCGCCCCGCCCATGATGTTCCTGCACGGCACGAAGGACTGCGTGGCGCCCTCGGAGCAGTCGGTGGCCATGGCTGCGGCCCTGCAGGCCAAGGGGGTGGAGGCCAGCACGATCATCGTGCCCGGCGCGGACCACTCCCAGCCGGTCTTCTGGACTGCCCCGGAGCACCTCGGCAACCTGACGCGCTTCCTGACGACGCAGGGCTTCTGAGGGCTGGCCCCCTCGGGTGGCGGTGGGTGCGGCGCGACAGTCGTTCGACAGCACGCAGTGTCCGCGGGTCCCTGCCGGACGGGCGCCGCGACCGTAGGATGCGGACCATGATGCGACGAGTCGTGCGGGGGCTTCCCCCGATCAAGTGGCGGGACCAGAAGATCGACTCCTGGCGGGAGCAGGCTCGTGAGAACAAGGAGCGGGCCCGCGAGGCCGAGCGGGCACTGAAGGAGCTGCAGGAGAAGACGGCTCGGGCGAGTTCCGCTGCGGCCCCTGCTGCACCGGTGGCCGAGCCCACGCCCGCCCCGGAGCCCGCGAAGCCCGCCCCGAAGTCTGGTGACGGCGCCCGCGTGGTGCAGGACGACCACGGGGTGATGCCGCGCGCCGACCTCACGCCGACGCAGGTGAAGGTCCTCAAGGACGCCGGCCACGTGCCCACCGTCGGTGCCGCCGAGAGCGACCCGCGGGCCTACCCCAGCTTCGTCACCGAGCTCTTCGCCGCGCGTCGCATCCGGCAGCGTCTGAGCGACCAGGGCCTGAAGGACCACCCCCGCCGCGAGATCCCCAAGAAGCTGCAGAACTTCGCACTGGCCGCGACGCACGGGGTGCAGCCGCCCACCATCCACGCCATCTGGCGCACCGCCGAGGAGATCGACCTCTCCCAGCTGCCGGAGACCTTCGTCATCAAGTCCAACGGTGGCGCAGGCAGCCGTGGCGTCTACCCGTTGCGCCGGGTGGCCGGGGAGACCGACACCTTCGAGATCACCGATGAGACGCGCCGCCGCATCACCGGCGCCGAGGTGATCCGGAACCTCACCACGGATGCCAAGCTCACCGGTCCTTGGTTCGCCGAGGAGCTGCTGGTGCCGGACGTGGGCGAGTCCGCACTGCCCAGCGACATCAAGATCTACGCCTTCTACGGCCGGATCGGCTACGGCTTCGCCCGCCGCGCCCCCCTGCACCGGGGCTCGCAGGGGTGGCAGCAGAAGCTGGAGTTCCGGTACTTCGACGGCGAGCGCAAGGACATCGAGATGCGCGGGGCCCCCTCGCGCCGCGACATCCCGTTGACGCCCCACCTGCCGGAGATGCTGGAGCACGCCCGAGTGCTCTCCAAGGCCGTGCCGCTGCCCTTCGTGCGGGTGGACCTGTACGGCACCACCAAGGGCATCGTGATGGGGGAGATCACCCTGCTGCCCGGTGGCAACCAGCACTACATCCCGGTGCAGGACGCCCGTTTGGGCAAGATGTGGGAGGAGGCCGAGATGCGGCTGCAGATCGACCTCGCGCGCAACGGCCGTCCGTACGCGATCCTGCCGGGCGAGCACCCCATCCCGGAGATCCTGGAGCCCTACGCGCCGGAGATCATGCGCGGCCGCTGAGGCGGCACCGATCCACGGCGCACGCAGCAGGGGCCGCACCCGACGGGTGCGGCCCCTGCTGCGTGCCGAGGCGGGTGCGGGGTCAGCCGGCGGCCGACATGCAGGCCTCCTCCACCTGACCCAGCTGCGCGCCGAGGGCCGGGTCCTCCGGGCCGGAGACGCTGCTCATGGTGGCCGCGAGCGACTGCATGGCGCCGCGCACCTCGGTGGGGGCCACCTTCGCGAGGTCCCTCACGCCCTGGGCGCCGGCGGCCGGGTCGTCGAACGAGGCCGGGTTGGCCATGGCGCCCTGCAGGTACCCGCAGGCCTCCGGGGCGCTGAGAGAGTCGACCTTCTTGTCGATGCCGATCATGTCGTGGAAGGACGTGATGTTCAGGGCGCCGCCCTCGCCACCGCCGGTGAGGCTGGGGTCACTGGTCGGCTCCTCGCCGGGGTCCTCCGATGCGGCGTCCTCCGATGCGCTGGACTCCTCGCCCGGCGCGCTGGACTCGTTGGCGGGCGCGCTGCTCTCGTTGGCGGGCGCGCTGCTCTCGTCGGCCGGGGCGCTGGACTCCTGGGTGGTGCTGGAGACGGAGCTCTCGGACTCCGCCGGGGTCTCCTCCTCGCCACCGCAGGCGCTGAGGGCCAGCGCGGCCACGGGCACCAAGGAGAGCTGCAGCAGCCGCGTGAGTCGGGCGGAGGGGCCGGTCAGGGGGGAACTGTTCATGCTCTCTGCCTAGCACGATGGCACTGCGCCAGCCAATCCGGCGATCTTGTTTCCCCGGAGCGGGACCGGTGGGGAGCACCACGTTCTCCGCGCGATGGGTGGCACCTCACGTACCGTGGTGGCGAGTTCTCCCCGCCCGCTTTGCCGGAAGGTTGCCATGCCCAGTTCCCGCCCCGAGGACGCCCGCCCGCAGCACCCGCGTCCCCGTGACGCCGTGGTCGGTGCGCACCGCGACAGCCTCAGTCACCGGACGTCCACGCGACGCTTCCTCGACGAGGTGAACTACCCCCACAGCATCCACCCGGCCCTGGTGCCGGGTGTGTCCGTGGAGGACCAGAAGGTGCGCTTCGGGCTCGACAAGATCGTCTTCGGCGTGGCCGGCGCCGCCATCGTCGCCTTCATCGCCTGGGGTCTGGCCGATGCCGCTCAGGTCACCCGGGTGACCACGGCCATGCTGACCTGGGTCATGACCAACCTGGGCTGGCTGTTCAACGGTCTGGCCATCGTGCTGTTGCTCTTCCTGCTCGGGATCGCCGTCAGCCCCTACGGCCGGATCCCGCTCGGCCTGGACGGCGAGGAGGCCGAGTTCTCCACGGCCAGCTGGACCGCGATGTTGTTCGGCGCCGGCATCGGCATCGGCATCATCTTCTTCGGCCCCTACGAGCCGATGAGCTACTTCCTGTCGCCCCGGCCGGGGTCGGCGGAGGCGGGCAGCGCCGACGCGGTCCCCAAGGCGATGGCACAGGCCGCCCTCCACTGGGGGGTCAACGCCTGGGCCTTCTACGCGCTGGTGGGCCTGGCGGTCGCCTACGCGTCGTACCGCCGTGGCCGGGTGCCGCTCATGAGCTCGATCTTCGCGCCCCTGTTCCGCAAGGACCCGCACCACACGGCGGCCGGCCGCACCATCGACATCCTCGCCATCATCGCCACCCTGTTCGGCACCGCGGCCTCGTTGGGAATCGGTGCCCTGCAGATCGCCAGCGGGGTGGAGATCGTCACCGGGTGGGGCACGGGCGGCAACGCGGCGGCGATCACCATCATCGTGGTCCTCACCGTGGGCACCATCGCCTCGGCCGTCTCCGGGCTCGCCAAGGGGATCCGGTGGCTGAGCAACGTGAACCTGGTGCTCGCGCTGCTGCTGGCCACGTTCTTCTTCGTGGTGGGCCCGACGGTGTTCCTGCTGAACATCGTGCCCTCGGTGTTCGTCACCTACTTCGACCAGATGCCCTCGATGCTCTCGGCGAGCATGGCCGACGGGCCGGAGATGCAGTCCTTCCTGAGCAGCTGGACCACCTTCTACTGGGCGTGGTGGGTCTCGTGGGCGCCCTTCGTGGGCATCTTCACGGCGAAGATCTCCCGCGGCCGCACGGTGCGCCAGTTCATCCTCGGCGTGCTGTTCATCCCGGGCACGATCATCATCCTGGCCTTCACGATGCTGGGCGGCACCGCCATCTGGCACCAGCGCGACAGCCAGGCCATCGCCCCCGACGGCACCCTGGAGACGCTGCCGGCCCCGCAGGACATCTTCTTCACCGTGCTCGACCAGCTGCCCGGCGCGGCGATCGTGGCCCCGGTGGTCATCCTGATGCTGGCGATCTTCTTCATCACCAGCTCGGACTCGGCGTCGCTGGTGAACTCCCAGCTCTCGCAGGGGGGAAACCCCGAGCCCAAGCGCCTCGTCACGGTCTTCTGGGCGCTGTGCATGGCCGGCATCGCGGCGGTGATGCTGCTCATCGGTGGCCAGAGCGCGCTGAACGGCCTGCAGAACCTCGTCACGGTGTCGGCCCTCCCCTTCGCGGTGGTCATGATCGGTATGTGCGTGGCCCTGCTGCGGGACTTCTCGACCGATCCGATGATGATCCGTCGCGCCTTCCAGCAGCGTGCGGTGGACAACGCGGTGCGCGAGGGCGTGACCGAGTACGGCGACGACTTCAAGCTCGCGGTGGAGCCGGCCCACGGCGAGGCCGAGCGGTGGTCGGTGGGCAAGGACTTCGAGTCCACCGCCGAGGAGTACACCGCCTGGTACCAGCGCACCGACGAGGAGGGTGAGCCGGTGGAGTTCGACTACGCCACCAACGAGTACGTGGAGGAGGAGGTAGACGACACGGACGGCCGGCCGACGGCGGATGGCCGCCCCACCGCCTAGGTGTAGTTGGTCATGACGTTGTTGACGCGGGCCGGGGTGCGTGAGGCCGGGGGCTGGTCTGCGCAGGCGGTGTGGGGCCGATGGTAGTTGTAGTGATTCACCCAGACGCTGATCGCCCGAGCACGGTCGTGCTCGCTGGTGTACGGGCGGGCGTAGAGGCATTCCTCGGCCAGCAACCGCTGGTAGCGCTCGACTTTGCCATCGTGGCGGGGCGTGTAGGGGCGGATCCGCTGGTGCCGGCCGATGAAGGCCCGCGTGGTGCGGGTGAAGGCCTTGGCGGTGTAGTTGGGCCCGTTGTCGGTGATCACGCTCCCGTTCTGACCGATCATCGCTCCATTCCACCACGCTGACCTGAACCGACCGCGGGTGACGACGACCGCTCGCTCTCGATCCCATAGACGAGGTACTACATGGAGGAGGGCACCCCGTGTGGTGGTGAAAGTAGTCCAGTCTTGATCGGTTTACTTCGGGTATTTCCTACTGCGTCAGGTGAGATGAGTCGGTGACCTGCGCGTCATGACGCGCCTTACGGAGTGTTGAGATGGCGAGGAGGATGCCGGCGATGGCGACGGCGGTATTGAAGCCGAACGCCCATGCGAACCCGGAGGTACCGGCGATGTGGGTGACGAAGATCGTGAGGATCGCGATCCCGACCCCGTTGGACACGTACTGAGCCGAGGTGAGTACTGCACCAGCGGCACCACTGAGCTCGCCGGGCACGCCGGTGTTGCCGAGGACGAACACGGAGGTGAAGACCATGCCGTGCCCGAGTCCGCTGACGAGGAAGCCGGGCAGCAGGCCGACCCAGAACGATTCGACGCCCAGCATGGCCGCGAGCATCAGTAGGCCAGCGGCCGAGATGCTGAAGCCGAGCAGCAGCACTCGCGGGGCCGTCCACGTCTTCAAGAGTCGTCCGGCCCAGATGTTGCCGACCGTGACGAGCGCAGCCAGGGGCAGGAACGCGATCCCGGCCGTCAGCGGTGAGAAGCCGCGCTGGTCTTGCAGGAACAGTGTGACGATGAAGAACTCCGTACCCACGCTCGACATGTACAGGGCGGCGGCGAGCGCCCCGCGACGTAGGTTCTTGATCTTGCGCAGCGGCCGGTCGATCAGTGGCGTCTGAGAATGGTGCTCATTGGTGAGGAACACGATCAGGGTGAGGAGTGCGACCGCGCCGACGATGCCGAGTTGGAGCGGGTCGGCGCCGGTCTCTCCGAAGAGGGTGAGAGTGAGGACAACGAGCAGGATCGCGGCGGTGCCGAGGATCGTGGAGACGGTGGGTATGCGGGAGCGGGCCGCGTCGACCTTGATGGTGTCGGTCATCTTCCGGGTGCCCCAGATGCAGATGAGCACGATGGGGATGTTGACCAGGAAGATGAGTCGCCAGCTCACCTCGGTGAACAGGCCGCCGAACACAACCCCGGCCGCAAGCCCCGAAGCGCCCACGGCACCCCAGATGGAGTAGGCGCGGGCACGTACCGGCCCTGTCGGGAAGTTGACCGAGAGCAGCGCGAGGATCGCTGGCGAGAGGAACGCTCCTGCGAGCCCTTGGAGCGCCCGGCCGAGGATGACCAGCCAATCGGCGTTCGCAACACCCGCGAGGACGCTGGCCGCGCCGAAGACCGCGATCCCGGCGACGAAGACACGGAGAGCACCGACTCGATCGACGACCTTGCCACCGAACAGCAGGAAGCCCGCGAACGGGAGCGAGTAGGCGGTGATGAGCCACTGCAACGTCGCGGGGTCCATGCCCAGGTCGGCACCGATCGTGGGCATCGCGACGTAGACGATGGAGAAGTCCATCGCGACGGCGAACTGGGCCAGGCCGATCGTCGCGAGCGCGAGCCGCTGCACCCGGCTCATCGCAACAGAAGGTGTCGAGGTCGGTGATGTTGTCGTCACGACGATCAGGGTAAAACTTGACATCAGTGTGAAGTGCAAGTCCAGAAGGAGAATACGTGCACGCTGCCGCCAAAGAAGGCCAGATACTGGGGCAATCGCGGGAGCATCGGCTACGATGAGGGCATGTCGGCAGTAGACGTAGATGTGAAGATTCCGGCCGGTGAGATGCTGTCGGTCGGCCGCCTCGCCGAGGCCAGCGGGGTCAGCACACGCTCGATCCGGTACTACGAGGAACAGGGGCTGCTTGAGTCGCAACGCACCCACTCTGGGCATCGCCGCTTCGACCCGGAGACCGTGGAGCGGGTGGTGCTGATCCAGCGCCTGTTCTCAGCGGGGCTCAGCAGTCGCGAGATCGAGCCGGTGCTGCCATGCATGGTAGACGAGAGCGCCCGCACCTCCCTGCTCGTGGACGTGCTGCGCGACTACCGCGAACGACTCGCGCAGGAGATCAGGAAACAGCGCGAGACCGTCCGCATCCTCGATGAAGTCATTGATGAGTACGACACCGTATGACTGATGCCCCGCCAGAGCACTTTTTGGAACGCGGCAGACACGACCTCAAGGGCGGAACTCCGTACGGTCGTAGCGAAGTTCCTTGTTGTCGAGCCCGAGCTGTGTCAGCCGTAGCTACTGGTTGAGCGTCGCGCCGACGGCGAGGGCTCCGAGTCCCAGACCGATGTCGAAGCAGATGTTCCATGCGGCGCTGGCCCGGTTGATCCCGGTTGTGGTGTCAGTCCGTTGCATGAGCCAGGTGAGCGCTACGGTCTGGCACGCGCCCGATGCGAGACCCACCCCGATGGTCGCGGCAAGCGTCAGTACCGGGAGCGGGTCGAGTAGTGCGATCCCGGTGGCTCCCAGCAGTAAGACGAGGGCAGATGTTCCGACCACGAGTGGTGACCACCGAGTGACGACCCAGCCGCCGGTCATGCGGCCGATCGCGAGGGAGGCCTGGATCGCGAATGCTGCCAGCACCGGTAGCCAAGTTCCTCGTCCGTTCTGGTCGCTTGCGAGGCCGGAGAGTGCGGCGGCGTAGATGGTCACCGCGAGCAGATGCGCGCCGAGTCCGATCAGACGGCTATTACTCCAGAGGCGGGAGGCCCTCGGCGCGGTCTCCGATGCGGTGCTCTCCCCGGGAGAAACATCCGAACTCACGGCGGTTCTCAGGCGCAGAACCGGCAGGATGGAGGCGAGGGCGACGAGACTGCCCACTACGGCGGTGCCGGGGGTACCGGCCTGTTCGATGAGGATGAGGCCGAGAGGGGCACCGAGTGCGCCTCCGATTGCCGAGCCGAAGCCGTAGAGGCCGAGCGCTCTGCCGAGCAGACCCGAGGGTGCGGTCTCCTTGATCCAGGCGGTGCTGGCGACGACGAAGACCCCGAAGCCGACCGCGAGAAGGAGCATGCCAGGCCAGTGCCCGGCAAACGGCATGATCGCGCTGCCGAGCCCCATCGAGATAGCCGCCGAGGTAACCTGTAGCCGCCTGGTCGCCATCCATCGGCCGAGCAGACCCACGAACGGTTGTACGGCGACGACGACGGCCATCACGATGCCCACCCGCACCCCGGCCCCGAGGCTCGCCCCAGCAAAGGCGATCGGGGCGGTGGTGTAGAAGATGTAGAACGCGGCAAAGGCTCCGCCCGCCGTGAACGCGATACGGCGGGCGGAACCCAAGGGCGGTGCGATCATCATTCTTTTCAGGCTGCCTGCGTCTTGGCTTCGAGCTTCGGGCTGTCGGCGAGCTTGAGCCAGACGACTCCGGCGATGATGACCGCGAGCCAGAACCCCTTGATCAGCGTCAGGGTCTCATCGAAGAACACCGGCCCGAGCACCGCGGCACCGATTGCGCCGATTCCGGCCCAGACCGCGTAGCCGATGCCGACATCGATCTTCTTGAGCGCGACGCTGAGGAAGAACAGGGTGAAGAGGAAGAACACGACCGCGATGGCCGACCAGAGAGGGTTGGTGAATCCGGCGCTGCCGTTCACGGAGAGGGCGTAGCCGACCTCGAAGCCGCCGGCGATGAGCAGTGCGATCCACGCCCCTCCTTTCTTCTCAGTCTGGACAGGAGACGCGGGAGTGATTGTCGTAGTCATGTGGGTTTCCTTTCGGGAATGTGCGGGCCGGAGTCAGGCGGTGCCTGCGAGGTTGAGGGGCTCTTCACAGATGAGGGTGTAGGTGGGGTCTGAAGCCGCCGGTCTCGAGCAGGCTGCGGGCGATGTAGTTGGTGAGGTTGCGGAAGCCGAGGGCGGAGCCGCGGAGGTGTTCCAGGCGTCCGTTGAGGGCCTCGGTGGGCCCGTTGGATGTGCCGGGCCGGTCGAAGTAGGCGAGCACGTCGGCGGCGCGCTTGGCCAGGGTCCGGCCCAGCGTGGTGAGCTCGACCAGTGGCTGCGGGATGCCGGCGCCCAGGTCTGTGATCAGTTTGTCCATCAACTCCCGGCCCTGGCGCCGGTCCTGGTGCCGGTAGGCGGCGATCATGCGCTGGTAGATCCCCCAGGTCGCCTCGACCTCGAGGTGTTCCTCTGCCGCGAAGAGCGCGTGCAGGCGGTCGTTCTGCTTGTCGGTGAGCAGGTCCGCGCCGGTGTGCAGGGTTCGGCGGGCCTTGTAGAGCGGGTCGTCCTTGAATCCTCGGTGGCCGTGGATCATGAGCTGGACCCGGCGTCGGCACGCATCCAGGGCGTCGCCGGCCAGTCGAACGACGTGGAAGGGGTCCATCACCGCGACCGCGTCGGGGACCTCCTCGGCGGCGGCGGTCTTGAAGCCGGTGAACCCGTCCATCGCGACCACCTCGACCCTGTCGCGCCAGGGCTGGTCGCGGTCGGCCAGCCAGGTCTTGAACACGGCCTTGGAGCGGCCTTCGACCATGTCCAGTAGCCGGGCCGGGCCAGTGCCGTCGCGAACCGGGGTGAGGTCGATGATCACGGCCGGCGTACTTGTCGCCCTTGCGGGTGTGGCGCCACACGTGCTCGTCTACGCCGAGGACACGCACCGAGTCGAACCGGGCTGGGTCATCGATCAAGACCCGCTTGCCTTCGGCCAGGACCGCGTCGTTCGCGGTGTTCCAGGCAACACCGAGGCCTTCGGCGACGCGAGACATCGTCAAGTGCCCGACCACGATCCCTTCGAGTGCCCACCGCAGCCCGGCCCGGGAGATCTTCGCTCGTGGTTCAGCCGCGGCGGTGGTGTCCTGCCGCCACACATGACCGCACCCGGCGCACCGGTACCGGCGGATCGTGACCAACAGAGTCGTGGGGCGCCAGCCCAGCGGTTCATGGGCCAGTTCCCGGGTCACGGTGTCACGCGGGACACCCTGACAACCGCACCGCCGGCACCACTGGTCCGGCTCCACGACCCGGCAGGCCAGCACGGCACGGTCGGGTTCGAGCCGTTGGCCCACTGCTTCCAGGCCGAGCACGTCCAGACGGCAGTCAGGTCAGGGTGGTCGAACAAATCAGCGCGGCCACCGACGGTAGCGTCGTACATGTCGAGGTCTTTCGAGATGGGCGTGTAGGAACCTCCATCCTCGGAAGACCTCGACCCCTACCCCCACACCGACGCGCCACCCGACCGCGCGACATGCCCTACACCCTCATCTATGAAGAGCCGGTTGAGGCCGACGACGCCGCCGATGACGACGAGGATGCCGAGGAACTTCTTCCAAGTGAGCTTCTGCGACAGGAACAGGGCGCCGACGATGACGATCCCGACCCCGGCGAGTGACGTCCAGAGGGCGTAGCCGACGCCGACGTCGAACGTCAGGAGCGCGAGACTGAGGAAGAACGTCGCGATCGCCCCGGAGGCGAGGGTCGCGATCGTCCACCAGAGGTGCTTGAAACCGTTGGCCTTGCCCGCGGCGATGCCCACGGCGACCTCGAAGACGACAGCGATGGCCAGGTAGAGCCAGCTCATAATGATGTTCCTTTCGATACAGTGCCCGGCCGCGCGGTCGCGTGGCCGGGAAGATGCAGATGCAGATAGTGGGCGAACGGGTCGATGCCGTGCTCGACCGGTAGCGGGCGCAAGTGCTCGGTGCGCTGGGTGTCGGTGATGCCGAACGCGGGATAGCTGGAGCGGTAGTCGAATCCGAGGTTCGCGACCTCCTCACGGTCGACGGCGACATAAATCGTGTCGATGCCGTGGTCGACCGCGTACCGGTAACACAGGCCACACGGTTCCCCGGTCGCCAGCAACGTGTACCCGGTGAGGGAGTCGAGGCCGTGGCGGGTCATGGCGTCGCGCATGGCGACGACCTCGGCGTGCGCCATCGGATCGCCGGTCTCAGCGACCTGGTTCACCCCGAACTCCGAGAGCATCTCGCCGTCGGCGTTCACGACGACTCCGACGAACGGGAGGCCGCCCGCATCGACGTGCTCGGTGCAGGCATCGACCGCCTGCGCCATCACCGCGGTCAGGGCGGTGGCGTCGGCGCTCACGCCTGCCCCTGCCCCGACGCGGCCTTGCGGTCGGCGAGGTCGCCGACGACTTTCTTTAGCCGGCTCGCGGACGGCACGCCTCGCAGCACTTGGCCCTCGATCACGATGCCGGGCACCGAGTCGATCCCGACCGTGTTCACCGCGTAATCCTGGTCGGCAAGCTGCCGATCACGGCGCTCCTCGCTCCGCAGCGCTTCCTCGACCTCGGCCTTGTCGAGACCGACCGAGGCGGCGACGTCGATGATGACCTCATCGAGACCGATGTTGCGATCCTGCTGGAAGAACGCGGAGAACATCGCCTCCGTGTACGCCTCCGCCAAGCCACGTTCCTGCGCGAGCTGCAGCACCATGAACGCCTTGTCCGTGCGCGGCTGCGGCGAGATCGAGGGCAGCGTGATCGGCAGGCCGACGCGATCGGACATCGGGTACACCGACTGCTTCCACACGCGCGGTAGGTACTCGTCCTCCGGGCGCAGCGTCGGAACCGGGTCCGGGCGTAGCTCGAACGGGCGGATCGTCACCTCCACGTCACGGTCGCGCTTCAGCTCCTCGATGGCGGGCTCCACGAGGAAGCAGAACGGGCAGACATAGTCCACGAACACGTCGATCTTGGTAGTCATAGGGATCATCCTCTCTCTAAAGGTGTATGTACATGCATATTCTGGCGCAGAAGAATGCGCCCACAGCGAGACGCTGCGGGCGTCAGGGTGTGACGAGCGCGCTCACCTTTCCGAGCGCCGCTGCTACGAGGCCGGCGTCCAGGTGGGGGAAGTGCTTCGCCGGGTTGCTCAGCAGATCGTGCACGCGGGCCTCGAACGGCTCGCGCACCTCACGCAGCAGCGCCTCGCCCGGCTCATCGATCACGGCGTAGACGCCGCGCCCGTCGTCCTGGCATACGTCGCGGCGGGCGTGCCCCTTGGACTCGAGTCGGCTCACCAGGCGCGTGGTCGAGGTTGAGGTGAGCCCGACCCGCTGCGCGAGCACCGTGATCCGCAACTCCTTGCTCGATTCCTGGCTGAGGAGTGTCAGGGCGCGGTACTCGGTCAGCCCGAGGCGGTAGTTGTCGCCCAGCCACTTGTCCAGGCTGGCATCCACGGCCGAGGCGAAAGCCGCGACCCGCGACCATGCACCGCTGGCGTTGCCGGTCATGGCGTCCTCCGATCCTCTAAAGTGTGTGTACATGCACCTATGTTAGTACGGTGACTCTCGCTGTCAAGTTCGCGCTTCCGTCTCTACGACCCTCCTCCGCAACCGATCTGTGTGCCTGGGTCTCGGCTGCGGTATCCGAGCGGAACTACTGGTTCAGCCACCAGCGACTCCACGGCGAGATCGGCATGGTCCCACCAGCCGAAAAGGAGAACAACTACCATCAGCACCACCCCGTGACGGCACCCGCCGACACGGTCCTTGAGAGCCTCTAAGAAACCCGGGGCGATTCACCCGACCGTACCGGCCGCAGACCAACGGGAAGATCGAACGCTTCCACCGCACCCTGGCCGACGGATGGGCCTACGCCCGGCTCTACACCAGTGAGACCGAACGACGCGACGCCCTCCCAGGGTGGATCCACTTCTACACTCACCACCGGGTCCACTCCGCGATCGGAGCCCCACCCGTCACGAGGCTCAACAACCTGGCTGGACATCACACCCAGTCTCATGCGCCATGAGGCCTCGCATCCCCCGCCCGCAGCGTCTGGGACGGATGTGGGAGCGCGCCCAGGTGCGTCTGGAGATGGACCTGGCAAGCGGCGCCCGCCCCTACGGCATCGTCGCGGGGGACCACCCCGTCCCAGAGCTGCTGCGGCCCTTCCTGCCCTGAGCTACAACCAGCCGTTGTCGCGGGCCGTGGTGGCGGCCCCGGCGCTGGTGCGTGCCCCGGTCTTGCCGATGGCCGAGGAGAGGTGGTTGCGCACGGTGCCCGGGGAGAGGAACAGTGCCCCGGCGATCTCCGCCACCCCCTGGCCGTCGGCCGCCAGGCGCAGGACGTCCGTCTCGCGGGGGCTCAGCGGGTTCGGGCCCGCCAGCGCGGACTCGGCGGCCAGGTCGGCATCGACCGTGCGCAGCCCGGCTGCGGTGCGGCGGACCGCCTCGAGGAGCTCGGTCGGCGGGCAGTCCTTCACCACGAACCCGCTCGCGCCGGCGTCCAGCGCGCGGCGCAGGTAGCCCGGCCGCCCGAAGGTGGTGACCACCAGCACGCGCGGCGGCGTGGGGGCGGTGAGCAGGTCCGGCAGGGCGTCGATGCCGCCCCCACCGGGCATCTCGATGTCGAGCAGCACCACGTCCACCGAGGTGTCGCGCACGAAGTCCACCGCCGCGGGCCCGCTGTCCACCTGCCCGACCACCTGCAGGTCGTCCTCCAGGTCGAGCAGGGCAGCCAGCGCCCCGCGCACGAGCGCCTGGTCGTCCACCACGAGGATCCGGGTCATGCTGCTGCTCCCGTCGGCAGGGTGACCATCAGACGGGTGCCCGGGGCGTTGTCCTCCCACACCACGGTGCCCCCGGCAGCGGCGGCGCGCTCACGGATGCCGTCGCTCCCCGATCCGGACGGCTCACCGGTCAGACCCTGCCCGTCGTCACACACCACCAGGCGGTCGGGCGCCAGGGTGACGTCCACCCTCGAGGCCCGGGCGTGCCGGCTCACGTTCGTGACCGCCTCACGCAGGATCCAGGCGGCGACGGGACGGTGGCGCGGGGGCACGTCCTGGGGGTCACCGTGCACGGTCAGGGTGACCTCGCTGCTCGAGGCCAGGTCCCGGGCGCGCTCCACCTCATCGGCCAGGTCGGCGGACCGCAGGCCGACCACGGTCGACCGGGCCTCGCTGAGCGCCTGGCGGGCCAGTGCGGCCACCTGCGAGATCTCGTCGCGGGCCCGGTCGTCGTCGCGTCCCACCAGGCGCTCGGCGAGGTCGGCCTTCAGCACGATGGCGGTGAGCGAGTGCCCCAGCACGTCGTGCACGTCCCGGGCCACCCGCTCGCGCTCGGCGGTGATGGCCAGGGCCGTCTCCACCTCACCCAGCTCGACACCGCGGTGGATCATCTGCCGGACCGCCAGCATGCCGCCGCCGACGGGGGCCGCGATGAGGGCGAACAGTGCAGCCGGCGGTTCGACCAGCGCCACCACCAGCGGGGTCAGCGCCGCCGCGGCGGTGGCCGCGTAGTGCGCCGGGCGGGGCAGCTCGAGCGCGGCGTGCGTGGCCACGTACGGCAGGAGGCCGCAGGCCCCGACGCCCAGCACGGGGACCGTGGCCACCATGAGCGCGAGCATCCCCGCGAGCACCCACCACGGGCGGCGCTCGCTGTAGCCCCACAGGTAGAGCGCGGCGAACGCGATGATGGCGGCGACCGTGACCCCTCGGGCCAGCGGTGCCGCGTCGGCCTGCGCGGCGCCCAGCAGGGGGAAGGCCAGGAAGACCATGAAGACGATGGCGATGACGAGCGACCACCGGTAGTAGGGGTCGTCCCGTCGCGGGCCCGGGGCTGCGGGGTGTGTGGCGGGGCCGGACGACGCGGCCGGGGACCGCTCCGGCGCCGGGGCGCTCACTCGCGCCGCCCCGTGCGCCGCATCACCAGGGTGCACGCCACCGCCAGGACCAGGAACCATGCCCCCATGTTCGCCCATGCCTGCCAGACGGGGATGTTCACCCCGCTGCTGATCCACCCCTCGGTGATGGGGCGCTCGGCCGCGTTGACCACGCCGAACATCGGGGTGAACCGCGCCAGCGTGAGCAGCCAGCCGTCCAGCGGCATGAACACGTTGCCCAGGAAGGCCAGGATCACGATGCCGCCCGACGCGATGCCGATGGAGGCATCGGAGCGGATCACCAGCGCCAGCAGCAGGCCGTACAGCGCGAAGAGCGACGCGCCCAGCCAGCCGATGAGGCCGCACAGCAGCCAGTTGCCCAGCGGTGCCTCGGCGCCGGTCGCGGCCGCGATGGCCAGCACCAGGACCACGGGCACCAGTGCCACCACCAGGGCCGTGACGAGCTTCTGCAGGGCGAACCCGAGCGGGCTCAACGGGGTGAGCAGCAGCTGGCGGGTCCAGCCCTGCTGACGCTCCCAGGCCGTCAGGGCGCCGATGGAGGCACACGCCGTGCAGGCGCCGTAGACGGCCATGCGCACGGCCAGCATCGAGTTGCCGTCGCCGCCGGGCATCTCGGCGTCGATGGCGTTGCCGGCCGAGAAGATCAGGTACATGAACACCGGCAGGCCGATGGTGAAGATGACGTTGGAGACGTTCCGCAGGATCCGGACGGTGTCGATGCGGAGGTAGGTGGGGGAGAAGAGCATTCCGGTGGGGGTCGACATGGTGGCTCCTGGGGTTCAGGCGGCGGTGGCCGCGGGCTCGGGGCGGGCGGGCGAGGTGGGCTGGTCCGGGTCGGTGCCGCCGTGCGGGTCGGTCGCCTCCCGGGTGAGCTCGGCGAAGGCCTCGTCCAGGCCCAGCGGCACGATCTGCAGGCCCGTGGCCCGCCACTCGGTGAGGGCCAGCCGGGCGAAGCGGTCGGAGTCCGTCACCCGCATCTCCAGCCGGTCGGGGGTGGGGGTGCGGACGTCGACCACGTCGGGCTCGCCCGCCAGCTGCTGGGCGAGGCGTCCCGCATCGGGGGTGGTGCAGGTGAGCACCCGGCCGGGGACCCGCGAGCGGACGGCCTCGGTGGTGTCGTCGGCGATCACGCGGCCGCCGGCCATCAACACGGTCCGGGGCGCGTACTCCTCGGCCTCCGCGAGGTAGTGGGTGGCGAAGACGATGGTGCGTCCCGCCTGCGCCTCGGCGCTGACCACCTCCCAGAACTCCTGCCGGGCGGAGACGTCCATGCCGGCGGTGGGCTCGTCGAGCACCATCAGGTCGGGGTCGGGCAGCAGCGCCAGGGCGAAGCGCAGCCGCTGCTTCTCGCCCCCGCTGCAGCGGCTGACGCGCCGGGTGGCCAACGGGGTCAGGCCGGCGCGGTCCATCACCGAGCCCACGCGGCGGCGGCCGCCGGGGTGCAGGCTGGCGACCGCGCGGACGGTCTCGGCCACGCGCAGGTCGTCGAGCAGCGCGCCGGACTGCAGCATCGCGCCCACCCGCCCGGCAGACACCGCGCGGGACGGGGGGTCGCCGCAGACCCGCACCTCGCCCGAGGAGGGGGCCTGCAGGCCCAGCGCCATGTCGAGGGTGACGGACTTGCCGGCGCCGTTGTGGCCCAGCAGGGCCACCACGTCGCCGCGGTGCACGGTCAGGTCGACGCCGCGCACCGCATCAACCCGTCGGGTGCCGCGGCCGAAGGACTTGTGGACCCCGCGCAGGTCGAGCACGGGCGCCGCGTCGGCGGCGGGGGGCAGGGAGTCGCTGGTTCGTTCCATGCCACCCACGGTGCCGGGACGGCGAGGTGGGCGCCCACGACCGGCATCACGCCCCCACCGTGACCGGAGTCACGGCCCGGGGTCACGACCCGGCGGGGGCGTGGTGCGGGCGGGGCGTGGTGCCGGCGGGCGTCGGTCAGGCCGAGGGGTCCAGCAGCAGTTTGCCGCTGGTGCGGCGCCCCGTGAGGTCCGCCTGGGCGCGGGCCGCCTCGGTCATCGGGTAGGTCTCGCCGATCGTGAGCTCCAGGGAGCCGTCGGCCACCATCGCGAAGACGGCCGAGGAGTGGTGCAGCAACTCCTCGCGGGTGGAGACGTAGGTGGCCATGCCCGGGCGGGTCAGGTACAGGCCCCCACCGGCGTTGAGGCGCTGCGGGTCCACCGGGGGCACCGGCCCGCTCGCCGCGCCGAAGAGGCAGAGCAGGCCGCGCGGGGACAACGAGTCCAGCGACGCGTCGAAGGTGCTGGCACCCACGCCGTCGAACACCACCCGGACGCCGGCGCCGCCGGTGATCTCGCGGATGCGCTCGGTGACGTCCTCGTGGTCGTAGCGGATGATGTGGCTCGCCCCGGCCGCCCGGCCCGCCTCGGCCTTGGCCTCGGTGGAGCAGGTGCCGATCACCTCGACCCCGTCCGCCGCGAGCACCTGCGTCAGGAGCAGCCCGACGCCGCCGGCCACCGCGTGCACCAGCACCCTGTCACCGGCCTGCAGCGGCCACACCTCGCGGGCGAGGAAGTGCGCGGTCATGCCCTGCACCATCCCCGCGACGGCCTGCTCGTCGGTGACGCCCTGCGGCACCGGCACGGTCTTCTCGGCCGGCACCACCGCGTGCGTGGTGTAGCCCTGCCCATTGACCAGGCACCAGGCCACCCGGTCGCCCACGGCCACGTCCGTGACGCCCTCGCCAACGGCGCTGACGGCGCCCACTCCCTCGTTGCCCGCGGTCAGCGGGAGCTCCGCCGGGTAGAGACCTTCGCGGTAGTAGGTGTCGATGAAGTTGACGCCCGCTCGGGCGACCTCCACCACGACCTCCCCGGCACCCGGGGTGGGGTCGTCGGACTCGCGGACCTGCAGGACCTCGGTCCCGCCGTGCTTCTCGAAGACGATGCTGCGCATGCGCCCAGCCTCGCATCACGGACCGCAGCGCGCACGCGGCAGGTGGCCGGGACGGTGCCTGGGGTGGGCGGGCCCAAGGGGGCAGCCACCCCGGGCCGGCGCCTCAGCGGACCCGTGCGCGCTCCACGATGCCCTGGTGCACCCTCGTGAACAGGGCGCGGTGGGCGGGGTAGGAGCCCCACCAGGAGGTCTCTCCAGCCAGCCCGTGGGGCACGAAGGTGACCTCCTGGGTCAGGAGGGACTGCCCCGCATCGTGGGGGGCGGGGGTGACCGCGAGGGTCAGCCGCGCCGTCCCGGGCAGGGCGCGGGTGGAACGGAGCCGTACCGAGCGGGTCGTGCCCTCCCGATCCGTCGACTCGAGGGCCCACGGGCCCAGCGCGCCCCGGGGGCCCAGCGAGCCGCTCGAGCCGATGGACTCCACCTCAGCCCACAGGTCGTCCGCCGGCGCGTCGACGATGCTGCGCCAGGTCTCGGTTCGCTGCTGGCGGCCCACCCACTCGGGGTCGCCCGGCAGCGCGTCGGCGGGCTCCTCGCCCTCGGCTGCGGGGTCCACCGCATCGGCCCGGACCAGGGCGCGTGCCACGGCGTCGTCGAATGGGGTGTGGCCGCCGGCCGGGGCGCCGGTGAACTCCTCCAGCGCGCGGCCGTCCTTGACCACCACCTCGTGCACCAGCGAGCCGACCAGCGGCTTGGCCACGCCGGCGGGCACCGGCGTCACCAAGCCCACCCAGTGGCTGGCGAGCCAGGGGGTCATCACCGGCGCCAGGGCGATGCGGCGGCGTCGCAGGCCGGCCACCTGGCCGTAGCGCACCAGCATGTCGCGGAAGCGGAGCACCTCGTCGCTGCCCACGTCGAAGGCGCGGTTCACCCCGGCGGGCAAGGAGGCGGCCCCGACCAGGTAGTGCAGCACGTCGGCCACGGCGATGGGCTGGATGCGGTTGTCCAACCAGCGCGGGGCGAGCATCACCGGGAGCCGGTCGGTGAGGTGGCGCAGCATCTCGAAGCTGGCTGACCCGGCGCCGACGATCACCGCGGCCTGCAGGACGGCGGCAGGGGTGTCGGCCGCGAGGAACACGTCACCGACGGCCTTGCGGCTGTACAGGTGGGTGGACAGCGGCTCGTTGTGCGGATGCATGCCGCCCAGGTAGACGATGCGGCCGACCCCGGCGGCGTCGCAGGCGGCGGCGAAGGTCTGGGCCATGGCGCGCTCGCGCTCCACGAAGTCGCCCTCGCCGTCCATCGAGTGCAGCAGGTAGTAGGCGACCTCCACCCCCTCCAGGGCGCTGGCGAGGTCGTCGAGGGAGTTCGCGTCCCCGGCGTGGACGTCTACGTCAACGGCCCAGGAACGGCCCTCGAGCTTCTCCGGTGAGCGCGCCAGGACCCGCACCGTCCACCCTGCCTCCAGCAGCGCCGGGACCAAGCGCGAGCCGATGTAGCCGGTGGCGCCCGTGACAAGGGCCTGTCCTGGGGTGGTCCCCGTGGGGGTCCCGGAGGTGGTCATGCCCCCAGCGTAGGCGCGCGCTGGCCCACCCGCGCCCCCTCAGGCTGCCCGGTCCATCACAGCGGGGAGGACCAACAGCATGCCCAGCGACCAGGTGCAGTGGATGAGCACCGGCGCCAGGATGCCGCCGGTCACGCGACGCTGCAGGCCCACCACCCACCCCAGCACGGCGGCGGCCAGGACCAGCCCGAGGGAGCCGGTGGCGATGGTCGTCAGCGTGTAGACCACCGTGGTGACCAGCACCGGCCGCCACGGGGTGGCCGAGTACATGGCGCCGCGGAAGAACAGCTCCTCGGCGACCCCGTTGACCAGGGCGAGGGCGACCACCAGCGGCAGGATGCCCAGGCGCGCGTGGTCGAGCACCGCATCGACGCTGGCCGACAGGACCGGGATGCGGGCGGCCACCAGGGCACCGACCATGAACAGGGCGATCACGCCCAGGGCCACGAGGACGGGCTGCAGGACGGGCCGGACGTAGCGGTCGCCGGACCGGGTGTGGGCCCAGCCCAGGTGCAGCGGGCCGGAGGCGAACGAGCCCGCCGTCCACGTGATGGCCAGCGCGGTGGCCGCTCCGTAGAACGAGGCCGATCCCGGCTCGGAGCGCAGCGACCACGCGAGGAAGACGGTGCCCACCAGCAGGGTCAGGGCCACCACGACCTGCCGTCGCCTCAGCTGGCGGGGGTCGGCCCGGTGGTCCCGCGGGACCTGGCGCACGAACTGCGCGGAGCCGAACCGGGAGAGCTCCTGCAGCAACGGGGCGAAGGGGGTGCGCATCACCAGAGCGTAGGCGCCGTGGGGCTCGAGTGCGCCAAAACTGTTGTGCGAGCGTGGTTGACTCGTCGGCGGCCTGTGAGGAGCCGGCCCCGGCCCCGGCCGGGGCGTCTGCTCCCGCGTTGGACAGATGGGGTGAGTCCCCCACGTGGGTGAATCCTGAGCCAAAGTTCAGCCGCCGTTCACCCGAAGAGCACCGGCGCACCACCCGGGTGCGCCACCCTCATCGTCCATGACCCCCACGAAATCCCTGCCCCACACCACATCCGGCGCCCTGCCCGTCGACTCCTCGTGGCCCGAGCAGCCGACCGCGTCGCGCACCGCACCCGGCGCCTCGCCCTCCCGCCGCCTGGTCCTGGCCACCGGCGCCGCCACGCTCGGCGCCCTAGCCCTGGCCACCGGCCATGCCACCGCCGGCGATGCCTACCCGTTCACCCTGGGCGTCGCCTCGGGTGACCCGACTCCCGACGGCGTGGTGCTCTGGACGCGCCTGGCCACCGACCCCGTGGCCCCCGACGGCCTCGGCGGGCTCGGCCAGACCACCTCCACCGTCGAGTGGGAGCTGGCCACCGACGAGTCCTTCCGTCGCATCGTGCGCCGGGGCACCGTCACCACCGACGCCTCGGTCGGCCACAGCATCCACATCGAGCTCGCCGGCCTGCCGTCCTCTGCCCGGTTCACCTACCGCTTCCGGGCCAACGGCCACCTCTCCCCGGTGGGGCATACGCGGACCGCTCCGGCCCCGGGCAGCGACGAGCGCGCCACCTTCGCCGTCGCCTCCTGCGCGCAGTGGGAGCACGGGTTCTTCACCGCCTACCGCCACATCGCGGCCGAGCAGCCGGACCTGGTCGTCCACCTGGGCGACTACATCTACGAGCACGGCCCCGGCGGCTACCCGGTGTCCTCCGGCCGCGCCCGCACCATGGTGGGCGGGGAGATCCACTCGCTGGCCGACTACCGCCGCCGCCACGCCCTCTACAAGTCCGATGCGGACCTGCAGGCCGCGCACGCCGCCGCCCCCTGGGTGGTGGTCTTCGACGACCACGAGGTCGACAACGACTGGGCCGAGCTCTACCACGAGGTCTGGGGCAAGGTGCCGGCCTTCGCCGAGCGCCGTGCCGCCGGTTTCCGCGCCTATTGGGAGAATATGCCGCTGCGCCGCAGCTCGGTCCCGGGCGCCGACGGCATCCAGCTCTACCGTCGCCTCACCTGGGGGCGCATGGCCACGCTGCACGTGCTGGACACGCGCCAGTACCGGTCGAACCAGACCGGCCTCATCGGCCCGGTGCGCAGCACCTACGACTCCCGCCGCACCATGCTGGGGTCCACCCAGGAGGCCTGGCTCGATGAGGGGCTGCGCACCTCGGGAGCCCGCTGGGACCTGCTGGGCCAGCAGGTGATGGTGGCGCAGTACGACATGATGGCCGGCCCCGGGTTCCTCACCAACCAGGACGCCTGGGACGGGTACGTGGCCGCCAAGGACCGGCTGCTCACGAGCCTGGAGCGCTCTGATGCCCGCAACCCGGTGGTGCTCACCGGTGACGTGCACGAGTCCTTCGCGAACGACCTGTGGCGCACCACGGACTCGGGGCGGGTGACGCTGGGCTCGGAGTTCGTCACCACCTCGGTCACCTCCGGCGGGGACGGCAAGGACTCACAGTTCACCGGGGACGCCGACAACCCCCACATCCGCTACCACGAGACCACCCGCGGCTACCTGCGGCTGGACCTCACCGCCGACTCGATGGCGGGGACCTTCCGCGCCGTCGACACCGTCAGCTCCCGCGGTGGCGCCGTCCGCACCGACGCCCGGTTCGCGCTGGAGGACGGCCGCCGCGGCCTGCAGGCGGTCTGAGCCACCCACCGACGGCACCGGCCCGCCGCCCCGGACAGGGGGGTGGCGGGCCGGATTGCTGCCGAATCGTGACCATCGACCCCTCGCGTCGCGGGGTGCCCCGGTGGTGGGATGGGCCCATGAACATCGCCACCTTTCTCACCGACACCGCCGAGAAGCACGCGCAGGGGGTGGCCCTCATCCAGGACGACACCCGCCTCACCTACGCCGAGCTGCGGGACGCCACGGCTGCCGTCGCCGGGTACCTGCGGGACAAGGGCCTGGGGGAGGGCGACCGGATCTGCTTGATGCTGCCCAACGTCATCCCGTTCGTGCCCTTCTACTACGCCGCCCTGTCGCTGGGGGCCGTCGTGGTCCCCATGAACCCGTTGCTCCGCGACCGCGAGATCACCCACTACCTCAAGGACTCGGGGGCCACCCACATCGTGGCCCTGGGGGGTGAGGCCGGCGCCGCGCTGGGCGGTGACGTGGGCGGGGTGGCCGAGCGCCACCGGGTGACCGCGCACCTCATCGACCCCGCCCAGGGCCTGACCCCCTTCCTGGGTCAGCCGGTCACCGAGGTGGCCGACAAGGCACCCGGGGACACCGCGGTGATCCTCTACACCTCCGGCACCACCGGCAGCCCCAAGGGTGCGGAGCTGGCGCACGAGAACCTGCGCACCAACGTGCTCGCCACGCAGGAGACGCTGGTCCACCTGGAGCCGGGCGAGGTGGTGATGGGCTGCCTGCCGCTGTTCCACGTGTTCGGCATGACCTGTGCGCTCAACACCAGCGTGGTCGCCGGGGCCACGCTCACGCTGCTGCCGCGCTTCGAGGCCGGCAAGGCGCTGGAGATGATCGAGCGCGATGCGGTGAACGTCTTCGAGGGCGTGCCCACCATGTACGGCGGCCTCATCGCCGCCGCGAAGGCCCGCGAGGCCGAGGGCAAGCCGCCGGTGGACACCTCCACCCTGCGCCGCTGCGTCTCGGGCGGGTCGTCCCTGCCGATGGAGACCCTCCGCGCCTTCGAGCAGACCTTCGGTGCCGACATCCTGGAGGGCTACGGCCTCTCGGAGACCTCCCCGGTGGCCTGCTTCAACCACCCGGGCCGCACCCGCGCCGGCAGCATCGGCCACCCCATCCGCGGGGTGGAGATGGCGATCCTCGACCCGGTGACCGGCCAGCCGGTGGAGCCCGGCGAGGTGGGCGAGGTCGTGATCCGCGGCGAGAACATCATGAAGGGCTACTGGGACAACCCCGAGGCCACCGAGCGGGCGATCCGCGACGGCTGGTTCCACTCCGGCGACCTGGGCCGGGTGGACCCCGACGGCTTCTTCTTCATCGTCGATCGCGTGAAGGACCTCATCATCCGCGGGGGCACCAACGTGTACCCGCGGGAGGTGGAGGAGGTCCTGTACGAGCACCCGAAGGTGCTGGAGGCCGCGGTGGTGGGCTCGGCGCACCCGGAGCTCGGCGAGGAGGTGACCGCCTACGTCGTCGCCCAGCCCGGGGAGCTCGACGAGGCCGCCCTGTCCGATGCGGAGTCGCCCGCCGCGCGGGCGCTCGCCGACGAGCTGCGCGCCCACGCGAAGGACCAGCTGGCCGCCTACAAGTACCCGCGACACATCCACTTCCTGGCCGAGCTGCCGAAGGGCCCCACCGGCAAGATCCTGAAGCGCGAGCTGGGCTGAGCCCCCGGCAGGGGTGCACCGAGGGTGCGCCCCTGCCTACGCTGGGGCCAGAGTCACCCACCATCGGCGGAACCGTCCGCCACGAGGAGGAACGATGACCCCCGAGAACGACGCTGCTGCCGTCCGCACCTACCCGCCGGCGGCCGAGTTCGCCGCACAGGCCAACGCGACGGCCGAGCTGGCCGAGCGCGCCGGCGCGGACCGCGAGGCGTTCTGGGCGGAGCAGTCCCGCGAGCTCCTGCCGTGGGCCACGGACTTCTCCGAGGTGCTGGACTGGTCCGAGGCCCCCTTCGCCCGCTGGTTCGCCGACGGGGAGATCAACGCCTCCTACGCCTGCCTCGACCAGCACGTCGAGGCCGGCCGTGGCGACGAGGTCGCCATCCACTGGGTGGGTGAGCCGGAGGGCGACCGCCGCGACCTGACCTGGAGCGACCTGCTCGAGGAGACCTGCCGCGCGGCCAACGTACTGGAGGACTTGGGCGTCCAGGCCGGGGACCGGGTGGCGATCTACCTGCCGATGATCCCCGAGACGGTCGTGGCGATGCTTGCGTGCGCCCGCATCGGCGCCACCCACTCGGTCATCTTCGGCGGGTTCGCGCCCAACGCCATCCGGGCCCGCGTGCAGGACGCCGAGGCCAAGGTGGTCATCACCGCCGACGGCGGCTACCGCAAGGGCAAGGCGAGCGCCCTGAAAGCCAACGTGGACGAGGCCCTCAGCCACGAGGACACCACCGTGTCCACGGTGCTGGTGGTGCGCCGCACCGGCCAGGACGTGGGCTGGCAGGACGGCCGCGACCAGTGGTGGCACGAGGCCATGGAGACGGCCTCGTCGGACCACGAGGCCCAGCCGATGCCGGCCGAGCACCCGTTGTTCATCCTCTACACCTCCGGCACCACGGGGACACCCAAGGGCATCTTCCACACCACCGGCGGGTACCTGACGCAGACGGCGTACACGGCCAAGATGGTGCTTGACCTGGAGCCCGGCCGGGACGTGTACTGGTGCACCGCCGACGTCGGCTGGGTCACCGGGCACTCCTACCTCGTCTACGGCCCGATGGCGCTGGGCGTCACCCAGGTGATGTACGAGGGCACGCCTGACACCCCCCACAAGGGCCGGTGGTGGGAGATCGTCCAGGAGTACGGCGTCACCGTCCTCTACACGGCTCCCACCGCCATCCGCGCGGCGATGAAGTGGGGCGACGACATCCCCGCGCAGTACGACCTCTCCTCGCTGCGCCTGCTGGGTAGCGTGGGTGAGCCCATCAACCCCGAGGCCTGGGCCTGGTACCGGGAGCACATCGGTGGCGGGCGCACCCCCATCGTGGACACGTGGTGGCAGACCGAGACGGGCGCGATGATGATCGCCCCCCTGCCGGGCGTGACCGAGCTGGTGCCCGGGTCCGCGCAGACGCCGGTGCCCGGCATCACGGTGGACGTGGTGGGCGAGTCCGGCCAGTCGGTGGGCAACGGGGAGAGCGGCTACCTGGTGATCCGGGACCCGTGGCCGGCCATGCTGCGCGGCGTCTGGGGCGATCCGCAGCGCTTCCGCGACACGTACTGGTCGCGCTTCGAGGGCATGTACTTCGCCGGGGACGGGGCCAAGCGGGACGAGGACGGCAACGTCTGGGTGCTGGGCCGCGTGGACGACGTCATGAACGTCTCCGGGCACCGCCTGAGCACCTCGGAGATCGAGTCCGCCCTGGTCAGCCACGATGCGGTCGCCGAGGCCGCGGTGGTCGGCGCGACCGACGCCTCCACCGGCCAGGCGGTGGTGGCCTACGTGATCCTGCGCGGGGACGCCGCCGAGGCGCGCGGTGAGGGCGATGACGACGCCGAGCTGGTGGCCGAGCTGCGGGCCCACGTGGGCAAGGAGATCGGCCCGATCGCGCGCCCGCGCGACATCACCGTGGTACCGGAGCTGCCGAAGACGCGGTCTGGCAAGATCATGCGTCGACTGCTGCGGGACCTCGCCGAGGGCAAGGAGGTCGGTGACGTCTCGACGCTGGCCGACCCCTCGGTGATGGACTCCATCCGTCGTCCCTGACCCTTCCGGAGGGCCCATGAGCTCCAGTGCGCTGCGCCTGCGTGCGGTCCCCGTGGCTGTTGCGGCGCTGCTGGTCCTCGGGGCCTGCACCACCGGGTCCGAGGAGGCGGGGGAGGACCCGGTGGTCGTCTCCCGCGAGCCGTCCCCCGAGGGCTCGCCCTCCTCGGGCCCGGATGCGTCGGACGAGCCCTCCGGCAGCTCGCCGGAGGGGACCCCGGAGCCGTCCGGCTCGGGGCCGGATCGCGATCTCACCCCCCTGGAGCAGCACCAGCGGGTGGCCTTCCTGATGCCCTCGCAGAACGTGGCCTGTCTCATCGAGGAGCAGGGCGTCTCCTGCGACATCCGCAACACGCGCTACCAGCACACAGTGGTGCCGGCGGCGGATTGCGTGGAGCCGACCGTGGAGCTCTACCGGGACCGCCCCGAGTGGACCTGCTCGCGCTCCTCACGCTTCGTGGACGCCCAGACCGCCAACGACGGTGCCTGGGTAGAGCTGGTGCCGCGGGGTGAGGTGGTGGAGATCAACACCATCGACCACACGGTGCTGCCCTACGGCGAGGAGCTCCAGGCGTTCGACTTCCGGTGCGAGAGCCGCCGCAACGGCGTGCGGTGCATGCGGCTCTCCGACGGCCGAGGCTTCCGCATGGCCGTGCGAGACTTCGACCTGTTCTAGGGCTGTCCTGCGGCGCACTGGGCGCGCTCGGGTGCGCCTCAGTGCCCCTCGGCAGCCTGTCGGACGTCGGGCAGGTTGCGGACGTCCACCGGCTCGCCGTCCCACTGGAGGTGGTCGGTGGGCTCGGCCGGCTCCCCGCTGGCCCAGGCCTCGTGGAGTGCCTCGCGGCGAGCCTCCCCCGCATCAAGGGACTCCTGGCAGGCGGCCTCCTGCTCCTGCGTGGGGCAGAAGACCAGGGCCGCCGAGAGGCGGGAGGTGCCCTCCTGCCGGCCAGCCGACCAGTCGACCTCCACGCCGTCGAAGGCGGGGATGCGGGAGGCCCCCAGGTCCGTGGTCGAGAGCACCACGTGCACGCGGTTCGCCCGGTCGAGGGAGCCGCCGCGGTGCTCAGCGCAGGACGCGGTGACGCCAGGGCCCCAGCTGGAGTACTCGGCGTCGGGGGCCGGCCACCCGGCGCCGGCACCACTGCCCAGCCGCCCCGCCGCGTCGTCGTCCTCGCGGAGCGTGGCGTCCACGAACACCGACTCCACCTGCACCCCCTGGGCGTTGACGAGGCGGACGTCGCGGATCTCCACCGAGTGGCCCGGCTCGTCGTTCACACAGGCGGGGAGGGCGACCCAGGCCAGGCCGGGGGCCGCGACCTCGCCGTCCGCGAGGCCGGCGTAGCTCAGGCTGCCCTGATGGTCGGTGAGGAAGGTGATGGGGGTGGGCCCGCCTGCGGCCTGACCGGCCGCGACGGTGCCGACGACCAAGCCCCCCACGATGGTTGCCGCGAGCGCGATCTCGCGCCTCGTCTCGTTCATGGGTGCCAGTGAACACCGCCGGGGACGCCCGCGCGGCCGTCGTCACCGAATCGTGACCAGACGGAACGGGCCGCCCGGGTGGTCCGGATGGCCCGCTCGATGGGGGTGGTGCTCGATGGGCGGTGTGTTCCTCGGTGCTCAGTCCCGGCGAGCGTCCTGCGGGGCGGGTGCCTGCACGGCACGGTCCTGCGGCCGGGCGGGCCACCAGACCGTGTCGCCCACCAGGTCGAACACGGCCGGCACCACGACGGTGCGCACCAGGAAGGTGTCCACCAAAATGCCTAGACCCACCACGATGCCCACCTGCGTGAGGGTGATGAGGGGCAACACGCCGAGCACCACGAACACCGCGGCCAGCACGATGCCGGCGCTGGTGATGACGCCACCGGTCGCGGCGACGGCACGCACCATCGCGCGGGCGGTGCTGCGCTCGCGGCCGGAGAGGAGCTCCTCGCGGGCACGGACCACCAGGAAGATCGTGTAGTCGATGCCCAGGGCCACCAGGAACAGGAACGAGTACAGGGGCACCGAGATGTCCAGGGCGGGGAAGCCGAAGACGTGCTCGCTCAGCAGCGCGCCGGCGCCCAGGGCGGCCACGGAACCCACGACGCTGATGAGCACCAGCAGGACCGGGGCGACCAGGGAACGCAGGACGATGACCAGGACCACGAGGATCATCACGAGCATGAGCGGGATGACGACGGTCATGTCGCGCAGCACGCCGGAGCGCTGGTCCACCGTCTGGGCCTCGCTGCCACCCACCAGGGCGCCCTCCGTGGCGCCGGATGCGGCGGACCGGACGTCCTCGACCACCTGGCGGGCGGCCGCACTCGCAGGGGCCGCGTCGCTGGTCACCTGCAGCTGCTGCCAGGTGGTGCCGTCGACGGTGGCGCTCGACTGCGGCTGCACGCCGGTCACGCCGTCGACGCCCTCGAGCGCCGTGACCACCTGGGCCGCGGGCTCGGCCAGGTCCGCGGCCGGGCCCTCGCCGCCACCGGGCGGGCCGGACCGGCCCCCCTCGCCGGCCTGTACGCCGGAGCCCTCGGGCACCGGGACGAGCACCGACAGCGGGGTCGCCGCGCCGGAGGGGAAGTGCTCCTCGAGCGCCTCCAGGCCGGTCACGGACTCGGCCTCCACCCGGAACTGGTCGGTCTGGCTCAGACCCACCTTCACGCCCACCAGGCCCAGCGCCATCGCGCCGAGCAGGGCCACCGATGCGGCCAGGACCACGGCGGGGCGGCGCACCACGGCGGTGGCGATGCGGTGCCAGATGCCGGTCTCGGTCTTGTCGCGGTCCCCGGGGCGGGGGACGAACGGCCAGAAGAGGCCGCGCCCGAACAGCGCCAGCAGGGCCGGGAGCAGCGTCAGGGCGAACACCAGGGCCACCAGCAGGCCCACGCCGGTGGACAGGCCCAGGGCGCGGTTGGAGGGCTGGACCGCCAGCAGCAGCAGCGCCACGGTCAGCACCACCGTGATGTTGCTCGCGAGGATGGCCGGGAGGGCTGCCCTCCAGGCCCGGGCCAGCGCCACCCGGTGGTCGGGGGTGTCCCGCAGCTCGTCGCGGTAGCGACTGACCAGCAGCAGGGCGTAGTTCGTTCCGGCGCCGAAGACCAGCACGCTCGTGATGCCCGAGGTCGAGCCGTCGAAGGCCAGGTCGGCGGCCTCGTTCACCGTGCCGGACACGCTGGCCGCCACCCGGTCGGCCAGGGCGATGACGAGCAGCGGCACCAGCCACAGCACCGGCGAGCGGTAGGTGATCAGCAGCAGCACCGCCACCACGATCGCCGTGGCGGCCAGCAGGCGGAAGTCCGCGCCCTCGAAGGAGCCGGCCACGTCGGCGGAGAAGCCCGCGGCGCCCGTGACGTAGGACTGGGTCCCCGGCACCAGGCCGTCGGTCGCGCCGCGCAGGTCCTCCACAATGTCCGGTCCGTTGGCCTCCATGGCGGCAGCGTCCAGCGGGACCACCAACAGGGCGGCCTGGCCGTCCTCGCTGGGGATCGGCCCCTCCACCGTCGCGTCCTGACCCACCGCGTCGTCGGGCAGCGCGGCCAGCAGCTCCTCGCCCTTCTGGCCGAGCGTCCCCAGGGCTTCTCGGCCCAGCTCACCGTCCTGCGACTCCACGACGACCACGGCCGGCACCACGTCCCCACCGGGGAACTCGGAGGTGATGCGGCTGACCTCGGCCGAGTCGGCGCCCTCGGGCAGGGAGGTGGGCCCGCCCGCATCGGACGAGCCGGGCAGCAGGGCCATGGCGGCACCCGCCAGGAGAACCATCACCAAGGCGATGACCGGGGCGGTCCAGCGGCCCGTGATCAGCCTCGCCGGGCCCGTGACCTCATCCCCCTTCCGGGACGTCGACGAGAGGGCGTGACGCAGGGAGAGGTCACGAGTTGATGACATGTACACATTTTCGCAGTCCCGAACCCACCGCGCAGGGCCGGCCACCAGTACGCTGCCACCATGTCCCCGTCGATGATGACCAGCTGGTGGAAGGACAACCCACCGCAGCACCTCCCCGGCCTCCTGCACGGGACGGCCGCCGAGTTCCCGGACCGCGTGCTGATCAGCCGGCGCCAGGGACAGTCCTGGGTGGACCTGACCTCGCAGCAGTTCCTGGACCACGTCAACAGCGTCGCCCGAGGCCTGGTGGCCGCCGGCGTCGAGCCGGAGGACCGCGTGGTCCTCATGGCCAAGACCCGCTACGAGTGGGCGTTGCTCGACCTGGCGATCCTCTCCACCGGAGCCATCGTGGTGCCGGTGTACGAGACCAGCTCGGCCAACCAGCTCGCGTGGATCATGGAGAACTCCCGCGTCACCTGGGCCCTCACCGAGTCCGACGCCCTGGCCGCCACCGCCCGCGCCGCCGCCGACCAGGCGGGTGCGCAGCTCAAGGGCGTCTGGGCCATGGACGCCAAGACCACCGAGGGCATCGACCAGCTGATCGCCGGTGGGGCCGAGGTGGACCAGGCGGAGATCGACCGCCGCTGCGAGGGGCTCGGGCGCGAGACCCTGGCCACCCTCATCTACACCTCCGGCACCACGGGTCGCCCGAAGGCCTGCATGCTGCCGCACCGCGCCTTCATCGACGAGGTGACCGCTGCCTACCAGGGACTGCCGGAGCTCTTCGAGGACGACTCCTCCACGCTGCTCTTCCTGCCACTGGCCCACGTCTTCGGCCGGATGGTGCACTTTGCCGTCATCGGCGCCGGCGCGCGGACGGGCCACACCGACATCGCGCGCGTGGCCAAGGACCTGCCGGTCTTCAAGCCCACCTTCGTGCTCGCGGTGCCCCGCGTCTTCGAGAAGATCTACGAGTCGGCCCACCTGAAGGCCACCAAGGGAGGCAAGGAGAAGATCTTCGCCGCCGCCACCCAGACGGCCATCGACTACTCCAAGGCGCTCGATGCGGGGCGCGTGCCGCTGGTGCTGCGCGCCAAGCACAAACTCTTCACCAAGCTGGTCTACGGCAAGGTGCAGGCGGCCTTCGGTGGGGAGCTCACCTGGGCCATCTCCGGGGGTGCCGCCCTGGGGGAGCGCCTGGGCCACTACTTCCGCGGCATGGGCGTGAACATCATGGAGGGCTGGGGCCTCACCGAGACCTCGGCGGCGGCCACGGTGAACCGGCCGTCGATGCAGAAGATCGGCACGGTCGGCGTGCCGCTGCCCGGCTTCGAGGCGCGGCTCTCCGACGAGGGCGAGATCCAGGTGCGCGGCGGCCACGTGTTCGCCGGCTACGAGAACAACCCGGAGGAGACGGCGAAGGTCCTGGCGGAGGACGGGTGGTTCTCGACCGGCGACCTCGGCGAGATCGACGACGACGGGTTCCTGCGCATCATCGGGCGGGCGAAGGACATCCTCGTGACCGCGGCGGGCAAGAATGTGGCCCCCGGCCCGCTGGAGGACATCCTGCGTTCGCACCGCCTGGTGAGCGAGGCGATGGTCGTCGGCGACGGCCGCCCCACCGTGATGGCGCTGATCACTCTCGACGAGGAGCAGCTCCCCGAGTGGCTCAAGCACCACCACCGCGAGGTGGTCCCGGCCTCCGAGCTCACCGAGGACGAGCAGGTGCGGGCTGCCATCCAGAAGGTGGTCGACAAGGCCAACGCGTCGGTGAGCAAGGCCGAGGCCATCAAGAAGTTCACCATCCTGTCGCGTGACTTCACGTTGGAGGACGAGGAGATCACCAACTCGTTAAAGGTGCGCCGCCACATCGTCACCGAGCACTTCAAGGACGAGATCAACGCCATGTACGGGACCCGCGACTCCCAGCTCCGTGACTGAGGTCCCGCTGGCCACCGCGAAGCCGCACTACGCGGCCCGGTGGGAGAACCGCCTCCGTGGCCGCGTGGCCGACGTGCTCCGCTCCCGCGGGTGGCTCCCGCGACCGGCGGGCTTCACCGGCTACGGCACCACCGAGTTCGCGCGGGTGTACGCCCGCATCCAGCTGCGCCGGCCGGGTGGGGACGTGGCCCTGCCCACGACGGTGCAGGACGTGCAGCAGTTCCTCACCCGCCGTGGGTGGCGCGCCTTCCTCAGCGCCCCCGATGCGGGGGTACCGGTGAAGGTCACGCTGGGCGATGCCTCGATCATGGCCCGCGCGGACCGCGGCGGGTATGTCGAGCAGGTCATCACCGGCCATGGACTGCCGCCGGGCACCCACCGGGTCACCTTCGAGTGCCCGGGGGGCGCCGAGGCCCAGGCCGACGTGCACATCGCCGAGCCGGGCGCCCGCATCGGGCTGGTGAGCGACATCGACGACACGGTGATCAGCACCCACCTGCCGCGGCCCCTCATCGCGGCGTGGAACACCTTCGTGCTCACCGAGCAGGCGCGCGACGTGGTGCCGGGCATGGCCGACGCGTACCGCGCCGTCCTGGCCGAGCACCCCGGCGCGCCGGTCTTCTACCTGTCCACCGGTGCGTGGAACACCCAGCCCTTCCTGCACCGCTTCCTGCAGCGGCACCAGTTTCCCGCCGGTGCCCTGCTGCTGACGGACTGGGGCCCCACGAACACCGGGTGGTTCCGCTCCGGGCGGGACCACAAGAGCCGGCACCTGGTGCGGCTGGCCGAGGAGTTCCCGGGTGTGCGCTGGGTGCTGGTCGGTGACGACGGCCAGCACGACCCGGGCATCTATGACGAGTTCGCGGAGTCCCACCGGCAGCACGTGGCGGCGATCGCCATCCGCCAGCTCACCGTCATCGAGCAGGCGCTGAGCCGTGGTCTGCCGGTGGCGCTCGCGGAGTTGGTTCGCAAGCACTCGGGCACCGTGCCCGTGGTGACCGGCGGCGACGGGTTCGCGCTCATGCCCGCGCTGCTGCGGGCGCTGGGACGCCGGGGCTGAGGAGGCGACGTGCCCGAGCTGCCGGAGGTCGAAGGACTGGCTGCCGCGCTGCGTGAGCGGCTGGAGGGTCGCGTCGTGGCCGAGGTGGCCCTGGCCAGCTTCAGTGCCCTGAAGACGGTGGACGTGCTGCCGCAATCGCTCCACGGCCGGCCGGTGGACGACGTGCGCCGGTACGGCAAGCTGCTGGACCTGGTGGTGGACGGGACGCACGTGGTGGTGCACCTGATGCGGGCCGGCTGGGTCACCTGGCACGACGAGGTCCCGCGCACCCGGCTGCGGCCGGGCGGCAAGTCCCCTGTGGCGGTGCGCATCACGCTCGACGACGGCTCGGGGATGGACCTGTACGAGGCCGGCACCCGCAAGGGCATGGCGGTGTATCTGGCCGACGATCCGGGCACCCTGGAGGCGCTCACCACCCTGGGGCCGGATGCGGTGAGCCTGCGCCCGCCGCTGGAGTCGCCGCCCCTGGTGGGTGTGGACACGACCACGGGGGAGGTGGGCGTCACCGCATCGACCACGCCCGAGGAGCGGGTGGCCTTCTGGGTCGAGGCGCTCGAGGGGCGGCGCACGCAGATCAAGCGGGTGCTGCGGGACCAGTCGGTGGTCAGCGGGATCGGGAACGGGTGGTCCGATGAGATCCTGCACACGGCGCGGCTCTCGCCCTTCGTGCTGGCGGCGACCCTGGAGGCCGAGGAGGTGGGGCGGCTGGCCGAGGCGGTGCACGAGGTGCTGGTGGGGGCGGCCGAGCGCGCGGTGGGCCGGGCGCCGGCGGACCTGAAGGACGGCAAGCGAGGCGGCATGCGGGTGCACGGGCGGACCGGCGAGGAGTGCCCGGTCTGCGGCGATGTGGTGCGCGAGGTGACCTACGCGGACTCGTCCCTGCAGTACTGCGCCACCTGCCAGACCGGTGGGCAGGTGCTGGCCGACCGCAGCACCTCGAAGTTCGTGAAGTGACGCCGCACCTCTGCGATGCTGGGGGCATGGACAACATCACGCCCCAGGACCTTCCCGACGACGCCGTCGTGCTCGACGTTCGCGAGCCCGAGGAGTGGGCCGCCGGCCACGCGCCGAACGCCGTGCACATCCCGCTGGCCGACGTCCCGGCCCGCGTCGACGAGCTCCCGGACCCCTCCACCGACGGCCCGCTGCCGGTGACCTGCCGCTCCGGTGGCCGCTCGAGCCGCGCCGTGCAGTGGCTGCAGGCCCAGGGCTACGAGGTCGTGAACGTCGACGGCGGCATGAAGGCCTGGTCCGCTGCCGGCAAGCAGGTGGTGTCCGATGCGGGGGAGCCCCAGGTCATCTGATCGCAGCCCTTCTGCCGGGGCATAGCCGGCTCTGCCGAAATCCGTAGATTCGCCTCGACGGAGCCATAGGCTGCCCCCGTGGACCCGATCACCAACCCGTACGCCCCCGGCGCCGGCCAACGCCCGCCCGAGCTCGCCGGCCGCGACGAGTACCTCCGCCAGTTCGACGTGGTGCTCGAGCGCATCCGGCGGGGCCGCCCGGACCGCAGCGTCCTGCTCACCGGCCTGCGCGGCGTCGGCAAGACGGTCCTCCTCAACGCCCTGCGCGGCCAGGCGGTACGGGCCAACTGGGGCACCGGCAAGCTCGAGGCGCGCCCCGACCAGTCGCTGCGCCGCCCGCTGGCCAGCGCCCTGCACACCGCCGTGCGCGAGCTGGGCCACCCGCAGCAGGAGGACGTCGACCACGTCCTGGGCGTGGTCAAGGCCTTCGCCCAGCGCGACGCCCCCGCCAACGCCAAGCTCCGTGACCGCTGGAGCCCCGGCATCGACGTGCCGGCGGTCTCCGGCCGGGCCGACTCCGGCGACATCGAGATCGACCTGGTCGAGCTGCTCACGGACGTCGGCGGGCTGGCGGCCGACGTGGGCAAGGGGGTAGGCATCTTCATCGACGAGATGCAGGACCTGGGGCCCGATGACGTCTCGGCCGTCTGTGCGGCGTTCCACGAGATCGGGCAGCAGGCTCTCCCGGTGCTTGTGGTCGGCGCGGGACTGCCGCACCTGCCGGCGGTGCTGAGCGCCAGCAAGTCGTACTCCGAGCGGCTCTTCCGCTACCACCGCATCGACCGGCTGGAGCGCGCGGAGGCCTACCGCGCCCTGCAGGCGCCGGCCGCCGACGAGGGCGCCGAGTGGCAGGACGACGCACTGGCGGCCATGTACGCCGCCACGGGTGGGTACCCGTACTTCATCCAGGCCTACGGCAAGGAGGTGTGGGACTTGGCGCCCCAGTCGCCGATCACGGCCGAGGACGTGCGCGTGGCGGCGCCGAGCGCCGAGGCCGAGCTGGCGGTCGGGTTCTTCGGGTCCCGCTACGAGCGCGCCACGCCGGGGGAGCGGGAGTACCTGCGTGCGATGGCTGAGGCGGCGATCACCGTGGCCGAGGAGGAGGTCGCCGCGGAGGCGGGCGGCGCCGGCTCGGGCGAGGAGGCCGTGGCCCCGGCGGAGTCGAAGGACCCGCTGACGCGGGCCGAGGAGGTCGAGGCGGTGCCGACCTCCGTGGTGGCCGAGGTGCTGGGCCGCAAGCCGCAGTCGCTCTCCCCGGCGCGCGACGCGCTCATGAAGAAGGGCCTGGTCTACGCACCGGAGCGCGGGAAGATCGCGTTCACCGTGCCCCACTTCGGGCGGTACCTGCGCAACAGTGCGTGAGGTGTCCGCGTACGGGTGATTTTGATCCTGAGACGCGTCCAGGCAAAGAGTTTGATCAAAGTGATCCACGGAGGACTCGGTTTGGGCGAAATTGATCCGGCTGGCGGCCGATTCTGATCCTTACGGGTGGTGTTTGAATCGCCCGGGTCTGGTGGAGGCTCTGATCCAACGGAAGGATGCAGAGCATGCCAGCACCAAGGAAGTACCCCGACGAGCTCCGTGAACCTGCTACGAGGATGACCCCCGAAGCCCGTCAAGACCCCGCTACGAGGTCTGGAGCAGTCCCGTCTTTCGCCATGTCGTGAAGCGGGCCGCAACATCATGCTGTGGGTCTCCCCCCACCCCTGGTGGTCCCGGCAGACGGCCATGCGGATCGCGTGTTCAGTGACCGTGGAGGCCAGGCAAGTGCTCCGTGGAGAAGAACGCGGAGAGGTCAGACCCGTGCCCCGCTGGATGCCGAGGGGGTGGAGGGCCGGCGTGGGTGAGTCCGGAGCGCCCAGAGAGCGCCGCCGACAGCGACGAGGACCTGCAGCGCACCGGTGAGCACCAGGGTGGTGCCGGCGCCAAGCCATCCGATGAGGGCGCCGCCAGCCAGGAGTCCCGCCGAGGTGCCCCCCGAATGGAAGACTGTCTGGGCGGTGAAGGCCGCGCGGCGCTCGTTGCCACGAGTCTGGTCGGTGATCACGCCGTTGAGGGCCGCAATCCCCCAGGGCATCGCGGCTCCGCCCACAGCGGCCAAGGCCACGATGCTGGTGAGGCTGGGTGCCACGAGTGGAAGGGCGATGAACACCGACCCGAGGATGGCCCAGGCGGTGAGCATCGTCGGCATCCGGGGGATCCGGTCGATGACCAGAGGAACCAGCATCGAGGCGATCACCGAGGCCGCTCCATACCCGCTCATGCCGGCGGCGATGAGGGCCCCGGGGCGGCCGTGATCCACCCCCAGGACGGCCAGTCCGAGGCTGAAGCCGAACCAGCACAGACCGCCGATCCCTGCCATGAGCACTCCCGCGGCGATCTGGGGGTGGGCTCTCAGTACCGTGCGCGCCGAGGTGGCGCGCTGCGGCGGTCCGCTCGGCGAGGCGTTGGCGGAGTCCTCCCCGGGAGTTGCCGGCGCGCCGGGGACGAGCGTGAAGGCCAGAGCTGCCGCCGCGATCACGACGGTCTCGCACCACAGCAGGGAAGAGGCCCCGAGCGCACTCACGCCCCACGCGCCCAAGGGAGGCGCGAAGACCATCGACACCCGGTGGGCCAGGTCCTGCCACGCGAGCCATTGGGCGGGTCCCGAGCGGCCTCCCTGTGCTAGGTGGGCATCGGCCAGGTCTGAGGCGAGGGAGCGCTGTGCTGGCCCGAGGAGTGCGCCGGCGGCACCGGAAATGAGGCCTGATGTGCACAAAGTTGCAGAGGTCACCTGTCCGTGCAGGGCAACCACCGGGACGACGGCGAGCCCCACGGCGTTCACGCCCATCACTGCCGCCAGGGGTCCCCCGCTGGTCAGGCGCTGGAGGATGCCGCGACCCCACCAGCCGACCGTCAGCAGCGGGAGCCCCGCCATGCCACCCACCAGTCCCGTGGCCCAAGCCTCTCCAGTCTCCTCGAGGGCGACGAGCGGCAAGGCGATGGCCGTCATGCGTGTGCCGATCCACGTGATGAAGGTGATGGCGGTCATGAGGAGGAGTCCGGTGCGCACGAGACGATCGTCCTGGTCGATCGTCGGCTCGGGTAGGTCCTGAATGGGGCCGCCAAGTCATACGCTTTGAGCATGAGGCCCCGGCTCACAGTGGATGACCTGATGCTCGTCGAGTCCGTGTCCCGGCACGGCTCGGTGGGCGCTGCTGCGCGCGAGCTGCTGACGACCCAGCCCTCGGCCTCTCGACGACTGGCCGCGCTGGAGCGGCGCCTGGGGGTCACGTTGTTCGAGCGGGACACCACCGGGGCTCGTGCGACGCCGGCGGGGCGGGAGTTGGCTCGACAGGCGGCTCGCCTGCTCTCGGAGCTGGAGGCCGTCCCCGCCCGAATCGCCGCGGCAGTGGAGGCCCCCAGCGTGAGCCTCGGCACGATCCAGGCGCTGGCACCCATGGTGTTCACTGCCGCTCAGATCGAGCTGGAGGGCATCAGGGTCCAGGCGGAGGTTGACCACGGACCGGTCCTGATCAGCGAGGTCGCGCAGGGGGTCCTGGACGCGGCGATCGTCACCATCGCCGATCAGTCCGTGCTCCCCCGGGGTGTCCGGGTCACGGAGCTCGGTGTCTCCCCGCTCGTCCTTGTGCTGCCGGCGGGGGCTGGGCCCCTACCGCGGGGGAGGAGGGGGCTGAAGGCGCGGGAGGTGGTCTACTCGTCCATCGACCTGGGCGCCGAGCGGCTCCACGCGGCGCTCTCCGAGGCCGGTGCGCGACCATGCCCGGGTCTCACTCTCGAGGCGACACTGCGGGTCGCCCGGCATCGTGGGATTCCCGCCGTGGTCCCCGAGTTCGCGGCCCGCTGGTGGGGTGCCGCCACGGATCAGGTACTGCCGTCCCCGGTGGCCGGAACCATCCGTTTGTCCCTCGTGGCCCGGTCCCCGGGCCCTCCCAGCCTGCTTGCTGCCCACCCGGCTCTGGCGGCACGAGTTCTCGGGGTGCCCGAGCGCCCTGCTGACGATGAGTAAGTCGCCCTCATGGTGTGGGGGCCCGAAGAGTACGCTCCTTGGCTCCACCGCCTTGAGCGCGTTTCACGGCAACGGGGTGAGCGATGGCCGGAAGCTCGTCCATTCGCGTCGCGAGGCTCGTGGTTGGGCCAGCCCGGCCGGCAGGAGCGCCCCACGCATGCCGCGTCCTGGGCGCGGCCGGCCATCAGCTCCGCCACGCGCAGGTCGAGGGGCTCGAGAAGCAGAGGCTGCGCGAGCTGCTGACGGTTCACGCTGCTTCCGGGTGGCTCGCGCGGAAGGCCTGCAGCGCGGCGATGCGCTCGGCAGGGCTCAGCACCCCGGCGAAGGGTGAGTTCTGGCGCAGCTCGCAGGCGCGGGGGGTGGTGCTGCAGAGGATCGTTCGCACGGCGTCGACGCCGCTGTCGAGGAGGCGTTCCCAGTCGCGCAGGTAGGCGGCCGTCATGCCGTCCTCGCGGTGTTGGGGGAGCCAGCGGTGGATGTTGTCGCGGGCCGTCTGGAGCACCTCGTCGGGTCGGGTGAGGAGGTGGCCGAGCATCGCTTGGTGCAGCCACAGGAGCTTGTGCTCCTCGCGGGTGAGGGCGCGGGCTGCGAGCAGCTCCTCGAGGTCCGACTGGCGGACGCGCCGGTGTGCGCCGATGCGGATGCTGGGCAGGTCTCCCCGGTCGCACAGGTCCACGACGTGCTGCCGCGAGACGCCGAGGATCTCGGCGACGCGTCCGGTCTTGAGCAGCGTGGTCTCCATGGGTCAAGGGTAGCGAAAACACCAGAAACACAACGTGCTCACGGTGTGGCTGTGGAGGGTGGTGCGGGCTTCCTGCCCGTGCTCGTCCACGGCCAGGAGGCCAGCGCCTGGCCTGCGATCGACTTCGCGCTGAGTGAGCGCCTCGACACCCGCGTGGGGTTGGAGGACGCCCTGCGGATGCCGAACGGGTCGCTGGCCAAGGGAAATGGTGAGCTGGTGCGTGAGGCTGCGCAGCGCATGTCCCGGGGCGGGTCCGGCACTGTGCCACGCTGGCCCGATGATGGTCGATGAGGTCCGCTACACCCGGGGCCAGGTCCCTGAGCGGGAGGCTCTGCGGGGTCTGTATGGCGCGGTGGGGTGGAGTGCGTACACCGACGATCTGGAGGGGTTGGTGCGCGGTGTCGAGGGATCAGCGGCAGTGGTCACCGCGTGGCGGGGTGAGGAGCTGGTGGGTCTGGCGCGGGTGATCTCGGATGGGCACACGATCGCGTACCTGCAGGACGTGCTGGTGCGTCCGGGGGTGCGGCGGCAGGGGGTGGCCTCGGAGCTGGTGCGGCGGGTGTTCGAGCCGTTCGCGCACGTGCGGCAGCAGGTGTTGCTCACCGATGCCGAGGAGGGGCAGCGGGCGTTCTATGCCTCGTTGGGTTTCCGGGAGACCCGGGAGTTCCCGAACGGTGGTCTGCGGGCGTTCGTTCGCCTCACCCATTGAGCAGGTCGGGGAGCCGGTGGTCGGTGCTCACACCCGCCCGGGGAGCGCCGCCTCGGAGCGAGTGCTCGCCATGGGTGGGTTCGAGCGCGTCGGGGAGGACGAGGGCGACGGCCGGCTGCGGAAGGTCTGGCGCTGGTTGCAGCGTCCCGTTCGTTGGATGAGCTATCCGGCGCGTGACGATCTCCCTTCACCAGCAGCGACCACGGAGGTCGACGGGCCCGCTGGGCCACGTCGTCCCTGCCCGCAGGGGCAGAACCAGCAGTGGCGGACCGGGTTCCTGGAAGGTTTCCCGCCCGTCCCGTCCGGTGTACCGCTCCGTGGCGCGAATGCGCTCCCATCCGCAGGCTCGGTAGAAGAGGACGACATCTTCTCGGCAGCCGAGGTATCCGAAGCTGATGTCCGCTTCCCGGCGCATCGCGTCCGCCGCGTGGGCCATGAGTCGGCGGCCGAGGCCGGTTCCGCGGACGCTGGGGTTGACCAGGACGCCGCCGGTGCCGGCCACGGTCACGGGTGCCCCGCCCACCTCGATCGTGCGTTGTTCCCACCCCACGTGGCCCAGGATCTGCTGTCCTCGGAGGGTGATGACGTGGACGTCGTGCCCGGCGTAGCCATACGGCTGGGCCGGGTCCCATTCGCCGTGGCTGTCGAGGTACTCGGCGTTGAAGAGTTCTCGCAGGCCAGCCAAGTGTTCGGCGGTGAGCTCGTGATGGGTGACGGTGCGCAGTGTGGCGGCTGAAGTAGGCGTCATCCAGCGCATGCTAGAGCGGCCGTGAGTGCTGGGCGACGAGTGCCTCGTTCGCTGCCCGCCAGTGCTCGACCATCGTGGCGCCTCCGTGGCCGTCCCCTTCGTCGAGGATCAACTGCGATCCGGGCCACGCTCGATGGAGGCGCCACGGCGTGATGGCGGGGCTGGAGATGTCGCGGCGGCCGTGGATGAGCGTTGCCGGGATCCCCGCCAGCCGCTCGCCCTGGTCGAGGATCGGGGGCTGGACGAAGCCGTCGTGGGACCAGTAGTGGGCGGTCAGCCGGAAGAACGCGATGCGGAACGCCTCGTCGTCCCACCGGGGGTCGCGGCGGAAACCACCGGCACCGATGGAGATGTGGGTGTCCTCCCACAGCGCCCACTCCCGGGAAGCTGCGTTGCGCACGCGGGGGTCGTCTGACTCCATGAGGTGGGCGTAGGCGTCGATGATGCGGCCCTGTCCACGTTGGTAGCCGATCCCTGCCTGTTCGGCGTGGGCAGCGAAACGGTCCCATGCCGCGGGGAAGACGGTGCCGACACCCTCGGTGATCCAGTCGACTTCGGAGCGGCTGGTCGTCGTGACGGCGAACAGGACGACGCCCAGCACCCTGTCCGGATGCGTGACGGCATAGGCAAGGGCGAGGGTCGATCCCCACGAGACGCCGTTGACGATCCACCGCTCGATCCCCAGATGCTCGCGCAGGACCTCCATGTCCGCGACCAGATGAGCTGTGTCGTTGTCCTGCAGCGAGGTCGAGGGGTCACTGGCGTGTGGTGTCGAGCGGCCGCACCCGCGCTGCTCGAACCCGATGACCCGAGTCCGTGAGAGATCGAACCGCCTTCGGTAGGCGCTGGTGCCGAGAGTCCCACCGGGGCCGCCGTGCACGTACACAGCCGGGACCCCCTGAGCTGTTCCCCACTCCTCCCAGTAGATGAGCTGACCACGGCCTACATCGAGCATCCCGGCATGAACAGGTTCTTCGGAGGCTGTCATGCCTCGATCCCAGCACATGCGAACACGCACTTCTGCCGCTCCTGGCCGTGGCGTCCAACCATGCCGGGCGTCAGCGGTCGGCAATGAGGGCCACCGTCTCCGCCGGTAGTGGCCGTTCGCTGAACAGGAGACAGGCTCCACCAGGCGCCGTTGTTGTGGATGGTGGTTCGCGCAGCCGGAGTCGTTCGGTTAGGGTGGTGCGCCAGTCGGTCATGCCGCCATCCGGCGCGGTCCTCACGCAGTCTCTCGCCGTGCGGACAGCAACCATGCGCCGGCCACCAGGGTGCTTCCGGCCAAGGGGAGTGCTACGGCTCCGAGGTGGTAGATGAGAACCCCACCTAGGGCTGCCCCAACGCCCGCCCCTCCGTAGAGACCGCTGATGCCCAGAGCGGCTGACAGCACCGCGCTGCTCGGGTCCACGCCGATGATGCTGGCCTGCATGGCGGGCCCCAGAGCCCAGGCGAAGAGCGACCACGCTGCCACGAGGAGCAGGAAGGGGACGCCGAAACCTCCACCGACCACGAGGTAGAGACCGATGGCCAGCAGTGCGATGGCGTGACCGCCGACGATGAGGAGACGGCCCGCCCTGGGTCCGCGGGCGTCGACCAGTGCTCCGCCGCCGAAGACGGCGGCGATGCCGACGATTCCGACCATCAGGAGGGTCCAGGTGACGGCGCTCGTGCTCGATCCGAGGTGCCCCTCGACGGTGGCGCCGAGGAAGTTGTAGAAGGTGAGTCCGCCGGCGCCGCAGAGGAACATCGCCAGCACGAGCGACAGGACCTGCCAATTGCGGACGGGGCGCAGCCGAGCCCTCAGTGGTGTCGGGTCGTTGCCCGGCACGCGGGGCGTCATGAGTGCGGAGAGGGCCGTCACCACCACGCTCACGAGGGCGATGAGCAGGAAGGTGGAGCGCCAGCCCCACGTGTGGCCGGCCCAGGAGCCGAGTGGCACACCGGTGAAGAGGGCGACCGTGAGTCCAGCTGTGGCCACAGCCAGGTAGCGGCCCTCGCTGCCGGCTGGCGCGCGGGTCCCCGCGATGGCCATGGCGGTGGGGGAGACGGCGGCTGCGGCGAGGCCGGCCACGATCCGCAGCAGGACGGCGAGGGCGAATGCGTCGACCCTGGCCATCAGGGCGTTGGCCACCGCGAACAGCAGCAGGCCCCCGACCAGTACGTGCTTCTTGTCCAGGCGGTCGGTGAGGGCGGCGATCAGTGGCGACCCGATGCAGAAGGCCAGACCGAACGCGGTGACCAGTAGCCCGGCCGTCCCGGCGGTCACCCCGAGGTCGGAGGCCACGTCGGGAAGGATCCCGGCAATGACGAACTCGTCTGTTCCCAGGGCCAGCGTCGCGGTGAATAGCAGGAGGAGCCAGGCGGGTGGGTGCTGACGCGCGCGACATGACCCGTCTTCGATGTTTGACGAACATCGAAGAAGTTAGCACGGGTACAGTGCTGCCATGGCGCGTGCAACCCATCCCGACATCGAGTCGGTGCAGCTGACGGACGTTCTGCACGCACTGGCCGACCCCATCCGGCTGGGCCTGGTGCAGTTGCTCAGTGACGATGAGGAACGGGCCTGGGGGCAGCTCGACGCGCCGGTGGCGCCCAGCACGCTGAGTCATCACCTCAAGGTGCTGCGGTCGGCAGGGATCACCCAGACGCGCATGGAGGGCACGCGGTGCTTCGTCCGCCTGCGGCGAGACGACCTCGAGGAGCGCTGCCCCGGTCTGCTGGATGCGACGGTGGCGGTCGCGTCCAGCCCGGGGTCGGGGCTGACGCCCATCGGGATCAAGCAGGAGTCGTGACGGTCAGTATGAACGGGGGCGCGGCAGTGTGAGCCAGACACCCACCGGATCGCGGACCGGACGCGGGGTGGCGGCGTTCGTTGCTGCCGGGTGCCTGGTGGCCGCCGTCGTGGTGGGTGGGCACCCGGTCGTGGGCCCGATGGTGGCTGTGGTCGCGCTCGTTGTGGTGGCCCACGGGGCGCGCCGGCAGGGCGGTACGGTGACGGGTGCGGGGAGCGTGGCGGCACTGGCGCTCTGTCTCGTGGCCGCGGTCTGGACGCTGCGGGGCGCGGGCGCAGCGCTCGAGGGGATGGGTGTCCCCGGTGCCGCTGGGATCGCCCTGTGGCCGGTTCCCCTGGTCCTGGCCGTCGGCCTGTACGTCGTGCTGAGCCGGTGGCGAGCCCTCCATCTGGTGACGGACTGGTTCCGTGCCGGGACCGTGAACCGGACCGGGGCGTGGTTGACGGTCGCGATCGTGCCCGTGTCCGCCCTGGCGCTGGTGATCTGGTCGTGGGCTGCCGCCGAGGACGGTGCCGGGCAGAACGCCTACCGCCAGCTCGCGGAGAACCAGGGCGTGCCCGTGCTCGTCCTCGGGGCGCTGGCGTTCTCGGCCGTGAATGCCGCCGCCGAGGAGTCCGCCTACAACGGGGTCGCGCAGCGGGCGCTCGGACTGGACCTGCGGGGGCCCGTGGCCGTCGTGCTCTCCGCCGCGATGTTCGGTGCGTCCCACTGGTACGGGTTCCCCAACGGGTGGTGGGGCGTGTGCCTCGCCGGGGTCTACGGCCTGGTGCTCAGCGTCCTGCGGCAGGTCTCACGTGGGCTCCTGCTGCCGTGGGTGGCCCACGTGCTCGCCGACCTCACGATCGTGGCCGTCCTGATGACCCTGTGGTGACCCAGCACGGCGCGTGAAGCGGTTGCGTTGCCCCGGTCGGTTGGACACGCGGTTCATGCTCGACGTGGTGCCCGATGGCCTCGGAGCGTCACCGTTGCCTCGTGTCGTCCTCGCAGCCGGCATCTTCACCGGCGCTTTCCGTCCTGTGGTGCAGCAGGTTCCTCGCCCCGGGACCTTGGGTGCCAAGCGTGTCCTCGGGGTTGACCAGGGTGCAACGGTCGACGGACAAGCACCCGCAGCCGATGCAGTCTGTCGCGGCGTCGCGCAGTGCGACGAGTTGGTCGATGCGAGCTTGCAGGTCCTGGTGCCACGCCGCGGAGACCCGCTGCCAGTCCCTCGTCGTCGGAGGGTGATCGTCAGGCAGCTCGGCCAGCGCCTCAGCGATGCGCGCGAGCGGTAGCCCCATACGTTGCCCTGCGCGGATGAAGGCCACACGTCGCAAGGTCCGGCGAGGGTATCGGCGCTGGTTGCCTGCGGTGCGTCTCGAGGCGATCAGGCCGAGGCTCTCGTAGTAGCGGAGCGTGGGGGGCGACACGCCAGCACGACGGGCCAACTGGCCAATCGTGATGTCGTGGCTCTCGTGCACATCGCTGAGCGTGCCCCCTCTGTGTCTTGACTTCAAGTGGACTTGAGCATGCAGTGTCTTCGGCCATGAGCACAGAGACCTCCCGCGGGGGTGACCCCAGGTTCTGCTGGTGGGCCGCGGGCAAGACCGTTAACAACGTGGCCGGCTTCCTTTGGTGGTTGGCGCATGACCGTGCCTGCGATCGCACGACAGGGCCGAGGCGACGTCCTGCGCCAGCGAGAGGAGGGTGGCGGTGAGCGGTGGTGACAGGTCCACCGGTCGTGTCTGCAAGGTCTTCTCGGGCCCTGTGCGCTGGCGGCTGGTTGCGGCGGTCTGTGCCCTGGCGGTGGCCAGCGTCGTGCACATGGTCCTGCCGTGGTTCCTCGGGCGGATCGTCGACGAGGGTCTGCTGGCCGGCGACCGTGGCGCGCTGATCGGGTGGTCCGTGGGCCTGTTCGGGGTCTCTCTGCTGAACCCCTTGTTCTATGTCATGGGGTATCGGCAGATGGGTTTGGCGGAAGCCGAGGTCGAGCGCCGCCTGGCCGAGGAGCTGGCGTCTGCTCTGACTGTCAGCCGGCGGCCGGGGAGGGTGAGCCGTGCCCCGGGGGACGTCGTCACCCTGCTGTCCACCGACGGCCGGGACGTGGCTGCCCTGTGTTCCACCGTCGGCCATGGGGTGATGAATGTCGTGGCGTTCACGCTGGGCACCGTCATGGTGTGGCGGATCGACCCGGTGCTGGGGGGAGTCCTCCTCGTCGGGGTCGTGGCTGCCACGGGGATCGCGGGCCCGCTCCTGGGGCGGCTGACGGGGCATCAGCAGGGGTACCGCAGCGAGCTGGCCGAGCTGGGACGGCAGGCGAACGACTTGGTCAGCGGGCTGCGAGTCCTGCGCGGCATCGGGGGTGAGGGACAGTTCCTGGCCCGCTACACCGCACAGTCCAAGAGCCTGCGTGGGGCGGCCCATCGGATGACGGTCTCCGGCACGTGGGTCCAGGCCCTGCAGCAGGCGGTCCCCCTGGCGTATCTGGCGGTCATCACCTGGGTGGGAGCCCGCTTGGCGGTGGCCGGTTCGATCTCGGTCGGAGACCTGAGTGCGGCCTTCGGCTACGCCACCGGCCTGCTCATGTACTCGGGGTCCCTGTTGGGCAACGCCCAACAGCTGGTGGCAGCACGGGTGGGGGCTTCGCGCCTTGCCCACGCGCTGGCACCTCGAACCCCGGACGGGCCGGAGGCCCCCGCCGGACACGACAGGTCGTCGGCCGTGGATGTCGTGCTCGCAGATCTGCCGGTGTCACAGGGCATGCTGACGGTCGTCGTCACGGATCACCCGGCCGGGGTCTCCGGCATCTTCCACCACATCGCCCGGAGCCCGTATGAGGCGAGTCGTCTCCTCGCCGGTCACGGTGATGTCGCACCCCTGAGGGTGCTCGTGGTGGACGACGGGGACCACCTGTTCGCCGGGTCGCTGCGGGACGTCGTGAACACACCCGACGACACTGCCGCACAGCGCGCCCTCAGCGTGGCTTGTGCTGAGGACGTGGTCGTACGCGGGGGCGCGGGTCTGGACGGATGGGTGGCCGAGGGGGGACGCAACCTGTCGGGAGGGCAGCGTCAGCGTCTCGCCCTCGCCCGGGCGGTGGCGGCAGATCCGGACGTGCTGCTGGCCGTCGATCCGACGGTGGCGCTGGATGCCGTCACCGAGGCGGAGGTGGCACGACGACTGGCCCGGTGCCGACGGGGCAGGACCACCGTCGTGGTCAGCCCGTCGACGGTGTGGCGCAGGCACGCGGATCGCGTGGTCGAGTGGGGACCGCTGCCCGCGACCAAGAGGGGGGAGGCCCGGTGAACGTCCTCCGTGACTCCCTGCTGCCCGTCGCCTCGCCTCGCACCGTCCGACGAGCCGGCGCAGCCGTTCTGGGGCGGGAAAGGTGCACGGTCCTCCTCATCTGCGTGCTGTACCTGTCCGCGGCAGCCGCCGGGGTCGCCCTCCCGGTGGGGTTGGGGAAGGTGGTGGACGGCGTCCGGGAGGGCTGGACGACACAACAGGTGGACACCACCTGCGCTGCCCTCCTGGGATGCGTTGCGCTCCAGCTGCTGCTGACACGCGCCGGCCGGTGGACCGCCCACCGCTTCGGTGACCGTGCATCGGCCGCGATACGTGAGCAGGCGATGGCCAGGGTGCTGCGGCTACCGATGAGAACCATCGAGCGGGCGGGGACAGGCGATCTGGCCACCCGCGTCACCGGGGACGTCGACGTCGTCGCCACGATGTTCCGTACGACGGGTCCCGAGATGGCGGCGGCCGCGCTCGAGGTGGGTGTCGTGGTGGGAGCGGCGTTCCTGGTCGACCCCTTGCTGGCACTCCTGCTGGCCGTCGTGCTGCCCCCGCTGGTGGTGGCCGGGCGCACCTACACCCGTCGAGCCCGCCCTGTGCTGATGTCCGAGCGGGCGGCTCTGGGCGACCTGTCCACATCCCTGACGGCCACCGCAGTCGGACGGCGGACGGTCGAGGCGCACGGCCTCGGGGCGAACCGTGCTGCCCAGGGCCGTGACCTGGCCGGACGCCGACGGGCGATGCAGCACCAGGTCCTGAACCTGCGGTGCTGGTTCCTGCCCACGCTCGACCTCGCGTACACCCTGCCAGTGTTCGCCATCCTGTGCGGTGGGGGCCTGATGGCCCTTGCCGGGGGCGTCAGCACAGGCTCGGTCGTGGCGTGCACGATGCTGGCCTACCGCCTCTCCGGCCCCCTCGACCGCATCATGTACTCCCTGACCGAGCTCGAGGAGTCTATGGCGGCCCTGTCTAGAGTCGAGGGCCTGGGCCTCCTCCGCCCGGACCCCCGGACCCGACGACCCCGTGGCAGCGGAGTCGAGCTGCAGGACGTGGTCTTTAGCTACGACGACCACCAACAGGTCCTTCGCGGCCTGAGCCTTGCTGTCGCTCCGGGAGAGCACCTGGCCGTCGTCGGTCCGTCGGGAGCCGGGAAGTCCACGGTGGCCTGGCTCGTCGCCGGGATCGAGCGTCCGCGGTCCGGCCACGTGCTCGTCGGAGGGGCGCCCACCGCGGAGATCGACGCAGAGGTCATGCGGCGCACCGTGATGCTGCTGAGCCAGGAGCAGCACGTCTTCGCCGCCACGGTGAGGGACAACCTCACACTGGCACGGCGCGGCGCTGACGACGCCACGCTGCTGGATGCCCTGCACCGGGTGGGTGGCGCCTGGGTCGCAGACCTGCCCGACGGTCTCGACACGCTCGTGGGCGAGGGAAACCACGTCCTGTCGACCTCGCAGAGCCAGCAGATTGCCCTCGCACGCGTGCTGCTGGCCGACCCGGCCGTGGTCATCCTGGACGAGGCCACCGCCGGATCCGGCCCCCGCAGATCCGGGCATGAAGAGGTGAGCGTGGCGTCGGTACTGGCGGGGCGGACACGCATCACCATCACGCACCAGCTTGCCGCTGCCCTGACAGCCGATCGGGTCGCCGTCATCGAGGAGGGCCGTATCTCCGAGGTCGGACCTCCAGCGGAGCTTCTCGCGCGCGAGGGCAGCCTCTCGCGCCTGTGGCAGATGGCTGGCGGGATCGTCTAGTCGCCACCGAGCGGGCCGAACCGCGCCCCGTATGGACCTCGGGTGTGGGAGCGTGAGTCGCTGATCGCCCCTGGTCGCGACAAGTTCGGCTATCGCGTCTACCACGATGCCGACGTTCAGGCAGCGATCGTTGTGCAGACACTGCGGGGTGCGGGCTTGGGGATTCCGCGAGTCCGTGAGGTGATGGCGGGTGCGAAGAGGGGATCTGGCGTCCAGGACCTCATGCGTGCCCTCAACCAACGCGAGAACGAACTGCGAGTACAGAAGCGTCGGGCCGCGCGCGGGGTCAGTTCCGTGCATCGCTATCTCGAGATGAGTCAGCCCTCACCAGCCGGCAGTGGCTGTGGGTGCGACTAGTCGGTGGACAGGTGCGGTGCCGTGTCGGGGGGGGCACGCTGGCAGTCTGACCCTCATGACTCCTGATGAGCCGCCTGCCCTGCTGCGCCAGGTTGCCCTGCCGCGTGACCTGGGGGACGGACTGGTTCTCGAGCCGCTGGGTCCTGAGCACGCTGCGGACTTCGCGCGGCTCGTAGAGGCCAACCGAGAGCACCTGGGGCGGTGGATGACGTGGGTGTGGTCGCCGTTCGGCGAGGAGGCTGCTGCCGCCGAGGTCGCCCGGTTGAGTGCTTGGGAGGAAGGCGCACGGACGGTGGCTTTCGCTGTCGTCAGGGACGGGTGCATGGTCGGGTTCGCCCAGCTGTTCGGCATCGGGTGCTTCCATCTGGGCGCGGAGGTCAGCTACTGGGTGGGCCGGGCGGAGGCCGGGCGGGGTGTTGCGACCGCCGTGGTGCGCGAGCTGTGTCGGCTCGGTTTCGATGACCTGGGGTTGCACCGCATCGAGCTGCGGTGCGCGGTCGAGAACGTGGCCTCCCAGCGGGTGGCGGAGAAGGCCGGTTTCCAGTGTGAGGGGGTGCTGCGTGATGCGTGGCGAGTGCGGGACGTGTGGCAGTCGCTGGTGGTGTACTCGCGGTTGGCGGGGGACGCCACTCGGGTCCGTGGAGGGGTTGGGCAGGTTGGGGGAAATCCCACCATGACGGCTCAGGACCTCAACGATGTGCTCGAACTTGAGCGAGAACTGCAGTCCCCTTCCGCGAGAGGTGATGCCCATCGTCTGGCTGAGCTTCTCTCACCCGAGTTCGTCGAGATCGGGGCCTCCGGAAGGCGATGGGACCGGGCGGCGATTCTGGGCCTCCTCTCCCAGGAGCCCTCCGATTCTGACCGCCCCCTCATCGAGATGAGCAACCTCGAGGCGCGGACTCTGTCCCCGGGGCTGGTCCAGGTCTTCTGGGATTCTGACCAAGGGGGACGACGTGCACGGCGCACATCCCTGTGGCGATCGGCGCCGGCCGGCTGGCAGCAGGTCTATCACCAGGGGACCTTGCTTCCCTGAGGGCTACAGCGGTGAGGTGCTGATGCCGTCGAGAGACTCCTCTCGAGAGAGTCAGTTCCACTGATGCAGCCCGATCCCCAGGGTCGCGGCCACCCTCTCGCTCGCGACCTGTGCCCTCGACTCTTCCCAGGCGGATGAGTTCGTTGATCGCGTTACGGGACGAGCCGCTGGGTCCTGAGCGCTGCGGACACCACCGCCGGTGGGCGAAGCCGCCCCCGCACCTCGCGGTCAACGCGGTGCGCGGACGAGGCGGTCACCCAGCGGAGTGCGCAGGTGCCAGACAGTGGTGCCTTCGCGATGCCGGTCAACCAGGCCGGCGGACGCGAGGACGTCGAGATGGTGATGGGCGGTCGACAGGGCAATGCCCAAGGCGTGGGCGACGTCACTGGTGGCAGCGGGAAAGTCCAGGTGGGCCAGGGCGCGGGCTCGTGTGCGACCGACCAGGCGGTCGAGGGCCTGAGTCGGCGGGGACGCCCAGTCACTGGTGGCGTTGCGAGCGGGGTAGAGAACCGTGGGTGGCCGCGCCGGGTCGGTGCTGGTCTGGACGTTGGGCCAGCCGAAGATCGTGGGGACCAGGATGAGCGCGCGGCCGGGCCCGGTGTCGTCGGCATAGCGGGATGAGGTGCGCACGATGGCCTGCCCGGTCCACATGAGGGTGGGGTGCAGTCCGTTGATCATGGCCCCGAAGCCTGCGCTCGCGACGCTGGCTGCACGGGCGTGGATGTCTGCCAGCAGAACCTGGCGCATGGCCGGCCAGAGCGGCTCGATCGCCTCCTGCCAGAGGGCGTCGACGGCCTCGGCGAGAGCTGCCGCGGTGCCGTCCGGATCGTCGGCCAGGCGGCTGACCGTGGTGGGGTCTGCCCGGCCGTCCTGGACGAGCTCGCCCAGCTGGGCAGTGATCTCTTCGGCAGGGGTGGCGCGGATCAGCTCTGCGACCACAGCGGGGTCTTCCGTCATCGGGGTGAGGAAGTCAGGGACGTAGCCCCGGGCGGTGATGACCTGGGTGAGCGTTGCGAGTGATGTGGTGGGAGCGGCGGCACGAACGTCGCGCAGGAGCGCCCGATGGGCGGGGAACCGTGCTGGGGCCACCAGTGCCCGGACGATCCGGACGAGCTCGTGGGCCGGGGAGGTGGTGAACCTGGCCGAGGCGACGTCCGAGGAGTCCAGACGGATCACGATGGACTTTCGATCCATCTCGAAAGAGTAGCCGTCGCCCGGTGCGACTGACAGCGTGACGGCCATGACTGCGACCCCTTTGCCCTACGCCTCCGAGCCCGTCGCTTCACCGTTCGGGTACGGCATCCATCACGTTCAGCTGGCCATCCCGCCCGGTGCCGAAGACGAGGCGCGAAGCTTCTACGTCGATCTGCTCGGCCTCCTCGAGGTCGCCAAGCCACCGGTGCTGGCTGCCCGAGGTGGGCTGTGGGTGCGTGCTGATCGCCTTGAGATCCATCTCGGCATCGAGCAGGACTTCCGCGCCGCGGCGAAGGCTCACCCGGGCATCTTGGTCACTGACCTGGACGCCCTGGACGGTCACCTGACCGGCCAGGGCGTGGCGACAACCTGGGACGCCAACTTCCCCGGCATGCGCCGGTTCTACGTGCACGACCCCTTCGGCAACCGCATCGAGTTCCTCCAGCCTGCGGTGGAGTGAGGGCTCCGTCCCCTCACCCGTAGTGGTACCGGCAGGCTGCGATGCGGATCTCGTCCTCGGTGACCTTGTGGACGAGGCGGTGCTCGTCGGTGATGCGGCGGGACCAGTACCCGGCGAGGCTGTGCTTCAGGGCCTCGGGCTTGCCGGTGCCCTCGTTGCCGTTCCGGGCGACGTCCTTGAGCAGGGTGTTGATCCGCTTGAGCACCTTGCGGTCCTGGGCCTGCCACCAGAGGTAGTCCTCCCAGGCGTTCTCGTCCCAGACCAGGCGCACGTCAGTCGGTCTCGATCAGCTCGTGCTCGGTGCCGCCGCCGGCCTCGAGGCGGTCCATGGCGTCGAGCAGGCGGCGGGCGTTGGCCGGGGACCGCATGAGGTAGGCGGTCTCGCGGAGGGACTCGTACTCCTCCAGGGACACGATGACGACGGGCTCGTGCCCGGCGCGGGTGATGACGACCTCCTCGCGGTCGTCCACCACGTGGTCGAGCACCTCGGCGTATCGCCGGCGTGACTCGGTGTAGCTGAGCGTCTTCACGGCCCCTCCTGGTGTATGTACAGAAAAGTGTACATCCACTAGGAGGGGTTGATTGCCTTGGTGGTGATGGGCTCGCGCCCTGCTCAGGGGGAATGGCTACCGTGGCGCCATGCTGCCCGACCCGCTCGGGGCCGCCTGGCCGCGCCGTGATGCGGAACTCACCCTGCGCCCGGTGACGCTCGGGGATGTCGACGCCATGGTCACCTACCGCAGTCATCCGGAGGTGGTGCGCTACCTCATGCACGACGTGCTCGAGCGCGATGCGGTGGCCGCCCGCGTGGAGGAGCGCACGGGTCCGGTTGAGCCCGGTGCCACGAAGGTGGTGCGTGGTGCGGTGATCGAGCTGGAGGGTCGCGTGGTGGGGGACGTGATGATGGCCGTCAAGCGCCGGGAGTCGGGTGACGACGAGCTGTGGATCGGCTACGCCCTGCACCCCGACCTGTGGGGGCGTGGCCTGGCCACGCGGGTGGTGCGCCTGCTGGTGTCGCTCGCCGACGAGATGGGCCTGGTGGCCTGCGCGCACACCCGTCCGGGGAACGTTGGTTCGGAGCGGGTGCTGGCCAAGGGTGGGTTCGAGTGCGTCGGGGAGGACGAGGCCGACGGCATGCTGCGGAGGGTCTGGCGGCGGCCGGGGTGGGAGGGTTGAGTCATGAGGTTCGGCTACGAGGTCTTCCACGACGACGTGCGGGTCCCGGCTCGGTTCTACGTGTCGGTCCTGGGTTTCACGCTCGACGGCCCGGAGGGCCTCACGGAGAGCACGGACTACTGCACGGTGACGCGTGACGGGCTGACCGTGGGGTGCAGTCGGATGGTTGGGGCGCCCACCACCCCGCGCAAGCCGCCGGTGGGCAGCGAGATCGTCCTGCGCGTGGAGGACGTGCATCGTGAGCACGATCGGGTCCGGGCGGCCGGATGGCCCGTCGAGGACCCGCTGCAGGAGCGGCCCTGGGGTCTGACCGACTTCCGGGTGTTCGACCCGACCGGCCAGTACCTCCGCATCACCAGCTCGCACGGCGCCGCGTCACCGTCCGTGGCCTGACGCCGATCTGTGCGCCGGCTTGCGCTCGGTGGACCATCGGGGCATGACCTCCCCGCTGCCCCCCCCCGCCCTGGACGAGCTGGTGGGCCGGCGGCGGTCGACGCGGGGCCACTGTGGATTTGGGCCGGCGGCGTTGACTGCGGGGAGGCCCACGGAGTCGTGAGAGAGGAAACCGGCATGGACGTCATCGTCATCGGGGGTGGGATCGCCGGACTGGCGACGGCCGTCGGGCTGGCCCGGGCCGGTCGTGCGGTCACGGTCCTGGAGCGGCGGGAGCGGATCGAGGAGCTCGGTGCGGGGGTCATCCTGTGGCCCAACGCCCTGCGAGCCCTCGGCGAGCTGGGGCTGCGGGAGCAGGTGCACGGCGTGGCGGAGCTCGAGGCCGTCGGTGGCTTCCGGCGGCCGGACGGGACGTGGCTCAACCGCCTCGATGGCCGGCGGTTCTCCGCGGCGCACGGCGAGGTGGCCGCCATCCACCGTGGCGACCTCATCGACCTGCTCCATGAGGCGGCAGTCGAGGCAGGTGCCGAGATCCGCTGCGGGCAGGCGGTTGCTGCGGTGGAACCCGATCCGGGGGGTGGGGCCATCGTCGTGATGGAGGACGGCCGCCGGGTGTCGGCAGAGCTCGTCATCGGGGCGGACGGCTTGCGCAGCGCGGTGCGGGAAGCTGCGTTCCCTGCCGCCGGCGCGCCGCGGTCGACGGGCCTCACCGCTTGGCGCTGGGTCGTCGACGCCGCGGCGTCCGGGCTGCCGGCGCCCCTCGTGCCGAGCGTGACGATCGGGGCCGGCACGGAGCTGGGGGTCGTGCCGCTGCCCGGGGGCCGGGCGTACTGCTACTTCTCCAGCGTCCGGAGGCCCGACGGGGCGACGCCGGGACCCGAGCTGGGCCGGGAGTGGCACGACCCCGTGCCCGCCCTCGTGGCCGCGGGCGAGGCCGGCGGCATGCTCTGCCACGAGCTCTGGGACCTCCCGCCGATGCCGAGCTTCGTCCACCCGGAGCTGCCCGTCGCGCTGGTCGGCGACGCAGCCCACGCCATGACGCCGCACCTGGGGCAGGGGGCGGCGCAGGGGCTGGAGGACGCTGCCGCGCTGGCCCGCCTCGTGAAGACGACCGGTGACGCCCGTGAGTTGCTGGGCGCCTACGACCGGGAGCGAGGTGACCGGGCCCGCGCCGTCCAGCGGGCCTCCCGGCAGGCGATGGGGGCGCTCACCATCACCCACCCCGCCCTCGTCGCCGTGCGGGACACCCTGATCAGGCTCCTGCCGGGCGTCGTCGTCGAGCGCGCGATGGCCCGCTGGGTGCGAACCGGCTGAGCGCGGCCTTGAGTGTTGGGGCGGGAATCTCGCTGGACGGCGCGGGGCCCGCGAGGGACGATCGTGCGCACGGATGTGGAGGACGAGATCTCAGCGGGGTGGGCCGGGGTTGACCAAGCTGATCCGACGGCGACGATCGAGTACTTCCGGGCGTGGCGTGATCGCGACCCCGGCAGCGGGGTGCTCACCTTCGAGCTGGCCAGCGCCTATGACTGGGCCGGGCGGGAGCAGGAAGCGATTCCCCTCTACGAGCAGGCGATCCGGAGTGGGCTGGCCGCTGACCGTGATCGGCAGGCGCGCATCCAGCTGGGGAGCAGCCTGCGGAACGTGGGCCATCCGGCCGAGGCGGCGGAGGTCCTGCGCGGGGCGGTCGCGGACTACCCGGACAGTGGCGCCGCGGTCTGCTTCCTGGCCCTGGCGCTGGCGGAGCTGGGTGAGGGTCGGGAGGCCACAGGCCGACTCATCACGCTGGTCACGGAGCGGCAGGTGGACGATGACGTGGCGGACTACCGTCGGCCACTCTCGGCCTATGCGCAGGAGCTGTGGGCCGAGGGCGGCTGACCGCCGAGCCCACGTGCGGCCCTGAGCCGGCTCCGCCTCAGAGCGCCTGGGCCCAGCGCCCGTGGTGGTGGGTGAAGTACGCCGGGGTGCCGTCCTGCGCGAGCACGAAGGACGACGCTCGTGGCGAGCGCGGCATGCCCGGCAGGATGCTCGCCCCCTCGTTGGCCAGCCACAGGTCCGCCTCGGCGCGCACCAGGTCGGCGAACTCCGCCCGCACCCGGGGCGGGACGTAGGCCAGGACGGCCGAGTGCTGCACCACCACCGTGGCTCCCGGGGCCGCCCGGCGGGCCTGCGCCACCAGTGCCGGCAGCCCGGCCAGGAGGTCACCCCGCACCAGGTGGATCTCCTCGCTCCGGGCCACACCCACCGCGGCCCGGAGCCGCTCGCGGCGCTCCTCGTGCTCCGGCCAGACGAGCGTCTCGAGCCAGTCCGTCGCCTCCCGGTCCCGGACGTCCAGCGGGTTGAGATCCAGCCCACCCCGCCACACCACCTCGGGCAGGCGCTCCGGCGCGGGCAGGCCGCGCAGCTCGCACTCCAGCACCACGGACGAAGGCCCGTCCACGGGATCCAGGGTCAGCTCCGCGTCACCGGTGAAGCGGTAGGAGTACCGGTCGGGCAGCAGGCAGAGACCGGCGGCCGCACCCACCTCGAGGAGCGCGACGGGGCCCTCCACCCGGGACAGGGCCGGGAGCAGCGTGGCGCAGCGGGCGGCCTCGTTGGTCTGGGTCGACCGGCTCTCGATGGTCGACCGGACGGCCGGCCACCGGGTCGTCAGCACCTTGCGCAGCGGGGCGTAGTCGGGCCGGGAGGCCTCCGCCCCGTGCGCGCGGGCGGCCGCGAACACCAGATTCGGCTGGCGCTTGGGCTCGGGCAGCTCCGTGAGCAGGGCCAGCACCTCGTCGTCCTCGGCGACCCCGGCAGCCCAGGCGGTGAATACCGGCGAGTCCCCGGCCTCGTGCGCGGCGAAGTTCCGGTAGAAGTCCCGGGTCGGCAGGTCACCTTCGACAGAACGCATGCCGTCACGCTACGGCCGCGCGGCCCGGCACCCCCGGATTGGTCCACTCCAGCGTGTAGCGGAAGCCCAGCCGGCGGCGGATGCGGGCGCCGGGCAGGGCGGTGCGGGCAGCTCGGCGGATCGCCCCGACGCTCTCGGCAGGGTCGGCCATCGGCACCTTTCCCCAGGGAGGCGGACCCTGCGAGACCCACGGGTGGCGTACGTACCCGATGACGGGGTTGGTCACCACCGAGGCCGCCTCCCAGGCCAGGTCGCCGGGACCGGCGGGGCGGGCGAGCCCGACGCACAGGAACCTCCCGCCCGGGCGCAGGATCGCGGCGACCTGGCGCAGCGCCTCGTCCAGGTCGAGGTGGTGCAGCACCGCGACCATCGTGACCAGGTCGACGCCCTCCCCCTCGGCGAGCTGCCCGAGGCGCGCGTCGTCGATGGAGACGTTCGGCAGGCCGGCGCAGCGGCGGGTGGCCGCTTCCCGCATCGCCGGGTCGATGTCGGTCCCGTGGACGTGCTCGAACCGCTCGGCCAGCAGGGCGGCCAGCTCGCCCCGGCCGCACCCCAGGTCGAGTGCCCGGCCACGTCGGGCGGGGAGGCGGGTGAGGATCCAGGGGTGGAATGCCTCGTTGTGGTTCCACGGGTGGCGGGCGTTCAGCCGGTCGAGCCAGTGGCCAGCCCTCCTCCGGGTGTCGTCCGGCGGGTGCGGGGTGCTCATGGGCCCACTGTGCCGGAGGCCCGCCGTCCGAGCCCTGGTCCGAAGGAGCCAGCCCGAGCTGGGGACCACCCCTCCGAACCCTTGCCCTGCGGAGGGTCCCCGGCCGTCAGCCCTTCGCGTCGTAGGTGACCTCGACGGTCTCGAAGCCGGCGGCCCCCAGCAGGCTCTCCAGCATCGCGGTGGTGTTGTGCTCGGCCCGCTGGACCATGCCGGTGTCACCGCCCGAGGCCGCCTCGCGCATCTGCTCCACGGCCTTCTTCTGCGCCTCGGCCTCGAGCTCCGAGCCCTTGAAGCGATCGGCCAGTCCCCGGTCGTGCTCCACCACGTAGGACTCCTCGACGTCGAGTGAGGGCTCGTCGAGCACCGGCTCGGGCAGGCTGACCTCGACGGTGCTCCCGTCCTCGGAGACGGTCACGCTCTGCTCCCCGAGGCCCGAGAAGTCCACCACCGCGTCCACCTCGCCCTTGCCGACGTAGAGGATCCGCTCGCCGCTGATCCACCCCGGCAGGTGCTCGGTGTCCTTCTCCAGGTCCACCACGGTCTCGAAGTATCCGGTGGCCGCGTGGAACTCCTCGATGTCCTCCAGCTGCTTGAGCACCGACGGCCCGGTCCGGTCCACCGTCTCGGTCTCGAAGAGGCTCCACCGGGAGAGCAGGCTCCCCCCGAACAGCGCGACGGCCGCCAGCAGCAGGGCCAGGGCGACGACCGCGCCGATGACCGCCCACAGGCAGCCCGAGAGCCTCCGCCCGCGGGGCCGTCCGTGCGTGATCGCGGTCGCGCCGCTGTCCTCGGTCATGGGCTGGAGGATAGCCGCGGGTGTGGCGGGGCAGGCCTCACGGGAGGTCGCGCCAGAGGATGAGGAGGTCGACCGGCCCATGGGTGGGGTGGATGAACCCACCGGGGGCGGCGCCGATGGTGCGGAACCCCTCCGGCTCGTAGAGCCGCACGGCGCCAGACGACCCCCTGGCGCCGCCGACGCCCTGGTGGCCCTGGTGTGGTCCTTCCTCGACGCCCGGAGTGGCAGGTCGGTGTTCTGGGTGCTGCTGGTGTGGGCGGTCGTGGGCCTGGTGCTCGGCGCCCTGGGGGCGCTGCAGGCGCAGGGCCTCGACGACCCGCTGGACCGCGGCATCCTGCTCGACGACCTCAAGGGCCTGCCCCTGATGGGGGGCCTGCTCACCCTCGTGCCGGCGCTGGTCGGCGCGATGGTGGGCTGGGTGATCCGCGGCCTCGGGGGGTCCGGGCGGTAGAGGGAGCCCCCGGACGCGCCGGGGCACGCTGGCACAATGCCTTTCCCACCCCCCATCGGAGGAGGCCGCGTGTACGAGTCCGAGAAGCTCTGGCGAGACGTCGATGAGTACTTCGTCCGGGAGCTGTGCCCCGAGGACGACGCGCTGACCGCGGCGAGGACGTCCTCGCGCGATGCGGGACTGCCCGACCACGAGGTGGCCGCGAACCAGGGTCAGCTCCTGGCCCTGATCTGCCAGATGATCGACGCCCGGCGGGTGCTGGAGTTCGGCACCTTGGCCGGGTACTCCACCATCTGGCTCGCCCGGGCTGTCGGTGCGGAGGGGCGCGTGACCACCCTGGAGGTCGACGAGACCGCCGCCCGGGTCTCGCGGGAGAACTTCGAGCGGGCGGGGGTGGCCGACCGCATCGACCTCCTGCCGGGGCCGGCCACCGAGAGCTCCGCCGGCCTCGTCCGGGACGGGGTGGAGCCCTACGACCTGGTCTTCATCGACGCGGACAAGGCCAACAACCTGGCCTACCTGGAGGCGGCGCTCGTGCTGACACGGCCCGGGTCGGTGATCGTGGGGGACAACGTGGTCCGCAACGGCGCGGTGGTCGACCCGGCGTCGGAGGACCCCCGCGTGCGGGGCTCGCGCTCCCTCATCGAGGCGATCGGCCGCGACGACCGGCTGGACGCGACCGCGCTGCAGACCGTCGGCTCCAAGGGGTGGGACGGGTTCGTGCTGGCCCGCGTGCGGTGAGCGCGCAGGGGGCACGGGATCTCGAGGTGCGCAACCAGGCCCGGGTGCACCTCTGGTACGCGGAGAAGTTCGGGGTGCCCGCCCCGCCCTTCCGGCGGGCCACCGACGGCATCGACGCGTTCGTCGCCACGACCTGCCAGGTGGGCATCACCCGGGAGGCCGAGGGGCTGCGCGTGTACGCACCGCACGGGCTGGAGGACGTGTTCGCGCTTCGTCTGCGCCCGCACCGTGCCCGGCCCCTGCAGGATGTCTACGAGGCCAAGGCCCGCGACTACCAGCGGCGCTGGCCATCCCTGACCGTCGAGCCGTGGTGAACGCTGGAGCGAGTTGCACGTCTCGGTGTGGCGCCGCCCCGCGTGAGGCCCCGCGGACCTGAGGGTGCCCATCCGCCCAGCCTCGTGGACCTCACGAGCCCGTGCGCCAGACTGACCCCATGACGCACCCGGAGGTCCAGCTCACCCACCTGCCCGCCGGCGACGGCCCGGCCCTGGCCCTGCACGGCGGCGCCGGGGTCGACCCGGCCTCGCTCACCGATGAGCGCACGGTCGCCTGCCACGAGGTGCTCGAGCAGGCGGTGCGCGCCGGCCGCTCCGTCCTCGATGCCGGCGGCCCGGCGCTGGATGCCGTCTGCGCCTCGGTGCAGGTGCTGGAGGACAGCGAGTACTTCAACTCCGGTCGCGGTGCCGCCCTCACCACTGAGGGCGTCGCCGAGCTCGACGCCGCGGTGATGACCGGCGACTCCCGCGCCGGGGGCGTCACCTGCGCCACCGGGCCGCGCAACCCGGTGCTCGCCGCCCGGGCGGTCATGGAGCACACCGACCACGTGCTGCTCTCGGACCCCTCGGTCGACCTACTCACCGAGTGGGGGTTGAAGCTGGTGGGGCCGGAGTACTACCTCACGGCTGAGCGGCAGCAGATGCTGGCCGAGACCGGCTCGTTCACCGAGTACCGGCACGGCACCGTGGGCGCCGTTGCCCGCGACGCCCACGGCCACGTGGCCGCCGCCACCTCCACCGGCGGCATCGCCGCCCAGCTGCCGGGCCGCGTCGGCGATACCCCGGTGGTGGGCGCGGGCACCTGGGCCGATGACGCGACCGTCGCCGTCTCCTGCACCGGCACCGGCGAGCTGTTCCTGCGCGGCGTGGTGGCCCACGACGTCCACGCCCGTCTCCGATGGGGTGGACAGGCCCTCGACCAGGCCGTCCGGGAGGTGCTGGACGAGTACCTCGCGGAGCGGGGCGGTGACGGCGGCCTGGTGGCCGTGACCCCGAGCGGCGAGGTGGTGCTGGCCTTCAACTCACCCGGCATGCACCGCGGCTACGACATCGGCCAGGGGCCGGTCACCGGCATCGGCTGACGGGCCAGACCGTCACCGGAGCTGCCCGTTGGCTGCCTGCTCCCGGCAGTGGCAGCTCCCCCTCGATGGGGCGCTCGCCGTGAACGCCACTAACCTCCCCCGGATGTCCTTCCTGCGCCGTGCCCTCGGCCTCCCCGTGCTGGCGGCTGCCTTCGTGGTCCTCACGGCGCTCGCACTCGGCCCGCTCCAGCCCCTGGACCGTGCCCTGCAGGGCTCCTGGTCGGACGAGCGCACCCCCTACGCCACCGACCTGTTCATGGTCCTCGACAACGTCGCCGGCCAGGCCGTCGCGCTGCCGGTGCTGGCGCTCACGGCGCTCTGGCTCGCCGTCCGCGGCCGCACGTGGTCGCCGGTGCGCCTGGTGGTCCTCGTCGAGGCCGCGTTCTTCGGGGGCGTCGGACTGCTCAAGGTGCTGCTGGCCCGGGGGTCCACCGGCATGGGCGACCCCCGCTTCTTCGTGGGGCAGCTCGAGGGCACCAGCTGGGAGGGGATCGCCTACCCCTCGGGGCACGCCGCGGAGGCGGTGCTCCTCTACGGCGCAGTGGTCCACCTGCTGTGCACGCACCTGCAGCCGGGGCGGGCCACCCGCATCGTCCTGCACCTCGGGTGGGTCGGCGTGATGCTGCTCGCCACCGGGGTGTCCTTCTGGCTGGGTTTCCACTGGACCACCGACCTGGTGGCCGGCCTGCTCGTTGGCGGCATGCTGCTGCACCTGGTCCTCGTCGCCCACCGCTGGTGGGACGACCGCGCCCCGCGGGTGCTGCTCCCGGCGCAGCTCGACGGCCGGGACGAGGAGCTCACTGCGGGTTCTGACCGAACGCCAGCGGCTCGCGCGTGACCAGGTAGGTGGCCCAGTTCATCTTCAGCACCGTGCCGTCCTCGCGCCGGGTGATGCGGAGCATCTCGCCGCGCTCCCGCCCGGAGACGGTGCGGTACAGGTCGGCCTCCACCCGCTCGAACACCGCGGGCGGTGCCTCCTTGGGCGCCCCGGCCATCCGCGCCTCGAGCGCTCCCTGCCGCACGCTGAACACCACGTGGCTGCCCTCGGTGTACCAGTGGCCCAGCACCCCGGTGAGCTCCTCGGGCACCGACTCGCCCGGGGTCCACGGCTCCCCGGCGGCCGGTTCGGCGGACTCCAGCGCCTCGCCCAGGTCGATCGCCAGGGCTGCCGGGTCCGGCGAGTTCGAGTTGTTCATGAACACCAGCCCGCCGGTGCCGGACTCACGGTGGGTGAACACCCCCGTGATGTGGCCCGGCATGCCGCCGGTGTGGCCCACCCAGATGCGCTTGTCGCGGCGCATGAGGAAGAAGCCGAGCCCCATCGTGGCGCTCCACCCGCGCGGGTCGATGACGGTCTGCGGCTGCGTCATCTCCTCGAGCGTGTCCGGGGCGAGCACCGCCTCGTCGGGGTCGGCGACGAAGCCCGACCAGCGCGCCATGTCCGATGGGGTGGACGCCAGGCCGCCGCAGGGGGCGGTGCCCCGGAATTCGGGCACCGGCTCGACCAGCGGCACGTCGCTGAAGGGCGGCACGAAGTAGCCCTGCACCTGCGCGCCGGAGAAGCCCACCGTGGTGCGGCGCAGCTCCAGCGGGTCCAGCAGCCGCGCCTGCAGGGACTCCGCCCAGCTGCGGCCGTCGAGGTGGGCCACCACCTCACCCAGCAGGCAGTACATGAGGTTCGAGTAGTGCCAGCGGGTGTGCGAGGGCCCCACGCGCTCGGCCTGCGCGTACTCCTGGACCAGCCGCTCCGCATCGGGGAAGGCCAGGGTCTCCCACACGTCACCGTGGGGTTCGCGCTGCATGCCCGAGACGTGTGCGAGGGCCGAGCGGATGGTGGCCGCGTGTGCGGGCGAGGGGGTGCCGCCGGGCAGGTGGTCGCCCAGGTGGTCGTCCAGGGAGAGTCTCCCCTCGTCGCGGGCCTGCATGATCATCACGGCCGTGAAGGTCTTGGTGTTGGAGGCCACCAGGTACTGGTCGTCGGCGGTGGCGGCACGGTCGCGTCCCTCACCGCCACCGGTGGTGCCGATGCCCTCGCTCCACACCAGCTCGCCGCCCCGCTGCACGCCCGCGAACAGGGCGGGCACGCGCCCGGTGGACTGCCCCTCCAGGGCGATGCGGTGCAGCTCGCGGGTGGTGCTCCGGCGGAGGCCGTCCTGGGTTTGGGGTGCGTCGTGGCTCATGGGCGCACCGTATCCCCCGAGGGTGACCTTGGCCACAGCGCGGGAACAAGCCCCGTGGGTGAGCGGTTGACGCCTGCGAGACCGCGCCGTCCTGCAAGGGGACGGCGGCCCCGTACCCCTGAGGAGGCACCCGTGGCCACCGTTGAACTGACCGCTGAGAACTTCGAGCAGACCATCAAGGACAACCCCATGGTGGTCGTGGACTTCTGGGCCACGTGGTGCGGTCCGTGCACGCAGTTCGCCCCCGTCTACGACGCCGCCTCCGAGAAGCACCAGGACATCGTCTTCGGCAAGGTCGACATCGACGCCCAGCCGCAGCTGGCCGGTGCGCTGGGCATCCAGTCGGTGCCCACCACCATGGCTTTCCGCGAGCAGATCGGCGTGTTCGCCCAGCCGGGCGCCATGCCCGCCACCGCCCTGGACGAGGTCCTCGAGGCCGTCAAGGGCCTGGACATGGACGAGGTCCGCGCGCAGGTGGAGGCTGAGCAGGCCGCCGCGCAGCAGCAGGCCCCCCAGGCCCAGCAGTCCACCACCCCGGCCGATGCGGGCACCCGCTCCGCCGGTGGTGCCGACCCGGCGAACCCCTTCACCTGAGGCTCCCTCGCCCTCTCGTGGGCCATCACCCGATCCCGGGTGGTGGCCCACGGTGCGTCGTGGCTCGCGCGAGGGCCGCGCGCTGGGGACGCGTCACAGCATCGGGTCGGGTGCCGTCTCGTGCTGCGGACGAGTCAGCGCATCGGGCCGGGCGCCGTGAGGGAGATGGGGTGACCCACGTATCGCCGGCGGGTGGTGCGTCGGTGCCCCGGGCGGCCTACGCTGGCCGGGTGTTGACCCGAGCCGACGTCGCGACCGCCCTGCGCCTCCCCGAGGCCGCCGTTCCCGAGGCCTTCGCCGGGTCACCCGGCATTGCCGCGGTCACGCACGACTCCCGCGCGGTGGAGCCGGGCGCCGCCTTCGTGGCCGTCTCCGGCTTCAAGAGCGACGGGCTGCGCTTCGCCGCCTCGGCGCTCGCCGGGGGTGCGTCCCTGGTGGTGGCCGAGCGGGAGTGGCCCACCGCCGCCGACCGCGAGGCCGACCCGCAGATCGGCGAGATCGAGGGCGCCGGGCCGCTGCCCGTGGTGGTGGTGCCGAACGCGCGGGAGGCCCTGGGGTTGCTCGCGGCCGCCGTCAACGGCAACCCCAGTCGCTCGATGCGGGTGCACGGCATCACCGGCACCAACGGCAAGACCACCACCAGCTACGTCCTGTACAACCTCCTCGCCGGCATCCTGGGCAAGGACAAGGTGGGCCTGTCCACGACGGTGGAGGTCATCATCGACGGGGTGGGGCGCCCCGCCATGCGGACCACGCCCGAGGCCCCGCTGGTGCAGGAGAACCTGCGCCGCATGGTGGGGGCCGGGGCGAGTGATGCGGTGCTGGAGACCTCCAGCCACGGCCTGGAGTTGCACCGCGTGACCGGGGTGGAGTACGCCTCGGCGATCTTCACCAACCTCACCCGGGACCACCTGGACATCCACGGCGACATGGAGACCTACTTCCAGGTCAAGCGGCAGCTGTTCGAGCGCACCGAGGGCCCCCGGCTGGCCAACGTGGACGACGACTACGGCCGCCGGCTGGCCCGCGAGTTCCCGGGCTCGCTGACCTTCGGCTACTCGCCGGAGGCCGACTACCAGATCGTCGATCCCACCGACCTCACGTTGGAGGGCATGCAGTTCACGCTGCGCACCCCGGGGCACGGGGAGCTGCGGCTGGAGCCGCCGCTGGTGGGCGACTACAACGCGTTGAACGTGGCCGGCGCGGTGGCGGTGGCGCTGGAGTCGGGGCACGACCCGCTCGCCGTCGTCGATGCGGTGAAGGGCCTCGGTCAGGTGCCGGGTCGCTTCCAGCGGATTGCCGAGGCCGCGGACCACGGGTTCATGGCCGTGGTCGACTACGCGCACACCGAGGTCGGCCTGGAGATGGTGCTCACGGTGGCGCGCAAGATCGCCGACATGGCCGGTGGGCGGTTGATCTGCGTCTACGGCGCCGCCGGGGAGCGCGATGCCGCGAAGCGGCCGTTGATGGGGGAGGTCGTCTCCCGCATCGCGGACGTCGGCATCATCACCACGGACGACCCCTACGGGGAGGACCCGGTGACCATCGCCGACGAGGTGATGGCCGGCGCGGACCCGGCGGACACCCACATCGTGGTCGACCGGCGCGAGGCGTTGCTCGAGGCGGTGGCGATGGCGCGGGAGAACGACCTGCTGATCGCCTGCGGCAAGGGCGACGAGCCGTTCCAGCACCTGCCCGAGGGCGACGTGGACCACCACGACCCCACCAGCATCCGCGAGGGCCTCTCCCTGCGCTGAGGCTGGTCGCGGCACAGGTCCCGGAGACGATGCCGGCACGGGGCCGGACGAGACCTGGGGCCCCAGGCCCGGGTGAGGGGTCTGTCAGTCCTCCTGGTCGAGGCGCTCGCCGGCCAGCACGGCCTTCACGTCGTCTGCCGGCACCTCGGCGATGCTGGGGTGGCGCCAGGCGGCGTCGTTGGTCCGGTCGATGAGCACGGCGCGCACGCCCTCGGCGAAGTCCCCGCTGAGGATCATGCCGGTGGCCCGCTCCAGGTCCTGCTCCAGCACCCCCGCGAGGGTGTCCCCCGCGGCAGCGCGCAGCCCGGCGAGCGTCACGTTCACCGAGAGCGGTGAGCGCGACTCCAGCAGCTCGGCGGCCTTCTGGGCACCCTCGGCGTCGTGGCCGCGCAGGCGCTCCAGGATGGCGCCGGCGGCCTCGCCCTCGTAGCACTCGGCGGTCCATGCGGCCTGGCTCAGCAGCGGGGCCTCCGGCTCACCGCCGGCCTCCCGCGCGGCAGCCACCAGGTCGTCCGCGGACTCACCGCCGGCCAACCGGTCCACCACGGCCTCGGGGTCCAGGAACTCGGCGGGGGCCACCGCATCGGCCAGGCCGAGCACCACCGCATCGGCCCCGGAGAAACGGTCGCCGGTCAGGGCCACGTGCGTGCCCAGCTCGAAGGGGGCGCGGGCCAACAGGTACAGCGCACCCACGTCGGGGAACAGGCCGATCCCGGTCTCGGGCATGGCCACCTTCGCGTCCGCGGCCACCAACCGGTGCGATCCGTGGGCGCTGATGCCGATGCCGCCCCCCATCACCGCGCCGTGCATGAGCGGCACGTAGGGGATCGGGTAGTCGGCGATCAGCTGATTGAGCTCGTACTCGGTGCGCCAGAAGTCGCGGGCGGGGCCCACCTCGCCGGAGGTCGCGGCCTCGCGCAGCACCTTGATGTCGCCGCCGGCGCACAAGCCCTTCTCCCCCTCGCCGGAGACCACCACGGCCCGCGGGCGCTGCTCACCCTCGGCGGCGTCCCACTCGCGCAGCTGACCCAGCATGGCAGCGCACATGTCGTGCGTCAGGGCGTTGAGCGCCTTCGGGCGGTTCAGGTGGATGCGGGCGATGCCGTCACGCACCCCGACCAGCACGTCATCGGTCTCGGGGGTGGGGGTGAGGTCGGTAGCCATGGTTCCTCCTGGGGTCGGTGTCGGTCTGTGTCGGCCGGCTGGCTGTCTGCGGTGTGGCGTCGACGGGGCGCGTCGGTCCGTGCGGGTTGTCCGGCCCCGGTCCGGCGCGGTCGTGTGCCGCCGGGCGGTGTGCTGCCGCCAGCGTTCCACATGGCGTGCGACCGCGGCCGCCCTGCCTGCCCGTTGGCCAGCGTTTCCCCATCGGTCGGGGGTTGTCGCATCCTGCGCCGACGGCGCGGACGGCGCGCCCACCGGGGCCGTCCCGTCGGCGCAGGGGATGTTCTTCCGGCTCACCGGGCCGGGGTTGGAGGACGACGGCGGGTTGAAGCCCGACCAGCACCTCGACGTCATCGGGGACGACGCGTGGATCGTCACCGAGGGGGAGGAGCAGTCCCGCCAGGTGGCGTGCCCTGCCTTGGGTGCTGCGCTGGAGGACCCGTTCGAGGGCCACACGGAGTGATGGGCGGGCCGGCGTGATGGGACGTGGTGGTGCTGTGGGCCCCGCGCGCAGTGGCCGGGATGGGCCCCCGCCCGACCCCGGGCGTAGACTGCTGCTCACGTGTTCCGGGGTCGGTGCAAGTCCGAACCGGCGGTGAGAGTCCGCGACCCGTCCGCATCCAGCGGGCGGTTGACTCGGTGAAAATCCGAGACCGACGGTGAAAGTCCGGATGGAAGGCACACGTGCGTCATCGCCCAGCGGTGACCTGTCGTCGTGGTGAGGAGCCGCGAAGCATCTCGTGTGAGACGGGGTGCTGTCGCCCCCTCGCGCCCGACCGTTCCCCCGGTGCACCCGGGCCGTCCGCCGGACGGTTCGCGCCGCCACCGCCGTGAGGAACGACCAGTGAGCTCCACCGGGAACCCCCCGACCCCGAGACGTGCCCCCGTTGTGGGTGCCGAGCTCGACGGTCCTCCCGTGGTCCCCCACGAGTCGCCGCAGCTGGTGGCCGCCATGCGCCGCGCCCTGGACCTGGCTGCCCGTGGGCCGGCCGTCGACCCGAACCCCCGCGTCGGCTGCGTGCTCCTCGACCGCGACGGCCGCACGCTCGGCGAGGGTTTCCACCAGGGCGCCGGTACGCCCCACGCCGAGGTGGCTGCCCTGCTCGATGCGGGGTGCGGCCCGGCCGCGGGTCCCCGCCCTTCCGGGCCCGTCACCCATGCCGGCCCCCGCCCTTCCGGGCCCGTCACCCATGCCGGCCCCCGCCCTTCCGGGCCCGTCACCCATGCCGGCCCCCGCCCTTCCGGGCCCGTCACCCGTGCCGGGACGCCGCGCCTGCCGGCAGGCGCCACCGCGGTCGTCACCCTCGAGCCCTGCAACCACACCGGGCGCACCGGCCCGTGCGCCGAGGCCCTGCTCGATGCGGAGATCGCCCGCGTGGTCATCGCCCAGTCGGACCCGACGCCCCTCGCCTCCGGCGGCGCCGAGCGATTGCGCACCGCGGGGGTCGAGGTGGTCACGGGCGTGCTGGAGAGCGAGGCGACCGCGCTGAACCGGTGGTTCACCGCATCGGCCCGGCTCGGGCGACCCGTGGTCACGCTCAAGCTGGCCAGCACCCTCGATGGTCGGGTGGCCGCTGCCGACGGCACCAGCCAGTGGATCACTGGTGGGCCCGCCCGACTCGACGTGCACCGCCAGCGAGCGACCGCCGGCGCCATCGTCGTGGGCACCGGCACCGCCCTGGCCGACGACCCGAAGCTCACCGTGCGCCTGCCCGCCGCCGAGCTCGCCGCCCCCGCCGTGGAGTCGGACCCAGCCCCGGAGGCGGGCCCTGCCCCAAGCGCGACCCCGTCGACAGACGCAGCCCCCGCCCCGGACGCGACCACGGCGCCGACCCCGCGGCAGCCGCTGCGGGTGGTTGTCGGCACGCGTGAGCTCCCCGCATCGGCTCGGGTGTTCGACGACGCGGCCGAGACGATCTCCCTGCGCACCCACGACCCTGCTGAGGTCCTGCGCGTCCTCTCCGACCGGGGCATCCACCACGTCTGGCTCGAGGGCGGTCCCACCCTGGCGGCTGCCTTCCTGCGCGCCGGGTTGGTCGACCGCCTCGTCCACTACCTGGCCCCCGCGCTGCTGGGTGCGGGGCCGTCGCTGATCGGTGACCTCGGCATCGGCTCCATCGACGGCATCGACCGGTGGCACCTCGAGGACGTCACCCACCTGGGCGACGACCTGCGCCTGACGCTCGTGCCCGCTGCAGGACTGACCCCCGGGATCCCGGCGACCCCGGCGACCCCCGGGATCCCGGCGACCCCCGCGACCCCCGAAGGAGCCTGACGTGTTCACCGGAATTATCGAGGAGCTCGGCCGCATCGAGGTCATCGACCCGGCGGGGGACGACGTTCGCCTGACCGTCCACGGCCCGCTGGTCACGAGCGATGCCTCCCGCGGCGACTCGATCGCCGTGAACGGCGTGTGCTTGACGGTCACGGACCTGGGCGAGGCGGGTGACTCCGCATCGCCTGCCAGGTTCACCGCCGACGTGATGCCCGAGACGCTCACCCACAGCTCGCTCGGCGCCCTGACCCCCGGCAGCCCGGTCAACCTGGAGCGCGCCGTGCGGGTCGACGCCCGGCTGGGTGGCCACATCGTCCAGGGGCACGTCGACGGTGTCGGCACGATCGCCGACCGGACCCCCGGCGACCGCTGGGAGGTCGTCCGCGTGAGCATCCCCGTCGCACTGGCCCGGTACGTCGTGGACAAGGGGTCGATCACCCTCGATGGCGTGTCCCTCACCGTGAGTGGCGTGGGCACCGACTGGCTCGAGGTGAGCCTCATCCCGGAGACCCTTGCCCGGACCACGCTGGGCACGGCCGCGGTCGGCAGCCCGGTCAACGTGGAGGTGGACGTGCTGGCCAAGTACGTCGAGAAGCTGGTGGGAGGCACCCGATGACGGGTCAGCCCACGAGCTCGGCGGCCCACCCCGGGCCGGCTGGCCAGCCCCCCTCGCCCGCCGACCTGACTCACCCGGTCGCCGACCCGGCTCACCTCACCCCGGAGCTCGCCGCTGCCCTGGAGGCCCTGCAGGCCGGCCGCCCGGTGTTGGTGCTCGACGACGAGGACCGCGAGAACGAGGGCGACGTGATCCTGGCCGCGCAGACCCTGACCCCGGAGTGGCTGGCCTGGACCATCCGCCACACCTCCGGCTATGTGTGCGCACCCCTGACCGCCGAGCGGGCGGATGCCCTCGCGCTGCCGCTCATGGTGCGGGACAACGCAGACCCCTTCCGGACCGCGTACACGGTCACCGTCGACGCCGCGGCCGGCGTGACCACGGGCATCAGCGCCGCCGACCGCGCCCACACGTTGCGCACCCTGGCCGATGCGGACAGCGTCGCCACCGACCTCATCCGCCCCGGTCACATCGTGCCCCTGCGCGCCCGCGCCGGTGGGGTCCTCGAGCGCGCCGGGCACACCGAGGCCGCCGTGGACCTGTGTCGGCTGGCTGGGCTCGAGCCCGTGGGCGCCATCGCCGAGCTGGTGCATGGCGACGGCTCGATGATGCGCGCGCCGGCCGTGCGCGAGCTCGCCGCCGAGCACGGCCTGCCCGTCCTCACCATCGAGGCCCTGGCCCGGTGGCGCTCGGTCCACGACCGGCTCGATGCGGTGGCCGTCGCCCAGCTGCCGACCGCCCACGGACCGTTCGTCGTGCACGCCGTGGCCGATCGCGTCACGGGCGTGGAGCACCTCGCGCTCGTGGCACCCGGCGCCTCGGGTGGCCCCGCCGTGCCCGGTGCCCCGGGTGACCCAGCCGCTCCCGGCGCCCCGGCCCCGGTCCCCGTCCGACTGCACAGCGAGTGCCTCACCGGTGACGCCCTGGGCTCCCAGCGTTGCGACTGTGGTGCCCAGCTCGACGCGGCGCTGGCCGATGCCCAGGCGCGCTCCGGCATCGTCCTCTACCTGCGCGGCCACGAGGGGCGGGGCGTCGGGCTGGCGGCGAAGATCGCGGCCTACGCCCGGCAGGACGCCGGTGCAGACACCGTCGACGCCCAGCACGAGCTCGGCCTGCCCGTCGACTCCCGCGACTTCGCCGTGGCCGCCGCCATGTTGGCGCACCTGGGGGTCGACCGCATCGAGCTGACGACGAACAACCCCGCCAAGGTCTCGGCCCTGCAGTCCCTCGGGGTGGAGGTGGCCGCGACGCGTCCCAGCATCGTGGGAGTCACCCCCCACAATCTCGGCTACCTGCGCACCAAGCGGGACCGGATGGGGCACACCCTGCCCGGGGACCTGGGTGTGACGTGACAGATCACACCCGCCGGGGCTTGAAGCCCGGCCCCGCACGCGCAACGGTGGAAACAGGACCACCCGACGCCCCCCACCGCACGACCCCGAAGGAGATCCCATGAGTGCCAGCGGCTCACCCACCGACCTGATCGCCCAGCGCCTGCAGCGAGAGCTGGCTGCCGATCGTGCCGACGGGGCGTTGCCCCTGCGCGTTGCGGTGGTCGCTGCCTCTTGGCACGACGAGGTGATGGACGGACTGCTGGCCGGGGCGGAGCGAGCCCTCTCGCAGCTGGGGATCACCCCGCGGGTGATCCGCGTGCCCGGGTCCTTCGAGCTGCCGGTCGCCGCCGGCCGGGTGGCGCGGCACGTGGACGCCGTGGTGGCGCTGGGCGTCGTGATCCGCGGCGGGACGCCCCACTTCGAGTACGTCTGCCAGGCCGCGACGAGCGGGCTGACGGACGTCTCGGTGCGCACCGGCACCCCGGTGGGCTTCGGCGTGCTGACCTGCGACGACGAGCAGCAGGCCCTCGACCGCGCGGGCCTGGAGGGTTCGCGCGAGGACAAGGGCGCCGAGGCGGCACTGGCGGCGGTGGACACCGCCGCCACACTCCGGCGCGCCAAGGGGACCTGGCGGTCCGACGCCCGGTGAGCCTCCTCGAACAGCTCTTCGCCGCCGAGCTCCACATCGAGCCCTGGACGATCCTCTGGCGAGAGGTCGTCGGCAACGTCTTCGGTTTTGCCTCTGCTCTGGGGGGCATGCGTCGACGCGTCTGGGCCTGGCCTGCGGGCATCATCGGCAACGCCCTGCTCTTCACCGTCTTCGCCGGCGTGTGGTTCGCCAACCCGCAGGACACCACCCTGGCCGGACAGGCGGCCCGTCAGGTCTTCTTCATCATCACCAGCGTCTACGGCTGGTGGATGTGGAGCCAGCAGCGTCGTGCCCAGCGTGAGGCGGGCCAGACCGAACCGTTCACGCCACGCTGGGCGACCACCGCCCAGCGGGTACAGCTCGGGCTGTTCGGCCTCGTGGGACTCGTTCTGTGCCAGTGGGTCTTCCGCCAGATCGGGGCCGGTTGGCCGGCGCCGGACTGGTACTACTGGGCGGACGCGTGGATCTTCGTCGGCTCCATCTTGGCCACCTACGCGATGGCGCGGCAGTGGGTGGAGTTCTGGCTGCTGTGGATCGCGGTGGACCTCGTCGGGGTGCCGCTGCTCTTCCACTCCGGATTCATCCCCTCTGCAGTGCTCTACCTGGTGTACGGCGCGTTCGTGGCCTGGGGCTTCGTCGTGTGGATGCGTCTCGCGCGCCACGAGAAGGCGCCGGGCGAGGAGGCCCTGCACGGTGCGGAGACGCAGGCGGAACCCGCATCGCTGCGGTGAGCCCCCGCATCGCGGGGCTGCGCCGTAGACTCCGGCCCCATGGGTAAGGCATCTCGTCGCAAGAATCGCGACGCCAAGGGACCGAAGCTGCTCGCTGCACCGTTCGAGGCGCGCCCGTTCAAGGGCTTGCCGAACGAACCGGAGTGGGTGGCGATGCGGGAGATCATCCCGGCAGCCACCGCATCGATCCGGGTGAAGGTGCCCACGGGCGACCTGCCCGAGGGCGCTCCCGCCCCGGCGTGGACCGGGCTCGAGCCGGGGAGCGAGCACGACGTCACACTCGCCACCGTCCTGCCGCTGGCGTGGCCGGGTCTCCACCGTGGTGAGGGTGACGTGCTCACCGCGCTGCAGACCGGTTCGTCCACCGGTGACGCGAGCCGTGACATCGCGCAGGCGATCCTGACCTCCCTGGCGAACGAGCCGGGCCAGCCGACGGTCAGCCTGCCGCAGGCGATGGCGCACACCCCGCGCCTGCAGGACATCCTGGTCAGCACCGAGATGACCGCCGAGCTGCACGAGACCTTCGGTTTCTGGATCTCCGGGGACGGCGACGCCCTGGACGAGGCCGGCCAGCTCTCGATGGAGCGCGCCAACGAGGCCATCGTGCCGACCGAGCGCCTCGATGCCGTGGACTCGGCGTTCTGGTGCCGTATGGGTGACCGTGCCTACGTGCGCTGGCTCCTGCCCCACGACGAGGACGCGGCCACCACCGCGCTGGCTCGCCTGAAGGCCGCTGGGGAGCACACGCTCGGCGGAGAATCCACGCTGCTGGGCGCCTTCCGTGGTGCTGGCCTGCTGGTCCCCGTCTTCGAGGTGGACCCCGAGATCGCCGCTCAGGAGTGGAACGCTCCGCTGGGCGAGCTGGCTGCGCGCCTGGACGCGCGCCTCGGCGACGATGCGCCCCTGACGCACGACGAGCGCCGTGCGCGTGAAGGCTTCTCCAGCCGGCAGGTCACCATTCGCTGACCGCCGGGCCCGAAGGCCTGGGAGGGCTGAGGCGGGTCGGTGGGGTACGGGAGTCCGTTGCAGGGTGATCCTGTGGCGGGCTCCCGTCGTTGTGGGGGCAGGGGTGTCGGTGGATGTGACTGTTCCGGTCATGTGTGCGTGTCCGGTGTTGGGGGGTCGCTGGTGTTCCAGGGGTCGCCGGGTTTGCGCCAGGTGTGGGTGATGGTGGCTTTGCCGTGGTGGTCGCGGTGGATGGTGTGGGTCAGGCGGTGGTCGGTGAGTTGGCGGTGGTGTTTGCCGCACAGGGGGATGGCGTTGGTCAGGTCGGTTTTGCCTCCGCCGGGGTGGAGGAGTTGTCCGTCGGGTCCGTGGACGGGTTTCCAGGGTTGGGCGTGGTGGATTTCGCACCAGGCGAAGGGTCGGTCGCAGTCGGCGGCGGCGCAGGTGTCGTAGACCAGTGCCAGGGCTGCTCGTTGGGAGTCTGTGAAGAACCGGCGTTGCCGCCCCAGGTCGAGGGGGATGGTGGTGCCGTTCATGACGATGGGGATGAGTCCGGCGTTGCTGGCCAGGCGTCGTAGTTCGCTGGTGGAGATCTCGGTGCCGGTGTCGGTGATCCCGGCCCGGTCTGTTTCGCCGCGGAGGGTGGCCAGGTCGGTGCGGATCAGCACGGTGGCGTTGATCTTGGTGCCGAGCTGGTCGGTGGGTAGGTGGTCGATGAGCTCGGCCAGTGCTTGTCCGCGCTGCTGGTCGCGCACTGCGCGGTCGAACCGACCATCACCCGTCGGTGCGGCCATGCCAGCTCCCGTCGGCGCGACGCCGCCTTCGGCCGCGCCGTTGCCCGCCTTGGGGTTGTTGGGGTTGTTGGGGTTGTTTGTGCGGCGGCGGGGGTTGGTGAGGGCTTCGAGGGCTTTCTTGAGCATGTGGGCTTGGAGTTCGGGCAGGGTGAACTGTCCGAACCAGGTCCCGTCGTGGTTGTCGCGCATCCAGAAGCTCGCGGCATCCCACGCTGCGCGTTCCTGGTTGTGCAGGAGCTGGTCGTGGTGGGCGTCGACCTCGGCTTCGGGCAGGTCGAGTGCTTCCAGGGCTCGTTTGGCTGCTTTGCGCAGGGTGGCGGGGTTGACCTGTTGGGCCTTGGCGACCAGGCCTTCTTCGACGGTCAGGCGCTGCCCGGGCGTGAGGTGGTCGGGCAGGTCGTCCAGGGCGCTTGTGATGATCAGTGCGTGTTCGCGGGTGATCAGCCCGGCGTCCCAGGCCGCAGCCGTCGGCGACAAAACACCATCAGCACCCGTATCCGGCGCGTCACCGGGTGCGCCGCCCGGGCCGTGGTCGCCGTGCGTGCCGTCGCCGAGCTCGCCAGCACCTTCAGGGCCCGCCGGGGGAGCGCCCTTGGGACCGTTCGGCGGGGGTGTGGGGGGTTGGTTGCCGAGGGCTTTGGCGAGGTGGGTGTCGCGGGCGGCGCCTCGGGGGTCGGTGTGGGTGCGTCCGGCGGTGAACTGGGCGTCGTTGTCGTGGTGGGACCCACCAGCCTCCCGGGTACGACGCACCACATCCAGGGCGCGGATCCTGATCCGGTCGTGCCGGTTGACCAGGACGTGGACTTCCTGGAGGAGCCACTCCAGGTCGTCGGTGCTCAGGGAGTCGGCCCGGGCCCCGAGGTCGGCCACGCTCTGCAGGAGCGCGTCGACGGTCGCGTGCGCCTGGGCGAACAGCTCCCGCGCCACCGCCGTCGGGTGGTCGCCAGACGCCTCGGTTCCGGAGGCGAGCACACCCGAATCGGATGCGGGCACCTGGCCACTCCGGGATGCCGTCCCGTCTCCGCCGTTCGCCTGACGGCCACCGGGCGCTTGCGAGGTCCCGGGCGCGCCGGGGGCCCTGTCGCGCTCTGCTGTGGTGAACAGGTCGTCCATGGCACCCCCTCCCAGGCTGTGTGGTCGAACCCCCTGTCCAACCAACTCCCACCAGAATAGTACACACCACCGATAACAGTCAAGCCCTAGATAGTACATGTGGACGAGTGCCCGCGGCCTGTCGGATGCCCGGCCCACCTGTGGACAACGACAGGCGGACACCCGAGTGGTGAGGTCCCCGGTGAACCTTGGTCAAGTCTTTACCCAGATCCTGTGGACAAACCGTTCCCCGGGCCCGGGGGTTGTGCCATGGTGCGAAAGCAGAGACGTCGACCCCTTCGAGGCCCTGATGAACACCACACGACACATGCTCCTGACCGCCGCCCTGGCCGGTTCCCTCGCGCTGGCCGCCTGTTCCGACGAGGCACCGGACCCACCCTCCCCGAGCTCCTCCGGCCCCGTCGGAGAGTCCAGCCCCGCCGGCGAGGCCAGTCCTTCTGGCTCGCCCTCCAGCGAGCCGACCGATGCGGGGCCCAGCGAGGACCCGAGCTCGTCGGCCTCACCCTCCGATGCGGGCGCCTCGCCCAGCCCGTCCAGCCCCGCCCCCTCCTCCTCGAGCAGCGCGGCCCCGTCACCCTCCGACGGTGGAAGCCCTTCGTCCTCCGATGGGGCCAGCTCACCCTCCGAGGACGCCGCCGCCCTGCCGTCCATGCCCCCGGTGGCCAAGGAGAACTCCGAGGAAGGCGCCGAAGCCTTCGCCCGCTGGTATGTCCAGACTCTGGCGCATCTGTTCCGGTTCCCCGAGAAGGGCGTGATCGAGCCGTACTCTGAAGATTCGTGCCAGCAGTGTGGCACTTACGAAGAGGTCTTCGCTGAACTTGTTTCCGCGCAGCAACACCAGGTTGGCTCTACAATGAATATTTTGGGGACTTATGTTGGGGTAGCTGACAAGCCCTCCACCATCGAGGTCGTTGTTGCAATAGAGCAAGGCGCGAATCGCACCGTGGATGCGAATGGAGTCACCGTTCGTGAGTCCGACGGGGTCGATGGACTGGGTCTCCGTCTGAACCTCCATTACGCAGGGGGGTGGCGGATCGATGAAATTCCCACCGACCCGACGGCTGGTGATTGGGTGGGGAGGGATTGATGCTCCTTGACCTAGTAATTGCCCTCGCAGGTGATCCGCCTTGTGGGGACTTTGACGATTGCGACAAGGACCGCGGGGGTATCCGTCTCGGCCTAACTCTGAAGCAGGTGGAGGCTTTGGCGGATGAGTTCCCGCCGGACTCGACACCGGCGCGTCCGAAGGATCCGCCGGTGTCGTACTACGAGTACTCGTCGCAGCCGATGTGTTCTGGGCGGACCCCGGGTTCCTCTGAGGGCAACATGTGCACCGAGGCCGAGATCAAGTGCGACACGGCTCCAGGTGATGGTCCGTGGATGGTGATCGCTCGTCGGGAGTTGCTGACCGAGGACGACAGTGTCCAGTCCACGTGGGAGGAGATCGGCAGCACCTGCTTCCCCGAGGCCATTCCCGGCCGATCCGGCCAAGTCGCGGACGCGCGGATCGCCAAGGCCTTCACCGTCACGAAGTTCGCCCTACCGGTCCCGGCCACCGACCCGCCCCGCGCTGACCCGTTGGTCAACAAACCGGTGTACTTCACGACCGACTTCGCCGAAGCCGGCTACGAATCCGGTGAGATCCGCACCATCCCACCAGGACAGATGCTCGGCCGCGACCTCAAGATCGTGCCCGAGCTGAAGAACATCACCTACGACTACGGCGACGGCACCACCCACGGCCCCACCACCAACACCGGCGCCCCCTACCCCGACGGCACCATCACCCACACCTACGAAACCACCGACCCCGTCCAACCCCGCATCACTGCCACCTACACCGGCCGCTACTCCCTGGACGGCGGCCCCTGGCGACCCCTGGGAATCGACGTCGAAGTCACCGGCAACCCCATCACCCTCACCCCCACCGAATACACCACCGAACTCGTCCAACCCCCCACCTGACCAGGACCGCCCCCCGCGACCCCACCCGATGCGCGAGCAGACCTTCCGCGAGCAGGAACAGTCAGGAGAGCATCAGGAGGGGGAGGTCGCGCGCATCGTCGGCACTCACGTCGCTGGCGGGGAGAACCGCTCGACGCACGGGGTCATCGTGGTGGTGAACCAACCTCCGACTCGTCAGGTGGACGCCTCGGGGAGACGATCAAGGACCTGCCGGCGATCGATCGACTGTGACGGTGATGCCGACCCCGCCGCAACCGACATGACGCCCGCCCAGGCCCCCCGCCACTCAGCCCGAGAACTCGCAGAAGCTCTCGTAGTGGTCCGCCGTCCAGTACCAGTGCTCGGGGTCCGACGACCCGTTCCGCGGCGTCGTGTCGCCCCCGGTCACGATGCGGCGCGCGCCCCGGTCGGACTCCCCGGGCGTCGGCACCGTGTACTCCGCGTAGTACCCGCGGTCCTCCGCCGGCAACAGGCCCTCGCGGTTGCCGAACGTGCTCCCGTCCTTGCCGGGGTACGCGAACTCCCCACCCTCCGCAATGGTCTCGATGACGTCCGCGGCCTCACGGGACAGGTCACCCTCGTCGCAGGGCTCGATGCCGGTGCCCCCGGCGGCCGTGCCACCGCCGGCCGCCGTATCCGCACCGCCCGAGCCGCCCCGCCCGTTCGCACCGGTCGCGCCGTCCCCCGACCCTCCGGGGGTGCCGCCGTCCTGCTCCTGCTGGTTGTTCTCCTCGTCCTCCAGGCTGCTGAAGATCCCCCCACCGCCCCAGATGACGATGGCGGCCAGTGCGCACGCGAACAGGATCCGCAGGATGGCGCGCGCCGTCCACATCCCGCCGCGCCCCGCAACACCGCCGCGTCGGCGCCCGCCCCCGCCACGCCCGCCGCGGCCGCCACCACCGGACCCCTGCGCGCTCACGCCTCACCCTCCTCGAGCTGACGCACCACCGCGGCACTCGACACCAGCACCGCCAGCCGCGGCGTGCCCCCCTCCGCCGCGGTCTCGGCCAGCAGCTCCAACAACGTCGCCAACCCGTCGTCCTCCAGGCCGATCCCCTCCGCGGGCGTCCACACCAGCAGGGTGCCGGGCGCGTCCGGCGTCCGGTCGGGCAGGTCGCGCAGCGTGTCCGCGAGCGCATCCAGGTTCACGGCAGCAGCCCCGGGCAGGTCCAGCGACTCGGCCAGCCCGGCCTGCAGGGCACGCAGCCCGGAGCCGTCGGCGCTCTCGGCCAGCAGCACGGTCCAGTCGGCGGTGCGCGCACCGGCGGCGGCGACCTCGGCCTGGTCCGGGCTCACCACGGCCAGCGGCTCGCCAGAGCTCAGGAACTCCGTGACGGGGAAGTGGGGTGTCGGCATGCCCCCATCGTGCCTGCTCGGGCGCGGAACCCCTGCACCGAGCGGGCGTCTGCGTATCCTGTGGGAGTGTCCGAGCCTGTCCAGAACGCCCTGCTGATCACCGCCGTCGTCTGCGCGGTGCTGGCCCTGCTGATCGGACTGTGGCTGGCCTTCCACGTTACGTCCCTGCGCCGCCAGCGGTTCATCTCCGCCCGGGTCCTGGCCGGGGCGGGTGCGGGCGACGGGCAGGGCCCGCAGCGCCGCTCGATGGCGAGCCGCCAGGGCGAACAGCGCCGCTACACCGCCCCTGCCGTCCGCACGGGCGTCGACTCGGTGACCATGAAGCGCGCCCTGGACCGTGCCGCCAGCCGCCAGGAGAAGTCCCTCGCCAAGATGCGCCAGGAGATCGACCGCACCCGCGCGCAGGTCCGCGAGGAGCTCGAGCGCACGAGCCGCCAGGTCAAGGAGGTCTCGCAGGGCTTCGACCGCGTCCAGCAGCAGGCCAGCAGCGACACCCAGGCCATCCGCCAGGTCTCCACGGACGCCACGCAGAACCTCCAGCGCATGACCACCGACGTCGCCTCCCTGGACGAGCGCCTGGTGGCCCTGCAGCAGCAGGTCGCGGCCGCCGAGGAGCGCCTGCAGAGCGCGGGGCTGGAGGAGCTGGGCGCCGCCCAGCGGCAGCTGGACGAGTGGCGCCAGACGGTCTCCCAGGAGCTGGACGAGGCCACCTCGCACCGCGCCACCCTGGCGGAGCAGGCCGCCTCCGACCGCACGCTGCTCGACACCATCGACCGGGGCCTGGGGGGCGTCGCCGGCGTCGTCGACGAGCTGCGCCGCGACACCTCCACGATGCAGGAGCGCGCCACCTCCCTGGACGAGCGCCTGGTGGCCCTGCAGCAGCAGGTCGCGGCCGCCGAGGAGCGCCTGCAGAGCACGGGCGCGGGGCTGGAGGAGCTGGGCGCCGCCCAGCGGCAGCTGGACGAGTGGCGCCAGACGGTCTCCCAGGAGCTGGACGAGGCCACCTCGCACCGCGCCACCCTGGCGGAGCAGGCCGCCTCCGACCGCACGCTGCTCGACACCATCGACCGGGGCCTGGGGGGCGTCGCCGGCGTCGTCGACGAGCTGCGCCGCGACACCTCCACGATGCAGGAGCGCGCCACCTCCCTGGACGAGCGCCTGGCCACCCTGGTGGGCACCACCGACACCCAGGCCCAGCGCGTCGAGCAGCTCGAGACGGGCGCCACGCAGCTCGGCGAGCGCACCGCGGGGCTCGACAGTGCCCTGCGCGCCCTCTCCGAGAGCGGCGACGACCTCGACCGCCGCCTCAAGAAGCTGGAGCACACCAGCGAGTCCGCCCTCACCGAGGTCGCCCTGGTGCGCTACGACGCCTTCGGGGACATGGGGGGCCGCATGTCCTTCTCCGTCGCGATGCTGGACGGCGTCGGGGACGGGCTCATCATCACCAGCCTCAACGGCCGGTCGCACTCGCAGACCTACGCGAAGTCCGTCACCGAGGGGCGCGGCACCACGCGGCTCACGGCCGAGGAGGAGCAGGCCGTCGCCGCCGCGCGGGGCGTGGAGACCACCAACGCCCCCGAGCAGGCCGTGCGCCCGCTGCGTCAGCGTCGCTGACCGGTTCGCCCCCGATGGGGTGAGCTCGCCTCCGCGGCCGCGTCACCCGGGTGCTCACCCGGGTGACGCGGCCGCCGACGGCCCCACACCGGCCCGCCTCAGGCCGCGGAGCCCGCCCGCCGGGCCCCGCGTTGGCCCTCGGGTCGCACCCGCACGGTCAGCGCCTCGGGCACGATCCGCCCGGCGATGCGCGTCACGTAGCCGACGCCGTCGCCGTCCACCTGGGCGCGGGTGGGCGTGGCGAGCTGCACGTCCACCTGGGTGCCCTGGTGGTAGGAGACGTTGCCGCCGCCCACCGAGCCGCGGGTGACCATGCCGGCCACGACCCCGGCCCACCCGGTGATGCCGCGCGGCGCCACCACGAGGGTGTCCAGCTGTCCGTCGTCGATGCGGGCCTCGGGCAGCACCGCCACCCCTCCCTGCAGCTTGCCGACGTTGCCGAACAGCACGCTGCGGATCTTCTTGTGCACCGGCTCGTCCTCGCCGGTGCGGATGCTGGCGGGCACCGGGGTGTCGTAGCCCAGCAGCACCGCGGAGCGTGCGTAGGCCATCCAGCCGAAGCGCTTCTTCACCTCGTCGTCGGTGGACTCCATGACGTCGGCATCCATGCCCACCCCGCCCATCACCAGGAAGTACTCCTCGTGGGTCTCGCCGTCGGTGTCCCAGTAGCGCACCTGGCCCACGTCCACCCGCCGGTCGGCGCCGGTGAGGGCGAGGTTCAGGGCGTCCTCGCGGGAGGTCACGGGCAGGTCGAGATTGCGGGCCAGCAGGTTGCCCGTGCCGCCGGGCACCAGGCCGAGCGGCACCTTGGTCCCCACCAACTGGCTGGCCACGGTCCGCACGGTGCCGTCCCCGCCGATGGGGACCACCAGGTCGCAGCCGGCGTCCAGCACCTCGCGGGCCTGACCGGCGCCGGGGTCCTCCTCGGTGGTCTCGAGCCAGAGCGGCTCGTCCCACCCGTTCTCGGCGCAGATCCGCTCCATCTGGCGGCGGACGTCGTCCACGTCGTCGAACTTGATGGGGTTGATGACGAAGCCCGCCCGCTGGCGGCCGACCCCATCGCGTCCGGTGGCCTCTGCAGTGGTGGGCATGCCCCTACGGTACGCGGCCGCCGTCTCGTAGGCTGGGCAGCGTGATCGACATCCGAGAGCTCCGTGCCAACCCCGACGCCGTGCGCGCCAGCCAGCGCACCCGAGGTGAGGACGAGTCCGTGGTGGACCGCGTGCTCGAGGTCGAGGCCCGCTCTCGCTCCAAGCAGGCGGAGTTCGAGTCCCTCCGCGCCGAGCAGAAGACCTTCGGCAAGACCATCGCCCAGGCGCCGGCCGACCAGAAGGCCGAGCTGGCCGCGCAGGGCAAGGAGATGGCCGCCCGCGTCAAGGCGCTGGAGGCCGAGGCCGGGGAGCTGGCCGCGGAGGCCGACCGCCTGCTGCGCACCATCGGCAACGTCGTGAAGCCGCAGGTGCCCGCTGGGGGCGAGGACGACTTCGAGGTGCTGGAGGAGGTCGGCACCCCCCGCGACTTCGCGGCCGAGGGATTCGAGCCCCGGGACCACCTGGAGCTCGGCGAGCTGCTGGGCGCCATCGACATGGAGCGCGGCGCCAAGGTCTCCGGCTCGCGCTTCTACTTCCTCACCGGCATCGGCGCCCGCCTCGAGCTGGCGATGATGAACATGGCCCTGGACCTCGCCCTGAAGAACGGCTTCACCCCGATGATCACCCCGTCGCTGGTGAACCCGGACGTGATGGCCGGCGCCGGCTTCCTCGACAGCCATGCCGATGAGGTGTACCACCTGGAGGCCGACGACCAGTACCTCGTGGGCACCTCCGAGGTCGCCCTGGCCGGCTACCACGCCGACGAGATCCTCGACCTCGCCGACGGGCCGCGCCGCTACGCCGGCTGGTCCACCTGCTACCGCCGCGAGGCCGGCAGCCACGGCAAGGACACCCGCGGCATCATCCGCGTGCACCAGTTCACCAAGCTGGAGATGTTCATCTACTGCACGGCCGAGGAGGCCGAGACGGAGCACGAACGCCTGCTGGCCCTGGAGAAGGAGATGCTCGGCGCGATGGAGCTGCCCTACCGCGTGATCGACGTGGCCGCGGGTGACCTGGGTGGCCCGGCGGCGCGGAAGTTCGACTGCGAGGCCTGGGTGCCCACGCAGGGCAAGCACCGCGAGCTGACCTCTACCTCCAACTGCACCACCTTCCAGGCCCGTCGCCTGCGCACGCGGGAGCGCGTGGCCGGTGGCAAGGGCACACAGGTGGTGGCCACGCTCAACGGCACGCTCGCCACGACCCGCTGGCTGGTGGCCATCCTGGAGAACCACCAGCTCCCCGACGGGTCGGTGCGCGTGCCCGAGGCGTTGCGGCCGTACCTGGGTGGCCTCGAGGTCATCGAGCCCGTCGGCCGATGACCGGCGCCACCCGCCCGCTGATGGTCTGCCTCGACCTGGACGGCACCACCATCGACTACGACAGCGTGCTGCACCCCGAGGTGCGCGATGCGGTGCTGGCCACCTCGGCGGCCGGCCACACCGTGCTCATCGCGACCGGCCGCACGCTCATGGCCACCCTGCCGCTGGCCCGTGAGCTGGAGCTGACCACCGGCTACCTGGTGTGCTCCAACGGCGCGGTGGTGGTGCGCCTGCACCCGGAGCTGCCGGACGGCCACGAGATCGTCGAGAAGGTGACCTTCGACCCGGGACCGGCGCTGGCACTGCTGCGCGAGCACCTGCCGGGGGCCTTCGTGGCGGCCGAGGTGATCGGGGTGGGTCACCGCATCAGCGAGGGCTTCCCCCAGGACCTGCTCCAGGGCGAGCTGACCCTGGCCAGCTGGGAGGAGCTGGGCTCCGAGCCGGTCACCCGCCTGACCTTCCACGACCCCGGCGGCACCGAGCAGGAGTTCCTCGACGCGATCGACGACATCGGCCTGCACGGGGTGAACTACTCGGTGGGTTACACGGCGTGGCTGGACCTGGCGCCCGAGGGCGTCTCGAAGGCCTCCGCGCTGGAGGGTGTGCGCCGCTGGCTGGGGGTGGAGCCGGGCGACACCTTGGCCGTCGGTGACCAGCGCAACGACCTGGAGATGCTCGACTGGGCCGCCCGGGGCGTGGCGATGGGGCAAGCGCCCGCCGAGGTGCTCGCGGCCGCCGACGAGGTGACCGGGCACGTGGACGACCACGGCCTGGCCCAGGTGCTGCGCTCGCTGGAGGGTGTCGAGGCGGTGCTGGACCGGTGAGCCCGGCCCCACTGCACATCAGCAGCCCGGCGAACCCCCGCATCAAGGCGCTGCGTGAGTTGCGGCGCCGTCGGGCCCGTGAGGCCACCGGCAGCACGCTGGTGGAGGGCTACGAGGAGCTGCAGATCGCCCTGGCCGGCGGCGTGCGCCCGCGGGAGCTGTACCTCTGTGAGGAGCTGATGGCCGACCCCGCGGCCCAGCAGGACGTGGTGGAGCTGGCCTCGCAGCGGGGGGCCGGCATCGTCACGCTGAGCCGGGCCGTCTTCGAGAAGGCGGCCTACCGGGAGGGGCCCGACGGCTTCCTGGCCGTCGTGCCCACCCCCGGGGTGGCGCTGGCCGACCTGCCACAGCCGGACGGGCCGGGGCTGTACGTGGTGGCCGAGCACCTGGAGAAGCCGGGCAACCTGGGCGCCATCCTGCGCACGGCGGACGCGGCGGGGGTCGATGCGGTGATCGCGGCCGACCCGGTGACCGACTGGGGCAACCCGAACGTGGTGCGCGGCTCGAAGGGGACGGTGTTCTCGGTGCCGGTGGCCACCGCACCGACTCCCGAGGTGCTGGACTTCCTGGCCGGGCGCGGGATGACGCTGGTGGCGACCACGCCGCACACCGAGGTGCTGCACACGCAGGTGGACCTGACCGGCCCCGTCGCGATCGCGGTCGGGGCGGAGAAGACGGGGCTCACCGCATCGGCGCTGGAGGGCGCGACCCACCGGGTGAGGATCCCGATGGTGGGTCGCGCGAACTCGCTCAACGTCGCCACGAGCGCGGCGATCGTGGTCTACGAGGCGGTGCGGCAGCGGCTCGGCTGAGTCCCGTTCGGCGCGTGGACAGGCCGATGTCGGACCCTGCCGCCGCCCGTGCGACGATGGCGCCATGCGTATTGACCACGTCTCCTTCGCTGCTGGCCCCGAGGGTCTGGACGCCGCTGCCGCGCGTCTGGGAGAGGCCCTCGGCATCGAGGTCGTCGACGGTGGGAACCACCCCCGATTCGGCACCCGCAACATGGTGCTGCCTCTGGCCGACGGCCGGTGGGTGGAGGTCGTGGAGCCGTTGGAGCACCCGGTGACGGACAAGGTGCCCTTCGGCCAGGCCGTGAAGGCGCGCAGCGAGGCCGGTGGTGGCTGGCTCGGCTGGGTGGTGGCGATGGACGACCTGTCACCGGTGGAGGAGCGGCTGGGGCGTGACTCCGTGCTGGGCAACCGCCACCGTCCGGACGGCACGGAGCTGACTTGGCGCCAGATCGGCGTGAAGGGCCTCATCGCCGACCCGCAGCTGCCCTTCTTCCTGCGCTGGGACGAGGGTCAGAAGCACCCCTCCGAGGTGGGCCCCTCGACCGCGACGCTGGCCAGTCTGCAGGTGGCCGGTGACCCCGGCCGGGTGCGGGACTGGCTGGGCCTGTCCGGCGAGCCGGGCACCGACCGTGAGGACTGGGAGCCGGAGGTGAGCTTCGACTTCGTGGCCCCCAACGGCACCCCGGGCCTGCTCTCGGTGACCTTCCAGACGCAGAACGGTCCCGTCACCGTCTGAGGCGGTTCTCCCGCAGCCCTGGTGGATGGGGGCGCGGGCTCACACCCGCGTGCCGGTACCCACGCTGACGCGGTGGCTGCCCAGCAGCACCCCGGCCAGCGGCACCAGCGAGAGCGCCGCAGCACCCACCGGCGGCACCCACCCCGCCACCACGACCACCACCGCGATCGCGTGGTACGCGGCCGCCAGCATCACGTTCTGACCCACCACCGCGCCGGTGTGGCGGGTGAGGCTCACCGCATCGGCGATGGCGGCCATCTCCGGCCGCACGGTCTCCACCTGGGCCAGGACACGGTTGTCCTCGTCGGCCCACACGGGGGCGATCACCAGGTCGGCGTGCACCGCCGCCTCGTCGGGGGTGTCACGGGTCAGCAGCGCCACCCGGTGCCCCTCGTCGAGCATCTCCTGCACCAGGGCCACCCGCCCGGCATCGTCCAGCCCGCCGGTCACCTCCGAGGCGTGCACCCCCACCCGCTCTGCCATGCGACGGGCCACGGCGGCCGGCTCGGCGCACATGAGGTGCGGCACCACATCGGCCCGCAGCAGGCGCTGCACCTCCTCGGACGCGCCGGGGCGCAACCGGTCGCGGAAGCGCAGCATGGCCGTGGGGCGCCCGCCCCAGCCCACGTAGGTCACGATCGCGTCGTCGTCCGGCTCGGGGCGCAGGCTGGGGGGGATGGAGTCGAACAGGTCCTCGGTGCCCAGCGTCACCTCCACGTCCTTGATGCGGGCCGTCATCCCCGCCCCCCGCAGGGTGCGGTCGCTGATGGGGCGGGGCGTCATCGACCGTGCGCGGGCAGCGCTGGACAGGGCCCGCGCGATGGGTCCCTCGGCGTCCTGCGCGACGGACACCGCGGCCAGCAGCGCGGCATCGGGGTCCAGACCCGGCATCGGCAGGACCTCCACCAGCCGTGGGTGGCCGGTGGCGATGGCCGAGGAGGGGTCCACCAGGGCGAGGTCGATGTCGCGCGCCGATTGCAACGGACGGGCGCCCTTCATGCGTAGCCCCAGCAGCGCGCCGCGCAGGGTCGCGGCGCGCAGGGCCGTGGGCACGGCCGCCAGCACGGCGGCGGGGGAGGCCGCCAGCAGGACGGCGGTGGCCACCCGGGCGCCGGCGCCCGCATCGGTCAGCAGTCCGTGGGCCAGGCCGGCCACGGTGGCGACGCCGAGCACCAGCGGCACGGCCCACCAGGCGGCCTTGTCGGTGGTGCGCTGGATGGGCAGGCGCGGCACACCCTCCCGGTAGCGCGCGGGAGCACCGGCCCGCACCGGGGCGTCGGGGGCCGGGGGGACCGGCAGCACCGGCCCGGACGGTTGCCGCAGGGCCGCCTGGGCGGGGCGCAGCACGCGTGCGATGGCGGTGTCGTCCCCCGCGCGCACGACGGTCCCCACCAGGGCGTTGCGCGGCACGGCGCCGGCCACCACCACGTCGCCGGGGATCACCGGGTGGGCGTCCGCGCGGTGGGTGAGGCGTTGCAGGGTCACCAGGCCCTCGCCGTCGGTGACCAGCAGATCGGCTGGGACCACCGCGCCGGCCGGGACGAGCACCTCGTCGCCGGGCTCCAGCGATGCCCGCGGCACCGTGGTGCGGCGACGGGCGCCCCCGGACTCCACGATGCGGGTGGCCGTCACCCCCAGCGTGCGCCGCATCCGCAGCAGGCGCACGAGCAGTCGGCCGCGGGCCCAGCGCACGGCCCACGGCACCACGGCCAGCACGGCCGCGGCGGCGGTGGTGCCCACGAAGGCCGTGGTGTGACCCGTGGTGGCGAGCTCGGCGATGCCGTGCACGGCCGAGAGCACGCCGGCCGCCACCGGTAGCCACAGCACCGAGCGCCACGAGGCCCGCAGGTCCGCCACGGCGTGGGGGGCGGCCAGCGCCCACGCTCCCAGGGCCGGGATGGCCGTGAGCACCGCCGGGGCAGGGCCGGCCTCCACCAGGAACGCGGCCGCCAGTGCCACCAGTGTGAGCAGGACCGTGGCCACCGCGGCGAACACGCCGCGGTCCGTGGACCGGCGGGTGGTGGGCGCACGCTCGTCGGTCCGGGGCGTGGACGAGTTCCCGAGGACGTCGCGGGGGTCGGTCTCGGCTGCGGGGCGGGAGGACTCGGCCATGATGTGGCTACGGTACTTGGCCCACTCTCCTCGGCGCCGTGCGACCGGGTACCCGCCCCCGGGCCCCGCGAGCCCCCGGCCCCCGAGCACCCGGTACCCGGCGTCCCGGGTGCCCACGGGGTGGCGTGCTCCCCGTGTTTGAATGGCCCGCCGGTGGCCCGAGGGGGCGGTCACCCGCGCCCGACCAGCCCCCGACGGAGGTGCCCATGCCGGCCGACACGCTCGCGCCCGACCACGCCGACCACGCCGACCGCTCGGAGTCCACGGTGCGCTCCGGCGCGCAGGTGGCGGTCTTCGCCGCCCTCATCGCCGCCCTGGCCGTAGTGCCGGGGCTGCTGATCTTCGGTGGCTCGGTCCCGGTGACCCTGCAGACGCTGGGGGTGACGCTGGCGGCGCTGGCGCTCGGCCCGTGGGCGGGTGCCGCGGCGGTGCTCATCTACCTGGCGCTCATCGCCATCGGTCTGCCCGTGGGTAGCGGCGGCGCCGGCGGCCTGGGTGTGCTGACCGGCCCCACCGGCGGCTACCTGGTGGGCTTCGTGCTGGGCGCCGTGGTGATCGGCGCGCTGGCCCGGCTCGCGATGCGCCGCGGCGGCCGGATGGTGGGTCTGTGGCTCTTCGTCGCCGGCCTGGCCGGCCTACCGGTGTTCTACGCCGTGGGGGTGCCGTGGCTGAAGTTCGCCACCGGCATGCCCTGGGGCTCCGCCTGGCAGCTGGGCGCCGCGGTATTCGTGCCCGGCGACCTGCTGAAGGCCGGGTTGGCCGCGGTCATCATCGCCGCGGTGGCCCGCGCCCTGCCCGACACCCTGCCGTCGGACCGCTGAGCGCACCCGAGACCGTGTCCGGCCCGGGCCCCGTGATCCGCTTCGAGGACGTGAGCCTCACCCGGCAGGGCCGCACCGCACTCGAGGGGGTGAGCCTGACCCTCACCGAGCCGCGCGTCGCCCTCATCGGCGCCAACGGGTCGGGCAAGTCCACGCTGGCGCGCTGCATCATCGGTTTGGACAAACCGACCGCCGGGCGGGTGGAGGTCAACGGTCTCGACGTGCGGCGCCAGGCCAGGGTGGTGCGGCGCGAGGTGGGCTTCCTGTTCAGTGACCCCGACCACCAGATCGTCATGCCCACCGTGCGCGAGGACCTGGAGTTCTCCGCCGGGCGGCGTGGGTGGTCGGCGGCGCAGCGGGCCGATGCGGTGGACGCCGCCCTGGTGCGCGCCGGGCTCGAGGGGCACGCGGACCACCCCTGCCACCTGCTCTCCGGCGGGCAGAAGCAGCTGCTGGCGCTCGCGGCAGTGCTGATGGCCGGGCCGAGCGTCCTGGTGGCCGACGAGCCGACCACCCTGTTGGACCTGCGCAACCGCCGCCGGGTGGCCGCAGAGTTGATGGCCCTGGAGCAGCAGGTGGTGCTCGTGACGCACCACCTGGACCTCATCGAGGGGGTGGACCGCGTCGTCGTGCTCGATGAGGGGCGCGTGGTGTGCGACGACCGCCCGGAGGTCTCGATTCCCTTCTACGAGCGGCTGATGGCGTGAGCGCCATCGGCGTCGCGGTGCCGGGGGACTCGTGGCTGCACCGGTTGCCTGCGGGGTGGAAGGTCGGCGGGTTGGCGGTCGCGACGCTGGGCATGTACCTGCTGGGGGACTGGCGGGCGGCGCTGGGTGCGTTCGCGGTGTCCTTGCTGGTGCTGGCCTCGGCACGGCTGCCGTGGGAGGCCGTGCGCCTGCCCCTGCGGATGGTGCTGCTGCTCACCGTGGTGCTCGGTGTGGTGCAGTGGGCGTTCGTCGACGCCGAGCACGCCCTGCGCGCGGCCGGGCGGGTGGGCAGCGCCATCGTGCTGGCGTGGACGGTCTCGCTGACCACTCCGGTGGGCGCGATGATGCGGGTGCTGCAGGCGGTGCTGTCGCCGTTGCGGCGGTTGGGGGTGGACACCGACCACTGGGGGCTGGTGGTGTCGATGGCGGTGCGCTCGGTACCGCTCATGGTGGCCGCGGCGCAGTCCACCAACGAGGCCCGCATCGCCCGCGGGCGGGGGTTGAGCGTGACGAGCTTCGCGATCCCCCTGGTCGTGCGGGCGCTGCGGGCCGCCGAGATGCTGGGGGACGCCCTGCTGGCCCGCGGCTACGAGCCGCAGGGGCGGCAGGGGAAGCGCCGGGGCTGAGGGGCGGCCTCACGGCCGCGCGGACCAGGGCTCGACGGTGCCCACGACGGTGCGGGCCGCGCGGCGGCGCCAGGCCTCCAGCACCCCGGCAGCGATCTCGGTGTTCGTCAGCCAGCGGGAGCGGCCACCCTCGGCGACGAAGCCGAGCACCACGGTGCGGTAACCCTCCCCGGCCCAGCCGGGCGTGGGGTGCGGGCGGGACGGGTCGGCGCTCGCGCTGCCCAGGACGTGGAGGAACGACCCGCTGACGTGGCGGGCTACCACCTCCGGGGCGTGCGGTGCGGAGGAGTGGGCCCACACGAGGGCGCCGTCGAAGAGGCCGTCCTCCTGCGTCACGGCCACGAGGGCGGCGTCCAGCGCCGCGGCGTCGCCGTAGTCCACGAGCAGCGGGTGCAGGCGCGGGTGCTCCAGCGCCGGGGCGCGCCGGGCGAGCACCCACAGCTCGTGCCCGTCGGCCAGGAGCCCCTCGACCGTGCTGAGCAGCATCCCGGTGCCGCCGACGACGAGGACCCTCATGCAACCTCCTGGGTGGCGTTGTCTGTGGCGGCAGTTTTCCAGACAGGGGCGGCCGTGTGTCCCCACGGGTAGCGGCTCTTTCCGGGGTGAGCAGCACTGGCCGCACCGGGTGCGCCCGCACGAACCAGCCTGCCCTGAAGCTACGTTTCAGGCTCCGGGACGGCTGGTCTTGACACTGGGTGGCTGAGAATGGCGGACATGATGATGCGCATGGTGGATCAGTCTGCGGATGTGCCGTTCATGAGGGCCAGAACCGCCGGCATCGCGCGCGGGCCCGGTCCCTCTGCGCGGCGTTCGTCCTCCGGGTTGCGCAGCGGGCACGTGTCCAGCGAGAGGCAGCCACACGCGATGCACCCGTCCAGACGGTCGCGCAGCTCACCGAGGGCGGCGATCCGCTCCTCGAGCGTCTCGCGCCACATCGCCGAGAGGTCCTGCCACTCCTCGCGAGTCAGGGCCCGGTCCGTGGGCACCGAGGCGAACCCGGCGCGGATCTCCGACAGCGACAGGCCGATGGCCTGTGCGCTCCGGATGACCGCCAGGCGACGCAGCACGTGTCGCTGGTAGATCCGACGGTTCGTGGCGGTCCGCTCGGCCTTGATGAGCCCGCGTGCCTCGTAGAAGCGCAGCGCCGACGCGCTCACACCTGAACGCCGGACCACCTCAGACATCGTCAGCTCGTCATGGGGAGTGATCACCGCCCGATCCTCACTGGTTCCTGAGTTGAGTTCAACCTAGGTTGAACACTGAGCCTCCGGGCATGCGCACCCGCACCCGCCCCAACCGGGAAGAAGCACTCCTGCTGACCGCCACGGCCTTCTCCGGGCTGGGGGACGCCATCGCCGGCCTCGCGTTCACCGTGCTCGCCTACCAGCTCACGCAGTCAGCGGCCTGGACGGCAGGAATCGCAGCCGTCCAGGTCGCACCGCGGCTCCTCTTCGGCATGGTGGGCGGAGCCCTGAGCGGGTGGCGGAGTGCCCGGTGCAGATCGAGACCACCCTCGAGGCCGTGCACCCGGTCGTCGAGGGGGCGGCCTCGTTCCACGTCCGGGTGCACCGGGTGCACGTCGCCGGGGATCTCGTCACCCCGCAGGGTCGGGGTCAAGTCCCGGGAAGTGGTGTAGCGATCCTTCGTTGATTGGTCAGGCGGTCAGGGCGGGCAGGGAACTGGTGGTGACCTCCTCGGTGTTGGTGTTGGTGTCGGGGACGAGGTTGAGGCGGCACCGGGCGAGGACGTCGAGGCCGAGATACCGTCGTCCTTCGGCCCACTCGTCGGTCTGCTCGGCCAGGACCGCGCCGACGAGACGGACGATCGCCTCGCGGGTGGGGAAGATGCCCACGGAGTCGGTGCGGCGGCGGATCTCCTTGTTCAAACGCTCGGTGGGATTGTTCGACCAGATCTGCACCCACACGTCCTTGGGGAACGCGGTGAACGCGAGGAGGTCCGCGCGGGCGGCGTCGAGGTGCTCGGCCACGGCCGGGAGCTTCTCACTGACGTAGTCCAGCAGCCGGTCGAACTGCGCGTTCACCGCTGCTGCATCGGGCTGGTCATAGACGCTGTGCAGCATCGCCTTGACCGCCGGCCACATGCTCTTGGGCGTCACGGCCATGAGGTTCGCTGCGTAGTGGGTGCGGCACCGCTGCCAGGCCGCGCCGGGCAGGTGCGCAGCGATCGCTTCGACCAGGCCCGCATGCGCGTCACTGGTGACCAGGCGGACCCCGGCGAGGCCGCGGGCGACGAGGTCGGCGAAGAAGCTGTTCCACGCTGCTCCCGTCTCGCTGGTCGCGACCCGCATGCCGAGCACCTCGCGGTGCCCGTCACCGTTCACGCCGATGGCCAGCAGGACGACGGCGTTGATGACCCGGCCGCCCTCGCGGACCTTCATCGTCAGGGCATCTGCGGAGACGAACGTGAAGGGGCCGGCCTCGTCCAGGGGGCGGTGGCGGAACTGTTCGACGTGCTCGTCCAGCGACTCCGCCATCCTGCTGACCTGCGACTTCGACAGGCTGTTGATGCCGAGGGTCTTCACGAGCTTATCCATCCGGCGGGTGGAGACACCGGCGAGGTAGCAGTCGGCGACGACCGTGACCAGGGCGGACTCGGCGCGCTTGCGGCGCTCGAGCAGCCACTCGGGGAAGTAGGTGCCGGAGCGGAGCTTGGGGACGGCGACGTCGATCGTGCCGACGCGGGTGTCGAGGTCGCGGTGGCGGTAGCCGTTGCGCTGCGCAGAACGGCCAGCGCTGGGCCGGCCGTACTCCGCGCCGGCAACAGCGTCCGCGTCCGCGGAGAGCAAGGCATTGATCACGTCCTGCAGCAGGCTGCGCATCAGATCCGGGGACGCCTCGGCCAAGGCTTCACCAAGCAGGCCGGAAGGGTCGACAATGTGAGGAGCGGTCATCGTGATGACTCCGTTCGAGAGTGCTGTGAGAGGTTCACTCGAAGGATCACACGGTGGCCGCGCCCACGTCCGCGACGATCACGACGGGGCCACCGCGCTACACCACTATGCGGGACTCAACTGGGTCGGGTCGACACGACCCGCTGGGTGCCGCTCTTCTACACCTTCCGCCACTACTTCGGGCAGGGCCAGGAGGTGGGGCGGAACTTCCGGGCGGAGATCGATGGAGCCACCGCTGCGTGACACATACCTTCCGCATCCGGAAGACATGTGTCACGGAGTCAAGCTGATGGTGCGGCGGCGGAGCGGGTCTGGTCCGAGGCGGCCGAAGGGCGCTCGCTCACACTCCCCGCACTGCCCACCGGGCTCGGGGGTCCTTGGCGGACTCGCCCTCCCAGCTCACGAGGCCCTCCTCACGGAGACGGTGCAGGTGCCGCAGCACGGTGGGGCGGCTCCGGCCCGTCAGCTCGGCAACCTGGCCCGTCCCCAGCGGCCGACCCGCGAGCCGCATCGCGTCCAACGTGGCCAAGGCACCCTTCCCGACAGCAGACCGGACCGCTTCCGGGACGGAATCCGCCGAGGAGAGCACCAGGCGAACCGCCGACGGGGACTGGGTGTAGAGCGGATCCGTGAGGCCACGGCGCCGCATCTCGACGAACATGCGGCGGATGCCCTCGCCCAGCTCCTGGGTGATCCCCAGATCGGCGCACACCCGGGCGATCCGGGGATTCCTCGCGTGCCGGCCGATGGACTGCGGATCGCTCGGGTCGGCGAGGCCGGGGAATCGTCCGGGGCTCGTGATCTCCATACGCGACGGGAAGATCTCCACCCGGACGTGGTCACCCGCGAGACTGTAGGACCGGTGCACGACCGCGTTGACCAGACCCTCGAGCCACACGTCTCGCGGGATGAGGGGCAGCGCCTCGAAACGTCCGCTCTCGGTGAGCGCGCGGCGAGCCGGCATCATCTGCGCGATGGTCCTCGTGGCCTGCTCGATCTGCTGGGGGAGGGGCCCCTCGCAGCGGATGTCGCCGTCAGCGGCCAGGGACTGCCCTGCACCGGTTCCCCGTTCGTCCTCCAGGTAGCGGAGCACTCGGACGTGCGCGTTGGGGTAGCGCTCCTGAGGGTGCTCCGAGAGGAGGAGGTATCCCGCCACGGTGACCTCCCCGCGAGGGGTCAGCAGGTTCCGCGCGCGCAGCAGCCCCTCGGGTGTGGAGGCGCCGAGAGTGGTTCGGTAGCTCTCGACCTGAGCGGGGTCCAGGTCCTCGAGGCCCGCTCCGCTGGGTGTGCCGTCGAAGGGTTCAGGGCCCCGGTCGTGCTCGAGCTCCTGCCGCTGGGTGAAGCGCAGGCGCACCGACTCGTCTCCGACGCGGAGGAAGCAGTCGCCCTTCGCCGTCTCGTGGACGCGCTGGGACGGGGCCACCCGGTAGACCAGGATCCTGGCACCCTGGGGATCCTGGAACTCCTCGACCTCGGCCCGTACGACCGGGACCGTGAAGTCCTGGGCCGCCTGGCGCAGGGGGTTGGCGCGGTCGTCCGCCACACCGTCCACCTGGCCCGCGTGCAGACCGACAGCCACGGTCCCGCCCTCGGCGTTGGCCAGAGCCACCAGAGTCTCGGCGAGATCACGGGGTGCGATGCGACCGGACTTCCGCTCGAACCACTGGTCCTCGCCTCGCGAGAGGAGAGCCGCGATCCGCTCGGCGCTCAAGGGTGACGAGGGAGGGGGTGGAACACTCACGAAACTACTCTAACGTTTTGAGAGTAGATGTGTGAGTGCTCCACACGCCCCGCCTCAGCGGAGGATGCCGAGCCACCTCAGCAGACCCCGCACCAGCCGAGCCATGGCGCTCATCGGCCGGCCTCGCTCGGGGTGACCAGGTGGTTCACCAGCTGGCTCGCCAGGCCGGTGTAGGTGGCCGGGGTGAGCGCCACCAGCCGCGCCTCGTCCTCGGCCGGCAGGCCGAGCCCGCGGATGAACTCGCGCATCGCGTCGCCGTCCACGCGGCGGCCGCGGGTGAGCTCCTTGAGGCGCTCGTAGGGCTGCTCCATGCCGGGCACTCCCTGGGCGGCCAGCGCCCGCATGGTCGACTGCACGGGCTCGCCGAGCACCTCCCAGTTCGCCTCCAGGTCGGCGGCCATCTGCTCGGGCGCGGCGTCCAGCCCGTCCAGGCCCTTGCGCACGTTGTCCAGCGCCAGCAGCGAGTGACCCAGCGCCACACCGATGTTCCGCTGCATGGAGGAGTCGGTGAGGTCACGCTGCAGGCGGCTGGTCACGAGCGTGGTGCCCAGCACGTCGAGCAGCGCGTTGCTCACCTCGAGGTTCGCCTCGGCGTTCTCGAAGCGGATGGGGTTCACCTTGTGCGGCATGGTCGAGGACCCGACCGTGCCCTGCCCGCGCACCTGGGCGAAGTACGCCATCGAGATGTACGTCCACACGTCGGTGCAGAGGTTGTGCAGCACGCGGTTGAAGCGCGCGATGTCCGCGTACACCTCGGCCTGCCAGTCGTGGCTCTCGATCTGCGTGGTCAGCGGGTTCCACGTCAGCCCCAGGTGCTCGACGAAGGTCCGCGACAGCTCCGGCCAGTCCGCGCCCGGCACCGCCACCACGTGAGCCCCGTAGGTGCCGGTCGCGCCGTTGATCTTGCCCAGATACTCCGCACCCTCGATGCGGCGGACCTGCCGCCCGAGCCGGTGGGCCAGCACCGCGAGCTCCTTGCCCATCGTGCTCGGGGTGGCGGTCTGCCCGTGGGTCCGCGAGAGCAGCGGCACGTCGCGCAGCTCGCGCGCCATCGCGGCCACCTGGTCGACCACGCCCGATGCGGCCGGCAGCCACACCTGCTGCACGGACCCCTGGATCATCAGCGCGTAGGCCAGGTTGTTGACGTCCTCGCTGGTGCACGCGAAGTGCACGAGCTCGGTGGTCCTGGCCACCTGCTCCTCACCACGGCCGGCGAGCACCTGCGCCAGGTGCTTCTTCAGGTGGTACTCCACGGCCTTGACGTCGTGGACCGTCTCCTTCTCGATCTCCGCCAGCGCCGTGATGTCGTCGCCGTCGAAGTCCTCCACGATGCGGCGCAGCCCCGCCCGCTCGGTGTCGTCGAGCGGCTCGATGCCGGCGAAGATCCGCGCGTCGGTCAGGTGCAGCAGCCACTCGACCTCCACGTGCAGCCGCATCCGGTTGAGCGCGGCCTCACTCAGGTGGTTGATGAGGGGAGCGGTCTGGCGGCGGTACCGCCCGTCCAGCGGGCCGAGCGCGAGGGCAGGCTGCAGCGTGGAGAGGTCGACCATGCTCACCGGCCCTGCTGCCATGTGGAGTAGGGGTCCAGGTTGTCGGTGTTCATGTCGGCCGGGATCTCGCCGCGCCCCAGCCACTCCTGCGTGGAGGTGGCGGTGACGCCGGGGGCCTGCTGGTCGCCGGACTCGTCCTCGTCCGGGGCGGGCCCCCCCGGCTCGTCGTGGTCCGACTCGTCGTCCGACCACGGGGCAGGTGCGACGTCCGGCACCTCGTCATCGGCGGGGAAGTCGGCCTCGGGGGGCTCGACGGTGCCGGGCTCCACGACGGTGCCCGCACCGGTGGCCGGCTGCACGTCGTCCCAGGTGTCGGAGGTGTCCTCGTCGCCGTCGGCCTCGTCGCCGTCGACCTCGTCGACCGCGAAGGGCCGGCCTCCGGAGCTGTCCGCGGGCAGCCGGTCGCTGCCGTCGGACCCGGGGCCCGTGAAGTCGGACAGGTGCTCGTGGTCCTGCACCTCGGTGGTCTCGTCCTCGTCCGCCGCAGCGTCGAGCTCGGCGTCGTGGCCCAGAACACCCTGGTCATCGGCCGGGTCGGCCTCGTCCTCGTGCGAGGAGGCGCCCTGCTCCTCGTAGCCGGGGAACGCGACGTCGTCGGGGTCCTCGGCCTCGATGCTGTGCAGTTCACCGGGGTCAGAGCTCGTGCCGGCCTCGATGTCGCTCGGGTCGTCCTGCTCGGCGCCCGTCTCGGCACCCTTCTCGGCGTCCTGGGCGGTGGTGTCGAGCACGTCCTGCTCGCGCAGCCCGGTGGAGCCGCTGAGGTCGCCCTCGTCCACGGTGCCGGCCTCGACCTCGGCGTCGCTGTCGGTCACCGAGCCCAGCGGACCGGAGGTGTCGCCCTCGGGGGCGGTGGTCGCGTCCGTGCCCACCAGCGCGTCGTCCCCGGCGTCGGCGGCCTCGTCCTCGCCCAGGGCGTGCGCGCCGGCCGTGGCGGCGGCGGCACCCGCGGTCGTGCCCGCCGCAGTGGCCGTGGTCGGGCCGTCGCTCTCCTGGTCGAACAGGTCGGTCGCCGGGTGCTCGGTGGCCTCGCGCTCGGTGGTGGTCTTCTCGCGGCTGGCGGCGCTCTTGCGGCGCGCGTCCTTGCCGGGCCGGTTCGCCCGGTCACGGTCGCGTCGGCGGTCCCGGTCGGCGGCCACGGCGCGGTCGTCGTCGGCGCGGTCGCCCTCGTCGGCGACCTCCGCGGCATCCTGGCCGCCGGCGTCGTAGCGAGAACCCTCCTCGTCGGGGAGGTACCCGTCGCCCTCATCGATCTCGGGGTGGTCCTGGCCACGGCCGGACAGGCGGTCCTGGACCGCTCCGCCCCGCGTCATGAACCAGACGATGCCCACCACCAGTCCCAGTAGCACGAGGGCCACGACCCACTCCAGTGCTCCCCATTCGCCCATGCGGGTTCCTCCAACGTCTGTCGAGTCGGTCGTTCGGTCCAGTGGCCGCGGACGCCGCCGGGCGGGGTGCCCTGTGAGCGGGCGACCGCGATCAGTGGCCCCAGCCTAGACGCCGCCCCCGACACCCGCGGGGTTAGCCTTCCCGCATGACCCCTCGGCCCCACGCGCTGCACGACGCGCTGCTCTCCCGCGTGGTCGGCTCGGCGGCCTTCGCCCGGTCCCGGTCCCGCAGCGCCCTGGTCTTTGGGGACCCCGCGGCGATGGAGCGGTTGTGCGCCCTCGCCCACGACCACCTGGCGGCCCTGCCCGGTGACCAGCCGCCGGGGGTCCCCGCGGACCGGCTGGCCGATGCGGTGCAGCAGAGCACCGCGTGGGTGCGGCACCACGCCCGGGAGGTGGCCCGGGGAGGGCTCACCCCCGAGCAGCAGGGAACGCTGCACCTGACCCGGATCCGCCTGCTGCTCGCCGCCCTGGACTTCTTCGTGTGCGACGACGATGTCGTGCCCGACCACCACCGCCACGGGTTGCTCGATGACGTGATCGCCCTGGAGTGGGCCCTGGCCGGCATGACCCGGGGCGCCGCCCGCGCCGGTTGAGCCTCCCCGTGCCGGTTGAGCCGCCCCGCGCCCCCTCAGGCGCCCGTGACCGCCGCGGTGACGGCCACCGCGCCCGGACCCAGGGCAGCGACGACGGCGGCCGTCGTCACCAGGGCTGCCTGTGCCCGATGGGGCCGCCGGGCCTCCTGCAGGGCAGTCACCCGCACCACCGTGGCCCGCAGGTGCCCGCCCGCCGTGAGCGCGACTCCTGCCGACGGGGAGGGGGCGCGGGTCGCCACGGACCCCGCGCCGCGCCCGCGGTCGTCCCCGTCGCATGGGTCGTCGTCCCGCGCCTGACCGGGTCCGCGCCCCCGCCCGAGCGCCCTGCCGGCCCCCAGGTGGGCGAGCGCCCGCCCCATCGTCACCGGCCCCACCTCCCGGGCCGCCGCGCGGTCGGCGAGGAGCTCCACCATCAGGCCCACCTCGGCCAGGGCGCGGGGGTGCCGCAGCGCGCGTGGGACGGCCGCGTCCATGACCGTGAAGAACTCGACCACCAGGTCGTGCCGGTGGCGCAGGTGGGCGCGCTCGTGCAGGTAGACCCCGTGCAGCTCCTCGACGGAGAGGTCCTCCAGCGCCGCCCGGGACATGACGATGCGGGCGCGCCTCCCCGGCAGGCACCACGCCACGGGGCTGGGGGAGTCGATCACCCGCAGGCGGTCGCCCTCGCGGTGGCGGGGGTCGAGCAGGTCCACCGCCTCCTGGTGGCGCCGGCGCAGGGTCCGCAGGTCGGTCCCCACCGTGTGCGCGGCGAGGAGCAGGCGGGCGATGAGGGCCACCGAGAGCGCCGCGGCGGCGGCCACCAGCCACGGGTGCACCGTGTCGTTGGCCGTGAAGAGTCCGCCGAACTCGTGGGCCGCGACCACCGGCAGCAGGACGATGGCGGAGAAGCCCCCCACGGCGCAGCCCTGCCACAGCAGCAGGCCCGCCGCGGGCGTGCGCCGGAGCCCGGGCAGCAGCGGCAGCAGGGCCGGGGTTCCGAGGGTCAACAGCACGGCGAGCACCGCGAGGACCAGGGTGGGGGACATCAGGTCAAGGGTAGGGCCACGCCATCAGGTGCGCGGTGGGTGAGGAAAGATCAGCGGGTGGGGCTCTCGAGGCGGTCCAACGCCTCGCGCAGGGCGGCCACGTCGTCGGCGCCGGCGTCGTCCACGAACGCGAGCACGGCGGCACGGCGGTCGGTGGGGCGCAGGTCGCCGAGGGTCTCCCGCATCAGCCGGGCGACGAAGTCCTCGCGGGAGGTCGCGGCCCGGTAGACGTAGGCCCGCCCCTGCTTGGTGCGCGTGAGAAACTCCTTGCGCGAGAGGCGGTCCATCACCGTCATCACCGTGGTGTAGGCGATGTCCCGGTCGGCGCCGAGGGTCTCGTGCACGTCGCGCACGGTGAAGCCGTCCGCCTGCGGCGCGGGGGTGTCCCACAGGTGGTTCATGATGGCCTGCTCGAGGTCACCCAGTCCGGATGCGGTGTTCGGCATGATCGTCTCCCACGGTGCTCAGCGGCCGGGATCGGCCACGACGCAGCATAGTACTGCCACCGATCGTTGACAGACGCGGGCCCGGGTGGTGACCCGCCGGACCCCCCAGGGCCGTGCATCGACCAGGCCCCTCAGCGCCGTGCGTCGACCAGGCTCTCGAGCCGCACCTCGGCGTCGCACCACTCGTGGCCCTCGGTGCGGTGGCTGACCAGCACCACCGACCGGCCCGCCGTGGCGGTCCCCAGGTGCTGCATGACCGCGCGTGCCGTGGGGCCGTCGAGGTGCGCGACCGGCTCGTCGAGCAGCACCACCGGGCGCTCGGAGAGCAGCGTCCGCGCCAGCCCGATGCGGGCCTGCTCGCCCCCGCTGACCGTCCGGTGGCCGGCCCCCAGCATCGTGTCGAGCCGGTCCGGGAGGGAGTCGAGGAAGTCGCCCAGCCCCGCATCGGCCAGCACGGCCTCCAGCTCGGCGTCGGTGGCCGTGGGGCGCGCGGTGCGCAGGTTCTCCCGGAGGGTGGAGGAGAACACGTGGGGGGAGTCGTCCTGGAAGGCGACCGTGCCCCGGGTGACGGCCAGCGGCAGGTCCAGCACGTCCACCCCGTCCAGGGTGTAGTCGCCGCCGGACGGGTCCAGGTGGCGGGCCAGCACGGCCAGGACGGTGGACTTGCCGGCGCCGCTCGGCCCGGTGAGCGCCACCCGGTCGCCGGGGGCCAGGTCCAGGTCGAGCCCCGCCACGGTGGGGGCGGCCTGCCCCGACCAGCGTGCGGTGAGGTCGGCCAGCTCCAGGTGCGGGTGGGCGCTGACCGGGGCGTCGGCCTCTGCCTGCGCGCTGTCCTCCGCCTGCGTCGGGCCGCCCGCCTGCGTCGGGCCGCCCGCCTGCGTCGGGCCGCCCGCCTGCGCGACGGCCGGTTCCTGACGCAGCAGGGCCTCCAGCCGCTCGGTGGCGGCGCGGGCGCGGGAGTGGGCGCTCACCGCATCGGGCACGCCCCCCAGCACGTCGGCCAGGGCGAGCGGGGTCAGCACCAGCAGCGCGACGAGCGGCCCGCCCCACCCGGCCGACGGCGCCAGCACCGCCGCCACCGCGACCACCACACCGGCCAACAGCCAGCTGGCGGCACGCACGGCGGCCTGCCCCGCGGCGCGGCGGCGCACCCAGCGGACCACGTCCCGGTCCGCCGCCACCACCGTCTGCAGCGCGGTGCCGCCGGCGTTGACGGCTCGCAGCTCGTCGCACCGGTCGGCAGCCGTGTGGGCCGCCTCCCACACGCGTCCGCGGGCGGCGAGCTCCTGCTGCTGCGCGCCGGCTGTGCGCCGCTCCACCAGCGCCGAACCCCCGACCACCAGCAGCGTCTGCAGCGCGACCAGGAGGCCGATGAGGGGCGACAGCACCGCCAGCAGCGCGGCGGCCACCAGCCCGGTCAGCAGGGCACCGACCAGGGGCACCCACCAGCGGACCGCGGCCATGACCACGTCGTCGAGGTCGGCCACCACTCCGGTGAGCACGCGGGCCCGGCCCCGCCGTCCCAGCCGCGCCGGGGTCAGCGGCACCAGGCGGCGGTAGGTCTCGGCGCGACGTCGGGCCAGCTGGTCCAACGCCACGTCGTGGCTGTCGAGCCGCTCGGCGTAGCGCAGCACCGGCCGCGCCAGGCCGAAGGTGCGCACGCCGACGATCGCGACCATGAGCATCAGCACCACCGGCTGCTCCCAGGCACGGACGATCAGCCACCCGGAGGTCGCGGTGAGCGCCACGCCCGCCAGCGAGGACAGCGCCCCCACCAGCGCGGCGCGCCAGAGCTTCGGGGTGGTGGTGACGACCGGCGTGCGCTCGCCGTCGCGCCCCGGAACCTGCTCCGGAGCGCGCTCCGGAACCGGCTCCGATGCGGTGCGCCCCCCGCCGTGCGCCGCGCCCTCCGGAGCGGTGGCCACGGGCAGGGTGGCTTCCAGCGCTGCGACCGGTTCGGGCCGGGTCTGCGCCGTCCCCGTGCCGGCACCCCGCACCGGCAGGGCGACGCGGCCCGCAGCAACCTCCACCTGCCACGCGGCGAGGTGCGCCAGCTCCCCGCGGTGCGTGGCCACGACCACCAGCCGCCGCGCGGACTCCTCGAGCAGCACCCGGTGCACGAGCTCGGCGGTGTCGGCGTCGAGGTGGGCGGTCGGCTCGTCGAGCAGCAGCACCGGGGCGTCGTCCAGCAGCGCCCGGGCCAGACCCAGCCGGGCGCGTTCGCCGGCCGAGAGGCCCTGGCCGTCGTCGCCCAGGTCGGTCTCCCACCCCCGGGGCAGCTGCTCGATGGTGGGCAGCAGCCCCACCCGCTCCACGACGCCGTGCAGCTCCGCGTCCGTGGCCCGCGCGGCGGCCGGGGTGATCCGCAGGGCAGCCTCCACGCCACCGCGCGGCAGGTACGGCCGCTGCGTCACCAGGTGCGAGTGCGGCGCCACCACCTGCCCGCGGGTCGGCTCCACCAGCCCGGCGAGCAGCCACAGCAGCGTCGACTTGCCCGCCCCTGACGGGCCCGTGACCGCGACCAGGCCCGCTGCGGGCAGCGACCACCCCTGGGCCAGCGCGATGGTGGGGCCGTCGGCGTGGGTGAGGCTCACCCCCTCGGCGCGGACCGGGGCGTCACCGGTGGCGCGAGCGGGAGCGTCCGCCGCGCCCTGCGCGTCCGGGTGACGGGGCCGGACCGGCTCCTCGAGCAGCGGCAGCACCGCATCGAGCGTCTCCACCCCGTCGGCCGCGGCGTGGAAGTCCGCCCCCACCCGCCGGACCGGCCAGTACGCCTCCGGGGCCAGCAGGATCGCGGCCAGTCCCACCATCAGGCCGATGTCGCCGTGCGCCAACCGCAGGCCCACGAACACCGCGACGATCGCCACCGAGATGGTCGAGAGAAGCTCCATGGCCGCGGTGGTGAGGAACGCGGTGCGCAGGGTGGTCACCGTCGCGCGGCGGTGTCGCTGGCCGACCTCCTCGATGGTGCGCACCTGCTTCTCGGCGCGGCCCAGGTTCACCAGGGTGGGCAGCCCCCGCATCACGTCCAGGAAGTGGCCGGCCAGGGCGTCCAGGGCCCTCCAGCGGCGCGCGGTCTCGTTCGCGGTCGACGACCCGATGAGGGCCGCGAACACCGGCAGCAGCGGCAGCGTCAGCAGCACCACCACCGCGCTGAACAGGTCCACCCAGGCCAGGGCCAGCCAGACCATCACCGGCACCGCGGCGGCGGCCACCAACGAGGGCAGGAAGTTCGCCACGTACGGCTCCACCTGGCCCACGCCGGCCGTCAGCTGCGTGCTGGAGCGCCCCCGCCCACCCGCCAGCCAGCGCGCAGCCAGAGCCTCACGCAGCTCGCCGGCCACCCGGGCGCCTGCTACGGCCGAGCGGTGGTGCACCCACCCTGCGAGCAGGCCGCGCACGGCCAGCAGCGCCGCCACCGCGAGGGCGGGCGCGAGCAACGAGGTGACGCTCCCCGCATCGGACCCGGTGGACAGGGAGGAGGGGACGACGAACGGGCCGAGCTGGCCCAGGGTGGGGTCGGGGTCGTCCGGGAGGCCTGCCGGTGGGGTGGGGCGACCGGTCAGGGTGGCGTAGACGCTCGCGGTGACGGCGGTGGCCAGCCACGCGACGGCCAGGGCCTGGAGGACGGCCACGACACCCTGCAGCACCACCGGGAACGCGACTGCTGCGACCTCCTTCCGGGTTCCGGGCAGGAGACGCAGCAGTCGCGGGTCGAACGGCTTCACGATCCGGTGGTCAGCCCTTCTCGGCCAGCTCGCGCGTGGCCTCGGTGCCGATGGGGGCAGGCTCCGGGATGTCGTCGGTGCTGATCCGCTTGCGGAACACCCAGTAGGTCCAGGCCTGGTAGGCCAGCACCACCGGGGTCAGCAGTACGGCCACCCAGGTCATGATCGTGAGCGTGTACTGCGAGGACGAGGCGTTCTCGTGCGTCAGCGACCAGGCCGCGTTGGTGGAGGAGGGCATGACGTCGGGGAACAGGGCGACGAACAGTGCGGTCACCACCAGGGCGATGGCCACGAAGCTGCACCAAAAGGCGCCCTTCTCGTTGCTCTTGGCGGCCAGCGCCAGGCCGGCCACGAAGACCAGCGCGCCGGCCACGGCGAGGACCCAGCTCAACGTGTCGCCGGTCAGGCTCATGACCCAGACCATCCAGGCCAGCGTCAGCACGGCGGCCACGAGGCCCACCTTGAGGGCGATCCCGCGGGCCTGGTGGCGCACCTCGCCGACCGTCTTCAGGGCGACGAACAGCGCGCCGTGGGTGAGGAAGACCGTGAGCGTGGCCAGGCCGCCCAGCAGCGCCAGCGGGTTCAGCAGCGTCCACAGGGTGCCGGTGTACTCCATGTCGGCGTCGATGGGGACGCCCACCACGATGTTGGTGAACGCCACACCCCACAGCAGGGCCGGGATGAACGAGCCCACCACGAGGGCCTTGTCCCAGCGGGCGCGCCAGGTGTCGTCGTCCTGCTTGTGGCGGTACTCGATGGCCATGCCGCGCAGGATCAGGCCCACCAGGATGATCAGCAGCGGCAGGTAGAAGCCGCTGAACAGGGTGGCGTACCAGTGCGGGAAGGCCGCGAAGGTGGCACCACCGGCGGTGAGCAGCCACACCTCGTTGCCGTCCCAGTGCGGGCCGATGGTGTTGAGCACCTGCCGGCGCTTGCGCTCCGCGACGGCCGGGTCCGCATCGCGGCCCAGCACGGGCACGAGCATGCCCACGCCGTAGTCGAAGCCCTCGAGGACGAAGTAGCCGATCCACAGGACGGCGATCAGGACGAACCAGATGATGGAGAGTTCCATGGCGATTCCGTGTCTTCCGTGAGTCTCGTGGGCGTGCTCAGTAGGCGAACACGTGCGGCTCGTCGTCGGCCGTGAGGCGCTGGGCCTTCTCGGCGTCCACGTGCTCGGCACCGGCGGAGGCGTACTTCACCATCAGCCTGACCTCGACCAGGGCGAGGGCGCCGTAGAGCAGGGTGAAGACCAGCATCGAGATGAGCACCTCGGTGGCGCCGACGCCGGGGGAGACGCCGTCCTCGGTGTTCATCAGACCGAAGACGACCCAGGGCTGGCGGCCCATCTCGGTGAAGATCCAGCCGAGGCTGTTGGCCAGGAGTGGTCCGAACAGGGCCAGCAGGGTGGCGGGGAACCACCACTTGCTGTTCAGCTGGGTGCGGTCACCGCGGGTGGCCCACAGCAGGGCGGCCGCGGCGGCGGCGCCGATCATGCCCATGCCGATCATCCAGCGGAAGGACCAGTAGGTCACCGGGATGTTCGGGGTGTAGTCGCTGACCTCGAGGCGGGCCTCGCCGGAGTTGCCGTACTGCTCGGCGTAGATCTCCTTGAGCTCGTTGATGCCCTTGACCTCGCCGTTGAAGTCACCGGTGGCCAGATAGCTCAGCACGCAGGGGACGGTGATGGCGAACTTCTCGTGCTCGCCGTCGGGGGTGCCGATGGTGAGGATGGAGAAGTCGGCGCAGTGCTCGTCGCTCTCGTACAGGCCCTCGGCGGCAGCCATCTTCATGGGCTGCACCTCGGTCATGATCTTGCCCTGGATGTCGCCGGTCACCGCGGTGCCGAGGCCGCCGATGAGCAGCATCCACGCGCCCAGGCGCAGGGCCTTGCGGTACATGCCGGCGTCCTTGGGGAACTTCTTGCGCCACAGGTGCCAGCCGGCGACGGCCACGACCAGGCCGGCGCCCGTCATCGTGGCCGCGGCCATGACGTGCGGGAAGGTCACCAGCTGCACCTTGTTGGTGAGCACGGCCCAGAAGTCCACCAGCTCCGCGCGCCCGGTTTCAGGGTTGTTCTCGTAACCCACCGGGTTCTGCATGAACGAGTTGGCGGCCAGGATGAAGTAGGCGCTCAGCGCGGTGCCGATGTGCACCAGCCAGATGGCGGCGTTGTGCAGCACCTCGGGGATGCGGCCCCAGCCGAACAGCCACAGGCCCAGGAAGGTGGACTCCAGGAAGAAGGCCAGCAGGGCCTCGATGGCCAGCGGGGCGCCGAAGATGTCACCGACGAAGCGCGAGTAGTCCGACCAGTTCATGCCGAACTGGAACTCCTGGACGATGCCGGTGACCAGCCCCAGGGCGAAGTTGATGGTGAAGAGCTTGCCGTAGAACTTGCTCAGCCGCAGCCACTCCGGGTTGCGGGTACGGATCCAGATCGTCTGCATCAGTGCGACCACGAAGCTCAGCCCGATCGTGATCGGGACGAAGAAGAAGTGGTAGACGGTCGTGATGCCGAACTGCCAACGGGCGAGTTCGAGTGCGTCCATGCCTGCTCCCAGCGGCGAGAACCCATGGGCCTGCGCGGTCCGTGCTGGCCGCGTGGCGCCCCTGACGGGGCAATACTACGACGGTTCGTAGTTGCTCTGCGGGTCAGGCAAGCCTCACCCCATCGGAGGTCCTCGGCCGGCGGCGCTCCGGGGTGGGTGGCGTCCGGTTCGGGGGTGGCCGGCGTCCGGCTCGGGCCTCAGCCGCGCTGGTCGACGATGCGGCGCGTCGCCCGCGCCCTCGTCCCGCACTCAGCGTGGTGGCAGCGCCTTGCTCCGCCCGGTGAAGACCGCGACGACCGGCCAGGTCTCGAGGTCCGTCGGAACCGGGCCACCACCGCGCAGGGGAGTGGGCGCCGCATTGTCGGCCGTGCCCTGCCCGTCGCCCGCGCCCTGCCCGTCAGCCGCGCCCTGTCCCGTGGCCGCCGACCCCGCGGGGCGCTCGCCTGCCCGCGGAGCGCGCCGGACCACCACGTCGGTCATGCCGTTGCGGCCCCACCGGAACCGTTCCGTGCCCACCCCCACCAGCACGTCCCCGAGCTGGGTGGCGGCCAGGAAGTCGATGTCGCAGTGTGCCGCCACCGTGGTCACACCGGAGCTGTTGCAGGTCAGGGCGAAGACGCTGTCGCAGAAGGTGAACACCATGCCGCCGTGGGTGGTGCCGTGGCCGTTCACCATCGTGTCCGTGATGGTCATGCTGGCCACCGACTGTCCGAGTCCGTCCACGCGGTCCAGGTCGAGCACCTCGATGCCCATGTGTCGCGAGGCCCCGTCGACCTCCCACATGCCCCGCACGTGGCCCAGGTCCGTGCCGTCGCTCGCCGTGCTCCGCAGTCCGTCGTGCCAGGTCATGCGCGCTCTCTCTCCTCGTCGGTGTGGTGTCCCCCGGTCTCGCGATCCCCGGCCCCGCGTCCCGCGGCCGCCGGGCCCCCCGTCTCGCGATCCCCGGCCCCGCGCTCTGAGGCGTCGACCATCGCCACGAGCGCCTCACTCGGCCGGTACCGCCCGGTCGGGTACGCCGCGTCCATGACCCGCAGGTCGGCCAGCACCTTCTCGGCGCCGAGCTCCTCGAGCCACTCGAACGGCCCCTTGGGATAGTTCGTGCCCAGCTTCATCGCGGTGTCCACGTCCCGGCGCGACGCCTCCCCGCGGTGCACCAGGTCGACCGCCTCATTCACCAGCATCGCGATGGTGCGGGCCACCACGTTCGTCTCGACCGGCCCCCGGGCCAGCGCCCGTGCCGCGAAGGGGTCGCCCTCGGCATCGGTCGGCTTCCCCTGGTCGTCGTAGGTGTAGACGCCGCGGCCCGTCTTGCGGCCCAGGGCGCCGGCCTGCACGAGGTCGTCCTGGAAACCGGTTGGCTCGTAGCGCGGGTCCTGGTCGGTCTGCTGCCACACGCTGTGGCCGACGGCGTAGTTCACGTCCTGCCCAATGAGGTCGGTCAACCGGAACGGCCCCATCGCGAAGCCGCCGTACTCGGTCAGTGCGAGGTCGAGGTCCGCCGGGGACGCGCTGCCCCGCTGCGCCATCCGCTGCGCCTCGCCGTAGAACGGCCGGGCCACCCGGTTCACGATGAAGCCCGGCGTGGACGTGCAGCGCACCGGCGTCTTGCCCCAGGAGCGCATCAGCTCGGTCGCGGCGTCCAGCACCTGGAGGGAGGACTGCTCACCCCGGATGACCTCCACCAGCTTCATGAGCGGCGGCGGGTTGAAGAAGTGCAGGCCGATGACGCGCCCCGGCTCGGCCACCCCCTCGGCGATGGCGGCGATGTCCAGGCTCGAGGTGTTGCTCGCCAGGATCGTGTCGGCTCCCTGGTGCTCCGCGAGCGTGGAGAAGACCTCCTGCTTCACGTCGAGGCGCTCGACGGCGGCCTCGATCACCAGGCCCATCGCCGGCAGGGCTGCCAGGTCCCCGTTGGCGGCCGGCCCCACGACCAGTCGCCCGATGGCAGCCTCGGCGTCGGCCTCGGAGATCTTGCCCTTCCCGGCGAGCTTGCGCAGCGTCGCGCCGAGCTTCTCGACGGCCTGCGCCGCAGCACCGTCCCGCACGTCCACCAGGTGCACCTCGTGTCCCGCCTGGGCGGCCACCTGGGCGATGCCGGCCCCCATCGACCCGGCACCGATCACCGCGACGGCGTACCGCGGGGCGTCCTGGGAACCTGACGGGTCGGTGTGGGCCTGGGGGGTGCCGGTCTGTTCGGTCGAACTCATGGGGCCAGTCAAGCAGCCCGCCGCCCACCCGGCCGTCCGGCCCACCCGGCCGTCCGGTCCCAGTCACCGGGCTTCCCTACCAACCGGCCAGCGGCGCGGAGCGGAGGGGCGCCAGCCCCCGGGCCTCCTGCCAACCGGCACCTCGCGGCTCAGCGTGTGTTGCCCTCGGCCGGGATCCCGCCGGCCTGCTTCAGCATCGAGGCGACGTGCATGAGGTTCCACGCCATGATCCGCGTGTTGCGCTGCGTGAAGTCGTTCTCCGGCCCGCCGGAGCCCTCATCCAAGTAGGACGGGCCGGGGCCCGCCTCGCCGATCCACCCCGCATCGGCCTGCGGGGGAATCGTGTACCCGACGTGACCCAGGGAGTAGAGGACGTTCATGGCCACGTGCTTGATGCCGTCCTCGTTGCCGGTGACGATCACCCCGCCGACCTTCCCGTAGAAGACCGACTGCTACTCGTCGTTCAAGCATCCGGACAGCGAGTAGAGCCGCTCCACCACTCGCGTCGCTACGCTGGACTTGTCGCCCAGCCAGATCGGCGTTCCGAGCACGAGGATGTCCGCTGCCAGCACCCGCTCGGTCAGCGCGGGCCAGTCGTCCGAGGCCAGACCCTCCTCGCGCATGTCCGGCTGCACACCCGGCGCGATGTCGTGGTCCACCGCTCGCACCAGGTCGACCGAGACGCCTTGGTCCCGCATGTGCTGCATCGCGACGTCCATCAGGCCCTGCGTGTGCGAGGTCTGGTCGCCGGGCTTCAGGGTGCAGTTGATGAACAGGGCGCTGAGGTCCGAGAACCGTCCGGCGCCGGGGGTCTGCGCAGTGGGGGCCATGCGTCCAGTCTGGCGCCTCGCTCCCGAAGGCGCAGGTGGGCGCTGCGCTCCGGGAGGAGCCGGCCGGCCCGACGTCGCGTGCCCGGGGCCGCGCGGGCCGGCCAGGCCCTCCGCGACGCCGGTTGGGCGCGGTGAGCCGGATCACTAGTCTGGCCCCATGACTGAGACGACCGCGCCCACCCAGGCCACCACGACCACCCCGGCGATCGTCCCCGAGGGGGCCACGGCCCTGGTCGAGAAGCACCGCGACGCCCTGACCGCCGCCACCGCTGCCCTCGAGGCCCGTTCGTTCCACAGCCGCTACAACGAGTCGCCCTCCCCGAAGGTGCACGGCGAGGACGCTGCCCCCAACGGGTTGAAGGCGCACGAGGCCCACCTCGGCCAGAAGTTCTCCGCCCTGGAGTCCCAGCCGTCCACAGGCCAGTGGGTGGGCAGCGAGAAGTCCCCCTACGGCCCCGAGCTCGGTGCCTCCTACCCGCAGCTCGACGTGGACGCCGCGATGGCGGCCGCGACCACCGCCCAGAAGGCGTGGCGCAACGCCGGGCCCGAGGCCCGCGCCGCCGTCTGCGTGGAGATCATCGACCGCATCAACGCCCGCGGCTTCGAGATGGCCCAGGCCGTCATGCACACCTCCGGCCAGCCGTTCGTGATGGCCTTCCAGGCGGGCGGCCCGCACGCGCAGGACCGCGCGCTGGAGGCCGTGACCGTCGCGCTCGCCGAGCAGCGGAAGGTCCCGGAGTCCGTCATCTGGGAGAAGCCGGCCAAGGGCGAGCCCATCCGTATGCAGAAGGACTACCGCGTCATCGGCCGCGGCGTCGGCCTGGTGATCGGCTGCAACACCTTCCCCACCTGGAACGCCTACCCGGGCATCTTCGCCTCGCTGGCCACCGGCAACCCCGTGGTCGTCAAGCCGCACCCGCAGGCCGTGCTCCCATTGGCCATCACCGTCGAGGTCGCCCGTGAGGTGCTCGCCGAGGCCGGTTTCGATGCGGCGCTCGTCCAGCTGGCGCCGGAGGAGACCGGTGGCACGCTGGCCAAGGACCTGGCCCTGCACCCGGCCGTGAAGATCATCGACTACACCGGCGGCCCGGGATTCGGCCACTGGCTGGAGACCGAGGCCGCTGCCGCCGGCAAGCTCGTCTACACGGAGAAGGCCGGCCTGAACACGGTGATCGTCGACTCGGTGGAAACCATGCGTGCCGCCACCGGCAACCTCGCGTTCTCCTTCTCCCTCTACTCCGGCCAGATGTGCACGGCGCCGCAGAACGTGTACGTCAAGGCCTCCGGCATCAGCACCGACGAGGGTGAGCTGACCGCCGAGGAATTCGCCGAGAAGCTCGGCCAGACCATCACCGCCTTCAACAAGGACGACGCCAAGGCCGTCGAGATCCTCGGTGCGACGGTGAACGACGACGTCCGCGGCCGCGCCAACGACTTCACCGGCCTCGCGAGCCGCCTCGGCGGCACGCCGGTCCTGGAGCCGCGCGAGGTGGAGCACCCGGCCTTCCCGGAGGCCGTGGTCCGCACGCCCGGCATCATCCTGCTGGAGTCCGACCAGCGCGACGCGTACAGCCAGGAGTGCTTCGGCCCGGTGGTCTTCGTCATCAAGACCGACTCCACCGAGCAGTCCCTGCGGATCGCCACCGACACCATCCAGGAGCACGGCGCCATGACCATGGCCGTGTACTCCACCGACGAGGAGGTGCTGGCCGACGCCCGCGAGGCCGCCGCCGATGCCGGCGTCGCGCTCAGCGAGAACCTGCAGGGCCAGGTCTTCGTCAACCAGACCGCGGCGTTCAGCGACTTCCACGGCACGGGCGCGAACCCGGCCGCGAACGCCGCCTACGCGGACGCGGCCTTCATCAGCAACCGCTTCCGCGTGGTGACCACCCGCCGCCACGTCTGAGCTGCGGCGGTGACCCCGCGCCGCGCTGGGTGAGCCGGCGCGGCGCCGAGCACCGGAGGGCGTCCCACACGGGGCGTCCTCCGCGTGTGTGCCGGCCCCGTCCGAGCAGGCGGCTGTTCGGGCGTGCGTCCTCGCCGTGCTCGTGGCGGGTCCCGTCCCCAGGGTCATCGGGTCACCGCCTCCCCGGGGTCTCCGGGGCGTCGCCGCCTGAAGGTGACGGTGGCCGCGCCCCGTTCATCGCGGGTGGTGGTGTAGGTGTAGCGGGGGTCCTCCGTGCGGTGGTGGTGTGGACCGCACAGGGGGATTCCGTTGGCGTGGTCGGTTCTGCCTCCACCGCGATGGAGGAGTTCCCCGTCGGGTCCGCGGCGGGGGTGAAAGGGGCGGTCGTGGTGGATCTCGCACCAGGCGAAGGGCCGATCGCAGTCCCGTTCGGCGCAGGAGGTGTACTTCGTGGCCAGGGCTGCTCGTTGGGTGTCGGTGAAGAACCGCCGTTGCCTGCCGAGGTCCAGGGGTTGGGACGCGCCGTCCATCACGAGGGGGATGATCCCGGCGTTCGCGGCCAGGTGACGGGTCTGCTCTGCGGAGACGGCGTCCCCGGTGTCGGTGACGCCGGCCCGGTCGGTCTCCCCGCGGAGGGTCTCCAGGTCGGTGGTGACCAGCAGGATGGCGTTGACCTTGGAGCCGAGCTTGTCGGTGGGGAGGTGGTTGATGAGCTCGGCCAGCGCCTTGCCGCGCTCGTGGGCCCAGTCGATCTGGGTGTCCTTCCACGAGGCGCCCTCGAGGCCGGTCCCCTCGGCCCGTGCGCGCTTCTTGTGGGCGAGCCGGCGGGGTGAGGTCAGGGCGTGGAGGGCCTTCTCCAGCATGCGTCCCTGGAGGACCGGGAGGGTGAACTGGCCGTACATGGTGCCGTCGCCGCGGTCGGTGATCCAGAAGTTCGCGGCCTCCCAGGCGGCGTTCTCCTCGTTGCGCACGAGCTCGTTGTGGTGGGCATCGACCTGCTCCTGGGGCAGGTCGAGTTCGCCCAGGGCGCGCTGGGCGGCCTTGCGCAGCCGGGTCAGGCTCATGCGTTGCGCCTTGGCCACCAGGCCGGTCTCCACGGCCAGGCGCTGCTCGGTGGACAGGTGGTCGGGAAGGTCGTCCAGGGCGCGGGTGATGATCAGCGCCTGATCACGGTTGATCAGCCCGTCGTCCCAGGCCTGTGCGGTGGGGGACTGGGCCGACCCCGCGCCCGCGCCGTCACCGAGCTGGGGCGCCGCCCCCGCATCGTCACCGAGCCCGGACCCCGCACCACCATCCGCGCCACCCGGCAGCCCGGCAGCGGGCGGGCGCGGCTGGTTGCCGAGGGCCCGGGCCAGGGTGTTGTCGTGGTGTGTCCGGCGGGTGTCGGTACGGGTGCGTCCGGAGGTGTACTGGGCATCGTCGTCGTGGTGGGCGTGGCCCGCCTCCCGGGTACGGCGCACGACGTCCAGAGCGCGCACCCGCACCCGGTCGTGCCGGTTGACCAGGCGCTGCACGTCCTGGACGAACCGTTCCAGGGTGGCCGCGTCCAGGGCCTCGGGGTGGGCGCCGAGCTGGGCCACCGCATCGATCAGCCGGTCGGCCGCGCTGTTGGCCTGCTCCAGCGCGACCCGGACCACGGCGTGCGGGTCGCCCACCACACCCCCGGCCCCGCGGAGCCCGTCACCCGCACCACTCGTGGTGGGCGCACCCCGAGTGCCGATCCCGTCGACCAGGTCCATGGACGCACCCCCTCAGCGCCTCGGCGGCCGAACCTCCTGTCCGACCAACTACCCCCACTCTAGTACACACTACCGACACAATGCAAGCCCGAAATAGAACATGTGGACGAGTGCTCACGGGCCCCCGGGACCCCACCCCGTGCTGTGGACAACCCACCCCCCTCGGTGCCACCCGCGAGGCCGACGACCCCGCCCCTACGAGGCCGCCTTCGCAGGCATCGACGCCGACCCGTACCACCTCCTCCCCCGTGGGCATGAAGCGCCCGCTGCCCTGATGCGGTGAGCGTCGCCCGCGAGGTTGTCGCCGCCCGCCCCTACGCTGGCTCCGTGACCGAGAACCACACCGCCGACCGCCACGACACCATCCGCGCCCGCGGCGCCCGGGTGAACAACCTCAAGAACATCGACGTCGACATCCCCAAGCGCCGCTTCACGGTGGTCACGGGCCTGTCCGGCTCCGGCAAGTCCTCTCTGGTCTTCGGCACGCTCGCCGCCGAGTCCCGCCGCCTCATCGACGAGACCTACCCGTCCTTCGTCCAGCAGTTCATGCCCGCCAACCCGCGCCCGGACGTCGACTCGCTGGAGAACCTCTCGGCCGCCGTGATCGTCGACCAGGAGCGCATCGGCGCCAACTCGCGCTCCACGGTCGGTACCGCCACCGATGCGGCCGCGCTCCTGCGTATCGTGTGGAGCCACCTGTCCGAGCCCCACGTCGGCGGCTCCCAGGCCTTCAGCTTCAACGTCGCCTCCGCCTCGGGCTCCGGCATCCTCACGGTCGACAAGAAGAACGCCAAGGGTGAGACGAAGAAGGGCGAGAAGGCCACCTTCGAGGTCATCGGTGGCATGTGCCCGGCGTGCGAGGGCATCGGCACCGTCGCCAGCCTGGACGAGGACCTCATCGTCGACCGCTCCCTCTCCCTCGATGAGGGGGCGCTCCTGGTGCCCGGCTACCCCGTCGACTCCTGGGGATGGCGGATCTTCGCCGAGAGCGGCAAGCTCGACCCGGCGAAGAAGGTCGCCGACTACTCCGATGACGAGTGGGCCTGGTTGATGTACCAGGACGCCACCAAGGTGAAGATCGGTGACATCAACATGACCTACGAGGGCATGGTCACCCGCATCCGCCGCACCTGGTTCGGCGACCGCGAGCCCAAGCAGGCGCACATCAAGGCCTACAAGGACGCCATCGCCACCACCGCCCCCTGCCCGGAGTGCCACGGCACGCGCCTCAACGAGGCCGCGCGCACCGCCACCGTGCACGGCATCACCCTGCCTGAGGCCACGGCGATGCAGGTGGACGAGCTGGCGCAGTGGGTCAAGGAGCTCGACGAGCCCAGCCTCGCTCCGGCCCTGGCCAAGCTGACCGGGATGCTCGAGGCGATGGTCGAGATCGGCTTGGGCTACCTCTCGCTGGACCGCACCTCGTCGACCCTCTCCGGCGGCGAGGCGCAGCGCATCAAGATGGTGCGCCACCTGGGGTCCAGCCTGACCGACATCAGCTACGTCTTCGACGAGCCCACGGCCGGCCTGCACCCGCACGACATCGAGCAGATGGTGGGGCTCCTGCGTTCCCTGCGCGATGCGGGGAACACCGTCCTGGTCGTGGAGCACAAGCCTGCGGTGATCACGGCAGCGGACCACGTCATCGACATCGGCCCCGGCTCGGGCACCACCGGTGGTGAGGTGGTCTACGCCGGCCCCCTCGACGGCCTGGCCGGCACCGACTCCGTGACCGCCGAGCACCTGGACCACCGCCCCACCCTGCGCGATGAGGTGCGCACCCCCAGTGGGCACCTGGAGATCCGCGGGGCGTCCACGAACAACCTCAAGGGCGTCGATGTGGACGTGCCCACCGGGGTGCTCGTGGCCGTGACCGGGGTGGCGGGCTCGGGCAAGAGCTCGCTGATCCACGGCAGTCTTGGAAAGCGGGGCGACGTGCTGGTGATCGACCAGTCACCCATCAAGGGTTCGCGGCGCTCCAACCCGGCGACCTACACGGGTCTGCTCGACCCGATCCGGAGCGAGTTCGCCAAGGCCAACGGCGTGAAGCCGGCCCTGTTCAGCCCGAATTCCGAGGGCGCCTGCCCCGAGTGCAAGGGGGCTGGCGTGATCTACCCCGAGATCGCGCTGCAGAACGCGGCACCCACGCCGTGTGAGGTGTGCGGCGGGCGGCGCTTCCGGGACGACGTGCTGGAGTACGCGTTCCGGGGCATGAGCATCGCCGACGTGTTCGACCTGTCGGTGGCCGAGGCGGTGGAGGTCTTCACCACGGGCAAGGCCAAGACGCTCCTGCGGCGCCTGCTGGACGTGGGGCTGGGCTACATCCGGCTCGGCCAGCCGCTGCCGACCCTGTCCGGTGGTGAGCGTCAGCGCCTGAAGCTGGCGGCGCAGCTCAAGGAGTCGGACATCTTCGTGCTCGACGAGCCGAGCTCTGGTCTGCACATGGCCGACACCGCGAAGCTGGTGGACATGCTGCAGGGCTTGGTGAAGGGCGGGGCCACCGTCATCGCCATCGAGCACAATCTGGACGTTGTGAGCCAGGCCGACCACGTCATCGACGTGGGGCCGGGTGCCGGCCACGAGGGCGGCGAGGTGGTCTTCACCGGCACCCCCGCCGAGCTCACTGCCGCGGACACGGCCACGGGCCGCGCGTTGAAGGCGGCCACGTCGTCCTGATGGGGTGAGCGTGGCCAACGAGGCCCGGCCGCCCCGGGTGGGGGACCACAAGGCCTCGAGGGGCGCTGGGGCCGTTGCTCAGCGGGGGATGTCCTCGTCGTGGGGCTGCACGAGGTAGCGGTCGCCGTCCTCGCTGACGTCCCACACGGTCACCGTCGCGACCGGGCCGTCGGCGTCGCTGACCTGTACCTGGTGGTTGCGGGCCATCTGCTCCCCGGTCAGCTCGCGGACCGTGAGATCCGAGGCCGCGTCAGCGCCCCCGGCCTGCTCGCGCACGGCGTTCAACCAGTCGCTGGTCTTGGACTCGAACCCCTCGCCGGAGTACTCACAGACCGACTCCACCGTGGCCTCGGGCCCCGTCTCGGTCAGCAGCGCGGAGACCACCTCCGTGGGGGTCTCCCTCCCGGCCTGGCAGTCGTCCTGCGAGCACCCTGCCAGGACCGCTGTCGTCACGACCCCCAGCGCCAACAGATCTCTCACACCGGTCTTGCGGCTCATGCGCACCATCCTTCATGTCGATCCTCGGGGTGGAGCGCCCATCGCGATGTTTGCTCCACCTAATGTTGCTGGGGGGGTGAGGGTCGCCGTGAGGCGCAGGAGTGTCGTATGAGTGAGCCCCAGTCAGTGGAGCATAGAGCCACGCGAGGGGGGGCAAGTGGGGTGGCGGATGTCCTGGGAGTGCATTACCACCTCACCCAGCCAGGCTCCGAGAACACCCGTGGGGGCGACGGTGGCGTCGATCACCTGCCGGAAGCGGTCCAGCGTCTCGGTCGGGGACCCATCGAGGTGCTCACGCAGTCGGTGTTCGTTGTGGACGTCCGGGCGGAAGCGCGCGGCGGCGACGCCGCGCCACCACGCCCAGCGCCCGGCCTTTCACCTCGTCGTACCCGCCGGCGCCGTGGGCGAAGAGCATGCGGATGGCTCAGCCCTGCTCCATCTGCTCACGCATCTCCTCCGAGCCCTCGAACAGCCCGAACGCCGCACCCGCCGGGGTGGTCAGGTGCGCCGAGCGGCCGAAGCCGAGGTCCATCACCTCACCCACCTGCCCGGCACCGAGTTCCCGCGCCCTCGCCAGCACCGGGTCCAGCTGCGGCACCAGCGTGTACTGCACCCACAGCGCCTCCTCGCCGGCCTCCAGCGGGCCGATGCCGAAGATGCCGTCCTGACCCAGCTGCGGCATCGATTCCGTTGCCCGCCAAGAGGGCACGCCGAGCGGCATCACGCCGGCAGGGTGGTGGTCGGGCACGCCGCGATGCTAGCCGTCACACTCCATCGGACGACGGGGTTCAGGGACGACTCACGACCTCGAAGGTCTCCCCGATGACGCGGCGCCCGTCGAACACCGGCTCCTCATCCAGGGTCGCCAGGACGCGCGGGTCGCTCGTGGCCGCGGCTGTCCCCCGATCCCGTGCCGCCCTGGAGGGCCACTGTGTCACCGTCACGACGACCGCCTCTCCGGGGCCTGCCCCGACCACACCCGCAAGGCCGGGGGAGGCCGATGCGGGGGAGGCCCCCGTGGCATGGAAGTCCTCCTGCCTCGCGGGCGGCCCGGAGTGCCAGTAGTGGGTCACCTGCGTGGCTCCGTGGTCGCGGTAGACCTCGGCCATCCGCTTCTCGAAGGCCAGGTAGGCCTCGCGCTGGTTCACGGCCACCGGGACCATGGTCACGTCCGCACATGCAGCGCCCTGAGGGCCGCCCCGTCCACTGCGGATGTCGCTCGTCATCAGTCCTCCAACCGGCCGGCCAGTTGATCGACCCCCGCGCCGGTGAGCCCGTCCAGGTGCGAGCGTCGCCCAGCCATCACCATCACCAGGGACAGGGTCGGGCCCTCGACCAACGGTCCCGTGCCGCTGTGGAAAGGGCTGTCCGTTGCATGGAGTTGCAGCCCCTTGGTGCGGCTGCGACTCGGGACGGCGAAGTCGCGAGCGGCGAAGAAGGCGGCCACGGCAGCAACGGCATCGGCGTCACTCGTGTCTTCCAGGCCGAGTGGTCTGCGGATGTCCTCGGCGTGCACCACCACCTCTCCCAGCCATGCCGCGATGTCGCCGGTTGGCGCGACCGTGGCGTCCACGACGGCTCGGAAGCGTCCCAAGGTGTCCTCCGTCGACCCGCCCAGGTGTTCCTGCAGGCGCCGGTCGTTGTGGACGTCCGGCCGGAAGCGGGCGGCAGCGATGCTCCGGAGCCAGGACCAGCGCCCGGTTGACGCGGCCGCCGTGAGGTGTGCCGTCACGTGGCGCACGTCCCAGTCGTCGCACAGGGTGGGATGACCCCACTGTGCGGGCTGCAGTCGCTCCAGGTCGCTCACGAGCGCGCCGCGTGCCGCGTGCACCATCGGCCACGTCGCCTGCGGGGCCTCACGTCGTGTCGTCACCGCGTCATCTCCCTCATCAGGTCGCCCTCCAGCCCCGCGAACTGGTGCCCTCCGATGGGGTGCACGCGCGCTGCCGCGCCGGGCACCGACTCTGCGAGGGCCGCGAAATGGGCCACGGGAACCACCTCGTCGTCCCGACAGTGGTGCAGCGACAACCGGACGCCCTGCGGTGGCCCGGAGGGGGCGTACTCGGCCACGTCCCACCCGCTGACACCCCAGTCGGGCGCGGCGAGCACGAGCCCGCGCCGCACCTCAGGCGCCGCCTCGGCCAGCACACCCAGAAGGATCGATCCGCCAAAGGAGTGGCCCACCACCAGATCGTCCGCGCCCAGGGATCCCACGGCCGGGCGCACCACCGATGCCCACGCCTCGAAGGACATGTCCTCGTCTGGGCACTCGGGCATCTGCAGTTCAGCCCCGACTGCGCCAGTCAGCCGCTCGGCCAGCTCCCGGTCCTCCTGGAACCCACCGGCTCCGTGCAGGAACAGCATCTGCATGGCTCAGGTCCCTCCGGTGCGCGGCGTCGCTTCACCGGAGGCGTTCTCGACCCCGCGGGGCCACCGGTTCCACAGGTGGTGCACCACCCCGTCCGATGAACCGACCGCCTCGATGCTGAAGCGCCGTTGCAGTCCTCCCAGCCCGTCCCACAGCGGGGTGCCCTCGCCGAGTACGACGGGCACGGTCACCGTGTGCATGACGTCCACCAGGTCGTCCGCCAGGAACGACCTCACGGAGGTGGGTCCGCCGCCAATGCGGACATCGAGACCCCCTGCAGCACCCTTGGCCTGGTCCAGTACCTCGGCCGGAGGTCCGCTGACGAAGTGGAACACCGTCCCGTTCGCGAACTCCATCGACTCCCGAGGGTGGTGGGTCATCACGAACACCGGCGTGCTGAACGGGGGCTCCTCGCCCCACCACCCACGCCAGCCCTCGTCGGTCCACGGCCCAGTCTCCGGCGTGAACTTGCCACGGCCCATGATCTCGGCGCCGATGCCTTGGCTCCAGAGGGTCGTCATCGCGCGCTCAAGGGTCAGCGGCGCGTCCACGTCACTCATCCCGTGGATGAAGCGGCCATCGAATCCGGCCATCAGCTCCAGCGCGTCGCCGAACGGCTTCTCCCGGGTGATGAAGGTGCCCGCGGCGTACCCGTCGAGCGAGACGTGCAGGTTGTGGATGCGAGTGCGTTGCGTCATGCCCCCTCCTGCGGCATGTCGAGGGGAAAGACGGACATGGGTGAGCCGGTCTCGACCCATGTCTTCAGGTTGGACAGGATGGCCGGTCACACCCTGGCCACGGCATCGCGCAGGTGCTCGGAAGGCAGCACGGTGTGGGTGAGAGTGAGCCTGGTGATGCCCTGGTGCTCGGCGAGGTCGAAGGCAACCCGTGAGTCACCCGCGTTCGGGAAGGTGAACGCCAATCGATGGGGTGCCGAGGCCTCCCGGACGGTCCCGGTGCCGTCCACCGTGCCGCTACCGTCTACCCGGACGTGCTGCCAGTCTGATCCGACGTGCCAGTCCGACACCGACGAGTGCCGCCACCAGATGGCCGTCTCCTCCGCATCGGTCAGGGCGGTCCACAGCCGCTGGGCGGGGGCGTCCACGTACACCGTGTAACCACAGGACCAGGTGCTCACGATCAGCCCTCCCGCACGCCGCCGGCGTTCAGCACGCCGGTCTCCACACCCTCGGGGTCGGTCAGCGGCATCCACCGCAGGTCGTCGAAGCCGGCGACGTCACCGGACGAGGCCGGGTCGAGCCCCATCTCGGTCAGGCGTCGACCCTCGCCCGCGAGATCGCGGGCCCCGAAGGCGAAGCTGGTCTCCCCAGCGCGGTCCGGGTCGTGGATGACCTGGAAGAACACCTCTTGGCCCAGGTGCCACTCGCGGCAGCTCAGCATCGGCTCGGCGTCCCACGTGCGCCCGAGGAACCGGGCGTACCACTGGGCCATCTCGTCGTGGTCGGCCACGTAGCGCGTGACGAAGACCGTGGTCACCTCCATCGGCTGCGTCACTGGCCGGCCTCCATCTGGGTCTGCATCTCCTCGGATCCCTCGAACAGCCCGAACGCCGCACCCGCCGGGGTGGTCAGGTGCGCCGAGCGGCCGAAGCCGAGGTCCATCACCTCACCCACCTGCCCGGCACCGAGTTCCCGCGCCCTCGCCAGCACCGGGTCCAGCTGCGGCACCAGCGTGTACTGCACCCACAGCGCCTCCTCGCCGGCCTCCAGCGGGCCGATGCCGAAGATCCCGTCCTGACCCAGCTGCGCCACCGAGTAGGGCGCCATCTGGTGGTCGAAGCTGAACCCGAACAGCTCGCCGTAGAACGCCTCGGCGGCCGCCACGTCCGGGGTCAGCAGGTCCTGCCAGCAGGGGAAGCCCAGCTCGTCCACGGCGCCGTAGCCCAGCATCCCGTGGCTCTCGTAGAAGGCCACCAGAGCCCCGGCGGGGTCCACGATCGCCGAGAAACGTCCATGGTCCGGCACCGTGGTGGGCGCAATCTCCTCGGTCGCCCCCAGCTCCAGGGCCTTCGCGTGCGTGACGTCGGCATCGTCGGTGGCCAAGAAGACCGCGGCCACGTCGACCCCGCACGGCAGTGCCGGGCCGATGCCGAATACATGGCGCCCGTCGATCTGGGCCGTGGTGTATCCGCCCATCTCCGGGCCACCAGCGGGGATGTCCATGGCGATCAGTCCGGGCTCGACCTCCCGGGAGAAGAGCTGCCGGAAGAACTCGGCCGTCCCCTCCGGGTCGGTGGTCCAGAAGTCCCGCCAGATGGGCGTTCCGGGTCGCTGGGTGCTGGTCCGTGCGGTCATCAGTTCTCTCCCTGCTCGTCGGTCGTCTGAAAGATCCCGAAGGCCGCTCCGCCGGGCGTCCGCAGGTCGATCCACGCACCGAAGGGCGCGCTGTCACGGTGCGTCTCGGTGGCGCCCAGCGCGACGGCCGTGGAGAGCGTCGCGTCGAGGTCCTCCACCATCACGTACTGCATCCAGTGCGAGGAGGACGCCTCTGGCCCGATGCCGAAGAGCGCGTCCTCGCCGAACCCACCGATCGGGTACCCGGGCATGTCGTCCCCGAACTCGATGCCGAACAGCTCGCCGTAGAAGCGGCGTGCTGCATCCGCATCGGTGGAGTAGAGCGTCTGCCAGCAGGGGAAGCCGACCTCGTCCACCGCGGCGTAGCCGGTCTGCTCACCCGCCTGCCAGAACGAGACGAGCGCCCCGGTGGGGTCGACCACGGTGGAGAAGCGCCCGGTGGGGCCGGCGTCCATCGGCGCGATCGCCTCTGTGGCGCCCAGCTCGAGCGCCCGCGCGTGGGTCGCGTCCACGTCGTCGCTCGCCAGGAAGAGCGCAGCGATGTCGGTGGGCGCCTCCTCGGCGGTGGCCGGCCCGATGCCGCACACCGCGCCCTGCGGCAGCTCGGCGACGGAGTACCCGGGCTCGGGACCGTTCTCACGGATGGTGCAGCCGAGCACCTCGGTGAGGAAACGCGCCGTGCCCTCCGGGTCGGTGGTCCAGAAGTCGCGCCACACGGGTGTCCCGGGGTGTTGGGTGGTGGTGCGTGCGGTCATGGTGCAGGTCCCTTCAGAGGAATGTGAACGGTGTCCACATGTAGGATGTGTTCACCGTACACATCAAGGAGTCCCGTGCCAAGCCCCCCATCCGATCCCGGTGAGAACCCCGCCCCGCGCGGGGGCTACCACCACGGCGACCTGCGCGCCGCCCTCATCGAGCAGGCAGAGGCCGTGGCCCGGGAGAAAGGTCCGGAGGCACTGACGATGCGGGCGCTCACCCGCCAGGTGGGCGTCAGTGCGAACGCGGCCTACCGCCACTTCGCTGACCGCGCCGCCCTGGTGCAGGAGGTCACCTTCCGGGGCCAGGCGGCCATGGCCCGCGCGATGGACGCCGCCCGCGCCGCGCTGCCCGCCCGGGCCGATGGGGCCGCGCACCTCACCGCGGTGGGTCGCAGCTACATCGAGGCCGCACGGGCCGAACCCGGGCTGTTCCGCACGGCCTTCACCGAGCCGGCGGACCTCGAGCTCTCCGCCGACCCCCGGGCCGCTGGCGATTCGGGCCTCACCCCCTTCCTGCACCTGGCCGATGCCCTCGACCGCATGGTCGCCGACGGCTCGCTGGCCGCTGAGCTGCGCGAGGGCGCCGAGGCGCCGTGCTGGTCGGCCGTGCACGGGTTCTCGATGCTGGTCGTCTCCGGCCCGCTGCGCAGCGCACCGGCCGAGGTGGTCGACGCCCTGGCCGCGCGCACTGTGGCCACCGCCGTGCTCGGCATCACCCAGGCGCCGTGAAACCCGATTGACCGGCAGCGCCCCAGCGGCGAGCCTCGCCCCATGACCACCGCAGCGCAGAACCTCACCCCCGACCCGCCGGACACCCGTCCCGACCAGGCCTTCCTGGCCGGCGACCGGGAGAACCTCGAGTGGTGGGTAGAGCTGTACCGACAGACCCTGCCGCTCAAAGTCGGCGGGCTCACCGGCGAGCAGCTCGCCCAGCGCGCGGTCCCCCCATCGTCGCTGTCGTTGGCGGGCATCGTCCGCCACCTCACCGAGGTGGAGCTGTACTGGTGCGGTGAGGTCGTCGCGGGTGCGGAGGTGCCGGACGTCTACTTCACCCCCGCCTCACCGGAGGGGGACTTCCTCGATGCCGAGGCCGCGACCGCCGTACAGGATGTCGCCGCCTTCTCCGATGCGGTGGACCGCGCCCGCGCCTGGTGTGCGGGGGTCACCGACCTCGACGCCCCCGTCGCCGGCACCCGCCACGGGAACCCGGTGAACCTGCGCTGGGTGTACGCGCACCTCATCGAGGAGTACGCCCGGCACCTGGGGCACGCGGACCTGCTGCGCGAGGTCGTCGACGGCCGCACCGGCTACTGAGCGGCGGGCTCCTGCGCCGGCCAGGAGGCATCGGCCTGGTCGGACAACACGGGCGGCGCGGGTCGGGTGTCGAACTCCCGGAAGCTGGGCACCACCAGCGGGGCGAGGGTGGCCACGAGGTAGGCCCCAGCCAGCGCCCACAGGGCCCACCGCCAGCCCAGCCCCGAGGCCAGGAGGCCGCCGAGCAGGCCACCGAGTGGCATGAGCGACCAGCCCAGGGAGGCGCTCAACGCCGAGACGCGCCCCGTGAGCCCGGCCGGGATCCGTTCGAAGATCACCGCTCCCAGGATGGGGTTGAGGAAACCGGACGCCGCGCCGGTGACGGCGAAGACGGTGACCACCACCCACAGGGGTGCGCCGAGGGTCAGGACGGCAAAACGCACCGGTCCGGTGACGAGGAAGCCGATGACGTAGGTCCGGAACCGGGGGAGCCGATGGGCCCAGCGGGCGGCGGCCAGGGAGCTGACGGTGGCGGCGGCCGAGAAGACCGTCAGCAGCAGGCTGATGCCGGCCGCGCCGGCGCCCGTCTCGCGTGCCCAGACCGGGAACAGCACGGCCGACCAGGCCAGGTCCAGTAGGTTGGTGACCGCGACCATCCCACTGATGCCCAGGAGCACGGCATCGTGGCGGATGAAGTCCCACCCGCCCAGCAGGGAGCGCAGGTACGGCTCGCGCGTGTCGCGCTGGGCGCTCGGCCGGGACGCTGCGGCCGTGGTCGCCCCCAGGGCCGCGGCGCCGAGGACGAAGCAGGCCGCCACCACGAACAGGGTGCGGGGCGCGCCGAGCTGGGTGATGAGCAGGCCCGCGGCGGCCGCGCCCGCCATCGCGGAACCGCGGTCGATGGCGCCGTGGTAGCCGGTCACGCGTTCCAGGGGCACCCGGGCCAGCTCCGTGACGCCGGGGATCATGGCCTGCTTGGCCCCGTCGGCAGGCCCCCGCAGCGCGCCCCCGGCGGCGACGAGCAGCAGCAGGGCCCAGAAGGGCAGCGCGCCGCGCAGGTGCAGCAGCGGGATCAGTCCGAACACGGCGGCCGACCCGAGGTCGCAGACACACGCCACCCGGCGTGGGCCGAGCCGGTCGGTCAACGGTCCGCCCAGCACCTTGAAGACCACCAGGGGCAGCAGCTCGGCGGCCGAGACGAGGCCGGTCTGCGTGGCCGAGCCGGTGGTCACCAGGACGAACCACGGGATCACCACCATGCTCATCCGGGTGGCCGTGATCGTGAAGGTCTCGGCCGTCAGCAGTCCTCGCAGGGGTAGGGCGCTCACGCTGGCTCCTCAGGTCTGGTCCGGGGCGGGGGGCATCGCGTGGGGCGATAGCGCCGCGTTCAGGTTGACCCAGTACGGCTGTGCCTCCGGCACGTCCTCCTCGGGCCAGGACGTGATGACCTCGATGAGGGCGTCCCGCAGCGCGTGCGCACGCTCGGGGGTCAGGCGCAGCATCCAGTCGCTCGTGGTGCCGGCTCGTCGCCACGCGGCAGGCAGTGTCTCGGCCTGCTCCACGACCTGCTGCAGCTGCTGTGAGTAGACCACCGCCACGGCTTGCTGGTACGCCCCGAAGGTCTCGCGCTCCTGGGGGGTCAACCCCTTGGAGGAGGTGCGGGTGGAGCGGTGGACCGCCCGCCACCAGCGCTCGCGCGAGGAGCCGCGGCCCTTGTCCTCCTCGATGAAGCCGTGCTGTGCCAGCTGTCGCAGGTGGTAGGACGTGGCACCGCTGTTGACGCCGAGGTGCTGCGCGAGACCCGTGGCGGTGTTGGGGCCCGAGGTGCGGAGCAGTCCCAGGAGCCGTAGGCGGACCGGGTGGGAGAGGGCTCGCAGCCCCTCGGGGCCGGGGGTGCTGATCTCGGGCGGGGTCATGCCGTGACCGTAACCGTGCAAAGGAAACTTTGCAAACATTCCTTTGGCCACGTGGTCAGGTCCGATCCGTCTGCCCTGGCCGGGCCGCACCCATCGGTTCGTCGCGATTGGGGCGAAACGAGCTGTGAAGGCCCCACGGGCGACGAATGGATCGCCAGTCTGCCCACCCGCGACGAACCGGCGGCGACCGGCCCACGTCGCTACCCTGCCCACCATGACTGCGACGTCCGCCGACCAGCCGCCCATCGTCGTCACCGGGGTGGTGGTGCAGGACGATGCGGGGCGCGTCCTGACCGTCCGCAAGCGCGGCACCGAGCGCTTCATGCTCCCCGGCGGCAAGCCGGAGCCGGGGGAGTCGCCGGCGCAGACCGGGGCGCGGGAGCTGGGTGAGGAGCTCGGGCTGCGGGTGGACCCCGCATCGATGCAGTTGCTCGGCGCGTTCTCCGGCCCGGCGGCCAACGAGCCGGGCCGCCTCCTGGAGAGCACCGTCTTCCACGCCCGTCCCGAGGGGGAGCCGCGGGCGGCCGCCGAGATCGACGAGCTGCGCTGGCTCCCGGTGGATGCCGGCGCGCTCGACGCCGAGATTTCCCCCGAGTTCCTGGCCCCGATGCTGGCTGACAACGTGCTGCCGATCCTGCGTACCGCCCGGGCCGAGGAAGCAGCCATCGCCCGCCTGGTGGACACCGCGCCAGAGCCGGGGGAGGACATCGGCACCGGCGGGCTGGTCGTCGAGACCTTCGGCGGCCGCCCCGATGGGGTGCGCCCGGTGACGGTGCTCGTGCACGGCGGCTTCTGGCGGCCCACCATCGACCGCACCCACCTGCGCGCGGCGGCCCACGTGCTGGCCGACCACGGCTTCCTCGTGGCCCTTCCGGAGTACCGCCGCGAGCCCGGCAACCCCCGGGCCGCGCTCGACGACCTGCTCGCCGTGGACGACCTGCTGGCAGCGGACGGCTGGTACGACGCGCCCGTGGCCGGCATCTGGGTGGGGCACTCCGCCGGCGGGCACCTGGCGATGCTGCGGGGCCTGCAGCCCGGCCGCACCCCCGTGGGCGTGCTGTCGCTGGCGGGCGCCCACGACCTCACCCGCACCGCCACCGAGTTCCTGGGGCACGGCGCGGCTGTCGACTGGGTGGGGGCGCGGCCGCAGGAGGCGCCTGAGGCCTACGCCGAGCTCGACCCCCGGCTGCTGTGGCCTGATGCGGGGCGCGACCACGTGATGCTCGTGCACGGGTCCGAGGACGCGACCGTTCCCCCGGCGCACTCGGAGGACTTCCCGGCACCCTCCCGCATCGTCCCCGGCGCCCACCACGCGGACCTGGTGGACCCGGACTCCCCGCACTGGCACCACGTGCACACCGCCTGGCTCGAGGTCTACGCGGGGATGTTCCAGACGTCAACGCCAGGATCCTGAGGGTCTCGGACTTTTCAGATATGACGTGAAATCAGCCAAATCTGTTCAGATATGAATACTGAGTGCTACTGTGGCGCGATGAATCGTGCCCGCCGAGGTGCCGCGCGTCTTTTCTGCGTGGTGTCCGCCGGCGTGATGCTGAGGGCGTGCATCGCTCCGGAGGATCCTGAGCCGATCGACCTGACCGCCGCGCTGGCTGAGGCCGAGGCGGACGGGCCGCTCCTGGTACCTGCCGGGATCCCGGACGATGCCTTCGTCTCCTGGGCTTCCCAGGTGGAGGAGGACGGGGTGACGCGGTTCGCGATGCAGATCAACCGCAGCCCGTCTGGCCTTGCCCGATGGTGTGTGGTGCCCCAGGAGCATGCGGAAACCTGCGCGGGGGGTGTGAGCTCGGGCTCCGTGGACGGGTTGTTCTGGAGCGTCTCCGGTGAGGTCCCCACCGAGGGCCCCCTCCGGGAGGGCGAGCCCACCACCGACTGGCGTGGCCTCGACTGGGTGGCAGAAAACGAGGCGCGGATGGGGCGCGACTGACCCGCCTCAGTGCCGGCCGGCGCGCTCCAGCTCCGCATCGACCAGCAGCAGCCCCTCGGCCACCTCGGCGAAGGAGGTGCTGGCGGGCGACATGCCCAAGCGCACCCCATCGGGCTCACGGAAGTCGGGGATGACGCCCTGCTCCCAGAGCTCGGCGATCACCTCGCGCGCAGCCGGATGGCCGTCACCTCGAAGCGAGGCAGCGTAAGGCCCTGCCCTCCCGGTAGATGATGGAGGCAACACGAGGACGGCGCGCCGGTTGTGGGCGCGAAGACCGACTCCCGAGGCGGGCCTTGACACTGTCCCCCCGGTGTGTGAACGTGCTGCGACTGGTTTTTCCAAATACTCAGGGGGGGAGCATGAGAGCGTGCAAGGCGCTTGCTGTATCGGTGCTGGTGGGATTGTCTGTCCCCCACAGTCTAGCGATGGGGGGGGGGAAGAAGAGGGTTTTCGGTGGGATATCGCTGAGTTTGGTCATGGGGGTGAGATCGCGGTGCGCCCAGAGGGGGATGTGCGCGCGCACGGAGGGGGCCGCAACGTCGTGGTTGCTGAGGGCGGGGGTATGCATGATTCCAGTTCTGGATGGTTCATTCCAGAGGGTGAAGAGGGCTTGGCGACGAGTAGTGGTCGAGGTTCAATGTCGGGCCCCGGGGGCCGTGACGCGGAGGTGGAAGCGTTTCTGCCGGTGCCGGGGCAGGGTGGCATTGTTGTCAGGCGAGTCGACGACCTTGGCGATCAGGATCTCGATGACCGAGCGTCAGTCAGGCTGCGGAAGAAGGGAGGCGAGATGGCTGCTGCCGTAGAGCGACCGGGGGGTGAGATGCAGCTTCTATCACAGTTCAACGGCCCCGGTGACCTCGAGACGGAGTACAAGATCAGCATGCCCAAGTCGTTCAGGGTGGAGGTTCTCCCGGGCAATCAGGGCGTGGCTTTCGAGGACGAGCGAGGGCAACTGGTTGCAGGCGTGGCGCCAGCTTGGGCTGTGACCAGTTCGGGAAATTCGCTGCTGACGAGGTTTTCCTGGGATGAGAAGCAGAACGTGCTCACGCAAGAGGTCGAGGAGGTTGGGCTGCGGCCCGCCGACTACCCCGTGGTGACGGACCCCTACTTGGGAAAGCGCTTGTACCACAAGTCGACGGTCACAGGCACTCCTCAGCGGTATAAGGTGAACGCGTTCGTGACGGCTTGGGGCAGGACGTGGACTGGTCGAGCCACGTTCAGTTACCACAAGGACGAAGTCCGCTCACAGCTCGGGGCCAGGGCCAATTGGTATACGGGGTCAATCAGGGAGCAGCATTACTGGCTCTTCACGAACGAGGGTGTAGTCGGTTGAGCGCGTCGGTGGCCGGGTAGGGGTCGAGGTCTCCCGGATGATGGAAGTTCTTCACGCTCGCCATCCCGAAAGACCTCGACGTGCTCCACCCTACTTTCGCGACCCCTGACCTGACCACGTTCTGCCGCCTCGACGAGCTCGGCCTCGTCGCCGTCGGCCAGCTGATCGAGCCGGATCGGGCCACGATCGAATGCCGCGTCGTCGAGGACGACCCGCGGTGTCGGAAGTGCGGTGTCGAGGGCGTGCCACGGGACACGGTGACGCGCCCGCTGGCGCATGAACCGTTCGGGCACCGGCCGACGACCCTGCTGGTGCGGGTGCGCCGGTACCGGTGCGGACACTGCCGGCGCACGTGGCGGCAGGACATGACGCGGGCAGCGGCGCCGCGTGCGAAGATCTCCCGCGGCGGCCTGGAGTGGGCGCTGCGGGGCATCGTCATCGACCACCTCACCGTCACCCGCGTCGCCGCAGGTCTCGGGGTGTCCTGGAGTGCCGCGAACGCCGCCGTCCTCGCGGAAGGCAAGCGGCGCCTGATCGACGACCCCGCCCGGTTCGACGGGGTCACCACGATCGGTGTCGACGAGCACGTCTGGCGACACACGAGGCTGGGCGACAAGTACGTCACCGTGATCATCGACCTCACGCCCGCGAGGAACAAGACCGGGCCGGCGAGGCTGCTGGACATGGTCGAGGGCCGCTCCAAGGCGGTGTTCAAGCAGTGGCTCGCCGCCCGCCCCGCGGACTGGGCGAAGCGGATCGAGGTGGTCGCGATGGACGGCTTCGCCGGGTTCAAGACCGCTGCCGCCGAGGAACTCCCCGACGCCGTCCCCGTCATGGACCCGTTCCACGTGGTCCGCCTCGCCGGCGACGCGCTGGATGTCTGCCGGCGTCGGGTCCAGCAAGACACCACCGGTCACCGCGGGCTCAAGGGCGACCCGCTCTACAAAGCCCGCCGCACCCTGCACACCGGGGCGAGCCTGCTCACCGACCGGCAGCGGGCACGCCTGGACGCAGTGTTCGCGAGCGAGGAGCACGTCGAGGTCGAGGCGACCTGGGGCATCTACCAGCGCATCGTCGCGGCCTACCGGGAGCCCGACAAGAAGAAAGCGAAGGCGATGATGCAGGAGGTGATCGCTGCGATCAGCAGCGGCGTTCCCGCGGCGCTCGTCGAGGTCCGCAAGCTCGGCCGGACCATGAAGCAGCGGGCGGGCGACATCCTCGCGTTCTTCGACCGCCCCGGCACCAGCAACGGCCCGACCGAGGCCATCAACGGGCGACTCGAACACCTCCGCGGCTCCGCCCTCGGCTTCCGCAACCTCACCCACTACATCGCTCGGTCGCTGCTCGAAGCCGGAGGGTTCAGACCCGCGCTACACCCTCGTTCGTGAAGAGCCGGTAAAAGGCGGCGGCCGTGGACACACTGTCACCCTCCCGTGGGTGCGGGGCTCCGACCCCCGAGCATCCCGAGACGGCCATACTGACACACATCATCGCGAAAAGCGGTTTAATCGTCCTCATCTTGGCCATCACGGGTTGCACTTGTTCTGAGCCTGACGCCACCAACTCGCATAGGGGCGCCACGATTCCATGTTGTAGTCAGGCTCCCAGTGCGTCGGTCCCCCAAAAAAGACGTGGCAGTAATGCGGCTCTTCACGAACGAGGGTGTAGCGCGGGTCTGAACCCTCCGGCTTCGAGCAGCGACCGAGCGATGTAGTGGGTGAGGTTGCGGAAGCCGAGGGCGGAGCCGCGGAGGTGTTCGAGTCGCCCGTTGATGGCCTCGGTCGGGCCGTTGCTGGTGCCGGGGCGGTCGAAGAACGCGAGGATGTCGCCCGCCCGCTGCTTCATGGTCCGGCCGAGCTTGCGGACCTCGACGAGCGCCGCGGGAACGCCGCTGCTGATCGCAGCGATCACCTCCTGCATCATCGCCTTCGCTTTCTTCTTGTCGGGCTCCCGGTAGGCCGCGACGATGCGCTGGTAGATGCCCCAGGTCGCCTCGACCTCGACGTGCTCCTCGCTCGCGAACACTGCGTCCAGGCGTGCCCGCTGCCGGTCGGTGAGCAGGCTCGCCCCGGTGTGCAGGGTGCGGCGGGCTTTGTAGAGCGGGTCGCCCTTGAGCCCGCGGTGACCGGTGGTGTCTTGCTGGACCCGACGCCGGCAGACATCCAGCGCGTCGCCGGCGAGGCGGACCACGTGGAACGGGTCCATGACGGGGACGGCGTCGGGGAGTTCCTCGGCGGCAGCGGTCTTGAACCCGGCGAAGCCGTCCATCGCGACCACCTCGATCCGCTTCGCCCAGTCCGCGGGGCGGGCGGCGAGCCACTGCTTGAACACCGCCTTGGAGCGGCCCTCGACCATGTCCAGCAGCCTCGCCGGCCCGGTCTTGTTCCTCGCGGGCGTGAGGTCGATGATCACGGTGACGTACTTGTCGCCCAGCCTCGTGTGTCGCCAGACGTGCTCGTCGACACCGATCGTGGTGACCCCGTCGAACCGGGCGGGGTCGTCGATCAGGCGCCGCTTGCCTTCCGCGAGGACGGCGGCGTTCGCGGCACTCCAGGACACCCCGAGACCTGCGGCGACGCGGGTGACGGTGAGGTGGTCGATGACGATGCCCCGCAGCGCCCACTCCAGGCCGCCGCGGGAGATCTTCGCACGCGGCGCCGCTGCCCGCGTCATGTCCTGCCGCCACGTGCGCCGGCAGTGTCCGCACCGGTACCGGCGCACCCGCACCAGCAGGGTCGTCGGCCGGTGCCCGAACGGTTCATGCGCCAGCGGGCGCGTCACCGTGTCCCGTGGCACGCCCTCGACACCGCACTTCCGACACCGCGGGTCGTCCTCGACGACGCGGCATTCGATCGTGGCCCGATCCGGCTCGATCAGCTGGCCGACGGCGACGAGGCCGAGCTCGTCGAGGCGGCAGAACGTGGTCAGGTCAGGGGTCGCGAAAGTAGGGTGGAGCACGTCGAGGTCTTTCGGGATGGCGAGCGTGAAGAACTTCCATCATCCGGGAGACCTCGACCCCTACCCGGCCACCGACGCGCTCAACCGACTACACCCTCGTTCGTGAAGAGCCCTTTTACCACCGTGTGGAGAGGGGCGATGGAGATGCTGCACGAGGAATGGTGGTGGGCACGGTTCCTGTGGAGGAGGATGATCAGCGATCCCGTGAATTCTATGCCGAACGCTTCTCTTTCCCGTCGGGGGACTGTCGCCTAGCGGATGACTGGGAGAGCAGTTCCCACGCGCCGTCCGACGCAACCGTTGGGGATGGTGTGCTGGGTGCCGAGCCGGAGGATTCAGTCGAGTCCGTATTCCTCCGCGTCGAGTGCGACGGGAGGGTGACAACCGTGGAGATCCCTGTGGTGACCGAGCGCGCCGTGGTGCTCATCAGCGACTGACCGGCCTCAGCCGCGGCCGGCGCGCTCGAGCTCCGCGTCCAGCAACAGGAGACCCTCGGCCACCTCTGCGAAGGAGGTGCTGGCGGGGGACATGCCCAGGCGCACCCCATCGGGCTCACGGAAGTCGGGGATGACGCCCTGCTCCCACAGGGCGGCGATCACCTCGCGGGCCGCCGGGTGGCCCAGGGTGACGTGCCCGCCGCGCTGGGCCGGGTCCCGGGGGGAGTCCACGCTCACCCCGTGGCGGGTCAGCAGGCCGTCGGTGACCTCGATGGCGAACTCCGTCAGCGCCGTGGCCTTGGCCGTCAGGGCGGGCAGCCCCACGTCGGCCACGAGCTCGACCATCTCGCCCAGCGGCACCATGCCCAGCACCGGCGGCGTGCCGGAGATGAAGCGCCGCATGCCCGGCGAAGGCTGGTAACCCGGCCCCATCACGAACGGCTCGGCGTGCCCCATCCACCCCTGGATCGGCTGGGTCATGCGCTCCTGGTGACGGGCGGCCACGTACCCGAACGCCGGCGCCCCAGGCCCCCCATTGAGGTACTTGTAGGAGCAACCCACCGCCAGATCCACCTCGTGCTCGTCCAGGTCCACCGGCACCACGCCGGCCGAGTGGCACAGGTCCCACAGCACCAGCCCGCCGGCCTCGTGCACCACCTGCGTGATGGCCGGCAGGTCCGCCACGTACGCCGAGCGGTAGGCCACGTGGCTCAGCACCACCGCGGCGGTGGCGGAGCCCACGGCATCGCGGACCTGCTCGGTGGTCACGCCGGTGCCGGCATCGGCCTCGATCCACACCAGCTCGGCGTCGCACTCCGCGGCGATGCCCTCCGCCACGTACCGGTCGGTGGGGAAGTTGCCCGTGTCCACCACGATCTCGCGGCGCGCGGGATCGGCAGCCTGCGCCGCGGCCAGGCCGGCGCGCAGCAGCTTGTAGAGCATGACGGTGGTCGAGTCGGCCACCACCACCTGCCCCGGGGCCGCGCCCAACGCCACCTCGCCCAGCCGGTCACCCAGCCGCAGCGGCAGCTCCATCCACTGCTCGTCCCAGGAGCGGATGAGGCGCGTCCCCCAGGCCTCGGACACGATGCGGTCGAGCGCCTCCGCCGCGCTCTTCAGCGGGCGCCCCAGCGAGTTGCCGTCCAGGTAGGACAGCACGGCGCCGCCGACGGTGCCGCAGGCGTCCATGGGCACGAAGCGCTCCCGCAGGTGAGCCAGCTCGTCGGCGGCGTCGAGCTCCGCGGCGCGGGCGCGCACGGCATCGGGTGTGTTGAGCGAGGTCATCGGTCCCCCTTGGATGGCGGCCGTCGGCGGCGGCGGGCGCATGGGCGCGGCGTGGTCAGTCGGGCAGGTCGCCGGGGTCGCGGCGGGCCAGTCCCGGGACCTTATCGAAGTCGCGGTCGGCGGAGACGATCTCGGTGAAGCCGGCGGCGAGTGCGGTCGCGGCGTGCATGGCATCACGCCCGCCGAGGGCGCCGGTAGCGGCCAGGGCGACCGAACGGCGGAGGACCTCCTCGTCGAAGGGGTGCCACGTGATGAGTCCGTCGATCAGGCCGAACTGTGCCGTGGCCTGCTCGGGTGTGGACTTGCGCAGGCGGTGGAAGAGGAACTCCTGCCCTGCCTCGACGCTGGCGTGGAGCGCCATGCCGCCGGACGCTGCGGCCTCCAGCCACCGACGGCTCGGTGCCCTCATGGCGTGATCACCGCCTGCTGCGTGGAGCAGGATCGTGGAGTCGATGAAGACGGCGGTCACAAGCGCTCCAACTTGGCGATGAGCTCTGCATCCATCGCGTCGTGCACTGCACGTTTGAGGTCCGCGGGCTCGGCTGCCTCGTGCCGCGCGTTGTCAGCCGTCAGCGCCAAGAAATCGCGGGCCGCCTGTGCGCGGCGAGCCATGTCGTCGTCCTCGAACGAGGCGTCGATGGCGTCGCGCACGACCGTGGAGACGGACACCCCACGCTCGGTCGCGCGCTCGCGCAGCAAGGTGATGCGGCGCTCGTCGAGCAGCAGCTGCATACGGTGCTCCAGTGCACTCATGACCACAGCATACACATGTGCATGTGCATGAGGTGCGTGGCCCCACCGCGAGGCGGGGCTCACCCCATCGGCCCCCTCAGGCCGTGCCGATCTCGGTCCGCACGGCGAACAGCTCGGGGAAGAAGGTCAGGTCCAGCGCGCGCTGCAGGAAGCCGACCCCCGAGGACCCGCCGGTGCCGGTCTTCATGCCGATCACGCGCTGCACGGTCTTGAGGTGGCGGAAGCGCCAGAGCTGGAAGTTGTCCTCCAGGTCCACCAGCTCCTCGCAGGCCTCGTACACGTCCCAGTGGTCGCTGGCGTTCTCGTAGATGTGGGTGAACACCGCGGTGAGCTCGGCGTCCTGCTCGTGGGCCACGGTCACGTCCCGCTCCAGCACGTGGGCGGGCATCTCGATGCCGCGGCGGTGCAGGCAGCGGATGAACTCGTCGTAGAGACTCGGGGCCTCGAGCAGCTCGGTGAGCAGTGCGTGGGCCTCGGGATCGGCCTCGTGCACCGGCAGCATGGCGGCGTTCTTGTTGCCCAGCGCGAACTCCACCCCGCGGTACTGCCAGGACTGGAATCCGCTGGCATGGCCCAGGAAGTCGCGGAACTCCATGTACTCGCTCGGGGTGAGGGTGGCCAGGACGCTCCACTGCTCGGTGAGCGTCTTCTGGATGTGCTTCACCCGGGCGATGCGCTTGAGTGACATGCGCATCTCGTCGGCGGCCAGCAGCTCCATGGCCGAGCGGATCTCGTGCAGCACCAGCTTCAGCCACAGCTCGGAGGTCTGGTGCTGGATGATGAAGAGCATCTCGTCGTGGTGGGGCGGCGTGCTCACCGGGTGCTGGGCGGAGAGCAGCCGGTCCAGGTCCAGGTAGCCGCCGTAGCTCATCTCCTCGCGGAAGTCGGTGTGGATGCCGGCCTCGACGTCACGGGTGTTCGCCACGGGTCCTCCTGGGGTGCGGATGGGTGTGGCCACCCTAGGTGTTGGGGGTGCAGCCGGAGGTGCAACGGGGCCAGGGGAGGCCGGGGGCCTCGGCCGTGGGCCCCCCCCGGGCACTCGTCGGGCCGATGCGGTGAGTCCCGCATCGGCCCGACAGCGATCGTGGTCCGGTGTGCGGCGACTGGCTCGTCGCCGCGCCCGGCATGCTCAGGCGGCGTCGTGAGCGGCGGCCTCGCGGATGGCCGAACGCTTCTCCTCGCCCAGCAGTGCGTGGTAGCTGATGCCGGCGATGACCGCGCCGAGGACGGGCGCCAGCCAGAAGAGCCAAAGCTGGGCCGGGGCACCGTCGCCGTGGAAGAAGGCCACGCCGGTGGACCGGGCGGGGTTCACCGAGGTGTTCGACACCGGGATGGAGATCAGGTGGATCAGCGTGAGCGCCAGGCCGATGGCCAGGGGGCCGAAGCCCTGGGGGGCGCGGTCGTCGGTGGCGCCGAGGATCACGTACAGGAAGAACGCCGTGAGGATCACCTCCGCCAGCAGGACGGCCATCATCGAGTAGCCCTCGGGCGAGTTCGCGCCGTAGCCGTTGGCCGCCATGCTGCCGACCGCCTCGAAGCCGGCCTTGCCGGTGGCGATGGCGTAGAGCGCACCACCAGCCACCAGACCGGCGATGACCTGGACGACGACGTAGGGCAGCACGTCCTTCCACGGGTGGCGGCCAGCGGTGGCCAGGCCGACCGTCACGGCCGGGTTGAAGTGCCCGCCGGAGACATGACCGACGGCGTAGGCCATGGTGACCACGGTGAGCCCGAAGGCCAGGGCGACGCCCAGGTAGCCGATGCCGACGTGGATGGGCTCGCCAGCAGCCTCCCCCATGCTGGCGGCGGCGAAGATCGCCGAGCCGCAGCCGCCGAAGACCAGCCAGAAGGTGCCCAGGGCCTCGGCGGCCAGGCGCTTCGGCATGGCGGGGAGGCTGGGGGTGGGTTCGAGGGCGTGGGTTTCGACAGTACTCATCTGCCCAGTGTCTCAAGGGTGTGGAAGTGCGTGGCGCCGGGTGCGGGTGAGTCAGGCCTCCGGGGCCGGCTCGCGTGCGATGAGGACCGCCTGGCGGTCGCGCTCGGTGCCCAGTGGGAGGCGGTCGAAGCGGGCCACCGAGGTCATGCCCTGCTCAGTCAGCCGCGCGCCGACCTCCTCCAGGCTCCGGTGAGCACGGAGCAGCTCCACCTCATGACCGTGCTCCCGGAAGGCCTGGGCGATGTCGCGCACGCCGGTGCCGGTCTGGAAGGCCAGGAGCAGCAGCCCGCCGGGGCGCAGGACCCGTCGCATCTCCGTGATCAGCCCGGGCAGGTCGGCATCGCCGGTGTGGATCGTGGAGTACCAGGAGAAGACCCCGTCGAAGGTGTCGTCGGCGTGCGGGAGATCGTCCAGCGACGCCACCTGCGCCGGGAACTCCGGGTGGTCGGCCCGGGCGCGCGCGACCATCCCGGGCGAGAGGTCGACGCCCTCGACCGTGCAGCCTCGCCCGGCGAGATGGGGCAGCAGCCGCCCAGCGCCGCAGCCGGCGTCGAGCACCCGCCGCTGGCCCTCGAGCAGCGAGCAGAAGAGGTCGATCATCCCCAGCTCGAGCGGGGACTCGGCCTCGGTTGCGGTGAAGTGGTCGGCGTAGGTGTCGGCCACCTCGTCGTAGGCGGCGCGGACGCCCGCGGGGTCGATGGTGGCGACGCCACGCTGAGTGCTCATTGTTCGCCCCCTCACGCCGCGTTGGCGATGACGAAGTAGCTCGGCTCCTCGTAGGGGTGGGCCGCGACGAGCGCGGCGAGGATGGCCTCCTTCTCCGCGGCGGTGAAGGGCACCTCGCAGCGGCGCTCCTCGACGCGCTCGATCTCGCCCACCGTGCCGATCGTGGGGTCGGCGTCACCCACGGGCCGGAACTGTCCCACGCCGTCGACGGTGAAGGCGCACTCGGTGTAGTCACCGATGCGGCCCGCACCAGCCGCGAAGAGCGCGGCCAGGACGGCGTCCGCGTCGTCGCGCGGCACGGTGAAGACGAGGGTGTCGATGCGGGAGCTCTGGTGCGTCGTCATGCCCCCATCGTCGCAGCGGGTCCGGGCTCCGCCCCCTCCCAGCCGACCGTGCCACCCTGACCTGCGTGATCGACGAGCTCTGGATCCGGGTGAGCGCCACCCAGCCGCCCCTGCACCCGGTGGCCGCCCTGGCTCTGCTGGGGTTGGCCTTCGCGGTCACCTGGAGCCCCGCTGGCCACCGCGTGGTGCGGCACCTGGTGACCATAGTGCACGAGGCCGGGCACGCCGTGGTGGCGGTGCTGGTGGGGCGCCGGCTCTCCGGCATCACGCTGCACCGCGACACCTCGGGGGTGACCGTCTCCCGCGGGCGGCCACGGGGCCCCGGGATGGTGGCGACCCTGCTGGCCGGGTACCCCACGCCGGCACTGCTGGGCCTGGCCGGGTCCGCCGTGCTGGGGGCCGGGTACTCGGCGGCGTGGCTGTGGCTGCTGGTGGCCCTGTGCCTGGGGATGCTGGTCTTCATCCGCAACGGCTACGGGTTCCTGGTGGTGGTCGGCATCGGGGGTGTGGTCGGGGCGCTGTCATGGTGGGCGCCGGGCTGGGCCGTCACCGCCACCGCCCACGTCACCGTCTGGGGTCTGCTGCTCGCCGCCCCCCGGGCGGTGCTCTCGCTGCACCACGGCCGGCAGCGGGCGCGTGCCACGGGGCGCCGTCAGGCCGGTGACGCCGACCAGCTGGCTGATCTCACCGGCGTGCCCGGCGCGGTGTGGGTGGTGCTCTTCGGGGCGGTCTGCCTGGCCTGCCTCGCCGCGGCCCTGTGGCTCGCCCTGCCTGTGCGGTGACCCCCGCCCCGGGCGCCCTTCTCCCCCTCCAGCAACCGGAGCGCCGAACACCGCGAGGTGCCGGGCGGGGGACCCGCTGGGGCCGGCGACCGCCTCAGCCCGCCAGCTGCTCACCCAGCTCGGTGCGCGCGTAGAGCACCTGCCGCCCGGCCCGCTCGGCACGCAGCAGTCCCGCGGCCCGCATCACCTGCAGGTGCTGGTTCACGGCCGATGCCGTGACCCCCAGCCGAGCTGCCAGCACGGTGGTCGATGCGGGCTCGGCGAGCATCCGCAACAGCCGCGCCCTGGGCCCGCCCAGGAGGGCCCTCACCGCATCGGCGTCCACCGGCGGCGGAGCACCCCACATGCCGCCCTGGCCCCGGGCGGGATACATCACCATCGGGGGATGGTCGGGCGACCCCGGGTAGGCCGCCCGCGTGCTGAACAGGGTGGGCACGAGCCACAGGGGCCGGTCGCCGACGTCCACCTCGTGGTCGATGCCGTGGCGGCTCACCACCTCGAGCGTGTCGCCGGTCAGGTGCACGGTGGGGCTGAGGTCGTTCAGCGCAGCCGGCGTGCCCCGGCGGGCGATGACGTGCCCGCGGTGTGCCAGGTCGGCCTGCATCACGGTGCGGATGCGGGGCCAGTCAGCCGCCAGGCAGGCCTCCCAGTAACCCTCCAGGGCATCGGCGACACGCGTCACCATGGCCGCTCCGCGCCCCAGGGCGGGGTCCACGTGCCCGGTCACCGCCCGGATGTCCTGCGCCAGCACGGCCGGATCGGTGGCCCGCAGCCACTCCCACTCCTGGGCCGCCGTCGCGTGCAGGGTCCGCGGCGCCGGGGTGATCGCATCCGGCGTGTGGCCGTGCCGGTTCAACAGCGCCCGTAGGACCGGCAGGTCCACCTCGCCCATGCGCTGCCGAGCCCGGCGCTCCCACGGCACCTGCAGGGGGAACCGCTCGGGCGCGGCCAGTACCCGCAACGACAGGGCCGTCTCCACCAACGGGCTGATGGCGAAGCGCACGTCAGCCACCCGCGCGTCGGGCAGGTGGAAGACAACCATGTAGCGGGACGCTACATCGGTGGTGCGTGACCGCCCCAGCACGCAGGCTGGTGGCACGCCCGCGAAGGAGGCCCCGTGCCCGCCAGCTCCACCCCCCGCTCCACCGTCGCCGGGCGGTCGCCCGGTCCGGCCGCTGATTCGGCACGCGCCGTCATCGGTCGCCTGATGCGCCCGCTCTACCTGCCCAGCGCGCTCTACTCGGTGGGCACCGGTGCGGCCATCCCCGCCCAGGTGCTCGTCGGGCTCTCCATCGGCCTCGATGCCGGACAGGTCGCGCTCGCCCTGACCCTCTCCGGGGTGGTGATGGTGGCCGGTACCGCCGCCACCGGCCCCGTCGTCGAGCGATGGGGTGAGCGGGCCGCGTTGGTGGGATCCACCGCAGCAGCCGTGCTGGCGGTGACGGCCCTGGTGGTGGCGGTGGCCACGGGCATGGGGCAGCTGCCCGCCTACCTGGTGGCGCTCGCGGTGTTCAACCTGACCGACGGTGTGTGGGGTGTCGCGCGGCAGGAGCTCATGGCGCAGTGGATCCCGGCCGCCGTCCGCGGGCGGGCGGTCAACACCTACGGCGCCTCGCAACGGGTGGGGCGGCTGGTCGGGCCGTTCGTGGCGGGCGCCCTGATCCTGGCCGTCGGCCCGGTGGCGGGTTTCGTGGTGTTCGCGTTGGCCGCGGTGATCGGGTGCGTGGCCATCCTGACCGCCCCGGCGCCGGTTGCCCCGGAACCCGATGGCCCCCTGCCCCAGCCCCGGCCCGAGGCCGGGCGCGCGCCGGAAACGGTCGCAGCGGCGGCCGCCCCATCGAGCGTCCCGTCGGCCACCCCGTCGCGCCCGGCAGGACATCCGCGCATCCCGGCCGGTGTGTGGGCGGGCTTCTGGGTGGTGGGCCTGTCGGTGCTCGCACTCTCGGCGCTGCGGATCAACCAGGAGGTGCTGCTGCCGCTGTGGGCCGCGGGCGTGGTGCACCTGCCCGATGCGCGCGTCTCCTTCGCCATGGGGGTGTGGATGGCGCTGGAGCTGGCCCTGTTCCTGCCCGCGGGTGCCGCCCTGGACCGATGGGGTCCGCTGCCGGTGGCTCTGACCTGCCTGGTGGGTTTGACGGCGGGGTTCGCGCTGCTGCTGGTGCCCGGGGGGTTCTGGCCGGCGATCGTGGTCCTGGGCCTCGCGGGCGGGACGGGCTCCGGCATCGTGAAGACCCTCGGGCTGATCCTCGCGCCGGCCGTCGGGCGGCCGCGGTTCCTCGGCCGCTGGATGGCATTGGCGACCGTCGGCACGGTGGTGGCTCCGGGGTTGGTGGCGCTCACACAGCGGGCGTCTCTCACCGCATCGGTGCTGGTGACCGTGGCGGTCGGGCTGGCTGGGGCGCTCTGGCTGGCCACGGCCGGCCGCCGGTACCTGGCCCCCTAGCCCCGCGCCTACCCGCGCGGGCGCAGGCGCGCGTTCGGCAGGACCGGCGCGGGGATCGGGTCCGGCGTTCCGTTGGGCCAGGGACCGAACAGCTCCGCGTCGTCGTCCACCTCGTCCACCGGGGTCGACGCGGGGTCGCCGTCCGCCGCCCCGATTTCCCGCTGGTAGCGCGCCCGGTAGGCCGCCACCTCGTCGTGCGAACGGCCCACGAAGTTCCACCACATGACGATCTGCTCGCCCAGCGGCACCCCGCCGACCAGCACCACCCGTGCCCCGTCCGGCCCGCCGCCCAGCACCAGGTGCGTGTGACCCGGCGCGTGGTACCGCAGGTGGTCCACCGGCATCGACTCGTCACACACCACGGGGGTGCCCGAGTCCGCCAGCACCCCGTACTCGAACGCCGGGTCGAGCTCCAGCACCACCTCGCTCCCCGCATCGAGGACGATCTCGGCGGCCACCAGCCCGGCGGTCCGCGTCCGCACCGGGGAGGTCGAGCCCGCCAACGACCCGATGAAGACCCGCGCCGTCCCGCCGTCGAGGCCCACGTCGGGCGCCCGGTAGGTCTGCAGGTCGGGCTCGCCGTGGCGCTCCGCATCGGGCAGCGCGTACCAGAGCTGGACGCCCCGCAGCAGGTGCGTGTCCTCGGTGGAGAACTCCTGGTGGGTGATGCCGCGCCCCGCCGTCATGAGCGCCAGGTCGCCGGGCTCGATGCGGGCCTCGCCGCCGGTGGAGTCCAGGTGGTCGATCGCTCCGTCGAACAGCCAGGAGACCGTCGCGAGCCCCGTGTGTGGGTGCCGGGGAACCTTCATGCCCGAGGTGGGGGTCACCTCATCGGGCCCGTAGTGGTCGAGGAAGCACCAGGCGCCGATGAGGGAGAGCGCCCGCTGCGGCAGGGTGCGCCGGACGGTCATCGCCCGCGGCCCGCCGAGCGGTACCTCGCGCGGGGCGAGGAGCTCGGGTTGGGAGGAGTCGTTCTCGCAGACGGTCTCGGTGGGGTGCGGGTCCGGGTTGCTCATGGTGCCTCCGGGGTCGTTCGCCCCAGTCCACCACGCCTGTCGGGTCAGGTGGGGGGCCAGCGGCTGGACCCGGCCCCCCCACACACGCGAGTGCGCCCAGGAGGAGCTCCTCCCGGGCGCACATCGGTGTGGTCGTCAGTTACGCGGGTACGTGGTCGGCGGGATGTCGTCGTAGCGGGTGGGGTCGAGCTCGTCGACCGAGTCGTCCGCCACGGAGGTGACGATCCCCATCAGACCGGTCTCGACCGCCTTCACCAACTGTCCCTTCTTCTTGGCGCCCCACGACTGGGTCTGGCCCCGGACCTCGAAGAGGACGGTGCCCGAGCCGTTGAGGGCGAACGAGCCCAGGGCCGTGCCCGGCAGGTCGACCTCCTGGTCGTAGAGGGAGATGTTGCCGAACGGCGAGTTGCCCCGGGCCTGAAGGGCGTCCAGGGCGGCCACGTTCAAGCGCTTGGAGTACTCCAGGTCGTAGCCCTTGTCGTACTGGGCGTGGTTCTCGATGTCGACGAACTTACCGGAGAGCGAGAGCGTCACCTCCTCGCCGGTGTCGCCCACCAGGTAGCAGGGCCCCTGGTGGTGCAGGTCCACGAAGGTGTCCACCGTGCCGAACTCGGCCTGCAGGTCGGTGTACAGGTCCCGGATGTTCTGGCTCTCGGGGTGGATGTACCAGCCCGGGTCGGCCGAGGTGCCGGGGAAGTCCTGCGCGGAGGGCACGTAGTCCAGGTCGGGGTGGAAGTCGCGGTTGACGTCGAAGCCCGGCTGGGAGGCGTAGTCGTCTCCCTGGCGCGGCTGCGTGTAGTAGTTCCACGGCGCGTTCGCCCCGGCCAGCTGCGGGAAGTCGGCCACCACCTCGTCCCAGGTGCGGTCGTTCGCGCGGCGGTCGAGTTCGCTGGCGTCCGGGTTCAGCTGCGGGACGGCCACGATGGTGACCTGTTCGCGCAGCTCCTTGGCCTGCTCCTGGTGTGGGTGGGGGTTCGCTCAGGTAACCCCGGGCTGCGCTGCCGCACAAGGTCTCTTGGGGGAATCGTGACCTTTCACCGACCGTGCTGTGCCCCGCGCTGCGCCGACCGTGGCCGCGTCTGGTGGACTGGGGTCATGCACATCGAATGCGTCTGCTTGGGGAACATCTGCCGCTCGCCCGCCGCGGAGGCGGTGCTCCGCCGGAAGTTCGCGGAGGCCGGCCTCGATGAGGTGACGGTCACCTCCGCCGGGACCGGCGACTGGCACGTGGGTCAGGACCCGTACCACCTGAGCAGCCAGGAGGGGGAGCGTCGCGGCTACACCTTCGAGACGGTGGCCCGGCAGATCGCGCCTGGTGACTTCGCCGGTGCGGACCTGGTGCTGGCCATGGACGAGCAGAACGCCGAGGACCTGCGCGGGCTCGCCCCCACGCCGCAGGACGCGGCGAAGGTGGTGGCCCTGGGCGCCTTCGCTCCGGGCGCCGATGCGGCCGACCCCGAGCCGGTCCCCGACCCCTACGGGCAGGACGCTGCGGCCTTCACCGCGATGTACGACCAGATCGAGCCGGCCTGCGAGGGCCTGGTGGCCGCGGTGCAGGACGGCAGCTGGCGGCAGGTCGTGGAGCGCGCCGCACGGTGAGCGCCGCGGCCACCGGCAGCACCGGCGCCGAGGAGCGCGACGGCGAGCGCGTCTTCGTGAAGCGCCACCCGTCCCCGCCGCACCGGTTGCTCGAGTTCGAGGCAGTCGGGCTGCGAGCCCTGGCCGATGCGGGGGCGCGCGTGCCGCGGGTGCTGCACCTCGGAGGGACTGAGCTGGTGACCACGCTCGTCCCGGGGGCCGGCAGCGGGCGCCCGGCGGCGGAGGGTGACTTCGGGCGCGAGCTCGCTGCCCTGCATCGGACCACGCGACCGGCGGCCCCGGCGGTGGTCGACGACGCCGGCGTCACCGGGTACGGGGCGGTGGACGGCGACCCGGCCGGGTGGCTCGGGGCCTGCGAGATCGACCTCACGCCCTGTGCCACGTGGGCCGAGAGCCTGCTGGAGCGTCGGGTGCTCTCCCTGGCCCGGCGCGCGGTGGACGAGGGCGCCCTGGACCCCGCCGCGGTGGAGCTGGCGGGGCGGCTGGGCCCCGAGCACCTGGGGCCCGAGGAGCCGCCGACGCTCGTGCACGGCGACCTGTGGGCCGGGAACCGGGTGGTCGACCGCGCGGGGCGGTCCTGGCTCATCGACCCCTCGGCCCAGTACGGGCACCGGGAGCAAGACCTGGCGATGATGCAGCTCTTCGGCGGGTTCAGTGAGGCCGAGCTGGGCGCCTACTGCGAGGCGTACCCGCCGGCGCAGGGGTGGCGCAGCCGCATCGGCACCTACCAGCTGGTTCCCCTGCTGGTGCACGCGATCCTCTTCGGCGGGGGCTACGGGCAGCAGACGATGACGGTGCTCCGCCGCGTGGTCTGAGGCGCGCCCGCCGGTGGTCCTGGGTGCACGGAGGGGCCCGCGTGCCGTGTGGCATACGGGTTCTTGAGAATGGTTCGCATGGCCGAGAGAATGCGCGCGAAGAGGAATCGTTCTCACCCCGGTGCCAGCCCCCTCGCCCCGCCGCGGTCCACTCCGACGTCGCACGACGGCGCCACCCGTGCGGGTGACGCCGTCGGCGGGGGTCCGGCTCAGTGCTTGTGCGGGGTCTTGCTCACGGCGCTCGCGGCGTTGATGATGCCGTGCCCGTAGAAGCCGTTGAAGTCCGCGTCGCCCTCACAGGTGGCGGTGTAGCGGTCGGACAGGCCCGGGTAGGAGAACACCTCGGCGTCGCAGTCGCGCTCGTGCGCCGAGGTCGTGATGGCACCCTCCACGCGCTTGGGCTGCATCTTGCGGCCGCCGAGCCGGTTGTCCGGCTGGCCCTTCTCCTCGATCACCAGCGCGGCCACGCCGGTGACGTGGGGCGAGGCCATCGAAGTGCCCTGCATGTACTGGTAGTAGGCCACCTCGCCGCCAGCGAGCTCCTCGCGCACCACGAAGTCGCTGGTGGGCATCCCGTTCTCGTCGAGGTCGCCGGACTCCTCCAGGACGCCCTTCGGGGCCGCCGCCAGGATCAGGTTCTCCGGGGTCGCGGTCATGGACCCGTCCTCGAAGTCGCGGTACGCGCCACCGGGGGCTGCCACGTGGATCTCGGCCACGCCGTAGTTCGAGTAGTACGACTTCAGGCCGGAGGGGCCGACCGCCGAGACGCCCATGGAGCCGTCGCCCTCGACGGGCAGGTCCAGGCAGGAGTTGTCGATCTCGCGCTCCCGCACCTCCCCCTCGGGGTAGTTCGGGCTCGAGTCGTCGGTGGTCACCTTGCCGAGGTCCAGGGCGGAGTTGCCCAGCGAGCTCACGAGGGTGACGCCGTGCGATCGCGCGTACCCCAGGGCACGGTTGGTGGCCTCGATCGTGAAGCGCTGCTCGGCCTGCTCCTCGGGGCTGTCGGCGGGGTTGTTCGGGCAGTTGAACGCCCACGGGTCGATGTAGTAGCTCATGTTCACCACGTCGACGCCCGCGGACGGGGCATAGGTGAGGGCCTCCAGCGTGGGCTCAAGGAAGAAGTAGCCGCTGTCCTGGCCCACGCGCAGGTTCACGAGGTCGGCGTCGGGGGCCACGCCCACGATGCCGTGGCCGTTGCGCGCCGAGGCGATGGTGCTCGCGACGTGGGTGCCGTGCCCGCCCTCGTCGACGTCGTTGGCGTCCTTGCAGTCCGCCTCCTCGCAGGGCCCGTCGATCTCGGGGATGTCCGTGGTGAAGTTGCGGGAGAGGGCCGCGTTGAAGTTGGCCGCGAGGTCCGGGTGGTCGCCGTCCACGCCGGTGTCCATCACGCCGACGCGTGCGCCCTTGCCGGTGGCGGTGCGGTGGGCATCGGGGGCGTCGATCATGTCGATATTCCACTGGCGGTCGCTGAGGGAGTCCCCGGCCGGCACCGGGCCGGGCTGAGGCTTGCCCTTCCCCTTGCCCCTGCCGTGCCCCTCGCTGGTGGCGCGCTCGTGGGCGCGGTCCGATGCGGGGTGCGCGGGACGCTGGGAGCGCACCTTCTCCACCTCGTCGGCGCGGCGGACCTTGTCGGCGAGGTCGCTCCCGGGCGTGTAGCCGATGACCTTGTCGGCCATGGTGCCCTCGATGACCGTGGAGCCGGCCAGGCGGGCAGCGAGGTCGACCGGTCCGTTCACCGTGTAGAGGGCGATGGCCTCGTTCGTCTGGGCCACCTCACCCCCCGCGGCCTCGATGGCGGCGCGCACGGAGGCGTCGTCGGCGCCCTCGGCGGCGAGGACCAGGTGGCGCTGCGTGCCGGCGCCGGTGGTCGCCTGTGCGGGGTCGGCCGTGGTGGGGACGGCGGTGCTGGGGCTCGAGGCCACCAGCGTCCCGGTCAGGGCGATGGCGCCGAGCGCGGCGCCGATGCGGCGGGTGGTGTGTGACATGAGGGGTTCCTTCGGGCCGGGGCGCCCGGGTCGGGCGCAACACGAACCCGCGTCACGGTACTCGCCCGTGACCCACATCACACCTCCTCGCGCCTCGCTCAGTAACGACGGTGCTGGCCGCCGGCCAGCACGACCCGGTCGTCCTCGCCGTCCGGGAGCAGCAGGTTCAGCAGCATCGCCACGAAGGTCACCACCACGGCCCCGAGGACGGCCGACCAGAAGAACGAGTCGACGTGGAAGTCCAGACCCAGGGCGCCTGAGGCCCAGGAAAGCAGCGAGAGCATGGCCGCGTTGATGATGAACGTGAACAGCCCCAGGCTGAGGATGATCAGCGGGAAGCTGAACAGCTTCACCAGCGGCTTCACCAGCGTGTTGATGACGCCGAACAGCAGGGCCACCAGGACCACGCTGAGCAGGCGGGTGCCCAACCCGTCTGCCTGGCTGCCGATGGCGATGCCGGGCACCACGAGGGCGGCGACCCACAGGGGGATGCCGTTGACGACGGTCTTCAGGAAGAACTGGCGCATGGGACCAGCGTCCCACCCCCGTGGCGTTCCGCCGTGCACCGGCGTGACCGGGCGAGTGGCGACCCGGTCGGGCAGTGGCCGCCGTCACGGATAGATTGACGCCATGAGTGACCCCACCTCGCAGGCCCCCTCCACCTCCGACCAGGTGCGTCTCCGCGGCGCCCTGGACGCCTTGCCGGCCTACAAGCCCGGCAAGCCCGCGCCGGCCGTCGAGGGCCTGACCGCCTACAAGGTGAGCTCCAACGAGAACCCCTACCCGCCGCTGCCGAGCGTGCAGGACGCCGTGTCCAACGCGGCCCAGACCTTCAACCGCTACCCGGACATGGGCGCGGCCGCGATGCTGGCCGGCATCGCCGACCACTGCGGTGTGCAGCCGGAGAACGTCGCCATCGGCACCGGCTCGGTGGGGGTGCTGCAGCAACTGGTGCAGATCACCTGCGACCCGGGCGACGAGGTCGTCTACGCGTGGCGCTCCTTCGAGGCCTACCCCATCGTGATCGGGCTGGCCGGCGCCCAGAGCGTCCAGGTGCCCCTGGACGCCGAGGCCCGCCACGACCTCGACGCGATGGCGGACGCCATCACCGACCGCACCCGCCTGGTGCTGGTGTGCACGCCGAACAACCCCACCGGCCCCAGCGTCCGCGCGGACGAGCTCGACGCCTTCCTCGCCAAGGTGCCCACCGACGTGCTGGTCGTCATCGACGAGGCCTACCTCGAGTTCAACGAGTCCGACGAGACCCCGGACGCGCTCGCGGTGCAGGCCGCCCACCCGAACGTGGTGGTGCTGCGCACCTTCTCCAAGGCGTACGGGCTGGCCGGCCTGCGCGTGGGCTACGCCGTGGCCTCGCCGCGCGTGGCCGAGGCGCTGCGCAAGGCCGCCGTCCCCTTCGGGGTGAGCCAGCTGGCGCAGGACGCCGTGCTCGCGAGCTTCGAGGCGATGGACGAGCTGGACGAGCGCGTGGCCGCCCTGAAGATACAGCGCCGCCAGGTGGTCGACGCGCTGACCGAGCAGGGCTGGGAGATCCCGGAGTCGCAGGCCAATTTCGTCTGGCTGCCGCTGGGCGACCAGACCATGGACTTCGCCGCCTTCGCCGGGGAGAACGGCCTCGTCGTGCGTCCCTTCGCCGGGGAGGGCGCGCGCGTCACCATCGGGGAGGACGAGGCGAACGTCCGCCTCATCGACCTCTGCCGGCAGTGGCGCGAGCGCACCGCCTGAACGACCCATCCCGCGGGCGCTGCGCGCAATCCCGACCGACTGACCGACGTCGTGCCCTGCCACCGGCAGGGCCCGATGACCCACGCTGCCCACGTAGTAGCGTGACCTGAGCCACAGACGACCGTGATCCCGCGGTCCGACCGGCGCGTTCGCGCGCCGCTGTACACCAAGGAGACACCGTGAGCGACCCCAACGTCGAGGCCGCGCAGGACGCGCTGCAGGAGAGCGCCAGCCGCGCCCCGGAGGACGCCGGCGCCCAGCCGGTCGACGTCACCGACGGCGGGCCCGAGATGGTCCAGTTCCTGACCCCCGAGGGTGAGCGCATCGAGACCGAGCTGAACGCTCCGTACGCGCGCTACCTCGAGTCGATCGATGCCGAGGCCATCAAGGCGATGCAGCGCGACATGGTGTTGGTGCGCCGCGTGGACGCCGAGGGCTTCGCCCTGCAGCGCCAGGGCGAGCTGGGCCTGTGGCCCTCGCTGCTCGGCCAGGAGGCCGCCCAGGTGGGCATGGGCCGCGCCCTGAAGCCGCAGGACTACGTCTTCCCCGGCTACCGCGAGCACGGTCTGGCCTGGACCAAGGGCGTCGACCCGGAGAACCTGCTGGGCATGTTCCGCGGCGTGAACCACGGCGGTTGGGACTCCAAACAGAACAACTTCCACCTGTACACGATCGTGATCGGCAACCAGATGCTGCACGCCACCGGGTACGCCCGCGGCGTGCAGCTGGACGGCGCCTGGGCGACCGGTGACGACACCGTCGACACTGCCGTGGTCGCGTGCACCGGCGACGGTGGCACCTCGCAGGGTGACTACAACGAGGCGATGGTGTTCGCGGCCGTCGCGAAGTCGCCGTGCGTGTTCTTCGTGCAGAACAACCAGTGGGCCATCTCCGAGCCCACCCACCGCAACTTCGTGGTGGAGCCCTTCAAGCGTGCCGCCGGCTTCGGCTTCCCGGGCGTCCGGGTGGACGGCAACGACATCCTCGCCTCGCTCGCGGTCGGCGCCTGGGCGCTGGACCACGCCCGCTCCGGCAAGGGCCCGGTGCTGGTGGAGGCCTTCACCTACCGCATGGGTGCGCACACCACCTCCGACGACCCCACCAAGTACCGCGAGGACTCGCAGGTCGAGGCGTGGCGCGCGAAGGACCCCATCGACCGCCTGAAGAAGCACATGGTGGCCCAGGGGATTGGCGACGACGAGTTCTTCGCCGCGATCGACGCCGAGGCCGGCGAGATGGCCGCCCGCGTCCGCAAGGCCTGCCAGACCATGCCGGACCCCGAGCTGGGGACCATGTTCGACCACACCTACGCCGCTGAGCACGCCCCCCTGAACGACGAGGGTCGCGAGTTCGTCGAGTACCACGCCGGCTTCGAAGGGAACTGAACCGATGAGCGCCAAGAAGATGACGCTGGCCAAGGCACTCAATGCCGGCATGCGCAAGGCCATGACCGATGACGACAAGGTGGTGCTGCTCGGTGAGGACATCGGCCGCCTGGGTGGCGTGTTCCGCATCACCGAGGGCCTGGTCGACGACTTCGGCGAGGAGCGCGTGATCGACACGCCGCTGGCCGAGTCCGGCATCGTGGGCACCGCGGTGGGCCTGGCCCTGCGCGGCTACCGCCCGGTGGTGGAGATCCAGTTCGACGGTTTCGTGTACCCGGCCTTCGACCAGATCATCAGCCAGGTCTCCAAGATGCACGCCCGCTCGCTGGGCCAGCTGAAGATGCCGATCGTCATCCGCATCCCCTTCGGCGGCGGCATCGGTGCCGTGGAGCACCACAGCGAGTCCAACGAGGCCTACTTCGCCCACACCGCCGGCCTGAAGGTCGTCTGTGCGGCCACGCCGGAGGACGGCTACTGGATGATGCAGCAGGCCATCGCCAGCGACGACCCGGTGGTCTTCTACGAGCCCAAGCGCCGCTACCACGAGAAGGGCGAGGTGGAGTTCTCCACCGACGGGCAGGCGACCACCGACCTGCACGCCTCCCGCGTCGTGAAGGAGGGCTCGGACGTCACCCTGGTGACCTACGGCCCGATGGTGAAGACCTGCATGCAGGCCGCCGCCGCGGCCGCGGAGGAGGGGCGTTCGCTGGAGGTCATCGACCTGCGCACGCTCAACCCGCTGGACCTGGCCCCGGTGGTCGAGTCGGTCAAGAAGACCGGCCGCGTGGTCGTGGTGCACGAGGCCCCGACCTTCCTGGGCATGGGCTCGGAGATCGCCGCGCAGGTGACCGAGAAGTGCTTCTACCACCTGGAGGCCCCGGTGGCTCGCTGTGGCGGGTACAACATCCCCTACCCGCCCAGCCGGTTCGAGGAGGAGTACCTCCCCAACCTGGACCGCATCCTGTTCCACGTCGACGAGGTCCTGGCGCACTGACGCCGGGAGGGAGCCACGGATATGAGCATTCAGCACTATGTCCTGCCAGACCCCGGTGAGGGGCTGACCGAGGCCGAGATCGTCGCCTGGAAGGTGAAGGTGGGCGACGAGGTCAAGGTCAACGACGTCGTCGTCGAGGTGGAGACCGCCAAGTCGCTCGTCGAGCTGCCGGTGCCCTTCGCCGGCACCGTCGTCGAGCTGCTCGCCGCCGAGGGCGACGAGGTCGAGGTGGGCGCGCCCATCATCGCCATCGACGACGGTCAGGGTGGCTCGTCCGCCCCGGCCGCCTCCGGTGGTGCGTCCTCCATGGGTGCCGATGAGGGGAGCGGCCAGTCCGCAGACTCGCCCGCCGGTGCGTCGTCCACCTCCCAGGCCACTGCCGGCAACCCGGCCTCGCCCGAGGTGGGCGCAGCCGGCTCCGACGCCGCCGGGTCGGGCGTGGAGCACTATGTCCTGCCGGACCCCGGTGAGGGGCTGACCGAGGCCGAGATCGTCGCCTGGAAGGTGAAGGTGGGCGACGAGGTCAAGGTCAACGACGTCGTCGTGGAGGTGGAGACCGCCAAGTCCCTGGTCGAGCTGCCGATCCCGTTCGCGGGCGTGGTCGACGCGCTGCTGGCCGAGGAGGGCCAGGAGGTCGAGGTCGGCGCGCCGATCATCGCCGTCCGCACGGGCAACGCGACCGCCCCCGCCCCCGCCGCCGGCGGTGACCAGGCAGCCGGCGGTGACGCCGCTGCGGGTGACGACGGTGAGGAGCGCGTCGCGAACCTCGTGGGCTACGGCGCGGTCGCCGGTTCGACGACCCGCCGCCGTCGTTCCGGCAGCGGGCCGGGTGCGTCCACCGCATCGGCCCCGGTTGCAGGCGAGTCCCTCTCCGGTGCGCCGGGGGAGGGTGGCTACGGCCAGCGCATGGTCGCCGAGGGCTCCGAGCGCCGCCCCGGGCAGCAGCTGCACGGCGCCGTGGGCCACGCGGCCTCCGGTGGCGACCGCCCCAAGGCCAAGCCGCCGGTGCGCAAGTTCGCCAAGGACAACGGCATCGACCTGCGGACCGTCGCCCCCACCGGGCCCGGCGGCATCATCACCCGGCAGGACGTCGAGCAGGCCCTGGCCGGCGGCGCGCAGGCCGGTGGCCAGGTGGCAGCGGCCGCCCCCGCTGCGCAGGCAGCGCCCGCCGCTAGTGCGCCCGCCGCGTCGGCCGGTGAGCGCGAGCAGCGCACCCCCATCAAGGGCGTGCGCAAGGTGACCGCGCAGGCGATGGTGAACAGCGCGTTCACCGCCCCGCACGTCACGGAGTTCATCACCTTCGACATCAGCGCCACGATGGAGCTGGTGGAGAAGCTGAAGGCCGACCGCGAGTTCAAGGACATCAAGGTCACGCCGCTGCTCCTGGTGGCCAAGGCCGTGGTGATCGCCGCGCAGCGCAACCCGGAGATCAACGCCAAGTGGGACGAGGCCAACCAGGAGATCGTCCAGTACGCGGACGTGAACCTCGGCATCGCCGCTGCCACCCCGCGTGGCCTCATGGTGCCCAACATCAAGGGCGCGCAGGAGAAGTCGCTGGTCGAGCTGGGCAACGACCTGGGTGACCTGATCTCCACCGCCCGCGGTGGCAAGACGCAGCCGGCAGACATGTCCGGCGGCACCATCACGATCACCAACGTGGGTGTCTTCGGCGTCGACTCCGGCACGCCGATCCTCAACGCGGGGGAGGCTGCGATCCTGTGCTTCGGCGCGATCAACCGCCGCCCGTGGGTGGTCACCGACGCCGACGGCAACGAGACCATCGAGCCGCGCTGGGTGACCGAGCTCGCCCTGAGCTTCGACCACCGCCTGGTGAACGGTGACCTCGGGTCGCGCTTCCTGGCCGACGTGGCCGCCCTGCTGGAGGACCCGGGCAAGGCCTTCATCTGGTGACGCCCACCGGAGGTGTGTGCTGAGCCCCACCTCCGGAGCGCTGCGAGCGGGTCCGTCCGAGGAGGGCGGGCCCGCTCGGCGCGTGGGGGCTCCCGCGGCGTAGCCTGCGGGCATGCAGCGGGCGCAGAGCGTGGTGGGTTGGTGAGCCGCGCGGTGTCCACAGCCCGCCTGGAGAACTGGGGTACCCCGTTGACGCCCGGCGGGCCCACGCTGCGCCAGCTCGCCTTGTCGGCCTACGCGCCGATGCTGTTGTGGTCGGTCGCGCTGGCCGGGACGCTGCCGGTGCTGCCCCTCATCGCGATGCGTTTGGGTGCGACAGCGGGGCAGGCCGCCCTCATCGTGGCCCTGCAGGGCGTGGCGGCGATGGCGGTGGGCATCCCCGCGGGCATGGCCACCGAGCGCATCGGGGAGCGCCGCGCGATGACCGGCGCGGGGGCGTTGAGCGCGTTGGCGATGCTGCTGGTGCTCACCACCAGCTCGCTGGCCGTGCTGTCCCTGGGGGTGGTGATGCTGGGCTGCTCGACGAGCGTGTTCATGCTGGCCCGGCAGAGCTACCTGACCTCGGCCTTCCCGCGGCGGCAGCTGGCGCGGGCAATGTCGACGCTCGGGGGGATGGCCCGCATTGGCTTCTTCGTCGGTCCGATGCTGGGGGCGCTGGCCATCTGGCAGGTGGGCGTGCGCGGCCCGGTGGCGGTCTCGCTGGCCCTCCTGCTCGTGCTCACCCTCACCACCCTGTGGCTGCCCCGCCTGCCGGGCGAGGCCGCATCGAAGGCCACCCGACCACCGCCGATGCGGGGCGTCATCACCGGGCACTGGCGCACCTTCACCACGCTCGGGGTCGGGGTGGTGCTGTGTGCGGCGGCGCGGGGCTCGCGGACCGTGATCATGCCGCTGTGGGGGCACCACATCGGGGTGGACGACAGCGTGATCTCGCTGATCGTGGGACTGGCCGGGCTGCTGGAGACGCTGACCTTCTACCCGGCCGGGGTGTTGATGGACCGGGTCTCGCGGCGGGCGAACGCCATCCCGTCCATGGCCATCCTGGGGGCCGGCATCGCGCTGGTGCCGTTGTCCGGCTCGGCGCTGACCCTGGCGCTGGCGGCGGTGGTCATCGGATTCGGCAACGGGCTGGGCTCGGGGCTGGTGATGACCCTGTCGGGAGACGTGGCGCCGGAGGTGGGGCGGACCTCCTTCCTCGCGGTGATGCGCACCCTGGCCGACGGGGGGAACGCCTCGGGCCCGTTGGTGATCTCGGGGGTGACGGTCCTCGGTGGGCTCGGGGCGGCGATCGTCGTGGCGGCGTGCTTCGGGTTCGGGGCGTCGGCGGCGTTCGCCCGGTGGGTGCCCCGGGGGCGGCCGGGCTGAGGCGGGGTACTCGGTGCCGGGCTGGGAGCTCGGCGCGTGGACCGCTCACCCCCTCGTCGGGTGTCCGCGCCCCACGTCGGGTTCACGCGCCCCTGCGTCGTACGCGCCCCCTGCGTCGCACGCGCCCCCCGTCCCTCGCCCCTCGAGTCGCGCGAAATTCTTGTGCGCCAACGTGTTGTCCGAACCTGTGGATGAGCGGACGAGGTTGTCGGTGGTCTGGTGCATCATAAATACATCAGTTCGAGGAAGGGGCGGACAAGATGATGTACGCAAGACAGGGTCGAGGCGCTCGAGGGGGTGGATGGCGTGCTGCAGGACTATGCAGGCGGCAGGGCGGCCCCCAGCGGCGCTGACGGCGCGGCCCGGGCGAGGACCGGGAGCGGCGGGTCGGGTGCCTTCGCGGTCGACGGGGGCCTCCTCGACAACCCGAGCGCCATGGACACCGGGAGCGCCGTGGCTGACAGGGCCACCGCTGCCGCATCGAGGGCCCTGGACCGGGTGGTCGCGGCACTGGACGCGTCGCGTCGGGCAGAGGTGGATCTCCTGGACGGGATGGCGGCCCTGCACCGCGAGGTGACGTCGTACCTGGAGCGTCGGCGGGACGAGGGCGAGCCCGGGGTCTACCGCCCCGGTGACGCTGCCGCGGTCGTCGTCGATGAGTTCGTGGCGGCCACGGGCGAGTCCCAGGCGCTGGCCTACGGGGTGGTGGGTCTGGTGACCCGCGCTGCCGAGGTCGCGGAGTGTGGCCGGTCGGCGATCCTCGACGGCCGGGCCTCGCTGTCGCGGGTCCTGGAGTGGCACAGCTCGACCGCCCACCTGTCGTCGGACGACGCGGTCGCGATCGGGGAGGCGGTACTGACCCGGGGCGCCGACGGTGCGCCGCGGTCGGGGCCGTCGTTCCGGGCGGCTCTCGGTCGCAGGGTGCGCGCCGCGGATGCGGCCGATCGCACGGCGGCGGCACGTCGGGCGGAGGCGATCAATCAGCGGGGCTCGTGGACGACCTCGCGGGACGACGGGACCGGGAGCCTGACGGTGGTCGGTGAGGCCACGAGGGTGTCGGCTGCGTCGGCTCGGCTGGATGCCGCCGCGGGTCAAGTCCCGGGAAGTGGTGTAGCGATCCTTCGTTGATTGGTCAGGCGGTCAGGGCGGGCAGGGAACTGGTGGTGACCTCCTCGGTGTTGGTGTTGGTGTCGGGGACGAGGTTGAGGCGGCACCGGGCGAGGACGTCGAGGCCGAGATACCGTCGTCCTTCGGCCCACTCGTCGGTCTGCTCGGCCAGGACCGCGCCGACGAGACGGACGATCGCCTCGCGGGTGGGGAAGATGCCCACGGAGTCGGTGCGGCGGCGGATCTCCTTGTTCAAACGCTCGGTGGGATTGTTCGACCAGATCTGCACCCACACGTCCTTGGGGAACGCGGTGAACGCGAGGAGGTCCGCGCGGGCGGCGTCGAGGTGCTCGGCCACGGCCGGGAGCTTCTCACTGACGTAGTCCAGCAGCCGGTCGAACTGCGCGTTCACCGCTGCTGCATCGGGCTGGTCATAGACGCTGTGCAGCATCGCCTTGACCGCCGGCCACATGCTCTTGGGCGTCACGGCCATGAGGTTCGCTGCGTAGTGGGGTGCGGCACCGCTGCCAGGCCGCGCCGGGCAGGTGCGCAGCGATCGCTTCGACCAGGCCCGCATGCGCGTCACTGGTGACCAGGCGGACCCCGGCGAGGCCGCGGGCGACGAGGTCGGCGAAGAAGCTGTTCCACGCTGCTCCCGTCTCGCTGGTCGCGACCCGCATGCCGAGCACCTCGCGGTGCCCGTCACCGTTCACGCCGATGGCCAGCAGGACGACGGCGTTGATGACCCGGCCGCCCTCGCGGACCTTCATCGTCAGGGCATCTGCGGAGACGAACGTGAAGGGGCCGGCCTCGTCCAGGGGGCGGTGGCGGAACTGTTCGACGTGCTCGTCCAGCGACTCCGCCATCCTGCTGACCTGCGACTTCGACAGGCTGTTGATGCCGAGGGTCTTCACGAGCTTATCCATCCGGCGGGTGGAGACACCGGCGAGGTAGCAGTCGGCGACGACCGTGACCAGGGCGGACTCGGCGCGCTTGCGGCGCTCGAGCAGCCACTCGGGGAAGTAGGTGCCGGAGCGGAGCTTGGGGACGGCGACGTCGATCGTGCCGACGCGGGTGTCGAGGTCGCGGTGGCGGTAGCCGTTGCGCTGCGCAGAACGGCCAGCGCTGGGCCGGCCGTACTCCGCGCCGGCAACAGCGTCCGCGTCCGCGGAGAGCAAGGCATTGATCACGTCCTGCAGCAGGCTGCGCATCAGATCCGGGGACGCCTCGGCCAAGGCTTCACCAAGCAGGCCGGAAGGGTCGACAATGTGAGGAGCGGTCATCGTGATGACTCCGTTCGAGAGTGCTGTGAGAGGTTCACTCGAAGGATCACACGGTGGCCGCGCCCACGTCCGCGACGATCACGACGGGGCCACCGCGCTACACCACTATGCGGGACTCAACTCCGCCGCGCGGCGGGCGAAGGCCGCGGGGGACCCCCGGACCCTCAGCCAGCTGCGTTCGGACCTCCACCTGGACCTGTTGCTCGTTGGCCAGTTGCCGGGAAGCTGTTTCGGTGGCGCCGCGGTGGCGTCTGCCCAGGGCCCGGATGGCGCGGGATCCCGTAGCGGTGGCGCGGACGGCGGGGGCTCCCGTGGTCAGTGCTCGGATGGCGAGTGCGCCGACGGCCAGGCGCCCCCGGTGTGTGCAGCGTGTGGGGTGGTCTCGAGTGACTGGTTCCCGCTGCCGCCCGTGGGTGAACCCGTGTTGCCGCCGGCCCGGGTCACGGTGGTCGTGGGCCTGGATGTTCTGCTGGACGACCCCGCGGGTGTGAACCGTGGGAGTCCGCCGACGGCGGGTGCCTCTCCGCCGGGGATGCGGGGTGCTCCGCTGGGGTGGGTGCCGGGGTTCGGGTACCTGGACCCTGAGCACGTGCGTGCGGTCGCGGTGCGGGAGGGGTCGGTGTGGCAGCGCTTGGTGGCCGACCCGGTGTCGGGTCATGCGATGGCGGTCTCGCCGCACACCTATCGCCCGACCGCATCGGTGGCCCGGTTCGTGCGGGCCCGTGACGGGATGGCTCGGGACCCGGGGTCCGGGGTCGGTGCTGCCTCCTGCGAGATCGACCACGTGGTCCCGTTCGACGAGGGCGGGCAGACCGTCGCAGAGAACCTGCAGTGCCTCTCCACGCGGGGCCACACCCGCAAGACCAAGGGGCAGTGGGACGCCTCGATGACTCCCGACGGGGTGGTGGAGTGGACCTCGCTCACGGGCCGGAGGTACACCACCCACCCGTTCGACTACCGGGAGCTCGGATGAGGGGCTGCCCCGGGCTCGGCGATCCCGGCAGGTCCGATGAGGGGCTGCCCCGGGCTCGGCGATCCCGGCAGGTCCGATGAGGGGTCGCCCCGGGTTCGACGCTCACCGGGAGGTTGTCGGTGGCTGTCCGTAGACTGTGGGCAGGTCAAGAGAGTCACCCACGCCTTCGGACAGTGGTGGCCGGCAACCGCGTCGCTCGACACGGTGCCCTCCGGAGAAGACCTGGGCCCCGCCAACCGGTGGGGTCAAGACGGGCACTGGTGTGCCCCCGTTCCCCAGGGAGCTGACATGAGCACCTCGAACACACCCCACACCCCTGATGCGCCCGGCTCGGGCCAGCCCGGCGGCTCCGGCACGTCCGGCCAGCCCGGCGGCTCCGGCACGTCCGGCCACGGGTACGCCGAGAGCCGCACCGGCGAGGAGATCTCCCGCCTGTTGCACTACGGCCACATCATCCCGGTGCGACGGGGCCTCACCGCGGACTACGTGGACCGCCACTTCCCGGGATGGACCTGGAACGCGCTGATGGACGTGTGGCGCACGGCCGGGATCGTCGTCCGCACGCCGGGCGGCATCCCGGACTGCGACCCACGGGTGCGCGCGGTGCACTTCACCGACGCCGAGCACGTCCACGTGGAGTGGGCGGCCTGATGCGGTGAGCCGGGGCCCCACCCCCGGGGCGCGATGCGGTGTGCCCGCACCGCGCCCCGGGGTCCCGGTGCGGGCGCCCCGTGCCGGGACCTACTCCCCGGTCACCATCCACGCCGTCCCCCGGGCTCGCCACAGCAGTGTGATCGACCGCATCACCATGAACGCGGCGAACGCCCCCCAGAGCCACCACATCGCGGTGGCCGGGTCGATGCCCGCCGGCGGCAGCTCGTGGACCGCCCACACGATCGGCAGGTAGGCCACCAGCACCGCCGTCTGCGCCCACGCCAACCACCGGGCGTCACCGGCGCCGATCAGCACCCCGTCGAGCACGTACGCGATCCCCGCCACCGGGGTGGCCAGCCCCACCAGCACCAGGGCGGTGGACAGGGTCCGCTGGACGTCGGGGTCGTCGGTGAATAGCGGCGGCAGGACGTCCTTGCCCAGCACCATCAGCAGCCCGAGGACCACACCGCCCCACACGCCCCAGCGGGTCATGGTGCGGGTGGCCGCACGGGTGCCGGCCGTGTCCCCGGCGCCCAGTGCCTTGCCGGTCAGCGCCTGCGCAGCGATGGCGAGGGCGTCTAGCGCGAAGGCCAGGAAGCCCCACAAGGTCATCGCCACCTGGTGCGCCGCGAGCGAGACGTCCCCGAACCCGGCCGCCAGCCAGGTGGTCAGCAGGATCACCCCGCGCAGGCTCAGCGTGCGGATGAGCAGCGGCACCCCACCCAGCGCCGCGGTCAGCACTCCCGGGGCGTGAACGAGGTGGGCGCCGAGTGGATGCGGACGTGGCGCCAGACCAGGGCCAGCAGGCCCACCGCCATCCCCGACTGTGCGATGACCGTGCCCCACGCGGCCCCGGCGATGCCCCACCCCAGGCCGAAGATGAACCACGCGTTCAGCGCCGCGTTGGCGCTGAAGCCCAGCACCGCGGCCACCAACGGCGAGCGCGTGTCCTGCAGACCCCGCAGCACGCCGGTCACCGCGAGGGTTACCAGCATCGGCGGGATGCCGAGGGCCGAGATGCGTAGGTAGGTGACCCCCTCGCTGGTGGCAGCCCCGGACGCCCCGAACAGGCCGATGATGCCGGGGGCCCACACCGCGGTGACCACGGCGGTGGCGCCGCCGAGCAGGAGGGCCAGCCACACCCCATCGATGCCGGCGGCCAGCGCCCCGCGCGTGTTGCCCGCCCCCAGGCGGCGCGAGACCACGGCCGTCGTGCCGTAGGCGAGGAAGACGAACAGCCCCACGGCCGTCATCAGGGCCGCGCTGGCCACGCCCAGGCCGGCGAGCGCTTCGGTGGAGACCCGCCCGATCATCGCGGTGTCGAGCAACAGGAACAGCGGCTCGGCGATGAGGGCGAAGAACGCGGGCACTGCCAGTGCCAGGATCTCCCGGGACTGGGCCCGGCCCGTCGGCCTCGTCGTGCGGGCCGGTCCACCCGAGGAAGCCGGGCCGCCAGAGGAGGGTGCGGCGGCGTCGGCGGGCGGAGGCATTCCCCCATGATCCCACCCCCTGGCAGGACCTCGGGGCGCCGGGGCAGGGGACACGTCATCCTGGGGGCCTGTTGTCCCCGGCCACCGGGCCGACCATGATCACCGGGGCGGGCCGACCGGCGGCCCCGGGACAGGAGTAGTCATGTCAGTGCGCGAGGTTGCCAGCAAGGCGTGGTTCTCCGCGCCCGCCACCGCCGTCCGTCGCGGGACCCTGCGAGCCGGCGCTGCCGCCCTGACCCGCACCTACAGCCTCTACAAGGTGCACCCGGCGGCGTGGCGCCTCACGGCCACCAACTACCAGCCGTGGATGGGGGACTTTGCCCGCTTCCACGCCTGGATGTCCTGCCAGATGGGCTACCTGCGGGTGCCGGCCTACCAGCAGTACCTGGCCGAGCACGACTGGGAGTTTCGCTGGTGGGACCTGGAGAACTACCCGGTGACGGACAAGGACTCCTACGTCGTGCGCTTCGACGAGGCCTCCCGCTGCCGCGACGGTGAGCTGGCCATGCTCGGCACCCTGGTGGACGAATCCTCTGGCTCCTCCGGGCGCCCGTTCAACTGGGTGCGGGGCCGCAACGAGCTGGCCGACATCCACCGCAACCTGGCCGGGTTCACCGCGATGATGCACCGCGGCGAGCGCCTGTTCGTCCTCAACGCCTACTCGATGGGGGCGTGGGCCACCGGCACGAACACCGGCATCGCGATGGCGAAGATCGGCATGGTGAAGAACACCGGGCCGGACCTGGACAAGATCGTCGACACCATCGAGCACTTCGGCCCGGGCTACACCTACCTGGTGGCGGCCTACCCGCCCTTCCTCAAGGACCTGCGCGACCGGCTGGACGCCGACGGCTTCGACTGGGACGCCCATACCCTGCACGGCCTGGTCGGCGGCGAGGGGATGACCGAGGGGCTGCGCGACTACTGCGAGGAGCGCTTCGCCACCGTCCGCTCGGGCTACGGCGCCTCGGACCTGACCATCGGCATCGGCGGGGAGACCGACCTGACCGTTTGGCTGCGCCGTGCCCTGGTGGACGATCCCGAGCTCCGCGAGGCCGTGCTGGGCCCCGGCGAAGACCGCACCCCGATGATCTTCCAGTACAACCCGTTGGAGACCTTTCTCGAGGTGGACGACCGCGGCCACCTGGTGTGCACGCTGACCTCCACGGCGGTGCTCAGCCCGAAGCTGCGCTACGACATCGGCGACGAGGCCAAGCTGCTGGACTGGCACGACCTGCGCCGCATCCTGCGCCGCCACCCGCGCTGGTCCGAGCCGGCCGGCGAGGCCTTCCAGCGGGCGCCGATGAAGCTGCCCCTCCTGCTGCTCTACGGTCGGGCGGACTCCACGGTCTCCTTCATGGGTGCCAACATCTACCCGCAGGACGTGGAGAACGGCCTGTACGAGGACTCCGAGCGGGCCGCCGCCATCGCAGCCTTCACCGTCGGTCTGGAGCCCGTGCCCGGCGACGCGGTGGCGCAGCGCCCCGTCCTGCACCTGGAGCTGCGCGAGGGGGCCGAGCTGCCCCCATCGGAGCGGGAGGCCCTCGCCGAGTCGGCTCGCACCGGCGTGGTGGCCTACCTGGCGCGCGTCAGCCGCGACTTCGCCGAGTCGCTGGAGGAGAGCGAGCGCGCCGGGGAGATCGCCGTAGAGGTGCACGATGCGGGGACCGGCCTCTTCGCCGACACCGGCGGCCGCATCAAGCGGCGCTACCTGCGCACCGCTGCGCCTGAGCCGACCGAGCCCGCTGACCCCTCCGAGCCCACAGATTCCGCCGAGCCCACCGAGGAGATCCGATGAGGACCACCGACTTCAGCGCCGCGCCCACCAAGGCGCAAGCCTCCGCCATGTTCATCGGCGCCACCCGCTACAACGGGCCGTTGGCCTGGGCGCGCCTGACCCCGAAGTGGCTCGCGATGGTGCGGGACATGAAGCGCATGCCGGGCTACTGCGGCCACCAGGTCTTCTGGGAGGCGCCGTGGACATTGGGCACCATCGGCTGGTTCGCCACCCGCGACGACATGATGCGCTTCGCCCGCACCGGCACCCACCGGGAGATGATGCAGTGGGCCACCGACGGCACGCGCAACGCCACGGGTGGATGGATCCGCCTCTACACGGTCGACCCGCACGGGTACTCCAACGGTGTGTGGCGCGCGGAGGACGGGCTGATGGACCACATCGAGCACTTCACCCCGGTGGCATCCGAGACCGAAGGGCCCACCGTGCGGCGCCAGCCGCGCGACGACGAGGCCGTGCGGCGTCAGCCGCGCACCGCCATCGAGCCGGGAGGTGCCGGTGAGCGCTGAGGTGCGCGTCGATCCGGTGCGCTCGCGGAGCGCCCTGCGTGCCTTCTGCGACTTCCCGGTGGACCTGCACCCGCGGGAGCTCGCGGTGCCGTTGCTGGAGAGCACGGTGCGCTCGTGGCACCGGGGAGAGGGCCCGCAGGCCGACCACGGCGAGGTGGAGCTGCTGCTGGCGCGTGACGCCGCCGGAACGGTGGTGGGCCGCACCACCGTCCACACCGACGACCGCATGGACGCCCGCCTGGGGGCTGCGGCCACGCTGCTGGGGGCGACGGAGTTCGCCACCGAACAGGCCCTGCGGGCGCTCGTGGGGGCCGCGACCGAACGGGCCGAGCAGGAGAGCCGCTCGGTGCTGCTGGGGCCGGTCTCGTTGCTGCCCAACCAGACCGGGGGTGTGATCACGTCCGGCCACGACGAGCGCGGCTTCGTCGACTCCCCGTGGAATCCCGACTGGTACCCCGCCGCCTGGGAGGCCTGTGGGTTCACCCCGCTGTGGCCCGGTGCCACGTGGATCTGCGAGGGCCTCCAGCGCCGGGACGCCACCGCCGACCTGGGCGCTGCTGTGCCCCTGCCGGCCGGGGTGGAGCTGCACCACGGCAGCCGGCGCGACCTAGCCGACCAGCTCCCCGTGCTACGGCAGATGCTGAACGCGAGCTTCGCCGAACTGCCCTACTACACGCCGATCTCCGCCGCGGAGCTCGAGGCCGCGACCGACGGCCTGGCGCACCTGCTGGACGAGTCGCTGCTGATGTACCTGACCGATGCGGGCAGGCCGGTCGCGTTCGTGCTGGTGGTGCCCGACATCTCGCACTTCGTGCAGCACACCGGTGGCCGCCTGCCCTGGTACCAGCAGCTGCGCCTGCTGGTGGCGCGGTCGCACTACCGGCGCGAGGCGATCCTCATCATCAAGGGCACGGTCCCCAAGGCGCGCGGGAGGGGACTGATGCGGTGGCTGCACCGCGAGCTGCTCACCAACCTGCAGGCCGGTGGCTACGAGACCCTCCGGGTGACGCAGGTGGGGCAGGGAAACGAGGCCTCCGCGGCGCCCTTTCGGGCCATGGGTGGGCGGCCGCTCCACGACGTGTGCTTCTACCGCAAGGAGCTGGCGTGAAGCCTCCCGCAGCGCGGTTGATGGCGCGCCGCGCCGACTGGCAGCGCGCCCCGAGCGCCCACAACACCCAGCCCTGGACGGTGACCGTCACCGGCGACGCCCGTCTGGTCATCGGGTGGGACGCCGCGCGCACCCTGCCGCTGGGGGACCCCACCGGACGGGACCTGATGCTGTCGCTCGGGTGCGTGGCCGAGGCGCTCGCGGTGGTGGCGGCCGACCTCGGGTTCGCCGCGCACGTGGACTGGGCCGTCGACCGGGCTGCGTGCCGGGCCGGCGCCGTGGTGCTGACTGGTGCCGACCAGTCCGCGGACCTTCTGTCCGGGGAGCTCCTGATGGCCCTGCGGGAGCGGCGCACCGCCCGTGGCCAGCACGTGCAGCACCCCTCGGCCGACGAGGTACAGGCGCTGGCCGGAACCGCGGGGGTGGACGCGGTGGTGCTACCCGGCGCCCTCGTCGACGAGCTCCTGCCGGTCGCCGACCGCTGGAGCATGGAGGGTCCGGCCGCGGACGAGCTGGCCCAGTGGCTGCGGCTGGACCGCGCCGACCCCCGGTACGTGCAGGACGGGCTGAGCGACCGGGCGCTGGAGCTCAGTCGCCCGGAGGCGGCCGGGCTGCGCTGGGCGATGCACCCCCGCATCGCGCCGTGGTTGCGCCGCACCGGGGCGATGCGGGTGCTCGCGCGCCAGGCGACGGTGCGCCCGGTCGGGACGGTGGTGGCGCTCACTGACCCGGCCGACCTGTCCGACGAAGAGCTGGCCGAGCTCGGGCGGAGGCTGCTGCGGCTGTGGTTGGTCGCCGACCGCAGTAGGTGGAGTGCGCACCCGCTCAGCCAGCTGCTGGACTGCCCGGAGACGCAGGAGGCTCTGGGTGGGGCGCTCGGGGCCGCCCCGTACGCGGTCTTCCGCCTCGGACGCCCCGCGTCCCGTCCGGTGCGCAGCGCCCGGCTGTCCGCCCGGCCCGGAACGCTCGGCTGACGCACGCCCGGGTGCTCGGCAGGCTCCCGGTCGCCGGGGGACTCAGTCCTCGCGGGCCTTGCGGGTCTCGCGCTCGCTGGCCTTCTGCAGTGCCTCGACCAGCTCGTCCTTGGTCATGTTGGACCGGCCCTCGACGTCCAGCTCCTGGGCCAGCTCGTAGAGGTGCTCCTTGGAGGCGTTGGCGTCCACACCGCCGGCGGTGTCGCCCTGCGGGTCCGGGCCGCCCTCCTCGGAGGCCTCGTCCGAGGGGCCGTTCTCGGGCTTGGGCTCCCAGTGGTCGCCGACCTTCTCGTGGGTCTGCTTCACCGCGGCCCAGGCCGTCCGGGCGGCGCGGGACTCGTCGTCGTACTGCTCCACCGCGGAGTCGTAGGCCTTGGCGAAGGTGTCCTGGGCCTTCTGGTCAGAGCGCTCCAAGGTGTCGGGGATCTCGCTGTCCTTCGCGTGGTCGTCCTTGCCGGTCTTCGGCATCGTGTCCTCCTGGCTCTCGTGGGTGACGGGTCGGGACGGGTGGCTCGGGCCTGACCGGCGCCGTGGGTGTCCTCAGCCGGCGCGAACGTCCTTGACCACCGGCAGGCGCATCGGGGCAGGACCGGCAGCGCGACAGGTCAGCTGGTGCGGTTCGGTGGTCACGGTGTGGCCGGTGACCTGCACGGGCTCACCACGCACCACCAGATCCACCTGCCAGGCCCCCTCGCTGCCGGACTGGCCGGTCATGACCACCTCGCCCCACCCCATCGGGCCGAGTTCCCGCATCGATGCGGCGACGGCCGCCTGGGCGGGCGGGGTCAGCCCGCAGCGGCCCCGCAGGCGGGTGGGGTCCACGGCGCCGGCGAGGTGGGCGCGCAGGTCGGCGGTGGCCGATGCGGGGTCGCTACCGCCGTAGATCGCCCCGTCGGGCAACAGCACCACGTTGGCGGCGAACCGGTCGCCACCGGTGTGGGTGCACTCCCACACCGCCTCGGGCCACTCCTCGGCTAGCGCAGCGGCCACCGGCCGGCCGCGGACCGCGCAGCACACGTCCTTCAGCCCGTGCGTGCAGACCATGACGATGCCGGGTTCGCCGGCCTGCGGCACGGTCGCCTCCGCATCGGGCCAGGTGTTGAACGACTCCACGGCCCGCACCAGGTCACCGTCGCTGTGCGCGGTCCCCCAGAGCAGGGGGCGCGGGCGGTCGGTATCCACCAGGCAGAACCGGCGCGTGGGGTGGCCGGGCTCGGGGCGTGCCCCCGGGCGGCGGATCAGCATCAGGCGTGCGCCGGCGGATTCCAGGCGGGATCGGAGCTCCTCCTTGGCGCGGTCGTAGCAGTCGAGGCCCTCCCAGGCGCTACGGCCCCAGTCACCGTTCTGCTCCACCAGGAACCAGCGTCGGGCCGGCGGGGCGGTGCCCACCATCGTGTCGCCGCGCTCGCGTGCGCCGTCGGAGCAGCGGAAGGCGGGGGAGGGGCTCACGGCTGCACCTCCACCAGGCCCCGGCGCACGAGGTCCTGCACCACAGTCAGCGGGGCGGGGAGCGCGTCGAGGCGGCGCGGGCCGTCCTGCAGCGCGGTCACCACCGCGCGGGCGTCCTCGTCCAGGTCGAACCAGCCCAGTCGGGTGTGCAGACGGTCGGGACGGGCGGGGTCGTCACCGAGCTCCAGCCCACCGCGCAGGGCGACGGTGCTGGCCGTGCCGAGACCCTCGGCAGCTGCCAGCTGGGCCAGTGGGGGCGCGGGGTCCGGGCGCCGGGTGACGCGCACCTGCGGGCGGAAGTACCGGGCGAGCTCCTCCGCATCGAGGGAGTCGATCGCCTCATGCAGGGCGCCGCGCAGCTGCTCCAGCGTGGGGCCGACGACGGCGGCGTCGTCGGGGCGGGCCCCCAGCGGCAGGTTCGCCCGCACGGTGGGCTGGTCGCGCAGGCGGGAGCGCACCGCATCGAGCACGGCGCCGGTCACGTGGTCGGGCGTCCAGGTGTGCACGCCGATGGTCAGGTGCGCGCTGATCTCGCCCTGGGCGGCCGCGGCGTGGATCGTGCCGCGCGGCAGGTAGAGCACGTCGCCCGGTGCCAGCACCGCATCGATGAGGGGAGCGTCCTGCGCCGCGCGGTGGGCCACCGCCTCGCGGACGGTGTCCCACGGCTGGTCGCGCAGCGGGTGGGCGACCACGGGCTCGTGGAGGGTCCAGTGCTTGGTGCCGTGGACCTGCAGGACGAACACGTCGTGCACGTCGTAGTGGGCGGAGAAGCCCTGGTTCTGCGGCGGGGTGATGTAGGCATTCACCTGAACCGGGTGGCCCAACTCGTCACCGAGCTCGCGGGCGAACTCGGCGATGGGCGGCCAGGTGCGGTGCAGGCCCTGCAGGACGATGGTGGCGCCGCCGGCGAAGAGGGAGCGCACGCGGTCCTCGTCCACCTGGTCGCTGGCACCGGCGCCCGTGCCGCCACCGCGGGTGAAGCGGTTCTCGGGCAGGGTGGTGCCGTCCTGGGCCATGCGGATGAAGGGCGTGCGCAGGCCGCGGTGGGTGAGGAGATCGTCCACCGCATCGAGGGAGAAGAGGTCGGTGAAGGTGTCCCCGGCGCGGTCGGTGGCCGGGACGTGCCGGGGGGTGGTGCCCCAGGACCGCTCGGCGAAGTCGGCCGGGGCTGCAGCGAGCAGGCGGCCGAGTGTCGAGCGGTCCTGGGAGGCCGGGGCGGACCCGGCGGGTGGGGTGGTCACTCAGACCGCGCCGCCGTCGGCCGGGCCGTGGGCGCCACCGTCGGCACCGCCGTCCGCGCCCGCGTCACCGGCGCCGCCGTCTGCGCCACCGTCACCGCCGGGGCCGGCGCCACCGTCTGCGCCGCCGTCGCCGGCAGCACCGTCGCCGGCCGCGCCGCCGTCGCCAGCGGCACCGTCTGCACCGCCATCACCAGCGGCACCGTCGCCGGCAGCACCGTCTGCACCGCCGTCACCAGCGGCACCGTCGCCGGCAGCACCGTCTGCGCCACCGTCGCCAGCGGCACCGTCGCCGGCAGCACCGTCTGCGCCACCGTCGCCAGCGGCCAGAGTCGGGTCGAATTCGTCGTTCTTCGGGGCGTCCGTCATGGTTCCTCCTTCTCGACGGCCCCGCGTCTCGGGGCCAGGCGCCCAGTCTGGTGCAGGGCACCGACAGCTTCAACAGCGGGACGGCCCTCGAGGGCCACGAGTTTTCGTGCACAGCGTTCCGTGGGCGTCTGCGCAGGTCGCAGAAGGGTTCTCAGCCCCAAGGCGCCGGTGGTCCACGCGCTTCCCCACAGGCTCGTCCACAGCCTGTGGGGAGACGCACACCGGTCATCCACAGGCGTACCCACAAGTTCGTCCACAGGCCGTCTTGTCCCTGTCGATGGTGGGGCTTACCTTGTGTGCGCGCCCGCAGGACGGGGGTCTGTCGAGGGTGCGAACGAGGGAGATGGCCAGTGAGCGACCACGAGTACGAACCGCCGCCGGACGACGGCCCGGGCATGGACCGCATGCCCCCGCAGGACGTCGATGCCGAGCGCTCCGTCCTGGGCGGCATGCTGCTGAGCAAGGACGCGATCGCCGACGTGCTCGAGCTCGTGCGGGGGGTGGACTACTACCGGCCGGCCCACGAGCTCATCCACGACGCGATCCTGGACCTGTTCGGCCGCGGGGAGCCGGCGGACGCCATCACGGTGGCCGACGAGCTGACCAAGCGCGGCAACCTGCAGCGGGCCGGCGGGCAGGCCTACCTGCACCAGCTGATGCAGGCCGTGCCCACCGCCGCGAACGCCGGGTACTACGCCGAGATCGTGGCCGAGCGGGCCATCCTGCGCCGCCTCGTGGAGGCGGGCACCCGCATCGTGCAGATGGGCTACGGCCAGGGTGGGGGCGAGGTCGAGGACGTCGTCAACGCCGCCCAGGCCGAGGTGTATGCGGTCTCCGACAAGCGGGGCGCCGAGGACTACCAGGTCATCGGCGAGATCTTCGACGCGACGGTCGACGAGATCGAGCACGCCTCGGGCAGTGCCGGCGAGATGATCGGTGTGCCCACCGGGTTCGCGGACCTCGATGCGCTGACCAACGGCCTGCACGGTGGGCAGATGATCGTGCTCGCGGCGCGACCGGCCATGGGAAAGAGCACCATGGGGTTGGACATCTGCCGGTCGGCGAGCATCCAGCACGGGCTCACCTCGGCGATCTTCTCCCTCGAGATGAGCAAGACCGAGATCGTCATGCGCATGCTCTCGGCCGAGGCGTCCATCCAGTTGCAGAAGCTGCGCAAGGGTGAGGTGGACGAGCACGACTGGGCGAAGATCGCCGAGACCCAGGGGCGGTTGAGTGTGGCGCCGCTGTTCATCGACGACAGCCCGAACCTGTCGCTGATGGAGATCCGGGCCAAGGCGCGGCGGCTCAAGCAGCAGCACAACCTGCGGCTGGTGGTGATCGACTACCTGCAGCTGATGACCTCGGGCAAGAAGGTGGAGAGCCGACAGCAGGAGGTCTCGGAGTTCTCCCGTGCGCTGAAGCTGCTGGCCAAGGAGCTCGAGGTGCCGGTGATCGCCATCTCGCAGCTGAACCGTGGGCCGGAGCAGCGCACGGACAAGAAACCGCAGATGAGCGATCTGAGAGAAAGTGGATCAATCGAGCAGGATGCGGACATGGTCATCCTTTTGCATCGCGAAGAGGCATACGAAAAGGAATCACCTCGAGCGGGCGAGGCGGACTTCATCGTCGCCAAGCATCGAAATGGCCCGACGGACACCATCACGGTGGCCTTCCAGGGTCACTTCAGCCGGTTCAAGGACATGGCGCAGGGGTTCTGAGTCCCGTCGGTCCACGCCAGCCCGGGGGCGGGCCTCAGCACTGTTCGATGCGGTCGGCCAGTGCCGCCGCGCCGGCCGGGTCGAGCACTGCGCCCGGGTGCGGCCCCGCGGCGGCCAACGCGGCCTGCGCTGTCCGCAGGCCCGACCCCACGGCAAGTACCGCGTTGCCGAGCGCCAGGTGGTCGAGCATGCCCGCATCGGCCAGCACCCAGCAGCCGTCGTGCCCCTCGGTGGTAGCGGCCTCCTTCAGCGAACGGACCTGTCCGGCAAAGAACTCCAGCCCGTCGTCGTCCCCCACGTTGACCAGCAGCACACCCTGTTCGGTGAGCAGGTCCAGCAGTTCGAGGTGGAAGTCCGGGCCGGCCAGGTGGTCGGTCTCGGGGGTGTTGCTCGGCACGTCCAGCACCACCACGTCGAAGCGCTCGCCAGCCAGCTCGGCCACGGCCTCCCGGGCGTCGCCCACCACGACCTCCAGGTCCGTCCCCGCCGGAAGCGGCAGCGTGGTGGTCACGAAGTCGACCAGCTCACGGTCGATGTCCACCACCACCTGGGCCGATGCGGGTCGCGTCGCCTGCACGTAGCGCACCAGGGTCAGGGCCCCGGCGCCCAGGTGCAGGACCGCCAGCGGGGCGCCCGCGGGCGTCACCTCATCGATGACAGTGGCGATGCGGCGCAGGTACTCGTACCGGACGTGCGTGGGGTCGGCCAGGTCGACGTGGGACTGCACGTGCCCGCCGATGAACAGCTCGTGGCCGCCCAACTCGTCCGCCTCGATGCGGGCCTGCTGTCCGCTGGTGCCCAGCTGGATGGTGCGGGTGGGCGGGGGTGCGGCGGGGTCGGCGGGCATGGGGCCAGTCTGGTGCACGTCCCGGTGGTACCGGGGTACCGGGAGGAGGTGCCATGCTTGCATGGCACTCACGATCAAGAACGACAGGGTGTGCGACCTGGCCCGCGAGGCGGCGCAGCGCTCGGGACAGTCCCAGGTGTCCGTCATCGAGCAGGCGTTGGAGCGATACCTGGCCGACCATGCCGAGCCCGTGGGGCGGCGCGTGGACGAGGTGCTCGCCCGCATCGACGCCAGCCTTGCCCCGGGGGATGCTGCCGCGATGCGCGTCGAGCTCGATCGCCTCTACGACGAACGGGGGCTCCCCGCGTGATCGTCGACTCCTCGGCCCTCGTGGCCATCCTGTTGGCAGAGCCGGAGCGCCAGGCCCTCCTCGAGGCCATCCAGCAGGCCCCGGAGGCCGCGATGACCGCGGCCTCCTACCTCGAGGTGGGCATGGTGGTGGACGGGCGGGGAAACCCGGTCCTCTCTCGCCAGTACGACGCCCTGTTGGAGGCCCTCGGTATCGAGGTGGTGGACACCACGGCCGAGCAGGCCCGTGTCGCCCGGGCGGCGCACCGGGACTTCGGCCGGGGGAGTGGGCACCCGGCGCGCCTGAACTTCGGGGACTGCCTCAGCTACGCCGCCGCCGTCCAGGATGGGGTCCCCTTGTTGTTCACGGGTGACGACTTCATCCACACGGACGTCACGCCTGCCCGCTGAGCGGTCAGGCCTTCGTCACCCGCAGGGTCACGTTGGGGCACTTCGCTGCATACCGGGTCAGGGCCGCCTTCTCGGTGGCGTCCACCTTCAGGTTCCAGCGGATCTTCACGGCCACCCACTCGTTGATGTAGCGGCACTTGTTGACGCGCGGTATCCACGCCTCGGGTCCGCGGGCACCCTTGGACTGGTTCACCGCGCAGCTCTGGGCGCTCAGCGTGCGGGCGTCGCCGAGGTCGTTGTAGAAGCGCACACGCTTGGCCTTGGTCCAGTGGCGCGCGCCCGACCCCCAGGCCTCCGCCACCGGCACCAGGTGGTCGATCTGCACGGTGGTGGCCGAGCTGTGGACCCGGTTGTCGAGGCTGGTCACCCAGCGGTCGGACTTGACCGTGCAGCGGCGCTTGGTCGACGTATAGGTGGCCGTGCGGCGGGTCTCGCTGAGCAGCACCTCCGCGCGCGTGTTCTGGCAGTCGCGGTGGGCGTCGATCCAGGTGCCGAACTGGCGGTCGCGGCTGTACCCGGAGTTGTTCTCCCTGGCCACGGGCAGGCGTCGGATGGCGGTGCGCAGCGGGGCGCTGTACCGCGCGCCGGCCACGGTGGCCATGTCCGGGTTGATGCCCGACGTGATGGGGGTGGCCTCCAGGGGCGCGGTGCTGAGCGTGGCGGTCCCGACGGTGGTGGCGCCGAGCGTGGCGGGCGCCTTCGTCACATGGGCTGCGCTGGTGGGGGCCTCGGCGGGAACCGGGACGGCCGAGGTGGTGACGGGCGAGTGCGCCATCACCAGGACGGTGAGGCCGGTGGCTGCGCGCGTCAGGGTGCGGTTCGCCGAGGGGCCGGATGCAGACCGGGGTGCGGGGGACGGGGCAGGGGCGTCGTGTTGTCCCGCGGGTGTGAGCTCACACCGCCACGGGAAAGGCCGCGGGACGCTCGATGCCATCGGGCCAGGGGCGACGCCCCATCCCCGCGAGGACGGCGAGGTCATCCGGCATCGATGCGGGGAGCGGGCACCCCGCCAGGGCCTCCAGTGTGCGGCGGGCCCAGACTGCGCCGACCGGGGCGGGGTGGGTGCCCAGGTCCAGGTCCCACTGGTGGATGGCGAGCTCGACCACCCAGCTGCCGACGAAGTCCCCGGCCGCCAACACCTTGCTTTGGAAGGGGACCGGGTGGTTTCGCTGGCTGGTGACGGCTGCGAGAGCGCGCTCGGCCGCCTCGGTCAGGCGCTCCACGGCACCGGCGGGGCGGGCGCTCGCCGAGGCGGTGCGGCGCAGCCACATGATGCCGGGGACGGGGTCCTCGTCCTCGGCGCGGGCGAAGCTGCCCCAGTAGCTGGCTGCGTCGTGGTCCGGGGCGGTGTCGGTGGTGGTGCAGGCGGCGGCGGCCATCTCGTCGAGGCCGATGCGGAGGTGCTCCACCAGTTCCAGTCGGGACCACCCGGCGCACAGGGAGGGGGTCAACAGGTCGAGTTCGTACAGGCTGTGCACCGCATCGAGGAGCTGACGCGTCTGGGCTGCGAACAGGTCACGTGCCTCGGGGAGGGGGAAGCTGAGGGGGTCCACCCCATCGAGGCTACAGGTGGTGGGGGACGCCCGTCGGTGCTCGCGGACCTCAGGCGCGCAGGATCTTCTCCATCGGGCGCCCCTTGGCCAGCTCGTCGACCAGCTTGTCGAGATAGCGGATCTTCTGCATCAGCGGGTCCTCCACCTCCTGCACCTTCACCCCGCAGATGCTGCCGGTGATCAGGGAGGCGTTGGGGTTCAGCTCGGCGGCCGCGAAGAAGTCCTCGAAGCTCGTCCGGTCCTCCAGGTGCTTGGCCAGTTGGGCCTCGTCGAAGCCGGTGAGCCACTCGATCACCTGGTGCAGCTCGTCGACCGTGCGGTCCTTCTTCTCGACCTTGGTGACGTAGTGCGGGTACACCTCGGCGACGGGCATGGCGAAGATCTTGTGCATGGGGCCGACGGTACTCGCGGGCGGGTGGGTGCAGTTCAGAAGTCCCGGTAGTCCAGGGGATCGCTGGTGTAGCGCTTGCCGGCCAGACTGGTCCACCGGAGGCTGCCGCCCGCATCACCCGTCACCTCCCACTGGCGTTTGGTCTTGCGGGTATGACCGCGGCGGGAGAGCGCCTGCAGGTTGTCGGCCGTGGTGGTGCCGCCCACATCGAAGGGGACGATGTGGTCGAGTTCGCACCGCTCCGCCTCGGTGGCACCGAAGCTCCCGCAACCGGGATCCCTGGCCACCCCGTCGCGCGCCCTGACGAACCGCGCGAGGCTGGCGGTGGGGCGGTAGGTGAAGGGGGACACGCTCACTGCGTGCCCGGACAGCGGGTCTGCGACGAGGCGTTGCCACACCGAACCCTCCCGGATGGCGATCTTCCGCACGTGGTCGGGATCCAGGTAGCCGAACCCCGGCATCCAGCCCAAGGCGCTGCCGCGGCCGGTCGGCGGACTTCCCGGCTCATCCGGCGGGCTTCCGTTGCTGGCCGGCGGGCGTCCCATCTCCGCCGGCGGGCTTCCCGTCTGCTCAGGCGGACTCCCGCTGCTGCCCGGCGGGCCGCCCGACGGCGGGTCGGTCGGGCCTCGGGCGTCCTCGACCAGCACGTCCAGCCCGACGACCACGGTGCAGTGGGCGGGAGGAAGGACAGGGTCACCCACAGTGGGGTAGGGGAAGTAGTCGCTGGAGACCGCGCCGCAGCTCGTGCACACCGGCGGTGCCTGGGGCGTCGCGGGGGCCGCCGGTTCGGCGCTCTCGCCGGCTGCATCGGCACCGCCAGGCACCACGACCTGTCCAGGCACCACGACCTGGCCCGGCGCCCTCCCGGAGGGCAGCTGACCGACCAGCAGCAGGTCGAGGTGCAGGTCGCTCCGCAGTTGGCTCAGGCTCCGCTCGTCCCCGGCGGCCTTGGCCGGCCTCGCCGCGGGCGACCTTGCGTGCGAGCACCTCGTCGAGGGCCACGTGCATGCGCGGGTCCATGCTCACCGGGCCGATGAGGTCGAAGTGGTGGTCCTCCCAGCTGGAGGCCTTGCCCAGGGCCCGCCGCACGGCGATGCCCACGGCCTCCGGGGAGAAGCCGATGAGGGAGACGTCGTCACTGAGTCGCTGGCGGATGGCGGTGGCGATGTCGTCCACCGAGCTGTCGACACCGAGACCCAGCAGGGCGCCGTTGATGTCCTCCAGCGCCTCGTCCGGTTCGAGGAAGAAGTCGCCGGAGACGAACGCCTCGGTGATGCGGTCTCCCGTGCCCCCGCCCTGGGTCTCGATCTCGACGGCGACCAGCTTGCCGCCCGGCACCTTGTATTCACCACGCATGCGGTGAGCCTATGCCCGTGGGCAGGTACCGGGCAGCGGGCCCTTACAGGCCAGCCTGGGTGGCCCCGTGGGCGGCCTGCTTCTGGGTGAAGCCGTCGTGGACCAGCTGTTGGATGAGGGCGGAGCGCGAGAAGGCCGAGACGTCGAGATAACTGGCTCTTCGCAGATGAGGGTGTAGTGCGGGCTGGCTGAACTGGTCGGGGACGGGCCGAGGCCCCCAGGATGGAAGTTCTCACACTGCCCATCCGGAAGACCTCGACGTGCCTGACGCTACCTTCGATGCTCCTGATCTGACGACCTTCGCGCGCCTGGACGAGCTCGGTCTCGTCGTGGCTGGGCAGCGCCTGGAACCCGACCGGGCGGTGCTCGAGTGTCGTGTGGTCGCCCGCGATGACGACGCGTTCTGCCGCAGGTGCGGCGCCGAAGGCGTGCCACGGGGGACGGTGACCCGACGCCTGGCGCACGAGCCGTTCGGGTGGCGGCCGACGACTCTGCTGGTCCGGGTGCGTCGCTACCGCTGCGCGACCTGCCTGCGGGTGTGGCGTCAGGACACGTCGACCGCGGCGGAGCCGCGGGCGAAACTCTCCAGGGCGGCGGTGCGCTGGGCCCTGACCAGCCTGGTCATTCAGCACCTCAAAGTCCGCCACCGAGCGGAGCACGGCCTCAGGCGAGTGGCTCATGTCTTTGTACATCGAGATGGGTTTATCCATGAGGACATGCAGCCCGCGGCTCGCCGCCCAGCGCGCATAGGGCACGTGCGCAAGCGGTTCGGTCGAGATCACGACCGCCTCAATGCGCTCGGACGCCACCAGCGCGTCGAGGCGTGCCTGCAACTCCTCGGGCATCCGCGCGTCCGAGAAGGGCGTCGTGAACACAAACTGCGGCGTGGGGAAGTACTCCTCGACCTTCGCGATGGTCTGCTGGCGGGTGCTCTCAAGCTCGACCACCCCCGCGAGCACGGCGCCGGCGCCGCGCAGCGCGGGGAGGTAGATGCGTCGCGCGTGCGGCCCGCAGCCGACGAGCAGCACCCGGGCCGGACCCCGTTGTGCGATCTCCAGAGCGGGCACGTTGTCCGTGGCAGTCAAAGTCTCAGTCGTCATCGGGTCACACCTCGCAGATCGTCGAATGCTTGCAGGAGCCGACGTACGCCGGTCTCCAGCTCCGATCGCGGCTGGTTACCGACCCCGAGCCGTAGGGAACTTGAGTAGTGCCCCGTGCCCGTGGGGTCGAAGTCGGTGCCAGGGGTGAAGCTCGTACCACGCCGCGCGGCGAGCTCGGCGAGAAGCAGGACGTCGACCGCGGGGTCACGGAAGGTGAGCCAGAGGAATAGTCCACCTGCCGGCGGGTCGAGCTCGACGGCAGCGCCCAGGTCGGAGTCCGCCACGAGCCGCGCGACGTAACGGGTCCGCTCGGCGTACAGCGCGGCCGCCCGGGTCACGGCGCCGTCGTAGCGGCCGGGTGTGGACAGGAGATGCGCAACCGCCGCCTGCGTGACACCGCTGCCGTGCTGGTCCTCCACCCCGCGCACCGCCGTGACCCGCTCGACGAGCCACTCGGGTCCGTGGACCCAGCCGATACGCAGCCCCGGCCCGAGGGTCTTGGAGAACGAGCCGAGCTCAACCCAGTGGTCCGATCCCGCCACCGCCTCGGGACGGGTGGGGTCCGGGGCGAGGTCGCGGTAGGCGCAGTCGGCGACGACGACGAACCCGTATCGGACCGCGAGTCGGTGCAGCTCGGTGAGGACCTCGCCGGTGGCCGAGACCCCGGTGGGGTTGTGGAAGTACGGGACGACGTACACACACGTGGGGACCTCGCCGGCGCGCAACTGCCGGGAGAGCGCGTCCAGGTCGATGCCCTCTGCGCAGGTCGGCACCACGGCCGTGCGCGCCCCGGCGGCCCGAAATACCCCTGCGGCCAGGGGGTAGGTGGGGGTCTCGGCGGTCACGAGGTCCCCCGGGGCCACCAGGGAACGCGTCACCAGGTGCAGCCCATGCAGCCCCCCGTTCGTGACGCTGACCCGGCCCGTCCTCGTCCGCTCCCGAAGCGCCAGCGCCTCGCGCAGCTCGGGCCGTCCGGCGGGGGTGCCGTATTGCAGCTCGTCGGTCGGGAGGGATCCCCGAGCAAGGGCCTGCGCGAAGGAGTCCTGGAGGGCGGCGACCGGTAGGGCCTCGGCGGCCGGCAGGCCGCCGTGCAGCGGCGCACCCCCGTCCCCGGGCAGCGGTATGGGGCTGAACCCCGAGGACACCGCGACGGCGGCGGGGGGGGGTAGGGCCCGTGGACTGTCCTCATCACGGCGTCCACGTCTGCGTGCGGTGCCGGTACCACGCCCTCGCGTCGTGCTGGTCGAGCGTCGGTGCCGTGAGCAGACCCTCGAAGAACCCACCCTGCGCGAGGTCCCAGTCGCGCAGAACTTGTAGCACGAGCTCGTCCCCGAGGTCGCTGAGGTGGACGCCGTCGCCCCACAGGTCGTCTGCCTCAGCGAGCCGCCCGCCCGACGCGGCGAGAGCCCGCCGGAAGGGCCCGGCGAGGTCGATGTAGGGGGCCGAGTGCCGGGCCGCGATCGCGCGGGCTGCTTCGCCGTACTCCACGAGCTGCGCGTTCATCTCCCCGCTGGGGTCCAAGGAGGGGCCGAAGGGCGTCTCCCCGATGACGACGCAGCGGTGCGACACGCTCTCGAGGCTCTCCAGGATCTCCTCAAGGTTCTCGCGGTATTCCTCCAGCCCCACCGCGTCCTGCAAGCGGCCCTGGAATCCCCGCCAAACGTCGTTGACGCCGCAGCCGACGAAGGTCACGTCCAGGTGGGGGTCACGCCCGGCCAGATCGCGCGCCACCGCGACGAGGTCCCGGGACGTCGCGCCACCGACGCTGGCGTTGACCGTGCTCCATCGCACGTCTGGGTACGCGGCGGCCAGCCCGGTGACGAGCCGTTCGGGGTACCCGCGGTTGCGCCGCGACTCCACCGTCACGCTCTCGCCTACTGCCGGCAGGTTCCACTGCTGGAACATCCGCGGCGCGTAGGCCTCGTAATGCTCCATGATGCTCGTCCCGACGAAGCCGACGCGCACCTGCGCCGAGTCGAGACCCAGTACGACGTCGGCCTCGAACCGGCTCTTTACCCGTGCCGGGACCCCAACCGCCACCGAGTTCGGGGGCAGCGAGCGGGACACCACCGCGTTGGCGCCGACGATGGTGTTGGCCCCGACGCGCACGCCGGCGACGAGCGACACCTTGTTGGAGATGATGGCCCCGGGGTCGATGACGACCGGTGCGGCGTCGAACCCGCTGTCCCACGGGGTGAGTGCGCCGGTCCGCAGGTTCTCGGGCCGTCGTTCGCGGTGGTTGTGGTCGTGGATATCGACCATGTTGGAGATGCCACAGCCTTCGCCGACCAGCACGCCGCACATGACGTACATGAAGACGTTCTCGCCGATGGTGACGTGGTCGCCGATGACGCACACAGCATCGGGGCCGACCTCCACGGTGGTCCCCCGCCGGACAGCGACGCCCCGGCCGAGCACGAGCATGCCCCGCTCGTGGACCTCGATCGTGACGCCCTCCTCGAACGTGCACCCCTCACCGACGACGATTCGGTCGCCGAATCTGGACCGCAGCTGCTCGGCGACGTCCTGGCTTTGATCACTTCCGGACAAGGCAACCTCCGATGGCGAGGACGTCCAAGGGGGTGGAGAAAAAGGTGCGGATGGCGTCGAGCGGGGAGGACACGATCGGCTCAGCCTCGTTGTTGAAACTCGTATTGAGTAGGCCCCCGGCGCCGGTGTGCTCCTTGAACACCCCGAGCACCCGCGCGTACGGGGTGTCGGCGTCGTCGTCAACGAACTGGGGGCGCATCGTGCCGTCGACGTGCACGACACCCGGCACCTCGGTGCGAGCCTGCTCCGAGGCTAGGTAGGCGACGATCATGAAGTCAGCATCCCACGGCCGGTCCACGAACCGTTCAGCCTCCGAGGACAGCATGCTCGGGGCGAAGGGCCGCCAAGTCTCACGCCTCTTGACGTCGCGGTTCACGTGGTCACGCAGGTCCACCGAGCGAGGGTCCGCGAGGATGCTGCGCCCGCCCAGCGCGCGCGGCCCGCCCTCGGTTGGGCCCTGGAACCAGCCGACGACCTCGCCGGCGGCGAGATGGGCCGCGGTCACCTCGGCGACCTCGTTCCCGAGCGGCTCGTAGGCGATGCCGCAGCGGTCCAGTGTGCTCGCGACAATGTCGTCGTCGAATTTGGGACCCCAGGCGGTCGAGCGAATCCGCTCGCCGACGGCCGTCTCGAACACCTACGTGGCTCCGCTCTCGGCTTCCGCAACCTGACCCACTACATCGCCCGATCGCTCCTCGAAGCAGGCGGCTTCAGACCACAACTACACCCTCAACTGCGATGAGCCAGATAACTCCTCGCCTGCGCTGCCGCGTTCTCCTGCTCCGCTGTGAGGGACCCCGGAGCCGCCGGCGGCTGGGGCGCGGTCGTGCTGGGCGACGGCTTGGCAGTGGGTGAGGGCTTGGCCGGCTTCGCCGTGGTCGGCTCGGGCTCGGCGGGTGCCGAGGCACTGCCCGTCGTCAGCTTCGGGGCCGGCGCAGGCGGTTCCTGCGTGGTCGAGGCGGCCGGTGCGCTCGTGGTCGGCGCCGCGCTGGTGGCGGCCGGGAAGGGCGCCGAGGCGGGGAGCGCCCTCAGGCGCCCAGCGCCCGCTCGATGTCCTCGGTCAGCTCGGCCGGCTCCGTCCGCGGCCCGATGCGGGTGACCGTCCGCCCGTCGCGCCCCACCAAGAACTTGCCGAAGTTCCACGCGATGTCGGAGGTGTCGCCCGAGGCCTCCTTCAGCCATGCGAACAACGGGTGCTGCCCCTCGCCGTTCACGTCGATCTTGCTGAACATCGGAAAGGTCACCCCGTAGTTCTTCTGGCAGAACGCAGCCACCTCCTCGTCGCTGCCGGGCTCCTGGGCGCCGAACTGGTTGCACGGGAAGCCGAGCACCACCAGGCCCCGGTCGGCGTACTGCTGGTGCAACTGCTCCAGGCCCTCGTACTGCGGCGTCAGGCCGCACTCGCTGGCAGTGTTGACCACCAGCACGACCTGTCCGGCGTACTCGCCGAGGTCCTGCTGGGTGCCGTCGATGGTCGTGGCGTTGAAGTCCTTGAGGGTACTCATGGCCCCAGTCTGCCGTGGTCGCGGGCGCGCGTCAGGCGGCGGCGGTCCAGCCGGCGGGGAGTTTCACCACCATGTCGCCAAGAAGTAGGTGAGTTCCCGCTGAGGGGGAGTTCCACCACTCCTCGCGGCTCCGGGTGGTGGTCGCGCTGCTCAGCCCGGCCTCGTCGTCGCCGCCCCCGGCCGGATCCGCCGCTGCACGTTGGTCAGCACCACGCCGGTGATCACCAGCACGCCCCCGACCGCCTCGGGCACCGTGATCCGCCCACCGCTGAGCACCGTGAAGGCCGCCACGTACACGGTCACCAGGTTCATGAACACCCCGGCACTGCTGGCGGGGATCACCTCCAGTGCCCGGTTCCACAACAGGTACGACAGCACTGAGGGGAAGACCGCGATGAACAGCAACGCCCACAGCGACCCGGAGCTCGGCGGGAGCGTCGGTCCCCCCATCGCGAAGGTCACCGGTGCCATGACCACCACCGCGACCACCGCCTGCAGCGCGGTCGAGCTCACCGGCGGCAGCGTCGGGGACATGCGCCCAGCGATGGTGTACGCCGTCCACACGCACACGGCAGACACCATGAACAGCTCTCCGGTTCCCACGCCGGTCCTGAAGACGGCCGCGATGTCGCCGCCACTGATCACCACGAGCACCCCCACCAGCGCCAGCGCCACGCCCACGACCTTGCGCGCGGTCATACGGTCACCGAGTAGGAGCACCGCCATCAGCACGATGAGGGCCGGGTTGAACGCGTTGATGAGCGAGGCGTTGAAGGGCGGGGTGTACTCCAGTGCGACGTACAGCAGCCACGTGTAGGCGATCATCCCCAACGCACTGAGCCCCACGATCCACGGCCACTGCCGCAGCAGCGCGCGCCAGTCGGGACGCTCCAACCACTGGGCCAGCGCGAGCAGCGGCACCACCGCGATCACCCAGCGCAGCCAGACCAGACTCACCGGGTCGATCGTTTCCACCGCCGCCGCACCCACCACGTAGTTGCCCGCCCAGAAGAGCGTCGCCCCCATCAGGGAGAGGACGGCCACGGTGAGGGCGCGCCCTCCCGGAGCGCCCGAGGTGGTCGATGGGGGAGCGGTCGCCTGGGTGGTCATGGCCTCATCGTCTCCGACCGCTTCGTCGGGGCGGCGGAGGGTCAGAGGGCCGTCAGGGGTCGACGAGGGGGACGCGCCCGATCGGCGCTGCTGCTGCGCCGGCCACCCGCCGCGTCCTGCCTCCATGCACGGCGACCTGACCGACAAGTTCGACATGACTGCGGGTGCAACGTCGGCGTCGGGTCGGCCGGCGAACCGCAGGGCTGAGTCGTCCCAGGTAACGATTCCGTATGAAGTCCCCGGGCCTGGTTGTGTCGAAGATCACATCCGTGGTGGCCTCAAGGGACCGGCCCACGCACGGGTGGGCCCCCCTGAAAGGAACACACACACATATGCGCTCCACGTGGATGACCACCGCCCTCGGCCTCTCCCTGGCCATGGGCATGACGGGTACGGCCGTGACGGCCGCGCCCCTCGACGCCACCGCCCCGGCCCCTGCTGCGGCGACCGCGGAGAACGGCCCGAGCGAGGCCCGCAAGCAGGCGATCCTCGAGCGCCTCCAGGAGCTGGTGCCGGCCCAGACGCCGAAGGCCGACGCCCTCGCCGAGCGCCTCCACATCGACACCGATGCCCGCGCCGCCGCCCTCCAGCGGGCCATCGACGGATCCCAGTACGAGTGCGGGCCCACCGAGCTCAACGTCTGGGTGGACGCCCAGCTGGCCGACTGGGAGCTCTTCGACATCCTGATCCTGCAGCTCACCGGGGCCCTGGACTGGCCGATGTACGAGGCCCTGCTCTTCCAGCCCGACGGCCCCCAGACCTTCGGTGAGGACGGGGAGCGCACCCACGAGATGACCAAGACCTTCGGCAAGCTCCAGAAGTTCTGGGACACCGAGGGCTCCGACATCCAGCTGGGTGCCATGCACGGTGACGTGCTCATGGACGACGCCCGCATCGTGCCCTTCCTGACCGTCCTCTATGGGGTGTCCGAGGCGGATGCCCAGGAGATGGCCGACTTGGTGCAGGAGCTCCTCGCCGACCCCAAGTTCGAGGGCGGTGACCACCCGATCTTCACGCTGAACGCGTTCGCCTACTCCGATGCCCCGTCGCCGGAGGAGGAGCAGCTCGGTCTGCCGGACAAGATCATCATGGGCGACGGCATCATCGAGGCGATGGAGGGTCTCGGCCTGGGCGACGTCGGCCCCCGCGGGATCCTGGCCCACGAGTACGGCCACCACGTGCAGTACGAGCTGGGCCTCTTCGACGACCACGCCCGCGACGCCGAGGCCACCCGCGAGACCGAGCTCGAGGCCGACGCGATGGCCGGTTACTACCTGAGCCACCCTCGCGGTGAGCGCCTGCGTCAGCAGCGGGTGGTGGACTTCATCGAGTCCTTCGGCGAGGTGGGGGACTGCTCGTTCACCTCGGACGGGCACCACGGCACGCCCAACCAGCGTGAGGCCTCGGCCCGCTGGGCGGACGAGCTGGCCAACGCCAAGGGCAAGAAGGGCCACATCCACCCGGCCCAGTTCGTGAGCGACACCTTCCGGGCGGTGCTGCCGGAGATCCTGGCGCCCGACGCCTGATCCACGCCCGCACCCCGACGGGGATTCCCACTGGTACCCGGTGGGGATCCCCGTCATCATGTGGGCATGACCTGTTTCGTCTCCCACACGTCCGTCGACTGCCGCAACGCCTACGAGCTCTCCGAGTTCTGGCGTGAGCTCCTGGCCTACGAGATGGACGTCGACGATCCCAACGAGCCCGGCCACGAGGAGTGCGCCATCCACGACCCGCAGTCCGGGCACGTGATCCTGTTCCTCGAGGTCCCCGACGCCAAGGCGGTCAAGAACCGCATCCACTTCGACCTGCGGCCGCGCGATGGGGTGACGCGCGACGAGGAGGTCCAGCGCGTCCTCACGCTGGGGGCCACCCAGGTGGAGGACTGCCGCGGCATCCACGGGACCGGCACCGGCTGGGTGGTGCTCGCCGACCCGGAGGGCAACGAGTTCTGCATCCTGCGCTCGCCGCACGAGGTGGAGGCGGGAGGGGCCGAGCAGGCCGATGCGGGGCAGGGCGCCTGATGCGGGTGCTCGTCACCGGGGCAGCGGGGAAGGTCGGGCGGGTGGTCGTCCACGGGCTGCTCGACCTGGGTCACGAGGTGGTCGGCCTGGACCGCGCCGACGCACCGGCTGACCTGCCCGCAGCCGTCGCCTGGCACACGGTCGACTGCGCCGACCCGGTCGCCGTGGACGACGTGTTCTCCGCCGAGCGACTCGATGCGGTGGTGCACCTGGCCGCCCACCCGGTGGAGGCGGACCTGCCGACCATCCTCACCTCGCACCTGCACACCGCGGCCGCCGTGCTCGAGGCGATGGTCGCCCATGACGTGCGCCGCATCGTGTACGCCTCGTCGAACCACGCGGTGGGCCGCACTCCCCGGACCGACCTGCTGGGCGTGGACACCCCCCCGCGCCCGGACACCTTCTACGGCGTCGGCAAGGTGGCCGGCGAGGCCCTGCTCAGCCTGTACGTCGACCGGTACGGGGTCGAGGCGGTGGCCTGCCGCATCGGCAGCATGCTGCCCGAGCCCACGTCCGTGCGCGCGCTGTCGACCTGGCTCTCCCCGGCCGATGCGGTGCGCATGGTGCAGGCGGGCCTCACCGCCCCGGACCCCGGCTTCGCGGTGCTCTACGGCGTGAGTGCGAACACGCGTGGTTGGTGGGACCTGGCGCCCGGGCAGGCCCTGGGCTACGCGCCGCAGGACGATGCGGAGGCGTACGCCGACCGCATCGAGGCCCGCCCGCATGACGCGGCGGAGGGGCGCCACGTGGGCGGTCCCTTCGCGATGGACCAGAGCAACCGACCCGCCTTCGGGGACGCCCCCGAGGACTGAGGGCCCTGGCGGCCTGGGGGCCTGGGGGCCGACCCTCCGGTCTGGCCTCGCTGCTGGCTTGGGCGGCCGACTCAGGCAGCGGGGATCGTCAGGTCGAGCACCTCGGCGCCGGACAGGGCCGCGAGCTCGGCACCGGAGGCCAGCAGCTTCGACCCGCGGACACCGCCCCCGATGACGACCCACTCGGCCGTGGCCACCGCCTGGTCCACCAGCACCGGCCACTCGCCCGGCAACCCGATGGGGGTGATCCCGCCGGAGGTCATGCCGGTGGCCTCCTCGGTGGAGGGCTGGTCGGCGAACGAGACCTTGCGGACCCCCAGGTGCTTGCGGACGGTCTTGTTCACGTCGGCCCGGTCGGTGGCCAGCACGAGCACCGCCGCACGGGTGGTCTGCTCCCCGCGGCGCCCCTCGACGACCACGCAGTTGGCCGAGGCCTCGGGCAGGACGTCGTAGGTCTCGCAGAAGGCCGCGGTGTCGGCCAGCCCTGGGTCGATCTCGCACACCTGCGCCGTCGGCAGGGCGCCGGCGCCGAACGCGTCCGCCACCGGCGGTGCCACCAGGTCGAGGTGCTCGCCGAGCGGCTTCCAGTCAAGGGTTCCCTGTGCAGTCGCCATGACCCCACGGTAAGCAACCGGCGCGGGGGTGGACACCACGGCCGCCGAGGAGTTGGCTGGAGGAGCTTCCCGCCGGGAAGGCCAGCAGGTCCACCAGGAGGACACATGATCACCGGACGGCACGAGCAGATCGACGGCACCGACCACCTCGTGCTGCGGCGCGGCATCGAGGCCCCCGTCGAGGAGGTGTGGGCAGCGTTCACCGAGTCCGACCGGCTGGGGCTGTGGTTCGCCACGTGGGCGGGCGACCCCGCATCGGGACAGGTGGAGGTGACCTGGGCCTTCGAGGAGGACATGCCCACCGAGCCCTACGTCATCGAGGAGTGCGACCCGCCCCACCACCTGCGGGCGCGCAACGTCCACGAGGACCCCACGCAGGTGTGGACCATCGACGTCGCGTTGACCGAGGCCGAGCCGGGGACCGCGCTGACCTTCAGCCAGCCCCTGAGCAATCGCGAGATGGTGCGGGACGTCGGGCCGGGGTGGGAGTACTACCTGGACCGCCTGCAGGAGTCGATCGAGACGGGCCACCCGTCCACCATCGCGTGGGGCGGGTACGCGGGCCTCACCCCGGAGTACGTCCGCGAGTTCGACCTGGCCTGATGCGGGCGCGGCGCCGCGGTGCCCGGGCGGCGGGGCACCCGGGAACTCAGCTGCGGGCGAGATCGTTGAACGCGCTGAACAGGGGCATCGTGCGCTCGCCCATCTCCACCTGGGTGAGCAGGAGGCCGATGGTGCCGTCGGGGTCGACGAAGAAGTCCGTCCCGAGGCCGCCGGACCAGCCGTAGCGCCCGGCGTGGTGCCCCTCGAGCACCACGGCGCCGCCCCAGCCCCACCCGGTGCCGCTCCAGAACCCCGGGAAGAAGCTCTCCGGCGTCTTGGCCACGGCAGGGGTCTGGTCACGCAGCATCCCGGCCACCAGGGACGGGTCCAGGAAGGGCTGGCCGTCCACGTGGCCGCCGTCGGCCAGCATCCGCGCGAGCCGCAGGTAGTCCGCGGCGGTGGAGACCAGCTCCCCGTGGGCCGTGTCGTAGGGGGCGGGCCCCACGTGGAAGCCACCCCCGGCCGGTTCGAGCTCCACGAGCTCCTCACCCCGCCAGGTGGCCGCAGCCGGCAACCGGTGGGCCTGGTCCGGGCCCACGCGCTCGCCGGTGTCCACCATGCCCAGCGGGCCCAGCACCTCGCGCTCCAGCAGCGCCTGGCGCGCCACCCCGGCCACCCGCTGCAGCAGGATCCCCAGCACTGCGAACGAGTGGTGGTAACGGAAGCCCTCGCCGGGGTGGTGGGCCAGGGGCAGCGTCGCGAGGCGGGACAGCCAGGCGTCGGCGCCGGGGGAGATGGGCTCGGGCCCGGCGGCCATGCCGGCCTGCTCGTACCCCCGGGCCAGCGGGGTGTCGGCCATCTCCATGCCGTAGCCGGAGCCGTTCGTCAGCAGGTGCCGCACGGTGATCGGGCGACGGGTGGGCTCCACCTCATCGAGGGCGGCGGTGGGCGTGCGCAGCACCGTGCGGTCGGCCAGCTCCGGCAGCCAGCGTTGGACCGGGTCGTCCAGGCCCAGCCGGCCGGACTGCACCATGCGCAGGGTCGCGACCGTGAGCACCGGCTTGGTCATGGACATGATGCGGAAGATCGCGTCCTCGGGCATCGGCGCACCACCGTGGGCCATCGCCCCCTGGGCCGCGATGCGGACGTCCCCGCCGCGGGCGACCAGCGTGACCGCGCCGGGGATCGTGCTGGCGTCGATCACCTGCTGCACGCGCTCGGTCAGCGCGCTCATGCGGCGCCGCCGGACGGCACGGCCTCGGCGACCTCCGGGGCGGTGTCCGTGACCCCGCCCGAGGACGCGCGGCCCTCCAACGTGATGTTCTGCGTGACGATGATGCGCATGGGCGCCTCCGGTGGGTCGTCCGATGACGGACCTCGAGATATGTGAACACCGTCCACATTAGGGCGGGTGCGAGGGCCTGTCGACCCCCTCCGTCAGCCGGGGAGGGCGTGGGACCTGGTGCCGGGACGCCCCTCGCTCACTCGTCCAGCAGGGCGTTGTGCTGCATCCGCAGGGCGCGCTCCAGGCCCGCCAGCACCCCGGCCAGGGACAGGCCGGTGTTCACCTGCTCGGGCAGCTCGATGGGGGAGCGGAAGGTCCACCCGGTGAGCTCCTGCCACCAGTCCGCTCGCGTGAACGCCTGCAGCAGCTGCGGCAGCTCGAGCCCCAGGGCCACCAGCAGCACCGTCAGCGAGAAGAACACCGCCTGGGTGCGCCCCACGGCCACCTGGCGGCCATCGCGGTACAGGTGCAGCTTCTCCCCAACGTCGAAGAAGTCCACGTCCAGCGCGTACTCGTGACCGTGCGTGGTGGTGAGGTACTGCCCCCGCCACAGCGACTGCCACCCCGTCACCGGCGTCAGCTCCGACCCGTCGCCTTCCGTCACGCCACCCATCCGCCCCATGCGGATCCTCCTGTCGTCCGGCCCCTGTCGGTCGCACGGGCCACCCGGGCCGGCGCGCCCCGGCAGGGGTGCGTGCCGGTCACTCTGCCAGCCCCCCTCATCCGGGCGGGGGGGGTGTCCGCGCACCTTCCCCGATGGGGGTGTGCGCCGACGACGCGACAGCCCGCGGCATCGTGGACGCCGGCGGCACCCGGGCGGCCTGACCGTTCCTGGTCGCCGGGGGGCCCGCCGTAGGGCAGACTGGGTACGTGAACCGTCACTCTCGCATGTTGGGGGGCCTTACCTCGGCCGCTCTCCTGGCCCCTGCCATGCTCATCGCCCCAGCCGCCGAGGCCCTTCCCGCCGTCATGATCAGCCAGATCGTCTACGACTCCTTCGGGGCCACCAAGGACGACTACTCCACCCGCAGCCTCAACGCGGAGTACATCGTCCTGAAGAACACCACCTCGGTGTCCCGCACCGTCACCGGCTGGACCGTGAAGGACGCCACGGGCTTCCGCTACACGCTGCCCACCACCACCATCCCGGCCAAGGGAACGGTCCGCATCCACACCGGCAAGGGCACGAACACCAACGCCCGCGGGGCCACCACACCCGGCCACCGCTACTGGGGCAAGACCAGCTACGTGTGGAACAACACCGGCGACACCGCCACCCTCCGCAACCGTGCCGGCTCGCTGGTGGACACCTGCAAGTACACCGACAAGAGCACCAAGGACAGCATCAAGTCCGTCGCCTGCTGACGCGCTGCCCCTCCAGCCGCCTCGGGCCACCGGCCCGGGGCGGCTCTGGTGTGGGCGGGGCTCAGGTCGCCAGGGCCCGCTCGATGTCGGCCCCGATCCGTGCCGGCGCGGTCGCGGGGCCGTAGCGCCGGATCACGCGGCCGTCCCTCCCCACCAGGAACTTGGTGAAGTTCCACTTGACGGTGCTCACCCCCAGACCGCCCTTCTCCTGCTTGAGCCAGCGCCACAGGGGGTGCGCACCGGCACCGTTGACGTCCACCCTGGCGAACATCGGGAAGCTCACGCCGTAGTTCACCGAGCAGAAGTCCGCGATCTCCTCCGCGCTGCCCGGCTCCTGGTGCGCGAACTGGTTGCACGGGAACCCGAGCACCACGAACCCGGCGTCCCGGTGCTGCTGGTAGAGCTCCTCGAGGCCCCGGTACTGCGGGGTGAACCCGCACTTGCTGGCGGTGTTGACCACGAGGGCCACCTGTCCGGCGTACTGCGCGAGGGACTGGTCGGTGCCATCGAGCGCGGTGGCGGAGAAGTCCGCGAGGGTCGTCATCACCCCAGTGTGGCGGGTGCAGGGCCGCGCCGGGGAGGATGGGGTGAGCCCGCGCCATCGGGCCGGCGCCCCACCGGGCCCGCGCCCGCAGGCCCCCGCGACCCAGGAGGAACCCCGTGCGCGACCAGACCGAGCTGCAGGCCTTCCTCGAGCAGTGCTCCGTGGACGACGACGTGTTCGCCCTGCGCCCGGACTACCGGGCCATGCTGGTGGCGGTCGACGGCATCGAGCCCGGCGGCACCGACGCCGAGGCCGAGGAGCTCCTCGCCCGCGCCGACGCGCACGCGGCCGAGCAGCTGTCCGCCGCGCCGGTGGAGGAACTGCCCCTGGTCGCCGCCTGGCGCGGGGCCTACCGTGCGTTCGGGGCCAAGCCGCAGCGCACGCGCAACAGCTTGGAGTCCCTGCTCCGCCGCGCGGCCGCCGACGGCCTCCCGCGCGTCAACCGGCTCACCGACCTGTACAACGCGGTCTCGGTGCTGCACGGCATGCCGCTGGGTGGTGAGGATCTCGACCGCTACGCCGGCACCGCCCGCCTGGTGCGGGCCACCGGCGACGAGCCGTTCACCGTGGTCTCCGGTGGCGAGGAGGCCGTGGAGCACCCACGCCCCGGCGAGGTGGTGTGGTGCGACGACGCGGGCGTCACCTGCCGCCGCTGGAACTGGCGCCAGGGCCCCCGCACCGCCCTGCACGAGGGCACCACCGCGGCGCTGTTCATCCTCGACGCGCTGGACCCCCTGACCGATGCGGAGCTCACCGCCGCCGCCGACGACCTCATCCTCCGCCTGGGCCGGCTGGGCCCGGACATCCGCACCGCCCGTCGCCTCGTCACGAGGAGCGCCGCCTGATGCTGGTCTTCCCCGAGAACGCCCCCGTGGACGCCGCCGAGTGGCGGACCTGGCTGGAGGGCCCCGAGATGTTCGGGGCGCTTGCGGTCAACAACACCGACCCCGCGGGGGCACCGCTGGTGGTGCCGGCGCACGCGACCCTGACCGGGGACGAGGTCGTGCTGCACCTGGCACGGGTCAACCCCGTCTGGAAGCACCTGGAGGCCGCCACCGAGGTGCGCTTCGTGGTCACCGGCGACAGCGCCTACGTGCGCAACGACTGGCGCGCGAAGCCCGGCGTGCCCCCGGCCGAGGGGGTGCCGACCAGCTACTACGCCAGCGTGCAGTTCCGCTGCGGCGTGCAGGTGGTGGACGACCCCGCCGGCATCGCCGAGGTGCTCACCTGGCAGTTCGCCGACCTGCAGCCCGACGGGGGCCACGCCGAGGTCTCGCCCACCGACGGTCCCTACGCCCGGATGCTGCCGGCCATCCGCGCCCTGCGCCTGCCGGTGCGGGAGGTGGTGGCCTCGTTCAAGTACGACGACGAGAAGCCGACCGAGCACCGGGAACGCGTCGCGGCCCACCTGGAGGAGCGAGGGCGTGGGTCCGATGCGGGGGCGGCCGCCCAGCAGCGTCGTCGCCTGCGCGAGGTGGGGGAGCGCCACGTGCGCTGACAGGATGGTGCCCATGATCACAGTGACGCTCTCCACGGACCCGGCGCTGCTCGACGTCGACCGCATCCACCACTGGCTGTCGACCGACACCTACTGGGCACGGGGGCGGTCGCGGGAGACGGTGGAGTCCACCATCGCCCACTCGCTCAACCTCGGCGCCTACGACGAGGACGGACAGCAGGTCGGTTACGCCCGGCTGGTCACCGACCACACCACCTTCGCCTGGCTGTGTGATGTGTACGTCGACCCGGCCGTGCGCGGGCAGGGCATCTCCCACCAGCTGGTCCAGGGGATGCTGGCCGAGTGCGAGCCGATGGGTCTCAACCGCATCGTCCTGGCCACGCATGACGCCCACGGGCTGTACGAGCGGTACGGCTGGCAGGTGCTGCCCGAGCCCGGACAGTGGATGACGCGCGGTCGGCCGTGATCGCCCCTAGGCTGGACGGGGCCGGGAGCACCCGGTGCCGGACCAACCGACTTCCGCAGGAGGACCCATGTCCGAGGTGACCATCCGCAGCAATCCCGAGACCAGCCGCTACGAGGCCCTGCTCGACGGCGAGGTCGTGGGTCTGGCCGACTACCGCCTGGCGGGACAGACCATGGAGATCACCCACACCGAGACCGATGCGGGCCACCAGGGCCAGGGCATCGCCGGGCAGGTGGTGCGCACGGCCCTGGACGACGCCCGCTCCAAGGGGCTGTCGGTGATCCCGACCTGCCCGTACGTGGAGAACTGGATCAGCGAGCACCCCGACTACCAGGACCTGCTCGCCGAGAAGCGCTGACACCCGCCAACAGCCGAACCACCCGCACCGGGAGTGCCGATGATCACCGTCCCCGCCTGGCCCGATGACCCCGCCACGCCCCTGGACGACGAGGAGGCCCGCCGCCTGCACGCGTGGTGGCGCGCGGCGAACTACCTCTCCGTGGGGCAGATCTACCTGCTGGACAACCCGCTGCTGCGGGAGGAGCTCGCGCCCGAGCACGTGAAGCCCCGCCTGCTGGGCCACTGGGGCACCACCCCGGGCCTGACCTTCCTCTACGCGCACTTCAACCGCGCCATCCGCCAGCGGGGCCTGAACGCGTGCTACGTCACCGGGCCCGGCCACGGCGGACCGGGTCTGGTGGCCGCCACCTACCTCGAGGGCACCTGGACCGAGACCTACCCCGACGTGGGGCAGGACCTCGACGGGCTGCAGCGCCTGTGCAAGCAGTTCTCCTTCCCCGGCGGCATCCCCTCCCACGTGGCGCCGGAGGTCCCGGGGTCGATCCACGAGGGCGGGGAGCTGGGGTATTCGCTCTCGCACGCCTACGGGGCGATGCTGGACAACCCCGACCAGATCGCCTTCACGGTCGTCGGTGACGGGGAGGCCGAGACCGGGCCGCTGGCGACCTCCTGGCACGCGAACAAGTTCTCGGACCCGCAGCACGACGGGGTGGTCCTGCCGGTGCTGCACCTCAACGGGTACAAGATCGCCAACCCGACGGTGCTGGCCCGCATCCCCGAGGAGGAGCTCGTCTCCCTGATGCGGGGCTACGGCCACACGCCGCTGCTGTTCACCGCCGGGTTCGACGACGAGGACGAGCTCTCCGTCCACCGCCGGTTCGCCGCCGTGCTGGACGAGGCGCTCGACCTCATCGCGCAGATCAAGGCCGATGCGGGGCCGGACTCGCCGCGCCCAGCCTGGCCGATGATCGTGTTCCGCACCCCCAAGGGGTGGACCGGCCCCGAGCAGGTGGATGGCAAGCAGACCGAGGGTCACTGGCGCTCGCACCAGGTGCCGCTGGCCAACGCCCGTGACACCCCCGAGCACCTGGAGGTCCTCGCGAACTGGCTGCGCTCGTACCGGCCGGAGGAGCTCTTCGCCCAGGACGGCGCCCTGTTGCCCGAGATCGCCGCGATGGCGCCGCAGGGCGAGAAGCGCATGTCGGCCAACCCCATCACCAACGGCGGCAGCGTGCTGCGCGACCTGATGCTGCCGGACTTCCGCGACCACGCCGTCGAGCTGACCTCACCCGGCCAGCCCTTCTCGGAGGCGACGAGCGTGCTGGGGGGCTACCTGCGGGAGGTGATGCGCAGGAACCCCGAGACCTTCCGCCTGTTCGGGCCGGACGAGACGGCGTCGAACCGCCTGCAGGCCGTGTACGAGGTCACCGACAAGCAGTGGAACGCCGAGTACCACCCGAGCGACGCCGAGGACCCGATGGCGCGCGCCGGGCGGGTGCTGGAGATGCTCTCGGAGCACCAGTGCCAGGGGTGGCTGGAGGGTTACCTGCTCACCGGGCGCCACGGGATGCTGAACTCCTACGAGGCCTTCGTCCACATCGTCGACTCGATGGTGAACCAGCACGCCAAGTGGTACAAGGTCACCAACCAGCTCGAGTGGCGGCGCCCGCTGGCCTCGTTGAACTACCTGCTCTCCTCGCACGTGTGGCGGCAGGACCACAACGGCTTCTCCCACCAGGACCCCGGGTTCATCGACCACGTGGTCAACAAGAAGGCGGAGATCGTGCGGGTGTACCTGCCGCCGGACGCGAACACCCTGCTCTCGACGGTGGACCACTGCCTGCGCTCCCGGCAGTACGTCAACGTGGTGGTGGCCGGCAAGCAGCCGAACCCCACGTGGTTGACGATGGAGGAGGCGATCGCCCACTGCGTGCGCGGCATCGGCATTTGGCCGTGGGCCGGGACGGAGTCCGACGGTGACGACCCCGACGTGGTGCTGGGCTGCGCGGGCGACATCCCCACCATCGAGGTCCTGGCGGCCGCGAAGATCCTGCGCGAGGAGGTGCCGGGGCTGACCTTCCGGGTCGTGAACGTGGTGGACCTGATGCGCCTGCAGGACGAGAAGGCCCACCCGCACGGGCTGTCCGAGACGCAGTTCCACACCCTTTTCCCCGCCGGCACACCCGTGGTCTTCGGGTACCACGGCTACCCGTGGCTGATCCACCGCCTGGTCTACCGGCACGACACCGCATCACACTTCCACGTGCGCGGGTACACCGAGGAGGGCACCACCACCACGCCCTTCGACATGGTGATGCGCAACCAGCTGGACCGCTACCAGCTGGTGGTCGACGTCATCGACCGCGTGCCGGCCCTGGGTTCGCGCTACGCCCGGCTCCGCCAGCGCATGGAGGACAAGCGACTGCAGGCCCGTGCCCACGCCTACGAGCACGGGGAGGACCTGCCCGAGGTCGCCCAGTGGCAGTGGGGTGACGCCCAGGACGAGGCCGATGCCCAGCAGGGCAGCGTGCGTCAGGACACCGGCGGCGACAACGTCTGAGAGCCCACGGCGCCGGCCACGGCCCAGCCGCTCGGGTGCACGCGCCCCGGACCCGGCTGGGCCGCCGGCCCGAGGGTGGGTAGGTTTCGCCCCATGAGTGCACAGGCCCCCTCCAGCGTCATCCTCATCCGCGCGCTGAACTTCACGCCCAACCCCTCGACGGCGGCGGACAACGCCTTCCAGTCCGAGGTGGAGGCGGGCACGGAGCCCGCCGAGGTCTCGCGGCGGGCGATCGCCGAGATGGACGCGCTCGCCGACGCCCTGCGTGAGGCCGGCGTGACCGTCCACGTCTTCGAGGACGACGAGCAGACCCGTCCCGACAGCGTCTTCCCGAACAACTGGGTCTCCACCCACGCCGGGGGGTACGTGGCGGTCTACCCGATGTACGCCTCCAACCGGCGCCTGGAGCGCCGCACCGACGTGCTGGAGATGCTGAAGAGCACCTACCGCGTGCAGACGGTGGTGGACTACTCCGGCCTGGAGCCCGACGGCATCTTCCTGGAGGGCACCGGCGCCATGGTGCTCGACCACGTCTCGCGGGTCGCCTACACGGCGCGCAGCCACCGGGCGGACACCACGGTGCTGGAGCGCTTCTGTGCGGACTTCAACTACGAGCCGATGGCCTTCGACGCCGTCGACTCCGCCGGCGTGCCGGTCTACCACACCAACGTCATCGCGACGATCGGTACGGACGTGGCCCTGTTCGCCCTGGACATGATCGCCGACGAGCAGCGTCGCTGGGCCGTGGGGGAGCGCCTCACGGTGAACGGGCGCAAGATCGTGGAGATCACCGAGGAGCAGGTGCGGGAGTTCGCCGGCAACGCCATCGAGCTGATGGGCAAGGACGGAGAGGGCAACCCGGAGCGGATCATGGCCATGTCGGCCCGGGCGCTGCGTTCGCTCACGGACGCCCAGGTGGCCGCCATCGAGGAGTCCTGCCGCATCGTTGCGGTGGACATCCCCACCATCGAGCTGGCCGGTGGGTCGGTGCGGTGCATGATCGCCGGCATCCACCTGGACCAGCGCCGGGACGTGGAGCGCCCGTTCACCGAGGCCGTGCAGGCCATCGACGAGCACCCGCACAGCCTGGACGGCCTGGAGGTCCGCAACGACTGAGGCCCTGGCGCCGCCCCGGCCCCTCCACCGGTGCGGCGCCGTGGCACCGTCGACTCAGCGGATGAACTGCACGCCCGCGGCGGCGAGCATCCCGAAGGCCACGCCCCAGAGCACGATGCTCAGGCACTGCCAGAGGATGACCTGCCGGCGGTCCGCGCCGAAGCCGACCATCATGGCCGAGGTGATCTGGCTGGGCAGCAGGGTCTGGCCCAGCAACGAGACACCGGGAACGCCCCAGCGGTCGAAGGTCCGGCGCAGCTTGGCCCGCCGCGGCGAGTCCTCCTTCTCGCCGACGGCCAGGTCGCGGCCCTTGCCTGCCAGCGAGACGATCACCACCATCGAGACGATGTTCCCCACGATCGCGGCGGGGATGGCCACGGCCGGGTGCATCCCGGCCAGGATGCCGATCGTGGAGCCGAAGTAGCTCTCCACGAAGGGGATGGCACTGATCAGCGCCACGCCGGCCCACTGCAGGGCCTCCGGCAGGCTGTCGGTGAAGTTCTGCAGGCTCTCGAACATGGTGTCCTCCGGGGGAGTGGTCTGGCTGATGACTCCACCCTGCCCCCGATGTGGCCGCGCACCCGGTGAGTCCGGCCACCGAAGCACTGCCCGGAGCTCACCCCCTCGGGATGACGGATGTCATACGGGCCGCGCCGAACCGGCGGGATGCCCTCAGATCCAGCCCTTGGACCGGGCGACCCGCGCGGCCTCGTGCCGGTTGGAGGTGCCGGTCTTCGCCACGGCCGCCGACAGGTAGTTGCGCACCGTGCCGGCCGACAGGTGGGCCCGCTGGGCGATCTCCTCCACCGGCGCGGCGTCGGCCGAGAGCTCCAGCACGTCGGCCTCCCGGGCGCTGAGCGGGGAGGCGCCAGCGGCCAGGGCGTCGGCCGCCAGCTCCTGGTCCACGTACCGGCCCCCTCCGCGAGGGTCCGCACCGCCTCGCCGAGCGCCCGGCGTCCCACCGTCTTGGGCAGGAACCCCCGGACGCCGGACTCCAGCGCCCGCTTCAGGTACCCGGGGCGCCCGTGGCTGGTGATGATGAGGCTCGCCGCCTGCGGCTGCACCTCACCCAGGTGCACCGCGAGGTCGATGCCGTCGCCGTCCGGCAGCTGCAGGTCCAGCAGGGCGACGTCCACCTCGGTGGAGCGCAGCACGGCCTTCGCCTCGGCCACCGAGCCGGCGCGGACGACCACCTCGAGGTCGTCCTCCAGGGCCAGCAGGGAGGCGAGGGCCTCGCGGATCAGCGTCTCGTCCTCGACCAACAGGATGCGGATGGGGCTGTCGGTCACGGGATCTCCTGACTGGGGATGGAGGCGGTCAGGACGAACCTGCCGTTGGTGGACTCGTGGTGGAGGTGCCCGCCGGCGGCGGTGACGCGGTCCTGCAGGCCCTGCAGGCCGGTGCCCCGGTGTCCCGGGACGGCGGGGTGGCCACCGTCGTTGGCGACCTCGACCTCCACCCAGCCGTCGTGCTCGCCGAGCGCCAGCTGCACCTGCCGGGCGTCGGAGTGGCGCAGGATGTTGGTGACGGCCTCGCGGAGGGTCCAGGCCACGGCCTCCCGGGCGGTGTCGGACCAGGCGGCGCACCGCTCCAGGAGCTCCTTGCCGGTGGCCTCCACCTCGATGCCGGCTGCGCGGAGCACCGCCCGGGCGCCGGCCCACTCCGCTGCCGGGTCGAGGTTCCGGTACCCGCTCACGACGCGCCGCACCTCGGCCGCGCCCTCCTGCGTCACCTGCCGCACCCCGTCCATCTCCGCCGCGGCCTCCTCGGTGCGCCCGCGGCGCGCCAGCTCGGCCCCCAGCTCGGCCTTGAGGGAGACCACCGAGAGCGTGCGGCCGAAGGTGTCGTGCAGGTCGCGGCTGAAGCGCAGGCGCTCCTCGGCGACGGCGAGGTCGGCCAGCAGGTGGCGGCTGCGGGCCTGCTGACGCACCACCTCCATGGACCACGCGCTGAAGTAGCCGATGGCCAGCCCGACGAACCCCAGGAGCATGCCCGGTGCGACCACGACGGCGTGCTCCGGGTGACGGGCGGCGACCACCAAGGTCACCACTCCCGCCGCCAGCGCCGTGAGCAGGCTCGCCGGCCGGATGCGCACGGACAGGCCCAGCACCATGCTCAGGACGAGCATCGTGTACGCGCTCATGCTGGCGCCCGACGCCGGTTCCTGCCAGACCTGCAGCCCGGCCAGCGCCGTGGCCACGCCGGTGGTGGCCAGGACCATCCACCAGGGTGCGGCGGCCGGGCTGTCCTGTTCACCGGACCCCAGGGGCAGCGCGCCCCGGGTCAGTGCCAGCCCCAGGACGAAGAAGACCAGCAGCAGCGGGATGCCCACCCACCGCAGGGTGGGTAGGCCGACCCAGAGCATCGCGCCGTCGAGCAGTAGGAAGGACGCCAGGACGAAGCCCACCGACACCAGCGAGTAGAGCGAGAAGTTGTGCACCGCCTTCTCGGTGGGGGCGGCGAAGTGCGGGGCCGGCGCGCGGGACGAGCTCACGCGGGACACGGCCCCCATCATGCCTCCTCGCCCAGCGCCTGCAGGATGCGCCGCAGCGTGGCCCGGTCGGCCGCGGGCAGGCTCGCGAAGAAGTCGTCGCCGGCCGCCCGGCGCACCTGCTCGACCTCGCGGGCCCGGGCCCGCCCCGCGGCGGTGGTGGTGATGACGGTCGCCCGCCGGTCGGCCGGGTCCGGGGTGCGGGTGACCCACCCGGCATCAGCGAGGGCGTCCACCACGTCGGTGACGCTGCGGGGCACCACGTGCAGGGCCGCGGCGAGCTCGCCCAGCCGCATCGGGCCGTCCCGGTCGACGATGCGCAGCGCCCGGGCGTGGTGGGGCACCATGCCTGTGGGCGCCAACGAGTGGGCGATGTGGTGGCGCAGGCGCCGGGAGGTGCTCAGGAAGACCTCCCCCAGGGCATCCGGGCTGTCGGGGCCGGTGCCGGGGCGCGCCCGCGGGGGGACGGGCTCTGCATCGCGAGGGGTGGTCATGGGGGAATGCTAGCGCCGATGCTGATGTTGCCTCATACTGAGTCAGCCTCAGCAATTCAGGAACGGAGGGATGCCCGTGACGGTCACCCCCATGCACGCGATGGGCCCCACCGGCGGTGGTGGCCCCGGGCGCCGCGGACCGCAGAAGATCAGCCGCGCCGACCGCGCCCAGCTCGCGCAGCGGCCCGTGGAGTACGGGCGCGTGGTCGCGCTCTTCCGCCCCCACGGCCGCACTCTGGCCGTGGTCACCGCCATCATCGTGCTCACCTCGGCGGTGGCGATGGCCCAGCCCTTCCTGGTGCGTGAGGCCGTGGACGTCGCGATCCCGCAGCAGGACGTGCGCCTGCTTCTCCTCGTGGTCGGCGGCATGGTGGGCGTCGCCGCCGTCACGGCCATGCTCGGGGTGGTGCAGACCTGGATGGCCGCGCAGGTGGGCCAGGAGGTCATGCACACCCTGCGCTCGCGGCTGTTCGCCCACCTGCAGGGCCAGTCGTTCTCGTTCTTCACCCGCGCCCGCGCCGGCGAGGTGCAGTCGCGCCTCATCAACGACGTCGGCGGCATGCAGGGCGTCGTGACCACCACGGCCACCTCCACCGCCAGCAACGTCACCACGGCCGTGGCGACGATGGTGGCCATGCTCGCGCTCTCCTGGCGGCTCTCCCTCATCTCGCTGGTGGTCGTGCCGCCGGCCATCTGGCTCACGCGCAAGGTCGCCCTGCTGCGGCGGGAGATCACCTCCCAGCAGCAGGCGGCGCTGGCGGACCTGCACGTCCGCATCGAGGAGGGGTTGAGCGTCAGCGGGGTGCGGCTGGCCAAGACCCTGGGCACCACCCGGCAGGACGCCGCGCGCTTCGACGAGGTGAGCCACGGCCTCATCGACCTCGAGATGCGCGCCCAGCTGGCGGGCCGCTGGCGGATGGCGACCATGCAGATCGTCTTCGCCGCCATCCCCGCGGCCATCTACCTGGCGGCGGGTCTCCCCGCGACCTCCGGGGGCATGACGATCGGCACGCTCATCGCGTTCACCACGCTCCAGGCGGGGATCTTCCGTCCGCTCATGGGGCTGCTGAACGTCGGCGCGCAGTGGGTGAGCTCGATGGCGCTGTTCAGCCGCGTCTTCGAGTACCTCGACCTGGAGCCCGACGTGGTCCCGCCGGCCGACCCCGTGCCGCTCGACCCCACCGCCGTGCGCGGTGACGTCCGGCTCGATGCGGTGAGCTTCCGCTACGCGGGCAGCGGCCGCGACGCCTTGCGTGAGGTCTCGGTCGAGGTCCCTGCCGGCAGCTCGCTGGCGCTGGTGGGGCACACCGGGTCGGGCAAGTCGACCCTCGCGGCCCTCGTCTCGCGCCTGTACGACCCCGCCGCCGGCCGCATCACGATCGACGGGGTGGACGTCCGCGAGCTCGACCCGGAGGTGCTCGCCCGCATCGTCGGGGTGGTGAGCCAGGAGACCTACCTCGTGCACGCCAGCATCCGGGAGAACCTGCTGCGGGCGGCACCCGAGGCGACCGAGGTGGACCTGTGGCGGGCGCTCGGCGCGGCCCAGGTGGCCGACCTGGTCGCGGGGCTGCCGGACGGGCTGGACACGCTGGTGGGCTCTCGTGGCTACCGCTTCTCCGGGGGCGAGCAGCAGCGCCTGGCCATCGCGCGGACGATCCTGCGCGACCCGCCGGTGCTGGTGCTCGACGAGGCGACCAGCGCCTTGGACAACGCGACCGAGCGGGCGCTGCAGCAGGCCCTGGACACGGTCTCCCGGGGGCGGACCACGATCACCATCGCCCACCGGCTGTCCACCGTGGAGGCCGCCGACCAGATCGTGGTGCTCGCCGAGGGGCGGGTGGCCGAGCGGGGCACCCACGCCGAGCTGCTGGCGCGCGACGGCGTGTACGCGGACCTGGCGCTGGTGGCCTGAGCCGGGGTCGGGCGGTGATCAGGCGCGTGCGGTCCAGGCGTGCACGTCACGGCCGATGAAGGCCATGAGGCGCTCCACCGGGTCTTCGCTGTCGGTCTCGACCGCGGGGCCGTACTGACCGGACTGTCGCAGCATCGTCTCGATGGGGAGCATCCCCTCGAGCATCTGCTCGGCGTACTCGGGGTCGAGGTCTGCCTCCACGCCGGCGGAGCGGGCGAGGTCCCAGGTGTGCATGAAGACGTCCGAGACGTAGAGCTCGCCGGTCATCTCCGCGATGGTCTGCCCGGAGAACGGGCCGTTGGCCAGCTCGATGGTGCTGCGCTCGCTGTCGTCGAGCAGCTCCTGGACGTCGGCCGTGCGCTTGTGCCACGCCGTGGCCGGGCCGTCCTGCGGGTCGCGGTCGGGCAGGTCCATGTCGACCCAGCCCTCCAGGACGGACTCGTACCAGTCGATGAGGTGCTCCACGATGTCGCGCGCGCGCCACTCCTTGACGGGGGTGGGGGCGTCCCAGTCGGTCACCTGGTCGGCCACCTCGCCGAAGGCTTGCGCGAAGCGGGCGTGCAGGCCTGATTCCAGGCTCATGGGTCCTCCAGTGCGTCGGGTGGGCGCGGTGCTGCCCCCATGATGCCGTGTTCCGCGACCGGGTGCGTCCTCGGTGCTGGCGCCCGGCGTCCGCCGTCATTCCCGCGGCGGAGGTGGCGGCCTTGCCGGGTTGCTACCTTGCGAGGGACAGTGAACGGGGCGGACGTCGCCCAGCACACGCAGCCCCGGAGGACCACGTGAACGCACCGCAGTCGGGGACGCCCCTGAAGATCGGCATGTTCCTGTTCGAGAAGGTCATGACCCAGCGCAGCACCCCGGTGATCCTCACCATCAGCCCGGGGCGCATCGTGCTGGCCTCCGCGGACCGCGTCGTGGCCGACGTCCCCGCCGACCAGGTGCGCACGAAGGTCTCCCGGGTCCTGAAGGTGAACGAGTTGCACGGGCCGTGGGGCAAATGGATGCTCGGCGCGGTCGGGGCCGCCAAGAGCGAGGACTTCACCGACGCCCAGGCCACGGAGGTCATCGAGGCGCAGAAGGCCGCCCAGCAGGACCCCGCCCTGGCGCAGCTCGAGCTCGCCCGGACCGTCTGGGTCGGCCAGCCCACCACTGCCGACGGCTCGTGGACGGGCTCGCTCTCCTCGATGGCCAAGGGCGAGACCAAGATGCAGCCCCGCATCGCCCCGATGGTCGATGAGGCGCTGCTCGCCGCGGGCGTGCAGCGCGCCTGAGGGCGCTCAGCGCCGGCGGCGCACCCGCTCCTCGTCCCAGACGGCCTCGGGGGTCTCCACCACCACGCCGTCGGAGGTGAAGACCAGGAAGCGGTCGAAGGTGCGGGCGAACCACCGGTCGTGGGTCACGGCCAGCACGGTGCCCTCGAACGGCTCCAGCGCGTCCTGCAGCGCCTCGGCGGAGTGCAGGTCCAGGTTGTCCGTCGGCTCGTCGAGCAGCAGCAGGGTGGCTCCGGAGAGCTCCAGCAGCAGGATGCCGAAGCGCGCCTGCTGGCCACCGGAGAGCTGGTCGTAGCCCCGCTCCGAGGCACCGGCCAGGCCGTAGCGGTCCAGCGTCTTCGCCGCCTGCTCGCGCCCCATCCCGTCCCGGTGCTCGTCGCCGCGGTGCAGGATCTCCAGCAGCGTCCGGCCCACCAGGCCCGGATGGTCCTGCGTCTGGGCGAACCAGCCGGGGCGCACCCGGGAGCCCAACCGGGCGACGCCGCGGTGGTCCACCGGGGGAGGGGTCACGTCGCCGACAGGGCGGTGCTCCGGCTCCGGGTCGGACCCACCGCCGGCCAGCAGGCGCAGGAAGTGGCTCTTGCCGGACCCGTTGGAGCCCAGCACCGCCACGCGCTCGCCGAACCAGACCTCCAGGTCGAAGGGCTGCATCAGCGTGGCCTGCCCACCCCCATCGAGGGCGGGGACCCGCAGTTCGAGCTGCTCGGTGACCACGGCGCGTTTGGCCGTGCGACCGCCGCGCAGCCGCATGCGCACGTTCTGCGTGGTGGCGACCTTCTCCGGCGGGCCGGCCTCCTCGAACTTCGCCAGACGCGTCTGCGCCGCCCGGTAGCGCGGGGCCATGCCGTCGTTGTACTCGGCCTTGACCTTCAGCCGCAGCACCAAGGCCTTGAGCTTGGCGTGCTCCTCCTCCCACCGGCGTAGGTGCTCCTCCAGGGCGGCGTTGCGGGCCTCGCGGGCGTCGTGCCAAGTGGCGAACGAGCCGGCGTGCGTCCAGGCGGTGGCCCCCGCGGCGTGCGGCTCCAGGGTCACCACGTGGGTGGCCACCTCGCTGAGCAGCTCGCGGTCGTGGCTGATGAACAGCACCGACTTGCCGCAGTCGCGCAGCCGTTGCTCCAGCCACCGCTTGCCGGGGACGTCCAGGTAGTTGTCCGGCTCGTCCAGCAGCAGGATCTGCGCCGGCCCGCGCAGCAGCGCCTCGAGCACCACACGCTTCTGCTCACCGCCGGAGAGGGTGTTCACCGCCCGGAACTGAGCCTTCTCGAAGGGGACTCCCAGCGCGGCGAGGGTGACCTCGTCCCACACCTGGGTCTCGTAGTCGTAGCCACCGACATCGCCCCAGTCGACCAGCGCCTGCGCGTAGTCCATCTGGGCGGCCTCGTCGTCGACCTCCATGATGCGCAGCTCGGCGGCGTCCACGGCCCGGCCCGCATCGCGCAGCGGGGTCGGGGCGACGCCCAGCAACAGGTCGCGCACGGTGGAGTCGTCGCGCACCCGCCCGATGAACTGCGGCATCAGCGCGACACTGCCCGATGCGGTGACCTGCCCCTCGAAGTCGGTGATCTCGCCGGAGAGGATCCGCATCAGGGTGGTCTTGCCGGTGCCGTTCGGCCCCACCAGGGCGGTGCGGTGCCTGTCGCCCACGCGGAAGCCCACGCCGCCCAGCAGGGGCCGGCCGTCGGGCAGCCAGTACTCGATGTCGTGCAGTTCCAGGTGGGGCATGGCGGGACCGTATCCCGCCGGTCTGGGCAGGGGCACCCCGTTTTCGGGCGACCACCACGTGTTGACAGCCACCCATCCTCAATGGTTAGTTAGTCAAGTAACTAACTAACGAGGAGGTCGGTGTGCACGAGTTCGACGACCGCTCGCCGATCTACCTCCAGATCGCCGAACAGATCCGACGGGACGTCGCCACGGGCGAGCTCGGGGAGGGGGACCAGGTCATGTCCACGACGCAGTACGCCACGACCTACCGCATCAACCCGGCCACGGCCAACCGGGCCATGGCCCTGCTGGTCGACGAGGGAGTCGTGCACAAGCGACGCGGGGTGGGCATGTACGTCAGCCAGGGCGCGCGGGAGCGCGTCGTCGCGGCCCGCCGTTCCACCTACTGGACCGAGGTGCTCGACCCGGCCCTCGCGGAGGCGCGGGCTCTCGGCATCGAGGCCGCGGCCATCATCGACCACGTCAGGAGGACGTCATGACCGGCGGGTGGGAGGTGACGCTCCAGGGCGTCATCCAACGATTCGGGCGGACCACCGCCCTCGATGGGGTGGACGTCGCGTTCCGTCCCGGGGTGATCACCGGCCTCATCGGCCGCAACGGCGCCGGCAAGACCACGCTGCTGCAGGCGGTGGCCGCGCTGCGCCCCGTCACCGAGGGCCAGGTCCTCGTCGACGGCGCACCCGTATGGGAGGACGCCGCACGCACCTCCCGGGTCTGCCTGCTGGGCCACACCGGGGGAGTGCTCGAGGACGTGAGGATCGCTGCCACGCTCGACCTGTACCGGATGCTGCGTCCGGACTGGGACGAGGCGGCCTTCAGGCGGGTGGCCGACCGGTTGGAGGTGCCCCTGGACGGACGCCCCAGCCGCCTGTCGACGGGCCAGCGCTCCGCGTTCGCCGCGGCGCTCGCCCTGGCCTCCCTGGCGGAGGTCACCTTGCTGGACGAGGTCCACATCGGCCTCGATGCCGTGGCCCGCCGCCGCCTGACCGAGGCGATCCTCGAGGAGTACGCCGAGCGGCCCCGCACCATCGTGCTCTCCAGCCACCTGCTCGACGAGGTGGAGGAGGTCATGGAGGACGTCGTGGTGCTGCACGAGGGTCGCGTCGTCGCTGCGGGCCCAGCGGGGGAGCTGCGCGAGGAGCACACCCGGGGCGGGGGCCGCCTGGCCTCGCTGACCGACGTGTTGGAGAACCTGTCAGGAGGAGCGTCATGAGCACGAGTGCTGCACCCGTTGACCGCCGGGCCGGCGGACCCGCCACCGGACGGCCCCAGTGGCTCGCCGTGGCGCGATCGATCGTGCGCCACGTGGTCGTGGACCTGGCCATCGGCCTGGGGGTGACCGTCGGCCTCGCCGCCGTGGCACTGCTGTTGCTGTGGTTCTTCGTCGTCCGCCAGGAGACCTCTGACCAGGCCGGCGGCATGTGGTCCGATGCGGGGTCGTTCACCCTGGGCCTGGGCGCCATGATCCTGGCGCTCGTCCTGGTCATCGCTGGCATCGTGGTGGTCGTCACCACGGTCACCGGGTACACCCGGGTGTGGCTGGCCGCCGGTGCCACGCGGCGGTCGGTGTGGGCCGGCCACTGGGCCGCGGTGGTGACCGTGCTCGCCACGTGGGCGGCCGGTCTGGCAGCGGTGCTGCTCGCCGCGCGCTTCGCCCGGACGGGCAGTGGGTCGGGCGGCCCCTCGTGGTCCTCCATCGGCTCGCTGGACTGGGGCTACCTGGCCAACGGCGTGACCCTGCTCCTCACGGCCCTGGTGGTCACGCTGCTGTTCGTCCGTTTCGGGGCGTTCCTCGCCCTGGTGGTGCTGGCGCTGTGGTGGATCGTGCTGCCCGTGGGGCTGTCGTTGGTGGACGTGCCCCAGGTGGTGGCGGCGGTGCTGTGGCCGCCCGTGGCCGTCGGGGGGACCGAGGCCCGGGCGGTCGGGGATGCCGCGAACCTGTGGACCGAACTGACGCAGGCCGCCCTGCTGGCCGTGGCGCACTGGCTGATCGTGCGGCGGATGCCCGCGGTCTGAACCAGCGGTTGGATGGGCCTCGGGTCGGCCGCCGTTCCTTGGCGAAGGGTGCGGCGGCCGCTACGGTGGCTGATGACGCGGGGTGCCCCACCGGGGGCTGAGAGCAGACCCGTCGAACCTGATCTCGTTCACGCGAGCGGAGGGACGTCGCACCATGACCCACGCCCATGCCCTGCGGGGCCACGACCTCACCCGCGCCCAGCTGGCCACCACCTGGGACGCCCTGCGCACGCGCTCGCCCCTGGTGCAGTGCCTGACCAACCGGGTGGCCACCACTCTCAGCGCCAACGTCCTGCTGGCAGCCGGCGCCTCCCCCGCGATGGTGGACACGCCCCGGGAGGCACGAGCTTTCGCCGGGGTCGCCTCAGCGGTGCTGGTGAACCTGGGGACGCCCACCGAGGAGTCGATGCAGGGGATCGCTGAGGCGGTGACCGGCGCGCGGGAGTCCGGGACGCCGTGGGTGCTCGACCCCATCGGGGCCGGGGGACTGCCGTGGCGCAGCGGGATCGCGACCGGGCTGCTGGCCAAGCGCCCCACCATCGTGCGGGGCAACGCCTCGGAGGTGATCGGTCTGGCCGGGGGTCGCGGCGGGCGGGGCGCGGACAGCATCGACCACCCGGAGTCCGCGGTGCGTGCCGCCTGCCGTCTCGTCGAGCGCAGCGGGGGAGCGGTCGCCATCAGCGGGGCGGTCGACCACCTCGTGGACGGGCGACGACTGGCCCTCCTGGGGCACGGCCACCCGTGGCTCACCCAGGTGACCGGCGCCGGATGTGCCCTGGGGGCGCTGATGGCAGCGTGCGTCGCGTGCACCGAGGACCCCTTGCTGGCCGCGGCGACCGCCACCGCCGCCTACACGGTGGCGGCCGAGCGGGCTGCGGAGCTCTCCCGGGGGCCGGGGAGCCTGATGCCCGCGCTGCTCGACGAGCTCGCGCAACTCACGCCCGAGTCCCTGGCCGCGGCCGTCCAGCTCTGACGCCCGGGGGGATCGGTCCGCGGGAACTGACACAGCAAAGGGGTACCTGACCTACCGAACACGGTGTGTCAGGTGCCCTTGGGCGTGTCAGCTCCATGTGGCCCACCGGTGGGCCGCTCAGCTCGCGTCGAGGCGCTCCAGCTCGCGGTCCGTGAGGTCGATCTCGGCTGCGGCGGCGGAGTTGGTGATCGACTGCGGACGCTTGGCGCCCGGGATGGGGATGACCACCTCGGACTGCGCCAGCTCCCAGGCCAGGGCGACCTGCTGGGGGCTCACACCCCGCTCGTCGGCGACCTCGGCGAACGCCGGGTGCTTCTCGGCCAGCTCCTTGGCCTCGTTCAGGCCGCCCAGTGGGGACCACGGCAGGAAGGCCAGGCCGAGCTCGGTACAGACCTCGATCTCCCGCGCACTGCTGCGGAACTTCGGGCTGAACTGGTTCTGCACGCTTACGAGCCGGTCGCCCAGCACGTCGTGGGCGGTGCGGATCTGCTCCGGGTCCGCGTTGGAGATGCCGACCATCGCGACGATCCCGGAGTCCGCGACCTCGCGCAGGGCCTCCATGGTGGCGCGGTAGTCGCACTCCGGGTCCGGGCGGTGGTGCTGCCACAGCTGGATCTGCTTCACCCCGAGCCGCGCCAGGCTGGCCTCCGCCGCCTCGCGCAGGTACTCGGGACGCGAGTCCAGGCCCCAAGAGCCGTCCTCGCCACGGGTGTGGCCGGCCTTCGTGGCCAGGACGACCTCGGAGCGCACCCCCAGCTCGTCCAGCAGGCCGGCGATGAGGCGCTCGTTCTGCCCCATGGCCTGCTCGCCGGCGGTGCCCTGCCCGTAGGCGTCGGCGGTGTCGAACAGGGTGACGCCCGCCTCCAGGGCCGCGGTCACCGTGTCCAGCAGCTGCTGGCGCGGCGGCTCACCGTCCTGGCTCATCGTCATCAGACCCATGCCGATGGCGCCGACCTGGTGGCGCCCGACCGTGTCGTTCCCGAGGTTTCGTGTACGCATGTCGGCCAGCGTAGGAGCGCCGTCTCCACCCTGTCGTGCCCGCCCTGGCCAGAGGTTACGGTGGAGGACGACGCGGGGTGCCCCACCAGGGGGCTGAGAACAGACCCGTCGAACCTGATCTCGTTCACGCGAGCGGAGGGACGTCGCCATGCAGCACGCCACCTGGACCCCTTCCCCCCACGCCACCCCGGCAACCGGGGGCCCACCACGAGTGGACCTCTCCCTCTACCTGGTCACCGACAGCGCCATGGCCGGGTCACGGGGCCTGGCCGACGTCGTCGCGCGGGCCGTCGCGGCCGGGGTCACCTGCGTGCAGCTGCGGGAGAAGGCAGCCTCCGATGAGGAGGTGGTTGCCCTGGGGCGCCAGCTCGTCGAGATGCTCGCGGGCACCGGGGTGCCCCTCCTCATCGACGATCGGGTGCACCTGGTGCACCCCATCGGGGCCGATGGGGTGCACATCGGTCAGGAGGACACCCCACCGACCGCGGCCCGCGCGGCGCTGGGCCCCGAGGCCATCATCGGCCTCTCCGTCCACGACGCAGCGCAGGTCGATGCCGCCAACGCCCTGCCACCGGCGACACTCGACTACATCGGTCTGGGACCGGTCTGGGCGACGGGCACCAAGGATGGGCACGCACCCCCCATCGGGCCCGAGGGGCTGGCCGACCTGCGCCGGCGCAGCCACCACCCGGCCGTGGCGATCGGGGGCGTGAAGGCCCACACACTGGCCGAACTCGCGGGGTCGGGCGTCGAGGGGGTGGCGGTGGTCAGCGCGATCTGCGCCGCAGCGGACGTCCCGGCGGCCACCCGGGAGCTGCGAGAGGCCCTGGCCGCGTCGCCCCTGCAGGGGGAGCTGTGAGCACCCCGACCGTCCTGTCCATCGCCGGCTCCGACCCTTCGGGCGGCGCCGGCATCCAGGCCGACCTCAAGACCTTCAGCGCCCTCGGTGCCTACGGCTGCGCAGCGCTGACGGCCCTCACCGCACAGAACACGCGGGGCGTCACCGGGATCCACCCGGTGCCGCCGGAGTTCGTGCGCGACCAGGTGCTCACTCTGGTGGACGACGTGCAGGTCGATGCGGTGAAGATCGGCATGCTCGGCAGCGCGGCCGTGGCAGAGGCGGTGGCCGACCTGGTGGGGGAGGTCCTGGACTGCCCCGTGGTGCTCGACCCGGTGATGGTGTCGACCGCCGGGGCGCGGTTGCTGGACCGCGACGCCGTCGAGGCCGTGCTGCGCCTGGCCCCGCTGGTCGACCTCGTGACCCCCAACGGCCCGGAGGCCGCGGTGATGCTGGGCTGCGAGGAGGCGCGGACGGTCACCCAGCAGACCGAGCAGGCACAGGAGCTGTACCGACGGCTGGGCACCCGCGTGCTGCTCAAGGGCGGTCACCTGCCGGGGCCGCGCGCCACGGACGTGCTGGCGGACCACGACGGGACGGCGACGCTCACCGCATTGAGGGTGGTCACGGACAACACGCACGGGACGGGGTGCACGCTCTCCTCGGCGATCGCGGCGCTGCTGCCGCAACGGGGGGACTGGGGCGACGCGATCGAGGGGGCGAAGGACTACCTGACGGACGCGCTCCGGCGGAGCGACGAGCTGGGCATCGGGCACGGCGCAGGCCCGGTCCACCACTTCCATGAGTGGTGGTGAACCGGGCCGGGGCGGGGTGGTCTCAGAGCTGGACGGTGTCGTTCGTGCCCATGTCTGGACGGTCCTTGGAGACCAGGCCCTTGGCGAACTCGAACGCCGTCCTCACCGCGCCGTCGGACGCCCAGAACTCGGCGGTCTGGCGGTGGATCTCCAGCAGGCCGCTGCGGGGGTCGTCCTTCTCGGTGTCCATGAACGCCGAGGCGGAGGCGTCCCACAGCTCGTCGAGCTTGGCCTTGTCTTGGCTCGGGGTCGCGGTGCCGGAGTAGGAGACCCAGCCGTCGTCCGAGGAGTAGGAGACGCTCACCTGCGGGTTGGCGCGGATCGCGTTGACCTTGTCGGTGTCCAGCCCGGTGATGAACCAGACGGTCGACGGGTCGTCGAACGTCTGGGTGCCCATCGGCATCGACACCAGGCGTCCCTGCTCGTCGGTGTAGGTGAGCACGGCGATGCGGGTGTCGCGCATGATCTTGTGGACGATCTCGCGGGGGTCCCTGTCAACCAGGGTTCCTCCTGCTGTCGTGGCCGCCCGGGCGGGCGGCACCTGCCTTCCACGCTAGGTGCGATGCGGCGGTGGCGCGAGCGGGCGATGAGGTGAGGACCGGGCACTGCCCCACCCCCTCCGCACGACAGAACCGGGGGTGGGGTCAGTCCCGCGGGGCGCGGTGGTCCAGCCGCACGTGCTGCGGGCCCAGCTCGTCCACAGAGCGCACGCCCAGCAGCTGCATGCCCACCTGCAGCTCGGCCCGCAGGATGTCGAGCACCCGCTCCACGCCCCGCTGCCCGCCGGCCATGAGCCCGTACAGGTAGGCGCGGCCGATCATCGTGAAGTCGGCGCCCAAGGCCAGGGCTCCCAGCACATCGACGCCGCTGGTGATGCCGGAGTCCACGATGATCGGCACGTCCGGCCCCAGCACCTCGCGGATGCCGGGCAGCTCGGCCAGTGGCACGGGTGCCCGGTCGAGCTGCCGCCCACCGTGGTTCGACAGGTACACGCCGTCGCACCCCGCATCGAGGGCCCGCTGGGCGTCCGAGGGGGTCTGGATGCCCTTGACCAGCAGCGGACCGGCCCACACCTCGCGGATCCACTCGATGTCCGCCCACGACAGGGTGGGATCAAAGGTCTTCATGATCACGTCCATCGAGTCCCCGGCGGAGCTCGAGAGGGTCGCGAAGCGCAGCGGCTCGGTGGTGAGGAAGTCGAACCACCAGCGCGGCCGGTAGGAGGCGTCCACCAGCGTGCGGGCCGTGAGCTGCGGCGGGATGGTCATGCCGTTGCGGTGGTCGCGATAGCGCAGGCCGCCGGTGGCGGTGTCCACGGTGACCATCAGCGTGTCGTACCCGTTCTCTTGGGCCCGCTCCACCAGGCCGCGAGCGCGATCGCGGTCCTCGCGCCACGAGTAGAGCTGGAACCAGCGGCGGGCGTCTGGCACCTGGGCCGCCAGGTCCTCGATGGCCGTGGTCCCCATGGTGGACAGGGTGTAAGGCACCCCGGCGGACTGTGCGGCGCGGGCCACGGCGGGCTCACCCGCGGCGTGCATCATGCGGGTGAATCCGGTGGGGGCCAGGCCCACGGGCAGCTCGCTGCGCTGGCCGAAGACCTCGGTGGAGAGGTCCACCTCGCCCACGTCGCGCAGAACGGTGGGGCGCAGCTCGAGGTTGCGGTACGCCTCGGTGTTGCGGCGCATGGACTCCTCGGAGTTGGCTGCGCCGTCGACGTAGTCGAACGGTCCGGTGGGCGTGACCCGGCGGGCGATGCGTCGGACGTCGGCGATGTCGGCCGCCTTGGCGAGCCGCGCGGTGGTGCGGTTCAGGGTGGGCTTGCTGAACCGCATCAGCGGCGCGAGTTCACGAGGGTTGGGAAGTTGGCGTCGCACGGTGTCACCTCCGGTCGGGGTGCCCACGGTAGACGCCGGAGCCGGGCGCGCACCGGCCGCCCCTCTGGTCGAGCGGGCGGCCGGTGCGCTGTGCGGTGGGGCCGGACTCACGCCAGGGGGCGGTACACCTCCGTCAGCAGGTCGGCCTCCGGCGTGTTCGACGGGTCGCTCAGGTAGCGGTTGACCACCTTGCCGACCGGCCCGTCACCGGGGCTCGCCTCGGTGAGCCCCTCCTGACCCATGTACTGCGCCATCTGGGCGTGCGCCTCGCTGATCTGGGAGTACGGGCCGGTGATGGTGGCCTTCACCGCCCGCTGCTCCGGCAGCTCGTGCACCTCCAACGGGCCCCTGGCCGTGGTCCCCGGGGCCACCGGCAGCCAGACGGACACGTCGGGGCCGGCCTCCACGTACGTCGGGTCGTTCTCCACCACACCCCCGGGGCCGATGGGGGTGAGCCCCTGGCGCCCGAGCTCGGGGATGAACTGCTCCCACAGCACCCCCTCTTCGGAGTAGCTGGGGATGGCGCCCCGCAGCAGCACCATCGTGGTGGACGGCAGGGTGGTCTCGCTGATCTCGATGCTCATGGTCTTCTCCTTTGTCTGGAGCATCCGGTCGAGGAGCGCCATCCGCTGCTGCGCCGCCAGGAGATCGGCGGTGAGGGACTGCCGCTGCATCCGCAGGGCGTGTTCCCAGGCCGGTGTGCCACGGCTGGTGAGCAGGGCGGCGATGGCGGACACGCCGAACCCGACGTCACGCAGCCTGCGCACGTCCGCCGCATCGGCCAGCTGGTCGCTGGTGTAGAGGCGGTAGCCGCTCGCAGCATCCACCTCGGCGGGGGTGAGGACGTCGTGCTTGTCATAGTGACGGAGCATGCGCACGCTCAACCGCGTCAGGGAGGAGAACTGCCCGATCGACATCGGGTTCGGGGTGTCGGTCATGTCGCCACTCTGGTGCCTCGCACGGTGTCAGGGTCAAGACCCACCAGCGACGATGCCGGTCCTCCGGCGCGGGCGCGTGCCAGCGATTCGGCCGCCCACGCTGGCCGCATGGCCCTCATGGACGAGGCGGAACTCGTCCCCGGCAAGACGGGCTTCGTGCGCCTGCTCCAGCGCCGAGGCCTGCTTGGAGAGGGTCGAGTCGGAGATCTCCACCGCACCGCGCACGGCGGCGAACTCGGCCTTGTCGGTGGAGGCCAGCGCGGCGACGATGCTGAAGCGCGTCGGTGCGTGGATGATCTCGTCGAGCTGGTGGCGGGCGTGGGTGGTGCTCATCGGGCGCTCTTCCCGAGGCGCGTCGCGACGATGACGCCGGGCAGCGCGACCAGCACGGCCAGGCCGATCATCAGCCACAGGGGTGCCTCGGTGAGGACGCTGACCAGGATGCCCACGCCGTACAGCAGCGAGCTGGCGACCACGGCGCCGGTGTACTGCTTGGTGTACCCGCGGGGCAGGGACTTGGCCTGCTGCGCCACCATCGTCATCGGCCTGATCATGGCTATGTAGACCGACATGCCGATGATCAGACCGATGGCGCTGCTCTGCGTGACGTGGAACAGCACCAGGACGGCGGCCATGGCCAGGCTGACGGCGGCCGCGGTGAAGCGCAGTGTGGACAGGTCCTTGCCCGAGGTGACCCGGGCGCCGGAGGCGCCGTCCGGGGCGGCCTGTGCCTCGCGGGCGTTGGGGGTGTGCGTCGTGTTCTCCATGGCCACTCCTGGTGCTCGGTGTGCGGGTCCCTCGTCGGGCACCCAAGGGAGCAACTACTTTCCGGCGTGGCAAGTACTTGTCTGGCGTGGAGGGCTTGCCTGTGGGCAGAGCGACCCCCGGGCTCAGCCGAGCAGGCCGGCCGGGTCCTTGCTCTCGATGCCGAGCGCCTCACCGACGGGCGCCGAGTACAGCGATCCGGCGTGCGTGGCCAGGCCCTTGGCGAGTGCCTCATCAGCGCCCAGCGCGGCCTTCCACCCCGCATCAGCGATCCGCAGCGTGTACGGCAGGGTCGCGTTGGTCAGGGCCTGCGTGGAGGTGGCTGGCACGGCGCCGGGCATGTTCGCCACGCAGTAGAAGATCGAGTCGTGCACCTCGAAGGTGGGGTCGTCGTGCGTGGTGGGGTGGGAGTCCTCGAAGCAGCCGCCCTGGTCGATGGCGATGTCCACCAGCACGCTGCCCGGCTTCATCTGAGCCACGAGGTCGTTCGTCACCAGCTTGGGGGCCGCGGCGCCGGGGATCAGCACCGAGCCGATCACCAGGTCGGCCTCGGTGACCGCGCGCTCGATCGCCAGCTCCGAGGACGCGATGCCGTGCACCCGGTTGCCGTAGCGCCAGAAGCTCATACGGAGCTTCTCCAGGTCGATGTCGAGCAGCGTGACGTCGGCGCCCATCCCCATCGCGATGTTCGCGGCGTTCTGGCCGGCGGTCCCGGCGCCCAGCACAGCCACCTTTGCGCCCGCAACGCCACCGACGCCGCCCATCAGCACCCCACGGCCACCGCGGGCCTTGAGCAGGGAGGCCGCGCCCACTTGGGGGGCGAGACAGCCGGCGACCTCGCTCATGGGGTACAGCAGCGGCAGGGAGCGGTCGGGGCGCTGCACCGTCTCGTACGCGATGGAGGTCGTCCCCGCATCGATCAGTGCCTTCGTCAGCTCCGGCTCGGCGGCCAGGTGCAGATAGGTGAACAGCACCTGGTCGGCGCGCAGGCGGCCGTACTCCTCGGCGATCGGCTCCTTGACCTTGACGACCATCTCGGCCTCGCCCCAGACCTCGTCCGCGGACTCCACGATGCGGGCGCCCTGGGCGGCGTACTCCTCGTCGGTGATCGAGGAGCCCACGCCGGCTCCGGCTTGCACGAGCACCTCGTGGCCGCGGCCGGTGAGCTCCCGGACGCCGACGGGGGTCATGCCGACCCGGTACTCGTTGTTCTTGACCTCAGTGGGGACTCCGATGCGCATGGCCCCACTCTGCCAGTGACGTGCGCCATCGGGGCGGCGGGTGGGGCACGCCACCCCCCTCCGGCACAATGGCGTGACCTGCACCACAGCCCCCCGTCACGCCGACCATTGGAGAGCCCATGAACTCGCTCGTCCTCGTCCTGGTCGGGATCGCCATGATCCTGGCCGGGTACCTCCTCTACTCCCGGTGGCTGGCCACCCGGGTGTACACGCTCGATGCGGGGTTCCGCACCCCCTCCCACGCCCTGCGCGACGACGTGGACTTCGTGCCCACGAACAAGTACGTGCTGTGGGGCCACCATTTCACCTCTGTGGCCGGTGCGGCTCCCATCGTGGGCCCGGCGGTGGCGGTGATCTGGGGCTGGCTACCGGCCTTCCTGTGGGTCACGCTCGGCACCATCTTCTTCGCCGGCATGCACGACCTGGGTGCACTGTGGGCCTCGGTGCGCAACCGGGGGCAGTCCATCGGCTCGCTGTCGGCCCGGTACATCGGGCGTCGCGGGGCCAACCTGTTCCTGGTCGTCATCTTCCTGCTGCTGCTGATGGTGAACGCGGCCTTCGCGGTGGTCATCTCCGGCCTGCTGGTCAGCACCCCGAGCGCGGTTATCCCCACCTGGGGCGCGATCGCCGTGGCCCTGCTGATCGGCCAGGCCATCTACCGCTTCCGCTGGAACCTGCCGATCGTCAGCGTGGTGGGCGTCGTCGCCCTGTACGCCCTGATCTGGCTGGGTGACCAGTACCCGGTCTCGCTGCCGGACACGGTCCTGGGCATGCCGGCCAGCGGCGTGTGGATCGTCATCTTGTTCGCCTACGCGGGCATCGCCTCGGTGCTGCCGGTGTGGCTCCTGCTGCAGCCGCGCGACTACATCAACGGCCTGCAACTCTTCCTGGCGCTGGGCATCCTGTTCGCCGCGGTGCTCATCTCCACCCCCACCGTGGTGGCCCCGGCCATCAACGACGCGGTGCCGGAGGGCACGCCGGGCATCGCGCCGCTGCTGTTCGTCACCATCGCCTGCGGCGCCATCTCCGGCTTCCACGGCATGGTCGCCTCGGGCACCAGCTCCAAGCAGCTCGACAACGAGACCGACGCCCGCTTCGTCGGGTACTTCGGCGCCGTGGGCGAGGGGCTGCTGGCCCTGGGTGCGATCGTCGCCACCACCGCCGGCTTCCAGACCCTCGCGGACTGGGAGGAGGTCTACAGCGCGTTCGGGCAGGGCGGTGTCGCCGCGTTCGTCGAGGGCGGTGGTTCCATCGTCCAGAACGGCCTGGGCCTGCCGCAGTCGCTGAGTGCCACCATCCTGGCCACCACGGCCGTGCTCTTCGCCGCGACCACCATGGACACCGGTGTGCGTCTGCAGCGCTTCGTGGTCTCGGAGATCGGCGAGGTCATGGGCGTGACGCTCAACAAGTGGGTCTCCACCGCCATCGTGCTGGTGGTGGCCGTGGGCCTGACCTTCGCCGCCGGTGCGGACGGCTCCGGTGGCATGCTCATCTGGCCGCTGTTCGGCACCACCAACCAGATCATGGCCGGGCTGACCCTCGCCATCGTCGCGGTGATGCTGCTGCGCCGTGGGCGCCCCGCGCTGCCGGCGATCATCCCGCTGACCTTCGTGCTGATCATGAGCGTGCTGGCCCTGCTGGTGCAGATGGGCACCTTCTGGCAGGACCGCAACTGGCTGCTGCTGGTGCTGGACGTGATCATCCTGGTGGCCGCCGTGTGGGTCATCGTCGAGGCCGTGGGCGCGATGGTGCGTGCCTCCCGCGGAGAGGTCGACGACGACGAGCACGACCCCCTCGACGCGGATGAGGGGGCGACGGCCCGAGATGCCGTCTCCCGCTGAGTCCCCCGACGGCCTGGCCGGCCTGGGCGCGCGCGTCCGGGCCGGCCTGCGGGCCGTCGGTGCGTGGGCCGAGGAGAGCTACCACCTGCCCTACCGGTCGACGCTGGCCCGGGCGCAGGCCGACGAGGACGACCTGTTCATGCTGATGGTGCTGGGGGAGTCGCTCGGTCTGCCCAACCCGATGGGCTACCACTCCCTGGAGCTCCTGCCGGCCGTCTACGAGCGCTTCCACGTGTGGCACCAGCGGATGGGCATGGACCGCTCTCCGCTGGACCACATGTCCTGCTGCTGACGGGGAAGGGCCCATGAGCTCACTGCTGGAGACCCTGCTGACCCGCTCCACCCTGTTTGTCGGGGGCAAGGGTGGGGTGGGCAAGACCACCATGGCCTCGGCCGTGGCCCTGGAGGCCGCGCGGCGGGGCCGGCGCACGCTGCTGGTCTCCACCGACCCGGCGCACAACCTCGGGCACCTGTGGGGCCGCCGCCTAGGGGGCCGGGTCACGGCGGTGCGCGAGGGCCTGGAGGTGCTGGAGATCGACCCCACCCGCGAGGTGGAGGAGCACCTGGCCGCCGTGGGGCGCACGATGCGGCGGATGATGCCGGAGCACCTGCACGGCGAGGTGGCCCGCCATCTGGACGCCGCACGGGAGGCCCCCGGCACGCAGGAGGCCGCGCTGCTGGAGGCCGTGGCGGACGTGGTGGCCGGCGCCCCGGAGCGGGACCTGGTGGTGTTCGACACCGCGCCCTCGGGGCACACCTCGCGCCTGCTCTCCCTGCCCGAGCACCTCCGCGCCTGGACCGACGCGCTGCTGGCGCGGCAGGACTCCTCGGCCCGCTTCGGGCAGGCGCTGCGGGGCCTGGGGGACGCCGATGCGAGCTCCCGGCGGGCCCGGCGCGATGCGGAGATCCGCGGGGTGCTCGAGCGCCGGCGGGCCCGCTTCGAGCTGCTGCGCACCACCTTCACCGCCCCGGAGACGGGCTTCCTGCTGGTGATGACCGCCGAGCGGCTGCCCGCCGACGAGACGCTGGAGCTCCACGACACCCTGGCCGGCCTGGGGGTGGGCATCGACGGGCTGGTGGTGAACCGGCGGTCCCCACGCGACCAGGGGGAGTTCCTCGCCCGCCGGCACGTCCAGGAGCAGGTGCACCTGGACCGGGTGCGGACCGCGTTGCCGGACCTGCCCGCCCTGGAGATCCCCTTGCACGACACCGACCCGGTGGGTGAGGACGGGCTCGCGCAGGTGGTCAGGGCTCTGGCCGGCGAGCCGGGCTGAACGCCCCTGGCCCGGTGGGGAGCCCGTGACCGGACTCCCAGCCCGGAGCGGCACAATGGCCCGGCCCGGCACGGGGTCGGAGCAGGTTCACCAGGAAGGACCGCAGCGTGAGCGAACGCATCGAGGAGACCGGCACGTCCGGGCCCGGGTGGGCCACGGACAAAGCCCTGGGCTGGCTATTGACCCTCACCGGCCTGGTCGGCTGGGCCGCCAGCGCCACCCTGGTCTGGGAACGGCTGAACCTGTATGAGAACCCGCTGCACCGCACCTCCTGCGACGTGAACCCGCTGGTTAGCTGCGGCACCGTGATGCAGACCCCGCAGGCCGAGCTGTTCGGCTTCCCCAACCCGCTGATCGGCATCGTCGGCTACGCGCTGGTGGTGGCCTTCGGCGTCGCCCTGCTGGCCGGCGCCCACTTCTCCCGCTGGCTGTGGGCGTGCATCTGGGTGGGCGTCGCCCTGGCCGGGGTGTTCCTCATCTGGCTGTGGTCGCAGGCGCTGTTCGAGATCGTGAAGCTCTGCATCTACTGCATGGTCGCGTGGGCCGCCACCATCCCGATGTTCCTCGGCCTCACCGGCGCCCTGGTGAGCCGGGGCACCTTCGGCCTGTCCGATGGGGTGCGCCGCTTCGCCCGCGAGTGGACCTGGGTGACGGTGATCGTGGTCTACGTGGCCGTCACCGCATCGGTGCTCGCGGTGTTCCTTCCGAAGTTCATGGCCCAGTGAGCTGAGAGCAGCCACACGCGAGAGGGACCACCCCGACGGAGTGGTCCCTCTCGCGTGTGGCGGGTCTCAGGCGCCGCGCTCGACGGCGACCTGCAGCTGGGCCAGCCCCTTCTCGACGTCCTGGCCAAGCATCTTGTCCATGTTTACGACCGGCGAGAGCGCCCGCATCATGAGGTTCTTCCGGCCACTCATGGCCCAGGTGACCAGCGTGCCGAGCGCCGTGGGCTCCAGCGTGAAGGCCACTTGGCTGTCCGCACGGAAGGGCTTCTCGAAGTGGAGGTCCAGGGCCACCCGCGACGGCTCGGCGTGGGTGATCTCCAGGCGGCCCTTGCCGGCCTTGCGGTTGCCCTCCCACGCGTACCGGGCGCCCACCCCGTTGGCGGGCTCGGAGTAGGTGCGGTGCAGGTCGGCGTCCAGACCCTCCCAGGGGGACCACAGCTGCCAGCGGTGCAGGTCGTCGAGGTAGGGGAAGACCGTCTCGGGGGCGGCGGCGATCTCACGGGAGCGCGACACGATGAAGTTTTGGGCCATGGCCCGATCATGGCGCATCGCGCCGCGGGAGCGCACTCCGTAGGCTGGTGGCATGCGTGAACTCCAGAGGGTCATCGTCGACGAGATGGGCGTGCGGGCGCAGGTCGACCCGGCGCAGGAGGTCGAGCGCCGCGTCGACTTCCTCGTGAACTATCTGCGCGCCACGGGCACGAAGGGCTTCGTCCTGGGTATCTCCGGCGGCGTGGACTCCACCCTGGCCGGGCGGCTGGCCCAGCTGGCCGCCGAGCGGCACCGTGAGCAGGGGGGCGATGCGGTGTTCGTCGCCGTCCGCCTGCCGCACCACGTGCAGCACGACGAGGACGACGCCCGGGCCGCGATGCAGTTCGTCGCCGCCGACGAGGAGGTCATCTACGACGTCGGGCCGGCGGTGGACGCCTTCGAGGAGCAGTTCGCCGTCGCGCTGGGGCAGGAGGTCAGCGACTTCAACAAGGGGAACATCAAGGCCCGGCTGCGGATGGTGGCCCAGTACGCCATCGCCGGCGAGCGCTCGCTGCTGGTCGTCGGCACCGACCACGGGGCGGAGTCGGTCACCGGCTTCTTCACCAAGTTCGGCGACGGCGGCGCGGACATCCTGCCGCTGTTCGGCCTGCACAAGGGCCAGAACCGCGAGCTCGCGCGTCACTTGGGAGCGCCGGAGCGGCTCTGGGCGAAGGTGCCCACCGCCGACCTGCTCGACGACCAGCCCGGCCGTCCCGACGAGGACGAGCTCGGCCTCACCTACGCGGACATCGACACCTACCTCGAGGGCGGTGAGGTCCCCGACGAGGTGGCCGACCGCATCGAGCAGAGGTGGCGCACCTCGCGACACAAGCGCACTACCCCGGTCACGATCCACGACACGTGGTGGCGCACCGACAACCAGATGGAGGACTGAGATGCAGCTCGAGGGCAAGGTCTTCGCCGTCACCGGCGGCGGGAACGGCATCGGACGGGAGGTCGTGCTCGGGCTGCTGCGGGCGGGTTCGCGCGTGGCCGCGCTGGACCTCAGCGCCGAGGGCCTGGCGGCCACCGTCGCCGAGGCGGAGGCGGAGGGGTCGGCGGCCATGCTGACCACCCACCCCGTCGACGTCACGCAGCGCGATGCGGTGAGCACGCTGCCCGAGCAGGTGGTCACCGCGCACGGGGCCGTGGACGGTCTGGTCAACGTGGCCGGCATCATCCAGCCCTTCGTGACCGTCGACGCGCTGACCCCGGAGCAGATCGAGAGGGTCATGAACGTGAACTTCTGGGGCGTGGTCAACACCTGCCAGGCCTTCCTGCCGCACCTGCAGGCCCGCCCCGAGGCCGCGATCGTCAACTTCGCGAGCATGGGCGCACTGACCCCGGTCCCGGGGCAGGCCGCCTACGGCGCGAGCAAGGCCGCGGTGAAGCTTTTCACGGAGGGTCTGTACTGCGAGCTGAAGGACGGCCCGGTGGACGTGACGATCGTGTTCCCCGGGGCCATCGCCACCGACATCGCCGGCAACTCGGGTGTGACGGTCAACGCCCCGGCCGACGACACCGCGGCCGCGGAGGCGAGCACCCACCCCACGACCTCCGCGGTCGACGCCGCCGAGGCGACGATCGGCGCCATCGAGTCCGGCGCGTACCGCCTGGTGATCGGCAAGGACGCCAAGTTCGTGGACTGGGCCTCCCGCGTGGCGCCCCAGTGGGCCGCGAACTACATCACCAAGAAGATGGCCGACCTGTTGGAGCGCGCATGACGGACCAGTCCTCGCCCGCCGAGGGGGCCGTGCCCCCGCCCGGGCCGATGCCGGAGCCCTCGCTGAGCGACTTCGAGCGCTTTCGCCGGGCCCAGTTCCTGTTCGCCCAGAAGCTCTACCGCGAGGCCGCCGTGGAGCTGGAGACCCTGCTGGGGACCTCGGACCCGGGGCACGGCCTGTCAGAGGTGCGCCTCACGCTGGCCCGGGCCTACTTCCACTCGGCGCAGCTCTCCCGCGCCGAGGGCTTGGCCCGGGAGATGCTCGCCGAACGCCCGGAGGACGGGTACGTGGCCGTGCTCCTGGCCCGTTCGCTGGAGCGGCAGGGGCGCGATGCGGAGGCCGCCCCCTACCTGGAGCGCGCCCGCGTGCTCGGCCAGGACGTCTGAGGCACGCGCCACACCACTGCTGACGCAGGAATGCCCCGCCCGGGCCCCCGGTTGGTCCGGGCGTGACTGCTGCCCCCCATCGTCCCGGACAGGGCCCTGCCGGGCGTCGCCCCGCCGCGCCGCTGGTCTTCTGGCTGGCCGCCGCGACCTTCGGCATCGGCATCACCGAGTTCGCGGCCATGACCCTGCTGCCCTTCTACGCGGCGGAGTTCGGAGTGCCGGAGCACACCGCATCGATGGCGGTGAGCGCCTACGCCCTCGGCGTGGTGATCGGTGCCCCGCTGCTGTCGATGGCGGTGGCCCGCTGGGAGCGGCGCAAGGCCCTGGTCGCACTTCTGGCGCTGTTCGTGGTGGGCAACCTGCTGGGGGCGGCGGCGAACTCCCTGCCCACCCTGGTCGCCGCGCGGTTCGTGGCCGGGCTGCCGCACGGGGCGCTGTTCGGCATCGCCCAGCTGGTGGCGGCCACCGCGATGGGGCGCGAGCGCGCCGCGCAGGCGGTGGCGTGGGTGCTGACCGGTCTGACGGTGGCCACGGTGGTCGGTGTCCCGACCCTCAGTGCGCTGGGGCAGGCGACCAGCTGGCGGGTGCCGTTCGTGCTGGTGGCCGTCGGTGGCGTGGTGGTGGCCGCGGTGCTCGCCCGCCTCGTGCCGCCCGGTGGGGGCAGCCGCAAGGGCTCAGCCCTCGCGGAGCTCGGCGCCCTGCGCAACCCGGACGTCCTGCTGCCGCTGGCGATGGGCGCGATCGGCTTCGGCGGCATGTTCGCGGTGTACTCGTTCCTCTCGGCCACGCTCCTGCAGCACACGCACGCGCCGGGGTGGGCGGTCCCCATCGTGCTCATGGCCTACGGCGTGGGCGGCACCCTGGGCAACCTGGTGGCGGGTCGGTCCCCCGAGCACCGGCTGTTGATCACCGCCGGCGCGTTCCAGGCCTTCATCGGCGTGGCCACGCTGGTCTACTCGTTCACGGTGGACCACTGGTGGCTGATGCTGGTGTCCGTGGCCCTGGTGGGTTTCGGTGGCGGCATGGTGGTGCCGCTGCAGACCCGGCTGATGCACGTGGCCGGGGAGGCCCAGACCATGGCCGCGGCGCTCAACCACGCCGCCTTCAACGCGGCCAACGCCCTGGGCCCGGCGGTCGCCAGCGCGGCGCTCGCGGCCGGATGGGGGTGGCGCTCCACCGGGTGGGTCGGGGTGCTGCTGGCCCTCGGCGGGCTCGCGGTGTGGGCCGTCATCATGGTGCGGGAGCGTCGGGGGGCGTCGGCGCTGGCTGCGGCGGGCTGAGTCGGGCCCGGCAGGGGCCGGCGCGCGCGACAGTGGACACGCCCGTGGCACGCTGACGGTGTGAACGAGCTGCTGGTCGAGAAGGTGCTGCGCTGCGTGGAACTGGTGCCCCGCGGACGCGTGGTGGCCTATGGCGAGGTCGGCCGCATCGTGGGGACGGCGGCGCGGGTGGTCGGGGCGGTCATGGCCAGCCACGGGCACCTGGTGCACTGGTGGCGGGTGACCAACCACGCCGGTGACCTGCGCCCGGACCTGTTGGCCCGCGCGCTGCCGCACTGGCAGGAGGAGGGCATCGCAGTGAAGCCGAACGGCCTGGGCTGCCGCATCGAGGAGTACCGGGTGGACCTGGACTGGCTGGCCGCCGCCTGGGCCGAGGACGCGGCCGACCTCCCGGAGGCCTGACCCGCCGCGGCTGGGGCACGCCACCCGCCCGTGGCCGTCCTCCCGCCCCCCCGTCACCCGCCCCGTGCCCGCCCCTCCCGCGTGGACCCTCGCCGCACCCGGCCCCGAGGGAGGACACTGGTCTCATGAGCGAGCAGCGCAGCACCTCCTGGACCGGCCGCGATGACGGCCCCGGCCCCGAGCACCGACGCTGGCACCACATCGCCACGGGCTCGGCGGGCCCCGGCGAGGGGCGCGGCCCCCACGTCGGCATCGTCGGCTTCGCCAGCGACGAGGGGGTGCGCCGCAACTCCGGACGCCAGGGCGCCGCCGAGGCCCCACCTCTGCTGCGCGCCGCCCTCGCCGGCCTGGCCGCGCACCGCCCGTTCACCCTCACCGACCACGGCGACACCGGCTACGACGGGCAGGACCTCGAGGCCGGGCACGATGCGGTGGGCGACGTCATCGCCACCTCCCTCGATGCGGACGACCTCACCGTCGTCCTCGGCGGCGGGCACGAGACCGCCTGGGGCTGCTACCTCGGCCGGGCGCGTTCGCAGCGCTTCGGCGCCGACGAGGCGATGGGGCGGACGGTCGTGGTGAACCTGGACGCGCACTTCGACCTGCGGCAGGCCGGGCGTCCCAGCAGCGGCACACCCTTCCTGCAGATGGCCCGCGCCGAGCAGGAGGCGGGCCGGCACCTGGATTACGCGGTGGTGGGCATCGCCGAGCCCAGCAACACCACCGTCCTGTTCGACACCGCCCGCCAGCTGGGAGTGCGGTGGCTGACCGATGTGGACTCCACCGAGGAGCGCGCCCTGGCCTTCCTGGACGAGGTGCTCGCCGTGGCCGACCACGTGCACTTGGAGATCGACCTCGACGTGCTGCCCGCCGACATCGCGCCCGGGGTCAGCGCCCCGGCGGCCGTGGGTGTGCCGATGCGGACGACCAGCGCCGTCGTGCGTCACCTGGCCGCCAGCGGCAAGCTCCGCATCGTGGACGTGGCCGAGTACAACCCGCGGTACGACGTCGACTCCCGCACCGCCAAGGCCGCGGCGCGCCTGGTGGCGGACATCGTCCACGCCCTGCCCGGGGCGTGACTCCCGCCCCCGGTTCTGTCTGGTCCTCGTCCAACCTGACGCGCGCCCGCACGGCAGGTTGGACGAGGACCAGACAGTTTGCCTCCAGGACCGCGCCATAGGCCCCGACTATGACTTTCGCCGAGACTCATATACAGTGGCTATTGCAGCGCGGGGAACCGGGCTGCACCCCAGACGCCAACACGTAGTGAGGGATACACGCATGTCGCTGATCAACACGACCATCAAGCCGTTCCAGACCACCGGTTTCGTCAACGGCGAGTTCAAGGACTTCTCCGACGCCGACATCCAGGGCAAGTGGGCCATCTTCTTCTTCTACCCGGCCGACTTCACCTTCGTGTGCCCCACCGAGCTCGGTGACCTCGCCGACTACTACGAGGAGCTGCAGGGCCTCGGTGTCGAGGTGTTCTCCGTCTCCACCGACACCCACTTCACCCACAAGGCGTGGCACGGTTCCTCCGACACCGTCGGCAAGGTGACCTACCCGATGCTGGGCGACCCCACGCAGCAGATCTCCCGCAACTTCGAGATCCTGCGCGAGGACGAGGGCCTGGCCAACCGTGGCACCTTCCTGGTGGACCCGGACGGCGTCATCCAGTTCATCGAGGTGACCTCCGAGGGCATCGGCCGCAACGCCGCCGAGCTGGTGCGCAAGGTCAAGGCCGCCCAGTACATCCGCAAGAACCCCGGCCAGGTCTGCCCGGCCAAGTGGGAGGAGGGCGCCGAGACGCTCGAGCCCTCGCTGGACCTCGTCGGCAAGATCTGAGCCCCGGCTCAGCCCGGTCGGCCCCGCGCCGACCACCCCTGACCGCCGTGCGTGGGGCCGGGCCCCCCCTTTCCCCGGCCCCGCGCCCGGCGTCGCCCCACCGGCAGCGCCCCATCGTCCTCGATGCCGTGAGCGCGCCAGCGGATGACCGCTCGTCCGGTCGGTCATCCCGCGTCTTCTTCTCCCGACTTCTCGTCACCGCCGTTCGTCATGCCAGGAGGCACCCGTGCTCGACCAGAACCTCGCCACCCAACTCCGTCAGCTCCTGGGCAACCTGAAGCGCCCCATCGAGCTGCTCACCACCGTCGAGGCCGATGCCACCGACGCCACCTCGCGCGAGACGCTGGAGCTGTGCGCCGAGATCGCCGAGATGTCCGAGCTCGTCACCACCCGCGAGGCCGAGGGTGAGGAGCGCGCCGACCGGGCGCCTTCCTTCCGCATCCAGGCCGCGGCCGACACCTCCTCCGCGGTGACCTTCGCCGGTCTGCCGATGGGGCACGAGTTCACCTCCCTGGTGCTGGCGCTGCTGAACATCGGTGGCCACCCCAGCAAGGCCGCCGCCGAGACGATCGAGCAGATCCGCGGCATCGAGGGCACCCACCGCTTCGAGACCTTCTTCAGCCAGTCCTGCCAGAACTGCCCCGACGTGGTGCAGGCGCTGGACCTCATGGCGACGCTGAACCCGAACATCACGCACGTCGCCATCGACGGCTCGGCCTTCCCCGAGGAGGCGGACGAGCGCGGCGTGATGGCCGTGCCCACCGTCTTCCTGGACGGCGAGGACTTCGGCTCCGGGCGCATGACCCTGGAGGAGATCGTCGAGCGCATCGACACCGGCGCCGCCGAGGCCGCCGCGGACCGGCTGGCCGACGCCGACCCCTACGAGGTGCTGGTCCTGGGTGGTGGCCCCGCCGGCTCCACCGCCGCGATCTACGCCGCGCGCAAGGGCATCCGCACCGGCTTGGTGGCCGAGCGCATGGGTGGCCAGGTCAACGACACCATGAGCATCGAGAACGTCTCCGGCACCTCGCACACCGAGGGCCCGAAGCTGGCCGCCGACCTCGAGCGCCACGTGAATGACTACGAGGTCGAGCTGGTGAAGTCCCAGGAGGCCGTGGGCGTGACCCCGGCCGAGGCCGAGGGTGGCTACCACTCCGTCGAGCTCGCCTCCGGTGCCACGCTGCGCTCCCGCTCGCTGGTGATCGCCACCGGTGCCTCCTGGCGCACCATGGGCGTCCCCGGCGAGGACGAGTACCGCAACAAGGGCGTCACCTTCTGCCCGCACTGCGACGGCCCGCTGTTCAAGGGCAAGCGCGTCGCCGTCATCGGCGGTGGCAACTCCGGTGTGGAGGCCGCCATCGACCTGGCCGGGATCGTCGGCCACGTGACGGTGCTGGAGTTCATGGACTCCATGCGCGCCGACCAGGTGCTCCAGGACAAGCTGCGCAGCCTGCCGAACGTGGACATCGTGCTGGGCGCCGCGACGAAGGAGGTCGTCGGCGACGGCTCCCGCGTGACCGGGCTGAAGTATGAGGAGCGCGCCACGGGCGAGAGCCACCAGCTGGAGCTCGAGGGCGTGTTCGTGCAGATCGGTCTGGTGCCCAACTCCGCCTTCCTGAAGGAGTCCGGCGTCGAGCTCACCGACCGCGGCGAGGTCGTCATCGACGGCCGGGGTGCCACGAACGTCCCGGGCATCTTCGCCGCCGGCGACGTCTCGACCGTGCCGTACAAGCAGATCGTGGTGGCCTTCGGGTCCGGTTCCACGGCTTCACTGAGCGCCTTCGACCACCTCATTCGCACCTCCGCCCCGGCGGACGAGCCGGCCTCTGAGACCGCTGCGGCCACCAAGGTCGTGGACAGCGAGAACGAGCCGACGGACGTGGCCGACCTGGCGGACGCGAACTCGTGAACCTGCGCGACCTCGAGTACCTGGTGGCGCTGGGCGACCACCGGAACTTCGGTCGCGCGGCCGCCGCCTGCGGTGTCAGCCAGCCCACGCTGAGCACCCAGGTCAAGAAGTTGGAGGCGGTCCTGGGCTGCGCGCTCGTGGAGCGTGCGGGCCGCCAGACCCTGCTGACCCCGGCCGGCGAGCAGATCGCCGGCCGGGCGCGGCGCATGCTGGGCCACGCCGAGGCGATCCACCGGGTGGCCGAGCAGGCCCGCGACCCGCGGTCGGGATCGCTCCGGCTGGGCATCTTCCCCACCTTGGCGCCCTACCTGCTGCCCCACGTGGTGCCCGCGGTGCACCAGGCCCTCCCGGAGCTCAACCTGCTGCTGGTGGAGGAGCGCACACCGGACCTCATGCAGCAGCTCCGGGAGGGCACCCTCGATGCGGTGGTGCTCGCCGGCCCGCTGACCGACCCCGGACTGGCGGTCGAGCCCCTCTTCCGTGAGGACTTCCTGCTGGCCGTGCCGCTGGACCACCCGCTGGCCGGGCAGGAGACGGTGGATCCCTCCGTGCTGGGCGACGAGTCCGTGCTCCTGCTGGAGGACGGCCACTGTCTGCGGGACCAGGCGCTCGACGTCTGCCGCTCCTCCGGCGCGGTGGAGATGGACGGCTTCCGCGCCACCTCCCTGGAGACCCTGCGGCACATGGTGGCCTCCGGGGTCGGGGTGACCCTCATGCCCCGCATGGCGGTCGACCGCCCCGGCGGCCCCGGGGGAGTGGCGACGGTCGAGTTCACCGCGCCGGCACCCCATCGGGACATCGTGCTGGCCTGGCGCACCTCCTCGGTGCAGGACGACCTGATGCCGGAGCTCGCCGACCTGCTCCGCTCGGTGCCCGCGCCCCTGGCCACGCCGGCCTGACGCCGCGGCAGGGGGATGGCACCATCGGGCCATGGACCAGGAGCGCGGCAGTCCGCCGGTGGACGAGGTGGAGGTTGATCGGTTGCGGCTGGCCGATGTGGAGTCCCTCGCCCGGGTGCACGGGCTGATCTGGCGCGCCACCTATACCGGCCTCCTCCCCGATGCGGTGCTGGACTCCCTCGACCCCGTCGCCGGGGCCGCCCGCTGGCGGGAGGTCGCGCAGCGCCTCGCGGACGAGGGCCCCACCGGTGCCGCCCACCCGCTGGGCAGCAACGGCCCACCCCCGGTCGCGGACACCCGAGTGGCACGCCAGCAGGACGGGCACGTGCTGGGTTTCATCTCCGTGGGCCCGCCCCGAGACGACGACCCCCCGGCGCCGAGGGAGCTGTGGGCGCTCAACCTGGACCCCCGCTGGCACGGCACGGGTCTGGCCGACCGCCTGCTGACCGCAGCCCTCCCGACGGGACCCGCCTACCTGTGGGTGCTCGAGGGCAACGAGCGGGCGATCGCGTACTACGGCAAGCGGGGTTTCACCGACACCGGGCGGCGCAAGGAACTCATCCACCGCACGGGGCCCACCGGTGTGGCGGAGTGGTGCCTCCTGCGCCCCTGAGTCAGCCCCGGTTGCTGGACGCGCCGGTCCCGCCGGTCCTGTCCGCGCCGCCGGGCCCACCCCGCCGTGGCACGGTGCTCCGGCGACGGTGCGTCCCGGACCACGTCGAGGGCGGCCGGTGCCCCGGGCGGGGTGTGATGTGGCGGGGGCGAGGCTGCTCGCCATCTGCCTGACCCGCGGGTGCACCACCCGGCCCGGGGGAGTCGGGACCGGAGGCACCCGGCCCGCCCCGGCGCAGTCGGCGCAGCGCCCGGAACACCAGCGTCCGGGGCACACGGACGCCGGTGGCCAGGTACTCCACGTCCGCGGAGTTGTGCACCGTGGAGGTGAGGTCGGCCAGTCCGCTGGGGGTGCCCAGCACCATCACGATGTCGCCCACCTGGAGCGGCAGATCGGCCTGTGGTGCCTCGATGCGCTCTCCCTCGCGGGAGAGGACCGCGGTGTAGACCGGCAGCGTGCGATCGGTCTCCGGGTGGGTCAGCAGCTGCCCGAGCGTGATCCGGTTGCCCTGCAACCAGGCGTGCAGCGCCGGGGCGTGTTCCCGGCTCACGTCCAGCCGGGCGGCCTCGGGGGTGCGGCGCCCCACCCGTCGCTGCAGAGCCGAGAGCACCTCCTTGGCCCACTCGTCTTCGCGCTCCATCACCTTCCGGACGAAGTGCCAGTAGTTCGGGCTGATGAGGTAGGCCATCGCCTCGTGGGCGACGAGCTCGGCGGGCACGAAGACCGAGTCGGGGGCGAACGCCTCCGTCGTGGCGCGGCGGGCCAGGGACTTCTGCCGCAGCGCCAGGTAGCAGTCCGGGTTCGCTGCACGCACCCGCGCGGCCACCGACATGTTCACGATGTCGCTCTCGGCGCCGACGACCACGCCCACGACGTCGGTGAGGTCCACCAACTCGCCCACCGGGTCCACCCGGGTGACGTCCAGGCCCGCGCTGGCCAGGTCGCGGGCGACCTCCTGGCCGAACTCCCCGTCGCTCACGACCACCCACCGGCCGTCGGCGAGCCCGGGGCGGTAGGGGCCGATGAGGGTGCCCGGGGTGTTCATGAGCCACTGACTCAGGCGGTGGGTGTGCGGGCGCTTGAGCTGCATGGTGAGGTACTTGCCGTACTCGTCCAACGGGTTCACGACGTGCTCGGGGAAGAAGTCCCGCATCCGGTCGGCCATGGCCGCGGTGTTCGACCGGGCGATGACGGGCACGTCCGGGCGCAGCAGGTTCACGCTCATGACGACGGCGAGGTTGGTCTCGTCGTCGTCGGTCATGGCCAGCACCCCGTGGCAGTAGGAGTTGCCCAACCCGGCCGAACCGAGGGTCTCCACCTTGCGCGCGTCCCCGTGCAGACCCAGGACGGAGCCGGTGGTCTGCCCCATCGTGAGGCGCTCCAGGCGCTCGGGGTCCTGGTCCACGACCACCACGTCACGGTGGATGGCCAGCAGGCCTTCCACCACGGCCGCCCCGGTCTGGCCGTTGCCCACCACGATGTAGAAGGGGTCCCGCGTGCGGCGCAGGACCCGCTGGATGCGCAGCGAGGTCATGGCCGCACGGAAGCCGGGCGCCGAGAGCAGCGAGAACATCGAGGTGATGGCGAAGGTCCAGCTGGCCACGGAGGCGAAGATCGACCCCATCACCCACATGCGCTGGTAGATGGTGAAGGAGTAGGGGATCTCGCCGAAGCCGATGGTGGTGGCCGTGTAGGACATGAAGTACAGCGAGTCGAACAGCGTCAACCGGTGGGGGTTGCCCTCTGCGTCCACGCCCGGCATGAGCGACAGCCCGATCACGGAGATGCTGAAGACCAGCACCACCAGCAGGACCGGCATGCGCATGCGGCGCAGTGCCAGTTGGAGGACGTCCAGGGCGCTGTCGTCGCGGGGGACGTCGACCTTCTCGCGGCGTTGGGAGTCGGTGCGGATCGCGCGGTGCTGCGCGGTCATGCGGGTCAGGGGGTTGACCACGAGGTGCCCCGCCCCTCAGCGCCCGCGGTAGTTGACCGTCTCGACCACCAGGATCACGAGCGACACCAGGTTGGCGAGCAGTGCGCCCGCGGCGATGGAGACCACCGAGGCCATCTCGTGGGCGTCCGGGATGCCGTCACCGGTCTGGTCGGCCACGACCCACAGGCCCGCCGCGGCGACCAGCTGGAGGCAGGCCACGAGGCTCGCGGCCAGGTGGATGGCACCGACGTGGGTGCGGTCCCCGACCTTCAGGATGGTGGCCACGATGTTCACCGCCACGGCGATGTACAGCTCGTAGGGGTTGTGCAGCGCGGGGTCCCCGATGTCCCCCAGCACGTACCCGAAGTTTACGGTGGCCGCGAGGAGCACGAAGAATCCGAAGACGACCTTCTCGAAGTTCACGCCCCGACCATACGCGGCATGGCGCGGGGGGCAAGTCTTGACGCCGGGGGCGGTGTGGTGTGGGATGTGCTCAGACGCAGAAGGAGGGAGCCACCGGACCCCTCAGTACGGTGGCTCCCTGTCCCTTGTGCGCCATACGGGGCTCCCTCCAGAAGGCCCGTCGGCCGAGAACGTGTCCCTCGTTCTCGATGTCCTCATTCAAACCCGCTGAAATCTCACCGCGCGCACGCCTCCCTCACAGGACCCTCACAAGTTGGCTCGCCGGGGGATTCCCCTACTCTGGGGCGTGTGAACCAGACCCAGACCGCCGTGCACGTCCTCCTCGTCGAGGACGACGAGATGCTGCGTGAGACGACCGCGCTGGTGCTGGAGCGGCAGGGCTTCACCGTCTCCACCGCCTCCGACGGGGTGGAGGGCCTCGACGCCCTGCGGCGCGAGACCTTCGACGTCGCCGTGGTGGACGTGATGATGCCCCGCATGGACGGCATCACCTTCGCGCGAAAGGTGCGCGAGGGCTCCGACCTGCCGATCGTGCTGCTCACGGCCCGCGACCTGCCCCACGACCAGCTCGCGGGCTTCCAGGTGGGAGTGGACGACTACGTCACCAAGCCCTTCGACGGGGAGGTGCTCGCCGCGCGTCTGCGAGCGGTGCTCCGTCGCGTCGACACGGTGCCCGAGGAGCCGGCGACCGCCACGATCCGGGTCGCGGACCTCAGCGTGAACCGTGACGGGATGGTGGTGAAGCGAGCCGGCGAGACCATCAGCCTCAGCGCCACGGAGTTCCGGCTGCTCGAGGTGCTGCTGGACCACCGGGGGCGGGTGCTGTCGCGCCACCAGCTGCTGGAGATGGTCTGGGACATCGGGTCGTGGGGCGACACGCACGTGGTCGAGGTGACCGTCCAGCGCCTGCGCCGCAAGATCGGGGCCGAGCGGATCGTCACGGTCCGGGGAGCCGGGTACAAACTGGTGGATGCGTGACCCCAGACCGCCCCCGGGGCGGCCGTCGGGCCGCCCCCGCCCACAGTGGTGGCATCCCCACCCACCGTCTGGACGCAGCCGTCACCGGCCCGATGCGGGTCAGGGGCCACACCTCGCGGGAGACCCCGCACCCGGGGACCACGCACTGGCGGGACTCGATCCGCACCCGCATCGTGCTGGCCGTCATGCTGGTCTCGATCATGACCAGCGCCGGGCTGGGGGCGCTGCTGTCCGCCCAGGCGGCCGATGCGGCGCGCGAGAGCCTGCGTCACCAGGCCATCACCCGGCTCGACACCGTCAGCGACTCCTACCGCCTCGACGGGCGCGTGCGCCTCGGGGCGACGGCCGACCCGGACGTCCCGCCGCTGGAGCTCACCCAGGGCATGCAGGAGGGGGACCGCCGGAGCTACTACGACGGCGAGACGATGTGGGCCAGTGAGCGGCTGGGCCGGGACGTCCTGCTGACGGTGCAGCTGGAGGACGACCTGTTGGAGCAACAGGACACCGCGCGGTACCGCACGCTCCTGCCCTCGCTGGCCGTGACCGCCCTGACCGCGGCGGCCGCCGCGTGGCTCCTGGGCAATGCCCTGTCCAGCCGGTTGCGGCGGGCGGCCGTGGCCGCGGATGCCATGGCGCACGGCGACACCTCGGCCCGCACCGACCAGGGCGGGAGCGACGAGGTGGCCGCGCTGACCCGCGCCGTGGACACCCTGGCGGTCACCCTCCAGACCCGGCTCGAGGCGGAGCGGGCCTTCACCGCGGACGTGGCCCAAGAGCTGCGCACCCCGGTGACCGGTCTGGTGTCCGCGGTCGAGCTGCTGCCCGAGGGGCGGCCCGCCACCTTGGTGCGCACCCAGGTGGGGCGGCTGCGGCGCCTGGTCGAGGACCTGTTGGAGGTCTCCCGGCTCGAGAGCGGCTCGGAGGTCGCGACCCTCGAGGAGCACGACCTGGGCGAGATCGTGGACCGCACGGTGCGCTTCCTGGCCGTCTCCGCCCCCTGCGAGCGGGTGGAGCTGCGGGGGGACGCGCCGGGGCGGGTCATGATCGACCCCCGGCGCTTCGAGCGGATCATGGCCAACCTGCTGGTCAACGTGCAGCGCCACGGCGGGGGCCACTGCGTGATCACGGTGGTCCGTCACGCCGTCGTCGTCGACGACTTCGGTGACGGGTACCCCGAGGAGATCATCGAGCGCGGACCACAGCGCTTCCACGGCAGCGGCGCCACCAAGGGCACCGGACTGGGGCTCACCATCATCTCCAAGCAGGCCGCCACGATGGGGGCGACGGTGGAGTTCGACCGCGCCCGCGGCGGGGGCGCTCGCACGGTGCTGCACTTCGAGCCGGCGGACTGAACCACCGGCGCGCGGGGTCAGTGCGGCAGCTCGTAGGTCTCCCGCGAGGTCGAGCCCACGGGCCGCCCGTCGTGGAAGTTCACGGTGATCGAGGTGTAGACGCTGCCGGCCTCGGAGGTCTTCACGTCCGGGGCCTGCACGTCGACCTGGTAGGTCTCCACGGTGCCCTCGGCGCAGTTCGGCGCGCAGTTGTTGACGCTGAACTCGCCGCTGCCCTTGGCTCCCTCGGTGTCCCACTGGGACCACTGCAGCTTGCTCAGCGTCGCGTTGGTCTCCTGGCAGTCGAGGCTCAGCGTCTCCGGACGCACCATCGACCCCTCGCCGAGGCAATCGAGGATCATGGGCTCGGCACCGACCTCGGAGGCCGGGCTCGCGCCCTCGGCGCCCCCTTGGGCCGAGAGCTCCTGTGTGCCCACCGCGGAGGACGGGGCGCTCGTACTGCTCTCCCCGTGGGTCTGGGGCGCCTCGTCGGCTCCCGAGCAGGCAGCCACCAGCACGGAGCAGGCGGCGGCGAGTACCCAGTTGTGGCGGCGGAAGAGGTGGTGCACGACGTCCTCGGGGGTTGGTGGGGAAGAAGCCACCTGACAGTGTGCGCCACGAAGTTCACAGGGTCCTCACGGGGCCGGGTGAGGTCCCGTGCGAGCAGGGCGTGACGTGGCCCGTACGCCAACGGCTCTGCGCGGTCTGCAGCGGATACCCTCTGTTCAGGAGAGTCGTCCCCCGGGCCGCCGGGGGGACGGTTCGGCCACCCTCAGTCACGGCGGACGAAGGAGCATTCATGAGCGACAACTGGGGCGAGGACGACCGCCTCGAAGCCCGCGACGGTGACGGCGTCGACCGCTACGACATCAGCGACGAGGACCACGAGGAGTGGTACGAGGTCTCGCGCCGCTACCGGCGTGGGCTCGGCGGGTGGTGGTGGCTCGCGCTGCTGGCCATCCCGCTGCTGCTCGCCCTGCTCGGCATGCTCTTCGGGGGCGACGACGAGGGGGAGGGCGACGGCGACGCGTCCTCCAGCACGAACTCGGGCAACACGTCCTCCAGCACGAACTCGGCCGAGGCGCCCTCTGCCGCCGCGGTGTCCTACACCGGTGGGGCCGACAAGGTGAGCTTCTCCGCGACGGCCCCCAGCGAGGCCGACCGTGACGCCCTGGTGAAGGCCGTCGAGAACGCCAACGAGGGCAAGACCGTGACTTCTGAGGTGTCGGTGGACGAGAGTGCTCCGCTCGTCACCGGCCCGGCCTTGGGGGCGCTCACCGCGGCACTGACCGCCGGTGGGGACGACTTGTCCATCTCCGGGGACGCCGAGGCCCTGACGCTGAGTGGCGAGGTCGCCGATGCTGCGGCCAAGAAGAAGGTGGCTTCCGAGCTGGCGAAGGTCTACCCCGACGCCGAGATCACCAACGAGCTGACCGCGGCCGCGGGTGGCGGTGGCAAGAGCCCGTCGGCCAAGCCCTCCGCCTCGAGCCCGGCCGAGTCCAGCCCGGCCGAGTCCAGCCCGGCTGCGCCCAGCCCGTCGGCCTCGAGCCCGGCTGCGCCCAGCCCGTCGGCCTCGAGCCCGGCTCCGTCGCCCAGCACGACCTCGGAGCCCTCGCCCAGCGCGACCTCCGAGCCCGCGCCCAGCGTGACCTCGGAGCCGACCAAGACCCCGGACCCGAGCCGGACCGACGAGCCGGGCCCCGACCCGAGCGTCGACCCGGGCCTGGCCGCGGTCAACAAGATCGAGGACCTCACCTGCAAGAACGCCCCGGCGTCCATGAAGGGGATCTCCGCGGCCTACCCGATGCGCTTCCCCTCCAGCAGCGACGCGCTGTACGGGGAGTCGGCGGTGAACGCCGCCCGCATCGGCGAGAAGCTGGCCGGTTGCGACTTCGACGTGGTCGTCGTGGGTCACACCGACAGCGTCGGTGGCGAGGTCAACGAGCGCCTGAGCGCGTTCCGTGCCGAGAAGATCGCCCAGGCCCTGGTGGTCGCCGGTGTGGACTTCGACCGCATCCAGCAGTCCAACGCGAGCGCTTCGCAGCCCATCGCGTCTAACGAGACCGAGGACGGGCGGGCCAAGAACCGTCGCGTCGAGATCCTGGTGAAGTGAGAGGAGAGGACCGATGGCTGAATTCCTGATGGAGTGGCTGTGGTACCTCGTGGCGTTCGTGGTGGGAGCGCTGGCGATGTATGTGGTGATCGGCATGACGGTGCCGGCGGATTCCGAGGAAGCCGCCTTCTCCGACCTGCCCGGCGCCCGTGAGATCGGAGACGACGCGTGAACTGGCTCTTGATGATCCTGTCCTTCGCGCTGGGTGGTCTGACCACCTGGTTGTGGTCGGTGCGCACCGTGACCCGGGTGATCCCGGCGAGCGAGTACGACCGCCACCTGGACGCCCAGTACGACGACGAGGACGACGCCCTCGAGCGTGATGGCGACACCCGTGACGGTGCCGCCGGACTGGGTGCCGCCGGTGTGGCAGGCGGCGCCGCGGGCGCTGCCGCCCTGTCCGACCGTGACCGCGACGACGACTACCTCGAGGTCGACGAGGACCACGGGCGCTACACCGAGCGCGACGACGTGGCCCTGGCCGACGACGCCGAGGCGACCGACGACGCGGTGCTGGCCGACGACCTCGAGCCGGCCGACGAGCGCGAGCTCACGTCCGACGAGGACGACCTCGCCGGTGCCGACGAGGCGGCGGGCGCCCACGCCCTGGGCGACCTGGACGAGGACGACGCGGCGAGCGAGGGCGAGTTCGTGTCCACCGACGCCGAGGTCACCGACGACGACGCCGACCTCGACACCACGTCCGTGGCCGGTGCCGGCGCGGCCACCGGTGTGGCCGGCTTCGCTGCCGGGTCGCAGCTCGAGGACGAGGACGCCTCCGAGCTGGGTGACGGCATCGAGGGCGACGACGACGTCGTGGACCCGGCCTCCACCGCCACCGTTGCCCCGGGCACCACCGGCGGTGACGTGGTCGTCGTCGAGGAGATCGAGGACGTGGACGGCCAGCCGGTCGGCCGCAGCGCCTCGGACGCGCACACCGAGGCAATCCCGATGGTCGGCCAGGGCATGACGGACGAGGACGTGGACGCCGCGAGCGCCGACGACCTCCAGCCGGTGGACGCCGACGCGGAGTACGCCGACGAGGTCGACCCCATCGCCCCCGACGCCAGCTTCCTCGAGGACTCCGAGGACGTGGACGGGGACGAGGCCGTCGAGGACGACGCGCCCTACGGCCCCGGCTCCGCCCGGTCCGCCGCCGATGGCTCCGGCCCTGAGGGCTGGGCCATCAAGGGCAACGCCGACTCGGGCTTGTTCCACACCGAGGAGAGCCCCGGCTACGAGAACACCCGCGCCGAGGTCTGGTTCGCCGACGAGGCATCGGCCATCGCGGCCGGGTTCCGTCACTGGGACCGCAAGCAGCGCTGACACCCCGGTCCCCGGACCGCACGACGGGCCCCGTTCCACCTCCGGTGGGGCGGGGCCCGTCGCCGTCCGGCAACGGCACCGGCGGCTCGGTCAGGACGAGCGCCTGCTGAGCACCGACTCGTAGAGCTCGCGGGCCGGCAGGCCGGTCTCGGCAGCCACCTGCTTGCAGGCGTCCTTGAGCCGCACGCCGTCCGCCACCAGCTCCCGCACCCGCTCCGATGCGGCCGCCGGGTCGGCCGCGCGCGGGGTCGCCCCCTGCACGACCACCGTGATCTCACCCCGGGAGGCCTCGACGGCCCACTGCGCCAGCTCCTCCAGCGGGCCGCGCCGCACCTCCTCGTAGGTCTTGGTGAGTTCCCGGCACACCGCGGCCGGACGGTCGGCACCGAAGGCCGTGGCCATGGCGCCCAGGGTGTCGGCCAGGCGGTGCGGGGCCTCGAAGAAGATCATCGTTCGCCGCTCCTGGGCGAGCCCGGCCAGCATCGCGGCACGCGGCCCGGCCTTGCGCGGGGGGAAGCCCTCGAAGCAGAAGCGGTCCACCGGCAGGCCGGAGACGGCCAGGGCCATCAGGGCCGCGCTGGGACCGGGCACGCAGGTGACCACGAGCTCCTGCTCCACACAGGCCTGCACCAGCCGGTAGCCGGGGTCGCTCACCGAGGGCATCCCCGCATCGGTCACCAGCACCACCCGCGCCCCCTCGGCGATGCGGGCGGTCAGCTCGGCGGTGCGGGAGGCCTCGTTGTGCTCGTGGTAGCTGACGATCGGGGCCGTGAGCGTGATGTCGAGCGCGGAGGCCAGCCGCAGCGTGCGGCGGGTGTCCTCGGCCGCCACCAGGTCGGCCCCGGTGAGCTCGGCGGAGAGGCGCGGGGCGGCATCCGCGGGGTCTCCGATGGGGGTGGCTGCCAGGACGAGCGCTCCGGTGGTCATCCCCCCATCATCCCCGGCGCCCCGATGGTCACAACACGGCAACAAACCAGACAAGGTTTGGCAAAACCGTGCAACGGGCTTCCGGCAGTGCGCTTCCATGGGAGTCGGCGACCTCGGACCACACCGGGTGGGACCCGCCGCAGACCCCAGGAGACACCGTGCTTGCTGCTCTCACCGGTCTCGGCCTGTCCGCCGCGGCCGGGTTCAACGCCTACATCCCGTTCCTCATCGTGGCCTGCGTGGCGCGCTTCACCACCCTCATCACGCTGCCCTCGGAGTTCGCGTGGATCGAGTCGTGGTGGGCCATCGGGGGCGCGGCGATCCTGCTCGTGGTCGAGATGACGGTCGACAAGATCGCCGTGGTCGACCACGTCAACGACGCCGTGGGCACCTTCCTGCGGCCGATGACCGGCGGACTGATCTTCGCGGCCACCTCGGCCGCGGACAGCATCGACAACTCGCAGTGGATGGCGGAGCACCCCTGGGTGGGCGTGATCGCCGGCATCATCGTGGCCGGCCTGGTGCACAGTGGGAAGGCCGCTGCCCGCCCGGTGGTGAACGCCAGCACGGCCGGGGTGGGCGCCCCGGTGGTCTCGGTGGCCGAGGACGCCGCCGCGATCTCGTTGAGCCTGGTCGCGGTGTTCGCGCCCCTGTTCGTGCTCGTGCTGCTGGCGGTGCTGGCCTGGATCGTCTGGAGCCTGTGGCGCCGCTTCAAGCGTCTGACGGGCCGCCGCCGCCCGGAGCCGGAGTACGTGCCGCTGTCCTCGTAGACTCGCCCCATGACCAAGGTTCTCTCGGCCGTCGCCTGGCCCTACGCCAATGGCCCGCGCCACCTCGGCCACGTCGCCGGTTTCGGGGTGCCCTCGGACGTGTACTCCCGCTACATGCGGATGGCCGGCCACGACGTGCTCATGGTGTCCGGCACCGACGAGCACGGCACGCCCATCCTGGTGCAGGCCGAGGCCGCCGGGAAGACACCGCGGGAGTTCGTCGACGAGAACAACCGAGCCATCTGCGAGGATCTCACGGCCCTGGGCCTGTCCTACGACTTGTTCACCCGCACCACGACCGTGAACCACCACACGGTGGTCCGCGAGATGTTCACCGCCGTGCACCGCAACGGGTACTTCGTGGAGCAGACCCAACTGGGCGCCATCAGCCCGTCCACCGGGCGCACGCTGCCGGACCGCTACATCGAGGGGACATGCCCGATCTGCGGCGACGACTCGGCACGTGGCGACCAGTGCGACAACTGCGGCAACCAGCTCGACCCCGCGGACCTCATCGACCCCCGTTCCAAGATCAACGGCGAGACGCCGGAGTTCATCGAGACCAACCACTTCCTGCTCGACCTGCCGGCGCTGGCCGACGCGCTCGGCGAGTGGCTGGCCGAGCGCGACGCCTCCGGTGCGTGGCGGCCCAACGTCATCGCCTTCTCCCGCAACATCCTCGAGGAGATCCGGCCGCGGGCCATGACCCGCGACATCGACTGGGGCATCAAGGTGCCGCTGCCGGACTGGGAGGACGCCCCCAAGCGCCTCTACGTGTGGTTCGACGCCGTCATCGGCTACCTGTCGGCCTCGATCGAGTGGGCCCGCCGCAGCGGCGACCCCGAGGCCTGGCGCTCCTGGTGGAACGACCCCGAGACCCTCAGCGCCTACTTCATGGGCAAGGACAACATCGTCTTCCACTCCCAGATCTGGCCGGCCGAGCTGCTTGCCCACAACGGGCAGGGGTCGCGCGGCGGGGAGCCCGGCCCGTTCGGCGAGCTCGTGCTGCCGACCACCGTGGTGAGCTCGGAGTTCATGACCCTGGAGGGCAAGCAGTTCTCCACCTCCCGCGGGCACGTCATCTACGTGCGGGACGTGATGGAGCGTCAGCAGCCCGATGCGGTGCGCTACTACCTCTCGGCGGTCGCCCCGGAGACCTCGGACGCCGACTTCTCGTGGGAGGAGTTCGCCCGCCGCATCAACGGCGAGCTCGTGGCGGGCTGGGGCAACCTGGTGAACCGCACCGCCTCGATGATCGCGAAGAGCTTCGGTGAGATCCCGCAGCCGGGCGAGCTGCAGGAGGTCGACCGTGCGCTGCTGGAGGCCGTCCGCGGCGGCTACGCCACGGTGGGCGGCCTGCTGGAGCGTTTCCGCAACCGGCAGGCGCTCGCGGAGGCCATGCGCCTGGTCAGCGAGGCGAATGCCTACATCTCCACCACCGAGCCGTTCAAGCTCAAGGGCGCGGAGAACGCCGAGCGTCTGGCCACCGTGCTGTGGACCTGTGCGCAGGCGGTCACCGAGCTCAACACGCTGCTCTCGCCCTTCCTGCCGCACACCGCCAACGAGGTCGAGAAGGCCCTCGGTGGCGATGCGGTGATCGCCCCCCTCCCGCGGGTGGAGGAGGTCACCGATCTCGACGACCCGTCGGTGTCCTACCCGGTGATCACGGGCGACTACACGGTGGGCGTGCGCTGGGAGCCCCGTGACGTGACCGTGGGCGCGCCGGTCGCCAAGCCGACCCCCATCTTCCGCAAGCTCGATGACGAGGCGGTGGCCCGGGAGCGCGAGCTCACCACCGCCTCCGGCGAGTGAGCCGCCGGTGAGCCCGCACTCCAGCCCGCGCCGCGCCGAGCGCCCGCCGGCCCCCGAGCCGCTGCCGGTGCCCGTGGTGGACAACCACACCCACATCGACATCGAGCGCGACGGGGTGGCGATGGGTGCCGACGACGGCGTGCACGGGGTCATCGCCCAGGCCCGCGTCGTGGGGGTCGACCGGTTGGTGCAGATCGGGTGCGATCTCGAGTCGGCGCGGCACACTGCATCGGTCGTGGACCGGCACCCCGAGGTGCTGGGCGGGGTGGCCCTGCACCCGAACGAGGTGCCGGTCCTGGCGGCGGCCGGTGAGCTCGACGCGGCGTTGGAGGAGATCGACCGGCTGGCTCGCGGTGAGCGCATCCGCGTGGTGGGGGAGACGGGGCTCGACTACTTCCGCACCCCGCCGGAGGGGCGGGGTGCGCAGGTCGAGGCCTTCCGCTGGCACATCGCGAAGGCCAAGGAGCTGGGCAGGGCGCTGCAGATCCACGACCGGGACGCCCACGAGGACGTGCTGCGGGTCCTCGCCGAGGAGGGGGCACCGGAGAAGACGGTGATGCACTGCTTCAGCGGCGACATCGGCATGGCCCGGGAGTGCGTGGAGCGCGGATACCTGCTCAGCTTCGCCGGCACGGTGACCTTCAAGAACGCGCGCGACCTGCGCGACGCGCTCTCGGTGGTGCCGCTGGACCAGGTGCTGGTGGAGACCGACGCCCCCTACCTGACTCCCCACCCGCACCGCGGGGCACCGAACGCGCCCTACTTGGTGCCTCTCACGGTGCGGGTGATGGCGACCACGCTGAACGTCTCGGTGCCGGAGCTGTGCGCGGCGATCTCCGAGAACTCCGAGCGGGTCTACGGGCCCTGGTGAGGGACCGGGAGCGGATGACGCAGGAGACGGGTACCGTCCGTGCATGCCCGACCGCACCCCCGATGGCCGCTGGATCGTCGTGGACGGACGTCGCTGGCGGGCATCGGACCCCGCGATCCCGGAGGCCTTCCGTGCCGAGCTCGTCCAGGAGCTGATGCGGGCGCGCCGCGAGGTGCGCTCCCGGGGCGATTCCGCCCGGCCCGCTGTGCACGACGCGAAGGTCGCGCTGGGGGAGCGGGGCGACCCGTGGTGGGAGGCCCCCACCGACGAGGGCCTGGGGCCGATCCGCCTGGCCGCCGGTGAGGACCTGCCCCGGTGAGGCCCGGGGACCTCCTGCGGGCGGTGGCCTTCCTCAGCGTGCCGGCCGCCTGGGCGCACGCCGGGTTCGCCTCCGGCGCATGCCTCTTCCTGGTCTGCGGCGCCGTGATGGGCATCCGGTGGCTGGGCTACCGGACTGACGCCGACGCCGCGGCGTGCCTGGTGCTGCTCACCGTGGCCTGGGCCGCGGTGACCGGCCTGTACGAGGTGGTTCCCGGTCTGGACCTGCTGGCTCACGTGGCCGGCACCGCCGTGGCCACGGCCGCAGTCTGGCAGGCGCTGCGCCGGCTCGACCCGGCGGCCGGCTCGCCGAACCCGTGGGTGCAGGCCGTGCTGCTGGTGGGTCTGGCCGCGGTGCTCAGCGTCCTGTGGGAGGTCGGGGAGTGGCTCGGGCACCACCTGGTGGACCAGACCATCCGCGTGGGTTACGACGACACGGTCACCGACCTGCTCGCCGGTCTGCTGGGCGGGGGAATCGTGGCGCTGCGGCCGGACCCCGCCTCATCGCGTGCGCCGAACCCGGCCCCGCTCCCCTCTGCCCCCTCCACCCCCTCGCCCCAGGAGGCCCGATGAGCACCGTCAGCGTGATCATCCCCGTGCTCGACGACGCCCCGGCCCTCGACGTCTGCCTGGGCCACCTCATGCGCCAGCGGGTGCTCCCCGACGAGGTGGTCGTGGTCGACAACGGCGAGCAGCCCACCGCCGGCCTCGTCCGCCGGTCCGACCTGCCCTTCCCGGTGCGCGTCGTCCACGAGCCCCGGCGGGGCACCGCATCGGCCACCGCAGCCGGCTTCGACGCGGCCCACGGGGACCTGCTGGCCCGCTGTGACGCCGACTGCCGACCCGACGACGGGTGGGTGGGCGCCCTCGCGGCCGCCTTCGCCGCCGACCGGGGCCTCGATGCGGTGACTGGCCACATCGCCTTCCACGACCTGTCCGGGTGGTCCGGCACCCTGGGCACGCTCTTCTACCGCACCGGCATGGGACTGGGCATGCACCTGGCCCTGGCCCGCCCACCCCTGTGGGGCTCGAACCTCGCCCTGCGGGCCACGGCCTGGCAGCGCTGCCGCGATGCCGTGCACCCGGACGACCCGCTGGTGCACGACGACCTGGACCTCTCCTTCGCGCTGGGCCCCCTGGCCCGCGTGCGGCGGGTGCGCGACCTGCGCGTGACGGCCGAGGCACGGATCTTCGACAGCCCCCGCCACCTCGTGACACGGGTGCGGCGGGCACTGCGCACCTGCCGCCTCGGGTGGCGCCGTCAGCCCCCGGGTCACCGGTGGGTGAACCGGCTGACCGGCGGGCGCTACCTGTGGGCCAAGGAGCCCCGGGAGGAGCTGCGCGCCGGCGACGTCGCCTTCGTGGACGTGACCGTGGCGACCCTCTGGGTGGAGCCGGGCACCGACCGGCCGCTGGACGCCCCGGCCGTGGGCGCGCCGGTGGACCCCGAGGCCTGGAACCGGGTGCTCGACGACGACGCCCGCGAGTGGATGGTGGGCCAGGTGGAGACCCAGGCCCAGCTCGGCGCCCGGGTGACGGTCACCGAGCGGCGGGGCGACTGGGCCCACGTGGTGGTGCACGACCAGCCGACCCCGCGTGACCCCCGCGGCTACCCGGGGTGGGTGCCGGTCGCGCAGGTTCGCACGAACCCGACCTTCGACCGCCAGCTCGCGGAACGGGAGCTCGCGGTGGTCACCGCCGACAGCACCCTGCTGTCGGCCACCTCCTCGGGGGGGCGTCCGCGCCTCGCCGTGGGCGTCACCACGACCCTCCCGGTGCTCTCCGCGAGGGCGGGCGCGGTCGAGCTCGCCCTGCCGGACGGCTCCGCCGCCTGGGCCGATGCGGGGGACGTCGCCCGGGTGCCGCGCCCCAGCCACGCGCCGGCGCCCGCTGCGGACCCGGCGCCCACCGGCGAGCAGCTGGTGGCCACCGCCGAGCGCTTCCTCGGGCTGCGCTACCTGTGGGCCGGGGTGTCCCCGTGGGGGCTGGACTGTTCCGGCTTCGCGCTGCTGGCCCACCGCATCCACGGCATCGAGATCCCCCGCGATGCGGATGCGCAGGCCGAGGCGGGCGAGGCCGTGGAGGCCGAGGACCTGCGGCCCGGGGACCTGCTCTTCTTCGCCGAGCCCGGCGGGGTGGGTTTCGTGCACCACGTGGGCATGTACCACGGTCAGGGGCGGATGATCCACGCGCCGAACCCGCGCAGCGCCGTGTGCGTCGTGGACTGGCGGGCTTGGGACGCGAACCGCGAGTTCTCCGGGGCCCGGCGCTACCTCAGCGAGCGCAGTGCTGGGGCACCAGCGCCCGGGTGAGGGCGATGATCACCGCATCACCCGCTGCCTGGCTGAGCCCCTGGGTGCACACGGCCAGGTAGCGGACTCCCTCCGGTCCGTCCGTGCCCGGCGCGCCGATGCGGGCGACGTCGTGCCGGTAGCCCTCCACCTCGCCGGACTTCGACAGCCACGGCACGCCCGGCGCCACGGCCGACCCGATGGGGGCGACGGTCGGGCGCGTCATCAGCTCGGCGGCCAGGCGGTGCTGCGCGGTGAGCAGTCCGGGGGCGGTGGTGAGGTGCAGGAGCCGGACGAGGTCGGCGGGGCTCGTGCGCAGGGCCAGCCCGCGGGCCACGCCCACGGGGTCCCCGATGAGGCGCTCCACCCGGGTGCGGGCGGTGCCGGCGTCGGCCAAGGTGCGCGCCACGGCGGCCAACCCCACGTGGCCGAGCACCAGGTTGGTGGCCTCGTTGGAGGAGCGCGACATCATCGCGGCCAGGGCCTCGTGGAGGGTGAGCGGGCTGCCCGGGGTGGGGAGCTCGGGTCCACGTGGTCGCCGGACAGGGTGAACGGCTCCCCGTCGGCCCCCGTGAAGGTCCGCGTGGACACCAGCGGGTCCGCCAGGTCGACGGTCCCGGCCTCGACGGCGCGCAGGGCGGTCAGCAGCACGCCCACCTTGAGGGTGGAGGCGGCGTAGAACTCCCGGGTGCCGTGGTGGTCGTCCAGCACCGTGCCGTCCTCGGCAGCGAGGGTCCAGCCCACCGCGGGGTCCTCCGGGGGTGCGGGCCGGGTGGGGCGGTCAGGGCGGTCGGTCGACGTCATGGCCACCAGCGTCCCCCATGGGGGCACAATGGCGCCCGTGACCCCCGACCAGGACCCCGCTCCCCGCGCGACCGAGGCACCCGATGCGGGCTTGCTCGGCCCCGCCCGAGTCCGGGAGCTCGCCGACCGCCTGGGGGTCAGCCCCACCAAGCAGTGGGGGCAGAACTTCGTCATCGACAAGGGGACCGTGCGCCGCATCGTGCGGGCCTCCGGGGTCGGGCCCGGCGACCACGTGGTCGAGGTGGGCCCGGGTCTGGGCTCGCTGACGCTGGCGCTGCTGCCCGTGGTGGACTCGCTCACCGCCGTGGAGGTGGACCCGCGGCTGGCCGAGGCGCTGCCCGACACCGTCGCGGCCCTCGCCCCGGAGCGCGCCACCGACCTGCGCGTGGTGCACGCCGACGCGCTGCGTGTGACCGAGCTGCCCGGCCCGGCGCCCACCGCGCTGGTGGCCAACCTGCCGTACAACATCGCCGTGCCGGTGGTGCTGACCTTCCTGGAGCGCTTTCCCTCCCTGCGCACCGTGCTGGTGATGGTGCAGCTCGAGGTGGCCGAGCGCATGTCCGCGGCGCCGGGCTCCAAGATCTACGGGGCCCCGAGCCCCAAGTGCGCCTGGTACGGCCCCACCCGGTTGGCCGGTCGCATCGGCCGCAACGTGTTCTGGCCGGCGCCCAACGTGGACTCGGGGCTGGTCCGCATCGACGTGCAGCCGCGCGAGGACGCGGGTGTCTCGCGCCAGGAGGTCTTCGCCTGCATCGACGCCGCATTCGCCCAACGGCGCAAGACGCTGCGCGCCGCGCTCGCCGAGTGGGCGGGCTCGGCCCAGCAGGCCGAGGAGGCCCTGGTGGCCGCCGGGATCGACCCGCGCACCCGCGGCGAGGTGCTGGACGTGCACGGCTTCATCGCGCTCGCCGCCGCCCGCAACCGGCTGAGGGAGTGACGCGGCGCCGCATAGGGTGAGGTCATGACCGCTCAGCCGGCCCCCCGCATCGCCACCGTCCGCGTTCCCGCGAAGGTGAACCTCGCGCTGCGGGTGGGCGCCCCGGACCCGGGGAGCGGCTACCACCCGCTGGCCACCGTCTTCCACGCCGTCGACCTGACCGATGAGGTGACCGTCCGGCGCGCGCGCCGCTTCTCCCTGGAGGTGACCGGCCGGTTCACCGAGGGGGTGCCGGCCGACGAGACGAACCTCGCCTGGCAGGCCGTGGTGCTCCTGCGCCACCACTACCGCCAGACCTGTGGGGTGCGGACCCCGCTGCCGGTGGCGATCACCCTCGAGAAGAACATCCCGGTGGCCGGGGGCATGGCCGGGGGTTCCGCGGACGCCGCGGGGGCCCTCTTGGCTGCGAACGAGGTGTGGGGCAACGAGCTGACCATCGAGGACCTGCGCGACATCGCTGCCGAGCTGGGCGCCGACGTCCCCTTCGCCCTGCTGGGCGGCAACGCCCTGGGCCTGGGGCGCGGCGACGAGCTGTCCACGGTGCTCGCGCGGGGCCAGCTCCACTGGGTGTTCTGCGTGAGCCCCGAGGGCCTGAGCACGCCGGAGGTCTACCGCGCGTTCGACCGCCTCGCCGGGTGGGACCAGGGACCGACGATGGACACGATCGAGGCGTGGGAGACCCCGCCCGAGCCGCCGGAGGACCTGCTCCAGGCCCTGCGCTCCGGGGACGCCGTCGAGGTGGGGCAGCACCTGGAGAACGACCTGCAGGAGGCCGCCGTCGAGCTGCAGCCCGGCCTGCGCGAGACCCTGGCGGCCGGTGCCGATGTGGGGGCCCTGACCGGCATCGTCTCGGGCTCCGGGCCCACCATCGCGCTGTTGGCCTCCAGCCACGACCACGCGCTGGACATCTCGGTGGGCATGGCCGCCCTGCGCCCGGAGGTCGAGGTCTTCGTCGCCTCGGGTCCGGCGCCCGGCGCGCGCGTGGTCTCCACCCGCTCCTGAGCGCGCCCCCACGTAGGGTGCGTCCCGTGAATCCCCCCTCCCCGCGCGCCAACCTCGTCAACGCAGAGTCCCTCCACCTGGTGGTGGGCACCCAGGTGCTCCTCGATGACGTGTCGCTCGGCCTGAACGACGGCGACCGCATCGGCGTGGTCGGCCGCAACGGCGGGGGCAAGTCCAGCCTGCTGCGTGCCCTCTCGGGGGAGCTCGCGGTCGACTCCGGCCGGGTCGTGCGCTCGCGGGGGGCCACCATCGGCCGCCTCCGCCAGCAGGACGACTTCGCCGCGGGGGCCACGGTCCGTGACGTCGTGCTGCCGGGTCTGGAGGAGCACGAGTGGGCGGCCGACGCCCGCATCCGCGGCATCCTCAACGGCCTGCTCGGCGGGCTCGATGCCGAGGGCCTGGGCGGTCTGGGCGCCCCGGTGGCCGGCATGTCCGGCGGGGAACGCCGGCGCATGGCGCTGGCCGCGCTCCTGGTGGCCGACCCGGACGTGCTCCTGCTGGACGAGCCCACCAACCACCTCGACGTCGAGGGCGTGGCGTGGCTGGCCGAGCACCTGCAGGGGCGCCGTCGGCCCGGCTCCGCGCTGGTCGTCGTCACCCACGACCGTTGGTTCCTCGATGCGGTGGTGGAGCAGACCTGGGAGGTCGTCGAGGGGCAGGTCCACCAGTACGAGGGGGGTTACGCCGCGTTCGTGCAGGCCCGGGCGGAGCGGGCGCGGGTGGAGCGGGCCACCGAGGAGCGCCGCCAGAACATCCTGCGCAAGGAGCTCGCGTGGCTGCGGCGCGGCGCCCCGGCCCGCACCAGCAAGCCGAAGTTCCGCATCGAGGCCGCCGACGCCCTCATTGCCGGGGAGCCCGAGCCCCGCGACGACGTGCAGCTGGCGCGCTTCGCGACCACCCGGCTGGGCAAGGACGTCTACGACCTCGTGAACGCCACCGTCGCCGTGGGGGAGGGCGAGGAGCGCACCACCCTCCTCGATGGGGTGACCTGGCGCCTCGGCCCGGGCGACCGCTACGGCATCGTCGGGGTGAACGGCGCGGGCAAGTCCACCCTGCTGCGCGTGCTGCTGGAGCAGGTGCCGCTGGCCGGCGGCAAGCTGAAGGTCGGGCGCACGGTGCAGCCGGCGATCCTGAGCCAGGACCTGCGGGAGCTCGACGAGGTGGCGGGCATGACCGTCATCGACGCCATCACGAACGTGCGGTCGTTCACCGTGTTGGACGGCAAGGAGGTCTCCGCGAGCTCGCTGGCCAAGCGGCTGGGCTTCTCCGGCCCGCGGCAGCAGAGCCGGGTCTCCGACCTTTCCGGCGGTGAGCGGCGTCGGCTGCAGTTCGTGCGCCTGCTGCTGGACGAGCCGAACGTGCTGATGCTGGACGAGCCCACCAACGACCTCGACATCGAGACCCTCACCTCCATGGAGGACGTGCTCGACGGCTGGGCCGGCACGCTGCTGGTGGTGAGCCACGACCGCTACCTGCTGGAGCGCATGGCCAACCGACAGGTCGCGTTGTTGGGCGATGGCCGCATCCGCGACCTGCCGGGCGGGGTGGAGCAGTACCTCGAGCTGCGGCGGGAGCGGCGGGCGGCCGGGGTGGGCACCGGCCGCGGGGGTCGGGACCTGGCCGGTGCGGGCGCCGGCGCTGCCGGGGGCTCGGGCGACGCGGGCGGCGGGACGGGCGCTCCCGCATCGGGGCTGAGCCCTGCGCAGGAGCGGCAGCTGACCAAGGCCATGGCCCGCGCCGAGAAGCAGATCGAGAAGCTGACGCAGCAGGCCGAGCGGGTGCACGCCCAGATGGCCGAGGCCGCCACGGATCCCGACCGGCTGGCCGAGCTCACGGCGCAGGAGCGGGACCTGCGGGCGCAGCACGACGCCGCCGAGGCCGAGTGGTTGGAGGCGGCCGAGCAGCTGGAGTGAGCCCCCGCGGGCCCGGGGCGGGGTGCGCGTGCGCCCCCTCCCGGGGCCGCACTGGAGGGGGCGGGGGAGTGTGGCGGAACAGACCCGCGGTGGCCGGCTCCACCCCATCGGACATTGGTAAGGTTGTCCTTGCCCATCTCGGGTTCGCGCCCCTTGCGCGATCCCGCGTGCACCCCAGTGAAAGGTCACCATGCGTCCTGTGCGTGTTGCTGTCATCGGCGCCGGCCCGGCGGGAATCTACGCCGCGGACATCCTCACCAAGGAGCTCGAGCAGGCCAGCGTCGACGTCTACGACCGCCTGCCCGCGCCGTACGGCCTGGTGCGTTACGGGGTGGCCCCGGATCACCCGCGCATCAAGGAGATCGTCAAGGCCCTGCGCCGGGTCCTGGCGGGCGACCAGATCCGGTTCATCGGGAACGTCGACTTCGGCACGGACGTGACCTTCGAGCAGCTGCGCGAGAACTACGACGCCGTCATCTTCGCCACCGGGGCGATGGGCGACCGCCCGCTGGACATCCCCGGCATCGAGAAGGAGGGGTCGTTCGGCGCCGCCGACTTCGTGAGCTGGTACGACGGCCACCCCGACGTGCCGCGCGAGTGGCCGCTGGAGGCCGAGTCCGTGGCCGTGATCGGCGCCGGGAACGTGGCGCTGGACGTGGCGCGGATGCTGGCCAAGCCGGCCGACGAGCAGCTCACCACCGAGATCCCGGACAACGTCTACCAGGGGCTCAAGGCCAACCGGGCCAAGGACGTGCACGTCTTCGCCCGCCGCGGCCCGGCGCACCTGAAGTTCTCGCCGATGGAGTTCCGCGAGCTCTCCCACAGCCCGAGCGTGGACGTGGTGATGACCGAGGAGGGCTTCGAGATCGACGACGCCGGGCAGGAGGCCATCCAGGCCGCCAAGTCCACCAAGCTCGTCGTGGACACCCTGCTGAAGTACCTGGAGAAGGAGCCCACGGGGGCGCCGCACCGCATCCACCTGCACCTCATGCAGGCGCCGGTGGAGGTGCTGGGTGACGGTTCCGTGACCGGCCTGCGCACCGAGGTGATGCAGTACAACGGCGACGGCTCCGTCTCCGGCACCGGCGAGTTCCGCGACTGGGACGTGCAGGCCGTGTACCGCGCCGTGGGCTACCGGAGCACCCCGCTGCAGGGCCTGCCCTTCGACCACGGGTCCGGCACGGTCCCGCACGAGGCCGGCCGCGTGCTGGAGGGGGGCGCCCCCAAGGAGGCTGCCTACGTCACCGGGTGGATCAAGCGCGGGCCGGTGGGTCTCATCGGGCACACGAAGTCCGACGCCAAGGAGACCATCGAGTCCCTGCTGGCGGACCTCGAGTCCCTGCCGGCCCCGGTCGGGTCGCCGGACGCGATGCTGGACCAGCTGCGTGAGCGCGGCGTGGACTTCACGCTCTTCGACGAGTGGGAGCGCCTGGACGCCCACGAGATGGCGCTGGGTGCGGCCAGCGAGCGGGAGCGCATCAAGGTCGTGAGCCGTGAGGACATGATCGCCGCCGGGCGCGAGGCCGCCGAGGAGTTCCGCGCCTCGGCCTGAGGCCCACCTGGCCCGCCCCTCCGCACCTCCACCGCCCGCCTTCGCCGGGGACTCATTCCACCGTGCTGTGCCGCGGTGGAGGGGCCCGCACGCAGGGCCCCGCTGACCCGTGGTCAGGTGTGCCTTCCCGATCTGGCCGCAGTACGACGGCACATCGTAGAATGGCGCCCCGCGCAGGTGAACCCGTCACGGGACGGCCCCAAGCACTGTGCACCACCCACCAGGAGCCCCATGGCCACGAGCAACCCGACCGAGCAGACCCCCGGCATGACCCCGTACCAGCCGGACCCGGAGATCGCCAAGGAGCTCGAGGCACTGCACGCCCGGCTCGCCGAGCGCGGGACCCCGGTGGACGGCAACGCCTGGAGGCACGGCTACCCGTACGACACCAAGATGAAGCGCGGCGAGTACGAGGCCACCAAGCACGACCTCCAGATCGAGCTGCTGAAGATGCAGCACCACATCAAGCGCAACGGTGACAAGATCGCCATTCTCTTCGAGGGCCGCGACGCCGCCGGCAAGGGTGGCTCCATCAATCGCTTCACCGAGCACCTCAACCCCCGTGGCGCGCGCGTGGTGGCACTGGAGAAGCCCACCGAGCGCGAGGCCACCCAGTGGTACTTCCAGCGCTACGTCCCGCACCTGCCCAGCGGTGGCGAGATCGTCTTCTTCGACCGGTCCTGGTACAACCGCGCCGGTGTCGAGCGCGTGATGGGCTACTGCACCCCCGCCCAGTACCAGGAGTTCATGCGCTCCGCCCCGGAGTTCGAGCGCATGCTGGTCAACTCCGGCACCACGCTGTTCAAGTTCTGGTTCTCCGTGGGCCGCGCCGAGCAGGCCGCCCGCTTCACCAAGCGCCACACCGACCCGGTGCGCCACTGGAAGCTGAGCCCCACCGACGTCGCCTCGCTGGACAAGTGGGATGCCTACACCGAGGCCAAGGAGGCGATGTTCTTCTACACCAACACCGGTGACGCCCCGTGGACGGTCATCCGCAGCAACGACAAGAAGCGCGCCCGCCTAGAGGCCATGCGCGTGGTCCTCTCGCAGGTGGACTACCCCATGAAGGACGAGTCGGTCGTCGGCACCCCGGACCCGAACATCGTCCTGTCCGCCAAGGACGCCGTGGACGATGGGGAGAGTTCCCCCTCGCGCGACTTCCCGAAGGTCCGCTGAGCCCACCGGACACCCCCCTCGATGGGGTGAGCCACCGGCGCCTCGACGCGCCCCGTCCGTGCCGGGCGGGGCGCGTCGGCGTCTGGCCCCGCAGTGCTCCGGCCGGCCACCACCGGCCGGCTCAGTGCTCCAGGCGGCTGAGCACCCGGCGCAGGGCGTCGGCGACCTCCGCCTGCTCGGCCTCGCCCACCCCGGCGAGCAGCTCGCGCTCGTGCGTGAGCAGCTGCTCCATGGCGGCGTCCACCGCATCGCGCCCGGACTCGGTGAGGCGCACGATGACGCCGCGACGGTCCGTGCGAGAGGGGAGCCGCTCTACGTGCCCGCGGTCGACCAGCCGGTCGATGCGGTTGGTCATGGTCCCGCTGGTGACCAGCGTCTGCGCCACCAGTGCACCCGGGGAGAGCTCGTGGGGAGCGCCGGCGCGGCGCAGGGCCGAGAGCACGTCGAACTCCCAGGGGTCGAGCGACCCGGCGCCGAAGGCCTCCCGGCGCGCGAGGTCGAGCAGCCGGGCCATGCGGGAGATGCGGCTGAGGACGGCCAGCGGTTGCAGGTCCAGGTCGGGCCGCTCCCGGTGCCATGCGGCCATGACCAGGTCGACCTCGTCCTGCTGGGGTCTGCCGGAGGTGTCCATGCCGTCAAGAATAAGGGCCGCCAAACATCTTGACGTCAACATGTTCGATGCGGGGAGCGTCGCCTCGAGGGGCCCCGGGTGGGAGACTGGGCCCATGACCGATCGATCTTCTGCCGAGGCCGTTGTCCGCGCCTACTACGACGCCGTCGACGCCGACGACGTCGAGACCCTCATCGGGCTCTTCGCCGCCGACGCCACCTACGAGCGCCCGGGGTACGAGCCCTTCGTGGGGCACGAGGCCCTGCGCGCCTTCTACACCGGTGACCGCGTGATCGCCTCCGGCAAGCACACCCTCGACGCCGTGGTGGTCGACGCCACGGGCGAGCAGGTGGCCGTGCACGGTCGTTTCGAGGGGACGCTCAAGGACGGCAGCGCCGCCGCCGTGCGCTTCGCGGACTTCTACGTCCTGGACGAGGCGGGGCTCTTCGCCCGCCGCACCACCTTCTTCCACGCCCCGGCCGTTTGAGGGAGTGACGATGAACCGCCTGTTCGACAACCCCACCGCTGTGATCATGGCCGGCGGTTCCTTCCTGCTGCTCCTGGTGGCCGTGACCGTGCTCGTGAGCCTGATGTTCCGCAGCTCCCGCCGCGCGGCTGAGAACGAGCGCGCCCGCGCCGAGCGCCACGACCTGGGGCTGGACCACGGGGAAGACCAGCCCTCACCGCGCTGACCCGGCCGGCCGCTAGGCTGTCCCGGCCCCGATGGGGGCGTTCCCCGGTTGCTCTGCTGGTAGGGGCCGCCTGACTTTGAATCAGGACTAGGGACGTAGGTTCGATTCCTACCCGGGGAGCCTCGTGCGCGTCGGGCACCCGACGGCTACGCAGTAGAGTCGGAGCCGATGCACAGCACCGGCGCTGCCGGTGCCGTGGCCCGCACCCCCTCACCGATCGCTGGAGCCCCGTTGAGCACTGCACAGCCCGCCGCCGTCATCGTCCTCGCCGCCGGTGAGGGAACGCGCATGAAGTCCACGCTCCCCAAGGTGCTCCACCCGATCGGTGGACGGACCCTGCTGGGGCACGCGCTGCACGCCGCTCGCCAAGCCGGGCCGCAGCACCTGTCCGTCGTGGTGCGCCACGAGCGCGAGCGGGTGGCCGCTCACGTGGCCGAGGTGGACCCCGGCGCGCTCATCGTCGACCAGGACGAGGTCAAGGGCACCGGCCGCGCCGCGGAGGCGGGCCTCTCGGTCCTGCCGGCCGACCTCACGGGCACCGTCATCATCACGATGGGGGACGTCCCGTTGCTCACCGCGCAGACCCTGACCGACCTCACCGCCGCCCACGAGGCCGCGGGGGCAGCGGTCACCGTCATCACCGCCGAGCTCGACGACCCGACGGGGTACGGGCGCATCGTGCGCGACGCGGACGGCTCGGTGCTCAAGGTCATGGAGCACAAGGACGCGCTGGCGGCCCGGGAGGCCGGCGGCGAGGACGCCCACGTGGTCGACATCCGCGAGATCAACTCCGGCATCTGGGCCTTCGACGCGGCGGTGCTGCGTGAGTTCCTGCCGCAGCTGGGCACGAACAACACCCAGGGCGAGAAGTACCTCACCGACGTGCTCGGCCTCTCGCGCGGGGCCGGTGGCTCGGTGGCGGCGCACAAGATCACCGACACCCTGCAGATCGAGGGCGTGAACAACCGGGCGCAGCTCTCCGAGCTGGGGGCCGAGCTCAACCGCCGCCTGGTGCGCCGCTGGCAGATGGAGGGCGTCACCGTGGTGGACCCCGCCACCACCTGGATCGACGTCGACGTGACGCTGGGCCGCGACGTCGTCATCCGCCCGAACACCCAGCTGCTGGGCGCCTGCACCATCGGCGACGACGTCGTGCTGGGCCCGGACACCACGCTCACCGACGTGGAGGTCGGCCGGGGGGCCTCGGTCGTGCGCACCCACGGCGAGCTGTCCGTCATCGGCGAGGGCGCGAGCGTCGGCCCCTTCGCCTACCTGCGGCCGAACACCGAGCTGGGGCGGGACGCCAAGATCGGCACCTTCGTGGAGACGAAGAACTCCTCCATCGGCACCGGCACCAAGGTGCCCCACCTGACCTACGTGGGTGATGCGGAGATCGGCGACCACAGCAACATCGGCGCCTCCAGCGTGTTCGTGAACTACGACGGCGTCACCAAGTCCCGCACCCGCATCGGCAGCCACTGTCGGACGGGCTCGGACACGATGTTCATCGCGCCGGTCACCGTCGGCGACGGGGCCTACACCGGTGCCGGGACGGTGGTCCGCAAGGACGTGCCGCCCGGTGCCCTGGCCATCACCGTGGCGCCGCAGAAGAACATCGAGGGGTGGGTGCAGGAGAAGCGTCCCGGCACCGCCGCCGCGCAGGCTGCCGACGAGGTCGCCAGCGAGCGTTCCTCCGAGGGCTGAGAGACTGATCCGCGTGACCGAGCCGAGGGAGATGCGTGCATGAGTGACCACGAGCAGGACGTGCCGCTGGCCATCCAGCGGACCACCGAGAAGAACCTGATGGTTTTCTCCGGCCGGGCGCACCCGTCGCTGGCCACGGCCATCGCCGACGGACTCGGCTCGCAGGTGGTGCCGACCGAGGCGTACGAGTTCGCCAACGGCGAGCTCTACGTGCGCTACAGCGAGTCGGTCCGCGGGTGCGACGCGTTCGTGATCCAGGCCCACACGGCCCCCATCAACACGTGGTTGATGGAGCACCTGATCATGGTGGACGCCCTGAAGCGCGCCTCGGCCAAGCGGATCACCGTGGTGCTGCCCTTCTACGGCTACGCGCGGCAGGACAAGAAGCACCGCGGCCGCGAGCCGATCTCGGCCCGGCTGATGGCCGACCTGTTCAAGACCGCCGGCGCCGACCGTCTGATGGCGGTGGACCTCCACACCGCGCAGATCCAGGGCTTCTTCGACGGCCCGGTTGATCACCTGATGGCGATGCCGATCCTCGCGGACTACGTGCGGGACAAGTACGGCGACGAGGACCTCGTGGTGGTCTCCCCGGATGCCGGCCGCATCAAGGTGGCCGAGCAGTGGGCGGAGCGCTTGGGCAACCGGCCGCTGGCCTTCATCCACAAGACCCGGGACATCACACGCCCGAACGAGTCGGTGGCCAACCGCGTCATCGGCGAGGTCGAGGGGCGCATGTGCGTCCTGGTCGACGACATGATCGACTCCGGCGGGACCATCTGCAAGGCGGCCGAGGCGATCATGGCCCAGGGCGCGAAGGGCGTCATTATCGCGGCCACCCACGGCATCCTGTCCGGGCCCGCCTCGGAGCGGCTGCGGGACTCCGTGGCGCGCGAGGTGATCCTCACTGACACCCTGCCGATCGCGGAGGACCGCCAGTTCGAGACGCTCACGGTGCTCCCGATCGCGCCGTTGCTGAGCCGTGCCATCCGCGAGGTGTTCGAGGACGGGTCGGTCACGAGCATGTTCGACGGCCGCGCCTGAGGCCCGCTACCGGCTGCGGATTTCGCGCCGCCCGGCGCGGCGTCTAGACTGCTGCCCACCTGAGCTTCGGCGAGGGGCGGTCAGGCTGCTCACGCGGCCGGCCCGCCCGTGATCGACGCGGCGAAAAGGAAGCGCTCTCCAGACAGGAGCACGGACGGGTCCCGAGGGGTCCGGAGGTGCCCAGGAGGCGGGTCTTCTTCGCGGCACTCGCCAGACCGAGCATCCCGAGAAGAACCCGAGGAGACACCATGGCCAACAAGACCATCAAGCTGACCTGCACCGAGCGCACCACGTTCGGCAAGGGCGCTGCCCGCCAGGCCCGCCGCGAGGGCGGCATCCCCGCCGTCGTCTACGGGCACGGCGAGGGCCCCTTCCACGTGATCCTGCCGGGCCACGAGGCCTTCATTGCACTGCGTCACACCAACGCCCTGATGACCCTCACCTGGGGCTCCGGCGAGGACCGCCTGGTGCTGGCCAAGGACGTGCAGCGCGACCCGATCAAGCCGATCATCGAGCACGTCGACTTCGTGATCGTGGACCGCAACGAGAAGGTCGACGTGGACATCGCCATCCACCTCGACGGTGAGGCCGGCCCGGAGACCGTCGTCTCGGTGCCCACCTCGACCGTCACCGTGAAGGCCCCGGTGCTGGACATCCCCGAGTCCATCACCGTGTCCGTGGAGGGCGCCGAGGCCGGCACCCTCATCCACGCCGGCGACCTGGAGCTGCCGGAGGGCGTCGAGCTCGTCACCGACGCCGAGGAGACCATCATCAACGTCTCCGAGGCCATCTCCGAGGAGGCCCTGGAGGCCGAGCTCGCCGAGGCCGAGGCCGAGGCCGGTATCGAGCAGGACGAGTCCGACGAGGAGGCCGCCGAGGCTGCCGAGGGTGGCGACGACGCCGAGGGCGAGGACGAGAAGTCCGAGTGATCCCAGCGCGCCGCAGCACCGCGGCGCACTGCACCCGGCGCGGGGCCCTGCCAGCATGGTGGGGCCCCGCGCCCGTGCGCGCGGGGACGTGATCTGCGCGCACCCGCGCCCGCAGTCGGTGGACGTCGCCGACCGACCCGAGTCAAGGAGTGGACCGATGGAGATCGACGACGACCCGTGGCTGGTCGCCGGCCTGGGGAACCCCGGCCCGCGCTACGCCGGGAACCGGCACAACGTGGGCGCGATGGTGGTCGCGGAGATGGCTGCCGGCGCGGGCGTGAAGCTGTCGGCCGCCCGCCAGGCCCGCGCGGTGAGCGCTGAGACCCGGCTGGGCACCCTGCCCGGTGGGCGCCCCGGCCGGCGGGTCGTGCTGGCCACCCCCCTGGACTTCATGAACCTCAGCGGCGGCCCGGTCAGCGGGCTGATGAAGTACCACGGCATCGACGTCGACCACCTGGTGGTGCTCCACGACGAGCTCGACATCGACTTCGGCGCGGTGCGGCTCAAGAAGGGCGGCGGCGAGGGCGGCCACAACGGACTGCGCTCCATCACCCAGTCCCTGGGCACGAAGGACTACCACCGCATCCGGTTGGGCATCGGCCGGCCGCCGGGGCGCATGGACGTGGCCGACTTCGTGCTGCGGGACTTCTCCCCCACCGAGCGCGCGGAGCTGCCCTTCCTGCTCGGCGACGGGGCCGATGCGGTGGAGCGCCTGCTGCACCACGGCCTGGAGGCTGCGCAGCAGTTCCACCACTCACCGCGCTGAGGCGCGGCTCACCAGGTCTCGCTGGCCAGCACCTTGCTCGACTCGCCCTGCCCGGTGAGGTGTAGGACGACGAATCCACCCTTGGTCATGCCCTCGCGCGCCAGCTGCAGCACGGTCCGCTCGGCCCGCGACCCCGGCAGGGTGCGCTCGGCCACGGCCTCCAGCATGGACGGCAGGACCGGCCCGTGGGAGCACAGGACCGTGCTGCGCCCGGTGCCCAGCGCCTTGGCCACGTGCTTGGCCGCCTTGTGCGGCGCGGCGCGGTGCCCCTCCTCGGAGAGTCCGGCCTTCAGCCGGGGCTTCAGGGCGGCGACGGCGGCGAAGGGCGCCACGCTGTCGCTGCAGCGTGCGGCGGGGGAGGAGACGATGCGGTCCACGCCGAAGGCCTGCAGCGTGGGAGCCAGCGCCTTGGCCCGGTCGAAGCCGGCGGGCACCAGGGGGCGCTCGGCGTCCACACCGTCCCAGTCCTCCCGGCGCACGGCCAGCGCGTGGCGCAGCACCACCAGCACCCGGGTGTCCAGCATCCCCTGGTCGTCGAGCTCCACCAGGCGGTCCAGCTGCTCCCGGTCGTGGGGGTAGCTGAGCCGCTTGCGGGCCTGTGGGGGCGAGAGCCAGGCCACCTCGTCGACCTCGTGCTCCAGTGCCCCCAGCGACTCCACGACGTGGGCCGCCCAGTAGTGCACGCGCTTGAGGTTGCCGTTGGGCATGCGGTACTCGGAGGTGGGCAGGGGCATGCCCAGCCGGACGGCCAGGGAGGCCTCCTCGGCCACCTCACGGGCCGCGGTCTGCGGCAGCAGCTCGCCGGGGTCCACCTTCCCCTTGGGCCAGCTCCAGTCGTCGTAGTGGGCACGGTGCACCAGCGCCACCTGCAGCCGTCCCTTGCGGCGTCGCCACGGGACCGCTCCGGCGGCCTCGACCACGTGCTCGGTGCTCATCGACGACGTCCCTTCCGGCGGCGCTGGGCGTAGTCCTTCTCGATCTCGAACTGGATGTCCTTGAGCGGTTCACCAGCCTCGTCGAGGTGGTGCCGCGTCCACACCCCCTCGGCGTCCAGGTGCCAGGTGGCGACGTCCGGGGAGAAGGCCAGCTCGAACAGCTCGTCGAGGTGGCACACGTGCGCGGGGTCGCGCAGCTCCACCATGGCCTCCACCCGGCGGTCCAGGTTGCGGTGCATCATGTCGGCCGACCCGATGAGGGCGCGCAGCGGGTTGGCCGGGTCGCCCGGGATACCCGCCACGACCACCCGGCTGTGCTCCAGGAAGCGGCCGAGCACCGAGCGCACGCGGATGTTCTCGCTCAGTCCCGGCACCCCCGGCCGCAGGGCGCAGATCCCCCGCACCCACACGTCCACCTGCACCCCGGCCTGCGACGCCCGGTAGCAGGCGTCGATGAAGGCCTCGTCCACGATGCTGTTGGCCTTCACCCGCACGCGTGCCGGGTGCCCCTTGCGCGCCCGCGCCGCTTGCTCGTCCATCAGCTGCACCAGTCCGCTGCGCACCGAGCGGGGTGCCACGAGCAGCCGCTGGAAGGTGCTGCGGGGCGCCATGCCGGAGAGCTGGTTGAACAGCCGGGTGACGTCCTCGGTCACCTGCGGGTCGGTGGAGAGCAGCCCGAGGTCCTCGTAGAGGCGCGCCGTCTTCGGGTTGTAGTTGCCGGTGCCGATGTGCACGTAGCGCTGCAGCCCATCGGCCTCCTGGCGGACCACCAGGCACAGCTTGGCGTGGGTCTTCAGCCCGACCTGCCCGTAGACCACGTGGACGCCCGCGCGTTCGAGCTGGCGGGCCCAGGTGATGTTGTTCTCCTCGTCGAACCGGGCCTTGATCTCCACCACGGCCAGCACCTGCTTGCCGGACTCCGCGGCCTCGATGAGGGCCCGGATGATCGGCGAGTCACCGCTGGTGCGGTAGAGCGTCTGCTTGATGGCCAGCACGTGCGGGTCGGCGGCGGCCTGCTCCAGGAAGCGCTGCACCGAGGTGCTGAACGAGTCGTAGGGGTGGTGCAGCAGCACGTCGCGCTCCCGCATCGTCCCCAGCACGTCGGCCTCGGCCGAACGCTCCACCGGTGCGAGGGCCGGGTGGGTGTGGGTGCGGAAGGCGGGCCACCGCAGGTCGGAGATGCGCAGATCGGCCACCGTGTTCATGCTGCGCAGGTCCAGCGGAGCCGGCAGCACGTACACCTCGTGGGTGGTGACGTCGAGCTCGCGCTGGAGGATGGCCCGCACCTCGGGGGTCATGTCCTCCTCGACCTCGAGGCGCACGGCGGGCCCGAAGCGGCGGCGGGTGAGCTCGCGCTCCAGTGCGGTCAGCAGGTTCTCCGCCTCATCCTCCTCCACCTCCAGGTCCTCGTTGCGGGTGACGCGGAAGGTGTAGGTCTGCTTGATCTCCATGCCGGGGAACAGCAGCGAGAGGTGGGCGGCGATCACGTCCTCGATGGGGAGGAACCGGATCCCGTGCTCGGACTCCTGGATCTGCTCGTCGCTCTCGTCGGTGCCGAGCACGTGCGAGACACGCAGCAGCCGCGGCAGGGCCGGCGGGACCTTCACGCGGGCGAAGTGCTCCTGGAAGGTGCGGGGGTCGGCCAGCGTCACGGCCAGGTTGAGCGAGAGCCCGGAAATGTACGGGAAGGGGTGGGCCGGGTCGACGGCCAGCGGCGTGAGCACCGGGTAGACGTCGCGGACGAAGAACTCTTCGAACGCGTCGCGCTCGGCGTCCTGCAGGTCCTTCCACCGCACCACGTGGATGCCCTCGGCGGCCAGCGCCGGCATGATCTCGTCGCTGTAGAGGCGCGACTGCTCGGTCATCAGCGCGTGGGCGCTGCGGCCCACCATGCTCAGCACCTCCTGCGGCTCCTGGCCCGATGCGGAGCGCACGGCCAGGCCGGTGGCGATCCGGCGCTTGAGCCCGGCCACGCGGACCATGAAGAACTCGTCCAGGTTGCTGGCGAAGATGGCCAGGAAGCGGGCGCGCTCCAGCAGCGGGACGGCGGGGTCGGCAGCGAGCTCCAGCACCCGCTCGTTGAACTGCAGCCAGCTGGTCTCGCGCTCCAGGAAGCGGTCGGCGGGCAGCTCGCCGTCGGGGGCCGGGTCGGCCGAGCTGACGAACCGTCCCCCCGCATCGCGCGGACGCCGCGGCTGCGGCGGCTGGATGATGTGTGCGGCGGGGCGGGGCGTGCCGTTCCCGGTGCCGTCGGATGTGGGGGAGGGGTCCCCGTGCTTCGCTGTCGTGGTCGCCGAGGAATCCGCCATGCCACCAGCCTAGCGACGCCACGGGGTGGTGGTCACCTGCGGTGGGGCCGGCGGGGACGTGCGGTGTGGGGGCACCCGGGGAGCGCCCCGGGCCGGGGGGCGTCAGACCGGGGGGCCGTACTGCACGTCCACCGCGGCGCGCTCGAAACCGAGCCGGCCGTAGGTGGTTACGGCGGCGCGGTTGTCCCCGTCGACGTAGAGCTCGACGGTCTCCACCCCGCGGTCGGCCAGGTGGTGCAGGCCGACGAGGGTGGCCACCCGCCCCAGCCCCTCGCCCTGTCGCTCGGGGTCGACGCCGACGACGTACACCTCACCCACCGGCAGCTGGTCGACCTTGGTCCAGTGGAAGCCGACGACCTCCCCGTCCCGCGTGTCGTCCACGAGCAGCAGGAAGCCGGAGGCGTCGAACCAGTCCTCCTGGGTGCGGGCGGTCAGGTCCTCGGCGGTCATCCGCCCCTGTTCGGCGTGGTCGGCGAAGGCGCGGGAGTTCACCCGCAGCCATGCCTCGTCGTCCTGGCCGGCGACGAAGGGCCGCACCGAGATGCCCTCGGGCAGCTCCACCGGCGGCAGCTCGGAGAACTCCCCGGCCACCGGGCGCTCCATCCGCCACAGCGGGCGGCGGGGCACCATCCCGCGCGATGCGGCGAGCCGGCGCCCGCCGTCCATGTCACCGTGGGCCCACAGCAGCAGCTCGGGGTCGTGCTCGAGGAGTGCGTCCAGGAGGCGCCCCCCGAGGCCGGCCTTGCGTGCGTCGGGGTCGGTCACCACCTCGGCGGACCCGTGGGCCAGGGTGCCGTAGCCCACCAGGCGGTCCTGGTCGTGGGCCAGCACGTGCACCCGGCCGGGGGTCCGGTGGCGCAGCGCCAGCAGCGACTCCTCGTTGAGTGGGTCGACCCCGTCCGCCCGCGCCGCGCGGCGCGCCAGGTCGCCGATCGCCTGGGAGTCCTCAGGGGTCAGCTCCTCGGGGGAGCGGTGCGTCAGGTCCGGGGACATCTGCACATTCCACCACGGCCCCGCCTCAGGCACGCGCCTCCATCCGGTAGCCCACGTTGCGCACGGTGACGATCAGCCCCTCGTGCTCGGGGCCCAGCTTCGAGCGCAGGCGCCGCACGTGGACGTCCACCGTCCGCGTGCCGCTCAACCGGGTGCCCTCCCACAGGTCCTCGAGGAGCTCCTCGCGGGTGAAGACCCGGCCCGGGTGGGTCGCGAGGTGCGCCAGCAGCTCGAACTCGCGGAAGGTCAGGTCCAGCGTGCGCCCCCGGAGGCGGGCCGACCAGCTGTCCCGGTGGATCACCAGCCCACCGAGGTCGATGCTGTCACCCTCCCCGGGGGGTGCCGCACCCGGGCCGGCGGCCCCCGCATCGCTGCGGCCCTCTCCGCTGCCGGACGTGAGGCCCTCGCCTGCGCGCTGCCCGGCGGCCGCCCCGCGCCGGGCGGCGGCCCGCTGGCCGGCCACCCGCACCCGGGCGGTCACCTCGCCGGGGCCCGCAGTGGAGAGCAGCAGGTCGTCGGCCTCCCACCGGCTGGTCCACGCCGCGAGGTCCTCCGGGCGCAGCACCACCAGGCGCGCGCAGTCGGGGTGGGTGGAGGCGAGCTCGCGGGCGAGGTCGCGGTGGGCCGCCAGCTGGTCGCGCGCGTCAACCACCAACACGGGGGGAGGCTCGCCGGGGGAGCGGGGCGGCTGCGCGGGGCCGGGACCGACCCCCATCGGCTCCACCGTCCAGTCGAGCAGCGCCATCGCCTCGAGGGCCGGGGAGTCCAGCGCGGGCGCCGGTCCTCGGTGGAGCAGGACGACGCGCGGCATTGCCGTAGTTTACTGGCATCGACCCCACGTCCCGGCCGTGAGCAGCGCGGCCACAGGAGGTAGTGCATGCCGAGCCCCGGTCCCTCGTCGGCGGACCCCCGCCGCGGGTCCGCCGCTCCCTCGTCCTTCCGGGGCCAACGCGCGGCAGCCCGGTCCGCCGCCCTGTGCGCCATCGTGCTGGCCCTGGCCGGATGGGGCGCCGGGCCGCTGGCGGCCGCTGCCGTGGCCACGGTGGCCGGGGCCATCGTGGCCGTGGGCTGGGGCCGCGTCCTGGACCTCCCCTCGGCGCGGGGCACCCGGGTGGTGCTGGGGGCAGTGGTGGCGCTCGCCGTCCTGGCGGCCGTGATCGGGCACCTCGACGACGCGTCCTTCGCCCTCTCGGTCTGGTGGGCCCTGCCGGTGGCCGGTGGTGTGTGGGCCTCACTCGCCCACCAGGTGTGGCGCAGCGACGGCCGCCCCCGCGTGGTCGACCTGCTGACGGCCGAGGTGTTCGCCGTCCTGGTGATCGTCGCGGGCTTCCTGTGGAGCTGGGCCACGCCCGCGGCCGCACTCGCTGCGGCAGCCGGACTCGCCGCGACGGCCCTGGTCGACTCGGTGGCCCCCCGGCAGCGCTTCGTGGCCTGGGCGGTCGGGGTCGTCGTGGGGCTGGCGGTCGCCGCCACCTGGTGGGCGGTGCGGGACGACGTCTCCACCGCCCGCAGCCTGACGCTCGGGTCCGTCGCCGTGCTGGCACCCACCATCTCGCAGGCCACCCGGTTGGTGCTGTTGCGCCTGCCCGCGGTGCGCAGCGGCGTGACCGGCGGCGTCGTGGTGGGGGTCGTGAGTGCCTCGCTGGCCGGTATCGTGACCGGCCTGTTCGCGATGGTGAGTCCCCTCATCGGCTGACCACCCCCGTACCCCTCCCGATCACAGGAGTCCCATGGTCTTCCACATCGACGCCGACATGTCCCCCCGCCTCGCCCCGCTGGCCTGGATGCTCGGCCGCTGGGAGGGCGCCGGTGTGGTGGGCTACCCCGACCGCGAGTCCGGCCACTTCGGCCAGGAGCTGATCGCCACCCACGACGGGCGGGAGTTCATCACCTGGACCAGCCGCACGTGGATGCTGGACGAGGACGGACGGCCGGGTGAGCCGTACGCCGTCGAGAGCGGCTTCTGGCGGCCGGAGGGGGAGGACGGCGAGTTCGTCCTGCTGCTCGCCCACCCCACCGGCTACGTCGAGCAGTACTTCGGCGCCCGGCACCCCGAGCGCCCCAGCATCGAGATGGCCACCGACGGCATCCTGCGCACCGCGGGGGCCGAGGAGTACACCGCGGCCAAGCGCCTGTACGGCCTGGTGGACGGCGACCTGATGTGGGTGATGGACATGGCCTACAAGGGCCACCCCATGACCAGCCACATGTCGGCGCAGCTCAAGCGCGTGGAGGGCTGAGCCAGCAGCACGTGACGGGGCCCCGGGAGGATCTCCCGGGGCCCCGTCACGTGCTCGGCCGGAGGGGCCGGCTCAGAAGGCGTCGTTGCGGATCGTCTCGCCCAGGTCGCGCATGCCCGGCCAGTCGACCACCACGATGCTGGCGCCGCCCGGGCTCCAGCCCACGTTCAGCCAGGGCGCGGTGCGGTAGTTCAGCCCCCCCTTGCCGCCGCGCACGAAGTCGAAGGCCAGGGAGCGGATCTCACCCACGCTGAGGCCGCCGCTGACGCGCACGCCCTGCGTCCCCGCATCGACCATGCCGGAGAGCTTGTTGGGGTTGCTCGCCACCGAGGGGCTCATGGCCTTGTCGACCAGGCCCTGCAGGAAGGACATCTGGCGCTCGCCGCGGCCGATGTCGCCCAGGCCCAGGGTCTTGCGCTCGCGGACGAAGCGCAGCGCCTCCTCGCCCGTCTCCAGCCGCACCGCGCCCTCCGGGAACTCGGGGGAGGCCTGCGGGTTGTCGACGGTCACGCCGCCCAACTCGTTGGTCACGGCCTTGAAGTTCTCGAAGTCGGTGATCGCGACGTCGTCGATCTTCACGTCGAGCATGCCCTGGAAGGTGCGGGTCAGCAGCTGCGGGCCCCCGATGGCGTAGGCCGCGTTCAGCTTGTTGTGCCCGTACCCGGGGATCGGCACGTACAGGTCGCGCGGGAAGTGGACCAGCGTGACCTCGTCGCCGGAGGCGTTCAGGTGGGCCAGGATCATCACGTCGGAGCGGTAGGGCGCACCGACGCCGTCCTCACCGATGAGCAGGATGTTGCGCGCGCCGTCGGCTCCCGGCGCCGGGTCGTCGGCCGACCCGTCCTCGTCGGGGGACGGCACCGCCTTGGAGTCCTCCCCGTCGCCGTCCTTCTCGTCGACCACGCCGTCCAGGTTGGTGTCGCCGTCGGCACGGCCGTCCCCGTCCTCGTCGTCGCCCCCCTTGTCCTTGCTGCCACGCGTCGCGTCGACCGTGCCGTCGCCGTCGGAGTCCACGCGGTAGTCCGCCTTGCCGTCCCGGTCGGTGTCGAGGTTGAGGTCCGGCTTGCCGTCCCCGTCGGTGTCGATGTTGATGTCGCCCTTGCCGTCCCCGTCGGTGTCCACGTCGCGTGGCACGTCCGGGGTGTGGTCGTCGTCCACCTCGTCGGGCAGCAGCGCCTCGTGGACGATGTTGTCCTTCAGGGTGCTGTTGAGGTTGAAGAACCAGACCGCGGCGATCACCAGGGGGATCGCGACCAGGACCGCCAGCAGACCGCAGCCCCAGCGCCACGGTCCGCGCAGTCCGCGGCGCCGCGGGGTCGTGCCGGCCGGGCTGGAACCCGTGGCGCGCGGGCCGTCCCCGCCCCCGGGGCCGGTGGGGTCGAGGTGGGGGTCGTGCGGGCGCTCGCTCATGTCGGCCACACTACGACCCTCCGGTGGGAGCCGGCTGGGAGTTCGGTGAGGTGCTCGTCACCCCATCGGAGCGGGGCGGGCGGGTGGTTCGGTGGGGGTGGAATGCGGGGGGTGCCACGCCGTGTTCCCCGGGGGTGACTGACGCCCCGACCGGTACCCCGCAGGACCACGACGCGCCCCAGGAGGCCGCGGCCTCACCGCTGTCCGGGCGACCCGGTGCGGTACGCATGCACTCCCGCATCGCCCTGCACCACGGCGACCCGCTGCGCGAGCAGCGCCTGCTCGAGGAGGGGCTCGCGGTCGTCGATCTGGGCGACCGCGGCGTGGTGACCGTTTCCGGGCCCGACCGCCTGAGCTGGCTGCACAGCCTGCTCACCCAGCAGGTCGGTGACCTCGCGCCGGGGCAGTCCGCCGAGGCGATGGTGCTGACCCCCCAGGGGCGGATCGAGCACGTCCTGCACCTGGTGGACGACGGGGCGACCACCTGGATCACCACGGACCCCGGCCATGCCGCGCCCCTGAGCTCCTTCCTGGAGTCCATGCGCTTCATGCTCCGCGTCGAGGTGGCAGACCGCAGCGCGGACCTGCGGGTTGTCGGTGAGCCCCACTCCGCGCCCGGGCTCCCCGGGGAGCCGCCCGTCTGGGTGGACCCGTGGCCCGGCCCGGTGGGGGCGACGGCGGTGCGCACGGCCGACGACCTCGAGGTCCACCCCGGCGAGGGATGGGCCTGGCGCGAGGTGGTGCTGCCGGCCGAGGCGGTGGAGGAGTGGGTGGCCGACCGGCCGCTGGCGGGGTGGTGGGCCCTCGAGGCCCTGCGCATCGCGGCTTGGCGCCCGTCCGCCCAAGAGGTGGACGACCGCTCCATCCCCCACGAACTGGACTGGCTGCGCACCGCCGTGCACCTGCAGAAGGGTTGCTACCGCGGTCAGGAGACGGTGGCGCGGGTGCAGAACCTGGGCCAGCCGCCGCGTCGTCTGGTCTTCCTCCACCTGGACGGCTCCGGCCACGAGCTGCCCGCGGTCGGGTCCGAGGTGCACAGCGGCGCCGTGGCCGGCGACCCGGCGTCCGGGAAGGTGGTGGGGCGGCTGACGAGCGTGGGCCGGCACCACGAGCTCGGGCCGATCGGGCTGGCGGTGGTGAAGCGCTCCGCGCCGGCCGAGGAGACGCTCACGATCGGGGCCACGGCCGCGGCCCAGGAGGTCGTGGTGGCGGCCGGTGGGCGCCCCGCACGGCGTCGTGTGTGACATAGGTCACACGAATGCGGTTGGCTGGGGGACCTTTCGCAAATAATGTGGGCGTGAACCCCCCGGTTCCTCCGGGCGGGAGACCTGTGACCGACATGGCTCGCATGCCGGGCCCGAAGGAGAACAGCAATGATCAGCAAGGAGCAGCTGCAGGACCTGCGTGGCGGTGACCTGTTCGGGACCGACAACGAGAAGATCGGGTCCATCAGCGACATCTACCTGGACGACCAGACCGGCCAGCCGGCATGGGCCACGGTGAACGTGGGCATGTTCAGCGGCGACAGCTTCGTGCCGCTGGACGACGCCACCATCGCCGACGGTGGCCTTGCCGTTCCCTACACCAAGGACAAGGTGAAGGACGCGCCGCAGATCGAGGCCGGCCAGCACCTGGACGCCGAGCACGAGGTGGAGCTGTACCGCTACTACGGCGTGCAGTTCGACGGTGACAACGCCGGCACCGACACCACCGACACGCTGGACCGTCAGGACGGCCGCGTGGACGGCGCCCCGGTCGAGGGCCAGGACCGCGGTGAGTTCGGTCGCTGGGACAGCGGCGACGCCGCTGCTGCCGGCGCCGGGACCGCAGGCGTTGCCGGTGCCGCCGGCTACGCCGGGCACGACACCGACACCGACGCCCGGGCGGACTACGACCGCCAGTACGGCGACGACACCGCGCTGGACGTGGAGCGTGACCGCGCCGCGGCCGCCGACACCGACCAGCGCGCCGGCTTCTTCGGCGGCGACCGTGACGCCGACGCCACCACCGCCGTGCCGACCGCGGCCGCCGGGACGGACTACGACCGTGACCGCACGGCCGACTACGACCGTGACCGCGCGCAGGCCGTCGACGGCGAGCGCACCTCCGTGACCCGTCACGAGGAGCGCCTCAATGTCGGCAAGGAGCGTCGCGAGACCGGCGCCGTCCGCCTCAAGAAGTACGTGGTCGAGGAGGACGAGACGATCTCCGTGCCGCTGGAGCGCGAGTCCATCGAGGTCGAGCGCCGCGACATCACCGACGGCCAGGCCATCGGTGACTGGGACTTCGGCGACGACGAGCTGGAGATCACCCTCATCGAGGAGCACCCCGTCATCTCCAAGGAGGTGTACGCGGTCGAGGAGATCGGCCTGAACAAGAAGGTCGTCACCGAGAACCGTCAGGTGACCGAGCGTGTCCGCCGCGAGCGCGTGGACATCGAGGGCCTGGACGACAACGCCCAGACCGGCCGGGACAACGGCGGCCTCTTCGGCGGCCGCCAGAACGACCGCATCTGAGTCGTCCCCCGGCGGTGACCCGCTGGGCGAGGCCCCACCCCCGCTGAACTGATTCCCGGTTCAGCGGGGGTGGGGCCTCATCGCGTGCGGGCGGGCGAGCAACTAGGCTCCACTGCGTGACCTCTCCCACTCCTGCCGCCGGTTCCACCCCCCTCGCCCAGGCCCCCGTCATCGCCCACGTGGTGCGGGGCGAGCTCGTCGAGTCCGTCCACCACGGGCTGGGCGTGCTCACCTCCGCCGCCGGCGAGGTGGAGGTCGCCGTCGGCGACGTCCGGGCGGCGATGTTCCCGCGGTCCTCCAACAAGCCGATGCAGGCCGTGGGCATGCTCCGCTCGGGCGCCGAGCTCACGGGGCGGCACCTGGCCCTGGTGTGCGCCAGCCACTCCGGCGAGCCGTTCCACCTCGACGCGGTGCAGGAGAACCTGCAGGCTGCGGGGCTGACCACCGCCTATCTGCAGAACACCCCGAGCTTCCCCATCGACGAGCAGGCCAAGGCCGCCTACGTCGCGGCCGGGAACGGCGCCTCGTCCCTGGCGCAGAACTGCTCCGGCAAGCACTCCGGCATGCTCGCCGCCTGCGTCGCGGCGGGCTGGGACACGCAGACCTACCTGTCCCCGGAGCACCCGCTGCAGCAGGCCATCCGCGAGGCCGTCGAGGACCTCAGTGGCGACACCGTCGAGCACGTCGCGGTGGATGGCTGTGGCGCCCCGGTGATGTCCATCTCCCTGGCGGGTCTCGCGCGCTCCTTCGGGCGCATCGCCGCCGCCGGCGAGGGCCCGGAGAAGACGGTCGGGGACGCGATGCGGGAGCACCCGCAGTACGTCGGCGGCACCCGGCGCGAGGTCACGCAGCTGATGCGGGCCGTGCCCGGCTCGATCGCCAAGGACGGCGCCGAGGCCGTGCTGGCCATGGGGCTGCCGGACGGGCGGGGCCTTGCCGTCAAGGTCACCGACGGCAACGAGCGTGCCTGCTACGCGGTGGCCGTCGAGCTGCTGCGCACCGCCGGCATCGAGAACGAGGCACTGGACCGGCTGGCCGAGGTCAGGGTCATGGGGCACGGCCGGCAGGTCGGGTCCGTCGTCGTGACCGATGCGGTGGGCGCCGGCGCGCAGGGGGAGGGCGCCTGATGGGCAGCATCGCGTACACGATCATGTCGATCGAGACCTGGGTGCTGGCCGCGCTGGCGGTCGCCGGTCTGGTGGTGGAGGCCAAGGCCCTGCTGCACGTGCTCACCACCCGCGTGGACGCCTTCCCGGCGGCCGACGCCCGCACCAAGCCCTTCTGGGCCATCGTGCTGGCCCTCTGCACGCTGCTGGGCACCTGGTACGTCTGGATCATGGGCTGGGCGCTGGTCAGCGGCGCCATCGCGAGCTTCCCGCCGCTGACGATCATCGGTGTCATCGCGGTGACCGTCGCCGGCGTGTACCTGGCCGGCACGCGGCCCCGCATCGAGGGCGTGCTCGCCAACGCGCAGTCGCCCGGCAAGCTCTGGTGACCGCCGGGCAGGCGCCCCGCACGCACCTCTTGGACGGCCCGGACGGTCCGCTGGAGGTCCTCCAGACGGGCAGCGGCGAGCCGACGACGGTGTTCGGCCACGGGCTGGCGGGCACCATCGACACCACCCGCCCGTTCGCCACCGGCGTGCGGGGCAGCAAGGTGTTCCTGCACTTCCGGGGCCACGGGCGCTCGGTGGCGCCGGTGCCCGCGGCCCACACGTCCACCCCGGCGGACGGGGCGCCGGCCGCGCACGCGACCGGGTGGGGCTACGGCTCCCTGGCAGCGGACCTGCGCCGGGTGGCCGACGCGACCGGGGCCACCCGCGCGCTCGGGGTGAGCATGGGCGCGGGCGCGCTCACCCGCATCCTGTCCGAGGAGCCTGACCGGTTCGAACGGGTGGTGCTCGTGATCCCCGCGGTCATCGACGCCGTCCGCGAGGACCGGGCGCTGGACCGCATGGCTGCGATGGCGCAGCTCGTGGAGTCCGGGGATGTCGAGGCGCTGGCGGCCTCGCTCTTGGCCGAGCAGCCCCCGCAGGTGCAGGGCGACCGGCACGTGCAGGTGTGGTGCGCCCAGCAGGCCCGGCAGCTGGTCGGCACACCCGTGGGGACCGCCCTGCGCGCGCTCCCGCACGAGTACCCCATCGAGGACCGTTCGGTGCTGGCGGCCGTGGAGGCGCCGGTGCTCCTCATCGGCCAGGTCGAGGACGACGCGCACCCGGCCCACGTCGCCGCGGAGCTCGGCGAGGCGCTGGGCAACGCGACGGTGGAGATCCTCCCGCCCGGTGGGCTGATGTGGTCGCACCGCACCCGGGTGCGCTCGCTGGTGGCGGACTTCCTCAACGCCTGAGCACGGGCGGAGCGCACACCTCCGCGGCACCCGGCACCCGGCGCCTCGCAGTGACGAGCTCGGGCGTCAGAGCGGCGCCACGGCCTCCCACGGCACGGTCAGCTCCCCGCGGCGGGCCTCGGTGCGGGCACTGACCACGGGCCAACGGGCGGCCAGGGTGTGTACGGCGGCGACGAAGCGCTGCCGCCGCCCCCAGGTGGCCAGGTGGGCGTGGGTGTGCCACGCGGCGTCCAGGTCCTCCAGCAGGGTGTGCACCGGCTGGCCGGGCACGTTGTGGTGGATCAGCACCTTCGGCAGGCGCTCGGCGATGGCGCTCGGCGGGTCCACCTCGGCCATCGCCCAGGCGAAGGTCAGCGTCAGCGGGCCGCTGCGGTCCAGGGTCACCCACGCCGCGCGGCGCCCCACCTCGTTCGAGGTGCCCTCCAGCACCAGGCCACCGGGCGCGAGACCGGCCCGCAGCAGCTCCCAGGCGCCCGGGACGGCCTCCTCGGGGTACTGGCGCAGCACGTTGAACGCACGGATCGCCGTGGCCCGTCCGGTGAGGCCCGCCAGCTCGAAGCCCCCGCGGCGGAACTCCAGCCCCGCGCGGGCCCACGGGGCAGCGGCGGCCACGCGGGCGGCATCGATCTCCAGCCCGACGACCCGGGCGGTCGGTGCCACGCGGCGCACCCGGTGGAAGGTCTCCGCGGTGGTCAGCGGCAGGGCGCCGAAGCCCAGGTCCACCACGAGCGGTTCCGGGGTGGCGCGCAAGGTGGCCCCCAGGCGCCGGACCATCCACCGGTCCACGCGACGCAGGCGGTTGGCGGCGGTCGTCCCGCGCGTAATGTCCCCGACCGGCCGCATGACCGCAGAGCGTAGTGGCCCCGCGCCCTCGTGGTGGCAGAATCGGGCGGGTGTCCTACACCTGTGCAAGCGCTGGCTCGGTGGTCGTGCTGAGCATGCACACCTCGCCCCTCTCGGACCCCGGAGAGGGCGATGCCGGGGGCATGAACGTCTACGTCCGCCAGCTCAGTCGCGCGATGGTGGGCGAGGGGGCGGCCGTGCACGTGGTGACCCGCTCGGACACCGGTGAGGCCTGGGAGGCGCGCGACGAGGGGGTCGCGGTCGCCGGCCTCCCGGTCGGCCCCCCGGATGCGGCGAAGGAGGACCTCCCCGCCCTGGTGCCGGACTTCGCCCGCGCCGTCGCGCAGCACCTGGCCGCCCGCGAGCTCGCCCCCGACGTGGTGCACTCCCACTACTGGCTCTCCGGGATGGTCGCCCTCGCGCTGCCCGGCCTGACCGCCACCTGGGCCCACACCATGCACACCCTGGGCGCCACCAAGAACGCCGAGCTCGCCGGCACCGATGACCGGGAGCCGGCGGCCCGCCTGGAGGGGGAGCGCCGCATCCTGGAGTCCGTCGACCTCGCCGTGGCCAGCACCTGCCCGGAGTGCGGACAGCTGCGCGCGCAGGGTGCGCCCGCCGAGCGCTGCGTCGTGATCCCCCCGGGGGTCGATGCGAGGACCTTCCACCCGCTCGAGCCCGCCGCCCGGGACGCCGTGCGCCACGCGGTGCGCCAGGAGCTCGGCCTGCCCGCCGACGCCCTGCTGCTGGTGCAGGCCGGGAGGTGGCAGCCCGCGAAGGGCCAGGTGGTCCTGCTGGAGGCCGTGGAGCACCTCTGGGAAGCCGGCATCCGGGCGCACGCCGTCTTCGTCGGGGGGCCCAGCGGCGCCGGGGACGCGGGCGAACTGCCCCGCCGCATCGAGCAGTCACCCGCCCGCGACGGCCTGCTGCCGCGGGGTGCGGTGCCGCCGGCGGAGCTCGCCCGCCTGCTGCACGCGGCGGACCTGGTGGTGGTGCCCAGCCGCACCGAGTCCTTCGGTCTGGTGGCCGTGGAGGCGATGGCCTGCGGCACCCCCGTCGTCGCGGCCCGGGTGGGGGGACTGCCCGATGCGGTGGGCGACGCCGCCGCGCTCGTCGACGGCCACGACCCGCGGGACTGGGCCGAGGCCCTGGCCGGGCTGCTGGCCGACCCGGCGGCCCGTGCGGCTCTCGGCGAGGCGGGCCGGCGACGGGCTGCGACCATGTCCTGGCGGGACACCGCCCGCGCCCACCTCGAGGCCTACCGCACCGCCCGACGCCAGGAGGCACCATGACCGCCGCCGAGAACGCCGCTGCGCGCGGGGACGACGACGGGCCCGGCGGCCGCCCCGCCGGCAGCCCGGGACAGCAGGCGGCCCTGGACGTGGTGGACCGGTGGGTCGCCCTGCACGCCGACCCCGCCTCGCCGGAGCACGTCGAGGGCGTCGAGGCCGAACGGCTCGCGGACGACGACGGGCGCCCCACCGGCGCCTGGGTCATCACGCTGCCCGGCGAGCGGAAGCTCAAGACGGTCGTCTCGGTGCGGGTGGGGGAGAAGTCGCTGGGCCTCATCGCCTTCGTCGTGCGCAACCCCGACGAGAACCACGCGGCGGTCTACCGGATGCTGCTGCGCCGCACCCTGGACCTGCCTGGCCTGGCCTACGCGATCGACGACTCCGGCGACGTCTACCTCACCGGCCGCACTCCGGTCCGGGGAGTGACGGACACCTGGTTCGACGAGGCGATGGGGGCGGTGCTGCAGGCCAGCGACGGCATCTTCAACGAGGTCCTGGCCAAGGGCTTCCTCACCGCCATGCAGACCGAGTGGGACTGGCGCACCAGCCGGGGGGAGTCCACCCGCAACCTCGAGGCCTTCCGCCACCTGCTGGCCGACTGAGCCCCGCTAGGCTCTGGGGCATGACCAACGCTGCTCACACCCTTGTCCTGCTGCGCCACGGCCAGAGCCTGTGGAACGAGAAGAACCTCTTCACCGGGTGGGTCGACGTCGACCTCACCGAGAAGGGGCGCGCCGAGGCCCGCCGCGGTGGTGAGCTGCTGGTGGCCGAGGGCTACCTGCCGGACGTGCTGCACACCTCCCGCCTGCGGCGCGCGATCACGACGGCCAACCTGGCCCTCGATGCCGCCGACCGCCACTGGATCGACGTGAAGCGCTCCTGGCGCCTCAACGAGCGCCACTACGGCGCACTGCAGGGCAAGGACAAGGCACAGGTCAAGGACAAGTACGGCGAGGAGCAGTTCATGGCCTGGCGCCGCGGCTACGACACCCCGCCGCCCCCCATCGAGGCCGACGACGAGTACTCGCAGGCGGGTGATCCTCGCTACGCCGACCTGGGCGCCGAGGTGCCGGCCACCGAGTGCCTCAAGGACGTCGTGGAGCGGCTGCGTCCCTACTGGGCCGAGGAGATCGTGCCCGACCTGCAGGCCGGCAGGACGGTGCTGGTCACCGCCCACGGCAACAGCCTGCGCGCCCTGGTCAAGGAGCTCGACGGCATCAGCGACGCCGACATCGCCGAGCTGAACATCCCCACCGGCATCCCGCTGGTGTACGAGCTCGACGGGAACTTTCGCCCCCTGACCCCCGGCGGGCGCTATCTCGACCCCGAGGCCGCCGCCGGCGCCATCCAGGAGGTCGCGAACCAGGGCAGCAAGTGAGGCGTCCCCGGGGGCGGCGGGTGCCGTCCCCGGGTGGGGGGGTAGGGGGTCTGCCGGTGGCTCAGGAGGTGCGCGGCAGGGTGACCACGTGTGCCTCGTCGCCGGGGCGGTCGAGTTCGCCGGTCACGAGGTAGTCCACCCGGCGCCCCACGGAGACCGAGTGGTCGCCCATGCGCTCGTAGTACCGGCTGAGCAGGGTGAGGTCCACGGCCTCCTGGGTGTCGGTGATGTGCTCGCGGACGATGTCGAACACCTTCAGGTGCAGTGCGTCCAGGCTGTCGTCGAGGGTCTCCAGCCGGTCGGCCGCATCGGCCCGGTGGGTGGCCAGCGCGTCACCGGCCTCCTGCACCAGGCTGTGGGCCAGCCGCCCCATCTCCGCGATGGTGGGGCGCGCCGGGGCGGGGACGGTCAGCTCGGGGTAGCGCATGCGCACCAGCTCGGCCACGTGGCGCGCGAGGTCGCCGGTGCGCTCCAGGGAGGCCGAGAGCTGCAGGGAGGTCACCACCAGGCGCAGGTCGCGGGCCACCGGGCTCTCGCGGGCCAGCAGCTCGATGGCGTTCTCCTCGATCTCGGCGTAGAACGCGTCGATGCGGTCGTCGCCGGAGATGACCCGTTCGGCCAAGGAGCCGTCGGCGGTGCCGAGGGCGCGGTTGGCGCCGTCGACGGCCCCGGCCACCAGACGGTTCATCTCGACCATCTGTGCGGACATCGCCTCCAGGGCGCGGGTGAAGTTCGTGCGCATGCGCTGACCTCCTCGGTACAGGGTGCAGTGTTTCACCCCCGGGTGAACTGTGCGTGGCCGGCGCGTGTGAGGCCGGTGGACGTCGCGGCGCGTGGGGGCTGCGGGGGCCGGTCCCGCGGCGGCCTACAGTGCGTCCATGAGGACGGACACCGTGGACCCGCTGGTGTGGGCTGCCGTCGGCTCCTTCCTGGTCATCGGGCTCCTGGTGGGCTGGTGGGTGGGACGCAAACAGCCGAGGGAGCGCCGTGGTGCACAGGCCGCGGGGGGCGACTCCTTCCCGGACGGTGTGCGCCAGGTGCTGGATTCGCTGACCTCCACCGTGATCGTCCTCGATGCGGCCAACCGCGTCGTGCACTCCACGCACCACGCAGCCGACCAGGGGTACGTCCGGGACGGGGTGGTGCCGCACCCCGCCATCCGTGACCTGGTGGAGGAGATGCGCTCCACCCGCGAGGTGCAGGACGACGAGGTCGAGGTTACCCGCAGCGTGCTGGCGGGAGGGCGCGTCAGCGTGGGCTGCCGCGTGTTCCCGCTGGGCCAGGACCGGGTGGTGATCCTGCTGGAGGACCGCTCCCGGGCACGGCGGGTGGAGCAGGTGCGGCGCGACTTCGTCGCCAACGTCAGCCACGAGCTGAAGACGCCGGTCGGCGGCATCGCCCTGCTGGCCGAGGCCGTGCAGGACGCCCGGGACGAACCGGAGGCCGTGGAGCGGTTCGCCCGGCGCATGGTGGTCGAGGCCGACCGTCTGAGCCACCTGGTGCAGGAGATCGTGGAGTTCTCTAGGTTGCAGGCCGGGGAGACCATCGAGGACCCCCAGCCGGTGAACGTCGTGGAGGTGATCTCCGCGGCGGTGGACCACGTGCGCGTCCACGCGGAGGGCCGGGGGGTGGCGGTGCGCCAGGCGGGCATCGCCCACGGCCTTCCCCACCAGGTGTTCGGCGATGCCGAGCTGCTCACCACGGCGGTGCGCAACCTCATCGTCAACGCGGTCAACTACTCCGACCGCGGCACCAAGGTGATCGTGGCCGCCCAGCCGGGAGAGTCCGAGGGGACCGTCCGTATCGTGGTCACCGACCAGGGGATCGGCATCCCCACCGGCGACCTCGAGCGCATCTTCGAGCGCTTCTACCGGGTGGACTCCGCCCGGTCGCGGCACACCGGCGGCACGGGTCTGGGGCTGGCGATCGTCAAGCACATCGTCGCCAACCACGGTGGGGCGATCTCGGTGTGGTCCCGCCCCGGCACCGGCTCCACGTTCACCATCGAGCTGCCGGTGGTCGAACTGACCGAGTCCCCGAACGGAGGCCCGGACGGCGCGTCCGGTGCCCCCACCGCCTCGGTACGCTGAGGCCCGACCGACGTCTGGGAGGACGACCTGTGACCCGCATCCTGATCGTGGAGGACGAAGCCTCCTTCTCCGACCCGCTGAGCTGGCTCCTCGAGCGCGAGGGCCACGAGGTCGTCGTGCGGGAGGACGGTCGGTCCGGGCTGGAGGAGTTCACCCGGAACCCCGCGGACCTGGTGCTGCTGGACGTGATGCTCCCCGGGATGTCCGGCGTGGAGGTCTGCCGCGAGCTGCGCCGCGAGTCCAGCGTCCCCATCATCATGCTGACGGCGAAGGACTCCGAGGTCGACAAGGTGGTGGGCCTGGAGATCGGGGCCGACGACTACGTCACCAAGCCCTACAGCGCGCGGGAGCTGCTGGCCCGCATCAACGCGGTGCTGCGGCGCCGCATCGCCCCGCCGGCCCAGGAGGACCACATCGTGCGCGTGGGGGACGTGGAACTCGACGCGGACTCCCACGTGGTGGTCGTACGTGGCGAGCCGGTCTCCATGCCGCTCAAGGAGTTCGAGCTGCTGGAGATGCTCATGCGCAACCACGGGAGGGTGCTCACGCGGGCCCAGCTGATCGACCGCGTGTGGGGCGCCGACTACGTGGGGGACACCAAGACGCTGGACGTCCACATCAAGCGGGTCCGCGGCAAGGTGGAGGAGAACCCGTCGAGCCCGCGGATGATCACCACCATCCGCGGGCTCGGGTACAAGTTCGAGGGCTGACCGGCCGCGCCGCCGGTCAGGTCACCGGCCGGGGCCGGTGACGGGTGCTCAGTGGCCGCCGCCGCCCTCGGACTCGAGGTCCTCGCGGGTGGGGCGCTCGAGGGCCTCCCAGCCCTCGGGGGCGTACTGCTCGTACTGGCCGGTGGGGAGCATGACCGGCACGCGCTGCTCGGTGTCCTGGCCGGCGGCCGAGACGGTGAGGAGCTGGAAGGCGCCGGGGGCCGCGGCCTCGGCGAGGGTGATCTCCTCCTCGGCGAGGTTCACGCGCTGCGAGGGCTCGACGGTGGACGCCCACACCTCGCTGCCCTCCACCGCGAGCATGACCTCCTGCGGCTCGGTGCCGGAGTTCACGACGGTGCCCAGCAGGCGGCCCTCGCTCTGGGGCTCGGTGGCCAGCACGTGGAGGTCCATCACGCTCACGTCCCCGGAGCGGACCAACTCGCCGTTGGCGGGGGCGTAGTCACGCGTGGTCTCGAGGGGCGAGAGGGCCTGGCAGCCGGTGAGGCCGATCATGCCGACCAAGCAGAGGGCGGCGAGGCGGCGGCCGGTGCGGGCCGGGACAGCGGAGCGGGCGGTGGTGATCACCCCCGCATGATACCCAACGCTCGCGCCGGTCCACCGGGGCCTCGCCGGGCGGCGCGGTGCTAGAATTGGGGTGCGAAAGGGGCACTACATGACGTTTGAAGTCGGCGAAACGGTCGTCTACCCGCACCACGGCGCAGCGCTCATCGAAGAGGTGAAGCAGCGCAAGGTGAAGGGCAAGGAGATGACCTACCTGAAGCTCAAGGTGGCGCAGGGGGACCTCACCATCGAGGTACCTGCGGAGAACTGTGATCTGGTCGGCGTCCGCGACGTCGTCGACGCCGAGGGCCTCGAGAAGGTCTTCGGGGTGTTGCGTGCCGAGAACTGCGAGGAGCCGACCAACTGGTCCCGTCGCTACAAGGCCAACCTCGAGAAGCTGGCCTCCGGTGACGTGATCAAGGTGGCCGAGGTCGTCCGCGACCTGTGGCGCCGTGAGCAGGACCGGGGCCTGTCGGCGGGTGAGAAGCGCATGCTCGCCAAAGCCCGCCAGATCCTGGTCTCCGAGCTCGCCCTGGCCGAGAAGACCGACGAGGAGCGCGCCGAGGCGACCCTCGACGAGGTCCTCGCGAGCTGAGCGCCCCGCTCTGGACCACTCCGTGACCACGCACGACCCCGACGCCGTCCCCGGTGTCGGGGTCGTCGTCGTCGCGGCGGGTTCCGGGACGCGGCTGGGGGCGGGTCTGCCCAAGGCGTTCGTCGAGGTCGACGGGGCCACCTTGCTCGAGCACGCCCTCGACGGCCTGCTCGCGAGCGAGCGGGTGGGTGAGGTGGTCGTGGTGGCGCCGGCCGGCTGGGAGGACCTCGCGGCGGAGCTGCTCGGGCGGGCGGCGAGCTGCCCGTGCCCGCACCGGACCGCCGTGGTGACCGGCGGGGCCGAACGCTCCGACTCCGTCGCCGCGGGCCTGGCCGCCCTGTCCGATGCGGTGGACCTCGTCCTGGTGCACGACGCAGCCCGATGCTTCACCCCGCCCGAGGTCTTCGGCCGGGTGGTTGATGCGGTGCGCGCTGGGGCCGCGGGCGCCGTCCCGGCGCTCCCGGTGGTGGACACCATCAAGGTGGTCGACGACGAGGACCGCGTCACCGGCACCCCGGCGCGGGCGTCCCTGCGAGCGGTGCAGACGCCGCAGGGCTTCCGTCGGGAGGTGCTCGCCCGGGCCCACGCCGCTGCCGTGGGGGCCGGCGCCGCGGCCACTGACGACGCCCTGCTCGTGGAGCAGCTGGGGGAGCCGGTGGTGGCCGTCGCCGGGGACCCCCGGTCGGCCAAGATCACCACCCCCGCCGACCTGGCGGACTGGCAGAGGAGGGACGCCGTGCAGGAGCCCACACCACCCAGCCACGCGGCCGCCCCGGGGGCGCGGACCGACGGGCCGGCAACAGCGCTGCCGCGCACCGGAATCGGCACCGACGTGCACGCCTGGGCGCCCGAGGGGGACGACCGTCCGCTGTGGCTCGGCTGCGTGGAGTTCCCCGGGGAGCGCGGTGTGGCCGGGCACAGCGACGGTGACGTGGCGGCACACGCGGCCTGCAACGCCCTCCTCTCCGCGGCGGGGCTCGGTGACCTGGGGAGCGTCTTCGGAACCGGCCGCCCGGAGATGGCTGGTGCCAGCGGTGCGCAGATGCTGGCGCACGTGGCCGGCATGCTGGAGGGGGCCGGGTTCGCGATCGGCAACGTGGCCGTGCAGGTGGTGGCCCCGCGCCCGAAGATCGGGCCGCGGCGGGCGGAGATGGAGGCTGCGATGTCCGCGGCGCTCGGGGGTGCGGTGGTCTCGGTGAGCGCGGCCACCACCGACGGGCTGGGCTTCATCGGCCGCGGAGAGGGTCTCGTCGGTCTGGCGACGGCCCTGGTCGCCCCGCGCGGCTGAGGTCGTCGGTGTCGACGGATACCGTGGTGGTGAACACGGGGCCACGTCCCGGCCCTCTCGGAACCGCGTCATCCCAGGAGACAGCATGCCCAGCACGGTCAAAGGCGTCATCGCCCGCAGCAAGAACGCCCCCGTCGAGGTGGTGGACATCGTCGTGCCCGACCCGGGGCCCGGTGAGGCCGTGGTGAAGATCTCCACCTGCGGGGTGTGCCACACCGACCTGCACTACAAGCAGGGCGGCATCTCCGACGACTACCCCTTCCTGCTGGGTCACGAGGCCAACGGGGTGGTCGAGGCCGTCGGGGAGGGCGTGGCCGACCTGGAGCCCGGTGACACCGTGGTGCTCAACTGGCGCGCAGTCTGCGGAACCTGCCGCGCGTGTGCCCGCGGCGAGGCCTGGTACTGCTTCAACACCCACAACGCCAGCCAGAAGATGACGCTCACCGACGGCACCGAGCTCGAGCCCGCACTCGGCATCGGCGCCTTCGCCGAGAAGACGCTGGTGGCCGCCGGGCAGTGCACCAAGGTGGACCCCGAGGCGGACGCCGCTGCCACCGGCCTGCTGGGCTGCGGCGTGATGGCCGGCTTCGGTGCGGCCGTGAACACCGGTGGGGTGAAGCGCGGTGACTCCGTCGCCGTGATCGGTTGCGGTGGCGTGGGCATGGCCGCCATCGCCGGCGCGGTGGTGGCCGGGGCGACCACGGTGATCGCCGTGGACCTCGACCCCCGCAAGCTGGAGAAGGCGAAGGAGCTCGGCGCCACGCGCACCGTCAACCCCTCCGACGGCGACGTCGTCGAGGCCGTCCGCGAGCTCACCGGCGGGTTCGGCGCCGATGTGGTGGTGGACGCCGTGGGCCGCCCCGAGACCTACGAGCAGGCCTTCTACGCCCGCGACCTGGCCGGCACGGTCGTGCTGGTGGGCGTGCCCACCCCCGACATGGAGATCACGCTGCCGCTGCTGGAGGTCTTCGGCCGCGGGGGTGCCCTGAAGTCCAGCTGGTACGGCGACTGCCTGCCCAGCCGCGACTTCCCGGTGCTGGTGGACCTGTACAAGCAGGGCCGGCTCGACCTGGACGCCTTCGTCTCCGAGCGGATCGGCATGCAGGACATCGAGCAGGCCTTCGACAAGATGCACCGCGGCGACGTCCTGCGGTCCGTGGTGGAGGTGAAGGCATGAGCGAGCAGCACAAGTCGACCGGGTCGGCCCAGCGGGTGGCGACCCCCTTCCAGATCGAGGGCGTGCGCGTCGAGCGCGTGGTGACCTCCGGCAGCTTCGAGCTCGACGGCGGGTCCTGGGAGGTCGACAACAACGTCTGGGTCCTGGGCAACGACTCAGAGTGTGTCGTCATCGACCCGGGCCACGAGGGCGCCCCGATCCTCGAGGCCGTGGGCAAGCGCTCCCTGCGGGCCGTGCTGCACACGCACGCCCACAACGACCACATCAACGCCACCGGCGAGGTGACCGGCGACAAGTGGTCCCCCACCCACCTGCACCCGGCCGACCGGATGCTCTGGGACGCCGTCTACCCGGTCGCCCCTGACCACGACCTCGACCACGGGCAGCGCATCACCATCGCCGGGGTCGAGATGGAGGTCCTGCACACGCCGGGCCACAGCCCCGGAGCGGTGTGCTTCTACGTCCCGGCCCTGGGCATCCTCTTCAGCGGCGACACCCTCTTCGCCGGTGGCCCCGGGGCCACCGGGCGGTCCTTCTCGGACTTCGGGCAGATCATCCAGTCGATCACCGACCAGCTGCTCGTGTTGCCGCAGGACACCAAGGTGCTCACCGGCCACGGTGACGCCACCACCATCGGTGCGGAGGCCCCGCACCGGCAGGAGTGGATCGACCGCGGTCACTGAGCCCGTCGTCGATGCGTTCAGCGTCCACCCCCAGCCGGCAGCGACCGGGGGTGGACGTGCGCCTCGTAGACTCTGCGGCGTGACTCTCAGACTGCACGACTCGGCCACCCGCGAGGTCCGGGACTTCGTCCCGCGCGTCCCCGGCAGGGCGAGCATCTACATCTGTGGGCTCACCACGCAGACGAGCCCCCACATCGGCCACCTGCGCTTCGCCGTGGCCTTCGACGTGTTGCGCCGCTGGATGGAGCGGGGCCACGGGCTGGAGGTCACGCTCGTGCGCAACGTGACCGACATCGACGACAAGATCCTGGCCAAGTCCGCCGAGCACTCGGTGGCCTGGAACGAGTGGAGCCAGCGCTACGAGCGCGAGACCAGCGCGGCGCTGGAGACGATCGGCGTGCGCCCGCCCTCCTACGAACCCCGCGCCACCGGCCACGTGCCGGACATGATCGAGCTGATGGAGCGTCTCATCGAGCGCGGCCACGCCTACCCGGCCGACGACGGCTCCGGCGACGTGTACTTCGACGTGCGCTCCTGGCCCGCCTACGGCGAGCTGACCCGTCAGTCGATCGACGACATGACGCCGGCCACCGACGCCGACCCGCGGGGCAAGCGCGACCCGCGCGACTTCGCCCTGTGGAAGGGCGCGAAGGCCGACGAGCCCCACACCGCCACCTGGCCCACCCCGTGGGGTCGTGGTCGCCCGGGCTGGCACCTGGAGTGCTCGGCGATGGCGTGGCGCTGGCTGGGCGAGGAGTTCGACATCCACGGTGGCGGCAACGACCTGCGCTTCCCGCACCACGAGAACGAGCAGGCGCAGTCCCGCGCTGCGGGGTTCGGGTTCACGAACTTCTGGCTGCACAACGGCATGCTCACCACCGGCGGCGAGAAGATGAGCAAGTCCATCGGCAACACGCTCACCGTCCAGGAGCTCACGAAGATCTACCGCCCGCTCGCGGTGCGCTGGCTGCTGGCCACGGTGCACTATCGCTCGGCGCTGGAGTACACGCCGACCTCGTTGGACGAGGCCACCGCCCAGGTGGAGCGCGTGGAGGGCTTCCTGCGCCGTGCGCTGGAGGCCGCGGCCACCACCCCCGACGCGCTGCGCGCCGAGGCCGCCGACGTGGCCCTCCCGCCGGCCTTCAGCGAGGCGATGGACGATGACGTGAACGTCTCGGCCGCGCTCGCCGTGGTCTTCGAGCACGTGCGCCGGGGCAACGCCGCCCTGGCCTCCGGGGCGGACCACGAGGGCGTGCGCCAGACCGCCGTGGCCGTGGCCGGCATGCTCGACGTGCTGGGCCTGGACCCGCTCGCGCCCCAGTGGGACGGTGGAGCCGAGGGGGACGCGGCCGCCCTGCAGGCGCTGGACGGGTTGGTCTCCGAGCGGCTCGCGGCCCGGGCAGCGGCCAAGAAGGAGAAGGACTTCGCCACGGCGGACGCCATCCGGGACGCCCTGGCGGCGCTCGGCATCACCGTGGCCGACGGCCCCGCCGGCGTCACCTGGGAACTGGCCACCCCCACCCCGGCGGGCGACCGCCCGACCGACGACTCGACCGGTCCGACGACCACCCAGGAGGACTGACATGCGAGGCAACTCGTCCCGCCGCGGAGCGGTGCGCAAGGGCAGCAGCAAGAAGGGCATGCAGGTGGGCAGTGGCGGCCACCGCCGCAAGGGCCTGCAGGGCAAGGGCCCTACCCCCAAGGCCGAGGAGCGCGAGTACCACCCCGCGGCCAAGCGCGCCCGCCGGGCGGAGAAGTCGGCCGGTGGCCAGCGCCCGGTGCGGGGCAGCAAGGCGCGCAGCGGCAAGGACTCCACCGAGATGGTGCTGGGACGCAACGCGGTGCTCGAGGCGCTGCGCACCCAGGTGCCGGCGACGCACCTGTACGTGGCCTCCACCATCGAGTCTGACGACCGGGTGAAGGAGGCCCTGCGTCTGGCCTCCGAGCAGGGGGTGCCGCTCCTCGAGGCCGGCCGTCCCGAGCTGGACCGGCTCTCCAACGGGGAGGTCCACCAGGGCCTGGTCCTGCAGGTGCCGCCCTACACCTACGGGGACCTCGACACCCTGCTCGACGCCACCGCCGACGTGACGCCGCTCTTCGTGGCCCTCGACGGCATCACCGACCCCCGCAACCTCGGCGCCATCATCCGCTCGGCCGCGGCCTTCGGGGCGCACGGCATCATCATCACCGAGCGCCGCTCGGCCGGGGTCACGGCGGCTGCCTGGCGCACCTCAGCGGGCGCTGCCGCGCGGCTGCCCGTCGCGCGGGTGACCAACCTGAACCGCGCGCTGCAGGAGCTGCGGAGCCAGGGGATCTTCGTCATCGGTCTCGATGCGGACGGCGACGTCGAGCTGCCCGGCCTGCCCCTGGCGCCGGACCCGCTCGTGGTGGTCGTCGGCTCCGAGGGCAAGGGCATCTCCCGCCTGACGCGCGAGCACTGCGACCAGATCGTCAGCATCCCGATGACGGCCGGCAACGAGTCGCTGAACGCGGGCACCGCCGCGGCGGTCACGCTGTACGAGATCGCCCGGGAGCGCGCCCAGTACGAGGGCTGATCCGCCAGAAGGACATCACCACCGCACTGGCCGTCGCCGCGGCCGACCGCGACTACCGGTGCTCCACCGACCTCGACGTGGCCTTCAAGGTTTTCCCTGTCGGGTGGACCGCCTCCATGGGCGTGAAGATCGCCAACGGTGCCGCCTCCACTTACAACAACTGAGGTCCGCGCCCTCACCTCAGGGTGAGGGGGACGCCTCCCCGGTGGCCGGTCGGTCGACCGTCTCCGGGGAGGTCGCGTCGCGGGGGGCGAGGAGCACCTCCTCCGGGCGCTTGGTGGGCAGGATGCTCTCCACGTAGTGCACGATCGCCTCCTCGATGGGGACCGCGCGCTGCTCCCGCTCGGAGAGGTACCACCGGTGCTCCAGCACCTCGTGGAAGAGCTCCGCCGGCTCCAGCCGCCCCCGCAGCTCGGCGGGCACCCGGCGAGTGATCGGCTCGTAGATGCGGGTGAGCCACTCGTGGGCCACCAGCGACTCGTCGTCGTTCTGGCGCCCCTGGGAGGCGGTGAACGAGTCCAGGTCGTTGAGCAGGCGGCGGGCCTGGTTCTCCTCCACGTCCAGCCCGGTGAGCCGCATCAGGCGGCGGGTGTGGTGCCCCGCATCGACGATCTTGGGCTGGATCCGCAGGTGCGAGCCCCCGATGTCGGTGGTCACCTCGATCTCGCCCACGTCGAAGCCCAGCTCGTTGAGCACGCTGATGCGCTCGGCCACCCGCCAGTGCTGGTCGGCCGGGATCTCCTCGGTCTCGGTCAGCTCCGCCCAGAGCAGGTCGTAGCGCTCCTGCAGGCGGTCGGCGATCGCCAGGGGGTCGGTCTCCTCGGGCAGGAAGCCGCCGCCGATGAGGTCCATCAGCTCCCCGGCGACGTTGCCGTGCGCGAGGAACAGGTCGTGCTGTCGCTGCCCGTCGGTGAGGCGCTCGTGCAGCTCGGCGGTCTCGACGTCCACGACGTATGCGGCGAACTCTCCCGCATCGCGCCGGAAGAGGGTGTTGGAGAGCGAGACGTCGCCCCAGAACATGCCGGCCATGTGAACGCGCGTGAGCAGCACGGCCAGGGCGTCGATGAGCTTCACGGCCGTGGCCCGGCGCAGCGTCTGGCTGAACAGCGAGCGGTAGGGCAGCGAGTACGGCAGGTGCTTGGTCACCAAGCAGGCGTCCAGCGGCTCGCCGGCGGCGTCGGTGCGGCCGGCCACCACGGCCACCGGGTCGACGGCCGGTTGGCCCATGCGGTCCAGCACGTGCAGCAGGCGGTACTCCTTGCGGGCCAGGTGCTCGGTGATCTCCTTGACCGCCAAGATCTCCCCGTCGACCTCCACGAACCGCACCACGTGGCGGCTGATGCCACGGGGCAGGGCCGAGATGAGCTCGGTGGGCCACTGGTCGAGGGGGGTGTCCCACGGGAGGGCGAACAGGCCGGGCTTCATCCGCGCAGCGGTGATGTCGTACGCCATGGGTCGAGTCTGCCACCCCCGCGTCAGGTCACGATTCGGTACACATTCATTCAGCAGAGTGCTGTGCACTTTCAGTTTTCTGCAAGATGGTGCAGACTGTCGATGTGGCATCGCTCCCCCGGCCGTCCGCCGGGGGGAAACCCACCGGCGGTGTCCGGTCCTGACAAGGAGAACCCCATGAAGCGCAACACCCTGTCCCTCGCGGCGAGCGTCAGCATCGCGGCCCTCACGCTGAGTGCGTGTGGCGGGGACTCCGAGAGCTCCGACTCCGAGACCAGCTCCGGGAACGGCGCCACCAGCCAGGAGAGCCCCGTCGAGTCCGGTTCCGGCGACGAGTCGAGCGACCCTGCAGAGGACGAGTCCGGCTCCGGCGACGAGTCGAGCGCCCCCGCAGAGGACGAGCCCGCCGCTGGTGAGTCCTCGGCCCCGGCCGCGGCGCCGAAGCGCGACGAGAACGCCGACCTGGTGATCTGGGCCGACGACCTGCGCACCGAGGCCCTCAACGAGGTGAAGAACTCCTTCGAGGAGGAGCAGGGCATCACCGTGGCCGTTCAGACGGTCGCCAACGAGCAGCTGCGCCAGCAGTTCAAGGACGCCACGCAGGCCGGCGAGGGCCCGGACATCATCGTGGCCCCCCACGACTGGGCCGGCGAGTTCGTGCAGGACGGCGTGATCACCCCCGTCCAGCTCTCCGAGGAGACGCTCAACAGCTTCTCCCCGGAGGCCGCCGAGGCCACCAAGTACGACGGCCAGACCTACGGCACCCCCTACGCCGTCGAGAGCCTGGGCCTCATCCGCAACACCGAGCTGGCTCCCGAGGCCCCCAAAACCATGGAGGAGCTGGTCAAGACCGGCCAGTCCCTGGTCAAGGAGGGCAAGACCAAGAACGTCATGTCGCTGCAGGTCGGCAAGCAGGGCGACGCCTACCACGCCTACCCCTTCCTGGCGGCCTACGGCGGCTCGCTGTTCGCGAAGCAGGACGGCGGCGGCTACAGCACCGAGCTCACCGTGGGCTCCGAGGAGATGGTCAAGGGCGCCCAGAAGTGGGCCTGGCTGGCCGAGCAGAAGGCGCTGAACACCAACATCGACTCCTCGAACGCGCTGTCGCTGTTCGCGGAGGGTGACGCCCCCTACGTCATCTCCGGGCCGTGGGCGCTGGAGCAGGCCGAGGAGGCCGGCATCTCCTACGAGGTGACCGCCATCCCGCCCTTCGAGGACGGTGGCCAGCCCATCTCCCTGCTGGGCGTCCAGATGTTCTACGTCTCCGCCAAGGCGGAGAACGGCGTGCTGGCCCAGGAGTTCGTGAGCAACTTCGCGGCCACCGACGAGGTGCAGCTGGCCATGTTCGAGGCCGGCCAGCGTCCCCCGGCCCTGAACTCGGCCTACGAGAAGGCCGCCGAGTCCGACGAGACGGTGGCGGCGTGGAAGGCCGCGGCCGAGGGCGGCGACCCGATGCCGAACATCCCCGCCATGAACGCCGTCTGGGCCCCGCTGGGCCAGGCCACCGCCGACATCGTGGGTGGCAAGCCCGCCGCCGAGCGCATGAAGGCCGCAGCCGAGGAGATCAAGAAGGCCCTCTGAGGCCGAGCGATCACGCGGGTGATCCCACCCCTGTGACCGATGCCGGCGCCCTCCACCCGGAGGGCGCCGGGCGGCCGAGCGGCCGCACCGTGACGAGCTGGAGTGGTGCATGAGCGCGAACGTGGGCCTCGGGGCCCCCGCCGGTGGGCGAACCGGCAACCCGGGCGGGACCGTCCTGAAGTGGCTGCTGATCCTGGCCGTGCTGGCCCTGGGCGCCTTTGCCGTCCAGCGGTCCCTCGAGGCCGGGGCCTGGATCGGGGTCGTGCTGGCGGCCTTCCTGGCCATGATGACGCTGGTCGTCTACGCCACCCGGCGCTTCGTGCCCATGAAGTACCTGTGGCCGGGGTTGGTGCTGCTGCTGGCGCTGCAGGTGTGGCCCTTGGTCTACACGGTGGCGTTGTCGTTCACGAACACCGGCGCCGGCCACCAGCTGACCAAGGACGAGACCGTCGAGATCATCCAGGCCAGCTCGGTGCAGCAGGTCGAGGGCTCGGAGCGGTACGCGCTGTCCGTGGCGGTCCCGGAGGGAGCCGACCCCACCACCGGCGACCTGGTGTACCTGCTGACGGACAACGAGGGCGCCCACTTCGCCGGGTCCCTGGACGGGCTGGAGGAGATCGGCGACGGCGTCGAGACCACCTCCGCAGGAAAAATCACCGCCGCGGAGGGCTACCAGCTGCTGGACTCCAAGCAGGTCAACGAGCGCTCCAAGGAACTCAACGAGTTCGCGGTGCCGGTGGACGACGGTGGCATCAAGGCCCTCGGTCTGAGCCAGGCCTTCGTGGGCGAGGCCCAGATCACCTACGACGAGTCGGCCGACACCCTCACCGACCAGCGCACGGGCACGGTGTACGTGCCCAGTGAGGACGCGCGCTGGGTACCTCAGGACGGGGACGGCAACCCGCTGCCCCAGGGCTGGAAGCAGAACGTCGGCTTCGACAACTACCTCAAGGTCCTGCAGGACGACACCCTCCGCGGCGGCTTCCTGTCCATCTTCGCGTGGAACCTGGGCTTCGCGGCCCTCAGCGTGGTGACCACTTTCGTCCTGGGCATGCTGCTGGCGCTGTTGTTCAACGACGAGCGCCTGAAGGGCAAGGCGGTCTACCGCTCGCTGTTGATCCTGCCCTACGCCATCCCGGTCTACGTCTCGGCGCTCGTGTGGTCCTCGATGTTCAACCAGGACTTCGGCCTCATCAACGACCTGTCGGGTTTGGACGTCGACTGGCTGGGCAACCCGTGGGCGGCCCGGGCGGCGATCCTCATCACCAACCTGTGGCTCGGTTTCCCGTACATGTTCATCATCTGCACCGGCGCCCTGCAGGCCATCCCCGCGGACGTCAAGGAGGCTGCCGCCATGGACGGCGCCGGCTGGTGGCGCACGGTGCGCTCGGTGATCATGCCGCTGCTGCTGGTGGCCGTGGGCCCGCTGCTGATCGCCTCGTTCGCGTTCAACTTCAACAATTTCGGACTCATCTACCTGCTCACCGAGGGCGGACCGTTCGTCCAGGGCAACACCGACATCGGGTCCACCGACCTGCTGATCACCTACGCCTACCGCCTGGCCTTTGAGGGCGCCACGCCGAACTTCGGCCTGGCCTCCGCGGTGGCGGTCTACATCTTCTTCATCGTCGCGGCCTTCGGTGCGATCGGCTTCTCGCGCACCAAGGCCCTCGAGGAGGTCAACTGACATGAGCACTGCCATCAACCCATCCGATGCGGTGGGGCCCCAGGACGGTGCCCCCGTCGCCGGGGTGACCGATGAGGAGTCCTCGCCCCCGCCGGCCAGCAGGACCCGCATGGTCGGCCAGCGCCGGGGGACCGGTACCTGGTGGAGGCACCTGCTGGTGTGGGTCGCTATCGCCTGGTCGCTGTTCCCCATCGTGTTCATCCTGTCGGCCGCGCTGAACCCGGCCGGAACGCTGGCCACCTCGAGCCTCATCCCCAGCGGGTTCTCTCTCGAGAACTGGCGGGAGCTGTTCGAGACCCGCCCGTACTGGACCTGGTACCGCAACGCGCTGGTCATCTCGCTGGTCGCCACCGCCGGGGCCGTGTTCATCGGTGCCTGTGCGGCGTACGCCTTCTCCCGTCTGCGCTTCACCGGTCGCCGGCCGGGCCTGTTCGCCCTGCTGCTGGTGCAGATGTTCCCCGCCTTGCTGACCTTCGTGGCGCTGTACTTCACGATGGTGCGCGTGGGGGAGATCATCCCGGCCATTGGCCTGAACACCTCCCTCGGCCTGATCCTCGTGTACCTCGGTGGCGCGATGGGGGCGAACATCTGGTTGCTGAAGGGCTACTTCGACACCGTGCCCCGTGAGCTGGACGAGGCCGCGACCATCGACGGCGCCTCCCACGCCCGCATCTTCTTCACCATGACGCTGCGTCTGGTGGCCCCCATCCTGGTCACGGTCGCGATGCTCGCGTTCGTGCAGTTCTGGGGCGAGTTCATGCTCGCGAGCATCTTCCTCAAGGACGCCGATGCGCAGACCCTGGGCGTCGGCCTGTGGCAGATGCAGCAGGGCAACGAGAAGAACGCCCAGTTCGGCGAGTTCGCGGCCGGCGCGCTGCTGGCGTCCATCCCGGTCGTCGTGCTGTACCTGGTCTTCCAGCGCCAGCTCGTCAGCGGTCTCACCTCCGGCTCGGTGAAGTGATGTTGCGGCCGACGCGCCTGCAGGACCTTGCCGCGCGCGCCGGTGTCTCCCAGGCGACCGTCAGCCGGGTGCTCAACGGGCACAGCGTCCGCCCCGCCTCCTCCGATGCGGTGGTGCGCGCCCTGGACGCGCTGGGCCTGGACCGCCCGGCGCACCTGCAGCCGCGGCGCGGCGGCCTGGTGGGGCTGATCACCCCGGAGCTGTCCAACCCGATCTTCCCCGCGCTGGCCCAGGCCATCGAGACCCGGCTGGCGCCCAGCGGGTACACGGCGGTGCTGTGCACCCAGGCCGTCGGGGGCGTGAGCGAGGAGGACTACGTCGAGCTGCTGCTCCAGCGCGACGTCGCGGCGCTGGTGGTGGCCTCCGGGACGCACGCCGACACGCGCAACAGCACCGAGCGCTACCAGCGCCTCATCGACCGCGGGCTGCCGCTGGTGCTCATCAACGGCACGCGCGATGAGGTGGCCGACCACTGCCTGGCCTGCGACGACGCCCTCGGCGTGGAGATGGCCCTGGAGCACCTGGTGAGCCTGGGGCACCGCCGGATCGGCCTGGCGGTGGGGCCGCGCCACTTCGTGCCGGTGCGCCGCAAGGTCCGCGCACTGCGTGCCGTCGGGGAGCGGCTGGGGGTGCAGGTGGACGTGGAGCACACCTTCTACACCGTCGAGGGCGGCGCGGCGGCCGGCACGGCCCTGCTGGACCGGGGCGCCACCGCGGTCGTGGCGGCCAGCGACCTGATGGCTCTGGGGGCCATCCGCGAGGCCGTGGCCCGCGGGGTCCAGGTCCCGGGGGAGCTGTCGGTGGTCGGGTTCGACGACTCCATCCTGATGCAGTTCACGAACCCCCCGCTGACCACCGTGCGCCAGCCGGTGGAGGCCCTCGCGCGGGCCACGGTCGACCGGCTGCAGTGGCAGCTCCAGGGGCAGGAGCCCCCGCGCCACGGCGAGGTGCTCTTCGCCCCCGAGCTGGTGGTGCGCGGGACCACGGCCGCCGTCGGCTGAGGGATCAGCCTGCTGCGGCGGCCTCCCGGGCGTCGGCGAGCTCGGTCAGCAACCGGGCGACGTCGTCGATGCCGTCCACGCGGGAGCTCGCACAGGTGGGCTCCGGCCCCACCTTGACCAGCACCGCGCCGGCCTCGTCGGCGAACGCCCGGAACACCGTCTCGTCGGTGACGTCGTCGCCGGCGAACCACAGGGTGTACCCGGGAGTGCGCTCGCGGTGGCTGCGCCGGTTCCAGCGGTCCTGCCCCAGGCGGTGCACGAGCTCCGCGAGAGCCTCGCCCTTGGTGGTGCGCAGCACGCTCAGCTCGAGCACGTCCTTGCCCAGCAGGGGTTCCACGCCGCAGCGGCGGCCCAGCCGTCGCACGGCACCGCGTGCCGCGAGGGCCACCTCCGGGGTCGCTCGCCGGGTGTGCACCACCACGCCGGCGGCCTTCACCTCCAGCGTGGTCCCGGGGTGCTCGGCCACCAGTCCGCGGGCGCCGGCGATCAGCATGTCCCGCTGGGCCACCTCGTCCTCGTCCAGGCCGGTGGGGGCGTCCTGGCCCACCCGCCACTGCTCGCCGCCGTGGGACCCGAGCAGGGAGACACCGTCCTGCGGGCCCAGCCCGCTGAGCTGGTGAAGGGTGGTGACGTCACGGCCGCTCACCAGGACCACCTGGGTGGTCGGCAGGGCGGCCAGCCGACGCAGGGCGGCGATGGAGTCGGGGTGGGGGACGACGGCCATCGGGTCGTCCTGGAAGGGGGCCAGGGTGCCGTCGAAGTCGGTCGCGACCACCAGCCACGGGGTCCGCGCCAGGTGCGCCTGGTCCGGGGGCGGGAGCGGCGCCCCGGCGCTCGCGGCCGGTTCGGGGGTGCGGGTGGTGTCCGTCATCGGCCCTCCTGGGTGTCCTCGGCGTCGGTGATGACCGCCGGCTCGTGCTCGTCCCGCGGCGGCTCGGCGGGGGCGTGCTCGAGGGCCAGCAGGAAGGTGCGGCTCCAGGTGTGGACGTCGGAGTCCAGCACCACCTGCCGGAGGGACTCCATGCGCCGCCGCTTCTCGGCCTCGTCGTCGGTCATCGCCCGCAGGATGGTCTGCTTCAGTCCCTCGATGTCGTGGGGATTGCACAGGTAGGCGTCGTGGAGCTCCTCCGCCGCGCCGGTGAACTCGCTGAGCACCAGTGCGCCACCGCCGTCCACCTGGCAGGCCACGTACTCCTTGGCCACCAAATTCATGCCGTCGCGAAGGGGGGTGACCAGCATGACGTCCGCGGCCAGGAAGAGGGCCGCCATGTCCTGCCGGGGGTGGGAGCGGTGGATGTAGTGGATCGCCGTGGCCCCGATGGGGGAGTGGTCGCCGTTGAGGTGGCCCACCGTCCCCTCCACCTGCTCGCGGAGGTTGCGGTAGGCCTCCACGCGCTCGCGGCTGGGGGTGGCGATCTGGACGAAGGTGGTCTGCGGCGGGGCGACCTTCCCCTCATCGAGCAGCTCGCCGTAGGCCTTGAGGCGGTGGCGAATGCCCTTGGTGTAGTCGAGGCGGTCGATGCCTAGGATGAGACACTCGGGGTCACCAAGGGAGTGACGCAGCTCGACGGCGCGTTCCTGCACGGAGGTCGTGCGGGCCATCTCGTCCAGCTGTCGCGAGTCCACGCTGATCGGCACCGCGGCGGCGCGGACCCGGCGACCGTCGTCGGCCGTCAGGGTGAGGACCTCGCCCTCCTGGGTCACGCCGGTCAGGCGGGCCGCGGACCGGCGGAAGTTGCCGGCGTCGTCGTCCCGCTGGAAGCCGAGGAAGTCGGCCCCCATCAGGCCGCGGAGGATCTCCCGGCGCCACGGGAGCTGGGCGAAGAGCTCCATCGGGGGGAAGGGGATGTGGTTGAACCACCCGATCCGCAGGTCGGGGCGCAGGTCGCGCAGCATCTGCGGGACCAGCTGCAGCTGGTAGTCCTGCACCCACACCGTCGCGCCCTCGGCGGCCACCTCGGCGGCAGCCCGGGCGAAGCGCTCGTTGACGCGGCGGTAGCTGGCCCACCACTCACGGTGGAAGCCCGCCGAGACGATCACGTCGTGGTAGATGGGCCAGATGGTGTCGTTGCAGAAGCCCTCGTAGTAGTCCCGGACCTCCTCGGCGGTCAGCGGCACCGGGTGCAGGTGGATGTCGTCGTCGTCGAAGGGGTCGGGGGCCTCGCCGGCCTCCCCGGCCCACCCCACCCACGCGCCGTCGGTGACGCGCATGACGGCCTCCATCGCGGTGACCAGGCCGCCGGGGGAGGTGCGCCACTGCGTGGTGCCGTCGCTGTCCACCACGCGGTCCACCGGCAGTCGGTTCGCCACCACCACGAAGTCGAAGGTGTCGGAGCTGCTGGGCTGGGTCACGGTCATCCTCCCGGTGGGGCGCAGGGGCCCCTCACGGCCACCTCACCACACGCCGGTGGGGCTCGCAAACGACGGGTGGCCTCCTTGATCCGTCGCGGGTCGCAGGCCCCCGCGGGCACTGTCCCCCTACCCTCGAGGGCATGGAGATGACGCAGGTGGGGCCGTACCGGCTGGAGGAACGGCTCGGGCACGGCGGCATGGGCACCGTGCACCGTGCCACGGACCGGTTTGGCCGGGCCGTGGCCGTGAAGGTGCTGCACCCGCACATCGCCTTCGACGTGTCATCGCGCACCCGCCTGGAGCGGGAGGTCTCCACCCTCGCCCGGGTCCGGCACCCCCGCGTCGCGAGCTTCCTGGACGCGGACGTGGACGGGCAGTTCCCGTACATCGTCACCGAGTTCGTGCCCGGCATGCCCCTGGACGAGCGCGTCGCCGTGGACGGCCCGCTGGACGGTGAGGCGCTCCACCGGTTCGTCGCCGGTGTGCACGAGGCGCTGCGCGCCATCCACGCGGTCGGGGTGGTGCACCGCGACCTGAAGCCCGGCAACGTGATGGTCGACCGCTCGGGTGACCCCGTCATCATCGACTTCGGCATCGCCCACATCGGGGAGGAGAGCCGGCTCACCGCCACCGGGCTGGTCATGGGCACGCCCGGCTACCTGGCCCCGGAGCTCATCGAGGGCGGGCAGCCCACCGTCTCCACGGACTGGTGGGGCCTCGGCGCGGTCCTGGCCTTCGCGGCCACTGGGCGGAACCCCTACGGAGGGGGGCCGAACGAGGCGATCCTGGCCCGCATCCGCCGCGGTGAGCACGACCTGCGCTCCATGGACCCGCAGTGGCGTCCGCTGGCCGAGGCCTGCCTCGCGGTCGACCCGGGGGACCGGCCGACGGTCGCCGAGGTGCGTGAGGTGATCGCCCGGGGCGGGGGGTCGCTTCCGGAGCGTCAGGCCACCCAGCCGCTGGGAGTGCAGGGCCCGATGGGGGAGGCCACCGTGCCCGTCGCGGGCACCGCGACGGGCGCCACCCAGCCCGTGGGTCGTGCGACCTCCCGCCTGCCGGGCGAGGGCGGCGGGCCCGACCCGGACGCGACGCAGCCGGTGGACCGCGCGGCCACCCGTCCCCTCCCGCGGGCGGCGGCCTCCCGGGGTGCGCAGCCCGTGCCGCCGCCCGCGACGGAGGGCTTCCTGCAGCCGCCCGCCCAGCACCGTGACCAGCCCGCCGGACGGTTGCGGGAGCCCGAGGCCCCCACCTGGGGTGCCCCGGGGGCGGCCGGTCCCCCGGTGGCGGGTCAGCAGCCCGGGCCGTCGGCTGCGGGGTACCAGGGCGGCCCGCCGTCCGCCGGGTACCAGCCGGGCCCGCCGTCCGCCGGCTACCGGCCGGAGGGGCCCCCCGCAGGGTGGGGGCCGGCAGCCGGCGAGCCGCAGCCGGTGCCGCCGCGCCACCAGGACTCCGGGGCGGTCCGCATGCCCCGCCGTTCCCAGCTGCACCCCTACGACCCCCGGACCCGGCTGCCCCGGCACAGCTGGGTGGTCCTCATGGGATCGGTGCTGGCGGTCACAGCCACGATGCTCTGGCCCGTCGCGACCGGGGTCGTGGTCGTGGCGTGGATCCTGGTCGCCCGGTGGGCCGACCACGTGGCGATGGCCCACCTCAAGCGGCTGTTCGCACGCGGGCGCCGCACCGGGGACACCTGGCGGATCGTCACCGGGGCGCCCTGGCACCTGGTGACGGCCATGGTGCGCGGCACCGCATCGCTGATCGCCCCGGCGTTGCTGGGCGGTGCGACGGTGGTCGCGGTGAACTTCGCGCTGGGCTACGACCCGCTGCGGTCGTTCACCGCCTCCGGCGCCGGAACGGCCACCGGGCTGGACAACGCACTGGCCTGGGGCGCCGGCGCGTTCGTGACGGTGGTCTGCCTGTGGTGGGGCATCGACAGTGCGTCCCTGCGGCGGGGTACGCGCCTCACCCTGGGAGGTGCCCTGCGGACCACGGCGGCGGAGGTCGTGGTGGCCCTCGTCCTGGGGGCGACGGCCATCGCCTGCGTGCTGTGGGGGCTCTCACAGGGGTGGCCCACAACCCTTGCGCCGTGGCGGTGAACGGCCTCCGCGAGGGGGGCCTGTCCACAAGCAGGACTTGACCTCACCACTCATCTCGCTATCGTTGCGCCCTGTGTCTGGCCCAAGGCCGACACGCTGCACAGCAGAAACACCCATTCAGAACAGCATTCGCGCACCTGCCGCCCAATCCCGCCACGGGTGCGCTTGACCGGGACCGTCCCGGGACCATGGCGGGTGTGGGGGACCCACAGCAGTACGCGGAGGATCCCTTCGCTCGGGGTGAAGCCCTGCGCAACGCGCGAGGCCGGGACACCTGACGTTCCGAACCCGACAGCTCACTCCACCGGCGGTGCAGTCAGGAAGGATCCCGATGTCCCGTTCTCCCCTCAAGACCCCTCGTACCCTCGGCGCCGCTGGCGTCTCCGGCGCCTTCATCGTCGCCGGCTTCGCCGCCGCCTCCCCGGCCAACGCCTCGTCCTACGACGCCTCCGTGTGGGACCGCGTCGCCCAGTGTGAGTCCAACGGTAACTGGTCGATCAACACCGGCAACGGCTACTACGGTGGCGTGCAGTTCTCCAACACTTCCTGGCAGGGCGTGGGCGGCCTCGAGTTCGCCCCCCGTGCCGACCTCGCGACCAAGGCCGAGCAGATCGCTGCCGCGCAGCGCCTGCTGGCCATCCAGGGCCCCGGCGCCTGGCCGCTGTGCTCCGTCAAGGCCGGTCTGACCTCGGCCAACGGTGGTGCTGACCGCAACGCGATGCCGGGCGACTCCGCCCCGGCCCCGAAGCCCGAGCCGAAGCCGGAGCCCAAGCCCGAGCCGAAGCCCGAGCCCAAGCCCGAGCCGAAGCCGGAGCCGAAGCCGGAGCCCAAGCCCGAGCCGAAGCCGGAGCCCAAGCCCGAGCCGGCACCCAAGGCTGAGCCGGCCCCCGAGGCCACCACCTGGACGATCGAGCGCGGCGTCAACCTGCGTCCGGCCGCCGGGATGGACAACACCCCGAAGGACGTCCTGACCGCCGGCACCACCGTTGAGGGCGTCAAGCTCGACAGCGGCTGGGTGAAGACCGACGAGGGCTACTTCTGGCACACGTTCGGCACCACCGGTGACCTCGAGGTCGTCGAGTCCGGCACCTACACCATCCACCACGGTGTGAACGTGCGTCCGGCCGTCGGCATGGACAACAGCCCGCTGGGCATGTACCTCAAGGGTTCCACCGTCGAGGGCGAGAAGCTGGCCAACGGCTGGGTCAAGACCGACCGCGGCTACTTCTGGCACACCTTCGGTACCTTCAACGGCTGAGACAGCCCTCCCACCCGGCCCCCGGCCGAGTGATCACCGCGCCCCCGCACCCTCCAGGTGCGGGGGCGCGGTGCGTGTACGGGCTCTCCTACTCCGTATCCAGCGGTTCCTCGCGCAGCACTTGACGGCTGGCCCCCCGTCGCTACCCTTGGAGCCGCATCCCCCTCCAGTTGGATGTGCAGTGCCTGTTCCACCTCCATCACACATACCCCTCATGCGCGCGTCCGCCGCCCAAGTTCGCCACCGACGCGCCTCTGCCGGGAAGCTCCCGGGCCATGGCGAACGTGGGGAACCCAGGTTCCCGCCGGTGACTGCATCGTGCCGGCTCGGGGTGAAGCCTCTGTCGTTCAAGAGGCCGGGACACCTGACGTCCCGAACCCGACAGCTCACCCCACCGGCGGTGCCGTCAGGAAGGAAACCCATGTCCCAGATCCCCTCCACCGTGAAGGCCCGCGGTACTGCCGCAGCCGGTATGGCCGGTGCCTTCGTGGTCGCTGGCTTCGCCACCGCGGCCCCCGCCAGCGCTGCCTACGACGCGACCGTGTGGGACCGCGTGGCCCACTGCGAGTCCCGTGGCAACTGGTCGATCAACACCGGCAACGGCTACTACGGCGGTCTCCAGTTCCACCAGATTTCCTGGAAGGGTGTCGGCGGCCTCGACTTCGCGCCGCGCGCCGACCTGGCCACCAAGAGCGAGCAGATCGCCGCGGCCCGCCGCCTGCTGTCCCTGCAGGGCCCCGGCGCCTGGCCGATGTGCAGCAAGTACGCCGGCCTGACGCGCGACAACGGTGGCGCCGACCGCTGGGCCATGCCCGGCGACCCCACGCCCCCGACGCCCCCGGAGCCGCCGACCCCCCCGACGCCGGACCCCACCCCGGACACCGACACCTGGACCATCACCGACCGGGTGAACTACCGCTCCGGTCCGGGCATGTCGCACGCGGTCACTGGCAAGCTCCTGCCGGGCACCACCATCGAGGGCACGAAGCTCGCCAGCGGCTGGGTCAAGACCACCGAGGGCAAGTACTTCTGGCACAGCTTCGGCACCACGGACTCGGTCGACACCCCCGACCCGGGCACCTACACCATCAAGCGTGGCGTGAACGTGCGCTCCGGTCCGGGCATGTCCTACTCCATCCTGGGCCAGTACTCCGCCGGGGCCACGGTCGCCGGTGAGAAGCTCTCCAGCGGCTGGGTCAAGACCGACCGCGGCTACTTCTGGCACACCTTCGGCACCGCGAACTGATCTCACCGCGGACCAGGTCCGCTCACCACCAGGCCCCCGCCCGGCACCTGCCCGGCGGGGGCCTGGTGGCACCTACACTGTCTGACCGCACGCCCCTGTAGCTCAGTTGGTAGAGCAGCTGTCTTGTAAACAGCAGGTCGCGGGTTCGACTCCTGTCGGGGGCTCCACACCAAGCTGCCGGCCACCCCACACGGGGTGGCCGGCTTCTTGTTCTCTCACGGGCCCGGGGCCGCACCCCGAGCGCGTCGGCTGTCCTGGTCGGTCAGCCCTCCGCGGCCGGGGTGAGCCCCCACGCGTCGGCCAGCAGCTCGGCGGAACGCACCCGCATCGCCGGGTCGAAGGTGTAGGTCGTCGTGATCACCTCGTCGAGCGCGTACTCGTCCACGAAGGCCTGCAACTGGTCGGTCACCTGCGCGGGGTCGCCGACCATGCGCACCCCGTGCCCGTCGGCCATGCGCAACAACTCCTCGGGCACCACCCGGGTGATGTCCTCGACCGGGGGCTGCAGCGCCTGCGGCCGCCCGGAGCGGATGGCAGCAGCCATCTGCTGGGAGGTCGTGAACAGGTGCTCGGCTTCCTCGGTGGTGGGCGCCACCAGGGCGTTCACCCCGGCCATCACGTACGGGGCGTCCACCTGGGCGGTCGGCGCGTCGGCGGTGAAGTTCTGCCGGTAGAGGTCCAGGGCCTGACGCAGCTGGGCCGGCGCGAAGTGCGAGGCGAAGCTGAAGGGCAGACCCAGCGCGGCGGCCACGGCGGCCCCGCCCGTGGACGACCCGAGCATCCATAGCGGCACCCCGGTGCCGCCGCCGGGGACGGCGCGCACCGAGCCCACCGCATTCTCCGGCTCGTCGCCGAGCCAGCGCGACAGCATCGCGACGTCGCTGGCCACGTCGTCCAGCTCGGCGGAGCGCCGAGCCAAGGCCGAGGCCGTCATCGGGTCGGTGCCCGGCGCGCGACCCAGACCGAGGTCGATGCGGTCGGGGAAGAGCGTGGCCAAGGTGCCGTAGTACTCGGCCACCATCAGCGGGGAGTGGTTGGGCAGCATCACCCCGCCGGACCCGAGGCGGATCCGGCGGGTGTCGTGCCCCAGGTGCGCGATGAGGAGCGCGGTCGCCGAGGACATGAAGGTGCCGGTGTTGTGGTGCTCGGCGATCCACAGCCGGTGGTAACCGAGCTCGTCCAGCCGCTCGGCGTAGGTGCGGGAGGCGGCGATGGCTTCGGCCGGGGTCATGCCCTCCGACCGGGGCACCAGGTCCAGCACCGAGAGCCGGACGCGGGAGGCTGGGGCGGTCACGCGATCGCCTCGGCCAGCGGCGTCCCACCGGTGTTCAGGGTGATGGTGCGGCGCAGCGACGCGTGGGCACCCTCGCCCAACACGTGCGCGATCGCCGCGGCGACGTCGGCGCGCGGCACCTCCGTGGCCTCGGCGGCGGTGGTGTCCACGCGGCCGGTGCCGGCGTCCTCGGTGAGCTTGCTGGGGGCGAGGATCGTCCACGCCAGGGAGCTCTCCCGCAGGTAGGCGTCGGCCACGGCCTTGGCCTGGGTGTAGTGGAAGAAGCCCATGTCGAAGGGCAGCGGGTGGTCCAGCTGGGCACCGAAGAAGCTGACCATGACGTAGCGGGGGACCCCGGCGTCGCGGGCGGCCTTCATGGATGCGATGGCGGCCTTCTGGTCGACCCCGTAGGTGCGGGCCAGGTCGCCGCCACCGGCGCCAGCCGACCACACCACGGCGTCCTTGCCCCGCATCGCCTGCACCAGGTCGGCGTGCTGGGCGTGCTCGACGTCGAGCACCAGTGGCGTGGCACCGGTGGCGGCCACGTCGTCCTGCTGCTCGGGCTTGCGGATGACGCTCGTCACCCGGTCCCCGCGCTCGGCCAGCAGCCGGGCGGCCTGCAGGGCGATCTTGCCGTGTCCTCCGATGATCAGGATGTCAGTCATGTCCCCCACTCTCTCGCAGGGCCCCGACCGGTTGTCACACTGGGGGCATGTTGATCGCCGAGCTGTCAGCCGTGACCGTCCACCGCACCAGCGTCTCCGAGATGGACAACCGGTGCTACGTCATCACCTCCCGGGGCACGGGGGCGCAGGTCCTCGTCGACGCCGCCGCGGACGCGCCCGCCCTGCAGGGTCTGCTGGCCGAGGCCGCGGTGGGCGAGCCGGACCTGCGCGCCATCGTCACCACCCACCGCCACTGGGACCACGTGCGGGCCCTCGCGGAGCTGGCCACGGACGGGGTGGAGCTCCTCGGCGGCGAGGCCGACGCGGCCGCCATCGAGGAGGAGGCCGGGCTCGCGGCCGGGAGCGTCCGCCCGCTCGAGCATGGCGAGGCCGTGCAGGTGGAGGACATCGAGCTGCAGGTGATCTCGCTGCGCGGGCACACGCCCGGGTCGGTGGCGCTCGCCCTCGTCGACGGCGGCGAGGTGCACCTGTTCACCGGCGACTCGCTCTTCCCCGGCGGGGTGGGCAAGACCTCGGGTCGGGCCGACTTCGAGCAGCTCCTGGGGGACGTCCGCTCGCAGTTGTTCGACGCCTTCGACGACGAGGCCCACGTGCACCCCGGCCACGGCGACCCGACCACGCTGGGCCAGGAGCGCCCGCAGCTCGACGAGTGGGCCGAGCGCGGGTGGTGAGCACCAGCGGCACCGCGGATCCCCCCGGTGTCGCGGAACCCCTGGCGCGGGTGCGCCGGGTGGAGGACCTCTCGGGCCTGATGGGGGAGCGCGGCCGGACCGTGGTGGTCTGCTTCAGCGGGTCCTGGTGCGGCAGCTGCTCGCTGTTCGAGCCGACCTTCGAGGCCGTGGCCGGTGAGCTGGCCGACCCGGAACGGGCGTTCGCGCTCGTGGACACCCAGGAGCTGCCGGCCCTGGCGACGGCCTACGCCATCCAGACAGTGCCCACCGTGGTGGTGCTGCGGGACGGGGTGGTGGTCGACCGGATCAACGGGGTGGTGACCGCGCGGGAGCTGCGGCGGCGGGTCTCGGCCGGCGGCACTGCCGGGGCGGGACCGACCGTGGCACAGTGAGCCCCATGAGCGCTCCGTCCTCGCCCGCCCACCCCACGCTCGTGATCCTGGGGGCCTCCGGTGACCTGACGCAGCGGCTGCTGCTGCCCGGCATCGGGACGCTCCTGGCGACCCAGCCGGAGCGAGGGCTCACCCTCATCGGGGTGGACCGCGAGGACCGGGGTGCCGAGTGGGCCGAGCTGGTGCGCACCCGCCTCGAGGAGCAGGAGGTGCCCGCCGCCACCGTCGAGCGGGTGCTGGCCGACCTGCGCTTCGAGCAGGTGGACCTGCTCCAGGGCACGCAGCTGGCGGATCTCGTCGGGGGGCTCGAGGGGCCGGTGGTGCTCTACTTCGCGCTGCCGCCGGCGGTCACCATGGCCGCGTGCGAGCAGCTGCGCGGCGCCGACCTGCCCAGCGACCTGCGGCTGGCGCTGGAGAAGCCCTTCGCCGAGGGGGCCGAGAGCGCCGCGGAGTTCAACGCCCAGCTGCTGCAGCTGGTCCCGGAGAACCAGATCTTCCGGGTGGACCACTTCCTGGGGGTGGCGACGCTGCTGAACTTCATCGGCATGCGCTTCTCCAACCGCATCCTGGAGAAGGTCTGGAACGCCGAGGACATCGCGATGGTGGAGATCACCTACGACGAGGACCTCGCCCTGGAGGGGCGTGCGGGTTACTACGACACCGCTGGGGCGCTGCGCGACATGCTCCAGAGCCACCTGCTGCAGGTGCTCGCGATCGTCGCGATGGAGCCGCCGGCCCGCATCGACGCCGACGAGCTGCGCGACCTCAAGGCGCACGTGCTGAACGCCACCCGGCTGTGGGGCGACGACCCGGTGGTGGCCTCCCGCCGGGCGCGGTACACGGCCGGGGTGATCGGCGACCGCGAGGTGCCGGACTACACCGCCGAGGAGGGGGTGGACCCCTCGCGCGGGACCGAGACCCTGGCGCAGGTCGTCGTCGAGGTGCAGACCAACCGCTGGACCGGGGTGCCGTTCGTGCTGCGCAGCGGCAAGGCGCTGGGGGAGAAGGCCAAGGAGGTGCGCATCACCTTCCGCGACGTGCGCCACCTCCCCGCGGGCCTGACCGGTCAGCAGGGCCCCGACCAGCTGGTGGTGAGCCTCAAGCCTGGACCGGTCGAGCTGCACCTGACCATGAACGCGACCGACCCCACCCGCATCGAGCAGAAGGTGCTGACCACCACTGTGGGGGAGCCCGAGCTGCTGCCCTACGGCGAGGTGCTGGCCGGCATCCTCGACGGCGACCCGCTGCTGACCGTGCGGGGTGACAACGCGGTGCAGTCCTGGCGGATCATCGAGCAGGTGCTCGGCGCCTGGGAGTGCGACGAGGTGCCGCTGGAGGAGTACGCCGCCGGGTCCGCCGGGCCCGCGGGCTGGGACGTGGGGCCGGAGGGCCCCGCCCGGCGCTGAGGGGTCAGCCGGCGTCACCCGGCTCGTGGTCGGCGCCCATCACGTGCAGCAGCCGGTGGGCCGTCTCGTCCACCAGCCGGTAGCGCATCGAGCGTCCGTCCCGGGTCGCCTCCACCCAGCCCTGCGAGCGCAGGGTCCGCAGCGCCTGGGAGGCCGTGGCCTGGCTGATGCCCGCGGCCTCGGCGAGCTCGGCCACCGACGAGCCGGGGTGGTGGTGCATCCGGTCCAGCAGGCGCAGCCGGGTGGTGTCCCCGAGCAGGTCGAAGCGCTGCGCCCACTGGTTGTGACGGTCGGTGGCCATGCCCCGAGAATCCCACACCGGCCCGCGAGCCAAGTACCCTCGCGGCGTGCCCCACTCCACCGACCGCCAGAGCCCCCGCGCCCCCGGACTGTTCAGCCGTTCCTACGTCCTGATGCTGGTGGGCATCGTCGGCGCGTTCCTCAACTTTGCCCTGCTGCTGCCGGTCGTCCCGGCCTGGGCCGAGCGCCTCGGCGCCTCCTCGACCGGCGTCGGGGCCACGACCACGGTCATGATGGCGGCGTGCGTGCTGGGCCAGGTGGGCATGCCCTGGCTGCTGCGGAGGTTCGGCTTCGTGAAGCCCTACGTTGCCGGCCTGGTGTTCATGGGCGCCCCGGCGCTGCTGCTGCCGTGGGCCTCGGCACTCGAGGCCGTCTACGCCATCCAGGCGGTGCGCGGCCTCGGTTTCGGTGCCGTGGTGGTGGCCGGCTCGGCGCTTGCGGCCTCCCTGGCCCCGCCGCGACTGCGTGGCCGCGCGGTGGGCATGTACGGCGTGGCCATCGCGGCCGCACAGATCCCGGCGCTCCCGGCCGGCATCCCGTTGACGCACTCCGTCGGCTGGACCTCGGTCTTCCTCCTGGCCGGCGCGGTGGCCGTGCTGGTCGCCCCGGTGGCTGCCGGCATCCGCGAGGCAGCCGGCGATGCGGACGGCGCACCCGCCGAGGGCGCGGGCGCGCCGGTGACGGACCGCTCCCGCCCGTGGCCCACCCCGGCGTTGGTGCTCCTGGCGACCTCGCTGGCCTACGGCGCCGTGGGCACCTTCCTGGGCATCGGCCTGCAGGACGCGGCGGCCGTCTTCTGGGCCCTGCTGGTGGTCTCGGCCGGCCAGATGGTGGGCCGCGCGTGGGCCGGTGCCTTCAGCGACCGCCGCGGGGTGGGTGCCCTGCTGGCGCCGATGACCGCGCTGTCCGCGGCCGGCATCGCCGCGATGGCCACCGCCATGACCGAGCCGGCCGACCTGCCGGGGTGGCTGCCCGAGGTGCTGGCCGCCGACCAGACGGCCGTGCTGGGGGCCGCGCTCTTCGGCATCGGCTTCGGTGCCCTGCAGAACGACACCTTCGTGCTGATGATCGAGCGCGCCGGGGCCGCCCGCCTGGGCACGGCCTCGACCGTGTGGAACGTCGGCTACGACGCCGGCACCGGCCTAGGCCCCATCGTGGTCGGGACGATGGCGGGGGCCACCGGGCTGGCCGGCGGGTTCGGCGTGCTGGGCGGGGTGGCGCTGGTGACCCTGCCGGTGGCGCTGGCCCTCGGGGTCTCCGAGGCGCGCGCCCGACGCACCGCGGCGGGGTGACCTCCCGGGGCATGATGGCCGCGTGACCCCTGCACCGGACGACCACCGCCCCGCGCCCACCGGCGAGTCCGCCGACGTCCTCGTGGTCGGGCACGGCCTGGCCGGCCTCGTCACGGCGGCCGAGCTGCTGGCCGCCGGCCGTCACGTCACCCTGCTCGACGCGGAGGGCCCGCAGGACCTCGGTGGCCAGGCCTGGTGGTCCTTCGGCGGGCTGTTCCTGGTGGACAGCCCCGAGCAGCGCCGGCTGCGGGTGCGCGACTCCCTGGAGCTCGCCTGGGCGGACTGGCAGCGCACCGCCGGGGTGGTCACCGGTGGCTGAGTCCGTCCCGACCTGCCCCGATGGGGTGGGCCCCGGTCACGCCGCCCCGTCCCCGGCGTCGCCGGTCAGGTCCGCGAGCGCCAGCACCCGGTCACTCGGCCGGTCGCACCAGCGCGCGAGCAGCTCCGCATCGTGGCTGATGGTCAGCACGGTCAGCCCCTCCTCCACGCGCTCCCGCAGCAGCGCGACCACCGAGGCGGTGGTCGCCGGGTCGAGCATGGCCGTCACCTCGTCGGCCAGCAGCACCTGCGGCTCGCCGATGAGGGCGCGCCCCAGGGCAGCGCGCTGCAGCTGGCCGTCGGAGACCGCCGCCGGGCGCCGGCGCAGCAGGTCCGGGGTGAGGCCCACCGCATCGGCCATCGCGTCCACCGTTCGCCGGGTGCGGGCCGCCGGCCGGCGACGGAGCTCCAACGGCTCCGCGATGGCCTGCCGCAGGGTCATGCGCGGGCTCACCGAGCGGCGCGGCGACTGGAACAGCATGGCCACGCCGTGCGCCGGGTGACCGGGCACGACCGGGCGACCGGCCACCTCGACGGTTCCCCGGGCCGGCGCCACCAGGCCGGCGACCACCCGGCACAGGGTGGACTTGCCGGCGCCGTTGGGCCCGGTCACCGCCGTGGTCGTCCCCGCCTCCAGGGCCAGGGACAGGTCGCGCAGCACGGGGGGTGCGCCACGTTCGGGGGCAGCGGTCACACCGTCCAGGCGCACCATCGGCTGCATCATCGGGCACCTCCTGGGCGGTCCGTCGTGCCGGTGGTGCCGGGGTGCGGGCCCATGCCCGCTGCGAGGCGGTCGTCGACGGAGGGGGGAGTCACCGCATCGAGCAGGGAGGGCGGCGCGCCCCCGAGGGGGTGCAGTCCGTACCGGGGCAGGGCGGACACCAGGGCGCGGGTGTAGGCGTGGCGCGCCACCGGGTCCGGGCCCGTGGTGTCGTCCGGCGCCTGCGGGGGACCGGGCGGGGCCAGCAGCCTCTCGGCCGGGCCGTGGTCGACCACCTGCCCGGCGTACATCACCGAGACCTCGTCCACCCGTCCGGTCCGGGCGCCGAGCGACGCGAGGTCGTGGGTGATCAGCAGCACGGCGGCGCCGCCGTCCGCGGCCGACCGCAGCAGGTCGAGCACGGCCTCGCGGCTCTCGGCGTCCAGGCTGGCGGTGGGCTCGTCGGCCAGCAGCACCGCCGGGCGGCCGGCCGTGGCCAGCACGTAGGCCACCCGGGCGGCCATGCCGCCGGAGAGCTGGTGCGGGTACAACCGCGCCACCCGGGCCGTGAGCCCCACCCGCTTCAGGTGGCGGGCCACCAGCGCATCGAGCGACCGGCCCCGCAGCCCGTGGGCCTCGGGGGAGAGCGCGCGCAGCGTCTCGGCCACCTGCGGCCCCACCCGTCGGGTCGGCGTCAGCAGCGTGGCCGCGGACTGCGGCACCAGGCCGACGTGGTGGCCGCGCAGGTGCTGCCAGGGGGCCTCGTCCGTGGGGTCGAGGGTGTGGCCGGCGATCTCGAGGGCGCCGGCCACCTGCGTGCCGGCGGGCAGCAGGCCGATGAGGACGCTGGCCAGGATGGACTTGCCGCACCCGGACTCGCCCACCAGGGCATGCACCCGACCCGTGTGGAGCTCCAGGTCCACGGCGTGGGCCGCGTGCACCCAGGACCGCCCCCCGGAGACGGGCAGGCGGACCGAGAGCCCGGCCACGCGGGCGGCCGCGCTCATGCCGGCACCTCCGCCCGCTCGGGGGCGTCCACCGAGCGCATCGCGTCCGTCAGCGCCCGGCCCACCCCGCCGACCGCCAGCGTGGTCAGGGCCAGCGCGGCACCGGGGGCGACCAGGGACCACCAGGCCCCCAGCAGCACGTCCGAGCGGGCCTGGGCCAGCAGCGTGCCTAGGGAGGCCTCGGTGGGCTGCAGGCCGACCCCGAAGAAGCTCAGCGTGGACTCGTGGAACACCGCGTGCGGCAGCAGCAGCATCACCGCGACCAGGGCCTGCGGCAGGGCGGCCGGCACCAGGTGGCGCCGCAGCACCTGCCAGCGCGTGGCACCGGCCAGGCGGGCGGCGTCCACGTACTGCGAGCGCCGCACGGCCAGCGCCTCCGCGCGCACCAGCCGGGCCACGGTGGGCCAGTGCGTCAGTGCGATGGAGGCCACGATCGCCACCACCGAACCGGGGTACATGGCCACCACCACCAGGCCCAGCACGAGGTGCGGCAGCGCGGCCACCGCATCGCCCGAGCGCATCAACAGGGCGTCGGCCCACCCGCCCAGGGAGGCTGCGGCCGCGCCCACGAGCACCCCGATGAGGACGCTGCCCAGTGCCGCGAGCACCGCGATCGCCAGGCTGACGCGTAGGCCCTGAGCCACCCGGACGAGGAGGTCGCGCCCGGCGTGGTCGGTGCCGGCCCAGTGCGCACCCGAGGGGGCCTGCAGGGCGCGGGAGAGGTCGACCCCGGAGCCGATCACCCACGGCCCGGCCACGGCGAAGAGCACCAGGGCGGCCAGGGTGCCCACGGCGAGGCGCCCGGCGGTGGTGCGGGTCAGCTCACGCATCGATCTCCACCCTCGGGTCCAGGGCCAGGTGCACCACGTCCGCGAGCCACGAACCCACCAGCACCAGCACGGTGGTCAGCGTGGTGAGCGCGGCGAGCAGCGGGAAGTCCAGCTCCAGGGCGGCGTCCACCATCGCGCTGGCCACCCCCGGCCACGCGAACACCTCCTCCACGATCACCGCGCCCACCACCAGCTCGGGCAGGCGCAGCCCGACCAGGGTGGCCACCGGCACGAGGGCCGGCGGCACCACGTGGCCGCGGCGGATGGTGCGGGCCGAGAGTCCACGCGCCCGGGCGCCGCGCACCGCATCGGAGGTCATCGTCTCAGCCACCGACTCGCGCGCGGCGAGCACCAGCCAGGGCAGCTGGGAGAGGGCCAGCACGACGACCGGCAGCGTCGCGTGGCGCAGCAGGCCCGATGCGGTGACCTCCTCACCCGGGCGCCCCAGGCCGCCCGAGGGCAGCAGCCCCCAGGCCACGGCGAACAGCAGGATGGCCACCATGGCCAGCACGTAGGGGGGCAGCGCCTGCAGCACCAGCGCCGTGCCGGTGACCAGCCGGCCCCACCAGGAGCGGGGCCGCAGCCCGGCCGCCACGCCGCCGGCCAGCCCCAGCACCAGGGCCAGGGCCATCGCGGGCAGCGTGAGCAGTACCGTCCACCCCACGCGCTCGAGCAGCACCTCGGCGACGGGCTGGCGGAACACGCGGGAGAAGCCGAGGTCGCCCCGCAGCAGGTCGGTCAGCCACCACCACCATGCCTGCCACCAGGGCGCGTCCGTGCCGGCGGCCCGGCCGATCACCGCGCGCTGCTCGGGGGTGAGGCGCTGGTAGCGGTCGCCCAGCATCGCCTCCAGGGGGTCCAGCGGGCTGGCAGACGCCAGCGCGAAGACCGCCAGCGAGACCACCAGGGTCACCGGGACCGCCCACGCCAGGCGCCGCACCGTCATCCGGCCGATGCGGGTCAGCTCCACGCGGTCACTCCCAAGCCCCCACGTTCCACCACGGGCCCCAGGCCACACCGTGCGCGTGCGGCTCGACCACCAGGTTGCCGGTGGAGTACCCGTGGGCGTCGTGCACGTAGGTGTGTTCCAGGAAGGCCAGGTACACCCCGTTGGGGTCCTGCACGACCTGCTCCTGCACCTGGCGGTAGAGCGCGTTGCGCGCCGCGGGGTCGGTCTCGGTGCGCGTCTGCTCGAGCAGGCGGTCGAGCTCCTCGCTGCCCTGGCCGCCGGGGTTGTAGTAGAAGGCCGCCCCCTCCAGCGGGGTGTGCACGGCGCTGAACACCTGGCTGTCGATGCTGTACGGCTTGTCGCCACCGCCCAGCAGGATCGCGAGGTCCTGGTACTGCGGCTCGATCTCGTCCCAGGTCATGGCCCGCGTGGAGACGTCGATGCCGACGTCCTTGAGGTCCTCGGCGAAGGCCGTCGCCAGGTCCCGGCGCACGGAGTCCTTCGGGTCGTAGGCCACGGTGAACTCGGCGCGCTCGCCGTCCTTGGTGCGGATGCCGTCCTCGCCCGTCGTCCAGCCGGCCTCGTCCAGCATCTGCTCGGCCCGGTCGGGGTCGTGCTCGAACGTGAGGTCCGCGTACGCCTCGCCGTAGATGGACGAGACCGGGGTGGCGGCCGGGGTGCCGTGGCCGCCGAGCACGGTGTCGATCATCGCCTGCCGGTCCACGGCGTGGTTCATGGCGATGCGGGTGGCGGCGTCCTGCGCGATGGCCGCGGTGGCCGGGAAGCTCACCCCGCGCCAGTCCGCCGTGCTGGCGGTGACGAGCTCCAGATGCTCGGACGCCTCGGCGGTGGACTCGGCCAGCTTGGGCGGCAGGATGGTGCCGTCGACCTCCCCGGTGCGGGCCTGCTGGGCGCGGGTCCCCTCATCGGGCACGCGGGTGATGGTCAGCTTCGGCACGGCGCCGGGCTCACCCCAGTAGTCGTCGAAGCGCTCGAAGGTGGCCTCGGTGGGCTCCAGGGAGGTCAGCCGCATCGGGCCGGTCCCCACGGGCTCGCGGTTGAGGCTCGACTCCGTCGCCGGCCCGCCGGTCAGCTTCTCCTGAGGCGCGATGCCGAGCAGCAACCGGCTGGGGAAGTCGGCGTAGGCATCCGTCAGGTGGAAGACCACCTCGTCGCCCTCGGCCTCCACCGACTCGACCATGTCGTAGGCCCACGCGACCTCGCTGGCCGATGCGGGGTCCAGCACCGCCTCGTAGGTGGCCACCACGTCCTCGGGGCCGAGCTGGGACCCGTCGTGGAAGCTCACCCCGTCGCGCACGGGCACGCGCCAGGTGGTGAGGTCCTCCGAGGCCGTCGGGGCCTCGGCGGCCAAGGCGGGCTCGAGCTCGGGGAGCTGCTCCGGGTCGGTGCTCCGCAGGCGCAGCAGCCCCTCGTACACCGGGGTGCCACCCTGCTCGCCGTAGCCGGAGACGGGGTTGAAGGCGCCGAGCTCCTCGGTGCCGGCCACCACCAAGGCAGGGTGTTCGTTCCCCTCCCCGGAGCCACCCTCCTCGCCTGCGGACGTGCCGCCGCCCCCGCCCGGTGTGGTGAGTCCACACCCGGCGAGGGCGGTGGCCGTGATGGCCAAGGAGGTGGCGATCAGGCGACGGCGCGGGATCGGGGTGGAAGTCACCCGCGCATGTTATCTGATCAACTAATCAGATGCGGATGGCCTCCACGCGGCGCCTCAGGCGGTGCCGTTCAACCGGCTGGAGCCGGTCACCTCCTCGGAGGGACGGTCCTCCCCGGCCTCGTACAGCTCGTGCTGCTCGTAGGCCGCGGTCTCGGGGGCCGCGATGACGTGTCCCTCGCTGTCCATGTAGTGCGGGTCCTGCTCGAGGGCCGTGTCGGACCACGCCTCGTCGCCCTCGGCGCGGCGACGCTCGACCTCCTCGGGCGGCAGCACCTTGCGGTACCGGCGCGTGGCCAGCGGGAGGAGCTCACCGGCGTCCTCCTTCATGGCCCGGTTCAGCGCCCAGATCATGAGGTACCCCATCACGAAGAAGGGCAGGCCCACGATCGTGATGACGTCCTCCAGGGCCGAGATGCCGGCATCCGGCGAGAAGGTCAGCAGCACCGCCGCGATGGCACCGACGGTGATGGCCCAGATGATCCGCTGGAGGACCGGCACCCGCTCGTCCTCGTCGTGACCGCGGGCCATGGAGTCCATCACCAGCGAGGCCGAGTCCATCGAGGTCACGAAGAAGATGGCCACGATGGCGATCGAGAAGACCGACATGAACGTGGTGAACGGGAAGTGCTCCAGGAACTCGAACAGCGCCACCTCGGCACCGTCGTTGAGCACGGAGTCGACCAGCTGGCCGCCACCCTCCTGGTTGCGGATGATGTCGAAGCTGGCGAAGCCGAAGATGCCGTACCAGATGATGGAGAAGCTCACCGGGGCGGCGAGCACGCCGACGATGAACTGGCGGATGGTGCGACCGCGGGAGATGCGGGCGATGAAGATGCCGACGAAGGGCGACCAGGTGATGGTCCAGGCCCAGTAGAAGATGGTCCAGCCGTCCTGCCAGCCGGGGTTGTCGTCGAACGAGTCGTTCCAGAAGGCCAGGTAGGGCAGGTTCTGGGCGTACAGGCCCACGCCCTCGATGGTGCCGCGCAGCAGGTGCAGCGTCGGGCCCGAGATCAGGACGAACACCATCAGGCCCACGGCGGCCAGGATGTTGGCGTTCGACAGCACCTTGATGCCCTTGTCCAGGCCGGCGATCACCGAGCACAGGGCCAGGACCGTCACCACGCCGACGATGAGCAGGATGCTGAGCGTGGACTGGTCGATGCCCAGCACGGCGCTCAGGCCGGCGTTGATCTGCAGCGTGCCCAGCGCGATGGAGACGGCCACACCGAACAGCGTTCCGACGATCGCGACGATGTCGATGGTCTTGCCGATGGGGCCGTGGATGCCCTTGTCACCCAGCAGCGGGTGGAAGAGGGAGGACACGCGCGGGGGCAGGTTGCGCTGGTAGATGAAGTACGCGAAGGCCAGCGACGGCAGGGCGAAGATCGTCCAGGTGTGCAGCCCGAAGTGGTAGAGCGTGAAGCTCATGGCCTCGCGGGCGGCGTCCACGCTCTCGGGCTCCACGTCCGCCATCGGCGGGTTGGCGAAGTGGTTCACCGGCTCGGCCACACCCCAGAACATCAGGATGGTGCCGATACCCGCCGCGAACAGCATGGCGAACCACGCCGGGAAGGAGTGGTCGGGCGCCTCGTCGTGGGGGGAGAGCCGGATGCGTCCGAAACGGCTCATGGCCGTGACGATCAGGTAGATCAGGAAGACGGTCACGCCGAGGATGTAGAACCAGCCGAGGTTGCCCAGCAGCCAGTCCGACCCGGACTCGAAGGTGTTGGCCATCGTCCCGGGGAAGGACAACGTGATGACGATGAAGACGATCGCGACGGCGAACGAGCCGAAGAAGATCGTCGGTGAGGTCCGCAGACCCATCGCGTCGTGCAGTTTCTGCAACATGTGGGTGCCTCGATCGTGGTCGGTGTGTGTGGTCACGCAGCCGTGCTCCTGACTGAGCCGGGTCTCGACACACTCGCCCGTCGGCACCCAGCCGCGTCAGTCCGGTTTCACCATAACGCCGTCGTCGGCCGGGGCAAGGGACACGAGGCCCCGGGGGCAGCGGCCGGCGTGGTGGACCCGCCCACCAGCTTCACCCTGACCGGCACCCCGCGGACGGGGCACCCCGCTTCCCCGGCGCGTCAGTCGAGCAGGCCGAGCTCCCGTGCGCGCCCCACCGCGGCTGTGCGGTTCGTGACCCCCAGCGTGGTGAACACGTGCACCAGGTGGGTCTTCACCGTGGCCTCGCCGATGCCCAGCTCGCGTGCCACCTGGCGGTTGGTCTGCCCCCGGGCCACCCCACGCAGCACCTGGAGCTCCCGGTCCGTGACGCGCGGTGCCGCCTCGGCGGTGGTGGCACGGGCGCCGGTCACCAGGTGCGCTGCCGCCGCCGGTGCCAGGACCGTCTCGCCCGCGGCGGCCCGGGCCACCCCGTCGCGGAGGCTCGTCGGCGGGGCGTCCTTCAGAAGGTAGCCCGAGGCGCCCGCCTCCACCGCCTGCAGGACGTCGTCCCCGTCGTCGTGGGCGGTGAGCACCAGCATCGGCGTGGCCACCCCCAGCCCGCGCAGGTCCTGGATCAGGGCGGCCCCGTCGGGTCCGGACCCGAGGTGGAGGTCCACCACCACCACGTCCACGGCGACCCCGCCCAGCGGGCCCCCGGCCCCGGTCAGCAGGGCGAGCGCCTCGCCGTGGGACCCGGCCTGGGCGGCGACCTCGATGTCCCCGGTGGCGCTGAGCACCGCCGTCAAGCCGGCGCGCACAACCGGGTGGTCGTCGACGAGCACCACCTGCAGCGGGGCGTCGCGGGTGCTCACGCCGGCACCTCCACGACGACGTGCGTGCCCCGGCCGGCGGGCGAGCGCAGGGCGAAGCTGCCGCCGAGGTCCTCGGCGCGGTCGCGCGCGCCGGCCAGCCCCGTGCCCCGATTCGCCCCCGGGGCCGCCCCCGGGGCCGCCCCCGGGGCCGCCCCGGGGGCGACGGGGGCGACGGCAGCCTCCGGGCCCGCGCCGACCCGTGCCCCGCCCCGGCCGTCGTCGCGGACCTCCAGCCGCACCGCATCGGGGGTGAAGGCCAGCTCGACCCACGCCTGGGAGGCGCCGGCGTGCTCGGTCACGTTGCCCAGGGCCCCCTGCGCGATCCGCAGCAGCCCCACCTCGGTGGCGGTGGGCAGCTCCCGCGGGGTGCCGGTCAGGGTAAAGCTGGTGGGCGGGTCCACCACGCCGGCCGCCGCGCGGCGCAGCGCGTCGGCCAAGGTGCGGCCGGGCTCGCGCCGCAGCGTCTGCACCACCCGCCGCGACTCGGCCAGCCCGTCGGCAGCCACCTCCTCGATGCGGGGGAGCACCTCCTCGGGCCGACCACCGGCCCGGGCCAGCAGCAGCACCGACGTGAACGACTGCACCACCGTGTCGTGCAGGTCCCGGGCGATGCGGTGTCGCTCGGCCAGGGCGCCGGCCTCCGTGTGGGCCGCGGCCAGCTCCTGGCGGGTGGACCGCAGCTCGGCCACCAACCGCGCCCGCGCCTCGGACTCCTGCCGCAGCCGGGTCATGGTCCACGCGCCCAGGATGCAGGCGGCCGCCGCGAGTGCGGGACCCAGCACCCCACCCCATCGGCCGTCCTCCTGGGCGAGCTCCACCACCCCCACCACCGCGGTCAGCGCGAGCACGGCAGGCACCGCTGCCACCAGCGGCAGGTGCATCAGCCAGAGCAGGAAGAGCGGGAAGGCCACCCAGGCGAAGGCCTCGTGCGTGGTCATCAGGGCGGCCCACCCGACGCTCAGGGCCACCAGCCACACCGCGGCGCCGGTGTACGGCCGCCGGGGGGTCGAGTTGCGCAGCCGGGGGGTCAGCAGGCCCGCGAACGCGAGCCACCACACGGACGAGGCCACCAGGAAGGTCCACCCCGGCAGGTCGGGGTTGCTCCCGTCGCCGGCCTGGGCCCCGGACCGCCAGGTGGCCAGTGCCAAGAGGGACAGCAACAGGGCGCCGGCGAGCAGGCGGGCGAGGCGGTCCATGGCCACACGGTAGGGCCTGCAGCGTCTGCGAGGGGACGTCGCGGCCTCCATCGTTCGGTGGAGGCCCACCCCATCAGGTGGGTGATGTGGCACCCCCGGCGCGCGCGATCCACTGGTGAGGACCCCGCGTCAGGAGCACCGACGGTGCCGGGGGTCCTCAGGTGGGAGGAAAGATGTTCGTGGCACTGCGCGACGCATGGTTCGCGCGAGGACGGTTCGCGGTGATGGGCCTCGTGGTGGCCCTCGTCGCGCTGCTGGTGGTGGCCCTCAGCGGGCTGACCGCGGGGTTGGGGGCGCAGAGCGTCTCGGCCCTGCGCGCCCTGCCGGGGGAAGCGGTGGTGGTGGCCGCGCCGGCCGAGGGGGAGTCCCCGGAGCTCGCGCGCAGCCAGCTGACCGAGGAGCAGGTCGCGGGGCACGAGGGGGAGGCCCTCGGCATCGCGACCGCCCGCATCGAGCTGGACGAGGGCACCGAGACGGTCACCGTCTTCGGGGTCGACCCCGACGGCGCCCTGGCTCCGGAGCAGCTCGTGGCCGGGGCGACGGTGGGTGAGTCGGGGACGCTGGAGGGGGTGTCCCCGGACGACGCGCACCTGTCCTTCAACCACCTGCCGGTGGTCTGGGTGCCGCTGGAGGTGTGGCGCGAGCTGCCGATGGCGACCGGTTCCCGGGCCTCGGCGCTGGTGCTGCCGGACGAGCCGGGTGAGGCCCAGGTGGCCGGTGGGCAGGCGCTCACGCGGTCCGAGGCGCTGGACGCGGTGGGTTCCTACTCCTCGGAGCAGGGTTCGCTGCAGCTGATCCAGGGCCTGTTGCTGGTGGTCTCCGCCGTGGTGGTCAGCGCCTTCCTCACCGTGTGGACCATCCAGCGCACCGGTGACCTCGCGGTGATGCGGGCGCTGGGTGCCACCCGCCGCACGCTGGTGGGTGACGTGCTCACCCAGGGGCTGCTGCTCCTGCTGGTCGGTGGGGGCGTCGGCGCCCTGGCCGCCACCGGGCTGGGGGCGTGGGTGCTGAGCACCGACGCCGTGCCCTGGGCCCTGACCCCGATGACCACGGTCGTGCCGTGGTTGCTGCTGGTGGCCGCGGGCCTGGTGGGCGCTGCGCTCGCCGTCCGCCGTGTCCTGACGATCGACCCCGCGCTGGCCCTGGAGGGAGCCCGATGAGCCTCGAACTGACTGATGTGACCGTGACCTTCCCCGACGGTGAGGGCGTGCGCCACGTGCTCGACGGGTTGGACCTGTCGGTGGCTGCCGGCGAGGCGGTGGCGCTGACTGGGCCCAGCGGCTCGGGCAAGTCGACCCTGCTGGCCGTGGCCGGGTTGCTGCGCCGCCCCGATGCGGGGAGCGTCCGTCTGGGCGGGCGCGAGTGCGGCGACCTGTCCTCCTCCCGGCGCGATGCGGTGCGGCGCGAGCTGGTGGGGCTGGTGTTCCAGCAGGCCAAGCTGCTGTCGGCCCTCACGGCCCAGGAGCAGCTGGAGCTCGTGGCCCGGCTGCGCGGGGCCCGGGGCGGTGCCCTGCGGCAGGCGCAGGACAAGGCCCGGTCGTTGCTGGCAGAGCTGGGCATGGAGGAGGCGGCCGGCCACCGGCCGCACCAGCTCTCCGGCGGCCAGCAGCAGCGGGTGGCCCTGGCCCGGGCGCTCATGAGCGACCCGGCGGTGCTACTGGTGGACGAGCCCACCTCCGCGCTGGACCCGGCGCGGGCCGGTGAGGTCTTCGCCCGGTTGGCGCGGATCGCGCGGGAGCACGACGTGGCCATCTTGGTGGTGACCCACGACGAGCGACACCTCGGCCTGATGGATCGGGTGTTGACGATGGACTTGGGACGCGCCGTCCTGGCCGATGCCGTAGGTGAGTGGCGGCGGGAGGAGACGGCGGACTCCCACGAGCCGGTTGCGGCGGGGACGGCCCGACCGCGGGGCGCCTCCCTGTTGACGGTCTGAGCCCTCGCGGGTCAGTCCCGCGTGAAGTCCGTCCAGGCCGCGCGGGCGGGAGTCGGAGATCCTGCGCAAGGTGCTGCCCTGGAGCATCGGTACGCTGGTGATGGTCTGCCTCATCGTGGGCCTGCAGGCCACCGTGCTGGAAGGATGGATGCCGTGACGACCGCACAGATCGAGGGCGCTGCAGGCGCCTCCCTCCCCCCCTCCCGCCCCCGCCGGGTGGCCCTGTTCGCCACCTGCTTCAACGACACCATGTGGCCCGAGGCGCCCAAGGCCACGGTCCGCCTGCTGGAGCGTCTTGGGGTGCAGGTCGACTTCCCGATGGAGCAGACCTGCTGCGGCCAGATGTTCACCAACACCGGGTACGGGCCGCGGGCCGCCGGACTGGTGCGCTCCTTCATCGACACCTTCGGTGACTACGACGCGGTGGTGGCCCCCTCGGGCTCCTGCGTGGGCTCGGTGCGCCACCAGCACACCGGCATCGCCCGCGCCGTGGGGGACACCGGCCTGGAGCGCGATGCCGCCGCGCTGGCCCCGCGCGTGCACGAGCTCTCGGAGTTCCTCGTCGACGTGCTGGGGGTCACCGATGTGGGGGCCTTCTTCCCGCACTCGGTGACCTACCACCCCACCTGCCACTCACTGCGGATGCTGCGCGTCGGCGACCGCCCCTTGCAGCTGCTCCGGGCGGTGCGCGGTATCGACCTGCGCGAGCTGCCGGGGGCGCAGGAGTGCTGCGGCTTCGGCGGCACCTTCGCCGTGAAGAACTCCGACGTCTCGGTGGCGATGGGGGCCGAGAAGGCCCGGCAGGTGACGGCCACCGGCGCCGAGGTCGTGGTGGCCGGGGACAACTCGTGCCTGGCCCAGATCGGCGGAGTGCTCGGCCGGCAGCGGTCCGGCGTGCGCACCCTGCACCTGGCCGAGGTGCTCGCATCCACCCAGGAGGACCCGGCATGACCACCATTCCCGGACCGGTCCAGCAGACCTCGCCCACCTTCCTGGGTATGCCTCCCTTCCCGGAAGCGGCCCGCGAGGCGCTGGGCAAGAGCACGCAGCGGCGCAACCTGCACCACGCCACCCACACCATCCGCGCCAAGCGGGCCGCCGTGGTCGGTGAGGTCGACCAGTGGGAGCAGCTCCGACTGGCCGGGGAGGCCACCAAGGACGAGGCGCTGCGCCACCTGCCGCACTATCTCGAGCAGCTCGAGGAGCGGCTGACCGCCCGTGGGGCCACCGTGCACTGGGCCCGCGACGCTGCCGAGGCGAACCGCATCGTCATCGACATCGCCCGGGCCAAGGGAGCCGAGGAGGTGGTGAAGGTCAAGTCGATGGCCACCCAGGAGATCGAGCTGAACGAGGCCCTGGAGGGCGCGGGCATCCACGCCTGGGAGACCGACCTGGCCGAGCTCATCGTGCAACTCGGCGGTGACCTGCCCAGCCACATCCTGGTGCCGGCGATCCACCGCAACCGCAGCGAGGTGCGGGACATCTTCCGCGCCGAGATGGGCCGGGTGGGCCGCCCGGCGCCGGCGGACCTCACCGACGAACCCGCCCGCCTGGCCGAGGCGGCCCGGTTGCACCTGCGCGAGAAGTTCCTGCGCGCCAAGGTCGCGGTCTCCGGGGCCAACTTCGCCGTGGCCGAGACCGGCAGCCTGGTGGTGGTGGAGTCCGAGGGCAACGGCCGGATGTGCCTGACCCTGCCCGAGACCCTGGTCTCGGTGGTCGGCATCGAGAAGGTGCTGCCCCGCTGGGAGGACCTGGAGTCGATGCTGCAGCTGCTGCCGCGTTCGAGCACCGGCGAGCGGATGAACCCGTACACCACCGTCTGGAGCGGGGTGCACCCCGGCGACGGGCCGCAGGAGGTGCACGTGGTGCTGCTGGACAACGGGCGGTCCCATGCCCTGGCGGACACCACCGGCCGGCAGGCGCTGCGCTGCATCCGCTGCTCGGCCTGCCTGAACGTCTGCCCGGTCTACGAGCGCACCGGTGGCCACGCCTACGGCTCGGTCTACCCCGGCCCCATCGGCGCCGTGCTCAACCCGCTGCTGCGCGGGGTGTCCTCCGAGGTGGACGCCTCCCTGCCCTACGCCTCCAGCCTGTGCGGCGCCTGCTTCGACGCCTGCCCGGTGCGCATCGACATCCCCACCCTGCTGGTGGAGGGTCGGGAGCGCTCGGTGGAGGCCGGCGGGCACCGGGTCGAGGCGGCGGCGATGAAGGCGGCCACCTGGGTGATGTCCGACCACCGCCGGTTGGAGGCTGCTCAACGGGCCGCCACCACCGTGGGTCGACTGCGGGGTGACCGCCCGTTCCGGGCGCTGCCCGGCCTCGGCGCGTGGACCGGGGCGCGGGACCTTCCGGCGCCACCCGCGGAGACCTTCCGCCAGTGGTGGGCCCGTGAGCACGGTGACGACACGACCGAGAAAGGCGAGCGATGAGCGCCCGCAGCGAGATCCTGGACCGACTGCGCGGCGCGCTCGCCGACGTGGACGGTGCCCCCGACCCGCAGGTCGGGCACCGCACCATGCCCACCACCATGCAGGGTGCCGGGCTGCCTGCCGAGGGGGTGCTGGAGCGCTTCACCGAGATGGTGCGCGACTACCGGGCCACCGTGCAGTCCGTCACCTCCGCCGACCTGCCGCGGGCTGTGGCTGGCGCCCTGCAGGTGGCCGGGTGCTCCTCGGTGGTCGTCCCCACCGGCCTCGATGACCGGTGGCTGTCCGAGGTGCGCCACGGGCCGATGCGGGTGGTCGCCGAGCAGGAGGTCGACACCGCGGGGCTGGACGGGGTGGATGCGGTGGTCACCGCCGCGGCAGTCGGCATCGCCACGACCGGGACGATCGTGCTTGACCATGGCCCGGACCAGGGGCGCCGCGCGTTGAGCTTGGTGCCGGACACCCACGTCTGCGTGGTCCGCGCCGAGCAGGTGGTGGCCGATGTGCCGCAGGCCGTGGCTCGCCTGCACCCCGAGGCGGAGGCTGCCCAGCCGCAGACGTGGATCAGCGGTCCGAGTGCGACCAGCGACATCGAGCTGGAGCGGGTGGAGGGAGTCCACGGGCCCCGCACCCTGATGGTGCTGCTGGTCACCGACTGAGCTCAGCCGTGCCGGCGGGAGACCCCGTCGGCGATCGCGGCAGCCAAGGCCGTGGCTGCCGCCTGCTGGGCGGCGAGCAGCACCCCGGTGGCGGCCGCCGGGTCGTCCGGCAGCGGCCGCTCCCCGGTGGCCAGCCCGAACACCACGTCACCGTCCACCAGGCTGTGCACCGGGTCCAGGGCGCGGGCCATTCCGGCGTGTGCCGCGCGGCACAGGGCCTCGGTCTGGGCCACGGTGAGCGCCAGGTCCGTCGCGACGACGGCGAGCGTCGTGTTCGTGCCGGGCGTGCCCGTCCCGGGCGCGCCCTGGGCCGGGGCGCCGGGCGCGGTGGGGGCGCTGCCGATCACGCCGGTCGCCTCGACGGGGTCGCACAGCTCGGCGGGGTCGATGCCGAGCGGGGTGCCGTGGGCGTTCACCACGGCCAGTGCCCCCACCACTGCGCCGTCGAGCCGCGCCGAGGCGGTGCCCACCCCGCCGGGCCGGGTCGCCCCCATCACCCGGGCGCCGGTGCCGGCGCCCACCCGGCCGCGGGCGACGTCAGCGTGCTCTGCGCTGGCTGCCGCAGCCTCGGCGGCGGCGCGCCCCATCGCCGCGTCCGGGCGGGTGGGGTGCCCGGCATCGTCCCGGTTCCCGCCACCCCGAGCTAGGTCGTACAGCGCCGCGCCGGGCACGATCGGCACCAGTCCACCGGGTGTCGGGAAGCCGCGTCCGGCCTCCTCGCACCAGAGCTGCACGCCGGTGACCGAGGCCAGGCCGAAGGCGGAGCCGCCGGTGAGCACCACCGCATCGACCGTGGGGACCAGCGATGCGGGGGCCAGGGCGTCGGTCTCGTGCGTGGCCGGCCCGCCGCCGCGGACGTCGACCGCGCCCACCGTGCCGGGCGGGGGGAGCACGACGGTGGTGCCGGTGCACCACCCGTCGTCGGTGCGCTGGGCGTGGCCGACCCGCAGGCCGGGGACATCGGTGATGCTGCCGGGGGAGGTCATGGGGCGCAGGGTAGGGGGTGGGGTGTCCTGGACCTCGGGTGGTGCGTCGGTCCGCTGGCCCACCGGGTGAACATCTGGCGAACACTGGGCTGGGGTGCTGCGAGGCTCTTGACACACACGGTGAGGCCTGATGGCGATGCGCCCCCACACACGGCGTCATCACACACACGGGGAGAACATCGTTGCGGCATGGCTGTTCGCATACGTCGGGGGCACCGCGGACTACACGCAGCAGAACTACGTGGAGGTCACGGTGGTTTCGCTGCTGACCGCAGGGCTGTGTGTGGCGGTCATGATGGGAACGCTGCTGTGGCAGCGGCGCCGGGCGGACTGAGCACGGTGTCGGGGTTGGCTGCGCCGCCCCCGACATCGCCTCACCCCACCCGCAGCACCACCTTGCCCACGTGCTGCGACTCCTTGAGCAGCTGGTGCGCCTCCTGCGCCTTCTCCCACGGCAGCACCTCCTGCACCACGGGGCGGATCTCGCCGGACTCCACACGGGGCCAGACGTTCTCCCGCACCGCCGCCACGATCCGGGCCTTGTCCGCTCGGTCCCGTCCCCGCAGCGCGGTGGCCTGCACGCTCAGGCGGCGCTGCAGCATCAGGCCCAGGTTGATCTCGCCCTCGCGCCCGCCCATGAGACCGATGATGACCAGCCGCCCGTCCTTCGCCAGCGCCTGCAGGTTGCGGTCCAAGTAGTCGGCGCCGATGAGGTCGAGGATGACGTCCACCCCGTCCTCGGTGTTCTCTCCGACCGCCTCGAGGAAGTCGGTCTCCTGGTAGTTCACCAGGACGTCGGCGCCCAACTCGGCACAACGCTGCAGCTTCTCCTGCGACCCGGCGGTGACGATGACGCGGGCGCCCAGGGCCTTGGCCACCTGGATGCCCATGGTGCCGATGCCCGACGAACCACCGTGCAGCAGGACGGTCTCCCCGGCGGCCAGGTGCCCCGCATCGACGAGGTTGGACCACACGGTGCAGGCGACCTCGGGCAGCGAGGCGGCCGTCTGCAGGTCCACCCCCGCCGGCACCGGCAGCAGCTGTCCGGCCGACACGGCCACCTTCTCGGCGTACCCACCGCCGGCCAGGAGGGCGCACACCTCGTCGCCCACCTGCCAGTCACCGGTGTCGCCGGCGCCCAGGGCGGCGATGCGGCCACTCACCTCGAGGCCGATCAGCTCGCTCTCGCCGGGGGGCGGCGGGTACTTCCCGGACGCCTGGACGAGGTCGGCCCGGTTGACGCCGGCGGCCGCCACCTCCACGAGGACCTCGCCCTCGCCGGGGGTGGGGTCCTCGACCTCGGACAGGGTCAGGACCGGCTTCTCGCCGGAGTTGTCGATCACGATGGCGCGCACAGTGCCTCCTCGATGGGGTGTGCCCCGACCCTAGTGAGTTGCCGGCGGCACGGCGCGAGGAAGGGTGACAGAACAACTACGCGGCGTCGTAGAACTTGGTAGCCTCGGCGTCCTCGTGCGGCAGGTGGCCGCACCCGCACCCTCTCCGTGGAGGAAACCATGTACCGTCGCCTCATCGCCCTGGCAGCCACCGGGCTGCTGTTCGTCACCGCCTGCTCACAGGACGGGGCCTCCGACGGCGAGGGCAGCAGCTCGGATGCGGTGACCAGTTCCGATGCGGCGACCAGCTCGGGCCCGGCCTCGGGTTCGCAGGACCCGTCGACCCAGTCCCCGCCCCCGCCGGGCGCGGTCGGCCTGTACGACGGCTGGGTGAAGGCCACCGAGAAGGACATGACGGCCGTCTTCGGGCGCCTGCAGAACCCGCTTCCGGTGGACGTGACCTTCGTGAGCGGTTCCACGGACGTGGCGGAGTCGGTCGAGCTCCACGAGGTCGCCGGTGGGTCCATGCAGCCCGTTGAGGGCGGCATGACCGTTCCCCGGGGTGAGGTCCTGGAGCTCGAGCCCGGCGGCCTCCACATCATGCTGATGGGGGTCAAGAAGCCGATCGTCGCCGGTGACGAGGTGGTCATCACCCTCGAGGACGCCGACGGCAAGACCTACGCGCTCACCGCCCAGGCCCGCACCTTCGACGGCGGGGACGAGGACTACGCGGGTGGCGACGGCCACTCGCACAGCCACTGATGGCCCCCGTGGACGACGCACCGCAGGGCCCCGGGGCCACCAGCCGCCAGCTGTTGGGTGGTGCCGCGATAGCGGCCGGCGGGGGACTGCTCGGCGTCCTCGGGGCCCGGGCCACGGCGGGTCCGGTCCCGACGGCGGCGGGCGGGGGCACCGCATCGGGCCCGGGGGCGGGTGCGACGGGCATCGCGCAGCTGGACGAGCTGGTGGAGCCCGGCCGACGCTCGGTGCTTCCGGCCGACCCGGACGCGCCCTCACCCGAGGCCGGCGCCACCGAGGTGGGCCGCACCGTCATCGACCCACGCGGCCACACCCAGGCGGGCGTGCTGACCACGCCGCCGGCGCACGGGCTCTGGGTGGCCCTCGACCTGGTCGACGGTGGCCGCGAGACCCTGCGCCGGGTGATGCGGCTCTGGACCGACTCCATCGACCGCCTGACCTCCGGCCGTGGCACCCTCACGGACACCGAGCCGGAGCTGGCGGCGCTGCCGGCCTCGCTCACGGTGACCGTCGGGTGGGGGCTGGGTGCCTACCTCGCGGCCGGCCTCGATGCGGAGCGTCCGGCCTGGCTCCGCCCGCTGCCCCCGATGTCCTTCGACGAGCTCGACCCGGCCTGGGGCGACGGTGAGCTGCTGCTCCAGGTGTGGGCCGACGACCCGCTGACAGTGCGCCACGCCGCGCGGCAGCTGACCGAGGACGTCCGCGACCTCGCGATGGTCCGCTGGCGGCAGGCGGGTTACCGTCACGCGGTGGGCACCTCGCGCCCCGGGGCACCGATGCGGAACCTCTTCGGCCAGGTGGACGGCACCGGCAACCCGCCCCCGCTCGACGCCCAGCAGCTGGTGCACCGCGAGGACGGGTCGGCCGCGATGGTGGTGCGGCGGGTGCGCTTCTCGATGGGGGGCTGGGAGCAGGCTGCGCGGGCGCAGCGGGAGGCCGCGATCGGACGGCAGCTACGGTCGGGAGCGCCGCTGACGGGCCAGCAGGAGTCCGACCCGGTGGACCTGGGCGCCACCGACGCCTCGGGGCAGCCGGTTGTCGCCGCGGACGCCCACGTGCGGCGGGCCCAGGACGGCCACGCCCGCCACCGCTTCCTGCGCCGGCCGTACAACTACGACGACGCCCCGGGGGACGCCGGGCAGGTGTTCGTGGCCTTCTGCCAGGACGTCGACGAGCAGTTCCTCCCCATTCTGCGGCGGCTCAGCGAGTCCGACGCGATGAACGAGTGGCTCACGCACGTGGGCTCGGCGGTGTTCCACGTGCTGCCGGGGGTGCCCTCGGGGGCGGGGCGGGCCTACCTGGGGTCCCACCTGCTGGAACGGTGAGTCCTGACGCCGGCGCTCCTGGTACCTCGTGCTCCACACCGGCCCAGCTCGGGTGACTTGATTCACACTGCGACAGTCCATCTCAAGACGTGGTCAAGGGAACCTCGGGGCTCTGTCTCACGTTGTGCAAGAACCCGGCCACACGGTTCCCAGTGCGCCGGGGGTGTGTGCATGGTCGTGCAGTCCCATTACGGGACACCGCATCCCGAATGGGACGCCAACGATTGCGACTGTGAGGAGTCGACCGTGAAGCGCACTTCGATGATGACCGCCCTGGCTGGGGTCGCTGCCCTGTCCCTGGGGACCGGCATGGCCGCCGGAGCCGCCCCTGCTGGTTCGAGTGGGGAGGCCGCCGTCACCCAGCACGACGCCCTCACGGCGTACGTGACCCAGAGCCAGGACCTCTCCTGGGACGAGGCGGAGAAGTACCTGGAGGCGAAGGCCGAGAAGGCCGCCGTCCTCGACGAGCTGGACGCCCAGGGCAAGGCCATCGAGGGTGCCTACTTCGACGGCGCGGAGCTCACCGTCATCACGAACGACGCCGCGACGGCCACGGCCGCGAAGGCGAGGGGCATCACCGTGAAGCAGGGCGCCGGTCAGGCCGAGCTGACCCAGGTGGCCGACCGCGCTGCCGCCCTCATGGAGGCCGACGGCGGCATCCAGAGCGTGGGCCCGGACCTGAAGTCGGGCACCGTCAAGGTGCGCGTGGGTGCCGACGCCGAGCAGGCCACCCTCGACAAGCTCGCCGCCATGGACGGCGTCCAGGTGGTGAGGGGCGACGCGCAGGGTCTGACCACCCACGCCGACGTCATCCCCGGCCAGATCATGGACCTCGAGCCCGGCACCAACTGCTCGCTCGGCTTCCCGGGCATGAAGGGCAGCGACAACGTGATGCTGACCGCGGGCCACTGCGTGGAGGGCATGCCCGACGTGCTCAACGCGCAGGGTGAGCACCTCGGCAAGGGCGTGGAGAGCGAGTTCGCCACCGGCCAGCCGTCCGTGGACATGGGCCTGATGGACATCGACGAGGCCAACACTGGCCAGCCGTTCGTCGACACCCGCGGCCACTCCGGCAGCATCGACGTCACCGGTGCGAGCAAGGCCCCGGTCGGCACCGAGATCTGCAAGGCCGGCAACACCACCGGGTGGACCTGTGGCGAGATCCAGGGCTACGACCAGACCGTGGACTACGGCGGCACCGTGACCTCCGGCCTGGCCGAGGCGACGGTCTGCACCGAGGGTGGTGACTCCGGCGGCGCCTACATCTCCGGCACGGTCGCCCAGGGCATGACCTCCGGTGGCCCGATCAGCGCCGAGTGCGGCTGGAACCAGGGTGAGGCCGCTGGCTCCTACAGCTTCTACCAGCCCGTGGTGGACGCTGCCGAGCACTACGGCGTCACGCTGACCACCGTCAACAACTGGTGATCACCCGCACCTGCTGAACGCCGCACGCAGGACGCCCCCCATCAGCGCCGAAGGGGGGCGTCCTGCGTGTCCGTCCGGCCCGATGGGGTGCGCCTCGTTCAGCGCAGGCGGCGCTCCACGTCCTCGGCCGCTGCACGCACGGCGGCCTCCAGGGCGGTGACCTCCGCCGGCTCGGTCCGGGCGTGCTCGAAGGTCACCGCGACGGCAGCCACCGGGTGGCCGGAGGCGTCGGCCACCGCGACGGACACCGAGGCCAGGCCCGCCGTCACGGTGTCCCGCTCCCGGGCGATCCCGTCGGCCCGAACCGCCACCAGCGCCCGCCGCAGGGCCTGTGGGGTGTCGGGCGCCCGGTGCGGGTGGTCGCCGCGGGAGGCGACGAAGCTCCCCGCATCGGGGAAGAGGGCGCGCACCTGCTCGCGGGGGAGGGCAGCCAGCACGGCCAGGCCGCTGGCGGTCCACGGGGCGGGGATGCGCACGCCCACGTCGGTCACCAGGGACGGGCGCCGGGGGGCCCGCTCCTCGGCGAGGTACAGCACGTCGGTGCCGTGCAGCACGGCCAGGTGGGCGTTCTGCTGCACCTCGTCCACGAGCCGCCGCACCACGGGTCGACCGAGGCGCTGCAACGACTCCTGCCGTGAGTAGGCGAAGCCCAGCTCGAAGGCGGCCAGCCCCAGCATCCACTGCTGCTCCTCGGGCAGGTGGGTGACGAAGCCGGTCTCGCGCAGGTCGGCCAGTGCCCGGTAGAGGGACGCCCGCGGGATGCCGGTCTCCCGCGCCAGGTGCCCCGCGGCGACCGGCCCGCGGTGGCGGGCCAGGGCGCGGAGCACGAGCAGGGTGGGGTGGGGCACGGGGACGAGCCTGCCACGCCCCACAATGGGGGTTTGCCTTCTCGCCACCACACACAGAAAGGGGACTCGTGAGCGACCCCACCTGGCAACTGATCGCCATCGTCCTGTACTTCGCCGCCATGGTCGGCATCGGCGTCTGGTCCTTCACCCGCACCGGCGACAAGGGGGACTACATGCTCGGAGGGCGCGGCCTGGGCCCGGTGGCCTCCGCCCTGTCCGCCGGCGCCTCCGACATGTCCGGCTGGCTCCTGATGGGGCTGCCCGGCGCCCTGTACCTCTCGGGCCTGGTCGAGCTCTGGATCGCCATCGGCCTGACGGCCGGCGCCTGGCTGAACTGGAAGTTCATCGCCCCGCGGCTGCGCACCTACACGGAGGTGGCCGACGACGCCATCACCGTGCCCAGCTTCTTCAGCAACCGCACCGACGACCACGCCGGGCTGCTGCGCATCACCGCCGGTGTCATCATCCTGGTCTTCTTCACCTTCTACGTGTCCTCGGGCATGGTCGCCGGAGGGCGCTTCTTCCAGGCCAGCTTCGACACCAGCTACACCACCGGCATGCTGGTCGTCTCCGGCATCGTCATCCTCTACACCCTGATCGGCGGCTTCCTCGCGGTGTCCTACACCGACGTGGTGCAGGGCCTGATGATGCTGGCAGCCCTGATCCTCGTGCCGATCGCCGGTGTGGTGCACCTGGGGGGTCTCGGTGACACGGTGGACGCGATCCGCTCGGTCGACGCGCACGCCCTGAGCCTGTTCGGCGGGGGCCTGACCACGATGGCCTTCATCTCGGCCGTGGCGTGGGGCCTGGGCTACCCGGGCCAGCCGCACATCATCACCCGCTTCATGGCGCTGCGGTCGCCGCGGCAGGCCCGGTCGGCACGCCGCATCGGCGTGGGCTGGATGGCGCTGGCCTGCCTGGGCGCCGCGGCCACCGCGCTGGTGGGCATCGGCGTCTTCCAGCGCGAGAGCGAGCAGCTCACGGACCCGGAGACCGTCTTCATCGACCTGGGTGTCCTGCTGTTCCACCCGTTCGTCGCCGGCCTGATGCTGGCCGCCATCCTCGCGGCGATCATGTCCACCATCTCCAGCCAGCTCATCGTCTCAAGCTCGGCGCTGGTGGAGGACATCTACCTCGGGATCACGGGCAAGGAGCTGCGCGGCAACATCGGCGCCCACCTGGGCCGGGTCGCGGTGCTGGTGATCGCGCTGGTGGCCGGTGCCCTGTCGCTCAACCCGAGCGACACGATCCTGGACCTCGTGGCCTTCGCGTGGGCAGGCTTCGGTGCCTCCTTCGGGCCGATCGTGATCCTCGCCCTGTACTGGCGGCGCCTCACCACCCTGGGCGCGCTAGCCGGCATGGTCACCGGTGCGGTGGTCTCGTTCGGCTGGGGCCAGCTCGAGGGTGGGCTGTTCGACCTCTACGAGATCGTGCCCGGCTTCGCGCTGAACCTCCTGGTGACCGTCGTGGTCTCGCTGCTGACCCGGCAGCCCGGCCCGGAGGTGCGGGCCGAGTTCGACGAGGCCGTCCGGCGGGCCGAGGCGCAGGAGGAGACCGTTCCGGCCTGATCCGCAGGGGACAGGCGCGGGGCTCGCGCCTGTCCCACATCTGAGACGCCACCGGTGGCCGCACGCTGGCCCCGGTGGCGTCCCGCGTTGTGGAATGTGCGGTATGACGCCGATCGCCAACCCCGCGCCCTCCGTTCCCGAGACCGTGGTCGTCACGCCCGCCCCGCTGACGCCCGCCGAGGTCATCGCCGTGGCCCGCCACGACGCCACCGTGGAGCTGGGCGACGAGGCGCTGGCCGCCATCCGCACCGCCCGCGAGCGGGTGGACGCGCTGGCCGACGACAGCACGCCCCACTACGGCATCTCCACCGGTTTCGGCGCGCTGGCGAACACCTCCATCCCCACCGAGAAGCGCTCCCGGCTGCAGGTGGGCCTCGTGCGCAGCCACGCCGCATCGAGCGGTCCGGAGGTGGAGCGGGAGGTCGTGCGCGCCACCATGCTGCTGCGCCTGCACACCCTGGCCACGGGCCACACGGGCGTCGCGGAGGAGACCGCCCGCACCTACGCCGCGCTGCTCAACGCTGGCATCACCCCCGCCGTGCGCGAGTACGGCTCGCTGGGCTGCTCGGGTGACCTCGCGCCGCTGGCGCACTGCGCCCTGGCCGCGATGGGGGAGGGAGAGGTGCACGTGGGCACCGCCGCCGAGGTGGACGCCTCGGGGGTGGCCTCCACGCCGCTGGTGCGCGCGGGCGAGGCGCTGGCCGCGGCCGGCATCGAGCCGGTGGTCCTGCGCGAGAAGGAGGGCCTGGCCCTCATCAACGGCACCGACGGCATGCTCGGCATGCTCCTCATGGGGCTGGCCGACCTGCGCCACCTCTCCCGGGTGGCCGACCTGACCGCCGCCATGAGCATCGAGGGCCTGCTCGGGACTGATGCGGTGTTCGCCCCCGAGCTGCACGCCCTGCGCCCGCAGGCCGGGCAGGCCGACTCGGCGGCCAACCTGCGCACGCTGCTGGCCGGCTCCGGCATCGTCGCCTCCCACAAGGAGGACTGCTCGCTGGTGCAGGATGCCTACTCGCTGCGCTGCACCCCGCAGGTGCTCGGCGGCCTGCGCGACACCCTGGCCCACGCCGAGCAGGTGGCCGCGGCCGAGCTCGCCAGCGCGGTGGACAACCCGGCGGTGCTCGACGACGGCCGGGTGGAGTCCAACGGCAACTTCCACGGCGCGCCGCTGGCCTACGTGCTCGACTTCCTGGCCATCCCGGCGGCCGATGCGGCGAGCATGGCCGAGCGCCGCACCGACCGCTTCTGCGACCCGGCCCGCAACAACGGCCTGAAGGCCTTCCTCGCCGACGACCCGGGGACGGACTCCGGCCACATGATCGCCCAGTACACGCAGGCCGCGATCGTCAGCGAGATGAAGCGCCTGGCGGTGCCGGCGAGCGTCGACTCCATCCCGTCCTCGGCGATGCAGGAGGACCACGTCTCGATGGGGTGGTCGGCCGCCCGCAAGCTGCGCCGCTCGGTGGACGGGTTGCGCCGGGTGCTGGCCATCGAGCTGCTCACCGCCGCCCGCGGCATCGACCTGCGCTGTGCCGGCGAGGGCGACCAGGGCGGTGCGGGGGAGGCCCTGACGCCGTCGCCGGCCACCGGTGCGGTGATCGCCGCCCTGCGCGAGACGGTGCAGGGCCCCGGTGAGGACCGCTACCTGTCGCCGGAGATCGAGGCGACCGTCGACCTCATCGCCTCCGGGCGCGCGCTGGCGGCGGCCGAGGGGGTCACCGGCCCGCTGCGCTGAGGGGGGGATCTGTGGCAGGCCGCCCGGCCGGTGGGGCCGGTGCGGGGGCCAGCCGGGCGCGTCCCTCTGGCGAACGGGCCTCCCGGGTGGCATGCTGAGGCCTGCGTCACCTCCCGGCGGCGCACGGACCACGGCGAAGGAGCCAGCATGGGCATCACACCGCTGAACTGGCCCGTCGTGCGCCAGCTGCGCCAGGGGGACCTGCTGGGGCGGGGGAGGTCCGTCACCAGCAAGGCCACCCGTGAGGTGACCGCCCGCACCACCACCGCCGACCGCGTCGTGCAGAGCGTGTGCCCCTACTGCGCCGTCGGCTGTGGGCAGAAGGTGTTCGTCAAGGACGAGCAGGTCGTGCAGATCGAGGGCGATCCGGACAGCCCCATCAGCCGCGGGCGCCTGTGCCCGAAGGGCGCGGCCAGTGAGCAGCTCGTGAACAGCCCCACCCGCATCACCGAGGTGATGTACCGGCGTCCCGGCGGCACCGAGTGGGAGTCGCTCGACCGGGACACCGCGCTGCAGATGATCGCCGACCGCTTCTTGGAGACCCGGGCCAAGCACTGGCAGGAGTTCGACGAGAAGGGCAACCGGCTGCGTCGCACCATGGGCATCGCTGCCCTGGGTGGGGCGACGCTGGACAACGAGGAGAACTACCTCATCAAGAAGCTCTTCACCGCGGCCGGCGCGGTGCAGATCGAGAACCAAGCACGTATTTGACACTCCGCCACGGTCCCCGGTCTGGGGTCCTCGTTCGGGCGCGGCGGCGCAACCCAGTCCCTTCAGGACATGGCCAACGCAGACTGCATCATCATCCAAGGGTCCAACATGGCCGAGTGCCACCCGGTGGGCTTCCAGTGGGTCGGTGAGGCGAAGAAGCGCGGAGCACGCGTCATCCACGTGGACCCGCGGTTCACGCGCACGTCCGCCATCGCGGACACTCACGTGCCGATCCGGGTGGGCACCGACGTCGTCTTCCTGGGTGCGCTGATCAACCACGTCCTGAGCAACGACCTGTACTTCCACGAGTACGTCGTCAACTACACCAACGCCGCCACGCTGGTGGACGAGGACTTCCAGGACACCGAGGACCTCGACGGGCTCTTCTCCGGGTACGACCCCGAGAGCGGCTCGTACGACATGACCAGCTGGGCCTACGACGCGCGGGCCGGCGACGACGAGGTCGACGCCCCCGAGGGCGAGCGCGGCGACTCCGGCGAGCACGCCACCGAGACCGCCGAGGGCGACACGCTCGGCTCCGGTGGCGCGCCCATGGAGCACGCAAAGGTCCGCACCGACGAGACCCTGCAGCACCCGCGCACGGTGTTCCAGGTGCTCAAGCGCCACTACGCCCGGTACACCCCGGAGCTGGTGGAGGAGGTCTGCGGCATCTCCCCGGAGCAGTTCGCCGAGGTGGCCGACGCCCTGGTCTCGAACTCGGGGCGGGAGCGCACCACCTGCTTCGCCTACGCGGTCGGCTGGACCCAGCACAGCTTGGGCGCGCAATTCATCCGCACCGGCAGCATCCTGCAGCTGCTCATGGGAAATATGGGCCGCCCCGGTGGCGGGATCATGGCCCTGCGGGGGCACGCGAGCATCCAGGGCTGCACCGACATCCCGACGCTCTTCAACCTGCTGCCCGGCTACCTGCCGATGCCCTCGGCGGGCCGCCACGAGTCGCTGCAGGACTACCTCGGCAGCATCGCCAGCCCCCGCCAGAAGGGCTACTGGACCAGCGCGGACGCCTACACCGTCAACCTGCTCAAGGCGTGGTGGGGCGACGCGGCGACGCCCGAGAACGACTTCGCCTACGAGTACCTGCCCAAGATCAACGGCTCCCACGGCACCTACCAGACGGTGGTCTCACAGATCGCCGGCGACGTCGAGGGCTACTTCGTGGTGGGCCAGAACCCCGCCATCGGCTCGGCCAACGGGCGTATGCAGCGGCACGGTCTGGCCAACCTCAAGTGGCTGGTGGTGCGCGACTTCCAGCTCATCGAGACCGCCACCTTCTGGAAGGATGGCCCGGAGATCGCCTCGGGGGAGTGGCAGACCGAGGACATCGACACCGAGGTCTTCTTCCTGCCCGCGGCCACCCACGTGGAGAAGGCCGGCACGTTCACGCAAACCCAGCGGCTGCTGCAGTGGCGCCACCAGGCGGTGCGCCCGCCGGGTCAGTGCCAGAGCGAGCTGGACTTCTTCCACGAGCTCGGGGTGGTGCTGCGCGAGCGTCTGGCGGACTCCACCGACGAGCGCGACCGCCCGCTGCTCGACCTCACCTGGGACTACCCGCGTGACGAGCACGGCGAGGTTGACGGGGAGGCGGTGCTCGCCGAGATCAACGGGCGCCACCTGACCGGCGAGAAGGCCGGGCAGCCCCTGGACTCCTACCTGGAGATGCAGGCCGACGGTTCCACCGAGGGCGGCTGCTGGATCTACACCGGCGTGATGGCCGGCGGCGTCAACCACTCCGCGAACCGGGTGCCGGGCGACCAGCAGGACGAGATCGCCGCCGATTGGGGCTGGGCGTGGCCACTGAACCGCCGCATCCTGTACAACCGTGCCTCCGCCGACCCCGAGGGGCGTCCCTGGAGCGAGCGCAAGAAGCTCATCTGGTGGGACGCCGAGGCCGGGCGCTGGACGGGCCCGGACGTGCCCGACTTCCCGGTGGACCGTGACCCCGCGTTCCGCCCGAGTGCCGATGACGTGGGCGCGGCGGCGATCGCGGGGAACGACCCCTTCGTCATGCAGGCGGACGGCAAGGGTTGGCTGTACGCGCCCAAGGGCATGGTGGACGGCCCCCTGCCCTCGCACTACGAGGCGCAGGAGTCGCCGGTGGTGAACCCGGTCTACGGACAGCAGCGAAACCCCACCCGCGTGGTGCTGCCCCGGGAGGACAACCTGTTCGCGCCCAGCGGCGACGCGGCCGGCTCGGACGTGTACCCGTGCGTGTTCACCACCTACCGCCTCACCGAGCACCACACCGCCGGCGGCATGAGCCGGTGGCTGCCGTACCTCTCGGAGCTGCAGCCGTCGATGTTCTGCGAGATCTCGCCGGAGCTCGCGGCCGAGCGGGGCCTGGAGAACGGCGGGTGGGCCACCATCATCAGCCCGCGCTCCGCCATCGAGGCCCGGGTGCTGGTCACCGAGCGGGTGTCCGCGCTGCGCTCCGGTGGCAAGCGGATCCACCAGATCGGGCTGCCGTACCACTGGGGTGTCGGCGACGAGGCCGTCGTCGAGGGCGATGCCGCCAACGACCTGCTGGGCGTCGCGCTGGACCCGAACGTGCAGATCCAGGAGAGCAAGGTGGGCTCCTGCGAGATCGTGCCCGGGCGGCGTCCGCGGGGTGCGGCCCTGGCGCGGCTCGTGGACGAGTACCGGAAGCGTGCCGGCGCCGAGATGGGCGTGGGCGTCACCTCGGCCACGATCATCACCGAGCAGTCGGACGACGTGCACACCGAGGCCTACGACGAGGACCCGACCGCCGGGCAGGGGGCGTCCGGCCTGGGCGGCCCCGCCGAGGACGAGACAGCTGCCGAGGGAGACCGATGACCAGCCTGCGCGACCAGTTCTCCGGGCCCACCGACCCGGCGGCCGACGCCGGGTGGGAGCCGCAACCGCGCAAGGGCTTCTTCACCGACACGTCGATCTGCATCGGGTGCAAGGCGTGCGAGGTGGCGTGCAAGGAGTGGAACGCGCTGCCGCTGGACTCCATGGAGTTCACGGGCAACTCCTACGACAACACCAACTCGCTGGGGGCCAGCACGTGGCGCCACGTCGCCTTCATCGAGCAGGGGGCCGATGAGGTGGCGGCCGCTCGTGAGTCCGGCCGCCGGTTGGTGGACCTCGGCCTGCCGGGGGTGGGCAGTGGGCAGGACGTGGGTGCGGGTCAGGCGCCGAGCGTGCCGGCGGACGGTGCTGCCGGGTGCGGCGCGGGGGGCGGGTGCGGGTGCGCCTCGGGCGGCCAGGCCGGCCAGGGCGGCCAGGGCGGACAGGGCGGAGTCACCCCGTCCGGGGGGACCGGCCCGTCCGGGGAGTCGATGAACCCCATCACCGACCTGCTGACGGCCCAGACCGAGGCGGAGAAGGCGCGGGCGATGGGGACGGTCCCTGACTTCCGGTGGCTGATGTCCTCGGACGTCTGCAAGCACTGCACCCACGCGGGCTGCCTGGACGTGTGCCCCACCGGCGCGCTCTTCCGCAGCGAGTTCGGCACGGTGGTGGTGCAGGCCGACATCTGCAACGGCTGCGGCTATTGCGTGGGAGCCTGCCCGTTCGGCGTGATCGAGCGGCGGACCGACGCCACCGGCGACCGCGGGCACGTGGACGGTGGCGAGGTGCCCCGCATCGGCGTGGCCCAGAAGTGCACCCTCTGCTACGACCGCTTGAGCCACGACCAGACGCCGGCCTGTGCGCAGACCTGCCCGACCACGTCGATCCAGTTCGGTGACCACGACGAGATGGTCCGCCGCGCGCATGAGCGGGTGGACCTGTTGCGCGGCAACGGATTCCCGGAGGCGCGCCTGTACGGGGCCAACGAGTTCGACGGGGTGGGCGGCACCGGGTCGGTCTTCCTGCTGCTCGACGAGCCGGAGGTGTACGGCCTGCCGCCGGACCCCATCGTGCCCACGGCCGAGCTGCCGGCCATGTTTCGCAGCGCGGTGACCGCCGCGGTCGGCCTGGTCGGGGTGGCCGCCCTGTCCTTCCTGGGGGGTCGCCGATGAGCACCAGCGAGTTCGACGCTTACTTCCCCCAGGAGTATGCGGGGCCGCGCCGTCGCCGCAGCGGTGGCCGGCGGGGCGAGGGCCGTGACGGCGGGGACGTCCGTGACGGGTCGGGCGACCGGTCCGGTCGCGGCACGGGCGACCCCGGGGGGCGCGGCTCCCGGGCCAGTGACTGGCTGACCGGCCGGGGCCGCGGGCGCGGGGAGCAGCCGGTGGTGCCGGAGCCGGAGTTCACCTCCTACTACGGCCACGCGGTGGTCAAGCCCGTGCCGTGGAAGCACGAGATCTCGATCTACCTGTTCACCGGTGGGGTCGCCGGCGGCAGCGGACTGCTGGCGGCCGGTGCCCACGCGGCCGGTCTGGACGGGTTGCGGCGCAACGCGCGCCTGACGGCCATCGTGGCCGCCGGGGTGAGCGGGGTGGCCCTCATCGCGGACCTGGGGCGGCCCGAGCGCTTCCTGAACATGCTGCGCACCGTGAAGCTCACCTCCCCGATGTCCGTGGGCACGTGGATCTTCAGCGGGTACTCATCCTTCGCCGGGCTGGCTGCCGCGATCGAGGCCGACCGGCTGCTGGGCGGCCGGCCAGCGCCTGCGCCCCGCGGCGCCTCGCCCACGTCGGGTGGGCTGCCCGTGCTCGGCCCGGTGCTCCGGCCGTTCGATGCGGTGGCCAGCGCCGGCCTGGCCCTCTTCTCCGCGCCCTTGGCCGCGTACACGGCCGTGCTGCTCAGCGACACCGCGACGCCGGTGTGGTTCGAGAGCCGGCGCCACCTGCCGTTCGTGTTCGTCTCCTCGGCGGGCATGGCCTCCGGCGGGGTGCAGCAGGTGCTGGCCGGCATGCTGGGTGGCGAGAGCCTGGCGGAGGCCGGGCCCGCCCGTCGCCTGGCCGTGGCCGGCGCCCTCGGGGACTACCTGGCCGTCGACGCGCTGGAGAAGCAGCTCGACGAGGTCGGCGTGCTCGAGCCGCTGCACCACGGTGCCGAGGGGCGCAAGATGCGGCTGTCCAAGGCCCTGACCGTGGCCGGCGGCGTGGTGACGCTGGTGGCCGGCCGGAGCCGCGCCGGCGCGGTCGTCGGTGGTCTGGCCCTGGCTGCCGCATCGGCCCTCACCCGCTTCGCGGTGGTGGAGGCCGGCATCGAGTCCGCGAAGGATCCTCGCTGGACCGTGGAGCCGCAGCGTCGCCGCCTCGAGGCCCGTCGGGCGGCCGGGCAGACCGGCGACTCCATCACCACCTGACCGGCCCCCACCGGCGCCGATGCGGGGCACACCGGCGGGCTCAGCGAACCTGCACCATCACGCCCTCGCCCAGGGACCCGGCCGGCACCGTCTCGCCGATGACCGGAGCGCCGGGGACCTCGCCGATGACGAGCAGCCCGCCGGAGGTCTGCGCGTCCGCCAGCAGCAGGAGCTCGTCCTCCGCGACGCCCTCTGCCGACAGGTGCGGCCGCACCCAGTCGAGATTGCGGCGGGAACCGCCCGGCACGTGGCCGGCGGCCAGCGCCTCCCGGGCGCCGTCCACGCAGGGCACCGCTCCCGCATCGATGCAGGCGGCGACCGCCGAGGCGCGGCACATCTTGAATAGGTGTCCCAACAGGCCGAAGCCGGTGACGTCGGTGGCGGCACGCACCCCGGCCTGGAGGGCGGCGCGGGAGGCCGCGGCGTTGAGCTGGGTCATCACCTCGATGGCATGCGGGTGCAGGGCGCCGGTGGTCTTGTGGTGGTTGTTGAGGATGCCCAGGCCCACCGGCTTGGTGAGGCTGATGGGCAGCCCGGGCTCGGCGGCGTCGTTGCGCAGCAGGCGGTCCGGGTCGGCTGTGCCGGTGACGGCCATGCCGTAGATGGGCTCGGGGCTGTCGATGCTGTGGCCGCCGATCACCGGGCACCCGGCCTGGGTGGCGATCTCGAGCCCGCCGGCGAGCACCTCGGTGAGCAGCTCCATCGGCAGGGCGGCGCGCGGCCAGCCGACGAGGTTGATGGCCATCACCGGCGTGCCGCCCATGGCGTAGACGTCGGAGAGGGCGTTGGCGGCGGCGATGCGCCCCCAGGTGCGGGGGTCGTCGACCACGGGGGTGAAGAAGTCCGCGGTGGAGACCGAGGCCACGCCGGGCGCCACCTGCACCACGGCGGCATCGTCCCCGTCGTCCAGGCCCACCAGGACGGCTGCGTCGGTGGCCGGGACCTGCCCGCGCAGACCGGCGACCACCTGCTCGAGCTCCTCGGCGGGGATCTTGCAGGCGCAGCCACCGCCGGCCGCGAACTGGGTGAGGCGCAGGGAGTCAGTCATGGCGTCACGGTAAGCGAAGGAGTGGCCGTCGGCCCACCCACCCCGGTGGGCGCCGGCCCACCCCACCCGGCGGCTTCGCCTTCGCCTACCCTGTGCCGCGGAGGCGTCTGGGTTCCTGGTGGGCCCCCCGGTCTTCAACACCGGTGAGGGCGAGTACCTCGTCCTGGCGGGTTCGATTCCCGTCCGCCTCCGCCACACGTCCGCCGCCCCGGGAGAGCGCGACTGCGGATTCGGATGGGGGCCGGCCGCGGCGGGCAGCCGCCGCGACAACCGAAACCCGCACCGGTGCGGTGCTGAGCCGCCCGGCCCCACGTAGGGTCGCCCCATGACCGCCGGGCAGCCCGCAGACCCCGACCCGCGCCGCCGCATCCCCCGTACCGATGCGGTGCTGGCCGACCCCCGCATCGCCGCCACCCTGGCCCGCCTCGACCGCCGCACCGTCCTCGATGCGGTGCGCCACGCCCAGGAGCAGGCCCGCGCCGGCGAGATCGCCCCCGGCCAGGTCGTGGACACCGCCTTGGCAACCCTCCCGCAGCGCGCCAGCAGCCTCACGCCGGTGCTCAACGCCACCGGCATCGTCGTCCACACCAACCTCGGCCGCGCGCCCCTGGCCCCCACGGCCCGGCAGGCCCTGCAGGACGCCGCCGGCACCGTCGACATCGAGCTCGACCTCGCCACCGGCGAACGCGGCCCCCGCGCCGCCGGCCTCCGCGAGGCCCTGCACCGCGCCGTCCCCACCGCCGAGGACACCCTGGCGGTCAACAACGGCGCCGCCGCCCTGGTACTGGCCACCACCGCCCTGGCCGCCGGCCGCGAGGTCGTCGTCAGCCGCGGCCAGATGGTCGAGATCGGCGACGGCTTCCGCCTGCCGGACCTCATCGCCTCCACCGGCGCCCGCCTGCGCGAGGTCGGCACCACCAACCGCACCCACCTGGCCGACTACGCCGATGCCGTCGGCCCCGACACCGGCTGCATCCTGGCCGTCCACCCCAGCAACTTCCGCGTCGACGGCTTCACGCGCACCGTCAGCACCACCGAGCTCGCCACCCTCGGCGTCCCGGTGGTCCACGACATCGGCAGCGGCTTGCTGGCCCCCGACCCCGCCCTCCCCGACGAGCCCGACGCCGCCACAGCCCTGGCCGCCGGCGCCCACTTGGTGACCGCCAGCGGAGACAAGCTCCTCGGAGGCCCCCAGGCCGGCCTCGTCCTGGGCCGCGCCGACCTGGTCCACCGGCTCCGCCGCCACCCGCTGGCCCGCGCCCTGCGCATTGACAAGCTCACCGCTGCCGCGCTGGAGGCCACCCTGCGCAGCCCCAGCACGCCCGTCTCCGACGCCCTCCACGCCACCGCGGCCGAGCTTGAACCGCGCACCCGCCGCCTCGCCCGCGAGCTCGGGTTGGAGGTCACCCCCATCGAGGGTCGCGTCGGGGGAGGGGGCGCGCCGGGCGTCCCCCTGCCGGGATGGGCGCTCGTCCTACCCCCCGATGCGGTGAGCCGCCTGCGCCGGCCGCCGGCCGGCACCGCCGTGGTGCTCGCCCGCATCGAGGGCGGACGGGGGCTGGTCGACCTGCGCTGCATCGCGCCCGCCGACGAGCCCGCCCTGGCCGATGCGGTGCGCGTCGCCCTGGGTGCCACGCCCGCCCCGGCAGGGCCAGCGACGCCCGCGCCCATCCCACCGGACGGTTCGGAGCCCACCCCGTGAGGCGCGTCCTGGCCACGGCCGGGCACGTGGACCACGGCAAGTCCACCCTCGTCCGCGCCCTCACCGGCCGCGACCCCGACCGGCTCGCGCAGGAGAAGGAGCGCGGCCTCACCATCGAGCTCGGCTTCGCGTGGACCACGCTGCCAGATGGGGCCGAGGTGGCCTTCGTCGACGTGCCGGGGCACCGCCGGTTCATTGGGACCATGCTGTCGGGGCTGGGGCCGGCGCCCGCGGTGGTCTTCGTGGTGGCGGCCGACCAGGGCTGGCAGGCCCAGTCCTCCGAGCACCTCGCGGCCGTGCAGGCGCTGGGTCTCCGACGCCTGTTGCTGGTGGTCACCCGGGCGGACCTGGCGGACCCGGCCCCCACGCTCGCCGCCGCGCGCGAGCGGTTGGCCGCTGCCGGCATCGAGCCGCTGGGCGAGGTGGCCGTCTCGGCGGTGACGGGTCAGGGGATGGACGACCTGCGCGCCGCCCTCGACGGCCTGGTCGCGTCGCTGCCGGAGCCGGACGCCACCGCACCCGTGCGCCTGTGGGCCGACCGGGCGTTCACCGTCGGCGGCAGCGGCACCGTGGTGACCGGCACCCTCGGGGCGGGCACGCTGCGGGTCGGAGACGAGCTCGAGCTGCTGGACGAGCAGGGCCATCGCGCGTCGGTGCAAGTGCGCGGGCTGCACAGTCAGGACGTCGAGCGCGCGGAGGTGGGCCCCGTCTCGCGGGCGGCGGTGAACCTGCGACGGGTGCAGCGCGATGCGGTGGGGCGCGGGGCCGTGCTGCTCACCCCGGGTGCGTGGGAGGCGGCGCGGGTGGTGGACGTGACGCTCGGGCCGGCGGGGGATGGCGGTGCGACCACCGGGGCCGGTGTAGGGGCGGCCAGCGCGGGGGCACCCAGTGCGGGGGCAGCCGTTCCGCCGGAGCGAGTCACCCTGCACGTGGGCACCGCGGACCTCGAGGTGCACTGCCGCGCTCTGGGCGCCGGTCACGCCCGGCTGACGCTCCCGGTGGACCTGCCGTGGCGGGTGGGCGACCGGGTGATCCTGCGTGATCCGGGCTCCCGCCACCTGTGGGCCGCGGTGGTGCTCGACGCCGACCCGTTGCCGCTGCGCCGTCGAGGGGCAGCCCGGGAGCGGGGCGAGGCCCTGACCGCGGCCGGCACCGATGGGGTGCGCCTGCGCCGCGTGCGTCTGGCCGGGCGCCGGGTGGAGCCCGCGGCGCGCCTCGAACGGCTGGGCCTGGGGGCCGCCTCGCCGGACCCCAGTGGCAGCACGGACCCGCCGGGTGGCCCCGCTGAGGGGTCGGAGCGCCGCATCGCTGATCTCGTGGTCGACCCGGCGGCCTGGCAGTCCTGGCGTGACGCGCTGGCCGCCACCGTGCGCACCCACCACCAGGACCAACCGCTCAGCGCCGGGCTGACGCCAGCGGAGGCCGCCCACGCCATCGATCTGCCGTCCCAGCACGCCGCCACCCTGCTGCCCGCGCTGGCCGCCGCGGCCGGGCTCACCCTGCAGGACGGCCGCGTGCGCGATCTGCAGGCCGGCGGGTTGGGCCCCGCGGAGCCCGGCATCGCGCAGGTGGAGGCGTGGTTGCGGGAGGATCCCTTCGCCGCCCCCGAGGCGCGCGACCTGGACGACCTCGGGGTGGGCGCGCGGGAGCTGGCCGCCGCCGTCCGGCTGGGGCGGGTGCTTCGCCTGCCCGGCGAGGTGGTGCTGCTGCCCGACGCCCCCGCACGGGCGATGCGGGAGCTCGTCGGCCTGCCGCAGCCGTTCACCACCAGCCAGGCCCGGCAGGCGCTGGGCACCACGCGGCGGGTGGCAATCCCGCTGCTGGAGCACCTGGACGCCCGCGGCTGGACGCGCCGGGTGGACGCGCAGACGCGGGAGGTCGTGCGCTGAGGGCCGCTCAGCGGTCCGTCGAGCCCGGCTCCACGAGTCCCGCGATGAGGTCGGCGGCCTCCGCGACGCCGAACTCCAGCGTCGGCGCCGTCACCGTCAGCTCGCACCACGCCCAGCCCGGCACGTTGGCGGGCTGCCACACCATCGGCAGGCCGATGCGGTCGCGCTCCACCGCCTGCAGCGCCCGCTCGCTCACCGCATCGGCGTCGTCCGGCGCGTAGACGCGGAAGGCGACGGCATGCGGCTCGGACGGCACGGTGCGCAGGCCGCGCTCGGCCAGTGCGCGCGCCCAGGCGACGGCGTACTCATGGCGCTGGGCCATCTGGGGCAGGTGCTCGTCCAGACCCCGCAGCGCGGCGGCGGCGTACGGCATCAGGGTGAACAGGGTGCCGCCCTGCCGGCGACGCCACACGCGGGCCTCGCGGCAGAGCTCCTCGGTGCCGGCGAGCGCGGCGCCGGCAAGCCCCGCCAGGCCCTTGTAGAACGAGACGTAGACCGAGTCGGCCAAGCCGGCGATCTCGGCCAGCGGGCGGTCGAACCAGGGCTGGCTCTCCCACAGCCGGGCACCGTCGAGGTGCAGGGCCACCCCGCGCTCGCGGCAGGCGGATGCCAGGCCGGTCAGCTCGTCCCAGGTGGGCAGCAGGTAGGAGCCGTCGCGCAGGGGGAGCTCGGCCAGGACCGCGCCCAAGCGGCCGGGGATGGCGGCCAGGTCCTCGGCGGTGGCGACCCGCGGGCCGGTGGTGAGGTGCTCCACCTCGAAGCCGTGCAGCCGGCGCGGGCCGTCCTCCTCGTGGACCAGCAGGTGAGAGAGGTTCGGCATCGCCACCCGGGAGGTGCCGGCCGCGTCGCAGTGCACGCGGAGCGCCACCTCCTGGGCCATCACGCCGCTGGGGAAGAAGACGGCGTCGTCGGTGCCGAGCAGCTCGGCCACCCGGCGCTCCAGCAGGGCGACCGTGCCGTGCTCCCCGTAGGAGTCCCACCCCGCGCTGCCCTCCTCCAGGGCGCCCGATGCGGTGAGCCCGTCCAGATGGTCGGCCAAGCTGCGGAGCTCCTGCGCAGGGGAGGGGCGCCCGCCGGTGAGGTGACGGGTGGCCGCGGCGGCGGCGGCACGGCGGCGGGCGGTGAGGTCCATCTCTGCGGGGTCGGTGGCCATGGTGTGGAGCCTACGGCGGGGACGGGCGAGTGCCCGCGTGCGCACCCCCGCACGCTCCCCGCCTGCACCCTGTCCCAGATCTGGGACGGCGGGGTCGTGCGCGCCGGTGACGACGCCCCGCATCCGCTGGTCCAATGGCGACATCGCACCCCGCGGCCGGCCCGCGGACCCCGAAGCACCCGACCCAGGAGGACCCCATGGAAGGCGCCCGCCCCGTCCGCGCACCCCGCGGCACCGAGCTGTCCTGCAAGAGCTGGCAGACCGAGGCCCCCTTGCGCATGCTCATGAACAACCTCGACCCCGAGGTGGCCGAGCGCCCCGACGACCTGGTGGTCTACGGCGGCACTGGCCGGGCGGCGCGCTCCTGGGAGGCGTTCGACGCCATCGTGGCCAGCCTCAAGGAGCTGGAGGACGACGAGACGCTGCTGGTGCAGTCCGGCAAGCCCGTCGGCATCCTGCGCACCCACGAGTGGGCCCCGCGCGTCCTCATCGCCAACTCCAACCTGGTGGGCGACTGGGCCACCTGGGAGCACTTCCGCGAGCTCGAGGCCGAGGGGCTCATGATGTACGGCCAGATGACGGCCGGCTCGTGGATCTACATCGCCACCCAGGGCATCCTGCAGGGCACCTACGAGACCTTCGCCGCGGTCGGCGCCAAGCGCTTCGGCGGCACTCTCGCGGGCACCATCACCCTCACCGGTGGCTGTGGCGGCATGGGCGGCGCGCAGCCGCTGGCCGTCACCCTGAACGATGGGGTGTGCCTCGTCGTGGACGTCGACCGCACCCGCCTGGAGCGCCGGGTGGGCAAGCGCTACCTGCACGAGATCGCCGAGGACCTGGACGACGCCATCGCGCGGGCCAACCAGGCCAAGGAGGAGCGGCGGGGCCTGAGCGTCGGCATCGTGGGCAATGCGGCCGAGGTCTTCCCCGCCCTGCTCGAGCGGCACAAGGCTGGCGACCTGCAGGTCGATGTGGTGACCGACCAGACCAGCGCCCACGACCCGCTGAGCTACCTGCCGGTGGGCGTGGACGTGGCCGATTGGCAGGCCGAGGCCGAGCGTGACCCGGTCGAGTTCACCCGCCGCGCCCAGGAGTCGATGGCGGCCCACGTCAAGGCGATGGTGGAGTTCCAGGACGCCGGGGCCGAGGTCTTCGACTACGGCAACTCCATCCGTGATGAGGCCCGCAAGGGCGGGTACGAGCGCGCCTTCGAGTTCCCCGGTTTCGTGCCGGCCTACATCCGCCCGCTGTTCTGTGAGGGGCTCGGCCCGTTCCGCTGGGTGGCGCTGTCCGGCGACCCGGAGGACATCAAGGTCACCGACGCCGCGCTGAAGGAGCTGTTCCCCGAGAACGAGCACCTGCACCGCTGGCTGGACGCGGCAGACGAGTTCGTCGAGTTCGAGGGCCTGCCCGCACGCATCTGCTGGCTGGGCTACGGCGAGCGCCACAAGGCCGGGATGCTGTTCAACCAGCTCGTGCGCGAGGGCAAGGTGTCGGCGCCCATCGTCATCGGCCGGGACCACCTGGACTCCGGCTCGGTCGCCAGCCCCTACCGGGAGACCGAGGCGATGAAGGACGGCACCGATGCCGTGGCCGACTGGCCGCTGTTGAATGCGTTGACCTCGGCGAGCTCCGGGGCGTCGTGGACCTCGATCCACCACGGTGGTGGTGTGGGCATCGGGCGGTCGATCCACGCCGGGCAGGTCGGGCTGGCCGACGGCACCGACCTGGCGGAGCAGAAGCTGGAGCGGCTGCTCACCAACGACCCGGGCCTGGGCGTGCTGCGCCACGTGGACGCCGGGTACGACCGGGCCATCGAGGTGGCCGACGAGCGGGGTGTGCGCGTGCCGATGATGGACGCCGCCCGCCGCAAGGCCGCCAGTTACACCGACGAGGTGGCCGAGGGCTGAGGGGCCCGTCCATGGAACACCCGAGATGCGCACCGGTGCGCATCTCGGGTGTTTCCGTCTGCTGGGTGGCTCGATCAGGTGGTCGTTGGGCGCAGGAGGTCGGGGCAGCAGCCGGGGTCGGGCCAGTCTGCGAAGTCGACTCCCATGCGGTGGCGCCATGCTTCGGCCTGGTTGTCGCATTCCTCGGTGTCCCAGACGGGGTGGGGGTGGCGTCCGACCTCCTCGAGAAGGACGTCGATCCCGGCTGCGGTAAGGGCGTGGGCGACGCGTTGGGTAACGTACTTGTACCCCGTGTCGCCAGGGTGGTAGAAGTCGCTGCCGTCCCAGCCGTCGGGGGCGGGGTCGGTGCAGTAGGACTCGAGTGTCCACACGGCGGGGAGTTTCACGGTTCTCACGTGTTCGTCATGGAAGGTGTCGGAGTAGGTCGGTGAGGTTCCGGTGATCTCCAGTGCCCACCATGCTCCGGGTTTGAGGGCCTGCATCTTCTCCGAGGGCGGGGGAAGCTCGTGGAAGCGGACGCCGGTTGCTCCCAAGGCCTCGATGGTGTCCTTGAAGGAGTTGTGGACGACGGTGCCGATGATGTCCAGCGGGATGCCGAGTTCGTGCAGCCCGTTGGCGTTGGTCAGGTCCCCTTTGAGGGTCCGCCGGTCGGTGGTCTCCAGGTGGCCGTTGCGGTACACCAGCCCGTTGCCCATGTACTTGTCCTGCAGGAAGAAGTGCGGCTCGGTGCGGGTCCTCATCAGAAGTGAATCCTGTCGTTGTACTCACTTTTTCGCGGGCGTGGCGAAAGTGATCCGGTCCTTCTTGCCCTGGAAGATCACCCCGGCGTCGGTGACCTTTACGCGGAAGGGTTCATCCAGCACTCGTATCATCCAGTCGGGCTGGTTCGGTGGGGTGTCGCAGCCCATCGCTGAATCCGTTCGTCGATCGGGGTGAGGAACCCACTTTTCCACATCGCCCGTCAGGGGCGTCGTCCACAGCTGACAACCATCAGCGCTGGCGACCATCGAGTACCCGTCTTCTACGAGGCCCGGCGTGACGCTGACCTCCAGGGCGTCCTTGAGGTCGACGGTCTTTCCGTCGCCCGTCTTGCCCTCGATGCTGGTCAGGGTTCCGCAGAGATCCTGCCCCTCGGTGGCGGGCCAGCACGCATGCTCGGTCGACGTCGAGGATTGCTGGCTGCTGGTAGAAGAAGGCGGCTGGCCGCTAGGGGAAGAGACTTCTGCCGAGTTGGATGGGCTCTTGTTGTTTCCCGTCCCCTCGTCGCCGCAGCCGGCAAGTAGGCCGCCCCCGATGAGCACCGCCATCAGTACGCTGGGGAGAGTGGATCGGCTCATTGTCTTCACGAGGTCACCAGGGTTGCATTGAAACTCCGACCGATGGTGTCGGCAGCACGTGACCTCGCCGGCGTAGCCCCCCCTTCAACGACCTTGACCTCGACTCCTACCGCCTCCCTCACGATGCGCTCGACGTCCTCGACGGACTGAGCGCCGTTCGCCCCAGCGAGAGATGCCAGGTCGCCGCGCTGCGCGGCGGGCGCAGGCTCGACAAATGACCCGATCAGCTCGACCGGGCCGTTGTCCACGCGCAGGGTGCTGACGGCCTCCAGGTCGAACCCGATGAGCGAGAGAGACTCGGTCTGGTCAAGGATCTCGCCGGAGATCTCTCGAAGGTCGTTGAGGCCATGAGTGCGTTGCTGAAAGTCCAACTCGATTGAGTGGCGAAGTGCTTCTTGGGTCAGCTCTTCGCGCACGGTTGTACTGTCAGCCCAGCGGTCGGCATCCCACAGGGCCGTGACCCGCGACTCATTCGCCCAGTTGATCTGTTCCATGTACCCCGCAGCGGCGAACTCAGGATGCTCAATGATCCAGGTCTTGAAGGTGGCGAGGCGGTGCTGTGCCTCGAGAGGGCCGGCCTCATCGGTCGAGTGCGGGGTGACGGTGGTCACCGTTGCGGGGGAATCGGCAACCCCGCCTGCTGGGAGGGTGGAGGCGGTGGGGGCTGCAGCCACCGCCAGGGCTGGGGCGCCCCACAGAAAAAACTTCTTGAAAAGCAAGAACGTGGACATGTGGTCCCCCTCATTCTCGGCCCGAAGGCGATGCCCCGCGAAAGTGCCGGTAGGGATAGTGTAGGGCAGGACCGGTCTGGTGGACCTCGTCAGATCGCGGGGGCCGTTCGCGGAGCCGTGGTGGGTGCTCAAGGCGTCCTTGGCCGCCGTTGGTGGTGACGAGCAGCCGCGCCTCAGCTGGCGCCCCGGTCAGAATCTTGGGTAGGGGCGGCGAGTCGCTTGAACGGCAGCGTCATTCAGTGCACGGTGTAGCCCGGATCACATCATCGGCAGGGGAGGGCACGTGGCGGCGCGCAGCACCGGGGCAGTCGACCGCCTGAGCCAGCATCTCCGCGCCGCCGGCCTCACCGACGTCCGCGACGACCCGGGCACGCTGGGCACCCACTCCAGTGACGCCTCGCTCTACCGGGTGCCGCCGCGCGTGGTGGTCATGCCCCACGATGCCGAGGAGGTCGCCCGGGCGCTACAGGTCGCCCGCGCCGAGGGCGTGCCGGTCACCTCCCGGGGGGCGGGCACCTCCATTGCCGGCAACGCCATCGGCCCCGGCATCGTGCTCGACTTCTCGCGCCACATGAACCAGGTCCTGGCCGTCGACCCGGAGGCCCGCACCGCCACCGTCCAGCCCGGCGTGGTCCAGGCGCGCCTGCAGGACGCCGCCCGCCCCCACGGCCTGCTCTTCGGCCCCGACCCCTCCACCTCCACCCGCTGCACCATCGGCGGCATGATCGGCAACAACGCGTGCGGCACCAAGAGCCTCGCGTACGGCCGCACCTCCGACAACACCCTGGCGGTGGCCGGATACCTGGCCGACGGCACCGAGCTGCGCACGGGCCCAAGGGCCGGCCACGCCCCCACCGAGGAGCTCCGCGACCGCCTGCGCCGCCTCGCCGCCAGGGACCTCGCCACCCTCCGCACCGAATTCGCCCGCTTCGGACGCCAAGCTTCCGGGTACGCGCTGGAACACCTGCTGCCGGAGAACGGCACCGACGACGGCACCGACCTCGCCCGCCTCCTCGTGGGCTCCGAGGGAACCCTCGCCGTCCTCACGCAGGCCACCGTCCGCCTGGTGGGCAAGCCCGCCCACGCCCGCCTGGTGGTCCTCGGCTTCGCCACCCAGTACGACGCCGCCGATGCCGTGCCCGCCCTCCTGGAGCACGCCCCCACCGCCTGCGAGGGGCTGGACGCCCGGCTGGTGGATGTGCTGCGCGACCGCCGCGGCCCCGATGCCGTCCCTCCCCTGCCGCGCGGCGCCGCCTGGCTGTTCGTGGAGCTGTCCGGCGAGACCACCGCCGAGGTCCAGGCCGCCGCCGAGCGGCTGGTGCGCGCCGCCCCATCGGACCTGCAGGCCCTGGACGCCCGCGCCGTGCCCGACCCCGCCGAGGCCACCGCCTTGTGGCGCATCCGGTCCGACGGCGCCGGACTGGCCGGCCGCTCGGCCGCCAACGAGCCCGCCCACGCCGGGTGGGAGGACGCCGCGGTGCCCCCGGACCAGCTCGGTGGCTACCTGCGCCGCTTCGACGCGCTGCTGGACCACCACGGCCTGACCGCCGCGCCGTACGGCCACTTCGGCGAGGGCTGCATGCACGTGCGCCTGGACCTGCCGCTCGAGGCCGCCGACGGCGTGGCACGCAGCCGGGCCTTCCTGGAGGACGCCGCCCGCCTGGTGGCCGAGTTCGGCGGCTCCATGTCCGGCGAGCACGGTGACGGTCGCGCCCGCAGCGAGCTGCTGCCGTACATGTACTCCCCGGCGGCGCTGCGCCTGTTCCGGGCCGTGAAACACACCTTCGACCCCACCGGCCTGCTCAACCCCGGCGTGCTGGTGGACCCCGAGCCGTTGGACGCGAACCTCCGCATCACCGGGGTGCGCCACGACCTCCCCCTGCCGGCGTTCATGTACCCCGAGGACGACGGCCGCTTCAGCCGCGCCGTGCACCGCTGCACCGGGGTGGGCAAGTGCGTGGCCGACGGGGTGCTCGACAAGACCCCCACGGTCATGTGCCCCTCCTACCTGGCCACCCGCGAGGAGACGCACTCCACCCGCGGCCGGGCGCGCCTGCTCCAGGAGGTGGTCAATGGCAACAGCCCGCTGGACTTCGACTCCCCGGAGGTGCACGAGAGCCTGGACCTGTGCCTCTCGTGCAAGGGGTGCGCCTCGGACTGCCCGACCGGGGTGGACATGGCCACCTACAAGTCCGAGGTGCTGCACCAGACCTACCGCGGGCGGCTGCGCCCGATCACCCACTACTCGCTGGGCTGGTTGCCGCGTTGGGTGGCGCTCGCCTCGCGCGTGCCGGGTCTGGCCAACCGGATGATGCGGCTCGCCCGGGTGGTCCCTGCGCTGGTGCGCGTGGCCGGCATCGACCCCCGCCGCGGGCTGCCGACCTTCGCCCCGCGGACCTTCCGGCGCGAGGTGGGGAGCGTGCCCCGCGATGCGGAGAGCGTGCCCCGCGGTGACGCGTCGCCGGGGGCGACCCCCGGCCGAGGGCGCGCCGGCAGCGGCGGCGGCGCTCCCGCATCGGGCCGGGTGGTGCTCTTCGTCGACACCTTCAGCAACGCGTTCACGCCCGAGGCGGCGCGGGCCACGGTGACCGTGCTGGAGGCGGCGGGGTACGGCGTGGAGCTGGTGCCGCGGCAATCCTGCTGCGGGCTGACGTGGATCACCACCGGGCAGCTCGACGCCGCCCGCCGCATGGTGGCCACGACCGTCGAGCAACTGCTGCCGTTCGCGCGGGCCGGGGTGCCGATCATCGGCATCGAGCCGTCCTGCACCGGCGTGCTGCGCAAGGACGCCCCCGAGCTGTTGGGCACCCCGGAGGCCGAGCTGGTGGCCGAGCACACGCTCACCCTGGCCGAGCTGCTGGCCCGCACCGACTGGACCCCGCCGGGCCTCGACGGCCTACGGGTGCTGGCGCAGCCGCACTGCCACCACCACGCGGTGATGGGCTGGGGCGCCGACCAGCGCCTGCTCGAGCGGGCCGGGGCGAAGGTGGAGGCGCTCGCCGGCTGCTGCGGTCTCGCGGGGAACTTCGGGGTGGAGCAGGGCCACTATGAGGTGTCCGTGGCCGTCGCCGAGCAGCACCTGCTGCCGGCCCTGCGGCGCGGCGAGCACGACGTGGTGCTCACCGACGGGTTCTCGTGCCGCCTGCAGGCCTCGGACCTGGGCGGGGCACAGGGCCAGCACCTGGCCGAGCTGCTGGCCTCCCGCATCGACCCGACCGACCGGACGACCACCCCCGACCAGGAGGACGCATGACCACCGAACTGCTCGTGCTGACCGCCGCCGAGATCGAGGGCCTGCTGGACCTCGATGCCGTCTTCGCCTCGCAGGTGCGCGCCTTCGAGGGGCTGGGCTCCGGGCGCGCCGAGCTGGCGCCGAAGGTGTCCGTGCCCGGCCGCGAGGGCGCCAGCCTGCTCACCTACACCGCACGCAGCACCACCGAGGCGCCGGGCGTGGTGAAGGTGATCGGTTTCCAGCCGCAGAACCCCGCCAACGGCCTCGACCCGGTGCAGGGCGTGGTGCTGGTGGTGGACCCCGACACCGGGCAGCCCGTCGCGCTGCTGGACGGCCCTGCCCTGACCACCCCGCGCACCGCCGCCGGCAGCGCCGTGGCCATGGACCTGCTGGCGCGGGCCGATGCGGCTGTGCTCACCATCGTGGGCACCGGCGTGCAGGCGCGGGCCCACCTGCGTGCGCTGAGCCGGGTGCGGGAGCTCGAGCGGATCCACCTCATCGGGCGTCGCGCCGAGGCCGCCGAGGAGCTCGCGGCCGAGCTGGCGGACGAGCTCGGGGTGCCCATCGTCCCGGGCACCGACCTGCCTGCCGTGGCGGGTGAGAGCGATGTCATCGCGCTGTGCACCACCAGTCACACCCCCCTACTCGATGCGGGGAACGTGCGCCCGGGCGCGCTGGTCATCAGCGTCGGGTCGTTCGCGCCCGACCGCAGCGAGGTGGGTGCCGACCTGCTGGGGCGGGCCGAGCTGCTGGTGGTCGACGAGGTGGCCACCGCATCGGCGCAGGCGGGCTGCATCATCGATGCGGTGGCCGCGGGGGTGCTGGCCGAGTCCGCGCTGGTGCCGCTGGGCAGCATCGCGACCGGGGCGCACCCGGGGCGGGCGAGCGACGAGGACGTGGTGTTCTACAACTCGGTGGGCATCGCGGTGCAGGACGCCACCATCGCCGAGGAGGTCCTGGACCGCGCCCGCGCCGCAGGGGTCGGCACCACCGTCACCCTCTGAGCGCGGTTCTCGGGCCGGCCTCAGACGATGTTGAACTCCGGTCGCAGGCCGGCGCCCTCGAAGCGCCGCCCGTGCAGGGCGGTCACGTCCACCGAGGGCGTCTGGCCGAGGTAGAGCTCCGCCATCACCTGGCCCACGGCGGGCCCCTGCAGGAACCCGTGCCCCGAGAACCCGGTGGCGTACAGGAACCGTGAGACGCCCTCGGCCTCACCGATCAGCGCGTTGTGGTCCGGCGTCACCTCGTACAGCCCGGCCCAGCGCGAGGCCATGCCCACCTCCTCGAGCACCGGCACCCGGCGCCCGGCGGCCTCGACCACCTGCTCGAGCCACTCGTCGGTGTGCTCCAGCGAGAAGCCGGGCTCCTCGTCCTGGTTCGACATGCCCACCAGCAGGCCGGGCCCCTCGCGGTGGAAGTACATGGTGGTGGAGAAGTCGATGGTGAAGGGCACGTTCGCGGGCAGGTCCGGCATCGGCTCGGTCACCAGCAGCTCGCGGCGCACCGGGTCCACCGGCAGGTCCACGCCCACCATGTCGCCCAGCGCCCGCGACCAGGCGCCGGCGCAGCAGACCACGGTGTCGGTGGCGATCGACCCCTGGGCGGTCTCCACGGAGGTGATGGTGTCGCCCTCGCGCACCACGTCGGTCACCTCGCAGTGGCGGATGATGCGCACGCCCAGCGCGCGGGCGGCCCGCGCGTACCCCTGCACCACGGACTCCGGCGTGCAGTGCCCGGCCTCCGGCGACCACACACCGGCGATGAGGCCCTCGGTGGAGATCAACGGGGAGAGCTCCTTGGCCTCCTCGACGCTGGTGATGCGGCTCTCCAACCCCATCGAGCGCTGCAGCTCGACGTTGCGCTCGAAAGTGCGCAGGTCCTCCTCGCGCTCCAGCAGAAACAGGTAGCCGCACTCGTCCAGGTCGATGTCCTGGTCGAACAGCTCCGGGAAGTTCCGGAAGACCTCCAGGCTGCGCATGCCCAGCTCGATGTTCACCGCATCGGAGAACTGGGCGCGCACGCCGCCGGCGGCCTTGCAGGTGGAGCCGGCGCCGAGCTCGCCGCGCTCCACGAGCACGACGTCCTGCACACCCTGCTTGGCCAGGTGGTAGGCGGTGCTCAGGCCCATGACGCCGCCGCCGATGACGACGACCCGGGCGCGGGTGGGGAAGTTCTGGTCCGACATGGTCACTCCTTGGACGGGGAAGAAAGGGGTGCCGGCGCGGGAGCACCGGGCACGGGGTCAGCGGGCGTCAGCGCGCCGGGGTGTTGGTGGCGGTTGCCCGGCCGGGGACGACCGTGCTGCCCTGGTTGGGCTGGCTGCGCTCGGCCTCGGGCACCTCGGGGACGTCCCCGTTGGCGTAGTCCCGGGTGTGCTTGCTGAGTTCGCGGCGCAGCACGCCGGAGAGCAGGTACAGGCCGATGAAGTTGGGCAACGTCACCAGGAAGAACATGGCGTCGGAGAAGCCGACGACCGTGTCCAGCGAGACGGCGGCACCGACCACGATCATCACGATCCACAGCGCGTCGTAGCTCAGCTCCACGGCCCGGCTGTTGCCGAAAAGGTACCCGGCGGACTTCTTGCCGTAGTACGAGTAGCTCAGCAGGGTGGAGAAGGCCAGCAGCAGCACGATCGCCGTCAGCAGCCAGGGGAACAGGGCGTGCACGGTGCCGAAGGCCTCGGAGGTGAGGGCCACCCCATCGGCGCTGGAGGAGGTGTGCAGACCGGTCACGACGATGGCCAGCGCCGTCATCGTGCAGATGACCACCGAGTCGATGAACGGCTCGAGCGAGGCGACCAGGCCCTCCTGCGCGGGGCGGCGGGTGCGCACGGGCGAGTGCGCGATGGCGGCCGAGCCAACACCGGCGGCGTTGGAGAACAGCGCGCGCTGCACCCCGATGATGGCGACTCCCACCACGCCGCCCTGCACGCCCTCACCGGTGAAGGCACCGTCGAAGATCGCCCCGACGGCCGAGGGCAGGGAGCCGACGTTGGCGCCGAGGATCACCAGCACGCACAGCACGTACAGGATGGCCATGATCGGCGTGAGGCGGGAGGTCCAGCGGGCGATGGAGCGGATGCCGCCGAAGATGACCACGGCCGCCAGGACCGCCAGGGCCAGGCCGATCATCCACCCGCGGCCGGCCAGGATGCTCTCCTCGCCGCCGGTCAGGTTCGTCAGCTGCACGGCCACCTGGTTGGCCTGGAAGATGTTGCCGGCCCCCAGCGCGCCGATCATCATGGCGAAGGCGTAGAAGCCGGCCAGGAAGACGCCCAGCGGGCGCATGCCGCGCTCGGCCAGGCCGTGCTGGAGGTAGTACATCGGCCCGCCGGAGACGGTGCCGTCGTCGTTGATGCGGCGGTACTTGGCACCCAGCGTGGCCTCGGCGGCCTTGATGGACATGCCGAGGAAGCCGGCGAGGATGATCCACAGCGTGGCGCCGGGGCCACCGACGGTGATGGCCACGGCCACACCGGCGACGTTGCCCAGCCCCACCGTGCCCGAGAGCTCGGTGGCCAGCGCCTGGTAGCTGGTGATCTCACCGGGGTCGGTGCGCCGGTTGAACCGGCCCTTCACGATGCCGGGCACCTGCCGCATGCCGTAGACGATCTGGGGCCCGATGAGGGCGCTCAGCACGAACCCGCCGAGTAGCAGCCACACGATGAGGAAGGGCATCTCCGCGCTGCCCAGTGGGAAGGTGGCGAAGACGATGCCGGAGAGCCATTCCACGACCGGGCCGAACCACGACTCGATCGCGCCGTCGATGCCGGACTTCTCGGCCTGGGTGAGCATTATCGGATCTCCTGACGGGTGGGGGGCACCTGGCCGCGCAGCTCCATGGCCTGGCGGACCCGGTCGCGGGCCAGCTGGCCCGCGGCGGCGTGGGGGGTGGTGTCGGTGGTGGTGGCCGCCTCGAGGACGGTGAGGGTGTTGGCCCGCATCCGCTCGGTGACGGTGGGGACGATCTGGTCGGTCGCGACGCCGAAGGGGGAGTAGCGGTCCCGCATGCCGAACGCGGCGGCGATGATGCCGCCGGCGTTCGCGATGAAGTCGGGCACCAGCGTCACGCCCCGGGCGGCGAGGAGCTCCTGCGCCGCGGCGTCGGTGGGCAGGTTGGCCCCCTCCACCACGAGGCGGGCCCGCACGTCGCCGGCGTTGGTGGCGTCGAGCACGCCCTGCTGGGCGGCCGGGACGAGGATCCCGGCATCGAGGGTGAGCTCCCGTCCGGCGGCGAGCCGCTGGCCGGACGCGTGGTCCACCAGCGCGTCGCCGTGCGCCTCGCGCAGGAGCAGCAGCTCGGTGACGTCCAGGCCGTCGGGGTCGTGCACGGCGCCCACGGCGGTGGACACGGCCACGATGCGGTAGCCCAGCTCCGACAGCCGGCGCACCGTGGCGTGGCCGACTGCCCCGAAACCCTGCACGACCACGCGGTCGTCGTCGATGCCGCAGTGGGCCACGGAGGCGTCGACGGCCTCGGCGACCCCGTGGCCGGTGATGCCCAGGGCGTCGTAGGCCACGCCGCCGAGGGCGGCCGGGGTGCCGGTGGCGGCACCCCGGTCGCCGAGCTCGTCGCAGAGGATGGCCGCGTCGGCCTCGTTCAACCCCATGTCCAGCCCGAACACGTACTCGCTCGGCACCTCATTGCGCAGCATGCGTGCGAAGGCCCGCAGCGCCTCCTCCTTGCGGGGGGAGGTCGGGTCGAACCGGATGCCGGCCTTCGCGCCGCCCTGGTACAGGTCGACGGCTGCCCACTTCCAAGTCATCACCCGGGCCAGGGAGGCCACCTCGGCCACGGTGAGGTCGGCCCGCATGCGGGTGCCGCCCTTGCCCGGGCCGCGCGAGGTGTTGTCGATGACGAGCACGCCCTGCATGCCGCTGCGCTGGTGGTTGACGGTGACGACCTTCTCCGGTCCCCACTCGTCCATGAGCTCGAACACGCGGATCTCCTCGGTCTCTACGGTCGGCTCAGAGGAACTCGACGCCCTGGGCCAGGGGGAGCTCGTTCGAGTAGTTGACGGTGTTGGTGGCGCGGCGCATGTAGGCGCGCCACGCGTCGGAGCCGGACTCGCGGCCGCCGCCGGTGTGCTTCTCGCCACCGAACGCGCCACCGATCTCGGCGCCGGAGGTGCCGATGTTCACGTTGGCGATGCCGCAGTCGGAGCCCGCGTCGGAGACGAAGCGCTCAGCCTCGCGGACGTCGGTGGTGAAGATGGCCGAGGACAGGCCCTGCGGCACGTCGTTGTGCATCGCGATGGCCTCGTCGAGCTCGCGGTAGGTCATCACGTAGAGGATCGGCGCGAAGGTCTCGGTGCGGACGATCTCGGTCTGCCCCGGCATCCGCACGATGGCCGGCTGCACGTAGTACGCCTCGGGGTACTCCTCGGCGTGCACGCGCTCGCCGCCGCAGAGCAGCTCACCGCCATCGGCCGTGGCGGCCGCGAGGGCGGCGGTCATGCCCTCGTACGCGCCGCCGTGCACCAGCGGGCCCACCAGGCTCTCGCCGGTGCTCGGGTCGCCGATCGTCAGCGTGCCGTAGGCCTGCACGAGGCGCTCGGTGAACTCCTCGGCGATGTCCTCGTGGATGATGAGGCGGCGCATGGTGGTGCAGCGCTGGCCGGCGGTGCCGACCGCGGCGAAGGCCACGCCCCGCAGCGCGAGGTCGAGGTCCGCCGAGGGGGCGACGATGGCGGCATTGTTGCCGCCGAGCTCCAGCACGGTGCGGCCGAAGCGGGCCGCCACGCGCGGGCCGACCTCGGAGCCCATGCGGGTGGAGCCGGTGGCCGAGATGAGCGGCAGGCGCTCGTCGTCGGACATCTTCTCGCCCAGCGTGCGGTCGCCGATCACCACGTGGTGCAGGCCCTCGGGGGCGCCGACGTCCTTCGCGGCGCGGCCCAGCAGGGCGTCGGTGGCCAGCGCGGAGAGCATGGTGGCCTCGGAGGGCTTCCACACGATGGTGTTGCCGCAGACCAGGGCGACGGCGGTGTTCCACGCGTAGGGGGCCACCGGGAAGTTGAAGGCGGTGATGATGCCGCAGGGGCCCAGCGGGTGCCAGGTCTCCATCATGCGGTGGCCGGGGCGCTCGGAGGGCATGGTGCGGCCGAACAGCTGGCGGGACAGGCCCACTGCGAGGTCGCAGATGTCGATCATCTCCTGCACCTCACCGGCGGCCTCGGACGGGATCTTGCCGGCCTCGGCGGTGACCAGCGCGGCCAGGTCGTCCTTGTACTCGGTGAGGAGCTCACCCCATCGCTTCACGAGGTTGCCGCGCACCGGGGCGGGGGTGTCGCGCCAGGCGGTGAAGGCCTCGCCGGCGGTGGTCAGGGCGGTCTCGTACTCCGCGTCGGTGGTGGCGCGCAGGCCCATGAGCTGCTCGCCGGTGATGGGGGTGCGGGCGTGCAGGTCGGCGCCCTCGGGCACGGTGACGCCGCACGCCTCGAGCGCGCTGCGGACCTGGTCGTGGATCGGGTGGGTCATTCCGGTTCCCTCCTGGGACATCGGGTTCAAGGTGGTCTGGGTCTGGGTCTGGGTCTGGGTCGGTCGGGTGGTCTGGTTCAGGGGCGCACGGCCACGCCGGTGGCACGCTCGACGGCGTCCAGCGAGTCCTGCTGCTCGGCGGCGTACAGGGCGTACGGGTCGTGGATCCGCACGCCGCAGATCTCCGCCAAGCGGGACATGTCGAAGTCCACGCCGGACTGCGCCTCGTCCTTGCTGCCGGCCGAGGTCAGGTTGGACTGGAAGATGCCGGCGGCGGACCGGGGCAGGAAGTCCTCGTAGACCACCGGGGTGGCCACCAGGTGCCCGGAGGCGACGAGCTCGCAGGCGCGCTGGCCGGTCGGGAGCTCGGAGACGCCCGCCGCCAGCTCGTAGGTGAAGTAGGCGAGCTCGCGCTCGGCCAGGCCCAACTCGTCGACGGGCAGGTGCTCGGCCCAGACGGTGCGGGCCACGGTGGGGCGGTCGCCCCCATCGCGCTGGAGGATCTCGTCCACCTCGGCGAGCATGGCGTCGTAGATCTCGCGGCCCTTCTCGGTCAGGGCGATGCCGCGCTGCTCCACCTCGCCGAAGCGCACCCGCAGCGTGCCCTCGCCGAGGGTGCCGTCGGGCTTGCGGAAGGTGCGCTGCTCGTCCAGGGCGCGGAAGGAGGTCTGGCGCAGCAGGACGTCCGGGCCCTCCCAGGACGGTGGGCCTTGGATCTCGTCGATCATCTCGATGCCGCGGGCCTCCATGCGGCGGTAGAGCTCCTCGATGTCGAGCACGCGCGGCGTGAGGTGGTTGATGTGTGTGGTGGGCACGCCCCCGATGTCGGCGGCCACGGAGGAGACCTCCTCCAGCCGGCGGTACCAGGCCTCGTCGACCGGCTCGGCGGAGAGTTCGAAGACGGCGGTGGCCCGCGCCACCAGCTCATCGGCCTCGGCCTTCGGCAGGCCCTTGTCGCGTGCCGCGCGGTCGGCCAGCTCGAGCAGCTCGTCGTCGAACAGGCGGCGGGCGGCCAGGAAGTCGGCGAGATCCCGGCGCAGGTCGGCGTCGAAGAAGCGCGGGTCCTCGGCCACCAGCATCGAGGTGAAGACGCGGAAGGGGTTGCGCGCCAGCTCGTCCCGGTCGATCGGGCGGAAGGCGGTGGAGACCACCGGGACGGCGGAGGCCGAGTCCCGCAGGTCGTAGAAGCCCACCGGCTCCATGCCGAACGCGGCGAAGACGCGGGCCACGTGACCGAGCTCCTCGGGGGTGCCCACGCGGATGGCACCGTGGCGCTCGGCGGTGACGCGCTCGATGGAGCCCAGACGCTCGGCGGCGTCGCCCAGCTGCTCCAGGTGGTCGCGGTTCACGGACTCGGAGACCTCGACGAGCGTGGTGTAGGCCGGCACCTCCTGTCCGTACATGCGGGACATGTGGGCGGCGAAGGCTGCTCGGAGCTCGTGCTGTGCCACGGACACGGTGGTGTCTCCTGGGTGGTGGGGTGGCCGGTGGGTTGGTGGGTCCGCCCCGACGGGCGGATGGCCGGTGTCGTAGGTGCCACCGTGATGTGCGCCATATCATCAGCACAAGCGACAACACCTGCACGTGACCGTTGAGCAAGGCTGATGAATCCGTGAGTCCACCCGAAGGAGCGCCGATGTCCTGGACCCTGACGCAGCTGGAGACCTTCTGTGCGGTGGCCGATGCGGGGAGCATGCACGCCGCATCGGTGGAGCGGGGGTACACCCCGGGTGCCGTCTCCCAGCAGATGGCGGCGCTCGCCCGGACGGTGGGGGCCGAGCTGTTCATCCGCGATGGTCGGGGGGTGGTGCTCTCCGATGCGGGGCGCGGCTTCCTGCCCTACGCCCGCCGCCTGCTGCAGGAGGACGCGGCCGCCCGACGGGCCCTGGCCGAGCTGCACTCCGGCCGGGCGACGGTGCGCGTGGGCATCTTCGAGACCGCGGGGTCGGTGGCCTGTCGGCCCGCACTGCGCCGGGCGGCCGCGGCCCAGCCGCCGGTGGACCTCGTCTTCGAGGAGGTGGACGTGGAGCACGGGGTCGATGCGGTGCGCTCCGGCGTGGTGGACATCGCCCTGTCCGTGCACTACGAGCTGGTGCCGGTGCAGTTGCCGCCGGGCGTGGTGGCGGTGGAGCTCCACGCCGAGCCGTTCGTGGAGGCGCGCTCTGCCGAGCCCGGCGGGGCGAGCACCTGGATCGCACCCCCGACCAGCGAGTCCTTCGGGCTCGCGGTGAAGGCCGCACTGGGCAGGGCGGGGGAGGACCAGGACGTGGCGCACGTTGTCACCGACACCGCGCTGATGGTGGCCCTGGTGGAGGCCGGGGTGGGGCGGGCCCTGGTCAACCCGCTGATGCTGCGGGTGCACCCGCGGGAGCTGGACGTGCGGCCGGCGCCGCAGTCGGGGAGCCGCTCCATCGTGGCCCTGACCACCGAGGCGCAGGGGCGACGGGCGAGCGTGCAGACGGCGCTGGGGGCGCTGGAGGACGTCTTTGCCGAGATCCATTGACACCCACCCCCGGCCGTGTCACTGTGTGGTGAAACAGGAAGATGTGCTGCCAGTCACACGATCTTCGGGAAATCTTCCAGTCAACGGAGGGCGTGGGAATGAATCATCTTGTGAGCACCCAGGAGTTCGGGGAGTACACCGTCTCCACCTACCGGTTCACCGACCAGCACACGCTGACGGTGGCGCACGAGACCCGTGCCAGCCGTGAGCTTCCCGGCAACGGGGGGACGCGGTGGCTGCAGTACGGATCCACCGAGCAGGCGGAGGCCGAGGCACTGGTGCTCGCGCAGTGCATGACCCGCAAGCACGCCCTGTACGACACGGGCTTCTGCGGCACGAAGCTCGTCATCGACGGCCCGGTGGACCTGGCCGACCGCAGCGTCGTGCACGACGCCATCGCGGACGTGCTGCGCCGCCACGACGGCGCGCTCTACACCGGGTGCGACCTGAACACGACCAGCGCCGACATGCGCGAGGTGGCCGCCCGCTACAACTGCGTTCTGGACTCCCTGGGCAACCCGGCCGTGGACACCTCCACCTCCACCGGCAGCGGTGTGTTCGCCGCGATGATGACCACCGTCCAGCCGGGGGAGCGTCCCAGCGTGGCGGTCCACGGGCTGGGCAAGGTGGGCGGGCAGGTGGCCCGGCTGGCCCGCAACGCCGGCTTCGAGGTCTCCGGCTTCGACGTGCGCCGTGAGGCGGTGGAGAACGTCGGGGCCACCTACGTCACCGAGGGACAGCTCTTCGGCGGGGGACACGACATCGTGGTGCTGTGCTCGCTGTCCGGCGTGCTCACCGAGGAGCTGGCGCAGAGCCTGCAGGCCCGGTGGATCGTGGCCTCGGCGAACTCGCCCTTCCGCACCCCGGAGGCGCAGCGCATCGTGGAGGAGCGTGGCATCCACTACCTGCCCGACTACATCGCCAACTCCGGCGCCGTGCTGTGCGACGCACTGGAGTGGCGTGACCCGGACTTCTACGCGGGGCTCGACCAGGCCACCATCGACGGCTACGTGATGCGGACCATCCAGTCCCGCGCGCTGGGCGTGCTGGCCGAGGCCGTGTTGCGCGAGGTGACCCCGGAGACCGTGGCCTCGCGGGTCTGGAGCGAGAACATCCGCCCCGTCGTGCCCGCCTGAGCGGCGCCTGCGCAGGGCTGAGCCCCCCCCCCGTCGTGACCGGCGGGGGGCTCAGCCCTGCGCCGGCCCGGCCCCCAGGTGCTGCAGCACCCGGGGATCGATGCCCTCGCGCGTCATCCGCATCTCCAGGTTCTCCACCGCCGCCCAGCGCTCCAGCGCGTCGTGGAGGGCCTCGAGCCCGCCACCGTCCACGGCGACGCCCCAGCGCCCGAGCCCCGCTGCGACCTCGTGGGCCCGGGCCTCGGCCGCGGCGTCCCCCGCCAGGGGAAGCACCTCAGCGGGCACCCCGGTGACCAGCTCGTCCACCTCCATCAGGCGGGCCAGCTCGGTGGGCGCCTGCGGGTGGTCGTCGACGCGCAGGTCGGCCACCACCCCGTAGGCGTCGTAGCCGCCACCGGCGCGCACCACGTACAGCGCCGCCCCCTGCCGCCCGCGGGAGTCGCCTCCGGCGGCGTCCCCGGCGAGCAGCACCCGGACCAGCCGGCGCGGCAGCGGCAGCTCGGCGTGCGCGTGCCAGGCGGCCTCCATGTCGGCCACCACCTCCTCGGAGGCCAGGATGTTGCCCTGGATGGCGTAGCCCGAGTCCGCGTCGCCCCCGGACCGCCCACCGCACCACGGGATGCAGTCCGCGCCGGTGAAGGTCGCCTGTCCGGTCGCGGAGACCACGCCCAGCTGCCGGTGGGAGGCGGCGGTGTCACGCGCGGTGGCGCGCGCCACCGCCTCGGCGGGGGTCACCCCATCGGCCACCAGATCCAGCAGCTCGTCGCGGTAGGCGACGCGTGCCATCGCCTGGGTGGCGGCGGCACCCACGCCCACGCGGGCGGCGGGCACCAGCGCGCCCACGGCGGGGAACTTGCTGGCCACCGCCACACCGAAGGTCTCACCGGAACGGGCCACCACGGAGAAGGTCATGTCCACAGTGTGGTCGGTCACCCTCACGGGCTCGACACGTGCGTCCACCGCCGTGAGGTGCGAGGGTGAGAGGTCCCCACCGGGAGCGCCCTCTCATCGGCGCTCCTGCCGCCCCGTCCCTGGTGAGACCCCCCACAGGAGCTCCATGACCCCCGATGACCCCCCTGAACTGAGCGTCCTGCTCATCGCCGACCCCGGCCTGCCCACCCGCCGCGCCCACGCCGTGCGCGACCGCCTCGAGCAGGAGCTCGCGGACACCTACAAGCAGGACGTCAGCGTGCAGGTGCAGTCCGACCTGCTGCGCGTCGACCAGGCCCACGCTCTGGACCTGGAGACGGCCGCGGAGCTCTCGACCCGCCACGGCACCGTCGACGTGCTGCTGCTGCTCACCGAGATGCCGCGCTACGTCGACGGGCGGCCCCTGGTGGCCGGCGCTTTCCCCGGGTACGGCGTCGGGGTCCTCTCGCTGCCCACTCTGGGCATGCGGATGGGGACGCAGCGCCTGCTGCGGGTGCTCACCGCCTGCGCCGTGCGCATCGCCCAGGTGCCCGGTGGGGAGTCCGAGGAGGTGCGCTACCCGCCGCACCTGGGCGGGGCCCGGTGGAGCCGACGGGACGACGGTAGTTACGCCCTGACCTTCAACCGCTGGACCGGCGCCACCCGCATGGTGATGGGCATGGTTCTGTCCAACGAGCCGTGGCGGGTTGTGCCCCGCCTCTCATCGGCCTTCGCCGCCGCCATGGCAACCGGCGCCTTCGGCGTCTTCTACAGCTCCATCTGGCAGATGTCCGACGCCTTGAGCGTCTTCCGGCTGGCCCTGACCGCGGTCGTGGCCGTCATCATGATGGTGCTGTGGCTGGTGCTGCGCCACCGGCTTTGGGACTCCCCGCGCGGTGGCCGGCCGCCGGGGCTGGTGCTGCTCTACAACCTGTCCACCGGGGTGACCCTGACGCTGGCGGTGGTCGCCCTCTACGCCCTGCTGGTGCTGGTGATCCTGGCCGCATCCCTCATCGTCATCGCGCCGGGGTTCATGGGTGACGTGCTGGGCTACCCGGCGGACTTCGCCAATTACCTGAAGATCGCGTGGTTCGCCGCCGCGATGGGGGTGGTGGCCGGCGCCCTGGGCACCAGCTTCGACGACGAGACCGCCGTGCGCAGCCTGACCCACGGACAGCGGGAGCGCCAGCGGCTCGCCGCGCTGGAGGAGGCAGGGGACGACGCCCACCGGGGCGCCCACCCGGCCACCCCACCGGAGGACGACGGGGAGCGCCCGGCCACCTGAGAGACTCGCATCCATGGCCATGCTGATCACCGACATCGCTGAACTGGTCACCCACGACCCCATGCACCCCGACAGCCTCGATGCGGTCGGCGGTGCCACGGGCGCCGACGCCCTGCACGCCGGTCTGGGCCTCATCCGAGACGCCGCGATGGTGGTGGGCTCCAAAGCGCCGGACGAGCCGAGCACCATCCAGTGGATCGGGCGCGCGGCGGACGCGCCGCAGGCCGACTGGGCGGTCTCGGTGGAGGGCAGCGCTGTCATCCCCGGGTTCGTGGACTCACACTCCCACCTGTGGTTCGCGGGGGACCGGTCGGCGGAGTTCGCGGCCCGGATGGCCGGGCAGGCCTACGACGGCGGCGGGATCGCCACCACCATCGAGGCCACGCGCGCCGCGCGGCCGGTGGACATCGCGGGGCTGGTGCGCACCCGCATCGCCGAGATGCGTGCCCAGGGCACCACGACGGTGGAGGTCAAGACCGGCTACGGGCTCGACGTGGCCACCGAGGCCGAGGCGGCGCGGCGCCTGCGCGAGGTGACCGATGAGGTGACCTTCCTGGGTGCCCACGTGGTGCCGCCGGAGTACCGCGACGGGCCAGCGGGGACGCGCGGGGACTACGTGGAGCTGGTGTGTGGCGAGATGCTGCGGGCCGTGGCGCCGCACGTGCGGTGGGTGGACGTCTTCTGCGAGCCGAACAGCCCGTACGCGTTCACGGGCGAGGAGTCGCGGCGCGTGCTGGAGGCCGGGCGCGATGCGGGGCTGGCGCTGCGCGTGCACGGCAACCAGCTGGGCGAGGGGCCCGGCGCGCAGCTGGCGGTGGAGCTGGGGGCGGCGGCGGTGGACCACTGCACGTACCTCTCGGAGGCCGACGTGGAGGCCCTCGCCGGCTCGTGGGCCGACGGAGGCCAGGGCACCGTGGCGGGTCTGTTGCCGGGGGTGGAGTTCTCCACCAAGCACCCCTATCCCGACGCGCGGAGGCTGATCGACGCGGGGGCCGTGGTCGCGCTGGCGAGCGACTGCAACCCGGGCACCTGCTACTCGTCCTCGATGCCGTTCATGATCGCGATGGCGGTGCGGGAGATGGGTATGACGCCCGCGGAGGCACTGCAGGCGGCCACGGTGGGTGGGGCACGCTCGCTGCGGCGCGATGACGTGGGCGTGTTGCGTGTGGGGGCGCGGGCGGACCTGGCGCGGGTGGACGGCCCGAGCTGGCTGCACATTCCCTACCGGCCGGGGGTGCCGGTGGTGCGGGCCCTGGAGGTGTGACGATGGCGCGCTCGGCGTCGGTGTGGCGGTTGCCGTGGACGCCGGTGACCGGGAGCTGGTTGAAGAACATGGCCGATGTCATGGGCCATGCCCCGGTGGGCAGCGACCCCCTCTCGGGCTTCTTTGCGTTCCTGCTGTTCATCCCGCTCCTGGTGGTGTTCGTGTTCTGGTTGGTGGAGATCGCCGTGGAGCTGGTGCTGTGGCCGTTCTTCCTGCTGGTGCGTGCCTTCGCCCGCGGCGTGACCTGACAGAGGGAGTGGCGTCGCCTGACCGGCACGTCCAACGAAGGGCTGCTCTCGGAAGAGCAGCGGGGACGCCATCCTGGCGATCAACGTGCCGATCCGCTCGCGGCGCTCGGCCTCCTCGGGGTACTTCTTGCGGATGCCCGCGCCGGTCAGCATGTCGGTGATCCCCATGTCCCGGTCGCGCAGCCGCTCGTCGATGCGGAAGTCCAGCTCCACGCTCGCCTCGCGCGGGGCGAGCTCGGCGGCGATGTTGCCCCACCCGCCCCGCCCTTCCGCGCCGCCCCACCTACCCTTGCCCCATGACCACCGTTGCCTCGGCCATCATCGTCCTGGCCATCCTCGCCATCATCGTGCAGGCGGTCCTGTTCGCGGTGCGCCACAACGGCACCGAGCGGGCCCTCATCATCGGTTCCCTGGGGACCTGGCCGCTGCTGGTCATCTGGGCGGAGGCCGCCCTGGTCATGCTGATCGTCCGCAGCTTCTCCAACGACCGCAGCCTGTGGGACCTCGCCACCGACGGCGGCGCCTGGGTGAGCGCCCTGGGGATCGGCTTCGCCCTGTCCGCCGGCTGCCTGGTGGCCGTGCGCTGGCTGCGCACCGTCAGCGACGGCGAGCCCACCTGGAACGTCCCCGGCTCCAGCCTGCTGGCCATCATCACCGCCGCCGTCGTGGGCCTGTCCGACCTGCCCCTCTGAGGCCGGCGCGCCCCGCCCCCTCGTGGCACCCGTCGTTCCCGGTCGCGCCCGCCGGCGCCCCGGGCCCCCCGATGCGGTGAGCCCACCGCACGTATCCTGCGCACCATGGCTGCCCTCCCCCTCGCGGACCTCGCCGCACTGCGCGAGGCCTGGCTCTCCCACCTGACCGCCGAGCTCACCGTCGCCCGTGCGGTGCGCGAGGAGGTCCACGCCGACCCGCGCCTCTCCGGTGACGAGGAGTCCACGGCCGACCTCGTGGCCGACGCCCTGGAGATCCCGATGCAGCGCATCGCCGGCACCGGGCGCATCGGCCGCATCGGTCCACAGACGGGACCGGCCGTGATGCTCCGCGCGGAGATGGACGCCCTCCCCATCGAGGAGGCCACTGGCGCGCCCTTCGCCTCCACCAACGGTGCCATGCACGCCTGCGGCCACGACGTGCACATGGCAGCCCTGGTGGCCGTGGTGCGTGCCGCTCGAGGCCTTGACCTCCCGGTGGGCCTGGTGCCCCTGCTCCAGCCGCGCGAGGAGTCCGCCCCGCACGGCGGCTTCGACGTGGTGAGCAGTGGACTCCTCGACGACCACCAGGTCGGCGTCTCGGTGGGCGCCCACGTGCACGCCGACGTGCCGCTGGGAAGCGTCGCGACCGGCGCCGGGGTGGTCAACGCCGCCGCCGACAGCTTCCGCCTCAGCTTCGAGGGGGCCGGCGGGCACGGCGCCTACCCCCACCACGGCAACGACGTGATGGCGGCGACGGCAACCACCGCCCTGGGGCTACAGGACGTGGTGCGCAAGACCGTCGACCCGATGCACCCGGTCACCCTCACCGTCGGACACCTCTCGGCCGGCCCCCCGGCCGACAACGTGCTGCCGGAGACCGGGCTGATCCTGGGCACTCTGCGCACGGTCAACGCCGAGGACCGGCAGCGCGTGCAGGACGCAGTCCGCCTGCACGCCACCCGCACCGCCGAGGCCTTCGGCGTCACCTGCGAGGTGGTGCACACCCGCGGCATGCCGGTGCTGGCCAACGACGAAGCCCTGGTGGGCTTCACAGACCGCTGGCTGCTGGAGTCCGGCATCCGGGCCGCGGAGCCGATGCGGTCCATGGGCGCCGACGACTTCTCGTTCTACACCGACCGGATGCCCGGCCTCATGGCCTTCGTCGGCACCCGCCGCGAGGGCGAGGCCGGCACCGTCGGCCTCCACGACGCCCGCTTCCTGCCCCCGGCGGAGGTGGTGGGCACCATGGCCCGGGTCATGGTCTCCGGCTACCTCGCCGGCGCGCAGCTCCTCTCCGACGGCTGAGGCGGCGGAGCGGCCCCCCGCGACCGCCGGCTCAGCCGAACACCCGGCTGACGGTGCCCTTGCGGTGGAAGCCGTGCAGGCGGGAGGAGTCCCGGCGCACCTTCACCGAGTACATCGAGTCCACGACGTACCCGTTGCCGAGGTAGATCGCCACGTGCTGGATCCAGCCCGAGCTGTTCGTGTACCAGATCAGGTCGCCCCGGCGCCGCTGCGAGAACGCGAAACGCGGCAGCTTGTCGTGGTTGTACAGGGCCCGCGAGGTGCGGTGCCCGGGGGAGGCGTGGAGGCGCACGGTGATCGGGCTCGGGTGCACCCCCGCCGAGTACATCGACTGCAGCACGAGGCCGGAGCAGTCGTAGCCGTAGCGGTACGGGCCCGCACCGCCCCAGGTGTAGTCCGCGCCCTGCTGCGCGCGGGCGAAGGCGATCATCTGCTCCACCCGCTGCGCCCTCGTGGCCGAGAGGCCCAGCTTGGGCTGCTGGACCCACCCGTCGATGTAGTAGGTGGAGCGGGCGAAGCCCATCGCGGCCCAGGTCCGCGGCCCGACCACGCCGTCCGCCGTCAGGCCGTGGGCACGCTGGAAGCGCTTCACCGCGTCGACCGCGGCCGGGGTCATCCGGTGCAGGAGCTGCCCCTGGTCGATGCCGAGGCGCCGCAGCACCAGCTTCACCCGCGTCCCCGTCCAACCGAGCTTGATCGGCTGCCCGCTGCCGGGGGAGGGGATCGAGGTCACCGGCGTCAGATACCCCGGTGTCGGGTCGTCCCCACCGCCGCTGAGGGGCACCAGGTAGGTGTGCCACGCGTAGCCGCGGGAGCCGACCTTCACCCAGCCGCTGCTCAACCGGGTGCCGGAGACGACCTCACCGGCCGCCAGCCAGCCGACCACGGCGTGGCTCATGCCCGGCCCCGAGCGGAGGTTGACCCCGCGGGAGCGGTAGCGGGTCCCGCTGTTCCCGCCGCCGTCGTAGTAGGCGTCCAGGAGGGCGTCGAGACGGCGCTTGGTGCCGGTGCCCGCGATCCCGTCGACCAGCAGGCCCTGCCGGGTCTGGAAGGCACGCACGGCGCGGGTGGTGATGGCCCCGTACACGCCGTCGAGCGCGACCTTCGGGGTCACGTTCCCCACCTTGTTCAGGGCCCACTGCAGGCGCTGCACGTACCCGCCGCGGTGGCCGGGCCGCAGCGGGTAGGGCCCCAGGCGGGAGATGTCCCAGGCCTGGGCGGGAGTGGCCAGGCCGGCGGCCCCGGCGGCGGCCAGGACCCCCGTCCCGACCAGGAGGGTGCGGCGCGTGATCTGTTCCATCGTGGTTCCCCTGGGGTGGTGGGCAAGGCGGGCTGACTCGTGCTTTGGAGGCTAGCGCAACGCCGCCCCCGACCGCAGGCGGATACCCCCGACGACCGGGCGAACCTACCCTCTGTCGTGATGCCTGAATCGACCCGTGCTCGCGCCGAGGACCTGGAGCTCCTCAAGTGGGCCTACACGCTGACGGACGCCGCCCGCCGCCACCCCGTGATGGGTGACGCGGCGATGGCGATCGTCATCGTCACGGTGTTCACGTTGGCCACCGCGTGGACCCTGCCGTGGTGGGCGCTGCTGTGGTCGGGCGCCTACGTGCTGGCGTACGTGCTGCGCACCGTCAGCCTCCCGCTGATGCTGGGGGCCCTGACCGCGCTGGGCGTGGCCCAGGTGGCGTTCACCGAGATCGTGGTGGCCGGCAACTTCCTCATCCCCCTGGCCGTCTACCAGGCCGCGGCCAACGGGCGCCGGCGCACCCGCCTGGCGGCGCTGGCACTGCTGCTCGGGGCCTCGGTGCTCGCGGCCGTCGACTTCGCCCCCACCGCGGTGGCCGCGGTGGCCATGGTCTTCATCTACAGCACCGGGCTGCTCGTGCCCTGGGTGCTGGGCGACCTCGTGCGGCACCGCCGGGGCGTGCTGGCCCGCGAGAGCGCCCAGAAGGCGGCGATCGCCCGGGACCGCGAGCAGCGTGCGCAGATCGCCGTCCGCTCGGAGCGCGCCGCCATCGCACGCGAGATGCACGACATCATCGCCCACTCCCTGTCGGTGGTGATCGTCCAGGCCGATGGGGGGCGCTACGCCGCGCGAGCCGGCACCACGGCCGCGGACCACGGCCTGGAGGGGGAGGACCTGCAGCGCGCCCAGGAGGGAGCGCTCAAGGGGGCCCAGGACGCACTGGAGCAGATCGCCACCACCGCCCGCGAGGCCCTCGGGGAGACCCGCCGCCTGGTGGGCGTGCTGCGCGACCCCGGGAAGGGCGCCGAGTACACGCCGGGCCAGGGCCTGGGGGACCTGCCGGCGCTGCTCTCGCGGCTCGAGGACTCCCACCTACCGGTGCAGGCGATCCTCGACCCCGGCCTGGCCGAGGCGATGGGCATGGCCCACGAGGACGGGGTGCCCCAGGTGCAGGTGAACCCCAGCCTGTCGGCCGCGGCCTACCGGGTGGTGCAGGAGGCGACGACCAACGTCATCAAGCACGCCGGCCCGATCACCGTGCTGCGCATCCGGGTGCGGCTGGAGGGCGGGTACCTGTCGGTCAGCGTCGCCGACGACGGGGCGGGCCCCACCTCCCGCCAGGCGGCCGGGGGGCACGGCATCCTCGGCATGCACGAGCGCGTCGCCGCCCTAGACGGCGAGCTGCTCACCGGCATGCGCAGCGGGGGCGGGTTCCTGGTGCGGGCGCGCTTCCCGCTGGCGGCGGGTGACCCGCGGCGACGACGTAGCAGGCAGACTGAGGCCACGACCCCCGGCCCGCCCCCGCGGCGCGGACCGGGCGGGCCCGCAAGCACCCACCAACCGTTGGAGATCCCATGACCTCTCGCATCTTCCTGGTCGACGACCAGTCGCTCGTGCGCGCCGGCTTCCGCATGGTGCTGGACGCCCAGCCCGACATGAGCGTGGTGGGGGAGGCACCCGACGGGCAGTCGGCCGTGGACCAGCTCAAGACCATCGCCGCCGACGTGGTGCTCATGGACATCCGCATGCCGCGGCTGGACGGCATCGAGGCCACCCGCGTGCTGCTGGGCCGCGACAAGCACCCCGGCGGGGCCGAGCCGAAGGTGGTGGTGCTGACCACCTTCGACATGGACGAGTACGCCTACGCCGCCCTGGAGGCCGGTGCGTCGGGTTTCCTGCTCAAGGACGCCGGGCCGGAGGAGTTGCTGGCCGCCATCCGCGCCGTGGCCTCTGGCGACGCCGTGGTCGCGCCGTCCACCACCAAGCGCCTGCTGGAGCGCTTCGTGCCCACCCTGACCCCGGAGGTCGCGGACGTCGCCAGCCCGGCCGAGCAGCAGGAGTACCTGCGTGAGGTGCTCACCGAGCGTGAGTACGAGGTGTTCGAGGCCGTGGCCGCGGGCCTGAGCAACACCGAGATCGCCAAGGAGCTGTTCGTGGCCGAGGCCACCATCAAGACGCACATCGGGCGCCTGCTGTTCAAGCTGGGCTGCCGCGACCGGGTGCAGCTGGTCATCACCGCCTACGAGGCCGGCATCGCCGGTGCCGCCGGCGGGCAGCGCCCCAGCGGCGGAGGCGCGTCCCGCGCCTGACCTGCGGGTACGGTGGGCGACCGACCCCCCGCTGCGGGGTCCGACCACACCTCCGAACGAGAGCGACCTCCCATGCAGTCCGTCCTGTCCTGGATCATCAGCATCGTGCTGGCAGTGCTCGTCTTCACCGGCCTGCGCTACGCCCTCATCGAGTTCTTCACCATGGACCCGGACATCGCCCGCTGGGTGTCCCTGGTGCTGGGCCTGATCATCCTCATCCCGGGCCGCCAGGCGCTGCGCGGGATGCTGCGTGGCTCGGGCACGAGCGAGGACGCCCGCCGCTGACCGCTCCCGGTCCTGCGACCGGTCTCCGCCCACGGGTGGAGTGACAGGCCGATGACAGCCGAGTGGCCCTGCCCGAGGGGGATGGGAAGGGCCGCTCGCGCTGCGTAACCTGATGCAGGAGTGAGGGAACCGCAAGGGCCTTCCGCGCATCTGTGAGGGGTCGCGTGGAAGGCCCTTGTCATGCCCGGAGGGTGCTCAGAGCTCGCTGAGCAGCACCGCCGGGTTCTCCACGCAGTCGGCGACGAAACGCAGCAGCCCGCCGGCGGTCCCGCCGTCGCAGACCCGGTGGTCGAAGGTCAGGCCCAGCTGGGTCACCTTGCGGACCTTCACCTTCCCGTCAACGGCCCAGGGGCGGTCGATGATGCGGCCGACCCCCAGCATCGCGGCCTCGGGGTGGTTGATGATCGGCGTCGAGCCGTCCACCCCGAACACGCCGTAGTTGTTCAGCGTGAACGTGCCGCCGGTGAGCTGGGCGGGGGTGAGGCGCCCGTCGCGCGCCAGGGCGGTGAGCTCGCGCAGGGCCAGCGCCAGCTCGGCGGTGGAGAGGTCCTGCGCGTCGTGGACCACCGGCACCACCAGGCCGCGCGGGGACTGCGCCGCGAAACCCAGGTTGACCCGTGCGTGGCGCTGGATGGCCACGGCCGTGCCGTCCTGCATCTCGATGCCGGCGTTGAGGGCCGGGAAGCGGGTCAGACCGGCCACGACGATGCGCGCCATGAGCGGGAGCACGCCGATCCCCGCATCGGGGCGGGCGGCCTTGAGGGCGTCCTTGGTGCGCAGCAGCTCGGTTGCGTCGACGTCCACCCAGGTGGTGGCGTCGGGGATCTCGCTGCGGGAGGTGGTGAGGCGCTCGGACATCATCCGCATCAGGCCGGTGAGCGGGATGCGCTCGTCGGTGAGCTGCGGCTGCTCGGCCACGGATGTGCCAGATGCGCCTGCGCCGGTGCCCGCGCCCGTGCCCGCGCCCGTGGCGGTGTGGGCCCGGGACGTGCCCGTCTCGGGGGAGTCCGCACCCTGCTGCGACGACTCGCCGGCTCCCGGGGTCGAAGGCGAGGCCGCCTCGACGTCGGCGCGACGGATCACCCCATCGGACTGCGAGGGAGTGAGCGACGCCAGGTCGACGCCGCGCTCGGCGGCCAGCCGGCGCACCAGCGGGGAGATGACCCGGGGGGCGATGGTGGGCTGCCCCGTGCCGTGGGCCGTCGTCGCACTCGCCCCGGCCTGCGGGGACGTGGCCTCGGGGGAGCGCGAGGGTGCGCTGTCGGACGTGCCCTGCGGCGTTCCCGCGGGCGCACCGGTGCTCCGGGCCGCCCCGCGGGGGGTCCGACGGCGGCGGGAGCCGCCCCCGTGTCCGGTGCCGAAGCCGATGAGCACGGCGCCGGAGCCCTCGTCGGTGGTCTCGCCGTCACCCTGCGGCACCTCGGCGCCGGCACGCTCCTCGCGGCGGTACTGCTCGTGCTCCGCGCGGGGGTCCGATGCGGAGTGGCCCGGGTCGGCGTCCGCGCCCTGGGTGCCGGAGGCCCCGCCATCCGCCCCAGAGGCCGCGCCGGAGCCTGCTGCCCCACCGGACGCCCCGCCGACCGAGATCAGCGGGCGGCCGACCTCCATCACGTCACCCACCTGGCCGTGCAGCACCGAGACGGTGCCCGCGAACGGGATCGGCACCTCCACGGTGGCCTTGGCGGTCTCGACGGTGACCACGTTCTGGTCGATCACCACCTCGTCCCCCTCGGCGACGAGCCACTCGACCACCTCGGCCTCGGTGAGCCCCTCGCCGAGGTCCGGCAGCATGAACACCTGCTGGTTCTCGCTCATCGGGCACCCCCGGTGGTCGCGGCGCCGGCCGTCGGGCCGGCGTGGGTCAGGTCGGGCTGGTCGTCCCACTGCAGGCGCTCGATGGCGTCCAGCACCCGGTCCACGCTCGGCAGCTGGGTGTGCTCGAGCTTGGGCGGGGGGAAGGGGATGTCGAACCCGGTCACGCGAAGCACCGGCGCGGCCAGCGAGTGGAAGCAGCGCTCCTGCACGCGGGCGGCCACCTCCGCGGCCACGCCGGCGAAGCCCTGCGCCTCGGAGACCACCACGCACCGGCCGGTGCGGCGCACGGACTCGACGACGCCCGCATCGTCGAAGGGGACGATGGTGCGCAGGTCCACGACCTCCACGTCGTAGCCCAGCTCCGAGGCGGCCTCGGCGGCCTGCAGGCAGGTCTTGAGCTGCGGGCCGTAGGTCACCAGGGTCACGTCGGACCCCTGGCGGCGCACGGCCGCGGTGCCGAAGGGCTCGCGCTGGACCGGCAGCTCCACCTCCTCCTTGGCCCAGTAGGAGACCTTCGGCTCCATGAAGACCACCGGGTCGTCCTCGGCGATCGCCTCGCGCAGCAGCGAGTACGCGTCGGCGGGGGTGGCCGGGGCGACGACCTTCAGACCCGGGGTGTGGGCGTAGTAGCCCTCGGAGGAGTCGCAGTGGTGCTCGACGCCGCCGATCCCGCCGGCGTAGGGCACGCGGATCACCATCGGCAGCGAGACCGAGCCGCGGGTGCGGTTGCGCATCTTCGCGACGTGGCTGACGACCTGCTCGAAGGCGGGGTAGCCGAACGCATCGAACTGCATCTCCACCACGGGGCGGAAGCCCTCCATGGCCAGCCCGATGGCGAAGCCCATGATCCCGGCCTCGGCCAGCGGGGTGTCGAAGCAGCGGTCCTCGCCGAAGTCGCCGGTGAGGCCGTCGGTGATGCGGAAGACGCCGCCCAGGGTGCCGACGTCCTCACCGAACACCAGCACCTTCTCGTCGGCGGTCATCGCGTCGCGCAGGGCCTGGTTGAGGGCCTGGGCCATGGTCACGCTCATCGGGCGGCCTCCTGGTCGTTCTCGGCGCTCGCGGCCATTTCGGCTGCCACCTGGGCGCGCTGCTCGGTGAGTTGGGCGGTGGGGTTGGTGAAGACGTGGTCGAACAGGTCCAGCGGCTGGTGCTCCACGTCGGCGTTCATCCGGTCGCGCAGGGCGGCGGACTGCTCCTCGCCCTCGGCGCGGATCTCCTCGATGCGGGCCTCGTCCAAGGCCCCGGTCGCGAGCAGGTACTGCTCCAGGCGCACGATCGGGTCCTTGGTCAGCCACCCCTCCACCTCGTCGGACGCGCGGTAGCGGGTCGCGTCATCGGCGTTGGTGTGGGCGTCCAGGCGGTAGGTGTGCAGCTCGACGAGGGTGGGCCCGCCCCCGCTGCGGGCGCGGGCCAGGGCACTGTCCATGACCGCGGCGACGGCCGCGGCGTCGTTGCCGTCCACCTGCTCCGAGGGGATGCCGTAGCCGATGCCCTTGTAGGCCAGCGACGGTGCCTTGGTCTGCTTCGAGAGCGGCACGGAGATGGCGTAGGTGTTGTTCTGCACCACGAACACGACCGGCGCGTTGAACACCGCGGCGAAGTTCAGCCCCTCGTGGAAGTCGCCCTCCGAGGTGGCGCCGTCGCCGATGAAGGCGAGCACGGCCGCATCGGACCCCTTGCGGGCGGCGCCCGCGCCGGCGCCGGCGGCGTGGATGAGCTGGGTGGCCAGTGGGGTGCACTGCGGGGCGGTGCGGGTGGCGGCGACGTCGTACCCGGCGTGCCAGTCGCCCTTCAGCAGGGTGAGCACCTGCACCGGGTCGATGCCACGGGTGACCAGCGCCATCGAGTCGCGGTAGGTGGGGAAGAACCAGTCGTCCTCGCGCAGCGCCTGGACGGTCGCCACCTGGCAGGCGTCCTGGCCGTAGCTGCTCGGGTAGACCGCGAGCCGACCCTGCTTCGTCAGTGCGGTGGCCTGCTTGTCGAAGCGGCGCCCCAGCACCATGCCCCGGTAGAGGGCCAGGAGTCGGCCGGGCTCGGGGAGCGTGTACCCCCGGGGGTGGTCCGATGCGGTGAGCTCGCCCCCCGGGGCGATGAACTGCACCGGCTCTTCGCTCGGCAGCAGGTCCTGCGGGCTGGGCATGGGTCCTCCATGACGACTGTGACGTGGGCCACCGGCCAGTATGGCCCACGTCACGGCGTGCGGGGGAACGGGCCGGCGGGTCCGGCGGTCGGTGGGTGCCTGGGTGTTCATGCGTCGGTCCTCCGGGGGGTCGACGAAGTTGGTGGTGGTCTGGGTGAAGGCCCGCCAGCGGCCGGCCCGCCACCTACGCTGGGGCCATGCCGCGCCGCACCTCACTCATCGCACTCGCCGGAACCGCTGCGATGGGGGTGACGGCCGGGGCGCTCGCCGGTGCGCGCAAGATCAGCGGCCCGCAGCGCCCACCGCTGGACTACGCGTTCACCCCCTTCGAGGTGCAGGTGCCGTCCGAGGACGTGACCCTGACCGCCTCCGACGGGACCCGGCTGGCCGGCTGGTGGCTGGACCAGCCCGCATCGGAGCGCGTCGCGGTGGTCTGCCACGGTCACCGTGGGTCCAAGGCGGACATGCTCGGCATCGGGCCCGGGCTGTGGCGCGAGGGGTGGTCGGTGCTGCTCTTCGACTTCCGTGGCAACGGCGAGTCCGCCGACGGGCCGCAGTCGCTGGCCCACTACGAGCAGCGGGACCTCGAGGTGGCGCTGGACCACGTGGCCGCGCGGCGTCCCGAGGCGGAGGTCGACCTCATCGGCTTCTCGATGGGGGCGGCCGTCGTCCTGCAGGTCGCGGCGCGGGACCCCCGGGTGCGGCGGGTGGTGGCCGACTCGTCCTTCGCGGACATGCGTGGGGTGATCGCGGCTGCGGCGCGCGGGATGCGCCTGCCCCCGGTGCCGATGGTGCAGCTCGTCGACCAAGCGACGCGCCTGCGCTACGGGTACCGATTCGCCGAGGTGCAGCCGGTCGAGGTGGTGGCCGACATCGCCCCGCGGCCGCTGCTGTTGCTGCACGGGGACCAGGACTCGGTGATCCCGGTGGAGCACGCGCACCGGTTGGCGGCCGTGGCGGGGGAGGGCTCGCGGCTGGATGTCGTGGCCGGTGTGGACCACTGCGGGGCGTACTTCGCCGACCGGCCGGGGTACATCGCGAGGGTGGCGGACTTCCTGCGCAGCGCGTGACCGGAGGACGGTTGGTGGCGGGCACCGGGGGCGCCGCTCGGGTCGCGGACCTGACACACGAAACCGGCACCTGACACACCGTGTTGGGTGTGTCAGGTGCCGGTTCGCTGTGTCAGGTTCCGAGATGCCGACCGCGGTGGCCGCAGGTCGGGACCTGGCGCCGGGGCTCAGCGCTTGGCGGCCTTCTTGTCCTGCTCGGCCTTGAGCTTGGCCTGGGCCTTCTCGCGGGCCTGCTCGTCGGTCAGGCCCAGCTTCTTCTGCAGGTCCGGGGGCAGCTTGCCGTTCTGCTTCATGTAGACGTGCGAGGCCTGGCGGTTGGCCAGCATGCGCATTACGCCCACGACGGCGCCCGAGAGGATGGCGAAGGCCGCGGCCTCCTTGAAGCCCACCTCGGGGTCGTCGGGGTTCTGGGCAGACTTTCCGGTGGTGAACTTCCAGGTGCCATCGGAGATCTTGCGGGCCACGACGCTTGCCACGATCGGCAGCACGGTCGCGAGCGCCTTGTACGCGAGGTTCATGCAACTACTCCTTCGCCTGCGGGGTGCCTGCACCGTGGTGCGAGGCCCAGTGGGTTCTCGGCCCCGAGTCTGTCACGCCCGCCCCTCTGATGCTCTGGCATGGCGCGCGCCCGCCCGGCCGTCGTGGCGCCCCGCGGCCAGGCGGTCTGCGCCCACGCCGCACCGCCAGCACCCACCCGGCCCGGTGGGGAGCCGCCGAAGCGAGGAGGTATGTTCGACCCCACGACAGGGGAGCGCCCACGAGGCGCTGAGAGTGCGGCACTGCCGCAGACCCTTGGAACCTGGCCGGGACCACCGGCGGAGGAAGTCGATCAAGGGAGATCACCGTGCGCCACGCAGCGCAGACCACCCGGCCGCTGGCCATCACCGTCGCCGTCACCGCATCGCTCGCCCTGGCGGGGTGCTCGTTGAGCACCGACGACGCCGCGGAGGAGACCGGCGGGACCACCGAGGCGTCGGACAGCACCGACCAGAGCAGCACCGACCAGGCCAGCGGCACCGCCGCCTCATCGGGCGGGGCGTCCGCCGAGGGCGAGGACCTCCACGGCCGCACCGTCCAACTGGTCACCCACGACTCGTTCAACCCGCCGGAGGGCGTGCTGGAGGAGTTCACCCAGCGCACCGGCATCACGGTGAAGGTCCAGAAGTCCGGCGACGCCGGCAGCCTCACCAACAAGCTCGTCCTCACCAAGGACAACCCCATCGGCGATGCGGTGTTCGGCATCGACAACACCTTCGGTGGCCGCGCGCTGACCGAGGGCGTCGTCGCCGAGCACGGGCTCGACCTGCCGCAGGGCGTCGCCGACCACGCGATGGAGGCCGATGCGGGGGCGCGCCTGGCGCCCGTGGATGCGGGCGACGTGTGCGTGAACATCGACGACACCTGGTTCGAGAAGAAGGGCATCAACCCGCCCGCGACCCTCGACGACCTCACCAAGCCCGAGTACAAGGGCCTGTTCGTCACGCCCGGTGCGTCCACCTCCAGCCCGGGCCTGGCCTTCCTGCTCGCCACCATCGGCGCCAAGGGTGACGACGGCTGGGAGCAGTACTGGAAGGACCTGGTGGCCAACGACGTCAAGGTGACCGCCGGGTGGGAGGACGCCTACACCGTCGACTTCACCGCTGGCGGCGGGAACGGCGACCGTCCGATTGTCCTGAGTTACGCCTCGTCCCCGCCCATCACCGTCCCCGAGGGCGGCGACGAGCCCACCACCTCCGCGCTGCTGGACACCTGCTTCCGGCAGGTGGAGTACGCCGGCGTGCTCGAGGGCGCCGACGAGCCCGAGGCCGCGGCGAAGGTGGTGGAGTTCCTGCTGGGCGAGGAGTTCCAGGCCGGTCTGCCGGACTCCATGTACGTCTACCCGGTGCGCCAGGGCGTGGAGCTCCCCGAGGCCTGGGAACAGTGGGCTCCGCCGGCGAAGGAGCCGATCGAGGTGGATGCCGCCCGCATCCAGGAGAACCGCGAGGACTGGCTGATGCGCTGGAGCGAGGCCGCGGGTCAGTGATCCGGTGCGCGTGAGCGGGACCGCGAGGGGCCCCCGATGAGAGGAGCCCGATGAGGAGCCGCGGCAGCGCCTGGGTGCCGCTGGTGTGGGCGTTGCTGCCGCTGGTCTTCTTCGCGGTGTTCTTCGCCTGGCCGGTGGGCTCGATGGTGGGGCGCGGCCTCTTCCCCGGCGGCTCGCCCGATCTCTCCGCGTTGCCGGAGGTGCTGGGCCGCGGTCGCACCCTGCGCGTGCTGGGGTTCACGGTGGGCATGGCATTGGCCGGCACCGTCGTGACCCTCCTGCTGGGCCTGCCCACCGCGTTCGTGCTGTACCGCTTGGCCTTCCCGATGCGGGGGCTCGCCCGCTCGTGGGTGGTGATGCCCTTCGTGCTGCCCACCGTCGTGGTCGGCGTGATGTTCCGCAGCCTGCTGGCGCCCGGGGGGCCGCTGGGCTTCCTCGGCTGGGACGGCACGCCGTGGGCGATCGGGGCGGCCTTCGTGTTCTTCAACCTGGCCGTGGTCGTGCGGACTGTCGGCGGGGTGTGGGCCGGGCTGGACCGGCGTCCGGAGGAGGCCGCGGCCTCGCTGGGAGCCGCGCCGTGGCAGGTGCTGCGCGACATCACCCTGCCGCGCCTGATGCCGGCGATCACCAGTGCGGCGGTGGTGGTCTTCCTGTTCTGCAGCACGGCCTTCGGGGTGGTGCTGACCCTCGGCGGTCTGCGGCACCGCACCATCGAGACCGAGATCTACCTGCTCACCACGCAGTACCTGGACCTGCGCGCCGCCGCGGTGCTCTCGGTGCTGCAGGTGCTGGTCGTGGGGCTGCTCGTCTGGGTGGCCGGCCGGCTGCGGGGCTCCGCCCGGGCCACGGGCGCGTCCTCCCGACCCCGGCCGATGAGGCGTGGGGACCTCCCGGCGGTGGTGGTGGCCCTGGGGGTGCTGGCCTTCATCACCGCACCGGTGGTGGCGCTCGTGGTGCGCTCGCTGCAGGTGCCCACCGTGGACGGTGCCCGGTGGTCCCTGCGCAACTACCGCGCCCTGGCCTCCCCGGAGGCCGCGGCGGACGCGGCGCTGCAGGTCACCGTCCTGGAGGCCCTGGAGCAGTCGTGGCGCACGGCGGTGGACGCGACCGTGGTGGCGCTGGTGCTGGGCGCCCTGGTCGCGATCGCGCTGACCCGTCCGGGCCGCACGCCCGGGGCCGCTCGCACTGTCCGCACCCTGGACCTGCTGTTCATGCTGCCGCTGGGGGTCTCGGCGGTGACGGTGGGCTTCGGCTTCCTCATCGCCTTGGACACCCCGCCGCTGGATCTTCGGGGCTCGCCGCTGCTCGTGCCGTTGGCGCAGGCCCTGGTCGCGACCCCGCTGGTGGTGCGCACCCTCGTGCCCGCGCTCGGCGGGGTGGACGACCGGCAGCGGCAGGCCGCAGCCTCCCTGGGGGCGCCGCCGTGGCGGCAGTTCCTCACCATCGACGCCCGGCTGGCGGCGCGCCCCGCCGCGGCCGCGGCCGGCTTCGCGCTCGCCGTCTCGTTGGGCGAGTTCGGCGCCACGAGCTTCCTGGCCCGCCCCGACACGCCCACCGTGCCGGTGGTGATCGCCGAGCTGATCGGCCGCCCCGGCGCGGAGACCTTCGGCATGGCCCTGGCCGCCAGTGTGCTGCTCGCTGCGGTGACCGTGGCCGTCATGGCCGTGGTCGACCGCCTCGCCCCGACCACTGGAGGTAGTTGGTGACTGAGCGTCCCACCCCGACTGAGCGGTCCACCCCGACCCAGCGCCCCGCCGGGCAGCAAGGTGCCCGCCCTGCCTCGGCCAGCCCCCACGCGCCCAGCGCGGACGCCGGACTCGAGGTGCGCGGGGCCACGGTCGACTTCCGCCTCCGCCGCGGAACCCTGCGCGCCCTCGATGCGGTGGAGCTCACCGTGCCGACCGGCACGCTGACCGCCGTTCTCGGCCCCTCGGGGTGCGGCAAGAGCACCCTGCTGCGCGCGGTGGCCGGGCTGGAGACCCTGACGGAGGGTGAGATCCGCTTCGGTGACCGGGAGGTCACGGACGTCCCCCCGCACCGACGGGGTTTCGCGTTGGTCTTCCAGGACGGCCAGCTCTTCGACCACCTCTCGGTGGAGCAGAACGTCGCCTACGCCCTGCGCCTGCGGGGCGTGCCCCGCGCGAAGCGGCGCGCCCGGACCGCCGAGCTGCTCGAGATGGTGGGGTTGCCCGGGACCGAGCGGCGCGACCCGCGGACCCTGTCGGGCGGGCAGCGCCAGCGCGTGGCCCTGGCGCGCGGGCTGGCGGCCGCACCGCGCCTGCTGTTGCTGGACGAGCCCCTCAGCGCCCTGGACCGGGACCTGCGGACCCAGCTGGGCGCCGACCTGCGCCGCATCATCGACGAGACGCGGACCACGGCGATGCTCGTGACCCACGACCACGAGGAGGCCCGCTTGGCCGATGCGGTGGTGCGCATGGAGGCCGGCCGCGTCGTGGGCCGGGAAAGGTCGGACGAGGTGGGCCGATGAGCCCGGACGCTGCCCCGACGCGGCCGCGGGGAGACGCCGAAACACCTACCGCTGCCGCGAGATCCTTTGTAGTGGACGGATTTGCACCGAAGAGGGACGATGGAAACCATGCCTTGTGACCTGCCCGCGGATGACGTGGCCGTCCGCCTCGCGCGCAGCGCCCGGCGATTCGGCTCGGCCGACTCGGTCGAGGAGCTGGCGCGGTTGATCTGCGAGGTTGCCGGTGACCTGGTCGAGGTTGCCGACGACGTCTCGGTCTCCCTGCTGGAGCGGGGTGGACGCATCACCACCGTGGCAGCCACCGACGACGTCTGCTTCGCGGTCGACCGCTTCCAGGAGGAGTACGAGGAGGGGCCGTGCGTGTCGGCGGTCCGCGAGGCCTCGGTGACCCACCTGGAGGACACGTCGGCGGACCCGGAGTGGCCGGCGTTCAGCGCTTGGGCGGCCGAGCACGGGGTGGGCTCGATGATGGCCATCCAGCTGGCGACCTACGAGGGCGACGAGATCGACCCGACCTCCGGCGGCGAGGGCCAGGGCGCCCTGAACTTCTACGCCCGCGAGCCGCACGCCTTCGGCGAGGACGCCGAGCGGACCGCACGCCTGCTGGGGGTCCACGCCTCGGTGGCGCTCAGTGCCCGGCAGTACATGTCGCAGATGGGGGAGGCGGTCGCCAGCCGCGACCTCATCGGGCAGGCCAAGGGCATCCTCATGGTGCGCCTGGGGATCGACGACCAGGCCGCCTTCGGGGTGCTGCGCGACCGGTCCCGGAACACCAACGTCCGCCTCGTCGAGGTGGCGCGGGCCGTGGTCGAGGGGCGCACGGTCGCCTGAGGGCCGCGAGTGCCCGGGCAGCCGGCCTGTGGGCTCAGCCCGGCCGCCGCTCAGCCAGTCCGCCCGTCGCCTGCTGTCAGAGGGTCAGCGACCCGGTCGCGAAGCCGACCACGGCAGCCACGAAGCCTGCGGCCATGACGGCCCAGACGAGCCACTCCCACGCCTTCATGGCGTGCTCGCCGCGCTCCCGCTGTGCCCACAGATAGACCAGGACGCCCGGGGCGTAGAACAGGGCGGTCATGAGCAGGTAGCCCAGCCCGCCGGCGTAGATCAGCCACAGGCCGTAGACGGTGGCGACCAGCGTCAGCACGATGCTGCCGATGCCGGCCTTTCCCAGCGACCGGTTGCGCACGGCCAGCACGACGCCGTAGCCGGCGCTCAGCAGGTAGGGCAACAGGATCATGGAGCCGGCCATGAGGATGATGTCGTAGTAGCTCGAGCCCGCGAACGCGGCGTAGACGAGGGCCAGCTGCAGCACGATGCTGGTGAGCAGCACCGACCAGGTGGGGGTGCCGTGCCGGTTCTCGGTGGCCAGGACCTTCGGCATCGAGCCGTCGCGGGCGGTGACCGACAGGATCTCCGCGCACAGCAGCATCCAGGCCAGCAGTGCGCCGGCGACCGAGACGATCATGCCGACCCCGATGAGGACGGCTCCCCACGGCCCGACGGCCTCGCGCAGCACCCCGGCCATGGACGGGTCCTGCAGCTCGGCCAGCTCGGCCTGGCTCATGATGCCGGCACTCAGCAGGTTGACGGCGACCAGCAGGGCCAACACGCCGACGAAGCCGATGACGGTGGCCCGCCCGATGGAGGCGCGGTCCTTGGCCCGCTCGGAGTAGACCGTCGCGCCCTCAATGCCGAGGAACACCCAGACGGTCACCAACATCATGCCGCGAACCTGCTCCATGATGGGGGCGCCAGTAGTCTGGCGGCCCCAGAAGTCGGCGGTGAACACGCCGTAATCGAAGGCGATGGCGGTGAGCACCACGAAGGCGACGATCGGCACGATCTTGGCCAGGGTGACGACCAGGTTGAGGCTCGCTGCCTCGCGGACGCCGCGCATCAGCAGCCACGTGTAAGCCCACAGCAGCACGCTGGCGCAGGCGATGGAGACCCACGTGGTGCCCTCGCCGAAGATCGGGAACCACAGGCCGAGGGTGGAGAAGATGACCACCAGGTAGCTGAGGTTGCCCAGCCAGGCGCTGATCCAGTAGCCCCACGCGGAGGAGAAGCCGAGGAAGCGGCCGAACCCGTCGCGGGCGTAGCCGTAGACGCCGCCGTCGGGGTTGGGGGCGAGGCGCGCCAGCAGCGTGAAGGTCAGCGCGAGGGCGAGCATGCCGACGCCGGTGATCCCCCAGCCGATGAGGAGCGGGCCCGGCGCAGCAGCCTGGGCCATGTTCATGGGGAGGGCGAAGATGCCCGCTCCCACCATGGAGCCCACCACCAGGGCGGTGAGCTGCGGGACGCCGAGGAGGCCCTTGCGACCCTGCCCGTCGTCGTCGGGGGCGGGGCGGTCGGTCGTCTCGGCGAGGGTGCTCGACATGGGGCCATTGTGCACGGGCCCCACATGTGCTCCCAGTTGCCATCGGCGTGCCGGGTGCGGTGGCACCGAACTGTGCGACGGGCCCGGGCGGGGCGGGTGACCGAGGTCACCCATTGTGCACACCGCGCAAACTTGCACGCTGTGCAGGGAGAGCCCTACGCTGGTGGCATGTCACTGCGTGAGGCCCACAAGGACCGCACCCGGGCCTCCCTCGTGGACGCTGCCTTCGGGGTGCTGGAGGAACGCGGCATCGAGCAGCTCACCGCGGAGTCCGTGGCCGAGCGAGCCGGTGTCTCCCGCCGCACCCTGTTCAATTACTTCGGCACGGTTGAGGAGACGCTCCTCGTGCCGGCCCACGCCAGCATGGACACGCTTGTCGCGGAGATCGAGCGCTCCGAGGCGTCCGTCCCCCCGCTCGACGTGCTGCGCCGGGCCCTGCCGACCGTCTTCGATGCCGCGGTGTTCGACCGCATCGCCAGCATCCGGCGGGCAGCGGTCCACAGTCCGGCCCTGCGGCGGGCGGAGACGGCGATCGTCACCGACTCCGTGGGGGACGCCCTCGCGCTCCTGGAAGCGCGTTCCCGCAGGGTCGGGGTAGAGCCCGACCGGCTCTTCCTGGCGGGACTGGCCCGCAGCGGCCTGGGCGTCATCGAGACCGCCGCGGAGGCGTGGATGGAGCGCACCGGCGGGACGGCCGACGAGGAGTCCCGCCGCACCTTCATCGAGCTCGCGCAGCGCGCCCTGGACGACCTGCGCTCCGGGTACGGCAGTGCAGACACACCTGATTCCCCTGACACCACGACGGAAGGACGGCCCTGATGGCCGAACGTCTTTATGCCCTCGGCCACTGGGCCTCGCGCCACGTGTGGCCGGTCATCATCGCCTGGTTGATGGTGGTGGCCTCATTCGGAGGCGCCGCCGCCACCTTCTCCAAGCCGCTGAGCACCGAGTTCACCATCCCCGGAACAGAGTTCCAGGAGGTCATGGACCAGCTCAAGGAGGGCGTGCCCGATGCGGCAGGCGGCGTGGGCACGGTCGTCTTCGAGAGCGAGTCCGGGGAGTTCACCGCCGACCAGCGGACCGCGATCAACGAGGTCGTCAAGGACTTTGCCACGGCTGAGGGCGTGACCGCCGCGGAGAGCCCGTTCGCGCTGCAGAAGGAGATCGACGACGCGCCGAAGGAGCTGAAGCAGGCGCGCGAGGAACTCGAGTCGGGGCGCACCCAGCTGGAGAACGGCCGCGAGGAGCTCGAGTCCGGCAAGAAGGAGCTCGCGCAGGGGCGGGAGCAGCTTGAGCAGGCGCAGAAGGAGCTCGACGCCGGCAAGCAGGAGCTGCAGTCCGGTCGAACCGAGCTGAAGCAGCAGCGCGAGCAGGTGGAGCAGTTGCGGGCCCAGCTGGGCCCCGACCACCCCCGGGTGCAGCAGGCCGAGGCCGGGTTGCAGCGTGGCCAGCAGCAGCTGGAGCAGGCCGAGGCCGAGGTCGAGGCCGGGACCAAGCGCCTGTCGAACGAGCGGGAGAAGCTCGAGGCCGGTGAGCAGGAGATCGCCACCAACGAGAAGAAGCTCGCGGACTCCCAGAAGGAGTTGACCTCCGGCGAGGCCGATCTGGAGCGCGGCCAGGCCCAGCAGGAGCTGACCGACGGCATGCGTTTCGTCGCCGAGGGCGGGGGCGTTGCCTACACGCAGATCCGCTTCGCCGACGAGATGCACAACGTCGCGATCGAGGACCGCGAGGCCGTCATGGCCAAGGCCGAGGGGCTGTCGGACCAGGGCATCACGACCACCTTCTCCGAGGAGATGTCGCAGGACACGAGCTCGATCATCGGCCCGGGCGAGATCATCGGCGTGGTGGTGGCCGCCATCGTGCTGCTGGTGATGCTTCGCTCGTTGACCGCTGCGGGGTTGCCGCTGGTGAACGCGCTGCTGGGCGTCGCGGTCGGTGTCGCCGGGGCGCTGTCCCTCACCCCCTTCATCTCCATGCAGGACATCACCCCGGTGCTTGCCGTCATGCTCGGCCTGGCGGTCGGCATCGACTACACGCTGTTCATCGTCCACCGCCACCGGACCCAGATGGTGACGGGCATGGACAAGCACGAGTCCATCGGCCTGGCGATCGGCACGGCGGGCAACGCCGTCGGCGTCGCCGGCGCCACGGTGTTCATCGCCCTGGCGGCGCTGACGCTGACCGGCATTCCCTTCCTGGGGACGATGGGTCTGGTGGCCGCGGCCACCGTGCTCATCGCGGTGCTCGTGGCCTGGACCCTCTCGCCGGCGCTGCTGTCCCTCCTGGGCGACCGCGTGCTGGGCAAGGGCGGCCGGGCGAAGCGGGCCCGTGCGCTGGAACAGGAGCAGGCGGGCGCGCAGGGGCGTGCGCTGGCGAACGAGCAGGAGCAGGAGCTCCGGGCCGGCAGCCGTCCGCGGGGCGGGGCCACGTCCTTCTTCAACCCGCCGGCCACCGCGCAGCACGCCGGGACCTCCTCCGAACCGGGGGGCGGCACCTCCGTGCAGCACGAGGCCGCCGACGAGGACCACCCGTTCTGGGCCCGGCTGGTCACCCGCGTCCCGTGGCTCACCGTGCTGGCCGTCGTCCTGGGCCTGGGTGCCCTCGCCTGGCCGGTGACGGACATGCGTCTGGGCATGCCCGACGGCTCCACCGCACCTGCGGACTCTCAGGGCTACCAGACCTTCGACACCATCCGCACCCACTTCGGTGACGGAGTCAACGGGCCGCTGGTGGCGATGGCCGAGGCGCCCGAGGGGCTCTCGGAGGGCGAGGCGGCCGACCGGCAGATCGCCATCGCGCAGGAGCTGCACGCCACCGAGGGCGTGGAGTACGTGGTGCCTGCGGGCATGAGCGAGGACCGCTCCATGCTCGCCTTCCAGATCACCCCGAGCACCGCCCCGGGTGACGAGGCGACCCTCGACCTGGTGCACCGCCTGCGGGACAAGGCTCCCGGCATCGAGTCGGCACAGGACGTCGAGCTCGGCTTCACCGGCCTGACGGTGGCCAACATCGACATTTCAGAGGCGCTGGCCAGCACGCTGCCGCTGTACCTCGCGGTGGTCGTGGGGCTCTCCCTGCTGCTGCTGGTGCTGGTCTTCCGCAGCATCGTGGTGCCGCTGGTGGCCACGGCCGGCTTCCTGCTGAGCGTCGGTGCGTCCTTCGGTGCCGTGGTCGCCGTGTACCAGTGGGGTTGGCTCGGGTCGCTGTTCGGCGTGAACGAGCCGGGCGCCATCCTCAGCTTCCTGCCCACCCTGGTGATCGGCGTGCTCTTCGGTCTGGCCATGGACTACCAGATGTTCCTGGTCAGTGGCATGCGCGAGGCCTGGGCGCACGGCGCGTCCGCCCGCAAGGCGGTGCAGCGCGGCTTCGGTGCCGGTGCCTCCGTGGTGACGGCCGCGGCGCTGATCATGGTCTCGGTCTTCGCGGGCTTCATCCACGCGGAGCTGACGATGATCCGCCCGATCGGCCTGGCACTGGCGCTCGGTGTGCTCGTAGACGCGTTCGTGGTGCGCATGACCTTCACCCCCGCGGTGCTGCACCTGCTCGGTGAGAAGGCTTGGTGGATCCCGCGCTGGCTGGACCGGATCCTGCCGGACCTGGACGTCGAGGGTGCCAAGCTCCAGAAGGCCCACGGGGTCGACGCCGAGGGCCACCACATCCCGGCCGAGCCGGCCACGGCCACGGCGCGGTGAGGGTGGCGCGCGGGGGCTGGTGAGGGTCCGCCCCATCGGCCGGTGACAATTCACCCACCGGCGGGGCGCGGACCCGGGGACAGGCTTAGGCTGACCCCTGATGACGACGACGGCGGCGACTGACGAGGCAACGGGCTTCCCCCGGGAGATCTGGATCCTCATCGGCGCCGCCTTCGTCGTGGCGGTGGGATTCGGCATCGTGGCCCCGGCCCTGCCGCAGTTCGCCCGCAGCTTCGGGGTGGGGCCCACGGCCGCTGCGGCGATCATCTCCACCTTCGCGGCCTTCCGGCTGTTCTTCGCCCCGGTCGGGGGGCGGCTCTCCGAGGCCCTGGGTGAGCGGCCCGTGTACCTGACCGGGCTGGTGATCGTCGCGCTGTCCACGGGAGCCGCCGCGTTCGCCACCAACTACTGGATGCTGCTGATCTTCCGCTCGCTGGGCGGCATCGGCTCCACCATGTTCACCGTCTCGGCCGTGGCGCTGCTGGTCCGGATGGCGCCGCCCACCAAGCGGGGTCGCGTGTCCGCCGCCTACGGGTCGGCCTTCCTGCTGGGCAACGTGTTCGGCCCCGTCCTCGGCGGGCTGCTGGCCGGGCTGGGCCTGCGGGCGCCCTTCCTGATCTACGGGGTCGCCCTGCTGATCGCCGCCGGGGTGGTGGCCATCGGCATCCCGCGCGATGTGGGGCACGCCGCCCGCAAGGGAACCGGACCGCCCCGGATGTTGGTGCGTGAGGCCTGGGCGGATCCCGTCTACAAGGCCTGTCTGACCAGCGGGTTCGCGAACGGGTGGGCGAACTTCGGGGTGCGGGTGGCGCTGGTGCCGCTGTTCGTCGTGGAGGTGTTGCAGTCCGGGCCGCAGATGGCCGGCTTCGCGCTGGCCGCGTTCGCCGTGGGCAACGTGTTGGTGCTGAACCACAGTGGCCGGTTGAGCGACCGCATCGGGCGGCGTCCCCTCATCATCGGCGGGCTGGTGGTGTGTGGTGTGTTCACGGCCTTCTCCGGGTTCATCACCGACGTGTGGGTGTACCTCGGTGTGATGGCGGTGGCCGGCGTGGGGGCGGGCATGCTGAACCCAGCCCAGCAGGCTGCGGTGGCCGACGTGGTGGGCAACGAGCGCTCGGCCGGGACGGTGCTCGCCGGTTTCCAGATGTCGCAGGACGTCGGGGCGATTCTCGGGCCGATCGTCGTGGGCATGCTGGCCGAGCAGTTCGGTTACGGCTTCGCCTTCGCTGCGACCGGCGTGATCATGGCCGCCTCGGTGCTGGTGTGGATCGGTCGGCGGGAGACCGCGCGGGTGGTCGTCGAGCAGGAAGTCACCTGACCGAGGCGCTGCGAGGGCGCTCCGCCCGGGGTGCTAGGGGCGTTGCCCCGCCGCGAATCCCTCAGTCGCCGGCTCCGGCGTCGGCCACCGCGGCCTCCCGCGCCCGACGCGGCAACATGGCCGCCAGCCCGGCCACCAAGGCTGCGGTGGTCAGCGGCACGAACATGGCCGGGCCCATGCCCCAGCGGGTGCTCGCCCAGCCGATCAGTGCGGGACCGGCCAGGAAGGTCAGGTACCCCGCTCCGGCCACCACCGCGAGCATGCGTCCGCCGCCCAGGTGTCCGGCCATGCCGTAGATCATCGGGGCCAGGACGGCCACGCCGATGCCCACCAGCGCCCACGCGCCCAGCACGACGGGCAGGGAGTTCTGGGTGGCCGCCACGAGGTAGCCGACCGCGGCCAGCAGCGCACCCCCCACGAGGGCGGGGCGGGCGCCGATGCGGTCCACCACCCAGTCGCCGCTGAGCCGCAGCGCCACCATCGCGGCCGAGAAGACCGCCAGGCCGGCGGCACCCACACCGGGGGAGACGCCGGTGACGTCGGTGACGTGGATGGTCGACCAGTCCCACCCGGTGCCCTCGGTGAGGCCGAACAGCACCGCCATCGCGGCCAGAAGCCACGTGATCGCGGGCAGGCGCGTGCGGCCGCCGGCCTCGTCGCGGTGGGCGATGATCGGGGTGTCCGGGGTGCGGGGGCTGATGGTCAGCAGCAGCGCGGAGACCACCACGATGGCGCCGAGGGTCGCCACCACGACCGTCCCCCCGGGGCCGGAGCTGACGGTGTTGGCACCCAGGACGGCGCTGGCGCCGGCGAGTGACCCCATCGAGAAGAAGGCGTGGAGGGTGCTCATGATGCGGCGGCGAGCCACGCGCTCGGCGTTCACCGCGAGGGCGTTCATGGAGACGTCCATGGCGCCGTTGCCCAGTCCCAGCAGGCAGGCGGCGACGAGCAGCATCGGCCAGGAGGTGGCGGCGGCGAGGGTGGCGAAGGCGACCATCATGACGACGGCGCCGACGATGGTGGGACGTCGGGCTCCGATGCGGTCGGCCAGCCGGCCGGAGATCTGCATGGTCACGGCTGCGGAGAACCCGACCGTGACCAGCAGGATGGAGACGTCCCCCTCGTGGATGCCGATGCGGTCCCGCAGGCTCGCGAGCAGACCACCCCAGATGCCGATCATGAACCCGTTGATGACGAACAGGGCCGCCACCTGCGGGGCGGAGGTGAGGACGGGACGCAGCATGGGGCCATTCTCCCAGCGGCAGAGCGGCGTTCAGGACGGTTGTGGGGTGACGTGCAGCGCACCGCGTGGTGGCGCCGGAGCGGTGCCCTTGCTGACGGGCTGCGCGTCGAGCGCTGCTCCTGCCCACCACGGGTCGGTGGTGCGTACGCTCACCCCCATGGATCGGCGGACCCTGCGTACCGAGGTGCTCCTGGTGCTCGGGCTCTCGTTGGGTGCCTCGGCGCTGTGGTCGTTGCTGCGACTGGTGGACTTGCTCTCGCGTCCTGGTGGCCTGGCTGCGGCGACCACGTACATGAACACCCCGGCCGATCCCAGTCGCCCGTGGCTCTCGGTGCTCTACGAGGTGGTGGGCCTGGGCCTCGCCCTGGTGCCGGCAGTGCTGGCGCTCTTCCTCCTCGGCACTGTGTGGCCGCCCCGTGGCCCGGCGGCGTCCCGTGCCCCTGTGCCGACCCATGCCTCGGAGGCATCCCGTGCCCCGGCCACGTCCGGTCACCTGGTGGCGCCCGCTGACCCGACGGCACAGAGTGGTGCGGCCGTGCCCTCGGGAGGGCGTCCGGGTCGTAGGCCGATCAGCGCGGGGGCCCGGATCGTCGGTCTCGATCGCACCCGCCCGGGACCGGATCTGGCCGGCGGGCTGCTGCTGGCGGCCGTCATCGGCCTGCCGGGGCTCGGGCTCTACCTCGCGGCGACGCACTGGGGCCTGAACTCCACCGTGGCGCCGGCCAGCGAGGCGAGTCCGTGGTGGGCGCTGGGACTCCTCGTCCTCGCTGCGCTGAAGAACGGTGTGCTCGAAGAGGTCGTGGTCGTCGGCTACCTCGTCACGCGGTCGCGTCAGCTGGGTGTCCTGCCCTGGACGGCTGTCGTCCTGGCTGCCCTCCTGCGCGGCGTCTACCACCTGTACCAAGGCTTCGGTGCGGGCTTGGGAAACGTCGTGATGGGCTTGGTCTTCGGGGCTTGGTACCTGCGGACCGGTCGGGTGATGCCGCTGGTGGTGGCCCACGTGGTCATCGACCTGGTGGCCTTCATCGGGTACGCCACCGTTGCGCCGCGCGTCGACTGGATCTGAGGCCGCGAGGTCTGGGCCCGACCACCGCGGCGGCCGGTCCGGACACGCGCCGCGGAGACTGATGCGGACGCGCACAGCAGCGGTTGTGAGGGTTGCCTCACCTCACGTAACCTGCGCTCATGTCGAAGGCGAACTACAGGGACTTCCGAGCCACCGTGAGCGGGATGCAGCGCATCTCGCCGAGCTTCGTGCGGGTCACCCTGGCCGATGAGGGCCTCCGCGACTTCGGCGACACCTGCCTGGACCAGCGCATCAAGGTGGTCTTCCCCCTGGAGGGTGCGGACGAGGGAGCCGACCCGTTCGCCACGTTCCCGACCGGCGACACCTGGTACCTCGCGTGGAGGGAACTGCCCGACGCCGAGCGCAACGTCTTCCGCACCTACACGCCCGCGGCCGTGCGTCGCGATGCGGGGGAGCTGGACATCGACGTCGCTGTTCACGGGGAGACCGGGCCCGGGTCCGTCTGGGCGTTGCACGTGCAGCCCGGTGACCCCGTGATGGTGTGGGGGCCGGACGCCACCGTCCCCGGCAACGAGGCCGTGGGGGTCGACTGGACCCCCGGGGCGGCTGAGCGCTTCCTCCTGGCTGGGGATGAGACAGCGGTGCCCGCCATCGTGAACATCCTGCGTGCCCTCCCCGCCGGCGCGACCGGGCAGGCCTTCCTGGAGGTCCCGGAGTCCGGTGACGCCCGCGAGATCGAGGCGCCGGCTGGCATCGAGGTCGTGTGGCTGCCCCGCGACGAGGGCCAGGCACCGGGGGAGCGGTTGACTCTCGAGGTGCCCGAGCGGCTCACTGTCCAGGCGGGGTCGCGCGAGCCGGTCCATCTCGAAGACAGCGTCACGGCCCGTGGCGAGTCGGTGCCGCCCACCAACGAGGTGCCGTCGGGGGAGTCTGCCCCGGCCGGAGACCTCGGACAGCCCGATGTCACCGACGACCCGGAGGCCGTGCCGTGGGAGGTCACTCGTGTCACGGATGCAGAGCTCACCTATGCCTGGTTCGCCGCTGAGTCCAGTGCCGTGAAGGCGTTGCGCAGGCACCTCGTCCGCGAGTGCGGATGGGACAGGCGGCAGGTGGCCTTCATGGGCTACTGGAAGCAGGGCGTCAGCCAGGTCTGAGTCGCCGATCGCTCGCCGTTGAAGGGTCCACCGTGCCTGGGTTTTCCGCCTGCGGTAGGTGGGCTCGGTGGTCCCTTTCAGTGGTGGATGTGGATGGTGATGCGGCCGCTGGGTTCGCGGGTGGTGGTGTGGCCGGTGGCGGGTTGTTCGATGTGCCCATCCGGGGGGTGCCCCTCGGGGGGCTTTCCATGGGTTGACGTGGTGCATCTGGCGTCAGGAGAACGGTCGGTCGAAGCCTTCGCCGGCGCACTCGCCGATGGTACACGCAACCGACACGATGCAAACAAGAACTAGAACATATGGGCGACGTCGCGCGGTCCCCAGACACACCCACCCGACCTGTGCACAATCCCCAGCCGCACCCCACCCCACCCCACGCCACAGGGGGCCGACGCACCCGCGCCGGCCCCCCATTGCCTCCTGGATCCCTGCCTCAGCCCCTCACAGCGCCGCGACCAGGTACCCGTCGTGCTCGTCGTCCCACCACAGCTCGGCCACGTCCTCGGTGTCTGCCGCCTTGCAGAACTGCAGGAAGCTCGAGTACCCCAGCGACTTCTCGCTGAACTCCGACTCGTGGTGACGCAGCCGGTCCTTGAGTCCGGACAGCGGCACACCCTCACCCTCCGGGTCCTCCTCGTCCAGCACCCGGCGCAGCAGGTCGAACGCCACCTCGCGGTCGGCCTCGCCGGGGAGCTCCACCATCGGGTCGCCCGACGAGGGTCCGTCCGACAGCGTGATGACGCCACGGTCGTCCAAGTGCTTCAACAGCTCCCCGAACGCCCGGAAGCCGAAGTCCGCCTCGGAGAAGGTCGGGTCCTTGCGCAACAGGGTCCGCTTCAGGGCCGATGCGGTGACCGGCCCACTGGCCGTGCGCTGCAGCCCGGCGACGGTCTGGGCCACCAGCGGCGCCAACGCACCGGTGCTCTGGTTGGCGGTGGCCACCTCCTCGCCCTCGGGGGTCGTCTTCGGCGCCGAGCGCGAGCCGCCGCGCGAGGACTTGCCGGACTTCCCTGCATCGGTCTTGGTGTCGGCGGCGTCGCTCCCTGCACCGGTCCCGCCCTTGGCCGGCGTCTCCGATGCGGTGTTCGTCGCCCCGCCGCCCGAGCCGCCGCTGCTCGCGGCGCCACCGCCGGACCCGCCGCTCTTCTTGCCGCGGCCCGACTTGCCACCTTCGGAGCCCTTGGTCTCCTTGGCGGGGGTGTGCGGGTCCACCCCATCGAGGGTGTCGTAGAACAGGAACTCGTCACAGCTCGGCGGCAGCATCGCGCTGGTCGAGTTGCGCACGCCCACCCCGATCACGTTCTTGTTCAGCTCACGCAGCTTGTGCACCAGGGGGGTGAAGTCGGAGTCACCCGTGCAGATGGCGAAGGTGGTGATGTAGCCGCGCTCGAAGGCCATCTCGATGGCGTCCACGACCATCTTGATGTCGGCGGCGTTCTTGCGGGAGGCGCCCATGCGCTGGGGCATCTCGATGAGCTCGACGTGGCTGCGCGTCAGCATCCGCCGGTCCTCGTCGAAGTACGACCAGTCCGCGTACGCCCGACGCACGACCACCCGCCCCCGCTCGGCCAGGGCGTCAGCGATGGGCTTGAGGTCGAAGGTCATTCCCCCCAAGTGGTCCCGCGCGCCCAGCGCGAGGTTCTCATAGTCCACGAACAGTGCGATCCGGTCTTCTTCCACACCCGTGACCTTACTCGCCCCACGGGCCCGCCATCCCGCACCCGGGGTCACCCCTCATCGGAGCGGCCACCGCCTCATCGGGCCGGGCGGGGGCTCACCCGGATGGTGATCGTCCCGGCCACCACGACCGTGCCGTCCTCCCGGGTCGCGGCGACCCCCACCGGCACGCCCAGCGTCTCGTCGGCCGCGGTCGGCCACTCGTCGGGGGTGGTGATCGCCACGCACTGCAGGTCGGTGGTCGACTTGGCGAGGTACTCCACCTCCATCCCGACGGGGATCCACCGGTGCGATGGGGGAGTCGTCGCCTCGGCGAGCAGGCCCATCGCGGCCTCCAACCCGTTGCAGACCGCGATGGCGTGCACGGTCCCCAGGTGGTTCTCCAGCGCCCGTCGCTTGGGCAGCACGAGCTCGGCCCGGTGCGGCCCGACGTGGTCGATCCGCATCCGCAGCGGGCGGAAGTACGGCACCCGCCAGCCGTAGACCCGGGCGAACAGGGCCCGTCCGATGCGGGTGTGGTGCAGCCGGCGGTAGGTCGTGTAGGTGTCCACGCCGTACAGGGTAGGACGCGCCGATCAGGCGTGGTCGGTGTCCTCGGACAGGTCCTGCCGCAGCGACCACCACAGGAAGGGCACGCTCACCAGTGCCAGCACCGTCCGCGGGCGGGACGCGCCGCAGCGCGAGACGACCTTGATCGCCTGCCGCTCCAGCCACAGCCCCCCGGCCAACCCGGCCCCGAGCAGCAGCACCCCGGGTAGCAGCACCTTGCTCCAGGGGATGTCCGGCTGGTCGAGCCCCTGCGAGGTGCTCGGCAGCGAGTCGGTGGACTCGTCTGCCCGCCCGATGGGGGTGGCGTCGCCCCCATCGGGGCCGGTCTCACCCACCCCGCCGGCGGTGGCCCGGTCCGATGCGGTCAGCCCGCCGGGTGCCACACCGTCGGGGCGCAGCGCGAACACGGCCGCCCCGACCCCGGCGAGGGCGAGCTGCAACGGCCACCGACGCCGCCAGTCCGGCACCCAGTCGGGCAGGGCGCTGCTGGTGGCGGCGACGGCGGTGAGCGCCAGGGCCGTCCCGGCCGGGAAGGGCTCCGCCCGCACGGCCGAGGCCACGACGTCGTGGGCCATCTCAGTCCCCCTGGACCTGGTAGGTCCCCGTGAGGGTCCCGCGGCCGATGGTCTGGAACAGCATCGTGAACGCCGCCACGGTGGCGCTGGCGGACTGGTCGAGGCCGAGGTCGTCGGTGTCCAGGGCGTGCACGGCGAAGATGTAGCGGTGCGGGCGGTCACCGGGGGGCGGTGCCATGCCGGCCCAGGCCTTCGCTCCGGTGTCGGCACTCACCATGAACGCGCCCTCGGGCAGATTGTGGCCACCCTCGGCGCCCGCGTCGGCCGCGAGCTCGGTGGTGTCGGCCGGCAGGTTCAGCACGGTCCAGTGCCAGAAACCCGCGGGGGTGGGGGCGTCGGGGTCGAAGCAGCTCACGGCGAAGGACTGGGTGCCCTCCGGCGCGCCGCTCCAGGCCAGGTGGGGGGAGGTCTCGTCGCCGTCCGCGGCGTGCCGAGCGTCCATGGGCTCGCCCTCGCGCACGTCCTTGCTGGTGACCTCGAACGATGCGGTCTCGGGGAGGAGGCTGTAGGGCTCCGGTGCTTGCGGTCGCTGCAGATCCATGGGTCCACCGTATGCGGCTGCGGCCCTCGCGTCACCCCCTGTGCCCGGGGTGCCGGGCCGTGCCCCGTCACCCACCACGCCGGGGCGCCGGCTGCCGTCCGCGGGTGCTCGTCCACACCCGGCGCCCCGCCACCGGGCCGGTGTCAGCCCGGACGACTACCGTGCGAGGCATGACTGCACCTGCTCCCGCCACGTCCCGCCAGGCCATCGACCTGCTGCCGGAGTCCGCCCGTGCCTTCGGGGTGGTCCTGGAGCGGCTGGACGACGGGGTGTGGGGTCGCCCGACGCCGTGCGCCGAGTGGTCGGTCCGGGACGTCGTGAACCACGTGGTGGCCGAGCACCTGTGGGTGCCGCACCTGCTGCGCGGGGAGTCCCTGCAGGAGGTCGGCGACCGGTACGACGGCAACGTCCTGGGTGACTCCCCGGCGCAGGCCCGCCGTGCGTGGCAGATGGCGATGCTGGGCTCCCTCCAGGCCTGGGCGCAGGTCGACGACGCGGAGCAGCTGGTCGCGTTCTCCGGGGGCGAGCACCCCGCGGGGGAGTATGCCCACCAGATGCTCGTGGACCTGGTCGTCCACGCCTGGGACGTGGCCCAGGGCGGTGGCGTCGCGGTGCCGGTCATCACCGATGCGGTGGGCGTCGCTTTCGCCTACGAGAAGCCGCGCGTCGCCGACCACCGGGCCGCGGGCATCTTCGCGCCGCCCACCCGGCCCCGGTCCGACCACCCCATGGACCAGCTCGTCGCCCTGCTGGGGCGCTGAGCCGTGTCGACGCTGCCCACCTCCCGGCCGTCCACCCCGTTCGCCGTGGTGGACCGCGACCGGCTGCAGGCCAACATCGACCGGGTGGCCCGCCTCGCGGCCGACCGCGGCCAAGCGCTCCGCCCGCACGCGAAGACCCACAAGTGCCCGCAGATCGCTGCCCTGCAGCTGGAGGCGGGCGCCAGCGGGCTCACCGTGGCCACCCTGGGGGAGGCCGAGGTCTTCGCCGATGCGGGGTGCACCGACCTGCTGATCGCCTACCCCGTGTGGTGGGACGCCGACCGCGCCGGACGCGTAGCGCAGCTGGCAGCCCGGGTGCGGCTCGCCGTCGGGGTGGACTCGGTGGAGGCCGTGCAGCACCTCGCCTCGCTGCTGGGCACCGCACCGGGCCGCCCCCTGGCTGCACCGATCTCGCCCCCGACCCTGCCGGAGCTGGTGGTGGAGGTGGACTGCGGGCACCACCGCAGCGGATGCGCCCCGCAGGACGCCGGGGCGGTCGCGCGCGCCGGGTTGGAGGCCGGATTCGTGGTCCGTGGGGTGTTCGCGTTCCCGGGGCACAGCTACACACCGACCGGGCGCGAGGAGGTCGCCGAACAGGAGGCACGAGACCTCGCCGTCGCCGCGGACTCCCTGCGCGGGGCGGGGATCCTCGAACCCTGGGTGAGTGGTGGCTCCACGCCCACCGTGGAGCACGAGGGCGACGGGTTCGACGAGGTGCGCCCGGGCGTCTACGTCGTCGGTGACGCCCAGCAGTGGGAACTGGGCACCTGCTCGTCGGCCGACGTCGCGCTCACGGTGCACGCCACCGTGGTCAGCCACGCCGGCGGCCGCCTGGTCCTCGATGCGGGGAGCAAGGCCCTGGGTGCCGACCGCGCCGGGTGGGCCACCGGTTTCGGACGGCTCCTGGACCACCCGGAGGCCCGCATCGAGCTGCTCTCCGAGCACCACGCGGTGGCGGTGCTGCCCGAGGACACCGAGCTGCCACCCCTCGGGACGGAGGTGCGGGTGGTGCCCAACCACGCCTGCAACGCGGTGAACCTCACCGACAGGCTCTGGGTGGAGGTCGATGGCCGGCTCGTGGAGTCGTGGCCGGTGGCAGCCCGGGGGCTGAACGCCTGAGGTGACGCAGCCGGGGGAACCGGGGCAGCCGGGGGCTCACCCACGAGACCGCCTCAGCGGGTGGCCGAGCGGACCTTGGCGAGCATCTCCTCGTACTCCGCGCGCGGGTCGGAGGCGAGCACGATGGCGCCGCCGCCGCCCCCGTTGGGGCGGCTCACCCCATCGGGTCCGGGGCTGATCACGGCGGTGCGGATGACGATGGCCAGGTCGGCCGCGCCCGTGGCCGAGAGGTACCCCAGCGGGCGGGAGTAGATGCCCCGTGGGCCGTCCTCCAGCGCCACGAGCAGGTCCATCGAGCGCAGCTTGGGGGCGCCGGTCATGGAGCCCCGGGGAAGGTGACCCGCACCAGGTCGACCACGTCCACGCCGTCCCGCAGGTGGCCGCACACCGTGCCCGGGCGAACGCCTCGAGCACCGCCGCGCCCGCACCGGTGCCCACCGACTCGGGGTGGAACTGCACGCCCCACCAGGACCGGTCGGTGTGGTGCATCGCCTGTACCACACCGTCGCCGGAGCGGGCGTCCACCACCCACCCGGGCGGCAACGGCTCGGGGACGGCCAGTGAGGGGTAGCGCACGATGGAGGGGCCGTCGGGCAGGTCGCTCACGACCCCGCCGGCGCCGGGCCCACCGCCGCTGGCCCCGGACACGCCGCCGCCGTCGTCACCCGCCACCCCGCCGGCGCCGTCGCAGCGGACGAGCCGGTCCACCGGCCCGTGCTCCGCGGTGGGTGCCGGCCCCACGGCCACGGCGGTGGGGTGCCCCCGGTGCCGGGTGCGGGGGCAGCGCGGCCGGCGTCACGGCATCGAGGCCAACGCGTCGTGCCACCCCTGCGCCCGGGCGGTCGGCGCCAGGACCAGCTCGGTCGCCCCGTCGCGCCACGAGGTGACCTGGGTGATGCCGTGCAGCGCGCTCACGAGCCACACCTCGCGCCCGGCCAGGTCGGTGGGCGCGAGCTCCTCGACCACCCACTGGACACCGCGGCGCGCGGCGAGCTCCCGCAGCCGCTGCTCCGTGACCGAGGCCAGGCGCCCGGCCACCGACGGCGAGGCCAGCCGCTCCCCGGACCACCACACCAGGGTGCCGTGGGCGGCCTCCAGCACGGTGCCGGTCGGGGTGCACAGCACGGCGTCGTCCGCCCCGGCACCCCGGGCCCGGTCACGCAGTCCCGAGAGCTGGTGCAGGTCCGGTCCCTTCACGGCGGGGTGCCGTCGGGCGTCGGCCCCCGGGGCGGTCCACAGGCGGGTGGTGGGGCGGCGCGGCGGCGCGGGACGCACCAGCACGACGATGCCGTCCGACCGGGCCTCGAGCCGCGGGAACCAGTCGCCGGTGTCGATCTCCTCCGGCAGCACCTCGGTGGCACGCTCCACGCGCTCCTGCCAGTCCGGCCACTGCGGCCAGAGGCGCTCGCACCCCTCCACCGTGCGGGCCAGGTGGCGCGCCCGCCCCGGCCACCGCCCGTCGGTGTGGCGCCACGCGGTGACGACCACCGCCTCCGTGGGCACCTCGGGCTCGGCCGCCGTCCCGGTGGCAGCCCACTGGGTCATGTCGCCTGCCTGTTGTCCCGCGTCCGTCTCGTGTTCCGTCCTCATCGCAGCGCCATTGTGCGCCATCGCGGGCCGATGCGGGCAGGCAACCTGCGCACGGCACCACCTTGCGCGCGGCCGCCACCGTGGCCTAGGTTGACCGCACCTCATCCAGAGCGACCGAGAGACGTGGCTCCCTGACGTCGCGGCAACCCTGCGGACCCCCGGGTCCGAGCACGGGTGCCAACGCCACGATCGATGCGAAGGAGATCCGCAGATGCACGACATCCGCACCGATCACACCCTCTGCGTCACGCTGCCGCTGGGCCCCGTGACGCCGCTGCCGGGGTTCCGCCCGGTGGTCCTCTCCCTGGTCTCGGTGCAGCGAATGCGCTGGGCGCAGGGCGCCGCCTGAGCCGCCCCCTGCGCCGAGCCCGCTGAGGCCCGACGACCCCTTTTCGCTGCCTGCCGCCCCGTCGTGGGGCCGGCCGGCGTGCCGCACCCTCCCCGCATCGTCGATGCGGGTGCGAGGGGCACCGCGGCGCACCCCAGACCCAGGAGAAGACCATGACGCACCCCACCGAGCCCACCCCCACCACCGACGCCGACACCACCACCGACACCACCGCTGATGCGGTGAGCACCCCCTCGGCCGCCCCCGACCCCTCCGCGTGGGGCCTGGCGACGCGGTCGATCCACGCCGGCCAGGTGCCGGACTCGGACTCGGGCTCGCGCGCCCTGCCCATCCACCAGACCACCAGCTACGTCTTCGCGGACGCAGACCAGGCCGCCAACCGGTTCGCGCTCGCCGAGCTCGGCCCCATCTACACGCGCCTGACCAACCCCACCACCGAGGCCGTGGAGAACCGCCTCGCCGCCCTCGACGGGGGAGTCGGCGCCCTGCTGCTGTCGTCCGGCCAGTCGGCCACCACGTTCTCGCTGCTCAACCTCTGCCGTGCCGGCGACCACGTGGTGGCGTCCGCCCACCTCTACGGGGGCACGCAGAACCTGCTGGCGGTCACGCTGGAGAAGCTCGGCATCCACACCACCTTCGTGGACGAGCCCAACGACCCCGCCGCTTGGCGGGAGGCCACGCGGGGGAACACCAAGGCCTGGTTCGCCGAGACCATCGCCAACCCGTCGGGCCTGGTGCTGGACATCCGGCCCGTCGCCGACGCCGCCCACGAGGCGGGCGTGCCGCTGATCGTGGACAACACCGTGGCCACCCCGGCCCTGCTGCGGCCGCTCGAGCACGGCGCGGACGTGGTGGTCTACTCGGCCACCAAGTTCCTCGGCGGGCACGGCACCGCGATCGCCGGGGCGATCGTGGACGGCGGCACCTTCGACTACGGCGCCCAGCCGGAGCGGTTCCCCAACTTCACCGAGCCCGACCCCTCCTACAACGGCCTGGTCTTCGCCCGCGACCTCGGGGCCGACGGTGCCTTTGGGGTGAACCTCTCCTACGTCCTGCGGGCGCGCGTGTGCCTGCTGCGGGACCTCGGCTCCGCGCCGGCCCCGTTCAATGCCTGGCTGATCGCGCAGGGCCTGGAGACGCTCACCCTGCGGCTGCAGAAGCATGTGGCCAACGCCCACGAGGTGGCCAGCTGGCTCGACGCCCGGCCCGAGGTCACCCGCGTGCAGTGGGCCGGCCTGCCCGGTCACCCCAGCCACGAGGTCGCCCAGCGCTACCTGCCGGATGGCCCGGGGTCGGTCCTCTCCTTCGAGCTCGCGGGCGGGGCCGATGCGGGGCGCGCCTTCGTCTCGGCGTTGAAGCTCTTCAGCCACGTGGCGAACATCGGCGACGTGCGCTCGCTGGTGATCCACCCCGCCAGCACCACCCACGCCCAGCTGTCCGATGCGGAGCGCCTCGCCGCCGGGGTGACCCCCGGGCTGGTCCGCCTGAGTGTCGGCATCGAGGACAGCGCCGACCTGCTGGCGGACCTCGAGCGCGGCCTCGCGGCGGTGGCGCGGTGACCGCGGTGCTCAGCCCGGTGCGCCCCGGCGCCGCGCGCACCGCGGAACCGGCCCCGCTGGTCGGCGCCGGGGGCTGTCCGGCGCCGCGGCACGACCTGCTGCGGCTCGGTCGGCTGGTCTGCGAGGGCGGGGGAGCCGTCCCCTACCTGCAGGTCAGCGTCCGCCGCTGGGGTGCCCCACCGCGCGCCGACGGCTCGAACGTGGTGCTGCTGCTCCACGCCCTGACCGGTGACTCCCACGTGGCCGGGCCGGGCGGCCCGGCGCACAGTCCCACGGGCTGGTGGCCGGGCGTCCTCGGGGTGGGGGCGCCGGTGGACACCGAGCGCTTCCACGTCATCGCCCCCGACGTCCTCGGTGGGTGCAGCGGCACCAGCGGCCCGGCGGGTGCGTCGGTGCCGAACGCGCTGGGCGGCGCCGACTTCCCCGAGGTGACGGTGCGCGACCAGGTCGCCGCGGAGGTGCGCGCCGTGCAGGCCCTGGGCATCCGTCGGGTGGCGCACGTCATCGGTGCCTCGGCCGGTGGGATGCGGGCCTTGGAGTGGGCGGCGCAGACCGCCGTGCCGGTGGACCACGCCGTCGTCGTGGCCGCACCGGCCGCCTCCTCGGCCGACCTGCGGGCCGGTCTGGCGGTCCAGCGCGCGGCCGTCACCGCCGACCCGGCCTGGCAGGGCGGGCACTACGCCCCCCAGTCCGGCCCTACTGCCGGCCTGGCGCTGGCCCGCCAGCTGGCCGTGCTCACCTACCGCAGCGCGGACGGTCTGGAGCAGCGCTTCGGGCCCGATGCGGGGCGCCTCACAGCGTGGCTCGAGCACCACGGCCGCTCCTTCGTCGAGCGCTTCGACGCGGTGTCCTACCTGCGCCTCATCGGGGCGATGGCCACGCACGACCTCGGCCGCGGGCGGGGCGGTGTGCAGCGCGCGCTGCGGCACCTGCCCGCCCGTGTCACCGCCGTGGCGGTCTCCTCGGACCGCTTCACCACCCCCGACGAGGTGCGCGCCCTGGCCCGCGGGACCGGCGGCCGGTACGCCGTCATCGAGTCCGTCCACGGCCACGACGGCTTCCTCATCGAGACCGAGCAGACCGCCACGGTGCTGCGCTCGGTCCTCGCCTGACCCCCTCACCACACCCCAGGAGCTCCCCATGACCCCCGTCCTCACCAGCCACGCCGGCTCCCTGCCCCGCCCGGACTCCCTGCGGGAGGCCAACGCACGCCGTGCCGCCGGCGAGATCGACGCCGCAGCGTTCGACGAGCAGCTGAGCACCGCCGTGCAGCAGGTCGTCGCCCGCCAGCGCGACCTCGGCCTCGACATCGTGAACGACGGCGAGTACGGCCACGCCATGACCGCCTCCCAGGACTTCGGCGCCTGGTGGACCTACTCGTTCGACCGCACCAGCGGCCTGGAGCTGGTGGAGCCCACGCAGTCGCCGCAGGAGCTCGAGGCGCAGGAGGAGCGGCTCGGCAACACCCCGGCCGACCCGGCCGACGGTGTGCGCCTGACGACCTTCGGCCGCCGCCGCGACTGGCTGCGCTTCCGTGACGTGTACGGCGACCCGACGAGCGGCACCGGCATCGACGCCCGCCGCCCGCTGCCCCTGCCCACGGCGACCGGCACCATCGGGTACGCCGGGCAGGATGCGGTCGCCCGGGACACGCGCGCCCTCACCGCGGCGCTGGCCGCCACCGGCGGTGGGCGCGGGTACCTGTGCGCCCTCTCGCCCGGGTCCGCGGCCCGCATCGGCAACGCGCACTACACCAGCGAGACCGAGTGGCTCCACGCCTGGGCCGGGGTGCTGCGCCAGGAGTATGCCGCCATCCTCGATGCGGGGCTCGAGCTGCAGATCGACGACCCCTCCCTGGCCGAGAGCTGGGACCAGGTGAACCCCGAGCCGTCGGTGGCCGACTACCAGCGGTTCGTGGCCCGCCGCATCGAGGCCCTCAACCTGGCGCTGGAGGGTCTGGACACCTCCCGGGTGCGGCTGCACCTGTGCTGGGGCTCGTGGCACGGCCCGCACACGACGGACGTCCCGCTGGCGGACATCCTCGGGGAGGTCCTGCAGGCGAACGTGGGTGGTCTGTCGCTCGAGGCCGGCAACGTGCGCCACGAGCACGAGTGGACCGTCTGGCGCGATGTCGAGGTGCCCGCGGGGCTCACGCTGCTGCCCGGGGTGGTCTCGCACGCGACGAACGTGGTGGAGCACCCGGACCTGGTGGCCCAGCGCATCGGACGCTTCGCCGAGGCCGTCGGCAGCGACCGCGTGATCGCCTCGAGCGACTGCGGTTTCGGCGGTCGCGTCCACCCCGACATCGCTTGGGCGAAGCTCGAGTCGTTGGTGGCGGGCGCCCAGCGCGCCTGAGTGCCCGGGCCGGCTGGACCGGCCAGCCTGGCTCCGCGCCGGCCAGCCGGTCCGGCCCAGCAGCCCGGCTAGCCCGGTCCGGCCACCCGCGGCGCCGTCCCTGTGAGGCGCGTGTGAGGCCCGCCCCCCAGCCTGTGCGCCGGTCGTGAGTCCGCTGCGAGTGACGTGAGAGACCGGTGCGGCAGTGTGCTCAGTGGTTGCCCAACTCCTTCGCGAGGGCGCCGGGAGCGGCTGCAGGAGGGGGCGGCAGGGCCACAGCGGGCCTGCCGCAGGGATGCTCCCGGCGCACGCTGCGGGCCCTGTGCGATGCTGCCGGGCATGTCGCATGCACCGGGAGTGGAGGGGCGCCGCGGGCCCCGGGGAGTTCTGGGCCTGATGGGGGCCATCGAGGCCGAGGTGGTCTCGCTCCGGGCGGCGCTGGCCGATCCCCGCCCCGAGACCGTGCTGGGCCAGGAGGTCACCACGGGGCAGCTCGAGGGGGTGGACGTGGCCGTCCTGCGCAGCGGCGTGGGCAAGGTGAACGCCGCCCTGGGGGCGGTTGCGCTGCGCACGGTGGGGGCCGACCGCATCGTGTTCACCGGGGTTGCTGGGGGGCTGGCGCCCGAGGTGGGCGTGGGTGACCTCGTGGTGGCCAATGACGTGGTGCAGCACGACGTCGACGTCACCGCGCTGGGTCGTGCCCCGGGGGAGCTGCTCGGCGAGCCGGCTGTCTGGCGGTCCGATGACCGGCTGCGGGCGGCGTGCGAGCACGCGGCGCGGGAGGTGTCCGGCGGGGCCGGGGTGCACACCGGCCGTATCGCCTCGGGGGACCAGTTCATCGCCTCGGTGGCGCAGCGCGTCCGCATCGTCGAGCAGTTCGGTGCCCTCGCGGCCGAGATGGAGGGCGCGGCCATGGCCCAGGCGTGCGCCCGGATGGGGGTGCCCTGGGCGGTGGTGCGCAGCATCAGCGACAGCGCCGACGCCGGGGCGGTGGCGGACTTCCCGGCCTTCCTGGGCATGGCCGCCGAGCGCGGGGTCGCGCTCGCCCGTGAGCTCGTGCGGGGTGGGGCGTGAACGGGCGGGTGCCCGGGGCAGGAGGTGCTCCCGTGATCGAGATGTGGGCACCGAACGGGCAGCTGCTGCGCCCCGACGGCCGGGGCCCCGTCCGCCGCAAGCAGGGGGGTGGGCACGGGTGACGGCCGGCTGGAGCAGATGGGCCGCCTCGAGGCGATGCTGCTGCTGGTCATCGTGGGCGGGGTCCTGCTCCCGACGCCGTGGATCTCCCGCCTGCTCACCCACGCGCGGACGATGCCGTGGGTCAACCTGCCCCACAAGGAGTTCTGGGTGCGCACCCCGCGCCGCCTGGCCCGGGCCGAGCGGTTGACCTGGGAGGTGCTCGCCGTGCTGACCCTGTGGGCGGGCACCCTGACGGCCGTCCCCCTCATCGGCACCGCATGGGCTGCCCAGGGCGGCGCGCTGCCGCCGGAGTGGGTGGTCCCCGCGGCGCTGGGGGCCGACCTCGTCCTGGTGCCCGTGCTGCTGGTGTGGATTGAAGCGCCCTGGGTTTCGTTCCGAGGTCAGGACGCAACGGGCGCTACGTCTCGGGAGGGAGTGTACGCAGCTTCGACCTCGGCGGGGGTGCGGTAGCCGAGGGCTTCGTGCAGACGCTGCGTGTTCCACCAGTGCACCCATCCCATCGTGGCCAGCTCGACAGCCTCGACGGACTCCCAGAGCCGCTTGGCGTGGATGAGTTCGGCCTTGTAGAGCCCGTTCACGGTCTCGGCCAGGGCGTTGTCATAGGAGTCGCCCACGGTGCCCACCGAAGCACTCACCCCAGCCGTGATCAGCGCGTCTGAGTACGCCAGGCTGACGTACTGGGCGAGTTCAACCTGTCGATGCAACACCGGGTTGTTGAAGGGAGCGTAGTTGCTCGTCGAAGACCTCGGCGGGGGTCTTCCACCCGAGGACCTTGCGGGGGCGGTTGTTGAGGGTGTACGCGACGGTCGGCTGCACCCGCCGGAAGGTTGGGGATCATGCTGAGGTTGCGGCGAAGTTCCTCGACGACGTCCGGGGACCATTGCGGACTGAAGGCGTCCTCCTCAGCGATCCGGAGCAGGGTGTCGTTGAGGTTTGCTCCATAGAGGACGCAGGTGTCGAGGAAGGCTGGGAACGCCATCTGGTGTCAGCGAGTGCGCCGGGGCGGACCGTCGGTGGCTTCGTAGAGTCCATCGCGTTCGCTTTCGAGGGCCATGCGTTCGAGCGCTTCGCGTCGCTGGTTCCTCTGGTGCTGTTGGTAGTCGACGAGGTCTGCCAGCCGAACGAACCGGTGACGCCCTGGCTTCTCCATGGGGATCTCGCCTCTTTCGAGCATGCGGACGAGGGTAGGTCGCGAGATGCCGAGAAAGTCGGCCGCCTCCTGGGTGGTCAGGCGGGCGTTCTTCGGCGCGACGGTGACCCCCATGCCCTTGTCGAGGGCTTCTGCGACCTGCCGGAGCACGTCGTACATCGCTTCGGGCAGCAGGAGGCGCTCGCCATTAGCGCCAACGAGTTCTGGTCGTTGTGTACTGCCCTCGCCCAGGATGGCCTTCAGGGCCGGATCGACCGCCCCCTCGGGCACGTAGGTTCGGACGTCGGGGCCAGCTGCTGTCTTGGTCATGTCGTCGCCGTCCTCTCATCCACAAGGATACTCAAACGAACAAAACGAACAACCACCACGGTGGGGGCGTCGCAAAGATCTGGGGCCGGCCGGAGTGGGGCCACCGACCCGATAACTAGCCCTCCTCCGCGTCGCGGACCAGGGTCAGGGGTGGCCGGAGGCCATCGCGTAGCGACGCGTAGCGCCCTTGATGCTGGTGCGCGGCGTGGAGACTCTCTAACCGCGGGTCGGTGGCCTCGCGGTAAGCAGGATGGCGCCCGATGTAGTTCGGGCAGTCGCGTACCAGGCAAGGGCCGAAGGTCTCGTCGGCTTCCAGGTGTGCGGTGTCCACCGGGTCATCGTGCCTGAGACGAGCTGATCGGAACAGGCCAGCGGGGCATCCGTCCAGACGGGCGGGTGCCTCGTTGTTGTGCCCGGAGTGCGGAGCGGGCGGGGGTGTGCGGAGCGAGCGAAGCGAGCGCAGCGCGGGGGTCCCCGCGGAGCGGAGCACGACGGGCACTCGCGCCGAAGGCGCGCTTGAACCAGTAAGGAAAGTCCTCACGCGGGTACTTGGCATATGCTCCGTTTGCCGAACATCACACCGAACAGCACAGTGCGGCCACAAAGTCGCTCGGCCTAGAGGTCGGGCCCGCAAGAGTGGCGGCGCACATGCGGACCAACCGCCTATATGGACAACGCGCTGTGTCGGGCCGGGCCCCGGTTGCGACACCTGCGGGGGCATGGGTCTGCTCATCGATGGTCGCTAAATGCAACTCACCCGGCGACGTCCACTGGAATCTGCCCCCTTTATTGCCTGCGGCGATTAGACGCATTGGCATGGGTGCACGGCTTGGTTCTCTCGGCCCCGCGACATCTCGCGGGACAGCCAGAAGCCGGCGGCGAGCAGCAAGGCGCCACCATAGATGATGCCTCGTCCGGGCACCTCTGCGAAGATCAGATATCCGAATATGGAGGCTATAACCGGCGAGACGATGATGTCGACCAGGGCATAGACATTGGCATCGATCGACTTCAAGACGATGGAGATGCCGAAGTAGGCGAAACCTGTGGAGACGATGCCCAGGCCCGCGGCCCAGAGCATCACCGGCAGTTCCACGCCGAGTGCCGGATGCGCGATCGTCGTCGCCACTTGGCCGGGGCCGACGATCAGGAGGAACGGCGAAAGCGAAAGTGCGGCGACCAGCAGTGACCAGGCGATGTCGTTCCCGGTCTCGGTTTTACCCTCGTAGCGCATGTAGGTGACCATCGCGGCGTAGATCGCCCCGGTGGCCAGCGCCACGAAATTTCCCAGCATATGGCCGCCACCGAGCGGGTTGGCCAGCGCAATGCCGACCAGGGCGATAGCGAATATCAGGATGTAGCTTTTTCGCGCCTTCTCGCCGAGGAAAATCGCCGAAAAGATGAACACAAAGAACGGCGCGATGCTCCAGAAGATCACCGCGTTGGCGATAGGTACAAGCGACATCGCGAAATTGAATGCGCTGCCCTGGGCCGCGATCAGCACGCCGATGATAGCGGTGTCCTTGACGTTGCCCGCGGGAAAGCGGGGCCATTGCCGAGTTGCCAGGGCTCGCGCTATGAACAGGAAAGTCGCTGCGAAGGCCATGGCATAGAAGGTCAGCGTCTGGATTGGGATCCGCCCGTCGGTGAGCTTGACGAACACACCGATGGTCGCCTCGGAGAACGTGATCAAGGCAAGCAGAAGGAGGGTTCTCACGCCTGTCCCTTCTTGCGCGTCTCACGCATGACATCGATCGCTTCGGCGTCGGACTCGTCGAGGTAGGCGGCCTCCACCTGCAGTGTGGCGAAGAAGAAGCCGTACTGATCCTTGAGCATGCTGGAGGCGGCTTGGAGCACAGCCTGTGGATCGGCCCCGTCGGCGATGCGCAGGTGACCGGAGAACACGTAACGTCCACTGGTCAGTGCCCAAGCGTGCACGTGATGGGCGCCTTCAACGCCGTCGAGCGCTTCCAGTGCTTCGGTCACCTCACCCAGGCGAATCTCAGCGGGCGTGCCCTCCATCAGCAAATGGGTGGCGTCGCGCAGGATGCCCCAACTTGCCCATATCAGGACGAAGCCGAAGGCCATTCCGAGCAGCGGATCGATCAGCAAGAACCCGGTGAAGCGGATCACCAGCGCGGTGACGATGATGAGCAGGCTGCCGACGAAAGTCTGAAGAATGTGCCACAGCGCGCCTCTGACGTTCAGGTCGCTGCGGCTTTGCTTCCAGATCAATCCCAACGAGATGAACTCGGTGAGCAAGCCACCGGCCGCCGCCCACAGCATGGGTGTAGTGGGCAAGTCAACGGGGTCGGTCATGCGCATGCCGGCCATCACAATCACGACCAGCGCCATGCCCAGCAAGAAGCCGCCGTTGACCAGGGCGCCCACGACCTCGGCGCGATACCAACCGAAGCTGCGGTCCTTATCGGCCGGGCGGCGGGCCAGTCGGGCGGCGATGATGGCCACCAGCACGCCACCCACCGCCGAGAAGGTGTGGAAGGCGTCCGAAATCACCGCCACCGATCCCGTCCACAGGCCGATGCCCAACTCGATGACGAAGTAGATCCCCGTCAGCCACGCCGAAATCGCCAGGGCGGCGCCGCTGGAGGGCAGGTGCCCCGCGTGGCTGCGACCGCCGTTACCGTGAGCCATCGTCTTCCTTCTTCCGTTTCGTCATCTGCTGCGCGATCGGACCACTGCGATTCCCATCACGCCATCTGGTTGGGTGCCGATTGGTTAAGGTCGCGGCATCTTCCAATCGGGCTCTTCACAGATGACGGTGTAGAGGGCGCTGGCGCGTCGGTCCCGGGGTAGGCGTCGAGGTCTTCCGAAGATGGGGGTTCCTACGCCACCCACCGGGAAGACCTCGACGTGCCCGACGCTACCTTCACGCGCCCCGACCTGACTACCTTCGCCGGCCTGGACGACCTCGGCCTGGAGGTCACCGGCCAACGGCTCGAACCTGATCGTGCGGTGCTCGCCTGCCGAGTCGTCGAGCCGGGCGACTGGTGCCGCCGGTGTGGCTGCCAGGGCGTTGCGCGGGACACCGTGACCAGGGAACTGGCGCACGAGCCGTTTGGATGGCGCCCGACCACGCTGCTGCTCACCGTGCGCCGGTACCGGTGCCCCGAGTGCGGCCACGTATGGCGTCAGGACACCACCGCCGCTGCCGAGCCGCGGGCGAAGATCTCCCGCGCCGGCCTGCGGTGGGGCCTGGTCGCGATCGTGATCGGGCACCTGTCGATGGCCCGCGTCGCCGAGGGGCTCGCGGTCTCGTGGAACACCGCCAACGACGCCGTCCTGGCCGAAGGTCAACGGCTGCTGATCGACCGCCCGTCCCGCTTGGACGGGGTGAACGCGGTCGGGGTCGACGAGCACGTGTGGCGGCACACCAGGAAGGGCGACAAGTACGTCACCGTCATCATCGACCTCACCCCGGTCCGGGACGGTACCGGGCCCTCCCGCCTGCTGGACGTGGTCGAGGGCCGCAGCAAGAAGGCGTTCAAGGACTGGCTCGCGCAGCGGGACCAGGCCTGGCGCGACGGGATCGAGGTCGTCGCCATGGACGGGTTCGCCGGGTTCAAGACCGCCACCACCGAGGAACTGCCGGGCGCGGTCACTGTCATGGACCCGTTCCACGTCATCCGGTTGGCTGGCGACGCCCTGGATGAGTGCCGCCGCCGCGTTCAGCAGGAGTTGCACGGGCACCGCGGCCGCAAGGACGACCCGCTCTACTCGGCGCGCCGGACCCTGCACACCGGCGCCGACCTGCTCACCGACCGTCAACACGAGCGCCTCGACAAGCTGTTCACCGGGGACCGGCACGTCCAGGTCGAGTGCACCTGGGGCATCTACCAGCGCATGATCTCCGCCTACCGAGACCCCAACCGGGTCACCGGCCGCGTCGAGATGAGCTCGGTGATCGATGCCCTCGCCGACGGGGTGCCCCGACCGCTGGTCGAGCTGCGCAAGCTCGGCCGCACCCTGGCCAGACGCGTCTGCGATGTCCTGGCCTACTTCGAGCGACCCCGCACCAGCAACGGACCTACCGAGGCCGTGAATGGACGACTTGAGCATCTTCGCGGGCTGGCCCTCGGGTTCCGCAACCTCACCCACTACATCGCCCGAGCACTCCTCGAAGCTGGCGGATTCAGGCCCCGACTACACCCTCGTTTGTGAAGAGCCTCCAATCGGCTGTCGCTCGAGCCGTGACCAGTCAATGTCCGCGCCATCTGGCAGTGGCAGAGTAGCAAGGCCCTACCCCCGGATCTTGGACACGGGGTGTGATTACGCTGCGTTTGGCAGCGTAGCGGCCCGGTGGGCCTCGTAGGTGGACGGGGGGATGGCCAGCAGCAGGGCGCCGGATTGGACCGTCTGAGCGAAGTACTCGCCCATTTATTTCCTCCTACGGGTCAGGACGGGGGTGCCGGGCCAGAGGTCTCGGGCGGGCTGGGCACGGTGGGTGGGGGTGAGCGATAAAGGCATGTTCTTTCCTGGGCGGCCACCGTGCGATCCCCCCGTGGATGGAGGGGTGTGGGCCGGGCGGGAGGGTCAGTGGATGTAGGAGAAGACGCCCATCATCCCGGCCTCGGCGTGGTAGGCGTTGTGGCAGTGGGTTAGCCACTGGCCCGGGTTGTCCGCCTCGAAGTCGAAGACGATGGTTTGCCGGGGTTTGATGATGACCGTGTCCTTGCGGGCGCCATGGTCGGCCAGCTGGAAGGTGTGGCCGTGCAGGTGCATGGGGTGCCACATGTCGGTGTCGTTGGTCATCGTGACCCGCACGCGTTCGTCCAACCGGAGTTCGAAGGCGCCCTCGAAGGGGTTGGCCGGGTCGAAGCGTCGCCCGTTGATGCCCCAGTCGTACTCCATCATCGATCCGGTGAGGCGTACCTCGTGGGTCCTGGTCGGGTCCTTGGGTGGGAGCAGGACGGATTCGTGTGCCTTCAGTCGGCTGCCATCGAGCACGGTTCCGCCCAGGGTCTGCGGGAGCCGACCGGAGAGCGTGGTCTTTGGACCGGCTGCGATGATGCCGTAGGCGTGGCCGGTCTTGCCCTCGGGCAGGGCCAGTACGGGCACCGCCTGGTCGCCGAGGGTGATCAGCACGTCCAGGCGTTCGCCCATCCCCAGAACGACGGCATCGGCCTGGCGGGGCTGGACCGGGAACCCGTCGGTGTGGGTGATGGTCAGTTCCTGGCCGGGGATCCCGACCCGGTAGGCGGTGTCTCCGGCCGCGTTGATCAAGCGCAGGCGGATCCGGTTGCCCGGGGTGCTGGAGAAGGTGTCCGGGTCGGATGGGGGGCGGCCGTTGAACAGGTGCACGGGGATCTTCACGTCGCCGGCGTCCCCGCCCAGATAGTCGCTCTCAGCACCCGTGAGCATGTGCTTCATGGGCATGCCCGGGGAGCTGTCCTGGCTCATGGACCCGTGGTCCATGCCCGCCATGCCGGCCATGCCCTCCATGTCGCCGGACATGTCCATCCCGGCGGAGAGTTCCTCGACGACGTCCTGCGGTGTTCCGGTGATCCCGTCGAGCCAGTCGTCCAGGATCACGACCCATTCCTGGTCGTAGCTGAGGGGCTCGTTGGGGTCCTCGACGATCAGGGCCCCGTACAGGGCGCGTTCGCGCTGGGTGTCGAAGTGGGAGTGGTACCAGTACGTGCCCGGATGGGACAGCCGGAAGCCGTACGTATAGCGTCCTCCGGCGGCGATGGGGTCCTGGGTCACCCCCTGGACTCCGTCGGCGTCGTTGCGCAGGGCCAGCCCGTGCCAGTGCACGCTCGTGTCCTCGGGCAGGTCGTTGGCGACGCTGACCTTGAGCAGGTCCCCGGTCTGGGCGCGCAGCAGCGGCCCGTTGAGGCCGTCGTTGTATCCCCAGGTGGTCAGGCCCCGACCCTGGAGGGAGGTCTCGAGGGGTGCGGCGGAGAGCCGGTGGGTGACGGTGGTGCCCGAGGCGGCGCGTCGTTTCTCGTACTCGGCGACCAGCGGGTCGGTGGGCAGGATGCGCCCTGACGGTTGGGGGCTGGTGGCGGGATCGGCGCAGGCGGCCAGCCCGGCCAGCGCCAGGGACCCGACGGAGGCGCCCAGGAAGGTGCGGCGGGTGGTCAGTGAGGAGGTCATCGGTTCTTCTTTCCGTCATCCGGCCCCGTGTCGCAGGCGGGTGCAACGGGGCCGGGCATGGCTGATCAGTTGCTGGGTGAGGCCGGTGGCGTACCGGGGCTGCGTGCCGCTGTCACCCGGAGGTATTGGCGGACCCTGCGCTCACCGGTGGGGCGCGGCCGGGGGGGGTAGGTGCGGCTGATGGCCAGTTGAGCCAGTGAAGGGTCCACGGGGGCCGGAAATGGGCAACCCAAGGCAGGGGTGGTGCGGTCAGTCCCCCACCGGGGCTAGGCAGGAGAGCCCGGGAGGCCAAGTGGGACACGACAGGTGCCTTGGTCAGGGCCGAGGCGCAGGTATCGTCCACGGCCTCCAGGGCACAGACCGGCAGCCCGGGGTCGGCTGCCTCATCCCCGGCAGGCTCGGCCGGGAGCACGACCTCGGGCACCATGCCGGCCGGACCGATGGCCCCCGGCCCGAGGTGATGAACAGTTGTGGCGGCGGCCGTACCGGTGGCGGCCCAAGCCGCGCTGGTGCCCGTACCAGCGTGCATCCCGAGCAGGCCCAGGATCAACACGAGGGTGCCCAGAACGGTTCGAAGGGCGGGCCAGCCGGACAGGGGGCGGCGGGAGGAGGTCACAGCAGCGATTCGGTGGTGTTCCCGCCGTCCGTGGTGGACAGCACGGTCGAGCCGACGACCAGCAGTGCTTCGGTCTGCCCGTCGTCGGTGATGCCCGTTCCCAGGGCGGTGGCCGTGCCGACCGGGCGGTCGCTGGCGGTCCAGGTGTCGCCGGCGTCGGTGCTGGTCAGCAGGTGTCCCTCGATGCCGGCGCCCACGGCGGTGGTGTCATCGGCCCAGGCGACCAGGTGCATCAGCTGGGGGGTGTCCAGGGTGGTCCAGGTCGCGCCGTGGTCGGTCGAGCGCAACATGCCGGTTTCGGTGGTGGCCAGCACGGTCCCGGTTTGGGGGGAGATCGCCAGCGATGCCGGGGCGACGGGGATCTCAAGGCTCTGCCAGGTGAGGCCGTCGGTGCTGGCGCGCAGTTGCCCATCGAAGCCGAGGACCCCGTTCGGGCCGGCGGCCAGGGCGTGGAAATCGGATGCGCCGCCGCGGGAGAGCACCGTCCAGCTCTGGCCCCGGTCGGTGGACTCGGCCAGGCCCAGCGGCTCGGGCAGGTCGGTGCCCGGCGCGGGGTGACCCGAGGCCAGGTAGCGGCCCTCGGGAGTCAGGGTGAAACCCATGAAGTCCACGACCGGACCGACCTGGGTCAGCTCCCCGTCCTGGAGCCGGAACAGGCCCTGGTGGGTGGCCAGCAGCACCTCACCGGACTCGGGGTCCCGGGTGAGGGCATGGACGTGGGTGATGGCCGTGCCGGTGCCCTGCGTGCCGGTGCCGGCCGCCGGGGATGTCGCGGGGTTCGGCGCGGCGCAGGCGGTGAGGGTGCCAGCGCCGAGCAGGGTCAGCCCGCCGGCGATCAGGGTTCTGCGGGTCAGGGGGGTCATGGAGCCTTTCCGCCCCGGGCCAAAAGGCGGGGCTTCTACCATTGTCGGCCGGTGACGCGCCGGGATGGGGCGGTTTGCCTTGAAGATTCGATGAAGATTCCCCGCCCCGGCACCGTTCTGAGCCGCCGGGGCGCGAGACAGAGCGAGACTGGACCCATGAACTCTGGCACTGGCACTGGCACTGGGACTGACACTGGGACTGGTCCGGCGGCCGGCCGGGTGTTGGTGGTCGATGACGAGAAGCCGCTGGCGCGCATGGTGGCCACCTACCTGGAGCGGGCCGGCTACGAGGTGGCCCTCACCCACACCGGCCCGGCCGCAGTGCAGGCCGCCCGGGTTCACGAGCCCGACGTGATGGTCCTGGACCTGGGCCTGCCCGGGATGGACGGGATCGAGGTGTGCCGGCGGGTGCGGGCCTTCTCCGAGTGCTATGTGCTGATGCTCACCGCCCGCGGCGATGAGCGCCACCGGTTGGAGGGATTGGCGGTGGGGGCCGATGACTACATCACCAAACCCTTCAGCGTCCGGGAGCTGGTCGCCCGGGTGGGGGCGGTCATGCGCCGGCCGCGCACAACGGTGTCAGCCCCCGAACCGGAACGGGTCTGCGGTGACTTGGTCATCGACCTGGCCGCCCACGGGGCCCGCGTGTCGGGCCAGGTGGTGCAACTAACGCGCACGGAGTTCGACCTGCTGGCCGCCTTGTCGGGGCGCCCGCACCAGGCCTTCTCCCGGCGCCAGCTGATCGATATCGTCTGGGACCCGGCCTGGGTGGGCGATGAACGGCTCGTGGACGTGCACATCAAGAACCTGCGCCGCAAGCTCGACGCGGACCCGGCCCGCTATATCGACACCGTCCGCGGGGTCGGCTACCGGATGGCGGAGCAATGACCGGCCGGCGGCGCTACCAAGGATTAGCGGCCCGGTTCTTCCTCGCCCAGCTGCTGGTGGTGGGGGCCAGCGTGCTGGCCGCGGTGGTGGTGGCCTCCCTGGCCGGCCCACCACTGTTCCACGAGCACCTGGAACAGGCCGGGGCCGGACACGATGCAGCCCAGGTGCTGCACGTGGAGCAGGCCTACCGGGACGCCAATTTCTGGACCCTGGCCGTGGCCCTGGCCACGGCCTTGATCTGTTGTCTGGCATTGACCTGGCATGTCGCCCGCCGGATCCAGAGTCCGATCAACGCCCTGACCCAGGCGGTCAAGGCCATGGCCGGTGGACGGTACGACACCCGCGTGCCGGCCATGGGCGCCGGCACCGAGGTGGAGGATCTGGCAGGGTTTTTCAACACCATGGCCGCACGGCTTCAGCGCACCGAGGACACCCGTCGACGGATGCTCTCGGACCTGGCCCACGAGCTGCGCACCCCCGTCTCCGTGCTGACCGTCTACCACGAGGCCCTGCAAGACGGGGTGTCCCACTGGGACGAGCCCACCGGTGAGCTGATGGGCGAGCAGCTGGCCCGGTTGACCCGGCTGGTGGAGGACATCAACGACGTCTCCCGCGCCGAGGAGGGCCGGATCGAACTGGACCGCAGCCCCCAAGGGGTCAGCGGGCTGCTGCATGCCGCGACCGAGGCCCACAAGGAGGCCTACGCCACCAAGGGCGTGGCCCTGACCATGGACGCCGATCCGGGCCTGGCCGTGGACGTGGACCGCCAGCGCATGGGCCAGGTCCTGGGCAACCTGCTCACCAACGCCCTGCGCCACACCCCGGCCGGGGGCCGGGTCACCCTCGAGGCCCGACAAAGCCCGTCCGGGGTCACGCTCAGCGTCACCGACACCGGGGAGGGGATCTCTCCCGAGCACCTGCCGCACGTCTTCGAACGCTTCTACCGCGGGGACACCGCCCGCGACCGTGACCACGGCGGCTCCGGGGTCGGCCTGGCCATCTCCCGAGCTCTCATCCAGGCCCACGGCGGCACCCTGAGCGCCACCTCCACCACGGCCGGGGCGACGTTCACCATCGACCTGCCCACCAAGCAGCCCCCCGACCAGCCCACCTACCGGCGCACCCGTTTATCCACCGTGAACACCGGCGCTCCACCCCTTGAATGATACCCCCGGGGGGTATATACCAAGAGGAGAGGCGCCGTCCGGCGCCGCCCTCAGACCTGAAGGAGACCGTCATGACCGAATCCGCCCGCACCCCGCTGCCGGGGGCCACCAACGGCTGCTCGTGCTGCGCCCCAGCCGCCGACGCCACCGCCCCCGCCGGGCGACAGAGTGCCGACCCAACCGGGACGAGCGCCGGCGACGCGACCTACCAGGTGGAGGGCATGACCTGCGGACACTGCGTGGGCTCCGTCACCGAGGCCGTGAGCGCCCTGGACGGGGTGGACGATGTCCGGGTCGAACTGGTCGCCGGCGGGGCCTCCCCCGTCACCGTGACCGGGCCCGCCTCCGCGGACTCCGTGCGGACGGCCATCGAAGCGGCCGGCTACCGCGTCCGGATCTAACCGACCCATCCCCTCGAGGTCGGCGCCCCACCGCCGAGCCGGTCGCCGAACAGACCGCCGAGCAGAAGGAACACCATGAGCACCCCGCACCACCACGATCACCCCACCGACCAGACCGCCGAACACCCAGACCCGAACCCCCACGCCGGCCACGCCAACCACACCGACCATGCCGCCCACCACCCCGCGGACGCGGCCACCCACGGGCAGGCCGTGCCCCAGGGCCACGCCCACTCGGCCCTGGACGAGGAGCACCAGGTCCATGACCACGGCAAGCACGCCGGGCATTCCACCGCGATGTTCAAGAACCGGTTCTGGGTCTCGCTGGTGCTGTCACTCCCGGTGGTGTTCTTCAGCCACATGGTCGGACAACTGCTGGGCTACCACGTCCCTGAGTTCCCCGGTTCGGCGTGGATCGCCCCGGTGCTGGGCACCGTGATCTACCTCTACGGCGGCGCCCCCTTCCTCAAGGGCGGACTCACCGAGGTGCGCTCCCGCCAGCCGGGGATGATGCTGCTGATCGCGATGGCCATCACCGTGGCCTTCGTCGCCTCCTGGATCACCTCCCTGGGCATCGGGGACCTGATACTGGACTTCTGGTGGGAACTGGCCCTGCTGGTGACCATCATGCTGCTCGGGCACTGGATGGAGATGCGCGCCCTCGGCGCGGCATCCTCCGCCCTGGACGCCCTGGCCGCGCTGCTGCCGGAGGAGGCCGAGAAGATCGTGGACGGAGACACCGTGACCGTGCCCGTCGGCGAGCTGGCGGTCGGGGACACCGTGTTGGTGCGCTCCGGGGCCCGCGTGCCGGCCGACGGGACCATCCTGGAAGGCGCCGCGGAGTTCGACGAGTCGATGATCACCGGCGAATCCCGGGCCGTGGCCCGCACCGTCGGGGAGCGGGTGGTGGCCGGGACCGTGGCCACCGACAACACCGTGCGGGTGCGCATCGAGGCCGTCGGCGCCGACACCGCTCTGGCCGGGATCCAGCGGATGGTCGCCGACGCCCAGGAGTCCTCCTCCCGGGCCCAGGCGTTGGCGGACCGGGCCGCCGCGTTGCTGTTCTGGTTCGCCCTGGGGGCGGCGATCATCACCGCGATCGTGTGGACCGTGATCGGTCAGCCCACCGATGCGGTCACCCGCACCGTGACCGTGCTGGTGATCGCCTGCCCGCACGCCCTGGGCCTGGCCATCCCGCTGGTGATCGCGATCTCCACCGAACGCGCCGCCAAGGCCGGGCTGCTGATCAAGGACCGGATGGCCCTGGAGCAGATGCGGACCATCGACGTGGTGCTCTTTGACAAGACCGGCACCCTGACCGAGGGCGCCCACGCCGTCACCGGTGTCGCCGCGGCGCCCGGCATTTCCGAGGCCGAGCTGTTGGCCTACGCCGCCGCGGCCGAGGCCGACAGCGAGCACCCGGTGGCCCGGGCCATCGTCACCGCCGCCACCAGTCATGCCGAGGCCGCCCGGTTGGGCCTGCGCGGCACCGGATTCCAGGCCGCCACCGGCCGCGGGGTCACGGCCACCGTGGCCGGGGCCGAGGTCCTCGTCGGCGGGCCGAACATGCTGCGCGAGCTCACCCTGGACACCCCCGAGGCACTGGCCGCCGATGTCCGGGCCTGGACGGATCGGGGGGCCGGGGTGCTGCATGTGGTCCGCGACGGGTCCGTTATCGGCGCGGTTGCCGTGGAGGACAAGATCCGCCCCGAGTCCCGGGCCGCCGTGGCCGCCCTGCACGCCCGGGGGGTCAAGGTCGCGATGATCACCGGCGACGCCCGCCAGGTCGCCGAGGCCGTGGCGCGGGATCTGGGCATCGACGAGGTCTTCGCCGAGGTCCTTCCCCAGGACAAGGACACCAAGGTCACCGAACTGCAGGCCCGGGGCCTGTCCGTGGCCATGGTCGGGGACGGCGTGAACGACGCCCCGGCCCTGGCCCGGGCCGAGGTCGGCATCGCCATCGGCGCCGGCACCGACGTGGCCATGGAATCGGCCGGCGTGGTGCTGGCCGGCAATGACCCCCGTGCCGTGCTATCCATGATCCACCTGTCCAAGGCCAGTTACACCAAGATGATCCAGAACCTGGTCTGGGCCACCGGATACAACGTGCTCGCCGTCCCGCTGGCCGCCGGCGTGCTGGCCCCGATCGGCTTCGTGCTCTCCCCCGCGGTGGGCGCGATCCTGATGTCCGTCTCCACCATCGTGGTGGCCCTCAACGCCCAGCTGCTGCGCCGCACCGACCTGGACCCGGAGCACCTGGCTCCTCTCGAGCGCCCCCGGTCGCAGGCTGCCCTTCAGCCGGCTGCGGTTTCCTGATCTCGCCCCTTGGCGTGAACCCTGATGTGAACCCTCAACCCACCATGAAAGGACCCACCATGAAACGCACGATGACGCTGACCGCCCTGACCCTGGCCTCCGCCCTGACCTTGACCGCCTGCGGCACCGGGGCCCAGGACGAGAACGCCGGCGCTGAGGCCTCGGCCACCGCGACCGGCTCCGCCCCCGCCGCCACCCCTGCGGCCACGGACACCGCGACACCGTCCGCCACGGAATCGGCTACTAGCTCGGCCACCGGTTCGGCCGAGGAGGTCTCCGCCGAGCACAATGACGCGGACGTGATGTTCGCTCAGATGATGATCCCGCATCACCAGCAGGCGGTGGAGATGAGCGAGATGCTGCTGGCCAAGGATGAGATCCCGGCCGAGGTGGCCGAGTTCGCCCAGAAGGTCATCGACGCCCAGGGCCCGGAGATCGAGCGCATGAACGCCATGCTCACCGCCTGGGGTGAAGACCCCGTGGACATGGGAGACATGGGCGGTATGGAGGGCATGGACCACGGCGGGATGTCCGGGATGATGTCCGAGGAGGACATGGCCGCCCTGGAGCAGGCCCAGGGCACCGAGGCCGCCCGGTTGTACCTGGAGCAGATGACCGCCCACCACCAGGGCGCCATCGAGATGGCCCAGGACGAGGTCGAGGGCGGGCAGACCCCGCAGGCCGTGGCCCTGGCCGAAAAGGTCGTCGCGGACCAGCAGGCCGAGATCACCGAGATGGAACAGATGCTTCAGGAGCTGCCCGCGACCTGACCGGCATCGCCGTACCACAATCCCAAGGAGGGCCCGTTCGGTGGACGGGCCGTCCTTGGAGGTGTGGTGCCGTCAGCGGATGATGGGCCGCCCTGGGTGAGGCCGGCCCCTGCTTCGACGGCAGGAGGGCCATCCCTTAGGGCTGGTTCGACGGCCCAGTGTCCCCCGGTGCCGCCCCAGCCGGTCCTGGATCTAGGCGGGTGAAACCCAGGGCGCTTCAGATCATGCGCGTCCTCGATCCCGAACGGGCCGCGGCCGACCTGCCGGCCGAGGAGCCGCTGGGCGCCGTCCTCCTGTCCGGTCCCGACGACGCGCCCGGCCGCTGACCGGGCGGGCGCACTACGGTGGACCCGTGAGCACCTCTCCGACTGACGACGACTTCGACCGCCTGCTCAACCAGGCGCGTGACACCCCCGCCGACGCGCCCGCCGACGCGCCCACCGACCCGGCGGACGGCGGCCCGCTGGAGGGCACCGACCCCCGGGCCGATGCGGGGGAGCCCGCCCAGCCCACGCCGCTGGCGCTGATCCACGGCATCGGGTCCAACCCCATCGACTGGCAGGACGTGGTGAGCCGCATCGGTGCCGGCCGCCCCATGGCCGCGCCGTGGGTGGACGGGCTCAAGCCCACCCAGAAGGGCGGTTTCGACCTGCAGCAGTGCGCCTCGGCAGTGCTCTACAACTCCGACGTCATGACCTGGCGCGCGTTCGATGCGGTGGGCCAGGACATCGGGGGCATGGTCGCCGCGACGCTGGCGGCCGAGCACCCCGAGAAGGTGCGGCGGCTGGTGCTGTCCGGCGTCTTCGTGCAGATGCCGAAGATGGCGGTGCGCATGCAGAAGCTCGCGCTCCAGGCACAGCCCCGCAACAACCTCGTGGCCCAGGGGATCGACCGGGGGCGCACCCTGGCGGCGCTGGACTCCTTGGCCGGGATCGACATGCGCGAGACGCTGGCCGCCGTGCAGCAGCCCACGCTGGTGCTCGTGGGGGCCAACGACCGGGCGGGGAGCATCATGGCCAAGCAGGTCGTCGAGCTGATGCCGGACGCCCGCATCGAGCAGGTCCCCGGGGCGGGCCGGCGTGCCAGCATCGACGCGCCGGAGGCGTTCGCGGACGCCGTGATCGCGTTCACCGCATGAGCGGGACGACCGCCCCGGCCCGCAGCAAGGACGGCAGCGTCCACGTCACCGACGAGCGGATCAACACCCTCTCGCACTTGGCGGCCACCTGCTTCGCGCTGCTCAGCGCCGCGGTGCTCATCACCCAGGCCGCCACGACCGGCGACCCCTGGCGGATCGTCGGGGCGAGCATCTACAGCGCCTCGCTGGTGACGCTCTTCGCCTGCAGCACGCTGCACCACGGGCTGGACCTGGGCGAGCGCGGCGACTCGGTGCTGCGGACCCTGGACTACACAGCCGTGTTCGGCCTCATCGCCGGCACGGTCACGCCGCTGGTGCTGGTGCAGGTGCGCACGCCCTTCGGCTGGGCGGTGCTCGGGGCGGTGTGGGCGATCGCCATCGGCGGCATCGTGGCCCGCTCGGTGCGACGGGACCTGCCCAAGGAGATCACCAACACCCTGTACATCGTGCTGGGGTGGCTGCCGGTGGCCCTGCTCGCCGCGGGCGTCACCTTCGAGCCGGGCATGGTCGCCCTGCTCGCGGCCGGGGGGCTGGTCTACTCCGCCGGGTTCGTGGTCTTCATCCTCGAGCGGCCCAACCCGTGGCCGGGGGTGCTGGGCTTCCACGAGATCTGGCACGTGCTGGTGGCGATCGCCGCCGCCCTGCACTGGTTCATGGTGGCCGTGTACGTCATCCCGCAGTGAGCGGCGGGCGTCGCTCACTGACCGGGCGGCCCCATCGGCGGGGACGGGCCGCGGGTCTCAGCGCCCGTAGCGCTCCGCCCAGGTGAGCACCTTCTCCACGTACGCGTCGGAGTTGTTGTACCGCTTGATGGCGCGGCGCAGGGTGTCCTCGTCGGAGAGGTCGATCTCCTGGTTGGCGCACAGCAGGCTCGCGGCCGACAGCGCGGCGTCGTGGATGTTCTGCGGGTCGGCCTCCCCGTCGCCGTCGCCGTCCTTGCCGTGGATCTCCCAGGTGGTGGGGATGAACTGCATGGGCCCCACCGCGCGGTCGTACTCGGTGTCACCGTCGACCTCGCCGCCGTCGGTGTCGCTGATGCCGGTGGTGTTGCCGCCGGCGCCGGAACCGTCCAGACGCGGGCCGTAGATGGGCGGGTCGGCCACGCCCGCGTCGGTGAGCTCGCCCCCCTCGGCGTGCTTGCTCTCCACCCGTCCGATGCCGGCGAGCACCCGCCAGTCCAGGTGGTGGCAGGAGTGCTCGAAGTCCTCGGCACCCTCGGCCGCACCCCGGTAGGCCTCCAGCGCCTGCTCCGGGATGTCGTCGACCCGCTCGTTGGCCGGGTTGAGCGTGAACACGCCGTAGGCGATCACGAGTGCCACAACCAGTGCGATCGCGATCCATGCGCGGGGGTCCAAGCCGTTCCTGCGGGTGGTGCGGCGGCGCTTCGCCATGGTGCTCCTGGGGTGAGGGGTCGGCAGAGTTTAGCCGGGCGGACGGCCACGCCACGGCATCCGTTCGTCGTTCGGTGCACGGTCAGCGCGCTGTTCACGCTACGAACGACGAACGGATGCCGGCGGCCACCACCCGTCCGCCCGCGCCGCCGGCGCCGGGCCCCATCTCAACCACGTGGTCGGCCGTCGCCACGGCCACTGCGTCGTGCTCGGCCAGCACGACGGTGTGGCTCGCGCCGGCCAACCCGTGGAGCTGACGCAGCAGCCGGTGCACGTCGGCCGGGTGGAGCCCGGTGGTCGGCTCGTCGAACAGGTACAGCGTCGGCGTGCGGCGCTGCACGCGCAGCTCGGTGGCCAGCTTGATGCGCTGCGCCTCCCCGCCGGAGAGGTCGGTTGCCGGGTGCCCCAGGGTCAGGTAGTCGAGCCCCAGGTCCGCCAGGGCGCCGAAGGTGCGGGCCAGCTGCGGGTGCTCGGCGAAGCGCTCGCGGGCTTCGGCCACGGTCCAGCCCAGCACCTCGTCGATGCGGTGCCCCTCCCAGTGGACCTGCAGCGTCTCGGCGTCGTAGCGCGCGCCGTGACACTCCGGGCAGGTGGAGTACGTGCCGGGCATGAACAGCAGCTCCACGGACACCGAGCCCTGCCCCTCGCAGGTGGGGCACCGGCCCGGGGTGGTGTTGAAGCTGAACCGCCCCGCCCCGTAGCCGCGTTCCTGCGCGTCGTCGGTGGCGGCGAACAGGCTGCGGATGCGGTCCATCGCCCCGGTGTAGGTGGCGAGCGTGGAGCGGGGGGAGCGGCCGATCGGCTTCTGCGTGATGCGCACCAGGCGCTCCACCCGTCCGCCGGTGAGTACCACCCGGGCCGGCGCCGGCGGGGTGCCCTGCCCGGTGCCCGTGCCCGATGCGGTGAGCGCGGCCCCGGCGGCATCCTCACCCGGATGCCCCTCACCGGGGTGCCCCACGTCCTGGGTGCCCGGCTCCCCGTGCTCCTCGGCCGCCTCGGTCGAGACCTCCTGGGCATGCATCGCGACCACGTCGGCCAGGGCGTCCAGCAGCGAGGACTTGCCCGACCCGGAGACGCCGGTGACCACACTCACCGCACCGAGCGGCAGCGTGAGGTCGACCCCCCGCACGGTGTGGCGGCGCAGACCCGAGGCCACGAGCTGGCCGCTGCCGGTGCGCGGTGCCGGCAGGGGCTCCGCGGCGAGATCGTCTCCCGGGGTGCCGGCGCTGGTGGAGCCGCCGGTCGCGTCGGCCCCCAGCACCTCCGCGGGGTGGATCGGCTGGGCCAGGTACCGCCCGGTGACGGACTCGGCCACGCCGGCCAGCTCGTCCACCGGCCCGGAGTGCAACACCCGGCCGCCGCCCTCGCCGGCGCCGGGGCCGACGTCCACCACCCAGTCGCACGCGGCCACCACGGCCATGTCGTGCTCGACGACCAGCACGGTGTTCCCCGCATCGACCAACCGGCGCAGGACGCGCAGCAGGGCCTCGGTGTCGCGCGGGTGCAGGCCGGCGGAGGGCTCGTCGAGCACGTACACCACCCCGAACAGGCCGGTGTGCAGCAGGGTCGCCAGGCGCAGGCGCTGCATCTCGCCGGGCGAGACGGTGGTGCTGCGGCGCCCCAGGGAGAGGTGGCCCAGACCGAGCTCCAGCAGCACGTCCAGGCGCGCGAGCAGGTCGCCGAGGAGCAGACGTTCGGCACCCTCGCGGGCACTGCCGCCCTCGTCGGGCAGGGCGTGCCGGCGGCGGCGGGCGAGGTCGGCCAGCTCGGCCAGGGGGAGCGCTGCCGCATCGGGCAGCGAGCGGCCCTGCCAGGTGACGGCGAGGGCATCGGCGCGCAGGCCGTGGCCGTCGCAGGCGGGGCAGGGGGTGGTCTCCACGAAGCGTAGGGCGCGGGCCCACTGGGTGGCGGACTTGGTCTCGGACAGCGTCCGCATCAGGTAGCGGCGGGCCGAGGAGAAGGTGCCGGAGTAGGGACGCTGGATGCGCTCCGGGTCGCGCTCGGGCACCACCTGCACCACGGGTTGGTCGTCGGTGAACAGGATCCACTGGCGGTCGGCGGCGGGCAGGTCGCGCCACGAGGAGGTGATGTCGTAGCCCAGAGTGGCGGTGATGTCGCGGTAGTTCTTGCCCTGCCACGCGCCGGGCCATGCAGCGATGGCCCCCTCGGCGATCGACAGGTCGGGGTCGGGCACCATCGAGGCCTCGGTGGGTTCGTGCACCACGCCCAGGCCGGAACACTCCGGGCAGGCGCCCACGGCGGTGTTCACGGAGAACGCGTCGGAGTCCAGGTGGGCGGCGCCGGTGGGGTAGTCACCGCATCGGGAGAAGACCATGCGCAGGGTGTTGCCGGTGTGCGTGACGGTGCCCACGGTGGAGCGCGAGGAGGTGCCGCTGGTGGTGGCCTGCTGGCCCAGCGCGACCGCCGGGGGCAGCCCCGTGATGCTGCGCACCTGCGGGTCGACCGCGGCGTGGATGAGGCGGCGGGCGAAGGGGGCGACGGTCTCGAAGTAGCGGCGCTGTGCCTCGGCGTGGACCGTGCCGAAGGCGAGCGAGGACTTGCCCGAGCCGGAGACGCCGGTCACGGCCACCAGGCGGTCGCGGGGGATGGAGACCGTGACGTCGCGCAGGTTGTGCAGGCGGGCGCCGGTGACGGTGATGTGGCCGTCGGAGGAGGCGGGGAGAGTCGGTGCGGTGGGGATGGAGGGCGAGCCGGACGTCATCGGGCCAGTCTCACAGGCGGGGGTGTCAGAGGTGCGAGGTCACGCCTCAGGACCAGCCGCGCCCCGTGCCCTGCGCCACTGGCGCACCACGCCAGCGCACCAGACCACACCGGTGAGGACCTGGCCCACCGCGAGGAGGCGCCACCAGCCGTCGAGGGAGTCAGAGAACAGGTTGACCACCCCGGCGGCGGCGACGACGAGCGAGCCGACCAGCTGGACGAGGACCTGAGCGCGGAGGTCCCCAGTGAGGCACCGACCCGCCTCAGTGGCCCTCTCCGAGGTGCCCGGAGAGCTGCCCGTGGCGGGCGGCCGAGGCCTCGTTCAGCCCGACGATCTGCACCCTCTTGCCCCGGGCGGCGTACTTGGTCTGGATGCCGTCCAGCGCCGCCACCGTGGAGACGTCCCAGATGTGGCTCTCCGAGAGGTCGATGACGATGCGCTGCGGGTCGCCGGAGTAGTCGAACTGGTAGACCAGATCGTTGCTGCTGGCGAAGAAGAGCTCGCCGCGCACCCGGTAGGTCGCGGTGTCGACCTCGCCGTCCTCGGTCGTGTCCAGCGTGGCCACCCGCTCCACGGTGGTGAAGTGCGCAACCCGGCGGGCGAACACCACGAACGCCGTCAGCACACCCAGGATCACGCCATAGGCGAGGTTGTGGCTGACCACCGTCACCACCACCGTCACGACCATCACCGCGAGCTCGCTCCACGGCATCCGCTTCAGGGTCGAGGGGGCGATGGAGTGCCAGTCGAAGGTCGCCCAGGAGACGAAGACCATGACCGCCACCAGCGCCGCCATCGGGATGAGCGCCACCGTGTCGCCCAGCACGACCACCAGGACCAACAGGAAGACGCCCGCGAGGAAGGTCGAGATCCGCGTGCGCGCTCCGGAGGCCTTCACGTTGATCATCGTCTGGCCGATCATGGCGCAGCCGCCCATGCCGCCGAAGAAGCCGGTGATGACGTTCGCCGCGCCCTGGCCCCAGCTCTCCCGGGTCTTGTTGGAGTGGGTGTCGGTGATGTCGTCCACCAGCTTGGCCGTCATCAGCGACTCGAGCAGGCCGACCAGCGCCATCGCCAGCGCGAACGGGCCGATGATGCGCAGCGTCTCGGCCGTCAGGGGCACGTCGGGCACCAGCAGCGTCGGCAGCGAGTCGGGCAGCTCACCCATGTCCCCGACGGTGGGCACCTGCCACCCGGCCAGCAGCACCACGGCGGTGAGCAGCACGATCGCCACCAGCGGCGGCGGGACCACGGTGGTCAGCCGCGGCAGCAGGAAGATGATGGCCAGCCCGGCGACCACCAGCGGGTAGACCAGCACCGGGACGTCGGTCAGGTGGGGCAGCTGGGCCACGAAGATCAGGATCGCCAGCGCGTTGACGAAGCCGACCATCACCATCCGGGGGATGAACCGCATCAGCCGCGCCACCCCCAGCACGGCGAGGACCACCTGCAACACCCCGGCCAGGATCACCGTGGCGATGAAGTAGTTCATCCCGTACTCGCGGGCCACCGGGGCGATCACCAGTGCGACGGCGCCGGTGGCAGCCGAGATCATCGCCGGGCGACCGCCCAGGATGGCGATGCTCACCGCCATCGTGAACGAGGCGAACAGACCCAGCCGCGGGTCGACCCCCGCGATGATGGAGAAGGAGATCGCCTCGGGGATCAACGCCAGGGCCACCACGAGGCCCGCCAGCACCTCGGTGCGCAGGCGGGCCGGGTTGCGCAGGGCCGCCCAGGTGGAGGTCTCGCGCTCGCCGGCCTCGGGGACCAGCGGGTAGTCGTCGGTGGCGGGGAACGCCGGGGCAGGGGTCGGTGAGGTCACGGTGCTCCGCGGAGGGGGTGCTGGTGGGGACGCGGCATTCTCGCAGGCGCCCCCCTGCCCGGTGGAACTCCGTGGCCGCCCCCGCCGCCGTGGCCCTACTCTTTCCCGGTGCTCCCGTCCCCCGCCACGCCCGCGCCGACCGATCGCCCCGGGCCCCTGGGGCGGGCGGTCGACTGGTTCCTCCCGCCGCGGATGGGGTCGAGCTTCCGCTGGCTGATGGGCTCGGCCTACTCCTCCAACCTGGCCGATGGGGTGGTGCTCGCCGCGGGTCCGCTGCTGGTGGCCAGCCAGACCTCCTCGGCCCTGCTCATCTCCGCGGCGCCGATGCTGAACCGCCTGCCGTGGCTGGTGCTGGGGCTGGGGGCCGGCGCCATCGCCGACCGGGTGGACCGGCGCCGCATGGCGATGCTGGCCAACCTGCTGCGCGCCGCGGTGCTGATGGTCCTGGTGGCCATCCTGGTGACCGGGCAGGTGTCCATCGCCGCCGTGCTGGTGGTGATGCTGCTGCTCGGGACGGCGGAGGTCCTCTGCGACAGCGCGACCAACACCCTGCTGCCCTCGGTGGTGGCGCGCAAGGACCTGGTCACCGGCAACGCCCGGCTCATGTCGGCCTTCCTCGTGGCCAACCAGCTCGTGGGCCCGGCGTTCGGCGCGTTCCTGTTCGCGCTGGGCTCGGCGTGGCCGTTCGGGGTCTCCGCACTGGCGATCGTGCTGGCGGCAGTCCTGGTCTCCCGCATGGTGGTCCCGCCGGTCGCCGGCGCCGACAGCGAGACGGCCACGCGCACCACATCGGGCGTGCGGGGGCTGCACGCCGACGTGGTGAGCGGGCTGCGGTGGCTGCGCGACGCCCCCGCCGTGCGCACGCTGGTGCTCACCATCCTGACCTTCAACATCACGTGGGCGATGGGGTGGGGCATCCTCGTGCTCTGGGCGCAGGAGCGCGTGGGGCTGGGGCCCGTCGGGTTCGGCCTGCTCACCTCGGCCACCGCGGTCGGTGGGGTGATCTCGGTGCTGGCCTACGACCGCATCGCCGCCCGGTGGTCGCTGGCCGGCATCATGAAGGTCTGCCTCACGCTGGAGGTGCTCATGCACCTGGTGCTCGCCACGACCACCGCGGCGTCGGTGGCGTACGCGACCATGTTCGGCTTCGGCCTGTACACCTTCGTGTGGTCGGCCACCTCGTCGGCGGTCCGGCAGCGGGCGACGCCGCAGCACATGATGGGGCGCATCTCGTCCATCAACATGGTGGGCCTGACCGGCGGCATGGTGATCGGCATGCCCATCGGCGGGGCCGTGGCCGACGCCTTCGGGGTCACGGCGCCGTTCTGGGTGGCGTTCGCCGGGTCCGGGCTCACGCTGGTGCTCATCTGGCGCTCGCTGTCCCACATCGCACACGTGGCCGAGGTCGGCCCCGAAGCGGCGGCTGCGGCACACTGACGCCGTGAGTCAGTCCATCCGCCCCCGTCGCGACGCCGATCTGCCCGGCCTCGCAGCGGCACTGCTCGAGCAACAGGCCCACTCCGGCTACCCGCACCGCGACCCGCTGCCCGCGCCGCCGGAGCAGTTCATCCAGCGCCCGGCCGAGGAGGCCGCGTGGGTGGCCGAGGTGGGCGGTGAGGTGGTGGGCCACGTGGCGGTGGGGCGTACTGCGAGCGACGGCAGCGGCGGTGACGCCCCGTTCGTGGAGGCCTGGAGTGCTGCCAGTGGACGCCCGGCCGAGGACCTGCGGGTCGTGGGGGTCCTCTTCACGGCCACCTCCGCACGGGGGACGGGGGCCGGGGTCGCCCTGTTGCGCCACGCCACCGGGTACGTCCTCGATGCGGGGTGCGTCCCCTGCCTGGACGTGCTGCCCACGCACGAGCGGGCCCTGTCCCTCTACCGGCACCTGGGCTGGCGGGAGGTCACCCGGCAGCGCCCGGAGTGGCTGGACGCCGGCGCCCCGGACGTCATCGGGATGGTGTTCGACCCGCGGGATGGGTACGGCTCGGCCAGTTCTCCACCCATGCATCGCGGGTGACCACGGAGTCCGTGACGAACGGAAGGATTCAGCGCCGCCAGGGAGCCCACCACCGGCGGGTCGACTTCCCGTGAGCTCGGTTGCCACCCTCGGGCGAGGCGTCGTCGTCGGCGTGATCAGTCGTCGTGGCGGGCGCGACGTCGTGGTCGCCCCGGCCGCACTGCTCCCGCGCCGCGGCGGCCTCCCGCCATCGACCCACCACCTCCTCCACGTCGACGCGCCCGACCACCGGCGGCGAGGAGGTGCCGGCGACGGGGCGTCGACGGTCGGCCAGCACCCGGGCATTGAAGTCCTCCAGGTGCTCCCGGACGGCGGACTCGTCGGCCAGGTGGAGCAGCGACTCGGGGAAGCCGGCCCGCTCCCGGCGCAGCTGCAGCGGGCCGGGCTGGGCCTCGGAGAAGTCCAGCCCCTCCCGCTCGATGAACCCCTTCACCCACCACTCGGGGTCGTCGGAGGAGCTGAGGTGCAAGGGCTTGCCCGCGCCGGGGAGGTTGTCGAAGGCGCCCTCTCGCTGGGCCTGCTCGATGGCCTTGTCCACGACGGTCTGGACGTGGTGGGCCTGCAGCGGGCGGGAGCGGGGCTCGGGCTCCGTGCCACCGGGGTGCTCGGCTGGTCGGTCGGGATCACTCACGGTGCACCTCCTGCAGGTCACCCCGCCCGAGGCGGCAGCGCACACGCGGGGGTCCCGCCGGGCAGCTCGTGCCGGTGCTCGGCCACCAGCCGGTACACCGGCGGTGCCACCCACGCCAGGGGCGGGGCACCCAGGGCCGCGCCGGCCGCCCACACCAGCCGCCCCAGCGAGGTCGACCGGTCCGCCGTCCGCAGTGCCGCCGCGATGGCCGCGGCGCCGTAGGAGACCTGCCCCGCATCGTCCACGAAGGGGATCTCCCGGTCGGCCCGCTGGGCATCGACCCCCGCGGCGGTCAGCCGGTCCGGGGTCATGGGGGCGACCTCACAGGTGACGGGCCACCGCGCCAGCACCTGTGCCGCACGGGTGCAGAAGCCGCAGTCGGGGTCGTACAGCAGGGCGCTCATGGAGTCATCGTCCCGCATGCAGCGCCAACGCGCAGACCACGAGCCCGGCCGCCACGCCCACGCCCACACCCCAGGCCCCCACCCGCTCCTGGTTCGTCTCCAGCGAGCTCAGCGGCACCACCCCCGTGAGCACGAAGGTCAGCCCGGCGGCGGCCACCATGCACACGATGTTGGTGAGGAACAGCAGCCCTGCCCCGGCCGCCGCGCTCCACGCGCCCTGCTCCAAGCAGGTGGCCAGCACCGCCAACGGCGGCACCAGCGCGATGGCGATCGCCACCCCCGGTAGCGCCGTGCCCAGGTTGCGCCGCGAGAGGGCGAACGCCCCCGCCGCGCCCGAGGCCACGGCGATCAGCAGGTCCGGCACGGTGGGCGCGATGCGGGAGCTCACCTGGGAGTTCGCCTGCAGGTCGATCCCCATCCCCAGCGCGCGCACGAGCACGAAGGCCACCCCCACCGCCAGCACGATGCCGAGTGCCGCCAGGACGAGGCTGCGCACCAGCCGCCGCGGCCACCCCATCCCCAGGCTCAGCCCGGCGGCGAGCAGCGGCAGCATCAGCGGGGCCACCACCATGGCGCCGATCACCACGGCGGTGGAGTCCGTGAGCACCCCCAACGTGGCGATCACGGTGGCCAACACCATCTGCACCAGGAACTGCACCGTCCGGCCCCGGCCCTGCTCGGCCTCGAAGAACAGAGTGTCCACGACCTCCCCCCGGTCCACCCCGGAGGCGGCGTTCGAGCGCAACCACCGTTCGAGCCGCCCGTCGTCGGCCTCGCCGGTGGGGGAGACGTCGGTGAACCCCGCCCGGTGGGCCGCATCGATGCCGACGTGCAGCACGGCCAGCGCCAACCCGGCGAACAGGGACACGCGCAGCCCGAGCACGGGCGCCACCATCGTCACCGTGGCCAGGCCGGCGAACAGCAGCTCGTTCAGTCCCGGGCCGGTGATGGCCTCCTCGTGCCGTCGCCACCGCACCTCGGCCGCGATGAGGAGCACCAGCCCCGCCGCGTAGGCCCGCACCGACCACCCCCACCAACCGGCCTCGCCCAACGCGGTGACCGCCAGCCCGGCCGCAGCCAGGCCCAGTCCGCCCATCCACAGCGGGCTTGCGCCACGCCGGGTGGCGCGCACCGCGAGCCACACCGCCCACACCGCACCGACCCCGGCGCCGATGCGGTGCACGACCGGCCCCCACTGGTCCGGCACCGAGGCCAGTGCGCCCAGGGCGAGGCCGAGCGCGGCCAGTTCCACGACCGCCACCACCGCTCCCGGGTGCCACTGCGGCGCGACACGGCTGTCCTGGGTGTGTTGCATGGGCCCAGCATCACCCATGACCGGAGCCCTCGCGGTGACCTGCCCGGCGGAGGTGCCCCCCGTGCCGGCGTTCCTAGACTGGCGCGCCATGGACCTCCTTCTGCCACTGGCGATCGTCTGGACCCTGGGCGTGATGAGCCCGGGCCCTGACTTCGTCGCCATCCTGCGCACGGCGATGCGTCACGGCCACCGCGCGGCGACCTCCACGGCGCTGGGCGTGGTCACGGGGATCAGCGTCTGGATCGTGCTGGCGCTGGTCGGGTTGACGGCCCTGGTGCAGGCGATCCCGGCGGTGGGGGTGGTGATGAAGGTGGCCGGTGCGGTCTTCCTCATCGGCTACGGGGTGTTCATCCTGTGGAGCCTCTGGCGGGCCCGGCGCGCAGCCCGGGCCGCGCCACTGGGGCCGGCCGCCGCCGACGAGGCGTCGGGCGTGGCCGAGCCGGCGGCCGCACCCTCCCCGGCCCACCCCATCACGGCCGGCGCGGCCTTCCGCCTCGGCCTGGCCACGAACGTGGCGAACCCCAAGGCGCTGGTCTTCTTCGGCGCGCTGTTCTCCACGCTCCTCCCGCCGACCCTCTCCTGGGCCGTGCGGGGCGCCGTGCTGCTGATGATGCTGGCGATCGCCCTGGTGTGGTTCCTCGCCCTGGCCCGGGCCGCGAGCCGCCCGCCCTTGGTGCGCCTCTACGAACGGGCCGGTCACCTCATCGATGCGGCAGCAGGGGTGGCCTTCGTCGTGCTCGGGGTGGTGCTCCTGCTGGAGTGACGGCGGCTCCCGGGCCACGGCGCCGGAGCGGCGGCCCCGCCGGTGCGCGGGGCCGGCGGCGTGCTCAGCCCTGCTGCGGGCTGATCGTCAGCTGCCCGTCGGCCTCCTCCACGGCGGCGCCGGCCAGGGGCCTGGTCGCGGGCCCGGCGGTGGGGGCACCGTCGGCGATGGCGAAGTAGCTGCCGTGGCAGGAGCAGATGATCTGCCCGTCGGCGACCTCGCTGACCGCACAGCCCTGGTGGGTGCACTCGGCGCTGAAGGCCTTGAAGTCGCCCTCGGTGGGCTGCGTCACCACCCAGCCCTCCTGGATGACGCCCCCGCCCACCGGCACGTCGTCCGCCGCGACGCTGACCGTGTTCACGCCGGGACGACCCGAGGTGCCGGGGTCGTCGCTGCAGGCGGCCAGGGTGGGCACCCCGAAGGCCGCCACGGCGGTGGCGCCGGTGACCACCTGGCGGCGGGACGGGCCGGGCCGTGCGGGGTGGCCGGGGCAGGTCGAGCAGGGGCTGGGGAGGTGGGTCACGGGGTGCTCCTCGGTGGTGGGGGGGCGGGGACGGTCAGGAGAGCGCGGCGGCGATGCGGGCGAGCGTCACCGGCATGTCGGCGTGGGCCTGGCGCTCGCGCTGGTCGGCCTGCGCGACGGCGTCGACGCCCCACTTCTCGTCGAACCCGGCGCGGCCGGTCCGGGTGAAGTGCCAGGTCTGGGTGAGCAGGGTGCCGTCCTGGGCCGCAGGGGTCAGCGTGAACCCCCACTCGACGAAGCCCTGGTTGACCTGCCAGGCGAAGCGGCGGCCGGGGTCGGCGGTGACCACCGTGCTGGTGGTGGTCCACTGTCGCTCGGGGGTCTGGTTGTCGCCCTCGAAGGTGGCACCCACCCCCCGGTGGTCGGGGTCGGTCCAGCGGCAGGCACGACAGGTGGGGCTCCACTGGCCGGTGCGGGTCACGTCGCTGACCAGGGCGTAGGCCTCGTCGGGGGTGACCGGCACCCACACCGAGGCGCGGTGGAAGCGCTCCGGGTCCCCTGCCACTCCCCGGGCGGCGGCGATCTCGTCGATGCGCCGGGCCAGCCGGTGGTCGCGCTCGGTCACGGCTCCCGCATCGTGGCTGTGGGTGGCCACGACGACGCGGCCGGGGGCCAACGTCACCTCGGGGTGGTGGTCGGCCTCCTCGGCCGCGGCCGCGATCGCGGCGACGAACGCCGTGGCCGTGGCGTAGTCCCGGGGGACGAAGGCGGTGGTCAGGCGGCCCTCGAGCTCTCGCCACTCGGGGGTCAGGAGGGCTGGCAGGTCGGCGTCCATCGGTCCATTGTGCCGCCCCGGCCCCGGCCCCGGCCCCGGCACCTCGTGCACCAACCCGAACCCGAACGTCCAGGAGATCGCCCAGGTCGAGGCGAACGCCTCCTACGACGCCGCCGGGGCGCAGGACGCCGTCACGCGCTGACGGGGCGCCGCGCCAGCGGTCACAGGGTGGCCAGCGCCGCGTTGCGCAGCTGGCGGCCGTAATGACCCCGCATCGTCACCTTGTGCTCGAGGTTCTCGATGATGGCCGGCGCGAAGTCCGTCTCGTACAGCGCCTGGCATGAGCCGAGCCCGCCCGGGCTGAACACGTTCACCTCCATGAGCTTGTCGCCCACGATGTCCAGGCCCACCAGGAACATGCCGTCGGCCACCAGCTTCGGCCGCACGGCCTCGGCGAGCTCGAGCATTTCGTCGGTGACCTCCACCTTCTCGGCCTTGCCGCCGGCGGACATGTTCGAGCGGATGTCCTCGCCCTGGCTGCGACGGCGGAAGGCCGCGACGTGGCCGTCGACCGTCAGCGGCTGGCCGTTCATGAGGAACATGCGTACGTCGCCGTTCTTGGCCTCCTTGAGGAACTCCTGCACCACGACGTAGCCGTCGCGGGCGATGGCCTCGATGATCTGGTTCAGGTTCGGCGACTCGTCGCTGTTCACGACGAACACGCCGGACCCGCCGGAGCCCTGCAACGGCTTGAGCACCGCCTTGCCGCCCAGCTCCTTGACGAACTCCTCGATGCGCTCCTCGTCGCGGGAGATGAGCGTTCGGGGGCGCACCGCCTCGGGGAAGTGCTGGAAGTAGGCCTTCGAGAGGGCCTTGCTCAGGCTGCTGGGGTCGTTGACCACCAGCACGCCGCTCTGGGCCATCAGCTCGCCGAAGGCGACGCCGGCGTTGTTCGCCCACGCGCTGCCGTCGCTCTCGTCGGCGGGGTCCGCGCGGAGCATCACCACGTCGAAGTCGCTGAGCGCGATCTGCTCCTCCTCGGCGGGCTTCTGCACGTCCGCGAGGTAGCGCTCCAGGGAGCGGTAGCTCTTGTCCTTGCCACACCGGGCGCGGGCCACGAGGGTGCCGTCGGGCTCGTACCCGAAGTCACCCATGCCCAGCACGTAGCTGTCGTGCCCCATCGAGGTGGAGGTCATGGCCAGACGGGTGGTTGTGTAGACGGGCTTCTCGGTCATCACGTCGTTGACGACGTAGGCGATCTTCATGTGGGGTCCTTCGTGAGAGTGGTCAGGTCATCGGCTGCGGCGGCCTGGTCGAGGCGTTCGCGGGTTCCGGGGTCCAGGAGCCACCGCGAGGTGATGCGGCTGGGGCGCAGGTGGCCACGGTCGTCGAGGTCCTGCACCAGCGGCAGGTCGCGCAGGGCGAACTTCCCCAGGAAGAGCAGGTCCAGCCGTCCACCCTCTCGCAGGTGGGCCAGCAGGTCCACCAGGCCGCGCAGGTACATGGCGTCCTTGGTGTGCCCGCCGGAGCGATAGGCGCGCATCGTGGTGGTGAAGGCCGAACCCGGGGGCACGCCCACATCGAGCATCGCCTGGTAGGCCTCGCGGAAGGTGGCGCCGTTCAGCATGCGGTGCACGGTCAGCACGCGCAGCGCCAGCTGGCGCAGGCGGAAGCTGGTCAACCCGCCGACGGCGATCTCGGCGAGCACGGCCAGGCCCTCCTGGGTCTCGTCGTAGCCCGCCAGTCCGGAGCCGAGGGTCTTCATCTGCTGTCCGACGCCGTTCACCTGCGTCACCAGGTGCGTCCCCACCTCGTGCATGAGCAGGGCCTGCACGCGAGGGGCAGGGATGTTGGCATGGTTGCTGATCAGCAGGGTGTCGCCCTCCACCAGCACGCCGGCCACGTCGGAGCGCACCTCGGCGTGGATGCTGACGTCCGGGTCGAGCTCGCGGTAGGCGTCGATCTCCTCCTGGGCCGCGACGAGGAAGCCCTTGGCGTCCACCATGTGCGAGTTCCGCGAGGGCACCTCCAGGCGCGCCACCAGGTCCTCCGCGGTGTCCCGCAGGCTGGGGCCCACCGCGCCGTAGAGCTCGGCGGACAGCTGCCGGAAGTCGTCGGTGCCGCGGGCCCGCAGCATGTCGATCTGCAGGGACAGCTCACGCCGCTTACTCTGCAGCAGCTTGCCCACGGTGGGGTCCTCCACCTCACCGAGGGCCACTTGGGCGATCTGCGCGGACTGGATGGCCGGGTCGGTCTCCAGGTCGCGGTAGACGAAGGTCGGCTCCTCGTGGGTGCCGGAGATGAAGCGCTCCTTCTCCTCGTCGGAGTTCACCGGCGTGATGTCCAGCAGGAAGCGCATGGAGTCCGACAGCATCGCAAGCGTGTGGTCGACCGCGAGGTCGGCGGGGGACAGTGCCTCCCGGCCCTCCGGTGCCGAGGGGGTGTCGCTCACCGGGGGCCCACCTCCCGCAGGGCCTCGAGCACCGGGGCGTGCGTGGCCGCCAGGGCCTCGCGCAGGGCGTCGAGGTGGGCCTCGTCGGGCACGCCGGTCCACTCGTCCATGAAGGTCTTCTTGAACTCCAGTGCGAGGCACACGCCCGTGTCCGGGTAGCGCTCGTGCACGAACCACGCCAGGGCCCGCCCTTCGAACTTCACGTTCTCCCGGACGTCCAGCCGGTGCCCGGCGACCTCCTGGGCCTCCAGGGAGCGCGTGAACGCCTCGACCACGGGGCGCCAGTGCTCGTCCACCGTGCCGGTGCCCAGGTTCACCTCCGGGTTGTCGGCCACGTCGGCGCCGGGGTCGTCCTCACCGTCGCGGCGGTGGTTGTAGGAGTGCACGTCGTAGACCACGAACGGCCCCCGCGCGGCGAGCTCGTCCAGGCGCTCGCCGAGCTCGGCGTAGAAGCGGTCGTACTGCGCGAGGCTGTTCTCCGTGGCCGTCGCGTCGAGCTCGCCGTCGGTCCAGATGTCCAGACCCCAGGCGTCCTCGGGGCGGAGGTAGACCGCCTCCTCGCGGGGTCGGTTCAGGTCCACCTCGAAGCGCGAGTGGTGCACCACCACCTGAGCAGCCGCCCCGGAGCCGATGCGGTCGGTGAAGGGGTCCTCCTCGCGGAGCCGGGTGTCCTCGTCCAGGCGCATGGCGGCCGCGGTGTCCTCGCGCAGCCCATGGCCGCCGTGGATGGAGGTGGCGACGAGCTGGCCGGACCAGTCACCCGAGAACTCGTGCGTGAGTGGTTGTGTCATGGCCTCGTGTCTACCCGAGCGGCCCACACCCGGGCCAGCCGAGCGCCACCGGACGTGGGGTGCATCACGTCCGGACGATGCGGGGGACGTGTCACCCGAGCGGGTTCCGCGGAGGGGCGGGCCCTATACTTCGCTCAGCGCCCCTGCTGTGGCGCACACAACTTCCCGTTTTGCTGTGGCTCCCGTGGTGGCACCGATGGCGGGGGAGGCCGCCGCCCGACGTCCTGGAGGAGCGCACATGCTGATCGCCGTCGCCCTCCACTTCCTTGCCGCGCTGGCTGCCCCGCTGCTGGCGCCTCGCCTCGGACGGTGGATCTTCCCCCTCCTCGCCGTGGTGCCGGCCGGGACGGCCGTGTGGGCCCTGGCGCAGTCGACCGCAGCGCGCAGCGTCGCCCCGCCGTCCGAACGCCTTGAGTGGGTCCCCAGCCTCAGCCTCGCCCTGGCCTTCCGGCTCGATCCCCTCGCGTGGTTGATGACGCTCGTGATCGGCGTGGTGGGGGCGCTGGTGCTCCTCTACTGCACCGGCTACTTCTCCGACGACGACGAGGGGCTGGGCCGGTTCGCTGCCTGCCTCACCGCGTTCGCCGGCGCCATGGTGGGTCTGGTCACCGCCGACGACGTGCTGCTCCTCTACATCTTCTGGGAGATCACCACCGTCCTGTCGTACCTGCTGATCGGGCACACCTCGCGCCTCAAGGCCAGCCGCGTGGCCGCCAGCCAGGCGCTGGTCGTCACCACCTTCGGCGGGTTGGCCATGTTGGTGGGCCTGGTGATGCTGGCCGAGCACGTCGGCAGCTACCGCCTCTCGGTCATCGTGGCCGAGCCGCCGGCCGCCACCACGACCGTCGCGGTGGCGGTGGGCCTGGTGCTCGTCGGTGCCATGAGCAAGTCGGCGCTGGTGCCCTTCCAGTTCTGGCTGCCGGGTGCCATGGCGGCTCCCACCCCCGTGAGTGCCTTCCTCCACGCCGCGGCCATGGTGAAGGCCGGCATCTACCTGATGGCCCGCATGGCCCCGGGCTTCTCCGACCTCGCGGTTTGGCGGTGGATGCTCGTGGTGGGTGGCGGGGCCACCATGCTGCTGGGCGCGTGGCGGGCCCTGCGGCAGACGGACCTCAAGCTCCTCCTGGCCCACGGCACCGTCAGCCAGCTGGGCTTCCTCGCCCTGCTGCTGGGCATCGGCAACGGCGACGCCGCCCTGGCCGGGGTGGCGCTGATCGTGGCCCACGCCCTGTTCAAGTCCTCGCTCTTCCTCTCGGTCGGGGTCATCGACCACGCCACCGGCACCCGCGACGTCCGCCTGCTCTCGGGGCTTCGCCGCTCGATGCCGTGGACCTACTGGTCGTGCGTGCTCGCCCTGGCCTCCATGGCCGGACTGCCCCCGCTGTACGGCTTTGTCGCCAAGGAGGCCGCCATCGGCGCCCTCCAGCACGGCGGGCCCGCCCCGGGTGACGCGGTCTCCACCGCCGCCCTGGTCGTCGTGGTGCTGGGCTCGGCGCTGACCTTCGCCTACAGCGCCCGCTTCCTGCTCGTGGGGCTGGGCGACCACGCCCCGGGCATCCCGGGCAAGAAGGCCGCCACCGTCCCGACCCCGGTCACCCGACAGCCGGTCTGGGCGGTTGCCGTGCCGGCCGTGCTCGCTGCCGCCGGCCTGGTGCTCGCGCCACTGGCCACGCGCCTGGAGCCCTGGCTCGCGGCCGCAGGTGGTCCGTGGCCGAAGACCCCCGAGCCCGCGCACCTGCTGTTCGTCCCGCACCCGGGCATCCCCCTGCTGCTCACCGGGGTGGTCATCGTGCTGGGTGTCCTGCTGGTCGTCGCGCGCCGCCCCGTCGCCGTGGCCCAACGCTCGATGCCGGAGCTCGTCTCCTCCGAGCGGGGCTACCGCTGGGCCATGCGGATGCTGGAGCGCAGCGCCAACGAGACCACCGGTTTCATCCAGCGGGGCTCGCTCGAGCTCAACTTGGCCCTCATCTTCAGCATGGTGGTGCTCCTGCCCGGAGCGGCCCTCGTCACCGGGGTCACCTGGCCGGCCGAGGTCCGCGTCTTCGACAGCGCGGCCCAGCTGGCCGTGGCCCTCATCGTGGGTGGTGCCGCCATCGCCGCCGCCCGCTCCCGGCGTCGCCTGCGCGGCGTCTTCCTGGTCGGGGTCACCGGCTACGGCGTGGCCATGCTCTTCCTGCTGCACGGCGCGCCCGACCTCGCCCTCACGCAGGTGCTGGTGGAGACGGTGTCCATCGCCGTCTTCGTGCTGGTGCTGCGCCGGCTGCCCGTGAAGTTCCGCGACTTCTCCACCCGCCTCGACCGCCGGCTGCGCTGGGCGTTGGGCATCGCGGTGGGGTTGGTCATGTTCCTGCTCGCCCTGACGGCGGCCGCCGTGCGGCAGGCCCCGCCGGCCTCGGGGATCCTCGCCGACCGGGCGAAGTCCTACGGCGGCGGCGAGAACATCGTCAACGTGATCCTGGTGGACATCCGCGCCTGGGACACGATGGGGGAGCTCTCCGTGGTCCTCGTGGCCGCGACCGGCGTGGCCAGCCTGGTCTTCCTGCGCTCCGAGCGCGCGAGCACCAGCTGGGAACGCATCCGCAACGCCCGCGGCCGGCGACGCAGCCACGCGGCCGCCTCCTCGGACGGGCGGCGCTGGATCCCCGATGCGGGGTCGCTGCCCTGGGGCGGTCGCTCGTTGATGCTGGAGGTCGCGACCCGCGTCATCTTCCACGCCATCATCGTCTGGTCGCTGTACCTCCTGCTGGCCGGGCACAACCACCCCGGCGGCGGGTTCGCTGCCGGCCTGGTCGCCGGTCTGGCACTGCTCCTGCGCTACCTGGCCGGGGGGCGCGCGGAGCTCGGGGCGGCGCTCCCGGTGGTGCCCGGCTGGCTGCTGGGGACCGGACTGTTCCTCTCGGCGGGCACCGGCCTGCTCTCGATGCTGGTGGGCGGCCACGTCCTGCAGACCTGGGTCTTCGACCTGCACCTGGGGCCGCTCGGGGACCTGCACCTGGTCACCTCCACCGCCTTCGACGTGGGCGTCTACCTGGTGGTCGTGGGGCTGCTGCTGGACATCTTCAGCTCCCTGGGTTCGGCGCTGGACCGCGACATCCACCACGAAGACCAGCCCGCCGACCGCTCGGCCCGCCTGCTGGACGCCGAGTACGCCGACCACGAGGAGGCCTCCCGATGATCCCGAGCCTCACCCTGTGCCTGCTTGTCGGCGTGCTGTCCGCCTGCGGTGTGTACCTGTTCCTCTCGCGCAGCCTGGTGCGGATTCTGTTCGGCATGCTGCTCATGGGCAACGCCATCAACCTGCTGTTCATGGTGTCCAGCGGTGAGCCGGGGCGCGCCCCCATCACGCGGCTCTACCAGGCCTCCGAGATGAGCGACCCGCTGCCGCAGGCGATGGTGCTCACCGCCATCGTCATCAGCCTGGCCATGTCCGCGTTCGTGATGGCGCTGGCGCACCGGTCCTGGCAGCTGAGCCACACCGACCTCGTCCAGGCCGACACCGAGAGCGCCCGCATCTCGCGCCGCGCGGAGGCCAACACCTACACCGACGAGGTGTTCAGCGAGGCCTCCACCGACGACGGGGAGGGTGACGAGGACGACGACGCCGAGGACGACACCCGGACGCACCGCGACCAGGAGCAGGGGGGAGTGGCATGAACCTGACGCCCGACATGCTGGTGCCGCTGCCGGTGGTGGTCCCCCTCACCGCGGCCGGGATGACCCTGGTGGCCACCCGACGCACCCGCACCCAGCGCCTGATCACGGTCAGTGCCCTGACGCTGACCGTGGCCGTGAGCGCCGCGCTGGTCTACCTCAGCGACACCCGGGGCCCGCAGGTGGTGAACGTCGGCGGTTGGTCGCCGCTGGAGGGGATCGTCCTGATCGCCGACCGGTTGGCCTCCCTGATGCTGCTGGTCAGCGTGGTGGTCACCCTGGCGGTGGTGCTGTTCTCCATCGGGGAGGGCCGGTCCTCCTTCGACGAGGAGAGCGACGGTCAGGCGCCGCTGGCGATCTTCCACCCGACGCTGCTGGTGCTCTCGGCGGGGGTCTCCACGACCTTCCTCTCGGGCGACCTGTTCCACATGTACGTCGGCTTCGAGATGCTGCTGGCGGCCAGCTTCGTGCTGCTGACCCTGGGTGGTACGCGGGAGCGGGTGCGCGCCGGGGTGAACTACGTGGCGGTGAGCCTCGTCTCCTCCTTGGTCTTCCTGTCGGCCATCGCCTTGGTGTACGCGGCGGCGGGCACCGTGAACCTGGCCCACCTGGCCTACCGCCTGTCCTCGGTGGACGCCGACACCCGGCTGGCCCTGGAGCTGATGCTGTTGCTCGGCTTCGGCATCAAGGCCGCCGTCTTCCCGATGTCGGGATGGCTGCCGGACTCCTACCCGACGGCCCCCGCATCGGTCACGGCGGTGTTCGCCGGCCTGCTCACCAAGGTGGGTGTGTACGCCGTCATCCGCACCGAGGTGCTGCTCTTCCCGGACGACCGGGTGAGCCCGATGCTGCTGGTCGCCGCGGCGCTGACGATGGTGGTGGGCATCCTGGGCGCGGTCGTGCAGGACGACATCAAGCGGATGTTGTCGTTCACCCTGGTCAGCCACATCGGCTTCATGATCTTCGGTATTGCCCTGGGCGGGGAGCTGGGTCTCTCGGCGGCCATCTTCTACATGGTCCACCACATCCTCATCCAGTCCTCGTTGTTCCTGGTCGCCGGCCTCATCGAGCGCCGCGGGGGCACCACCTCGACGATGCGCCTGGACCGGCTGGCCACCACCTCGCCGCTGGTGGCGATCCTCTTCTTCGTGCCGGCCATGAACCTCGGCGGCATCCCGCCCTTCTCCGGGTTCGTGGCCAAGGTGGGACTGATCGAGGCCGGTGTGGCCGACGGGGGCTGGCTGGCCTACACCCTGGTGGCCGCCTCGGTGGTCACCTCGTTGCTCACCCTGTATGCGCTCTCGCGCACCTGGGCCCGGGCCTTCTGGCGCCCGCCGTTCAGCGAGGACGGGCGCCCCCTGCGGGACCTGCCGGACCCGGACCGTGACGTCTCGCAGGCCCTGGTGCCCGGTGTGGTCACCCCCACGATCCTGCTGATCGTCGTCGGGCTGGCCCTGTCGGTCGGTGCGGGCCCGCTGTTCGCCCTCACCGACCGGGCGGCGTACGACCTGCTGGAGACGGTCGTCTACACGCAGGCGATCTTCCCCGAGGGGGTGCCCCAGTGAGCTCCGCCAGCCTGGGCCGGGCCTGGCGCGACCGCGTCGACCTGCGTGCCGTGGTCCTCCTGACGAGCCTGTGGTTGCTGCTGTGGGGCTCCCTCGGGTGGCTCGACCTCATCGGCGGTGTGGTCGTCGCGGTGCTGGTGTGCCTGTTCTTCCCGCTGCCCCGGCTGGAGGTGCCCTTGGCCTTCCGCCCCGTGGCCCTGGCACGGCTGGGCGCGCACTTCGTGGGGGACCTGACGGTGGCCAGCGCCTCGGTGGCGTGGACGGTGTTCACGGCCCGCAGGCCCCCGAGCGGCACCCTGTTCGAGGTGCCGTTGCGCTCCACCGACGAGCTCTTCGTGGCCACCACGGCGGGTATGACCACCCTGGTGCCGGGCAGCGTGGTGCTGGACATCGACCGCAGCGTCGGCACCCTGCTGGTCCACGGCTTCGCCGTCTACACCCCCGAGGAGCAACAGGCCTTCCGCCACCGGGTGTGGCGCCAGGAGGAGCTCCTGCTCAAGGCCCTGGACCCGAAGTGCGAACAGGTGTTGGTCTGCGAGCCGGGCGAGCCGATCGCGGGCCAGTCCGCGCTCACCGGGCGCGTCCGGCGCGGTGCGTCCGAGGAAGGGGAGGAGTGATGGCCGAGACCATCCTCATCTGGGGCGTCGGCATCGTGCTGGCGGTCTCCGGGGTGCTCACGCTGGCCCGGGTGGTCACGGGGCCGACGATGCTCGACCGCGTGGTGGCGCTGGAGGTGCTGATGGGCATCCTCATCTGCTCGCTGGGCGTCGAGGCCGCGGTGCACCGTCACACGACCACGCTCCCGGTGTTGGTGTCCCTGTCGCTCATCGGCTTCCTGGGCTCGGTGAGCGTGGCGCGCTTCGTGCGCAAGCAGGACGCGCCTGTGTCGCAGGAGGTGGACCGGTGAGCCTGCTCGACCTGGCGGACGTCGTGGGGCTGTTGTGCCTGCTCGGCGGCGCGGTGCTGTGCCTGTCGGCAGCGGTCGGGCTGTGGCGCTTCAACGACCTGTTCAGCCGCATGCACGCCGGCAGCAAGCCCCAGGTGCTGGGGGTGCTGCTGGTCGCGCTGGGCATCGGCCTGCGCACCCGGGAGCTCGGCGACGTGGGCATGTTGCTGGTGATGGCGGCCTGTCACCTGATCACCGTGCCCGTGGCTGCGCAGATGACCGGCCGCGCCGCGCTGCGCATCGGGCAGGCCGACTCCGAGGGGCCGGTGGTGCGGGCGTGGGAGGAGCGCATGGCCATGCTGGAGTCCCTCGAGGAGCAGGAGTCCCGGCTCCAGGAGGAGGACGCCGACGCCGGCCAGGACCCGTGGGAGGCCTGGCGGGAGCCGGAGCGTGAGTCCGGCGCCGCGGAGCAGGACGAGCCCGCCCCGCAGGACGGCCCCCGGGCCTGACCTCCCCGGGGCCCCGGCCGCTCAGCCCCCGAGCAGCCCGACCCCGTCGCCGGTGAGCGCCCCCTGGTGCCACGGCCGTCCGGTGGCGGCCATCAGCAGCTCGAGCAGTCGCCCGTGTACCTCCGGCCCCTCACCCACCGTGATGGCGGCGTCCGTCGCCACCAGGCGCACGCGGCGCATCTCGGCGGGGGCTCCCCCCATCGAGACCGGGGCCCGCAGCTGGTACGCGAGCGCCTGCTGCACGGCCGGAATGGGGTAGAAGTGGCGGATGCCCAGCGGGCGGCGGATGTCCTCTCCGTGGGCGATCTCCTCCACCAGCCGGCTGGCCACCGGCGCCATCCAGGTGGGTGGTCCGCTGGTGCGCCCCGCCACCGAGCGCAGTGCGTCCAGCGTGGCGGCGGGGGTGGGACGACGCTCGGCCTCGACGCCGGCCCGGTTCTGCCGGTCCAGGTCACCACGGGCGCGGACCATGCCCACGGTGAACCGCCAGGGTGTGGCGCGCGCGTTGTCGATGAGGTGGGCGGCCACGTCGTGCACCGTCCACCCGTCGGCCAGGGAGGGCGTCTCCCACTGCTCGGGCGTCAGGCCCGCCAGGTCGTCGATGAGGGCGCGGCGTTCGGCGTGCACAAGGCGCCAGACGTCGTGGTCGGCCGGGCGGGGGCTGTCGGCCCTGAGGTGGGAACGGCGGCGGTGGGGCAGCTGCATGGGCTCAGTCTCGCGCAGGGCACAGACAGTTCGGGCTCATCAGGCGAGTGTCCGGTCCCCGTCGTCAGCGCAGGTGGCTGGCGCCGTTGAAGTCCACGACCGTGCCGGATCCTCTCCGGGGCTCGGAGGCGAACAGGTCGCGGTTCAGGATCTGCGGCGAACAGCCACGGCAACCAAGCCCGCAGCGAACACGATCGCGGACGCCGCCACCGCCAGGGCGACCGGGGTCTCGGCGTGAATCAGGGCCGCCGTGGGGCTGAACACGAACCGAGCGGTGTACAGAGCCAGGGAGCAGACCACGGTGATCAGAGCGCTTGTGGCGGGGGACACCCACCGCATCAGCACGCTGGCCAGGCCGGCGGAGAAGGCGAGGTTCCACAGGAGAAACAAGGCGCCGCGCAGGCTGCCTTCACCACCCAGCGCGAAGATGAGCGTCGCCGTCATGCCGATCGACAGGCCGGTCACTGCGGCCACCCATGCTGCATCGAGCACACCCGAGGGCCGCTGGGCGCGCACCTCGCGCGGATCGTCGCGAGAGGCCAGTGACCACGCCAAGGCGACTGGCAGTGCGAGCGTGAGGAACTGCCAGATGTCCAGCCGGGTGGTTGTGTGCGCCAGGGTCAGGAGGCCGGGAATCGCGAGTCCGCCCACCAGCAGTGTCACCACTCCACCGCGGGAACGCCACCACCATGTCATCGAGCGCACTCCGCGACGGTGAGCAGGTCCCTCTGGGCCCGGGCGATCAGCTGGTCCACCGGTTGTCGGCTCAACTCGCGCATGGACTGGGGCGGCTTCTCGTAGGGGTAGATGTCCTTCAGTTCGTGCCCGGCTGCCAAGGCCATGGCGACTGCCGCACTCCGAAGGCCGGTCTTGCCGCACTTCTCGCGGCCAGCCTGCTGGGCCAAGCTGATGTAGGCGGCATTGGTCACCATCGGGGCTTCCGAGAGGTCCCTGCGATATCCCAGCGGTCCCGCACCGTCACCCTCGTGCTCGCTGATCCGGTCGCTGAGGGCCGGCGCGCCGTGCTCCGTCAAGGTCTGCTGGGCCTGCGCCAGGGCCTGTGAGACCTGGGGGAGTCGGTCCTGGTGCTCAGGCCACAGGCACACCGTCGGGTGGCCCTCCTGGCAGACGAGGGGATCGGTGCGGGGCACGGACATCACGTACTCGTCGCTCCCGGTCGAGTTGATGGCCAGGGCACTGGCGGCCCCGCCAGCGACCGCGAGGCTGGCGAGCAGCCCCGCCCAACGGCGGGCAGAGAGCAACCCGGCGGCCACGCATCCGACCGCCAGCAGGCCGTAGAACAGGGCGCCCGTGGCCATGAACCCCCACCCGGGGGCCGTGTCCGTGGCGCAACACCCGGTCTGCACGCCGGGCAGCTGCCGAAGCCAAGGGGTCGTCATGGCTGGGAGGAACGCGTAGAAGAGGTGTACCGCGACCGCCAGGACGGGGGCCGCCAGCCGCTGCCCCGTGCTGCCGACGAGCACTCCCACCAGGCCCCACGTGACCAGGGCGGCGAGGTTGAGGCCGGCCATTGCCCAGGTGGCCGGAGAGGGCAACGCGCCAGCCTTGACGATCAACCCCCACGCCAGGGCGGAGGAATACACAACGGCCGGAATGGCGACAGCGGGCCAGACCGCCCGGAGGACGCCGGCCCACCACGAGCGTCCGGCGCGGTGTCTGGAGACGTACTCGGCAATCTCTGCGGTGAGGTAGGCGGCACCTGCGGCAGTCAGGGGAGCCAGGGCGCGCAGGGTGAAGTCGATGCGGGAGAAGACATCCGCCGTGTAGGAGTGGGGGAACCGTGTCCCGGCGATGAACAGGACGGTGCCGCCCACGGCCAGCAACGCCAACCACGGGGCCCGGGACCAGCGGAGGGTTGTCAGGGCCTTCATGCAGCGTTCTCCATGATCTGGGCGTACGCCAGCTCGATGGTGTGGGCACCCGTCCGCTCGAGCAGTTCCTCCGGGGAGCCATCAAAGACGAAGCGCCCAGAGTCAAGGATGCACACACGGGTGAAGGCCTCGGCGATGTCGTGCGTCTCGTGGGTGCTGACCACCACCGTGTTCTCCGGCGGAAGGTCGGCCAGCACGCGGCGGAAACGGGCCCGTTGAGCGGGGTCGAGACCCGCGGTGGGCTCGTCCAGGAGCAGCACCCCAGTGCGCCTGACCAGCGACTCGGCCAGCCCCAGACGCCGCAACTGTCCGCCCGAGAGTGCCTTGGACCGCGTGGCGGCCTGGTCGGTCAGACCTACTGCTACCAGGGCGCCGTCGGCTCGCTGTTCGGCCTCGGAGGTGGGGAGCCCCGCGAGCCACCCGGCATAGGCGACCTGCTCGCGACAGGACAGTCGGGGGACGGCCGTGATCTGCTGCGGCATGAGAGCGACGGCTTCAGCCAGCTCCTGCGGTGTGGCGGCCTCGTGCTCGTGGGTGGCGACACGACCACCCCGTGGGCGCAGGAGGCCTGCGCAGGTCTTCATCAGTGAGGTCTTTCCGGCTCCGTTGGGGCCGAGCAGCACCACACGGTCCCCAGGGCGCAACGTCCAGTCGAGCTCCTCGAAGACCACTTTCCTGCGGTACCCCACGGAGATGTTCTCAGCGCGCAGAGTCATGAGTCTCCCTTCAACGGCCAGTGTGGGCCGCGCGGCGGCGCGACCCACACTCTGGATGAGTCGTCACCAAGAGACGCGCACGATGCCGACGTCGATGTAGCTACCGCTCTCGAGCTTGAAGCGGTAGTCGTCCGCCGGCATGTCACCCCACATCCCGGTGCGCCCACCACAGAGCACTCGGGTGCCGTAGTTGGGGTCGATGCCGAACTGCTGGCGGTACACGCCCACCTCTTGGCGGCTCCTGTCGCAGCTGCCGAAGTAGATCTTCGTGTCAACGTTGTCGTGGTCATAGTCGTGCCAGACCTGGGACAAGAAGCCTGCCTGGGCGCCCTGAATGAACGACGTGAAGCCCCCCGCTTCTGCTGCGGCGGGGGCGATGGCGAGGGTGGTGAGAGCTAGTGCGGCGGCTCCGGCGCGCATCGGCGACTTCATGATCTGCTCCTGAACGTGTGTGCGGGTCGGGCTGATCCCCCCCCCGTCGGGTTCACACTCCCATGGGGACGTTCGTCCTGGGTGAACAGCAGGTCACGATGTGCCCAAGAGTTGGTCAAGAAATGCCTGACGGTGCAGTCAGGGGGTTGACGTCGTCAGCGCAGGTGGCTGGCGCCGTTGAAGTCCACGACCGTGCCGGAGGCCCACTCGGCACCCGGGTCCGCGAGGGCCACCACGGCCGCGGCGACCTCCTGCGCCCGCGCCACGCGGCCGAACGGGCTCTGGGTGCGCAGGCCCTCACCGGCCTCGGTGGCGAGGAGGTCGCGCGTCATGTCGGTCTCGATGAAGCCGGGGGCCAGGGTCGTGACGGCGATGCCGTGGCGCCCCAGCCGGACGGCCATGGACTGCCCGAAGGCGTGCAGCCCCGCCTTGCTGGCACCGTAGGCCGGGATGTCCGGCTCGCCGCGCACAGCGCCGCGGCTGCCGATGTTGACGATGCGGCCCGTCGGCAGGCCGTCGGCCGGCGGGGTGTCGATCATGTGGCGGGCCACCTGGTGGGTGAGCGCTGCCGGGCCGATGAGGTTGGTGGCCAGGGTCTGCTGCCAGATGGCCACCCAGTCGTCGTAGTCGGTGTCCTCCAGCGGGTGGTCGCCGCGGCGGCCGCGCCCCTCATCGGGTGGGGTGGCCAGGGCGGCGTTGTTCACCAGCACGTCGATGCGGCCCAGGTGGGCGATGGCGTCGCGCGCGAGCTGCTCCACCGCATCGGGGTCGGCCACATCGGCGGACAGCACGGTGTGGCCGGTGCCGGGCAGGGCCTCGCACACGGCCCGGGCGGCGTCCTGGTTGCGGTGGCAGTGCACCACCACCCGGTCACCTCGCTCGGCGAAGGCACGGGCGGTGGCGGCGCCGACGCCGCGGGAGGAGCCGGTGACCAGGATGCCTCGGGAGGGAGTGCTCATGCCCTCAGCCTGTCACCCTGCCAGGGGGAGCTCCACGGGCCGTCCGCCACCGCCGCAGTTCAGCACCGCCGAGGCGTCCCCGAACACGTGGGTGAGCCGACAACGAGGCGGCACTGTAGGTTCTCGCACCGAGTGTCACGGAGACCCGGCGCTGACTAGGCCATTGACACAGTGCTGTCGCGGGACTCATCTCATGTTCGTGTCCAAATCCTCGGACACCACTCATGGGGCCCTGCGCCAGTGGCTCTGGCCGGGGAGATGCGGATAGCGCTGCCACGGCAAGTCTGTGTGAAGATCCCGCCATGGAGGTCATGAATCAGGAGCAGCACAGGGTGCTGGGTTCTGTGGCGGCAGCCAACGCGGGCGGCTACCGGCCCGTTGAGAGCGAGGTCAAGCTGTGGCTCGCCTCCCCGGTGCCGGCGGAGGCCTCACTGGTGTCAGTGCTGCCGACGGGGTGGAACAAGCAATGGATGCGCGTTGACGAGGGGATCGTGAAGCATCTGATCCGCATTCAGTGGCTTCAGAAGGTCGGGGGCGGAGTAGAAGTCACCCCGTTGGGGAAATCGCTGCTCCGCTGGGCGGAAGCTGCCAGTTCTGATGCCGGTCAGGTTGTCACCCTGGACCATCGTGACCCGCTCTCCTATGCGGTCCTGATTGGGGAGCTCGCCGCAGCTGGTCGCGCAACGCTCGTCGATCCATACCTTGACCTCAACGGGTTGGTGGATGTTGCACGAAACACCAGCATCGACAGGGTGCTGGTGGGGGAGAAGGACAGTCGGAAGAAAGCGGCTCTTACGACCTTGGTAGATAGCAACCAAGGGCTGCAGGTGGACGTTCGCTCACAGCCGGATCTCCATGACCGTCTCCTGGTAGCGGACGACGGGAGAGTATGGACCATTGGGGCTTCACTGAATACAGTCTCGCGGCGCACCGCGTTCACCATCATGACGCCACTCCCACAGAAGGCGGCACAGGTGATCGGAGATGAGGTTCGCTCCTGGTGGGGCAAAGGCACTCCCCTCGTACGGGAAGGTGACCCCAACGAGAGCAGCGACGGATGATCTAGGGCGTGGTTTCTTCCCGCGGCTTGGTCACGGCCGGACACTCGCCCCATCAAGTGCAGAACCCGGGGGGTTGTCGACACGGCGTAAGATCCTCGAGCGCAGCAGTCGACCAGGGAGGACATCGCAGTGGGCAAGGGCTTTGAGATCAATAGGGCTCTTCACAGATGAGGGTGTAGGTGGGGTCTGAAGCCGCCGGTCTCGAGCAGGCTGCGGGCGATGTAGTTGGTGAGGTTGCGGAAGCCGAGGGCGGAGCCGCGGAGGTGTTCCAGGCGTCCGTTGAGGGCCTCGGTGGGCCCGTTGGATGTGCCGGGCCGGTCGAAGTAGGCGAGCACGTCGGCGGCGCGCTTGGCCAGGGTCCGGCCCAGCGTGGTGAGCTCGACCAGTGGCTGCGGGATGCCGGCGCCCAGGTCTGTGATCAGTTTGTCCATCAACTCCCGGCCCTGGCGCCGGTCCTGGTGGCGGTAGGCGGCGATCATGCGCTGGTAGATCCCCCAGGTCGCCTCGACCTCGAGGTGTTCCTCTGCCGCGAAGAGCGCGTGCAGGCGGTCGTTCTGCTTGTCGGGGAGCAGGTCCGCGCCGGTGTGCAGGGTTCGGCGGGCCTTGTAGAGCGGGTCGTCCTTGAATCCTCGGTGGCCGTGGATCGTGAGCTGGACCCGGCGTCGGCACGCATCCAGGGCGTCGCCGGCCAGTCGAACGACGTGGAAGGGGTCCATCACCGCGACCGCGTCGGGGACCTCCTCGGCGGCGGCGGTCTTGAAGCCGGTGAACCCGTCCATCGCGACCACCTCGACCCTGTCGCGCCAGGGCTGGTCGCGGTCGGCCAGCCAGGTCTTGAACACGGCCTTGGAGCGGCCTTCGACCATGTCCAGTAGCCGGGCCGGGCCAGTGCCGTCGCGAACCGGGGTGAGGTCGATGATCACGGCCGGCGTACTTGTCGCCCTTGCGGGTGTGGCGCCACACGTGCTCGTCTACGCCGAGGACACGCACCGAGTCGAACCGGGCTGGGTCATCGATCAAGACCCGCTTGCCTTCGGCCAGGACCGCGTCGTTCGCGGTGTTCCAGGCAACACCGAGGCCTTCGGCGACGCGAGACATCGTCAAGTGCCCGACCACGATCCCTTCGAGTGCCCACCGCAGCCCGGCCCGGGAGATCTTCGCTCGTGGTTCGGCCGCGGCGGTGGTGTCCTGCCGCCACACATGACCGCACCCGGCGCACCGGTACCGGCGGATCGTGACCAACAGAGTCGTGGGGCGCCAGCCCAGCGGTTCATGGGCCAGTTCCCGGGTCACGGTGTCACGCGGGACACCCTGACAACCGCACCGCCGGCACCACTGGTCCGGCTCCACGACCCGGCAGGCCAGCACGGCACGGTCGGGTTCGAGCCGTTGGCCCACTGCTTCCAGGCCGAGCACGTCCAGACGGCAGAAGGCAGTCAGGTCAGGGTGGTCGAACAAATCAGCGCGGCCACCGACGGTAGCGTCGTACATGTCGAGGTCTTTCGAGATGGGCGTGTAGGAACCTCCATCCTCGGAAGACCTCGACCCCTACCCCCACACCGACGCGCCACCCGACCGCGCGACATGCCCTACACCCTCATCTATGAAGAGCCTCATTCGGGCTCCTCGGGGGAACCGCAGGTCACAGACCCGTCCCGTCCGGCTGGAGGCGGCCGTAATCGCTGCCGAAGCCCTGGCCGTCTCGATCGTGGTCCTGTCAGTGACGACCTCGACGAGGAGATCGACGGGCAGATCGCGAAGCTGCGTCAAGCGGGTCGTCGCCGAGGCCCCCTATGGTCGAAGAAGCCAGCGCGAGAACGATTCAAGCGGCCGTCCTCATTTACCGCCGTCCGTCTGCGCCTGGTGCGGGTGTACGGCGTAGGTGACGTGGACCATGCCGCTGGCGCTGGCGTTCGTGGCCACCAGCGAGAGCTGAAGGTCGTGGTCAAGGTGGCCGAAGAGAGGGCGTCCACTCCCGATCAGGACCGGTGCCCATCCGATGCTGATCTCGTCGATCAGATCAGCACGCAGGAACTCTTGGACAACCATTCCGCCATCGACGTAGACCTGCCGGGCCCCGGATGCGGCCAGCGTCCGTTGGGCATTGTCGAGGCTGCGGGCGATCGTGATGCGGTCGTCGTCGGATTCCAGGGTTGTGGACATGACGATCACCTTCTTTCCGCCATACGGCCAGCCGTCGAAGGTGAGCACCTTTTCGTAGGTGCCGCGACCCATCACCAGGTGGTCAATGCTTGGGAAGAAGGTGTCCCACCCCGCGACCTCGGTGCTGCTGGTGACCGTTGCGTGCTGCGGGCCGGGCGGTGGATCGGTGAGCCAGTCGATCTCTCCATCGCGGCGCGCGATGAAGCCGTCGAGACTTGCTCCGATGAAGACACGGCCGGTCCAGTTGCGTCGTTGATGGGTCATGTCCATACCTCCAGCAGGTGATCGAGAACTTGTTCGGGTCCAGGTGCGGTGGGCTCCGTGGCGCGGCGAAGCATCGCCCCGTTGAGTGCGTCGAAGAGCAGGGCGGCGCATCGATTCGCGTCCCCATCCCGGGGTCGATTCATCTGGCTCAGAAGGGCGGCCAGGTAGCGGATCTCCTTGGCCCAACCTTCCGCGAGAAGCGCGCGTAGCTCATCGTCCATCAGGTCGTCGAGAAGATTGACCAGGCCCTGAGCCACGCCTCCGGACCCATCGGCGGAAAAGCGGAACTCAACCCATGTACGCAGCTCCACCTCCGGCGGGTTCTTCCCCAGCGGAGCCTCCGGAATCGACTCGGCCCAACGGCGGCTCAACGCCAGCAAGATCCCTTGACGGGACCCGAACCGTTTGAGCAACCCCGCAGGACTCAGGCCGGCGGATGGTGCAATGTCCGCAAGAGTCCAGGGCTCCAACGACCGCCGTTCCTCCAGTGCGATGCCGATGCGCTCCAGGAGTACCTGTTGATCGTGTCGTCGTGGTCTGGCCATACAGATAGTAAATCATCATTCACTATCTATTGCCAGCCGGCTCCTCCCGGCGTCTCGTGCCGACCGCTCGACCGCGCTTGCCATCTGGAACGAACGTTACGGCCACCACCGCCAACTCAGCGGTGGGGACCAGGCACCCGCGTCGCATCTTCGGCGGGCGTCACCAACGTCCAGCCCTCTCACGGGTCTTGCGGGTCTGGACGTTGGTGGCGTCACGGTCTGCGGGAGTCGACGTCGCAAACCTCGAGGCCTTCTCGGTGGAGTCGTTCTCGACCCCAATCGCCGAGGGGGCCAAGTGCCTCGTTGAGGGATGCACCTGATGCGGTGAGGGAGTATTCAACCTTCGGCGGCACCTGGGTGGCGATGAACAGGGCGGCGAGCCACGGGGAACGGCGAGGCATGCGTCTCCTCAAGTCAGTGTTGGATGCTGAGTAATGTTCGACGGTTAGCGAACATTGAAGACGCTACCAGAATGTTCGATGGTCGACGAACATCGAACGAGCTAGGATTAGGCCGTGACCCCCGACGACCACGCGGACAGCAAGCACCCGGCCACCGCGGACCTCTCTCTGACTCGTGTGCTCTCTGCGTTGTCCGACCCGCTGCGCCTGGGGATCGTGTGCCTGCTCTCCGACGGGCATGAGCGCCAGTGGGGCGAGTTGGACGCCCCGGTGTCGAAGTCCACGCTGAGCCACCACATGAAGACCCTTCGCAGTGCGGGGATCACCCGCACCCGGGACGAGGGCACCCGCTGCTACGTCCACCTGCGCGCTGATGACCTCGAAGCGCGGTTTCCCGGGCTGGTGTCCTCCCTCTTGAGCGCCGCGCCCGGCGAGGCAACCAAAGTCGGACTCAAGTAGGGCGCTGGCGAGCAGAGCTGCAACGGCCTTTCGCACGCGTGGACCGTCCGGAGCACGGGTGTTGCCCTCCGCCAACGCCCGACGGGCCGGCGTGCATCCTCAGCTGCCTCTCCCGGCGGCGAGCTCAGCGAGGCCGGATGTTCGCGTAGTCCGTCGACCATGGACCGACCGCCGTGCCGATCAAGATCGTGTCGACCTCGGCCCCGTCGAAATGCGTTGCGCCTCCCGGGACATGGAGGAAGCTGCCCACTGGGTGCTGTGTCGCCGCGTCGCGGTCCAGTCGGTGCCCGTACCCCAAGCGCAGTTCCCCACGAGCGACCACGAGGCGGGCATCGCTGAGGTGGGAATGCGGCTGGTCCCAGACGCCCGCCGGGATGAAGAACGCGTACGTGAACGTGACCCCTGGTTGCCGCGTACCCACCAGCGTGGCCGATCGTGTGCCGTCGGGATTCGTCTGCTCCCAGGCGATCTGGTCGCACGTCGTCGAAAAGGGAATGGCCTGAGCCGTCTGTGGTGACCGTGTCATGTCCTGTAGACGCCTGGGAGGCCAAGAGTGTGAGATCCATCTTTGACGGCTCTTCATAGATGAGGGTGTAGGGCATGTCGCGCGGTCGGGTGGCGCGTCGGTGTGGGGGTAGGGGTCGAGGTCTTCCGAGGATGGAGGTTCCTACACGCCCATCTCGAAAGACCTCGACATGTACGACGCTACCGTCGGTGGCCGCGCTGATTTGTTCGACCACCCTGACCTGACTGCCGTCTGGACGTGCTCGGCCTGGAAGCAGTGGGCCAACGGCTCGAACCCGACCGTGCCGTGCTGGCCTGCCGGGTCGTGGAGCCGGACCAGTGGTGCCGGCGGTGCGGTTGTCAGGGTGTCCCGCGTGACACCGTGACCCGGGAACTGGCCCATGAACCGCTGGGCTGGCGCCCCACGACTCTGTTGGTCACGATCCGCCGGTACCGGTGCGCCGGGTGCGGTCATGTGTGGCGGCAGGACACCACCGCCGCGGCTGAACCACGAGCGAAGATCTCCCGGGCCGGGCTGCGGTGGGCACTCGAAGGGATCGTGGTCGGGCACTTGACGATGTCTCGCGTCGCCGAAGGCCTCGGTGTTGCCTGGAACACCGCGAACGACGCGGTCCTGGCCGAAGGCAAGCGGGTCTTGATCGATGACCCAGCCCGGTTCGACTCGGTGCGTGTCCTCGGCGTAGACGAGCACGTGTGGCGCCACACCCGCAAGGGCGACAAGTACGCCGGCCGTGATCATCGACCTCACCCCGGTTCGCGACGGCACTGGCCCGGCCCGGCTACTGGACATGGTCGAAGGCCGCTCCAAGGCCGTGTTCAAGACCTGGCTGGCCGACCGCGACCAGCCCTGGCGCGACAGGGTCGAGGTGGTCGCGATGGACGGGTTCACCGGCTTCAAGACCGCCGCCGCCGAGGAGGTCCCCGACGCGGTCGCGGTGATGGACCCCTTCCACGTCGTTCGACTGGCCGGCGACGCCCTGGATGCGTGCCGACGCCGGGTCCAGCTCATGATCCACGGCCACCGAGGATTCAAGGACGACCCGCTCTACAAGGCCCGCCGAACCCTGCACACCGGCGCGGACCTGCTCACCGACAAGCAGAACGACCGCCTGCACGCGCTCTTCGCGGCAGAGGAACACCTCGAGGTCGAGGCGACCTGGGGGATCTACCAGCGCATGATCGCCGCCTACCGGCACCAGGACCGGCGCCAGGGCCGGGAGTTGATGGACAAACTGATCACAGACCTGGGCGCCGGCATCCCGCAGCCACTGGTCGAGCTCACCACGCTGGGCCGGACCCTGGCCAAGCGCGCCGCCGACGTGCTCGCCTACTTCGACCGGCCCGGCACATCCAACGGGCCCACCGAGGCCCTCAACGGACGCCTGGAACACCTCCGCGGCTCCGCCCTCGGCTTCCGCAACCTCACCAACTACATCGCCCGCAGCCTGCTCGAGACCGGCGGCTTCAGACCCCACCTACACCCTCATCTGTGAAGAGCCGAATATCGTCGGCGACTGCGTGTGGGCGTCCTACAAGACGACGCAGGTCAACCACATCGACGATGTGTTCGCCATCGCGGCGCAGGCCAATACCCTCCTGAAGCTCCTCAACCACCACTACGAGAAGGCAGGGATCACCCAGCTCAGCATCGGCATAGGTGTCGAATACGGGCGGGTCCTCATGATCAAGGCGGGGTACAGCGGCAGCACGATCAACGACGTCGTGTACATGGGCGACGTCGTCAACAGGGCAGCACATCTGGCGCACCTGGCGGGGCGTGGCTGGGGATCGAGCCCGATCGTCGTCGGCGACGTCTTCTACTCAAACCTGAACGAGAACAACAAGAGCCTGCTACGCCCGCAGTGGACGTCCAGCATCGGAACCGTGTACCAGGGAAATCCCATCATCCCTCCGATGGACGACTGGATCAGCTCCCTCAGTTGAGATCCGGCGTCAGACCGACCACCAGAACGTCGACCCGTAGATCTGATAGCCCATGTCGGAGGTACCGAGGTCAGTCCACATGTTCCGCTTCGGGTCGCCCCCGAGCTTCGAGGTCTCGTTCAGCTTGCTGTAGACGTCGGCGGTGATGTAGGTCGGGTAACGAGGCTCTTCAGAGTTAAGTGTGGGGTGAGGCGTCGAGCCCGCCGGCGATGAGGAGCATTCGGAGGCGGTAGTGCTCGAAGTTCCGGAATCCGCGGGCGATGCGGCGGCCGAGTTCGATGATCCCGTTGACGGCCTCGGTGCCCCCGTTGCTCGCGCCGTCGGTGTCGAAGTAGGCAAGGAACGCGGTCTTCCACCGGCGTAGCGTCTTCCCCAATCGCGCGATCTCGGGGATCGGGCAGGATGGCAGCTTCTCGATCAGCTGCTCGGCCAGTCGACGACCCTGCGCGTGCGTGGGCTGGTGGAACACGTCTCGGAGGTCCTGGGCGCACTGGTAGGCGACCTCGACCGCGACGTGATCGGGGTGGGCCGCGAATGCGCTGGCCAGACGGGTCTGCTGGCGCGGCGTGAGGCGTTCCCGTCCGGCGCGGAGAACATGACGGATCCCGTAGAGGGGGTCGCCCTTGCGGCCTCGGTGGCCGAGGGTCTCCTGCTGGATCCGGCGGCGGACGTCATCGACTGCAGCCCCGGCGAGCTTCACGATGTGGAAGGCGTCCAGCACGCAGGTGGCATCCTCGAGCTGGTCATCGATCGCGTTCTTGTAGCCTTGGAACGGGTCCAGCGTCGCGATCTCGACCCGCTTGCGGAACTCCTCGCCGCGCTCGTCGAGCCAGTCTCGGTAGGCCTTGCCGGATCGGCCGGGGACGAGGTCGAGGAGTCTGGCGGTGGGGTGGGTGCCGCGAGTCAGATCGACCATCCCGGTGAGCTCCTTCGGTCCGCGCCTGCGCGGGTCCCGGTGGTGCCAGATGTGTTCGTCCACGCCCAGGACCTGAACGCCCTCAAACCTGGATGGATCGCCTGCGGCCTGGGCCAGGACGGGCTGGACCTGGGACCAGAGCGTGTTCCAGGTTGTGCCGAGCTGGCGGGCCAGGCCCTGGATCGTCGCTCCCACGCGCCGGAGCTGTCCGATCGCCCAGCGGATCGCGCGCGTGCTCAGCAGGCCCCGCGGGGCGCAGACCTCCGGGTCCTGCTCGACGAAGGTCGTCACCGCGCAAACGCTCTCGAGACAGATCCAGCGGCGCTTGCGCCACCGGATCCGCACCGGCCGTCCGGCCCAGGGAGCGTCGATCATCTCGATCGTGATCCGGCCGTGGCCAGTTGCGACGACACCGCAGCCCGGGCAGCCGGCGACCGGGTCGCAGGACTCGACCTCAAGGACCAGTCCCGCTCGGGCCTTGGTGACCGCCACGAGGTGGAGGCTGGGGAAGTCGAGGAGAAGGTCGCATCGGTCGCAGCGATCGAGCGCGTCAGGGCATACGCAACTATGGTTGGGCATCGTCGAGGTCCTTGAGATCAGCGGGGGTAGAAGTCCGCTCATCATCGGGGACCTCGACGTCTACCTCCAGCTACCCCGCGCCAGCGGCGCGCCCACACTCAACTCTGAAGAGCCGGTAACGAGGATCAAGCGCGGCCAGCTTCGCCGCATTGTTTGCCGCGTTCCCGACCCACACCAAGTCATTGCTGCCTCGGATGCCTGTTCGGGCGACGAAAAGCTTCGAGGTATCGATGCCAACCCGCTGCTTGAGCACGAAGGTGCTCTTCGGGTATTTCTCGGCGATCTTCGCTGCCACGATCTTTTTCGATGCCCAGTTGATCTGCAACCCGCACTTCGCAGCGTCGGTGTTCTTCGAGTCTCCGATGAACACACCCATGACGCGGTCCCCGTCGTAGGCGGTGATGATGCCGCCCCGCGCTCGAATGATCTTGGCTGCACAGTAGAGATAGCTCTTGTAGACTTCCGTAGCGAACCAGTCATTGTGACCCTTGACCATCTTCGTCGACGACGCAAGGTCCGCGTAGAGGACGGTTGCGTCGAGCTCGACAGCAAGGTTCTTCAGCGGAAGGTCATCGGCGTCGGGCACCTTCTGGCCTGCGCGACGCTCCCACTGCTCGTCGACGGTCTTCTGGACGTACGCATCCAGTTCATCTTTCAGACTCATGTCGAGGCTCCTCCCCCATGCTCACTTTATCCGTTCGCTTGATCAGCTTGGTCTCTGGGCGGCGTCAAAGGGGCGCAGAATAAGGTCTGTGCGCAACCTGTCATGGACGCCAGAGGTTATAAAGCGAACCGGAACTCCACCACGTTCAGTAGCCGAATAACCTCAGCTTGCGAACTCGGCAAAGCCGTCTCACCTGATAGGCCGGTCATCGCTCAAGCGTAACAGTAACGCCGGGGCAAAGCCATCGTCACAACCTGGGACCGTCGTTCCGATCCCAATCGACGGGACCCAACGCGATGGCAGAGTCGGTCCACTCGTCGGACGCTCCTGGCCACGTCGTGGGCGGTTCCGCACCGGCATACCGATACTCTCCAAAGCGCCCGGTTGCACCGATCCCGAGCACCCAGCCTGACGGCAAGCGACGCCACGCCCGCCACTTCTTCTTGTCGTTCGTCGTCTGAACGACAATGCCGTGCTGATCTGGTAAGCCCCACTTCGACACGGGGCTGATCACCATGTCGGTGAGGTCATCCCAAAACGTCTCTCCCCGCCGTTCGTACCGGAGAGCCTGGGCAGTATGGATGAACTGCAGAGCGCGTTTGGTGCCGTAGAACTCTCTACGGTCGAGTTGAGCCCCTGTTTCGTCAACCCCGGCCTGGCCTGAGAAGGTCTCCAGGTCGGAAAGCCGATCAGCTTCGAGTTGCTCGCGTCGGGTCACGTCGTGTCGGAAGTCGCGCATCTCTGACAGCGCTCCCCTAAATGTTGTTGCCCGCGCCACGTCATTGTAGCGGCCGGTCAGTTCCTTCGCCCAGCGCACAGATCCGTGTAGCCCTGCGTAGACTCCTAAGCGTGCACGTACTGGCAACTCTTCGTTTGTCCACAGGAGCCGCTTCAAGATCACTTCAGTCGCGGCGTAGAACGCCACTGCGTAGAGGTAAGGGAACATCGCGAACGGGAGCCACACTGAGAGCGCCAACGGAGCCAGTAGGTCTGGCCAGACGAGCTCGTCCCACTTGTTCAAGGTCTGGGCGGTGGTCCATGCGAGCAGGCCCAGTCCGATCAACACGAGCGGGATAGAGAAACACCCGAGTACTCGCTGCCCCTTCTCGTCATGCTGAGCAAAGGCCGTCATCGCCGCCAGGAGAAAGATGACCGGTTGCGCGATCAGCTCGCCCCACAGTGGCAACGATTCCAGGTTCAGGTAGAACAGGAACAGCGTGGACAGCGTGAGGGTCTCGCGACGGACATGGTCGAGGATCTCAACGCCGGACTTCGCTCCTATGGACTTGAAGAGGAGCGGGAAGCCAACACCAACCACGATGACGACGGTGTCCTTCAGTAGCTTCATCTGCCAGATGCCGAGGAGCCACGCGAGCACGACCCATAGTGCGACCCAAACGATTAAGAGCCCAAAGACGCGGAGCACCGCCCATTTGAAGAGAGAGCTCGCAAAAGTTCTGAGAGCAGGGAGAGCGACGCCGCGCCATTTAGGCAGCACCATTGCGAGCACGACCAGCGACGCGATCAAGATCACGGACGCAAGTTCACGATTATTCAGCATGTTTGCCCAAGCCACTTGTCAATACTGGATTCGCTCAACCGTATCTAGGCACACCGGCACCAGTCCGATCTCCTAACGGGCACGCGGGACCGCTGAGGACTTAGGTGACTCCGCAACCTGCCCAGCGGTCGGGTTCGCGGTGGCAGCGCGTTGCCCTGGCGCGAATGCAAGGAACCCAATCCTACCTTAGGCGTGTCCTACAGAATTTCCCCATCGTGCGGTCGCACTAGTGCGCACTGAAGAACTAGCGAAGGCCACCGCTAGCAGAAGTTAGAGCGCAAACGCGCCGAATCAAACGTTGAACCGGATCTCCACCGCATTCCGTAGCCGAATCACCTTTGGAGAGCTATGTCCATAGGTCGGTGCTCGCTCACCGTCCCTCCGGCGCTCCCATGTGGGAGATCGGGACGATCACAAGCTCTCGAACGACTGCGAGCACCAGAGCTGTCACTACGGTCGCGGGAGTGCTGGAGCTCGTCCGAGTTCCGAGGTCGGTAACGTTGCCACGTCGCGCTGGGGCCACGAGACGGGCGTTGCCGCAACGACTGGTATGACGGCCTACGATCAGGTGGCGACGAGAACCGCGGAGGAGGTCCACGTGCGCACCGTACTCGCGGTCGGGAACCGGCACTCAGTGCTGCGACGCGAGGACGGGACCGTGATTGCCACTGGCAACAATCAAGCCGGCGAGTGTGACGTCCTACCCTGGTCCGACGTCATCGCCGTAGCCGCTGGCAGCGTCCACACGGCCCGCAATACCGGCAAGTCTCACACAATGGGGCTCCGAGCCGATGGGACTGCACTTGCTACCGGCTGGAGCGACGCCGGGCAGACCGCCGTCACGCAGTGGCGCGAGATCACGGCAATAGCCGCCGGCTGGAGGACCACCGTGGGGCTACGTGCCGACGGATCGGTCGTCGCCACCGGTCGCACCGCGGAAGGACAGTGTGACGTGCAGTTGTGGAGCGGGATCGTCGCGATCGCGTGCGGCGACTGGCACACAGTCGCAGTTCGACGCGACGGCACAGCCCTCGCAACTGGCAACAATCAGCGAGGGCAGACCGACGTCGCCCGGTGGACACACGTGTCCGGGGTCTCTGCCGGCTACCTGCACACCGTCGGCTTACACGAAGACGGCACCGTCGTCGCCGTCGGCGACGACAGCAGAGGCCAGTGCGAGGTGTCATCGTGGAGAAGCATCACCTCAGTGGCGGCCGGCTCCGTCCATACGCTCGCGCTGAGCCAGACCGGAAGGGTCTTCGGAACGGGCGACAACCAGTTCGGCCAGTGCGATGTCCAGTCATGGACCGGCATCACAGCGATCGCAGCCGGAGCGAGACACTCGCTTGGGCTGCGCGCCGACGGAACAGTCGTGGCTGCGGGCGACCACACCGAGCAGCAATGCAATGTCAACGCCTGGGCCACTCGACCACAGATGAACTGAAGTCCAGCATGCCCGGTAATCGACCGTCGATCACACGTTGAACCTAAACTCCACCGCGTTCCGGTACGTACAGCCATCTGGTTCCGATCAGGGATCAAGGTCACTGAGACCGCTCACTTGCAGCCGAGGGATTGTGGGCGCATGCTCTTCACCAGTCGATGCTGAGCATGGCCGCGCTTCGCCGCCAGTGCTCAACCGCGATACCGGCGTCGTAGGCCTGCCTGTTCGTGCGGCCGATCCGGCCCGGTGCACCGTAGTACTCCCCCGATGTCCACGCCCGGCCCGGTTGACCCTCGATGAAGTGCCGCAGGCGTGCTCCTCCCTGCTCTGGGGAGATCAGGAACGCCCTGAGCGCGCCGTGGTAGACGCGTTGGAAGTAGCTGTCTGTGTCCGAGGCGAAGTTCGTCGCGACATTGCCAGGATGGAATGCGACTGAGGAGAGGCCCCGGCCGTGGAAGCGCTCGTGCAGCTCCTTGGTGAACAGGATGTTGGCGAGCTTGGCGTCGCCATAGGCCTTGTTCGGTGAGAACCCCTCCCAGTTGTTCAGGTCCTCGAGGTCGATGTGGCCGAACAGTCTCGCGCCGATGCTGGAGGTGTTGACAACGGCCGCGCGGCTGTCGAGCAACTTGTCGATCAGCAGGTGCGTGAGCAGATACGGGGCGAGGTGGTTGATCTGGAAGGTCTTCTCGAAGCCGTCCTGGGTGACTGTCGGTCCGGAGAACATGCCGCCCGCGTTGTTCGCCAGCACGTCGATCCGCTCGCAGACCTCGTTCAGCTCGCCGGCGAGGCGGCGTACGTCGTCGAGCCTGGCGAAGTCGGCGACATAGTGCTCGGCACCGGTGGCGGCGGCGACCGCGCTGGTCTTCTCCGGCGAACGCCCTACGAGGATCAGCCGTGCGCCGGTCTCCGCGAGCTGTCGGCTGGCTGCCGCGCCGATGCCGTCACTGGCTCCGGTGATGACGATCGTTCTCATCGGTTCTCCCTTCCTGGGTTCGGGTCAGCATCGGAGGGGAGGAACCGGGCTGTGAGCGCTTCGACCGCCTCCCAGGCTTCACGCTCGCGCTGCCGGTCATAGGACGCCGGCGATGATGCAGCCACTCGGTCACGGTCGATGTACGCGCCGGTCGGGGCCGAGACGGTGCCGAGTACCGCGTCTGCCAGGAACCGCCCTGCCAGGCTGGGGGAGGTCGCCAGCGGAGTGAGCGTCAGCAGGGGCATGACCCGTCGCATGGCGAACCGGGAGATGGCATCGGCATCGCGTGCGAGGTCGGTGCCGGGCACGAAGCCCGGGTTGAACGAGGTGATCGTCAAGCCGGTCGGGAGTCGGCGCGCGTATTCGTGCACGAGGTAGATGGCGGCGAGCTTGCTGGTCGAGTAGGCGGCCCGCCCCGCTGTGCTGCCGCTCGGGTCGGGGAACGCGGCGACCCGAGCCAGCGTCTCGACCGGGTGCCACAGCGGGCCCGGCACCATGCCGAGGTTGTGCCTCAGGTCGCCGAAGTGCGTGTCGCTGACCGTCACGACGACCCGCGCGCTGGGAGGCAGGTGCCCCTGGAGCCTCCGCAGCAGGACGTGGTTGGCCAGGACGTTGACCGCGAAGGTCGCCTCGAAGCCGTCCACGGTCTCGGTCAGTGCGTTCGTCAGCTGCACCCCGGCGTTGCAGACCAGCGCTCCGATCGGTGGCAGGCGGCCGGGATGCACCAGCTCCACCACCTCGTCAGCCGCCTCACTCACGCTGCGCAGAGAGGACAGGTCGGCGCGGATGACAGTCACCGACCCGCCGGCTGCTCGCAACTCGTCGACCAATGCCTGCGGGACGGTACGGCTCAGCAGCACCAGATGCGCCTGCGGGCGACCGGCGAGCAGGCGGCGCGCCGCCGTGCGGCCGATCCCGCGGCTCGCTCCGGTCATCACCACGGTCTGCTCCATCGTCATCGCCTCCGGGCCCTTCCGCCGGGACCCGGTTGGGCGGTGTCACCGGCGATGGCCTGGATCAGGAGTGTCACGTCGCTGCCCGGCAGAAGGTCGTCGTGTCCTGCGCCTTCCGCGAAAGCGACGCGGGCCAAGACCGTCCCCACGACCAGGTGCGCCGCGGATGCGGCATCGGCTCCCACGGCCTCGCCCCGTGCGGCAGCACGGTCGAAGATCGCCTCCAGGTGCTCCCGCGTCGGTTCGAGGATGCTGGTGCGCACGATCGCGGCGAGTTCTCGGTCATGCGCCGACTCGCCGACGAGCGCGACGAGTGTCGCGCCGATCCTGCCGGAGAGCACAGCACGCTTATGGGCCAGCAGCGCGCGCAGGTCTCCCTCCACTGTGCCGGTGTCGACGTCGTCCGCCTCGGCCTCGCCGATCTGACCAGCCGCGGCCAGCAGGAGCTCCCGCTTGGAGGGCCATCGGCGGTACAGCGTCGCTGTGGACACCCCGGCCCGCTTCGCGACCGCAGCGGTGGTCAGCCGGGCGTAGCCCTCGTCCGCGAGCAGAGACAGCACCGCCTCCATGATCGCCGGCGTCAGTTCAGCATTGACAGGGCGACCTGACGATCCTCCGAGTCCACCTGAGCCCTCTGTCATGACGATGCCCCGTCCTTTCGATACGAAATGGTTTCCTTTCATAAGGTACCCGCACTCGCCCGCCAACACAACCGAGCCCCGTGGATATTCGGTCCGCGATCCGCACGAAGGACGACCAGGTCCAGTAGCCCGGGGGCTGCGGCGTCCCGATAAGCGGTGATCCAGCGTTGGATCGTCCGGACGGACACTCCCTCGGCATCTGCAGCAGCAGTCACCGCGGCCCTCGATTCCGAGCGGAGGATCTCCTCCACGACTCGAGCACGGTGGAGAGCCTTGCTCTGATCTGCCTTCCCGGCCGCGCTCCAAGACTCAGTGTCTTCCAGCGGGCGCTCGGTCGCGTCACCCCCCAGCGGTACGGCGGAGCGCAGGCGTTCCAGTGCAACTCGATGAAAGGTCGAGCCATGGCGAATCAGCGCTGACGCCCCACTGAGTTCCTCAACGAGCCATGGTTGGCCGTCCAGCCAGACGCGCTCACCGACGCGGACCTCGAAAAGGCTCATGCGGGCTGATCCCCCTCGAAGTGCTGCCAGTTGAGTGCTACCTCTTCGAAGCTTGCGCCGGTCGGTCAAGTCCCGGGTAGTGGTGTAGCGGTGTCCTTCGGGTCGTGGGGTGGTTTGTCAGGCGGTGAGGGCGGGTAGCTCGGTGGTCGTGGTGGTGTCCTCCTGGGGGGTGGGGATGAGGTGCATGCGGCAGCGGGCCAGGAGGTCCAGGCCCAGGTAGCGGCGGCCTTCGGCCCATTCGTCGGTTTGCTCGGCCAGGACGGCCCCGACGAGACGGACCACGGCCTGGCGGGTGGGGAAGATCCCGACACTGTCGGTGCGGCGGCGGATCTCACGGTTGAGGCGTTCGGCGGGGTTGTTCGACCAGATCTGGGACCACACGTCCTTCGGGAAATTGGTGAACGCGAGGATGTCGGCCTCAGCGGCGTCCAGGTGGGCGTGGACCTCGGGAAGCTTGGTCTGGACGTAGTCCAGGAGCCGGTCGAACTGGGCGTCCACCGCGGGGGCGTCGGGCTGGTCGTACACGCTGTGCAGCATGGCCTTGACTGCTGGCCACATGCTCTTGGGAGTGACCGACATGAGGTTGGCTGCGTAGTGCGTGCGGCAGCGTTGCCAGGTCGCGCCGGGCAGGTTGGCCCGCAGCGCTTCGACCAGACCGGTGTGGGCGTCAGAGGTCACGAGCTGCACACCGGTCAGGCCGCGGGCGACGAGGTCGGCGAAGAACTCGTTCCATGCCGCCCCGGTCTCTCCGGTTGCTACGCGCAGGCCCAGGACTTCGCGGTGGCCATCGTTGTTCACCCCGGTGGCGATCAACGCGACGGTGTTGATGACCCTGCCGCCTTCACGGACCTTCATGGTCAGGGCGTCGGCCGCGATGAAGGTCCACGGCCCGGCGGTGTCCAGGGGCCGGTGCCGGAACTCCTCGACGTGCTCGTCGAGTTCGGCGGCCATCCGCGAGACCTGGGACTTCGACAGGCCGTCGATACCGAGGGTCTTGACCAGCTTGTCCATGCGGCGGGTGGACACCCCGGCCAGATAGCAGTCGGCCACGACGGTGATCAGCGCGGTTTCGGCCCGCTTGCGGCGTTCCAACAGCCACTCGGGGAAGTAGGTCCCGGTGCGGAGCTTGGGAACGGCCACGTCGATCGTGCCCACGCGGGTGTCCAGGTCGCGGTGACGGTACCCGTTGCGCTGGGCGGTACGGGTCGTGCTGGGGCGGCCGTACTCGGCGCCGACCACCGCGTCGGCGTCTGCGGACAGCAGGGCGTTGATGGTCTGCTGCAGCAAGTGGCGCATCAGGTCCGGCGAGGCTTCGGCCAGGGCTTCGCTCAGCAGGCCGGCAGGGTCCACAATGTGAGGTGCGGTCATCGTGATGACTCCGTTCGAGGATTCTGTGGAAGGTTGACTCGAAGGATCACACGGTGACCGCACCCATGTCCGGGCACATCGTGGCCACCGCGCTACACCACTATGCGGGACTCAACTCCGATCGAGCTCCAGCCAGCTCTCGTACGGCACGTGATCCCCGGTCGTCGCGGACCAGAAGAGCCCGGGCCGATGCTTCTGTCCGCGGTGGGACCGGATACGTCGCACGGGCTTCGCTAGTGCCACCACAAGGTCGTCCACCGAGCCCATCTGCTCGGTGACGTGCATGCCGGCCGAGGTCACGTATGAGGCCTCGACGTGGACGCTGGTGTCCTCTGCCTCAGAACCAGCATCCTCGCCGCGACATCTCTAGTGAGACAGCGACACACCTACGACATCCTTAGTGAGACAACGACATCTTTAATGAGAACCGACAACCACGGCGGGCGCGCCGCCCTTACCTCCGCTTGACACGGGGGTGTAGGCTGGCGAGCATCGACGTAGGAGACGCACAGACAGCCTAACTCCCCTTGTCGCTCCGGCCGGGTAAGAGATTCCGTGTAGGTTCCGGCACAAGTTGGCCAGTTCCGGGTTTCTTGGCCAGTGCGTGTCAGATTTCGGGCGCATCTGTCAGACGGGCACGATGGACCTGTGGGCGGACGCGACGTGTTCCTCCGGTACTGCACCGTCGCCGGCGACAAGGTCGCGACGACGTGGGAGCAGTCACGTGCCCATCTGATCATCGACGGGGAGGCCGATGAATCCAGCGCCGCCGATCGTCTGTACCTGCGACCCGGAACTTCCGAAACGAGAGACGAGGACCGCCATGAACACCCGAGACTCCCAGGCTGAACGCGAGATACGCGAGCTCCATGAGGAGTGGTTCGCGGCGAGCGCCCGAAAGGACCTCGACGCGACGATGACCCCGATCGCCCCCAGCATCATCTCCTACGAGCATTCGCCCCCGCTTCAGCACACCGACGTCACCGAGATCCGCGAGGAGTGCCGCCAGGGGTTCGACTACCAGGGTGATGATTTTTCATGGACGGTGCCCGACCTCCAGGTCATGGTTCGCGAGGATCTGGCCGTCGCCTGGGGCTTGAACCGCATGGCATCGACGAACGCCGACGGGACCATAATGGTTTCCTGGTCACGCGGCACTCGGGTCTTCCGCCGCACGGAGAACGGATGGAGAATGGTGCACCAACACGTCTCGTTCCCCGTAGACCCGGAGACCGGGATTGCCGCGATGGAGCTGACGCCATGAACGAGCCAGATATCCGCACTCTCATCACCGAGTGGGCCCGCGCCGTCCAGGAAGAAGACCTCGACGGTACCCTCGCGCACCACAGTGACGACATCGTCATGTTCGACGTCCCCGGACCCGAACAAGGTCGCCGGGGACTGGACGACTACACCGCGAGCTGGTACCCCTTCTTCGAGTGGGTCCGTACCGGTGCTCGCTTCGAGATCACCGAGCTCCACGTCGAACACGGCGACGATCACGGTTTCGCCTGGGCACTGCTACGGTGCGGCACCCCCGACGATCTCGCGCAGAACCCCAGTCGCCGACTGCGACTCTCATTCGGGTTGCGACGACGCGAGGGGACTTGGCAGATCAGTCACGAGCACCACTCATTTACGCACCCATGAGCGCGGGGCAGAGCGAGAAGGCGTCGGTCGAGGCGGAGTATGGCGCTCTGTTCGACGCGCATCGGCGCGAGATCGTCGCTCACTGCTACCGGATGACCGGGTCCTTCACCGACGCGGAGGAGCTCGCGCAGGAAACCTACCTGCGCGCGTGGCGCTCCCGAGCACAGTTCGACGGACGTGCCAGCGGACGCACCTGGCTCTACCGCATCGCGACCAACGCCTGCCTGGACTTCCTGAAGAGTCACGAGCGACGCACCGGCCCCCACGCCTCGGTCGCCGAGATCCTCGAGACCGAAGGAGGTATCTCTCCGCATCCGGACCATGTCGATCCCGCAGAACTCGTTGCACGGAAGGAGTCGACCTCACTCGAGGTGATGGCCGCTCTGCTCGATCTTCCCGTCCGTCAGCGCGCCGTGCTCATCGCGAGGGACCTCCTCGAGTTCGACACGGCTGAGACCGCGAAACTGCTGGACTGCCCGCCCACCGCCGTGAACAGCCTGCTCCAACGTGCACGCGCCAGGACCCGCCGCCTCGGAGCGGACTTCGCGCCACACCTCGAAGCGGATGACGCTCCAGCGGTCGCGCAGCTCGTCCGCGCCTACCTCGAGGCCCACGGGAGGGGTGACATCACCGCGGTTGTCGAGCTCTTCACGGCCGACGCCCGCCTCAGCATGCCACCCGAGGATCCCTGCGTGGGACGCCCCGAGATTCACGAGTTCTACGCCTACCTGCTCGATCCGGCAAATATCGGATACTGGCACCTCATGGAGACCCGCGCCAACGGAGCACCCGCCATAGCCAACTACATCGCACCGTCCCCGGCCGGACCGTTCACCGCACTCTCGATCGACGTGCTCCGGGTGGACAACAGGAAGATTTCCGCGATGCACAGCTTCCTCGACGCATCGCACTTCCCAACGTTCGGACTACCCCTGACCGCATAGCCACGAGCAGGGCGCAGGATCTACGGACCCCGGACAGCGGGAACCCGGCGGTCGGCCTGGCTCGCTCCCGGTGAAAAGTCCTGACAGGCCCGTGAAGCCCTCCACCCATCATGGGACACTGCACGGATGGAACAGATCCGCAGAATGCTCCAAGAACAGGTCGATGCGGGAATCCTTCCCGGGGCCGTGGCACTGCGCTCCCGGCACGGGCACACCGACATTGCTGCCGTCGGGGTGCAGGACCTCGAGTTCCGCATCCCGATGTCTTCTCAGACGCTGTTCCACTGGGACTCCCTCGGCAAGCCGTTCACCGCGGCCCTCACACTCTCCTTCGTGGCAGACGGCAGCCTCGATCTTGACTCGCCCATCGAAAGCTGGCTCCCGGAGCTGTCCGGTCAGCGCGTCCTCATCAACCCGGGCGGGCCCCTATCGGAGACGGAGCCGGCGCACCGACCGGTGAACGTGCAGGACCTGCTCACCATGCGCGGAGGGCTCGGGTTCACCACCGATTTCGAGTCGCCGTTCACCGAGGCGCTCATGACCGAACTCCAGGAGGGCCCGGAACCACGGTCTCTGGACAGGGAATCCTTCCTGAAGGCTGCGGGACGACTGCCACTTGCGCACCAGCCCGGAGTCGGCTGGACGTACAACACGGGTAGCACCCTGCTGGGACTCCTGCTGGAGCGGGTCGGCGACCAGTCACTGGACGTACTGATGGCCGAACGCCTCCTCGAGCCGTTGGAAATGCAGGATGCGCGCTGGTGGGTCCCGCCAGCAGAACTCCCCAGGTTCGCAAGCCGCTATGGACGTACTGACGATGCCCGTTTACCGCTTCAACTCATCGATCCGCCCGAGGGGCTGTACTCACGACCGCCGTCGTTCCCCGACGGGGCGGGAGGCCTGATCGGAACCGCCGACGACTGGCGCGCCTTCGGACAGATGCTGCTCGACGGCGGTCAGCGGCGCGGTCACCAGGTGCTCCCCGAACACCTGGTGACCCTTCTCCTGACCGACCATCTCACCGCGTCGCAGCGGCGTTGGGCCGGCTTCTTCCTTGACGGCGGCGAAGGGTGGGGGTTCGGAGGAAGCGTGCGCTCCGACGGCAGCTACGGGTGGTCGGGAGGGGCCGGCACCTTTGGGCGTGTGAACCCTGATCGCGGCGAGGTGAGCATCCTGCTGACGCAGGTGGCCCTCGAGGGGCCTCAGGGATCCCTCGTCATCTCCGAGTTCGAAGAACTTCTCAATCGCGAGCAAGGCGATCGTCAATAGTTTCGAGGGCGGCAAGAGAACCTTCGATCGACCGAGGAGCAGCGTTCGTTGCACATTGTCGATCCAGAGCTTCGCTAGGAGCTGATGTGCCAATAGGTGTCACAACAGCTCCGTCGCTGAGGAACCGGACAACCTAGTGAGAATCCGGGCCCGCGTCTTAGTCGTCGCGCCGCAGGCCACAGCACTGCACCGCTGACAGATCGCGCGAGAACCTACAGGCACGCCGTGACGCAGGTCACACCACGGTGCGGGGAATGAACCCGTGGCGTCGTGGGTTGAGTCCATCAGACGCAACTTTGGTGAGCCCCGTCTTGACCACCCGGCCAGGCGAACCCCAGAGTTGCTCCGCATCAACTCAACCGCGACTACTCGCAGGAGGTTCCCGCATGGGACGCGCAATCGGTATCGACCTGGGTACCACCAACTCCGCCATGGCCATCCTCGATGGTGGGGAGCCGGAGATCATCGCCAACGCCGAGGGCGGCCGCACCACGCCGTCCGTCGTCTCGTTCTCCAAGAACGGGGAGGTCCTCGTCGGCGAGGTGGCCAAGCGCCAGGCCGTCACCAACGTCGACCGCACCATCCGCTCCGTCAAGCGCCACATGGGCACGGACTGGACCACCGAGATCGACGGCAAGAAGTACACCGCGCAGGAGATCAGCGCCCGCACCCTGCAGAAGCTGAAGCGCGATGCGGAGGCCTACCTGGGTGAGGACGTCACCGACGCGGTCATCACCGTGCCGGCCTACTTCGACGACGCCGAGCGCCAGGCCACCAAGGAGGCCGGCGAGATCGCGGGCCTCAACGTGCTCCGCATCATCAACGAGCCCACTGCCGCCGCCCTGGCCTACGGCCTGGACAAGGGCAAGGAGGACGAGCTCATCCTCGTCTTCGACCTCGGTGGCGGAACCTTCGACGTCTCGCTGCTCGAGGTGGGCAAGGACCCCGAGGACGGCTTCTCCACCATCCAGGTGCGCGCGACCTCCGGTGACAACAAGCTCGGTGGCGACGACTGGGACGACGCGGTGGTGCAGCACCTGCTCACCAGCGTGAAGAACACCACCGGCGTGGACCTGTCGAACGACAAGATCGCCATGCAGCGTCTGCGCGATGCCGCCGAGCAGGCCAAGAAGGAGCTCTCGAGCTCCACCTCCACGTCGATCAACCTGCAGTACCTGTCGATGGGGGAGAACGGCCCGATCCACCTGGACGAGTCGCTGTCCCGCACCCAGTTCGAGCAGATGACCGAGAAGCTGCTGGACCGCACGAAGCAGCCCTTCGAGGCCGTCATGAAGGACGCCGGCGTCACCATCGACGAGATCTCGCACGTCGTGCTGGTCGGTGGTTCCACCCGCATGCCGGCCGTCACCGAGCTGGTCAAGAAGCTCACCGGCAAGGAGCCCAACAAGGGCGTCAACCCCGATGAGGTCGTGGCCGCCGGTGCCGCCATCCAGGCCGGTGTGCTGAAGGGCGACCGCAAGGACGTCCTGCTCATCGACGTCACGCCGCTGTCCCTCGGCATCGAGACCAAGGGCGGCCTGATGACCAAGCTCATCGAGCGCAACACGGCCATCCCGACCAAGCGCTCGGAGGTGTTCACCACCGCCGAGGACAACCAGCCGGCCGTCGGGATCCAGGTGTTCCAGGGCGAGCGCGAGCTGGCCCGGGACAACAAGCCGCTGGGCAACTTCGAGCTCACCGGCATCGCCCCGGCGCCCCGTGGCGTGCCGCAGATCGAGGTCACCTTCGACATCGACGCCAACGGCATCGTGCACGTGTCCGCCAAGGACCGTGGCACCGGCCAGGAGCAGTCGATGACGATCTCCGGCGGTTCGGCCCTCGACAAGGACGAAATCGACCGCATGGTGAAGGACGCCGAGGCCCACGCGGCCGAGGACGCCAAGCGCCGTGAGGCCGCCGAGGCCCGCAACCAGGCTGAGCAGGTCGTTTACTCCACCGAGAAGTTCATTGCCGACAACGGCGACAAGCTTCCCGAGGCGGAGAAGTCCGAGGTGGACACCGCACTGTCCGACCTCAAGGCCGTCGTGGCCCAGGAGGACGCCGACCCGGAGGACCTGAAGGCCAAGACCACCGCGGTCTCCGAGGCCAGCCAGAAGATGGGTGCCGCGATGTATGCGGCCCAGTCCGAGGCCGGTGACGCGGGCGCCCAGGGCGCCCCCGGCGCCGAGGGCGCTGGCGACGAGCAGGCCGCCGACGAGGATGTGGTGGACGCCGAGGTCGTCGAGGACGACGACCAGGGCACGACCGACCAGTCCAAGTGATGCCGTCCGGGCGCAGCTGAGCGCTGCGCCCGGCGCGGTGGACGTTGATGCACGATCGGGGGCGGGGCCGACCGCCCCGCCCCCGACGCCCAGACCCGGAGGTGCCCATGACTGACCAGACCGACCGCCCCGAGGAGCCGCAGGACGACCTCGACGCCGAGGCCCAGCGCCTGGTGGAGGAGTCCCGCCCCGAGCAGGTGGGCGACCAGGCCGAGATGCCCGAAGTGACCGCCGAGGGTGCGCCTGCCTTCGTCGACGAGGCCGAGCCCGCCTCGGGCGGCGAGGCCGCGCCCGAGCCCCACCCCGACACGCTGCTGGCCGCCGAGCGCCTGGAGGACCTGCGCCGCGCGCAGGCCGACCACGTGAACTACCGCAACCGCATGGAGCGGGAGCGCGCCAAGGACAAGGATGCCACCATCGGCACCGTCGTGGAGGCGCTCCTCCCGGTGCTGGACGACGTGCACATGGCCCGCGAGCACGGTGAGCTGACCGACGGCCCGTTTGCCGCCATCGCCACCAAGCTCGAGACCACCCTGGAGCGCTTCGGAGTGCGCCGGGTCGGCGCGGTGGGCGAGGTCTTCGACCCGACCCTCCACGAGGCCCTGATGCACACCCAGGCCGAGCTGCCCGAGGGCACCACCGAGACCACCATCGTCCAGGTGCTCCAGCCCGGTTTTGTGGTGGGCGAACGCGTGGTCCGCGCCGCCCGCGTGGCCGTGGCCGACCCGGCCTGAGCCCCGCCGCCCACCCCGTGATGGGGACCGGGCGGCGGGTCAGGCACCCACTTCATCGATCTCGCGAGGAGGCGTGATGGCGAGCCAGGACTGGTTCGAGAAGGATTTCTACAAGACCCTGGGCGTCTCGCCCGATGCCGACGACGCCGAGATCAAGAAGGCCTACCGCAAGCTGGCACGGAAGAACCACCCCGACCAGCACCCCGGTGATGAGGCCGCCGAGCAGCGCTTCAAGGAGATCGGCGAGGCCTACCAGGTGCTCTCCGATGCGGAGGACCGCGAGCAGTACGACGCCATTCGCCAGATGGCCGCCGGCGGGGCGCGCTTCAGCGCCGGCGGCGGCCCAGGCGGCGGTGGGGCAGACGGCTTCGAGGACGTGTTCTCCTCGATGTTCGGCGGCGGTGGCGGCGGTGGACAGCGCGTGCGCTTCACCACCGGTGGCCCGGGTGGCGCCGGGATGGGCGGCATGGGTGGCCGTGGTGGCCAGTCGGTCGACCCCGAGGACCTCGAGGACATCCTGCGGATGTTCGGCGGGGGCGGTGGCGCCGGCTTCGGCGCCCCCGGCGGCGGCGCAGGCTTCGGTCCCGGCGGGGCAGGCCCCCGCAGCGCCCCGACCAAGGGCCAGGACGTCGAGAGCTCGGTGACCGTGGACCTGCGGCAGGCGATGACCGGCGACAAGGCCACCGTCCGCCAGCCCGACGGCAGCTCGACCACCATCCGCATCCCGGCCGGGGTCAAGGACGGCCAGAAGATCCGTCTCAAGGGCAAGGGGCACCCCAGCCGGACCGGCGGCCCGCCCGGTGACCTGATGATCACCGTGCACGTCCGCCCCCACCCGGTGTTCCGGCGCGAGGGCGACAACCTGGTGCTTGACCTGCCGGTCACCTTCGCCGAGGCCGCCCTGGGCGCCACGGTGGCGGTACCGACCCTGGACGGCCAGAGCGTCAAGGTGAAGCTCGCCCCCGGCACCCCGTCTGGGCGACGCCTGCGCATCCGCGGCCGGGGCATGCCCACCAAGAACGGCAACGGTGACCTCATCGCCGTGGTGCAGGTGGAGGTGCCCGCCGAGCTCTCCGACGCCCAGCGCGAGGCCATCGAGGCCCTGCGCGCGGCCGACGACTCCGACCCGCGGGCAGGTCTCGCCACCCGCGCTGCGTCGTGAGCCGCTCGCCGGACACCCGCCCGGTCTACGTCATCTCGGTGGCGGCCGAGCTGACCGGCATGCACGCCCAGACGCTGCGGCAGTACGACCGCATGGGACTTGTCTCCCCCTCGCGCGCCCGGGGCGGGGGGCGGCGCTACTCGGAGGCCGACGTCGAGCGCCTGCGCGAGGTGCAGCGGCTCTCCAGCTCCGAGGGGGTTTCGCTGGAGGGCATCCGCCGCATCCTGGAGCTCACCCGGGCCAACGAGAACTTGGAGGCCCGCCTGGCGGAGCTTGATGCGGAGGTCCAGCGCCTCCGCACGGTGCTCGAGGCCGGGCAGCGCGTCTTCGCCGCCAGTCGCCGGGGTGGCGTCGAGGCGGTGCGCCAGGGGCAGCGGCCCACGCGCCCCGCATCGGCGGGCGAGTTGGTGCTCTGGAGTCCGCTGCGGTAGTCGGACACTCCCGCTGTGGCCGCGGCGCCGCCGGAGGTGCGCCGCCACCCGGCCGTCCGCGGCACGAGGGAGGTCCCCCACCTGAACAGGTGGGGGACCTCCCTCGTGTGCCTCCCCGGACGACCCGGGCGCGATGGGGTGAGCCGACCGCCAGGGCGGCTCACCCCATCGGGATCACAGGCCCAGCAGGCCGCGCAGCGCGTCCTCCACGTTCTGCGAGACGGCCGCCTCGCTGCCGTAGATGACGTTCTGCGTGGTCGGGTTCGCCGTCACGTAGTCCGACACCACCGGGGGCAGGCGGTCCGGGCGGGTGAGCAGCAGCGGGCCGCCCTCCTTGGCCGCGTACGCGCCACCGGTGAGGCTGTCCGGCCAGTTCATACCGGTCGCGTAGCCCGTGAAGTCGCTCTTGGCGGGGAACTCCTTGGCGATCTCCACGGCCGTCCCGTAGCGGTCCGAGCCGGCCAGGCGCTCGGTGGCGCCCAGGGTCTCGTACACCTCCGGCGAGACGGCGGTCTCGCCGCCGAGCACCACGATGTTCTTCGGCTTGAGCGTGCTCACCGCGTGCATGGTGGTGGGCAGCACCCGGTCCGGGCGGGTCAGCAGGACGGGGACGTCCTGCGAACCGGCCAGGGCGCTGCCGGCCAGCGCGTCGGCGTAGTTCTTCTCGTCACCGGAGGCGATGTAGAGGGTCTCCACGTCACCGCGGAACGACTTGGCCACGTTGGCGCTGGTCTCGTACCGGTTCGCACCGGAGATGCGCTCGACGCTCAGGCCGGAGGCGGCCAGCTCGTCGGCGACCTTCTCGGAGATGGCGGTCTCGCCACCCACCAGCACCACGCGCTTCGCGCCGAGGGACTGCAGGGCCTCGGTGGTCTGCGGCGGGATGCGGTCCGGACGGGTCAGCAGGACGGGGATCTCCTTGTCCGCGTCGTCCGGCAGGGACTGCAGGCCCTCGATGCCGGCGCCCGCAGCCGCGGTGCCGGACATCGCGTCGGCGAAGTTCATGCCCGAGGCGATGTACACCGTGTCGGACGAGCCGAACTTCTTGGAGATCTCCGCAGCGGTGGCGTAGCGGTCCCGGCCCTCGATGCGCTCCAGACCCGGCTCGCCCTTCTCACCCGGCTCCAGCAGCACGTAGGTCTCGGCCAGCGTGCGGAAGGAGTTGTTCGGGGGAGTGGTGGTGGCCTTGCCGAACCACGGGGCGGAGGTGTCGTCCACGGAGATGGTGCCCGGGACGTTGGTCTCCACGCCCTGCTCCAGCGAGAAGGGGTTGGCGAAGGTCAGGTTGCCCGCGTCGCCCTTCTCCGGCAGCACGAAGGTGCGCAGCGTGAACCCGGTGGAGTCCGCGCCGCCCAGGTCGTAGGCCTGCACGTGGACGGTGTAGTCGTCCTGCAGGTACAGGGTCGGGATGAGGATCCGCTCGGCGGCGCCGGCCGTGGCGGCCTGCCCGACCTTGAGGCTCATGCCCTTGTACGTGACGTACAGGTCCAGGTCGACCGACGGGTCGTCCGGGATGATCTCGGTCCACACGGTCGAGTAGCGCGAGCCCTCGAAGTCGTAGCGGAAGTTGTTCGGGTCGTCGATCACCAGGTCGTCGCGGCTCGACGGCAGTCGCACCTCGCCGCGGACGTCGTCGCCCTTGACCAGGCCGCGGGTCGCGATGCTCACGTCGCGGTCCTCGCCGGAGATCATCGGGATGTCGATGGTGGCGTCGGTCGCCTTGCCCTCGACGAGCTGCGGCGCCTTCAGGTCACCGGCGCGCACCGCGATGGGGGAGCGCACGTCGTTCTGGCCCGCGGCGGTCCAGGTGAGCGTGCCCTTGGTCCACGCGTCCTTCGCCAGGGTCTCGTCGACGAACGTGATCTCCACGTCCGCGGACTCGCCCGGGTCCAGGGTGACGGTGGACTGGCTCAGCGTCGCCTTCACGCCCTCCAGGCCTGCGATGGTGCCGGTCCAGGTGGCCGTGGCGTCCGTGGTGTTGGTGATCGTGCGGGTGATGGTCTGCTGACCCAGCAGCTGGCCGAGCGCGATCGAGGCCTGGTTGAGGTCCGAGGCGTCGATCGGGTTCTCGGAGACGGGCTTGCCGCCACGGGTCACACCCTGACCGGCGAGGAAGTCCCACCAGTCCTGCTCACCGGCGTCGTAGACCAGACCCGGGGAGAGCATGCGGCGCGGCTCGACGAACCCGGCGCCGGTGGCGAAGGGGTCGTTGCTGGCGGCGCTCATGTGGTCACGCGTGGTGGTCATGAGGGCGGACTTGACCGCCATCGGGGACCACTCGGGGTTGGCCTGCTTGACCAGGGCGGCCAGGCCGGCGATGTGCGGGGAGCTCATCGAGGTACCGGAGCTGTAACCGAACGCGTCGGCACCGCGCTCGGGCGTGGCGTAGGCCGCGAGCACACCGACACCCGGGGCCGAGACGTCCGGCTTGAGGATGTCGCCCTCGCCACCCAGCGACGGGCCGCGCGAGGAGAAGCCGGCGATCTCGGGGACCTCGGTGGTGGAGCCCTCGTTGGTCTCCAGGATGGAGGCGGTGGCGCCCTCGCCGGAGGCGTAGGCGCGCACGACGTCCCGGTGGGTGTGCGACAGGTGCACGGTCGGGACCACGTGGGCATCGGTGTCCAGCGAGCTCTCGGTGGGGTTGATGAGCACCATGCCCACGCCGCCGGCCTCGGCCACGACGTCGGACTTCTCGGTACGAGCGGTGACGCCGCGGTCGCAGACCACGATCTTGCCGGCCACCAGGGCCGGGTCCAGGGAACCGATCTTGCAGAGGTTCGCGTCCTCGGCCGTGGCGGATGCCGCCTTGGCGTCCTGGGCCAGGATCATCGGGGCCTCGGGGAGGCCACCGGTCACCGAGGAGCCGATGTAGCGCTCGCCGTCACCGGTCACCAGGGTGTTCTCGGCGATGCGGTGGGTGGAGGCGGCCACGGTGGTCAGCCACGGGGAGGGGTGGTTCGTCGTGGAGGCCTTGGGACCGGAGTTACCGGAGGAGGCAGCCACGAAGATGCCGTTGGCGGCCGCGTTCATGAAGGCGATCTCGACCGGGTCGATGTAGTTGCTCGAGGTGCCGGAGATCGAGTAGTTCAGGACGTCCACGCCGTCGGCGACCGCGTCGTCGATGGCCTTGACGGAGTCGAGGCTGCTGCAGCCGCCGTCGCCGCCCTTCTCGTCCCAGCAGACCTTGTAGGCCGCGACGTGGGCCATCGGGGCCATGCCCGAGATGACACCGTGCTCCTCGCCGTTCACGGTGGCGGTGACGCCCTCGTTGCCGGCGGCGGTGCTGGCGGTGTGGGAGCCGTGGCCACCCACGTCCAGCGGGGACAGGGACTCGTGGTCGGCGATGCGGCTCTTGCCGAAGCCCTCCACGTAGAAGCGGGCGCCGATCAGCTTGTTGTTGCACGCGTCGGAGGGGAAGTCCTGCGGCGCCTCGGTGGCGCACACGCCCTTCCAGTCGGCCGGCGCGGGAGCCATGTCGCCCTCGGCGAAGCTCGGGTTGTGGTGCGAGATGCCGGAGTCGATGACGCCGACGACCATGCCCTCGCCCTTGAGGCCGTTGCCGGTATTCCAGACACCGTTCTCACCGGTCAGGCCGAGGAACTCCGGCGAGGTGTCGGTGTGGAGCTCGAGCATCTCCTCCGGGGCCACGCTGATGACCTCGCTGCTGCGGGCAAGCTCCGCGGCCTGCTCGGCGGTCAGGGTCACGCCGACGCCGGACAGGGCCGTGGTGTAGCGGACGACGGGGTTCTTCGCCCCGACGGTCGCCAGCACGGCGTCCTGACGCTGGACCAGGTGGCTCTCGTACTTCTGCACCGCGGCGCTCTGCACGTCGAACTTCTCGCCCTTGGCCGGGCTGGTGGCCGCGAGCCCCTTCAGGTGGCCGTCGTAGGCGACGGTGGGCTGGTCACGGAAGGTGACGATGTACTGACCGTCCGTGAACTCCTGCTTGGCGGCGGCGTCGCGGGCCTCGCCGTGGGCGACGGCGAAGGTGCCGGCCGACGACGCGTCCTGGGTGGCCGGTGCTGCCGTGGTGGCGGGGGCGATGACGCCGGCCATGGCGATGGCGATCGCCGATGCGGTGGCATGGCGCGGCAGAGAGCGGTGTGTGACCACTGATACTCCTCATGGGGGGGATGGTGCTGCCAACCTCTCAGACCCGCCCGCGCTACGTCGCGCAAATCAGCGAAATGTCGCCAAAGGTTACCCAAACGTGACCTGAGTCACCACATCGGGGCCGGGTGCGCGAGAGGGGCCCCGTCCACGGGTGTGGACGGGGCCCCTCGGGCGATCAGGTGGCGGGGAGGGCGGGCGCGGTGGCCCGCTCACCCCATCGGCCTCAGTTGATGCCCAGGATGGCCTTCAGCTCGGCCTCGACGCCCTGGGACACCGCGGCGGTGCCACCGAAGATCACGGTCTTCTCGGTGGTGTTCGCCGTGATGTACGCGGAGGTCGCGGTGGGCAGCTTGGCCGTGCGGGTCAGCAGCACGGGGCTGTCCACGCTGGCGGCGTAGGCGCCACCGGTCAGCGCGTCCGGGAAGTCCATGCCGTCGGCCACGAAGGTCCAGTCGGTGTCACCGAACTGCTCGGCGATCTCGGCGGCGGTCTCGTAGCGGTTGGCACCGGCCAGGCGCTCGGAGGCACCCAGCTGCTGGGCCACGGCGTCGGACACGGCGGCGGGGCCACCCAGGACGACGACCTTCTTGGGCTTCAGCTCGTTGATGGCGTCCTGCGTGGACTTCGCCACCTCGGTCGGGTGCGTCAGCAGCACCGGCACGTTCTGCATGCCGGCCAGCGCGCTGCCGGCCAGGGCGTCGGCGTAGGCCGCGTCCTCGCCGGAGGCCACGTACAGGGTGTCCAGGCCGGCGCCGAACTTCTCGGCGACGTTGGCGCTGGTCTCGTAGCGGTCCTCGCCACCGATGCGCTCGACGGTCAGGCCAGCAGCCGCGAACTGGTCGGCGACCTCACCGGAGATAGCGGTCTCGCCACCGATGAGGACGACCTTCTTGGCACCCAGAGTCTGCAGCGCCTCGGTCGTCTGCGCCGGGATGCGGTCGTTGCGGGTCAGCAGCACCGGGACGTCCTCGCCGCCGTCGGGCATGGAGAGGGTCTCGCCGCGGGCGGCAGCGGTGCTACCGGTCATCGCGTCGGAGAAGCCCTCGCCGGAGGCGATGTAGACGGTGTCGGCCTTGCCGTACTTGGTGGCGATGTCCGCGGCGGTGCCGTAGCGGTCAGCACCCCACCAGCGCATGAGCTCGTTGTCGGGCTCCGGCTCCGGGTCGGTGCCGCTATCGGTCACCGGGCCACGGGCGACAACCGGGACGCGGATGTCGTTCTGGCCGTCGGCCGAGTAGGTGATCCAACCCTTCTGCCACTCGTCGGCAGCCGCACCGGTGTTGGCCACGGAGATCTCGGTCTCCACGGTCTCGCCGGCGGCGACGGTCACGTCGGGGGCGGTGACCTCGAGGGTCTCGGGGCCCTCGTAGGTGGCGGTCCAGGTGACCGAGCCCTCGGCCACACCGGTCAGCGAGCGGGTGACGGCGGTGGCGCCGTCGGACTTCAGCTGGCCGATCTGGATCGAGGCGATGTTCATCTGGTAGCCGTTGGCGCGGTCGCCGTCGAACGCGTTCCAGTCGGCCAGGCCGGAGTCGAACACCGCACCCGGGTTCAGCACCTTGGAGCCGTCGATGAAGCCGCTACCACCCACGAACGGGTCGTTGCTGATGTCGTTGGCGTAGGACGTGGAGGTGGTCTGCAGGGCCGACTTGATGGCCATGGGCGACCAGTCCGAACGCGCACCGGCGACGACGGTCGCCATGCCGGCCACGTGCGGGCTCGCCATGGAGGTGCCGTCCATCCAACCCCAGTTGTCGTTGTTGATGGCGGAGAGCACCTGGACGCCGGGGGCACCCAGCGAGGGGGCCAGCAGGTTCTGGTTGGCCGGGCTGTCGGTGACCGGGCCGATCGAGGACCAGTCCGGCACGCTCGGCACCGGGCCGTTCTCCTCGCGGTGGTTCGCCGCGGCGACCGTGGTCACCCAGGGCAGACCGTTGTTGACGTTGACCGGGTTGGAGGTGCCCGGGCCGTAGTTGCCCCCGGCCGCGGCGACGAAGACGCCGGCGTCGGCCGCGCCCTTCATGGCCTCGTCCACGGGGTCGTTGGCGTACTGGTCGTCGTTGGAGATCGAGAAGTTGATGACGTCGGCACCGTCCTGGACGGCGTCCTCGTAGGCCATCACCGAGGCGTCGCCGAGGCAGCCCTGGAAGACCTGGCCGTCCTGGACGATGTCCATGCAGACCTTGTAGGCCGCGATGTGGGCGGCCGGGGCCACGCCGACCATGTCGTAGCCCTGCACGCTGACGGGAGCGCCAGCGGCAATGGCGGCCACGTGGCTACCGTGCGACTGCTCGTTCTTGTCGTAGGGGCTGTTGCTCTCGTCCGGGCCGAACTCCTGGCCGGGGTAGGCGGCCATCATCTCGTCGACGTAGGAGCGCGCACCGACCAACTTGTTGTTGCACTTGTCGGCCGACCAGTTGGCGGGGTCGTTGCCGGCCTCGCACTCGCCGTTCCAGGTGGAGGGGGCCTGCGGCATGCCCTCGTCGGAGAAGGAGGGGTTGTCCGGGGTGATACCCGAGTCGATGACGGCAACGACCTGGCCCTTGCCGGCCTCGGTGGGGCCGCCGACCTGGTTCCACAGACCGTTCTCGCCGGTCAGGCCGATCACGTCCCGGGAGACGTCGGTCTGCGGCTTGTTGGCGGAGAAGGCGCTCGGGGCAGCCGGGCCGTCGAGCAGGCGCTCGATGCGCACGGGGGTGACGGAGACGACGTCACCGCGGGCCGTGAGGGCAGCGACCTGCGTCTCGGTGAGGTCGGCGGAGAAGCCGTTGATCACGGTCGAGTACTCGAACACCATGTCGGCGCCCACGGCCTTGGCGGCGGTGGCGTGCTGGGCCTCGAGCTTCTGCGTGTAGCTCTGGGCGGCAGCGGTCTGGGTGTTCAGGCGGCCCGTGGCGCCGCTGTTCTTGAAGGTAGCGCTCAGCGAGGGCTTGGCCATCGTCACGATGTAGCGCTTGGTGTCGGCCTTCGCGGTGCTGGCCTCGGAGGAGGCGTCCTTGGCGGCCGGCTGTGCGGAGTCACCGGTGGCGACGGCGGCGACCGGGACCATGCCCAGCGTGAGCCCGAAGACGCCGACGGCGCTCAGCGCGCGACGAGATGTGGAGTTCAACACAACATTCCCCATTCATGTGTGGTGGCACGGGCACCCGTCCTGCCGGCGGGAGTCCGTCGGCCCGGTCGGCAGAGGGCCTTCCCCTGACGTCCCGTCCTTGCAAGGTATCGGGGCGCCCCCGGGGGTGCAAATGCCTCCGGTGAACACTCGGTGAACGCAGTCTCGTCAGGTGACGAAAAATGATGGAGCCGAAGGACTATGGTGTTGTGTGGATCACGCAGGGTGGGAAATCCCACATCGGCCGGGTCGGGTGCCGGTTGACCGCCGGGGGTGCCCGACCCGAGTCCCAGGGTTGAGCGGAATGGACTCAACTCTGGGGGTGTTGACACCAGCACACGACAGGCGCCCGGGCGCGAACCCACGGCGCACCCCGCGGCACCGCCGCCGACCCCGAGGAGTTCCATGGACCTTCAACCGACCACCCTCGTGTCCGAGGTCCTGGCCATCGCCCAGCGAGAGGCCCAGGCCGCCGGCCACGCCGAGATCACCCCTGCCCACGTCGCCGCGGCCACGGTCGCCTTGGGCGACGCCACCGTGAGCTCCCTCCTGGCCGCCGGAGGGACCTCGCCGGAGGCGGTTGCCGCGGCCACCCGCTCGACGCTGTCCAGCCTGCCGACGGCAACCGGCCAGACCCCCCAACTGGGCCAGCAGGCGCTGCGACTGCTGCAGCAGGCGCACACCATCATGACCGCGCGGGGCGACACCCACCTGGCCGTCGACGTCCTGACCCTGGCGCTGGTGGAGACCGGCGCGATCACCGCCGACGCGGCGGCCGTGTCCGCCGAGCTCGATGCCCTCCGCGGCGGCACGAAGGTGACCAGCGAGAACCCGCAGAACGGCTCGGAAGCACTGGAGCAGTACGGCACCGACCTCACGGCGCTGGCCCGGGAGGGAGCGCTGGACCCCGTCATCGGGCGGGACTCCGAGATCCGGCGCGTGGTGCAGGTGCTCTCACGTCGCACGAAGAACAACCCGGTGCTCATCGGCGAGCCGGGCGTGGGCAAGACCGCCGTGGTGGAGGGGCTCGCGCAGCGCATCGTGGACGCCGACGTGCCCGAGTCGCTCCGGGGCAAGCGCCTCATCAGCCTCGACCTGGGGGCGATGGTGGCCGGGGCCAAGTACCGCGGCGAGTTCGAGGAGCGCCTCAAGTCCGTGCTCGAGGAGATCAAGGCCTCTGACGGCCAGATCGTCACCTTCATCGACGAGCTCCACACCGTGGTGGGCGCCGGCGGCACCGGGGACGGCTCCATGGACGCCGGAAACATGCTCAAGCCCATGCTGGCGCGCGGCGAGCTGCGCCTCGTGGGGGCCACCACCTTGGACGAGTTCCGCGAGAACATCGAGAAGGACGCCGCCCTGGAGCGCCGCTTCCAGCAGGTGTTCGTGGGCGAGCCCTCGGTGGTCGACACCATCGCCATCCTGCGTGGTCTGAAGGAGCGCTACGAGGCGCACCACAAGGTCACGATCGAGGACTCGGCCCTGGTGGCCGCCGCCACCCTGTCCGACAGGTACATCACCCACCGCCAGCTGCCCGACAAGGCGATCGACCTCATCGACGAGGCGGCCAGCCGGTTGCGCATGGAGATCGATTCCTCGCCGATGGAGATCGACACCCTGCGCCGCGCCGTGGACCGTTTGGCGATGGAGGAGATGCACCTGGCCGCCGAGACCGACGAGGCCTCTCGTGAGCGGCTCGCCGCCCTGCGTGAGGACCTCGCGGCCAAGCGCGAGGAGCTCTCGAACCTGAACGCGCGGTGGCAGGCCGAGAAGACCGGCCTGAACCGGGTGGGCGAGCTCAAGGCCCAGCTGGACGAGGCCCGCACCCAGGCCGAGCGGCTGCAGCGCGAGGGCGACTACGCCGGCGCGTCCAAGTTGCTCTACGGGGACGTCCCCGCGCTGGAGGCACAGCTGGCCGAGGCCGAGGGGCGCGATGCGGGGCGCGGCCCCGACGCGGAGGGCGACGCCCCCGCATCGGGGCAGGTCGGTGACGCGACGGCGCCGATGGTGTCCGATGCTGTGACGGCCGACGACATCGCCGAGGTGATCGCCGCCTGGACCGGCATCTCCGCCGGACGCCTGCTCGAGGGCGAGACCGAGAAACTGCTGCGCATGGAGGAGTTCCTGGGCGAGCGCCTGATCGGGCAGACCGCGGCAGTGCGGGCCGTGTCCGATGCGGTGCGCCGCTCCCGCGCGGGGCTGGCGGACCCGGACCGGCCCACCGGCTCGTTCCTGTTCCTGGGCCCCACGGGCGTCGGTAAGACCGAGCTGGCCAAGGCGCTGGCGGACTTCCTGTTCGACGACGAGCGGGCGATGGTGCGCATCGACATGTCCGAGTACAGCGAGCGGCACGCCGTCGCGCGTCTGGTGGGTGCGCCCCCCGGGTACGTCGGCCACGACGAGGGCGGGCAGCTGACCGAGGCGGTGCGGCGCCGGCCGTACTCGGTGGTGCTGCTGGACGAGGTGGAGAAGGCCCACCCCGAGACCTTCGACATCTTGTTGCAGGTGCTCGACGACGGGCGGCTGACCGATGGCCAGGGGCGGACGGTGGACTTCCGCAACACCATCCTCATCATGACCTCGAACCTGGGTTCCCAGTACCTGGTGGACCCGTCGCTGGACCCGGCCGTGCGGACGGAGTCGGTGATGGCCGCGGTGCGGGCCCACTTCAAGCCGGAGTTCCTCAACCGGCTGGACGACACGGTGGTGTTCGAGCCGCTGTCGCGCGAGGAGCTGGCCCGCATCGTGGACCTGCAGGTGGACGCGCTGGCCAGCCGGCTGGCGGCGCGCCGCATCACGCTGCAGGTCACGGACGCGGCCCGCGCCTGGCTGGCGGACCAGGGATACGACCCGGCCTTCGGGGCCCGGCCGCTGCGCCGCCTGGTGCAGACCGAGGTGGGCGACACCTTGGCCCGGGCGCTGCTCGCCGGGGAGGTCCGTGACGGCCAGGAGGTCACCGTGGACGTAGCCGACGATGCCGAGGGTGGCCTGCGCCTGGTCTGACGGGCCATCGGTGACCAACTCCGCACCGGTGCTGATCTCAACTGCCGAGTTCAGCACCGGTGCGGAGTTCGGGTGTCCGCGGGGCTCACGGCGAGTCGGCGCCGCCGTTCACGTTGAGCGTCTCGCCCACGACGTAGCTGGCCTCGGGGCTGGCCAGGAACACATACGCCGAGGCCAGCTCGGCCGGCTGCCCGGCGCGGCCCAGCGGCTGGTCCTTGCCGAACTTCGGCAACTTCTCCTCGGGCTGGCCCTCGACGGCCTGCAGCACCGTCCAGATCGGCCCCGGGGCCACCAGGTTCACCCGGATCCCCTTCGGGGCCAGCTGCTTGGACAGCGCCTTGCCGAACGCGTTCTCGGCAGCCTTCGTGGCCGCGTAGTCCAGCAGGTGCTCGCTGGGGGAGTAGGCCTGCACCGAGGTGGTGATGATGATGGAGCTCCCCGTACCGAGGTGCTCCACGGCCGCGCGGCAGAGCCAAAACATCGCGTACACGTTCGTCTTCATGGTGAGGTCGAACTGCTCGTCGCTGATCTGGCTGATCTCCGGGGTGGAGACCTGCTTGCCGGCGTTGCTCACCAAGATGTCCAGCCCGCCGAGCCCCTCCACTGCCTGCGCGATCACGTCGTCGCAGGCCTCGCGGGTGGTCAGGTCCGAGGGAATCGAGACGGCCGTGCGCCCCTCGGCCTCGATGAGGGCGATGATGCGGTCGGCGTCCGACTGCTCGGCCGGCAGGTGGTTGATCGCCACGTCGGCGCCCTCCCGGGCGTAGGCGATGGCCACGGCGGCGCCGATGCCGGAGTCGCCACCGGTCACGAGGGCCTTCCTGCCCTCCAGGCGCCCGCTCCCGCGGTAGCTGTCCTCCCCGAGGTCGGGCACCGGGTCCAGCTCGGTGTCGAGGCCCGGGAAGTCTTGGTCCTGCTCGGGCGGGGTGATGCTCTCGAAGCGGGTCACGGGGTCGACGGCGGGGGAGTCCGAGGCGTTGTTCGTCTGCTCGTTCATGCCCTCAGTCTTCTCCTGCGGGCAGGGGTCCCGCATCCCGAGCAGGCATGACGCGGCTCACGCCGTCAGGACGGCGCCTCGAGGGGGAGGCGTGCGGGGAGCGCCGCGCCCCGCTGGGGTGCGCCCGGGCCCCCGGAGGCGCTCAGCCCAGGACGAAGTCCTCGGGGGCGCCGCGCAGCAGCCGCACGAGGTCGCGGCGCTGGCCGGGCCACATCACGGCCTCGACGACCCGCTCCAGACCCGCATCGCGTTGGAGCTCCCTGACGCGACGCTCCCAGCGCTCCACGGCGAGGGGGGTGGCGCGCACCGTCTGCGCGCCGCGTCGGATCGTCGTCCCGATGAGGCGTGCCACGAGGTCGGCCCGGGCACCGAACACCTCGGCGTCGCCCCCGACGGGGAGGTCCGATGCGGGGCCCCCGGTCACCATCAGGTTGGCCACTCGCCCGAGAGTCCCCAGGTGCGGTGCCCAGTCGGCGAGCAGCCCCCCGGTGGCGGGGTCCAGCCCCTCGATGCCGTGCCCCGGCCCCACCGACTCGGCGCCGGTGGCCAGCACGATCGCGTCCACGCGGTGTCGGGTGCCGTTGACGTCCACGACCGCATCGGGGGTGATGCGGTGGATCCCGATGCGCAGCAGGTCCAGCCGCCCCTGGGTGACGCCACGGAACCAGGCCTCGCTGCGGACCGTCCCGCGGGAGACCGGGGTGGAGGCGTGGTGGTGCTCCAGGGCCTGGGGCTCGAGGTGCTGGCGGGCCAGGCGGGTGGCGTCGTGCATCGCGCGCTGCCAGGGCATGGGGGAGGGCCGCAGCACGGTCTCTGCCGCGTCCCAGGGGGCGCGTGCGGGGGCCGGCAGGGCGGTGCGCACCACCTGGTTCACCCGCCGCGCGCGGTCTCCGGCGGTACGGACCCGGGAGTTGCTCATCACCAGGTCGACCGGGTCGGTGGTGGGGCGCTCGGGCAGGATCCAGGGCTGGTCGGGGGAGAAGACGGTCACCCGGGAGGCCCCCTCGGCCAGCGCCGCGGCGGTGTGGACGTGCTCCAGCGGCGCGAGGTGGCCGGCGGTGGGGTGGGTCAGGACGGCGACGTGCTGACCGTCCAGCTCCGCCGCCGGGTCCCACACGTGCGTGTGCAGCAGGGGGCCCTCGAAGGCATTCGTCCCCCGGATCTCCGGGACCAAGGGGTCGCCCTCCAGGCCGGTGGCGAGCACGAGGAACTGGGCCTCCAGGGTGTCGCCGGACCCCAGGTGCAGGGTCCAGGACCCGTCCCCGGCCTGGGTGGCCGAGGCGACCCGGTCGGTCAGGAGGCGCTCCCCCATCGAGGTCCAGGCGGCGACGCGCTGCAGGTAGGACCGCATCGCGTCGGCGAAGGGGGAGGACTCCGCGGGCGTGCGGGGCCGGCCGGGCAGGGTCGACTCGCTGAGGGAGCCGCGGCTACGTGCGCCGGGGTCCAGGCGGTCGAGCCAGCGCCCTCCGACGCCGCCGCGCTCGTCCACCACGACGACGTCGTGGATGCCCTGGCGCGCCAGGGCATCCACCACGGACACGCCGCCGAAGCCGGCGCCGACGACCGCGACGGTGCAGCGGGTCACGGCGTGTCCCGGGTGCCGGTCGGGAGGTCGATTGCGAGGTCCACGACGACCGGGGCGTGGTCGCTGGCGCCCTTCCCCTTGCGTTCCTCGCGGTCGACGAAGGCCCCGGTCACCCGGTCGGCGAACGGCTGGGACCCGAGGACGAAGTCGATGCGCATGCCCTGCCGCTTGGGGAAGCGCAGCTGCTGGTAGTCCCAGTAGGTGAACGTGTCGGGCTCGGTGTGGGGACGCACGACGTCCACCAGGCCGGCGTCGAGGAAGCCCTGGAAGGCGGCGCGTTCGGGTTCTGTGACGTGGGTGTGGCCCTCGAAGGCGGCGATGTCCCAGACGTCGGTGTCCAGCGGAGCCACGTTGAAGTCGCCCACCAGGGCCAGCGGCAGGTCCTCGCCGGCCCACGTGCCGGCGTGCCCGGCCAGCGTGTCCAGCCAGCCCACCTTGTAGTCCATGTGGGGGTGCCCGATCTCGCGCCCGTTGGGGACGTACAGGCTCCACAGGCGGATGCGGGGGGTCGCGCTGCCGTCGGCGCGTGGCTGACCCCCGACCGTGGCCCCCAGGGCGCGGGCCTCCACGACGGGCTCGTCGCCCCATCCGGGCTGGTCGGGGAAGGCCACGGTGACGTCCTCGAGGCCCACGCGGGAGGCGATGGCCACGCCGTTCCACTGGTTGAGTCCGTGGAAGGCGATCTCGTAGCCCAGTTCCGCGAAGCGTTCGGCGGGGAACTTGTCGTCCTGCACCTTGGTCTCCTGCAGGGCCAGGACGTCCACCTCGTGACGTTGCAGGAACTCCGCCACCCGGTCGAGGCGGGCGCGGAGGGAGTTGACGTTCCAGGTCGCGATGCGCACAGGCCCACTGTAGGAGGTCAGGCGTCCGGGCCGGTGGGCGCGTCAATCCAGAACTGGGTGTAGGTCCGGGCGCCGTCGGAGGGCGTGGCGTGACGTGCGGCCCAGGCGTCCAGCAGCGCTTCCACCTCGGTGTTGAGCTGCTCGGCCTCCTGCGGGGTCAGCTGGAGGGTGGTGCGCTTGAAGCGCGTGGGCACCTGGATCCCGCTGGCGCTGCGTAGGGCCCGTTCGACCGTGGGCAGCAGGGTGGAGAGGTAGGTCTCGGTCCCGGCATCGTCCTGCCGCAGCGCCGAGTGGGTGACCGCCAGGTGGTCGGCGGCCGCTCGCCAAGGCCGCTCCCGGCCGTCGAGGGAGTCCGCGCGCCGCACGATGCCGAACTTCTCCAGGGCGCGCAGGTGGTAGCTCATGGCCGAGGGGGTGGTGCCCACCGCGGTGGCCGCGGCGGACGCCGTCAGCACCCGGCCGTCGTAGAGCAGCTCGATGACGTGCTGCCGCGCCACGTGGGCCAGCGCGCGGACCGGGCGGGCGCCGGTGATCCGCAGCGTGCTGCCGGTGTGGTCGTGGGTGATCTCGACGCCCTCGGGGAGGTCGGGGGTGGGGTCCTTCGCGGCCATGACCCCACCGTAGACGACCTGAAAGACATCTTGCGCATAGAGTTGTGAAGCATTACCTTCACAATCATGAAAGAAAACCTTCGCAATTCCGCCTCGATCTGGACCGAGGGGGACATCCGCTGGATCCTGCCCGCGCGTCTCGCAGCCCTGCTCGGCAGCTCGGCCCTGGCCACGGCCCTGCTGCTCACCACCGAGGGCGCCGGGCGAGGGGCGGTGGGGGTGGCCCTGCTCATGGGGGCCGTGACCCTGCCGGTGGTCCTCACCATCGGCTGGACGGGCCGCCTGGCGGACACTCGCGACTCGCGCCAGCTGCTCCTGGCCGCGACGGCGGTCCAGCTGGCGGGTCTTGCGGGCCTGGTGGCCGCCGTCCGTGCGCCGGGACCGGGAGGTGGCAGCGAGACCCTCTGGTGGTGGCTGACCCTGGGAACGGTGGCGCTCGTCCAGACCGGCCACGCTCTCGAGCTGCCGGTCTGGCCCGCCCTGACCGCCAAGGTGGTGGGGGACGAGCGCATCGGGGACGCCATGGCGTGGCAGCAGGGGCTCGGCGTGCTCGCGGCACCCGCCGGGGCGCTGCTCGGCGCGTTCGCCTACTCCCTCGGCGGCGTGGTGGCAGCCGCCGGCATCACGGCGCTCTGCGCTCTCGCCGGGGGTGTGGCAGCACTCGCGATCCGGACCCGCCGGGGTGGCGGGGCGGCCACGCACCCACTCGCCACCGACGAGATCGCCGAGTCGGAGGACGCGGAGGCCCCGCCCACCGTCTCTACCCTCCGCTGGCTCGTCACCCACCCGGTGCTCGGGCCGATCCTCTTGGTGCTCACTCCACTCGTGCTCGTGGGGGAGGCGGTCAACGTGGTGGAAGTGCTGCTCGCCCGGCAGGAGCTGGGAGCCTCGGCCGCCCAGTACGGATGGGGTGAGGTCGCCTTCGGGGTCGGCGCGGTCATCGGGACGTGGGGCGTCCGGCGCGTCACCTCCGATGCCGCGAGGCTCGTCCTCTTCCTCGGCGGCTTCTGGGTCGTGTCCGTCCTCATCCTGGTCGCGGGGGTCGTCCCGTCGTGGTGGTGGTACGTCGGGCTGGCCGTCCCCATCGGCGCCGGCAACATGGCCGCCAACGTCAGTTCCGCCACCCTGCTGATGCTCCACACGCCCGAGGCCCGGCGCGGGCGGGTGCAGGCCGCCTTCGTGGGCACCGTCCGTGCCTTCTCCCTGGGTGCCCTGGCCATCGGTGGCCTCCTCGGGTCCGCCCTCGGCCCTCGCGGCACCTACGTGGCCTGCGGAACCGCCGCCTGCCTGGTGATGCTGGCCGGCAGCGTCTGGCTGCACCGCGCCCATCGTGCGGCGCGTCCCAGCGGGCGCCGGCCCCGCCGGGCTGCGACAGTTGTCCCATGACCTCGGTTGAGCACTCCTCCCACCCGATGGCGCTGGTCACCGGCGCCTCCTCAGGCATCGGCAAGCAGTTCGCCGAGCAGCTGGCCGCCAAGGGGCACGGTCTCGTGCTGGTGGCCCGCGACCGCGAGCGCCTGGAGGCCCTGGCCATCCACCTCGGCACGCACTACGGCGTCCCGACCGAGGTGCTCTCGGCCGACCTGACCCAGCGCGCCGACATCGAGCGGGTCGCGCGGCGGATCCGCCAGGACGAGGCGCCCGTGACGGTGCTGGTCAACAACGCCGGCTACGGGCTGGGATCTGGCTTCCTCCGCAGCGAGATCGAGGACGAGGAGGACGCTCTGACCGTCATGGTGCGGGCCGTCATGGTGCTCAGCCAGGCCGCTGCCCAGCGGATGGCGGACCGGGGCGCGGGGGTCATCATCAACGTCTCCTCGGTGGCGGGCTTCCTGCCCTACGGCAGCTACGGGGCCGCCAAGGCCTGGGTCACCCGGTTCTCCGAGGGCCTGGCGCTGGACCTCCACGGCACCGGGGTGCACGTCCAGGCGTTGCTGCCCGGGCTGACGCACACCGAGTTCCACGCGCGCAGCGGGGAGAAGTTCGGCGGAGCGCCGGAGTGGATGTGGCTGCCGGCCGAGAAGGTCGTGCGCGAGTCCCTGGCCGCGGTGGGGTCCGGGGAGGTCACCTGCGTGCCCGGGCTCCCGTACAAGGCGGCGATGCTGGTGCTCCCGCGCCTGCCGCGGCGGGTGGTGCTGGCCCTGGTGCAGCGGGCGAACGAGCGGGACCGCGCCGCCCGCGCTGCCCGCCGGGCGGTCACGACCCGGGCCGAGGGTCCGCCCCAGGAGCACCTCGAGGAGCCGGCCGGCGACTCGCTACCCTCCGGGGCATGACCAGCGCAGCGTCCTCCGTCAAGCAGCAGCTCGCCGACACCATCGCCGCCGATGCGGTGGTGTACGGCCGGGTGACCCTCTCCTCCGGCAAGGAGGCCGACTACTACGTCGACCTGCGCCGGGTGACGCTCTCGGGCAGTGCGGCGCCGCTGGTGGGCCGGGCGATGCTGGAGCTCACCGCGGACTTCGAGTTCGACGCCGTGGGTGGCCTGACCATGGGGGCCGATCCGGTGGCCACCGCGATGCTGCACGCCGCGGCCGCGCAGGGTCGCCCCCTGGACGCGTTCGTCGTGCGCAAGGCCGGCAAGGCCCACGGCCTGCAGCAGCGCATCGAGGGTCCCTCCATCGAGGGGCGCCGGGTGGTGGTGGTGGAGGACACCTCGACCACGGGCAACTCGCCGCTCACCGCCGTCGAGGCCGCCCGGGAGGCCGGTGCCGAGGTGGTGGCCGTCGCCGTGATCGTGGACCGGTCCTCCGGGGCGCGGGAGGCCGTGGAGGCGCAGGGCGTCGAGTACCGGGCGGCCCTGGGGCTGGGCGACATCGGCCTGGCCTGAGTCACCGGACCGTTGCCCGGCGGCTCTCGGCGGGCAGCGGGCGACCGCAATCCATACCAAGTCTTTACACGGCTGGCTCCTCTTCCCCCGCCCGGCGACCTAGGGTCAAGGGGCCATGCCTGCCACCCTGACCGCCGAGTTCAGCACCCCGCCACAGCAGTCCCTGTGGAGGGTGCCGGACGTGCCGTGGGTGGTGGCCGGCCGCGGACTGGTGACCGCCGCCTCGAGGATGCTGATGGTGGCGCTCATGCTCTGGGTCGAGGCCTCCCCGCACGGTGCGGTCGGCCTGGCCGCCGTGATGCTGGCCGTGGCGCTGCCTGCGTTGTTCTTCATGGGGACCGCGGGAGAGGTGGCCGACCAGCACGACTCCCGCCACGTCCTGACCGTCGGGGTCCTGGTGCAGGTCCTGGGCGCCCTGGGGGTGACCGCCGCCGTGGCCTGGGCTCCGGCATCGATCGCGCTGCCCCTGGTGATCGTGCTGGCCTTTGTGTATCAGGCGGGCGCCACGTTCAACGCCCCGGTCTGGGAGGCGTTGGTCCCCCGCATCGTGGGGGAGGGCCGGGTGGGGGCCGTGGCCTCCTGGCAGCAGGGCATCACCAGCGTCGCCGGTCCGCTGGGCGCAGCGCTGGGCGGCGTGCTCGTAGGGTGGACCTCGGGCACCGTCGCGTTGGGGGTGACCGCGGCGCTGGCCGCCCTGGTGCTCGTGCCCGCACTGTCCGTCCGCACCCGTCGTGGCGGGCCGGCCGACGCGCTGCTGCGTGACGCCCGTGAGGAGGCCCGTCGCAAGGCCGCGGAGGCCACGCCCTGGGCCCGCTTCTGGCGGCGCACCCCCTTCGGGCAGGTCTCGCGCAGCATCGCGGCGGTCCGCTCGGTGCCGACGGCGGCCGTCATCGTCACCGTGATGGTGTCGTTCATGATCGCCCAGGGCGCCTCCAACGTCATCGAGGTCTTCCTCGTGCGCGGTCCGCTGGGCGCCAGCGAGGCGCAGTACGGCGCCAGCGAGGCTTTCGCCGCGGTGGGCGGCGTGGTCGGCGCGTGGATGACGGCCCGCATCCTGGCCCCCTCCCAGCGGGTCTGGGCCTTCGTCGCCGGTCTGGTCACCGGCGGCGTGGCCCTACTCTGGATCGGTCTGGCGCCGAACTTCTGGTTCTACGTGGTCGGCCAGGTGGCCTTGGGCGTGATGCAGGCGCTCGTCGTGGCCAGCGCGATCACCGTCACCGTCACCAGCACCCCCGACGAGCGGCGCGGCGCCGTGATGGCGGGGCTGGGCGGTCTCACCCGGTTGGGGACGGTCGGCGCGCTCGGGGTGGGTGCCATCATCGGATCGGTGATGGACCCCCGCCCGGCCTTCCTGGCGCTCGGCGCCGCCGCGCTGGTGCTGCTGGTCGTCTCCGGGTGGCGCCTGCCTGGGATCGCCCGGGACATGGCCGTCCAGGAACGCGAGCAGGAGCAGCGGGAGCAGGACGAGCAGGCAACCGCGGACCTGCCGGTGGAGCCGGACTCGCTGGGGCAGCAGGAGCCGGCCACGTCCAGGGTGTCCGCCCGCGCGTGACACGCTGGTCCGGTGCCTGACCCCACGCCCCGCTCCAGCCAGCCCGAGCACGATGCGGGCACCGGCCCGGCGCGCGTCGTCGGGGTGGGTCCGTGGGAGGGCCCCTGGCCCCGGGACGACGCGGGCGAGCTGCCGGCGCACCTGGACCCCGAGCTGCTCGAGCACGGCGACCGCCGCAACGTGGCCGACGCGTTCCGCTACTGGAGCCAGTCGGCGATCGTCGCGGCCCTGGACGAGCGGCGCCACGGGTTGCACGTGGCCGTGGAGAACTGGGGGCACGACTTCAACATCGGCTCGGTGATCCGTAGCGCCAACGCGTTCAACGTGGCGGCCTTCCACATCGTCGGGCGACGCCGCTGGAACCGGCGGGGGGCCATGGTCACCGACCGCTACCAGCACGAGTTCCACCACGCCGATGCGGGGGAGCTGGCCGCGTGGGCGGCCGCCGCTCCTCGACAGGACGGGGGCACGGGGCTGCCGCTGATCGGCATCGACAACCTGCCCGGATCCGTGGCGCTCGAGGGGTACATGCTGCCTGCCGAGTGCGTGATGGTCTTCGGCCAGGAGGGGCCCGGCCTGACGCCGGAGGTGGTCGCGCGCTGTGAGGCGGTGCTCCACATCGAGCAGTTCGGGTCCACCCGGTCGATCAACGCCGGGGCGGCCGCGGCGGTGGCGATGCACGCCTGGGTGCGCCAGCACATCCACGGCCTGCCGGCCTGACGGCGGGCAGGTGCCGCTGCCCCATCGGCTCTGACAAGATGGCGACCGCACGGCACCGGCGCCGGCCGCGCGCGGCGTGGACCACGCATCGGTGCCCCGGCTCTGGACGGACTCACCGAGGAGAACCACATGCCCATCGCAACGCCCGAGGTCTACCGCGACATGCTCGACCGGGCCAAGGCGGAGAAGTTCGCCTACCCGGCCATCAACGTGAGCTCGTCGCAGACGCTGAACGCCGCCATCCGCGGCTTCGCCGAGGCCGGTTCCGACGGCATCATCCAGGTGTCCACCGGTGGCTCGGAGTACTTCTCCGGCCCCACCGTCAAGGACATGGTCACCGGAGCCCGCGCCTTCGCGGCCTTCGCCCGGGAGGTGGCGAAGAACCACGACGTGAACATCGCGCTGCACACCGACCACTGCCCCAAGGACAAGCTGGACGGGTTCGTGCGCCCGCTGCTGGACGCCTCCGAGGAGGAGTACAAGGCGCACGGCACCCCGCTCTTCCAGTCGCACATGTGGGACGGCTCGGCGGTGCCGCTGGAGGAGAACCTGCAGATCGCCTCCGAGCTGCTGGAGCGCTGCAGGGCCCTTGACATCATCCTCGAGGTCGAGATCGGCGTGGTCGGCGGCGAGGAGGACGGCGTGGCCAACGAGATCAACGAGCAGCTGTACACCACCCCCGAGGACGCCATCGCCACCGTCGAGGCCCTCGGTCTGGGGGAGAAAGGGCGCTACATGGTTGCCCTGACCTTCGGCAACGTGCACGGCGTCTACAAGCCCGGCAACGTGAAGCTGCGCCCGGAGATCTTGCAGCAGGCGCAGGCGGCCGTGGTGGAGAAGTTCGGCCCGAGCCAGCACTCGTCGGTGGCCGAGAAGCCCTTCGACCTGGTCTTCCACGGCGGCTCGGGCTCCACCGAGCAGGAGATCTCCGACGCGGTGGACTACGGCGTGGTGAAGATGAACGTGGACACCGACACCCAGTACGCGTTCACCCGCCCGGTGGCCGGCTACATGCTGGAGAACTACTCCGGCGTGCTGAAGATCGACGGCGAGGTGGGCAACAAGAAGCAGTACGACCCGCGCTCCTGGGGCAAGGTGGCCGAGGAGGCCATGGCCGCTCGCGTGGTGACCGCCTGCGAGAACCTCCGCTCGGCCGGGACGCACCGCTGATGGCCGGCGGGACCGGAGGCTCCCTGAGCAGCAGCGGCAACCTGCTGGGCATCCCGGAGACGCACCTGCCCGAGGACCCGGCCGTGGCCGCCCTCGAGCAGGGGCAGGACGCGCGGACCGTGGCCGCCGCGAGGCCGACCTCCTCGGCGGCCTGGGCCGAGCTGGCCGAGGCCGCGCTGGAGGACGGGCTGACCGTGGAGGCCTACGCCTTCGCGCGCACCGGCTACCACCGCGGGCTGGACTCGCTGCGCCGTGCCGGCTGGAAGGGCCAGGGGCCGGTGCCGTGGGAGCACGCGCCGAACCGTGGCTTCCTGCGGTGCCTGGCCGTGCTCTCGAAGGCCGCGGGCGTCATCGGGGAGACCGATGAGGAGCAGCGCTGCGCGAGCTTCCTGGCCGACTCCTCGGCCACCGCGGCGGCCGAGCTCGGGATCGAGCGCCCCGCGGTCTGAGGTGCGGCGGGGCGTCAGGCGACGAAGAGGTAGGCCGCCGCGGCCACACCGGCCACGATGACGGCGCCCCGCAGCACCGGGTCCGGGAGCAGGCGCGCCACCCGCGCGCCGGCGTACCCGCCGAAGACCGAGCCCAGCGCCAGCATGCCCGCGGCGAGCCAGTCGATCTCCGCGACCACCACGAAGAGTGAGGCGGCGGTGAGCTTGGAGGCCAGCATCGACGTGGTGCGCATGGCCGCCAGGAAGCGCAGGTCCAGGTCGAGCGAGAGGGCCAGCAGCGCCAGCATCATCACGCCCGCGCCCGCGCCGAAGTAACCCCCGTAGGCGCCGATCAGCAGGGTGAACCCGATCGCGATGGGGGAGAGCGTCACCCGGTCGCCACCCTCACCGTGGGACTCCCGCCGGCGTGCCAGCCACCGGGAGAGGCGTGGCTGCACCGCGACGATGGCGCAGGTGAACAGCAGCAGCCACGGGGCGACCAGCTCGAAGACCCCGGGCGGCAGCACCAGCAGCAGCGCGGCGCCGGCCAGGCCGGACAGGCCGGTGAGCACGAGCACCAGCAGGTTCAGGCGCGGGTGCTCGCGGACCTCCTCGCGATAGCCGAGCCCGCCCCCGACACCCGCAGGCACCAGGCCGACGGCGTTGGTCATGTTGGCCAGCACCGGCGGCAGTCCGAGGGCCACCAGCACCGGGAAGCTCACGAGGGACGCGACGCCCACGCTGGAGGTGAGGGCGCCGGCGCCGAAACCGGCGACGAGCACGATCAACGCGTCGCCGAGCGTCATGGTCGTCCTCTCGTGGTCTGGGTCCGGGCGTGCCATAGTGGCACCTGTCCCACTGGTCAGGCCACTGGACCACACCGGCCCGGCCGCCTGCCGCGATCCCCCGGAGGAGCCATGACCGCGACCGCCCACGATGCCAGTGGCCAGACGCCGCGCCGCTACGGGGCCCGGGAGCTGGTGGACCTCGTCCTGGACGCCGGGTCCTTCACCAGCTGGGACGAGCCGGTGGACCACGGCGAGGTGGGCGACTCCTACCGCGACGCGCTGCGGCGTGCCGCGGAGAAGTCCGGCGAGGACGAGTCGGTGCTCACCGGGCGTGGCGCCGTGCAGGGACGCCCGGTGGCCGTCCTGGTGGGGGAGTTCCGGTTCCTGGGCGGCTCCATCGGCCGGGCGGCGGCGCACCGCATCGTGACCGCGGTGCGGCGGGCGACGGCCGAGGGCCTGCCCCTGTTGGCCAGCACCGCATCGGGCGGCACCCGTATGCAGGAGGGGACGCCGGCGTTCGTCACGATGATCGAGATCTCGCGGGCGATCATGGAGCACCGCCGGGCCGGTCTGCCCTACCTGGTGCACCTGCGGCACCCCACCACCGGGGGCGTCTTCGCGTCCTGGGGATCCCTCGGGCACGTCACCGTCGCCGAGCCGGGCGCCCTCATCGGCTTCCTCGGCCCGTCGGTCTACGAGGGCCTGCACGGCGAGCCCTTCCCCGAGGGCGTCCAGCGCGCCGAGCACCTCGCGCAGCTGGGCGTGATCGACCGGGTGGTGGCCACCGAGGACCTGCCGCAGCTGGTCGCGACCTCGCTGGCGGTGCTGGCGGACCCGGCCACCGAGCCGCGCTTCGAGCGGGCCCCGCTCACCGCATCGCCGCCCGAGGACGACTGGGAGGCCGTCGTCACCACCCGCCGCGGCGACCGCCTGGGCGTGCGCGACCTGCTGGCGCACGCCGCGGCCGAGACCATCACCATCCGCGGCACCGAGAAGGGGGAGATCGACGACTCGGTGCTGGTCGCGCTCACCCGGCTGGACGGGCTGCCCTGCGTCGTCATCGGCCAGGACCGCGCGCGGCAGAGCCGTACCTCTCCGATGGGACCGGCCGCCCTGCGTCAGGCGCACCGGGCCATGCAACTGGCCGAGGAGCTGGGCCTGCCCGTCGTGACCGTCATCGACACCCCGGGCGCCGAGCTCTCGGTCGATGCGGAGGAGCGCGCCATGGCCGGGGAGATCGCCCGCTGCATCGGCCGGCTGGCGACCCTGGAGGTGCCCACCCTGGCGGTGATCCTGGGGCAGGGGTGCGGGGGCGGTGCGCTGGCCCTGCTCGCCGCCGACGAGGTGCTCGCCCTCGAGAACGCGTGGTTGGCACCCCTGCCGCCCGAGGGGGCCAGCCTCATCGTGCACGGCGACGTAGAGCACGCCGCGGACCTTGCGCGCTCGCAGCAGGTGGGGGCCGGCGCGATGGCGCGGGCCGGCATCGTGCAGGGAGTGGTCCCCGAGGCCGGGCGGTCCACCGAGGAGCTGGCCCGCGCCGTCGCGGCAGAGGTGGTGGGGCGGCTCAGGAGTCGCTGAGGCGCAGCAGCCCGTCGCAGCGCGTGGCCGCGGTCGCGGCGTCCCCCCGGACGATGGCGCGCGCCAGCCGGGCCAGGGCGTCCTCCAGGGCCGGGGAGTCGGCCGGGTCCGGGGCACTGGCGCCGAGCATGGCGTCGAGGTCGGTCAGCAGCTCGGAGTGCGCCAGGTGACGGATGCAGCGCCAGGTGTCCCTGAAGGTGCGGGTCGTGCCGTCGCCCGCCAGCATCGCGGCGCGCAGTGCGTCGTTCGGGTTGGCCGCCGCGGCCCGGGCGATCCCGGCGAGCACGGCCTCCCGGGCGACGGCCACCTCATCGCGCGGGGTGGCGGTGAGGGTGGAGGCGAGCGCGTCGAGTTCACCGGCCCCGCCGGGGGAGCGCACCAGGGCGCCGACCCCGTGGCGCACCTCGATGCGGCCCTTGCTCTCCAGGGAGGCCAGGGCGCGGGACAGGGTGGCCCGGCTGACGCCCAGCTCCGCGGCCAGCTGGCGCTCGCTCGGGAGGCGGTCGCCGGCGGACAGGCCCTGTGCGTCGATGAAGTTCGAGATGTGGGTGGCCAGGCGGTCGTGCAGGCGTTCGCGCCGCAGGGGGGCGAACGTCGGGCGATCGGGTGAGCCGGCCATGCGCCGGAGTGTAGCCACAAGACGGACTTTGCTGGACTGGTTGTCAGGTGGCCAGTCCACTGACACAATCGGCCGGATCATGGCGTGGGTCACATCGGCCCGCGCGCTCATCAGGAGGCTGCATGTCGCACGAAATCATCGCGTTGGCGGTCTTGGCCATCGTGTTCCTCATCGCCACCCTGCGGGGGGTCAACATGGGTGCGCTGGCCCTGGTGGCCAGCTTCATCGTGGGCCTCAGCGTCTACGGGGTCTCGGTCGACGACGTGCTCAGTGGGTTCCCGGCCGACCTGTTCGTGATCCTGGTGGGTGTCACCTACCTGTTCGCCCTGGCGAAGAACAACGGGACGGTGGACTGGATCGTCCACTCGGCCGTCCGCGCCGTCGGAGGGCGCGTGGCGCTCGTTCCGTGGGCGATGTTCCTCGTCTGCGCCGCGGTCACGGCCATGGGTGCGGTGAGCCCGGCCGCGGTCGCCATCGTGGCGCCGGTGGCCATGGGCTTCGCGCTGCGCTACCAGATCCACCCGCTGATGATGGGGATGATGGTGGTGCAGGGCGCCACGGCCGGCAGCTTCTCGCCCATCGGCATCTTCGGCTCCATCACCAACGGCGTGGTCGAGGGCAACGGCATCCCCGGCAACCAGTTGGTGCTGTTCCTCACGACCTTCTTCGCCAGCGCCGCCATCGCGGCCCTGGCCTACGTGGCCTTCGGTGGGCGGCAGCTCGTCGCCCGCGGACGCGAGCCCATCGCGGTGGGTGGTTTCGTGGACGAGGGGCCGACCCCGTGGAGCGAGAAGCGCTCGGGTGAGCCGCACTCCGCGGTGGAGGCCCGCCGCTCGACCGAGCAGGAGCAGGAGGCCGCCCAGGCCACCCGCCTGGACGCCCAGCGTTCGCTGACCCTGGTGGGCATGCTCGCGCTCTTGGTGGGCGCCCTTGGGTTCGACCTCGACGTGGGCTTCACCGCGCTGACGATCGCCGTCGCGCTGACGCTGGTGTTCCCCGCATCGGCCAAGGGTGCGGTGGAGAAGATCAGCTGGGGAACGGTCCTGCTGATCGGCGGAATCGTCACCTACGTGACGCTGCTGCAGAACCAGGGCGTCGTGGACTGGCTCGGCGACGGCGTCGCGAACGTCGGTGCCCCGCTCGTGGCCGCGCTGCTCATCTGCTTCATCGGCGCCGTGGTCTCGGCCTTCGCCTCGACCACCGGCATCATCGGTGCGCTCATCCCGCTGGCCGTGCCCTTCCTGCTGACCGACCAGGTGTCCGCCATCGGCCTCATCGCGGCGCTGGCCATCTCGAGCTCGGTGGTGGACTGCAGCCCGTTCTCCACCAACGGCGCCCTGGTGGTGGCGAACGCGGAGCCCGAGCAGCGCGAGATGGTGTTCAAGCGCCTGATGCAGTGGGGCATGTCGATCGTCGTGGTCGCCCCGCTGGTGGCTTGGGCGGTGCTGGTGGTGCCGACCGTCTGACGCCGGGCCCGTCCGGACGTCAACCGGCCCCGGGCTGGAGGGCCGCGGAGACGCGGCCCTCCAGCCGTTCTCGGGCCGCGGGCCACTCGTCGGCCAGCAGCGAGAAGCAGGCGGTGTCCCGGACGGTCCCGTCCGGGCGCCGCTTGTGGTGGCGCAGCACCCCGTCGTGGTGGGCGCCGAGCTTCTCGATCGCCGCCCGGCTGTGGGCGTTGAGGGCGTCGGTGTGCCAGACCACCACCTCGGCGCCCAGCCCCTCGAAGGCGTGGTGCAGCAGCTGCAGCTTGCTCTCGGCGTTGTGGCCACGGCCCTGGAACCACCCGGCCAGCCACGTGTAGCCGATGGCCACCGAGCGCACGTCCGCGTCCGGCGCGTAGTACGAGGTGGTGCCCACGAAGGTGCCGTCCACCGCATCGAGCTGGGCCAGGGGGAGGCGCGTGCCCCGCTCCTGCTCCGACAGGGCGGCCTCGATGTCGGCGCGGGCGTCGGTGAGCGTGCGGGGGAAGGGTCGGGACAGCCACCGCCACGCCTCCGGGCCGGTGGCCTGGGCGGCGGAGAACCATCCCTCGGCGTGGTCGGGGGCGAGGGGCACGAGGCGGACCATCCGGCCCACATCGGCCGGGGGTGGGGTGAGCCAGGGGGCGTCGGTGGTCATGCGGCCATGCTCCACCGTGCGAGCGCTTCCCGCATCGGCCCCCACCCCGAGGTGGCCACTCGTGGTCACCTCGACAGTCCAGGTGACCACGAGTGGCCACCTCGGTGGGGCGGGCAGCCTGATGGGGTGGCCCCCCTGGCGGGGCAGGCAGCCTGACGCAGGCGGGCACGCCCGCATCGGTAGACTCCCGGGGTACCGGCCTCCGCGCAGGGCGGCCCTGCCTCACCGCCCCAGGGCGCGTCGGCAGACGCCACCGGCCGGTGCGTCCGGCGGGTGGTCCGTCCGGGCATCCGAGTGGCGTGGGCGGAAGGAGCCGGCATGCCGGCGATCGTGATCGTGGGCGCCCAGTGGGGCGACGAGGGCAAGGGCAAGGCCACCGACCAGCTCGGCGCACGCGTCGACCACGTGGTGAAGTTCAACGGCGGCAACAACGCCGGCCACACCGTGGTGATCGACGGCGAGAAGTACGCCCTGCACCTGCTGCCCAGCGGCATCCTGACCCCCGGTGTCACCCCCATCATCGCCAACGGGGTGGTCGTGGACCTGGCCGTGCTCTTCGAGGAGATCGAGGCCCTGGAGGCCCGCGGGGTCGACACCAGCAAGCTGAAGGTCAGCGCCAACGCCCACGTGATCCCGTCGTACAACACCACGCTCGACAAGGTCTCCGAGCGCTTCCTGGGCAAGCGCAAGATCGGCACCACCGGCCGCGGCATCGGCCCCAGCTATGCCGACAAGATGAACCGCGCCGGGATCCGCGTGCAGGACCTGTTCGATGAGTCCATCCTGCGCCAGAAGGTCGAGGCCGCGCTGGTGCTCAAGAACGAGCTGCTGGTGAAGACCTACAACCGCCGCGCCGTGGAGGCCGACGAGGTGGTCACCGAGCTGCGCAGCTACGTCGATCGCCTGCGCCCGATGGTGGTCGACTCCGGCCTGGAGATCGCGCGCGCCCTCGATGCGGGGGAGACCGTCCTGTTCGAGGCGGGCCAGGCCACCATGCTCGATGTGGACCACGGCACCTACCCGTTCGTGACCTCGTCCTCCTGCGTGGCGGCGGGGGCGTCCACCGGGTCGGGCATGGCGCCGGGCCGCATCGACCGGGTGGTCGGCATCTTCAAGGCCTACACGACCCGCGTGGGGGAGGGGCCGTTCCCCACCGAGCTGCTCGACGAGACGGGTGACGCCCTGCGGGAGGCCGGGTTCGAGTTCGGCACCACCACGGGGCGTCCGCGTCGGTGCGGGTGGGCCGACGCGCTGGTGGGGCGCTACGCCACGCGCGTCAACGGGCTGACCGACATGGTGCTGACCAAGCTGGACACGCTCACCGGGTTCGAGACCTTGCGCGTTGCCACCGGCTACCGGGTGCCGGCCGCCAAGGCGTCCGGATTGGGTGACGGCCGCCGCGAGGGCGAGTGGGTGTACTTCGACGAGATGCCGATGTCGCAGAGCGACTTCCACCACGCCGAGCCGGTCTATGAGGACCACGCCGGGTGGACCGAGGACATCACTGGGTGCCGCGCCTTCGACGAGCTGCCGCAGGCCGCCCAGGACTACGTGCTGCGGCTGGAGGAGCTCGTGGGCACCCGCATCAGCGTGATCGGCGTGGGCCCGGGTCGCGAGCAGTCCATCGTGCGCCACGAGCTGGCGCCTGGGCGCTGAGTCGAAAACACAGTGGGCCCCGCCGGGACGTCCCGGCGGAGCCCACTCGTGTCGTTGGCCTCAGGTGAGAAGCCAGACGCGGTCGGTCTGGTCGGTGCAGACTTCCGGGATCGTCACAGAGACGGTGTCCTCGGCCTCCTGCCGGCTGGCCCCCCATCCGCCGATCGTGACCTCGGAGGCCAGGTCGTACTCCTTGTCCGGCGTCTTCACCGTGTCGCCCTGCACGGACGAACCGGAAGGCAGTACCGCCAGATACTCCGTGCCGTCGACCGTGGCCTTCAGGCACCCGTCCGACTCGGAGAGGGTCGCGGTGTAGCCCTTGTCGGTGTGGCCCCACTCACCCTGCCATGTGGCGGCCTGAGTGCCGTCCTGGCCGCAGCCGCTGGTCACGCAGAGGGTCAGAGCGCAGCCCAGGAGTGCACCGGCGCGACGCGGATTGAAGAAGCGGTCCATGGACATCACCAGTTCCCGCCGGAAGCGAACTCCGGCCCCGATTCCTTCGCCGCGAACTCGACCGAGGCGGACTTCACGAAATCGGGCAGTTCGAGTTGCTGTTCCACATGCACCGGTGACATGCCGCCGACTCGCGCCAGCCGAGTGTTTGCGGAAGGTCGCGTCATGACGGTGATGTTTGCTTCGTTGGTCTTCGGGTCGATGGTCGCCGAAATGTCCTGGGCGCCGTCGGTCAGCCTTGCGGTTTGGTCCACCAAGTCGTACTCCGCTTCGGAACGGGTGGTGGCCGGGACCGCGTAGGACACCAGCAATCTCTCGACGAGGGAGGGGTCCGATGCCGTCACCGCGGTCACAGCAGCCTCGTAATGGTCCGGGCGCATCGCGATGTAGGTGCCCCGTGAGCCGGGGCCATCCCATTCGGCGTCGACATACCCCTCGGGCATGTCGCGCTGCAGTTCGTCCACGAGGACGGCGAACTCGTCCTGTCCCGAAACGTACCTGGACACGTCATCGGTGGGCATGCCAAGGTCCTGGGAACTGGTGAATTCGTCGACCTGCTGGGACTGCGCTGGCGAGATGGCCGCCTCGTCCTCGCCGTGTGCCGCAGACCAGAGGAGGGTCAGGGCGCCTGCCAGCGCCACGGTAACGCGATGGGATGTCATGGTGTTGTCCGTCAGTCGTGCCCCCCCTGTGAAGGGCTGATGGCAGTCTAGGGCTGCCCCCCAGGCCGGCAATGGTTTCTGGAAACACGCACTGGGCGAGCGGCTTACGGCAGATGGCGCGCGACAGGCGGGTGCGCTCACCCCTCGGTGGTCACCGCCACCCGGTGCGCGGCACGGGTGAACACCACGGAGAGAGAGCGCGCCCCGCCGGGGGGTCTCCTGCTCCGGTCGGTGGTCGGGAGGAGCCGGCGGAACCACAGGAGGATCCCTGTGTCCCGCAGGCCGCCTACCGTGGCCGCATGAGGCGCATGTGGATGGTCCTGACCGCGGCCGGGCTGGGCTTGACCGCCGGGTGTGGGTCAGGTGTGGACGGGGGGCAGGTGGAGGAGTTCGAGTCGTGGGCCCGGGACCAGCCGCAGGTGCAGTCGGTCGACTCGGTGACCTTCGAGGAACCGGACACCCTGTTCGGCGGAACCAACCCCGAGGTCATCACGACGCTGCACTTCTCGCCCGAGACCAGCGATGAGCAGATCCTCTCCGTCGCCGGGGCGATGGCCGGTGCCCTCACCGAGGGAGGGGACCCCAAGTACCGGGTCGGTGAGCGGGAGGGCGTCACCTTCCGACTGCAGGGCGACGACCTGGTCGACCGGCGGACCCTGGGTCTGGCCTCCGACCTCGAGGCTGCGGCTCCCGACGCGCAGCCGCTCGATCCCGACGTGGACCACGTGGCCATGGTGACGCCGTCGAGCGTCTCGGCGGTGGTGCGGGATGCGGACATGGCCGACCTCGCGCGGTCCATCGCAATCAGCGGTGGTGCCGTCGGCAACGACCTGACGGTCACCATCCAGGGGCAGGGCGGGTCGTCGTTCACCTTTCAGGCGGGGGCCGGCCAGGACACTGCGTCGCTCGCCGCGATCGGCGCGGAGCTCGCAGGGCAGGGCATCGAGGTCCGGACGATGCAGCAGACACCGGACGGCCACCTGTCCATGGAGGTCGGGGAGATGGACCGCTCCCAGGCGGTCGAGCTCGACCGGGCGGTGCGTTCGTGGCCGGCCGGGGCCGTGGTGCAGGGCGAGGTGGCCGCCTCGGCTGTGCCGGGGGCGACCGACCCGGTCAACCTCGCGTTCGACACCCGCCTGCTGCCGGCCGGTCAGATGGAGGGCCTGCTCGACGCCGTCGGCGAGGTCCCCGACCCGTGGACCGTCCTCAGCGTCGGCATCACCGAGGGGCGCAGCGCCGCCTACCTGGCCATCCCCGGCGATGACCGGGAACCCTCTGCGGAGGACATCGCCCGAGTGAAGGAGGGTGGGCTGGCGCTCACGCGGTACGTGGACAGCTACTTCCTCAACGGCACCCAAGAGGAGGGCGATGCCGTCCCGGGTGAGTGGGTCTCGCCGGGGCCGCAGAACCCCTGAGGCGCCTCGGAGCCCCGGTGCGGCCGCGTCCCGGCCACCATCGGCCTCCCGCAGCCCTCACCCCTCGGCCAGCACAACCATCCGGTGCGCGGCGCGAGTGAAGACCACGTACAGCACACGCGCGCCGCCGGGGGACTCGGCCACGATCTCCTCGGGGTCCACCACCACGGTCGCGTCGTACTCCAGGCCCTTGGTGCTCATCGGGTCGATCGCCACCACGCGCGGGTGCTCGCCGCGCAGCGGCTCCAGCGCCGCCTCCACGTCCACCCGGTGGACCGCCGGGGTGATCACCGCGATCGCGCCGTCCACCTCATCGACCAGCTCGCGCGCCGCCTCCACGGCCGCGGTCGCCCACGCGCCGGAGTCCTTCCCCGTTGCCGTGACGCCCACCTCCCGTGGCTGGACCCCGGTCTCGCGCACCGCGTTCGGGATGTCCGCCTCCGGCTCGTGGCGGCGGATGTACTCCGCGGCGTAGGCGAAGATCTCGCTGGCGTTGCGGTAGTTCGTGTCCATGTGGAACGAGCGGCGCGGCTTGGCGCCGAAGGTCTCGTCGCGGGCCTCTTCGGCCTCCGCCGCATCGGGCCAGCTGGCCTGCGCCGCGTCACCCACCACGGTCCACGACGCGGTCCGGCCACGGCGGCCCAGCATGCGCCACTGCATCGGGGAGAGGTCCTGCGCCTCGTCCACCAGCAGGTGGGCGTACGTCGCGGGCTGCTCCACGGTGCCGTACAGCAGCTTCTCCCAGGCTGTGGTGGGGGAGACCTGGTGGTACTCGGTCTCGGCGCGGCCCTCGCCACCCTTCAGCGCGGAGACGCCGTACTGGCTGGCGTCGTCCAGCTCCTCGACCTCGTAGAAGCCCCGCTCGGTGTCGACCTCCACCTGCGGCTGCCCGATGCGGGCGGAGACCTCGTCCACCAGGGCCGCGTCGGCCACCGACCAGGTGCCCGTGTCCAGGGCCACCTGCATCGATGCGGCGAGAGCGGCCTGCTCCTCGGCGTCCAGCGCGTCCCGGGCCCAGCCGGCGAGCTGCTCGGCGTCGGCGAGCCAGAGCACCACCTCGCGCGGGTCCACGGGACGCCACCAGGACTCCATGAAGGCATCCACCTCGCGGGAGTCCTCGAAGCGGCTGAAGAAGCGCTCCCGGTCCTCGCGCAGGATCTCGCCGGAGGTCTGCGAGCGTGCTTGGGTCCAGGCGGCCTGGGAGAGCATCTCGCGGGCTGCCGCGGCGGCGTCGTTGCGCTTGGCGCCGCGCAGCACGGTGTTGCGGATGCGTCGCAGGTCCTGCTCCACCAGCCGGATGGCGTGCCCGGAGACGAAGCAGCGCAGCTCCACCGGGGCGTCGGGGGCCGGGGCCTTCGCGGCGCGGGCGAGGACCTTGCGGATGCGCAGCATCCCCTTCACGCGCGCGGCCTCCGGGGCGTCCAGGCGCAGGCCGGTCATGCCGTCCACCACGTCACCGGCGGCGCGCAGGGCCACCGAGTCCTCACCCAGCGTGGGCAGCACGCGCTCGATGTAGGCGGTGTACGCCGCGCTCGGACCGATGACGAGCACGCCACCGTGCTCGTAGCGGCGCCGGTCGGTGTAGAGCAGGTAGGCGGCGCGGTGCAGGGCAACCACCGTCTTTCCGGTGCCCGGGCCACCGGTGATGGTGGTGACGCCGCGGGCCTCGGCGCGGATGGCCTCGTCCTGGTGCTGCTGGATGGTGGCCACGATGTCCCGCATGCGCCCACCGCGGGAGCGGGTGAGGGCGGCCATCAGGGCGCCGTCGCCGACCACCGGCAGGTCCTCCGGCGGCTCGGCCACCATCAGGTCGTCCTCGATGCCGATGACCTGCTCGGCGCGGCAGCGCAGCACGCGACGGCGCACCACCTTGTGGGGCTGCACGGGCGTGGCGCGGTAGAAGGCGCTCGCGGCCGGGGCGCGCCAGTCGACCACCAGCGGCTCGTAGTCGTCGTCGCGCACGCCCAGGCGGCCGATGTAGCGCACCTCCTCGACGGTGGGTGCCTCGCCCTCCGCGGGGCCGGCATCCGGCATCGAGTGGTCCAGGTCGAGGCGCCCGAAGACCAGGCCCTCGTGCTCCATCTCCAGGGAGGTGCGGCGCTTGTGGCTGGAGAACACCAGCGCGTCGCGCTCGAACAGGCCGGACATCTCCTCGTCGCGGACGTCGCCGGTGCGCATGGTGCGCCCGCGGGCCAGCCCCTCGGCCTCCACCAGGCCGGCCCGCTCGGCGGCCTTGGCCAGCTCGGCGTGCACGCGATCGACGTGCGCCTGCTCGAGGGCGATCTGCTGCTCGACGAGGGGGTCCTGCTCACGGGACGTGCTCAACGCGTGCTCCTGCTGTGGGTGCCGTCGGCAAAGGGCCATCAGTCTACGGGCCGCGGCCGGGCCGCACGGTAGCCTCGGATCCATGGAGACCCTCACCACCGAGCGCCTCGTGCTCCGGCCCTTCACCACGGGCGACCACGACTTCGTCGCCGACCTGCACCGGCACCCCGGCATCGAGCGGTTCATCCCCTCCCAGGCCACCACCACCCCGGAGCGCACGTCCCACCAGCTGGAGCGGTTCACCTCCTACGCCGACCACCCGGTGCACGGCATGTGGTGCGTCACGCTGGCCGACGGCAGGCCGGTGGGACTGCTGATGCTCAAGCCGATCCCGTTCTCGGCGGACAACCCCCGCGCCGACGGGGAGTCCGACCTCGAGCTCGGCTGGCGGATCCACGTCGACCACGAGGGGAACGGGTACGCCACGGAGGCCGCCCGCCGGGTGCTGGAGCACGCCTGGGGCGCGGGGCTGCCGCGGGTGGTGGCCGTGACCGATCCGGAGAACCACCCCTCGATGCGGGTGTGCACGCGTCTGGGCATGCGCGACGCGGGGCTCACCGACGACTACTACGACGAGACGGTGCGGCTGTTCGTCCTGGAGCGGCCGGACGCGGACGAGACCGCGGAGGACCGGGTATGAGCGGCCTCGTCCCCGATGCGGTGGTCGACCTGGCGCGCTCGGCCCGGCGGGTGCTCGTGCTCACCGGGGCCGGAGCATCGGCCGAGTCCGGCGTGCCCACCTTCCGGGACGCCGCGACCGGGCTGTGGGCGCGCTTCGACCCGATGGAGCTCGCGACCCCGGAGGCGTGGGCGGCTGACCCCGCCCAGTGCTGGGCCTGGTACGCGTGGCGGGCGCACCTGGTGCGGGGTGCGGAGCCGAACGCGGGGCACCGCGCCATCGCGGCCTGGCAGCAGCACGAGGGGGTGGACCTGCGCGTCAGCACCCAGAACGTGGACGGCCTGCACGAGCGGTCCGGCGCCGAGGTGTTGGCCCACGTGCACGGCGACCTGTTCGCGCTGCGGTGCGCACGGTGCGGGGCGGCGTCCGACGCGGAGTACCCGCCGGTGCCCGAGCCCGTGGAGCGGCTGGAGCCACCGGTGTGCGGGCGCTGCGGTGGTCTGGTGCGGCCGGGCGTGGTGTGGTTCGGGGAGATGCTCCCCGCGGGGGCGCTGGAGGCCACGGTGACCGCTGCGGAGTGGGCCGAGATGGTTGTGGTGGTGGGCACCTCCGGGATGGTCTACCCGGCGGCTGCCGTCCCGGGCATCGCGCGGGAAGCCGGGGTTCCCGTGGTGGAGGTGAACCCCGCGGGGTCCTCGCTGCCGGACGGGGCGGACCACGTCATCGAGGCGCCCGCCGGCCAGGCGCTTCCGGCGCTCGTCGCCGCCTTGTAGCCGCTCTCCCGTCTCGCTCTCGGCCCGGAGCGGCGACGATGCGCATCGCCGAGCTGCTCGCCGCGGCCATCAGTCCAGCCCCAGGGTGGTCACCTGTCGCTCCACGAGGGCTGCGAAGAGGTGGTCCGCGGGGTCGGCGGTCCCCACGAGGTGTCCGGCGAGCTCCAAGCTGACCACGCCCACGAGGGCCGCCAGCTCGGCGAGCACGGCCCCCAGCCGGGCCGGTTCCGCGTCGAGCTCGGACGCTGGGCCCGCCAGCTGGTCCAGCAGCTCCGCCCCGGCGAACCTCGAGGCCGCCGCGGCCCCGTTCCGGGCCGCCGCCAGGAAGGGGCTCGCCACGGCCGTCGCGGCAGGCACCGTCTCCGGCGGTGCCTGGTAGCCGGGGATCGGGGTGCCGTAGATCAGCTGGAACTCGTGGGGGTGCTGGCGCGCCCAGTCGCGGAAGGCTGACGCCAGGTGCCGCCACCGATCCGCGGGTGAGCCGTCCGGAGCCTCTCCCAGGGCTCCGGCGAGGTGCTCGTAGCTCTCGATGATCATCGCGGTGAGCAGAGCCTCCCGGGAAGGGAAGTAGCGGTACACCGCTGACGAGACCAGGTCGCTGCCCCGGGCCACGGCCCGCATGGACAGCCCCACGCCCCCGCGCTCTGCGATCTCCTTCCGCGCGGCGTGGAGGATCCGCGCCCGGGTCTGCTGCTTCGTCTCCTCACGTGTGCCCATGGGCCCGATCCTCTCACTGAAAGAGCAGTGCTCTTGACTTGCGAGAGCAGCGCTCTCTACCGTGAGGGGCGCTGAGAGCGCCGCTCTCGGAATGAGAGGAGAACCATGTCTGCCACCGCCCGCACCCTCCACCCCATCGACCCCCGCCGCCTCGTCGCCCCGCTCACAGGGCTCGGCGCGGGGATGTGCGGCTACCTGCTCCTGCGCCCCTACGGCGATGTCGGGGGAGGCGCCACCCTCGAGGCGGCAGCCGCCTTCGCCTCACCGCTGTGGGTGGCCTCGCACTGCCTGGGGGTGGTGGCCCTGGCCTCGTTCGTGCGCCTCCTGCTACGCGTCCATGAGGTGGGCCCCGACCTCGCAACCCGCACCGCGCGCGCGTCTGGCCTGCTCGGCCTCGTGCTCGTGCTGCCGTACTACGGCGCGGAGGCCTTCGGGCTCCACGCGGTAGGCCGGGCCGCCCAGTCCGGCACCGCGGGGGTGATGACGCTCGAGGAGGCCATCCGCTCCCAGCCGGTGGCGATCACCGCCTTCGGAGCGGGGCTCCTGCTCCTCGCGCTGGCCGCCGGGTGCTTGGGCCGGGGCTGGCAGCGAGCCGCCGGGAGCCGGGCGGCCTGGCCGCTCGCCGCGCTGATGGCGGTCTTCCTTCCGCAGTTCTACCTGCCGCCGGTGGGTCGGATGGCGTACGGCGTGGCGGTCGCGCTGGCCGCGGTGTGGATGCTCGTGTCGGCCTGGCGGACCGACTCGTCGCGGGGCTGACGCTGCCCCTCAGCCCCGCGCGGCCTCGAAGGCGGACAGCAGCTCGGGTGAGAACAGCACGAACCGCACCAGCCGAACCGACTGCGGTGCGTCCGCGGCGAACTCCTGCGCCGCCGCCATCGCCGCCGCTGCCGCATCGGCCGCCGACCACCCGTACACGCCCGCACCCACGGCGGGCAGGGCCACGGACGCCGCCCCCACCTCATCGGCCACGCGCAGCGAGTTCGCGAAGGTGGCCCGCAGCAGGGCGGGGTCGGTCTGCCCCGCGCGGCGGTTGGGCCCCACGGTGTGCACCACCCACCGGGCCGGCAGGTTCCCGGCGCCGGTGGCCACGGCCTCGCCCACCGGCAGCCCGTCGGGCAGCGGCCCGGCCCGCAGCTCCTCGCACTCGGCCAGCAGGTCCGGCCCGGCGGCGCGATGGATCGCGCCGTCCACCCCGCCGCCGCCCCGCAGCCCGGAGTTGGCCGCGTTGACGATGGCGTCGACCTCCTGGGTCGTGATGTCGCCCTGGACGCACTCGATGCGGACCTCGTCCTGTGTGCTCATGCCTCCAGTGTGGAGGGTTCGCGCGGGCGTGGGCTGGGAGGTGCTGCTCGCGGGGGTGGGGCGGTGGGTACTCCTGCCTGCAGGACGCAGGTCCTCGATACCGTCGAGGCATGACCACGCTGCGCAACCGCCTCCGTGCCCTGCCGTCCTTCCCGGCGGACCTGCCCGAGTTGGACCCCGACCGGGCCCCGGCCAGCCCGCACGACCTCTTCGCGAGCTGGCTGGGCGACGCCATCGAGGCGGGCGAGCGCCAACCGCACGGCATGACCCTGGCCACCGTCCGGGACGACGGCACCCCGGTGGCCCGCACGCTGATCCTCAAGGACGTCGACACCGACGGTTACCACTTCTCCACGCACCGCAGCAGCCGCAAGAGCCAGCAGCTGGCCACCATCCCGCGGGCCTCGATGCTGTTCTGGTTCAAGGAGGCCGGGCGCACGGTCCGCATCACCGGCGGGGTGCAGGAGCTGGGCCGCGAAGCCTCGGAGCGGGACTGGCAGGGTCGGCCGTCCTACGACGGTGAACCGAACCCGGACTGGCAGCTCTACGCACTTCTGCCCGAGGAGTTCGAGTTCATGCAGGCCCGCGAGGACCGCCACCACACCCGCCTGGAGTACCTGCTCGGTGCGGCCGGGTGGGAGCGCGGCCTCGTCCGCACCCCCGCCGGCTGAGCCCACCCCCCTCGGCAATTTGGCCACCTGATGCTCACGCATCGCGCGAAACCCCGGCGTGTCGCGACAACCCGGGCACATCAGGTGGCCACCTTGCCCGGGGGTGGGGTGCCGATAGGGTTCGCGGCGTGAAGATCCTCGTCATCGGCACCGGGGGACGCGAGCACGGCATCCTCGAGGCCCTCCGCCGCACGCAAGACCCCGCCCACCCGCTCGAGCTCTTCGCGGCCCCGGGCAACCCCGGCATGGCGCAGCTCGCCGAGTGCCGCGCCGTCGATGCTGCCAGCCCGGCCGCCGTCGTCGCCCTCGCCCAGGAGCTGGGTGCCGAGCTCGTCGTGGTCGGTCCCGAGGCCCCGCTGGTGGCGGGCGTCGCCGATGCCCTGCGCGATGCGGGAGTCCCCACCCTGGGCCCCGACCAGGCCGCCGCCCGCCTGGAGGGCAGCAAGGCCTTCGCCAAGGAGGTCATGGCCGCCGCGCAGGTCCCCACCGCGCAGGCCCGCACCTGCACCGACGACGCCACGGTCGCCGAGGCACTCGATGCCTTCGCCACCTCCGGTGCGGGTACGCCCGTCCCGTGGGTGGTCAAGGCCGATGGCCTCGCCGGCGGCAAGGGGGTCGTGGTGACCACCGACCGCGCGGAGGCCGAGCAGCACGCCACCGACTGCATCGCCAAGGAGGGCCAGGTCGTCATCGAGGAGTACCTCGACGGCCCCGAGGCCAGCGTGTTCTGCCTGCTGGACGGCATCACCGCCCGCGCCCTGCCCGCCGCGCAGGACTTCAAGCGGGCCGGCGACGGCGACCTCGGCCCGAACACCGGCGGCATGGGTGCCTACAGCCCGCTGCCCTGGGCGCCCGAGGGCTTCGAGGACGAGGTGGTCCGCACCGTCGCCCAGCCCGTGGCCGACGAGATGGCCCGCCGCGGCACGCCCTTCGTGGGCGTCCTCTACGTCGGCCTGGCGCTCACCGCCGCCGGCCCCCGGGTGGTCGAGTTCAACGTCCGCTTCGGCGACCCGGACTCCCAGGCCGTCCTCGCGCGCCTCACGTCGCCGCTGGCGCCGCTGCTGCTCGCCGCCGCGACCGGCAGTCTGTCCGATGCGGCGGACCTCACCTTTGCCGACGAGTCCGCCGTCGTCGTGGTCCTCGCCGCCGACGGGTACCCGGTCAGCCCCGTGCCGGGGGGTCAGCTCACCGGCATCGCCGAGGCCGAGGCGCGCGGGGCCGTCGTGCTGCACGCCGGCACCCGCACCGAGGACGCCTCGGGCGACCTGGCCAGCGGCGCCGGGACGACGAACCGGTCCCCGCGCCTGGTGGCCGCCGGGGGCCGCGTGCTCGATGTGGTGGCCCGCGGCGCCGACCTCGCACACGCCCGGCATAACGCCTACGCCGCGCTGTCCCTCATCGACCTGCCCGGCGGGTGGGCGCGCACCGACATCGCCGCGGACGCAGCGGCCGGAAGGATCGTCCTGTGACCACTCCTGCAGACCCCCAGCGCACTGCGCAGCCCGGCACCCCCACCGGGCCAACCCTCCCCGGGTATGAGCTCGTCCACGCAGGCAAGGTGCGCGAGCTCTACGCACCCGGCCCCGACGCCCCGCTGCCCGGGGGGTTCGCCGCGGACGAGGTGCTGCTCATGGTGGCCAGCGACCGCATCAGCGCCTACGACCACGTCCTGTCCACCCCCATCGAGGACAAGGGGGAGGTGCTCACCCGGATGAGCCTGTGGTGGTTCGACCAGCTGGCCGACCTGGTGCCGCACCATGTGCTGGCCACCGAGGCGCCGCTGGTTCCCGAGCAGGTGGCGGGCCGTGCGGTGCTGGTGAAGCGGCTGCGGATGCTGCCGGTGGAGTGCGTCGCACGAGCCCACCTCACCGGTGGCGGGCTGAGCGAGTACCGGAGGGCCGGGACGGTCTCCGGGGTGCGCCTGCGCGAGGGCCTCGTCGACGGCGACGAACTGCCCGACCCCATCTTCACCCCCTCCACCAAGGCGCCGGCGGGGGAGCACGACGAGCCGATCAGCTACGAGCAGGTGGTCACCACCATCGGTGAGCCCTTGGCCCGCGCGGCGCGCAATCTCACCGTCGCCATCCTGCGGCGGGGGCACGAGGTGGCGGCCGGGCGCGGCATCATCGTGGCCGACACGAAGGTGGAGTTCGGCCTGGAGGGGGTCGAGGCCGAGCGGGACCTGCGCACCGTCACCCAGAAGGAGCTCGATGCCGGGAGCGTCCGCATCGTGCTGGCCGACGAGGTGCTCACCCCGGACTCGTCACGCTTCTGGCCAGCGGAGGGGTTCGAGGCGGGGCGCCAGCAGCCGAGCTTCGACAAGCAGTACGTGCGCGACTGGCTGACCTCGCCGGCGTCCGGGTGGGACAAGGAGTCCGACACCCCGCCGCCGGTTCTGCCCGCTGACGTGGCCGCGGCGACGCGGGGCAAGTACGTGGAGGCCTACGAGCGCCTCACGGGCGAGTCCTTCCGTTGAACTGAAGGTGTCGGTGCAGGGGTCTGGGCCGTCTTGGAGACGCTGGGCTGATCAGCCCCACCATCGCCCAAGGGCCGCGGCGGCCTCAGCCGGCTCCACGACACCGCTCGCCACGCCCACGACGAGGTCGTAGGCCTCGTCGTCCGGTGCGTCGAGCTCGGCTCCGTTGAGGCCGTAGAACACCACGAGCGACAACCAACCCAGGCGCTTGTTGCCGTCCACCAGCGGGGGGTTCCGCACGATGGACTCCAGCAGAACCGCTGCCTTCAGGTCGAGTTCCGGGTAGGCCTCCTGGCCCCACACGGAGGTCGAGGGCCGGTGGGCCGCTGACTCGAGCAGCCCAACGTCACGCACCGGGCCCACGCCGAGGTCGCCTGTGAGGGTGAGTAGGTCCTCGAGGGTCAGGTAGGTGGTCACGTGCCGAGTTTGTCGAGCAGGTCGGCGTAGCGCTCGCGTGCCTTTGCGGAGAGGGTGCGCACCGTGCTCTCATGTCCGCGCCGCGCGGCAGTCTCCCGGATGGCGCGAACGGTGGCCTCCTGGCGGCTCACGCCCTGGGCCGCGGCCAGCTCCCCGAGCAGCCGGGCGTCCTCATCGGTCAGTCGCAGCGTCATGGCCATGCCGGCATGGTATCGATGCGGTATCACGCAGCGTCGGTAGCGTGAGCGGCATGATCGCACGCTGGAAGGACCTCTGCCTCGACGCAGTGGACGTCCCCGCCGCCTCGGGTGGTGACCTGCCGCGGTTGCCGTCCTTCAGCCACCGTCCCTGACGCTGCGGGCGACGCCTGCGACGTCCTCGGCGCCCGCCCACGGCGAGCCTGGCTCTTCACCTGCCACCATGGGGTTCTCGAGCTCGCCCGAGTCCTGGTACCAGAGACCATCGGGGAACAAGAACTTGGCGGGGTCGTCCGCGACACCTCCGTCGGGAAGGCTCAGGGACGCGTCCTCGGTGGAGTCGCCGGTCCACTGGCTCCAGACGGCGACCACCTCCCCGTCCGGGAGCGCAGCGCGAAGGTCATCGAGGTCTGCTCCCTCCGGCCGAATCATCTCGAGATGCACCACATCTCCCGCCTGGCCGGGGCCGTGCAGGGGCTCGACCACCTCCGCGGTCAACGAAGCGAACTCGTAGCGGACCTCGCCCAGGATCGTGCGTTGGTGACCGGGCTGCACGCCCGTGAGCCGGACGAGGGCAGCGCCAGCGGCGCGGTCGTCCACCGTGGCCTTGGAGTCCACCGGGTCGTAGTCGACGTGGGTCCCGCTGTCGGTGGTGAGGTCGTGCAAGGAGCGTTCCTCCTCCTGGGCCGAGCACCCAATGAGGGCCAACGCCGCGACGGAGGTGAGGAGCGTGTGCTGGGGCCGAATATTCATGATGTTCCCTTAGAAAGCGCGGTTGATGTCATCGCGGTCAGACGCACTGAACGATCGCCATCGCCAGTGCGTGGAGGGGACCTCTCCCTGGATCATGGCGCTGACGCTGTCGTGCCGAAAACTCAGGCTGTGGCCAACTTCATGAACTGTTGTCTTGCGGATGTCGGACCAGTCGTTGGCCCCTCGCTTCAACTCTGGGAAGTCGATGTACACAGAACCCTTGTAGCTACGCCCGCCTCTACAGTCATCGCACTGGTACCGCCCCCTGACTCCGGGAGGGAGATCTTCACTGAACCACGTCATATCGTTATAACCGAAGTAGCGGCCGCATCCGTATCCGATGTACTCGATGGTGAGGTCCGTGGTGTCTCGCAACCGCCGCATGGCGTAGCCCGCCGCCTCCTGTTCGTCGGCCGTCATATTGGCGTAGCAATACGTATGGTTCCCATCCGCCGGCCTCCCCCAAGGCTCCTCCGGATAATCAGCAACAGCTGCCGGGGAGGGTATGAGTATCAAACTGATGGTTGTGGCGGTCAATAGCCGGATGCCCATGCGATCAGCATGAGTCCTCAGGGGGGGTGTCAACCCCTTGGCCGCGGCCAGCTCGCCAAGCGGGCGGGTACTCTCATCGGTCGGCTGCCGAACCATGGGCCCGGCAGCACAGTGCCGCACTGGGTGACTATCCGTCACCACCCGCTAGCGTTCCATACATGATCGCGCGCTGGAAGGACTTCTGCATTGATGCGGTGGACGTCCCTGCAGCCCTGCGGTTCTGGTCCGTCGCCCTGGGGCTGGAGGGGCAGGAGAGTGGCAACGGTGCTGTCCTGCGCGGGGACACCCCGGACCAGACCGTGTGGATCAACCGTGTCGACGAGTCCCACCGGGTGAAGAACCGCCTGCACGTGGACGTGAACACCACCTCGGTCGAGCGGCTCGTCGAGAGCGGCGCCGCCGTCCTCGATGCCGAGTCCTTCGCCTGGACCGTCCTGCGCGATCCCGACGGTGGCGAGATCGGCCACGACGACGACCAGGCTGGTGGTGGTTCGACCTGCCGGACCCCTTCCCGGCGGAGTCCGTGGTCTTCGTGCCGGTGCCCGAGCCGAAGGTGGAGAAGAACCGCGTGCACCCGGACCTCTGGGGTGGGGAGGCCGACCTGGTCGCGGCCGGTGCCACGGTCGTCGACCGACAGCCTGGCTGGGTGGTCCTGGCCGACCCGGAGGGCAACGAGTTCTGTGCCTTCGCCCCACCGGACGCCGACGAGTGCTGACCCTCTCCTCAGGTGAGGCGCACGGTCCTCATCACAGATCGAGCACAGTCGGATCAGCGCTCTGGTGAGTGGGGCGCAGGGTCTGCCATGCTGGCTTCACCATCAACCGAGGGGGGAACCATGACCACGACCACTCGTCTCCTGACCATCGGCCTCGCCGCCACCGGAGTCATCGGCCTGGCGGGCTGCGACGGCCTCCTGGGTGCGTTGCAACCCTCGTCGGTCCAGGTGTCCGACGGGATGGTGGTCTACACCAACCCGCCGAACCACGCCGAGGGGGAGCCCCTCATCATCGGTGAGCTGACCTGGGACGCAGACCACGCGTGCTGGTACACCGTGGGCGCCGACGGCTCCGAGGCGACCACCGTCTACCCGGAGGGCACGACGAGCACGCCCGGCGAGCAGATCACCTTCGCAGGCGGGGAGGTGGTCCGCGCGGGGGAGGAGCTGGCGGTCGGTGGCACCGGGTGGACCCCGGGCGAGGACGAGGGGTTCACGCCCGACATGCGGTGTGGAGAGCGCGAGCTGCACTTCTCCGCGGGGACCGGCCCCCTCTGACCGCAACGGGCTCGCGAGGGGCGGGTGCACTGCGCCAGTAGACTCCGGTCTGCACGCGGGTGCGCAGTCAGCGGCCCGATCGCCACGTCCCCCAGGAGCGTCCATGGGCCACGTCATCGTCGACGTCATGCCGAAGCCGGAGATCCTCGACCCGCAAGGCAAGGCCATCGCCGGCGCCCTGCCCAAGCTCGGCATCGAGGGCTTCACCGAGGTCCGCCAGGGCAAGCGCTTCGTGCTCGCCGTCGACGGGGAGGTCACCGATGCCGTCCTCTCCTCCGCCCGCGAGGCCGCGACCACGCTGCTGAGCAACCCCGTCATCGAGGACGTCGTGAGCGTCCGTGAGGCGACCGCGGCCGAGCTGGAGGCCGACAAGGCGCAGGAGGCCACGGCGTGAAGGTCGGCGTCGTCACCTTCCCCGGCTCCCTGGACGACCGCGACGCGGCCCGCGCCATCGAGCTGGCCGGCGGCCAGGCCGTGGCCCTGTGGCACGGCGACGAGGACCTCACCGGCATCGATGCGGTGGTCCTCCCGGGCGGCTTCTCCTACGGCGACTACCTCCGCTGCGGCGCCATCGCCCGGTTCGCCCCGATGATGACCCGCGTCATCGCCGAGGCGCAGCGCGGCATGCCCGTGCTCGGCATCTGCAACGGCTTCCAGGTGCTGTGCGAGTCGCACCTGCTGCCCGGCGCCCTGATCCGCAACGACCACCAGACCTTCGTCTGCCGCGACCAGCGCCTCCGCATCGAGAACGCGACCACCGCCTGGACCTCCGGCTACGCCGAGGGCCAGGAGATCACCATCGTGCTCAAGAACGGCGAGGGCGGCTACGTGGCCGACGACGCCACGCTCGACGCCCTCGAGGGCGAGGGCCGCGTCGTGGCCCGCTACCTCGAGCACAACCCGAACGGCTCCCTGCGCGACATCGCCGGCATCACCAACGAGCGCGGCAACGTGGTGGGCCTCATGCCCCACCCGGAGCACTGCGTCGAGGAGGGCTACGGCCCCTCCACCGACGGCCTGCCCTTCTTCACCTCCGTCCTGCGGGAGATGGCCCGATGACCCCCACGCACCAGACCACCGGCCCCGATGCGGTGAACGCCGACCTCGACACCGTCACCCACGCCGCCAGCACGCCCGAGACCGAGCAGCCCTGGGCCGACCTGGGCCTGGCCGCCGACGAGTACGCCCGCATCCGCGAGGTCCTCGGCCGCCGCCCCACGAACGCCGAGCTGGCCATGTACTCGGTCATGTGGTCCGAGCACTGCTCCTACAAGTCCTCCAAGGTGCACCTGCGCCAGTTCGGTGAGAAGCAGTCCGACGAGATGCGTGAGCACCTGCTCGTCGGCATCGGCGAGAACGCTGGCGTGGTCGACATCGGCGACGACTGGGCGGTCACCTTCAAGGTCGAGTCCCACAACCACCCGAGCTTCGTGGAGCCCTACCAGGGCGCCGCCACCGGCGTGGGCGGCATCGTCCGCGACATCATCTCGATGGGGGCGCGCCCCATCGCGGTCATGGACGCCCTGCGCTTCGGCGACCCGTCCCACCCGGACACGCTGCGCGTGCTGCCCGGGGTGGTCGCCGGCATCAGCGGCTACGGCAACTCCCTGGGTCTGCCCAACATCGGCGGGGAGACCCGGTTCGATGCGGTGTACCAGGGCAACCCGCTGGTCAACGCCCTGTGCGTGGGGGCGATGAAGAAGCAGGACATCCACCTGGCCAACGCCTCGGGCGTGGGCAACCGGGTGGTGCTCTTCGGCGCCCGCACCGGCGGCGACGGCATCGGAGGTGCCTCGGTGCTGGCCTCCGGCTCGTTCGACGCCGACGGCCCGTCCAAGCGCCCGAGCGTGCAGGTGGGCGACCCGTTCAGCGAGAAGGTCCTCATCGAGTGCTGCCTGGAGCTGTACCGGGAGGGCCTGGTCGAGGGCATCCAGGACCTCGGGGCGGCCGGCATCTCGTGCGCCACCAGCGAGCTGGCCTCCAACGGCGAGGGCGGCATGCACATCGAGCTCACCAGCGTGCTGCTGCGCGACCCCACCCTGAACGCCGGCGAGATCCTCATGTCGGAGTCGCAGGAGCGCATGATGGCCGTGGTGACGCCGGAGAACGCCGAGGCCTTCGAGGCGGTCATGGCCCGCTACGAGGTCGAGTACTCCTGGCTCGGCGAGGTCACCGACACCGGGCGGCTGGTCATCGACTGGCAGGGCGAGACCATCGTCGACGTGGACCCGCGCACCGTGGCCCACGACGGCCCGGTCTACGAGCGCCCCTACGCCCGCCCGGAGTGGCTCGACGCGGTGCAGGCCGACACCGTCACGGCGGCCGGCCTGGAGCGCCCCGGCTCCGCAGCCGACCTGCGTGCCACGCTGCTCGACCTGCTCGGCAGCCCGAACCTGGCGGATGCGTCCTGGATCACCGACCAGTACGACCGCTACGTGCAGGGCAACACCGCATCGGCCATGCCGGACGACGCCGGCATCGTGCGCGTGGACGAGCAGACCGGCCGCGGCGTGGCCGTCTCGACCGACTGCAACAACCGCTTCAGCTACCTGGACCCCTACGCCGGGGCGCAGCTGAGCCTGGCCGAGGCCTTCCGCAACGTGGCGGCCAGCGGTGCGGCGCCGCGGGCGGTCTCGGACTGCCTGAACTTCGGCTCCCCGGAGGAGCCGGGCACCATGTGGCAGTTCGCCGAGGCCATCCGCGGCCTGGCCGACGGTTGCCTGGAGCTGGGCATCCCGGTGACCGGCGGCAACGTGTCGCTGTACAACTCCACCGGGGACACCGCCATCCACCCCACCCCGCTGGTCGCGGTGCTCGGTGTGCTGGACGACGTGGCCCGCCGCATCCCCACCGCCTGGCGGGCCGCCGGGCTGGACCTGGTGCTGCTCGGCGAGACCCGCGACGAGCTGGACGGCTCGGCCTGGGCCGGGCTGCACGGACACCTCGGCGGTGTGCCGCCGCAGGTGGACCTCGCGGCCGAGCGCCGGCTGGGCGAGCTCCTGGGCCGCGCGGCGGACGAGGGCCTGGTGGCCGGCTCGCACGACCTCTCCGAGGGGGGCCTCGCGGTCGCCCTGGCCGAGGGCGTGGAGCGCCACGGCACCGGTGCCCGGGTGGACCTGGCCTCGCTGCTGGGTGCTGGTGGCGCTGCGGCGGGCGAGGGCGCGCTCGATGCCGCTGCGGCGCTGTTCTCGGAGTCCGGCGGCCGCGTGCTGGTCGCCGTCGCGCCCGAGCACCGCGAGGCCTTCGACGCCCTGGTCGCCGAGCACGGCGTGCCGGCCGTCGCGCTCGGCACCACCACCCCCGGCGACTCCTTGCGGGTGGAGACGGGCGCGGGCGAGCTGGTGCTCACCGCATCGGAGATCTCCACGGCGCGCCAGCGGACCTTCCGCGAGCTGCTCGCCGGGGACGAGGCCGTCGTCGAAGCCGCCGTTGCCGAGGCGCACGGGCACTGACGTGTACGTCGTCTTGCTGCCGCTGGCGGCGCTCATCGCGGTGGCGGTCGTGGTGATCGGCCGTGCCGTCTCCGGCGGTGGGCGCCCCGCCCCCGGGTGGATGACGCCGGCCGCGGCGGTCGTGATGGTGCTGGTTGCCGGGGCCTACGCCCTGCTGGGCACCGTGGTGGCGCGGACGCGCGACGCGCAGGGCTTCGAGGCGCTCAACGCGCCGTTCGCGGCCTCGCTGATGGTCCTGCTGGTGCCGGCGGTCGTGCTCACGGTGCAGTTCTGGCGCGACCGGACGACCCACCGCTTTGCCGCCGCGATGGTGGCCGCCGCGCTCGGGCTGCTGCTCGTGCTCGGCATCCAGTTCTGAGGAGACTGCATGGACCCTGCTGACCTGTGGGTGCCGACCATGGCGGTGGTGCTGGTGACCGCGCTGGCCGTGTTCGCCGCCACCCGCCGCAGCGAGCCAGCCGGCCCCCTGAAGCGTGGGGTGGCCGGGGTGGCGACGGCGGTGGTCGTCGGGTGGGTGGCCTGGGCGGCCGTCGCGAGCGTCACCGGGGGACCGCTGCCGGGCGGGGGAGGCGCGGGCTACCTCAGCGTGCTGGGGCTGCGCGCGTTGTCGGTGGGGGCCGTGCTGGTCACCTTCTGGCGGGCGCGCACCGACCGTGCGTTCACCGTGGCGATGATGGTGACGCTCGCGATGTCGCTGCCCGAGCTCGGCTGGGCGGCCGACGCCCTGCGCTGAGGCATTGGCAAAGAATCCACCCCCGGGCTGACCGATCCGAGCGCGGCGGGGCGGCTCCCGGGCGCACACTCATCCCATGGACACACCGTTCCCCACCCGCCTCCCGCTGCCCACCGGCATCACGCGCCCCCGGGTTGTCGGTGCCCTGGCGGTGCTCGCGATGGCCGTGCCGCTGACGGCCGGGTGCGGTCCCGAGGAGGGCGAGAAGCACGACGAGAAGCTGGAACAGTGCGACCGGGCGCCGGACAACACCGAGCTGGGACACATGGTGAGCTCCCGCGACGCGGAGGACCGTCCCGTGCCGACCCTGGATGAGCTGGTGGCGCAGGCCGAGGGGATCGCCGTGGTGCACACCGGGCGGGTGTGGCCCGGCGAACAGACCGAGTCGGGCCTCGGGGGTGGTGAGGCGTCGACCGCCGTCACCGCCCGGGTGCTGCGGTCGGTGAAGGGGGACCGGCGGCGCCTCACAGGGGCGTCACAGTGTTCGCACAGTGCGCCGATCCGGCTGTGAGCCACTAGGCAGAACCCGACTGGAGCCCCATGCTCGTGTCATGAGCACACAGACCCTGCGGGGCACCCACGTCCTCGCCATCGCAGCCCTCGGCGCGATGGCCCTCACCGGCTGCGGCACCGGGGAGGAGGGGGCAGCCCCGTCGCAGTCCGTCACTGCGGCGGCGCCGTCCGGCACATCGGATCCGGGCGGCTCGCCCTCCGGCGACGCCGTCTGCGCGGTCGGCTCCGTGGACCCCTGGCACGAGAGGCTCGCCCCGGGGCTCGCGGGTGCCGACTGGCCCACCCTTCCCGCTCCGGCCAAGGCCCTCACCGAGCTGGACGGCATCGCCCTCGTGGAGCCCGCCGGGGACCTCCGGGAGTCGGGGGCCAAGGGCGCCTACGAGCTGCCGGTGACCGTCCTCGACGGGGTGGAGGGCGCGGAGGACGGCCAGCACCTCACGGTCGTCCTCCTGGGCGACGGCCTCTCGCTGGCCGAGGTCGAGGAGCTGCGCCCCGAGGGTCCCTACCTCGTGTTCTGGGAGGACACCGAGCAGGGTGCGGTGCCGCATGCCGAGGGCTTCTGGTACGAGCTCGACGTGGAGCCGTGCTCGAACAGCGAGGGCGCCGTCTCGCAGGTCAGCGACCCGGTCGCGGGCATCGGCTCCCCGCTCGGCTGGCAGGAGACCCACACGCTGGCGGGCATGGTCGAGCAGCTCCGCGCCGCCCAGGGGTGAGGGGCCGCTGGGTCTGCCGCGCCCCGCTCAGGCCTGGCGGTAGCTCGCGAGGAAGTTCCCCATCCGTTCCACGGCGACTGTGAGCGTGTCCGGGTGGGGGAGGGTCACCACGCGGAAGTGGTCGGTGGTGGGGATGTTGAAGCCCGACCCGTGGGTGATGAGGATCTTCTCGCTGCGCAGCAGGTCCAGGGCGAACTGCTGGTCGTCGGCGATCGGGTGCACCTCGGGATCGAGCCGGGGGAAGGCGTACAGGGCGCCGGTCGGCTTGACGCAGCTCACCCCATCAATGGCGTTGAGGCCCTCCCAGGCGACGTCCCGGCTGCGGGTGAGACGGCCGGTGGGCAGCAGCAGGTCCTCGATCGACTGCTTGCCCCCCAGAGCGGCCTGGATGGCCTGCTGGCCGGGCACGTTGGCGCACAGCCGGGTGGAGGTGAGCAGCTCCACGCCCTCCAGGAAGCCGGCGGCGTGGTCGCGCGGTCCGGTGATGACCATCCAGCCGGAGCGGTACCCGGCCACGCGATAGGTCTTGCTCAGCCCGGACAGGGTGACGCACAGCAGGTCCGGGGCGAAGGTGGCCAGGTTGGTCACCGGCAGGTCGTCGTAGGTGATGCGGTCGTAGATCTCGTCGGCGAACAGCAGCAGCCCGTGGCGACGCGCGACGTCCGTGATCGCCCGCAGCGTCTCGTCGCTGTAGACGGCGCCGGTGGGGTTGTTCGGGTTGATGACGACGATCGCCTTGGTGCGCGGGGTCACCTTGGACTCGAGGTCGGCCACGTCCGGGTTCCAGCCGTCCTCCTCGTCGCACCGGTAGTGCACCGGGCGGCCGCCGGCGAGCGAGGTCGCGGCGGTCCACAGCGGGTAGTCGGGGGAGGGGACGAGCACCTCGTCGCCGTCGTCGAGGAGGGCGTTGAGCACGAGCATGATGAGCTCGGAGACGCCGTTGCCCAGGTACACGTCGTCGACGTCGACCTCGGGGAAGCCCGGGGTCTCGTTGTAGCGGTCCACCACTGCCCGACGGGCCGACAGGATGCCCTTGGACTCGGAGTAGCCGTGCGAGACCGGCAGGGTGGCGATCATGTCGCGCACGATGTCCGGCGGCGGCGGGAAGTCGAACGGCGCTGGGTTGCCGATGTTCAGCTTCAGGATGTGCTCGCCGGCGGCCTCCATGCGCTGCGCCTCGGCGTTCACCGGGCCACGGATCTCGTAGAGGACGTCCGCGAGCTTGGCGCTCTGCGGCAGGGAGCGAGGCGTGGTCCGGTCACCGGGCGTCGTCATGTTCGGAATCGTCCCACGCGACGTGAGCGCCGCCGATCACCCGGGCCGGTCAAGCGCGAGGCGGCCCCGTCCATCGGGCCAGGACGGCACCGGCCCGCACCTCGGTGGGCAGGGCGGAGCGCCCCACGCGCCGCTCCAGAGCGGTGGCCCAAGCCGGGGCGCCCCGGCCCGGCGCCGTGCCCTCGTCCGTCCCACCGCGCCGGGCGACGACCACCACATTGCCCGGCCGGCGGCTGTTCAGCACCTCCCGGGCGCCGATGAGGGCGATCTCCTCCGCGCGCCACCCACCGGCCACCCACGCACCGAGCACCTCCCCGGTCCGCGCCAGCTCGGGTTCGTCGGCCACGTTCATGGCCAGCACCCCACCGGGCGCGAGCACCCGGAGGCAGTCCGCCGCGAACCCCGCGGTCACGAGCTCGTCGGGTACGCGCCCGGCGTCGAAGGCGTCCACCACCACGGCATCGGCGCTGGCGTCCTTGAGTCCCGCCACGCCGGTGCGGCCGGCCTGCGGGCGCACCCGGATGCGGTGACCCGCCGGGAGCGGGAGGCGGGCGCGCACCGCATCGGTCAGGGCCGCGTCGGGCTCCAGCACGATCTGCGGCGAGCCGGGCCGGGTGGCCTGCACGTAGCGGGGGAGCGTCAGTCCCGCGCCACCGACGTGGGTCACCCCGATCCGCTCCGGCGGGGAGGGCGTGGCCACAAGGTCGAGTACCGCGGCCAGGTGGGCGATGTACGGGAAGTCCAGCCGCCGCGGGTCGTCGGTGTCCACGTGGGACTGGGGTCGCCCGTCGCGGAGCACGATGACGCCGCCGCCCTCGGCCTCCTCGAAGCCGATGCGGTCCGGCAGCACGTCCTCCTCCCGGCCGCGGGGCGCCGGGGGCACTGGGCGGCGGCGGCCGGCGCGCTCACGTCGCCCCATCAGGACCGCCCCAGCACGGTGCCGTGCTCCCGAGCCCCCGCCACGAGCTGCCGGGCGCTCGTGCCGGTCGGGGAGCCGCTCACGGTCGCAGCATGACCTTGATGGCGGTGCGCTCGTCCATGGCCGTGTACGCCCGGGCGACCTCCGCCAGCGGCATCACCGCATCGAAGACCTGGCCCGGGTCGATCTCGCCGGCCAGCACCTTGTCGCGCAGCATCGGCGCGTACTCGCGCGCAGGCGCCACCCCGCCGGCGAGGTTCACGTTGCGGCGGAACATCAGCTCGATCGGTAGCTCGATGCCGTGCGGCACCCCCACGTAGCCGACCGTCCCGCCGGGCCGCGCGGAGCGGATCGCCTGCAGCATCGAGTCGTGGGTGCCCACGCACTCCAGGACACGGTCGGCGCCCCATCCGTCGGTGAGCTCGCGCAGCGCCTCGACCCCCTCGTCACCACGGGTCTCGATGATGTCGGTGGCCCCAAACGTTCGCGCCACCGCCTGCCGCTGGGGGTAGCGCGACATCGCGATGACGCGCTCGGCGCCCTGCAGGCCGGCGGCCAGCACCGCGCACAGACCCACCGCGCCATCGCCCACGACGGCGACGGTCTCGCCGGGCTGCACCCCGGCGCGCAGGGCCGCGTGCCACCCGGTTCCCATGACGTCCGAGCAGGTCAGCAGGGAGGCCAGCAGGCGCTCGTCCACCGAGGCGTCGATGCCGTCGACCGGGACCAAGGTGCCGTCCGCGCGGGGAACCCGCACGGCCTCGCCCTGCCCGCCGTCCACGAAATGCCCGTCGCGGTCCTCACCGCCCCAGCCGCCACCACGCTCGCAGGAGGTCTGCATGCCCCATCGGCACGCGGCGCACTCGCCGCACGACCAGACGAAGGGGGCGATGACGAACTGGCCGGGACGCACACCCGTCACCTCGGGGCCCACCTCCTCGACGACGCCGACGAACTCGTGGCCGATGCGGCGGGGCTCGTCCACGGCGTTGGCGCCCCGGTAGGGCCACAGGTCGGAGCCGCACACGCAGCTGGCGACAACGCGCACGACGGCGTCGGTGGGCAGCACGACCTGCGGGTCGGGGACCTCGGTCAGGCGGACGTCCCCGGGGGCATGGATCACGGTGGCCTTCATACGTGCGATCCTTGCACGCGACATGCACCCCGGGCAGCCGGGACCTGCTGGCCCAAGGGGGGTCGGCGTCCCGCCGGAGGCACGGCCCCGCGCCGCCTCCGCCGTCCCGGGAGAGGAAGGATCTCTCCATGCCGTTCCACGTTGGTTCCGAGGTGGGCAAACTCAAGCAGGTGATCGTGCACCGTCCCGGGCTCGAGATGAGCCGGTTGACGCCCACGAACTGTGAGCGCTACCTGTTCGACGAGGTGCTGTGGCTCGAGAAGGCGCAGGCCGAGCACGACGAGTTCCGGGCGGTCATGGAGGGGCGCGGCGTCGTCGTGCACGAATTCTCCGACCTGCTGCGCGAGACGCTCGCCGTGCCGGACGCCAAGAAGCACGTGCTGGACAACTCGCTGGACGAGCGCATGGTGGGTCCGCAGGCCGCCGACGAGCTGCGCGGCGTCTTCCAGGCCATGTCCGACGAGGAGCTCGCCACCTACCTGGTCGGGGGCCTCACGAAGGGCGAGCTGAACGCCCGCCTCCCGCGCAGCACCAGCCTGTACCTGAACACCCTCACCGACCGGGACATGGTGCTGGCCCCGCTGCCCAACCACCTCTTCACGCGCGACACCTCGGCGTGGATGTTCGGCGGTGTCTCGGTGAACTCCATGCACAAGAAGGCCCGCCGCCGCGAGACGGTCCACTTCGAGGCCATCTACCGCTGGCACCCGCTCTTCGCCGAGGCCGACTTCGCGCGCTGGAACGACGGGCTGCAGAGCGGCCCGGCGACCACCGAGGGCGGCGACATGCTCGTCATCGGCAACGAGGCGGTGATGATCGGTGTCTCCGAGCGCACCAACCCGCAGGGTGTGGAGCGCGTGGCGCAGAATCTGCTGCGCTCCGGCCAGGCGAGGACGGTGCTGGCACTGGACATGCCGAAGGCCCGGGCCCTGATGCACCTGGACACGGTGATGACCATGCTCAACCCCACCACCTTCACCCGGTACCAGAACCTGCCGCCCATGCAGAGCTGGACCATCCGCGCCGACGGCGAGGGTGCCGAGGCGGGCCTCGAGTTCACCCACAACGCGCCGGAGCGGCTGGACGCGGCGATCGCCGAGGCCCTCGGGGTCGACCGGATCGAGGTGCTGGCCGCCGACCAGGACGAGCGCTCCGCCGAGCGCGAGCAGTGGGACGACGGCTGCAACGTGCTCGCCCTGGAGCCGAACGTGGTCGTCGGCTACGAGCGCAACACCACCACGAACGACTACCTGCGCGCGCAGGGCGTCGAGGTGCTCACGATCGACGGCGGCGAGCTCGGCCGGGGTCGGGGTGGCCCCCGCTGCATGAGCTGCCCCATCGAGCGCGAGGCCGTCTGAGGTGCCGCCCCGCCGCCGCATCGACCCGTCCGCGGGGCACGCGGCGGTGGGGCAGTGGCTCGCCGCGCAGTCGGGTCAGGACGAGGGGGAGCCCGCGCCCGTCGCGGTGGACCGGCAGGTGCTGGCCACCGCGGTGCGGTTCACGCTGGAGGAGCTGGGCGCCCGCGCTCCGGGACGCTCGGTGGAGGTGAGGGTCCCGCCGCTGGGCGTGGTGCAGTGCGTCGAGGGCTCCACGCACCGCCGGGGCACGCCGCCGGCCGTGGTGGAGATGGACGCGGCCACGTGGCTCGCCCTCGCGACGGGGCGCTTGGCGTGGGTCGATGCAGTGGGCGCCGGTTCGGTGCAGGCCTCCGGGCAGCGGGCGGACCTGGCTTCCCACCTGCCCCTGGTCGAGGACGCAGGGGCCCGGCGGGCCTGAGGGCGGATCAGCTGCCGCGGCGCTCGCTGCGCTTCAGGGCGATGGCGTCGACGATCGCGAAGACGACCCCGCCCAGCAGCAGGCCGGCGATGCCGAACATCACGGCGAGGAACGCGAAGGACCGTCCGGGGGAGTACATCGGGGAGGACGGCCCCATCACCGTCACGAGCCCGGCGAGGGCCACGCCCAGCACGGTGCCGATGAGCACGAAGGGCAGCACCCGTGGCGCGCGGTGCACCGGGGTGGGGTCGGGGGTGGGGGAGTTCTGGTCGGGGAATTCCTGGGTCTCGTCCTGCACGGTTCCACGGTACGTGGACGGCTGGGCCTGCTGCCGGCACCACCCCCCCATCGGGCGACTGCATGATGGGCGCCACCCTGTGGGACCATGTGCCCCGTGACCCGAGGTGATGGCCGTCTGTCCCATGCTCTGCTCCCCGACGAGGCGCTCCCGCAGGACGAGTGCGGGGTGTTCGCCGTGTGGGCGCCCGACGAGGACGTCGCGACGCTGACCTACTACGGGCTCTACGCCCTGCAGCACCGCGGCCAGGAGTCCGCCGGCATCGCGGTGTCCAACGGCTCGTCGCTGCTGGTCTACAAGGACATGGGCCTGGTCTCCCAGGTGTTCAACGACCAGGTGCTGCGCCCGCTGAAGGGGCACATGGCCATCGGGCACACCCGCTACTCCACCACCGGGGCCTCGGTCTGGGAGAACGCCCAGCCCACGTTGGCCGGTTCGGACGACCGCACGCTCGCGCTGGCGCACAACGGCAACATCATTAACTCCGCCGAGCTGCTCGACCGGTTGAAGGAGCTGCTGGACGGCGACGTGAGCAAGGCTGCCGGGGAGCTGGGCCGGGGGAGCACCACCGACACCGCGATCCTCTCCTCGCTGCTGAGCACCGGGGAGGGCACCGTGCTGGAGCGCGCGCAGCGGATCCTGCCCACCGTGCGCGGTGCGTTCTCGCTGGTCTTCCTCGACGAGAACCGCCTGTACGCCGCCCGCGACCCGCAGGGTGTGCGCCCGCTGGTGATCGGCCGCCTGAGCCGCGGCTGGGTGGTCGCCTCGGAGACGGCGGCCCTGGACATCGTGGGCGCCAGCTTCGTGCGCGAGGTCGCCCCCGGTGAGCTGATCGCCATCGACCACGACGGGCTGGAGTCGGTCTCCTTCGCCGAGCCCGAGCCCAAGGGCTGCATCTTCGAGTACGTCTACCTCGCGCGGCCGGACACCAAGATCGCCGGCCGGGAGGTCTACGACGCCCGGGTGGAGATGGGGCGTGCGCTGGCCCGGCGGCACCCGGCCGAGGCCGACATGGTGATGCCGGTGCCCGAGTCCGGGACGCCCTCGGCCATCGGCTACGCCGAGGAGTCCGGCATCCCCTACGGCCTGGGGCTGGTGAAGAACTCGTACGTGGGGCGCACCTTCATCTCGCCCACGCAGACCATCCGGCAACTGGGCATCCGGCTCAAGCTGAACCCGCTGAAGCACGTCATCGCCGGCAAGCGCCTGGTGGTCGTGGACGACTCGATCGTCCGCGGCAACACGCAGCGGGCCCTGGTGAAGATGCTCCGCGAGGCGGGCGCTGCCGAGGTGCACGTGCGCATCAGCTCGCCGCCGGTGGAATGGCCCTGCTTCTACGGCATCGACTTCGCCACCCGCGCCGAGCTCGCCGCGGCGAACATGACCGTCGAGGAGATCTGCACCTCGATCGGCGCGGACTCGCTGGGCTACGTGGAGGTCGAGGACATCGTCGCGGCCTCGGAGCAGCCAGCCGACCGCCTCTGCGCCGCCTGCTTCGACGGTGTCTACCCCATCCCCCTGCCCACCGACGGCCGCACCGGCAAGAAGTGGCTGGAGCTCGAGCGGGCCGCCCGCGCCACCGACCCGACGGACGTGGGCACCCAGCAGGTGCGCGACTTCGCGCAGAACCCCGGCCGCCCCTGAACCCGCTGCCGGCTGCCCGGGCGACCCGGACGGCAGGCCCCGCACCGTCCACCGCAGACCGACCACCCCGCAGAAGGTCCTCATGAACACCCCGCAGAACACCCCCGGCATCACCTACGCCCAGGCCGGCGTCGACACCGAGGCCGGCGACCGCGCCGTCGAGTTGATGAAGTCCTCCGTCGCCCGGGCGACCCGCCCCGAGGTGGTCGGCGGGCTCGGTGGCTTCGCGGGCCTCTTCGACGCCTCCGCCCTTCAGGGCATGTCCCGGCCGCTGCTCACCACCTCCACCGACGGGGTGGGCACGAAGATCGCCATCGCCCGCGCGCTCGACCGGCACGACACCATCGGGCAGGACCTGGTGGCGATGGTCGTCGACGACATCGTGGTCTGCGGCGCGGAGCCGCTGTTCATGACCGACTACATCGCCACCGGCTCGGTGGTCCCGGAGCGGATCGCGGCGATCGTCTCCGGCATCGCCCGCGGGTGCGAGCTCGCCGGGGTGGCGCTGGTGGGCGGGGAGACGGCCGAGCACCCGGGGCTCATGGCGCCGGACGAGTACGACCTGGCCGGCGCGGCGACCGGCGTGGTGGACGCGCCGGACGTGCTCGGCCCAGAGCGGGTGGCGCAGGGCGACGCCGTGCTGTGCATCGCCTCCTCGGGCCTGCACTCCAACGGCTTCTCGCTGGTGCGCCGTGTGGTCGAGCACGCCGGGCTCTCCCTGGAGGAGGAGGTGCCGGAGTTCGGCCGCACCCTCGGCGAGGAGCTGCTCGAGCCCACGCGCATCTACTCACTGCCCTTGCTCGAGGTGATCCGGGCGACGCGCGTGCACGCCCTGAGCCACGTGACCGGCGGCGGGCTGGCCGCGAACCTCGCCCGCGTGATGCCGCAGGGCCTGTACGCCGCGCTCGACCGCTCCACCTGGGCGCCGGCCCCGGTGTTCGATGCGGTGCAGCGCTGGGGCGGGGTCGACCGTGCCGACCTGGAGAAGACCCTGAACCAGGGCGTCGGGTTCGTGGCGCTGCTGCCGCAGGAGTCCGTCGACACGGCGGTCGAGCTGTTGGCGGGTCACGGCATCGATGCCTGGGTGGCCGGTGAGGTCCACGGGTCGGCCGAGGCGGGACTGGGTGCCCAGGTCGCGACCGGTGACTGGGTGACCGGGGCCAAGGGCGTCGAGGGCGGGGCCGCGGCGCTGGTGGGCGACCACGCCTGAGGCGGGCATCGGGCCGGCATCGGACCTCCGGATGGGCCCCCGGACGCGCGAACGCCCCCGGTGAGCGGGGGCGTTCGCGGTGTGGGGACTGCTGGTCAGCGGTCGTTGGCCGGCCAGCGGTCCTCGTCGTCCTCGTCGTCGGAGGAGCTGGAGTACCCGTTGCGGGAGGACTCGCGGTCCGACGAGGCGCGCAGTTCCCTCTCCAGCGCGCTCAGGTCGGTGTCGGGGGAGTAGTACTTCAGCTCCCGAGCAACCTTGGTCTGCTTTGCCTTGGCTCGGCCGCGCCCCATGGCGTGACCCCCTAACCGGTCTGGCGGAGCGGCATCGCGCTACACATGTCAATCGCGTGGCGTCATCAGTCCTGAACGGTGCGGCGTCACGCGAGTGTCGTGCGAGGCGTAGCGGCCCCGGGGTTCGTATATGTCGTGTCGCAGAGTTTACAACACCGACCCCCGGCCCGGCGGGTGGGCTCGCGGGCAGCAGAGCCCGGTCGGAGGGTCAGGGCTTGCTGGTGTCCACGTCGTTGCCGAGGATCTCCATCAGGGGCCAGATGCCGATGATGACCAGGCTCACGATGATGCCCAGCAGGATGAACAGGGCCGCGTGGACCGCGGGGCTCATGCGGTGCTTCTTGATGCCCTCGTCGTCGCCCCCGTGGGTAGCGGACTCCGGCGCGGCCGCGTGGGTCGTGGTCGCCACAACGTTGTCAGTCATGCCGGTCAGTGTTCCACGGGCACGGGCCGCTCGACAGGCCCAGAAGGTCACAGGTCGAGAACAATTCCCCGGCCGTTGCCCCGGTCCGGCCCCCCGGGGGCACCCGGACCGCGCTCAGCGGCGCAGCAGGAGCGCCCCTCCGGCGAGCAGCACCAGGGCCAGGGCACCCAGGCCCACCCAGCCGGTGGTGCTCAGGCCGCCGCTGGAGTCCTGGTCGGAGTCCTGTGCGTCGGAGCCCGCCTCGTCCGAGGGGGTGCCGGTGGCCTCGGTCGTGGTGCTCTCGGTGGGCTCGGTGGAGGCGGAGTCGCTCGGCGCTGCGGTCGGCTCGGACGAGGGGGACCCGGCGGGCTCGGAGCTCCCACTCGGCGCCCCGCTCGACTCGGCAGGCTCCGAGCTCTCCGCGGGCGAGCTCCCCGCATCGTCGCTGTCGGCTGCCACGGTGAAGTCCGTGGTGCCGGAGATCGGGTGCCCGTCGGAGGAGACCACCCGCCAGGTGGTCGTGTAGCTGCCGTCCGCGAGATCCTCGGGCAGGTCGAAGGTCACGACCGACCCGTCGGCGGTGGGCTCGCCCTCGGCCACGACCTCGCCGGCGGAGTCGGTCACGGAGACGCGGTTGCCCACCTGCTGCACGGCGTCGCTGTAGGTCAGGACCAGTTCGTCGGGGGCCTCGGTGAGGGTCTCCCCGGCGCTGGGCTCGGCACCCTCCAGCACGTCGTGGGCCCCGGCAGGTGCGGCGAACGTGCACGTCAGGGCCGCCGCCCCCACGGCGGCGAGGGCGCGGGTGCGGCGGGCGCGGGCAGAGTGGTGCGTGGTCATGGCGCCCATCCTAGAACTCCGATATCGCGTAGTAGAACCGGGTTCGTGGACGCGCCCCCGACGGCTGGCAGTCGCCGCCTACCCTGAGGCCATGCCCGTCACCTCCTACCGCACCCTCGCCCGCGACGCCCATGGCGAGATCGAGGAGAAGAACTCACGCTTCGTGTGCCGCATCGCGCCCAGCGACTCCGAGGAGGCCGCGCGCGCCGTCATCGAGGCCGAGCGCCGCACCCACCACGACGCGCGGCACCACTGCAGCGCGTTCGTGCTCGGGCCCGACGGCCGCATCGAGCGCTCCAACGACGACGGGGAGCCCGCCGGCACCGCCGGCACCCCCATGCTCGACGTGCTGCGCGGCTCGGGCTACCGCGACGTCACGGCGGTGGTGACCCGCTGGTTCGGTGGCACCAAGCTGGGCGCCGGCGGGCTCGTGCGCGCCTACGGGGACGCGGTGCGCGCGGCCCTGGAGGACGCTCGCCCGCGCGAGCGCCGCCTGGTGTGCGAGCACTCGCTGGTCGTCGCGCACGCCGAGGCGGGCCGCATCGAGAACGACCTGCGGGTGGCCGGGTTCGTGGTCACCGGCACCGACTACGCCGAGCGGGCGACCCTCCACGTCGCCACCCCGCCCGACCAGCAGGACGCGCTCGCCTCGGCCGTGGCCGTGGCCACCGGGGGTGGGGGCGTGCTCGTGCCCGGCGACGAGCGCTGGGTGGACGCCCCCTGAGACGCCCGATGGGGTGAGCCGCCCACGCCGGGCGGCTCACCCCATCGGGCCGGGGGATCAGAAGCCGTGCGAGCTGGGCTTCGGGTAGTACTTCAGGAACTTGCGGACGTGGTTGAGCATGGCGACCACGGTGTAGCCCTGGCGCCACAGCGAGTCCTTGCGGGGGTTCCACAGCGGGTGGTGGATGCCGTTGCGGGCGGCCGCGTTGACCCGGCGGCGCAGCTCGGGGTCCAGCACGTAGCGCATGAGGAAGGGCTTGAACAGGACCGTGTAGAGGATCTCGTTCTCCACCCGCACCGGGGTGTGGCGCTTGTTCTCGACCACGTCGGTCACCACGAACTCGGCGACGTTCGCGCCGGCGGCGGTCACGTAGTAGTTGTTGCGGCCGATGCGGGAGTTCATCTCCAGGAAGTAGCCGGTGCCGTCGCGCGGGTCGACCTTCACGTCGAAGTTCGCGAAGCCCTGGTAGTCCATGTGGTCCAGGAACTTCACCGCCGAGTCCCACAGGTCGGGCAGGGCGGTGGTGAACATGGCCGCCGGGTTGCCCAGGGCGGTGGGGGAGTGCTCCTCCAGCAGCACGTGGGCGCTGCACAGCAGGGTGGTCTCGCCGTTGCGGTCGCGGTAGGCGGTCACCGAGCGCATGTAGGTGTCGTCGCCACCGATGAGCTGCTGCACGAGGAACTGACCGGTGAAGCCCGCGGCGCGCAGGACGCGGACCATGTCGTCGTACTGCTCCTGGGTGTCCAGGAAGTAGACCTTCTTCTTGCCGGCGAACTTGAGGGTCTCGTACTGGCTGGTGGTTGCGGGCTTGGCCACCACGGGGAAGGGCTGCTCCACGGCCGGCGCGGCCCAGTCCGCACCGTCGGAGCCGGCGAAGTCGAGCACCTGCGTGGCGGGGTGGGGGATGTCCAGCTCGGCGCATGCCTGGGCGAACTCGACCTTGTCGCTGATGCGGTCCAGCAGGTCCACGCCGGGCATGGGGATCGTGTAGTACGGCGCGAGCTCGTCGACGCGCTCCATCACCATGCGGACGATCGTGTCCTGGTTGGTCAGCAGCACCAGCGGGTGGCGGCCGTGGTGCTTCCTGCCGATGCGCACCAGCTCGTCGATGGTGTCGTCGGAGGTCTTGTCCTCGCCGATGAGGTGGTGGTTGATGATCTCCGAGCGCATCACCGGCCCGGTCTCGACGCGGGAGACGACCGTGGGGATCGTGCCGTAGCGATCGTTGAAGGCGCGGGCGAGGGCATAGACGCCGATGTCGCCACCGACCATCACCAGGTCGAACGCCGGGGCGTCGGGGCTTGCTGCGGGGGTCTTGGGCACGTCGTCTCCTGACATCTGGGGTGCTCCGGCGATCCTATGCGCAGGCTGCCTGGTGCGCCTCAGTCCGGCGCGCTCTCGGAACGGGGCCACGCCTCGGTGGGCGGCCACCTGGGCTGGGCCCCTTCGCACGACGACGCCCCGCCCACCAACCGGTGGACGGGGCATCGTGCTGGGCGGGTGCCCAGAGGGTGAACTCAGAGGTTGATCATGTGGCCGGCGATGCCCTCGACGGCCTCCTTGACCGACTCGGACAGCGTCGGGTGGGCGAACACATTGCGAGCCACCTCGTCGGCGGTGAGGTCCCACTTCTGGGCCAGGGTCAGCACCGGCAGCAACTCGGTGACCTCCGGGCCGATCATGTGGGCGCCGATGATCTCGTTGTGCTCGGCGTCGGCCACCACCTTGACGAACCCGCGGGCATCGCCGAAGCCCATCGCCTTCCCGTTGGCGGAGAAGGGGAACTTCGAGACCTTCACGTCGTAGCCCTTCTCCTTGGCCTGGGCCTCGGAGTAGCCGAACGACGCGATCTGCGGCTGGCAGTAGGTGGCGCGCGGGATGAAGTCGAACTCCACCGGCATCGTGTCGGCACCGGCGATGCGCTCGGAGGCGACGACGCCCATGGCCTCGGCAGTGTGGGCGAGCATCAACTTCCCGGTGACGTCACCGATGGCGTAGATGTTCTCCACCGCTGTCCGGCCCCACTGGTCGATGTCGATGGCACCGCGCTCGGTGGTCTCGACCCCGACGTTCTCCAGGCCGTAGCCCTCGATGCGGGGGGCGAACCCGATCGCCGAGAGCAGGCGGTCGGCCTCGAGGACCTCCTCGGAGCCGTCCTTGCTCACGGTGACCTTCACGCCCGAGCCGGTGTCCTCGACCTTCTCCACCTTGGTGGAGAGCTTCACGTCCACGCCGAGCTTCTTGTAGTGCTTGAGGAGCTCCTTGGAGATCTCCTCGTCCTCGGTGGGCACCATGCGGTCCAGGAACTCCACGATGGTCACCTTCACCCCGAAGTTCGCCATCACGTAGGCGAACTCCACGCCGATGGCGCCGGAGCCGGCGATGATGATCGACTCGGGCAGCTCCTCGTCGAGGATCTGCTCCTCGTAGGTGACGACGTTCTCGCTGAGCTCGACGCCGGGGATCATCCGGGTGGTCGCGCCGGTGGCGATGATGAGGTGGTCGTAGGTGACCTCCTGGGTCTCGCCGTCGTTGAGGTCCACCGAGACGGTCGAGTCGGACTGGATGGTGCCCCAGCCGTCGATCTCGGTGATCTTGTTCTTCTTCATGAGGAAGTGGACGCCCTTGACGATGCCCTCGGAGACCTTGCGGCTACGCGAGTGGGTCGGCCCATAGGACATGGTGGCGTCGCCCTCGATGCCGAAGGTCTTCTTCTCCTTGGTCAGCGTGTACGCGAGTTCCGCGTTGCGCAGGAGCGCCTTGGACGGGATGCAGCCGACGTTCAGGCAGACACCGCCCCAGTACTTCTTCTCGATGACGGCAACCTTCTTGCCGAGCTGGGCGGCACGGATGGCGGCGACGTAGCCACCGGGGCCCGCGCCAAGGACAACGACGTCATAGTGATCGGCCATGGCCCCAGTATGGCAAGCGTTGTCCACCGGCGCTGCGCCGTGCCCGCCCCGGGTGCCTGGAGGGCCGACCGTGAACTCCGTCACTGTCCCCGGGGTGCGGGTTCTCGCGGCGTGGCGCGGGTGGTTGACTGAGGTCCCGCCGGCCGGCGGGACCCCTCGAGACCCGGAGGTCGCCATGAAGCGCCACGCACTGTCCGTCACCGCTGAGAACCACCCCGGCGTCCTCACCAAGGTCTGTGGCCTGTTCGCCACCCGGGACGCGAACATCCAGTACCTCGCGGCCGCCCCCACCCTGCAGAAGGGCGTCTCCCACATGACGATCGTGGTGCGCGCGAACGACCAGTTCGACGTCGAGGACCTCATCACCCACGTGGAGCAGGTGCCGCACGTCGTGGCCGTCGAGGCCATCGACGACGTCGACGCCGTGGCGACCGAGCTGCAGACGACCGCCGACCGCGCCCCCCGCACCGTCGGGTCGCTGACCCAGCGCGCCTTCTGAGGTGGAGGGGACCCCCATCGCGCCGGAGGACGGCGGGGCCGGTGAGCCCGCGTCCGTGGAGCCCGCAGTGCCCGCAGAGCCCGCGGTGTCCGCAGAGCTCTTGGCGCCCCTGCTGGGTGAGCACGCCCCGCCGTTCGCGCTGATCCACCGCGCCGAGGACCCGGCGCACGTGCTGCTCCTCACCGGGCAGGTGCAGGACCTCGACCGGCTGGCCGAGATCCCCTCCCCCGGGGAGCTCCCGGTGCTGGCGATGGTCCCCTACCGCCAGGTGGCGGAGCGTGGCTTCGCGGCCCACGACGACGGAGCGCCGCTGCGGGTGCTCCTCCCGGAGCGTGCGCAGCGCCTCGAGGTCGATGGGGTGCTCGACGCCCTCGCGCGCCTGGTGCCCACGGCGCCGGCAGTGACCGGGGAGCGCATGAGCGTCTCGGATGCCGATTACGCCGCGATGGTGCGCCGCGTGATCACCGACGAGATCGGCCGGGGCGAGGGAGCCAACTTCGTGATCCGCCGCGACGTGGTGGCCGACGTCGACGCCGCGCCGGCTACGGCTGCGCTGGGCTGGTTCCGGGCACTGATGGACCAGGAGGCCGGCGCCCACTGGACCTTCGTGGTGCACACGCCGGGCCACACGCTGGTGGGTGCGTCGCCGGAGCGCCACGTCGGGGTGGCCGACGGCTGGGCCGTCATGAACCCCATCTCGGGGACCTTCCGCCACGGGGAGCACGCCTCGCCCGGGGAGCTCGTCAGCGCCTTCCGGGGCTTCCTCGAGGACACCAAGGAGACCGAGGAGCTCTTCATGGTGGTGGACGAGGAGATGAAGATGATGGCCCGCGTCTGCTCCAGCGGCGGCCGGATGACGGGGCCGCAGCTCAAGCAGATGGCGCACCTCACCCACACCGAGTACGTGCTCGACGGGCAGACGGAGATGGACCCGCGGGAGGTCCTGCGGGAGACGATGTTCGCCCCCACGGTCACCGGGTCGCCGATGGAGAACGCCTGCACGGTGATCCACCGGCACGAGCCGACCGGCCGTGGCTACTACTCGGGCGTCCTGGCCCTGCTCGACCGTGACGAGGCGGGCCGCGAGCGACTGGACGCCCCCATCATCATCCGCACGGCGCAGCTGCCCCACAACGGCACGGTGAGCGTCTCGGCTGGGGCGACGCTGGTGCGCCACAGCTCGCCGGAGGCGGAGGTGGCCGAGACCGCGGTGAAGGCCACCGGGATGCTGGCCGCGATGGGCCTGCGCCCGCAGCGGCCCCGGGGCGCGGCGCCGGACCTCGCGGGGCTCCCGGGCGTCTCGGCGGCACTGGCCGCGCGCAACGACCGGTTGTCGCCCTTCTGGCTCGCCCCGCAGGCGCCCACGCACGTCGAGGGGGTCGCCGGCGCCTCGGTGCTGGTGATCGACGCCGAGGACGCGTGGACGCAGATGCTGGTGCACCAGCTGCGGCACCTCGGCATGGTGGGCCGGGTGAAGCGGTGGAACGAGGTCACGCTGGACGACGTGGCGGGCCCCGCCGCGCCCGACCTGGTGCTCAGCGGCCCCGGCCCGGGTGACCCGACGGACCTGACGCAACCCCGCATCGCGCGGCTCCACGAGCTGGTCTCCGCGCGCCTGGAGGCCGGTGGGGCGCTGGTGGCGGTCTGCCTGAGCCACCAGGTGCTCGCGCACCTGGCCGGCCTGCCCATCGAGCGCCTCGACGAGCCGCACCAAGGGGTGCAGCTCGAGGTGGACTGGTTCGGCCTGCCGGCCCGCATCGGCTTCTACAACACCTTCGTCGCACGGGGCCCGGCCGCGGGCGGGGTGCGGGTGGCCGGACGGGAGCTGGAGGTCACTGCCGAGCCCGGGAGCGGCGCCGTGCGCGGCCTGCGAGGGCCGGGGGTCGCGACCATCCAGGGCCACGCGGAGTCCGTGCTCTCCGCCGACGGCCTGCCGGTGCTGCGGGAGATGGTGCGCCACGCCCTGGGTGCCTGATCGCACGTCCCACACACGAGGACGGCCGGCGCCCCCGGGCACCGGCCGTCCTCGCGCAGGGGGAGGGGTCAGCGGGCCGCGCGCCGCGCGCTCACCCGCTTGTAGACGAACCACAGCACACCCAGCACGAGCAGCGCGAGCACGATCTTGCTGATGATGCTGACGGTGCCCTCCACCGCATGCCAGTTGGAGCCCAGGACGTAGCCGAGGGTCACCAGCAGCGCGTTCCACGCCGAGGAGCCGAGCAGCGTGTAGAAGAAGAAGGTGCCGAAGGGCATCTGGGAGGTGCCGGCCGGGATGGAGATGAGGCTGCGCACGCCCGGCACGCAGCGCCCGGTGAGGACCGCTACCTTGCCGTACTTGTCGAACCACCGGTGGGCGGCGTCACCGTCGTTCTCCTCCACCAGCGGCAGCTTGGCCATCCAGCGGATGGTGCGCTCACGCCCGAAGGCCCGGGCCACGGCGTACAGGAACACCGCACCGGCGACGGAGCCCGAGGTGGTCCACAGCATCACCTCGAGCCACCCCATCTGACCCTGCCCGATGGTGAACCCGGCCAGCGGGAGCACCAGCTCGCTCGGGATCGGGGGGAAGACGGTCTCGAGCAGCATCATCAGTGCCAGGCCCGGTCCTCCCAGGGCTTCGATGACAGAGGTGATCCACTCGTTGAGATTCGCCATGCGCACAGGGTAGTCAACGGGGGGTGCCCCTCCGGTCCCTCCGCGGGGTCAGGAGGGCCTCACACACAGGAACGCCGCCCCGTCGGCGACGGGGCGGCGTTCCTCACGATGGTGGCTGTGGCCAGAGGCGGGGTCGAACCGCCGACCTTTCGATTTTCAGTCGAACGCTCTACCAACTGAGCTATCTGGCCAGGGCGACGATCGACGATCATCGTTCCTGCGACCTCGACGGGACTCGAACCCGCGACCTCCGCCGTGACAGGGCGGCGCGCTAACCAACTGCGCCACGAGGCCTTGCACTCGCACTGTGTTGCCGTGCGACTGGGGAATCATACGCAACAGCGGGCGCACCGCCAAATCGGCCTGATAGTGCGGATTCTGCTCCTGCGGGCTTCCCGTTGCCCGGCCCTGCGCCCCGGTGGGGCGGGTGGCCGAGAGCATCCCCAACGGGATTCGAACCCGCGTTACCGGCGTGAAAGGCCGGGGTCCTAGGCCGCTAGACGATGGGGACCCGTCCCACCCGTGGGCAGGACGCGCACAGTGTACGCACCTCAGAGCCGCCCAGCGGCCCAGGCGCGGACCTCCTGGGCGGGCCAGGTGGTGACGATGCGCTCGGGCGGCACCCCCGCATCGGCCGCGCGTTGGGCGCCGAAGCGGAGCAGGTCCAGCTGGCCCGGGGCGTGGGCGTCGCTGTCGATGCTGAACAGGCACCCGAGCTCCAGGGCCAGGGCCAGCAGCTCGTCCGGCGGGTCGCTGCGCTCCGGGCGGGCGTTGATCTCCACCGCCACCTCGTGCTCGGCGCAGGCCGCGAACACCTCCCGGGCGTCGAACTCGCTGGGGGGACGGGTGCCCCGGGAGCCGGTCACCAGCTGGCCGGTGCAGTGCCCCAGCACCGAGGTGAGCGGGTTCTCCACCGCGGCGAGCAGGCGCGGGGTCATCTGCCGCGCGGGCATGCGGAGCTTCGAGTGCACGCTGGCCACCCGCACGTCGAGGACCGCCAACAGGTCCTCGTGCTGGTCCAGCGCGCCGTCGTCCAGGATGTCGACCTCGATGCCGTGCAGCAGCTCGATCGACCGCCCCTCGTCCTCCATGCGCTCGCGGACCTCCGCCACGGTGTCGCGCTGCGCGACCAGGCGCTCGGCCGAGAGCCCGTTGGCCACGCGCAGCCGGGGGGAGTGGTCGGTGACCGCGAGGTACTCCCGCCCCAGGTCGTCGGCGGTGCGGGCCATGTCCACCAACGGCGACCCGCCGTCGCTGTCGGTGGTGTGGCTGTGGAGGTCGCCCCGCAGCCGGTGCAGGAGCGCCTCCCCGGCCTCGGTCATCTCCAGCAGCGGGCCGCCGTGGTCGCGGCGCGCTGCCACGACCTTGGCCGGCACCTTCCCCGAGACCGCCTCCCGCAGGACCCCGGCCGTGGAGGACCCGATGCCGTCCAGCGACTGCCACGAGTCCGCGGCCACGTGGTCGGCGAACTTGTGGTCGTCCAACCTCTCCACGGTCTCGGCGGCGCGGCGGTAGGCGCCGATGCGGTGGGACGACTCCCGGGCGCGCTCGTACAGGTACGCGACCTCCCGGAGAGCCGCGAGGGCGTGCTCGCGGGCCTCTGCGGGGGAGGGGACCTCGGGGGGCGTGCTCACCCCATCGAGGGTAGCGCCGGGCGGCGTGGCCCGCGGGTCGGTAACCGGGGCGATCGCCCTACCGGCAGGGGTGCGGGAGGATGGCGGGATGCTGAACGTGATCGCTTGCCCCGGACCGGATCTCTCTGCTGCCCAGCTCCACGGCCTGCTGAAGCTGCGCGTGGACGTGTTCGTGGTGGAGCAGGAGTGCCCCTACCCGGAGGTCGACGGGCTCGACCTGGAGCCCACCACGACCCACGTCTGGGTGGAGCGGGACGGTCAGGTGGCCTCGACGCTGCGGCTCCTGGACGCCGACGGGCCGGCGGGGCCGCTGGTGATCGGGCGGGTGGTGACCGCGCCCGACCACCGCGGGACGGGGCTGGCGGCCGAGCTGATGGGCTGGGTCCTCGAGCGGCGCGGCCGGCGGACACTGGAGCTCGAGGCCCAGTCCCACCTGGCCGGCTGGTACGAGCGCTTCGGGTTCGTGCGCACGGGGCCGGACTTCGACTGGGACGGCATCGCCCACACGCCGATGGAGCGCCGTCCCTCCGTGGGGCAGGGTGCCTGACACAGCCCCCTCGTGACGTTGTCGGTGGGGGGCGGCATCATGGGGGTGAACCCGTCATCGACGCAGGAGGAGACAGCCATGGCTGACCTGAGTGACCACGGCCCGAAGCCGTACACGGTGAACATCGAGGAGGCCACGCTGGCCAACGAGAACTTCCGCGCCACGCTGTGGACCGGGGAGTTCCTGCAGATGACCGTGATGACCATCCCGCCGGGCGGCGAGGTGGGTCTGGAGATGCACGACGACCACGACCAGTTCATCCGTGTGGAGCAGGGCCAGGCGCGCGCCCAGATGGGCCCCGCGAAGGACGACCTCTCCTTCGACGAGACCATCGGCGACGACTGGGTGGCCATCGTCCCGGCCGGCCAGTGGCACAACTTCACCAACACCGGTGACGAGCCGCTGAAGCTGTACTCGCTGTACGGCCCGCCGGACCACGTGAAGGGCACGTTGCACCCGACGAAGGACGACGCGGACGACGACCCCAACGAGCAGCACTGAGCTGACATGACGACCGTCCCGGCCGCCCGTCGCAGTGCGAGGGTGCGCGCCGGGGCGGTCGTGTGTCCCGTCCTCCTCGCTGGGTGCTCCGCAGCGATGACGAGCATCGAGCCCGGGGCGAACTACGGGTGGCCCGAGGTGGAGGGGATGTCCGGCGACGGCGGCGAGGGGTTCACCGACCCCATCGCCCAGTTCGAGCCGGCCGAGGCCAGCCCCAGCGGCATCCTCGTGCGCGATGGCCGGGTGCTGATGGCGGGGCTGCGGGGGGAGTCGCTCCGGGCCGTGCCGGTCGACGGCCCCGGGAAGGCCCGCGTGGTGCTCGAGGGACTGGGACGTCTCCGCGACGTCGTGGCCGCTCCGCACGGTGCGGTGTGGGTGGTCACGAACAACACGGACGGACGAGGGAGCCCCCGGGACGGGGACGACCGCATCGTGCGGGTCGACCTGCCCGGGGGCTGAGGCGGGGAGCTGGCGGGTCAGCGCACCGAGACGACCACCTCGGCCGGGTCCCAGAAGCCCGGGCCCATGAGCTTGAGCTCCTGGGGCTTGGCGTCGGCGGGGACGTCGAAGACGATGGTGCCCTTGAGGGTGTTGCCCGGGTTGACGTCCTCGAGGAACGAGTCGTTGCCCGGCACGTAGATGGCAGCCTCCCCGTCAGCGGAGTGCTCGCGGCCCTCGGTGTCCACCAGCTTGTGCTCGCTGTCGTTGAACATCTGGGCCTCCGACCCCGTGTTCGTCACCGAGAGCTTGACGAGCACGAACTGGCCCTGCGGCTTCTGGCCGAAGGTCGAGTCACCGATCTGCTTCACGCCGGGGGTCACCTTGGTGACCGTGTACTCGAAGTCGCCGGCCGAGACCGGGTCGCCCACCCCCGGCGCGTCGTCCTGGGCGGGTGCCGGTGCCTCCTCGGCTTGCTCCTCGTCGGCGGGTTCCTGATCGGCCTGCTCGTCGGCAGCCGGCTCCTGATCGCCGCCGTCGCCCGCCGGCTCGGCATCCTGACCCGTCTCCGCGGCGGAGGCAGCCTCCTTCGTGGGGGAGTTGCTGGCGCTGGGGGCCGCATCGTCATTCCCCCCACCGAGCTGGGTCAGCCCCACGAGGGCCACGATCGCGAGCAGGGCAGTGAGGAACTTGTGCCGGCGGAACCAGTTGCGGCGGCGGGGAGGGGTCGGGGCGGCCTGCCACGCAGAGTGCTGCCCGTGCTGTCCGTAGTGGTCGTGCTGGGGTCCGTCCTGCGGGGGCGGCGGGGTCTGTGTGCTCATGGTCTCTCCTCCACGGTGGTGGCCCCGGTTGCTCCGGGGTGGACCCATCACACGTGCCCGGACCGGGTCCGCACCTCGCCCGATCGGCTGGCGATGACTGCCCGATGGGGGGAACCCGGCCCACCACGGGCCACCCGGTTGGCGGAGGAGATCGTCGGTGCGGACGCCTACGGTGGCGCCATGACAATGCGGACGACGGCCGCCGCCCTGCGGGGCCGGCGGCGGGTGGCGTGGTGGGCGATGATGCTCCCCACCGTGGTGCTGGGGGTGCTCTGCGCGACGCTCAGCATCGGGCTCGCCTTCGAGCGGGCGGGTCAGGAGGCAACGGCCTGGATGATGTGGCTGATCATCGGGTGCCTAGGGGTGCTGGGACAACCGGCGCTCCTCCTGGCAGTGCGGGCGCGTCCGGTGGCTGTCGGGTACGGCACGTCCCTCGCGTCCCTCCTGTGGCCGCTGGGGTGGTTCGTCCCCGTGGTGGCCTGGGCGCTGGCCATCGTCTACGCGCCCGCGAGGGCGGATGACTCCGCCGACGGTGGTGACGTGCCGGTGATCGGGCTGCTCACGGCGGTGGGGATGTGGTGGATCGTGTGGCGCGACAGCATCCAGGCCACGGACAAGGGGTCGTTGTTCAAGCTCCTCCTCCACGCCCCCGCCGAGGGGCAGCAGGCGCCGCAGTCCAGCGACCCCCTCCCCTGGTGGTTCGCGGTCGCCCTCACGGCGCTGCTGATGACCCTCGTGGGCACGCTCGCGCAGGCGGTCCGTTCACGCCGGGAGGGGGCTGCGGCCCGGGCGCGCACTGCCCGCGCAGAGGGGGAGCGGGACCACACACGCACTGAGCTCGGGCGCCAGGTGGAGCGAGAGCGCATCGCACGAGAGGTCCACGACACCCTGGGGCACCGGTTGTCGCTCCTGTCAGTGCATGCTGGCGCGCTGGAGCTGCAGGCCGAGGGGCGCGACGAGGAGGTCTCGCGCAGCGCCGCCCTGGTGCGGCAGGGAGCCCGTCAGGCGATGGACGACCTGCGGTCCCTGGTCGGCATCCTCAGGGAGGACCCAGACGGTTCGCCCGCCCCCTCGCTGGTCGACCTCCCGTCCGTGATCGACGAGGTGGCCGCGGCGGGGGACCCCGTCGTCGCCACCGTGTACCTCCACGACGTCGAGGGGGCGGACGAGGCGCTGTCCCGGGCGGTGTACCGCATCGTCCAGGAACTGCTCACGAATGCGCGGAAGCACGCCCCGGGCGTCCCGGTCCGTCTGGTGGTGGAGGGATCGCCCCTGCACGGGGTCAGTGTGGAGACGGTGAACCGCCTCGAGGGGGTCCCGCGTGCGGGGGGCGCGGGGTTGGCCGGGGTCCGGGAGCGGGCGGAGCTCCTCGGCGGGAGTGTCGAAGCCGGCCCAGCGGGCGGGGTCTTCCGGGCCCGTGCCTGGCTCCCGTGGCGTGGCCGCCAGGGGGAATGAGCTCGCCCGCGGCGGAGGTCGTCGGTGGGGCCGCCTACCCTGTGCGCCATGCCACGCACCGCCGCCGAGGGCCCTCCGACCAAGGTTCTGGTGGTGGATGACGACCGGCTCTTGTGTGCCGGTCTGACCTCGATCCTGCACACCACCCCTGACCTCGTGGTCGTCGCTGCCGTCCACGACGGGGCGCAGGTGCAGGGTGCGGTGGACGCCCACCGGCCCGACGTGGTGCTGCTGGACATCCGCATGCCCGTGCTGGACGGCATCGAGGCCACCCGCCAGCTCGCCGCCCGGGCGAGCCGCCCTGCCATCGTCGTGATGACCACGTTCGAGGGGGACGACACGGTGGTGCGGGCCCTGGGCGCCGGAGCGGACGGCTTCCTGCTCAAGGCGGAGGACCCGCGGCAGATCATCGACGCCGTGCGCTCGGCCGCTGCGGGGCACAGCCCCCTCTCCCCGACGAGCGCCCGCTCGCTGGTCCGCCTCGTGGGACCCGGGTCACGGGCCGACCTGGCCAGCAGGGCCCGCGAACTGGCGGCCGGTCTCACGGAGCGTGAGCGTCAGGTCGCGGCGTTGGTCGGCGAGGGGCTGACGACTCCGCAGATCGCGGCCCGCCTGTTCGTCAGCGAGGCGACGGTGAAGACCCAACTGGCCGAGGTGCAGCGCAAGTGGGGCTGCGAGAACCGGACCCAGGTGGCGGTCTGGGCGGACCGCGCGGGCCTCATCGCCCACGACTGAGGCGGGGAGCTGGCGGGCCTCAGGCCTCGGCCGGGTCGGTGTGCACCTCGCTGGCGCGCACGGCGCGGGGCGCGGTGACGCCCACGACCCCGCCGACGAGGTTGAGCAGGGCGGTCCACCAGAACCAGTTCCACCACGCGCCCCAACCCACGCCCTCGGCGCCGGTGTGCTGGGCGCCGAAGATGATGATCGAGTCCAGCACCGAGTGGAACAGGCTCAGCCCGGCCAGGAGGAAGCCGCAGGCCACGGAGGCCGTGATCTTGCCGAAGTCGCTCTCGCTGCCGGCGTGCATGCGGGTCATCAACGTGATGACCAGGCCGCCAAGGAGGGCGAGGGCGGCGCCCTTGGCGGACAGCGGCACCTCCACGAAGTGCCGGGCGGACTCCACGAGCGTGCCGTGCAGGTCCGGGAAGCCCAGCACCACCAGCCACATCACCAGCCAGCCGCCGACGAGGTTCGTCACCAGCGTGATCCCCCACAGGCGCAGCAGCTGGCCGACCGAGCCCTCCCCGGCGAGCACCCCGATCACGGGGTACAGGAAGCCCTCGGTGAAGAGCTCGCTGTGGGCCAGGAGGATGGCGACCAGTCCGATGGAGAAGGCCAGCCCGGCCAGCAGGTGGCTGTCCGTGGCGTCGAGGGTGGCGATGTAGGCGAGCACGCCCAGGCCGATCTCGATGCCGCCGAGCAGGCCGGTGGCCACCAAGGCCCGCCAGGAACGGTGGAGCCGTTCCGCCCCCTCCTGACGGACCTCGTGGTACTCGGAGCGGATCTCCTCCTCGGCGTGGTTCTCGTCGGGATGGTTCGCAACGTCCGTCATCGCGTCAGTATGGGGGCTCGTCCGTCCTGGTCCCCACTGCGCGCCGTCCTCTCGGCGGGAGCGACGCGTCATCAGGCGTGCTGAAAACTCTCGAGCCCCGCGATGACGTCACGCGGGGTGCGGTCTGCGGGCCTCGGGAGCGGGTGTGCTCCGTGGAGCACGCTCGTCGCCGGACACGCGCAGGCGCCGAGGAGGAGGAGGCCGGTTGTACAGGCTGCCCACTTGATGAGCTCTTGGTGGAGAGCGGGTGGCGGCGGGACCAGGATTCGCGTTGGGCCTGCAATTCGGGTGACCGGTGGCGAGGGTGCGGGTCGCGTGTGTCCCGTCGTCCGTGGGGGGCGACCCACGCTGGGGCGAACGCCTCGCGACCCGAGCGGTGATCGAGGACCTTCGGTGGACCTCCGTAGAGAGTTCGAGAACCCCTGCCCGGCCTTGAAAACGGTGGCTTCTCGCAGGTCGCGGGGGGTCTACCGACGAGATCGGAGACCGATAGAGCCGTCCGTAGTGGACTCGCGAGGGCGCATGCTGCGCGCTGTTGGGATGACTCAAACCTTTCTGAGCCCGGCGCAGGTGGACGAGCTGGTGGCCCTCTACGAGGAGGGCGCGACGCTGGTGGACCTGGGTGAGCGGTTCGGCATCCATCGCCGTACGGCTGCCGCGCATCTTGTCCGCCGCTCGGTCCCGATCCGCAGGCTCGGTCTCGATGAGCGCCACCTCGCAGAAGCTGTTGAGTTGTACTCCGGCGGCTTGACGCTCATGGAGGTGGGGCTGCGGTTCGGGGTCAGTCAGCAGGCGGTGAGAAGAGCGCTAGCCGCCAAGGGTGTCGAGATTCGCTCCAGCGGGCGCCGTCAACTCGCGGTGAACCAGTCTGCGCGCTCGGCACCGTAGTCACCTGTCGCTCCCGTCGATGGACCAGGGTCATCACCTTCGCCGTCACAGACTCGCGGCGACCAGCACCTCGACCAGCTGTTCGGGTTCGAAGATGAGCTTGGTGTCGAACCGCTCATCGAGCCTGCCGTCCTTCTCCCGCGTCAAGGCTCGGACCCACTGTTGCTCGGTGAACACCACGTCGCAGTAGACCGCGGGGACGGGAAGTTGGACGACGTCGATGAAGTCGTTCGCCTTCCACTTCTGGTGCGAACGCGGATGGAGGTGCTTGCTCACTCGCAGAGCGTTCGTCACCCGGCGGGTGGGAAGGGACTCAACGAGTTGGAGCAGGCCAACTCCACCCAAAGTCTCGGTCACTTCCGTGGCGCTGATGCCCGCGGCCGTGACCCGCTCACGGATGGCCGGGGCGATATCGTTGAAGTCCGAGTGGACGACCGCAGGAAGCAACTCAGCGCGCGGCACCTTCCGCCGCGCGATCTCCTCAGCGACGCTAACTTCGTGCCGCACGAACAAGCCACCCCAGTTGACTAAGTCGAGTGGTAGGCCCGCGCGTGCGTGAGTGCTTGGACCTGCGCGCAGCAGTAGCTCTTCGAGCGGGCGGTCGATCGGAGTTCGGAGGTCGCTGCTCTTGTCTTCGGAGGCCGTCCGTTGGTCGGTCCGCCTCTTGGAGTTGTGGACGCCGCCGGCAGTCAGGTGCGCGATGCCTCGTCCGAAGACGCGAGGCGCAGTCACATCGTTTGGCCGTCCGAAACGGGCGCGTAGGGCGATGTCGATCTCGTACTGAAGAAGTTGCTTGGGTGTGGTGATGGCGTCGAAGTCGGACAGCTCGATCATCGTGTCGACCAGGCGGTTCCTGGAGCCGTCGTTGTGGTTCTTGGCTGTCTCCCAGTACCGATACAGATCGAGGGGGAACGATGCCACTTCGTGCGCCCTTGCGGCCCGGCACATCTCGAGTGCATCGCGGTAGCGCGCGCCGTCCGGCCGGCCATGCGCTGCTCTGGCGAGACCGATCCATGCGAACTGATCGAGGTAGACGTGAAGCACGGGACCCTCAGATCACAACGGAGCACATGCTCGAACTCACATCCACAGGCGTGCTCCCTTCCACTTGAGGGTGGTCGAGTGTGCTACCCGCGGCTCCATGTTCATGGGCACTCCCGGATTCGGCCGTTGTCGAGAGAATCTAGGCGGGCCCGTTGGCATCGCGGACGCGGTGGCCGTCGTCGCCGTGGTCGGCGGGGATGTCGAGCAGTGTGAGCAGGTTTCCGTCCTTGTCGATGCAGTCGAGTAGGTCACGGTGTGGGATGTCATCGGTGGCGTATCGGTACCGGCGGGTCAGGAGGTCACGCATCGCGTTCTCACCGGGAGCTTCGGGCCGTCCGCGGAGGTTCCACCGGCGGGCGACTGACACCGTCTGAGTGAAGATGTGCATGTCGACGACGTCGTCGGTGAACTCTGATAAGGGCATCGTCGGGGAAGCTGATGTCTCCGGTTCGCGGGCAAGGTCGAGCGCTCGCCGGGGGTCGCCTACACCGGGTCGTAGTCCCGCGCGTTTCATCCGCCAGTTCATGGAGGTGTTCACTAGAGCGACGAGGATTTGCCAGTCGAGCCAACCATCATTGCGTAGCCTCACGATGGTCGCTCGCCCGGCTTGATCAGACAACAGCCGTGGGAGCGTGAACCGCAGGGCCTCATTGGCAACTTCGTACCGTTCGCGGATGGCCTGAAGTGACTCATCGCGGTCATAGCCCGGACCTGTAACGGTTGAGGCCGGCAAGTGCTCACACTCGGTGGGTTGGAAGGCGTCGGAGGACGACGGCCTGCTTGCGTCAGCGCATCGGGCGTAGTGATCGTCGTCCAGTAGGGCGGCGGTCTCCTCGTAGGGGCGACCGATAGACACCTTGTGAATGAGGCCGCCTCTGAACAAGGGCTCTAGGAGGTCCTGGAGTTCGTCTGGTGGGCGGACATGGACGGCGTGGAGCAGTTGGTAGCACATCGCGAGGATCGCCCGGTTGTGCGCTTCGGGGTCCGTCAGCGAGTTCGATAGGACAACGTTGGCCAGGACCTCGGGCCTTGAGTCGTCGATGTCGATCGAGTCGTCTTCTCGGCTAGCGCCGGGTCTCACGTCCACGGTGACCCGAATTGTGCTCTTGATCAGGACCGGGTTCATCGGTGCGATGTCAGCCAAGAGGACCTGGAGCGCGGCGACGAAGCCCTCGGCGGTCAACACCGTCTCTCGGTTGTTGTCGAACTGGAAGGTCCAGCGGACGCCGAGGGCTTGGAAGTCGATGAGTCGTCTGTGGCCGACATCGCCGAGGAGTGGGCCAGCAAGCTCCTCGGCGGCGCGAGCCTGGAACTCGTGCTCGGTCATGTCGAACCGTGAGTCGTCGTGCTCGATGACTTCGACCAACTGTTTGTACCAGTTCGTCGTCTTGAGGGCTGCTTCGATCAGTGGTTCAAGCTCGGGCCAGAATGTGCGGATGCCGGCTAGCTCCAAGGTGGCATTGGTGTCGTGTGCTGCGAGGTCGGGGTGTTTGTCGTAGTCGAATGGATCGGTCAGCATCTGGGCGCGCGCCAGGAGTGCGACTTCGGTGAGTCGGGCCGCGTCGACCCAGGCGCCGGCCTGCTGGGCGTACTTGGCTGTCTCCAGCAGGGCCTTGGGCACGTGCACCTGCACGTCGATGTCGTCGCTCATCATGGCCAGGGCGGCGGCGGTGCACGCGTACATCTTGGCCGCGTACATCAGCCCGAGGCCGGCGTATAGCGAGCCCAGGTAGCGCATCGTGAGGATGGCACCGTAGATGGTGTCCCCGTTGAACCATTGTGCTTTCGCGTTGTGCAGTTCGGCCAGAGCCTTCAGGGGCTGACCGGCCCTCACGAATGCCATCCCGCGATCGCGGCATCGCTCGGCGGTGGCGGAGTCGCCCTGTACTTGGGCCAGCACGATGTCGAAGCCGTCACGGACCTTTTCGTAGTTGGTGTGCCCGGAGGCTGCGGGCGCGTACATCGTGAACAGACGCGCGAGTTCGCTGGACGAGTAGGCGCGAGCCCTTGGCAGTAGGTCGACCAGCTTCTCCAGAAAGGACATCGCCGCGTCGAAGTCGAACAGGTACGACACCGGCAATGCCGAGGTATCGACGGCGAACTCGTCGAGTTGCACTCCGACGTTGGAGGCAACCGCGGCAGGTGGGGGCTTGCCGTCAGTCGTCTCGATGCGCTCCCAGTCCGGTACCAGGTGGGTGAACGCGAGTGTTCCCGTCAAGGTCGCCGACCGCACCGGATGCGTCACCGAATCTGTGGCGTCGAGTAGGTTGACGAGGTGCGACCGTAGCCGCAGCATCGCAGCACTGATCTCGGATGCCTCGGCCTTCGCGACCCCGGTCATCCACATCGTCCCCCAGTACGCGCAGAGCGTCACAGCATCGTCAACGATGTTCGGCCGGGTGCTCGTACACGCGTAGTCGACGGCGCGACGAACCAAGTCCTCGATTCCGGCTGCGACGCCCATGCCCCGGAACCGCGCGATAGCCATCTCGTAGCACGCTCGGAACACCAGCTCGGTGTCCGAGCCGTCTGCGGAGTCAGCCAGGAACGCCCCCATGAAGTCCAACCACTCCGGCAAGTCGGCGTTCGCGTGCTCATCCCAGGTCGCGTGTCGAAGTCCGTGAGTGATCTCGCCTTGTACCGCTGGCGTCAGGGCTTCTGGCCCATGGTTGTGACGCAACCCATCGATCAGGTCCGCGTACCACTGCGGTGCCGGCTCGTCCTCCGGCGTGGGGACCAGATGCGAAGGCAGTTCGAGGTAGTGCCGTGCGACCCACACCAAGTCGGCCTCGGCGAGGAACGTCGCGATGTCGCCGCCGCAGAAGATGTCCAGGGTCACTCCGTAGGACTCGCGGGCGGTCCGCTGGACGTCGTGGGTCACGCCCTCGGAGATGGGGTGCACGCTGAAGAATGCGACGTGGTCAACGTCAGCCGCATCGTTGGCGCAAATTCCGGCGAGGTCACTGAGAACCTTCTGCTTCAGGCTTCCGCTTTGGACGGTGCAGGCCACCACCACCGGCGACGTGGCGGCGGCAGCCGCGAAGCCCGCCGAGTGCGGCAGCTCGCTTGGTAGGCGGGTTGTGAACGTCTCCGCGTCTCGCTGCTGATCGCCGCCCGAACTGACAGGCCCGGTCGCGATCAAGATGTTCGAGCTGATCCGCTTCTGAGCAACCCGCGTAGCGATCTCCTCGAACCGATGATGCTCGTTCCGCGACGAGAGCTCGTCCAGGCGAAACCGGATGTACGCCTCTGCCTCAGGGATGTGCTCAGTCACAGCTCAATTCTCCCTCACGGTTCCGACGTACAACGGGTGAACAGTTGTCGCACGCAGCCTGCCGAGCCCGAGGACTGACATGAGGGCCTGTGGCTGGGAATCGGGTCCGCTGCGGCGGGTGTGTCGCTGAGAGGACCTAAGGAGTCGCCGAGTTGTAAGCGTTTCGCGCTTCGGTCAGCTCGGCCCAGTGGGCTTCGAGTCCGGCGAGCGTAGGGCTGACCCCGAGGCTAGGCAGGGGTTGTGAGTGGCCGTCGATGTACCGACATGCTTCCTCGAAGATGCGGTTGACGGTACCGATCGCAGCGGGAAGTGCCTCGGACTTGATCTTGGGCAAATTAGTCATGCGCACGTTGGGTTGATAGCGCTGCGTGACGCCCTGGAGTAGTTCAGTCTCGGTGAAGACCTCACACCACGCGCGCACCCAGTCGTAACCTGTGCGGACCAGTGCCGCCCGCGCATCGCCGTCCTGTGACTTTGCTGCCTGGATGGTCTCGTTGATGTTCTTCTTGATGTTGTTCAAGCTGTCCCAGCGGGGTCCTGTCGCTCGGGTGACCTTTCCTTTGCCCTCTTCATCGGTGATCTGGAAGTAGGAGCAGCGCTTGGTTGCTTCCATGAGCGTAAGCAGCGTGCTGGCGAAGAAGATGTCGTGGGTGAAGACGATGACCTGTGTCGTGTCAGCGAGCGACGCGACGCGCTGCGCGACTTCGTTGATGCGGCGATGGTCGAGGCTTGAGACAGGATCATCGAAAATGACCGGCGCGGTGATTCCGGCGAGGCGCGCTTCGGCGAGGAAGTCCGCTATTGCGAGGACCTTCTGCTCTCCTTCGGAGAGCACCTTGGACGGTTTGTGTTTCCCGCTGAGGATCTTGCGGCGTTGTGCGCGCCCCTGGCGGCCGACGAACTCCACGTGTAGCGCGGGCGCGCGAAGTGCCGCGCACTCTTCGCTGAAAAGCGCATCGAAGCTCTCGTTGATCATCTGGTCACTCGCGGTCTTGGCCAGCCCGGTTACAGCGCGCAGGAGCCCAGGCATGGGCTTGGCGAGCAGCATGAGCCGGTCAGCCTGCTTGGCGTCGCGTACGTGTGACTCGATGAGCGTCCACGACTTCGTCAGTTCTGCTGCGGCTTCTAGCTCGACAAGCTCCTTCTTCTTCTCGGCCAAGGTGTCAGCCCGTGTGGCTGCCTGTGTCCTCAGTTCACCGAGGGCCCGCTTGGCGGTCTCCAGCGCCGAGCCGAGCGCTATCGCATCTGTGCCGGCGTGTTCGGTCAGCGCTGCGTTCACGGCGGAAGCGGCGAGAAGCTGCTCGGATAGCTCCGCGATGGTGCTCAGGGTCCGGTCGAGTTCAACGTGGAAGTGGGGCTTGTCCTCGGTATCTGCGTACTCGTCGGCGAAGGTAGAGACGTCGTTGACCTGGATCGAGGTGACCGGTTCTGTAAGTGCGTGGAGCCGCGCCTTTGAAGCGGCGATGTCAGTGGTGATCTTGTCTTCCATGTATTCGGAGTACTTGCCGATCAGCGATCGCGCCGCTTCGTTCAGAGGCTGCCGACAGTACAGACACCGATCGGCGTCGTGTGCTCCGACCGCGATGAGATGTGCTTGGTATGCCTCGCCGGCCTCGACGAACGTGCTCCAGGTGTCGTCGGGCTCGGCCGGCAGGTCGGCTGCCTCGAACAGGGCGGCTCGGAAGGCGCGGTAGTCCTCTTCAAGTCCGTGGAGGGTGTCGCGTTCGCGGCCGTATGCCTCCACGTTGAAGTCAGCCATCACGGTGGCCGCGTTGGAAGCTTGCGTCAAGACGCGTTCGACTCGCTGTTGCAGCTTGATCTCAGCGCTGATGGTGTCCGCCTCCAGCGCGGCGACCGTGCGGCGAAGGTCGCCGATACGTGTCTCGACGTCGGGATCGGAGTCGGCGAGCGACCTCAGGTGTTCCAGATCAGTGGACGCTCCCAGTGTCTCGATGAGCGGGTAAACCGCGGCAGTGCGTGGGAAGCGAGACAGAAGCCCTGTGGACCCAGATCGTAGGTCTTCGACGGCCTGGTCGATGTGGGCTTGTACCGACTTGATGCCTGCGATGACATGATTGAACAGTGCCAGGGCTGCTGGCACGTAGACGTACTCAAGGTCGTCATCGACGTGGAAGCTGACAGAAGGGCTGTCGAAGATGGACATCCTGGTGAAGGGCGCGACGCCCTGTTGTCCGGTCCAGGTGTAGGTCTTCGTCTCAGTGCCGAGCGTGTAGCCGACAAGTGCTGATTGGGGCTGCGGCGATGCCGCTTCGATGTCGCCGAGGATCACATCGGCAGTGCGGCTCGCCGCGAGGGCTTTGAAGATGCGGGAGTACCCCGTCTTGCCCGTGCCGTTCTCTCCGAACAAGATCGTCAAGCCGGCATGCGGCTCGATGACTCCGCCCTCTACCAAGGCGTTGACACCAACGACATCGGAGAGCGAGGTAAGGGTCAGCGGCTCGATCGCCTCATCCTCGCGTTCGAGGGTGAACAGCGGCTCCTCCGTGGGGAGTTCGCGGGTATCGAAGGCTTTCTCCTGGCGAAACAGGACGTAAGTTCCGGATTGCTCCTCGCTTCCGAGCGGCCCGCGGCCGTTGAGGACGTGCCTCACGATGTAGCGGACCCACTCGTCGGAGGTGTTCGCCCACTCGCTGAGCAGGTCGCGCGGGTCTACCCGTTGAGGTGGCGTCGCGTCTGTCACCGTCATCCTCCTCGTCGCGAGTGCGAGGTCGGGAGCGACCGTGCTACTCAGGCTCAATTCTAGAGCGACCGGCGGGCGCGCGAAGGGACAACCAACGCACCGATAGGGCGTGCTGGTTGGCGGCCGGCCTCTGGACCGCCGCGAGCGTGACCCCGCACGCGGATCAAGTGAGGCCTGTCCCGGCGATGGCTACCGCGCCGCGACGTAGTAGTCGGGTTCCTCCTGGCGGAGTCCGGCTCAGGGTCTCGCGTGTTCGATCCCGGCGACGTGCACCAGCCTCTCGGATACGGGCGCGCGCCAGGAGGACGAGGCTGATCGGCCCCGTGATGATGAACTTCATCGCGTTCCACACCGACCAGAGCACGACCAGATGCAGCCAGCCTGGGGCACCCTGGTCGAGGGCGTTGGTGCAGATGCTCGCGATCAGCAGGTAGGGAACGGCAAGGAGCATCGCGGGGATGCCCCATCTCAGGTTGCGTCGACGTCGGATCGCGTCGAGCAGCCGGTTGGTGGGCATGTAGCGGCGCAGGTAGTAGCGGGTGTGGACGCTGAGCGTCCAGATCAGGCGGATCATGGCGGGCCTCTCGTCACACGTGTCTCTCCGTCGAGGAGGCAGTACGTGTATGAGCGCCCAAGCTGGCCGTCCCGAAGGACCCGCAATCGAGGAGGACCTGCCTCGGTCCCCACTTTACGCCCGAGTCCGGACAGACGTAAACCCGTGCTATCTCATCCGCGAGTGTCCGATGCCGCGGGAAGGAAGTGATGCCGTGGGCCGGTTGGTGCGTGTGGCAGGGCGATGAGGTGGGTTCCTGAAACGGGTGTCTCTGCCTGTTGGAGGTGCAGGCCGATCATGTTGACGAGTGTCGCGGCGACGGCGGCGAGGTCTGCGGCCGAGCCGTGGAACGTGGGTACGGAGCATCCTCTGGTGGGGGTCAGTTCGTCGCCTTCGGCTGCTTCCTCCCAGAGTGGGTGGTACAGCTCCAACCCGCCATCGGCCGTTACCGAGCGGCCTGCCTGGTCGTCAAGCTCAGACGGCGTACAGCTGTCACCGGACGCGCGGATGTTGGCGATACCGAGCGTTCCCGTCCTGGCGTCGGTGGCGACCTGGGCGATGAGTGCTGTGCGGTCTTCGCCGGCGAGGGTGTCGAGGTAGGTGGTGATGCTGTGGCTGACAGTGGCGTCGATGATGAGGTCCGCGGAGAGGGAGACGGCTGGGTCGGGGACGCTTCCCTCTGCGACGGTGACGGTCAGGTCGTCGCGGATCGCGCGGAGGCGTGTGGCGAGGGCGTCGGCCTTGGTCTGGCCGATGTCGGCTTCGGTGTAATTCTGTCGGACGAGGAGTCCGCCGGTGATGGTGCCGGGGTCGCAGACGGTGATGGCGCTGGCTCCGGCGCGTGCGATGAACTCGGCGAGCCATGAGCCCAGGCCACCGCAGCCCCATATGTGAACGGTCTTTCCTTGGAAGCCGTTGACGGGGCGGTTGTCGTCGCGCCGGGTTGTGACCTCTTGCCGTTCGTCGGACATGTTGCACCATTCGATGGGGATGTCGGCGTTGATGATGGCGGGGTCGAGGTTGACCGCGGTGCCGTGCTTCTTGGCGAGGCGCCGGAGGGCGTCGGCGGTAGTTGCGGGGAGGCGTCCGCCGAGAAGATGGTGCGGTCCGCCTGCGGGGTGCGGCACAGCGAGCACGAAGTACTGCTCGGTGCCGTCGGGGTTTCGTAGAGCACTGGCGAGGAGCGAGGTAAGGAACGCAGGCGACTGCGGTGAGACCTCTGGTGGTCGCCCTTCGGCGCGGTGAAGGTGCGGGTCGTCCAGGAGCGTCAGGAACAGCGCGAAGGTGGATGCCGCACCGAAGGGGAGGTCGCTCGCGAGGACAAAGACGGGTGTGCGGTGTCCTTCGCGATCGGTCGAGTAGGTGAGGTCGTAGCGGTGCGGTGAGCGGGCGACGAGCCGAGCTATCTGCTGCCGCTTCGGCGGCCCAGGTTCGCGGACGACGATGGTGGGGGTGTCCTCGGCGTGATGGAGCACTCCTCCGACAGCGTGGTACATCGCGGTCGAGGGATCGAATGCTCCGGCCGCGGCATCGGTGAGCCAGCCCCACAGTCGGCTGAGAAATCCGGCCATTCCGGCGGACGGCCGCCACTCGCGGGAGGGGTCGAGATAGATGCAGAGCCGCTGCCCTTGGAGGACGTGCGGGAAACCGAGGAAGCGTGTGTGGTCAACCTCGGCGCTCGGGGGCGCGAACAGCGAGGGGCGAATCTTGACGATGAACTCCTCGTCATCTCCAAGTTCCAGCCCGCCGGGGCGGTGAGGGATGTCGGCAGTGTGGAGGCGGAGTCGGAGGGTGGCGTCGCCGTCGGTGCCAACCTGGGGCTGCTGTGCTATCCGCACGTTGCGGGGGTGCCCCCTGGCGAGTGATCTCAGCTCGTCAACGAGATGCTTCTGCCAGGCCGACAGCGTGGCCCGATTGCGGCGGCTCATCCCGCGCGGCCAGACCGCCCCACGGTGGAAGCTGCCGCGGGCGCTGCTGCCGGGAACTTCGCACTGGATGAGGTGGCCGGGGCCTTGAAGCCGTCACCGAAGATGCCCTGCCACAGCTCGATGCTGCGCTCCTTGTTCTCCTCCTTGTACGCCTCCTCGATTTCGGCGGCGTGGACATGGATGCGGTCCCGGAAGTAGCTGTAGGTGGACTGCTCCCAGCGATGGTCGAAGGTGACCCCGGACCCGGACGGGTCTGGAATGGAGGGCTTGGTCGGGCGTGCCTGGAGCCAGGCGTCGAGGTCCTTGACGAGGTGCAGGAGGGTCGTGGGGACGTCGCTGTAGTAGCCGGGGTTGAGCAGCGTGCGCAGTTCGGTGACCTGCTCGCCGAGAAGTGTCGTCAGGAGGATGGACCGCGTGCCTGTGAAGGAGTTCTTGTGATCCCGCAGGTACTTCATGAGTCGGATGACCTTGCGGAGGTTGCCCTTCGCGAGCGCGTCCTTGTTCTTCATCCAGTCCGTGAAGCCCTGGGGGTCGGTCAACTCCCAGTCGTTGTCGTCGCGGTTGACGATGACTTCGCGGCCATCGGCGAGGTTCAGGTGCGGCACGATGTCCAGGTGCATGGAGTTCGCGTAGACGACTCGGACGCAACGGCACTTGCGTGAGTGCGGCATGTTGCCGTAGGTGCTGTGGCGGTGCAGAGCCGCGTAGACCTCCTCGATGTACTTCTTGGGGTCGTCGGACCAGTCCGTGTTCTCGCTCATGTCGAGCATGAAGTCGGCGTCGAACTCGTTGCTGCCCACCGGGTTGATGATGGTCTTGTGCGCCCACGAGCCCTGGGGCGTCTTGCCGAGGATCAGGTGTCCGATCTGCTCGTCGGCTTTCAACGCCTTGTAGACCGCTTCGACGCGCGAGTCGAGCGAGTCGAGTTTCACCTGGCCGAGGTTGACGGTGTCCTTGAGTAGGACGTTGAAGTAGTCGGTGAGCTTCATCGGGTGACCTCCGTGGTCGACGTGCTGGTCGGGTCGCCGCGGTGTCGGTCTCCGATCAACGGTGTGTAGTCGGCCGCGCGATGATCTGCGAACCGCGCGGTGTAGATGGGGCTGAGCTCGCGGCTCACGGACGCGGCGAGGCCGGCGACATCGCTCGGGTCTGCCGAGTCGAGTGCGTACAGTCCGCCCGGCACGAGAGCGTCGAACCTGGTGAAAGCGGCCTTGCCGATCAGATGCTCAGCGATGCCCTGTCCGCCACGGCTGCCGGCTGTGAGGATCAGTGGCGCGATCGGCTTCGCCCAGTTGAACAGCCCGCCGCGGTCGAGGCGCTTGGGGTGGTTCGTGAGTTGGTCGATGGTGCCGACGTTGAGCACCCTGATCGAGGCGAGCGGTACGTCGAGCATGCTCACGGCCTCGGCGATCGCGACGACAGAGGGGTTGTTCGCCCACACGCCCCCGTCGATGAGGCGGTGTCCATCGACACGCGCGGCAGGGAAGTAGAGCGGCGCCGCCGAGGTCGCCATTGCGATGTCCACCATCGGGATGCGCCAGTCTCGGGCGAGCCGTGCGTGGTGCGGCGTCTTGAAGATGTGCACGGAGCCTCGTTGCACGTCCCACGCCGGGATGACCAACCGCTTCGCGCTGTCTCCCAACAGCCCTTCGCCGAGCACCTTCGTCAAGGCGGTGCGCAGCGCATCACCGTCATAGATGGGTGCAGTGAGCTGACGAGCTCGCCGCCAAAGTCGCCGACGTGCGGCAGGGAAGACCGCCTCCACCAGTTCTTCGTAGTGCCCCACGATCTCGCTCGGGGTGAGACCAGCCCCCAACCCGAGCGCGACGATCCCACCCGCCGACGTCCCGGCGATCAAGTCGAACGAGTCCTTGATGCTCACGCCGAGGTCCTGCTCCAGCCGCGCCAGCACATGAGCGGTGAACAGTGCCTTGGCACCCCCTCCATCAAGGGCGAGAATCTGGAAACGATCGACGGATGGGGTGCTTGGCTCAATCGTCGTGGATGGATGGTCCTGCCGTCCGAGCGCGTCGGCCTGTCCGGCCGGCATCTCGCCTCCGGGGTCGGTCGAACTTGCAGGAACTACACCCATGTAACTATTCTACGCCGCCGCACCGACACCATCGAGGCGCGAGACGGAGCCGTACTGGTCGTACTCATGCCCTTGCTCGCCGAGCAGACGGCTCCGCAGGACCGGCTTGTTGGCTTCCCTCGCCTAGACATGCTTACGGAGCCAATCCCAAGCCTTCTGTGGGAGCCAGCCCGAGTAGCTGTCGCCCGAGATGTCAACGACGAGCACTCTGTCGGAGTCGTCCAGTGCGGGCTTGAGTCGGTCGAAGGCTTGACTCGGGCTGAGTGACGAGACGACGATCCAGGTCGAGTCGAGATAGTGCCACCAAGTGCCAAGCGCCTTGATTTTCTCGTAGAGATCATCGTACTTCTGTCCAGGTTTGTTGAGGTCATAACTGATGAGCAGTGTGCTCATGTTCATCTCCTGACGTGTAATGGGTTAGGCCGGCGACACCGAGGCGCCGCCGGTCAAGCGGCTACTTCTCGTTGCGGACGCCCTTGTGCTGGTTGGGGCTGCCGTTGAGAATCCGGCCAGTGCCGGTGTCGCGCTTGAACCATGTGGTGCCGCGCTTGAACTCGCTGCGACTCTTCACGGCACCGACGCGGTGTCCTCGTCCGGTGTTCTTAGCCATCTCCTTCACCTCCATTCCGACAGCCCAGGTCCGAGTCAGCGGGGGCTCTCACTGGGTAGTCGAGATAGGGCCGTGCGGAGTTAGCGTCAGGAGCGACAGTCCACGCAGAGGCCGTCGACGACGAGATGTGGCTGGAACTGGAGAAAGCACTCAGTGCAGACCACTTCACGCTTGGCGTCTCGCTCGCAGCGGCAATCGCCGCAACGAGGGCAGAACGGCTGGCCACAGTTCGAGCACGGGTACCCTCGCCGCTCGAACGTCGTCCCACAACATGAGCCAGTGAGCAGGGGACGGCTGTCGAAGTCGCGCTGGATGGGCGCATGGAACTGCTCAACATTCCAGAGGTCTAGGTCGCAGAACACGACGATGGCGCGCTTGTCGTCGCTGACGGCGTCGACGTAGAAGTCTGCTTGGGTACCCCAAGGGGTCCGCCAGGCTAGGCGTCGAGCAGTAGATGCTCCTGGTGTCAGGTTGAGCAGCGGGTGGCCTTCGGTGAGCTTCTGGTCTCGCCAAGGGAAGACGGTGGGCCAGCCTTGCTCGGGGTCGGGCTTGACGCTGGCGTGCGTGACGGTGCCGGTGTAGCGGTCGATGATGGCGATCGCCCCCAGGCCGGGCAGGTGCTTGGCGAGAGCGATCGCGCACACTGGTCGGCTTGCCTGAGTGGCGTTATAGAGGTCGATCAGGTGCTGTGCTCTGATCGGGCCGCTAGCAATGACCGCTGTTGCCGCAGACTCGGGTAGAAGCAAGCGTTGAGCGATCTGGTCGCAGACCGTTTCGAGAAGGCGGCCAGGCTCATCCTGGTGAGCAATCGTCAAGACCTGTGGATGACCGATTTCAGTCGTGTGCTATGAGTTCGACCTCGTAGCCGTCGTAGTTTGCGAGGTAGGCGGCGTAGCTGTCGGCTCCTCCGGCGTGGGGGTGCTTGTCGGCGAAGAGCAGGGTCCAACCGTTCGCATGGGCGGTGTCGGCGAATTCGTCGACCTTGGCGCGGTCCCCGGCATGGAAGGCGAGGTGGTTCAGCCCGGGACGCTGCCGGTCGTGTTCGCGACCGGTCAGGTCCGGTGATTCCTCGATGACGATGTAGGTGTCAGCGAGCCTCCAGCTTCGGCCGCCGGGCCAGTCCTGGAACGGTTGGTAGCCAAGCTCGCCGAGGAGCCAGCCCCAGTGGGTCGTGGCCCGGACGATGTCGGGGACCCACAGCTCCACGTGGTGCAAGGATCCGATCGGCGGGGTGGTCATGCTGCCCCCTGGGTGCGCTCGATGAGTTTGCCCTTCTCGAACACCGCACCGGCGCGGACGAGGGCGACCAAGTGCGGTGCGTTCACGGCGCGCCATCGGGTCTGGGCGGATTCGATGAGCTTGAACGCCATGGCGACCCCGGCGGCGCGGGAGCCGGGTCCCTTGGTCACGCGCTGCCGAAGTCGCACCGTGGCGAACGTAGATTCGATGGGGTTCGTGGTGCGCAGGTGGATCCAGTGCTCGGCGGGGTAGTCGTAGAACTCCAGCAGCACGTCAAGGTCGTCGGTGATCTTCGCGGCCGCCTTGGGCCACTTCTTCCCGTACTCGCTGGCGAACGCCCTCGCCCCTGACCGGGCGTGCTCCTTGTCTTCGGCCTGCCAGATCTCGGCGAGGGCCTTCTTCGCGCCCGGCTGCGCCGACTTCGGCAGCGCATTGAGCACGTTCGAGATTTTGTGAAACAAGCAACGCTGTTCGCGAGTGTCGGGGAACACCTGCCGCACGGCGGCCCAGAAGCCCAGCGCGCCGTCGCCGACGGCCAGGACTGGGTCTCTCATGCCGCGGCGTTTGCAATCCCGCAGCAGGTCAGCCCACGACTCGGTCGACTCCCGGTGCCCATCCTGTAGGGCGATCAGCTCCTTGTGGCCGTCCGCGCGCACACCGATCATCACCAGCAGGCACACCCTGTCCTGCTCCAGGCGCACCTTCAGGTGGATCCCGTCGACCCACACGTACACATAGTCGGCATCCGTCAGGGAGCGTTCGTTGAACGAGCGGGCCTCGTGCTGCCAGTCTTTGGTCAGTCGGGTGATCGTGGCCGCCGACAGCCCCGCCGACGAGCCGAGGAACTGCTCCAACGCCGGCGCGAAGTCGTTGGAAGACAGCCCGTGGAGGTAGAGCAGCGGCAGCACCTCCGTCACCTGCGGGGACTTGCGCGCCCAGGCGGGCAGGATCGCCGAGGCAAACCGCGCCCGCTCGCCCGTCGCTTCGTCGACGCGCTTGTCGTTGATGCGCGGCGCGGTCACCGGCACCGCACCCGAGGACGTCGTCACCTCCCTCGGCTGGTGGTACCCGTTGCGCACCACCAACCGGTGCCCGTCCTCGTCGACCTCGTGGGCGTGCGCCTCGATGTAGGCACCGACCTCGGCCTGCAACGCCGCCGCGAGCATCTGCCGTGCGCCGTCGCGCACGATCTCATCCAGCAGCGACCCACCGGCCGTGCCGGTGCCGTCGGTGCTGTCGTCGTTGGAGGTCTCGGCGTCGTGGACTACCTTGAGCATTGGGCGTACCTTCCCGTACCAGCGCGTCAACGCCGGTCCTGATCCAGAACTTCGATTCCGTGTAGATCATCCTCGGGAAGGTGCGCCCGCTTCACGTCACCCCGCCGAGGGCCATCCACAGGTTCTGATCATTCCTCCATCCTGGTCGGCGATCCAGTCATAGATGTCTGGAGCCCTCTCGGCGAGCCAGTGCCCGAGTTCGTGGGCGAGTGTGAAGTTCTCGCGCCGACTCCACGGCGTGGGTGCGTAGAGGATCACCCCGTCTTGGAGGAACGACACGCCATCACATGCGCCACCGTCGTCACGGGAACTGGCTAGGTGTTCGACAGCGCTGACGGTCAGGTCGAGGTCGGCGCGGAGGACGCTCGTCGGGTTCCCTGCGAAGCGGGCTCGCACATCATCCGTCAGCAGGGACAGTGCCTGATCAACGCAACCTTCCAGGTTCATACGCCTCTTACCCTCGGTCGGCTTGTTCGACAGAGGCGACAAGGGCGTCGAGCGAACGCAACAGTTGCTCTGTGTCGGGGTGCTCCCCGCGGTGCACGGTCGCAAGCATCCGGCTTTCGAGCGTCGCCGTAGCCACGGTGCGTGACACTCGGCGGGCCTGCGACCAGCGGTCAACGAGTTGTGCGAACAGAGGATGCGCGCGTACAGCGCCTACATGATCGGGCAGAGAAGACAGCGATGGGGCCGAGATCAGGTCGTCTACCGGTGCTCCGAAGATTTCAGGCTCTTCACAGATGACGGTGTAGAGGGCGCTGGCGCGTCGGTCCCGGGGTAGGCGTCGAGGTCTTCCGAAGATGGGGGTTCCTACGCCACCCACCGGGAAGACCTCGACGTGCCCGACGCTACCTTCACGCGCCCCGACCTGACTACCTTCGCCGGCCTGGACGACCTCGGCCTGGAGGTCACCGGCCAACGGCTCGAACCTGATCGTGCGGTGCTCGCCTGCCGAGTCGTCGAGCCGGGCGACTGGTGCCGCCGGTGTGGCTGCCAGGGCGTTGCGCGGGACACCGTGACCAGGGAACTGGCGCACGAGCCGTTTGGATGGCGCCCGACCACGCTGCTGCTCACCGTGCGCCGGTACCGGTGCCCCGAGTGCGGCCACGTATGGCGTCAGGACACCACCGCCGCTGCCGAGCCGCGGGCGAAGATCTCCCGCGCCGGCCTGCGGTGGGGCCTGGTCGCGATCGTGATCGGGCACCTGTCGATGGCCCGCGTCGCCGAGGGGCTCGCGGTCTCGTGGAACACCGCCAACGACGCCGTCCTGGCCGAAGGTCAACGGCTGCTGATCGACCGCCCGTCCCGCTTGGACGGGGTGAACGCGGTCGGGGTCGACGAGCACGTGTGGCGGCACACCAGGAAGGGCGACAAGTACGTCACCGTCATCATCGACCTCACCCCGGTCCGGGACGGTACCGGGCCCTCCCGCCTGCTGGACGTGGTCGAGGGCCGCAGCAAGAAGGCGTTCAAGGACTGGCTCGCGCAGCGGGACCAGGCCTGGCGCGACGGGATCGAGGTCGTCGCCATGGACGGGTTCGCCGGGTTCAAGACCGCCACCACCGAGGAACTGCCGGGCGCGGTCACTGTCATGGACCCGTTCCACGTCATCCGGTTGGCTGGCGACGCCCTGGATGAGTGCCGCCGCCGCGTTCAGCAGGAGTTGCACGGGCACCGCGGCCGCAAGGACGACCCGCTCTACTCGGCGCGCCGGACCCTGCACACCGGCGCCGACCTGCTCACCGACCGTCAACACGAGCGCCTCGACAAGCTGTTCACCGGGGACCGGCACGTCCAGGTCGAGTGCACCTGGGGCATCTACCAGCGCATGATCTCCGCCTACCGAGACCCCAACCGGGTCACCGGCCGCGTCGAGATGAGCTCGGTGATCGATGCCCTCGCCGACGGGGTGCCCCGACCGCTGGTCGAGCTGCGCAAGCTCGGCCGCACCCTGGCCAGACGCGTCTGCGATGTCCTGGCCTACTTCGAGCGACCCCGCACCAGCAACGGACCTACCGAGGCCGTGAATGGACGACTTGAGCATCTTCGCGGGCTGGCCCTCGGGTTCCGCAACCTCACCCACTACATCGCCCGAGCACTCCTCGAAGCTGGCGGATTCAGGCCCCGACTACACCCTCGTTTGTGAAGAGCCAGATTTCAGCGATTGCCTGAACGACGGCGGGAGATACATCCGTCGCTGTACGAGTCTCCCACCTGAACACGTCGCTCTTGTCGAACTCCCACCCTCGCTCACGCAGGCGTCCGGCAACGTCGCTCACGCTCAGTCGCACACGCTTTCTTACGCGAGACAATGCAGCGGAGTCGAGACGACATTCGCTGTCAGGGAGTAGACCGAGCATTGCTGCCACGGGGTCGTCTTCGAGCGCGGGCGCACCTTGGGCCGCAAGCCAGAGTGCGTCCGCGGTCTCAACGATGCCAGCGAGTTCTGTGCGCTCTCGATCGGTCAACTCAGCGTCACGCAGGATCAGTTCGCGCTCTTGCGGTCGTTCGAGCAGCTCGGCGACAAGCCTGTCGCGTTCATCGTTATTCATTGATCCCTTCCTCCCTTCTGCGCATTTCCTCTCGAAGGAGTGCTGGTGATCGTGTCGTCATCTGGCTCACACGTGCCGGAGTCACGCTTAGTTCCGTAGCCACCTCGGATCGCGGCCGTCCCAACGCCGTGGTCTCCCACACCGCCTTTCGATGGCGTTCGTCCAGTACCGAGAGACAGTCCCACGCGTGGCCAGCCCTTTCCTGTTGGTCAATGGCGTCAGCTACGTCTTCCCCGAGGTCGGAATCGTCGGCGCGATCATGGCTGGCCTCGACGAACTCGGGCCCGGCGTGCCGTACCTCGGCTGATCGGATTCGATCCAGTGCCTTTCGCTTCGCCGCGGTGACTAGGAATGCTTCCCAGTTCCGCACATTCTCCGGTGGCGATGCCATGATTGAGACGATCGCGTCGTGCACCGCGTCGTCCGCCTCAGACGCACGACCGGCCTCACGCAGCACTGAGGCCGCAACCTTGTGCATAGCGTCTCGATGACGGAGGTAGAGAGCACCGAGATCTGGCGGCATGTAGCTCATCGCTGCCGCCTCGGCCACTCGTCCCAGCGCCGGCACCATCGAGGCTGTCTCATCATCGGCCCCGTCCTCCTCACCTCGTAGTCGAGATAGCACCTGGCGCAGTTAGGCCACTCTGATGGGGACCGGGTTGCCCACTGACGATTGTCTCGCTTGGAGTCGAGTATGTGGCGTATCTACACGTGTCGGAGCGTGCCTGCGGCCCAGGTAGGGGTCGCATTACAGGCTCCGGGTGGGGGCAGCTTGCTCGACCGGTCGTCGCTCTGCGTCTCTCGGGCGCTCCTGAGCGATGTCACGTGCCCGTACGAGCGCACTTCTGGCGCGGGCGGCGTCGATCTTCTGCGCCGCGTTCTCCGGTGCCGGGCCGAGGGGTGTGTCGTCGGTTATGCCGTACCGGTCGCGGTAGGCGGCGACGGTGCGGGCGTGGCGTCGCCACGCCGCCGTCTTGCGCGGGTCGCGCGGCGGGTCACCGAGTGGCCGCGTCCAGGCTTCTCCGGCGTCGCGGGCAGTGTCGAGCACGGCGTCTGCGCGGGCCTCGATCAGCTCGCGCCGCTCATCGAGCGCTTGCCGCATATCGTCGGTCATCGGGCCGTCCGCGGAGGGGATCAGTCCGGCGATCAGCCGTGGCGCCTTATGGGTGCGGCCCGAGCCTGCCGGGCGGGCGGTGGCGCGAGCGACTCGGTAGTGCAGCACGGAGGCGATGTCGTCGGCGTCGGCGAACCCGCGCGCGGTGACCAGGCGCGGGAGCAAGGTGTCGAGATCGTGGTGGTTGGCCTCGGCGCGGCGCAGTTCCGCAGTGAGCGCGCCGAACGCCTCGGACTCGATCGTTGCGTCGGCCTGTTCGGCGGTGAGACCGGCGTTGCGGATGAGGATGGCCCAGCGGTCGTGTTGGGCTGCGGCGGCGATGGTCTCGTACTCGGCGGCGAGCTGGGCGATAGAGCCCCAGCGCTCCTGTTCGGCGGTGATGGTCTCGTGCGCGGACAGCTCGGCACCGACGTGTTGCAGTACCCCGTAGAGCACGGAATGTGCGGTGGCGTCGGGGTTGTCGCCGGGGTGCGGGTAGGCGTGCTCGTCGGCGCGGTCGAGGATCACGTAGGCACGGTTGGAGTGCTTGCCGCGGGTCATCGCGACGTAGAAGTTCTCCCGCGTGGTGGTCGGCTCCACCAGCACGTGCGCGGTGTCGACGGTGACGCCCTGCGCCCTATGCGCGGTGATTGCGTAGCCCAGATCGACGTGATCGGCCACGTAGGTAGTGGGGAGGACGATGGTGCCGCCGAACCGGCGGCCGGTCTTGCGGATCGTTACCGAGCCGTCGTCGCGGACGCCGGTGATGGTCCAGGTGTCCCCGTTGCGCACCCAGTCCTTACCGTTGCGGAGGCGGCGGTCGTTGCGGCGGGTGATGATCGTGTCCCCGATCCCCGCTGTGGTCCCGTCTGTGAGTTCTACCTCCTGGCCTGGTGTCAGGGTGCCGTCGAGGATCAGATCGGCGCGGGCGCGCTGGTTGAGGGCGCTCACGTCGTCGCGGGTCTCGGCGACCAGCACCGACACCAAACCTCGGTCTCGGTCGGTGCGCCAGGCGGTGTAGGCGGCGTCGGTCATCGCCTCGGCCTCGCCTTCGTGGATGCGGTCGTGGTCGAGGTAGGTGTCGATCACCTGGGTGCGGCCGTGCCGCAGTGCGAGGGAGGCGGTCTTCTCCCACTCGTGGGTGAAGCGGTGCACGTCGACCAGTTCGGGCGCCTCGTTCCGATCTCCGACGAGGAGCCCGAAGGCGCCGCCGGCATCCACGGATTGGAGCTGGCCGTAGTCGCCGACCAGCAGCACCTTCGCCCCGGCTCGTTCGGCCAGGTGGGTGATCCGGTCCAACGAGAGGGTTCCGGCGAGGGAGGCTTCGTCGATGATGACGAGCTGACCGGCCTCGAAGTCGGTGCCGTCGATGAGGTGGTTCTGCCACCACTTCGCGGTGTTCTCGCATCTGATCCCGAGGTCGTCAGCGAGCACCTGTGCCGCGACAGCGGACGGCGCCAACCCGACCACGGAGCCACTGCCGTGTTCCTTCTCCCACGCCCGTCGCAGGGCCGACATTGCCGTCGTCTTCCCCGCGCCAGCTGGGCCGACCAGCACATCGAGCATCCGGCCAGAGACCGCGATCTTCATGAGCACGTCTGTCTGATCCTCACCGAGCATTCGCCCCTCATGGTCAGGCTTGTTGGTGATCTTCTCTACGGTCGTCACGGGCACGGTGGGTGCGGTCAGGGTGCGGGACCGGTCGAGCAGCCGCTCTTCGGCGGCGAGCAGCAGCTCGGAGGAGAACACGGTCGAGTGCTTGGGCCTGAACACGCTCGTGCCGTCCCCCCGCCGGAACGTCGCCGGTGAAGTGGCGAGGTCGGGAGGCGTCAGCCGCAACGAGGCTTGCTCGGCGGCGTCGGCGACCATCGCAACCACGGCTTCCCGGTCGTGCATGGTGGCGAAGCGCCAGCCCATCGTCTGCCGGGACGCCTCGGCCATCAGGTTCCACCGCCGCCACGTGGACCGCTTCTCACCCACCACCTCGACCACCGTCTGCCCGAGTTCACCGATCGCGTCCAGGGGCACGTCATCGGCGCGCAGCAGCAACGGCTGGTCGTTGTCGGTGATCGTGCGCGCCCATCCAGTGGCGTCCTGGCCGAGCACGCCGGTGGCGCGCGTCCGCCAGTCGGAGGTGAGGTCGGCCAGCGACCGCACCGCCTTCTCCGGGCGTGTGGCAAGGGTTGCTTGGGCGCGCAGCTTGATGATCGTGGCTGTGGAGGGTTGGCGGCCGTGCCGGGCGACGTACTCGGCGATGAGTCTGTTCTTCTCGGCGTCGATGTGCCGGGCACGAGTGGAGAACTCCTGGACCAGCTCCTCCGGCACCGTGCTGATCGCCCATGCCGGGTTCCGGTCACGGCCCATGTCACGGGCCTCCCACTCGACGCCGAAGGTGCGGGTCATGTGATCGGCGAACACCGCTTCGTGCAGCTCCGAGAGCGCGACCACGGCGGCGTGCATCGGCCGCCCATCCAGAGACCGCCACTTGCCGTCGAACGCGGTCTGGACCTTGTTGGAGATGACGACGTGGGTGTGCAGATGGGGGTCGCCGGCGCGGGAGTCGAAGTGATCGAACGCCGTCGCCACGAAACCGGTGACATCGACCTGCGCAACGGCCCCGTCACCGGCGGTTGCGCCAGTACGGGTGGCTGCAACCTCGCGCTCCATGAACGCAACCACCTCCGCAACCGCCGCATGATGCGCCTCCCCGATCAACGCCTGCGTCCCGGCATCGGCAACCGCCCACAACGCCGAGGCCGACTTCGGGACCGAGAAGGTGAAATCGAACCCCGCCACCGCACGCCGCCTGCCGCGCTCGCTCTCCTCGGCCTCGATCCGCGCGACCGCCTCACCCTTCACGCCCGGACTCAGGTCCGGGTCAAGGTCGACGATCCGCGCCTCGATCTTTTCCGACACCGACCGGTAGGCGGGGAACGCATGCCCGAGCGGGTCGCCGGTGATCGGGTCACGGCCCATCCCCATCAAGAGCTGAAGCTGAGCCTCCGACACCCGATTACCCACCGCGAGCTGACCCTTGCCCAGCGAGGCGACCCCGGACCCCAGCCACTGGCCCCGAGGCGTGCCCGCCTCCAAGTAGTACCTCGTCAGCGGTGTGGACAGTTCACGGTCGCCGTCCGCGGCCGCGACGGTGCGCAGCAGGTACTTGTAGCCATCGCCCGCCGACATCACGCGCATCGAGACCGTCACCACGCCACCGCCTTTCGACGGACAGGTGAGCGGGCGACGACCGCGCGAATGCACCGTCAACCTAGGTTGACAAACCTCGACCTGCAAGACGCGTGGCAGGTTCGGGAAGTTCCGATCGTGGCAACTCTGAGGGTCGTCTGACGTCTGCTCAAGTGGGGCGACGTCACGGGCTCAGGTAGCGAGAGTCATGAAACAGAGGGAGTGCTCCTGCCGACATGACCGCGGCGGGTCAGAGTCCTGCCACGGACGTGAACTCTCCTTCAAGTCTCATCTCACGTTTCAGGGTCCTCCCACGACTACATGATGTGGGCGCATACGACGCGAGCACATCAAACAACGCATGAGGAGGAACCATGACCACAGTCTTGATCACCGGCGGGAACCGCGGCTTGGGTCGCGCCGTCGCCGAGGAACTTGTCGAGCGAGGTATGACCGTCGTCGTAGGCGCTCGTCAAGCGAGCGACGGTGTCGAGGCCGCGCGCCAGATCGGAGGCGGGGCGACCTCCGTTCAGCTCGACGTGACCGACCCAGCATCCATCGGTCAAGCAGCCGCCTGGATCCAGGAACACCACGGCCGACTGGACGTTCTGATCAACAACGCCGGTGTGCTTCCCGAAGCAACGAGCCAGTCGGCTGAGGCCGTGAACCTCGACCTGTTCCAGCAGACGTACGCCACCAATGTCTTCGGGCCCATTGCGGTGCTGGAGACGTTCCTTCCTGAACTGCGGAAGTCCTCGCAGGGGCGGATCGTGAACGTGTCGACCACGATGGGATCGCTCGCCGACCAGACCGACCCGAGCTCGGCCTACTACGGCATGATCGTGCCCGCCTACCAGAGTTCGAAGGCGGCCCTCAACAACATCACGATCGCACTCGCCAAGGCGCTGGCCGACACCTCGATCAAGGTCACCTCGGTTTGCCCAGGCTTCGTGCAGACCGACCTGACTCCCGTCAACCGGGAGCAGGCACCGTTAACGGCGACACAGGCCGCCGAAGTCGTCGTCGCCGCCGCCACCTTGCCCGACGACGCGCCCTCGGGCACCTTCATCGACAGCAACGGCACCGTTCCCTGGTGAGCATCGACGGTCGCCCAGGCCGCGCTCAGACCCGGGCGACCGCTCTCCATCCGCTTGACGGCCACCCAGTGGAGGTCAGCGGCGGAATCTCGTCGCCGTGAGCGACCCAAGACTGCTGGGCTCACGTTTCTCCCGGCATCTGCGTCTACCTTTGGGGTGAAGATGAAGTATCCGTTCGAGCAGGCCGTTAAGGAGCATGGACAGACCGTGCTTCGGGTGTGTCGCGCCGTACTCGGGCCAAACCTGGACGCAGAAGACGCCTGGTCGGAGACGTTCCTGGCCGCGTTGCAAGCGTGGCCAGAATTGCCCGAGGACACGAACGTTGAGGCGTGGCTGGTGCGTGTCGCTCACCGGAAGGCGATCGACATCCTACGAGCCCACGCACGCCATGCGATCCCCACCGGCGACCTCCCCGAACAGACTTCGTCGCTGGGTAACCCCGGCAGTGACGAGCACGGGGTATGGGCGGAGGTGGGCGCACTTCCGGAGCGACAGCGCCTCGCTGTCGCCTATCACTATCTCGGCGGGCTACCGCACGCTGAGACGGCCGCGCTGATCGGCGGCAGTACGGACGCGGTGCGTCGTGCGGCAGCCGACGGGATCAAGAGTTTGAGACAGACCTATCACGCGGGCGAGCACACGAAAGGAGCGTCCCGATGACCGACGTCACGCCAGTTGGGATCAGTCGTCCGACCGATGACGGCAAGGGAGCTGAGCACGCCGCCATCTTCCCGATTGAGCCCGACAAGATGGCCGACCTGCACACGCGACTGGCTGCACTCGCCAGTGAGCAAGGTCTGCTGGATGTCGCCTACCGCACGATCGATACTCCTATCGGCCCGCTGCTGCTGGCCGCGACTGAGAAGGGCCTCGTGCGCGTCGCCTTCGAGCGTGAAAACTTCGACACGGTGCTGGAGTCGCTGGCGCAGAAGATCAGCCCCCGCGTACTTGAGGCCCCCCGCCGTCTGGATGCAGTGGCTGCTGAGATCGACGAGTACTTCAACGGCAAGCGGCACGTCTTCGACTTGCCCCTCGACTATGCGATGTCCTCGGGGTTCCGCCAGATGGTGCAGCGCTACCTGCCGCACATCGGCTACGGGCACACGCAGTCATACAAGGAGGTCGCCGAACTCGTCGGCAGCCCGAAGGCTGTGCGCGCCGTCGGCACGGCATGCGCAACCAACCCGCTCCCGGTCGTCGTTCCCTGTCACCGTGTGCTGCGCGCCGACGGCAGCCTCGGCGGATACATCGGCGGTCTGGACGCGAAGACGGCGCTACTGACACTTGAGAAGGCAGCATGAACACGAAGACCGAATCGGATGTCTACGCGCAGCGCGTGGACTCCGGCGACTGGGAATCCATCACGGAGGAGGTCAACGAGTACGGCGGCGCACTGCTGCCGCAGTTGCTCACCCCGGCCGAGGCCGAGGAAATCCGCGACCTCTACGACGTCGACGACGCGTTCCGGCAGACGGTCAACATGGGGCGCGTGCGTTTCGGCGAGGGCCAGTACAAGTATTTCCACGCACCCTATCCGGAGCCGATCGAGCGCCTGAAGCAAGCCCTCTACCCGCATCTGCTGCCGATCGCTCGCGACTGGTGGGGCAAACTCGCCCGTGAAGCGATCTGGCCAGACACCCTGGACGAGTGGCTTCAGATGTGCCACGAGGCAGGGCAGGACAAGTCAACTGCGATCCTGCTGAAGTACGGCGAGAAGGACTGGAACGCGCTTCACCGCGATCTCTACGGGGATCTGGTGTTCCCCCTGCAGGTGGTCATCAACCTCAACAACCCCGGTGTGGATCACACTGGTGGGGAGTTCCTGCTGCTCGAACAGCGTCCCAGGGCACAGTCGCGAGGCTCTGCGTTCCTGCTACCCCGGGGCCACGGCTACGTGTTCACCACCCGCGACCGGCCCGTGGAGTCCAAGCGCGGCTGGTCCGCGGCTCCGGTTCGGCACGGTGTCTCCGCAATCCGTACGGGAGAACGGTTCACCCTCGCGCTGGTTTTCCACGACGCCGCGTGAGGGCGCGATGACCGAGAAGACCTACACACTGCTGGGCGCGGACCGCAAGCCGTACGAGAGCACGATTCCGGGCACGCTCGGCGGGCATCGCGACGGACGCATCTACGGACGCATGGACTGCCCGGCGGCACTGAGGGCGATCGCGAACGGCGGTTACGTGAAGAACCGGGTGTTCTTCGCCGATGAGACCGCCGCTATCGCCGCAGGCTTCCGCCCCTGCGGTGCGTGCCTGCCGGAGAAGTACGCCGCATGGAAACAGGCGCGAAAGGAGACCGGATGAGTTACAGTCCGCGCCTGTCCAGGCCCTCGATGGCGCATGACGTCGTGTTAGAGCCTGCGAGCGATGCAGAGATCGACGCGCTTGTCTGGCTGGCCTACCACCTCGGGGCACGGAACGTCGTGATCGGTCATGGCCGTGACGATGTCTCGTGCATGAACGCCGCCCGCTTCGCTCGCGATTGGGAAGCCGGTGGTGAGGCCGTGATGGTGCAGGTGCCATGGCGCGAGGAGGCGGCTTCGTGGCTACGGCAGGCGCGCAGGCTCGTCACTCCGGGGCCGGATCTGTGGGTTCTCGGCGGGGCCGCGACGGGGCTAGCGCAGATGACCCGCAGACTCGCATGGTCGACCTCATGGGAGCCGTGCCGCACATTGGTGCTCGGCACCAGGACCATGTCCGAGGCATTGCGCCTGGCGGGAGGCGGCGTGCTGGAAGGGGTGCGCGGCGCTCACTCGGACGGGGCGCTATGGCAGATCCGAGACGACAGCATGGAAGCGTTGCATCCTGCCGAGGTCGAGAGGAGCCAGCGTTGAGCACTCTGTTCGGAGACGACATGATCGACCGGCTGACGATCACATTGCCAGAGGGCGCGTACTACGTACCGGGTTGGCTCACGCTCGAACAGCAGCGCTGGATCGTCGCTCGCTTCCACGAGTGGACGAACGGCCCCGTCCCGATCCGGGCGGCGAAGGTCCGCGGGCATGAGATGAGCGTGCGTACCGTGTGCCTGGGCTGGCATTGGCGCCCCCACGCATACACCCGTGAGGCCGTCGATGTCAACGGCAACCGAGTGCTCGACTTCCCCGACTGGATGGTACGTCTCGGGCGTAAGGCGCTCGTCACTGCGACCGGCAACCCGTACGCGGGCGACGGCTACCTGCCCGATACGGCGCTGGTGAACTACTACGACGACGCGGCGCGGATGGGGATGCACCAGGATAGGGACGAACGCTCCGCTGCGCCGGTGGTGTCGCTATCGATTGGGGACACTTGCCGGTTCCGGTTCGGCAACACCGAGACCCGTAACAAGCCCTATCAAGACGTCAATCTCGCTTCCGGCGACCTGTTCGTCTTCGGCGGCCCCTCGCGGCTGGCCTATCACGGCATCCCGAAGGTCTATCCCGACACCGCCCCGGAAGGCTGCGGGCTGGCAGATGGGCGGATCAACATCACCATGCGCGTCACCGGACTCGACGGCTGACGAAGCAGACAGATACCAGCCGATTCACATGGAGCGAAGGAACAGCGATTGAGCGCATCCACCCCCACAGGACCCAGCGGCGCTGCCGAAGACCTCGGCATCGTCGTCGGCGACGACGGCCTGGCCCGCCCTGCGTGGGCAAGCATCGACCCGATGCTGCGCGACTACTACGACACCGAATGGGGCATGCCCGTCCGCGACGAGCAGGGCATGTACGAGCGCATCAGCCTCGAAGCGTTCCAAGCGGGGCTGTCGTGGGCGACCATCCTGCGCAAACGTTCCGCGTTCCGCGCCGCTTTTGACGACTTCGATCCCGAACAGGTCGCCCGCTACGGGGCGGTGGAGATTGAGCGACTCATGGCTGATGCGGGCATCGTACGCAATCAGGCGAAGATCCACGCCGCGATCACCAACGCGAACGCGACCATCCGGCTCCGCGAGAAGGGTGGGCTGGCCGAGTTCGTGTGGTCGTTCCAACCCACCGAAACGCCGGCGCCCCGGACCTTCGCGGAGATTCCTACGAAATCACCTGAATCGCTCGCCTTGTCCAAGGCCCTGCGCAAAGAAGGATTCGCGTTCGTTGGCCCCACGACGATGTACGCGCTGATGGAAGCGATCGGGATCATCGACACCCACCTCATCCGCTCGCACCGGCGCAGCTCTTCCGGCGTCTGGCCCGCATGAGTGCTGTCTCCCGGACCAGAATCGACGCGAACGGCCCCTTTGACCGAGTCGCGGCCCTCGGCACGCTCACCGCGCACGCCGTGGACGGCCTGCACCGGCTCGACCCCGACACGACAGAACTGACGCGATGGGTCGACGTGCATGGCGACCCGCAGCTGGTCACTGTCTGTCTCGATCCGGGCGGGGCGACAGTGTCGACGGCAACTCGCGATGCGGGCGTGAGCGACGAGATCGCCGCACGGGTGCAGCACTGGTTCGACCTCGACACCGACCTGACACCCGTCAATGCCCGTCTGGGTGCGGACCCGGTGCTCGCCGGGCAGGTCCGGTCGCGGCCAGGCATAAGGATCACACGCTTCCATGCCCCATTCGAGGCAGTCATCCTCACTGTCCTCGGCCAGCAAGTCTCCCTTGCCGCCGGACGCCTGTTCGCAGCACGGCTCATCGCCGCCTACGGAGACGACGCGGCCCCGGTCCGTCAAGAACCCGGCCTCCGAGTGTTTCCTACGCCGGTGGCCCTCACCGCGGTGCCCGTGGAGGAATTGCGTGCCGTGATCGGGCTCACCGGAACCCGTGCACGCACCGTGCACGCGGTAGCAGCGCACTTCGCCGAAACTGCCAGGGATGCTTCGCTGCCAGCGAGAGCAGAATTGCACGCCGTCCACGGGATTGGTCCTTGGACGCTGGACTACCTCGCGATCCGCGCGAGCACCGACGCTGACGCGTTCCCCGCGACCGACGCCGTGCTGCGCCGCACACTCGCAGCCATCAGCCCAGACACCGGCCCCGAGCGTGCCGCCTCCTGGAGTCCGTATCGCAGTTACGCGGCGTCACGACTCTGGGCACACACTCTCTGAATCCGAATCTCACGTTCACCACTGCCTGGGCGACTACCAGGTGAGGCCGAGACGCGGCCCGAAGGTAGACGACGATGCTAACCACCAACGTTCGGCAGAACCGACGCGTCCAGAGTTGGGATGATCTCCCTGCGCGCGTAGCGGGCTGAGCCTTGGCGGACCGTGAAGCGAATGGCCCGAGACCACTGCAGGGTTGGGAGCCATTGATCGCGAGGACGCGGACGGTCCATTCACCGGTCGGCCCGGTGGCGTACGACTGCGTGAAGGTGATCGTCGTCAGGTCGGGCTCGGCGATTCTGTTCAGCGAGTTCGGGCAGAGGCCCGTCAACGTCGGCGACGCGGTGATTCTCGGGGCAAACGTGCTGTGCGGCTCGGAGCCCGAGGGGCATATCACCGTCACCACCATCTACCTGGACACCGACTACGTGATCGACCAGGTGTTCTGGCAGCACGCCGGGTTGTTGCAGGACCGGCTCGAAGCCCATTGGCTCGCCGAGACCGTCTACTCGGAGCCCGCACAGATACTCCGCCTCGGCGAGGAGCGCGCCGGGATGCTGATGCCGTGGCTGGATGAGCTGGTCGACCGCAGCATCGACGGTGACTTCGCCCGGAGCTTCTATCGGATGCAGGCGGTGTGGTTCAGCATCGCCCACGTGATCGCCCCGTTCGTGAAGGTCTCCCCGGTGCGGATATCGGCGTCGCAGCGTGCCCACATCCGGCCCACGCTGCCACGGCATCGCCAGTTCGCGCCGTTGCGTGCCGAGGCTCGCCGGGCCGCTGAGCTGCTGCACCGGGCGCCGGAAGAACACTGGACCCTCGACGCGCTGGCCGCGCGGGTGCATCTGTCGCCCTCGCAGCTCAGCCGGGTGTTCACCGACGCCTACGGCAAGACCCCGCTGGCGTATCTGACCATGCTGCGGGCCGAGCACCTTGCCAAGTCGTTGCGGGAGACCGATCTGCCGATTGAGACCGCGATGCGGGAGGTCGGCTGGCGCAGCCGCGGGCATGCCGCCCAGCAGTTCCGCAAGTACGTCGGTCTCACCCCCACCCGGTACCGGCAGTTGACCCTTCGCGCGAGCTGAACGCCGCTCCCGATCTGAGCATCACGAGCGGGATATCGGAAGCATCCCGGCACCGAACCCCACGGATCACGAGATTGCCGGTAGGCCGGTATGTCCTACGTCAGGCGCACCACGAGTTCTCCTGACGGCCAACCTACCGACCTCGTAGTCCGCTGACCGTCTCGACATACCTGCTGGTTCTCCTGGCGCACCTCGTTGGTGCACCGCCGCCCTCTCCTGGGCGGTCTACGCCGGGAGGAGGCCAGAGCAGATGGCAACGAGGCAGGAGGCCCGCCAAGCGCGGGAAGCGAAGCTCAACGAGCTGCACGCGCGCCTGACCGGCGCGGTCGAACAGCTCGTTTCCGGACCGGATTGGGTTCGTGCTCTGGCGTTCGCGGCCCGGTTCAGTTGAGTCCCGCATAGTGGTGTAGCGCGGTGGCCCCGTGATCGTCCCGGACATGGACGCGGTCACCGTGTGATCCTTCGAGTCAACCTTCCACAGAATCCTCGAACGGAGTCATCACGATGACCGCACCCCACATTGTGGACCCTGCCGGCCTGCTGGGCGAAGCCCTGGCCGAGGCGTCCCCGGACTTGATGCGCCACCTGCTGCAGGAAGTGATCAACGCCCTGCTGTCGGCAGACGCCGACGCGGTGGTCGGCGCCGAGTACGGCCGCCCCAGCCAGACCCGCACCGCCCAACGCAACGGGTACCGCCACCGGGACCTGGACACCCGGGTCGGCACGATCGACGTGGCCGTCCCGAAGCTCCGCACCGGGACCTACTTCCCCCAGTGGCTCCTGGAGCGCCGCAAGCGGGCCGAGTCGGCCCTGATCACCGTCGTGGCCGACTGCTACCTCGCCGGAGTGAGCACTCGACGGATGGACAAACTGGTCAAGACACTGGGGATCGACAGCCTGTCGAAGTCGCAGGTCTCCCGAATGGCCGCCGAGCTCGACGAGCACGTCGAGGAGTTCCGCCACCGCCCCCTGGACACCGCCGGCCCCTGGACCTTCATATCGGCTGACGCGCTGACGATGAAGGTCCGTGAAGGCGGCAGAGTCATCAACACCGTCGCTCTGATCGCCACCGGTGTGAACAACGACGGTCGCCGGGAGGTCCTGGGCCTTCGCGTGGCCACCGGGGAGACCCACTCGGCGTGGAACGAGTTCTTCGCCGATCTCGTCGCCCGCGGCCTGACCGGTGTCCAGCTGGTCACCTCTGATGCCCACGTCGGTCTGGTCGAGGCGCTGCGGGCGAACCTGCCCGGCGCTACCTGGCAGCGATGCCGCACCCACTACGCCGCCAACCTCATGGCCACCTGCCCCAAGAGCATGTGGCCGGCGGTCAAGGCCATGCTGCATAGCGTGTACGACCAGCCCGACGCCCCCGCAGTCGAGGCCCAGTTCGACCGACTGCTGGACTACGTCGCCGAGAAGCTCCCGGACGTGCACGACCACCTGGACGCTGCCCGGGCAGACATCCTGGCCTTCACCGCCTTCCCCAAGGACGTGTGGTCCCAGATCTGGTCGAACAACCCCGCCGAACGGCTCAACCGGGAGATCCGCCGCCGCACCGACAGCGTGGGGATCTTTCCCAACCGGGCCGCCGTTGTCCGCCTCGTCGGAGCCGTCCTGGCCGAACAAACCGACGAATGGGCCGAGGGCCGCCGCTACATGGGCCTGGACCTCCTGGCCCGCTGCCGCCTGCACCTCGTCACCACCCCCGAGGAGACCACCACGACCACCACCCTGCCCGCCCTCACCGCCTAAACCACCAACCCCACGACCCGAAGGATGCCGCTACACCACTCCACGGGACTTGACCCCCGGTTCAGGTCGAGGAGCTTCAACAACACCCTGTTGATCTGGGTAGCCCACGAGGAAGCGTTCGAGCAGGGCCGGGTTCCGAAGCCGTTCCCGTCGTACGTGGCCGGCTACAAGCAGTGGCAGGCTCTCGGCCGGCAGGTGGAGAAGGGCCAGCCCGGCTACCAGATTCTCGCTCCCGTGACCGGCAGGTTCGCCTCCGCCAACCCTGCGGATGCGGAGTCGTGGCGCCGTCTCGGGAAGGGCGAGAAACCACGGGCCGGTGAAGTAGTGCGCTCCAAGATGGTCGGCGTCCGTCCGGCCATGATTCACGGCGCCAACGGCGTCACCGATTACACCGCGAGGACGGTGGCGGTCCGGGAGAACATGGACCCCGCCGCGCAGGTGAAGACGCTCGCCCACGAACTGGGTCACGTTCTGCTCCACGGCCCCGACAGCGACGAGGCGCGTCAGCATCGTGGCATCGGGGAGGTCGAGGCGGAGTCGGTCGCGTTGATTTTTGGCGCAGCCCATGGCATGGACACTTCCGGCTACACGATCCCCTACGTTTCCACGTGGGCCGCGCGGGTGGATGGCAAAGAGCCCGGCGAGATCGTCAAGGCCACCGGGGAGCGGGTCCGCAAGACGGCACTGTCGATCCTGGACAGGCTCGACACCGCGCAGGTGGCCGACGGCGCCCCGCCCGGCCTGGACCGCGACGCACCACAGCGCGAGGAGCATTCCCGCACGCAGCCGACCCACGATGCCCTGGCGCCGGGCCGGGTCACTCCGCTGCCCGAGCCCGAGCCCCGAACGGTCACCGCGTCCGCGACGACCCAGGCGAGGGCATTGTGACGGCCGCGGTTGACGCTGTCGCCAGCGTGCTCGGACGCGCCGCCGGCCCGCGGCCGGTCTCGGTGGTGGCGCGGGAACTGGCCGCCGTCGGGGTGCCGGTGTTCCCGTGTCTGTCCGGCGGCAAGCGTCCCCTGACGACGCATGGTTTCCACGACGCCACCACCGACCTCGAACGGATCACGGCGTGGTGGCGTGAGCATCCGGAAGCGAACCTCGCCGTGCCCACCGGCGCGGCGTCCGGGGTGGTGGTGGTCGATGTCGACGTGCACGGGCCCGTCGACGGATACCGGGCGTTCGAGCGCGCTCACCGTGCGGGGCTGGTGTCGGGGTGGTGGCAGCTTCTCGTGGCGACGCCCTCGGCTGGGATGCACGCCTACTACCCGGCAACCCCAGATCGGGAACAGCGGTCGTGGCAGGCCGCGCGCGCTGGGATCGACTTCCGTGGTGACGGTGGGTACATCGTCGTCCCACCCTCGACCGTGTCCACCGGCGGCAAGAGCGCCGGCTACCGGGTGCGGCGGACCAACAGCGGGGCGTCGTCGGTGCTCGACTCCGACCAGCTGCGAGAGTTCCTCGATCCCCGTCCCACGCCCGCCGGCAGATCGGGCCGGAAGGTGGAACGGTCAGCGGATGTGTCGCGCCTGGCGGCGTGGGTCGCCGGCCGCGGCGAAGGAGAACGGAACCGAGGCCTGTTCTGGGCCGCCTGCCGCCTCGCAGAGAGCAACATCCCCGCGCCGGAAGCGCTGGAGGTGCTCGCGGCCGCAGCCACGCAGGCGGGGCTGGGTGAGCGAGAGATCACCGCGACCGTCCGCTCCGCCTACCGCACCATCATCCGACCCCGCCCCCAGACCTCCTCGCGGGTACAGGACGGCTCCTCGCCGGCAACGGACGGTTGGTTCAGTCGAGAGGCGACTGTGCGGCCATCCCCTCCGGTGCGGGGGCTGTCATGACCGTTCATGCCAGCACCGGGCAGAGGAGCCGGCGCTGGGCGGTGGTCACCGCGGTGGCCGGGACCGTGTTCATCGCCGCCGGTGCGTTCTGGCTCTCGTTCACCGCGCTGGCCGATCTCGCTGCTCGCTCCGGGGTTGGCGGCTCGCAGGCGTGGGCGTGGCCGCTGATCGTCGACGGCATCATCGTCGTCGCTACCGTCGCCGTCGTGGCCATGGCCGGTCAGCGGTCGGCGTGGTACCCGTGGGCACTACTGATCGGCGGCGCTGCCGTGTCGGTGACCGCCAACGCGCTCCACGCCGTCGTGGCCGCGGATGCCGATGTGCCCGGGGTGCTGGCTGCGGCCGTCGCCGCGGTGCCACCGGTGGTGCTGCTGGCGATCACCCACCTGACCGTCATCCTCACCCGACCACAACGGCTCACCGATGCGTCCGTGTCCCGCGACGACGCCGTGGTCGAACAAGAAGATCGCCCGGGAACTCGGCGTGCATCCCTCCACGGTGGGCCGTTGGTTCACCGCGGCGCGCCTTCCCGACAGCACCGATGTCGAGGAGGCGACCCCATGAGTTCTGAACACGACCACGATCCGCGGCGGCCCAAAGCCGACGAGCGGGTACCCGAGCAGGACTCCGCGCGCACGGCGGCGGAGTCTGTCGAGAAGAGCGAGGCATCAGACGCGGTCCGGGCAGCACGAGCCTCGCACCGACGCGGAACCGAACGGCAGACACCAGCGGCGGAGACGAGGCGCGCGCGGGGTGTGGAGTGGGTACGGCCCACGGACCTCATCGCCCGCCACGGGGCGGCCCTCGCCGGCCGCGGCATCGACTTCGAGGTCGAGCTGGCCCGCCGCACCCGCACCCCGATCGCCACTGGGGCCCAGCAGCTGGGTGAGCGGGCACGCCGGCTGCCGCCCCTGTCGGCATTCGGTCGCAGCAGCACCGCCCAGGCCGCCCCGTCACCGCGGGTCGGCATGAGCTGAGCGGGTGGTGACAGGCGATGCCGATGCGAGCGGACACGGGGCGTGGGGGCGGGGTGTGCACCTGCTTGTCAGGAGGTGCCCTGCCCATGACCGCACACACCCGCCCCGTTCACGACAGATCGCCTATCGGCATCGAGGATTTCACCACCGGTGAGGGCCTGCGCGCCCTGCTGCACCGGCTCCACCACGGCGGACGGCGCGCCTGGCAGCACGATGCGCACGCGGCGGAGCTGATGGCCTTCACCGCGGAGAAGTACGCGCCGCTGGCGCGCAAGCATGGGCTGGACCCTTGGGAGGCCGCCTCGGCGGCGTTCGACGTGATGCGCACCCGGGCAGCCCGCGAGGCGCACGATCCGTGGGCGGTGGTCACGCACGCGGTGCGGATCACCTGCATCTTCGAAGAACGCGCCCAAGGACTGCTCTGTTCGGTCCACCAAGCCCGCCGCCCTCACATCTCCGCGTTCCACGACCCGGAACGGTTCTCCGACCGTGAGACCCCACTGACCGACTACCACCCCGCCTTCCACATCCCCGCCGCCGACGCACCGGACGCAGCCACGGAGTCGCCGGCATCGGCGCGGGCCAGCACCACGGCGGGCTCGGCGGTCGAGGACGCGGTCGCGCTGTTCACGCTGCTGGACTGGCCTGCTGACACGGCGCGGGCTGCGGTCGAGCACGTGTGCGGAGCGCTCACCCGGGCCGGCACCCGACAAGCCGCCTACGAGGCGCTGCGACGCGACAAGCATGCCCGCGCCCTGCTCGATATCCCCAGCCACTCCTGGACGGCGCTGTTGAAGGCCCTGCTGGGCCACCCTCACCCGGCCTACACCGCCACCGGACTCGGCCGGGGGGTGCTGCTGCGCCTGCTGATCGGCGAGACCCTGCCGGTGCTGCTGCGCGACGACGACCTCGTCCTCTCGGTCTCGCTCGGCGCACCGCACCGCCGCCGTCGGAATCACGACGATGCCGACGAGCCCCGTGGGAGCGGGTCACGATGAGCGCGCCGGCGGGGTTCATCGAGCTGGAGCGGACGGTCGCCTCGATCCACGTCGGACGCCGGCACCGCACCGAGCTGGGCGACATCGACGCACTCGCCGCCTCCATCGACCGCGACGGCCTGCTCCAACCCATCACCATCACCCCCGACGGCGTCCTGGTCTGCGGGGCCCGCCGGCTGGCCGCGATAACACAGCTCGGCTGGAAGACCGTCAACGTCTGGGTCCGCTCGGGCATCTCCGACCGACTCGGCCACCTCCTGGCCGAGCAGGACGACAACGTCCTGCACAAGCCGCTGACCCAGCTCGAAGCCGCCGCCCTGTACCGGGAGCTGAAACAGGTCATGGCCGAGGACGCCGCCCGCCGGCAGGCCGCGACCCGGTTCAGCGCGCAGCAGCAGCCCGGAGAGGACGGTGCGGGAAAATTTCCCACACCGTCCGACCAGGGGCGGGCCAGCGAACAGGCCGCCCGGATGATCCCCGGCGCCTCGTCCTACAAGACCATGGACAAGATCAGCGACCTCCAGCACATCGCCGCCGACCCCGCCCAACCCGACGAACTCCGACAGCAGGCCACGGCGGCGCTGGAACGCATCGACGCCGGCAACCCCGTCCAGCCCCTCTACCGGCAGATCCGGGAACAGGTCGACACCGCCCGCGGTGACCGCGACGCGGACCTGCACCAGCTTGCCACCGATGCCCTGGCCCGCATCAAGACCACGACACCGAAGAGACGCCCAGCGCGGCCCACCCCGGCAGCGGGTCAGGGAGAGGGTGGGCCGGTGCGGTATCCGGTGCGGGCGTTCGTGCTCACCTGGAGCGAGCTGGCCGACTGGTGGACCCACTACGACCTCGACCAGCTCGCCGCCGAGCTGACCGGCGAGCAGATCGAATCCTTTCTCGCCACCGTCGACGGCACCAGCCGATTCGCCGAGGAGCTGCGCGCCACCCGCGACCGTCACCGCGGCGATCACCCGATGCCGGGCCGCGGACACCTGCGCGCCCTATAGCCACCTCGTTGGCTCGGGTGCGGTGGTGCACCTACGGGGCATGAAGACTCCTGACCTTTCCGATGCCCGCTCCCGCCACCGAATGATCGCGGTGCTCGCCGCCCTCGTGGCGGTCCTCGTGCTCGCCGGGATCGGCGTCTACGGCCTGATCACCGGACCACCCACCAGCACCGAACCCAGCAGCGACGACAGCAACGGACCGGGACCAGTTGTCACCGTGCCCGATCCTGTACCCACCCAGACACCCCGTCTGCCCGTGGTGCGGCCCTCGGCGGACCCCGAGACGTTCGCCGGCAACGTCGCCACGGCGCTGTTCAGCTGGGATACCGCCAGCGGGTTCATGCCCCTGGACTACACCGCCGTCGTGTTAGAGGTGGGTGATCCCTCGGGCGCGGAGCAGGCCGGTCTGGCCGCTGACATCGCCACCTACCTTCCGTCTCGGGAGGCGTGGGTCGAGCTGCGTCAGTACGCCACCACCCAGCACCTCACCGTCGACACCATCTACGTCCCTGACACCTGGGATGACGCCGTGGCGCAGGCCCAGCCGGGGCAGCTCGCTGAGGGCACGATTGCGTACACGATCGAGGGCGCCCGCCACCGCGACGGGGTCTGGAACGAGCAGGCCGTCACCTCCGAGCACCCGGTGGCGTTCACCGTGTTCCTCGTCTGTGGGCCGACCTACGACACCTGCCATCTGCTGCGGCTGTCTCAGCTCGACAACCCCCTGCGCTGAACGGGGGCGCTGTCGTGTTGAAGAAGCTCACCGTCGCCGCCCTCGCTCTGGTGCTGCTCGGCCCCTCGCTCGGGCTGATCGGCGTCGGTCTGGTGATGAACCCGGCCGCGTCGGCCACCTGCACCGTCACCGGCACGAACGTCACCGTCGGGGACGTCCCCGACTCGTTGACTGTGACCACCGCGGGCGGTGAGATCTTCACGCTGAACCGCGCTCAGCTGACGCATGCGGCGACGATCATCGAGACCGGCTCCGGCATCGACGGGGTGACCCGGGACGGGCTGGTGATCGCGCTGATGGCCGCGCTCACCGAGTCCACCCTGCGGATGCTGTCGAACACGTCGGCGTATCCGGAGTCCGGGGACTACCCCAACGACGGGGACGGCTCCGACCACGACTCGCTCGGCCTGTTCCAGATGCGTCCGCAATCGGGGTGGGGCACCGTCGCCGACCTCATGGACCCCGTCTACCAGGCGCGGGCGTTCTTCGGCGGACCTGACGGACCGAACCACCCCTCACCGCGCGGGTTGCTGGACATCCCCGGCTGGGAACAGATGGACAAGGGCGAGGCCGCCCAAGCCGTCGAAGTCTCCGCCTACCCCGACCGTTACCGCAACTACGAGCCCGTCGCCGAAACCATCCTGACCACCCTCACCACCACTGGCGCGAGCCCGGCAGCCGGCGCCACCGCGGTGCCAGCAGTGCAGACGGTATCGGCGGAGTCCTCCCGCGTGGTGTTCCCGGTGCCGGAGAGCGCCTGGGTGCTCACCAGCGACTACGGGCCGAGGGTGCACCCGATCTCCGGGGAGAACTCGTTTCATACCGGCACCGACTTCGCCGCCCCGGACGGCACGCCGATCCTCGCCGCCGCCGACGGCACCGTCACCGTCGCCGAGTTCTCCGGCGGGTACGGGGGTCTGATCGTCGTCGAGCACCAGATCGCCGGGCAGACGGTGGCGACCGCGTATGCGCACATGTGGGAGCACGGCATCCACGTCACCGCCGGCGACCAGGTCGCCGCCGGGCAGCACATCGGTGACATCGGCTCGTCTGGCAACAGCACCGGCCCGCACCTGCACTTCGAGGTCCGCACCGGCGGCACCGACGGTGAGCACGCCGACCCCGCCGCCTGGCTCAACAGCCACCACGCTGCTGACCTGCCCGAACCCGAGACCGGCGCCCCCGCCGGCTGTGACCCCGGCACCGCGCCACCCGGCGGTGAGCCGGATCCGGTCGATGGGGACCCGGACGCGCTGGTGGACGACCCCACCTCCGGTGGGCAGATCACGGCGCGGATGCAGCACGTCTATACCCAGGGCATCGAGGCGTTTCCCGACACGAGCTGGGCGTGCTACTCACCCCGGCCCGGCACCCGCTCCGAGCACCCGCTCGGCAGGGCGTGTGACCTCACGTTCGGCAACGCCATCGGCCAGCACCCCACCCCGGCCCAGCTCGAAGCCGGGTGGGCCGTGACGAACTGGATGAAGGACCACGCCGAGGTCCTCGGGGTGGAATACCTGATCTGGCAGGGCCGCATCTGGTCCGCCGCCCGCGACGCCGAGGGGTGGCGTGACTACAACGGCGGTGGCATGCACGACCCCGATGACGTCACCGGCGGCCACTACGACCACCTCCACATCACCGTCCGGGCCAACTAGCAATTATTACATTAGATGTAATCGCTGACGGCCCGGTTTATGCGGATTCCCTGGTCAGGCAAGAGTATCAGCGGACCGCGCCAAGGGCTCCGGAAGCGGCATGCGACCAGGGGAAACACGTCGCGGCTTACATTAAATGTACTTTTCTTACATTAGATGTAAGACTGTCGGGGTGGACTTCGAGGACGGGAACCGGCCTGGATCGGTGGTGGCGCTGCGGCCGGGCAACGTGTCGTTGCTGCGCCCGGCGGAGCAGGTCTTCGACGACATGCTCACCGGGTGGTCCGCGCAGCAGTCCTCACGGATGCTGAACCCGAAGACGATCCAGGCACGGCTGGCTCAAGTGCGCCGGTTCACCGGGTTCTGCGGGAACCTGCCGTGGGAGTGGGCCCCGGCCGATGTCGAGGAGTGGACCACCGAGCTGGTCTCCGGTGACAAGCCGTGCTCCCACGGCACAATCCGCAGCTATCAGAACGCAGTCGCGCTGTTCTGCGACTTCCTCACCGACCGCCGCTACGGGTGGATCGAGCGGTGCGAGGAGCTGTTCGGCACGCACCCGGTGCAGATCTGCCACGAATGGAACACCGCGATCCACACCGGCGATCACGAAACCCGCCCGGCGGTGCGACCGTTGTCGCGGAGCGAGGTGCAGACGTTCTTCGACTACGCCGACGATCGCGTCGACCAAGCCCGCACGCGGGGCAAGAAGGGCTGGAAGTCGGTGTTCCGCGACGCGACGCTGTTCAAGATGATCTACGCCTTCGGGCTGCGCCGTCGCGAGGTCGGGATGCTCGACCTGCACGACTTCACCCGCAACCCGACCGCGACCGAGTTCGGCCGGTTCGGGGTCTGCAACGTCCGCTGGGCCAAGGCCAGCCGCGGTTCCCAGCCCCGGCGGCGGGCGGTGCTAGCTGTGTTCGACTGGACCCGGCCGGTGATCGAGGAATACGTCACCGACGTGCTGCCACTGTTCGACGTCGCTGATGCCGCGATGCTCTGGCCGACCGAACGACAATCACGGATCACCGGCAGCTACATCGGGATGCGGTTCGCCGAGTACCGTGACGACCTCGGCTTCGACGCCGCGCTGCACCCGCACTGCCTGCGGCACTCCTATGTGACCCATCTGATCGAGGACGGCTTCGACCCGCTGTTCGTCCAGCAGCAGGTCGGCCACCGTTGGGGCTCGACCACCGCCCTCTACACCGGCGTATCCGGTGACTACCGCAACCGCACCCTACGCCGCGCCCTGGATGCGGCGTTCACCCCACCGACCGCGATCGAGGAAGGCTGATCCTGATGACGAAGACCGTCGCCTACCACTGGCACCTGCGCAAGGTGATGAACGAGCACGGCATGAACGCCACCACCGACCTGGTGCCGCTGCTGGCCGAGCGGGGCGTGGTGATGACCTCCACGCAGGTCTACCGGATCGTCACAGGTGAGCCCGAGCGGTTGAACATGCGGCTGCTCGCCGCGCTCTGCGACATCTTCGATGTCACCCCAAACGACCTGATCGAGCCCTACGTCGCCACCAGCTCACGGCGCGGACGCAAGACCGGCACCACCGGCGCCACGCCGCCGAAGCCGAGCAAGAACCGTCCGACCCGTGCTGTGATCAAGCCTGCCGGGGACTGACCGGACCCGATGGCGAGCACGATCGTCAGCGGCACCTGTTTCCGCTGTGGTCGGGTGAGGAACCTGCGCTGGAACCACGCCCTGGACCGAGGCGAATGCCGGGCCTGCCGCGCCCGCCGCTCACCCAAGGAGACCTGCGCCGGCTGCCGCAGGCAGCGGCGGGTCAACGCCCGCACCCGCGATGGTGGCGCGCTCTGCGTGACGTGCTACGCCCGAACCCGCACCACCGACGACGCCTGCGACGAGTGCGGCAGCATCGGCCCGCTGGCCATACGAGCCGGCGGCAGGGGCTCCTCGTCACGGAGTCTCTGCGTCCGCTGCTACCGGAACCCGCGACGGCCCTGCGGCATCTGCGGACGACTCAAACGGGTCGCGCTGAAAGCCACCGCAACGACGCCGGATGTCTGCCCGACCTGCTACCAAGCGCCGGTGATCGACTGCTCCCTCTGCGGCCAGCAAGCCCTCGGCCGACGCACCACCAACCACGGCTGGCCACGCTGCTTCGCCTGCCAATCCGCCCAGCAGATCGACGCCGCACTCACCGGTCCGGACGGCACGATCCGCCCCGAGCTCAAACCCGTCCGCGACGCCTTGACCGAGTTCCGCCAACCCCGATCGCTGCTGAACAACTGGCACGACCTACCGAGCCTGCACCTGCTGACCGACATCGCCCGAGGCCGACTCGACCTGTCGCACGATGCCCTCGACGCCCGGCCGCAGGTGTTCTCGGTGACCTACCTGCGGGCCATGCTCGTCGCCGCCGGAGCGCTCCCGCCACGCGACGAGAACGCCGCCCGGCTGCACCGCCACGCTGCCGAAGCCGTTACCGACATCACCGATCCCGAACTGCGCGGGGTGCTCACCCGCTACGCCCGTTGGCACGTCGTCGGCCGCGCCAAGACCGACCGCCACGGCCACCTCACCGCCCACGTCGCGGCGCGCTGCCGAAGCGACATCCAGGCCGCCCATGCCTTCCTCGACCACCTCACCGCTCTTGGCCATGACCTCGACGACTGCCCGCAAACGTGCGTCGACGCCTGGCTCAGCACCAACCGCAGCGCACGCCTGACCTTCATCCGCTGGCTCAAACGAGGCGGCTACCTTCCCCAAACGCGGCTACCCGATCCCGTCGCGCAGAAGGACCCCAGTCACGACATCGACCCCGAGGATCAGCTCGCCCGCGTCCGCCAATTCCTACACGACCCCGACAGCGCCAGCGTCGAGGACCGAGCCGCAGCCTGCCTGATCCTGCTCTACGCCCAGCCCGTCGCGAAGATCGCCGCCCTCACCACTAATGACGTCGGAGTCCGTGGCGGCGACACCTACCTCGCCCTCGGCTCCGAGCCGATGCTGCTCATCCCGCCCCTGGACGCCCTGGTCACGGCGCTGCCGGTCGCCAAGCCGTTCGGCACCGCGAGCACCCTGGCCGACACCCGGTGGCTGTTCACCGGCAAGAACGCCGGCACCCACCTGCACCCAGCCTCGCTCATGGCGCGCATGAACCGGCTCGGGATCATCACCCGCGCCAGCCGGAACACGGCGCTGCTACACCTGGTATCCACGACCCCGCCCGCCGTGTTCGCCTCCCTCATCGGCATCCACGTCAACACCGCCACCCGCTGGGCCGAACTCACCGGCTCGGCCTGGAACAACTACGCCGGCGCGCGCCGCTGACGCTGACCGATCCAGCAGCTTGGCGCGCTTCGGGAGGGCCGCCAGCCCGAACGATCAAGCGGAGGGAGGCTTACAGGTCTCGAATGTCCTCGACACCTTCATCGCTAATCTTGAAGATCGTTACCTCGGGATTCGTGTCAACGAGATACCTGTTCAGCAGGTCGCTGACTCGATCGATGGTCTGCGTTGCGTCGTCGATGGAGTCGTAGAGCTTCCGATACAGCTCGGGGCTGTCCCAGCCAGGGATGCCCTTCCATCCGCCGTGGTCGAACAGCAACCGGTGGACCAGATAGTTCCGCGCCTCGACAAGGTTGCGGTACTCGGCTTGGAGGTGGTCTGGAAGCTGAGGCTCCACGGCCTTTGCTTTCGCCCCCAGCGTGCTCCGCTCACGAGGGGGCTTGCCCAGCAGCACCTGGTGGATCGTCTCTGCGGCGGCTTCGGCGACCTGGCAACGGGCGATCGCTCTGCCGAGCAGCAGGTACAGCAACTGCTGAGCGTCCTCCGGATTACCGGGAACGGGCACCTCCTGCGCCAACAGACCACCTCTCTGATCATCGTCGCGCATGGCAACAGATGCTTGCGATCCCGGCTCGCCCGACGACCTCAGCCTACCGTCGCCGGCCCCGGCGGGTTCTGCCGCGCACCTCATGGCATGGACATTTCGAACGCTACGAATAATTGCTGACGCCGGTTAACTGGTAGTTCAGCCGTGTGAATCTTCTTGTGGGTGGATCGCACCGAGGGCCTTACGCAGGGCGGGCCCCAGTGGCTCGTGGGCGCCCGCGAGGTACCACTGTTCGACAGCGGTGTAGAGAGCCCAAACCAGGGAGGCGGCGATGACGTGGCACTCGGTGGGCGTGCGCTGGGGTGCGGTGCGCCGGGCGGTCAACGCCTCGGCGAGGGCTTGGCGGGTCTGGTCGATGGTCATGAGCCACGCCGCCCGGACGGACGGGACCTCGAAGTAGTAGCGGGTTCGGCGGGCGGTGAGCTCGGCGTCTCGGACGAAGTGCGCCTCACTGATGTCGTCAAGGGCCAGGGCGGTCGCTTCGTAGATGTCGTGGTCGCGGAGGTGTCGAGCGAGGGAAGACATGAGCGTGTCGTCGTGCTCGTCGCGGATGACCAGGGCCTCCTTCGTGCCGAAGTACCGGTAGATCGAGCTTGGGGAAACGTGGGCTGCCGCGGCTACCTGCTCGACCGTAACGTGGTCGAACCCGTGTGTGTCGAACAGGTCGACGGCGGCCACCTGGATGCGGTGCATGGCGGCTGCGCGCTTACGCTCGCGTAGCCCCGACGCTGTCCGGCTCATTGACCCTCCCTCCATTTGGATCTGGTAGTGACTGTCACCTTACTGCTACCGTGGACACATGAGACAGTCACTGTCAGTTTTGGCCGCCGGCGTTGCGCCCGCGTCGACCGACGCCGTGGTGGAGGCCACCGGACTGGTCAAGCGGTTCGGTGCGGCACGCGCGTTGGACGGTTTGGATCTCACAGTTGCTCGGGGGGAGGTCCATGGCTTCCTCGGCCCGAACGGGGCGGGAAAGTCGACAGCGATCCGCGGGTTGCTCGGCCAGTTGCGTCTGGACGCGGGGTCAGCCCGGGTCTTCGGGCTGGATCCGTGGCGGCAGGCCGTGGAGATCCATGGCCTGCTGGCGTACGTGCCCGGGGATGTGGCGTTGTGGCCGTCACTGACGGGCGGGGAGTGCATCGACCTGCTGCTGTCCTTGCAGGGCAGCGGTTCGCGCCGTCGCCGCGCCGAGCTGCTCGATCGGTTTCAGCTGGACCCGACCAAGCGGGTCCGGACCTACTCCAAAGGCAACCGCCAGAAGGTTGCGCTGATCGCAGCGCTGGCTACCGACGCCGAATTGTTGGTCTTGGACGAACCGACCTCGGGGCTGGACCCAGTGATGGAGGCGGAGTTCCAGCGCAGCATCCTGGAGGCACGGGATGCAGGGCGCACGGTGTTGCTGTCCAGTCACATCCTGGGTGAGGTCGAGGCTCTGTGTGATCGGGTGACGATCATTCGCCAGGGCCGCACGGTGCGCACTGGCACGCTGGACGCGTTGCGGGGGGACACCTTGACGTCGATCGAAGCCGTGACGGCGCAGCCCGTGGTTGGACTGGGCAGGCTGGAGGGTGTGTCCGCGCTGGTAGAGCGACCGGTGCCGGGGGCTGTTCGCACGACGTTCCGCGCCGCTCAGGACGAGCTGGCGCGTGCGGTCGGGCTCGTGGTAGCAGCCCAGCCGACCTCGCTGGTGGTCGCGCCCCCGAGCCTGGACGAACTGTTCTTGGGTCATTACCAGCAGGATTTGCCGGCCGGGCCCGCGGTGATCGAGGGATGAGGTCGACCGCCGCTCACGCGCTGGGCACCCAGGCGGCACCTGGCCGATCTGCGCCTGCCCGGGCCCGGCGGTGGGCCGGGGTCTGGCTGCTGGTCCGCCTGGCCGCCCGGACGGGGTGGAAGGGACTGCTGGGATGGCCAGCGGCGATCGCTGTCTTGGTGACGGCGGTCACCGCGTCGGTCGCCGACCTGTACGACGATCCCGCTGCGCGGGAGCTGTACGCCCAGACGCTGGGCGCGTCCCCGATGACGTGGGCGCTGAACGGCCCCGCCTACGACCTGCACACCGTCGGTGGAATCGCCGTCTACGAGGTCGGGTTCTTCGGGCTCCTGGTACTGCCGGCCATCGGGATCCACCTGGCCGTCAGTCGCACACGCCGCCCGGAGGAGTCCGGCGTCGTCGAACTCGTCACCGCCACGCGCGTCGGCAGGCTCGCCCCGCTCGGCGCCGCCCTGATGGTCGTCACCGGGTCGGTGGCACTCAGCGGCGTGCTCAGCGGCGTCGGACTGGTCGTCGTGGGGCTGCCGCCCGGTAGTTCCGCGCGGTACGCAATCGGCATCGCCCTATTAGTGCTGGTCCACAGCGGAGTGGGGTTCGTGGCCGCGCAGATCTGCCGCGGCGCCCGGGCGAGCTACATGCTCGCCCTGTCCGCACAACTGGCCATGTACCTGGTGCGGGCGGTCGTGGACGGGTTGGAGCTCTCAACCACCTGGGCCACACCCATGGGCTGGTTCGCCCAGATCCGCCCGTTCGGGGAGCAGCGCGTGTGGCCAATCCTGGCCCTGGCCGCACTATCCGCCGTGTTCATGGCACTGGCCGTGTCGCTGCGGGAGCACCGCGACCTGGGCGCCGGACTGCTGCAGGAGCGCAACGGCGCCCCGGAGGCCTCCCGAGCACTCAGGTCACCGGCGGGTCTGCTGTGGCGCACCTCCCGGTCGTCCTTCGGTGGCTGGATGGCTGCATCGCTGGCCTGGGGAGTAGGACTGGGACTGCTCGCCCGCGACATGCAAGCCCTGGTCGACACCAACCCCGCCCTGGCAACGTTCCTCGGCGCCTCGGAGGCCCCCGAGAAAGCGATGACCGCAGTCGGGGCAACCATCCTGGCGCTGGCAGCGGCAGCCATGGCGCTGCAGGGCGTGGGCCAGCTCGTCGGCGAAGAGCAGTCCGGCCGTCTCGCCGCGCTGCTGGCCACCCGCACCAGTCGCCTGAACTGGTGGGCCTCCGCAGCCAGCGTGATCGCCCTGGAGGTGCTCGCCGTGCTCGTGATGGGAGGACTAGCGCTCGGCGGAGGTACGGCCATGGCCATCGGGGACCCAGGGGCGGTCACCTCCGGCATCGTTGCGTGTGTGGCCTACATCCCAGCCGTGCTGGTCCTGGGTGCCGCCGGCGGACTCCTCTTCACGGTGCAACCCGCGGCTGCGCATCTGGGGTGGGTGCTGCTGGCTTGGTCAGCGATCGTCGCACTGCTCGGCGACACGCTGCAGCTGCCCTCGTCCGTCCGGCAATTGTCACCACTCGAGCACGTCGGGCGCGTTCCCGTCCAGGACCCCCAACTCGCGGCAAGCGCCGCCCTCAGCGCGCTGGCCGTGCTACTGGTCCTGGCCGGGGGCCTGGCTCTGACCAGACGCGACCTGCGCCACAACTGATATGCCACCGGTTGACGGCGATCGCCAACCGCCGATCATCATCACCACAGGTCGATCATTCGGGAAGGCGTTGTGCTCAGCGTCGATGGACGATGTCACCCCAGGGGTAGCCCTATTCCGCTCGCAGGGCGGACCGGCCCGGTTGGCGAACATCGGACGGATCACGGCCGCCGAATCCCGAGCGGCTGAGCTGACTCATGACCTCAGCTAGACCTCGTCCAGTCGACGGTGGTCGCCCACGGCGTCTGCCTGAAGGACTGCTGGCCGGTCACGCTCCCCATGCAGGGCCACGAGCTCCCTATGCCCTCGCCCGACCAGAGCTGCACGGGAGGTCGTCTCGGACCCGTTGAACTCTTGGTGGTGGTCCCCCGCCCGGGTCCTGCTTCGCAGTAGCAGTTGGGCGTCGACCAGGCACCACTTCAGGAAGGAAACCATCATGAGTAGGAGATACCAGAGGACCAATGTTGCCGAGCAGCCAAAGTTACCGCCGGAACGCCTGTCGGTCGTGATGAACGAGATCACCGCAGCTTGAGCAAGGGTCTGCTTGCGCTCGCCTACGGGTGATGTTCCGCGAGGACGTCAGACCACCGTGCGAGACGAAGCGCCAGCACGACCCGGATCGGACAAGCTACCGTCACGGCATCAAGGCCCGATCGGTGACCTCCTCAGCGGTCGGTTAGCGACGAACAACACGCTACCGGGTTGCCCACGTGTCGCTACCCGGTCGGGCTGGAACGGGTCGGCGCTGCAGTCGAGGCGAACGCAGCGAGCACCAGCCGCTCGGCTGTCTCGCGCCGGTTCGTCCAGCACACAGAAGCCCCCTTGATTGACCTACTCGCCACCGACCTGTTCGGACGTCCGCTTCGCGCCATACTCCGTCGGACCGGCTCAACGTCACGAGCCACCGGCGACTCGCCCGGCGCGCTCCGGCGCGTCCGGTGCACCTGACAGACATGGATTTCGAGCACTTCGAATACTTGCCTCCGCCGGTTGGGAGCTGAGCGGCATGGACGTCTTCCCCGACTTCGACGGGATCGGCGGGATCGGCGACCTGCGCGCGGTCATCGGCGCGCTGCTGATGTTCGTGCTCATCACCGCCGTCCTGATGCTGATCGTCTCCGCGATCATCTGGGCGATTGCTGCCGCGAACGGCAACTACAGCGCAGCCGGCAGGGGACGCACCGGCGTCCTCGTCGCCCTCGGCACCGCGATCCTGGCCGGTGCCGGCGTGGCGTGGATGAACTGGCTCATCGACCTCGGCCAACAACTCTGACCCCTCCGCACGCGTGGAACTGCCGCGGCGACGGCCCTGGGGCGTGTGGCGCACCTGATCTGCGAACCCATCCGTGTTCCCCGCCCCGCAAGGGCGGGTTCCGCTCGTCAGGAGACCCCACCGTGTTCGATCTCATCACCGCTCTGCCGGCCCTGCTGCCGATGGATGTCGACATCACTCCCAACGATGACGGCCTGCCCGGCATCGCCCAACTGCGCACCATCGTCGGCGCGGTCATGACCATCGGCCTGATCCTGTCTGTCCTCGCGCTGATCATCTCCGCGATCGTGTGGGGATTCGGCGCCAACTCCTCCAACCCGCACCTCGCCGGCCGCGGCAAGATCGGCGTCCTCGTCAGCTGCGGGGCCGCGGTGATCTGCGGCGCCTCGGTGACGCTAATCAACTTCTTCTGGGACGTCGGCCAGCAGGTCTGACCCCACCCGCCGACTCAACCCCCTGAAGGAGTGATTGCGGTGGGTGTGTGCGATATCCCCGTCATCTCGGCCGTGTGCGACACCGCCGGCGAAGCCGCCGCCTCCCTGGTGGCGGCACCGTTCGACTGGCTCGCCCAAGCCATGGGCGCCGCCGCCGGCTGGCTGTTCGAGGCCGTGTGGTCCGTGTTCGACACCACCACCCTCGTCGACGTCACCCGGGATGAGTACGTGGCGGTCTACAACTTGCTGTTCGGTATCGCCGTGTTTGTGATGCTGATCTTCTTCTGCCTCCAGCTGCTCACCGGCCTGGTCCGCCGTGACCCGACCGCGCTGTCCCGGGCCGCGCTCGGGTTGGCGAAGTCCGTGCTCGGCTCGTTCGTGGTGATCACGCTGACAGCCCTGTTGCTGGAGATCGTCGACCAGCTCTGTGTCGGGATCATCCAGGCCGCCGGAGAGACCACCGAGTCCATGGGCGACAAGATCACCCTGCTGGCCGCGGGCCTGGTCGGGATCAACATCGCCGCGCCCGGGGTGGGGGCGATCATCACGATCTTCCTCGCCGGCCTGGCGATCGCGGCGGCGACGATCGTGTGGCTGTCGCTGCTCGTGCGCAAGGCACTGTTGCTGGTGGCGATCGTGTTCGCGCCCCTGGCGTTCTCCGGCGCTTCCTGGGACGCCAGCAGGGGGTGGATCGGCAAATGGGCGATGTTCGTCATCGCGCTGATCTGCTCCAAGCTCGTCCTGGTCGTGATGTTCCTCGTTGCCATCACCCAAGTCTCGGCACCGATCGATGCCGACCTGTCCTCGATCAGTGACCCGTTGGCGGGGATCGTGCTGATGGCGATGGCCGCGTTCGCCCCCTACCTGACCTACAAGTTCATCAGCTTCATCGGCTTCGACATGTACCACGCGATCGGCTCCGAACAAGACGCCAAGCAGGCCCTCAACCGGCCCGTCCCCACACCGACTACGCCGGCCGGCGACGGCCCGAAGAAGGTCCTCGGCGGCGGCAACAGCAGCGGCGGTGACGAGAGCGGCGGCGGCAGCGGTGGGAGCGCTGGGGGCGGTGGAAAGACGCCGCCCCAGGCCAAGACCTCTACACCGCAGGCATCCGGAAGCGGTGCGGGCGCTGCTGGCGGCACCAGTACCGCCGGTGGGACCGCCGGAGCCGGTGCTGGAGCCGGCGGTGGAACGGGCGCTGGCGCGGGAGCCGGTGCGGGTGCTGCGGCGGCGGGTCCGGCCGCGGCAGCGGTGATCGCAGGGAAGGTCGCCAAGGACGCGGCGACCGCCGGACCGAAGGCCGGCACGGCCCTCGGCAACCAGGCCGAGACCACCGCCGACAACGCCGGGCAGACCGCCGCGACACCCCCGCCGGCGGCGTCCCCGACGTCGTCCCCACCGGCCACGAAGGCTCCGCCTCCGACCGAGCCGAAGACCCCCACTGCGGGTCCCGGCCCGGCACAACCGGAGCCGCCGGCGCCGAAGCCGACCCCGCCGCCGGCACCGAAGCCGACCGGAAAGGACTGAAACGGCCATGACCTCAAAGCAGAAGGAGTCCGCCACGGAGCTGGTGCCGGTGAAGTTCTCCCGCCTCACCCGCCGCGGCATCCTCCTCGGACTGTCGCTGGCCCAGCTCATTACCCTGGCCACCGGCGTCCTCGCCGTCGTCGGCGCCCTGTATGCCGGCGGCGGCATCCTGCTGGCCTACACCGCCCCCGTCTGGGTACTCGCCGCCGCCCTGACCTGGATACCCGTGGCGGGGCGTCCGGCCGTGGAATGGCTGCCGGTGGCGTGCTGGTGGGCCTGGCGCAGCACCGCCGGCCAACTCCTGTACCGGCGCCGCATCGTGGCACCGCGGCCGGTCGGCACGCTCGCGCTGCCCGGAGACATGGCCCGCCTGCGCGAGTACACCGACCCCGACACCGGGGCCGGGATGATCCACGACCCCCACGCCGCGACGCTCACCGTGGTCTGCAAAGTGACGCATCCCGCGTTCGTGCTCCTGGACCCCGGCGAGCAGGAACGCCGCATCACCTCCTGGGGCCGCGTCCTGGCCACGGTGTGCCGCTCCGGGCGGATCGCCACCCTCCAGGTCCTGGAGCGGACGCTGCCGGACTCCGGCACCGGCCTGGCCGAATGGTGGGCCTCCCACGGCACCGCCGACGACACCTGGGCCGCGACCACGTACGCAGAACTCATCGAGCGGGCCGGGCCGGCCGGGGAACGCCACGCCACCACCTTGTCCCTGTCGCTGGATATGAAGACCGCCGCGCGGCAGATCAGGACCGCCGGTGGCGGCATCCGCGGGGCCGCCGCCGTCCTGCGCCAGGAGATGTCCACCCTGGTCGCAGCACTACGCTCCGCCGACCTGAAGCCGTCCGGCTGGCTAAGCCCGGGACAGATCGCGGTAATCCTGCGCAGCGCGTACGACCCGGCCATCGCCGCCACCCTGGAACGCCACGGCGAACTCGGCCAGCACCTGGCCACCGCCGGTCCCGTGGCCGTCAACGAGTCCTGGTCCCGGTTGCGCACCGACTCCGCCCACCACGCGGTGCTGTGGATCAGCGAGTGGCCGCGCTCGATGGTCTACCCCGGCTTCCTGTCGCCGGTGCTGCTATCCACCGGCATCCAACGCAGCTTCTCGCTGCTGTGCACCCCGATGCGTTCGGACCAGGCCGCCCGTGACATCCGCAAGAAGAAGGTCGAGCACATCTCCGACCAAGCCCAGCGGGCGAAGATCGGGCAGATCGAAGACGCCACCCAGACCGCCGAGTACCACGACGTGCTCCAGCAGGAAGCCGACCTGACCGCCGGCCACGGAGTGCTGCGGTTCACCGGCCTCATCAGCATCTCCGCACCCACCGTCGAGGAACTGGACGCCGGCGTGGCCGCGATCGAGCAGGCCGCGATCCAAGCCTCCTGCGAAACCCGACTGCTCGTGGGACAGCAGGCCGCCGCCTTCACCGCAGCCGCACTGCCGCTCTGCCGCCGCATCTGACACCCACCACACCCCGCCCGTTGCGCTGTGGGGGCGCGCGTGCACCTGAGAGTCGACCCCGGATAACCGGGGCTTTCGCGCTTGTCACAGGAGGCCGCTCATGCCCACCTACTACGACTCACTCCAGGATGCTGCCGAAGCATCCGAGGCGCTGCGCGGGCTCGCGCACGCCAGCCGCGTGTTCGACAACCCCGCCGACACCTACAGCGTGCTCGGTGACCTCCTCTCGGGCGTCCGGTCACTGCGGCAGGTGCTCGACCAGCTCGGCTCCGCGCACCTGGTACATCGCGGCCGCGCTCACGACGATGACGGTGACCACGCGATCGGGGCCGCCGAAGCCCTCGCCGCGGCAGACGACCTGCACCACGCCGGAACGCTCCTCGATGGCGTCGAGGAGCGCGGCAATGCCGCGATGACCCACTCGGGACGCATCGCCTGGCACGCCCCAACCCAGGAACTCGACCGGGAGGCCGTGTCACCGGACGAACCGCGGCGGTGGATCAGCGTCGTCTTCCTCCAAGGCGCCGAGGCCGACGAGGTGCTCGACCTCATCGACCGCGACGGCCCGGACGCGGCCATCGAGCACTTGAGGAACTGGGACTGCGGGGAGGAGACCACCGACGCGGCCCTGGAGAACGGGTACGTCTACGACGAACCACCCACCGGGCAGCTCGACCGGGTGATCACCGACGGGGACTACACCCTCACCTACAACCCGTTCATGGGGCACGTCAGCCTGCTGCGTGCGCACCCCGCCGCCATGTCCGACCCGGACCTGGATGAGACAGACGTGGTGCTCGCGCGTGAGGCCATCAGCGGCGTCGGACCGCTCGATGCGAGCACGCCGCGGACCGCGGTGACACCAGCCTCCGCGCAGACGCAGCAGGCATCCGCAGGCTTGGACCGGGATTGGTTCGCCGGGCCGGCCCGGTCCTCCGGGTCGATTGGGCGGGGGCTGTCGCTGTGAGCGCGCGGGAGAGCGAGCGGCTGCACGCATCCGTCCTCGTCGCTCCGGCCGCGGAGCGTCGCCGCCTGCGCACACAACGCCGGCAGGCTGCCGCAGCACTGCGGGCCGAGCAGCACCGGACCGAGCAGGCCGCGGCCAGGGCGAAGGCCGACGCGGAGCGCGCCGAACGACGCGCAACTACGTACCTGCCTGCCGCTGGTGAATCCGGTGCAGCCGCGCTGCGCACACCCGGCAGGTTCCGGCTCCCGCGCCACCAGGACACGTCCGCGACCCTCGCCGGTGCCTACCCGTTCGTCGCCGAAGGCGGCCTCGGCGCCGACGGCGTCTTCGTCGGCCAAGACCTCTACTCCGGCGGCTCCTTCGTCTACGACCCCTGGGTCCTCTACGCCCGCGGGATCATCACCGCCCCCAACGTCGTCCTCGCCGGCATCGTGGGCTCGGGCAAGTCCTCACTGGCGAAGTCCCTCTACACACGGTCGCTGCCGTTCGGACGCCGCGTCTACGTCCCCGGCGACCCGAAAGGCGAACACACCCCCGTCGCCAACGCAGTCGGCGGGAAGGCAATCGTCCTCGGCCACGGCCTGAACACGAGACTCAACCCCCTTGATGAAGGCCACCGGCCCACCGGGCTGTCGGATCAGGAGTGGGCCATCACGGTCGCCGCCCGCCGCCGCGACCTCATCGGCGCTCTCGCCGAGACCGTCCTGGCCCGCGGATTGACGCCCTTGGAGCACACCGCGATCGACCTCGCCCTCACCGCAGTCGTCGCAGAAAACACCGTGCCGATCCTGCCGATGGTCGTCGACCGCATCCTCACACCAGACGAGACCGCCGACGGCAGGTTGGCCGAGGACGGACGGCTCGTCGGCCATGCCCTTCGCCGCCTGGTCGCCGGTGACCTCGCCGGCCTGTTCGACGGCCCCAGCACGGTGCAGTTCGACCCCTCGCTGCCGATGATCAGCCTCGACCTGTCCCGCGTCACCGAGAACTCCACACTGATTTCGGTGCTGATGACGTGCTCGTCGGCGTGGATGGAGTCCGCACTGCTGGACCCCAACGGTGGGCAGCGGTGGGTGATCTACGACGAAGCATGGCGGCTGATGTCCCACCCCGCCTTGTTGAAACGGATGGACGCCCACTGGCGCCTCGCCCGGCATTACGGGATCGCGAACATGCTGATCTTCCACAAACTCTCCGACCTGGACAACGTCGGCGACGCCGGCTCCGCCATGCGCTCCCTCGCGAACAGCCTGCTGGCCAATGCCGAGACCCGGATCGTCTACCGGCAGGAATCTGACCAGCTCGGCCCCACCGCCCAAGCACTCGGGTTGACCGGCACCGAGCAGAAGCTCCTCCCATCGTTGGGCGTTGGGCAGGGGCTGTGGCGGATCAAGGACCGTGCGTTCGTCACCCAGCACCAGCTCCATCCCGCCGAGCTGGCACTGTTCGACACCAGCTCCCGGCTGACCTCGGGGGTGAAGTGATGACCCGCAAACACCCACGCCGCACTCGGCTGGAACCAGAGGACACGCCGGTCGTGCTGCCACACGCAGTCATTACCGTCACCGAGACCGGCGCCCTGGACGTCACCATCGACGGCAACAACGTCCCACCACCAGAGGGCGAAACGTGGACGCGGGCCACCTTCGGGCCCCTGCTGGATGTGCTGACCCAGGACCGGACGATCACGGTGCGCATCGAGGTGCACGAGAGCGACGGAACCGTGTTCACCGACGTCATCCGCGCCCGTCGCCGCACCAGGCCCGAACCGTCAGAGACCGAGGCGGAGACCGAGCGTGAGGCTGAGGACGAACGGGCCACACCGGTCAGGAGCCGCCGTAAACGCCGGCCGGACCTGGTCGAAGTGACCGGCGAGGGGTTCGTGCCCGGTGAGGACGTCGCCGCCGCAATCATCGTCTCCCACACCGATGCCACCAACACCGGCCACGCCCGCACACTCCTGGACTGGAAGCGTCTTCGATCGCTGCTGCCCGATGGCGGCGGCGAGGTGATGCTGTTCGGCCGCATCTCCGGCACGACCCACGTGCGGCGACTGCCGTGAGCACCCCGCCCGGGCGGCAGACCGGGTCGTTCGGTGACGAGCTGACCAACGCCGCCCTCATCGCCTTGGTGGGGATGTTCGGGATCGCGCTCATCCTCCGCGCCTCCGGCTCCGTCGCCGCGTTTCTCACCGGCACGCCCCACCCCGCCGCCGGTCCCGCCGCCGGGCTCGGAGTGCTGTTCAATCCCAGCGACCCCGCGGGCGCGCTCGACGCCGACGGGCTCAACCCGACCGTGTACTGGATCATCACCGCGGCGATGCTTGCCGGGCTCGTCACGGCCGGGGCGTGGGCGTGGATGCGGCTGCGCCACCATTCCCGCCGGGTCGAGACCGACCCGCGGCGCCTCGCGGGCACCGCCACGGCCCATGAGGTGACCCAGAGCGCCTCGGCGAAGGCGCTGCTCCGTCGGGCCGGGACACTGCGCCCGTCCCTCGATAAACCCGCACCCGGTGATGTCGGGTATCGGATCGGCGCGTCCAAGGGACGCGACGTGTGGGCGTCGGTGGAGGACTCGATCCTGCTCATCGGCCCCCCGCGTTCCGGCAAGGGCCTGCACATCGTGATCCCCGCGATCCTCGACGCGCCCGGCGCCGTCGTCACCACCAGCACGCGGCCGGACAACCTCACCGCCACCCTCCGCGCCCGACAACGTGGCGGCCGACCGGTCGCGGTGTTCGACCCCCAACACCTCGCCGGCGGTATCCCGGCCGGGATGCGCTGGTCACCCATCCGCGGCTGCGAGGACCCGCTCACGGCCATGATCCGCGCCACCGGCCTGTCCGCCGCCACCGGCCTGTCCGCCGGAGGGGTCGAATCCGGCGGCTTCTGGGAAGGCAAGACCCGCACCGCCCTCCAATCCCTCCTGCACGCCGCCGCCCTCGACCACCGCCCACCGGCCCAGCTGTTCCGGTGGACCCTCGACCCCTCCGCCGCCGCCGAAGCCGTCGCAATCCTCACCAACAACACCCATGCAGCCACGGGGTGGGCGGACTCCCTCGGAGCGATGATCGACGCCGACCCCAAAACCAGGGATTCGATCTGGCAAGGCGTCGCCCTCGCCCTCGGCGCCCTGGCCGACCCACGCGTCCTGGACGCCGTCTCACCCGGGTCCGGTGAGGGCTTCGACCCCGAGACCTTCATCCGCGACTGCGGCACCCTCTACCTCCTCGCTACCGGCGCCGGCGCCGGCGCATCCGCCGCCCTGGTAGCGGCGTTCGTCGAGGATCTCATCGAAACCGCCCGCAGGATTGCTGCCCGCTCACCCGGCGCCCGCCTCGACCCACCCCTATTACTTGCCCTGGACGAGATCGGCAACCTCGCACCCCTGCCCAGCCTTCCCACCTTGATGGCCGAAGGCGGGGGCACCGGCATCACCACCCTGCCCGTCCTCCAGTCCCTCGCCCAGGCACGGGACAAGTGGAACGACAATGCCGCCGGCGCGATCTGGGACGCCAGCATCGTCAAGATCATCCTCGGCGGCGCCTCCAACTCCCGCGACCTCCAAGACCTCTCTACCCTCATCGGCGAACGCGACGAATACACCGACAGCGTGACCCTCGGCGACCACGGCACCCGTTCCAACCAACGCTCCGTCCGCCGCGTCCCGATCCTTCCGCCGGACCGGATCAGGACGCTGCCGTTCGGCACCGGCGTCACCCTGCTGCGGGCCGCGCCGCCGATCGTCACCGACCTGCGTGCCTGGCCCTCCCGACCCGACGCGGCTCAGTTGAAGACCGACCGGGCCGAGGTGGAGGCACTGCTGCGCGGACCCGGCTCCTGAGCGGGGCGCGCGTAGGTGTGGCCTGCGCACCTGCCTGACATCAGCGGCTCCGACCAGCGGGGTCGCGTGAGTGTCAGGAGGACAGTCTGATGGCTATCCGCACCCAGGAGTCGTTCTCGGGGTTCATCGCCTCGGACCCGCAGCTCAGCCAGACCTCGAAGGGTGATCCTCGGTTCTACGCCCGTGTCGGCAAGGAGCACTTCCGTCGCGAGGACGATGGGTCGTTCACCCAGACCGAGACGACCTATCACCATCTGGTGATGTTCGGTCGTTCCGCTGAGCACGCGCACGCCCGGTTCGTGAAGGGCGACAACTTCATCGCCGAGGGCTACACCCGCGAGGTCAACTACGAACGAGGCGGCCAGGCGGTCGAGAGCGAAGAGTTCGTAGCCAAGAAGATCGGTCACGACGCCGCCCGTACCCGCTACGAGGTCGATCGCACCCCACGCCGGGCCGCAGAACGCGAAGCTCCAGGATTCGAGCCGCCGGCCCGGCCCACCCAGGCACCACAGTCGACGGCCATCGGCCTGTGAACGCCAGGAGCCGATCATCATGACCGACCTCACGCCTGAACCCAGCCCGATCGGCGGTGAGGGACCGGGGCTGGATGAACCGGATGTGTTCCACGGGCCGCCACACGTCAGCGACGCCGATGTGCCCGAGACACCGCACCCGGTGAACTGGAACCTGTTGTCAGCGCATGATCTGGAACAGGAATGGCTCGCGTTGAACCGGTGGGTGGACTGGCTACGTCACACCTACGGACTCCCGGCCAGCGTGGTGCCGCCGTTCTGGCACCACCACCCCGAACTGCTCTGGGAACTCTCCGCACTGCACCTGCACTGGCTGGGCGCCTACGACCCCGAGCAGAACGCCTCCGCGGCGATCGGCTGGCACCGCGACTTCGCCGACGCCCGCGCCCGCCTCCGGGACTGGGTGGCCGCATCGGGCACTCGGCTCGATCGTGACCGTCCCACCCGGCAGACCACCTGGCCCGGCGAAGACCCGGCACCGCCGGTGGAGGATGTGGCGATCGCCGACCGTGACGCCGAGTTCGTGCAGTTCGTTCAAGCTCAGGTCCGCAAACGTCAGGAGGCCGAGGACGAGTTTTACGCCAGCCTCGACGACGATCTCGATATCGATGTCGACCCAGTGACCGGGGAGGTGCGGGACTGATGGGCGGCTATGTGAAGAAGACCTACCGGCGCCGGTACGAGGACCGGTCGTTCTCGGTGCGCGCGGTCCACCGCGACCAAGCCGACCTGCACAAGCTCGCCGAGGTGCTGATCCGTCTGACCTTGCAGGAGACCGGCCGCAGCCGCGCCGACCGCAGCGCCGCCAAACCGCCGGAGACCTACCGTGACCCGACCGCATCAATCGACGCACCAGCGAGTGTCGCAGGACCGTTGGTAGAATGAAACAAGCAAAGCCTCGCGAACGCGGGGTGTTGTGGTCCTAAACCCCGCCACTGGCGGGCAACACGCACCGTGACCCCGGCCGGGTCTCGTCCTACAGCCACACCTATGGCTGCTCTCACGACCAACATCTCCTCCCAGGCATCTGGGGCGCGAGGGACGAATCGCGTGAGAGGCAAAGACCCGATGACCACCAGAACTCCTGCTGCTGATCCGGCCGCCAGCCTGGTCGACCCGCCAACCAGCACAGCTGCCATCTCCTATCTGCGGGTCTCCACCCGCGAACAGGCGTCCAAGGGCGGCACCGACGAAGGCTTCTCCATTCCCGCCCAACGCGAGGCCGTGCGTCGCAAGGCCGACCAGCTCGGTGCAACCATCATCGAGGAGTTCGTCGACGCCGGAGCCTCAGCGAAGTCCGCCGACCGGCCCGACCTGATGCGAATGATCCAATACGTCAAGGCCAACAAGGTCGCCTACTGTATCGTCCACAAAGTCGACCGGCTCGCCCGCAACCGCGCCGACGACGTGACCATCCACCTTGCCCTCCAACAGGCTGGGGTCATGTTGGTCTCGGCCACCGAGAACATCGACGAGACTCCCTCCGGCATGCTGCTGCACGGCATCATGTCGACCATCGCGGAGTTCTACTCCCGCAACCTCGCCACCGAGGTCACCAAAGGTATGACACAGAAAGCAATCGGCGGTGGCACCCTTGGCAAAGCCCCAATCGGCTACCTCAACGTCCGCCTCCGCGACGACCAGGGCCGCGAGGTCCGCACCGTCGAACTCGACCCCGAACGCGCACCCCTGATCGAGTGGGCATTCAAGGCCTACGCCTCGGGGAACTGGACCGTCAGCCAGCTTCACGACGAACTCACTTCCCGTGGCCTGGTCAGTGTCCCCACCCCGAAGCGGCCACCGAAGCCGCTCGCGGTCTCCTCCGTGCATCGACTGCTCACCAACCCCTACTACAAAGGCGATGTCGTCTACCGCGGCACCCGCTACAAGGGCACCCACCCCGTGCTCGTCCCGCCTGAGGCCTGGTACCAGGTCCAGTCCGTCCTCACTGCCCACAAGAGTGCTGCCGAGGCTACCCAGGTCCATGACCACTACCTCAAAGGCACCGTCTACTGCGGCCAGTGCGGATCCCGCCTGATCGTGTCCAACGCCAAGAATCGCCACGGCAACGTCTACTGCTACTTCGTGTGCTCCGGACGGCACTCCAAGCGCACCGCCTGCACGCGAGGGGCGATCTTGATCGAGGACGTCGAGAGGCTCATCGAGGACTACTACGCCCGCGTGCAGATCAGCCCCGCTCAGCGCGACGCTCTGTCCGGGATGCTCCACCACGAGTTCGACCGGCTCATGGCCGCCGAGACCGACGAACTCGAACGCCTGACCAAGCACCGCGACCGTCTCGAACACGAACAAGACCGGCTCATGCAAGCCCACTACGCCGACGCCGTGCCGCTGCCGGTGCTCAAACGAGAACAAGACCGCATACTCGGCGAACTCGACAGCCTCAACCGGCGCATCGACGCCCACCACGGCGACTACGCCGACGCTCGTGCCCACCTTGATGACGCATTGAACCTGCTGGCCGACTGCGCCGACATCTACCAGCGCTGCGACGACGCCAACCGGCGCCTGTGCAATCAAGCCTTCTTCACCAAGGTCTACATCGACGAAGACGGCGAGCTTCGCGTCGAGAACAACCGCCCCTTCGAGATGCTCCTCGACCCCGAAGTCAACGCCAACGCCCTCAACTGGGTTCAGGACAGCGACAAGGCCCGAACCCGAGCCAACGATTCCATTGGCAAGGGTTCGAGCCTTGTGCGTGGGGTGGGCCCCGTGGGACTCGAACCCACAACCTACGGATTAAAAGTCCGCAGCTCTGCCAATTGAGCTAGAGGCCCCTGGCGCCCCGGGTCGTGCCGGGCCGCAGGGCGCAAGTCTAGCTGCGGTGGTCGTGCCGCCTGTGGACGGAGCGCGGTGGTTGTCGGCGCCGATTGAGAGGGTGGTCCCCATGACGACCCCCGATGCCGTGAACCTCCCCGACCGTGCCCTGGGCGCCCTGCGCCGGCTGGTGGGGCGTGAGGACGTCGAGTTCCGCGGCGGGCAGCTCGAGGCCGTCGAGTCCTTGGTCTCCGACCGCGCCCGCGTGCTGGTCGTGCAACGCACCGGGTGGGGCAAGTCGGCGGTGTACTTCGTGGCCACGGCGCTGCGGCGCGAGCAGGGCGCCGGCCCCACCATCATCGTCTCGCCCCTGTTGGCCCTGATGCGCGACCAGATCGCCGCCGCGGGCCGCGCCGGGGTGCGGGCGGTGACCATGAACTCCGCCAACGCCACCGAGTGGGACGAGGTGCGCGCCGCCCTGGACGCCGATGAGGTGGACGTCCTGCTCGTGAGCCCGGAACGCCTCAACAACCCCCGGTTCCGCGCCGAGCAGCTGCCCGAGCTCTCCCGTCGGTGCGGTCTGCTCGTGGTCGACGAGGCCCACTGCATCAGCGACTGGGGGCACGACTTCCGGCCCGACTACCGGCGCATCCGCACCTTGTTGTCCGAGCTGCCCCAGGACACCCCGGTGCTCGCCACCACGGCCACGGCCAACGAGCGCGTGGTGCACGACGTCGTGGAGCAGCTGTCGGCCGGCCCGTCCGGTCGTCGTCACGAGGTGAGCACGATCCGCGGCGGGTTGGCCCGGGACTCCCTGCGGCTGGGCGTCCTGCTGGGACCGGAGGGGCGGCCGCTCACTCCCGAGCAGCGCCTCGGCTGGATGACGGCGCACCTGTCCGAGCTGCCGGGCTCCGGCATCGTGTACTGCCTGACCGTCTCCGCCGCCGAGGACGTGGCAGCAGCCCTGTCGGCGGCGGGACACCGGGTGGCCGCCTACACCGGCCGCACGGACACCGACGAGCGGGAGCGGCTGGAGACCGCGCTGCGCGACAACCAGGTGAAGGCTCTGGTGGCCACGTCCGCGTTGGGGATGGGCTTCGACAAGCCGGACCTCGGGTTCGTGGTGCACCTGGGCGCACCCAGCTCCCCGGTGGCCTACTACCAGCAGGTGGGGCGCGCGGGCCGTGCCACCGAGCGCGCGGACGTGGTGCTGCTGCCCGGCAGCGAGGACCGGGACATCTGGCGCTACTTCGCCACGGTGTCCATGCCGCGACAGGAGCAGGCCGATGCGGTGCTGACCGCCCTGGCGGGGGCGGGCAAGCCACTGTCCACCCCCGCCCTGGAGACGTTGGTGGACGTCCGGCGCACCCGGCTCGAGCTGCTGCTCAAGGTGCTGGACGTGGACGGCGCGGTCACGAAGGTGCCCGGCGGGTGGACCGCCACCGGCCAACAGTGGACCTACGACGCCGAGCGCTACGCCCGTGTGGCCGAGGCCCGGGAACGCGAGGCGGCCCTGATGGAGGAGTACCAGGCGGGGGCCGGGTGCCGCATGCAGTTCCTGCAGCGGACCCTCGACGACCCCACGGCCGCCGTCTGCGGGCGGTGCGACACCTGCGCCGGGACGTGGTTCCCCACCGGCGTGCCGCAGGAGGCCATCGACGGCGCGCGGAGCCAGCTCGGGGGCACCGGGGTGGTCATCGAGCCGCGGGCCCAGTGGCCCAGCGGCATGAACCGGCTCGGTGTCGAGGCCTCCGGGCGCATCCCCGCCGAGGAGCAGCTCCGGCCGGGACGCGCCCTGGCACGCCTGAGCGACCTCGGGTGGGGGCAGCGCCTGCGGCAGGTGCTGGCGGCCGACCCTCCCGCCGAGGACGACCTCGTGCGCGCGGTGGTGCTCCTGCTGGCGGACTGGGACTGGGCCGAGCGGCCGGTCGGAGTGGTGGCCATGCCCTCCCGCAGGCGCCCGCAGTTGGTGGGCTCGCTGGCCGAGCGGCTGAGCACGATCGGGCGCCTGCCCCTGCTGGGGACCCTGGACCTGGTGGACGGCGGGCCGGTCGGGGAGCCGGGGGGCAACAGCGCCTTCCGCCTCGCCGGGGTCTGGGACCGGTTGGCCGTGGGACCGGAGCTGGGCGGCCGGCTGCAGGGCCTGTCCGGCCCGGTGCTGCTGGTCGACGACCTGGTGGACTCCCGGTGGAGCCTCACCGTCGCGGGCCGGGCGCTGCGCCGCGCCGGGGCCCCGGGCGTGCTGCCGCTCGCGCTCGCCGTGGAGGGATGACGCCCCCAGCAGCGGGACGCACCCCCTGGGGAGCGGTCGGCGGCGCCGTCCTCGGACCACGGGATGAGGCCGTGGAGCCGCTCAGGTTCTTACGGTTGCCCCATGGACGTGTGGAGCACCCAAGGGCTCACCAAGAGATTCGGCACCTTCACGGCGGTGAGCGACCTGACGCTCTCGGTCGGCGAGGGTGTCACCGGCGTGGTCGGACACAACGGGGCGGGCAAGTCGACGCTGATCCGCATGCTGCTGGGGCTGGAGCCACCCACCTCCGGGACGGCCACCATCTTCGGCATCGACGCCACGCAGAACCCGCTCGAGGCCCGTGCCCGGGTGGGGTTCATGCCGGAGTACGACTGCATGCCGCCGGACGTCAGCGCCGCGCAGTCGATCATGCACTTCGGCCGCATCTCCGGCCTGCCCCGGGACATCGCCCGTGAGCGGGCCTCGGACGTGCTGCGGCACGTGGGCCTCGACGAGGCACGCCACCGCCCGGTCGGCACCTACTCCACCGGCATGAAGCAGCGCGCCAAGCTCGCGCAGGCCCTGGTGCACGACCCGGACCTGATCATGCTCGATGAACCCACGAACGGGCTCGACCCCTCCGGCCGGGACGAGATGCTCGGCCTGATCCAGCGCATCGGGCACGAGTTCGGCATCTCCGTGCTGGTCACCTCCCACCTGCTCGGTGAGCTGGAGCGCATCTGCGACCACGTCGTCGTCCTGGACGGCGGCCGGTTGGTCACCTCCTCGTCCATCTCCGACCTGACGGCAGACACGGGCGCGCTGGAGGTGGAGGTCATCGGCACCGACGAGCGGTCGCCCGCACCGCAGCTGATCGCCGCGCTGCACTGCCGCGGCATCGAGGCCGGGCGCAGCGGCGGGATGGTGATCATCCCGCAGGCCTCGGACGAGGCCCGCGCCGCCGTGGTCGAGCTCTGCGCCGACAACGGCTGGGGGCTGTCCCGCATGACGGGTTCGCGCCACCAGCTCTCCGAACTGTTCCTGGGCGAGGGCGACAGCCCCGAGGTGTCGCAGGGGTCCGGCGCCACGCGAGACGGGCAGGAAGCAGCATGAGCACCACACAGCAGCCGGACGAGGCCGCCACCGTGGCCACGGCCACGGGCCGCCAGCAGTCCGTCATCCACGACCTGGGCTACCGCGGCTACGACGGGCCCCGCGCCGGCCGCGGCGGGGTCCTGGGCTACCTGGTCCGCCAGGGCTACGCCTCGGCCTACGGGGTCGGGCGCACCTGGAAGGGCAAGGTCATGCCCTGGGTGTGCGTGGCCCTCATGGCGGCACCGATGCTGATCGCGGCGGCCATCATGGTCCTCATCCCCTTCGAGGGGGCCGAGCCGGTGTTCCACCCGGCACGGGTGCCCTACGCCTTCTACACGCTGGTGGCGCTGTTCGCCTCGGTGGCCGCGCCGGTGGTGTTCTCGGCCGACCTGCGCTCGCGGTCGATCGTGCACTACCTCTCCCGGCCGCTGAGTCGCCGGGACTACGTGCTCGCGCGCCTGGCCTCCCTGGTGCTGGCCCTGTTCACCCTGCAGGCCGTCGGCATCCTCATCGGCACGCTCGGGTGGTGGCTGGCCGGTGGACCGCTCGGGACCATCTGGGGCGCAGCGGGGGTCGGGGCGCTGGGCGCCCTGCTGGTCAGCCTGGCCGTCGGCGTCATCTCCGGGCTCATCGCGGCCCTCACCCCCAAGCGGGGCGTGGCCACGGCCGTCATCCTGGGTGTCCTGCTCGTGTTCAGCTCGGTGGTCGTCGCGGTCATGGAGGCCGTGCACGCCACGGGGAGCCAGTCGGGGCTGCTCGCCCGGTGGACGCCGGCGCTGAGCCCGAACACCGCCGTCGAGCGGGTGGTGGAGTGGGCGACCGGCAACGAGGAGCTCACCGCGGCCCTCGACGACGCCACGGCCGTGGGCTTCCTCGTTCTGCTCATCATCGGGTGCGTGCTGGGCCTGGTGGCCCTCATGCGCCGCTACCGGAGGGTCAACTGATGGCTACGGTCCAGATCGATGGCGCCTCCCGCTGGTTCGGGAACGTGGTCGCCGTCAACGACGTGAGCTTCGACCTGCGGCCCGGGGTCACCGGCCTGCTGGGGCCGAACGGCGCGGGCAAGTCCACCCTGATGGCGATGATCGCCGGCTTCGAGACGACCTCGGCCGGCACCATCAGCCTCGACGGGCAACCGGTGCGCCGCAACCCGGCCATCTACCGGCGCCTCGGCATGATGCCGGAGACCGAGTCGATGTACGACGAGCTGACCGGGCGGGAGTTCGTCACCGCCATGGCGCGGCTGCACAAGCTGCCCGACGCCCGGTCCGCCACCCGCAAGGCCCTGTCCGTGGTCGACCTCGAGGACGCCGCGGACCGCCGGATCGGCAAGTACTCCAAGGGCATGCGCCAGCGCATCAAGATGGCCTCGGCCCTGGTGCACGAGCCGGAGGTGCTGCTGCTCGACGAGCCCTTCAACGGCATGGACCCCGGTCAGCGGGTGCGCCTCATGGGCACGCTCCACGAGTACGCCGAGCGCGGTGCGACCGTGCTGGTCAGCAGCCACATCCTGGAGGAGGTCCAGCAGCTGGCCGGGACGATCGAGGTGATGCTCGCCGGCCGCCATCTCGCCTCGGGTGACTTCCGCAGCCTGCGGCGCCTGATGACCAACCGCCCGCACCAGTACGAGATCGTGTCCTCCGACGACCGTGCCCTGGCCTCGGCGCTGATCGCCGAGGAGGGCGCCGCCTCGGTGACGCTGGCCTCCGGCCTGCAGGACCACGTGCAGGTGCAGGTCACCGACTTCGAGGCGTTCTCCGCCCTGCTCCCGCAGGTGGCGCGCCGGCACGACATCGCCCTGCACAGTGTGCGACCCACCGACGAGTCGCTGGAGAGCGTCTTCGGCTACCTCGTGGAAGGACGGTGATGGGGATGACCATCGCGACCATGACCTGGAGGTCCCTGTCCCGCGGGTGGCGGCCCCTGCTGCTGGTGGCCCTGCCGCTCGGCGGACTCGCCCTCGCGCTGCTGCTCCGCGTCGCCTCTGGCGGGGTCGACGAGGTGATGGCCGACCAGATCGTCCGCGACCTGGCCACCGGGGTCATCGTCCCGCTGGCGGCGCTGCTGGTGGCCGTCAACGGCATCGGCAACGAGGTGGACGACTCCTCGGTGCTGCACATCCTGGCCACGCCGACCTCGCGGGCCTCCATCCTGCTGCAGAAGATGCTCGTGATCTGCGGCGTCAGCGTCCTGCTCGGGGCCCTGACGTGCGGGGGCATGGCCCTGATCATGGGGTCTCGGGAGACGACCTCCTGGCTGGTGGCCGGCGCCGTCTCGGGCCTCGCTTACGGTGCGGTCTTCACCGCGCTGAGCACCTGGGTGAAGCACGCCGTCATCATCGGCGCGCTGTACCTGGTGCTCTGGGAGGGCATGCTCATCGGCCTGGCACCGCGGGCCCGCTTCCTGAGCCTGCACCACGGGGCGCTGGCGGTCGCGGAGAAGTTCCGGGACACCCGCGCGATGGTGGACCTGACCGACCTCAGCACCATCGGGGGCGTGATGGTGCTCGGCATCGCCCTGGTGGCGGGATTCCTGCTGGCCTGGTGGGCCCTGTCGAGGATGCGCCTGGCAAAGAGTTCGTGAGACTCTTCGCACCATGAGCACCCCCCTGCCCCCGACCGGGTCGTCCCTGGTGGAGACCACCGGCTTCGAGGTGGTGGCCGAGTCGGAGCGCACGGGCAAGCCGTCCGACCTCTTCTGGCCCTGGTTCGCCGCGAACATCTCGGTCTTCGGGCTGTCCTACGGCACCTGGATCCTGGACTTCGGCATCAGCTTCCGCCAGGCCCTGCTGGTCGGCGTGCTGGGCGTGGTCGTCAGCTTCTTGCTCTGCGGGGTGGTGGCGCTGGCCGGCAAGCGCGGCTCGGCCCCCACGATGGCGCTCTCCCGCGCCCCCTTCGGCGTGCAGGGCAACAAGCTGCCGGGCGTGGTCTCGTGGTTGCTCTCCATCGGGTGGGAGACGGTGCTGGCCATCCTCGCCACGCTGGCGACGGCCACCGTCGCCGAACGCCTCGGCTGGGGCGGCGGCACCGCCACCAAGATCGCCGCGGCCCTGGTGGTCTCGGCGCTCATCATCGCCGCGGCGGTGCTGGGCTACCGCGTGATCATGCGCCTGCAGTCCATCTTCACCTGGCTCACCGGCGCCATCACCCTGCTCTACATCGTGCTGACGATCGACGAGGTGGACTTCACCGCCGTCCAGGCCATCGGTGACGGTTCCATGCAGGCCATGATCGGCGGGTTCATCATGACCATGACCGGCTTCGGCCTGGGCTGGATCAACATCGCCAGCGACTGGTCGCGCTACCTGCCGCGGTCCACCCCGGGGGGCCAGGTCGTCTTCTGGAACACCCTCGGTGGCGCCCTGGCCCCGGCGGTCCTGGTGGTCTTCGGTCTGCTGCTCGCCGGCTCGGACGAGAACCTGCGCACCGCCATCGCGGCCGACCCCATCGGGGCGCTCGCGGCGGCCCTGCCCACCTGGTTCCTGGTGCCGTTCCTGATCGCGGCCGTGCTCAGCCTGGTGAGCGGCGCGGTGCTGGGCATCTACTCCTCCGGCCTCACGCTGCTGAGCCTGGGGGTCAAGCTGCCCCGTCCGGTGGCCGCCGGCATCGATGGTGTGATCCTCACCGCCGGCACGCTGTACGTGGTGTTCGTGGCGCAGGACTTCTTCGGCCCCTTCCAGGGCTTCCTCATCACCCTCGGGGTGCCGATCGCCGCCTGGGCGGGCATCCTCATCGCCGACATCCTGGTGCGGCGCAAGGACTACGACGAGGCCGCGCTCTTCGACGCGCGGGGGCGCTACGGCGCGGTCGCCTGGGGTCCGGTCCTGCTGATGCTGGCCGCCTCGGTCATCGGCTGGGGCCTGGTCACCAACTCCTACGCCGAGTGGCTGGCCTGGCAGGGGTACCTGCTGGAGCCGCTGGGGCTGGGCGGCAAGGAGGGGGCATGGGCCTGGTCCAACCTCGGGGTGCTCGTGGCGCTGGCCCTGGGTTTCCTGGGCTACCTGCTGCTGGGCACGCCCCGGGTGCGTCGACAGGAGGCGGGCCAGTGACCGCCGGCACCGAGGGGTCCGGCGAGGACCTCGCCACGGAGTCCACGGAGGACCTGACCGAGGAACTCGAGGAGGACCTCGCCGCGATGGGGGTGGCCCCCGAGCCGTGGCTGGTCGTCATCGACCCGCAGACCCTCTTCGCCGACTCTGCGGCCAGCCCCTGGGGCTCGCCGATGTTCGCCGACGTGGTGGCCACCATCCGACGCCTCGTCGACGCCCACCCGGGCCGCGTGGTGATCACCCGGTTCGTCGCCGACGAGGAGCCCACCGGCTCGTGGGTGCCCTACTACCGCGAGTGGCCCTTCGCGCAGGTGCCGGACGCCGACCCCCTCTACGCGGTCGTGCCGGAGCTCGCGGACGTGGACGCCCTGGTGGTCACCGAGCCGACCTTCGGCAAGTGGCGCGACATGCTCCAGGCCGTGGTGGGGGAGACCCCGCACCTGCGGCTGGCCGGGGTGGCGACGGACTGCTGCGTCATCGCCACCGCCCTGCCCGCCGCGGACGACGGCGCCTTCGTGGAGGTGGTCACCGACGCGTGCGCGGGATCGACCCCGGAGAACCATGCGCTCGCCCTGCAGCAGATGGCGCTCTTCGCCCCGCAGGTCACGCAGGTCACCGCCGCGCAGGTCCTCGACCCCTCCTGACCGATGGGGGGAGCCGCGCCGTCCGGTGTGGCCGTCTCGGTCGGCGGGATGTCGGTCGGTGGGATGATGGGCGGCGATGACCCCCGACGCCGCCCCTGATGCCGTGACCCCCGACGACCTGCCCGGGCCCCCGCCGGTGCGCCCCCTCATCGACCGGCTGCCGGCGAGCACCTCGGCCGACGGCGCGGACCTGCACGAGGCCTTCGTCCAGTGGGCCACGGACTCCGGCACCACGCTGTACCCGCACCAGGACGAGGCGGCGTTCGAGCTCGCGGCCGGCAGCAACGTCATCCTCGCCACGCCGACCGGGTCGGGGAAGTCGCTGGTGGGGGTGGCCGGGCACTTCGTGGCCCTCTCCCAGGACAAGGTGTCCTTCTACACCGCGCCGCTGAAGGCCCTGGTGAGCGAGAAGTTCTTCGCCCTGGTGGACGTCTTCGGCGCCGAGAACGTCGGCATGATGACAGGCGATGCGGCAGTGAACCCCGACGCGCCGATCATCGCCTGCACCGCGGAGATCCTCGCAAACCTCGCTCTGCGCGAGGGGGCGGCGGCGGACGTCGGTCTGGTGGTCATGGACGAGTTCCACTTCTACTCCGAGCCGGACCGCGGGTGGGCCTGGCAGGTGCCGCTGCTGGAGCTGCCGCAGGCCCAGTTCCTGCTGATGAGTGCCACTCTCGGCGACGTGTCGGCCTTCCAGGAGGACCTCACCCGCCGCACGGGCCGTCCCACGGCCGTGGTGGCCACCGCCGAGCGCCCGGTGCCGCTGAGCTTCGAGTGGCGGATGACGCCGCTGGAGGAGACGCTCGAGGAGCTGCTCACCACCCACCAGGCGCCGGTCTACGTCGTGCACTTCTCGCAGAAGCAGGCGGTCGAGGGGGCGCTGGCGCTCAGCGGCACGGTGAAGCTCAGCCGGGAGCAGAAGGACCGGCTGGCGGAGCGGCTGGTGGACGTGCGCTTCTCCTCCGGTTTCGGCAAGACGCTCAAGACCCTGCTGCGGCAGGGCATCGGTGTGCACCACGCCGGCATGCTGCCGCGCTACCGACGCCTCGTGGAGCAGCTGGCCCAGGCCGGCCTGCTCCAGGTCATCGCGGGCACCGACACCCTCGGGGTGGGCATCAACGTCCCCATTCGCACGGTGCTGTTCACGGGCCTGGCCAAGTTCGACGGCACCCGCATGCGCGTCCTGAAGGCCCGCGAATTCCACCAGATCGCCGGCCGGGCCGGGCGGGCCGGGTTCGACACCTCCGGGCACGTCGTCGCCCAGGCCCCGCCACACGTCATCGAGAACGCGAAGGCGGAGGAGAAGGCGGGGGACGACCCCAAGAAGCGGCGCAAGCTGGTGCGCAAGCAGCCGCCCGAGGGCTTCATCAGCTGGACCGAGGAGACCTTCACCAAGCTCATCGGGGCCGACCCCGAGCCGCTGGCCAGCCGGATGCGGGTCACGCACGGCACGCTGCTGAACGTCATCCAGCGCCCGGGGGAGCCCGGGGAGGCCTGGCGCACCATGCGCCGCCTGGTCGGCGACAACCACGAGACGCCCGCCGCACGGCGCAAGCTGGCGCGTCGCAGCATCGAGCTCTACCGGGGCCTGCGCGATGCCGGGGTGGTCAGCCAGGTGCGTGACGAGCACACCGGCGCCACCTCCATCCGCCTGGCCGAGGGGGTGGCCGACGACTTCGCGCTGAACCAGCCGTTGGCCCCCTTCGCGGTGGCGGCGATGGAGGTACTGGACCCCGAGGCGCCCTCCCACGCATTGGACGTGGTGAGCGTCATCGAGTCCGTCCTGGATGACCCACGTCCGGTGCTGGTGCAGCAGCAGTTCAAGGCGCGGGGTGAGGCCGTCGCGGAGATGAAGGCCGACGGCATCGAGTACACCGAGCGCATGAACCGGCTGGAGGAGATCACCTGGCCCAAGCCGTTGGAGGAGCTGCTGGACGGCACGCTGGAGATCTACCGCCAGTCCCACCCGTGGGTGGCCTTCGAGGAGCTCTCGCCCAAGTCGGTGGTGCGGGACATGTTCGAGAAGGGCGCCTCCTTCGGGGAGTACGTGCGCTTCTACGACCTGGCCCGGGCCGAGGGGGCGCTGCTGCGCTATCTCTCGGACGCCTGGCGCACGCTGCGACACACGGTGCCGGAGCATGCCCGCACCGAGGCCGTGGAGGAGATCATCGAGTGGCTGGGCGAGGTGATCCGCCAGACGGACTCCTCGCTGGTGGACGAGTGGACCCTGCTGGCCGGTGGCGTGGTGCCCGACCGGGAGGCCCAGGAGGTGCGACCCGCGCACGGGGTGCAGGGCGTGACCGCCAACGAGAAGGCCTTCCGGGTGATGGTGCGCACCGCGATGTTCCGCCGCGTGGAGCTCGTGGCCTACGACCGCTACGGACAGCTGGGGGAGCTGGAGCAAGCGGTGGCGCAGCTGTCCGAGCCGCCGGCGAGGGTGGTGATGGACGCTGCCGCCTGGGACGAGGCCCTGGCGGCCTACTACGACGAGTACGAGGACGTCGGCATCGGCCCCACGGCCCGCGCGGCAGAGCTCTTCCAGGTGGACACCGACCCCGATGACGCGACGCTGGACGCGCTGCCCGAGGGCGTGCTCCACGGTGAGCGGGCCTGGCTGGTGCAGCAGGTGATCGAGGACGCCCGCGGCGATCACGACTGGCGCATCACCGCCGTGGTCGACCTGGACGCCAGCGACGAGCTGGGCGAGGCCGTCGTGCGTGCGGTCTCGATGGGGCCCGCGGGGCAGGCATGAGCGACCGCCCGCGCCGCCCGGCCCTTCGGGCGCCCTGGCAGCTCGACCAGCAGGTGGGCGGGAGCGATCCGGCCGATGCGGTGGAGCTCAGCCACACGACCGCCCAGGTCCTGGTCCACCGTGGCCGGGCCGCGGACGACCCTGAGGTCACGCGACGCCTGGTGGAGCTGGTGGACGACCTGGGGCTGGACGCCCTGGCGCTGCTGTGGGCCGACCGCCCGGCGCGCTCGCTGCCGGGGGTGCTGTGGCGCCTCTACGCCCTGCGGCAGTGGGTGGCCTCCCGTCCCCAGGGGGCGGCGCGGGAGTACCGCGACGGGGTGCTCGCCGCGGAGGTCTCGCACGCGGTGGCCGGGGTGGTCGACCCTCCCGGTCCGCAGGAGGTGCACGACCTGGTCGATGCGGTGCTCCACGGGGTGTACGCCGGCGACCTGGCCGTCGCATTGGAGCGGGCGGCGGCGTTCTGCCGTGTGGTGAGCGCTGGTCGGGGGGCGCAGGACGCTCCGCGCAGTGAGCCGGTTCACCCCGGCGGGGTCGCGCGGGACGAGGGTGCCCGCCGCGGCCTGGCGCTGCTGGACACGGCAGCCGACCTCTCGGCCGGAGCGGTCCTGTGGCGGGCGGGACAGCTCGTCTGAACGTGCGGGAATGTGCTGCCAGGGCGTACCGTTGACCCTCGAGCGCACCGACCCGTCGGTAGCCCCGGGCTCCACCCTTCGCCGCCACGAGCGGCCGCACGCCGAGAGGCGCTCCACGGGTCGGTGCGCTTTCTCGTGCGCAGGCGCCCGGCCCCGCTGGTCTTCGACAATCGCTGAATACCGCCAGCTTGTTGCCCCTGTCACGCGGTGCACGAGACCTTCCACAACTGTTCACTCGGAGTTCACCCAAAGTGGCCTGCGGCCCCGCTTGCGGGACCTACGGTGGGGCATGCGCCCGATCAGGGCCGCGGTCTGCAGCGTCACCCGCAGCGGACCACCTCCCCGAGCACCTCGTGAAAGGTCCCTCTCGTGAAGCTCAACCGCTTTGGTTCCGTGGTCGCCCTCGCGGCCGCCTCCTCCCTGACCCTCGCTGCCTGTGGCGGCGACTCCGAGGGTGAGGAGTCGTCCGAGACCACGACCTCCGAGTCCGGCGACGAGTCCGCCCCGGCCGAGTCCGAGTCCGGCGACGAGTCCGCCCCGGCCGAGTCCGAGTCCGGCGAGGAGTCCTCCCCGGCCGAGTCCGAGTCCGGCGAGGAGTCCTCCCCGGCCGAGTCCGAGTCCGGCGACGAGTCCTCCCCGGCCGAGTCCGAGTCCGGCGACGACGACGCCGCTGCGGGCTCCTACCCCGCCTACTCCAAGACCGAGGGCCTCTCGGGCGGCCTCAAGGGTGTGGGTTCCTCCGCCCAGGAGGCCGCTGTGAAGGCCTGGGTCGCCGGCTACAACGAGCAGGGCCCGGGTGTCACCGTCAACTACTCGCCCGACGGTTCCGGTGCGGGTCAGGAGCAGTTCCTGGGCGGCGCGACCCCGTGGGCCGGTTCCGACGTGGCCCTGGACGACGAGCAGATGGAGAAGGCCACGGAGGTGTGTGGCCCCGATGGCGCCATGAACCTGCCGGCCTACATCTCCCCGATCGCCATCCCGTTCAACCTGCCGGGCGTGGACGAGCTGAACCTCAAGCCCGAGACCATCGCCAAGATCTTCAACGGCGACATCGAGAAGTGGAACGACGAGGCCATCGCGGCCGACAACGAGGGCGTGGACCTCCCCGACGAGGAGATCACCGTCGTCTTCCGCTCGGACGAGTCCGGCACCACCGCCAACTTCCAGGACTACCTGAAGGAGGCTGCGGGCGACGCTTGGCCGCACGAGCCCAGCAAGGAGTTCCCCGGCGACGGCGAGGGCGCTGCCAAGACCTCCGGTGTCGTGAACGTCGTGAGCAGCACCGAGTACACCATCGGGTACGCCGACGCCTCGGCCATCGGTGGGCTGAACTCGGTCAAGGTCGGCGTGGGCGAGGAGTTCGTGGGCTACTCCCCGGAGGCCGCCGCCAAGGTGGTCGACGGTTCCGAGGTCATGGAGGGCCGCCCGGAGGGTGACCTGGCCATGGACCTGAACCGTGAGGTCGAGGGCTCCTACCCGGTCGTGCTGGTGACCTACGAGATCGTCTGCACCGAGTACGAGAACAAGGAGGACGCCGACCGCGTGAAGGACTTCATGTCCTACGTCATCTCCGAGGAGGCGCAGAAGCGCGCCGCCGACGACGCCGGTTCGGCCCCGATCAGCCCCGAGACCGCGGAGCAGATCGCCACGTCGCTGGAGAAGATCTCGGCCAAGGGCTGAGCTCCCCACCATGTGTGAAGGGGCCGTGCCACAGGGCGCGGCCCCTTCACACGGCCCCTCGCACTCTCACCGGAGGTGACCATGGCAGCAACGAACGGCCCGTCCGCGGACGGAGCCACCTCGCTCTCGACGGACCCGGGCCCCCCGGCGCCTGCGACCGAGTCGAACCCGACCCGGGGCGCGAGCACCGGCCGGCTGGGCGACAAGATCTTCTCCGGCCTCTCGATCGGCTCGGGCGCCCTGATCGCCGTGACCCTGGCCCTGGTCGCGATCTTCCTGCTCATGGAGGCGTGGCCGGCGCTGAAGCAGGCCAGTGAGATCGGTGACGAGGGCTTCTGGATGCTGGCGGCCAACCTGCTGGGCGGCACGCTCCTGGCCTCCGCCATCGCCATGGTCATCGCCGTGCCCGTCGCGGTCGGCATCGCGCTGTTCATCTCCCACTACGCGCCGCCGCGGCTGAGCAAGTCGATCGCGTTCGTGATCGACTTGCTGGCCGCGATCCCCTCGGTGATCTTCGGCCTGTGGGGTTACCTGACCTTCGCGCCCTTCCTGGTGCCGTTGTTCGAGTGGCTCGAGGACAACCTCGGGTTCATCCCGCTGTTCGAGGACGCCTCGCGCACCGGTCGCGTCCTGCTCACCGCATCGATCGTGCTGGCCATCATGATCCTGCCGATCATCACCTCGGTGGCGCGTGACGTCTTCCAGCAGGTCCCCCGCGGGCACGAGGAGGCCTCCCTCGCCCTCGGCGCCACCAAGTGGGAGATGATCAAGCAGGCGGTCCTGCCCTTCGGCTGGCCCGGCGTCGTGGGTGGCGCCATGCTCGGTCTGGGCCGCGCGCTGGGAGAGACCATGGCCGTCGCCATGATCCTGGCCCCCAAGGACGAGTTCCAGTGGAACATCATCGGCAGCGGCAACTTCCCCATCCCGGCGTACATCGCCCTGAACTTCCCGGATGCCACCGGTCTCAAGGTGAGCACCCTCATCGCGCTCGGTCTGGTGCTGTTCGTCCTGACCCTTGCCGTGAACCTGGTGGCCCGCGCCATCGTAGAGCGGAGGAGCTGACATGACCCTCTCCCCAGTCCAGGCGGACCACGGACCCACGCACGAGGCCGACCGCGGCCCGGACATGCCGGAGCTGCAGCGCAACACCATCCACCCGGCCTCCAAGACCCTCTGGATGGGCCTGCTGGCCGCCAGCGCGGTGGTCGGTGGCCTGATCACCTGGCTCATCGGGTGGAACATCGCCCTGTTCGTCGTGGTCACGATCGTCGTCTTCATGCTGGCGGTCTACATCGGCTACCGCGTGACGGCGGGACACCGCCAGGGGCTCGACCAGGTCGTGCGGGCGCTGGTCTACCTCGCCTTCGCCCTGGCCGTGATCCCGCTGATCTGGCTGCTGTGGACGGTGTTCTCCAACGCCATCCCGCCGCTGCTGGGCAACCTGCAGGTCTTCACCCAGGACATGTACGGCATCTCCGGTGACGTGGACGAGGCGCGCGTCACCGAGGGCGCCGAGATCGTCGGCGGCATGAAGCACGCCCTGATCGGCACGCTCATGATCACCGTGATCGCCTCGATCATCTCCATCCCGGTCGGCCTCATGGCCGCCATCTACCTGGTGGAGTACGGCACGAACGGCTGGTTCAGCCGCACGCTGCGCTTCCTGGTCGACGTGATGACCGGCATCCCGTCCATCGTCGCCGGTCTGTTCGCCTACGCCCTGTTCTCGATGATCTTCGGCCCCGGCACCAAGTTCGGGTTCGCCGGCGCCATCGCGCTGAGCGTGCTGATGATCCCGATCGTGGTGCGCAACTCCGAAGAGATGCTGCGGGTCGTCTCGCGTGACCTGCGCGAGTCCGCGCTGGCGCTCGGTGTGCCCAAGTGGCGGGTGATCACCAAGATCGTGCTGCCCACCGCGGTCGCCGGCCTGATGTCGAGTGTCTTCCTGGGCGTCGCCCGCGTCATCGGCGAGACCGCCCCGCTGTTGGTGGCGGCCGGCTACAACGCCGCCACCAACTGGAACCCCTTCGAGGGCCCGATGAACTCGCTGGCCTTCTACGCCTACCAGCTGTTCCAGTACCCCCTGAACCCCGGATATCGTGAGGTGAGTGACGAGCGGTCCTGGATCGCGGTCTTCGTGCTCGTCATGCTCGTGCTCACCCTGAACCTGATTGCCCGGCTCGTCGCCGCCGCCCTGGCACCGAAGAAGAGCTGACCCCCGAGGAGTGTGTTGATGTCCAAGCGCATCGAGATCAAGGACCTGAACGTCTACTACACCGACTTCCTGGCGGTCGAGGGCGTGGACATGGTCATCGAGCCCCGCACCGTGACGGCCTTCATCGGCTCGTCGGGCTGTGGCAAGTCCACCGTGCTGCGGACGCTGAACCGCATGCACGAGGTCATCCCCGGCGCCCACGTCAGGGGCAACGTGCTCATGGACGGTGACCCGCTGTACGGCAAGAACATCGACCCCGTCGAGGTGCGTCGTCAGGTCGGGATGGTCTTTCAGAAGCCCAACCCCTTCCCGACGATGTCCATCCGCGAGAACGTGCTCGCCGGGGTCACGCTGAACGCCCGCAAGCTGGGCAAGCGCGACTCCGACGACCTGGTGGAAGCCTCCCTGCGGGGTGCCAACCTCTGGAACGAGGTCAAGGACCGGCTGGACAAGCCGGGGGCCAGCCTCTCGGGTGGTCAGCAGCAGCGTCTGTGCATCGCCCGCGCCGTGGCGGTGCAGCCCGATGTGCTCCTCATGGACGAGCCCTGCTCGGCCCTGGACCCGATCTCGACCCTGGCCGTGGAGGACCTCATCCACGAGCTCAAGGAGAAGTACACGGTCGTCATCGTGACGCACAACATGCAGCAGGCCACGCGTGTGTCCGACAAGACCGCCTTCTTCAACATCGAGGGCACCGGCAAGCCCGGCCACCTCATTGAGTACGGCGAGACCAAGCAGATCTTCGAGAACCCGACGCACCAGGAGACCGAGGACTACGTGTCCGGCCGCTTCGGCTGATCCGTTCATCTGCACGCACTGCTCCCCGCGTCTCCGTGTGAGAGGCGGGGAGCAGTGCGTTGAGCACTGTCCTGCCGAGTGAGCGCGCACCCCAACAGGTCAGCACTCATACAATCGGTATCATTTCGTGACTTGCGCCAATCGTGGCCAGTGTAGCCGCGAAGTAAGTCCTTCGGCAGGAGGCGCAAGGTGAGGTGGCACGTGGCGGGCATCCTGAGCGTTGCGATATGTCTTAGTCTTGATGGTAGTCCAGTTCAAGCTGGGTCGAAGGCGGATGGCGGGCCGCCCGTTGGGCATTCCGGGGTGATCGGTGGTGAAGATTACACCAGTCTGATCGACTGGGGCTGCAACTACAGTCGCAGCAAGACTCGCATCTCATATCATTTCCGGGATGTGACAACGCGTTATCAAACGGCAACCTACCAAGCGCGTGAGGCGTGGAACGACAGCCTGTCGGTGTCACACGTTTATGGTGGCTCTTCCGATCTGAGGGTGTAGCAGTGGTGGGGTGACCGGGTCGAGGTAGGGGTCGAGGTCCCCTGATGATGGGGGTTCCTACACCGACCCGACCAGAAGACCTCGACGTGCGTGAACTTACCTTTGATGCCCCTGATCTGACGACCTTCGCCCGCCTGGACGAGCTTGGCCTCGTTGCGGTTGGCCAGCGCGTGGAGCCTGACCGGGCGGTGCTGGAATGCCGGGTGGTCGCGGGCGATGACGACGCGTTCTGCCGGCACTGCGGGGCCGAGGGCGCCGCGCGGGGCACGGTGACCCGGCAGCTGGCGCATGAGCCGTTCGGGTGGCGGCCCACCACGCTGCTGATCCGGGTGCGTCGCTTCGGCTGTCAGGCGTGCCGGCGGGTGTGGCGCCAGGACACCACTGCGGCGGCGGACCGGCGGGCGAAGCTGTCGCGTGCAGCGGTGCGGTGGGCGCTGGTGGCCCTGGTGACCCAGCACCTGACTGTCGCCAGGTTGGCCGAGGCTCTGGGAGTGGCCTGGGACACCGCCAATGACGCGGTCCTGGCCGAGGGCCGACGGGTCCTGATCGATGACCCCACCCGGTTTGACGGCGTCACCGTGGTCGGAGTGGACGAGCACGTCTGGCGCCATACCCGAAGCGGCGAGAAGTACGTCACCGTCGTCATCGATCTGACCCCGATCCGCGACGGGACGGGTCCAGCACGCCTGCTCGACATGGTCCAGGGGCGATCGAAGAGCACTTTCAAGACCTGGCTCGCTGCCCGCACCCAGGCATGGCGCGACAGGGTGGAGGTGGTGGCGATGGACGGGTTCACCGGGTTCAAGACTGCTGCGGCCGAGGAGCTCCCCGACGCGGTCGCGGTGATGGATCCCTTCCACGTGGTCCGGCTCGCTGGTGACGCCCTGGACCGTTGTCGCCGACGGGTCCAGCAAGATCTCTACGGCCACCGCGGCCGGGCCGGCGATCCGCTCTACTGCGCGCGGCGGACCCTGCACACTGGCGCCAACCTGCTCACCGACAAGCAGACCCGCAGGATCGAGTCCCTGTTCGCCGACGCCGAGCACGTCGAGGTCGAGGCGACCTGGGGCATCTACCAACGCATGATCGCCGCCTACCGCCACCCAGACCGGCGCGAAGGCCGGGCACTGATGACCGCCGTGATCGACTCGGTGACTCGTGGCGTTCCCACCGCCCTGAGCGAGCTCGTCACGCTCGGGCGGACGCTGACCAAGCGGGCCGAAGACGTACTCGCATTCTTCGACCTGCCGGGCACGAGCAACGGCCCGACCGAGGCGATCAACGGCCGCCTCGAGCACCTCCGAGGGTCCGCCCTCGGCTTCCGCAACCTGACCCACTACGTCGCCCGATCCCTCCTCGAAGCCGGCGGCTTCAGACCACGACTACACCCTCAGATCGGATGAGCCTTTATGGTACCGGGAGCACCTCGGCCGACTTCAATGTTTATGATGCCGAGTACCAGTCGAATGACCGGTGAGCTGGGGTGGTGCATGACTGCTCCAGCACTCACGTCAGCAAGAAGTACATGCATTGGCACGCTAGAACGATGGCTGGCTTGTCTAGTTCCATGCGTGCGAAGATTGGCATGCGCGAGATGGGGCACATCTACGGCCTGCGTCACGATGATGACCCTTGCGGCGGGCCCACCATCATGGGTCCGAATGTCACCAATTGTGCGGCGAATATCACGTGGCGTGACTATTCTGCCGTCAACTATATTTACTAGGTGAGGGATTTGACATGAGAGCTTCACTCCGGCGGACATGCGTCGTGACGGTCATGGTGGGACTGATCGCCGCCGGGTGCGGGGACAGCAGCGACGGCCGGGCGCAGGGTGCCGACACCGCGCCCTCCTCGGTCGAGAGCAGTTCGCCAGCTCCCTCGTCCCCGTCCCCCTCACCGTCCCCGTCGACCGCACGGCGCCACATCGAGGCGTCCGGGCCCAGCTACCGGGACCTGGAGGACGCCAGTACTCGATCCACGAGTGCTGGGGCGATCCGGGCGACGGTGCTGCGGCAGATCAGGACCACGGACCGTCTCGATCCTGTGCAGGAGGACTCACCGGCGCTGGAGTACGACCTGTGGGAGGTGCGTGTCGACGAGGCCCCCGGGGCCGATGCCACGCCCAGGTCGTTGGTGGTCGCCCAGGTGGCGAACACAGCGAACCAGAGCCACAGCGGTCCCGGACCCCGGTTGCAGGAGGGTGCACGGGGAGTGCTCGTTCTGGGGACGGCGATGTCGGACGAGTGGGTCCACCCGGAGTTCGGCTGGGTCTACTACCCGGTGGCCTTCTACGGGGAGGAGGGGAAGGGCCAGCTGCGCGACCGGGCCACGGAGCGACTGGCTGCAGCGAGCCCCCAGGGAAGGACCGTGGACGAGGTGCTGCGCGAGGCCAACCAGGGCGTGACCTTCCACGCGTCGACGATGACGGACTGACCTGCTGCACCCGGGCGCCCAGCCATGAGGAGGCCCCCACCGCATCCGATGCGGTGGGGGCCTCCTCATGGTGTTGTGGTGCTCAGCCCTTGTTCTTGAGCTGGGCCAGACGTGCCTCGACCTCGGCGCTCTTGGTGGAGTCCTCCAGCTGCTCGAACTGGCCCTCGAGGGTGGCCGCCTGTGCCTCCTGGCGACCCTGGACCATGGCCTCCTCGCGGCGGACCTTCTCCTCGAAGCGGCCGAGCTCGCTGGAGGGGTCGAGGATGGAGATCGACCCCATCGCGTCGGAGACCTGGCGCTGGGCGTCGGCGGTACGGGCACGTGCCACCAGCGAGTCGCGGCGCGACTTCAGCTCGTCCAGCTTGGAGCGCATCTCGACCAGGCCCTGCTTGAGGGTCTCGACGGTCTGCCGCTGCTGGGTGATCATCGGCTCGGCCGTGGAGGCGTCGTTCTCGAAGCCGATCTGCTTCTCCAGCGCAGCCTTGGCCAGGTTGTCGAACTTGTCGGCCTCGGCGGTGTCACCGGCGGCGCGGAGGCGGTCGGCCTCGGAGGAGGCGGCGGCAGCCTTGCGGCCCCAGTCCTGCGCCACCTGCTGGTCCTGCTCCAGGTCCTGCTCGGCCATGCGCAGGCTGGCGATGGTCTGGGCCACGGCCTCCTCAGCATCGGCGATGGCGTTGGTGTAGTCGCGCACCATCTGGTCGAGCATCTTCTCCGGGTCCTCGGCACGGTCGAGGATGGCGTTGATGTTGGCGCGGGCCAAGGTGCTGATCCGCCCGATGATCGTCTGCTTCTGAACCATGACGTGTGTCCTCTCCTGCCGCAGTGTGCGGCGTTCGTTCATTCGGCCCTCAGTCTGTCTGCTGCGGGGCCGCGGCGCCAGTGGCGGAGGCCGTCGGCCACGGCGATGGGTGTGCCGGCGCGGGGTGACGACGCCCGGGGGAGTGGCCGGTCAGAAGCGACCGCCGCCGCCGAACCCGCCACCGCCGCTCCCGCCGATGCCTCCGAAGCCGCCGCCCCCTCCACCGAAGCCGCCCCCTCCACCACCGAAGCCACCCCCTCCACCACCGAAGCCACCACCACCAAAGCCCCCGGAGAGGATGCCGCCCAGCACCAGGGAGCCGATGTCGATGCCCCCGTAGTTGCCGCCCCGCGGGCCGTACCCGCCGTAGCCGCCACCGCCGAAGGGGCCCTGCTGCAGGTCGTCCTCGGCATCGCGGCGGGCGGACTCGATGAGGCGCTCGGCCTGGTCGAGCAGCTCCATCGCCGCGCGCGGGTCGCTCTGGAGGCGGTGCTCCGCGGCGTCCAGCAGGCGGCCGGCCTCGGAGATCTCCGTGCGGGCCCGGCTGCCCACCGACCCGCGGCGGGTCCGGATGAACTCGTCCACGCTGGCGTGGGCAGCCCGCAGACGGGCCAGGCGCTGACCGACCGTGCCGGAGATCTTCCGGCGGTTCTCCTCGGCGGTGCGGGCCGGCTCCAGCGCCGCGTCGATCGCGTCCTCAGCCGCCTCCAGTTCGGCCAGGGCCGCCAGCGGGTCCCCACCGGAGCGGCTGCTCTCGGCGTGGGCGATGGCCTGCTGCGCGCGCTGCACCAGCGGGGCCAGGGCGCCGTCGTCGGGGCGGAGCCGCTCGGCATCGGCGATGTCCTGGGAGATCGACCCGATCGCCCGCGCGAGCTCGTGCTGGGAGTTCTCCAGCGTCTGGCGGGCGCCGTCCACCGCATCGAGCAGGTCGGCGGCCTGGCCCAGCGCGTCCTCGCCGGTACGGGCCGCCGTCACCGCGGTGCGTCGGTCGTCGGTGCCCAGCGCCTTCTGCCCGTTCGCCGAGCTCTGGCGGGCGGAGGCGATGAGGCGCTCGGCCTGCTCGATGTTGCCCCCGACGGTGGTGAGGCTGCCGGGGGAGTAGCTCACCTGCAGGGCGCGCAGCTGCTCGCGCGCGCCGGGCAGGCGGGCCTCGAGCTCGTCGGCCCGGCGGGTGATCTGCCGCAGCACCTCGGGCGCGCGGGCCTCGAGGTCACGCAACCGCTCGAACTTCTCGCCCTGCGCCTCCAGGGTGGCCAGGGCCTCCCCGGCCAGCACGGTGATCTGCTCGAGCTCCCCGCGCAGCGACTCCTCCGGCGTGCCCTGACGCAGGGCGTCGTCCACGCGCTGCTTGAGGGCGAAGGCCTCGGACGCCTTCCCGCGCGCGACCTGCACGGCGTGGGTGAACTCCTGCGTGGCCTGCTCGCCGAACTGGGCGCGGGAGTAGCGGACCTCCTCGTCGGACGAGCGCACCGCATCGTCCACCTGCACCAGCAGCTCCGCCGCACGGCGCTCCAGCTGCTCGGGCGAGTCCGCCCGTGCCCCGGACTGGGCCGCTCCGTGCCGCTGGCCGCGCCGCTTGGGCGAGCCCAGGTTCCGCAGCAGGAAGAACCCGCCGATGAGGAAGGGCACCCCCAGCAGCCACACCGGGAACCCGAAGCCGTCGCCACCCCGGGAGTCCGCCCCGCCCCCCGTGGTGCCCTCCGCCACGTCGTCGAAACCCTGCACCGCCGCGCTGACGGCCCCGGACCAGTCCTCCCGGCTGAGGGCGGGCTCGACGTAGTCGGTCTCGATGCGGGCGCCCTCCTCGGCCGAGACCGTCTCCTGGCCGCCCCACATCCCGTAGCGGCGCTGGTCGACCGCGACGGCCAGCAGCGCGTCCTTGGTCCCCAGCCCGGAGTCGGAGAAGGTCTGCTCGGCCCAGTCCTCGCCGCTCATGGCAGCGCCGGAGCCGTCGGTGAACTCGTCGACGTAGACCACGAAGAGCTGCATGCCGTGGTCGTCGCGGAGGGTCGCCAGCTCGTTCCGCAGGGAGGCCTTGTCGTCCAGGACGCCGGCCTCGTCCACGATCTGCTCGGGCAGGTCCATCGGCTCGGTGGCGGGCAGGGCCAGCGGGGTCGGCCCTGCCACCACGTGGGCCGCGACCGGGCCGGCGGGCGAGGACAGGACCCGTGGGGCGTCCGCGGCCAAGGCCCCGGAGGGCGGGAGGAGCAGGGCACCGGCCAGGACGGCCGCGGCCCCCCCGGAGGTCCGGGCCGGGCGCAGGGGGGCGAACGCGGTCAGGAGACGCAGTCGGGGAGCCACATGGTTGATCCTCACCGAGGCAGGCTGCCGATGCAACACTCCGGCCACCTCGTCGGTGGCGCCGCCTACCCTTGGGGAGTGCCCGATGCCGTGACCCCCCGCTCCGAGAACAACTCCACCCCCGCCGCGTCCCCCGGTGGGACGGCCCGCGACACGGCGGACCTGCCGCCGCTCTCCGGCCTGCTCGACCAGGTGCGTGAGGAGCCCTCCCTGGCGCGGATGCTGCAGATCCACCAGCGCGGGGACCTCGACGTGGACCTCACGGCCGTCCCGGGCGTGCGGCCCTGGGCCGCCGCCGTTCTCGCGCGCGAGCTCGAGCCGGCCGGGGGCGTCGTCCTGCTCGCGACCGCCACCGGGCGGGAGGCCGAGGACCTCGCGGCCAGCCTGCGTTCGCTGCTCCCGCCGCAGAGCGTGGCGGTCTTCCCCAGCTGGGAGACCCTGCCGCACGAGCGGTTGAGCCCGCGCAGCGACACCGTCGGCCAGCGGCTGGCGGTCCTGCGCCGGCTCGCACACCCGGGCCAGGCCGACCACGACGGGCCACTGCGGGTGGTCGTCTCCGCGGTGCGCTCACTGCTGCAGCCCCTGCCCGCGGGCCTGGGGGACCTCGTGCCGGTGTCCGTCCAGGCCGGCGAGACCCGGGACCCGGAGGAGTTCATCGAGGCCCTGGTAGCGGCGGCCTACGCCCGGACCGACCTCGTCGAGAAGCGTGGGGAGTTCGCCGTCCGGGGCGGCATCGTCGACGTCTTCCCGCCCACCGAGGACCACCCCCTGCGCGTGGAGTTCTGGGGGGACGAGGTGGAGGAGGTGCGGTGGTTCCGGGTGGCAGACCAGCGCTCCCTGGAGATCGCCCCCGGCGGCCTGTGGGCGCCGCCCTGCCGGGAGTTGCTCCTCACCGAGGAGGTGCAGCAGCGGGCCGCGGGGCTCGCAGACGAGCTGCCCGGGGTGGCCGACATGCTCGCGTCGATTGCTGCGGGCGTGGCGGTCGAGGGCATGGAGTCGCTCACCCCGGTGCTGGTTGACGGCATGGAGACCCTGCTGGACGTGCTGCCCGACGGGTCGCGCCTGCTGGTGAGCGACCCCGAGCGCCTCCGGCGCCGTGCCGCCGACCTCGTGAGCACCTCCCAGGAGTTCCTCACCGCCGGGTGGTCCTCGGCAGCCGCGGGCGGCCAGGTGCCGGTGGACCTCGTCAGCGCCCTGGGCGAGGGCGCCTACCGCGAGCTCTCCGAGGTCCGCAGCCACGCCCTGGAGACGGGTATCGGGTGGTGGGCGCTGTCCCCCTTCGCCCCGGACCTGGACACGCTGGACGACGACGCCACGCACCTGCGCCTGGACGCCGTCGAGATGCCCCAGTACCGCGGAGAGCCCGAGAAGGCGATCGACGACGTGCGCGCCGCGCTGGCCGCGGGGCGGCGCGTGGTCCTGCTCACCGACGGCCCGGGCCTGGCCAAGCGCCTCGTGGAGGTCCTCGGCGAGCACGAGGTGGGGGCCCGCGTGGTGGCGGCACCCCAGTCCGAGGCCCCCGGGCCGGTGGCCGAGATCTGCACGGCCTCCTGGGGGCCGGGAGTCGGCCTGCCCGGGGTGGGCGCCGGGCTCACGATCGTCTCCGAGCAGGACCTGACCGGGCAGGCGGTCAAGGGCTCCACCAAGGACATGCGGCGCATGCCCTCCCGGCGCCGCAAGATGGTGGACCCGCTGCAGCTCAACCCGGGCGACTTCATCGTCCACGAGCAGCATGGGGTGGGGCGCTTCATCGAGATGGTGCAGCGCACCGTCGGTGGTGCCACCCGCGAGTACCTGGTGCTGGAGTACGCATCCTCCAAGCGGGGGCAGCCCGCGGACCGGTTGTTCGTGCCGACCGACCAGCTCGACCAGATCACCCGCTACGTGGGCGGCGAGGCCCCGAGTCTCAACCGGCTCGGGGGCGCCGACTGGTCGAAGACAAAGTCCAAGGCGCGCAAGCACGTCAAGCAGATCGCCAACGAGCTCATCCAGCTGTACTCGGCCCGGATGGCGACCCAGGGGCACGCCTTCGCGCCGGACTCCCCGTGGCAGCGGGAGCTGGAGGACACGTTCGCCTACATCGAGACCACCGACCAGCTCTCCAGCATCGAGGAGGTGAAGGCGGACATGGAGAAGTCGGTGCCCATGGACCGCCTCATCTGCGGTGACGTCGGCTACGGCAAGACGGAGATCGCCGTCCGCGCGGCCTTCAAGGCGATCCAGGACTCCAAGCAGGTGGCGGTCCTGGTGCCCACGACCCTGCTGGTCCAGCAGCACCTCCAGACCTTCACCGAGCGCTACGCCCAGTTCCCGGTGACGGTGCGGGCGCTCTCCCGGTTCAGCTCGGACGCGGACGCGAAGGCCACCATCGAGGGGCTGCGCGACGGGTCGGTCGACCTCGTCATCGGCACCCACCGCCTGCTCTCCTCGTCGGTGCGCTTCAAGGACCTCGGGCTGGTCATCATCGACGAGGAGCAGCGCTTCGGGGTGGAGCACAAGGAGCAGCTCAAGACGCTGCGCACCGCGGTCGACGTGCTGGCCATGTCGGCCACCCCCATCCCGCGCACGCTCGAGATGGCGGTCACGGGCATCCGCGAGATGTCCACCCTCGCCACCCCGCCGGAGGAGCGCCACCCGGTGCTCACCTACGTCGGTGCCTACGAAGAGAAGCAGATCGCCGCGGCTATCCACCGCGAGCTGCTCCGTGAGGGGCAGGTGTTCTACGTGCACAACAAGGTCGCCACCATCGACAAGGTCGCCTCGCGCCTGCGCGAGCTCGTGCCCGAGGCGCGCATCGAGGTCGCCCACGGGCAGATGGGGGAGCACCGCCTCGAGCAGGTGGTCACCGACTTCTGGGAGCGCAAGTTCGACGTGCTGGTCTCGACCACCATCGTCGAGACCGGACTGGACATCGCGAACGCGAACACCCTGATCCTGGACCGGGCGGACACCTTCGGGCTGTCCCAGCTGCACCAGCTCCGGGGCCGGGTCGGGCGAGGCCGGGAACGCGCCTACGCCTACTTCCTGTACCCGCCGGAGAAGCCGCTCACCGAGACCGCGCACGACCGACTGCGCACCATCGCCAGCCACACCGACCTGGGTGCCGGCATGCAGGTGGCCATGAAGGACCTCGAGATCCGCGGGGCCGGCAACCTGCTCGGCGGCGAGCAGTCCGGCCACATCGCCGGGGTCGGGTTCGACCTGTACGTCCGCATGGTCGGGGAGGCCGTCGCCCGCGCCAAGGACGGCACCGACGGCGACGCAGAGCCGGTGGAAGTCAAGGTGGAGCTCCCCGTGGACGCGCACCTGCCGCACGACTACGTGCCCGGGGAGCGGCTGCGCCTGGAGGTCTACAAGAAGCTCGCCGCCGTCAAGGACGATGCGGAGCTGGCCGACATCATCGCTGAGGTCACCGACCGGTACGGCACGCCGCCGCAACCGGTGCGGGCGCTGTTCGAGGTGGCGCGGCTGCGCACCCTGGCCCGGCGGGCCGGGGTCAGTGACATCTCCGCGATGGGCTCCAAGATACGGTTCGCGCCGATGGAGCTGCGCGAGAGCCAGGAGATGCGCCTGCTGCGGCTCTACCCGGGAACCGTCGTCAAGCCCGCCCTGGGTGCCGTCCTGGTACCGGTGCCCAAGACCGCGAAGGTGGGCGGGCAGCCGCTGCGCGACGCCGAGGTCCTGGAGTGGGCCGCCCAGCTGCTGCGCGCGGTGCTGCTGGACGACATCGCGGCCGCCGGCGCCGCGGTGGGGGCCGGGGCGTGACCGGCGAGGAGCGCCCCGGGGCGTCCCTGGCGCGTGTGGTGGAGCTCATGGCGCACCTGCGCGGCGCCGAGGGCTGCGCCTGGACGCGGGAGCAGACCCACGCCTCGCTCGCCCCCTTCGTGCTGGAGGAGGCCGAGGAGGTGCACGAGGCGATCGGCGAGGACGACCCGGCCCATTTGGCCGAGGAGCTCGGGGACCTGCTCTGGCAGGTGGTGGTCCACGCCCAGCTCGCCGCCGAGGCGGGGGAGTTCACCATCGACGACGTGGTGGCCGAGCTGGAAGCCAAGCTGCTGCGGCGCCACCCGCACGTCTTCGATCCCGACGTGCCCAACGTCGCCACGGCGGCCGAGGTGGTGCCGCTGTGGCGGGCCGCCAAGGCCCGGGAGAAGGCTGAGCGCGCACGGCACCCAGAACCCCGGCGCCCCCAGTAGGCTCGGGCGGACGGCGTGCGCAACGGCGCGCACGCCCGGACCTCCGTCCTGAGCACCCCACAAGGAGCACACGTTGGCACTCATCGAAGGAATCCACGCGCGCGAGATCCTCGACTCCCGCGGCAACCCGACCGTCGAGGTCGAGGTAATGCTGGAGGACGGCACCTTCCAGTCGGCCGCCGTGCCCTCGGGCGCCTCGACCGGCCAGTTCGAGGCCGCCGAGCGCCGCGACGGTGACTCCGGTCGCTATCAGGGCAAGGGCGTGGAGCAGGCCGTGGAGGCCGTGATCGAGGAGATCGGCCCCCGCCTGCTGGGCGAGGAGGCCTCGGAGCAACGCCTCATCGATGCTGACATGATCGCGCTGGACGGCACCGACAACAAGAGCGAGCTGGGCGCGAACGCCGTGTTGGGTGTCTCCCTGGCCGTCGCCAAGGCCGCCGCCATGTCGGCCGGCCTGCCGCTCTTCCGCTACGTGGGCGGCCCGAACGCCCACGTGCTGCCGGTGCCGATGATGAACATCCTCAACGGTGGCTCCCACGCCGACAGCAACGTCGACATCCAGGAGTTCATGATCGCCCCCGTGGGCGCCCCCAGCTTCCGTGAGGCGCTGCGCTGGGGCACCGAGGTCTACCACGCGCTGAAGGCCGTGCTGAAGGAGAAGGGCCTGTCCACCGGGCTGGGCGACGAGGGCGGATTCGCGCCGAACCTGGAGTCCAACCGCGCCGCGCTGGACCTCATCGCCGAGGCCGTCGAGAAGGCCGGCTACACCCTGGGCAAGGACATCGCGCTGGCGCTGGACGTGGCCGCGAGCGAGTTCGCCGAGGGCGGCAGCTACACCTTCGAGGGCGAGCAGCGCACCGCCGAGCAGATGGTGGCCTACTACACCGAGCTCGTGGACGCCTACCCCCTGGTCTCCATCGAGGACCCGCTGGACGAGGAGGACTGGGAGGGCTGGAAGGCCATGACCGCCGCCCTCGGGGACCGCGTGCAGCTGGTGGGCGACGACCTGTTCGTCACCAACCCCACCCGCCTGCAGCGCGGCGTCGAGGAGAAGGCGGGCAACGCCCTGCTGGTCAAGGTCAACCAGATCGGTTCGCTGACCGAGGCCCTTGATGCGGTGGCCCTGGCCACCCGCCACGGCTTCTCCTCGATGATGTCGCACCGCTCTGGTGAGACCGAGGACGTCACCATCGCCCACCTGGCCGTGGCCACGAACTGCGGCCAGATCAAGACCGGCGCCCCGGCGCGCTCGGAGCGCGTGGCCAAGTACAACGAGCTGCTCCGCATCGAGGAGGAGCTCGATGATGCCGCCGTCTACGCCGGCGCCGCCGCCTTCCCCCGCTTCAAGGGCGGCGCCTGAGGGGCCTGTGGCGTGGGCCACTGACCACGCCGAGAGATATGGATCGGCCGCGGCGAACGCTCGTTCGCCGCGGCCGATCGGCGTCGGGTGCGGTGCGCCTCCGCAGACCCTCCCGGTGCGTCGCGGACAATGGGCGCATGGCTCCCCGTTCCTCGCGACCCGCGCGGCGGGCCACCGGTACCCCGCGTCGGGGGGCGCAGGTGGCCCCCGTGCGGGGTGCCCCCTGGCGGGCCGTGCTGCTGGTGGGGGTGCTGGCGATGGCCGCGTGGATCGCGGTGCCGCCGTTCGCCGGCTGGTGGACGCAGCGCGCGGAGATCCAGCAGGTCTGGCAGGAGTCCGCCGCCGAGCAGGCGCGCACCCGCGAGCTGGTCGAGCAGCGCGAGGAGCTGCGTGACGACGCCCACGTGCGTGACCTGGCCCGGACGCGGCTGGACTACGCCGAGCCGGGGGAGAAGCGGTACCACGTGCTGATCCAGGGTGAGAACGCCGCTGCCGAGCGCCCCGGTGGGCAGGACCAGGACGGCACCCCCTGGTACCAGGAGCTCTGGGGGTCGGTGGAGCAGTCCGCGGCCGGTGTGGCCGACGACTCCGAGACCGTGAACGCCCCGGCGGACGAGGGCGACTCCTCCGAGGGGGCGCCTGCCGGCGAGGAGCCGGTGCAGGAGAAGACTGAGCCCGTACCTGCGGGTGTACCGGAACTCATCACCGAGGACGGCTTCGACCCGGCGGACATCCCCGCCGAGGACCTGAGTGCTGGCGAGGACGAGCCGGCTGCCGAAGGAGAGCAGTGATCGAGCAGTTGGACTTCCCCGGCCCCGTCGAGCCCACCGAGACTGACCTGCGCACCGTCGAGGGCCAGTTGGGCCGCCTGCCGCGGGGCGTGGTCTCCGTGGCGCACCGGTGCCCGTGTGGCTGCCCCACGGTGGTGCAGACCGAGCCCCGCCTGCCGGACGGCACGCCCTTCCCGACCACCTTCTACGCCACCTGCCCCCGCCTGACCGGGGCCATCTCCACCCTGGAGACCACGGGGCTGATGGGGGAGATGACCGAGCGTCTGGCCACCGACACCGAGTTGGCCGCCGCGTACACGGCGGCGCACGAGCACTATCTGGCCGCGCGCCGCGCCCTGGGCGTGGTGGAGGAGATCGACCACGTGAGCGCCGGCGGCATGCCCACGCGCGTGAAGTGCCTGCACGTGCTCGTGGCCCACTCCTTGGCAGCGGGCCCGGGTGTGAACCCGCTGGGGGACGAGGCGTTGGAGATGCTGGAGCCCTGGTGGCACGCCGGGTGCTGCGCGGACGCGATCGCGGCGCGGGAGCAGGCGTGACCGACGCCTCGGTGCGGGTGGCCGCCATCGACTGCGGCACGAACTCGATCCGGCTGCTCGTGCTGGACGCCGCGCTCGAGGACGGCCGGGCCGTGGGCCGGGCAGCGCTCCACCGGGAGAACCGCATCGTGCGCCTGGGGCAGGGCGTCGACGCCACGGGACGGATCGCGCCCGAGGCCATGGAGCGCACCGTGGCCGCCTCCCGGGACTACGCAGCCCTGTGCGCCGCGCACGAGGTGCAGGAGGTCCGCTTCGTGGCCACCTCCGCGTCGAGGGACGCCGCGAACGCCTCCGAGTTCACCGCAGCCGTGGCCGAGGCCTTCGCGGCACAGGGGTTCACCGTGACGCCGGAGGTGATCTCGGGGGAGGAGGAGGCCCACCTGTCCTTCCTCGGCGCCACCGGTCCGCTGCGGGCGCGTGGCGTGCCCGGCCCCTTCCTGGTGGTGGACCTCGGGGGAGGGTCGACCGAGTTCGTGCTGGGCGACCGCGAGGTGGCCGCGGCCCGGTCGGTGGACCTCGGCAGCGTCCGGCTCACCGAGCGGCACCTGCACTCCGACCCGCCCTCCCCGGAGGAGGTCCTGGCGGCCTCGACCGACATCGATGCGGGGATCGACCTCGCGGCACAGGTGGTCGACCTCGCGTCGGTCACCACCCTGGTCGGCGTGGCGGGGACGATCACCACCACCATGGCCCACGCGCTCGGGCTGCCGGCCTACGACCGCGCGCGTCTCGACGGGGCCGAGCTGCCGACCGAGGACGTTCGCGTCGCCGCACGCGACCTGACCCTGCGCACCCGCGCCCAGCGCGGCGAGCTGCCGTTCATGCACCCGGGGCGCGTGGACGTCATCGGGGCCGGTGCGCTGCTGTGGCACCGCATCATCGAACGGGTGGAGCAGGCCAGCGGGATCACGGCCGTGACGGTCAGCGAGTCCGACATCCTGGACGGCACCGCGCTCGACCTCGCCGGGCGCCACCTATCCTGAGGGGGCCCTCGTGGCCCAACTGGCAGAGGCAGGCCACTTAAAATGGCTCCCGGTGCGGGTTCGAGTCCCGTCGAGGGCACGGATTCCACCTGTGGGTGGAGTTTCTGGTGGAATCGCGGGCACAGGCGCCGTGTTCCACCCAATAGACGCACGCGTGGGCCCCGGCACACCGCGACCGCGAACGACCTGACGTCCCCGAGAAGGAGACCCCCGTGGCTTTCAACCCCGCCATCGACCGCATCGACAAGGAGAGTTCGTCCGGCCAGCCCCGGTACGGCCAGTACGCGGACTTCAACACCGCCGGCCAGGCCGGTGCGCAGTACCAGCAGCACGCTCAGCTGGAGCAGGCCTACCAGGCCCCGTCGATGGACACCGGCCGGACCGGGCGCCTGAGCCTGGACGACGTGTTCGTCAAGACGGCCATCCTCATCGGGCTCATGCTCGTGACTGCCGTCGGCACCTGGTTCGTGGTCGAGGAGCTTCCGGCCGCTGCCTCCCCGATCTGGCTGGTCGGCATGTTCGGCTCGCTGGCCCTGAGCTTCGCGATCGGCTTCTCCAAGAAGGTCAACGTCCCGCTCATCCTCGTGCACGCCGTGCTGCAGGGTGGCTTCGTCGGCGCGATCTCGAAGGCCTTCGAGACGTCCATGCCCGGCATCATCATGGCCGCCCTGACCGCCACCATCGGCACCTTCGTGATGATGCTCGTCGGCTGGAAGATGGGCCTGGTCAAGGTCACCAGCCGCTCCATGCGCATCTTCTCGATGATGGCGATGGGCTACCTGGCCTTCCTGCTCATCAACCTGGGGCTGTCCTGGTTCGGCGTCTTCAACGCCTACGACACGCCCCTCGGCTGGCTGATCGGCCTGTTCGGTGTCGCCATGGCCTCCTACTCGCTGGCCATCGACTTCGAGTCCATCCAGCGCGGCATCGCCGCCCAGCTGCCGGAGAAGTACTCCTGGCTCATGGGCCACGGCCTGCTCGCCTCGCTGGTGTGGCTGTACATCGAGTTCCTGCGCCTCATCGCCATCCTGCGCTCCGGCGACTGACACGGCAGCCGGTCGACACCGACCGGTGACCGCACACGCCACAGGCCCCCACCACGCGGTGGGGGCCTGTTGCGTGTGCGGTGCGGGCCGGTGCGTCAGGCGCGGCGGCGGCGCGCCCCGAGCAGGCCGGCGCCCGCCAGCATCGCCAGCACGCCACCGGTGAGCGCCACCTGGCCGGCACCCTCGGCCGGGGCGGTCACACCGGTGTCGATGATCGGACCACCGGTGGTGGGCACCTGCGGGTCGACCGGGGTGTACGGCGAGGCGGCTTCCAGGTAGTTGCGGAAGGCGTCGATGTCCAGGCCACCGAAGTACACGTTGTCGCCCTGCGCGAGGGTCGGGAAGTTGTCCCCACCGCCGGCCAGGAAGTTGTTCGTCACCACGCGGTAGGTGGTCGAGCCGTCATCGGCCACCGCCTGTCCGTTCAACTGCACCGAGCCGGGCACCAGCTCCGGGGTGTCGGTGTCGTCGATGGCGTAGGTGAATCCGGTGGAGGTCTGCAGCACCTTGACGGCCTCCGCGTTCTCGCCGGAGAACTGCTCCCGCAGCACCTGGTGGATCTGCGCGCCGGTCAGGTCCATCGAGACCAGGTAGTTGTTGAACGGCTGCGCGCTGAAGGCCTCCTCCATCGTGATCTTCCCGTCGGTGGAGCCGTCCGCACCGGCCTGATCGAGCTCCGGCACACGGATGCCACCGGGGTTCATCAGGGCCAGCACCGGCTCCTCGCCGGCGGTGACCACGGACTGGTCGGCCAGCTGTGCGTCGGCGATCAGGCGGCCCAGCGGGGAGACGGCCACGGCGTAGCGGTCGTGGGTGACCTGCGCACTGACGGTGCCCAACACCTCATCGGCGACCGTACCGATCAACGCCTTGTACTCCGCGACGATCGCGGCCACCGTCTCGTCCGGCGTGACCTCCTGGGTGACCGGGACCTGCTCGGCGACGGCCGACCCGGGCACCACGTCCTTGGTCTGCGGGTCCAGCCGCAGGTCGATCTTGGTGATGAGCTCGCCGTAGTTGCCGGCTTGCGTGATCAGCCGGCCGTCCACGGTGGTGATGTAGTCGGTGTGCGTGTGGCCGGAGGCGATCACGTCGTACTCCGGATCGAGCTGCTCGTGGAACTCCATCACGTCGCCGGAGACGTCCGTGCCGTTCTCGGAGGTGCCACCCTCGTGGATGACGGCGACCATCGCCTCCACGCCCTGGGCCTTCAGCTCGGGGACGAGCTCGTTGGCCCGGGTCGCGGCGTCCACGAAGTCCACGTCCTGGATGCCGGCAGCCGAGACGATGGAGGGGGTCTCGTCCAACCCGAGACCCACGTAGGCGACCTTGACGCCCTCGTACTCCTCGATGACGTAGCTCGGCAGCATCGGCTCCCCGGAGTCCTTCCACAGCACGTTGGCTGCCAGGAAGGGGAAGGCGGCACCGGTGAAGGTCTTGCCGGGGATGGGGCAGGAGTTGCGACCGCCGCTGCCGTCACCGTCGTCGAGGCAGCCGCCACGGTCCATCCGCAGCAGCTCGTCGGTGCCCTGGTCGAACTCGTGGTTGCCGACCGCCACGGCGGTCAGGTCCATCGCGCTCAGGGCGTCGATGGTGGGTTCGTCCCGGAAGGCCGAAGACAGGAAGGGCGAGGCGCCGATGCTGTCTCCGCCGACCACGGTCGCCGAGTGCGCGGTCCCGGCCCGCAAGCGGTCGAGATGGGCCGCCAGGTTGGCGGCGCCACCCGGCTCGGTGGGGTCGTCCGGGGCTTCGATGTTGCCGTGGAAGTCGTTGAAGGACAGGATCTGCAGGTCGATCTCGCCAGGGGCGGCCTGAGCGGGCAGACCGGCCGGGGCGAGGGCGAGCAGCAGGGCGGCCGAGAGGCCGGCGGGGGCAGTGCGGCGGAACATGACACTCCTGGGGGAGGATGGTGTGTGTTGACCACCACACTGTGCCCCATCGAGGTGTCGGGTGCATGAACGAGGAGCGACATGATTTCGTCCGGGCGCATGGACAACCAGCATCCTCAGTGTGCTCAGGGCCCCGCCGACGCCACGATGCAGCCGCTGACGCAGCAGATGGAGCAGGAGCTGGCCCGGGCCCGCCGCATCGTCGCCCGCAGCGACCTCTCCCCGCAGTGGGTCGAGGGCGCCACCGCGTTGGTGCAGGAGTGGGCCGATGCCGAGGCCACCGAGTGCGGGTGGCCTCCGGCGGCCGTGACAGTGCCCTCGACGGCCGCCCTGCCCGACGTGCTCGCCGCCGTCGCCCGCGCGCGACTGGCCACGGCCCGGGACGCCGGCGAGGCCGGCACCCGCATGGGTACCGGCCTCGCCGAGCTCCGCCGCGCGCACGGCGGGTGAGGGCTCACCGTTTCAGGACAGGCGCTCCAGGATCATGGCCATGCCCTGACCGCCGCCGACGCACATGGACTCCATGCCGTACTGGGCGTCCTTCTCCACCATCGCGTTGAGCAGCGTGGTGGTGATGCGGGCGCCGGTCATGCCGAAGGGGTGCCCCAGCGCAATGGCGCCGCCGTGCACGTTCAGCTTGTCGAAGTCCATGCCGAGCTCGTCGGCGCTCGGCAGCACCTGGGCGGCGAAGGCCTCGTTGATCTCGTAGAGGTCCAGGTCGCCGATGGACATGCCGGCGCGCGCCATGGCCTGCTTGCACGCCTCGACCGGGCCCAGGCCCATGATCTCCGGCGAGAGGGCCGAGACCCCGGTGGAGACCACGCGGGCCAGCGGGGTGAGACCCAGTTCCTTGGCGCGGGTGTCGCTCATCATCACCAGGGCGGCGGCGCCGTCGTTCAGCGGGCAGCAGTTGCCGGCCGTCACCGTGCCGTCCTCGCGGAAGACCGGCTGCAGGCCCTGCAGCTTCTCCAGCGTGGTGTCGAAGCGGGGGCCGTCGTCCGTGGCGTGGGTGCTGCCGTCCGGCAGCGTCACCGGGGTGATCTCGCGCTCGAAGATGCCGGCCTCGATGGCGGCCTGGGCGCGGTTCTGGCTGGTCACGCCCCACTCGTCCTGGCGCTCGCGGCTCACGCCGCGGGAGGTCGCCACGTTCTCGGCGGTCTGCCCCATCGCGATGTAGACGTCGGGCAGCTCGCCACGCTCGCGCGGGTCGGTCCAGGTGGTGTTCTCGGCGGCCATGCGCTCGGTGCGCTGGCGCGCCTCGGCGAAGGCCGGGTTCTGCCAGGAGAGCTTGGACTCCCCGGCGCCGGTGAAGTCGGCATAGCGCGAGACGCACTCGACGCCGCCGGAGATGAAGACGTCGCCCTCGCCGGCGCGGATGGCGTGCATGGCCATGCGGGTGGTCTGCAGGCTGGAGGAGCAGAACCGGTTGACCGTGGCCCCCGGCAGGTGGTCCATGCCGGCGAGCACCGCGACCACGCGGGCCATGTTGGACCCGTGCTCGGCCCACGGCTCGGCACAGCCCAGGTAGAAGTCGTCGATCTCACGGGGGTCCAGGCCCGGCACCTTGGCCAGGGCGGCGGTGACCATCTGCGCGGCGAGGTCGTCGGGCCGCACGTCCTTGAGACTTCCCTTGAAGGCGCGCCCGATGGGGGATCGGGTCGCCGAGACGATGACAGCTTCAGGCATGGAACGGACTCCTGGTCGGATGGGTGTGGGGCGGTACGCCCCGGTGCCGCCAGTCTACGGGTGGGCAGTGATATGGGACACATCCGCGTCGTCCCGGGGTGCGGCGTCGGGCGCGGGGGCCGGGTAGGGGGCGTGCTGCGGCGGCGCGGCCGCGTCCGCATCGTCCCCGGCGTCCCGGCGGCGGCGCTGCACCAGCGCACGCAGCCGTCCGGGCGCGGCGTCCTGGTCCGGACGTACCTCGGTGCCCTCGTGCGAGGCAGCCTGCGCGGCGGCCTGCTCCAGCGTGTGGGCCCGTCCGTGCTCGACCACGGCCCCGGCGGCGTGCTGCGCGTCGCTCTCCGGCACCGGCAGCCCCAGGGCGTCCAGCAACGAGGGCACCAGCACCTGTGCAGCCCGCTTGTAGCCCTTGGCCGAGGGGTGGAAGCGGTCGGTGTGGAACATGGCGTCGGGGTCGTCCAGGAAGGCCTGCGTGGTGAGCGAACCCAACGAGACGGTGCGCCCGCCCTGCTGCACCACGGCCACGGTCTGGCGGGCGGCGTACCGGCGGGAGCGCCGCTGCATCAGCCACCGCAGCGGCTGGCCGAGGGAGGCGATCATCCCGAAGTCCGGGCAGGTGGCCACCACCACCTCGGCCCCGGCCGCGCGCAGCCTGCGGATCGTCCGCTCCAGCACCACGAGGCACTCACCCAGGTCGGCGCCGCGGGCGATGTCGTTGCCCCCGATGGACAGCAGCACCAGGTCCGGGTGGGGGAACTTGCGCAGTCCGCGCTTCACCTGCTCGTCCAGACCGAGGGAGGTCACGCTGTTCACGGCGACCGTCTCCAGGTACACCGGACGGCCGGAGAGGGCCGCGATGCGGCGTGCGCACCGCGCGCCGATCGTCTGGGCGGGCCGTTGCGCCCCCACCCCGTTGGCGACCGAGTCCCCCATCACCAGGAACTCCCACGGGGCCTCCACCTCCTGGCGGTGGTGCTCACCGTCCGGGGCGTAGATGCCGTTCTCGTCCGGGGCGTTGCCGGGGGTGCCGTCCGAGAGGCGGCTGGCCTGCCACAGCTCGTACCCCAGGGTCCCGGCGGCTACGGCAGTCAGGCCGGCCGCGGCCAGGCCGGCCGTCGGGGCGTGGCGGGCCGCCTCACGGCGCACCGCATCGAGCACGTTCACGCTGCCTCCCGGAGGCGCTCCAGTCCGTCGTCGAGGGAGACCGCGGGGCGCCAGCCGAGGGCGGCGTGGGTCTCCGCTTGGGAGAACCAGTGGGCGGTGGTGAGTTGTTCCACCAGGAAGTGGGTCAGTGGCGGCTCGGTGATGGGGTGCACCCGCTGGGAGGCGAGGACCGCACCGTCCACCGCGTGCCCGGCCGCGCCGGCCGCCCCGGTGCCGATGCGCAGGCGTGGCAGGGGCGCGCCGCTCGCGCGCAGGATGCTGCCGATCAGCTCCCCGACCGGCCGCGGCTCGTCGTTGGTGACCACGAAGGCGCGCCCGTGGGCCGAGCCCGCGTTGCGGGGGCCGGCCAGCGCGTCGAGGGCGGCCACGAGCGCGTCGCGGGCGTTGTCCACGTAGGTCGAGTCCACCAGCGCGGCGCCGTCGCCCACCCACGGCAGGCGGCCGGCATGTGCGCGCTGGACCAGGCGGCCGACGAGCTGGGTGTCGCCCGGGCCCCACACGAGGTGGGGCCGCACCGCCGTGACCGCGAGGCCCTCGGTGTCACGGGCCAGGGCGTCCAGCTCGGCCACGGCCTTCGTGCGGGCGTAGTGGCCCCGTGCGTGCTCGGGGGAGGCGGGCTCGGCGCCCACCCCCACGAGTGCGGCACCGGCGTGCGCCACCGAGGGGGAGGAGGTGTGCACGAAGCGCCCCACCCCGGCCCGCTGGGCGGCGTCGAGCAGCAGCTGGGTGCCCTGGATGTTGGTGCGCTCGAACTCCGCGGCCGGGCCCACCACGTCCACCTTGGCGGCCAGGTGCACGACGGCGTCCTGACCGGCGACGGCCCGCGCGACGGCTGCGGGGTCGTCCACGGAACCGAGCACCTCGCGCAGGCCCGATGCGGACCGGCGGCGCTGCATGACCGTCACCTCGTCGCCCCGCGCGGCCAGCGCCCGGGCGACGGCGCCGCCGAGCATCCCGGAGGCTCCGGTGACCAGCACCCGGGTCACGGCCGGAACCCCACGCGGTCCAGGCGGCCCAGCAGCCGGCGCGGCGCCCCCAACAGGCGCCCGGCGCGGTCCCCCAAGGAGGAACCGCCGTCGCCGGCGAGGGTCTGCGCGGCCCACCCGGCCAGAGCCGTGCGGTCGATCTTCGAGGCGTGGCGGATGTCCACCGGCAGGCTGTCGCGCACCAGCACCGCAGCGACCGGTGCGGCGCCGGGCCCCTGGGATGCGGCCTCGCGGACCGCGGCGGAGAACTCCACCGAGGCCACGGGGGAGGCGGCGTGCAGGCGCAGGTCGATGCCCTCGGTGGGGCGCACCACGACGACCACCCGCTGGCCGCCGGCCGGGCCCACGCCGACCACGGCGGCCTGCTGCACCCCCTCGAGACGTTCGACGCGGGACTCGATGCCGCCGGGGGCCACCGGGCCCTGGTCGGTGGTCACGGTGTGCACGCCGCGGCCCTCGATCCACAGGCGTCCCCGGTCGTCCAGGTGGCCGATGTCGCCGGTGCGGTGCCACCCGACGGGGTGGGCGGTCGCGCGCTGCGTGCCCCACAGTCGGTCGTAGTGGCTCTTGACGTGGGCGGCGCGGGCCACGACCTCGCCGCGGGTGCCGGGCTCGGTGGTGAGGCGGGCGTCGTCGCCGGGCTCACCCCCATCGTCCAGCGGGGCGATGCGCAGCTCGACGCCCCGGACCGGCTGGCCGACGCAGACCCCGGCGTGGACGGCGAGGTCGGCAGCGTCCACGGTGCGGGGGTCGATCGCGGTGAGGGGCAGGGCCTCGGTCATGCCGTAGGGCGTGACCGTGGCGGCGTGCGGGGTCACCCGGCGCACCCGTTCCAGCAGCTCCACGGGCACCGGGGCGCCGGCGGACATCACCATGCGCACGCCCTCGAGCGTCGGGGCCGCGGGGTCGTGCGTCGCGACGACGTTGCGCAGGGCTGCCGGGGAGGCGAACACGACGTCGGCACCCACCGCGTCCACCGCATCGGCCAGGGCCGCGGCGGTGAGCGTGTCCGGGCTGGTGACGTCCATGTCCGGCACGGCCGAGGTCATGCCGAGTGCGGGGCCGTAGAGCGCGAACGGGGCGAAGGCGGCCACCAAGGACTCCCCGGCGCGCAGCTCCAGTGCGCTCTCGATGACGTCCCGCTGCGCGAGCAGCTGACGGTGCCGGTAGACCACGCCCTTCGGGGGGCCGGTGGCGCCGGAGGTGAACAGCACCGCTGCCTCGGCTTCGGTGGCCGGGGCCGCGAGGGCCACCGGCGAGGCGGCACCGGCTGCCTGGACGGACTCCAGCGACAGGTCGGCGTCCGCCACCCCCTCGGCGAGGCTGGCGACGGCCCCGGGAGCGGTGGGGCGCACGACGATGCGGTCACCCTCAACCCCCAGCGCCCGCGCGGCCGCGAGACCGGCGGGAATACCGACGACCAGGTCCGGGTCCGCGCTGCGCAGGGCGCCGGCCATGGGGCGCACCCCGAGCCCGGCGTCGGCGACCACGATGGAGCCACCGGCCCGCCAGACCGCGTAGACGACCGCGGTCAGGTCGATGCCCGGCGGCACGAGCACGGCCACCCGAGTGCCGGGGCACACCCCGTGCTGTCGGAACCCCGAGGCCAGCTCGGCCACGCGGGACTCGAGCTCGGCAAAGGTGACGGTACGGCGCCCCGCATCGGCCAGCTCCACGATGGCGACGGCGTCCGGCTCACGCTGGGCGCGCTCGGTGAGGCGCGACCAGATGACTCCGCCGGAGCCGGCCGCGGGCTGTTCCGGCGCCGGCTGACCCGGCTGGCCCGCGGCGGCGGGGTCCTGCGTGGTGTCGGTGGAGTCGTCGTCCGTCCGGCTGGTCAGCCAGTCCCAGGCGTACCCGACGCCCTCAGGGCGGTCCTCGAGGACGAGATGCGAGGCGTCGCCGAAGCGGTGGACGTCAGTGGTCTCGAAGCGGTCGAGCACGTCGCGCAGGTAGCGGTCGGTGAAGACCGGGTCGTTCGCGCCCCACAGCACGAGGGCGGGCACGTCCAGGGCGGTGGCGCCGGCTGCCGCGGCCTCCAGGGCGTGCCGGGAGGGGTGGTCGGACTCCAACGGGATGTCCGCCACGAACTCCCCGACCGCCTGGCGCTGGTCGCGACGGGCGTAGGGCGAGGCCAGGGCTGCGGCGGCCTCGCGGTCCGGGCCGGGCTGGCCCACCCAGGCGGCCGCGTGCACGAAGGTCGGCGTGCCCACCGTGGCCGCGCGGTGCAGACCCGCGGCGCGGGCGGCGCGGATGCCCGGGGGCACCCGGTCGTCCGGCTGCCACAGGGCGGTGTTCGTGATGACCGCCGACGTGATGCGGTCGGGGTGGCGGGAGGCCCAGCCGAGCCCGATCACACCACCCCAGTCGTGCACCATCACCGAGACGGGCAGCTCGCCGTGGTCGCCGCCGAGGACGCCCAGCTGGGTGAGGGCCTCGTCGAGGTCGTCGGTGCGGTCCGCGAGGCGCCGGATCGTGCTGGTGCGCTCGCTGTGCCCCATCCCGATGTGGTCCACGGCGATCACGCGCCAGTCGGCGGGGGCCTGCTCGAGCACCCGGCGCCACAGGTAGGACCAGGTCGGGTTGCCGTGCACGCACACCAGCACGTGGCGCACGTCCTGGGGGCGGGCGCCGGCCTCCACCATCGCGGGGGAGTGGGTGTCCAGCACCGCCATGCGGGCGCCGGGGAGGTCACCGCGCGCGGGCAGGGTGAGGTGGTGCTGCCACCGCGGGTCCACCTGCGGCAGCTGGGCGAGGGGGGTCATCCGAGGGCGGCTGGTGTGGGGCATCAGCTGCTCACCACTCGATCTCGGCACAGCAGGCGTTCAGCCCGGAGCCGATGCCCATCAGCAGCACCCGGTCCCCGCGCTCCAGGTGCGGCGCCTCCAGGGCCAGGGTGAACGGCACGGCGGCCGGCCCCATGTTGCCGTAGGTGGGAAAGGTGCGCGGCACCTTGGCACCGTCCAGGCCCAGGCGGTCGCAGATCTGCTCGGTGTGCACCGTGGAGACCTGGTGGATCACGTAGCGGTCCAGGTGCTGCCAGTCGAACTCCTCGGCGGCCTCGGCCCACAGCTCCTCGGACAGCGCGATGCCGGCCTCCTGGAGGCCCACCGAGTCGGTGGTCATGCGGTCGAAGTCACCCACGCACAGCTCGTGGTGCTCTGTGCCCGCGCGGGAGACGCCCCCCACGAAGCGGTGGCCCTCGGGGTGCTTGTCGGTGCGGCCCAGCACCATCGCGGCCGCGCCGGAGCCCAGGGTGAGGGTCGCGAGCTGCTGCAGCACGTCGTCGGCGGTGGCGTCCTCGCTCTCCAGGCGCTTCAGGGTGGTCTCGTGGGTGTGCCGGGTGGTCTCGGCGTTCACGATCAGGGCGTATTCGATCTGCCCGGAGTCGATCATCGCCGCAGCGATCTGCATGCCGTTGACGAAGCCCAGGCACGCGTTGGTCACGTCGAAGTTGGACGCGCTGCGCGGCAGGCCAAGGGTGTCGTGGATGCGCACGGCCGTGGACGGCTCCAGGTGGTCGCGGCTCACGGAGGTGTTCACCATCAGCCCCACCTGCTCGGGCTTGATGCCTGCGTCCACCAGCGCGCGGCGTCCCGCCTCGGCGGCGGCCTCGGTGAAGTGGACGTCCTCGGGCCACCAGCGCCGCTCCTTGATGCCGACCAGGCGGGAGAGCACCCCGGGGACGAGCTTGTTGCGGCGCAGGGTGTCCATGATCCGGGCGTCGAACTCGGCCGAGGTGTGCACCTCGGGGGCCGGCAGGGCGGTCACGGACAACACGGAGGTGTTGGAGTGGCGGAAGGTGGCGTTTCCGGGCATGCGTTTTCCAAGGACCTTTCACTGGGGGCCGAACCAGTCTGCCACGTGGCCTCCGATGCGGCCTTCGACGCCGGTACGGTCACCGGGGGTTCACCGGGGGCTACCGTGCCGACCATGGATTCCATGACGTGTGCGATGGAGTGGCGGGGGCTCACCAAGGCCTTCGGGGGACAGGTGGCGGTCGATGGGGTGACCCTCGCCGTGCCCCGTGGTGCGGTGCTCGGGCTGGTGGGGCCCAATGGCGCAGGCAAGACCACCGCCCTGTCGATGGCGACGGGTCTGCTCGCCCCGGACGCGGGCACCGTGGAGGTGCTGGGGCACGACGTGTGGAGCGACCCGCGGGGGGCCAAGGCGCTGCTGGGGGTGCTGCCGGACGGCATGCGCGTCTTCGACCGCCTCTCGGGGCGGGAGCTGCTCACCTACACCGGGCGCCTGCGCGGCATGGACGAGGCGGTCATCGCCGAGCGCAGCGCGGAGCTGCTGCAGGCCCTGGGGCTCGAGGGGGCCGGCAACAAGATGGTGGTGGACTACTCCGCCGGCATGACCAAGAAGATCGGGCTGGCCTGTGCCCTCATCCACGCGCCCAGGCTGCTGGTGCTGGACGAGCCGCTGGAGGCGGTGGACCCCGTCTCTGCGCAGGGCATCCGGGAGCTGCTGGCCGGGTACGCGGCCAACGGGGGCACGGTGGTCATCTCCAGCCACGTCATGGAGCTGGTGGAGTCCCTGTGCTCGCACGTGGCGATCATGCGTGAGGGGCAGATCCTGCGGGAGGGCACGGTGGAGGAGGTCCGCGAGGGTGACTCCCTGCAGAACACGTTCATCCGCCTGGTGGGCCGCGAGGCCGCGGGCGCGGGGGAGGGGTTGTCGTGGTTGCGCTCCTCCTGAGGCTCAAGTGGACCCTGCTGAAGGCCGGCTTCCGGCGCAACGGGTGGCAGCTCGCCGGGTTCATCATCGGACTGGTGCTCGGCATGGTGGCGGCGCTCGGTCTGGCGGCCGGCCTGGTGTCCACCCGGGGGCTGGACGTGGAGCTCGCCGCCGGCCTGGTGACGCTCCTGCTCGCGATCACCGGCTTCACGCTCTTCCTCGTGCCCCTGGTGGCGACCGGGGTGGACGACACCCTCGACCCCAGCCGTTTCGCCCTGCTGCCGGTCCGCGCCCGGGCACTCCTGCCGGGACTGGTGCTGGGCTCCTTCGTGGGCGTCAGCGGCCTGGTGATGGTGCTGGCGGCCGTCGGTGCCGTCGCGGCACTGGTGCGCTCCCCGGCCGTCACGGTGGCCGCGCTGGTGGCGGCGCCGGTGTGGCTGGTGCTCACGGTCGTGCTGCGCAACGCCGCGGCGGCAGGGATCTCCTCTCCTCGCACACCCCGGTGGGTGCGTGACCTGGCCACCGGCATCGGCATCGTCCTGGCGGCCAGCAGCGGCCTGGCCGCCAACGGACTGACGGCTGGCGTCTCCTCCATCGAGGAGCTGCGTGAGCGCGTGGACCTCCTGGCCACCGTGGCCGGGTGGACCCCCTTCGGGCTGCCCTGGGCAGCGGTCCAGGACGTGGCCGGCGGGAACTGGCTCAGCGCGAGCATCAGGGCCGTCCTCGTGGTGGCACTCCTGGGGGTGCTGCTGTGGTGGTGGGAGCGCGCCATCGCGGCCCGTCTGGTCTCCCCGCTGGAGTCCTCGGGGTCGGGGCGCGAGGTGCGCGCCGGTGCCCTCACCCGTCTGGCCCCTGCCACCCCGGCAGGGGCGGTGATGATGCGCTCCCTCATCAACTGGCGCCGCGACCCGCGCTACGTCATGAACTTCGCCGTGTCCGTCCTCATGCCCGTGCTGTTCGTGGCACCGGCGCTCATGCAGGGCGCGGCTGTGCGGGACATGCCCTACCTGCCCTACGTGGGCGCAGCCGTGGCGCTGTCCTTCGCGATGGTGACCATGCAGGACACCAGCTACGACGGCTCTGCGGTGTGGATGCACGTGGTCTCCGGCATCCGGGGGCGCGACGACCGACTGGGCCGCTTCCTGGCCCTGCTGCCGGTGGCGCTGCCGCTGGTGGTGCTGGCCGTGGTGGTCGGCTGTGTCCTGAGCGGGAGGTGGGACCAGGCGTGGAACGCGCTGGGGGTCTCCCTGGGCCTCCTCTGCGTCGGAGCCGGCGTGGGCCAGGTGACCTCCGCGCTGTGGCAGTTCCCCGCCCCGCAGCCCGGTGCCAACCAGTTCTCCACCCCCGCCGGCGGCACCCTGGCCACCTTCCTGGCCATGGTCGTCACGTGGGTGGCGATGCTGGTGGTGGCCGCCGGGGCAGCGGGCCTCTGGTTCGCCACCCACCAACTGGGCTGGGTGCACCAGCTGATGGGTCCCGCCGTCCTCCTGGTCGGGGCGGCGGTGGCCTGGGTCTGCATCGTGGGCTCGGGCCGGTGGCTCGACCGCCGCTGGCCCCAGGTGCTGGCGAACGTCACCGAGTCCGCCGCCTGAGCGCCGGTGGTGAGGGGTCGGCGCCGACGCCTCACCGGATGGAGCAGCGCCCCGGCCGACGGGGAGGTCGGCCGGGGCGCTGCTCGTTCCGTTCCTTCACGGTCCTCAGAGGCGGGCCGGTCAGTCCGCCCGGCGGCGCTGGTCCCGCAGGACCTGCCGCTGCAGCGGGCTGGTGGCCGTCAGGGCCAGCACGGTGAATGCGAGCCCGGCCACCAGGATGCCGCCCATCAGGACCGGCCCGGTGCTCGAGCGCTCGTAGCCGAAGTTCGTGGCGTCCGAGGCCATCGGCAGGGCCAGGCCCATGCCCAGCAGCCACCCCAGCCCCAGGGCCAGCACCAGCGGCCCGAAGACCTCCAGCCAGGCCACCCGGCGCAAGAAGCCGGTGGAGGACCCCATCCGGTACAGGGACCGGGTCTGCTCGGCCCGCTCGAACACGGCGGACGCCTGGGTGATGTAGGTGGCCGTCGCCGCGACCACCAGCCCGACGCCCAGGGTGATGGCCGCACCCTTGGTGAAGTCCCACCCGGTGGTGGTGGCGAAGGTGGCCGCCACGTTGTCGGTGTCGGGCGCCTCGGTGGGCAGCGGCATCATCGCCACGTAGCTGCCGATGAACGCCATCAGGCCCAGCCCGGCGACCCGGCCCCAGGTGGCGCGGGGGTCGGCCTGCACCCGGCGGGCCGCCCACATGACGGTGGGGGAGGGGATGCGGGCCAGCAGGCCGCACACCACCTGCAGGATCCAGGGGCCGATGACGTTCATGCCTGCCAGGACGGCCAACAGTGCGCCGCCCAGCAGCAGCCAGGGGCCGATCTCACCGCGGGGGCTCACGGTGTTCACCGTCACCACCCCGACACCGATCAGCACCAGGAAGATCAGCGGGCGCCAGCGTCGCAGCGCGGGGTTCCCGGCCCGCCGGGCCACACCCAGCGGCGAGACCCGCACCTGACGCATGCCCCACCAGGAGGCCAGGACACCGACGATGATGGTGACGGCTCCCACGGCCAGTGCCAGGGGTGCGGGCAGCAGCATCTCGGAGACCTCGATGGTCTTGCCCTGCAGTTCCAGGGCGGACCAGGCCGGCAGGGTCAGCAGGTACAGCACGTACCCCACCAGGACGCCCAGGGTGGCTTGGATGAGGGTGTCGATGAGCGCCATGCGAGTCACGTCGCCGGACGACAGACCCAGCAGGCGCAGTGCCGACATGCGGCGCTCTCGACCCCTGGCGCCGAGGACGGCGGCGGAGGCGGCCAGGGAGGCCATGGCGGGGACCACCAGGGCGCAGGCGATGCCGGCCAGCCCCACGTAGGCGCCCATCATCGCCTCCACCGACGGGTCGGCGGCGATCAGCTCGGCGTGCAGGCTCGTGGGGGAGGCCCACCGCTGGTGGAACATCCAGGTGCCTCCCGCCACGGTGAAGGCCAGTGCCGAGCAGATGACGAAGGCCAGGGTGGAGGCCAGGTAGAGGAGCGACTCACCCTCCCGGGAGGCGAAGCGGGCGCGGGTGAGGCGCAGCGTGAACGAGGTCAGTCCGGTGACCTTCATCGACCCACCCCCAGCGGCTCCTCGACCAGGCGGTCGGTGTGCACCAGGCCGTCCCGGATCTCCACCAGGCGGTTGCACCACTGGGCCACGGCCCGGTCGTGCGTGACCAGGACCAGGGCGGCGCCGGCGTGGGCGACGGTGGCCGTGAGCAGCTGCATCACCTCGTGGCCGGTGGTCTGGTCGAGCGCCCCGCTGGGCTCGTCGGCGAAGACCACGCGCGGCTCACCCACGAGCGCTCGAGCGATGGCCACGCGCTGGGCCTGGCCGCCGGACATCTCCCCGGGGCGGCGCTTGCGGAGCTCGGGGATGCCGATCTGCTCCAGCGCCCGGTCGGCGGAGCGCAGGGCGGTGCTGCGGGAGACCCCGGTGAGCATCTGCGGCAGTGCGACGTTCTCCCGGGCCGGGAGCTCGGGGATCAGCTGGTGGTCCTGGAAGACGAAGCCGAAGTGCTGCAGCCGGGTGTGGCTGCGGCGGGCGTCACGGAGGCCCGAGAGGGTCCTTCCCTCGAAGCGCACCTCGCCGTGGGTGGGAGTCAGGATCCCCGACAGGCAGTGGAGGAGGGTGGACTTGCCCGAGCCGGAGGGCCCCATCACCGCCACCGTCTCGCGCGGTGCGATGTGGAGGCTCACCCCGGCCAGGGCGTTCACCCCGCCGTAGCTGACCGTGATGTCGTCGGTGGCCAGGAGGGCTTCTCCCGGCATCTGGTGTGGTGTCGTGATGTTCATGGCTCCATTCCACGCGGATGCGGTCCTCCGCACCATGGTGCGGACAATGGTCTCGTGGTGGTGCTGGCACCACCCTCCCGGTGGTGCCCGGTGGCGGCCGGTCGAGTAGTTTCGGCGCGGTGGGAGCATTCTGGAGGCGTCGGGACCTCTCCTACGAGGAGGAGGCCGACCGGCGCATCGCCGACCTGACCGCATCGAGGCGGGTGATCGTCGAGGCCTACGAGGTGGAGAGGCAGCGCATCGAGCGCGATCTCCACGACGGGGCCCAGCAGTACATGGTGGCGGCGGCGATGCTGCTCGGCGAGGCCCGACTCCTCCCTGCGGCCCAGCAGGACCCGGAGCTGCAGGACATGCTGGCCCGGGCGGGGGAGCAGCTCTCCAGCGGACTGGACGCGCTCCGGTCGACGGTTCGGGGGATCCATCCGGCCACTCTGCTGGAACAGGGTCTGGCCCCCGCGCTGCAGGAAGTGGCCGATCGCAGCCCCCAGCAGGTCCGCATCGTCTGTCCGCACCCGCTCCCCGAGGTGCCCGAGGGCGTGCTGGTGTCCGCCTGGTTCTTCGCCTGCGAGGCCCTTGCGAACGCCGCCAAGCACGCGCCGGGGGCGCCTGTCACCGTGCTGCTCGGTGCCGATGCGGATCTGCGCGTCTCGGTCGTGGACACCGGGCCCGGCGGGGCCACCCTCGTGCCCGGGGGAGGGCTGGCGGGGCTGCGCGAGCGCATCGCGGCCTTCGGGGGCACGGTCAGCGTGACCTCCCCACCGGGTGGCCCCACCCAGGTGGCTGCCTCGATACCGTTGCTCCTCATGCGGGGAGAGACGGGAGTGACGGTGTGAGCGCACGGCTGGTGGTGGCGGACGACTCGGCGATCCTGCGCGAGGGGCTGGTGGGCCTGCTGGAGCGCCGGGGCTACGAGGTGGTGGCCCAGGTCTCCCGGGCGGACGACCTGGCCGACCGGGTGCGCGAGCTCGCTGCTGCGGGGGCCCTGCCCGACGGTGTGGTCACCGACGCCCGCATGCCCCCGACCATGACGGACGACGGCATCCGGGTGGCGGCCGACCTCAAGGAGCAGTTCCCGGAGCTCTCGGTGCTCGTCGTGAGCCAGTACGTGGTGCCCGTGCACGCCCAGCGGCTGTTCGGGTTGCACGGCTCCGGCGGTGCCGGGTACCTCCTCAAGGACCGGGTGGCGCAGGTGGAGGACTTCGTGGCCTCGCTGGAGATCATCCTGTCCGGCGGGGTGGTGACCGGCCCCGAGGTGACGCGGGCGATGATGCGCACGGGCGCGTCGGGCCTGGGGGAGCTCACGCCGCGGGAGCGCGAGGTGCTCGAGCTCATGGCGCGCGGGCTCTCCAACGCGGAGATCGCCTCCGAGCTGTTCCTGTCCGTTGCGGCGGTGGCCAAGCACGTGTCCAACATCTTCGCCAAGCTGCACCTGGCGCCGGGTGAGGAGAACCGCCGGGTGCGAGCCATCCTGCAGTACCTCGCCGAGCGGGGGGACGCGCCGGCCTGGTGAGGCGCCCGCCCCGTCGCCTCAGGCGCGGGGCGGCTCCACATCGGTCTGGGCGGGCAGGTCCACCAGACCCACGGGGCAGCTCATGCCGTTGGGGCCGTGGTTGCAGTACCCGTCGGGGTTCTTGTGCAGGTACTGCTGGTGGCGCTCCTCGGCCAGGTGGTACTCGCCGCTGTCATCCGGCCCCACGATCTCGGTGGTGACGGCCCCGTGGCCGGCGGCGGTGAGCTGCTCCTGGATGGCCGCGCGGGTGGCCTCGGCCACCGCGACCTGGTGCTCCGTGGTGCAGAAGATGGCCGAGCGGTACTGGCTGCCGATGTCGTTCCCCTGCCGGTCGCCCTGGGTGGGGTCGTGGTTCTCCCAGAACACCTTCAGGACCTCGTCCACCGTGACCCGGGACGGGTCGAAGACCACCTCCACCGTCTCGGCGTGGCCGGTGGTCCCGGTGCACACCGACGGGTAGGTCGGCCGGCGGTCCGTGCCGCCCATGTAGCCGACGGAGGTCGTGACCACACCGGGCAGCTGCCAGTAGAAGCGTTCGACACCCCAGAAGCAGCCGGCGGCGACGTGGATCACCTCGGAGCCGTCGGGCCAAGTGCCCATCGGCGTACCGAGGACGGCGTGCGGGGTACCGGGGTCGATGAGGTGTGCCATGCGCTCATCGTCCCACTGGCTCCCCGGCCGGTGCACCTCCGGCCCCGCGCCCGGGTGTGATGTACACCGCCCGCTGGGTGGGGGTGGTCGTCGGTGGCCGGGTACACACTGAGCACATGGATGATCACGCTGTCTGGGCCGAGGGCCTGGTGAAGCAGTACAAGGAGGTGCGCGCGCTCGATGGGGTGAGCCTGGCGGTCCCGCGGGGCACCGTGCTGGGCGTCCTCGGACCGAACGGCGCCGGCAAGACCACCACCGTGCGGGCGCTGACCACGTTGTTGCGGCCGGACGAGGGGCGGGCCCGGGTGGCGGGCTTCGACGTGTTCGCCGAGCCGCAGGAGGTGCGCCGCCGCATCGGCGTCTCCGGCCAGTACGCCGCCGTGGACCAGCACCTGACCGGCCGGGAGAACCTCCGGATGATCGGCGAGCTCTACCACCTCGGCAGGGCGCGGTCGAAGGGCCGGGCCGACGAGCTGCTGGAGCGCTTCAGCCTCACCGACGCGGCCAACCGTCCCAGCAAGACCTACTCCGGGGGCATGCGGCGTCGGCTCGACCTCGCGTGTGCACTGGTCGCCGAGCCGGAGGTCATCTTCCTGGACGAGCCGACCACCGGCCTGGACCCACGCAGCCGCGGCGAGATGTGGAACATCATCCGTGACCTGGTGACCGCGGGGACGACGCTGGTGCTGACCACCCAGTACCTGGAGGAGGCCGACAAGCTGGCCGACGACATCGTGGTGGTCGACTCCGGGCGCGTGATCGCCAGCGGCACCGCCGACGACCTCAAGGACATGGTCGGTGGGGAGCGCCTGGAGGTGGTGGTGGAGGACTCCACCCACCTGCAGCAGGCCGCAGCCATCCTCGACCGGGTCGGCCGGGGCGAGGTGGAGGTCGACGCACACACGCGGCGGGCGACCGTCGCCATCTCCCAGGGCACCAGGACGCTGCTGGAGGCGGTCCGAGAGTTCGACGAGCGCGGTGTGGTCGTGCAGGACATCGGGGTCCGCCGTCCGACCCTGGACGACGCCTTCCTCACGCTCACGGGCCACGGGGCGGACGAGGGTGCACGGCAGGACGAACGAGCAGACGCACGCACCCCGGGAGGCACGGCATGAACCTCGTCACCGACGGCCTGACCATCCTGCGGCGCAACCTGATCCAGCTCAAGCGCGTCCCCGACCTGATCCTCTTCACGCTGTTCCAGCCGATCATGTTCATCGTGCTCTTCGGCTACGTCTTCGGGGCGGCGATCGGTGGGGGCGACGGGGCGAACTACCGCAGCTTCCTCATCGCGGGCATCTTCGCCCAGACCATCCTGTTCGGGTCCACGATCACCGGCTCGTCGCTGGCCGAGGACATGCAGAAGGGCATCATCGACCGCTTCCGCACCCTCCCCATGGCCCCTTCGGCGGTCCTGCTGGGGCGCACCCTGGCGGACCTGATCAACAACGTCCTGGTCCTGGTCATCATGTCGGTGACCGGTCTGGTCATCGGCTGGCGGATCACCGGCGGCTTCTGGGAGGCCGTCGCCGGGTTCGCCCTGATGCTGGGCTTCGCCTACGCCTTCTCCTGGGTGATGGCCTTCCTGGGCCTGCTGGTGCGCACCCCGGAGGTGCTGAACAACGCGACCTTCATGGTCCTGTTCCCCCTGACCTTCATCTCCAACGCCTTCGCGCCGCCGGAGCAGTTCCCCTCGGTGCTGCGGGCGATCGCTGGGTGGAACCCGATCTCCACCCTCACCCAGTCCGTGCGAGACCTGTTCGGCAACAACATGCCGGGCCTGGAGCCGGACCGCTACACCTGGGCGTTGCAGCACCCCATCGTCTACACGCTGATCTGGCTGGTGATCCTGGTCGGGGTGTTCGCGCCGTTGGCGACCCTCCAGTACCAGCGCGCCGGCCAGCGCTGACGGCGTTCGACCCCCGCCGTGACGCACGTGGGCCCCGCCGGATCATCCCGGCGGGGCCCACGTGCGTCAATGGGGTGGCTCAGCCCTCGTAGGGGCGCACCTCGATAATCTTGACGTCGATCTTCTTGCCGTTGGGGGCCTCGTACCCGATGGTCTCGCCCTGGTTGCGGCCGTCGATGGCCTTGCCCAGCGGGGAGCGCTCGGAGTAGACCTCCATGTCGTCCCCGTCGGCGATCTCGCGGTTGCCGAACAGGAAGGTCTCGGTCTCGCCGAACATCTCGATGGTCACGATCATGCCGGGCTCCACCACGCCGTCGTCGGCCGGCGGCTCCTCGCCCACCTCGGCGTTCTGGAGCAGGGTGGTGAGCTGCGCGATGCGGCCCTCCATCTTCCCCTGCTCCTCCTTGGCGGCGTGGTAGCCACCGTTCTCCTTGAGGTCGCCCTCGGAGCGGGCGTCCTCGATGCGGTGTGCGATCTCGCGGCGCCCCTCGCCCTTGAGCTGCTCGAGCTCGGCGTTCAGGCGCTCGTAGGCAGCCCGGGTCAGGTAGGTCGTCTCCTGGGTGGCGTCAGCCATGATCACTCTCCTTAGCAGAGTGGCGGTCCGTGGCCGGAGGAGTTCCGGGCCGGGACTGCGGAAAGGTCCGGCCGCCAGCTTCGCGACCGGACCTGGGTGTACGTGGGTGTGATCGAGCAGTCTACGCGGCAGGGGTCCGGAGCGCCATCGACCCGGCGGGGGACGCCAGATCGGGTGGCCGGCGGTCCAGGGGTGGGTACGGGGCGGTGGGTGGCGTCAGTCCTCCGGGTACCAGCACCCGGTGACGTTCCCGACCAGCGGTCGGGAGGTGGTCTGCAGGGTGGTGCGCTCGCGCGTGGAGCCCTCCGGGTGGGCGGGCACGGTGACCTCGCGGCTGCCGACGATCTCGTGGGTCTCGCTCTCGGCCACCAGGCGGCAGACGACCTCGCGCCCGGGCTCGCGGTGGACGTCGTAGATGACGGTCACCGAGCTGTCGGTGATGTCCTCCTGGCCGGCGTAGAACCAGTTCGGCTTGCCGGTCGTCAGGGCGAGGCCGTACCAGATCACCAGGGCGGTGGCCAGGCCCACGCCGACGATGCCGATGATCCACCAGCGGCGGCGTCGCGCTGCCTCGGATGAGCTCCCGCGGGGGGTGGTCGACGGCATCAGGGCGGTCCTTCCGATCACGTCGGTGCCCTCCCGGCCCGTGGGGCCCGGTGGGTCATGGGGGACAATGGGGGACGCACCATTGTGGTCCATCGGCCCCGCGGTCGGTGGACCTGCCCTCCTCCGTGACCAGAAAGGCGTTCCGTGACCGACCAGCTCCGACTGCTCGCCGTCCACGCACACCCCGACGACGAGTCCAGCAAGGGCGCCGCCACCACGCTGCGGTACACCGCGGCCGGCCACCCGGTCACGGTCGTCTCCTGCACCGGTGGCGAGCGGGGTGACGTCCTGAACCCCCGCCTGCAGGACGACGCGCAGGTCCTGCGCAACATCGTCGAGGTACGTCGCCGGGAGATGGCGCGGGCGCAGGAGATCCTCGGCGTCGACCACGTCTGGCTGGGCTTCGTCGACTCCGGCCTTCCGGAGGGTGACCCGCTGCCCGCGCTGCCGGACGGGTGCTTCGCCCTGGAGCCCCTGGAGGTCACCACCGAGGCCCTGGTGCGCGTCATCCGCGAGGTGCGCCCGCACGTGGTGACGACCTACGACGAGAACGGTGGTTACCCCCACCCCGACCACATCATGACCCACCGGGTCACGATGGCCGCGGTCGAGGCCGCGGGCGACCCCGAGCGCTTCGAGCACGCGGGGGAGCCCTGGCGGCCGCTGAAGGTGTACTACAACTCCGGCTTCAACCCCGAACGCATCGAGGCCCTGCACGCCGGGTGCGAGGAGGCGGGGCTGGACTCCCCGTACGCGGAGTGGATCGAACGGATGAAGGACCGCCCGCGACGGAGGCTGACCACGCGGATCGAGGCGGCTGACTTCTTCGAGGGGCGTGACGAGGCGCTCCGTGCGCACGCCACGCAGATCGACCCCGATGGCTGGTTCTTCAGCGTCCCGCTGGAGGTGCAGCGCAAGGCCTACCCGTACGAGGACTACGAGCTCGCCGTGTCCCTGGTCCCCACCGAGATCCCCGAGTCGGACCTCTTCGCGGGGATCCCGACGGATGTCGCTGCCGCCGACGAGTTGGCGCGCACGGCATCGTGGGCCCGCATGGAGTACGACGGTCGTGTCGAGGCGAAGGAGAACGCGTGATGAGGCAGTTCCTGACCGACGGTGGGGCTGACACGAACGTTTCCATCACGGGGGGTCTGGGTGCCTTCCTCGCCATGTTCCTGCTGGCGCTCGCGGTCTGGGCGCTGGGGTGGAGCATGACCCGCCACCTGCGACGCGTGAACTACCTGCAGCGGCAGCACGAGCAGCAGGCACGACGCCCCGCGGAGCCGGGCCGCCCGTCCACGGACGAGGCGCCGCAGGGCCCGCCCCGCCAGGACGATGGCGACGAGACGGCCCCGGTGGACCGCCCGCGTGAGTGAGTCGACCCGGGGCTCCGCGGGCCGCGTGCGCGGCCTGGTCTACGGCGCCTACGAGCAGCGGATCTCGCAGGACCTGGACACCGACCGCCTGCCCTGCCACGTCGGGGTGATGCTGGACGGCAACCGGCGGTGGGCGCGGGCACGCGGCTCGGACCCTGCCGCGGGCCACCGGGCGGGGGCGGAGAACATCGAGCCCTTCCTCGACTGGTGCGAGGAGCTGGGCATCGAGGTCGTGACCCTGTGGATGCTCTCGACAGACAACCTGCAGCGCCCGGCCGCCGAGCTGGAGCCGCTCCTGCGGATCATCGAGAAGGCCGTGTGCGACCTGGCCGCCACCGGCCGCTGGCGCCTCCACCTCGTGGGTGCCTTGGGGCTGCTGCCCGACGCGAGTCGGGATGTGCTCGAGGACGCGGTGCGCCAGACCGCCGAGGTCGACGGGCTGCTGGTGAACGTCGCCATCAGCTATGGGGGGCGGCAGGAGATCAGCGATGCGGTGGCTGCCCTGTTGCGCGAATGGGACGCCTGCGGGGTCAGCCTGGCCGAGGCCGCCGAGCGCATGACTCCCGAGGCGATCGGCGAGCACCTGTACACGAAGGGGCAGCCGGACCCGGACCTGGTGATCCGCACCTCCGGCGAGCAGCGCCTGAGCGGATTCCTGCTCTGGCAGAGCGAGAAGAGCGAGTACTACTTCTGTGAGGCCTACTGGCCCGATTTCCGCCGCGTGGACTTCCTGCGCGCCCTGCGGGCCTACGCGGAACGGGAACGCCGCTACGGGCGCTGAGTCGGAGCGCGGTCACCGGGGGACGGGACGCGGCTGAACGGCCGGTGAACAGCAGGACAACCCTTGGCGCGGGGCGCGTGCACGGCCGTCCTGGGGCCGGCCAGCCCCTAGGTTCGGGGGTGTCAGCGAGTCGATCCGCGTCGTCCCCCGATGCGGGACAGGAGGCGTCATGACCGGTCACCAGCAGCTCCCCGCGCAGCGCAAGACGGAGGGGGGTGAGGTGGCCGGTGGGGTGTCTCCGGTGGGCGAGGGCTCCCCGGCCGTGACCCGCACCTACGTGGTCGACACCTCGGTGCTCCTCTCGGACCCGCGGGCCATGATGCGCTTCGCCGAGCACGACGTGGTCCTGCCGGTCGTGGTGATCTCCGAGCTGGAGGCCAAGCGCCACCACCCCGAGCTCGGCTACTTCGCACGCAGTGCCCTGCGCATCCTGGACGACCTGCGCATTCGCCACGGGCAACTCGACCAGCCCGTCCCCACCGAGGGGGGCGGCTGGTTGCACGTGGAGCTGAACCACACCGACTCGTCCTCCCTGCCGGTGGGCTTCCGACTGGGGGACAACGACACCCGCATCCTGTCCGTGGCCCGCAACCTGGCCGATGAGGGGCAGGACGTGTGCGTCGTGTCCAAGGACCTGCCCATGCGGGTGAAGGCCTCGGCGTGCGGCCTCGAGGCCCAGGAGTACCGCAATGAGATGGCGGTCGACTCCGGGTGGACGGGCATGACCTCGCTGGACGTCGCGCCGCAGGAGATGGACGCGCTGTACGACGAGGGGCGCGTGGTGGTCGACGACGCACTGGGCCTGCCCTGCCACACCGGTGTGGTGCTGGGTTCCCCGTCGTCTTCCGGGCTGGCCAGGGTCTCCCCGGACGGGGCGCTGCGCCTGGTGCGGGGCGACCGGGACGCCTTCGGGCTGCACGGCCGCAGCGCGGAGCAGCGGGTGGCGCTCGACCTGCTGCTCGACCCCGATGTGGGGATCGTCTCCCTGGGTGGCCACGCGGGGACGGGCAAGTCCGCCCTCGCCCTGTGCGCGGGGCTGGAGGCCGTGATGGAGCGTCGACAGCAGAGCAAGGTCGTCGTCTTCCGTCCGCTGTACCCGGTGGGCGGGCAGGAGCTCGGCTACCTCCCGGGCAGCGAGAACGACAAGATGGGGCCCTGGGCGCAGGCGGTGTTCGACACCCTGGGGGCGGTGGTCTCCCGCGAGGTGGTCGAGGAGGTCGTGGAGCGCGGTCTCATCGAGGTCCTGCCGCTCACGCACATCCGGGGCCGGTCGCTCCACGATGCGTTCGTGATCGTGGACGAGGCCCAGTCCCTCGAGCGCAACGTCCTGCTGACCGTGCTCTCCCGCATCGGGCAGAACAGCCGGGTGGTGCTGACCCACGACGTCGCGCAGCGCGACAACCTGCGGGTGGGGCGTCACGACGGTGTGGCCGCCGTCATCGAGACCCTCAAGGGCCGGCCGCTGTTCGCCCACGTGACCCTCACCCGTTCGGAGCGTTCGCCGATTGCCGCCCTGGTCACGGAGCTGCTGGAGCCCTGAGCCGCCACGCCGACGGCGACCTTGGCCGGTGTCCACCCCCAGGTGGACGCCCGGCGAGTTTGACCAGCGGTAGAGGATGCGCAACAGTGTCGGGTCTGCCCCTGTGTCTGCTGTCCCGCAGGCGATGGGCAGGAGCTCCGACCCCATCGAGTGGAGCTCAGAGGTCTGGGATGTCCCTTCCCGGCCGTGATCTCCGAAGGAAGTCGATGAACGTGACCCCTGAGAATGCGCCCCAGCGCGGCCTGAACGTCGTGCGCCGCCACCCGGTTGCCGGTGCAGCCGTCGCCGTGACGACCCTGGCCTCCGTGGCAGGTGTGACGGTCTCGACGCTTCCGTCGGACCCGCAGCCGGAGAACACCGCTGCGGCCCTGAACCACGAGGTGAAGGCCGACGACCGTGAGGAGCGCGCCAGCCGTTCCGACGCACAGGCCGCGGAGCGCGCCGCCAAGAAGGCCGCCCGGGAGGCCGCCGCGGAGCGCGCCGAGAAGGCGCGCCGCGAAGCCGCGCGCAAGGCCGAGGCCCGCGCCGCAGCCGAGCGGGAGGCAGCCGAGCAGGCTGCCCAGGAGCGCGCAGAGGCGAAGAAGGCCGCCGAGCTGCGAGCGCAGCGCAAGGCCGCGGAGAAGGCCGCCGAGAAGAAGGCCGCCCAGCAGGCTGCCGCGGAGCGCGCCGCCGAGCGCGAGGCCGCTGAGCAGGCTGCCCAGGAGCGCGCCGAGCGGAAGGCTGCTGAGAAGGCTGCGCAGGAGCGGGCTGAGCGCAAGGCTGCCGCCAAGAAGGCCGCTGCCGCGAAGGCTGCTGCCGAGCGCAAGGCCGCTGAGCAGGCTGCCCAGGAGCGCGCCGAGCGGAAGGCTGCTGAGAAGGCTGCGCAGGAGCGGGCTGAGCGCAAGGCTGCCGCCAAGAAGGCCGCTGCCGCGAAGGCTGCTGCCGAGCGCAAGGCCGCTGAGCAGGCTGCCCAGGAGCGCGCTGAGCGCAAGGCTGCTGAGAAGGCTGCGCAGGAGCGCGCCGAGCGCAAGGCTGCTGAGAAGGCTGCCCAGGAGCGCGCTGCGCGCAAGGCCGCTGCCGAGAAGGCTGCCGCCGAGCGCCGCGCTGCGGAGAAGGCCGCGCAGGAGCGTGCCGAGCGCGAGGCCCAGCGCCAACGCGAGTACGCCGAGCACGAGCGCCGTGCCCGCGAGGCCGCCGAGGAGCGCAAGCGCGAGGCCGCCGAGGAGCGCAAGCGCGAGGCCGCCGAGGAGCGCAAGCGCGAGGCCGAGCGCGAGCGGGCCCGTGAGCGCGAGCGTGAGCGTGCGAAGGAGCGCCCGGCGCCGGCCCCCAAGGGTGACGCCCGGTCCATCGGGCGCGCCATGGTCGCCGCCCGCGGGTGGAGTTCTGCCGAGTTCCAGTGCCTCGACAACCTGTTCACGCGTGAGAGCCGGTGGACCTGGAACGCCACCAACCCGAGCTCCGGCGCCTACGGCATCCCGCAGGCGCTGCCCGGCCACAAGATGGCCTCGGCGGGTGCCGACTGGCGCACCAACCCGGCCACGCAGATCGAGTGGGGCCTGGGTTACATCAGCGGCCGCTACGGCACCCCCTGCGGCGCGTGGGCCCACTCCGAGGCGCACAACTGGTACTGAGCCACCCGGTGGCCCCTCCGGGGCGCCGGCCACTGGCCGCACGAGGAAGGCCCCCACCACGCGGTGGGGGCCTTCCTCGCGCCCAGGCCGGGCTCCCGGGGTCCGGAGCCACCGGGGCCGTCGATCAGCGGCCGTGCGGCGTGGCCATGCCCAGCAGGTCGAGCGCCTGGTCCAGCTGCTCCTCGGTGAGGTCGCCGTTCTCCACGTGGCCGCGGTCGATGACCACCTGGCGCACGGTCTTCTTCTCGGCCAAGGACTGCTTGGCCACCTTGGAGGCCGCCTCGTAGCCGATCGCCGAGTTGAGTGCCGTCACGATGGCGGTGGAGGCGCCGGCGTACTCGGCCAGCTGCTCGGTGTTGGCCTCCAGCCCGCTCACGCACCGGTCGGCCAGCACGCGGCTCGCCCCGGCCAGCAGGTCGATCGAGTCGAGCATGTCGGTGGCCATGACCGGCAGCATCACGTTCAGCTCGAACGAGCCGGACGCGCCGCCGAAGGCGATGGTGGCGTCGTTGCCGATCACGCGGGCGCACACCATCAGCGTGGCCTCGGGCACGACGGGGTTCACCTTGCCGGGCATGATCGAGGAGCCGGGCTGCAGCTCTGGTAGGCGCAGCTCGCCCAGGCCGGCGCGGGGGCCGGAGCCCATCCACCGCAGGTCGTTGCAGATCTTGGTCAGGCTGACCGCGAGCAGGCGGGTGGCTGCCGAGAGGTGCACCACGGCGTCCTGCGTCGACTGGGCCTCGAAGTGGTCTGCTGCCTCGCGCATGTCCACTCCGACCTGGCGTGAGAGGTCGGCGATCGCCTTGCCGGCGAACTCCGGGTGGGCGTTCAGACCGGTGCCTGCCGCGGTACCGCCCAGCGGCAGCTCGGCGACGGCCTGCGCGGCCTGGGCGAGGCGCTCCCGGCCGAGCTCGATCTGGCGGGCGTAGCCCCCGAACTCCTGGCCCAGGGTCACCGGGACGGCGTCCATCAGGTGGGTGCGGCCGGCCTTGACCACCTCGGCGAACTCCGTCGCCTTGGCCTCGAGTGCCTTCTGCAGCGTCTTCAGCGCGGGCTCCAGGCGCTCGGCCACGCCCTGCACCATCGCCACCCGCATGGCGGTGGGGAAGGTGTCGTTGGAGGACTGCCCCATGTTCACGTCGTCGTTGGGGTGCACGTCGGTGCCCGCCTGGCGGGCCAGGGTGGCGATGACCTCGTTGGAGTTCATGTTCGTCGAGGTGCCCGACCCGGTCTGGAAGATGTCCACCGGGAAGTGCTCGTCGTGCTCGCCACGGGCCACGGCCTCGGCGGCGGCCACGATGGCGTCGGCCTTGGCCTGGTCCAGGTTGCCCAGCTCGGCGTTGGCGCGGGCCGCGGCGGCCTTGAGCTGGCCGAAGGCGTGGATGACGGCGCCGGGCACGGGGCGGCCGGAGATCGGGAAGTTCTCCACGGCGCGTGCGGTCGAGGCGCCGTAGAGCGCCTCGGCCGGCACCTGCATCTCACCCATGGAGTCGTGTTCAGTGCGGTACTCAGTCATGTCCCCATCATCGCAGGACGATGGGGTGGGCCCGGCCCCTGGCGCCGTCTACACCTTCCGCAGCAGCACCCGCCGCACGGAGTGGTCCGAGCCCTTGCTCAGCACGGCGGTGGCACGGCCCCGGGTCGGTGCGATGTTCTGCTGCAGGTTGGGCCCATTGATGGAGTCCCAGACCGAGAGGGCGAACTCCTCCGCGTCGTGGGCCGACATGTCCGCGTACCGATGGAAGTAGGAGTCCGGGTCGGCGAATGCGGTGGTCCGCAGCTTCTGGAAGCGATCCAGGTACCACCGCTTGACGTCCTCGGTGCGTGCGTCCACGTACACCGAGAAGTCGAAGAAGTCGCTCACGGCCAGTCCGGCGAGGCCGTCGCGGCGGGGCACGGGGGGCTGGAGCACGTTGAGCCCCTCCACGATCAGCACGTCCGGCTGGCGCACGACGACGCTCTCGTCGGGGACGATGTCGTACACGAGGTGCGAGTACACCGGCGCGCTGACCTCGGGGGAGCCCGCCTTGACCGCGGAGACGAAGCGCAGCAGCTTGCGGCGGTCGTAGCTCTCGGGGAAGCCCTTGCGGTCCATGAGCCCGCGGCGCTCCAGCTCGGCGTTGGGGTACAGGAAGCCGTCGGTGGTCACCAGCTGCACGTCGGGGGTCTCGGGCCAGCGGGCCATCAGGTCGTGCAGCAGGCGGGCGGTGGTGGACTTGCCCACCGCGACCGAGCCGGCCACCCCGATGATGAAGGGCGTCCGGGCGGTCGACTCGCCGAGGAACTGGTTGGTGGTGGCGCGCAACCGCTGCGAGTTGGTGACGTACAGGTTGATCAACCGGCACAGGGGCAGGTAGATCTGCTCGACCTCCTCCACGCTGATCCGGTCCCCCAGGCCCTCGATGCGCTGGACGTCGTTGGCGGAGAGGCTCATCGGGTGCGACTGCCGCAGCCGGGCCCAGTCGTCTCGGTCGAGCTCGACGTAGGGGGAGTGGGTCACGGTGCCGTTGGCCATGCGCGCCATTCTGCACGCCGACCGGTGGATGTGCCGCGCCCCACCACGGGCGATCCACGCCGCGGGCCGCGACTCGGTTAGTGTGGACGCCATGTGTGGAATCGTGGGTTTCGTCGGACGCGACAAGAACGAGCGCGCCCTGGATGTCGTCATGGAGGGCCTGGCCCGCCTCGAGTACCGCGGGTATGACTCCGCTGGTGTGGCGCTGGTCGGCGACGACCACGTCGAGATCGCCAAGAAGGCCGGCAAGCTGGTGAACCTGGAGAACGAGCTCCGGAACCACCAGATGCCGGCCACCGACACGGCGATCGGGCACACCCGGTGGGCCACGCACGGTGGTCCCACCGACGAGAATGCCCACCCGCACCGCGGCGGGCAGGACGGCAAGCTCGCCCTCATCCACAACGGCATCATCGAGAACTTCCACTCCCTGCGTGAGGAGCTCGAGGCGGAGGGGACCACCTTCACCTCCGAGACCGACACCGAGGTCGTGGCCCACCTGCTGTCCAAGCACTACGCCGGCGACCTCACCGAGGCCATGCGCACCGTGGTGAACCGCCTCGAGGGCGCGTTCACCCTGCTCGCGGTCCACGCGGACTCGCCGGGGACCGTCGTGGGTGCCCGTCGCAACTCCCCGCTGGTCATCGGCCTCGGGGACGGTGAGAACTACCTCGGCTCCGACGTCGCCGCCTTCATCAGCCACACCAAGCAGGCGATGGAGATGGACCAGGACCAGATCGCCACCATCACCGCTGATGCGGTGACGGTCATCAACTTCGACGGCACCCCCGCCGAGGGCAAGCCCTTCGAGGTCACCTGGGACGCCGCGGCCGCCGAGAAGGGCGGCTACGACACCTTCATGGAGAAGGAGATCAACGACCAGGCCCACGCGGTGCGCGACACCCTGCTGGGCCGGACGGACGCCGAGGGCCTGTTGACCCTGGACGAGATCAAGGTCTCCGAGGACGCGCTGCGCCAGGTCAACAAGATCATCATCATCGCCTGCGGCACGTCCGCCTACGCGGGCATGGTGGCCAAGTACGGCATCGAGCACTGGGCCCGCATCCCGGTCGAGGTCGACCTCGCCCACGAGTTCCGCTATCGCGACCCGGTGCTGGACCCCAACACCCTCGTGGTCTCCATCTCGCAGTCGGGCGAGACCATGGACACGCTGATGGCCGTCCGTCACGCCAAGGAGCTGGGCGCCCGCACACTGTCCATCTGCAACAGCCACGGCTCGAGCATCCCGCGCGAGTCCGACGCCGTGCTCTACACGCACGCCGGCCCCGAGATCGCGGTGGCCTCCACCAAGGCCTTCGTCGCGCAGATCACCGCCTGCTACGTGCTGGGGCTCTACTTCGCCCAGCTCAAGGGCGGCGAGTACGCCGACGAGGCGGGCAAGGTGCTCAAGGACCTGCACGCCATCCCCGAGAAGATCGACGAGCTCCTGGCGGACACGGCACGCATCGAGGAGATCGCGCGCTTCATGGCCGACACCCGCTCGGTGCTCTTCCTCGGGCGCAACGTGGGCTACCCCATCGCGATGGAGGGCGCGCTCAAGCTGAAGGAACTCGCCTACATCCACGCGGAGGGCTTCGCGGCCGGCGAGCTGAAGCACGGCCCGATCGCCCTCATCGAGCCGGGGCAGCCGGTGTTCATCGTGGTGCCGCCGACGGACGCCCCCCACGGGCTGCACGGCAAGGTGGTCTCGAACATCCAGGAGATCCGGGCCCGCGGTGCTCGCACGCTGGTGATCGCCGAGGAGGGCGACGAGCAGGTGGTGCCCTTCGCCGACGAGGTCATCCGCATCCCGGCCTCCACGCCGCTGCTGCAGCCGCTGCTGGCCATCATCCCGCTGCAGCTGTTCTCGCTGCACCTGTCCACGGCCAAGGGCTTGGACGTCGACCAGCCGCGCAACCTGGCCAAGTCCGTCACCGTCGAGTGACCGACCGTCCCAGCGCATGACCCGTTCCACGACCGCCGCCCCGTCTCCTGCACCGGAGGCGGGGCGGTGATCGTGGGGCTCGGGACCGACGTGGTCGAGGTGCAGCGGCTGGGCCGCGCCCTGGCACGCACGCCCGCCCTGGCTGCCCGCCTCTTCACCGATGCGGAGCGCGACCTCCCGCTGGAGTCGCTCGCCGCCCGCTTCGCCGCCAAGGAGGCGGTGGCCAAGGCGTTGGGTTCACCTCCGGGGCTGGGCTTCCTGCAGGCGGAGGTCCTCCGCGGTGACCAGGGCCGGCCGGTCCTGCGCGTGACCGGGGAGGCGGCCCGGGTAGCGGCCGAACTGGGTGTCACCCGCTGGCACGTCTCGCTCTCGCACGACGCCGGTGTGGCGGTGGCCAGCGTCGTCGCGGAGGGGGACTGAGGTGCGAGCAGCCCACCACCCGGACGACGTGCGCCGCATCGAGCAGGCGCAGGGCGAGCTGTTCCGCGACGGCACGCTCATGCAGCGTGCCGCCCGGGCGGTTGCCAAGGCAGTGGACCACCAGCTCGGCGACGGGGGCAGGGTGCTGGCGCTGGTGGGGCCGGGGGACAACGGCGGCGACGCGCTGTGGAGCCTGGCAATGCTGGCGGGGGAGTCGGGGCACCCCTGCACGGCGTTGCTCGTGGCCGAGCACGCTCACGAGGACGGGCTGGCCGCGGCGCGTCAGGCCGGGGCGCAGGTTCTGGACCCGGGGGAGTGGGAGCACCCCCCGCGCCGCCCCGGGGGTGTCTCCTGGGGACCGGGGGACGTGGTGGTCGACGGCATCGTGGGCCTGTCCGGTCGCCCGGGTCTGACCGGCCTCGCTGCCGAGCTCGCGGTCTGGCTCGACGGGCTGCGAGAGGGGGCCACGGCCCCGCACGTGGTGGCGGTCGACCTGCCCAGCGGCGCCGACCCGGACGGCCGGCAGCCGACGCATCCCGGTGAGTTCATCCGGGCCGACACGACGGTGGCGCCGATCACCGCCAAACCGGTGCACCTGCTGCCGGGGACCCGGAGGGCCTGCGGCGAGGTGGTCATCGCGCCCCTCGGGGCGGACGTCTCGGGGGAGCCACCGGCCGTGCGCGAGATGGACCACCACGACCTCGCGGGGTCCTACCCCTGGCCCACCCCCGCGGACCACAAGTACTCGCGGGGCGTGCTGGGCGTGGTGGCCGGGAGCGACGCCTACCCGGGGGCTGCGGTGCTGACCTGTTCGGCCGCCCTGCACACCGGTGTGGGCATGGTCCGGTACGCGGGCCCGCAGCGTGCCACCGACCAGGTCCTGGCCCGGTGCCCCGAGGTGGTCCCCGGTCAGGGGCGGGTCCAGGCCTGGCTGCTGGGGCCCGGCACCTCGGGTGACGACCGGGCGCGCAGGGAGGAGATGCGCGAGCTCGCCCGGCGTCCCGAGCCGTGCGTCCTCGATGCGGGAGCACTCGCCCTGGTCGTCGAGCGCCCGGCCGGTTCGGCCACGGTTCTCACTCCGCACGCCGGGGAGCTGGCGGGGCTGCTCGGGTGGGAGCGCACCGACGTGGAGTCCGACCCGGTGGGGGCCGGGCTCGAGGCCGCGGACCGGTGGGGAGTGACGGTCGTGGTGAAGGGTGCGTGCACCGTGGTGGTCCCGGCTTCAGGGGACCGGAATCAGGGGGTGAGCGTTCTGGACGGGGGAACTGCCTGGATGGCCACCGCTGGGACTGGGGACCTGCTGGCCGGGGCGATCGGTGCCCTGCTGGCTCTCGGCGTGACGCCCCACGACGCGGCGAGCCTGGGCGTAGCACTGCACCAGCGTGCGGGGGTGCTGGCCTCGGGCGGGGGACCGCTGCGGGGACTGCAGCTGGCGCGGCACCTCAGCACGGCCGTGGCGGAACTGCTCCCGGCACCTGAGCGAGGGTCGAGTCGAGCGTCGTGAGGACCCACGGCTGAGCCCGCGGCCACGACCGGGGCCTCAAAACCCGCGGCAGCGCGCCAAGTTGTGCCTGGGCTCAGGTGTGTGTATTGTTCCTCCTCGTTGCCCGGACGGGTGGCCCGCGAGAGTGGTTGTGAGTCTGGTTCGCCAGCGTGCTGCGTGTGGGTTGTTGTCTGGTCTGGGTGGCTCCACTGGTTGCTTCGTGTGTTGGTGGGTCGTGCCTGGTTGGTTGTGATCGGGTTTGCGGCTGACTGCCGGATGGTGTAACGTGGTGGATCGCCCCTGAACGAGATCGCACTGGTGCTCACGGTTGTGAGTGTGCGGTGGGTTTTGGGGAGTGTTTGGTCCTTGAGAACTCAACAGTGTGTCATGAATCGATGCCAAATTATTTTTGTTGTATCCCTTTCGCATCCATGGCTTGCTTGCGCTTCGGTGTGAGTGTGGTTGTGGGTGTGTTTGGTTGATTTCTTTGGCGAGAAGATGAGTCCAGCGACTCATTCTGCTCTGCCAGTATCAATATTTTCTACGGAGAGTTTGATCCTGGCTCAGGACGAACGCTGGCGGCGTGCTTAACACATGCAAGTCGAACGGTGAAGCGAGTGCTTGCACTCGTGGATCAGTGGCGAACGGGTGAGTAACACGTGAGTAACCTGCCCTCCACTCTGGGATAAGCGCTGGAAACGGCGTCTAATACTGGATACGACCGACCCTCGCATGGGGTGTTGGTGGAAAGATTTATCGGTGGTGGATGGACTCGCGGCCTATCAGCTTGTTGGTGGGGTAATGGCCTACCAAGGCGACGACGGGTAGCCGGCCTGAGAGGGCGACCGGCCACACTGGGACTGAGACACGGCCCAGACTCCTACGGGAGGCAGCAGTGGGGAATATTGCACAATGGGCGAAAGCCTGATGCAGCGACGCCGCGTGAGGGATGACGGCCTTCGGGTTGTAAACCTCTTTCAGCAGGGAAGAAGCTTTTGTGACGGTACCTGCAGAAGAAGCACCGGCTAACTACGTGCCAGCAGCCGCGGTAATACGTAGGGTGCGAGCGTTGTCCGGAATTATTGGGCGTAAAGAGCTTGTAGGCGGTTTGTCGCGTCTGCTGTGAAAATTCAGGGCTTAACCCTGGACGTGCAGTGGGTACGGGCAGACTAGAGTATGGTAGGGGAGACTGGAATTCCTGGTGTAGCGGTGGAATGCGCAGATATCAGGAGGAACACCGATGGCGAAGGCAGGTCTCTGGGCCATTACTGACGCTGAGAAGCGAAAGCATGGGGAGCGAACAGGATTAGATACCCTGGTAGTCCATGCCGTAAACGTTGGGCGCTAGGCGTGGGTCTCATTCCACGAGATCCGTGTCGCAGCTAACGCATTAAGCGCCCCGCCTGGGGAGTACGGCCGCAAGGCTAAAACTCAAAGGAATTGACGGGGGCCCGCACAAGCGGCGGAGCATGCTGATTAATTCGATGCAACGCGAAGAACCTTACCAAGGCTTGACATGCACTGGATCGCCTCAGAGATGGGGTTTCCCTTTGGGCTGGTGCACAGGTGGTGCATGGTTGTCGTCAGCTCGTGTCGTGAGATGTTGGGTTAAGTCCCGCAACGAGCGCAACCCTCGTTCTATGTTGCCAGCACGTAATGGTGGGGACTCATAGGAGACTGCCGGGGTCAACTCGGAGGAAGGTGGGGATGACGTCAAATCATCATGCCCCTTATGTCTTGGGCTTCAAGCATGCTACAATGGCCGGTACAGAGGGTTGCGAAACCGTGAGGTGGAGCGAATCCCAAAAAACCGGTCTCAGTTCGGATTGGGGTCTGCAACTCGACCCCATGAAGTCGGAGTCGCTAGTAATCGCAGATCAGCAACGCTGCGGTGAATACGTTCCCGGGCCTTGTACACACCGCCCGTCAAGTCACGAAAGTCGGTAACACCCGAAGACGGTGGCCTAACCCTTGTGGAAGGAGCCGTCTAAGGTGGGACCGGTGATTGGGACTAAGTCGTAACAAGGTAGCCGTACCGGAAGGTGCGGCTGGATCACCTCCTTTCTAAGGAGCTTATTGCACTCGTGTGGCTGCCCTGTGTGGTGGTCGTGTGGGTGCCAGACCTGCCAGGTTTTGTCTTGGTGGGGCCCTTTTCGTATCCGAATGTGGTACGGGGGGTGCTTCTGGGTGGAACATCGATTGATCATGTTGGTCATGTGTGACTTCTTTGTGAGTACGGCGCCCTGTGTGGGTGTTGGGAAAGCTGGGGGTTGTGTGTGGCTGGTGTTGACACACTGTTGGGTCCCCAGGGACCAAGCATGGCCTGCTTTTTGGTGGGTTGTGGTTGGTTGTTGGGTTCCTCTGGTTTTGGTGGTGCTGCGTGTGTGCGTGGTGTTGCTGGGGCTGCGGGGTTGTTTTTTGAGAACTTCACAGTGGACGCGAGCATCTTTGTGTCAAGTTTTTAAGGGCACATGGTGGATGCCTTGGCATCAGAAACCGATGAAGGACGTGAGAATCTGCGATAAGCCTCGGGTAGTCGATAACTAGACGTTGATCCGAGGATTTCCGAATGGGGCAACCCGGCTGGAGGCAAGTCCAGTCACCGCTACCTGAATATATAGGGTAGAGGGAGGGAACGTGGGGAAGTGAAACATCTCAGTACCCACAGGAAGAGAAAACAAAAGTGATTCCGTGAGTAGTGGCGAGCGAAAGCGGATGAGGCTAAACCGTGCACGTGTGATACCTGGTAGGGGTTGCGTGTTCGGGGTTGTGGGATGGACATTTCTGGGGTCTACCAGCCCTGGGGACAGTAAGAAATGTTGGTGGTAGTCGAACGGTCTTGAAGGGCCGGGCATAGAGGGTGCGACCCCCGTAGACGAAACTGCTGGCACTGTCTGTGTCTTTTCCCGAGTAGCACGGGGCCCGTGAAATCTCGTGTGAATCTGCCGGGACCACCCGGTAAGCCTAAATATTCTCTGATGACCGATAGCGGACAAGTACCGTGAGGGAAAGGTGAAAAGTACCCCGGGAGGGGAGTGAAATAGTTCCTGAAACCATGTGCCTACAATCCGTTGGAGCCTGTAAGGGTGACAGCGTGCCTTTTGAAGAATGAGCCTGCGAGTTAGTGCTCAGTGGCAAGGTTAACCCGTGTGGGGAAGCCGTAGCGAAAGCGAGTCCGAAGAGGGCGTTTGAGTCGCTGGGTCTAGACCCGAAGCGGAGTGATCTACCCATGGCCAGGTTGAAGCGCCGGTAAGACGGCGTGGAGGACCGAACCCACTTAGGTTGAAAACTGAGGGGATGAGCTGTGGGTAGGGGTGAAAGGCCAATCAAACTCCGTGATAGCTGGTTCTCCCCGAAATGCATTTAGGTGCAGCGTCACGTGTTTCTTGCCAGAGGTAGAGCTACTGGATAGCTGATGGGCCCCACCGGGTTACTGACGTTAGCCAAACTCCGAATGCTGGTAAGTGAAGCGTGGCAGTGAGACTGCGGGGGATAAGCTTCGTAGTCGAGAGGGAAACAGCCCAGATCACCAACTAAGGTCCCTAAGCGTGTGCTAAGTGGGAAAGGATGTGGAGTTGCTGTGACAACCAGGAGGTTGGCTTAGAAGCAGCCACCCTTTAAAGAGTGCGTAACAGCTCACTGGTCAAGTGATTCCGCGCCGACAATGTAGCGGGGCTCAAGCACACCACCGAAGTTGTGGCAATGCCCATTTTTGGGTGTTGGGTAGGGGAGCGTCGTGCAGCGAGTGAAGCGGCGGAGTGATCCAGTCGTGGATGCTGCACGAGTGAGAATGCAGGCATGAGTAGCGAAAGACGGGTGAGAAACCCGTCCGCCGAATAACCAAGGGTTCCAGGGTCAAGCTAATCTGCCCTGGGTAAGTCGGGACCTAAGGCGAGGCCGACAGGCGTAGTCGATGGACATCCGGTTGATATTCCGGAACCGGCGAAGGACCGCCCCTGGCGAGGCTGTGGATGCTAACCGTGTGATCACCTCTGATCGGCACTTTGTGTCGTGATGAGTGTGTGAGCCCGGGACCCGAAGCAGTAGTAGCCAAGCGATGGAGAGACGCAAGAAGGTAGCTGCAGCGTGGCGATGGTAGTCCACGTCCAAGGGTGTAGGGCGACGTCTAGGCAAATCCGGACGTCATGTGCCTGAGACCTGATAGTGACCGCGTATGCGGGAAGTCAGTGATCCTATGTTGCCGAGAAAATCTTCTAGCGAGGTTCTAGCCGCCCGTACCCCAAACCGACTCAGGTGGTTAGGTAGAGAATACCAAGGCGATCGAGTGAATCGTGGTTAAGGAATTCGGCAAAATACCCCCGTAACTTCGGGAGAAGGGGGGCCTGATCCGTGAAACCACATGCTGGTGGCAGCGGTGATGGCCGCAGAGACCAGGGAGAAGCGACTGTTTACTAAAAACACAGGTCCGTGCGAAGTCGCAAGACGATGTATACGGACTGACGCCTGCCCGGTGCTGGAAGGTTAAGGGGACGAGTCAACCCGTAAGGGTGCAGCTCTGAACTTAAGCCCCAGTAAACGGCGGTGGTAACTATAACCATCCTGAGGTAGCGAAATTCCTTGTCGGGTAAGTTCCGACCTGCACGAATGGCGTAACGACTTCTCCACTGTCTCAACCACGAACTCGGCGAAATTGCACTACGAGTAAAGATGCTCGTTACGCGCAGCAGGACGGAAAGACCCCGGGACCTTTACTACAGCTTGGTATTGGTATTCGGTGCGGCTTGTGTAGGATAGGTGGGAGACTGTGAAGCACACGCGCCAGCGTGTGTGGAGTCATCGTTGAAATACCACTCTGGTCGCTCTGGATATCTAACTTCGGTCCGTGATCCGGATCAGGGACAGTGCCTGGTGGGTAGTTTAACTGGGGCGGTTGCCTCCCAAAGGGTAACGGAGGCGCTCAAAGGTTCCCTCAGCCTGGTTGGTAATCAGGTGTTGAGTGCAAGTGCACAAGGGAGCTTGACTGTGAGACGGACATGTCGAGCAGGGACGAAAGTCGGAACTAGTGACCCGACGGTGGATTGTGGAATCGCCGTCGCTCAACGGATAAAAGGTACCCCGGGGATAACAGGCTGATCCTGCCCAAGAGCTCATATCGACGGCATGGTTTGGCACCTCGATGTCGGCTCGTCGCATCCTGGGGCTGGAGTAGGTCCCAAGGGTTGGGCTGTTCGCCCATTAAAGCGGTACGCGAGCTGGGTTTAGAACGTCGTGAGACAGTTCGGTCCCTATCCGCTGCGCGCGCAGGAAACTTGAGAAGGGCTGTCCCTAGTACGAGAGGACCGGGATGGACGAACCTCTGGTGTGTCAGTTGTTCCGCCAGGAGCACCGCTGATTAGCTACGTTCGGAAGTGATAACCGCTGAAAGCATCTAAGCGGGAAGCACGCTTCAAGATGAGGTTTCCATGCCCCTTAGGGGTGAGAGGCTCCCAGCTAGACTACTGGGTTGATAGGCCGGATGTGGAAGCACAGAAATGTGTGGAGCTGACCGGTACTAATAAGCCGACAACTTGCTACAAAGATGCTACGCGTCCACTGTGCAGTTCCCGGAAAACACACCCCGGGAGACACGCCCATACTGTGTGTGGGTGGTTGACAAGTGAAGATGTGAACGCTGTGTTCATGACTGTGTCGTGACAGTGTCCATGCTCATTGTGTGTGAGTACGACAGTGTTTCGGTGGTCATAGCGAAGGGGAAACGCCCGGTTACATTCCGAACCCGGAAGCTAAGCCCTTCAGCGCCGATGGTACTGCACTGGGAACGGTGTGGGAGAGTAGGACACCGCCGAACTCAACGTTCCGAGCATTTTGGTGCTCGATGGCTGAAGGCCCATCACCCCCTTTTGTGGGGTGGTGGGCCTTTCGCATGCCCCAAAACAACCCTGGACGGGACGGCGGAGTGGCCGATACAGGGGAGTGCGAGGGTGTGAGCGTGGACGACCCTGGGGCAGAGGTGAGCTGGCGTCCACGGGAGGGGCGGGACCGCCTGCGCCACGTAGACTCAGGCCCATGACGTCTGAGATCCCCGGTACCTCCTCCGCTGACGACCGCGACCGTGGTGCTGACAGGCATGGGCGGGATTCGTCCGGCCAGTCGTCCGGTGCCGACGGTGGCTGGGGACGTCGACCTGAGCGTGGTGGCGGCGCGGGTGGCCGTGCCTTTCGAGATGGCGACGATCGCCGCGGTGGCGGACGGGGCCGGGAGGACCGGTCGGGGGGCCGTGGACGTGACGACCGCGGTGGACGTGCGCGCGACGACCGCAGTGGTGGCCGTGGGCGTGACGACCGCTCCGCAGGGCGGGGCCGTGACGACCGCGCGGGCGGCCGTGGACGCGGTGGAGGCCCGCGTGGAGGAAAGGGTGATCGCCCCGAGGCCTTCACGGGGGGTGCCCGCGCACTGGCACCGAAGGAGGGGCGTCGACCCGAGCCGGCCATCCCCGATGGCGTGACCGGCCAGGCGCTCGGCCAAGTGGTCTGGGACGAGCTCAAGACCCTCTCGAAGGAGAACATGAAGGGTGTGGCCGCCCACATCGAGGCCGCCTACCTGTTCCTGGACGAGGACCTGGATGCTGCCCTCGCACATGCCGAGACAGCATCCCGCCGTGCGGGCCGTGTGGCGTCGGCGCGAGAGGCTCTGGGCACCGTGCACTATGCGCGCGAGGAGTGGGGAGACGCCCTCCGGGAGCTGCGCACTGCAACGCGTTTGGCTGGCACCTCCCACCTCCTGCCCCTGATGGCCGACTGCCAGCGGGGTCTGGGCCGGCCGGAGAAGGCGCTGGAGCTCGGGGAGTCCCGGGAGGCGTCCCGTCTGGGCGCGGAGAGCTTGGTGGAGATGGCCATCGTGCTCTCCGGTGCGCACCGGGATCTGGGAGAGCTGGACCAGTCGGTCGCGATGCTGGCGACCCCCGCCCAGCGCATCAAGCCCACGGACCCCGCGGCGGGGCGGCTCTGGTTCGCCTACGCCGAGGCGCTGGCCGCGCTGGGACGCCCGGAGGCCGAGGAGTGGTACGGCCGGGCTGCGTCCGTGGGTGAGACCGGCGCACCCCCGGTGCCGCCGGAGGAGGACGGCGTGTTCTACGACCTGGAGGACTTCGCCCCCGCTGAGGCCACGGTCGCCCCGGGGCAGGGTGAGCAGGACGCTGACGGCCGGGAGTCCGAGGTGCCGACGGAGGAGCCGCAGGAGTCCGCGCCGGCGCCGGCGGACGACGCCCAGGGTCCGCACGACCCGCGGGTCGGCGGCGACCAGGGCCCGGGCTCCAACGACCGATGAGCACGGAGAGCTCGGTGACCACGCTGACCGGCATCCGCGGTGTGGTCTGCGACGTCGACGGAGTCGTGCACGCGGGGGAGCGTGTCTTCACCGAGGCGGTGGAGGCGCTCAATGCGTGGATGGCGGCAGGTCTGGGCGTCGTGTTCGTGACGAACAACGCCTCCCGTGCCCCGGAGGAGCTGGCCGCACGGCTCACCGAGGACGGCGTGGACGTCGGGGTGGACCAGGTGCTCACCGGGGCCATGGCCGGCGCCCACGTGGTGGCCGAGCAGGTCCCCGCCGGCTCGTCCGTGTTCGTCGCCGGCTCGGAGGCGCTCGCCCGCGCCACGGCCGATGCGGGGCTGGTGCCCACCGGCGACCCGCTGGAGGCGGCTGCGGTCGTCCAGGGGTACGCGTCGTCCATGACCTACCAGCGTCTGCACGATGCCGCGCGGGCCGTGACCGCCGGTGCCGTCTGGGTGGCCACGAACCGGGACCTCACCCTGCCGACCGCCTGGGGTCAGGCACCGGGGAACGGTGCCTACGTCGCGGCCGTCGCCCGAGCCACGGGGCAGGAGCCGCTGGTTGCCGGCAAGCCGGAGGGTGCGGTCTATGCGATGGCGCTGCAGCGGCTGGGCTGCAGCGCCGACGAGGCCGTGGCCATCGGGGACCGCCTCGAGACGGACGTGGCGGGCGCGAACCGCGCGGGTCTCCACAGCGTGCTGGTGACGACCGGCGTGCACGGCGTACGAGACGTCGAGGACCTGCTGGCGGCCGGCGGCGATGCGGATCAGCAGCCGGACCACCTGGTGACCTCCTTGGCGGCACTCCGTTTGTCCTGAGAGAAGCGTGGTCAGGTGCTGACCTAGTTCCCCGGCAGGTGGGCGGTCAGCTCCTGACCAGCGCTCCGCTCGGTGAGCGGTCAGTGGTCGGCGTGGTCCTCCGGCAGGCGCAACCGGTGCCCCGACGGCCGCCGGCCCTCGGGAACGGGACGGTCGCGGAAGATGAAGAACAGCACGACCACGCAGGCCAGCCCGATGACGACCTGTCCGGACCGGGTGCCGGTGTCGAACAGGCTGTAGGCCACCACGGCGTACGTGAGCCACAGCGCGGCCCGCTCCACCTCGGGGCGCATGCCCGCCAGGGGCAACAGGGGCAGGCCCCACAGGATGTACCACGGGTGCACCGTCTGGCCCAGCAGCGCGACGATCAGCAGCGTCCACGCGGTGAAGGCGATGCCGCCGATCCGCAGCACGCGCAGCGAGGCCAGCAGCACCAAGCCGGCAGTCACGGCCATGCCTGCGTACTTCAGGGTGCCCTTGACGACCGGGGCTGCCTCCCCGAGCCCGATGCCGGCCAGGGCGGAGGCGAGCAGCCCGCCCAGGAGGCTGATGGGGGACAGCCCGGCCGCCATGCCCGGCACGGACAGGGCCGGGAGCCAGCCGTAGCCCAGGCCCGTGGCCCAGGTGATCAGGGCGAACGAGGCGGCGAACACGAGGGCGGCCACGATGCTGGGCAGCAGCAGCTTCTTGATGTCCGGCCAGGCCTGGGAGAGCCACGGCTCGCCGCTGGTGGGCAGCAGGCTGGCGCGGTGGGCGCTCAGCACCTCCGGGTGGAGCCGTGCGGTGCACAGGGCGGTCGTTCCCAGCAGCCCGACGGCGGCCGGCTGCTTGACCGCCGCGGCCGCCGCGACCAGCACCGACCCGATCACCAGCGACTGCCAGGGCCCGCCCCGGGTGCAGACCCACAGCGCGACCGCGAGCAGGCCCACCATGAGCGCGTCGTTGTGGGCACCCCCGACGAAGTGCATGATCGTCAACGGGTTCGCCACGCCCCACCAGAGCGCCAGGTCCCCGCGGACCCCCACCCAGCGGGCGAGGCGGGGGATGGCCCACAGCAGCATCACCACGCCGGCCATGGCCATCAGGCGCATCGCGACGGCCGCGAGATACGGGTGGTCACCCACCAGCACCACGATCCACCGCTGGATCTCCAGGGCGAGGGGACCGTAGGGCGTGGGGGTCAGCAACCAGAAGGGGTCCACCTGTTGGCGGAAGTAGCCGCTGACCGCACCCGGCCCCAGCTCGTAGGGGTTCAGGTTGTTCTCGTGCATCCAGCCCACGGCCGCGTAGGAGTACGCGTCGTGGCTGTACAGCGGAGGCGCCAGGAGCAGCGGCACCGACCACAACAGGATGGTCGCCCGCATCGGCGGGGTCTCACGGTCCGAGCGGGGCCGGATCCGCAGCCAGGCGGTCGTCAGCGCGATCGTGCCGGCCAGCAGCAGGACCGTGGCCAGGACCGTCCCCTCCGGGGAGAGCAGCCACCGCAGCCAGGGCACGTCCTCGACGGGGTTGATCCGCGGCAGGAACAGCGGCGTGTGCGCTCCGAGGGCCATGAGCAGTGCCCCCAGGACACCCCAGCGGACCCGGCCGTCCCTCCACGCCGTGAGCGTGGAGTCGCGCAGATGTGACAACGGCAACGGCCCGGACCTCCCCAGATGGTGTGTTCGGGCGCCATCGTATGCGAGCCCGGGCGCGCACCGGGAAGTGGACAACGGGTGTCAGGATGGCCCGATGGGTCGAGAACACTCCGCCGGGCCGGCGTACCGCGCGATCGTGGACGCCACGGCGATCCGGGACAACCTCCGGCGGTGCGTGCAGTGGGCCGGGGGAGCCGACGTGATGGGGGTGGTGAAGGCCGGGGGCTACGGGCACGGGGCCCTGGCCGCCGCGCGCGCCGCGCTGGCCGGGGGCGCGACCCTCATCGGCGTGGCCCAGCCGACGGAGGCAGTTGCCCTGCGGCGCGCCGGCATCGCCTCCGAGGTCCTCGCCTGGCTGCTCACCCCGCAGGCCGACCTGGACGAGGCGGTCGCCCACGACATCACCCTCGGGGTCTCCGCGCCGTGGGCGCTGGATGCCGTCCGGGACGCTGCCCGGCGCGCCGGGCGCCCGGTCCGGGTGCACCTGGAGCTGGACACCGGGATGAGCCGCGGGGGCCTGGCGCCGTCGGACTGGCCGGACCTGTTCGCCCGCGCCCGGCAGGCCGAACGGGAGGGCTCCCTGACCGTCCAGGGTGTGTTCTCGCACCTGGCGTGCGCGGACGACCCCGGTCACCCGGCCACCGACCACCAGCGGGATGCCTTCGAGCGCGGATTGGCCGCCGCGGTGCGTGCTGGCCTCGACCCCCGGTGGCGCCACCTGGCCAACTCGGCCGCCACCCTCACCCGTCCCGACCTGGCCTACGACCTGGTGCGCCCCGGGCTGGTGTCCTACGGCCTCTCCCCGATCCCCGACCTGCGCACCAGCCAGGACCTGGGCGTCCGTCCGGCGATGACGCTCGTCGCCCGACTGTCCGCGGTGCGCCGGGTGCCGGCGGGCACGGGGGTCAGCTACTCCCACACGCACGTCACCCCCACCGAGCGCTGGCTGGGGGTGGTGCCCCTGGGGTACGGCGACGGCGTGCCCCGCGGTCTGTCCGGCCGGGGCCGGGTGCGCGTGACGGGTTCCGGGGGCGCCGTGGACGCCCCCTTCGCCGGGCGGGTCTGCATGGACCAGTTCGTCGTCGACCTCGGCCCGGTGGAGGGTGACCGTCCCCCGGCGGAGGCCGGCGACGAGGTGGTGCTCTTCGGTGACGGCGCCGACGGGGGTCCCACCGCGCAGGACTGGGCCACGGCGATGGACACCATCAGCTACGAGATCGTGACTCGCGTGGGCCCCCGGGTGCCGCGCGAGGTGGTGGGGCAGGAGTGATGCGGCACCGGTGGACCACCCGCCAGGACCGCGAGCTCCACACCCTGGTGCAGGGGCCACCGCCGGAGCAGGCGCGGGCCACGGTCGTCCTGACCCACGGGTACGTGCTCTCCTCGGGCATCTTCGGGCCGGTCGCGCGGGAGCTCGCGGCCGCGGGCGTGCACGTGGTGCGGCCGGACCTCGCCGGCCACGGCTGGTCCCGGGCCGGGGCCGGCGAGCTGGACCTGCCCACCCTGGCCGACGATCTCGCCCAGGTGGTGGAGGAGCTCGACCTCCCCGCCGACCACCGGCTGGTGCTCCTCGGTCACTCGATGGGGGGCATGGTCACCATGCAGCTGCTCGAGCGCCACCCCGGGCTGGCCGCCCGGGTGGACGGGCTGGTCTGGCTGGCGACCTCCCCGGGGGGCATGGCCTCCTCGCCCTTCGGCATGCCGCTGCGCACCGCGGCCCTGGTCGGCCCCCTGGTCAGCCGCCTGGGCCCCCGGGTGATGTCCCGTGCCGCGCGCGGCGACGACCAGCGGCGGCCCCGGCCCCGCGCCGCCGCGCTGGAGGTGGAGCTGGCCCACCTGGCACGGAGCAACTTCGCCGGCCGTCCCTCCCGGGCGGTCCTGCGTCAGGTGGCGGCGATGCACCACCGAGTGCCCTACCGCGTGCTCTCGCAGCTGCTCACCTCGATCCTGGCCCACGACGCGCGGGAGGTGCTGGCCGGTCTGGACCGGCCGGGGCTGGTCCTCATCGGCGATGATGACCGCATGACGCCCCACAGCCACTCCGTCGAGATCGCGGACCTGCACCACGGCGCCCGGCTGCAGGTGATCGAGGGGGCCGGCCACCTGGCGATGGTGGAGCGGCCCCACGAGGTCGCCGTGGCCGTGCTCGACCTCATCGAGGAGCTCCGGTGACCACGGTCACCGCCGCCACCGCCGGGGCCACCGGCGAGCTCGGCCGGCGCCTGGGGGAGTGGGTGCGTGCCGGGGACGTGCTGGTGCTGACCGGTGAGCTCGGAGCGGGCAAGACCACCCTCACCCGCGGCCTCGGGGAGGGGCTGGGGGTGCGTGGCGAGGTGACCTCGCCCACCTTCGTCATCTCCCGCGTGCACCCCTCCACGACCGGCGGGCCTGCCCTGGTGCACGTCGACGCCTACCGCCTGGGCAGCCGGGCGGAGGTCGACGACATCGACCTCGAGACCGACCTGGCCGATGCGGTGCTCGTCGCCGAGTGGGGCGCGGGCCTGGTGGAGCAGCTGACCGACCGGTGGCTCGAGGTCACCGTGCGCCGGGCCACCGGGCACGACGCGCAGGAGGCCGACCAGGCCACCCGTGAGATCGAGGTGGCGGCCGTGGGGGAGTGGGAGCCAGCGGCCGAGCGGCTGTCCGCCCTGTCGAACCTGTTGCGCCGCGAACTACCCTGAGCCCCATGCTCCTCGCCCTGGACACCTCCACCGCCGCCGTCACCGCCGCGGTGCACTCCGGCGCACCCGGCACCCCCGGGGAGGTGCTCGCCGTGGAGACCGTCGTCGATGCTCGCGGTGCCGGGGAGCACCTGGCGCCGGCCGTCGACCGCGCCCTGGCCCGGGCGGGCGTCGGTGCGGGCGAGCTCACCGACATCGTCGTCGGCACGGGCCCCGGCCCCTTCACCGGGCTGCGCGTGGGCATCGTGACCGGCCGGGTGCTCGCGCTGACCTCCGGGGCGCGGCTCCACGGGGTCTGCAGCCTCGACGCGCTGGCTGCGGCCGCCCGCGAGAGTGGCGCCGTGCCCGCAAGCCGGCCCCTGCTGGTGGCCACGGACGCCCGCCGCAAGGAGGTCTACTGGGCCGTCTACCCCCGGGGTGTGCAGCGGTCGCGGGGGCCGGAGGTGGGGCCGGCCGCCGACCTCCCCGCGGACGTGCGCGAGCTGCCGGTCGTGGGCGCCGGGGCCGGCCTCTACCCCGAGGCCTTCACCGGCCCGGTGCCGGACCACCCGACCGAGGTCGATGCCGGCGCGCTCGCCCGGCTCGCAGCCGACCACCCGGAGGTCCTCACCACCACCGAGCCGCTCTACCTGCGCCGTCCGGACTCGCAGACCCCCGGCCAGCGCAAGCGGGTGCTGCTGTGACGGTGCTGCTCGCACCCGCCCACTGGCGCGACCTGCCCCAGCTCGTGCAGCTCGAGGCCGAGGCGTACCCCCACGACGCGTGGACCGAGGCGGCCTGGTGGGGGGAGCTGGGCGCCCCACGCCGCGAGTACGTGGTGGCCGTGGACTCCGCCCACCCCAGCGGCGAGGTGCCCGGCCAGCGGCACGTGCTCGGCTACGCCGGGCTGGACCACGGTGGCTCCGTGGCCGACGTCATGACCATCACCGTCCACCCGGCCGCCCGCGGGACCGGGCTGGGCCGCCGGTTGATGGACCACCTGGTGCTAAGCGCCGCCCAGCGGGGCGCCGAGGCCCTGCTGCTGGAGGTGCGGGCCGACAACGAGCCCGCCCTGCGGCTCTACGCGCGCACCGGGTTCGAGTCCCTGTCGACCCGCCGGGGGTACTACCGGGGCCCATCCGGACCGGTGGACGCCGTGGTGCTGCGCAGGCTCCTGGACCCTGCCCGACCGACCGAACCCGCCACCCCGGAGGTGTCCGCCCGATGAGCCGACCTGACGAACCGCTGGTGCTGGGCATCGAGACCAGCTGCGACGAGACCGGCGTGGGCATCGTGCGTGGCACGACGTTGCTGGCCGATGCCGTGGCCAGCAGCATGGACGAGCACGCGGCCTTCGGGGGCGTCGTGCCGGAGGTTGCCAGTCGAGCCCACCTCGAGGCGATGGTCCCCACCATCGAGCAGGCCTGTCTCGATGCGGGGGTGCAGCTGCGCGACATCGACGCCGTGGCCGTCACGGCCGGGCCCGGTCTGGCCGGCGCCCTGCTGGTCGGCGCGGCCAGCGCGAAGGCGCTCGCGGTGGGCCTGGGCAAGCCCATCTACGGGGTCAACCACCTCTCGGCCCACGTGGCCGTCGACGTCGTGGAGCACGGGCCCCTGCCCGAGCCGATGATGTCGCTGCTGGTCTCCGGCGGGCACTCCTCGCTGCTGATGGTCCCGGACATCACCCACGACGTCCGTCCGATGGGGCAGACCATCGACGATGCCGCCGGTGAGGCCTTCGACAAGGTCGCCCGGGTGCTGGGACTGCCCTTCCCCGGTGGGCCGCACATCGACCGGGCCGCGCGCGAGGGCAACCGCATCGCCATCGACTTCCCGCGCGGTCTGACCTCCCGGCGGGACCTGGAACGGCACGAGTTCGATTTCAGCTTCAGCGGCCTGAAGACCGCGGTGGCGCGCTGGGTGGAGACCCAGGAGCGCGATGGGGTGGCCGTGCCGGTGGCGGACGTGGCCGCCAGCTTCCAGGAGGCCGTGGTCGACGTGCTCACGCGCAAGGCGGTGGCCGCCTGCCGTGCCGAGGGCGTGGAGGACCTGATGCTGGGTGGCGGGGTCGCGGCGAACTCGCGGCTGCGGGCCCTGGCCGCCGAGCGGTGCGAGGCCGCCGGCATCCGGCTGCGGGTGCCGCGGCCCGGGCTGTGCACCGACAACGGCGCGATGGTGGCCGCCCTGGGCTCCCAGATGGTGATGCGGGGGCGCACGCCCTCCGGGCTGGACCTGCCCGCGAGCTCGTCCCAGCCGGTCACCGAGGTGCAGGTGTGAGCCGGCACAGCAGTGTGGTGGCGATCGTGCTGTGCGCCGGCCTCGTGGCCGGGTGCAGCGGGGGCGCGGGAACCCCGGACCCGCCGGGGGCGCCTGACCCGTCGACCTCGGCGTCGTCGAGTGGCCCCTCGAGCACGCAGCCGCCGTCGACCGAGTCCGGGACACCGTCGTCAGCGCCCTCGTCCGGGGCGTCCTCGTCGTCGGCGTCGGCGACCCCCGGGCCTTCGTCGACCCCGTCGTCGTCGCAGGCCCCCTCGTCGGCCCCGTCGTCCCCCTCCGGGCCCACCGCCCCCGGCGCGGGGGACACGCTCTCCTGGGCCGACGCCGTCCGCGAGGCCGAGGACCTGGTGGCCGACCTCCCCGTCGAGAAGCTGGCCGGGCAGGTGATCGTCGCCGGCTACGAGGGCACGGGGGCCGCCGGGGCCTCGCAGTTCGTGGCCGACGGCTTCGGGGGAGTGATCGCGTTCGCGGCGAACGTGCCGCAGGAGGTCACGCAGCTCGCCGCGGTCAACGTGGCCGTCCAGGAGGCCCAGGCGAGGTCCGGGCGCGACTGGCCCGCCGTCATCGGCGTGGACCAGGAGGGCGGGCCGGTGCAGCGCCTGGGGGAGCCGGTCACGCAGTTCCCCGCCGGCATGGCCCACGGGGCCGCGGCCGACGCAGACCTCTCGCGCGAGGTGGCCCGCCACAGCGGCGAGCAGCTGCGCGCGCTGGGCTTCACGATGGTGTTCGCCCCCGACGCGGACGTGACCGTCGGCCCCCAGGACCCCACCATCGGGGTCCGTTCACCGGGGTCCGACCCCGAACGGGTGGCCGAGGTGGCACTCGCGCTCGCGGAGGGCTACCGCGACGCGGGCATCGTGCCGGTGGCCAAGCACTTCCCTGGCCACGGTGGACTGACCACCGACAGCCACGTGGGCCTGCCCGCCACCGACGCCACCGCCGACGAGCTCGCCGCCCACGACCTCGTGCCGTTCTCCGCCCTGGCGCAGCAGGACGTGCCGGTGATGGTCGGGCACATCGAGGTGACCGCCCTGGACGACCTGCCGGCCACCCTGAGCACCCGCACCACGGGCCTCCTGCGCGACACGGCCGGGCCGGACGTCCTGGTGGTGACCGACGCGCTCAACATGGGCGCGTTGGACGCCGCGGAGGAGTCCACGGGGCAGGACCGTTCCGTCGCGGCACTGGCCGCCGGCTCGGACCTGCTGCTCATGCCGCCGGACCCGCGGGCGGCGCGCGCGGCCATCGTGCAGGCCGTGGCCGACGGCACCCTGGACGAGGAGCGCCTGCGCGACGCCGCGAGCCACGTGGTGGCCGCGAGCCTGCAGACCGGCGCGGAGCCCGCCCGGGGCCTCCCCGCGGCGGGCGAGGGCCAGCCGCTGGCCGAGCGCCTGGCTGCCGCATCGCTCACCTCGCTCGGGGAGACCTGCGACCCCGCGGTGCTGTCCTCTGGCGACACCGTCCGGGTGGTCGGTGGCACCGACGAGCACCGCGCCGCCCTCGGCAGGGCCCTGCGCACCGTTGGCCTGCGGGTGTCCGGGCAGGGCGAGACCACTGTGCGCCTCGTCGAGGGGGGCGACTACGCCGCGGGCCAGGTGGAGGACGGGCAGATGCCGCAGGACACCGCATCGGGCCCGCGGGAGGGGGGCGACTCCGCCGACGTGGCCGTCGCGCTGGACGTGCCCTACGGCCTCGAGGGGGTCGAGGCGCCCATCGAGCTGGCGGCCTTCGGGGACACGCCGGCCCACCTCGCGGCCGTCGCGCAGTCGCTCGTGGGTGAGGTGGAGCCCCTCGGCACCCTGCCGGTCCCGGTGGGGGACCGGCAGGCCGGGGCCACCTGCGGCTGAGCTCAGGCGCCGGTGGGGCGCCACCCGGTCATCGAGGTGGCGCCACCGCGGCGCGCAGTGGCCGGGGCGGTGGCTGAACCGTCGCCCGCCTCGTCCCGTGCTCGGTCGCGGCCGCCGCGGGTGAACCGCGCGGCCAGCCGCTCCACGATGACGTAGAGCGCCGGCACCAGCAGGAGCGTCAGCAGGGTGCTGCTCACCAGGCCACCGATCACGACGATGGCCAGCGGCTGGCTGATGAAGGCACCGCCACCGGTGAGCGCGAACGCCATCGGCAGCAGGGCGCAGATCGTCGCCAGCGCGGTCATGAGGATCGGGCGCAGACGGTGCCGACCACCCTCGACGACGGCCCGCTCGACCGACATGCCGCGCTCGCGGTATTGGTTCACCAAGTCGATCAGGACGATCGCGTTCGTCACGACGATGCCGACCAGCATCAACCCACCGATCATGCCGGCCACACCCAGCGGGATCTGGGTGATGATCAGCAGGGCGATGGCGCCGGTGGCGGCGAAGGGGATGGAGACCAGCAGGATCAGCGGCTGCACGATCGACCGGAAGGCCGCCACCATGATCAGGTAGACGATCCCAACGGCCGCCAGCATGGCCAGGCCCAGCTGCGCGAAGGCCTCCGCCTGGTCCTCGCTCTCGCCGCCGACGGAGACCTCGACGCCCTCGGGCAGGTCGACCCCGTCGACGGCCGACGTGAGCTCCTGGGTGAAGGTGCCCAGGTTGTCCGTGCCGTTCACCGTGGTGATCGTCGCCGAGCGCTCGCCGTCGGTGCGCGTGATGCTCACCGGGGAGTCGACCTGCTCCACCTGGGCGATGTCACCCAGCGTGACCGGGCCCTGCGGCCCGGCGCCGACCGGTAGCTGGCGCAGCTCGGCGACCGAGGCGGGCTTCTCGCCCTGCTGCACCACCACCTGGCGGGACTCGCTGCCGAGGGTCACCTCCCCGATCGGCGCGCCGTTGAGCGAACCACTCACGAGCTGGCCCACCTGGGCCTCGGGCAGTCCGGCGGCCAGGGCCTTCTGCCGGTCCACGGCTACCTGGACCGCCGGCAGCGTGTCGGCCACGTTGTTGGTGACCTCCTCGGCGCCCTGCACCCCCTCGACCGCCTGCTCGACGGCGCGGGCGCCCTCCTCGAGGCTCGCCTGGTCGGAGGACCGGACGACGATGCGGGTCTGGCCCATGGTCGGGTCCTCCGAGGCGCCGGCCACGCGGACGGTCCCCTCGGCGTCGGCCAGCGCCTCCTCGATGCGGGTGCGCACCGCCTCGGAGTCGGCGTCCTCGTCCATGGAGACGAAGAACTGCGCGGAGCTCGCGCCGCCCCCGAGGAAGGCCGCAGCCCCGTCGCCGGTGTCACCGATGGTGGCCGTGACGGTCTCGATGCCGTCGATGCCGGCGAGCGTCTCCTCGACCTCCTGGGCCGCCGCGTCGGTCACCTTCAGGGCGGTCCCGGCCGGGAGCTCCTGGGTGATGGTCACCTGGGTGTCCCCGGCGGACCCGAGGAAGTCGGTCTTCACGAATCCGGCCATGCCGAGGGTGCCGGCGAACACCAGTAGTCCCGCCAGGCAGGTCAGCAGCGGGCGGGCGATGACGGTGCGCAGGACGGGCAGGTAGCCGCGCTGCAGCCAGTCCGGCTCGTCCGTGTGGAGGGCCTGCTCGCGCTCCTGCTCCGACCGGCCGCTGCGCGCGGGGCCACCCAGGAACCAGTAACCCAGCACCGGGATGATCGTCAGGGCCACCAGCAGCGACGCGAGCAGTGCGAGCACCACGGTGAGCGCGAACGGGCGGAACAGCTCGCCGACCTGGCCCCCGACCAGGCCCAGGGGCAGGAAGACTGCCGCCGTGGCCAGGGTGGAGGAGGTCACGGCGCCGGCGACCTCGGCGACGGCGCGGGGGATGGCCTGCGCCTTGGCCTCTCCGCCGTCGACGTGCCGCTTGATGTTCTCGATGACCACGATCGAGTCGTCCACCACGCGCCCCACCGCGATGGTCAGGGCCCCTAGGGTGAGGATGTTCAGCGAGTACCCGGCGACCTGCAGGCCGATCATGGCCACCAGCAGCGACAGCGGGATCGAGACGGCCGTCACCAACGTCAGGCGGATGGACAGCAGGAAGATCAGCACCACGAGGATGGCGAACGTGAGCCCCAGCAGCCCCTCGACGGTGAGGTCGTGGATGGACTGCTCGACGAACGGCGCCTGATCGAAGACGACCGTGAGGCGGCCGTCGTCCCCCAGCTCCGGTGCCAGGGACTCGAGCTCGTCGGAGACGGCGTGGGAGATGCCCACGGTGTTGCCGTCGGGGGTCTTGACGATGCCCAGGGTGACGGCTGCCTCGCCGTCGGTGCGGGTGTAGCCCGTGGCGGGCGGCTCGGTGAGCTCGACCTCGGCGACGTCACCGAGGGTGGGGATGGCGGGCGGGTCCTGTGCGCCCTCGCCACCGGAGGCGGGCTGTGCGGCCAGCGGCATGGCCCGCAGTTCCTCGATGTCGGAGAAGGAGGCGCCCACCTGGACCGCGAGGGACTGGTCACCGTCGGTGAGCGAGCCGCCGGGAACGACCACGCCGTTGGACTGCAGCGCGGTGGCGATGGTCTGGGGGGTGACTCCGGCGGCCGCTGCGGCCCGCTGGTCCAGCGAGATCTCGACGCGCTCGTCCCGTACCCCGGTGAGCTGGACCTCGCGGACCCCCTCGACCTTCTCCAGGGCCGGGACGACCGTGCTCTCGAGCCGCTCCACCAGCGCCTCGGTGTCCTCGCCTCCGGTGGCGGAGACCTGCATGATGGGGAACGCGTCGAAGGCGCCGACGATCACCTGCGGCTCGGCACCCTCGGGCAGGTCCAGGCCGGTGACCTCGGACTGCAGGGCGGCCTTGGCGTCGTCCAGCGAGGTGCCGTAGTCGAGCGTCACCTGCACGACCGAGAGCCCGTTGGAGCTCGTGGACTGGACCCTCTCCACGCCGTCGAGCTGCTCGGCGGCGCGCTCCATCGGCTCGGTCACCTGCGACTCGACCACCTGCGAGTCCGCTCCCACGACGGGGGTGACGGCGACGACGAGCGGGAACTCCAGGGAGGGGAGCAGCTCCTGCTTGAGGGAGGTGGTGGAGAACAACCCCACGATGATCGTCAACACCGTGGCCAGCGCCACCAGCGCACGGTTCTTCAGGCTGAGGCGGGCCAGTGCGGTCACGAGTACTCCCGGAGGTTGGTGCGAAGTGGTGCGGCTGCGCCCGCGATGAACCCGGGTACGCCGTCCTGCCGGCGCAGTCTAGGGGGCCAGCTCGACGGCCACCTGCCGCTCGCCCACCCGTGTGAGCAAGAGCACAGCACGCTGCGAGCCGCCGGTGCGCAGCTGGCGCCTCAACCGGGCCGGGTCCAGCGACGAGCCGTGCTTGCGCAGCACCAGCTCCCCGACGTCCCGCCGCCGGGCCCAGGCGTTGAGCGCCTTGGGGCGGGGGCTCAGCAGCTCGACCACGCGGTGGGTGCGGACCCACGCCGGGTCACCCGGGCCGTCGGCCGTCAGCCAGCCCACCCCGGGCCCCAGCTCGGCCGCCCCCGGGGCGTCCCGGGCCAGCAGCCCGACCAGGCCGGCCTGGGCCAGGGCCGGGTCAGGCTCCCAGAGGTGGGTCGCCAGCTCGTCCTCACCGGTGAGGATGCGGTGCGCGGGGCCACCGGCGGGGTCGGTGTCCAGCTGCGCGGAGTCCGCGTGCGCCAGGACGGTGCCGTCGGCCGCTAGCCGGGTGGCGCTCCGGGTACCGGGGCGGGGATGGCAGGCGGCGGTCGCCGGGTCCTGCCCGGTGCGTGGACGGTCAGGGCCTGCGTCTGCACCTGCGTCTGCGCCGGCACCGGAGGCGGGGGCGGTGCCGGGGTCGGTGGTGGCGAGGGCCGGCCCCATCCAGAGCACGGCCTCCACCAGGTCGCCGTCGTGGCTGACCCACTGCGCATGTGCCCCCGGGGGCACGTCCCGGTGGCGCCAGCCGGGACCGACCTTGCACCCCGTCAGGGCAGCGTCGGCCGCCAGCTGCTGCACCAGGTTGAAGTTCGGCTGCAGGGCGCCGGGACCGCTCACCCGACGGGCGCGGCCGTGGGCGTCGGCCACCCCGGTGCGGCGCGCCGGGTCGAACCACAGCCCCCACCGGTCCCGCGCGACCCCGTCGGGTGGGGTGAGGTCCGGCCCGGCCTCGGCGTGCAGCACCCGGGCCCCGGCCTCGGCGAGGTTGTGTCGAGCGGCGGCGGCAGTGACCGCATCGGCCTCCACGGCGGTGACGCCGTCCACCCGGAGGGCGATGGCGTGGCTGTCGGCGCCCAGCCCGCACCCCACATCGGTCACGTGTTCGATGCCGGCCGCCTCGAAGGTGCGGGCGTGCAACGCGGCCACCTGCCACCGCGTGGCCTGCTCCAGGCCCGCCCGGGTGAACAGCATCTGCTCGGCGCGAGCCCCGAACTTGGCCGACGCCGTGGCCCGGAGCTCGGCCTGCGTGAGGGCGGCTGCGGCCCGAGCCGGGTCGGTACCGGACCGACGCAGGGCGGCGGCCGCGGCGAGGGCGTCCAGCCCGCGGGCGCGCACCTGTGCCACCTGCGCGTCGAGCTCGGGGTCGGCGCCCGGCGCGACGGCGGCCAGGAGCTCGGCCTCGGTGGGCCCGGTAGGTGGGGTGGCGGCGACCGATGGGGTGCCGTCGGCGGTGGGGCTCACGGACGACTCCTTGTCGCGCGGGGGCGGGGCCGGCCAGTCTCCCACCGGGGCCGGACGGTGGCCAGCGTGTCCGCTCCGTAAACTGGGGCCCCGCCGACTACCTGTCGACCCGACGCGCCGCCGCAGCCCCGACCGCAGCAGACCGAGGAGGTCACGTGCCGCACCGCACCCTGGGCCGAATGGTCGTCTACGGTCTCGGGCTGCAGGCCGCGGCGCAGGCCGCCGTCGTCACCGGCCTCGTGGCGAGCAACCGCCGCCGCAAGCGCCGGCACCCCGCGGTGAACTCCTTCCCCACGGTCGACCCCGCCGACCGCCCGCTGGAGCACACCACCATCACCACCTACACGTTCGGCGAGGACGTCTACCGGGCGATGCTGGAGGCCATCGGGCAGGCGCGCCACGAGATCCTCTTCGAGAGCTACATCCTCAAGGACGACGCGGTCGGCATGGCCTTCAAGCAGGCCCTGGTCGAGGCGGCGGAGCGCGGGGTGGCGGTCCACGTGGTCTTCGACGGGTTCGCCAACCTGGTCGTCTCGCGGGAGTTCAAGCGGTGGCCTGACCCCATCCACAAGCTCGAGTACCCGGTCTTCCGGCCGCAGGTCGTCCTCGGGCCCCGCCACTGGGGGCGGGACCACCGCAAGATCCTGGTGGTCGACGGGGAGGTCGGCTTCGTGGGCGGCTACAACATCGGCGAGGAGTACGCCACCCAGTGGCGCGACACCCACGTGCGGGTGACCGGACCGGCGGCGCACGAGCTCGAGAACACCTTCGTGGACTTCTGGAACCACCACCGCCGGGAGGGGCAGCCCTGGTTGTCGGACGACCGGGTGCGGGAGTGGGGGCACCAGGTGCGGGCACACCGCAACGCACCCTCCCGGTTGCTCTTCCCGGTGCGGGGCATGTACCTGGAGGCCATCGACCGTGCCTCCGAGACCGTCTGGATCACGCAGGGCTACTTCATCCCCGACAGCGAGATCCTGGAGGAGCTGCTCAAGGCCCGGCGCCGGGGGGTGGACGTGAAGGTGATCCTTCCCGAGCGCTCGAACCACGTGGTGGCCGACTGGGTGGCCCGCTACTACTTCAAGCAGCTGCTGGAGGGCGGGGTGGAGCTCTGGCTCTACCAGAACGCCATGGTCCACGCGAAGACGGCGGTCGTCGACGGACGGTGGGCCACGGTGGGGACCACGAACATCGACCGCCTCTCGCTCACCGGGAACTACGAGGTGAACCTGGAGATCGTCGACGGCGGGCAGGCCGCGCACATGCAGGAGATCTTCCGCAAGGACCTCACGAACTGCCGCCGGCTGACCCTCGAGGAGTGGCAGCAGCGCGGGTGGTGGGTGCGCGGCATCGAGCGGCTGCTGCGGCCGCTGCAACCCCTTCTCTGAGGAACTGGCACTCGAGTTGACCGAGTGCCAGACGCCGACCTAGATTTGGGGTTGGCACTCAGCGTCGTCGGGTGCCAGCCACGGGGCCACCGCGACGGACCCGCCCGGCCGACTCCCGCTGACGCCGACAGGAAAGCACCGTGTGCCCGGGGCACCTCCCGGGCAGTTCCCACAGAGAGGAAGGTCCATGGCCACCATCAAGCCGCTCGAGGACCGCATCGTCGTCAAGGCCGTCGAGGCCCAGCAGACCACTGCCTCCGGCCTGGTCATCCCCGACACTGCTCAGGAGAAGCCGCAGGAGGGCGAGGTCATCGCCGTCGGCCCGGGTCGTTTCAACGAGGACGGCGACGAGCGCGTGCCGATGGACATCTCCGTCGGCGACCGCGTCATCTACTCCAAGTACGGCGGCACCGAGATCAAGTACGACGACCAGGAGGTGCTCATCCTGGGCGCCCGCGACGTCCTGGCCGTCATCGAGCGCTGAGCACCTGAGGCGCCGGCAACCCGGCGCCGTCCCGCGAGCCACGCCCTCACAGCCCCCCGGGCGGGGCGTGGCTCGCGCCGTTGTCCGGCCCTGCCGTCGCAGGCTCCGGACGCCCCCGCAGGTCCCGCAGGTCCCCGACCTCGGTCGACCTCCCTGATCCCAGGAGGAGCCACCCATGGCCAAGATGCTCGAATTCAACGACAACGCCCGCAAGGCACTGGAGCGCGGCGTCAACCAGCTCGCCGACACCGTCAAGGTGACCCTCGGCCCCAAGGGCCGCAACGTCGTGGTCCAGCGCGCCTACGGCCAGCCGGTCATCACGAACGACGGCGTCACCATCGCCCGTGAGATCGAGCTGGACGACCCCTACGAGAACCTCGGCGCCCAGCTGGTCAAGGAGGTCGCCTCCAAGACCAACGACGTCGCCGGTGACGGCACCACCACCGCCACCGTGCTCGCCCAGGCGATGGTCCGCGAGGGCCTGCGCAACGTCGCGGCCGGCGCCAGCCCCGCTGGGGTGAAGCGCGGCATGGAGCGCGCCGTCGAGGCCGTGGACGCCCACCTCGTCTCGGCCGCCCGCCCCGTGCAGGGCAAGGAGGAGATCGCCAAGGTCGCCGCTCTCTCCGCCCAGAACCCCGAGGTCGGCGAGCTGCTCTCCGACGCCTTCGACAAGGTCGGCAAGGACGGCGTGATCACCGTGGAGGAGTCCTCCACCACCGAGCTGACCCTCGACTACACCGAGGGCATGCAGTTCGACAAGGGCTTCCTCTCGCCCTACTTCGTCACCGACTCCGAGCGCATGGAGGCCGTCCACGAGGACGCCCTGGTGCTCATCCACGGTGGCAAGATCTCCAACATCGCCGATCTGATGCCGGTGCTCGAGAAGGTCGTCGAGACCTCCAAGCCGCTGGTGATCATCGCCGAGGACGTCGAGGGCGAGGCCCTGTCCACGCTGGTGGTCAACACGGTCCGCGGCAGCCTGAAGGTCGCGGCCGTCAAGGCCCCGGGCTTCGGTGACCGCCGCAAGGCGATGCTGCAGGACATGGCCATCCTCACCGGTGGCGAGGTCATCTCCGAGGAGGTCGGCCTGAAGCTGAGCTCCGCCACCCTGGAGGACCTGGGCTCCGCCCGCCGCGTGCAGATCACGAAGGACTCCACCACCATCATCGACGGCGGTGGCGAGAAGTCCGCCGTGGACGAGCGCGTGGCGCAGATCCGCAAGGAGATCGAGAACACCGACTCCGAGTGGGACCGCGAGAAGCTGCAGGAACGCCTGGCGAAGCTGGCCGGTGGCGTGTGCGTCATCAAGGTCGGCGCCCACACCGAGACCGAGCTCACCGAGAAGCAGCACCGCATCGAGGACGCCGTGTCCGCGACGCGTGCCGCCATCGAGGAGGGCATCGTCGCCGGCGGCGGCACCGCCCTGACCCAGGCCGCCGCCGCCCTGGAGGAGCTGCTGTCCTCCACCACCGGCGACGAGGCCGTGGGTGTGCGCACCGTGCAGTCGGCCCTCAACCAGCCGCTGCGCTGGATCGCCGAGAACGCCGGGCTGGAGGGCCACGTGGCCGCCGCCAAGGTGGCCGAGCAGAAGGCGGGCCACGGCCTGGACGCCGCCACCGGCGAGTACGTCGACCTGGTGGCTGCCGGCATCATCGACCCGGTGAAGGTGACCCGCTCCGCCCTGCGGAACGCGGCCTCCATCGCGGCCCTGGTGCTGACCACCGACACCTTGGTGGTCGACAAGCCCGCGGACGAGGACGAGTCCGGCGACGGTCACGGCCACAGCCACTGACCTGACGGGTCACGGACGCCCGTCCCCGGGCGCCGCAGCCTGAGCGCGACACCAACGCCGGTCGAGATCCCCTCCTCGGGGAGCTCGACCGGCGCCGTCGTGCGCGATGGGGGAGACTGGCCCCATGAGTGCAGCAGCCGACCGCATCACCGTGCAGATCGCCGACGAGTTCATCACCCTGGGGCAGGTGCTGAAGCTGGCGAACGTGGTGGACGACGGCGCCATCGCCCGCGAGGTGATCCAGGCCGGGGACGTCACGCTGGACGCAGAGGTGTGCACCCAGCGCGGCCGGAAGGTCCGGCCGGGTCAGGTGGTGGGGACGCCAGTCGGGGAGATCCTCGTCGAGCGCGGCTGAGGGGTGCTCAGGCGCCGCGCAGGCCGCGGCGCGACCGGCGGGCGAGTTCCTGCTCGCGCTCGTCCTCGGAGAGCCCGCCCCAGACCCCGTAGGGCTCCTTCGCGGCCAGCGCGTGCTCGCGGCACTCGAGGATGACGGGGCAGCGCTCGCACACGCGCTTGGCCCGCTCGTCGCGGAGCCGGCGTGCGCTCCCGCGCTCGCCCTCGGGGTGGAAGAACTCCTCGGGATTGGTAGTGCGGCAGAGGCCCTCGAACTGCCAGTCCCACAGGTCGGCCACGGGGCCGGGCTGACGTGCCGTGCTGTCCATGGTCACCTCATCGTTCGCGGGGGAAGGTCCGCCGGAGCGCGCTGCGCGGCCCGACGTGGTGTACACCTACCCACGGGAGGCCCCATCCATGCACGATGGCGTGTGACATGGGTCACGTCTCACGGGCGGATAGCATTTATCCATGGAGAACCCGGACTCTTTCGCCCCGATCGGCCTCACCTACGACGACGTCCTGCTGCTCCCCGGCGAGAGCGACGTGATCCCCAGCGAGGTCGAGACGACCACCCGGATCAGCAAACGGATCGAGGTCGCGATCCCGCTGCTCTCGGCGGCGATGGACACCGTGACCGAGGCGCGGATGGCCATCGCGATGGCGCGGCAGGGCGGCATCGGCATCCTCCACCGCAACCTGTCGATCGCCGACCAGGCCGCCCAGGTGGACCGGGTCAAGCGCTCCGAGAACGGCATGATCTCCGACCCCGTGACCACCACGGTGGACGCCACCCTCGCCGAGGTGGACGAGCTGTGCGGGCGCTTCCGGGTCTCCGGCCTGCCGGTGGTCGACGAGGCGGGGAAGCTCGTCGGCATCATCACCAACCGCGACCTGCGCTTCGAGACCGACCACTCCCGCCCGGTCGGGGAGGTCATGACCCGTCAGCCCCTGGTCACCGCCCCGGTGGGCGTGGACAAGCACGAGGCCCTGGCGAAGCTGGCCGAGCACAAGATCGAGAAGCTGCCGCTGGTGGACGACCAGGGCGTGCTCAAGGGCCTGTTCACGGTGAAGGACTTCACCAAGACCGAGCAGTACCCGCTGGCCACCAAGGACGATGCGGGGCGCCTGCGGGTAGGTGCCGCGGTCGGCTTCTGGGGTGACAGCTGGGAGCGCGCGATGGCCCTGGTCGAGGCCGGGGTGGACCTGCTGGTGGTCGACACCGCCCACGGGCACTCGCGGGGCGTCTGCGACATGGTGGCCCGCATCAAGGCCGAGCCGTCCGCTGCGCACGTCGACGTGATCGCCGGCAACGTGGCCACGCGGGCGGGGGCCCAGGCCTTGGTGGATGCCGGTGCCGACGGCATCAAGGTGGGCGTCGGGCCGGGTTCCATCTGCACCACCCGTGTCGTGGCCGGGGTCGGGGTTCCCCAGATCAGCGCCATCCACGAGGCCGCCCGCGCTGCCGGACCCGCCGGGGTGCCGATCATCGGCGACGGCGGCCTGCAGTACTCCGGGGACATCGCCAAGGCCCTGGTGGCCGGGGCGGACGCGGTGATGATCGGCTCCCTGCTCGCCGGCTGCGAGGAGTCCCCGGGCGAGATGATCTTCATCAACGGCAAGCAGTACAAGAGCTACCGGGGCATGGGCTCGCTCGGGGCGATGCAGTCGCGCGGCCGGGGGCAGTCCTACTCCAAGGACCGCTACTTCCAGGGAGACGTTTCCGACGACGACAAGGTGATCCCCGAGGGCATCGAGGGCAAGGTCGCCTACCGCGGCCCGGTGGCGGCGGTGGTCTACCAGCTGGTCGGTGGCCTGCGGCAGTCGATGTTCTACGTGGGCGCGCGCAGCATCGACGAGGTCAAGCGCAACGGCTCCTTCGTGCGCATCACGTCCGCCGGCCTCATCGAGTCCCACCCGCACGACGTGCAGATGGTGATGGAGGCCCCGAACTACACCGCGCGCTGACCACGGGCTCCCCGTCACGCTCCGGCGGGGCCCACGACCGGCGCACCGGTCGTGGGCCCCGCCGGTAGGGTGGCCGGGTGAACGAGATCGAGATCGGCCGTGGCAAGCGGGCGCGACGCGCCTACTCCTTCGAGGACGTGGCGGTGCTCCCGAACCGTCGCACCCGCGACCCCGAGGAGGTGTCCACGGCCTGGCAGATCGACGCGTACCACTTCGACCTGCCGGTGATGGCCGCCCCCATGGACTCGGTGATGTCGCCGCAGACCGCCATCGAGTTCGGCCGCCTGGGTGGGTTGCCCGTGCTCGACCTCGAGGGGCTGTGGACCCGGCACGAGGACCCGGAGTCGCTGCTGCGCGGCATCGTCGAGGCCTCGCCCGACCGCGCCCGCGCCACCCTCCGCGAGGCCTACCGGGCGCCGATCCGTCCCGAGCTCATCGCCGCGCGCCTGCAGCAGCTTCGTGACGCCGGCGTGACCGTGGCGGGCGCGCTGTCGCCGCAGAACACGCAGCAGTACTGGCGCGCGGTGGTCGATGCGGGGGTCGACCTCTTCGTCATCCGCGGCACCACGGTCTCGGCCGAGCACGTCTCGAGCCAGGCCGAGCCGCTGAACCTGAAGCGTTTCATCTATGAGCTGGACGTCCCGGTGATCGTCGGCGGCGCCGGCTCGTACACCGCAGCCCTGCACCTCATGCGCACCGGTGCCGCGGGCGTGCTCGTCGGCTTCGGTGGGGGAGCGGCGCACACCACGCGCCTCACCCTGGGCATCCACGCCCCGATGGCCACCGCGGTCTCCGACGTGGCGGCGGCGCGCCGCGACTACATGGACGAGTCGGGTGGGCGCTACGTCCACGTCATCGCCGACGGGTCGATGGGGCGCTCCGGTGACATCGTCAAGGCCGTGGCCTGTGGCGCCGACGCCGTGATGCTGGGAGCGGCCCTCGCGCGTTCGCAGGACGCTCCCGGTGGGGGCTACCACTGGGGTGCCGAGGCCTGGCACGAGAAGTTGCCGCGCGGGGAGCGGGTGCAGGTGGAGACCGTGGGCACCATGGAGGAGATCCTCGTCGGCCCCGGCCACACCGCCGACGGCACCACCAACCTCATCGGTGCCCTGCGGCGCGCGATGGCGACCACCGGGTACTCCGACCTCAAGGAGTTCCAGCGGGTGGAGGTCGTGCTCGCCCCCTACCAGGGCGCCTGAGCCCTCAGGCGCCGGCGCGCGCCGCGGCCCGGACCATCGGCCACTGCAGCGGCAGGCGCACCCAGGTCGCGGCAGCCACGGCGACCCGAGCGGGCGTCGGCCGTCGGCGGGCCCGCCGCGTGCGGTCCAGGGCCATCTGCGCGTTGGCGGGCAGCACCGCCACCAGCAGGGCCACCGAGCCCACCGCTGCGGCGCGTCGCGTGGCCGGCAGCGCCAGCCCCCCGGCGCAGAGCAGCTCGGCCACGCCGGAGAGGACCACCAGCTCGGTGTCCCACGCGCGCAGCGGGGTGGGGATGATCGGCTCGAACACCCCCGGGCGCACCAGGTGGATGGTGCCCGAGACGGCGAAGGCAGCGGCCAGCGCCCGGGCCCCCGGGTTCAGCGGCGTGGTCATTCCTGCCTCCAGCTCTCCCACAGGCGGGCATAGGCGCCCCCCTCGGCCACGAGCTGGTCGTGGGAACCCAGCTCGGTGATGCGTCCATCCTCCATGACGGCGACCCGGTCCGCATCGTGGGCAGTGTGCAGGCGGTGGGCGATGGCGACGACGGTCCGGCCGGTCATCACCGCCCCCATCGAGCGCTCGAGGTGCCGGGCGGCGCGCGGGTCGAGCAGGGAGGTCGCCTCGTCCAGCACCAGCGTGTGCGGATCCGCCAGCACCAACCGGGCCAGCGCCACCTGCTGCGCGCGGGAGTCGGTCAGACGCAGTCCGCCCGAGCCCACGGTGGTCCCGAGGGCCTCGGGCAGCGCGCGCACCCAGGCGGCGTCCACCGCATCCAGGGCGGACCACAGCTCGTCCTCGGTGGCGCCGGGCCGGGCAAGGCGCAGGTTCTCCTCCAGGGTGCCGACGAAGACGTGGTGCTCCTGCGTGACCAGGGCGACCGCCCCCCGCAGGTCATCCAGGGGCAGGCCCAGCAGAGGCACCCCGCCGACGGTGACCGAGCCCTGGGTGGGCCCGTCGATGCCGGCCAGCAGGCGCCCGAGGGTCGACTTGCCGGCGCCGGAGGAGCCGACGATCGCCAGCCGCTCCCCAGGCTTCAGGTCGAGGCTCACCCCGTGGAGGACCTCCTTGTCCGGGCGGTAGTGGTAGCGCACGTCGGTGGCCGTGAGCTCCTCGCCGACGGGGCGAGCCGTCCCGGGGGAGCGGTCCGCCGGCACGTCGGCGATGCCGATCACACGGGCCAACGAGGTGGCGGCCACCTGCAGCTCGTCCAACCAGCCCAGCAGCTGACTCAGCGGCTCGTGCAGCATCTGCACGTAGAGCACCACCGCCGTCACCTCACCGATGCTGGCCCACCCCTGGGAGACCGCCACGCCACCCCACAGCAGGGCGACCGCCGCCGGCAGGTTGAAGGCGAGGTCCAGGGACGGGAACCACCACAGCCGCAGGCGAAGGGTGCCCTTCTCCGCATCGAGGATGTCGGAGAGCACCTCGTCGGAGACCGCGCGGCGACGCGCCTGCAGCTGCAGGGCCTCGACCGTGCGCGCCCCCTCCACGCTCTCGCTGACCACGCCGTTGAGGCGCGCCCACTGGGCCCGCTCCCGGGCGTAGGCGCGCGGGGCGCGGCGCAGGTACCAGCGGGTGGGGAGGAAGAGGATGACGGGGATCACGACCAGCGCCAGGGCCACGACCGGGCTCGTGACCACCGAGGCGATGACGGTCACCACCAGCGTGACCGTGCCCACCAGGATCGAGGGCAGGCCGAAGCGCACCACGTAGCTCAGGGACTCCACGTCGCCGGTGGTCCGGCTCAGCAGGTCGCCGGTGCCGGCGCGCTCGACGGTGGAGAGCGGCAGCCGCACCACCCGGGCCATGAACTCCTCGCGCAGGTCGGCGAAGATCTCCTCACCGAGGACGAAGCTCGCCCGGTTCGCGAACCACGAGGCGACGGTCTGGCCCAGGATCGCCAGGGCCATCCCGGCCACCAGGCCCAGGCCGCGGTCGAATCCGGCGTCCCCGAGCAGGGACCCGTTCGTCAGGCCGTCGACGATCCGGCCGATGATCCACGGTGTGACCAGGCCGAGGGCGGCCGCCAGACCGTGCAGCAGCGCCATGACCACCAGCGGGGACCGGTGGCGGGCCAGCGTGCTGGCCGTGTGCCGGCGGACCGAGGCCATGTCGGCGATGGGGAGCATCCGCTGGACGCCCGTGGGGTCGTCGGCCGGGTCATTGGTGGTCGGTGCGGTGTGGGTGCTCATGCGTCCTCCCCGCGGGTGACGACGGACCGGTAGTCCGCTCGCCCCATCAGGTCGTGGTGGGTGCCGTGGGCGACGGCCCGGCCGTCGACGAGCAGGACGACCTCGTCGCACCGGTCGAGCAGCAGCGGGCTCACGGTCGTGACCACGGTCGTGCGTCCCGCGCGGGAGGCGGCCAGGCGCTCGGCGATGCGCGCCTCGGTGTGGGCGTCGACGGCGCTGGTGGGTTCCACCAGGGCCAGCACCTCCGGGTCGGACAGCAACGCCCGCGCCAGCACCAGGCGCTGGCGCTGTCCCCCGGAGAAGGACCGGCCGCGCTCCTCGACCACGGAGTCGAGTCCGGCGGGCAGGGCGTCCAGGACGTCCAGGGCGCTCGCGGTGCGCAACACCCCCAGCAGCTCGTCGTCGGTGGCCAGGCCGGCCGGGTCCAGCTCGGAGCGCACGGTCCCGGTGAACAGCTGGGCGTCGTTCTCGGTCACCAGCACCCGGCGACGCAACTCGTGCAGGTCGTGCTCGGTGACCGGCACCCCCTCCAGGACGGCCGCGGGGCCGTCGGCCGGCCCGAAGCGGCCGAACCGGTCCACCACCGCGGCCGTCGCGGCGGGGTCCGCCCCGACCAGTGCGGTGAGGACGCCGCGGCGGACGCGGGTGCCGCTGGTCGGGTCCTCGAGCAGGAGGTCCTCGCCCTCGGCGCGGCTGGAGCCGGTGGCGCCGTTGTGGGCGCCACCGGGGGCCGCGGTGGAGAGCCGGCCGGTGTGGATGCTGCTGGTGCCGTGGTCGGGCTCGATGCGGAGCACGCGCAGGGTCTTGCGCGCGCCGACCAGCGCCTGGATCACCTTGTTCGCGGCCTCCGAGGCGGTGCGGATGGGGGTCATCAGGAAGGCCGAGTAGCCGAAGAAGGCCACGAGGTCGCCCGGCTGCAGCCGTCCGGCGGAGGCCTCGCGCAGGGCGATGGCCGTCACCGTCACCATGAACACTCCCGGCAGGAGCACGTTGGACGCGGCCAGGGCGGCCTGTGGGATGGCGACCCGGGCGCCGGCGGTGCGCACCGTCTGCGACTGCCGGACGTACCGGCGCAGGAACTCGTCCTCGCCGCCGATCCCGCGCAGCACCCGCAGGCCGGCCACGGTGTCCGCACCCAGCCCGGTCAGGGCCCCGGCCTCCTCCCGCTGTTCGGTCTGGCGTTGCTGGAGGGGCTTGATGACGAAGGCCAGACCGGCGACGAGCACCGGCACCCCGAGGAGCACCACCAGGCCGAGCGTGACCGAGGAGCTGAGGAGGATCAGGCCCACCACGACGTAGGTGACGATGCTGCCGGCCAGTCGGCCGAGCACGTCGAAGGCGGCGCCCACCTTCATGGCGTCGCTCGAGGCCACGGTCACCACCTCACCGCTGCTGAGCTGGCGCGGGAGCGCGGCCCCCGCATCGGCGGCGTGCCAGGCGGTCTGCCGGTCCACCACGAGGGTCGCGCGCAGGAAGTTGGTCACGGCGTAGCGGTGGCGCAGTGCACCGCTCCCGGCGGCCAGGGCGGCTAGGGCGGCGATGGTCAGCGACCAGGTGAGCAGGGCTCGCGGGTCGTTGGCCACGAGGCCCTGGTCGATCCCGCGGCCGATGGCGGCGGGGATCAGGGCGAAGGAGAGCATCCACACCACGCCGGCGAGCACGGCGAGGAGCACCACCAGCCAGACCTGCCGGAAGTGCCAGAGGAGATAGCGGGTGGGGGAGCGGAGGTCCGGTGTGCCGGCGCGGAACTGGTCGAAATTCATCGGGGGTGAACCTAGCCGCCCGGCACCCCCGTCGCCACCGTGTTTCCCAGCGCTCGGCTGGTCCTGGGCAGCCGGGGGTCCGGTGGCCATCCCGGGCGGGGGCGTTCAGGGGGTCCGGGTATCCTCGGGCCGTGACGCCGGACCACGGCGTGCAACCTGGGCGGGGCCACCGGGAAGAGCCGCCGCCACCCTGAACTCGCGGGAGATCACGTGCGCACCTCACCCTCCATCCGTCCTCGTCGCCCCCTTGCCGGCATCGCCCTGGTGGCTGCCGCTGCGCTGGGCCTGACCGCATGTGGTGGCGAGGAGCCGGGCGAGCAGGACCCGACCAGCTCCAGCAGTGCGCCCTCCTCGCCCGCCACGTCGGGCGGCGACGAGACCGGCTCGGGGACGGAGGAGTCCCCCTCCGCGGGGGAGCCCGGGGACTCCGAGAGCCCCTCGGGTGGGGAGTCGTCACAGCCGGAGGAGACCCCCTCGGGTGACTCACCCTCCGATGAGGGCGAGGGCGAGGGCCCCGGCGTCGGCGACCTGGAGCCGAGCGCCCCGGAGAAGCCCGCCAACCAGACCTTCCTCAAGCAGGTGGACGTCATCAAGGGCGACATCCGCCCCAAGTCCGTGGTCTCCAACGACCGCGGGCGCGTGATCGCGAACAACATGATGTACCAGCACACGATGACCCTCTACGACGCGGAGTCCCGCGAGCTCGTGGACACGGTGAGCGACACGGTCGACCTGGACGCCTTCGGCAAGCCGGGCCACGGCGAGGTGCAGGGCGCGCCCGTGGAGGCGGCGTTCACGCAGGACGGCGCCACCGCCTACGTCACGAACTACCAGATGTACGGCAAGGGCTTCAGCCCCCACGGCGGCGACCTGTGCGAGAAGGGCGAGGTCACCGACCACGGCTACATCTACGAGCTCGACGTGGCCACCGGGACCGTCACCGACGCCATCGAGGCCGGTGCCGTGCCCAAGTACGCGGCCCTGAGCCCCGACGAGAAGACCATGCTGGTCTCCAACTGGTGCGACTTCGACCTGTCGGTGATCGACGTGGAGTCCGGTGAGGAGACCGGGCGCATCCCGCTGGGCCGCTGGGCGCGCGGCATCGCCTTCCACCCCGACGGCCACGCCTACGCCACCGCGATGGGCACCCCGAACGTCTACAAGGTGGACGTCGAGGCCCAGAAGGCCGAGGTCTTCGCCACGCCCGGTGACCGCATCCGCCACGTCATCACCTCCCCGGACGGCAAGTACCTGTACGTGGTGGCCTCTGGTGCCTACAAGCAGTACGAGACCAGCCGCATCAGCAAGCTCGACGCGAGCACCGGCGAGGTGCTGGGCCAGGTGCACACCGGCAACGAGCCGCGGTCCATGGACATCTCCGGGGACGGCACGGCGCTGTATGTCGTGAACTACTACAGCAACACCATGAGCAAGGTCGACACCGAGACGATGGAGGAGATCCAGGAGGTCCCCTCCGGGCACCACCCCATCGGCATCACCTACGACGACGCCACCCACACCGTCTGGATGGCGAACTACGTGGGCTCCATCCAGGTCTTCGACGACACCGCGGAGACCGCCGACTCCGGCCAGTGATGACCCGCAGCTCCTACGACTCGCCCCACGCCCGGGCCTGGCGCCACTTCCGCAGCACGCCCCGGTGGTGGGGGCTCGGACTGCTCGTGCTGGTGCTGCTGGTCGCCTTCTGGCGGCTTGGGCTGTGGCAGTTCGAGAACGCCACGTCCGACGCCCAGCAGCAGGTGGCCGAGGCCGCGCAGCAGCGGCCGCCGGGTGAGCTGGAGGAGCTCCTGCCGCTGGGGTCGACCTTCCCGGCGCCCGAGCGGGGCCGGACGGCCACCACCTCGGGCACCTTCACCGGGGAGCAGTTCCTGGTGCCCGACCGCCAGCTGGACGGGGAGACCGGCGCGTGGGTCGTCTCCCGGTTCGAGACCGATGCGGGAGCCTCGCTGGCCGTCCTGCGAGGCCTCCTCCCGGGCGAGGCCCCCGCACAGGCCCCGGCACTGCCGGAGGAGCTCACCGGTCCGGTGGAGCTCGCGGGGGCCCTGGAGGCCGGCGAGGAGCCCTCGTCCTCCCGGGACGCCGCCGAGGGGGTGCATGGGTCGGTGGACCTGGCCTGGCTGGCCAACACCTGGCCCAGCCCGATCCACAACGGCTACCTGTTCGCCCAGGAGGTCACCGCGGACGGGGAGCCGGTCGATTTCGCCCCCGGGGCCCTCGAGGTCGTGCCGCCGCCCGCACCGGAGTCCGCCGGCTGGGACTGGCAGAACGCCGGGTACGCCCTGCAGTGGTGGCTGTTCGCCCTGTTCGGGGTCTGGGTGGCCGTCCGGATGCTGTACGACGAGTCCCGCCGTGCCGTGCTGGAACCCGCGGCCGAGAAGGGCTCCGACGAGGCCCCCGCCCCCGAGGGTGAGCCGGCGTACCGGGGGTAGCCTGAGGCGCCGAGTCCCCACCCCCAGGAGTGTCCTTCGTGGTCCAGCCCGTGATGCGCCCGCACAGTGCCGACGACCCCACCATCCGCACCAAGCTGAAGGTCTGGCAGGTGCTGGCCTTCATCGAGTCCCTCGCCCTACTGGTGCTCATCGGCGTGATGATCGCGAAGTACGGGTTCGGGATGGACCGCCTGAGCGAGATCTGGTCGCCCATCCACGGCTTCATCTTCATGGCCTACGCGCTGGCGTCCGCGGTGCTCTGCTTCGGTCTGGCGTGGGGGCTGGGGCGCATGGTGTGGATCATGCTCTCGGGCTGCATCCCGTTCTGGTCGTTCATCATGGAGCGCCGGGTGAGCCGCGACGCACGCCTGCAGATCGACGGGCCCTTCCAGGCCGGGCGGGGCCGCCCCCACACGGAGTGACGCGCGCGGCGCAGTAGGCTCTGCGTTCGTGAGTGACCTCCAGGCAAACCCGGTTCTCGTCGTCGACTTCGGCGCCCAGTACGCGCAGCTCATCGCTCGCCGCGTGCGTGAGGCGAACGTGTACTCGGAGGTCGTGCCGCACGACATGCCGGCCGAGGAGGTGCTCTCCAAGCGGCCCGCGGCCCTCATCCTCTCCGGCGGCCCATCCTCGGTGTACTCCGACGGGGCGCCGCGTCTGGCCGAGGGGCTGCTCGATGCGGGGGTGCCGGTGTTCGGCATCTGCTACGGCTTCCAGGCCATGACCCAGGCCCTGGGGGGCACCGTCGCCCGCACCGGCCAGCGCGAGTACGGACACACCGCGGCCGAGGTCACGCAGGACTCGGTGCTCTTCGCCGGACAGCCGGGGGCGCAGTCGGTGTGGATGTCCCACGGTGATGCGGTGAGCCAGGCGCCGGCCGGCATGGCCACCACCGCCTCCACCCCCGGTGCCCCGGTCGCGGCGATCGAGGACCGCCAGCGCCGTCTGTTCGGGGTGCAGTGGCACCCGGAGGTGATGCACTCCGCGCACGGCCAGCAGGTGCTGGAGAACTTCCTGCGCCACGGAGCGGGGCTGGCGGGCACCTGGACGAACGAGAACGTCATCGAGACCCTCGTGCAGGAGGTCCGCGCGAAGGTGGGGGACGACCGCGTCATCTGCGGCCTCTCCGGCGGGGTGGACTCCTCGGTGGCCGCGGCCCTGGTGCAGCGCGCGGTGGGCGACCAGCTCACCTGCGTGTTCGTCGACCACGGCCTGCTCCGCTCGGGGGAGCGCGAGCAGGTGGAGAACGACTTCGTCGAGGCCACCGGGGTGGACCTCGTGACCGTCGACGCGACCGACCAGTTCCTCGACGCGCTGGCCGGCGTTACCGAGCCGGAGACAAAGCGCAAGATCATCGGCCGCGAGTTCATCCGCTCGTTCGAGCAGGCAGCACGGGACGTGGTCAGCGGCCGGGCCGGTGAGGGGACCGACGACGAGCACCCGGTGAAGTGGCTCGTGCAGGGCACGCTGTACCCCGACGTGGTCGAGTCCGGTGGTGGCGCGGGGACGGCGACCATCAAGTCCCACCACAACGTCGGCGGCCTGCCGGACGACCTGCAGTTCGGGCTCGTGGAGCCGCTGCGGATGCTGTTCAAGGACGAGGTCCGGGCGATCGGCCGTGAGCTGGGGGTGCCGGAGGCGATCGTGGCGCGCCAGCCCTTCCCCGGTCCGGGCCTGGGCATCCGCATCATCGGTGAGGTCACCGGTGACCGGCTGGAGACGCTGCGGGCGGCGGACGCCATCGCCCGCGAGGAGCTCACGGCGGCGGGCCTGGACGACTCCATCTGGCAGTGCCCGGTGGTGCTGCTGGCGGACGTGCGCAGCGTGGGCGTGCAGGGCGACGGCCGCACCTACGGCCACCCCATCGTGCTGCGCCCGGTCAGCTCGGAGGACGCGATGACCGCCGACTGGACGCGCCTGCCGTACGACGTGCTCGAGCGGATCTCCACCCGCATCACCAACGAGGTCGATGAGGTGAACCGGGTGGTGTTGGACGTGACGAGCAAGCCGCCGGGAACCATTGAATGGGAGTGAGGACGGAGTCCGAACTCGATCGGATGGGAGTGAGGCGCCCGCCGGGCTCAGGCGCTGCGGCCGAGGTGGGGCCGGGCCGGTGAGCGCCCGGCCGTGAGCACCCACACCACGCCGGCGATGATGCCGGCGGGTACGTGCAGCACGTTGGTGAAGAGGCTGAACAGCAGCACCGCGGCCGAGGCCCCGGCGGGCGAGGCGCCGCCGGCCACGAGGATCGCCAGCGCGCCGGCCTCGGTCACCCCCATCGACCCGGGGGTGATGGGGAACGCGGTCAGGAGTCGGCCCACGGCGTAGGCGGCGAAGGCCTGCACGGGGGAGATGTCGACGCCCATGTAGCGCAGGCACAGCCAGAAGACGAGGGCGTAGAAACCGAGGAAGCCGATCATCCCGAGGGTCATGGCCAGGCCCCCGGTGCGCACGGTGGTCGCGATGCGGGAGCGCAGGTCGAGCGCCACCTGGCGGAAGTCGGACCGGTCGACCTCGAACCAGCGGGTGAGGGGGGAGGCGAGCCAGCCGAGCGCGGAGCCGAGCCCGCCGGCCACGGTGCGGGAGGCCACTGCCAGGACGAAGAAGAGCAGCAGGGCCCCGCCGATGCCGCCGCCGAGGGTGAGCGAGAAGACGACCTCCCTCGGCAGGGTGCCCACCGCCTCGTAGAGCATCCAGGCCGCGGCGATGGCGGGCAGCGCCGCGCGCCCCAGGATGTTCCACACGCCGATGACCGTCAGGGCCGAGGAGACGTCCTTGCGGTCGAAGCCCCAGCTGCGGAACATCGCGTAGGTGGCCCCCACCCCGACCGCGCCGCCGAGGGGGAAGGTGGTGGAGATCATCGTGCCCACCAGGTTGGAGATGACCGCCTGACCGGTGCGCAGCCCGCGGATGGAGCCGGTCATGACCAGGGTGTAGAAGAGCACGGCCACGGACGTGAGACCGGTCAGCCAAGCGATGTCGGTGGCGGTCAGGCGGCGCAGCTGCCGGCCGATCTGGGCCCAGGTGGTGTCGGCGATCCACGGCAGGCCCCAGATGATGATGACCGCTGCCGCCGAGAGTCCGACGACGGCCGAGACGGCGCGGGCCGGGGAGAGCCCAGCGCCCTGCGGGTCGAGATCGCCGCTCAGCGACGTGGAACCGTGCGGGGTGGCGGGCTGGTCGGACATCACGGCTCATCATCCCCCATCGGCCGTGGATCCGGGGGCGACCGTGGTGGGATGGGGGGATGACCCAGAGCTACCACCGTCCTGATCCGACCGGGCCCATCCCGCTGTTCGTGCGGGTGGGGGAGCACGTCCTGGCGCTGGGGCACGGGGTGGACCCGACCTGGTTGGCCCGCGAGCTGGGGGCTACGGCCCGCGAGGGCGCCGTCCCGGTGGTGGACCACGGACCGGTGGACGAGGCGGGGGACCGGCCGCTGGTGCTCGACTACGGCGACGGGTACGACCCGGCGGACCTCCCCCGTCCCGCGGCGCCGGGGATGGTGGTCGAGTCCGGCGCACCGCCGCGCCGCCAGCGGGTGGCCACCCACGCGGTGGTGTTCGACCCGTCCGGTGAGCGGGTGCTGCTGACCGCGCTGTGGGACGACTTCACCGAGACCGAGTTCTGGAACTGGCCCGGCGGCGGGGTCGACCCGGGGGAGACCTTTGCCGAGGCGTTGGCCCGGGAGGTCTGGGAGGAGACCGGCCACGACCTGCTCGAGGCCGTGCCGCTGGCCGTGCGGTCGTGGACCGGGACGGGGCGGCGGTCCGACGGGGCGGAGGAGGACTTCCACGGCATCAGCCTCGTGTGGGCGGGCCGTGTGGCGACGGTCCACGAGCCGGTGGTCCACGACGTCGGCGGGTCGACCACCCGGGCAGCCTGGGTGCCGGTGTCCGATCCTCGGGTGAGTGCCAGCATCGAGCGCAACGCCGACGACCTGCGGCGCGCCCGGGCGGTGATGGGGGACTGACCCCCCGCCGGCGGGACGGGGAGCTGCGGGTGGGGACGCAGCGAGGAGGCGAACGGCCCGCCACCCAGGGGGTGACGGGCCGTTTGCGTGGCCGGGGGCCGCGTGCTGCGGGGTTCGGCTCAGAAGAGGTGCCAGAGGCTGGCGACCAGCACGTTCAGCACGGCCAGACCACCGGCGGAGTTGCGCAGGGAGGGGGCCTCCTCGCCACGACGCTCCTTGGCGGCGGCGGCCTCGACCAGGCCGGCGACGATCACGGCGATGACGAGCTTCACCCCCACCTTCACGTGGTCGAGCTCCCCGTCGCCCATCTCGGCGACGCCCACCAGGAGCACACCGGTGAGCAGCTGGATGCGGGCACCCCACACCATCACCGTGTTCATGACGTTCGTGCGCAGGGAGACCAGCCAGCCACCGACCAAGGCGGCCATGCCCAGCAGGTGGATGACGGCGAGCAGTTCGTAGAGGGTGTCCATGGGCATCATCGTAGGAGGGCGCCGATGCTGTCGGTGAGGGCCCCTACGATGTGGCCACCATGAGCAATCCCTTCGCAGAACTCGACCTCTTCGGCCAGCCCGCGAACCCTCCGGCCGGGGTTCCGGGGGACGGCGCACCGGGGTCGGGTGTGGGGGCGGACGGGGTGCCCGACTGGGCGCGGGGGGACGGCCCGCCGCCCTCGATGGGGACCGCCCGGCCCCAGCGGCGCCCCGCCCGGCCGACCCCGCCCACCGAGGAGGAGCTCCTGGAGGGCCTGAACCCGCCGCAGCGGGAGGCCGTCCTGCACGCGGGGTCCCCGCTGCTGATCATCGCCGGTGCCGGGTCGGGCAAGACGCGGGTGCTGACGCACCGCATCGCCCACCTCCTGCGCCACCGCGGGGTGCACCCGGGGCAGATCCTGGCCATCACCTTCACCAACAAGGCCGCAGCCGAGATGCGGGAGCGCGTCGAGGCGCTGGTGGGCCCGCCGGCCCGGGCGATGTGGGTCTCGACCTTCCACTCGGCCTGCGTGCGGATCCTGCGGCGCGAGGCCAAGACGGTCGGGCTGCGCTCCACCTTCTCGATCTACGACGCGGCCGACAGCCAGCGGTTGATCAGCCTGGTGCTGCGCGAGCTCGACCTCGACCCCAAGCGCTTTCCGCCGGGCGCGGTCTCGCACCGCATCTCCGGGGCCAAGAACGAGTTGCTGGACGCGGAGGCCTTCGCGAACGCGGTGAACGAGAACAACCCGTACGACCGGGCCATCGCCGAGGTCTACACCCGGTACTCGCAGCGCCTGCGCGAGGCCAACGCGCTGGATTTCGACGACCTCATCATGATGACGGTCAACATCCTGCAGGCCTTCCCCGCGGTCGCCGAGCACTACCGGCGCCGGTTCCGCCACATCCTGGTGGACGAGTACCAGGACACCAACCACGCCCAGTACGTCCTGGTGCGCGAGCTCACGGGCGGTGCGGGCTCGACCGGCGGGGTGGAGCCCGGGCAGCAGCCCGCCGAGCACCAGGTGCCGCCGGCCGAGCTGTGCGTGGTCGGTGACGCCGACCAGTCCATCTACGCCTTCCGGGGCGCCACCATCCGCAACATCGTGGAGTTCGAGACCGACTACCCCGAGGCGCGGACCATCCTGCTGGAGCAGAACTACCGCTCCACCCAGACCATCCTCACGGCGGCGAACACGCTCATCGGCCGCAACGAGCGGCGGCGCGCCAAGAACCTGTGGTCCGAGGCCGGGGACGGCGACCGGATCGTCGGCTACGTGGCGGACAACGAGCACGACGAGGCCAGCTTCGTGGCCGAGCGGATCGACCAGCTGGTCGACCGCGGGGAGGCCGTCCCCGGGGACGTCGCGGTCTTCTACCGCACCAATGCGCAGTCGCGCGCGCTGGAGGAGGTCTTCGTGCGGGTGGGCCTGCCCTACCGTGTGGTGGGCGGTACCCGCTTCTACGAGCGCCGCGAGATCAAGGACGCGTTGGCCTATCTGCGGGTCCTGGTCAACCCGACGGACACGGTGAACCTGCGCCGCATCCTCAACGTCCCCAAGCGCGGCATCGGGGACCGGGCCGAGGGCGCCCTGGTGGCGCTGGCCGAGCGGGAGCGCATCCCCTTCGTCGCGGCGCTGGGCCGCGCCGAGGACGCGCCTGGTCTGGCCACCCGGTCGCTCAAGGCAGTCCAGTCCTTCGCCTCGCTGTTGGAGGCGCTGCGCACGGTGGCCGAGGCCGGGGGCGGCGTGGCCGACGTGCTGGAGGCCGTGCTGGAGCAGACCGGGTACGCCCAGCAGCTGCGTGACTCCGACGACCCGCAGGACGAGAGCCGGTTGGAGAACCTCGCCGAGCTGGTGTCCGTCGCCCGCGAGTTCGACGAGGCGGCCGCCGACCCGGACAGCCCGACCGCCGGTGAGGTGGGGGGCGCAGCGCACCTGGCGGCCTTCCTGGAACAGGTCTCCCTCGTTGCGGACACCGATGCGGGGGCGGACGAGGACTCCGAGCAGGGCGTCGTGACGCTGATGACCCTGCACAGCGCCAAGGGCCTGGAGTTCCCGGTGGTCTTCCTGACCGGCCTGGAGGACGGCACCTTCCCGCACATGCGCTCCCTCAACGACCCCGACGAGCTCGAGGAGGAGCGGCGCCTGGCCTACGTGGGCATCACCCGCGCCCGCGAGCGGCTGCACCTGTCGCGGGCGAGCGTCCGCTCGGCCTACGGCTCCCCGCAGTACAACCCGCCGTCCCGCTTCCTGGGCGAGCTCCCCGAGCACCTGCTGCACTGGGAGCGCGAGGGCGCCGTGGGTGCCCATGCCCCGACCAGCCAGCCCGCCGTCGCGCGGCTGGCCGGCCGCATCGCCCCCGAGCGCACGCGCACCGTGGTCCAGCTGGAGGCCGGCGACCGGGTGACGCACGACTCCTTCGGACTGGGCACCGTGGTCCGGGTGGAGGGCGTCGGGGACAAGGCGATGGCGCACGTCGACTTCGGCGGGGACCTGGGCACCAAGCGCCTGTTGCTGCGCTACGCCCCGGTGGAGAAGCTCTGAGCCACCGCCACCCGCGGGGCCGCCGAGAGCCCTCCTCACGCCCGGGCGGGCCGTGCGGGTGGTGGAAGCGCCCACGGCACCGACTAGAGTCGGTGGAGGCCGACCCGTGTGTCGCGGGCCGGCAACAACAGTCGAAATCGTGAGGACGGTGTCAACTCGTGGATCTCTTCGAGTACCAGGCCCGTGACATGTTCGAGAAGCACGGGGTTCCGGTGCTGGCCGGTGAGGTCGCCACCACCCCCGAAGAGGCTCGAGCTGCCGCGGAGCGAATCGGACAGAAGTCCGGTGGTGTCGTGGTCGTCAAGGCCCAGGTCAAGACCGGTGGGCGTGGCAAGGCCGGCGGTGTGAAGGTCGTGAAGTCCCCCGAGGAGGCGCAGGAGGCCGCTGAGGCCATCCTCGGCATGGACATCAAGGGCCACACCGTGCACACGGTGATGATCGCCCAGGGCGCCAAGATCGCCGAGGAGTACTACTTCTCCATCCTGCTGGACCGCACCAACCGCTCCTACCTGGCCATGTGCTCGAAGGAGGGCGGCGTCGAGATCGAGCAGCTCGCCGTCGAGCGCCCGGAGGCGCTGGCCCGCATCGAGATCGACCCGTCGGTCGGTCTGGATGACGCGAAGGCCGCCGAGATCGTCGAGGCCGCCGGGTTCACCGACAGCAAGGACGAGCTCGCCAAGACCTTCAAGACCCTGTACACGGTCTACACCGAGGAGGACGCCTCGCTGGTCGAGGTGAACCCGCTGGTGAAGACCGAGGACGGCGAGATCATCGCGCTGGACGGCAAGGTCACGCTGGACGAGAACTCCGACTTCCGTCAGCCGCACCACGCGGACCTGGAGGACAAGGAGGCCGCGGACCCGCTGGAGGCCAAGGCCAAGGCCAAGGGCCTCAACTACGTGAAGCTCGACGGCAACGTCGGCATCATCGGCAACGGCGCCGGCCTCGTGATGTCCACCCTGGACGTCGTGGCCTACGCCGGCGAGGACAAGACCGGTGGCAAGGCCAAGCCGGCCAACTTCCTGGACATCGGTGGCGGCGCCTCGGCGCAGGTCATGGCCGACGGCCTCGACGTGATCCTCGGCGACGAGCAGGTCAAGAGCGTCTTCGTGAACGTCTTCGGCGGCATCACCGCCTGCGACGCCGTGGCCAACGGCATCGTGCAGGCGCTCGAGATGCTGGGTGACGACGCCACCAAGCCGCTGGTCGTGCGCCTGGACGGCAACAACGTCGAGGAGGGTCGCAAGATCCTCGCCGACGCCAACCACCCGCTGGTGAGCATTGCCGACACGATGGACGGCGGCGCCGAGAAGGCGGCCGAGCTGGCCGCGAAGGAGAACTGAGCATGGCGATCTTCCTGAACAACGACTCCAAGGTCATCGTCCAGGGCATGACCGGCTCCGAGGGCATGAAGCACACCCAGCGCATGCTCACCTCGGGGACCAACGTCGTAGGCGGCGTGAACCCGAAGAAGGCCGGCACCGAGGTCGAGTTCGAGGGCGGCACCTCCGTGCCGGTGTTCGGCTCGGTCAAGGAGGCCATGGAGGCCACCGGCGCGAACGTGTCCGTGCTCTTCGTGCCCCCGAAGTTCTCCAAGGACGCCGTCCTGGAGGCCGTCGAGGCCGAGATCGAGCTGGCTGTCGTCATCACCGAGGGCATCCCGGTGCAGGACTCCGCCGAGTTCTGGGCCGAGGCCAAGAAGGCCGGCAAGACCCGCATCATCGGCCCGAACTGCCCCGGCATCATCAGCCCCGGCCAGTCCAACGCCGGCATCATCCCGGCCAACATCGCCGAGGGTGGCCGCATCGGCCTGGTGTCCAAGTCGGGCACGCTGACCTACCAGATGATGTACGAGCTGCGGGACTTCGGCTTCTCGACGGCCATCGGCATCGGCGGTGACCCGATCGTGGGCACCACGCACATCGACGCGCTGGAGGCCTTCCAGAACGACGACGAGACCGACGCCATCGTGATGATCGGCGAGATCGGTGGCGACGCCGAGGAGCGCGCCGCCGACTACATCAAGGAGCACGTCACCAAGCCGGTCGTCGGCTACGTGGCCGGCTTCACCGCCCCGGAGGGCAAGACCATGGGCCACGCCGGCGCCATCGTCTCGGGTTCCTCCGGCACCGCGGAGGCGAAGAAGGAGGCCCTCGAGGCCGTGGGCGTGAAGGTCGGCAAGACGCCGTCCCAGACCGCCGACCTGATGCGCGAGATCATGAAGGGCCTGCAGGGCTGAGACGCCCGCACCCCACGCAGCGGCCCGTCCCCTCCCGGGGGCGGGCCGCTGCGCCGTGTGGGGCCCCCTCGATGGGGTGACGCCCCGCCCGCGGCGGTGGCACCGGGCTGCCCGGGCATAGGTTGGGCCGATGAGCACGCACCCGGGCCCCCTGCACACCACCGGAGCGGTCCTGCGCACGCTGCAGGCCGAGGCCCCCTACGCGCAGTCGGCACCCCTGGAGGTGCGGCGCCTCGACCTGGACCCGCCCGGCGAGCGGGAGATCCTGGTGCGAATCGAGGCCGCCAGCGTGTGCCACTCCGACCTCTCGGTGGTCCAGGGGAGGCGTCCGCGCCCGCTGCCCATGCTGCTGGGGCACGAGTCCGCCGGCATCGTCGAGGCGGTCGGTCCCGGGGTGTCGACCGTCGGGCGGGGCGACCGGGTGGTCATGACCTTCCTGCCGCGGTGCGGCGCGTGCGAGGCCTGCGACACCGAGGGCCGGCTGCCCTGCACCCCCGGATCGGCGGCCAACGAGCGTGGTGATCTGCTGGGCGGTGGGCGCCGGCTGCACGCGGACGGGGAGTCGGTGGCGCACCACCTGGGTGTCTCGGGCTTCGCCACCCACGCCGTCGTCGACGAGCGCTCGGTCGTGCCGGTGGAGGCCGACGTGCCGGCCGATGTGGCTGCCGTGCTGGGCTGCGCGGTCCTCACCGGTGGGGGAGCGGTGATGAACGTGGTGGAGCTTCGTCGCAGCAGCACCATCGTGGTCGTCGGGCTGGGTGGGGTGGGCATGGCCGCCGTCCTGGTCGCGCGTGCGCTGGGCCACGAGGTGGTGGGTGTCGACGGCATCGCGAGCAAGCGTGAGCTGGCTCGCGAGCTCGGTGCGGCCCGGGCCTGGTCGCCTCAGGAGGCCACCGAGCAGGAGGTCCGCGGCCACCTGGTGGTGGACGCCACCGGCAACCCCCGCGGCTTCGAGACCGCCGTGGCCCTGACCGCACCCGGTGGCACCACCGTCACCGTCGGCCTGCCCCCGGCCGATGCCGAGAGCACCCTGCGGCCGCTGGCCCTGGTCGCGCAGGCCCGCACCATCACCGGCAGCTACCTCGGCTCGGCGGTCCCGCGTCGTGACATCCCCCGGTTCGTCGACCTGTGGCGCCAGGGCAGGCTGCCGATCGAGCGCCTCATCAGCTCCCACATCGGGCTCGAGGAGATCAACCGCGCCATGGACCGCCTCGAGGCCGGTGACGAGCTGCGGCAGGTGATCCTCCTGACCGACGCCCCGGGCGAGGCTGCACCCGCCTGACCCCCGGAGGCGGGATGATGGACCGCGATGCCGACCTCCTCCACCACCGTGCGCACCCCCGCTCGTGACCGCACCCCTGCCCGGGCCCCTGCGGGGCGGTCGTGGGGTGCCTCGGCCCTCACGGCCGGGGCCGGCTGGGGTGTGCTGGCCACCTTGGTGGCCCACGCGCTGCTGGCCGGGCTGGCCTTCGCGGCCTGGGTCAGCGCCCCGTCACCGACGCTCTCGGCGGCCCAGGCCGGCCGGGAGGGCGTCCGCCTGACCCAGCTCGCCCAGGGTGCCCGCCTCGAGCTGGGCGACCCCTTGGCGGTGGCCGGGGAGGTCACGCGGTGGAGCCTGGTGGGGGGGCCGACCCTGGTGACCCTGGCGTGGTCCGCCGCCCTCTTCTGGGCGCTGCGACGTTTGGTGCGCGGCCTCTTCATGGACCCCGACCTGCCCGGCAGCGTGCCGGCAGCGGCCGTAGGTGGCGGCGTCGCCGGCGCCGTGGCGACCAGCCTGGCCCTCGGTCTGGCCGTGGGTGCCCTGCCGGAGGGCGGTGGCTTCGTCCGGTGGGTGGTGCTGATGACCTGCACGGCGGCCCTGGCATGCGCGCTGGGGGCCCTTGCCGGTGCCCCGCCGCGGCGGGTCGACGGGTGGTTCTCCGACTGGCCCGGTCACGCCGGCGAGGTGCTGCAGGATGCGGTCGGCCCGGCGCTGCGTGCCGCGGCGGCCCTCGCCGTCGCGGGACTGGTGGGGGTCGTGGCGGTGGTCGCGCTCGGGTTCGACCAGGTGGTGGCGGTGCACCGGGCCCTCGCCCCGGGGAGCCTCGGTTCGGTGGTGCTCGTCCTGGCCCAGCTGGGGTGGCTCCCCACCCTCGTGGTGTGGGCGGTCGCCTGGGGCAGTGGCGCGGGCCTGGCCGTGGGCGATGCCGGGGCCTCCCCGCACCAGGTTCCCGAGGTCACCCTCCCGGCCGTCCCCGTGCTGGGCGCCGTGCCCGATGCGGGACCCCTCCCGCCGGCGTGGTGGCTGGTGCTCCTGGTCGGGGTTGGGGTGGGTGCGCTGCTGCCGGGGGCCGTGCGGGGCCGGTTGGCCGAGTTCGTGGAGGTCGCGTCCTGGACCGACGTGGTCTGGCGTTGCCTGGCGGCCAGCGCGTTGGTGGGCGCCGCCGTCTGGTTCCTGGGCCACCACGCCACGACGGGGGTGGCGCCCGGGCCGCTGGCGGCCGTGGGGCCCAGCCCCTGGTCGGGGCCGGCCGTGGCGGGTCAGCTGGCGCTCGGGGCCGGTCTGCGGCTGGGGGTGGAGCGGCTGCTCAGCCGCCCTGCGTGAACCGCGAGAAGGTGTCCGTCCAGTTCTGGGTGCACTCCGACCGCGCCTCGAGGGTGTTGGCGGCGTCCACGCACTCCTGCAGCGCCATGGAGTTGTCGAAGAACAGGTAGGGCAGCAGCGTCCCGGCCAGGACCATGGAGGCCAGGACGAAACCCAGGGCCGTCCAGACCACGGCCACCGCAGGCGCCCGTCCCACCTGCGCCCGCAGCGTGCGGACGAAGTAGAACAGGCTCGGGAGCAGGGCCACCACCGCCACCAGGTTCTTCGGCATGGCGAACATCCCCAGCAGCACGCCGGCGATCAGCAGGATGCCTGCGCGGCGCGAGTCCTTCAGCGCCTGCATCGTCGTCTCGTCCGGGGCCTGGGCGGGGCGCTGGGGCGGGGGAGCTGACTGCGGCACGGGTCTCCTGCGGGTCGGGGGGCGGTGTCCGCCCCGGGGTGCGCCGAGTCTAGGCGGTGGACGCCCCCGGGGGCCCGGGTGGCGCCACCCCTGTCCCGTGCCGCTGCCACCGTCCTCCTTCCTCGTTCCTTTGCCTTCCCCGTTCCCCCTCCGCCCTCCCGGGCCCCGCCCCTTCCAGGCGCCGGAGTGGGATGTGCCACCCGTCGCCGGGTTGCGCCCCCGCATCAGGCGGCTAGGTTGGACGAGAAGCCCCCACCGGGGTAACGACCACTGGCCCTCCGGGGCCGGACAAGGAGAACGGCATGATCAGCAAGGACCAGCTCCGTACGCTGCGTGACGGTGACCTGTACAGCGTGGACGGCGACAAGGTCGGCTCGATCGAGGAGATCTACCTCGACGACCGCACCAACGAGCCGGAGTGGGCCACCGTGAACACGGGCCTGTTCGGCACCTCCCAGTCCTTCGTGCCGCTCTCCGGCGCGACCGTCACCGAGGACGGGCTGACCGTGCAGTACTCCAAGGACCAGATCAAGGACGCTCCGCGCGTCGACGCCGGTGAGCACCTGGGTGTCGAGCAGGAGCAGGAGCTCTACCGCTACTACGGCGTGGACGGTCAGGGCGAGGGTGTCGCCACCGACCGCACCGACGTGGCTGCCGGTACAGCTGCCGCGGGGACCGCTGGGGCCGCCGGGCACGTCGGCGACCGTGACGAGCGCGCCGTGGCCGACCGTGACATCGCCGACCGTGACCGCGGTGTCGCCGACCGTGACGCCGACGCCACGATGGTGCGCCACGAGGAGCACCTGAACGTGGGCACCGAGCGCCAGGAGACTGGCCGGGCCCGTCTGCGCAAGTACGTGGACGAGGAGGAGCAGACCGTCAGCGTGCCGGTGGAGACCGAGTCCGCCCACGTCGTGCGCCGCCCCGTCGACGGCGAGGTCGTCAGTGACGGCAAGGCCTTCCAGGAGCAGGAGGTCGAGATGGACCTGGAGAGCGAGCGCCCGGTCGTCTCGAAGGAGACCGTCGCGGTCGAAGAGGTGGGCCTCGAGAAGGAGACCCACACCGAGAACGTCCAGGTGTCCGACTCCGTGCGCAGCGAGCGCATCGAGGTCGAGGGCGACGAGGACCTGCGCGACGGCGACCGCCGCGCCTGATCCGTGTCACCGCAGGAGCCCCCGCGCCGGTTGGTGCGGGGGCTCCTCGCTGTCCGAGAGGGGTGCTCGGACCCGGCCGGGGGCGCGGCGCCGGGTCCGGGCGGTCGGCGAACCGTCAGCCGGGCACCGGGGCCAGGGTGAGCACCCACGTCGCCCAGGCCGCGCACACCATCGACGGTCCGAAGGGGAGCTGGGTGGCCCGGGTGGCCCGGCCGGCGACCATCAGGACCACGGCGACGAGCGCGCCCACGGCGAACGCCCCCCAGGCTGCGAGCAGGAAGGGGCCCCACCCCAGCCAGCCGGTGAACAGGCCGATGGAGAGCGCCAGCTTCGCGTCGCCCAGCCCGATGCCCCCGGCGGTCAGGAAGGACAGGGTGCAGTAGCCCACCCCGAGCGTCATGGCCGCGAGCACCGCGCGCCGCAGGTCGTCCCAGGCTCCGTCGGCCGCGGCGACGCCCACCAGCACGAGCAGACAGGTGGCCGCCGCCGGCAGCGTGAGGCGGTCCGGCAGGCGGTGGACGTCCAGGTCGATGGCCGATGCGGTGGCACCCGCCACGACCGCCATCACCCCCAGGCATCCCAGCAGCACCACCGGGAGCCCCGGGCGGTGCCCCTCGGCGGCGGCCTGCAGCAGCGGGGCCCCGAGCGCGGCCGGGACCGCCACGCCCACGGCGGCCACCCAGGGCAGCCACCCGAAACGGGGGACCGGTGAGGGGGGGTCCTCCGGGCGCCGGTGGGCGCCCCCGGCCAGTCGCCCCCGGACGTGCCCGGTCGCCAGCAGCCCCAGGGTCCCCGTCAGGCAGGCGAGGAACAGGGCGGTCATCGGCATGTCCGCACCGTAGCGATCCGAGCGGGGTGGCTGCCGGGTGGCGTCCACAGCCGCGGCGTTACCCTGTGGCCCGTGACACAGGTCCAGCTCGGCCCCACCTCCCACCGCCTGCGCGTGGTCGTCCTGCTCTCCGGAGCCGGTTCCACAGCCCGGGCGGTCCTCGATGCGGCCGACGGCACAGCGCCCTTCGAGGTGGTCGCGGTGGTGGCCGACCGGCCCGCCGAGGGGCTGGACCACGCGGCCACCCGCGGCCTGCCCACGGCCCTGGTGGCCCCGGCCGACCACGCCGACCGGGCCGCGTGGGACGCAGCGCTGGCCCAGGTCGTCGCCGTCCACCGCCCCGACCTGGTGCTCTCGGCGGGGTTCATGCGCCTCCTCGGCCCGGCCTTCCTCGAGCGCTGGGGCGGGCTGACCCTCAACTGCCACCCGGCCCTGCTGCCCTCCTTCCCCGGTGCGCACGGGGTGCGGGACGCGCTGGAGCACGGCGTGGCCGTCACCGGGTGCACCCTCCACCTCGTCGATGCGGGGACCGACACCGGCCCGATCCTGGACCAGCGCGCCGTGCGCGTGGAGCCCGGGGACGACGAGGCCACCCTCCACGAACGCATCAAGGTCGCCGAGCGCGAGCTCCTGGTGACCACGCTGACCCGCATCGCCACCGGCGGTGTGACCCTCCACGACCGAAAGGCCACCTGGGCATGACCCCCACCGACACCGTCCGGCCCATCCGCCGCGCCCTGATCAGCGTCTACGACAAGACGGGCCTGGACGAGCTCGCCCGGGGCCTAGCCGACGAGGGGGTCGAGATCGTCTCCTCCGGCGGGTCCGCAGCCCACCTGCGCGAGATCGGGGTCCCGGTCACCGCGGTCGAGGAGGTCACCGGCTTCCCCGAGTGCCTCGACGGGCGGGTCAAGACGCTGCACCCGGCCATCCACGCCGGCATCCTGGCCGACCGCACGCGCGCGGACCACAGCGCGCAGCTGGAGGACCTCGGGGTGGCCGGGTTCGACCTGGTGGTGGTGAACCTCTACCCCTTCGCCGAGACCGTGGCCTCGGGCGCCGACCGTGCGGCCATCATCGAGAAGATCGACATCGGCGGGCCGTCGATGGTGCGTGGCGCCGCCAAGAACCACGCGAGCGTGGCGGTGGTGGTGGACCCCACGTCCTACCCACAGGTGCTCGATGCGGTGCGCGCCGGCGGGTTGGACCTGGCGACCCGCGTGCAGCTCGCCACCCGCGCCTTCGCCCACACCGCGGCCTACGACGTGGCCGTCTCGACGTGGATGGCCGAGCAGGGCACCGTCGGCGCCGCACCGGATGCGTCGGTCGAGTCGGACGCGACGGGTGGCGACCGTCCGGCCCCCGCCTTCGCCGCCGACCGTTCGGCGGCCTGGGAGCTCGCCGAGACCCTGCGCTACGGGGAGAACCCGCACCAGGCGGCCGCGCTCTACCGCGAGCCGCAGGCGGGGGAGCGGGTGGCGCCGGGCGTGGCCTCGGCGGTGCAGCTGCACGGCAAGGCGATGAGCTACAACAACTACGTCGACGCCGATGCCGCGTGGCGGGCCGCCCACGACCACGGCGACCAGCCGACCGTGGCGGTCGTCAAGCACGCCAACCCGTGTGGGATCGCGGTGGGGCCGGACATCGCCACGGCCCACGAGCGCGCCCACGCGTGCGATCCGGTGAGCGCCTTCGGGGGCATCATCGCGGCCAACCGGGAGGTCACCGAGGAGATGGCCTCCACCGTGGCCGGCATCTTCACCGAGGTGGTGATCGCCCCCTCGTTCGCCCCGGCGGCCGTGGAGCTGCTCACCGCCAAGAAGAACATCCGCCTGCTCACCGCCGTCGCCCCGCAGCGCCAAGGGTTGGAGCTCCGCCCCATCAGCGGGGGCCTGCTGGTCCAGCAGCGCGACGTGCTGGACGCCCCGGGTGACGTGGCGCGGGCGTGGGAGCACGTGTCCGGCGAGCCGGCCGACGAGGCGACCCTGGCCGATCTGCAGTTCGCCTGGCGGGCCGTGCGCGCCACCAAGTCCAACGCGATCCTGCTGGCGAAGGACGGCGCGAGCGTCGGCATCGGCATGGGCCAGGTGAACCGGGTGGACTCCTGCCACCTGGCGGTCTCCCGGGCGGGACGGGAGCGAGCTCGCGGCGCGGTCGCCGCATCGGACGCCTTCTTCCCCTTCGCCGACGGCCTCCAGGTGCTCCTGGACGCCGGGGTCCGGGCGGTGGTGCAGCCCGGTGGGTCGATGCGGGACGAGGAGGTCGTCACCGCCGCGCGGGAGGCCGGGGTGACCATGTACCTGACCGGCACCCGGCACTTCGCGCACTGAGGGCGACGCGGGGCCTCCCCGTCCACCGGGAGCCTCCGCGACGCCGCGGCCGGGGGTCCTGCGCGCCTGTGCCGCCCCGTGGGACGATGCAGGCATGACGGCGCGGATCCTGGACGGTCGAGAGCAACTGCGAGCCATCAAGGAGGAGCTCACCGGACGGGTGGCCGCCCTCCTGGAGGCGGGACACACCCCGGGGCTGGCGACGGTCCTGGTGGGGGAGGACCCCGGCAGCCAGTGGTACGTGGGGGCCAAACACCGCGACTGCGAGCAGATCGGCCTGCCGAGCTACCGCCACGACCTGCCGGCAGACGCCACCCAGCAGCAGGTCGAGGAGCTCATCGACGCGCTCAACGAGGACTCCCGCGTGACCAGCTTCCTCGTGCAGCAGCCCACGGGGCTGGACGAGTTCGCCCTGCTTTCGCGGGTGGCGCCCCACAAGGACGTCGACGGGCTGCACCCGCACAACCTCGGGTCGCTGGTGCACGGGGTCGACGCCCCCCGGGCCTGCACGCCCGCCGGCATCATCGAGCTGTTGCGGCGCCACGACGTGCCGCTGGCCGGCGCCGAGGTCGTCGTGGTCGGGCGCGGACTGACCGTCGGGCGGCCGCTGGCCCTGATGCTCGCCCTGCGGGAGGTGAACGCCACCACCACCGTGGTGCACACCGGCACCCGCGACCTGCCGTCCCACCTGCGCCGCGCGGACGTCATCGTCGCCGCCTCCGGCGTGCCGGGCATGGTGACGGCCGACATGGTGAAGCCCGGTGCTGCCGTGCTGGACGTGGGGGTCTCCCGCGTGGACGGGCAGATCGTGGGGGACGTGGCTCCGGAGGTTTCCGAGGTGGCCGGCTGGACCAGCCCCAACCCCGGTGGTGTGGGCCCGATGACGCGCGCCATGCTGCTGTCGAACGTGGTGGAGGCTGCCGAGCGTGATGCGGCCGCCTGAGCCCCGCGAGGGTGAGACCGGCTGGTGGGCGGCGCCGCTGCGCGACAAGCGCGGGCCGGCGATCCACCCCGGCGAGGGTCTGGGCGACCTGGCCCTGTGGTGGTTCCCGGCCGTCTGCTTCACGGTGGGCTTCGTGATGGTTCTCCTGCACGAGGTGCGCTTCGGGATCCTGGTCATGGCGGTGGGATCCGCAGGCGGGGCCGTGGCCCGCGCGATCGTCCCGCGGCGTGCGGCCGGTGGGCTGGCCCTGCGCAGCCGCGGGGTGGACGTGGCCATGTGGACCCTGATGGCCGTGCTCCTGTGGGTGATGTCGCGGGCCATCGAGCTCTGAGGCGGTGCGCCCGCGCGCCGGTCAGGACGTGGCGCACACACGATGGCGGGCCACCCCCGAGGAGGCGGCCCGCCATCGTGTGTGCTGTGTGGTCTCAGCCCTCGATGAGGCCCTTGGCGCGCACGGTGTCGCGCTCCTCGCTCAGCTCGGCGACGGTCGCGTCGATCTTGCCCTGGGAGAACTCGTTGATCTCGAGGCCCTGGACGATCTCGTACTCGCCGTCCTTCGTGGTCACCGGGAAGGACGAGATGAGCCCCTCGGGGACGCCGTAGGAGCCGTCGGAGCGCACGGCCATGGAGGTCCAGTTGCCCTCGGCGGTGCCGGACAGCCAGGTGCGCGTGTGGTCGATCGTGGCCGAGGCGGCCGACGCCGCGGAGGACGAGCCCCGCGCCTCGATGATGGCCGCGCCACGCTGCGAGACGGTGGGGATGAAGTCGTTCTCCAACCACTGCTGGTCGTCCACGACCTCGGCTGCGTTCTCGCCGTTGATGGTGGCATGGAAGATGTCCGGGTACTGGGTGGCCGAGTGGTTGCCCCAGATGGTCATGCGCTGGATGTCGTTGATGGACACACCGGCCTTCTTGGCCAGCTGGGCCAGGGCGCGGTTGTGGTCCAGCCGGGTCAGCGCCGAGAAGCGCTCGGCCGGGATGTCCGGGGCGTTGTTCATGGTGATCAGCGCGTTGGTGTTCGCGGGGTTGCCGGTCACCGTGACGCGGATGTCGTCGGCGGCGTTGTCGTTGAGCGCCTTGCCCTGGCCGGTGAAGATCTGGCCGTTGGCCTCCAGCAGGTCCGAGCGCTCCATGCCCTTGCCGCGGGGGCGCGCGCCCACCAGCAGGGCGACGTTCGCGCCGTCGAAGATGGTGTTGGCGTCGTCCCCGATCTCGACGCCGGAGAGCAGCGGGAAGGCGCTGTCGTCGAGCTCCATCACCACGCCCTCCAGGGCCTCCAGGGCCGGGGTGATCTCCAGCAGGCGGAGCTGGACGGGGGTGTCGGGGCCGAGCAGCTCGCCCGACGCGATGCGGAAGAGCAGGGAGTAGCCGATCTGACCGGCGGCGCCGGTCACGGCAACCTTGACGGGCTGGGTCACGAGAACCTCCTGGGTGATGACGTGGATCTGCGCCAACGGTACTGCCTGTGGTGCGGGCCACCGCACCGACCACCACGAGGCCCGGGACGAGCCCACCAGCCGGGCGCCGGCGGTGCGCGCTTCCAGTGACAGAATGACGCCATGAGCGCCGACCCCAATCCCAGCTTCCAGCATGAGGGAACCCCGCGGGTGTTCTCCGGCATGCAGCCCACCTCCGACTCGTTGCACCTGGGCAACTACCTCGGTGCGCTGTCGCAGTGGGGGCCGATGCAGGACGGTCACGAGGCGCTGTTCTGCGTGGTGGACCTCCACGCCGTCACCCTGCCGATGGACCCGGAGTTGCTCCGCCAGCGCACCCGTCGCACGGCGGCCCAGTTCATGGCCGGCGGCGTGGACCCGGAGCGCTCGGCGCTGTTCGTGCAGTCGCACGTGCCCGAGCACGCCGAGCTGGCGTGGCTGCTGAACTGCATCACCGGCTTCGGGGAGGCCAGCCGCATGACGCAGTTCAAGGACAAGGCCGCCCGACAGGAGGCCGGCAACGCCTCGGTGGGCCTGTTCACCTACCCGATGCTGATGGCCGCCGACATCCTGCTCTACGACACGGCCCTGGTGCCGGTGGGGGAGGACCAGGTGCAGCACGTCGAGCTCACGCGCGACCTCGCCCAGCGGTTCAACCACCGCTACGGCCCCTCGCTCGTGGTGCCCGAGTACCGCGTCACCAAGGAGTCGGCGCGGGTGATGGACCTGCAGGATCCCACCAGCAAGATGAGCAAGTCGGCGAGCACCGACAAGGGCGTCATCTGGTTCCTCGAGGACGCGAAGGCCTCCACCAAGAAGATCAAGTCGGCCGTCACGGACAACGACGGTGTGGTGGCCCACGACGTGGAGAACAAGCCGGGCGTGACGAACCTGCTGAACATCCACGCCGTGGCCTCCGGCGAGTCGGTCGCCGAGCTCGTCGCCCGCTTCGACGGCCAGGGCTACGGGGCACTGAAGGTCTCGACCGCCGAGGCCGTCGAGGCCCTGCTGGCGCCGGCCCGCGAGCGGGCCAACGAGCTGCTGGAGGACCCGGCCGAGCTCGACCGCATCCTGGCCCGCGGTGCCGAGCGCGCCCGGGCGATGGCCGCACCGGTGCTGGACCGGGCGCGGGAGGCCATGGGCTTCCTCCCGGCCGCGAGGCCCTGAGGGCCGGGTGCCACCGTGACCATGGACATCGGGGTCGCCATCCCCGTGCCGAGCCCCTGGGGGGACGAGCTGCGCCACGCCCGCCTGGGTTTCGGCGACGAGCAGGCGCGGGCGATCCCGACCCACATCACCCTGGTGCCCCCGTTCACGATGCCGCGAGCGGCCCGCGGGGAGGTGGCCGACCACCTGGCTGCGGCCGCGGCCGCGACCCGGCCGTTCACCGTCGAGCTGCGGGGGACGGCGACCTTCCGCCCCGTCTCCCCGGTGGTGTTCACCCCCTTGGTGCGTGGCATCGCCGAGTGCGAGCAGCTCGAGCGGCGGGTGCACGCCGGACCGCTGGCGATCGAGCTGCAGTTCCCGTACCACCCCCACGTGACGGTGGCCCACAACGTGCCCGACGAGGCCCTGGACCGCGCGATGGCCGAGCTGGAGGGGCTGCGGGCCACCTTCACCGTGGACCACTTCACCCGGTACGTGTCCGGGCCGGACGGCGTGTGGCGTCCGTTGGACTCCTGGGAGCTGGGCACCGGCGCCTGCCGCACCCTCTGACCTGCGGGCGTTCCCGCCGCGGTGCGGCGCGCCGTGGTGGCCCGCCGCGCCGCCGTCCGCCTCAGACCACGCGGCGCGCGGCGGCGTGCAGCGGGATGACCTGCTCGTAGTACTCGATGAGGCGGTCCACCATCGCGCTCCAGGAGCGCCCCTCGACGGCCGTCCGTCCGGCGCGGCCCATCCGCTCGCGCTCCGCGGCTGCATCGGGCCCGAGCACCAGCTTCTCCACGCAGGCGCGCAGGTCGCCCGGGCGGTCGGGGTCGAACAGGTAGCCCGTCCCGCCGTGGTCGATGAGGTCGATGGGGCCGCCGCGGGCCGGTGCCACCACCGGCAGCCCCGCTGCTGCGCCCTCCTGCAGGGTCTGCCCGAAGGTCTCGCGGGTGCCGGCGTGGACGAACAGGTCGAACGCGGCGTAGGCGTCGGCGAGCTCCTCGCCCTCCATGCGGCCCAGGAACGCGGCGGTGGGGAACTGGTGGCCCAGCAGGTCCCGGCTGGGCCCGTCGCCGACGAAGACCAGGCGCGCCCCGGGCAGGTCGGCGAGCTCGAGGAAGCGGTGGAGCTCCTTCTCCGGTGCGAGCCTGCCCACGTACCCGAGCAGCACCTCGCCCCGGGGTGAGAGCTCCGCCTTCAGGCGGCGCACCGCATCGGTCTGCTTGCGGTCGGGGTGGAACAGCTTGGCGTCCACCCCGCGCCCCCACAGGGCGGTGCGGGGGATGTCGTGCTCCCGCAGGTCCGTCAGCGCCGCCTGCGAGGGGGCCAGGGTGAGGTCGGCCTGGGCGTGGATGCGGCGGATCCAGCGCCAGGTGGCGTTGGCGGCGAGGTGGCCGGCCGGACCGGAGTGCTGGCGGATGTAGCTGGGCATGTCGGTCTGGTAGATCGCCACGGTGGGGACGCGCAGCTGGCGCGCGACCGACAGGGCGTTGACCCCGAGCACGAAGGGGGAGGCGACGTGCGCCACATCGGGCTTGAACCCCCGGAACACGGCCTCGGTGTCGTACCCCGGCATGCCCACCCGGAACTTGCGCACCGGCACCGAGGCCACCGGGTGCACGGGGAACCCGGCGTAGGTGGTCGGCACCTGGTCCTCGGGGGCGAGGGTGGAGGAGCGGGGGCACACCACAGCGGCCTCGTGCCCCTTGTCGGCGAGGCACTCGAGCACCTTGCAGACGCTCGTGGTGACCCCGTTCAGGGAGGGGAGGAAGGACTCGGTGACGATGGCGACGCGCACCCGAGTCACGGTGCCCCCCGCGGGGCGAGTTGTCCAACCCGGCGCGCCGGATAGTGTTTCGCCCCATGACCACCGGCACCGACAGCGCGCCCGTCGACGGCTTCTGGGGGATCGTGCCTGCAGGCGGCTCCGGGACCCGCCTGTGGCCCGTCTCCCGCTCCTCGGCCCCCAAGTTCCTCCAGGACATGACCGGCGAGGGCCGTTCCATGCTCCAGGCCACCCTCGACCGGCTGCGGCCCCTCTCGGGCGACCGCCTCACCATCGTCACCGGCTCCGCGCACGCCGACCGCGTGCGCGAGCAGGTGGCCGGTGAGGCCCTCGGCGGCGGGGTCGCCGGGCTCGGGGCCGACGGCCTGGTCGTGGAGCCCGAGCCGCGGGAATCCATGCCGGCCATCGGCCTGGCCGCGGCGATCATCGCGCGGCACGACCCCGAGGCCGTGATCGGCTCCTTCGCCGCCGACCACCTCGTGGGCGACGAGGAGACCTTCCGCGCCTGCGTCCGCGAGGCCGTCGCCGTGGCGCGCACCGGCAAGCTGGTGACGATGGGCATCGAACCGACCCGCCCGGCCACCGGCTTCGGGTACATCCGCCTCGGCGAGGCACTTCAGGTGCCCGGCGCGCCCTCGGCCCACGCAGTGCGTGCCTTCCACGAGAAGCCGCATGCCGCTCGCGCCGAGCGCTTCCTGGCCGAGGGCGGGTACCGCTGGAACGCCGGCATGTTCGTGGTGAAGGCCACGGTGCTGCTGGACCTGCTGGCCCGGGAGCACCCGGACATGGTGGAGTCGTTGACCACCATCGCCGCCGACGACGACCTGCGCCGGCTGGACGACCTCTGGGCGCCGCTGACGAAGATCGCCATCGACCACGCCGTGGCCGAGCCCGCGGCCGCCACCGGCGACGTGGCCTGCGTACCCGGCGACTTCCCGTGGGACGACGTGGGCGACTTCGGGTCCCTCGGAGCGGTCCTCGGTCGGCTGGGCGCCGGCCGGGAGGTCGACGGGCTGGTGACCACCGGGGCCGGTGAGGTGATCGGTGAGGACGCCACCGGTTTCGTGATGACCTCCAAGGGCCGCACGGTGGTCACCATGGGGCTGGACGACGTCGTGGTCGTCGACACCCCCGATGCGGTGCTCGTCACCACCCGCGAGCGGGCCCAGGACGTCAAGGGCATCGTGGCCCGGCTCAACGAGATCGGACGCGAGGACCTGACGTGACCCAGCGGGGCGACCTGCCGGCACGGACCGGCCCGGCACGCACCGGCCCGTCGGGTGCCGGCGCGGTGCGGGAGCGGGTGCTGGGCGGGGGCTACGAGCACCTCGCCCGCCCGGTGCTCTTCCGTCTCGGGGGCGGCGATGCGGAGACCGCCCACCACACGACCCTGCAGGGGGCGGCAGCGGCCGCCCGGGTGCCGGGCCTGCTGCACCTGGTCGCCGCTGCGACCGGGGGACTGGCACCCGGTCAGCCGGCCGGCGGCCGCGTGGTGTGCGCTGGGGTCGCCTTCGGGCACCGGGTGGGGCTGGCCGCCGGCGTGGACAAGGACGGCACGGCCCTGCTGACCTGGCAGGCACTCGGGCTGGGCCACGTGGAGCTCGGCACCGTCACCCCGCGTCCGCAGCACGGCAACCCGCGGCCGCGGGTACACCGGCTGCGTGCCAGCCGAGCGGTCCTGAACGCGATGGGCTTCCCGAACGCCGGCGTCGAGGCAGCGGTCCACCGGCTGCGGGTGGCCCGGGACGAGGGGCTGACCATCCCGGTCGGGCTCTCGATCGGCAAGAACAAGGACACGCCCCTGGCACGTGCGCTCGAGGACTACGCCGCGTGCGTGCGGGTGGCCGCCGGCCTGCCGGACTACCTGGCGGTGAACATCTCCTCGCCCAACACCCCGGGCCTGCGCGGGCTCGCCGACCCCGAGCCGCTGCGCGCCCTGCTCGCCGGCGTGGTGGCCGCCGAGCGGGAGCGGGCAGACGCAGCAGGGACCCCGCCGGTGCCCGTCCTGTGCAAGGTGGCGCCGGACATGGACGACGCGGCCCTGCACGCGGCGGTCGGCATCGCCCAGGAGGAGGGCGTGGCCGGCATCATCGCCACGAACACGACCCTGCGACGCGACGGCCTCACCGCCGAGGACCGCGCGTGGGTGGGCCCCGAGCGCCCCGGTGGGGTCTCGGGGGCGCCGCTCACGGACCGAGCCCGCGAGGTGGTGCGGCTGGTGCGCGCCGGCTGCGACCTGCCGGTCGTCGGGGTGGGCGGGGTCATGACGCCGCAGGACGGCGTGGAGCTGGTGCGCGCCGGCGCGGACCTGGTGCAGGTGTACACCGGCTTCATCTACGCCGGGCCGGCCCTCGTCGCGGGCATCGCCGCACGCACCTGAGGGCCGGGGGAGCGGCTGGGCCGCCCGGGGAGGAGGTCTTGCCGACGGCGGCCCCTTCGGGCGGAGGATCTCCGGTGAGGCCCTGCGTGCCGGGCCGCCTTCCGGCACCTGGCCCGGGGGCCGGAAAAGCCCGTGGACGGAGCCCTCGGGGGGCGGTGCGCGCGCCCTAGGATTCGCCCCGTGACCGTCCTGACTGCCGATGCCCCGTCCGCCTGGCTCGATGCCGCCCCTTGGCTGAGTCTCGTGCCGCCCCTCATCGCGGTGGGGCTGGTCGTGGCCACCAAGCGGGTGATGCCCTCGCTGGGGGCCGGCATCATCGCCGCGGGCCTGATCCTGTTCGACGGCAACCCGCTGGAGGCGGCCCGCGCCATCGGCACGGCGCTGCTGGAGATCGTGTGGGTGGTGACCGGCGACCCGGACGAGCGCGGCTTCAACGACTACAACGCGCTGATCATCCTGTTCCTGTTCATGCTCGGGGTCATCACGGCGTTCATCACCATGAGCGGCGGTGCCCGCGCCTTCGCCCAGTGGGCCTCGGGGCACATCCGGACCCGGCGCGGCGCCCAGGGGATGGCCGCCCTGCTGGGCGTGGCGATCTTCATCGACGACTACTTCAACGCGCTCGCGGTGGGCCAGATCTCCAAACCGGTCACCGACGCGCGGAAGGTCTCGCGCGCCAAGCTGGCCTACCTCATCGACTCCACCGCCGCGCCGGTCTGCGTGCTCGCGCCCTTCTCCAGCTGGGGCGCCGGCATCATCCTGCTGGTGGCACCGATCGTGGCGGCAGCGGGTCTGGACCACTCCGCGCTCGGCGCCTTCCTGGCCACCGTGCCCCTGAACTACTACGCGTGGGTGGCGCTGGTCCTGGTGGGGCTGGTGGTCGTGCTCGGCGTGGACGCCGGGCCCATGCTCAAGGAGGAGGAGCGCGCGCTGCGCACCGGCGACGCCATCGACCCCTCCGAGAACCCGGCCGGGGAGCTCACCGAGGACCTGCCGGTGAAGCGGCCCGGGCGCATCCTGGGGCTCATCGCTCCCTTCCTCGCGCTCACCCTGGGCGTCGTGGCCGCCCTGTTCATCACCGGCTACCGCGCAGCGGTCGAGGCCGGGGTGCAGTCGCCCTCGGTGCTGGAGATGTTCGAGAACACGCAGGTCACCCACTCGCTGGCCTGGGGTGGACTGCTGGGCCTGGTGGTCGCGGTGGGCGTCTACCTGGCGGAGACCGCGGCCGACGGGCGCTTCGGGGGCAAGGAGTTCGGCCTGGGCTGGCTCAACGGCATCCGCTCGATGCTGCCGGCCGTCCTGGTGCTCGTGCTCGCGTGGGTGACCGCGGCCCTCATCAGCACGCTGGGCACCGGGGAGTACCTGGCGGGCCTGGTCGAGTCTTCTGGTCTGGCGGCTGTCTGGCTGCCGTTGGTGCTCTTCGTCGTGGCCGCCGCGATCGCCTTCGCGACCGGCACCTCCTGGGGGAGCTTCGGCATCCTGCTGCCGATCGGCGGCGAGATGCTGATGGGGGTCGACGCCCCGGAGCTGGTCATCCCCGCACTGGGTGCGGTGCTGGCCGGCGCGGTGCTGGGGGACCACTGCTCGCCGATCTCGGACACCACCATCCTCTCGGCCACCGGTGCCGGCACCTCCCTGCCGCTCCACGTCAACACCCAGCTGCCCTATGCCCTGACCGGCGGCGTGGCCTCGGCCCTCGGGTACGCGGTGCTCGCCGTCACGGGAAACGGGCTGGTCGGGCTGGTCGTGGCGGTGGGGTCCGTGATCGCAATCGTGTTGGGGCTGAGGGCCACTGGCGTGGCCCGCGCGGCTCGCGCGTGACGGGTCACTCGGCGGCGTACGATGTGCGCCGTGTCACGCCCGTGTGGCACAGACCCCCACAGGAGTGATCATGCGAGTTTCGATGAAGGTGGCCAGCGTCCTCGCGGCCGGTGCCCTGGCCCTCTCAGCGTGTGGCGAGGCCCCCGAGGAGGAGTCCGGCGGTTCGAACGGCGGCGAGACCTCGGCCCAGTCCGGTGGCTCCGGCGAGGAGTCGGGCGAGTCCGGCGCGTCGGGCTCCGGTGAGTCCAGCCAGGCGGCCGGCGGCGAGGTCGACAAGAACTACAAGGCCTGCATGGTCTCCGACCAGGGCGGCTTCGACGACCAGTCGTTCAACCAGACCTCCTACGCGGGCCTCGAGCGCGCGGAGAAGGAGCTGGGCGTGCAGATCGCGACCGTCGAGTCCAGCAGCCCCGCGGACTTCGACCCCAACGTGGACAGCCTCATCAACCAGCAGAACTGCAACCTGGTGATCGGCGTCGGCTTCATGCTCGAGGACGCCATCCAGTCGGCCGCCGAGCAGCACAGCGACATCGACTTCGCGCTGGTGGACGCCGCCCTGGCCGACGGCGACGAGCCGACCACCGCCGAGAACGTGCGTCCGCTGCTCTTCAACACCGCGGAGGCCGCGTTCCTGGGCGGATACCTGGCGGCCGGCACGAGCGAGACCGGCAAGGTCGCGACCTTCGGTGGCGTCCAGATCCCCTCCGTGGCGGTCTTCATGGACGGCTTCGCCGATGGCGTCAAGCACTACAACGAGGCCAAGGACGGGGACGTCCAGGTGCTCGGCTGGGACAAGGAGTCGCAGGACGGTGCCTTCTCCGGTGACTTCGAGAACATCGGTCAGGGCAAAACGGCTCTTCACAGATGAGGGTGTAGGTGGGGTCTGAAGCCGCCGGTCTCGAGCAGGCTGCGGGCGATGTAGTTGGTGAGGTTGCGGAAGCCGAGGGCGGAGCCGCGGAGGTGTTCCAGGCGTCCGTTGAGGGCCTCGGTGGGCCCGTTGGATGTGCCGGGCCGGTCGAAGTAGGCGAGCACGTCGGCGGCGCGCTTGGCCAGGGTCCGGCCCAGCGTGGTGAGCTCGACCAGTGGCTGCGGGATGCCGGCGCCCAGGTCTGTGATCAGTTTGTCCATCAACTCCCGGCCCTGGCGCCGGTCCTGGTGCCGGTAGGCGGCGATCATGCGCTGGTAGATCCCCCAGGTCGCCTCGACCTCGAGGTGTTCCTCTGCCGCGAAGAGCGCGTGCAGGCGGTCGTTCTGCTTGTCGGTGAGCAGGTCCGCGCCGGTGTGCAGGGTTCGGCGGGCCTTGTAGAGCGGGTCGTCCTTGAATCCTCGGTGGCCGTGGATCATGAGCTGGACCCGGCGTCGGCACGCATCCAGGGCGTCGCCGGCCAGTCGAACGACGTGGAAGGGGTCCATCACCGCGACCGCGTCGGGGACCTCCTCGGCGGCGGCGGTCTTGAAGCCGGTGAACCCGTCCATCGCGACCACCTCGACCCTGTCGCGCCAGGGCTGGTCGCGGTCGGCCAGCCAGGTCTTGAACACGGCCTTGGAGCGGCCTTCGACCATGTCCAGTAGCCGGGCCGGGCCAGTGCCGTCGCGAACCGGGGTGAGGTCGATGATCACGGCCGGCGTACTTGTCGCCCTTGCGGGTGTGGCGCCACACGTGCTCGTCTACGCCGAGGACACGCACCGAGTCGAACCGGGCTGGGTCATCGATCAAGACCCGCTTGCCTTCGGCCAGGACCGCGTCGTTCGCGGTGTTCCAGGCAACACCGAGGCCTTCGGCGACGCGAGACATCGTCAAGTGCCCGACCACGATCCCTTCGAGTGCCCACCGCAGCCCGGCCCGGGAGATCTTCGCTCGTGGTTCAGCCGCGGCGGTGGTGTCCTGCCGCCACACATGACCGCACCCGGCGCACCGGTACCGGCGGATCGTGACCAACAGAGTCGTGGGGCGCCAGCCCAGCGGTTCATGGGCCAGTTCCCGGGTCACGGTGTCACGCGGGACACCCTGACAACCGCACCGCCGGCACCACTGGTCCGGCTCCACGACCCGGCAGGCCAGCACGGCACGGTCGGGTTCGAGCCGTTGGCCCACTGCTTCCAGGCCGAGCACGTCCAGACGGCAGTCAGGTCAGGGTGGTCGAACAAATCAGCGCGGCCACCGACGGTAGCGTCGTACATGTCGAGGTCTTTCGAGATGGGCGTGTAGGAACCTCCATCCTCGGAAGACCTCGACCCCTACCCCCACACCGACGCGCCACCCGACCGCGCGACATGCCCTACACCCTCATCTATGAAGAGCCGGCAAAACCCTCACCGAGCAGTTCCTGGCCCAGGACGTGGACGTCGTGATGCCGGTCGCCGGTCCGGTCGGTGCCGGTGCCGCCCAGGCCGTCGAGGGCAAGGACGGTGCGAAGCTGATCTGGGTGGACACCGACGGCTACGAGTCCACCGAGTACGGCGACATCATCGTGTCCTCGGTCGTCAAGAAGATGGACGAGGCCGTGTTCAACGCGGTGCAGCAGGGCGCCTCCGGCTCCTTCGACAACACCCCCTACGTGGGCACCGTCGAGAACGAGGGCGTGGGCCTGGCCCCGTTCCACGACTTCGAGGGCGAGATCTCCGACGAGCTCAAGTCCGAGCTGGACGACCTGCGCGGTCAGATCGCCTCCGGCGACCTGACGGTCGAGTCCGAGAACACCCCGAAGTGACCACTGGCGGTACCCGGGAACCCACGACGGGAGTCGCTCGATGAAGCTGGAACTCCAGGGCATCACCAAGGCCTTCGGGCCGGTGGTGGCCAACCGCGACATCAACCTCGTGGTGGAGCGTGGTGAGATCCACGCCCTGCTGGGTGAGAACGGTGCCGGCAAGAGCACGCTCATGAACGTGCTCTACGGCCTGCACCAGCCCGACGAGGGGAGCATCCTGCTCGACGGGCAGACCGTCCGCTTCTCCGGACCCGGCGACGCGGCGGCGGCCGGCATCGGCATGGTGCACCAGCACTTCATGCTCGTGCCGGTCTTCACCGTGGCCGAGTCCATCGCCCTGGGCCACGAGGGCTCCGGTGTGATGCTGGACCTGGGTACCGCCCGTCGCCGGGTCCGGGAGCTGTCGGAGCGCTTCGGCTTCGACATCGACCCGGACGCGGTGATCGAGGACCTTCCCGTCGGCGCGCAGCAGCGCGTCGAGATCATCAAGGCCCTGAGCCGCGACGCGAAGATCCTCATCCTCGATGAGCCCACCGCCGTGCTCACCCCGCAGGAGACCGACGAGCTGATCGGCATCATGCGGGAGCTGGCGGCCTCGGGCACGTCGATCGTGTTCATCACGCACAAGCTCCGGGAGGTCCGCGCCATCGCCGACCGCATCACCGTGATCCGTCGCGGTGAGGTGGTCGGCGAGGCCGACCCCGCGAGCACCGAGGGCGAGCTGGCCGCCCTGATGGTGGGCCGCTCGGTCTCGATGCAGGTGGCCAAGGAGCCGGCCACCCCCGGGGAGGTCGTGCTGGACGTGCAGAAGCTGCGCGTGGTGGCCGACAACGGCACGGTCATGGTCGACGACATCGACCTGCAGGTGCGCTCCGGGGAGATCCTGGGCGTCGCCGGCGTGCAGGGCAACGGCCAGACCGAGCTCACCGAGGTGCTCCTGGGCACCCAGGAGGCCGATGGGGGGAGCGTCACCCTGGCGGGGCGCGACCTGCTGCGCGAGTCCGTGCACAAGCGCCTCACCAGCGGGATGGGCTTCATCCCGGAGGACCGTTCCACCGACGGCGTGGTCGCGACCTTCACCATCGCCGAGAACCTCGTGCTGGACCGGTACTCCTCCCCGGAGGTCGGCAACGGCATCAGCCTCTCGCCGCGCAAGATGACCGAGAACGCCGAGCGGCGCGTCGAGGAGTACGACATCCGCATCGGCTCGGTGCACGACCCCATCAGCACCCTGTCCGGTGGTAACGCGCAGAAGGTGGTCGTGGCCCGGGAGATGGGGCGCGATCTGACCCTGCTCGTGGCCAGCCAACCCACGCGTGGTGTGGACGTCGGCTCCATCGAGTTCATCCACCAGCAGATCGTGGCCGAGCGGGACGCCGGCACCCCGGTGGTGATCGTGTCCACCGAGCTCGACGAGGTGCTGGCCCTGTCGGACCGGATCGCGGTGATGTACCGCGGCCGGATCGTCGACATCGTGCCCGGTGGAACCCACCGCGACGTGCTCGGCCTGATGATGGCCGGGGTGCCGGCCGAGGAGGCCCGCGCCAGCGCCGCCACCCACGAGACCGCCCTGAGCGCCGCCGACCAATCCGACACCGACACCGACACCGGCGCCACCCGCCTGCCGTCCGAGGAGGACCGATGACGACCCCCGGCACGGAGCCGACGACCACCGAGCCGTCCGAGCTCACCGGTGGGGGAGCCTCCCCCGACGCCCGCGAGCAGGCCAGCCTGTTCCACCGCATCGTCACCGGGAACCTCCTCATCTCGGCCCTGGCCGTGGTGCTGGCGCTCGTGCTGGGTGCGGTGCTCATCGCCATCGCCGACGAGGAGGTGCGCGAGGCCGCGACCTACTTCTTCGCCCGTCCGGGCGACCTGCTCGGCGCGTTGTGGACCGCGGTCTCCGAGGCCTACGTCTCGCTCTTCAAGGGCGCGGTCTTCAACCCCGACGGCGACACCTTCGCCCGGCAGATCCGGCCGCTGACCGAGTCGCTGGTCTTCAGCGTGCCGCTGATCCTGGCGGGTCTCGGTGTGGCCGTGGCCTTCCGCGCCGGCCTGTTCAACATCGGTGCGCAGGGGCAGATCATCCTCGGTGCGATCATCGGCAGCTACCTGGGCTTCAGCTTCGACCTGCCCCCGGTGGTCCACCTGGTCGTGGCCGCCCTGGGTGCCGCCCTCGGTGGCGCGCTGTGGGGGTTCATCCCCGGTCTGCTCAAGGCCCGCACCGGCGCCAACGAGGTGATCGTCACGATCATGCTCAACTACACCGCCGTGTACCTGGTGGCCTACCTGCTCACCACCCCGGCCTTCCAGGAGGACGGCTCCAACCAGCCGAAGTCGCCCCGGCTGGGTGAGAACTCCCTGTGGCCGAACCTGCTCGGTGACGACTTCCGCCTGAACGCCGCCTTCCTGGTCGCCCTGCTGGCGACCGTCGCCGTGTGGTGGCTGCTGGAGCGCTCCACCCTGGGCTTCCGCCTGCGGGCGGTCGGCGTCAACCAGGACGCGGCCCGCACCGCTGGCATGAACGTCGGTACCGTCACCATCGCCGCGATGGTGATCGCCGGTCTGCTGGCCGGCCTGGCCGGCTCGGCGCAGGTGCAGGGCACCGAGCAGTTCCTCACCGCGGGCATCGCGGGCTCCCTCGGGTTCGACGCCATCACCGTGGCGCTCCTGGGCCGGTCGCGTGCCTGGGGCGTCCTCTGGGCGGGCCTGCTGTTCGGCGCGCTCAAGGCCGGCGGGTTCGTCATGCAGTCGGTGACGCAGACCCCCATCGACATCATCCTCGTCCTGCAGTCGGTCATCGTCCTGCTGATCGCGGCGCCGCCGCTGGTGCGGATGGTGTTCCGCCTGCCCGATCCCGACCGTCCGCGGCGCCCCCGTGCCGCGCGTCCCGCCCGTTCGGCGAAGCAGGAGGCCGCAGCATGAGCACCCCGATGGCCCCCGCCACCACTCCTGCCGCCACGCCGGGTGACGCCGAGCGGCGCACCGGGCCCGCGGCCCAGGGCATGGCCCACACCTCCCGCAAGCCCCGATGGGGGGTCGCTGCGGTCTACCTGCTGGGCCTGCTGCTGATGTGGGGCGTGTACGTCCTGCGCAGCCCGGCCGACGCGGAGACGACCTTCCGGTTCACCGGCTCCGACGTGCTCTTCCAGATCCCCGAGGTGACGGTCCCGTCGTGGCTGACGGCGGTCCTGCTGGGCGTGTTGTTCGCCGCCACCACGGCCTGGGTCGTCTGGGCCAAGGGTCGCCCCCCGGCGTGGGTGCACGTCGTCGGCGGCCTGGCCTTCATCATCGCCACCCTCGTGTGGGCCGCGGCGGGTACCGGGGCCGTGGTCCCGGTGACTTCGCTGCTGGCCGGGGCGCTGGCGCTCTCGGTGCCGCTGATCTACGGCGCCATGAGCGGCATCCTCTGCGAGCGGTCGGGCGTCATCAACATCGCCATCGAGGGCCAGCTGCTGTTCGGCGCCTTCGCCGCGGCGGTGGTGGCCTCGTTGGCGGCCAACGCCTGGTTCGGCCTCATCGCGGCGCCGATCGCCGGAGCCCTGGTGGGCGCCCTGCTGGTGCTCTTCGCCGTGGTCTTCCGCGTCGACCAGATCATCGTCGGCGTGGTGCTCAACACCCTGGTGCTGGGCCTGACCGGCTTCTTCTTCTCCACCCTGCTCAGCCAGGACCGCGCCACGTGGAACGCCCGACAGTCGCTGCCGGAGCTGCCCATCCCGTTCCTGTCGGAGATCCCGGTCCTCGGCCCGGTGCTCTTCAAGCAGACGATCCTGGTGTACCTGATGTACGTCCTGCTGGTCGTGCTGCACGTGATGCTCTTCCGTTCCGCCTGGGGCCTGCGCACCCGCGCCATCGGGGAGCACCCCAAGGCCGCGGACACCGTGGGCGTGGACGTCAACCGCCTGCGCGTGGTCAACACGCTCATCGGCGGCGCCGTCGCCGGCCTCGGTGGCGCCTTCTTCACCATCGGTGCGGGGCTGGCCTTCGGACGCGACATGTCCGCGGGCAACGGCTTCATCGCCCTGGCGGCGATGATCCTGGGCCGGTGGAGCCCCAAGGGTGCCGTGGTGGCCGCGCTGTTGTTCGGGTTCACCAAGAACCTCGGCAACGTGCTGTCCTCCATCGGCTCGCCGCTGCCCACCGACCTGCTGCTGATGCTGCCCTACCTGGTCACGATCGTGGCCGTGGCCGGGCTGGTCGGCAAGGTGCGGGCCCCGGCCGCCGAGGGCAAGGCCTACGTGAAGGGGCGCTCGTGAGCACCCCGGACGACGCCGGCTCGATGCGGGGCGAGGCGCCCCGCATCGAGTGGGACGCCCTGCTCGATGCGGCGCGCGCGGCCATGCGCCGCGCCTACGCCCCCTACTCGGGCTACCCGGTCGGCGCGGCCGGCCTGGTGGAGGACGGGCGCGTGGTCTCGGGCTGCAACGTGGAGAACGCCGGCTACGGCGTCACCCTGTGCGCGGAGTGCGGGATGGTCAGTGAGCTGGTGAACTCCGGCGGTGGACGCCTGGTCGCGGTGGCCTGCGTGCAGCGCGACGGCGAGGTCGTCATGCCCTGCGGCCGGTGCCGCCAGCTGCTCGTGGAGCACGGGGGCCCCGAGTGCCTGGTGACGGCGCCGGACGGCACGCCCCGGACCGTGGCGGAGTTGGTGCCGCTGGCCTTCGGGGCCGACGACCTGGCCTGAGCCCCACGGCACTTCGTCACAGTTCGGCAATGATTTCTCGCCGTGCGGATGACGGCGGTGGGGTGCGGGGTGCAGGAGGGGGAGACTTCGGCCGTCCTGTTCCTTCGAGACCGAGGTCAACGATGTCTCAGAATGCTGGCGGCGCCACCGCGTACCGCCCCTCCGCGCCCCCCGAGGCGGGCAACGGTGGCCGCGAGGCCTTCTCAGCCCGCAGCGTCTTCATCCTCGCCGCCATCGGCTCGGCGGTGGGCTTGGGCAACATCTGGCGCTACCCCATGGTCGCCTACGAGAGCGGTGGCGGCGCCTTCCTGATTCCCTACCTGGTCGCGCTGACCACCGCAGCCATCCCGCTGCTCTTCCTGGACTACGCACTGGGGCACAAGTACCGCGGGGCCTCCCCGCTGGCCTTCAAGCGACTGCGCCGCTGGCTGGAGCCCTTCGGCTGGGTGCAGGTGCTCATGTGCTTCGTCATCGCCACCTACTACGCCGTGGTCCTGGCGTGGGCGCTGCGCTACTTCTTCTACGCGTTCACCACTGAGTGGGGCTCCGACACCGGCGCCTTCTTCGAGGGCGAGCTGCTGGAGGTCACCGAGATCGGCGCGCTGGGCCACTTCGTGACTCCCACGCTGATCGCCCTGGCCGGGCTGTGGATCCTCTGCATCGGCATCGTGGCGGTCGGTGTGGACAAGGGCATTGGCCTGGCCAACCGCGTCTTCCTGCCGCTGCTGATCCTCGTGTTCGGCGCGCTGGTGGTGCGGGCGCTGTTCCTGGAGGGTGCGGCCACCGGCCTGGACGCCTTCTTCACCCCGGACTGGAACGCCATCAAGGACCCGGACGTCTGGGTGGCGGCCTACGGCCAGGTGTTCTTCAGCACCTCGGTGGCCATCGGCGCCATGCTCACCTACGCGTCGTACCTCAAGCGCAGGACCAACCTCACCGGCTCCGGCCTGGTGGTCGGCTTCTCCAACGCCAGCTTCGAGGTGCTCGCGGGCATCGGCGTGTTCGCCTGCCTGGGCTTCCTCGCCGTGCAGCAGGGGGTCGGCGTGGAGGACGCCGCGGCCGGTGGGCCGGGCCTGACCTTCGTGGTCTTTCCCGCCCTGATCAACGAGATGCCCTTCGGCAACGTCTTCGGTGTGCTCTTCTTCGGCTGCCTCGTGGTCGCGGGCATCACCTCGCTGATCAGCCTGATGCAGGTGGTCGGTGCGGCCTTTGGCGAGAAGTTCGGCCTGGCCCCGCGCACCGGCACGCTGGTGACCGGTGCGGTCATGGCTGCCGTGTCGGTGTTCTTCTACGCCCGGAGCACGGCCCTGCACGTGCTGGACGTCACGGACAACTGGGTGAACAACGTGGTCCTGGTGACCGCTGCCGGGCTGGCGGCGCTCGCCGTGGCCTTCGCCGCCCGGGCCCTGCCGGAGCTGGCCCGCCACCTCAACGCGGTGAGCTCCTTCAAGGTCGGCCGCCTCTGGATGCTGTGCGTCGCCGTGATCACCCCGGCCGTGCTCGCCCTGGCCACCTGGCAGAGCGTGAGCACCCTCGTCAGCGACGGGTACCCGTCCGGCACCGACGACGCCGGCAACCCGGTCTACTACCCCTCCGAGTTCGTCAACATCTTCGGCTGGGGCATGACCGCCGCGCTGGTGGTGCTCGCCCTGCTGCTCTCCGTCATCCCCTGGATCAAGGAGCACGAGCGGGCCCGCGCCCACGAGCTCGACGAGCACGGCAACGACCTGAACGACCCCGCGGGGCACCGTTCGCCCGAGTACGTGGAAGGAGGCCGGGCATGAGCACCGAGGCCATCATCATGATGATCGCGTACCTCACGGTGGTCTGGGGAGCCCTCGGGCTCGCCCTGCGCCACCTGATGGCCCACCCGGACGAGGACTGAGTCCCGCCCGCACCAGGTCGCACCGTGGCCCCCGTCCTGCACCGCAGGGTGGGGGGCACGCGCGTGCCGTGGGCTAGCAAACGTACCTGCGTCTTGACAGACGAAAGAGGTACCCGCCATGAGCATCGCGACCCCGACCCGCACGACCACCAGCCCGAGCGCCGCTGTTCAGCGGTTGCGGGTGGTGCTGTACGTCCGCATCAGTGACGACCCCGAGGGCACCGAGAAAGGTGTCGAGCGGCAGGAGGCGGACTGCCGCGATTATGCCGAGTCGCTGGGCTTCGAGGTGGTGGAGGTGTTCCGGGAGGACGACACCTTGGCGTTCAAGCAGCGCACGATCACCCTCCCGACCGGGGAGAAAGTGCGGCGTGTGGTTCGGCCACGGTTCCGGGCCATGCTGTCGTTCCTGACGCAGGGGCGTGCGGAGGCGATGATCGCCTACGACCTCGACCGGGCCGTGCGCGACCCCCGCGATCTGGAAGACCTGATCGACGCCAAGGTGCTGTACGGGTTCCGGGTGCTCTCCACCACCGGCAGCCTGCGCCTGGACAACGACTCGGACATCGCGATGGCGCGGGTGCTGGTGGAGATGGCGAACAAGTCGTCGGCGGACACGGCTCGACGGGTCGCCAGGGCGTCGAAGCAGCAGGCCATCGACGGCAAGTGGCATGGTGGCCGCGCCCCCTACGGGTACCGGATGGGCGACTCGACGCTGTATGTGGTGCCGGAGCAGGCGGCGCTGGTGCGGGAGGCGGCGGATCGTCTGCTGGCCGGGGAGTCGGTCTACGCGATCATCCAACGCTGGCACCGGCGCGGCGAGTCCTCCGCGCTGGGGAAGCGGTGGACGGAGAGCGCGTTGGTCCGGATCATGCGCAACCCGGCGCTGAAAGGTGCCCGAACCTATCTGCCGATGCTGCCGGACGGGTCGCGCTCGACTGTTCCTGAGACGGTCACCGACGGCAACTGGACGCCGATCCTCGACGTGACCACCTGGCAGCGGGTCAACGACGTGCTCGCCGCTCGCACCGCGAAGTCGCAGGGAGGGCCGGGAGCAATCAAGCGGGTCTACCCGTTCACCGGGCTGATCCGGTGCGCCGAGTGCGGCACCGCGATGTACCGGCAGGGCGACTTCTACACCTGCGGGAACAAGCAGTTCAACACCTGCCATCGCTCGGTGAAGATGACCGAGGTCACCGCGCTGGTCGAGGATGCGGTGCTGTCGGTCTTCTCCCGCCTTGCCCTGACCCCGGAGACGCTGCCTGCCCGCGACGGCAGCGAGACCGAGCGTGCACATGACGAGTTGTCGGTGCTGATCGACTCCGACCGGACGGTGCTGAACCGGCTCGATGACGACCACTACGACGGTCTGATCGACCGGGCGACCTGGGCGCGGCAGCGCTCACGGCTGACCGAGCGGATCAGTACCCGGCAGCGGGAGTATCAGCAGCACCTCGCCCGCAAGCCCGTCCTGGACGTGGACATCGACCTGGGCACGGTTGCCTCGGAATGGGCCGAGCGGACGGCGCAGTGGAAGTACGACGCGGCCAGCATCGTGCTCGAAGCCGTACTCATCCACGGCCACCCCAAGGGCGTGTCTCCGATCGTCTCGCGTCGTCGGGATGAGCCCGACGAGACCTATCAGGCGCGGTTGCGGGAGCACCGGCAGAGCCTACTCGCCCGCCGGGTCGAGTTCGTCTGGTGTGCGTGAGAGCGTGAGCGGCGGTTTCGGAAGCCCGCACAAGGCCCGCAGCCGTGCCCGCGCCCGCCGGTCGACGATGCCCGGCGACAGGCCCTGCGCCTCGCGTGTCTCCCGCGCCAGACGCGCCCCGAACGACTCGGGAACGTCGCCGGGTGCAGGTGGTGCGGTCGTGGTCGTGGTGGTGTGCTGCGTGGAGGTCATGGAGGTCAGGTACGACCGGCCGACCACAACATCTGGTATTCGTTGCCGGGTTGAGGTACTATATGCAGACTTATCCACAGGGAGCGCGGCCAGCACGGGCCTCACAGCGGGGCAGCCCACGGGGGTGCCGATTCGGCACCGCCGTGAACCGCCGAGGTCAACGCCTCGCGGTTCCGTCACCGTGGCGGCACCGTGAGAGGCGCGGATCGGTAAAACCCCAGGTCGCACGGTGGGGCCAAATTGCCACCACCGTCAGCAGTGGCGACGGGGGCGGAAATTTTCCACCCCCGTTGGCCTCGGAACGGCTCCGCAAATTTTGCGGCACTGTTCGGCAGAACCCCAGGTCGCACGGGGGTGCCAGCGTCGCACCCCCGGTCACCGCAGGCAGCGGGCGCGAAACGCCTGGTCGCACGGTGGGGGAAATTTTCGCCCACCGTCACCGACAGGCCCGGTCTCAACGGGGCCGCCGAATCAGCGACCCCGTTCATCGCCCGCCACGTCCGAAAGCCCAGGTCGCACGGTTCCGGCAAATTGCCGCCACCGTGCCCTACGCCTCGGCCGAAGCCACCGCTGGCGGCACGGTGCCGTCGAATCGACGGAACCAGGCGCGACCGACCCGAGGCTGACGGTGGTGCAAATTTTGCACGACCGTCAGCGACGCGACCGGCCACGAGCAGGGCGCGGCGACGCCGCCGCTCGGCCTGTTGTGGTGCGCTTAGCGTGGTCATGCTTGGAGCCCGTTCTCGGGTCGTGGCGGACGGATCTCACCAGGTAGGTGCGCACCGCTTCCCACAACAGTGCTCGGGAGCCCGTAGAGGCGGTACCGGCCCGGCGTGGTGCCGACGTGCCGCGCGAACATCTCCGCGGCCTGGTTGCGCGACCAGCCGATCCGATGCGCAGCGGCATCCACGGTCAGGTTCTCCTCACGCAGCAGCCGCGCCATTGCCCCCACCCGCAACATCGTCAGATAGGCGTGCGGGGTCTTGCCGTAGGCGATGGAGAACACGCGGGCGAGCTGCTTAGGAGACAGATGCACCATCTCCGCCAGATCACGCAGCACCCAGCGACGAGCGATATTGCTATGCAGCGCATCGCGCACGGTTAAGACCTCGACCCGCACCGGAGCCGCGAGATGCCGATTGCACAGCGCCCGTGGCCACGTCTTGCCCGACTGCGCCAGCACCTCCGCCACGGGCATCGTCTTCAAGAACGGGCCGATGGCATCCGCGAGCAGGAACCACAGCGCTTGCATCCGGGCGAACGACTCCGAGAGGTTCCCGGCCTCGCTGAGCTCGACCAGCTCGTCCAGCCACGGTACGAGTTCGGCGAGCCGCAGTTCACCGAGGCGGATCACCTGTACTGGTTCCGTGAACACGGCTGCGGCAACGTCCTGCGCTTCGAGCCGGTCGAGCAGCAACCCGGTGTGCTGCCAGTAGAACAAGTCCACGGCGTAGTCGGGATCGAGATAGACGGTCGTGACGGTCACCTGCCCCTCGGGTTCAGCCCCGCACGGCACGCCCCGGCCGATCAAGAGCACATCGCCGCAGCGAATTGGGCGCTGCCCGAAGTCACCCGACAAGATCGCAGAACCCGCACGGACAACGATGAACTTCACGCAGCCATACGACACGGGTGCCAGCGCCCGGCGATGACTGGTTGTCCGTGCGGTCAGCGGCACCTGGGATCACCATGCACGCGGTGGATCGTCGCTCACGGCTGTGCGGCGCTCTCGCGCTGAGGCTCTGTGCGAGTCGGGATCGCGGGGGCCGCGACCAGCCATGCCGCCACGAGAGCGACAGCACCAACAAAGGGGATCGCGGATGCGCCGAGGTGGTCGAGGGTGAGCCCGCCGATGGCTCCGGCGACGGCGGTGCCGAGGTAGAGGCCTGAGATGTTGAGTGAGACCGCAGTCATGGCCGCCTCGGGCGCGGCGGCGATGGTGCTGGCCTGCATGGGCGGGTTGAGCGCCCACGCGAACACCGACCACAGGCCGATCCCGATAGCGAACAGCCAGACCGGTGCACCGACGATCACCAGAACCGCGGCAAGGCCGAGGGCGAGGGCGTGCCCGCCGAGGATCGCCAAGCGTGCCCGCCTGGGGCCGTAGGCGTCGGTGAGGCGACCGCCCAGCAGCGCCGAGACGACCCCGACGAGCCCAACGATCAGCAGCAGGATCGGCAGCGCGTTGTCGTCGCCCAGGGTGTGGACGGTGATAGGGCCGAGGTAGGTGTAGAACATCAGCCCGCCCGTGCCGCACAAGAAGATCGCCGCGACCATCCGCAGCACCGCCGGACGGCGCAGCGGGGCCAGTCGCGTCGCCAGCGTGCTCGCGGCGGCACCCGGCAGCCGGGGCATGGTCGTCAGGGCGATCACCGCAGCGACGGCGGCGACCGCGGCGATGAGGAGGAACGTCGAGCGCCACCCCCAAGCTCCGGCGATCCAGGTGCCGACCGGCACCCCGGTGAACAGCGCCACCGTCAGCCCGGCCGTCACCACAGAGAGGTAGGTGCCCTGCCTGCCCTCGGGGGCGCCCTCGGCCGCTGCCGCGAACGCCGTGGTCGAGACCGCGGCCGCCGACAAGCCCGCGACGATGCGCAACCCGAACAGCACCGCCAGATCAGGCGCGATAGCGCAGCCGAGGTTCGCCAGGACGAACACCATCAACCCGCCGCAGAGCACAAGACGGCGCGGGTATCGGTCGAGCCAGACCGCCAGCACCGGGGCACCGAGAGCGAACGCGAACGCGAAACCCGTCACCAACTGCCCCGCCGCCCCAGGGGTGACCCCAAGGTCGGCGGCGACAGTGTTCAGGACTCCGGCGATGACGAACTCATCGGTGCCCAGCGCCAACGTAGCGATGAACAAGGCGGCGAGCCAGACGGGGCTGCGTGACATGATCCTCCCTCAAAACCGATGTTCGATGTTCGACGAACATGAATCGACCATATCACCTTGTTCGATATACGGCGAACATCGAACAAGGTAGGATGAGGGGCATGTCGCGCGGCCAGCACTCGGAGGACAAGCACCCCGACGTCAGCGACATCTCGCTGACTCGGGTGCTGTCGGCCGTGTCCGACCCGCTGCGGCTCGGGATCGTCCTGCTGCTCTCGGACGGGCAGGAACGGCAGTGGGGCGAGCTCGATGCGCCGGTGTCGAAGTCAACGCTGAGCCACCACATGAAGACCCTCCGCAGCGCGGGTGTGACCCGTACCCGCGACGAGGGAACCCGCTGCTACGTCCACCTCCGCGCCGACGACCTCGAAGCCCGGTTTCCCGGACTGCTCGCCACCCTCTTGCAGGCCGCGCCCGACGAGGCCACCTCGGTCGGGCTCAAGTAGCCCGATTGCCTGCCCGCCAACCATCCTCTGTTGCCGCCGAGCCTCACGCATCGCCCGCTATCTGCCGGGTTCTCGACTGCGCCGCAAGGACAATAGCGGCGAGGATGGCAAGCCCCGCACCAGTCCACATCGCGGCGGCAGGGTCGTCGTCTCCGGTCGCGTTGATGGTCAGGGCGCTGATCGCGGTGCCCACCATCACGCCGGAGGTGATGACCGCGGTGTGCACGGTGGAGACGAGGTTGCCCGAGCCTCCAACCTCGACCACCCGAGTAATCAGCGCTGGGTTCATGGTCACGCCGACCAGTCCGATCACCAGCACGAACGGCAGTGTGACTGCCGGGATGTGGTTGAACAGGCCCAGTATCACCAGTGCGAGGAGCACGAGGCCGTGTCCGAGGCGGAGGACGGCGATGGCGTGTTTGTCAGCGAACCTGCCGACGACGAGGTTCCCGATCACGGCGCAGACGCCGTAGGCGAGCAGGATCAGCGTCGTCGCTCCGGCGGAGAAACCCGCGTTCTGCTCTAGCAGTGGGGTGAAGTAGGAGAACGCGCCGTAGGTCGCACCGATTGTCAGCAGGCTCACCAGATACCGCGCCCACAGCGCGGGATTGCGAAGTGCCCGCGCGTCCTGGGTGGACGACTCCGCCGACGCTGGTTCGACGTCGGGTAGCCCGATGCGGTCGATTAGGCAGACCACGAGTGCCGCACCACCCAGCAGGATGAAGCTGGTCTGCCAGTTCCACTGCTCGGCAATGAAGTGTGACACGGGCAGGCCGACGACGGTGCCGACCATGAGACCGCTCATGACGATTGCGACGTTCTGCCCGATCCGCTCTGGGCTCGGTGCGAGGCGGGCACCGAACGAGATGCACAGCCCGAACATCGCCCCGGCCAAGCAGCCGGTGAGCACGCGGATGAGGGCGAGCCACCAGAATTCGTGCACCAGCGGGGCCGCGATCTCGAAAACCGCATATGTTCCGACCACGAGGCACAGTGCGCGGCGCGGAGGCATCCGGCGCAGTCCGATCGCAACCATTGGCCCGCCGATTGCCATGCCGAGCGCGTAGACCGAGACGAGCAGGCCGATGGTGCCAGTGTTCACGCCGAGGTCGGCGGCCATGTAGGGCATCATCCCGGCGGTCTGCAGCTCGCTCATCGTCACCACCAGCAGCGTCGCCATGAGCAGGTAGAGATGTCGCTTCACGAGCATCCTTTCTTTACTTCACCATCAAAAACGTGGACAAGTGAAAGCACCCCGCGCGAGCCGGGGTGCTTAGGCGATCAGGGTTGCGATGCCCGCCAGGGCGATACGCCGTAGCACCTGCGGTGCCACTCCGACCTGCCCCATGACGCGCAAGCCGTTGACCACCGTGACGAACAGCATTGCTCCCTCTCCAGGGTCTGCGTCGGTGGGGATGCTGCCGTCGAGCCTTCCTGCCAGGATCGCACCCTCGAGCAGGCTCTTCCGCTCGCTCAGGTCTCTATCGAGGATGCGGGCAATCCGCTCGTCGCGCTCGCGCAGTTCCGGGGTCATCATCGAGTGCACCACCATGCACCCGGCCCCATGTGGCTGGTCGCGGGCTTCGTACTCTTCCTCGATTATCGCATCCATGACGGCACGGAGCCGCTCAGCGCCACTGAGGTCGGCGTCGGTCAGGATCGCGGCCTGGCGCTCACGGAACGTGGTCGCGTAGCGCTCCAACGCCTGGACGAACAGTTCGTCCTTGGAGGTGAACGCGTTGTACAGGCTCCCGCGCAGGAGGCCGGTTGCCTCGCAGAGCTGTTCGGTCGAGGTGTCAGCGAAGCCATACACGCGGAACTCCGCTGCCGCTGCGTCGAGCACTGCCACCTCATTGAACTGCCGTGGTCTACCCATACGTCGCACCTTACACAACTCTTGACTACAGAATCAAATAGCCCTTGCGTCCACGGAACCAGCACGCTCTTATCGACATGGCCGCCGCGACCTGCCCTCCGACACTCTCTCCCTCAGCAATCGAGCCGCGCCGCCTCACAGCTCCCCTGCTTCCTTGCTCCTGGCTACGTCTCATTTGATGCACGTATGCCACCGTTGGTGGGGCGTGCGCACCTCTCTCATGAGACGACTCATGCGAGAGGCGGTGTCAGGCGTGAAAGGTGGCGTGATCCCGTTCCACGGCAACGGCGCTGCCGCACGTCGGTATGTCGAGGCCGACCGCTCCGGGGCGGACGAGTACTACCTCCGCGCAGACAACGCCATCGCCGAATATGTCGCGTTCGACGGCAAGGGCGAGGTCACCGCTGCCCGGTCGCTGTCGCCGGATGAGTACGAGGGGTGGGTGGACTGGCACGATCCGATCACCGGCGAGCCGATGGGCACCCCGCGCAAGCCCGCCGAGGGCACCAAGGGATCACCGTTGTTCTGTGACATGACGACCGACAGCCCTAAAAGCCTGTCGGTCGCCGCCGCCCTCCACCCCGAAGTCTCCGAAGCCCTCGACCAAGCGCAGCAGGACGCGCTGGGCGAGATACGCCGCTGGCTCGGTCAGCACTCCGTGACCCGCGTCGGCCCCCGTGAGGCACGGGAGATTGTTCCTATTGAGCAGATGCAGGTGGTCGGCATCGGTCATAAGACCTCGCGGGCGGGTGATCCACACCGCCACATCCACATGCAGATCGGCACGAGAATCTGGGCGGCCGGGAAGTGGCGAGCACTCGATACGGCGGCGTTGTTCAAGCAGCAGGGCGCGATCCATGCGATGGGCACGGCCGTGATCGCCGCGCACCCCGAACTTGCCGAGACGTTGAGCCGCCACGGTCTCACGCTCGACCCCGTAAGCGGTGAGGTGGCGGAGTTGGAGCCGTTCAATGCGGTCATGTCGAAGCGCTCAGCCCAGATCAACCGGAACCTTGACCACCTCGAAGCCGAATGGCAGACCGAGCATCCCGGCGAGACCCCTGGCCCGGTCGTGACGGCGCGGATGCAGGGCACCGCCTGGGCTCACCAGCGACCGGGCAAGAAGCCCGCTGATTTGAAGAACGAGCAGTGGTGGCAGCAGGAACTCACCGATGCCGGATACGACCCCGAGAACCTTGGTCGTCGTGCCGTGCAATTCTCGATTGCGCTGGATGCTCTGCTGGTGCAGGAGGTCGCGTCTCGTGCGCTGGATCGTTGCGCCGCCGGTGCATCGGCGTGGACGCGGCACACCGTGCAGGAGCACGTCACTCGCATCACCACCGAGGCAGGCGTGCAGGCGGCACCGGAGGAGTTGCGGGAGTTCATCGCGGTTGCGACCGGACTTGCGACCGAGGATTGCTTCTCCGTCCTCCCGCCGGGAGTACCGACGCCCGAGCACGTCGCCCACTTGACCAGCCTCGGCGTGGTCGCCGCCGAGACCGCGCTCCGCGACCAACTCACCGCGAGCATCCCCGAGCAGGAACCCGAGCGGCCGGACGTGACCGAGGCGGCACAAGCAGCAGGGCTCGATGAGGGGCAGACCCTTGCTGCCGCTGCCGTGGCCTCAACCGATCCGCTGGTGATTGTGGAGGATGCGGCAGGCAGTGGGAAGACGACCATGCTTCGCACCGCTATTGAGGTTGCCGCCGAGCACGGCAGAAGTACGCGGGTGGTTGCGCCGACGAAGCGGGCGGCGCAGATCGCGCAGGAAGAACTCGGGATACCCGCAACCTCGGTTGCGGCGCTAGCGTACGCGCATGGGTGGCGGTGGAACGCCGATGGAGTGTGGACGCGCCTGAACCGAGGCGATACCGACCCGATGACTGGTGGTATCTACACCGGCCCACCGCCAGAGGCCGTGTTGTCGAGGGGTGGTCGTGTGGTCGTGGATGAAGTGGGCATGCTCGACCAAGACACCGCCCACGCCCTCCTGACCATCACCGCCGAGGCCAGTGCGACGGTCGCGCTGGTCGGAGACCGGGCGCAGTTGCCCGCCGTGGGCAGGGGCGGGGTGCTCGATATGGCCGCGCAGATCAGGGGCCGTACCTACGACATGAGCGAACTGCACCGCTTCACTGACGCCGAGTACGCAGCGCTGACGCTGGCGATGCGAGACCGAAGCAGCCCCGGTGACGTGTTCGACCGGCTCGCCACCATGCACCTCGTCACGCTCCACGCCGACGATGATGCGGCCCGCGAGCACATCACCGACCACGCCCGTGATGGTGAGGCGATTACGGTGGCGACGAACGACGAGGCCACCGCCCTGAACGAGCGCATCCGCGCTGGGAGGGTCGAGGCGGGCAAGGTAAGCGACACCGTGACGGTGACCGGCAGCGACGGGCTGAGCATCGGGGCAGGTGACCTCATCCAGACGCGCCGCAACGACAGCGATGTGGGAGTGGCGAACCGGCAGCAGTGGATCGTTCAGCACGTCAACTCCGAGGACGGCACGGTGTATGCCCGTGAGGTCGGTAGCGGACGGAAGAACCCCCGCACCGTTGCCTTGCCTGTCGAGTATGTGGGTGAGAACGCGCACCTGTCCTATGCGGCGACTGCCTACGGTGTCCAAGGCGCAACCGTCAGCAGCTCGCACACGGCGCTGTCGGAAGCAACGAGCGCGGCAGGCGTCTATGTCGGCATGACGAGAGGCCGCCACACCAACCGGCTCCACATCGTGGCCGAGGACATGGCGGATGCGCGGGCGCAGTTCATTGAGGCGATGAAACGCGACCCGGCAGACCGAGGCCTCGACCACGCCACCGCCCAAGCCGCCGAAGCCGTGCGCGGATTCGTCGCAGATGGACCGGTGCGGCTGGTTACCGAAGAACTCGCCCGCCTCGACCACGAAGCCGAACAAGCGGAGCGGGCGGCGGAACGGTGGGAGCAGACCGCAGCCAGGTTCGACGCTCAACGCGCCACCCACCAGGCCGAAGACAACCAAAGCGCCGCTGTGCTCCGCAAGGCCGAGGACTCCTCTGAGCAGGTACGTGCCGAAGTCGCCACGCCGCTGACCACGCAGGCCGAGACTGATGGTGCCGCCTACCTCGATGCCGTCGCAGACGAGGCTGCCGCCCGTGGCCGCCTCGCCACCGTAGGCAGGTTCGGCAGGCGCAGAGCCCGCATCGAACACCAGGCCGCGACCGAACGCGCCCAGTCGTTGCGCGGGCATGTCAGCGGCGAGTGGGGCACCACACCGGCGAACCCTGATCGTCTCCCGGAATGGGCAGGCCAGGTCGCCGCAACCCGCGCCGAGGCCGACCCTCGCGTGACCGAGGTCGTGGAGACCGTCGACGCGGCCACCGCCGGCCGCGAGATAATGCGGAAGCGGCACCGGCAGGAGCGCACGGCGTTGCTCGTCAGCGAGTACGGGGCCGAGCATGCCCAGGCAGCCCGGTACGGGATGCGCCGCACCACCAACCCCGACCGTCAAGCGCGCGACGCCAAGAACCGGGCCGCCGCGACCCGCGCTGAGGCCGACGAGTTGCGTAGCCTCCCGATCACCGAAGCCGCCCGTCTGATCGAGACCAAGCACGCCGCACAAGAGCAGGCACGAGAACGTGCGGCACAGCGCGAACGACAACTCCATGACCCGTTCGAGCATGACTTGCACCGCCACGAACTACGGCGCGAGGGGCCGACGCGTGGACTGTAATCATCGAGCGGAAAGAACCCAAAGTAAGTGCGTCCGGCGAGATTTGATCTCGTGCCGCTTGGCCGATCTATGACCGAGCACACCCCCGCAAACGTGGCATGAGGCGTACTCGCCGAGATCATCGTGCGGTTCTGGCCTGCTGAGGGGAGGCTGCTGTGCGGCGGGCTGCTCTGCTGAGTGCGAGGAAAGCGATTCCCAGGACGATGACGAGGCCGATCATGGCCACCGCTGCGGCGATGAGGCCGTTGTAGTAGGCCCAGGGGTGCCCGGTGCCACCGGACGCGATCAGTTGGCCTGTCTCACCGGGGAGAGCGGTGGTGATGACGGCGGCGAGGATCGCGGCGTAGGCGGCGACGAAGATGGCCTCGGAGCCGATGCGGAAGAGGTTGATGACACCGGAGGCTGCCCCTGCTCGTTCGGCGGGCACCGCGGCGAGGGCTTCGGCGTCGACAAATCCAAGCGGTAGGCCGAAGCCCAGGCCGAGCAGGATCATCGGTGCGACACCGAGAGCGATCGGCATGTCCGGGCGCAGCAGGAGCAGTACGCCGACGCCGCCGATGACGAGGCTTGCGAACGAGGCCGTGACGATCACGGTTGGCGTGATGCGCGTGCGCTCCATGATCCGGTGGACGAGGACGGGGGCGATGAGCACCGGGATGGTCATCACCAGCATCAGCGCACCCGTGACTCCAGCGGTGAGGCCGTGGATGGCCCCGAGTGCACTGGGGAGGTAGGTCAGGAACGTGACGAACCCGATCGCTCCGGCCACGGGAACCAGCGTCATGGCAAGGAATCTCGGTGCTTTCAGTGCGGAGAAGTCCAGCATCTCCCGCAGCGAGGTCGCACCGCGCCCGAGCTGGGGAACCCGGGCCGCACCGATGAATGCGATGACCAGGACGATCGTGTGTGCAGCGAAGATGCCCTGCCATCCCCAGGCCGCTAGGAGCAGCCCCGACAGGGCGGGGCCAGCGGCGAGGCCGAGACCGTTGATCGTGCCGAAGAGTGCGAATGCCTGAGCCCTAGCTTTTCCCTTGAACAGGTGGCTGAGGATCGGGGCGGCACCGGTGAGCACGGCGGCGGAGCCAATGCCCGCGATGACGCGGCCGATATCCAGTGTGAGGATGTTCGGGGCGAGCACGCTGATGACGCCGCCGGCGGCGGCGATGACGATGCCGATGCGGAACGAGCGCGTGTATCCGATCCGGTCGGAGCACGCGCCCCACACGATGGTGCAGATCGCGAATGAGACGTTGAAGCCGTTGACTACCCACTGCAACGGTGTCGGACTTGCCCCCAGATCACCAGCGATCGCGGGGAGCGCGACGGCGGTTCCGGAGATGGACAGTGGGATCACGAACTGGGCGAGCAGGATCACTGCCAGCAATAGTCTGGGTCGAGGCACGGACACTCCTTTGGTTCGACGCAAATCTAAGGTTCGACACACAACGAACCTGGATAGGATGGCATACCCGTGAGGTACGATGCAAGTCGAACCTTTGATGCTGTGCGGAGATGGAGGGCAGCGATGACGAGTAAGACAGAGAGCGTGGAGCCGGACGAGATCGAACTCGGGGCCGTGCTCTCAGCACTGGCCGATCCGCACCGGCGGCAGGTCGTCCGCGATCTGGTGAACGATGCGGAAGGTAGCGAGCGATCCTGCACGAGTTTCGGCCTGGACTTGTCGAAGTCCACCCGCAGCCATCACTTCAAGGTGCTCCGCGAGGCCGGGCTCGTGCATCAGGTCGACCGGGGCAACCGCAGCGAGGTGACACTGCGCAGACACGACCTTGATGCACGCTTTCCGGGTCTACTTGCCCTCATCGGCAGCGAAAGTGACGGCTGACTACCGAGCCCGACTGCGTATCAAACAGGAGTGTGCCCGAGAGCAGGCAGTAGAGCGGACCTTACGTCGCACTGGAGCCCCACAGCGTTCCTCATGTGTGTAGTAGCGATCCGGAGTCGTATACGTGGGTGGTTGTTTCAGTCGTTGTCTGAGTCGAGTTCAGCGGCTCGGGGCCGGATCAGGCATCCGAGGACGGCGATCAACGCCGCGCCCAGGAACGCACTCTGCGGGCTGCTCGCTTCTGCGATGGCACCGATGGCAGGGGCTCCGCCTGCTTGACCGAGTGCGATGATAAGGAACGCGAGTCCTACGCCCGCAGCGGGCGTGTCGGCGTAGATATGTGTGCCCCAGATCAGGAGCAGCCCGGTCAAGCCGATATAGGCCGCGCCGAACACGGCTGCGGCAATCCACGCGATGGGGATACTGCCCGGTGCCACGGCGATAAGGGTGGTCGCCGCGGCCAGGGTGAGCATGATCGTCGTCCATGACCTCGCGACCCCGAAGCGTTCCGCGAGGTCTCCGGTGGCTGCACCGGCGATACCGAACGCGCCGAGGATGATCCACGCGATCGTTGAGGCCTGCTCGCTCATCTGCCCCTCGCTGACGAGGATGTCGCGCCCGAACGTCCATACCGCCGCGCTGGCGATGCCCATCGTCGCGGCAGCCATCGCCATCCGGACGCTCCCCTCGGGGAGCAAGGGGCGCGGGAGCACCTGCCGTATTCCGCCCGTGCGTCGATCCTGCGCGGAGGCGACCGGCACACATAACGCTGCCCAGATCGTGACCACAGCGCACAAGGCTGAAAACACCAGCCAAGCGGTGCGCCAGTGCTCATGCGTCAGCAAGGCGATAGGGCCAGCGATTGCGACCCCGAGGCCGGTACCGGCATTGATGATCGTCTGCACCCGGTTCCGCCGCGTTGCCGTCACGGTGTGCGCGACGGCATGAGCCAACGGCGGCGAGGCGACCCCGGTGCTCGACCCTGCCAACAGCACGCCGACTGCCAGCACGATCGTGTTGGGTGCGGCCGCGATCATGAGTGTTCCCGCGGTAGCGACGACACCGGCGGTGACCGCCACGGCCCGGCCGCCGAATCGTGGGGTGAGCACAGTCGAGATGATGATGGCGACGCAGTAAGCGGCGTACGAACCCGAGGCGATCGCCCCTGCCGTCGCCGCATCGAGGTCGAACTCAGCGCGGAAGACCGGCACGAACAGGCCATAGGCGAACCGGGCCAGCCCGTAGCAGACCGCGATTAGCGACAATCCCGCCCCGGTCAGCCAGAGCACCTCACGCCTGCTCAGCACCCCCAACTCGCGTGCCTCGGTGTCCATCGCTTGGTGACTCATCCTCTCCCTCACTTCACAGACCTGTGAACTTATCATTGAGCCTAGGTATACTTGAGCCGCCCCCTTCATTCGGTCCGGACGTTCTGTGAGTCGTCGGTTTCCATTTGATGGGTGCACTGCCGAGCGTACTCGGCTGGGGTTAGGTAGCCGAGCGAGGAGTGCCGGCGGTGGTGGTTGTACTCGTCCTTCCAGTCGCCGATGATGACCTGTGCGTGCAGCAGCGAGTAGAAGCTGTTGATGTTGAGGCACTCGTCGCGGATCCGGCTGTTGAACGACTCGACGTACCCGTTGCGCCACGGCGAGCCCGGAGGGATGTAGGACAGGCCGGTGCGGGTGCCGGCCCAGTCGGCCATCGCCTCGCTGATGAACTCCGGCCCGTTGTCCGACCTGAGCACCGCCGGGGCGCCCCGGGCGGCGACGAGGTCCTCGAGGTGGGCGGTGAGTCGGTCGGCGGTAATCGAGCGCTCCACGAGGCCGCCGATGCACTCCCGGGTGTGTTCGTCGACGATCGAGCAGATCTTGATCGGTCGTCCGTGCTCGTCGGCGTCGAACTGGAAGTCCACCGCCCACACCACGTTCGGCGCGTCCGCCGTCGGCGCGTCGACGGTCGAGGACCCGACGCGCTTGCGTCGACGCCGCTGCGGGACCCGGAGCCCTTCGTCACGCCACAGGCGTTGGATCTTCTTGTGGTTCACCACCCACCCCTCGGCGCGGGCGTCGTGATACGCCCGCCGATACCCGTAGCGGGGATGGTCCTTCGCCCAGGCGCGCAGCCACTCCCTGAGCGCCCGATCCGGGTCCGTGACCGTGTCGCCCTTGAGCGGTCGCCGGTACGCGGAGCGGCTCAGCCCGACCAGACGGCACGCCATCCGTTCGCTCACCCGCAACTTGCGCTTGAGGTGATCGACGGCGGCGCGGCGCCTGTCCGGGCTTAGAAGTTTCCCTCAGCCAGCTCCTTGAGCGCGGCCTTCTCCAGCTCCGCTTCCGCGAGCAGACGCTTCAGGGTCGCGTTCTGCTTCTCCAACTCCTTCAGGCGCTTTGCGTCGTCGGCCTTGAGGCCGCCGTACTGGTTCCGCCACCGGTAGTACGTCTGCTCGGACACCCCCAGCTCCCGGCACACCGCCGCGACGTCCTGACCATCGGTGAGCATCCTGTCGGCCTGCCCGAGCTTACGGACGACCTGCTCCGGGGTGTGACGCTTCCTGCTGTTCGTCATGATCTGACCAGTCTCCCTGCCCGCGACCGCGGGCAACAGGACGACTCTCATAACGACTGGACCCACGAAACGGGGTCAGCCCATACTGATCTGTGAAGTCAATCTGTGGAGGTGCAACGATGACGACAGCAGAAGCTGCGGTGGGGCTGCAGGTGCCGGAGCTGACCCCTGGTGCGCAGCGGATCGTGGAGGTCGCCTCCGAGTTGTTCTACCGGCGGGGCATCCATGCCGTCGGGGTCGACACCATCGCCCGCGAGTCGGGTATCACCAAACGCACTCTCTACGACCGATTTGGCTCGAAGGATGCTCTCGTCGCGGTCTACTTGCAGTCTCGCCACCAGAGGTGGTGGGAGCTCCTCGAACGACGCATCACGGACACTCCTTCGCCGCGAGTGCTAGCCGTGTTCGACGCATACGCCGATGATGAATGGGCGTCTGATCGCGGGTGCGGGTTCCTCAACGCCGCCGGTGAACTGGCCGCCGAGCATCCCGCCTATCAAGTGGTGCGGGCGCACAAACAGGCCGTGCGCGACCGCCTGGCGGAACTCGTCCGCGCCGACTGCCTGAACGTCGATGATCCCGAGACAATGGCGGCGCATCTGTTCCTGCTGTTGGAAGGAGCCATCGCGCACCGTGGCATCGACGACGAAACGGCCTTGCTCACTTCCGCCCGAGAACTCGCAGAACATCTCGTCCTGCGGCCCACAGCGTCCGGGGAGATGAGGATCAACCAGTGAGCCAGACGTACTGACTCTTGCAGGAGGCAATGGTGACGGCAGGCGAGATGTAGCATCCTGGCCGGACTTTCCCCGCCCTGCGGTACACTAGAACCGCACAAAACCGCAGATCAGGACGCTACTACTTTTGCGCCCCCACAGCGTGCCGCCTGCCATGGGGTGCCGGGGCGGCCCGTGGAACCATGGGTCCCATGACCGGAACGCAGCACGACGCCGTGGACATCATCCGCACCAAGCGCGACGGAGAGCGCCTCTCCGACGAGCAGATCGACTGGGTGATCGACGCCTACACCCGGGGGGACGTCGCCGACGAGCAGATGTCGGCCCTGGCCATGGCCATCTACCTCAACGGCATGGAGCCCGACGAGATCTCCCGCTGGACCTCCGCCATGATCGCATCGGGGGAGCGGATGGACTTCTCCACCCTGTCGCGCCCCACCGCGGACAAGCACTCGACCGGGGGTGTTGGCGACAAGATCACCCTCCCGCTGGCCCCCCTGGTGGCGGCCTGCGGGGTCGCGGTCCCGCAGCTCTCCGGACGCGGGCTGGGCCACACCGGCGGCACCCTGGACAAGCTCGAGGCCATCCCCGGCTGGCAGGCCGACCTGACCAACGAGGCGATGATGCAGCAGCTCGAGGAGGTCGGGGCCGTCATCTGTGCCGCGGGCGCCGGGCTGGCCCCCGCGGACAAGAAGCTCTACGCCCTGCGCGACGTGACCGGCACGGTCGAGGCGCTGCCCCTCATCGCCAGCTCGATCATGTCCAAGAAGATCGCCGAGGGCACCGGCGCGCTGGTGCTCGACGTGAAGGTGGGCTCCGGCGCGTTCATGAAGACCGAGGCAGACGCCCGGGCCCTGGCCGAGCGTATGGTGGCCCTGGGCGATGCCGCCGGTGTCACCACCGTCGCGCTGCTCACCGACATGTCTGCCCCGCTGGGCCGGACGGCGGGCAACGGCCTCGAGGTCATCGAGTCCGTCGAGGTCCTCTCCGGCGGGGGACCGGCGGACGTGCGCGAGCTGACGATCGCCCTGGCCCGCGAGATGGTGCTGGCCTCCGGCATCGAGGGGGCCGATGCGGTGGACGTCGCCGAGGTGCTGGACTCCGGCAAGGCGCTTCAGGTGTGGAAGCAGATGATCGCCGCCCAGGGTGGGGACCCCGAGGCCGAGCTGGCTCTGGGGGAGCACACCGCCGAGGTCACGGCCGAGGCCGGTGGCGTCATCACGGAGATGGACGCCTACAAGGTGGGTGTCGCCGCGTGGCGCCTGGGTGCGGGCCGTGCCCGCAAGGAGGACCCGGTGCAGGCCGGTGCCGGGGTGCGCTGGCACGCGGGCGTCGGGGAGCGCGTGGAGGCCGGGCAGGTGCTGTTCACCTGCTACACCGAGACGTCGGAGCGCCTGCAGCGCGGGGTGGAGACCCTCGCCGGCGCGGTGACGATCGACACCGGCGCCGAGCCCTTCGAGCGCACACTGGTGATCGACCGCATCACGGCCTGAGCGGTAGGCCAGGTGGATGACGACGGCGCCCCGGGTACTCCCCGGGGCGCCGTCGTCGTGCGGGGCTGCTCAGTAGAGCGAGTCGCGCTCCGGGGTGTCCAGGGTGTCCGCGGGCTCGGGCACGACCAGGGTGCCGGCGGCCAAGCGCTCGCGGGCCTCGGCCAGCAGGGCGGAGGTCGAGCTGGTGCCGATGCGGGTGACGCCCTCGGCCAGCATCGCCAGCAGGGTGTCCACGTCGCGCACGCCGCCGGAGGCCTTCACCTGGACCGTCTCAGGGGAGTTCGCGCGCATCAGGCGCACGTCGGGGAGCGTCGCGCCACCACCGGCGAACCCGGTGGAGGTCTTCACGAAGTCCGCGCCGGCCTCCGCGCTGGCGCGGCAGGCAGCCTCCTTCTGCGCGTCGTCCAGCAGAGCGGTCTCGAAGATCACCTTCACCGGCACGTCGTGGGCGTGCCCGGCCTCGACGACGGCCGCGATGTCCTCACGCACCGCATCGACCTGGCCGCTGCGCAGGCGACCGATGTTGAGCACCATGTCCAGCTCGGTGGCGCCGTCGGCCACGGCCTGCTCGGCCTCGGCGACCTTGGCCGCCGTGGAGGTGGTGCCGTGGGGGAAACCGATGACGGTGCACACGGTGGTGCGGCTGGGCTGTCCGTCGCCCTCGCCGGCCCCCTGCGCGGTGGTGGCCGCGATCGCCTCGACGGCCAGGGTGATGTCGCTGGGGCGCACGCACACGCTGAACGCGTTGAGGGCCGCCACCTCGGCGACGCCGGAGCGCACGTCGTCGGTGGTCAGCTCGGGCTTGAGCAGGGCGTGGTCGAACAGGTCGGCGACCTGCTGCAGGGTGAGCTCGGTACCGGGTGCGAAGCGTGCAGTCATGCGCCCCAGCCTACTGCCGTCAGGCGTCGCGACCGGCGCCCCACCGCACGGCCGCCGTGCGCTCCCCGGCCCGGGGTGACATGACGCGCGCGCCCAGGGTGCGCTGCTGGGCGACGAACTCCGGCTCCGTGCGGCGCAGGCGGTTGCCGCGCTCCCAGAGCACCGCCGGAGGCTTGCGGCGCTCGGCCAGGTCCCGGGCCAGACGGCGCGAGAAGGTCACCCACGGGCCGGCGGTGATGCACCACGCGGCGGCGAGCAGCCCGTTCTCCTGCAGGCGGCCCACCAGGTGCGCGGCGAAGATCCCCTCGGCCACGATGAGGGGCGCCTCGTGCCGCTCGACGAGGCGGTGGCCGACCACCGACGAGCTCGAGATGTCGTAGGTGGGCACGTCCACCCGACCGCGGGTGGCCAGGGCGTGCAGGCCGGCGACCGCCGCGTCCGCGTCCCAGGTGTCCACGTGGTCCCAATCCACCAGGCCGTCGGGGCGTAGCGGGAGGCCCTCGGCGTCATGCGGATGGTAGTAGTCGTCCAGCGGCACCACGGGCCATCCGTGGGTCTGCCCGAGCCGCCGTGCGAGGCGGGTCTTGCCGGCGCCGCTGGGGCCGGTGAGCAGCAGCACCCGGGCGCCGTCCCCCGGCTGCGGGGGCGTCGGGTGGCCCGGCGAGGGTGCGGCAGGGGGAACGTCGGCCATGAGGGATGATCTTACGTGCGCGCCAGGAGTCCCCGGCCCGTCCCCCACCCTCGTTCCCGACCCCACGGAGTCCCCTCGATGTCGTCCCACCCGACCGACGCGACGCCCCCGACCGACACCACGGATGCCGCCCGGACGTCAGGCCCCGCCCAGGTCGTCCACCCCAAGAAGGCCCGCATCCTGGCGATCATCTCCTGGGTGCTGGCCGTGTGCTTCATCGTGCTGGCACTGGTCACCCGGCCCACCTCGTGGGTCACGGTCGGGCTGGCCGTGGCAGGCGCCGCTCTGGCATGGGTGCTCATCTGGCGGCCCCGGATCACCCTGGACCACCACGGACTGACCATCGTGAACCCGGTGCGCACCACCACGATCCCGTGGCAGCGCATGCGCCGGGTGGGCTCCCGGTGGAGCCTGGAGGTGGAGTCCGAGCGCGGGATGCACCGGGCGTGGGCGGTGGGTTCCTCCTACCGCGACCCCTCGGGGGTCGACCACTCGGCGGACGTGACCGGGCTGGGCCTGCTCCGCCGGGTCACCACCGGGCAGGACCCGCGGGAGCAGGAGCCGCCGCCGGCGAAGATGCTGGAGGACCTGCAGCACGTGGCCGGCACCGTCCGCGGCGCCCGCGACGCTCACGCCGACGCCCTGACCGATGGGGTGATCGAGGCCGACCCGACGCCCACCCGCACCCGCATCGAGCCCCTGCCGGCCGCCGGGCTGGCGGTGGGCCTGCTGCTCCCGCTGGTGATCTGGGCCCTCTGACGGGGCCCACCGCGCCGTCAGGCGCCGGGCCCGGTCAGCTCACAGTGCCGTGAGGCGCTCCATCTCCGCACGGACCGTGGCGAGCCGCTGGCGCGCGCAGTGCTTGGCGCGGGGCAGGTCACTGTCCTCCACGGGCACCACGACCTCGAGGTAGACCTTCACCTTCGGCTCGGTGCCGGAGGGGCGCACGATCACGCGGGTGTCGTCCGCGAGCACCCAACGCAGGCCCTCGGTGGGCGGCAGGCCGTTCCAGCCCTCGGCCAGGTCGTCGGCCTCGACCACCTGTGAACCGCCGAGCGCGGCGGGCGGGTCCTGCCGCAGGCGCCCCATGACCGTCTCGATCTGGGAGAGCTCGTCCACCCGGATGCTGAACGAGTCGGTGGCGTGCACGCCGTGTTCGAGGGCGAGGTCGTCCAGCACCTCCAGCACGGTCCGCGTGCGGGAGCCGGAGCGCAGTCGCGCCACGAGGTCGGCCACCATCAGGGCCGCGCTCACGCCGTCCTTGTCCTTCACGTGCTGCGGGTCCACGCAGTAGCCCAGGGCCTCCTCGTAGCCGAACGCGAGGTTCTCCACCCGGCCGATCCACTTGAAGCCGGTGAGGGTCTCGGTGTGCTGCACCCCGGCGGCGGCGGCCATCCGGGAGAGCAGCCGCGAGCTGACGATCGAGTTCGCGAACACGGCGCCCTCGGGAAGCCCACCGGTCTCGGCCGCGCGGCGCAGGACGTGTGCCCCCAGCAGGGCGCCCACCTCGTCACCGCGGAGCATCCGCCAGCCCACCGGGTCCTGGGGTGTGATGGCGTCCGGGTCGGGGACCGCCACGGCGCAGCGGTCCGCGTCCGGGTCGTTGGCCAGGACGATGTCCGGCTGCACGCGGGCGGCCAGCGCCAGCGCCTCGTCCATGGCGCCGGCCTCCTCGGGGTTCGGGAAGTCGACGGTCGGGAAGTTCGGGTCGGGGGTGGCCTGGGAGCCGACGGTCTTGGGGCTGGAGAAGCCCGCCTGCTCGAAGGCCTGCACCACCAGGTCGTTGCCCACGCCGTGCAGAGAGGTGTGCACCACCGACAGTTGCTTGGGGCCGGCCGGGTCCACCACGCTCACGGCGGCCTTCAGGTAGGCCTCGCGCACGTCGTCGGTGGCCGTGAGCCAGCCGGACTCCGCCCGCGGCACCGAGGCCACCGACTCCACCGCCCGGATGTGCTCGGCGATCTGCGCGTCCACCGGGGAGACGATCTGGCTGCCGTCGCCCAGGTACACCTTGTAGCCTTTGTCCTGCGGCGGGTTGTGGGAGGCGGTCACCATGACGCCCGCATCGGCGCCGGTGTGGCGGATGGCGAAGGCCAGCACGGGGGTGGGCAGCGCCTCGGGCAGCACGATGGCGTTGCCGCCGGCCCCCACGACGACGGCCGCGGTGTCCAGCGCGAAGTCGTGGCTGCGGTGCCGCGCGTCGTAGCCGATCACCACGGTGGGGGCGGCCACCGGGTCGTCCTCTCGCTGCTGCAGCCAGCGCACCAGGCCGGCGGCGGCGCGGATGACGACGGACCGGTTCATGCGGTTGGGCCCAGCGCCGATCTGGCCCCGCAGCCCGGCGGTGCCGAACTCGAGCAGCCCCGAGAAGCGGTCGGTGAGGTCGGCGTGGTCGGCGTCCTCGCCGGTCAGGGCGTCCAGCACCCCCTGCAGCTCGGTCCGGGTCACCTCGTCGGGGTCGTCGTCCAGCCAGGTCCGGGCACGGTCCAGCAGGTCCTGCGGGGCGGGGGTTGGCTCCACGATGGTCTCCGTTCGGTGGCGGGCGGTGGGGGTGCCCGGTGGTGCTGGTGGGGAGTGAGGTGAGTGGGTGAGGACGTCAGGGGGGCGGGGTCACAGGCGGGGGACGATGCCGGCGAGCAGCTCCCCGCATCGGGCCGAGGCGGCCTGACCGGCCTCGATGACCTCGTCGTGGCTCAGGGGGTTCTCGCTGATGCCGGCGGCGGCATTGGTGACCAGCGACAGACCCAGCACCGACATGCCGGCCTCGCGGGCGGCGATGGCCTCCAGCGTGGTGGACATGCCCACCAGGTCGCCACCGATCGCCTTGGCCATGCGCACCTCGGCCGGGGTCTCGTAGTGCGGCCCGCGGAACTGCACGTACACGCCCTCCTCCAGCGAGGGGTCCACGGTGCGCGCGACCTGCCGCAGGTGCGGGGTGTAGAGGTCGGTGAGGTCCACGAAGGTGGCGCCCTCCAGCGGGGAGTGAGCGGTGAGGTTGATGTGGTCGGAGATCAGCACCGGGGTGCCGGGGGCCCAGTCGGGGTTCAGGCCGCCGCAGCCGTTGGTGAGCACCATCGTGTCGCAGCCGGTGGCAGCGGCCGTGCGGACGGTGTGGACCACCGGGCGCACGCCGTGGCCCTCGTAGAAGTGGGTCCGGCTGCCGAACACCAGCACGTCGCGGGTGCGGCCGTCGTGGCCGTCCACCGCGAAGGAGCGCATGACGCTGGAGTGGCCGTGGACCGCCGGCGGCGGGAACCCGGTGACCTCGGACTGGTCGAAGGACGCCACGGGCTCGCCCAGCAGGTCGGCCGCGGAGCCCCATCCGGAGCCCAGTGTGAGGGCGATGTCGTGGCGCTCGACGCCCGAGAGCCGGGCGATGTCCGCTGCGGCCTGTCGGGCCACCTCGCGGGGGTCGGTCGCGGGGTCGTTGAAGGGGCTGGTCGTCTCGGGGGTCAGCACGTGCGCAGCCTATCGACTCGGCGGCCACCTGCAGTGGTTGGATGGGGCCATGCTCGACAACGCTCCTGAGGTCATCATCATCGGCGGCGGCCCCGGTGGCTACGAGGCCGCTCTCACCGCCGCCGCGGCCGGCGCGCAGGTCACCCTGGTGGAGGACACCGGCGTGGGCGGCGCCTCGGTGCTCACCGACTGCGTGCCCTCGAAGGCCCTCATCGCGACGGCGGAGTTCCGGCAGCGCTTCGAGTACGCCGACCGGATGGGGGTGGAGTTCTCCGAGGACGACGGGAACCCCACCACCAAGGACCCGGTGCGGCACGGCGTGGAGGCCCACATCGACCTCGCAGCGGCCAACCGGCGCGTCATGGAGCTCGCGGCGGCCCAGTCCTCGGACATCGCGAGCTCCCTGAGCGAGGCGGGCGTCACCGTCATCGAGGGGCGGGGTCGGCTGCTGGGGCGGGACTACGTGGAGGTCGAGCGCGCCGACGGCTCGCGCGAGCCGCTGCGGGCCGACACGGTGCTGCTGGCCACCGGGGCGTCCCCGCGCGTGCTGCCCACGGCTCGGCCGGACGGCGAGCGCATCCTCACCTGGCAGCAGGTGTGGGAGCTCACCGAGCTGCCCAGCAAGGTCGTGGTGGTCGGTTCCGGTGTCACCGGTGCCGAGCTCGCGCACGCCTACCTCGGGCTGGGGTGCGAGGTCGTGCTGGTCTCCTCCCGCGACCGCGTCCTGCCGGGGGAGGACGCCGAGGCCGCCGAGGTGTTGGAGACCGTCTTCCGCGAGCGCGGCATGCAGGTGATGAACGGTGCCCGCGCCGACACCGTGGAGCGCCAGGGGGACGAGGTGCTGGTGACGCTCACCGACGGGCGCACCGTCACCGGCTCGCACTGCATCATGGCCGTCGGCTCGGTGCCGAACACCGAAGATCTGGGTCTGGCGGAGGCCGGGGTACAGACCTCGGAGTCCGGCCACATCCTGGTGGACAAGGTCTCCCGCACCTCTGCCCGTGGCATCTACGCCGCCGGTGACTGCACCGCCGTCCTGCCGCTGGCCTCGGTGGCCGCGATGCAGGGGCGCATCGCCATGAGCCACGCCCTCGGTGATGCGGTGGCCCCGCTGCGCCTGGGCGGCGTGAGCTCCAACATCTTCACCGACCCCGAGATCGCGACCGTGGGCTTCGGCGCCAAGGAGCAGCGCGAGGGTGCGGTGGGCGTCAACGAGATCATGCTGCCGCTGTCGGCCAACCCGCGGGCGAAGATGCGCAACCTGCGCCACGGCTTTGTGAAGCTGTTCACCACCCAGGGGTCGGACGTCATCGTCGGGGGAGTGGTCGTGGCCCCGCAGGCCTCGGAGCTCATCTACCCGGTGGCGCTGGCCGTGCAGAACCGCCTGACTGTGGACCAGCTCACCAGCACCTCCACGGTGTACCCCTCGATGTCGGGGACCATCGCCGAGGCCGCACGTCGCCTGCACTCGCGCGACGTGGACTGATCAGCCCCCCCGGGGCGCTCCAGGGTGAGCGTGCCCTGGTCGAACTGAGAGGAGCCCGGCCAGTCGCCGGGCTCCTCTCAGTCACGCTGCGTGCGAGCTCAGCTCACTCGGCGGGTGCGTCCTTGATCTCGCAGATCACGCCACCGTTGTTGACGGTCTCGCCCACGGCGGCCTTCAGCCCGGTGACCACACCGGCCTTGTGGGCCTTGATGGGCTGCTCCATCTTCATGGCCTCGAGCACGACGACCTGGTCGCCCTCGGCCACGGTCGCGCCCTCCTCGACGGCCACCTTCACGATGGTGCCCTGCATGGGGGCGGTCACCGCGTCGCCGGAGGCCGCGGCCGCGCCGCCACCACCGCGGGAGCGCTTCGGGGCCTTCTTGCGTGCACCGCCACCAGCGGCACCACCGCCCCCGAGCGCGAGGTCGCCCGGCAGACTGACGGCCATGCGGCGGCCGTTGACCTCGACCAGGATCTCCTGGCGCGGGGCCTTCTCCTCGGCCTCGGCGGTCTGGCCGGCGTAGGGCTCGATGGTGTTGTCGAACTCGGTCTCGATCCAGCGGGTGTGCACGCTGAAGGCCTGGTCGGGGTCGGACGGGGCGAAGGCCTCGTCGCGCACCACGGCACGGTGGAAGGGCAGCACGGTGGGCATGCCGTCGACGACGAACTCGTCCAGCGCGCGGCGGGAGCGCTCGATGGCCTCGGTGCGGGTGCGGCCGGTGACGATCAGCTTCGCGAGCATCGAGTCGAAGGCGCCGGCCACCGCATCGCCCTCCACCATGCCGGAGTCCACGCGGACGCCGGGGCCCAGCGGGGGACGGAAGGTGGAGGCGGTGCCGGGCGACGGCATGAAGTTCAGGCCCGCGTCCTCGGAGTTGATGCGGAACTCGATGGAGTGACCGCGCACCTCGGGGTCGTCGTAGCCCAGCTCCTCGCCGGCGGCGATGCGGAACTGCTCGCGCACCAGGTCGATGCCGGTGACCTCCTCGGTCACGGGGTGCTCCACCTGCAGGCGGGTGTTGACCTCGAGGAAGCTGATGGTGCCGTCGGTGCCGATGAGGTACTCGCAGGTGCCGGCGCCCACGTAGCCGGCGGCCTTGAGGATGTCCTTGGAGGCGCGGCGCAGCTCGGCGTCCTGCTCCGGGGTCACGAAGGGGGCCGGGGCCTCCTCCACGAGCTTCTGGTTGCGGCGCTGCAGCGAGCAGTCACGGGTGGAGACCACCACGACGTTGCCGTGCTGGTCGGCCAGGCACTGGGTCTCGACGTGGCGCGGGGAGTCGAGGAAGCGCTCGACGAAGCACTCGCCGCGCCCGAAGGCGGCGACGGCCTCGCGGACCGCCGAGTCGTACAGCTCAGGGATCTCCTCGCGGGTGCGGGCGACCTTCAGGCCGCGGCCGCCACCGCCGTAGGCCGCCTTGATGGCGACCGGCAGGCCGTGCTCGTCGGCGAAGGCGAGCACCTCGTCGGCGGACTCGACCGGGTCCTTGGTGCCCGGCACCAGGGGCGCGTTCGCCGCATCGGCAATGTGGCGGGCCTTGACCTTGTCGCCGAGGGAGTCGATGGCGGACGGCGGCGGGCCGATCCAGGTGAGCCCGGCGTCCATGACGGCCTGGGCGAAGTCGGCGTTCTCCGAGAGGAAGCCGTAGCCGGGGTGCACGGCGTCGGCGCCGGCCTCCTTGGCCACCTGGAGGAGCTTCTCCACCACCAGGTAGGACTCGCCGGGGGTGTTGCCCCCGATCGAGTAGGCCTCGTCGGCCACCTTGGTGTGGAGGGCGTCGCGGTCGGCGTCGGCGTAGACGGCGATGGAACGGATGCCCGCGTCAGCGCAGGCGCGGGCGATACGGACGGCGATCTCGCCACGGTTGGCGATCAGCACGGAGGTCACAGGAGCCATGCGGGGCACTCTAACGTGATGCCCGCCACGGCCCGCTCCGGGCAGGACTCACTCCACCGTGCTGTGGCGCGGTGGAATGAGTCCGCCGCGGCTCGGGCCCGGGGTGATGCACGCTGTACCCCATGCAGAGCGTCCAGCAGCCCCGCATCATCCACACCGCTCAGGCGCTGGTGGACGAGGTCTTCCACGTCCCCGCCCTGCCCGAGCTCGGCGGCAACGTCATGGCGTGCTCGGCGGCGCAGTACGCCGGGGGAGCCGTGACCACCCTGGTGGCCGCCCGCCGGCAGGGGGCCCAGGCGGTGCACGCCGGCTCGATCGGCACCGGCTGGCGGGGTGACCTGGTGCGCGAGGCGCTCGCGGCCGCAGGGGTGGTGGCCAGCGCCCCGACTGTCGAGGACGCGGACACCGGCACCTGCGTGGTGCTGGTCGACAACGAGGCCGAGCGCACCTTCATCACCACCCAGGGGGCGGAACGCGTCATCACCGCAGCCTCGCTGGCTACTGCTGCGCCGGTGCCCGGGGACGTCGTCTGCGTCTCGGGCTACACCCTGTTGGACCCCACGCGGCAGCCGCTGCTCGACTTCCTCGCCGCCCTGCCTGAGGGGGTCGACGTGTGCGTGGACCCCGGTGCCGTCTTCGCGGGGCTGGCCGAGCGGGACCGGCGCGCCGTGGTGGCGGCGACCACCCAGTGGACCTCCAACCTCGCCGAGGCCCGTGCCCTGACCGGTGAGCACCACCCCTCGATGGGGGGGGCGGCCGCCGCGGTGGCCGCCCACCTCATCGATGCCTCAGCGCCCGTCGAGGCGGTCGTCGTCCGCGACGGGGAGAAGGGGTGTGCGGTCGTCGCCGTCGAGGGCGGGCGAGCCGGCGAGCCGGTGGATGTCCCCGGCTTCCCGCAGGAGGCGGTGGACACCAACGGGGCCGGGGACACCCATTGCGGGGCGATGGTCGCCGAGCGGCTCCGAGGGGTGGACTGGGTGACGGCCTGCCGGCGGGGCAACGCCGCATCGGCCATCACGGTGACGCGACCCGGGCCGGACACGGCCCCCGACCGCGCGGAGACCGACGCCTTCCTCGACGCGCAGGAGTGAGACGGGGCGGCGTCGTACCACCCGCCGGAGCACCTATGCTCTGACGTGGTGTGACCCGCACCACCGACGCCGGCTGCCGGGCCCGATGGCCCGCCGGAGCGTCAGACGGGTCCTACAGACCACTGCCGTCACGAAAGGCCTGCGCATGTTCGAGCTGACCAAGGACCACGAGGACTTCCGCCAGGTCGTCCGCCAGTTCGCCGAGACGGAGGTGGCCCCGCACGTGGAGAAGTGGGACGCGGAGTCCTACTTCCCGACCGAGCTGATCCCCAAGATGGGCGAGCTGGGCCTGTTCGGGCTCGTCGTCCCGGAGGAGTACGGCGGCGCCGGCATGGCCGAGGAGGGTGCGTTCACGTACCTGTGCCTGGCCATCGAGGAGCTGGGCCGGGTGGACCAGTCCATCGGTATCACGCTCTCGGCCGGGGTGGGCCTGGGCATCAACCCGATCCTTACCTATGGCAACGACGAGCAGAAGCAGAAGTGGCTGCCCGACCTGGTGGCCGGCAACGCGCTGGCCGGCTTCGGCCTCACCGAGCCCGATGCGGGGTCGGACGCCAGCGGCACCCGCACCAAGGCCAGCCTCGAGAACGGCGAGTGGGTCGTCAACGGCGCCAAGTCGTTCATCACCAACTCGGGCACGGACATCACCAGCTGCGTCACGGTCACCGCGCGCACCGGCACCCGGGAGAACGGCAAGCCGGAGATCAGTGCCATCATCGTGCCCTCGGGCACCCCCGGGTTCACGGTCGAGCCGGCATACCGCAAGCTCGGCTGGCACATCTCGGACACGCACGGCCTGACCTTCGAGAACTGCCGCGTGCCCGAGTCCAACCTGCTCGGCGGCGTCGGCGAGGGCTACAAGCAGTTCCTCAAGACCCTCGACGACGGCCGCATCGCCATCTCGGCGCTCGCCGTCGGCCTGGCGCAGGCGTGCCTGGAGCAGACCACGCAGTACGCCAAGACCCGCACCGCCTTCGGCAAGCCGATCGGCGCCTACCAGGGCGTCTCCTTCCAGATCGCCGACCTGCAGGTGATGGTCGAGGCCGCCCGCGTGCTCACCTACAAGGCCGCGTGGCTGAAGGACGAGCAGGAGGCCGGCCGTCGCTCGATGCAGGAGGTCAAGAAGGCCGCCTCCATCGCCAAGCTCTACTCCACCGAGGCCGCCGTGACGGCCACCCGCATCGCCACCCAGGTCTTCGGTGGCAACGGGTTCATGGAGGAGTACCCGGTGGCCCGCTTCTACCGCGATGCCAAGATCCTGGAGATCGGCGAGGGCACCTCCGAGGTGCAGCGCATGCTCATCGCCCGCGGCCTGGGCCTGGAGGGCTGATCCACCGATGACGACCACCACCACCGCAGGCGAGACCCCCGGGGTGCAGCCCTTCGCCGACGCGACCCCCGGCGGGGACGAGAAGGTCGCCGACGTCCGGCGCCGTCTCAACGAGGCCCACGCCGCCTCCGCGGCCCCCACCGAGAAGGGCGCGGCCAAGCTCGAGAAGCAGAACAAGCTCTACGTGCGCGACCGCATCGCGCTGCTCTTCGACGAGGGCTCCTTCGTCGAGGACGCCCGCTACGCCAACGCCACCGCCGAGGGCCTCCCGGCCGACGGCGTGGTCACCGGGCGGGGCACGGTCGACGGCCGCCCGGCCATCGTCATCGCCAACGACCCGACCGTGAAGGCCGGGTCCTGGGGTGCGCGCACCGTGGAGAAGATCGTGCGGGCCACCGAGGCGGCGCTCCGCGAGGAGCTGCCGGTCTTCTGGTTCGTCGACTCCGCCGGTGCCCGGATCACCGACCAGGTCGAGCTCTTCCCGGGCCGTCGCGGCGCCGGGCGGATCTTCCACAACCAGGTGGCGCTCTCGGGCAAGGTGCCGCAGATCTGCTGCCTGTTCGGCCCGTCGGCGGCCGGTGGTGCGTACATCCCCAGCTTCACCGACGTGGTGATCATGGTGGAGGGCAACGCCTCGATGTACCTGGGCAGCCCCCGCATGGCGGAGATGGTGGTGGGCGAGAAGGTCACCCTCGACGAGATGGGCGGCGCACGCATGCACTGCACCGTCTCCGGCGTGGGTGACATCCTCGTGCAGGACGACAGCGAGGCCATCGAGACGGCCAAGATGTACTTCTCCTACGTGCCGCAGAACTGGCAGACGCCGCTGGAGCCGTACGTCGCCGAGGAGCCGGCCGAGCCGCTGACGCGCACCACGGTGCCGGAGGTGGAGAGCCTGCCCTTCGACATCCACGAGGTGGTCGACGGCCTGGTGGACGATGACTCGTTCTTCGAGATCAAGGAGCTCTTCGCCCCGGAGCTGGTCATCGGGTTCGCCCGTATGGACGGCCGGACGGTCGGAGTGGTCGCGAACAACTCCGCGGCCAAGGGCGGCGTGCTGTTCACCGACTCCGCAGACAAGGCCTCGCGGTTCATCTGGCTGTGCGACGCCTACTCCATCCCGCTGCTGTACCTGGTGGACGTGCCGGGCTTCATGATCGGCTCCGAGGTGGAGCGCGGTGGGATCATCCGCCACGGCGCCAAGATGGTCTCGGCCGTCTCGAGCGCGACGGTGCCGCAGTTCTGCATCATCGTCCGCAAGGCCTACGGCGCGGGCCTGTACGCGATGGGGGGACCAGGCTTCGCGCCCGACGCCACCCTCGCCCTGCCCACCGGCCGCATCGCGGTGATGGGGCCGGAGGCCGCCGTGAACGCGGTGTACGCCAACAAGATCGCCGAGATCGAGGCCGAGCAGGGCACGGAGGCGCGCGACGCGTTCGTGCAGGAGATGCGCGAGGAGTACGTCAAGGACGTGGACCTCGAGCGCCTGGCCAGCGACCTGGTGATCGACGGCATCATCGAGGCCGACGCGCTGCGCGACGAGTTGCTCAAGCGCCTGGAGTTCGCACGGAACCGCGAGCGGGTGTTCTCCACCCGCCGCCGGGACATCCCGCCGGTCTGACCCCGGACGGAACCCACGACGCCGGACGGGGCGGTGCCAGTTAGGGTGACCTCACTCAACCGAGGAGATCCCATGACTGTCACCGCCCCGTCCGGCCGTCCGGCCCGTCCCGTCCGCACCGTCGAGGTCGTCTCCACCGAGTGGCTCACCCCGGAGATGGTGCGGGTGTGGTTCGCCGGTGAGGGCGTCGGCGCGCTGGGCGAGCTCGAGCACACCGACCACTACGTGAAGTTCCTCTTCCCGCCGGCCGGGGCGCCGTACGCCCACCCGGTGCACCCCGATGCCGTGCAGGCCGAGCACCCGCGCGAGCTCTGGCCGATCACGCGCACCTACACGATCCGGGAGGTCCGGGACGGCCGGATGGCGGTCGACTTGGTCGTCCACGGTGACGAGGGCCTGGCCGGTCCGTGGGCCGCGTCGGTGCAGCCGGGGGAGCGCGTCAGCTTCCGTGGTCCGGGCGGCGCCTGGGGGCCGACGCCCGGCGCGCACCACCTGCTCGCCGGGGACGAGTCCGCCATCCCGGCCGTGGCGGCGGCGATGGAGCGGGTGGTGGCCCAGGGGGCGACCGCCCAGGTCTTCGTGGAGGTCTCGGGTGCGGAGTCGGTCCCCGACCTGCCGCAGGGCGACGGCATCGAGCTGGTGGTGGTGCCCCGTGACGGCGCCGGCCACGGGCACGCCCTCGCCCACGCGGTCCGGGAGCAGGGCGCCCTGCCCCAGGGCGTGCGGGTGTTCGTGCACGGCGTGGCCGAGATGGTCAAGGAGCTGCGCCGGTACCTGTTCGTGGAGCAGGGCCTGGCCAAGGAGGCGGTGTCCATCTCCGGGTACTGGCGCACCGGGTGCACCGAGGACCAGTGGCAGGCCGGCAAGCGCGATTTCATGGCCCAGGTGGAGGCCGAGGAGGCAGCCGTCTCCTCGCGGTGAGCGGTGGGCTGGCCGCTCTCCCGGTGGGCCGCACGAGGAGCGCGAAAGGCGCGCAGGGGCTGGATATTCCGGCGCCGTGACCGCCGCCCCGCGGCGGCCTGCGCGGCGCCCGGTCAGCCCCAGAGCTCGTGGATGCCGATGCCGGCCGCGGCCAACAGCTCGCGCAGCAGCGAGAGCGACAGCCCCTGCACCGCACTGGGGTCGCCCTCGACACGGGTGATGAACGGCGCCCCGTGGCCCTCGAGGGTGAACGCCCCGGCGACACCCAACGGCTCCCCGGTGGCGACGTAGGCCTCGATCTCGGCGTCGGTGACCTCGGCGAAGGTCAGGTCGGTGGAGGCCACCGCGCCCAGCGTCGCACCGGAGCCGCCCTCGCCCTCGGGGTCGGTGTCGCGCAGGTCGATCAGCCAGTGGCCCGTGTGCAGCGTGCCGGTGCGCCCCCGCATCGAGCGCCAGCGCTCCGCGGCCACCTCGGGGGTGCCGGGCTTGCCGTGCACGTCCCCGTCGAGCTCGAGCACCGAGTCGCAGCCGATGACGACCTCGGCGGTGGCGTCCTCGGCCAGCTCCGATGCCGCGGCCTCGCACTTGGCGCGCGCGAGCACCAGCGCCACCTCATCGGGGCTGAAGGCCTGCCCGGCCGCCTCCTGGGCGCGGGCGAGCTCGGCCCCCTCGTCCACCCCGGAGACGTGCACGCGGGGCTCGATGCCGGCCGCGCCCAACAGCGCGAAGCGGGAGGGGGACTGGCTGGCCAGCACCAGCCGGTGGCCGGGGCGTTCGTGCTGCGCGGCGCTCACACGGACTTCACCATCGTGAGCAGGAAGTGGCAGGGCTCGGTGGCGGCCACGGCGTGCGGCACCGAGGCGGCGAGGTTCACCACGTCGCCGGGCACCATCGCGTGCGTCTCGTCGCCGACGGTGAACTCCATCGCCCCGGCGACGACGGTGATGACGATGCGGTGGGGCGCCTTGTGCTCGGTCAGTCCTTCCCCGGCGTCGATCGCGAAGCACACGGTGCGCACCGCGTCGTCGTCCACCAGGGTGGCGGCGCGGACCTTCCCGGGCTCGATGGGGTGATCGGACACGACGGATGTGACGACGGGGGACTGCTCGGACGTGGGGGCGGATGGGCTCATGCCCCCGAGCCTACTGGGCCGGCTCACCGGCAGCCGGTGGCCAGTCGCGCAGCCCGGCGCAGGTCGGCGGCGATGGCCGGGCCGGCCAGCTGCGTCAACAGGCGCCCGAGGCCCAGCGGCCCGTCGACCACGTAGTGCGCGACCACCGAGCAGCCGGCGCCGGCCGCGCTGCCCGCGTGGCCCGGGTGGCCGGAGCCGGCCGTCGAGGGGGCTCCGGCCGCGGGCTCGTGACGTTCGTGGGGCACACCAGGCTCCTCGGTGAGCTCCAGCAGGAGGTGCGCGGTGAACGGCCCGGCTGTCCCGGCCACGGCCTCGCACTTGGCACGCGCCAGCGTGAGGGCCACCTCGTCGGGGGCCAGCGATGCGCCGATCAGCTCCTCCGCCCGGGCCAGGGCCGCGTCCTCGTCCACCCCGGAGGCGTGGACCCGCGGCTCGATGCCGGCAGCCTGCAGCAGGGCCAGGCGGGAAGCCGACTGGCTCGCCAGCACGAGGTGCTGCCCCGGCGGCACCCCATCCGTCGATGCGTCGTGGACGGGGTGCTCGGTGCTCGCCTCGTCGGCGTCGTGGGTGGCGGGGCCCTGTGGCGGCTGCGTCATGCGCCCGAGGGTAGTGCGCCTCACCGGTAGCCCGAGGCCTGGAGGGCGTAGAGCTCGGCATAGCGCCCGCCGGCGGCCAGGAGCTCGTCGTGCGTACCCACCTCGGCCACCTTCCCCTCGTGGAGCACCACCACGAGGTCCGCCGCCGAGACGGTGGAGAAGCGGTGCGTGATGAGCAGGGTGATGCCGCCCTCGGCCCGACTGCGCCGGCCGGCCTCGGCGAACCCGTCGAAGAGCGCGTGCTCGGTGGCCGGGTCCAGCGCGCTGGTGGGCTCGTCGAGGACCTGCAGCAGGGGAGTGGTCCGCATCATGCCGCGGGCGATGGCCAGCCGCTGCCACTGCCCGCCGGAGAGCCCCACACCGCCGTGCTCCGGTCCCAGCGGGGTGTCCAGCCCGTCCGGCAGGGCCCGCAGCACGTCGGTGGCCGCCGCCCGCTCCAGGGCCGCGTGGACGACGGCGTCGTCCGCCGGCGCGTCGAGCGCCCCCACCCGGATGGCCTCCCGAGCCGTGGTGTGGAGCGCCACGTGGTCCTGGAAGGCCCCCGAGCAGCGGGCCCGCCAGGCCTCCAGGTCCAGCTCGGTCAGCGGCACCCCGTCCACCAGGATCCGTCCGGCGTCGAGGGAGTACATGCCGGTCAGCAGATTCACCAGGGTCGACTTGCCCGCCCCGTTCTCCCCGACCACGGCGACCGTGGCCCCGGCCGGCAGGTGCAGGTCGAGCCCGGTGAAGGTCGGCCGCTGCGCACCGGGGTAGGTGAACGTGACGCCCTCCAGCCGGATGCCGTCGACCAGGCCGGGCGGGGGCGGCAGCTCCCCGGGGTGGGTGCTGGCCTCGGCGTAGCGCTCCAGCCACAGGGCCCGTCGCCCGATGCGGGTCGACCGGGCGGCCTGGAAGCTCACCCCGAGCAGCTGGGTGGCCTGCTGGGGCAGCTCGGAGACGACGACGATCGCCGCCGCCACCGTCCCCGGGCCGAGGCGACCGGCCAGGACGTCCTGCAGCATCCACCACAGCACCGTCCCGCCGGCGGCCAGGTACAGCGTGGAGACCGTCGCGTTGAGCAGCGCGCCGCGGCGCTCGGCCCGCAGGACGGGGCGGCGCCAGGAGCGGGTGGCCTCCTCCGAGAGCCGTGCCAGGTGGTCCCGGGCCCCCATGACCCGCAGCTCCGCGGCCGAGGCGGGGGTGCTCCGGGCCTCCAGCAGGTGGCCGGAGAGGCGCCCCTGCGGCGCCGAGCGCTCCTCACCCTCGGCGTCCCAGGTGGTGACCTTCCGGGCCGCCCACAGCGCCGGCACCAGCCCGATGCCGAGCAGCAGCAGGCGGGGGTCGACGAGGAAGGCCACGACCAGGCTCGCGGCGACCGAGCCGACGTTGTTGAGCAGGTTGACCAGGCTCTGGAAGGCCAGCCCCATCGCGCCGCGGCGCTCGGTGAGCACCTGCAGCGTGTCCCGGTGTGCCGGGTCCACGAGGTGGTCCATCGTCGGGGTGGTCCCGGACTGGCGGCCGCTGCGCTGGTCGAACTCGAAGCCGAGCCGGTCGTTGACGTGCATCCGCTGGGTGAGGCCGGTGAGCACCAGCGTCGAGAGCATCCCCATCGAGCCGACGAGGCCGACGGTGCCCAGCGCCAGCCGGCTGGCGTCGTGCTCGATGGCGCCGGCGACGACCATCCCGACGAACAGCGGGCTCATCGCCCCCAGCACGTTGGCCAGCGGTTCCAGCAGGCTCAGGCAGAAGGCCAGCGGTCCGTTGCGCCACGCGGCACGGGTGATGAACCAGGCGGAGGTCAGGGCGGCGGGCTGGGGGACGTCAGTGCGCATCGGGGGTCTCCTCGGAAGCGGGGGCCCCACCGGCGAACCGGCTGGCCTGCAGGGTGAACATCTGGGCGTACTCGCCGCCGGCCGCGAGGAGCTCGTCGTGGCTGCCGTCCTCGACGATCCCCTCGGGCCCCAGCACGACGATCCGCTCGGCCCGCCGCACGCTGGAGAGCCGGTGGCTGACGAGGATCGTGGTGAGGTGCCCGGCGGCGCGCAGCAGCTGCGCGAAGAGCTCGGCCTCCACCCGGACGTCGAGGGCGGCGGTCGGCTCGTCGAGCACCAGCACCCCGGCCCCCTCCTCGACGGCGGCCAGCGCCCGGGCCAGGGCGACCCGCTGCCACTGCCCGCCGGAGAGGTCCGTGCCGTCCTCGTACCCCGGGTCGAGCGGGGTGTCCGGGGAGCCGATGCGGTCCAGCAGCGCCGTGGAGGCGGCGGCCTCCAGGGCGCGGCCCACCGCGGCGTCGGCCTGCTCGCCCCCGGCCTCCCGGGCGGCGGGTGCCCCGAGCAGGACGTTCTCCCGCAGGCTCAGGTGATAGCGGGCGAAGTCCTGGAAGATCACGGCCACGCGCTGCCGGGCCGCGTCGTCGGTGCCCGGGTCGGTCTCGTCGATGCGGACGGCCCCGGCATCGGGGCGGTGCAGGCCGGTGAGGAGCTTGAGCAGGGTCGACTTGCCCACCCCGTTGACGCCCACGAGGGCCAGGGACTGCCCGGCGGGGATCTCCAGCGAGAGCTCGCGCAGGGTGGGGGCACTGGCCCCGGGGTAGGTGAAGGAGACCCGGTCGAGGCGCACCGAGGCAGCGCCGCTCGCGGGGCGCCGCGCGGCTCGCGGGGCGGCCTCACCCGCCGTGGTCTCGAGCTCCTCCAGCCGGCCGGCGTAGAGCCGTGCCCGGGCGCTGGCGGCCGAGAGGTCCCCCAGCGGGCCCAGCGCGGAGATGCCGACCAGAGCCATGATGACCGCCATCACGGTCTGCGCGTCCGCTGCGCCGACCCACGCCTGGCGGGCGACCCAGGCCACGGTGCCGCCGATGGTGGCCAGGGCGACCAGGCTGCCGAGGAGGGCTGGCCGCATCGCCGCGTTGCGACGGCTCTCCACCCCCTGCTGGGCGTCCCGCCAGATCCGGGCGTGACCGGCCAGCAGGTGGTCGGTGAGGCCGAAGAGGCGGACCTCCTTGCCGGCCGAGCGGTCCAGCAGCAGGCCGTGGAGGTACCCGGCGTGGCGGCGCTCGGTGGACTCGGCCTCGATCAGGTCGGCCTGCACCACCTGGATGTACCGGGTGAAGAGCTGGCCGAGGAGGAGCTGCCCGGCCAGCAGCACCAGGGCCGCCCACGGCGACCACTGGACGAGGACGGCCAGTGCCGCGATGCCCTGCGCGCGGATGCCCAGCGAGATCCACGACATCTGGGTGGCCGTCAGCCCGAACTGGCTGCGCAGGTCTGCGGTGAGCGCGGTGAGGGCGCCGGCCCGGTCGGAGTTCTCCAGGTGGGCGATGCCGTGCGGGGCATCGGCCAGGGCACCGAGCCGGTGCAGCTGGTCGGCGGTCATCGCGGCCTGGTGGGAGGCGCCGGCCCACTGCAGGAGGGCCGAGAGCACCGGGGTCAGGGCGAAGGCGACGACGGCGACGAGCAACCAGTGCTGCAGCTCCTCGGTCGGGGCGCCACGCTCGAGGGCCCCGACCAGGCGGGCGGTGGCGTGGATGGAGGCGAAGGTCGCTGCGGCGATCCCCAGGGCCAGGGTCCAGGCGAGCGCCAGCCGGCCGGGTGCTGCGCGCCAGGCGTGCTTCCAGTAGAGCGCCTCCCGGCGCAGGATCTCAGGCATGGCGAGAGTCTGCGGGGAGGTCTACTTCGAACACAACGGATTATCCTGAGTAGATGGTGGAGGAGCTGGAGATCAGCGACCCGGCGGCCGTGCGTGCCCTCTCCGCGGGGCGTGGGGTCCGTTGTCTGGCGCCCTACTTCGCCGAGCCCCGGGCCATCGCCGAGGCCGCGGAGTACCTGGAGGAGCCGATCGCCCGGGTGCACTACTGGACCCGGCGCTGGTGCGAGCTCGGACTGCTGGAGGTGGTGGAGGAGCGGGCCCGCGCCGGGCGGCCGATCCGGCTCTACCGGACCGTGGCCCAGCGCTTCGTGGTGCGACCCGAGCACCTGCCCGAGGGGCACTTCGACCGGATGATGGACCGGCACCACCGCCACCTGAGCGAGGCCCTGCGGCAAGCCGTGCTCGCGGAGAGCCCGATGTCGCTGCTGGTGCACCAGGAAGCGGGTCAGGTCGGGGTGTCCGTCTCGAACACCCCGACCCCGGAGCTGCCGGAGCCGCACTCGCGTGGAGGCAGCATCCACAGCAGCGTCGGCCTGCACCTCGACGACGCCGAGGCCCGCGAGCTGGCCGGGGAGCTGGGCGCGGTCCTCCGGAGGTGGTCCGAGCGGTGCGGGGGCCGGAGGCCCGGGCCGGGGCGCTCGACCTACCTGGCCCTGGTGGCCATGACACCGGACGAGCGGGGCTAGGCCCCGCCACGGCCTGGCTCAGGCGCCTCGCAGCACCGCCTCGCGCAGGGTGTCCAGCCCCATGCCGCCGAGGTCCAGCGCCCGGCGGTGGAAGGCCTTGAGGTCGAACTCCTCGCCGGCGGCCTCGGCCTGGGCGCGGGCGGTGTCGCGCAGCTCGAGCCACAGGCGCTCGCCGATCTTGTAGCTCGGTGCCTGCCCCGGCCAGCCGAGGTAGCGGTCGAGCTCGAAGCGGAGGAAGCCCTCCTCCATGTTCACGTGGTTGGTGAGGAAGGTCCACGCCTTGTCGTAGGTCCACTGGCCGCCGCCGAGCTCCTCCGGAGCCTCGAAGCCGCAGTGGAAGCCGATGTCGAGCACCACCCGGGCGGCGCGCAGGATCTGGCCGTCGAGTAGCCCCATCCGGTTGCCGGGGTCGTCCATGTACCCCAGGTCGGCCATCAGCCACTCGGCGTACAGGGCCCAGCCCTCACCGTGGCCGGAGGTCCACGCGGCCAGCCGGCGCCAGGAGTTCAGCAGCTCCTTGCGGTACACGGTCTGCGCGACCTGCAGGTGGTGGCCGGGAACGCCCTCGTGGTAGACGGTGGTCAGCTCGCGCCAGGCGGAGAACTCGGTGACGCCCTTGGGCACGGACCACCACATGCGGCCCGGCCGGGAGAAGTCGTCGCTGGGGCCGGTGTAGTAGATGCCGCCGGTCTCGGTGGGGGCGATCATGCACTCGATGCGACGGACCGGCTCGGGAATGTCGAAGTGGGTGCCGCCCAGGTTCTCGATCACTGCGTCGGCCTTGCCCTGCATCCACTCCTGCAGCGCCTGCTTGCCGTGCAGCTGGTAGGCCGGGTCGGCGTCCAGCACCGCCACGGCCTGCTTGATGGTGGCCCCGGGCTGGATCTGCTCGGCCGTGGCCTGCATGAGGCCGCTGATGCGGGCCAGCTCGGCCTGCCCCCAGGCGTAGGTCTCGGCGAGGTCGATCTCCGCACCCAGGAAGTAGCGCGAGTGCAGACGGTAGGCCTCCTCGCCGCAGGCGTCGGTCTCCACGGCGGTGGGCAGGACCTCCGTACCCAGGCGGTGCCCCGCATCGGCGTAGGCGGACTTGGCCAGGCGGGCGTTGGTGGTGAGCAGCTCGGCGAGCTCGGCGGGGAGCTCCGCCCCATCGGCCGTGCGGGCGTCGCGGGCGAAGGCGTCGAAGAAGCCGCCGTCGGCGGCGATGTCCTCGCACTGCCCGATGCAGGCGCGCACCTGCCGCTGGGCCGGGAGGACCCCGTGCTCACGGGCGTGGTCCAGCGAGCTGAACCAGCCGGCCAGCGCCTCGGGCACGTGCCCCAGGCGGGTGGCGATGGTCTGCCAGTCCTCGGCGGTGTCGGTGGGCATCAGGTCGAACACGTCGCGGATGCCCTGCAACGGGGAGGCGATGACGTTGAGTGCGCCGTGCGGGATCAGGGCCTCGTGCATCTCGACGGCCAGGCCGAGGCGTTCGGTCATGGCCTCCTGGGTCACGCGGTCCACCTCGTCGACCGGGGTCGCGGCGGCCAGCTCGGCCAGCGTGCGACGGTTGAGCTCGGCCGCGGCCTCCAGGCCGGCGGGGGAGTGGTCGTCGAGGCGGGACTGGTCCCCGGGAAGGCCGAGGTAGGTGGCGGTCTCGGGGCTGAGCTCCACCTCGGCGGCGAGGTGGGCCTCGGCGATGCGGTCGATCGCCGTCTGCTCGCGGGTGGTCTGCGTCACGTCGGTCATGGGGGGAGCCTATGCGGCGAGGTGCCCTGGTGACACGTGAGTTCCGCACCGGTGCCGAGTTCAGGTGCCACCCCTGGGCGAACTCCGCACCGGTGCGGTGCTCGGGGCCCGGCCGGTCCCCGAGTCCTTGCCTCTACGCTCATGGCATGGATGCGGACGTGCTCTCGGTCAACGTGGCCCGCCCCCGGCAGGACCCCGGCGGCGCGGACCGGGTGAGCGGCATCGACAAGCGGCCGGCGGACCGCATCGAGCTGTTCGCGCCCGGGCCCTCCTACGGCGACGGGTCCGGCGTGGTGGGCGACACCATCGGGGACGTCGACCACCACGGGGGCGCGCAGAAGGCGGTGTACGCCGTGGCGCGGGAGGAGCTCGACCACTGGCAGGCCGAGCTCGGGCGGGAGGTCGCCGACGGGGCCTTCGGGGAGAACCTCACCACCCGCGGCGTGGACTGGCGGACGGTCGTGCTCAACCAGCAGGTCCGTGTGGGGACGGCGGTGCTGGAGGTGTCGATCCCGCGCTCGCCGTGCCGCACCTTCGCCGGGTGGATGGGGGAGCGCGGCTGGCTGCGGCGGTTCACCGAGCGTGGCTGCTGCGGTAGCTACTTCCGGGTGGTCCAGCCGGGCGTGGTGCGGCCCGGCGACCCGCTGGAGCTGGGACCGGCCCCGGAACACGGGGTGACCATGGAGGTGGCCTTCGCCGGGGCGATGGGGGACCTGGACGCCTCCCGGGCGCTGGTCGCGGCGCAGTGCCTGCCGGCGATGTACCACCAGCGGCACGTGGAGGCCCTGGCCCGGCGGGGCTGAGCTCGCAGGGGCCCCGGGAGGGCGACGGGTCAGGACGACCTGGCCCAGCTGTGGGTGTGCTCCGTCGAGGCGACGGGTGCGACCACGACGTCGGCTGCAGCCACTCAGGAGCAGGATGGCCAGCACGCCCGCCCCGGGCCGGTACGGGGACCTCATGTGTCCAGTATCGGCTCCCTCGCCGCGAACCGCGAGGGGAGCGCGGGGTGCGCGGCTACCGTTCCGGCATGGACAGTCGGTGGGCGCAGGCGGCGGTGCGTCACGTGGAGGACAGGTGCACGGGTGAGCCGTTGGACCGCTCCCTGCGCATCACCCTGAACTTCCACCCCGACCGCTGGTCCGGGGGCGAGCACATCCTGGCGGCGCTCGCGCGGGGTACCTATCGCTCCCAGTTCGAGACGGGCACGAGCAACGGCGGGCTGACGGCCCACCCCGGGGGTGCACGCTGGGTGTGGGAGCAGAAGCTGTTCGGGGGCGTCTACGACGACGCCCCCGCCGCCCACCGCCCCAAGTACGGCGCGCTGGACCACCGGCGGCGGCCACTCGGCGGCGCGCCCAGGTTCGGCTCTGCCTTCCTCCGTCTTGGCGAGGCGGTGCTCGACCGGGCCACCTTCTGCTTCCCGGACTCGGCCTGGGACCCCGAGCTGGTCGGCACCGCGCAGCACTTCGGACTCATGCCTGCTGTCCTGGCTCACGAGCGCTCCGTCGGGGAGGACCCGGGCTCCGAAGGCCGTGACCCGCTGGACGGCTACGTGGAGGCCCAGGTGCACGGGCCGGTCTCCCTGGCGCAGGACGTCGAGGCCCTGGTGCTCGACCCCGCGTACCGCGGCACCGAGGTCGAGCGCCTCGCCCCGCTGCTCGGTGTCCCCGTCGAGTGGCACGAGGGACGGGTGCTCACCCTGGACGAGCTGGAGCGGCGACCGGCCTACCGCGGGCCGGAGCCCCTCGCCGTCGCGTGCGTCGTTGCCCGGGACGGCGTGCTCGACGCCGCGGTCCTGGGCCGGGCGGCGCGCACCGGTGACCACGACCCGCAACTGCTCAAGTACCTGTGGCACCACACCGCGCAGTGGGGGAGCCCCCGAGGCGCGTGAGCGCCACCCCGGCCGATGGCGGGTTCACGTCTCAGCGGGGGAGGGCCGAGGCGCGCCAGGCGCCGGGCCCCGATGCGGGGGTGCGGCGCACGCCGGTGCCCGCACCACCCCATCCGCCCACCGGGGCAGGGGTCGTGGCCTCGCCACCGCCCAGCGCGGAGAGCACCACGGTCAGCGCCGCCAGCTCCTCCGGCGTCGCGGCACCCCGGACGGCGAACGCCGCCTCGCCCGGGGGCTCCTGTGCCGCGTCGGGCCCGGCCGATTCCACGCCCGACGCGTGCCCCTGCCTGCTCGCCGGGCTCACAGCGGGATGTTCCCGTGCTTCTTGGGCGGCAGCGTCTCGCGCTTGGTGCGCAGGGCCCGCAGCGCCTTGGCCACCTCGGCCCGCGTGTCGGCCGGACGGATCACCGCGTCGACGTAGCCGCGCTCGGCCGCGATCCACGGGTTCGCCAGGGTCTCCTCGTACTCGGCGATGCGCTTGGCGCGCTCGGCCTCCATCGCCTCGTCGCCGCCCTCGGCCTGCGCGGCCGCGAGCTGCTTGCGGTACAGGATGTTGGCCGCGCCCTGCGCGCCCATCACGGCGATCTGCGCCGTGGGCCACGCGAAGTTGATGTCGGCGCCCAGGTGCTTGGAGCCCATCACGTCGTACGCGCCGCCGTAGGCCTTGCGGGTGATGACGGTGACCAGCGGGACGGTGGCCTCGGCGTACGCGTAGAGCAGCTTGGCCCCGCGGCGGATGATGCCGTCCCACTCCTGGTCGGTGCCGGGCAGGAAGCCGGGCACGTCCACCAGCGTCAGCACCGGCACGTTGAACGCGTCGCACATGCGCACGAAGCGGGCGGCCTTCTCGCTGGCGTCGATGTTCAGGGTGCCGGCGAACTGCATCGGCTGGTTGGCCACGACGCCCACCGAGCGGCCCTCCACGCGGCCGAAGCCACAGATGATGTTGGCCGCGAACAGCTCCTGCACCTGCAGGAAGTCGCCGTCGTCCACGATCGACTCGATGACGGTGAGCATGTCGTAGGGCATGTTCGGCGAGTCCGGGATGAGGTTGTCCAGCGCCTCGTCGACCTCGCCGGTGGCGTCCTCGGCCTCGAAGACCGGCGCCTCCTCGAGGTTGTTCTGCGGCAGGTAGCTCATCAGCTCGCGCACGTAGTCCAGGGCGTCGGCCTCGTCGCTGGCGAGGTAGTGGGCCACGCCGGAGGTCGCGTTGTGGGTGCGCGCACCGCCGAGGTCCTCGAAGGTCACGTCCTCGCCGGTGACGGTCTTGATGACGTCCGGTCCGGTGATGAACATGTGGCTGGTCTGGTCGACCATCACCACGATGTCGGTGATCGCCGGGGAGTAGACCGCGCCACCGGCGCAGGGGCCCATCACCAGCGAGATCTGCGGGATCACGCCCGAGGCGTGCACGTTGCGGCGGAAGATCTCCGCGTACAGCCCCAGCGCCACCACACCCTCCTGGATGCGGGCGCCGCCGGAGTCGTTGATGCCCACCACGGGGCACCCGATCTTCATCGCGAGCTCCATGACCTTGACGATCTTCTCGCCGAAGACCTCGCCCAGGGAGCCGCCGAAGACGGTGAAGTCCTGCGAGAACACGCACACGGTGCGGCCCTCGACGGTGCCGTAGCCCGTGATCACGCCGTCACCGAAGGGGCGGTTCTTCTCCTGCCCGAAGTTGGTGGAGCGGTGGCGGGCGAACTCGTCGAGCTCCACGAAGGACCCCTCGTCGAGGAACTCCTCGATCCGCTCGCGGGCGGTCTTCTTGCCCTTGGCGTGCTGCTTCTCCACCGCGCGCTCGGAGCCAGCGTGCTCGGCCTCGGCGCGGCGGCGCTCCAGCTCCTGCAGGCGTCCGGCAGTGGTCGTCAGGTCGATCTGGGGCTCGCTGCCCGGCGATCCGTGGTCGGTCATGCGCGTCACCCTAACGTTGAGGCGTGACCCACCTCTCGTCTGCCGACCACAGCCGGCCGCCCGTGTCCTTGGAGGACCACCACAGCCACCCCTTGGACGTGGCCGCCGTCCGCCGCGGGTTGCGCGCCCTGGCGGATGCCCGACGGGGGGCCGGGGACCGTGCCGGGGCCGATGCGGGGGCGCCCCTCGATGCGGTGGGCGCGGCCCTGCTGGCGCTCGCCGACGGGTTCGACCACCACGCCGAGCTGCCGAGCACCCAGCCCTTGGCCGCGGCCTCGGGTCGCGCGTGGCAGGTCGTCTCCACCGACCACCAGACCGCGGGCAGGGGGCGCATGGGCCGCGGCTGGGAGAACCCCGCGGCCTCCGGCATCGCGATGTCGGTCGTCCTCCCGCTGGAGGAGGGGACCGATGCGGTGGGCGCGGCGCTGGCGGCCAGCCGCACCCCCCAGTGGGGTCAGGTGCCGCTGTGCGTGGGTGCAGCCGTCCACGACGCCCTGGCCGCCCTGGGCGTGGCCACCGGGGTGAAGTGGCCCAACGACGTGCTCTCGCGGACCACGGGCCGCAAGCTGGCCGGCATCCTGTGCCAGGTGGGGGACCGGGGGCACAGCATCGTGGCCGGCATCGGGCTCAACGTGTGGGACGCCTCCGCGCTCGTGGCCGCCGGCTCCGCGCGGGAGCGCTACGGGTCGGTGCAGGCCGAGGTGCTGGCAGCGGGTGGTGGGGAGGCCGCCGTCCCGCCCGACCTGCGCGAGCGCACGGCGGTGGAGGTGTTGCACGCCCTGGCGGTCTGGCACTGCGCCTGGCGGGCCGAGGGGGTGGCCCCGGCAGGCTCCCCGGGGCCGTCGCTGGTCGAGCGGCTGGAGGCGGTGAGCCTGACCGTCGGCCAGGAGGTGGACCTGCACCTCCCGGACGGCGCGGTGCAGCGCGGCGAGGCGGTGGGGCTGGCCGAGTCCGGCGCGGTGCTGGTCCGGGTGGCTCTTGCCGGGCAGGGCGGGGGTGCGGGCGAGGTGCGCGAGTACCGCGCGGCCGACGTCGTCCACCTCCGGCCCGCGGGGCGTTACCCGTGACACGATGGACGCGTACCTGCGTGTCGGCCGGAGAGGAGTGCGATGGAACGCATGCGCGACGTGCGGCCCGTCCACGGTGAGCAGCCGCTGCTCAACCACTCCCTGCCCTCGGACGTGCCCCCCCACCAGGCAGCCGACGGCCCGGACCAGCCGGCCCGCACGATGGATGCCATCGCCGAGCGCCTCTTCGGCCGCCGGCGCACGATGCGGCGTGACGAGGTCGCGCACCACGCCGGGGTCCCGCTGCGGCTGGCCCGCCGCCTGTGGCGCTCGTTGGGCTTCCACAACCCGCGGGCCGAGGACGCCGTCTTCAGCAACGCCGACATCGAGGCGCTCACGGTGGCGCGTCAGCTGCTGGGGCGCTACGAGATCGACGAGGACGTCCTCATCAGCCTCACCCGCGGCATCGGCACCACCACCGAGCGGCTGGCCACCTGGCAGACCGAGGTGGTGGCCGAGCGCCTGCAGGACTTCGAGCGCTACCGCCGCACGCACCGCCACGAGTGGGGCTCGTGGGACCACCCGGATGCGGTGGTCGGCGCGGACGGTTCCGACGGGTTGGCCGAGCGGGTCACCCCGGAGGTCGCCTCCGCGACGGGTCTGGTGCTGGCGGACCTCGCCGACGACCTCGAGCTCCTCATCGGCTACACCTGGCGCCGCCACCTCACCGCCTCGCTCTCCACGCTGTTCGCGGACGCGACCTCCCAGGAGGTGGCCGCAGGGGTGACCCGGTCGATCGGCTTCGCGGACATGGTGTCCTTCTCCGAGCGCGTCGCGCGCTCCAACGACGGCGAGATCGCCCGCCTGGTGACCCGCTTCGAGGAGCTGGTCGTCGACGTGGTCTCGCGCTACCACGGCCGCGTGGTCAAGACGATCGGCGACGAGGTGCTCTATCAGGCGGTGGACCCCCGCTCGGCCACCCTCATCGCCCACGACCTGGTGCGACAGGCGAACGCCGACCCCATGCTGCCGCCGCTGCGGGTGGGCGTGGCCACGGGGCGGGTGCTGCTGCGGCTCGGCGACGTCTACGGTGACACCGTCAACCGCGCGGCGCGCCTCACCACCTCGGCCGCCGCGGGCGCGGTGCTGACCGACCGTGAGACCGCCGAGGCGCTGGGGCATGATCCTGCGTGGCGGTTCGCCCAGCTCCCCACCCGGGTGCTGCATGGTGTGGGGTCGGTGACACCGCACCACCTGTTGTCCGTCCCTCCGGGTGCGTCCGCCCCGGAGAACACGACCCTTGGAGAGAGCGAATGAGTGAGCAGAGGGCTGCTGAGGCACCGGAGAGCTGGGTGCGCGTCGAGCGCCACGGGGGATCCGGCGAGGTCGCCGAACTCGTGCTGGCGCGGGTGGGCGCCATGAACGCCATCTCCACCGAGATGGCCCGGCAGCTCGCGGCCGCCACCGACGAGCTGGCCGCCGGTGACGCGCGCTGCGTCGTGGTGACCAGCGCCCACGAGAAGGCCTTCTGCGTGGGTGCGGACCTCAAGGAGCGCAACTCCTTCACCGACGCCGACCTGATGCAGCAGCGCCCGGTCACGCAGCGCGCCTACACCGGCGTGCTGGACCTGCCGATGCCGACCATCGCCGCCGTGGACGGCTTCGCCCTGGGGGGCGGGCTGGAGATCGCGCTCTCGTGCGACCTCATCGTGGCCGGAGAGGGGGCGCTGCTGGGGCTGCCCGAGGTGTCCGTGGGCGTCATCCCCGGCGGCGGCGGCACGCAGCTGCTGACCCGCCGCATCGGGTGGAGCCGCGCGGCGCGCGCGATCTTCACCGCCGCGAAGTACCCGGCGCCCGAGGCGGCCGAGATCGGCATCGTCGACGAGCTCGTGGCCGCCGGCTCCGCGCGCGAGCGGGCCCTGGAGCTCGCCGCCACCATTGGCGCCCACTCGCCGGTCGGCCTGCGCAACGCCAAGCGCGCCATGCGCCTGGGCTCCGACGTGGACCTGCGGACCGGCCTGCAGGTGGAGGACGCCTGCTGGCGGGCGACCGCCTTCTCCGGTGACCGGGCCGAGGGCGTGGCCGCCTTTGCCGAGAAGCGCGCACCGAAGTGGCCGGGCCAGTGAACGAGTACGACACCGTCACCGAGACGGGCGACCCGATGGTCGCGATCATCGCCGAGGACGACGAGGACATCGCCCAGCCCTTGGCGCGGGCCATGCGACGCGAGGGTTTCGACGTCACCGTGGTCGGCGACGGCCCCAGCGCGCTGGTCACCGCCCGCGAGGGCTGCACCCTGCTGATCCTGGACATCGGGCTGCCCCGCATGGACGGGTTGGAGGTGTGCCGCCGGCTGCGCGCCGAGGGCCACACGTTCCCGGTGCTCATGCTCACCGCCCGGGCCGGGGAGATCGACACCGTCGTCGGCCTGGACGCCGGGGCCGACGACTACGTCACCAAGCCGTTCCGCCTCGCGGAGTTCCACGCGCGGGTGCGGGCGCTGCTGCGCCGGCGTGCGCCGCAGGCCGGGGGCGCCGAGGGCGACGGCTCCGACCACGGGCTGCGCATCGACTCCTCGGCCCGCCGCGCGTGGGTGGACGGCGAGGAGGTCACGCTCACCGCCAAGGAGTTCGACCTGCTGCACATCCTGGTGCGCGACATGGGCCGGGTGGTCAGCCGCGAGCAGCTCATGCGCGAGGCCTGGCAGACCGACTGGGTGGGGTCCACCAAGACCCTGGACATGCACGTCTCCGGGCTGCGCAAGAAGCTCGGCGACGACCACAGCGACCCCCGGTTCATCGCCACCGTGCGCGGCGTGGGCTTCCGCCTCGTCACGGGGGAGTGAGTGGCCCCGGTCACCCTGCGGCAGCTGTGGTCCTCGGTGGTCGGCAAGGCCGTCCGGGTGGCCCAGCTCTGTGCCCTGTTCCCGGTAGCGGTGGCCGTGGCCCTGGGGCTGTGGGCCACCCTCACCGAGACCGGCCCACCCCTGTGGGCCTGGCTCGGGGTGCCGTTGGCCGTGCTCGCCGGCATGCGCCTGACGAGCCTCTTCAACGCCGGGCGGGTGGCCGAGGCGCTCGCCGGGCCCGAGGGCACCATCGACGCCCTGGCCCGGCGCATCCCGGGCATGGGAACCGGTGAGAGCACCCGCGCCCGTCCGGAGCTCACCGGCATCGTGGAGATCGACGACCTCTCCGATGCGGTGCAGCGTCGCGCCGTGCACCTCACCCAGATGGTCACCTCGCAGCGGCGCCTGGCCGGCGACGCCGCCCACCAGCTGCGGACGCCGCTCTCGGCACTGACCATCCGCATGGACGAGGTCGCGATGGCCGAGACGCTCGAGGAGGCCCACCAGCTGGCCGAGGGGGCGCACACCCAGGTGGAGCGCCTGACCTCCGTCGTCGAGGAGATGCTGGAGAGCGCGGCGAACGCTGCCCTGGCCACCACCGACGTCCTGCTGCTGGACGAGATCATCGCCGCGCAGCAGCACGAGTGGCAGCCCATGTTCGCCGCCCAACGGCGGGGGATGCGGGTGACGGGCACCTTTGGGCTGCACGTCGCCTGCCCGCGGGGGGTGCTCTCGCAGGTGCTGTCCACCCTCATCGAGAACTCGTTGACCTACGGGGAGGGGATCATCACCCTGCGCATCGAGGACAACGGGCCGTCGGTGCAGCTCGTCCTCAGCGACGAGGGGCCGGGGATCGCCCCGGAGATCGCCGACCGCATCTTCGAGCGCCACGTGACCTCCGGCGCGGGGACGGGGCGCGGCCTGGCGCTCGCACGGCAGATCATCACGGCCGTCGGGGGACGGCTGGAGCTGCTGGACGAGCGGCGCGCGACCTTCGGGGTCTTCCTCTCGACGCCCGTCGAGGCGCCCACCCGCTGAGCCGGCCGGCTCACCCGGCCTTGTTCAGGCCGCGGTGTCGATGGGGCGCGACGGCCCGGCCGGCTCGGCGGCGTCCTGCCGGTGGCGCTGCGTCGCAGGCTCCTCGACCCCGTAGGGGCGCACCAGTTCGGAGTCGTCGTCCTCGAGCACCCGGCCGTCCTCGGTGCGGACCGTCTGGTCGTGGTCGGGCTCCAGGGAGTCGCCGAGCTCCTCGGTGAAGACGAAGGTGCGGTAGGCCCAGAAGCGGAACAGGGTGCCCAGCACCAGGCCCACGCCGTTGCCGGAGATGTTGTCGGCCAGCTGCGAGCGGAAGCCCAGGATGTAGTGGCTGAACCACAGGCAGATCAGGGCGATCAGCAGGCCCAGGATGTTGAACAGGATGAACAGCGCCGCCTCGCGCGTGACGTTCGCACGGCGCGTCTTGCGGAAGGTCCAGTACCGGTTGCCCAACCACGCGAAGGCCGTGGCCACGGCGGTGGCCACCACCTTGCTGGTCAGCGGGTGGTCGCCCAGGACGCCCTCGGGGGCGGCGTTCGCGGACAGGACCGGCCCGTACATCAACAGGTTGTACAGGCCCGTGTCGATGATGAAGGCGAGCAGGCCGATGACGCCGAACTTGCTCGCCTCGCGGGACAGGACGTCCAGGGCATGGCGAAGTCCGGTGGGATGGTGGTGCTCGCTGGTCATTGGACCCACGGTACGCGGGGGGAGGTCCGGCCGCGGTCCAACGCGCGGTGGATATCCTCGCGCTGTGACCGACGCCGCTTCCCCCGCCATGTCCCGCCCCCTCGTCCCGCAGGGGACGCCCATCGTCGGCATCGTCGGCGGCGGGCAGCTCGCGCGCATGTGCGCCGGGCCCGCCACGGAGCTGGGGCTGGGTGTGGTGGTGCTGGCCGAGTCCGCCGACGCGGCCGCCGCCCAGGTGTACGCGCACGCCCCCGTCGGGCGGGCCGACGACCTGGAGCGCCTGCAGGAGCTCGCCCGGGTCTGCGACGTCGTGACCTTCGACCACGAGCACGTCCCCGGCGAGCTGCTGGCGGTCCTGGAGTCCGAGGGCGTGGCCCTGCACCCCGCGCCGTCCGCCCTCCTCCACGCCCAGGACAAGCTCGTCATGCGGCGCGCGCTGGGGGAGGCGGGGCTCCCCGTGCCCCGATGGGGTGAGGTCACCTCCCGCGCCGAGCTCGAGGAGTTCGCCGGCGGCGAGTGGCCGGTGGTGCTCAAGACCCCCCGGGGTGGCTACGACGGCAAGGGCGTGATGGTGGTGACCGGCGCCGACGACCTGGGCCGGGCCGAGGAGTGGTTCGACCGGGCCGGTGGGGAGCCGCTGCTGGCCGAGGAGGCCGTGGCCTTCGGTCGCGAGCTCGCCGTGCTCGTGGCGCGGAACCCCTCGGGTGAGGTGCGCTCCTGGCCGGTGGTGCACACGGTGCAGGAGCAGGGCATCTGCACCCGGGTGGAGGCCCCCGCACCGGAGCTCGACCCGGATCTGGCCCGGGACGTCCGGCAGGCGGCCGAGCAGCTGGCCGTGGACCTCGGGGTGACCGGGGTGATGGCCGTGGAGATCTTCGAGACCGGCACCCCGGCCGAGGGCGACCGGGGCTGGGTGGTCAACGAGCTCGCGATGCGACCCCACAACTCCGGCCACTGGACGCAGGACGGTGCCGTCACCGACCAGTTCGAGCAGCACCTGCGCGCCGTGCTCGACCTGCCCCTCGGCGACACCTCCCCCCGTGCCGCACACACCGTCATGGCCAACGTGCTGGGGGGTTCGGCCGAGGACCTGCACGCGGCCTCCCGCCGGGTGATGGCCCAGGACGCCGGGGCCCGCCTGCACCTCTACGGCAAGGAGGTCCGCCCCGGGCGGAAGGTCGGCCACGTCACGGTGACCGGGGAGGACCTGGACGGGCTGCGGCGCCGCGCGACGATCGCGCGCGGCCTGCTCGAGGGGACCGACGACGCACCCACCACTGAGGGAGACACCCCGTGACCCACCTGCGCGACACAGCGCCCGCCGACGTCTCGATCGTCATGGGCTCCGACAGCGACTGGCCCGTGATGGCGGCCGCCGCCGAGGCCCTGGAGGAGCTCGGTATCAGCCACACCGTCCAGGTGGTCTCCGCCCACCGCATGCCCCACGAGATGCTCCAGCACGGCGTGGACGCCGCCGCGGCGGGCTACCGCGTGGTCATCGCCGGGGCGGGAGGCGCGGCCCACCTGCCGGGCATGCTGGCCAGCGTGACGCCGTTGCCGGTGATCGGGGTCCCGGTGCCGCTGAAGCAGCTCGACGGCCTGGACTCGCTGCTGTCGATCGTGCAGATGCCCGCCGGCGTGCCGGTCGCCACCGTCTCCGTCGGGGGAGCCCGCAACGCGGGGCTCCTGGCCGCCCGCATCCTGGCCGCCGGCACCGACGAGCAGGCCCTGGCGCTGCGCTCCCGCATCGAGGCGTTCCAGGAGTCCCTGCGCGACGCGGCCCACGCCAAGGGGCAGGCACTCGCGCGTAGGCTGCACGCGGCGGACGAGGAGCGTCCGCCGGCCACCACCCTCACCCCGACCCCCGAGGACAGTTGATGAGCACCCCCGTCGCCGAGCGGACCACCTACCTCCTCGTGGACGGGGAGAACATCGACGCCACCCTCGGCAACTGCCTGGGCCGTCGACCGCAGCCCGACGAGCGCCCCCGGTGGGAGCGGCTGCTGACGCACGTGCAGAGTTCGTGGGAGCAGCCGGTCACCGGGTTGTTCTTCCTCGCGGCGAGCGAGGACCACCTGCCGATGAACTTCGTGCAGGCGCTGATGGCGATCGGGTACAAGCCGATCCCGCTGTCCGGTGCCGCCGACGAGAAGGTCGTCGACATCGCCATCCAGAAGACTCTGGAGGCGTTGGCCGAGCGCTCCGACGACGTGGTGCTGGTGAGCCACGACGGGGACTTCCTGCCGCAGATGACGGCGCTGCTGGACGACGAGGACCGACGGCTGGGTCTCATGGGCTTCCGCGAGTACCGCAACGCGGGGTTCGTGGAGCTCGAGGAGCAGGGCATGGAGACCTTCGACCTCGAGTACGACGTCAAGGCCTTCAACGCACGCCTGCCGCGCATGCGCATCATCCCGATCTCCGAGTTCAACCCGCTGGAGTTCCTCTGAGCCACGGGGGTTCGGCCGCGGCGTGACGTCGCCCACGACCCCGGAACCCCGGGCCGTACGATAGGGCGGTGAGCGACTTCGACCTGTACACGCCCAACGAGTTCCACGAGACCGTCCGCGAGGCGATTCGTCCCCTCGTGCGCGACAAGATTGCGCCCGCGGCAGCGGAGGTGGACGCCACCGGTGAGTTCCCGCAGGCCGCCTACGACGCGCTGCGTGAGACGGCCTTCCACGCTCCCCACATCCCCGAGGAGTACGAGGGCCTGGGCGCCGACGCCCTGGCGACCTGCATCGTCATCGAGGAGGTCGCCCGCGGGTGTGCCTCGAGCTCGCTCATCCCGGCGGTCAACAAGCTGGGCACAATGCCGCTGATCCTCGCCGCGAGCGAGGAGGTCAAGCAGAAGTACCTGCCCCCGGTGGCCGAGGGGACCGCCATGTTCAGCTACGGCCTGTCCGAGGCCGGCGCGGGGTCGGACACCGCCGGCATGCAGTGCAAGGCGATCGAGCAGTCCGACGGGTCGTTCGTGCTGAACGGCCAGAAGTCCTGGATCACCAACGCCGGGGTGTCGGAGTACTACACGGTCATGGCCGTCACCGACCCCGAGGGCAAGCGCGGCAAGAACATCACGGCCTTCGTGGTGGAGAAGGACGACGAGGGGTTCAGCTTCGGCGAGCCCGAGGGCAAGCTGGGCATCAAGGGCTCGCCCACCCGCGAGCTGCTGTTCGACAACTGCGTGATCCCGGCCGACCGGATGGTGGGGGAGCGGGGCCGTGGCCTGGCCATCGCCCTGCAGACCCTGGACCACACCCGCGTCACCATCGGTGCGCAGGCCATCGGCATCGCCCAGGGGGCTCTGGACGCCGCCCTGGACTACGTCAAGCAGCGCGAGCAGTTCGGGCAGCGCATCGCCGACTTCCAGGGGGTGCAGTTCATGCTCGCCGACATGGGCATGAAGCTCGAGGCCGCGCGGCAGCTGGTCTACAACGCCGCGGCGAAGTCCGAGCGCAACGACCCCGCCCTCACCTACTTCGGCGCGGCGGCCAAGTGCTTCGCCTCCGACGTGGCCATGGAGATCACCACCGATGCGGTGCAGCTCTTCGGTGGCTACGGCTACACCAAGGACTTCCCGGTGGAGCGCATGATGCGCGACGCCAAGATCACCCAGATCTACGAGGGCACCAACCAGATCCAGCGGATGGTGATGGCTCGCCAGCTCCTCAAGGGCCTGCCCGGCTGACCCCCGTCCCGGATCCGACCCCTACGGCGGGCGGATCCGGGGCGTGCACTCGGCGACGGCGCTCCTCCCACGGGAGGCTCTCTGGTCGCCCCACCGGCCACCCCGGACCGGTGCCGGCCCGATCCGAACTGTCCGCGGAGGCCAGGGCCGCCCTGGCCATCGGGGCCCACGCCGAGCGGGCGGCCTCAGCCCCAGCCCAGGGCCCGGGCAGCCGCCACGCTGGCGGCACCGAGGACGACCACGAGCAGGAAGGGCGCCCGCATCCGCAGCGCGATCAGGGCCACCACGAGGGCCACGATGCGGGCGTCCAGCGTGAGCTCGCGCCCGGAGGTGAACGTGTTCATCACCGTCAGCGCCGCGAGCAGGCCGACGGTCACCATGGCGGCCACGTGCAGGGCCGCGGGGCGCTCCAGGAGACTCCGGGGCAACAGGTAGCCACCCAGCTTCAGCGCGAGGGCCAGGGCACAGGCCGTCAGCAACCACCCCCAGCTCACGCTGCCTCCCGCAGGTCGGTCGGGCGCAGGGCCCACCCGGCGACCGCCGCCACCAGGGCAGCCCCGAGGATGGGCAGGCCGGCGGGGACCGCGGGCACCAGGGCCAGGGTCACCACCGCCGCGAGGACGGCGATCGCCACCGGCCGGCGGGACCGCAGGTGCGGCCACAGCAGGCCCGTGAACGCGGCCACCGCAGCCCCGTCCAGGCCGAGTCGGTCCAGGTTGCCGATGCGGTCACCCACCACGGCGCCGAGCGCACTGAAGCCGACCCAGAAGACGTAGACGCCCAGCCCCGCCGCCCAGAAGCCGCGCCGCTGCTCCTCGGGCGACTCCTGGGCGACGGCCACGGCGGTCGACTCGTCGATGGTGAGCTGCGCCATCGCCAGCCGCTCGGGGACCGAACGCGGCCGCACCAGGGTGCTCAGGCGCATGGCGTAGACAGTGTTGCGGATGCCCAGGAGGGTGGCGGCGCCCGTGGCGGCCGCGCCGCTCCCTCCGGCGCCCACCACACCCAGGTAGGCGAACTGGGAGCCGCCGGTGAACATCAGGGCCGACAGGGCGATCGCCTGCCAGGCGGACAGCCCCGAGGCCACCGCCAGCGCCCCGAACGAGATGCCGTAGAGCCCGGTGGCGAAGCCCACCGACCAGCCGGCACGCTGGGCCGGGGTCACAGGTCGGACGGGATGTCGTCGCCCTCGCGGAGGGCCTTCCACAGCGCCTCGGACCGCTCGGAGTCCCACTGCACCGCCCACCCGTGCTCGGTGCGCAGCGTGGAGTCACTGACCGGCACGGTGACCTGGTTGTCACCGCCGCTGGCACGGCGCACGGCGTTCAGGGCCATGGCGATCTCCAGCCCCGAGTCGTGCTCGTCCACCGTCAGGGCGGGGGCCACGGCGGTCCCCACGTCGTGCAGCTCCCAGGGCAGCAGCAGGGTGGAGGGGGAGACGACCTGCTTGCTGATGGCGTTGAGGAACTGCCGCTGGCGCTCCACGCGGCCCAGGTCACCGCGGGGGTCGAAGTAGCGGGCGCGGACGAAACCCAGGGCGGTGACGCCGTCCATCGTCTGGCACCCAGCCTTGATGTCGAGGTGGGCCTTCTCGTCGACGATGTCGGTCTTCGCGCAGATCTCCACGCCCCCGAGGCTGTCGACGACGTCGGCGAACCCGCCGAAGCCGATCTCTGTGTACCCGTCGATGCGCAGGCCGGTGTTCTGCTCCACGGTGTCGATGAGGAGCGGGGCGCCGCCCACGTTGTAGCTCGCATTGATCTTGTTCTCGCCCATGCCGCGGATGGGCACGTAGGAGTCGCGCGGGATGGACACGAGGGTCGGGGTGCCGAAGGTGGGCACGTGCACGAGCATGATCGTGTCGGTGCGTTGCCCCTCCATGGCGCCCGTGCCGAGGCGCTTGCGCTGCTCCGGGGTGAGGCTGTCGCGTCCGTCGGAACCCACTAGTAAGTAGTTGCGCCCCGCGGTGTCGGCCGGGCGGCCCTCCCAGGTGGGCATGGCGTCGGTGCGCTCCACCGAGCGCCAGGAGTCGAAGACTGCCGCGCCGGTGGCGATGAGCCACACCGCAAGCAGCACCACCATGCCGGTCAGGACCTTGCGGACCGGTCCCCGGCGCGTGCGGCGCCGTCCCGGGGCGGGTCGGTCGTCGACGGTGTCGGCGTATCGCGCGTCGCGGCGCGGGCGCTCGTCGTACCGGTCGTCGCGGGGGGGGCGGTCGTACCCGTCGCCACGCGGCATGCGGTCGTCGTAGCGGTCGTACCCCTCGTCGTGGTGCGGGCGGTCGGCCCGGCGCTCGTCGCGCAGTCCACGCGGCGCGGGGCCGGGCTGGGCGCCCCGCGAGGTCATCCGGCGGCGCCCCCTGCTGTCACGGTCCCACCGGGAGCCGCCGGCGTCGGGGCCCCGGCGGTCCTGTTCGTCACGATCGGTCACGATGCCGAGCGTAAGCCACCTCGCTGGGAAGCTGCGGGGAGGCGCGAGGGCGGTGCGGCGTGTGTGCGCGGTTTGTGAGCCGCCGGCACCGCACAATGGGGCCCATGACAGCCATCAGCGTGATCATGCCCGTCCTCAACGAGGAGGCGGATCTCGCGGACTCCGTGGCGGCGGTCCTCGCGCAGGACGCCCCCGGCGAGCTGGAGCTGGTCTTGGCCTGCGGACCGTCCACCGACCGCACTTGGGAGGTGGCCGCCGGTCTCGCCGCGCGGGACCCGCGCGTCACCGTCATCGAGAACCCGACCGGGCGCACCCCCGACGGGTTGAACGCCGCGCTGGAGGTCGCACGGCACCCGGTGGTGGTGCGGGTGGACGCCCACGGCGAGCTCTCGCCGGGCTACCTGCGCACGGCCGTGGAGGTCCTGGAGCGCACCGGTGCGGCCAACGTCGGCGGGGTCATGCACGCGGTGGGGCGCACCGACTTCGAGCGGGCCGTGGCAGTGGCGATGGGTTCGCCGCTGGGGGTGGGGGGAGCCCGCTTCCACACCGGGGGCGAGGAGGGGGAGTCCGACACGGTGTACCTGGGCTCGTTCCGCCGCGAGTGGCTGGACCGTGTGGGTGGCTACGACCCGCGCTTCGACCGTGCGCAGGACTGGGAGATGAACTGGCGCATCCGGCAGGCCGGGGGGCACGTCTGGTTCACCCCGGCGATGCGGGTGGACTACCGCCCGCGACGCTCGCTGCGTGCCCTGGCCCGCCAGTACCGCGACTACGGCCGGTGGCGTCGCGTGGTCGCCGCGACCCACGAGGGGTCGATCAACCTGCGCTACCTCGCGCCGCCGACGGCCCTGGTGGCCTGTGCGGTGGGCGCCGTGGCCGGCCTGGCCTGGCGGCCGGCGTGGGCGGTGCCGGGGGCCTACCTGGCGGCCGTGACCGCCGGGGGCCTGTGGGAGGCACGCGAACAGGCACCCGCGGTCGCGCTGCGGGTGCCTGCCGTGGTGGCCACGATGCACATGGCCTGGGGGTGGGGCTTTCTGACCAGTCCTGCTGCCCTGCGGCGGGAGATCGCCGGGCGCTGAGGCGCGGCGACCACCCGGCGGGTCACGTCTGGTCGGAGACCTCGTCCTCGATGGGGGTGTCGTTCAGCTCTACCCGGAAGTCCGGCCCGGTGGCCTCGCGGACCTGCTCCTCGGTCACGTCGGCGGCCAGCTCGCGGAGCACCAGGCCGTCCTCGGTGACGTCCATGACGCACAGGTCGGTGATGATGCGCTGCACCACCTGCTTGCCCGTCAGCGGCAGGGAGCACTCCTGCACGATCTTGTGGGAGCCGTCCTTGGCCACGTGCTCCATGAGCACGATGACCTTCTTGGCGCCGTGCACCAGGTCCATGGCGCCGCCCATGCCCTTGACCATCTTGCCGGGGATCATCCAGTTGGCGATGTCGCCGGTGGCCGAGACCTGCATGGCGCCCAGGATGGCGGCGTCGATCTTGCCGCCCCGGATCATGCCGAAGCTCAGCGAGGAGTCGAAGAAGCTCGCGCCACGGCGGACGGTCACTGTCTCCTTGCCCGCGTTGATGAGGTCGGCGTCCAGCTCCTCCTCGGTGGGGTAGCGGCCCACGCCGAGGATGCCGTTCTCCGACTGGAGCACCAGCTCCACGTCGTCGTCCACGTAGTTCGGCACCAGCGTCGGCAGGCCGATGCCCAGGTTCACGTAGTCGCCGTCCTGCAGCTCCTGGGCTGCACGGGCGGCCATCTGCTCACGGGTGAGCGCCATCTCAGGCCTCCTGCGTCTCGGTGAGGGTGCGCTTCTCGATGCGCTTGTCGGCCGCCTGCTCCGGGGTCAGCGCCAGCACGCGCTTGACGAACACGCCCGGCAGGTCCACGTCGTGCGGGTCGATCTCGCCGGGCTCCACGAGCTCCTCGACCTCGGCCACGGCGATGCGTCCGGCCATGGCCGCCACCGGGTTGAAGTTGGCGGCGGTCTTGTTGAAGACCAGGTTGCCGTGCCGGTCGCCCTTGGCGGCCCGCACCAGCGCGAAGTCACAGGGGAGCGACTCCTCGAGCACGTACTCGTGGGTCTCGCCCAGCATCGTGAACTCGCGGGTCTCCTTGGCGGGGGACTTGGTGGTCACGGCGCCGGTGGAGTCGTACTTCCACGGCATGCCGCCCTCGGCGATGAGGGTGCCCACCCCGGTGCGGGTCCAGAACCCGGCCAGGCCGGTGCCGGCGGCGCGGAGCTTCTCGGCGAGGGTGCCCTGGGGTGTGAGCTCCACCTCGAGCTCGCCCTCCAGGTACTGCCGTGCGAACTCCTTGTTCTCGCCCACGTAGGAGGCGATCACGCGGCGCAGGCGCCCGGCGTCCAGCAGGACCCCCAGCCCCCACGAGTCCACGCCGCAGTTGTTCGAGACCACCTCGAGCTCCTCGATGCCCGCGGCGTGCACCTCCTCGATGAGCACCTGCGGGATGCCGCACAGGCCGAAGCCTCCGACGGCGATGCGCATTCCGTTCTCGAGGCCCTCGATGGCCTCGCGGGCTGAAGCGACGACTTTGTCCATGGCCGCAGCCTACCGGCGGGTGACCGGGGTCACTCGGTCGGGACGACCCCGGTCACGCCCTCGTCGATCATGCGAGCCTCGGTCGGGTCGACCGGGCCGTCGCCGACGACCGTGACCACGGATCCGCCGGCCGCCCAGGTGCCGACCACCGTCCGCAGGTGCGATGCGGGGTCGACCGCGGCGACCAGCACCCGGCCCCCCGCGGAGGGCGGCACCACATCGGCCATCGTCCAGCGCTCACCCTCGCGGATGAGGGCCGGGTCGTCCTCGTCGATGTCGTGCCAGGGAGTGAACCCGTCGCCGAAGCTGGCCAGCTGGGCCGCCTCGTCGAACACGCCGCTGGGCAGGTCCTCCCCGTCCCACTGCCGGGCCAGGGCGCGCAGGGTGACCGCCACCACCTCGTCGGAGTCGTCCGCCAGGTCCGATGCCGGGGAGGTCGTCACGAGCACGTCGGCACCCTCGTGGGCGTCGAGGGCGACCGACGCCCCCACCGCCCAAGCGGCGAGCGCCCAGTAGACGGTCCGCCAGTGGCCGGTGGGCAGGTCGATCGCGACGATCGAGCCCGGCTCGACGTCGAACTCCTCCTGCAGCACGTTGGCTGCCTTGGAGATCCAGTTGGCGAGCACTGCTCCGGACAGCTCGATGCGCTCGGTCCGCTGGTCGTCGAAGCAGGTCAGCCGGGGGGACTGCGGGTGGTCGGTGGTCAACTGCTCCAGCACCGTTGCCGGTGTGGTCATCTGAGGGGCCTTCCCGCGCTCGGGGCGCGTGCGTGAGGGGGTGCGCCGTGCGGGCGCTCGGAGGCCGGTGGGCCGTGCGTGCATCGTACGACCCGCGCGGCAGACTGGGCACATGACCTCGTCCGACCCGTCACCCCCGCGCGAGGGCACGCGGGTCTGGCAGGCGGACTGGCCGGTCGACCTGCCGCGCACCCTCGGGAGCCTGCGCCGGGGGGCAGGGGACCTGACCACCCTGCTGCCGGCGGCCGGGCAGTTCGTGCTGGCGGCCAACACCCCAGCCGGACCCGGCACCCTTCACCTGGGAGTCGGCTCGTCACCGCGACAGGTCCACGCCCGCGCCTGGGGTGGGGAAGCCGCGGTCGACTGGCTGCTGGATGGAGTGCCCGAGCTCCTCGGCGCGCGGGACCGCCCGCAGGACTTCCGGCCCGTCCACGAACCCCTGGTGCGGGCCCACGCCCACTGGTCGCCCCGTCTGAGGGTGATGCGTACGCGGCGGGTCTGGGATGCGCTGTTGCCGGCCGTCATCGAGCAGAAGGTGACCGGGCAGGAGGCCTTCGCCGGGTACCGGGCGCTGGTCGCCGCCGCGGGCTCGCCGGCGCCAGGGCCCGCGGGCGACCGGGGCCTGCGGGTGCCCCCGGGGCCGCGGGAGGTGCTGCGGGTCCCGTCCTGGGTGTGGATCACCGCGGGCATCGATGCCGCCCGGTCCGATGCGGTGCTCCGCGCCGCCCGCTCGGGTGCTGCCCTCGAGCGGTTGGCGTCCTCGACGGCAGGGATGGACCGGCCCTCGATGGACCGCGCCCACCGGGCGGTGCGCACCGTCCCCGGGCTGGGGGTGTGGACCGCTGCGGAGGTCGCCCAGCGGGCGCTGGGTGACGCCGATGCCGTGAGCTGGCGCGACTACCACGTCGCCGGGCACATCACCCGGGTGCTGACCGGGGCCGCGGGGGGCGATGTCGAGCTCGCGCGCGTGCTGGCGCCCTACGCCGGCCACCGGTTCCGCGTGCAGCTGCTGTTGCGCCACGGCGCAGCCGGCCCCGAGCGGCGGGGGCCGCGGATGGCCCCCCGGACGCACCTCCCCGTCGCACGAGGGCGCCATACACCATCGAGTGGCGAAGGTCGGGCTTGACGCGCGGGAGTTGCACCGGTGTAATTCGTTCGTCGGGTCGTCTCCCACCCAGGGTGGACGGCCACCCGTCCGGACCGACCGGGCGGTGGACACCCCACACGACACACCACGTGCTGACGGGCCCCAGGGTCGAGGAGGAAACCGTGCACGAACTTCAGATCGTCGGACATCCCGAGCAGGCCGTTCCCAGTTGGCAGGAGCGCGCCCTGTGCGCCCAGACCGACCCCGAGGCCTTCTTCCCCGAGAAGGGTGGCTCCACGCGCGAGGCCAAGCGCGTCTGCACCGGCTGCGACGTGCGTTCCGAGTGCCTCGACTACGCCCTCGAGAACGATGAGCGCTTCGGCATCTGGGGTGGCCTGTCCGAGCGGGAGCGCCGCAAGCTCAAGCGGCGCGCGGTCTTCACCGCCTGACGCTCCCGGTCACTCGCCCTCCTGCAGCGCCTCCGGATCCAGCCCCAGCGCCCGGGCCAGGAGCTCGGCGACGACCATCTCCACCAGCAGGTCGGTCTCGGCTGGGCCGGAGGCCTCGCCGTCGAGGGCCAGGCGGTGGAGCACCACCTGCCAGCGGCCCCCCCGCTGCAGCACCCGCCCCCGTCGTTCCGTGACCCCCGCCTGCGCGTCCGGGGCCACCAGGACCACCAGCTCCCACTGGTCCTCCGTCAGGCCCGCCCGGGCGGCCACGCGGGCCGAGGCCTCGCGCGCGATGTCCTCGAAGACGGACTGCCGCGAGCGCCGGCCGGGCACCGGGGCCGTGCTGATGGGACCGCGCAACTCCCGCCCCCGCCGCAGCATGCGACGGCGCACGCGGTTCCCGGCGCGGGAGGACGATCGGCCCATGGCACGAGCGTAGTCTGCGCCCTGTGCCGACCCAAGAACCCAGCCCACGTCACTGCAGCAAGGTGGGGTGCTCCCAGCCGGCCGCCTCGACACTCACCTACGTCTACGCCGAGCAGACCGTGGTGGTGGGGCCCCTGTCGACCGAGTCCGAGCCCCACGTCTACGACCTCTGCGCGAGCCACACGGCCCGTCTGACCGCCCCCCGTGGCTGGCAGGTGATGCGCCTGGCGATCAACCTCGACGACCCCACCGGGTCGGTGGCAGACATCGGAGCCCTGGCCGATGCGGTGCGCGACCAGAAGGCCGGCCGCGACCGGGGCCCGGAGCAGTCCGGTGACCGGCCCGGACCGCCGCGGCTCCGGCTGGTGTCGGGGGACGACGACCGCTGAACGCGCACTAGCCTGTGCATCCATGAGCATCCAGCCGACACAGCCCCCGCTGGCCGACTTCGTCAAGGCCTATGACGTCCGAGGCCTGGTCCCGGACCAGTTGAACCCGCGCGTCGCCCGCGCCCTGGGGGAGGCCTTCGCCCAGACCGTGGTGCTCCCGGAGGGCATCGACGGGGTGGCGATCGGCCACGACATGCGCCCGAGCAGCCCGGAGCTGTCCGAGGCCTTCGCGGCCGGGCTCGCCCTGCACGGCGTGGACGTCACCCACATCGGCCTGTGCTCCACCGACGGCCTCTACTTCGCCGCGGGCCACCTCGAGCTCGCCGGTGCGATGTTCACCGCCTCGCACAACCCCGCCCAGTACAACGGCATCAAGCTGTGCCGTCCCGGCGCCCGCCCCGTCGGGCAGGACAGCGGGCTGGCCGAGGTGCGCGACCTCGCCCAGTGGATCCTCGACCGTGGTGACGCCCACGAGCGCCCCGCCGCCGCCGAGCCCGGCGCCGTCGAGCACCGCGACCTGACCGGCGCCTACGCCGAGCACCTGCGCTCCCTGGTGGACCTCACCGGGGCGCGGCGCCTCGAGGTGGTCGTCGACGCGGGCAACGGCATGGCCGGGCACACCGTGCCGGTGGTGCTGGGCCGGGGGGACGACACGGTGGTGGACTCGCTGCGCGTGGAGCCGCTGTACTTCGAGCTGGACGGCAGCTTCCCGAACCACGAGGCGAACCCGCTGGAGCCGGAGAACCTGCGTGACCTGCAGGCGGCCGTCCGCGAGCACGGGGCCGACATCGGGCTGGCCTTCGACGGGGACGCCGACCGCTGCTTCGTCGTCGACGAGCGGGGGGAGCCGGTGACCCCCAGCGCCATCACCGCCCTGGTTGCGCAGCGCGAGATCGACCGCGCCGTGGCACAGGGGACCCCGGTGGACCAGGTCGCGGTGGTGCACAATGCCATCGCCTCCCGCGTGGTTCCTGAGGTCATCGAGGCCGCCGGCGCTCGCCCGGTGCGCACCCGGGTGGGGCACTCCTTCATCAAGGACGAGATGGCCACCCACGACGCGGTCTTCGGGGGCGAGCACTCCGCGCACTACTACTTCAAGGACTTCTGGTTCGCCGACACCGGCATGCTTGCTGCCCTGCACGTGCTGGCCGCCCTCGGGGAGCACTCCGGTCCGCTGTCGGAGCTGATGGCGCCCTACGAGAAGTACCCGGCCAGCGGTGAGATCAACTCCCGGGTGGAGGACGCCGCAGCGGCCACCGAGCGGGTCGAGGCCTGGGGTCGGGAGCAGGGGGCCGAGCCAGACCGCCTGGACGGCCTCACCCTCACTGGTGAGCGGCTGGAGGGGGACACGGTGGGCTACTGGCGCGCCAACCTGCGGGCCTCCAACACCGAGCCGCTGCTGCGCCTCAACGTGGAGGCGCAGTCCCAGGAGCTCATGGGGCGCGTGCGGGACGCGGTGCTGGGTCTCGTGCGGCAGGAGGCCTGAGGTGCCCTTCATCGAGGACGCGGTCCTGGACGACACCGACCACCTGGCCCGGTGCGACGCCGCCGGCACCCTGTGGGCGTTGGCCACGGCCGGTGCGCAGGTCCGGCAGGCCGTGACCCTGGCGAGCGAGGCCGGGATCGGCCGGCTCTCCTCGGCGCACCGGCCCCGGTCGGTGCTGGTGGTCGCCGCCGGCGGGACCGCGCTGGTCGGGGACGTGGTGAAACTGGTGGTGGAGCAGGGCTCGCCCACGGCCGTGCACACCCTGAACAGCGGGCCGCTGCCCGCCTGGGTGGGGCCGGTGGACCTGGTGGTCGCGGTCTCGTTGTCCGGGCAGGAGACCGCCGCGGTGACCCTGGCCCACGAGGCCGCACGGAGGGGCGCCGCGGTGCTCACCGTGGGGGCCACCGACACCCCGCTGTCCGATGCGGCGCAGCGCGCCCGGGGCGTGCACGTCCCGGTGGGCCAGGGGCCGGTCAGCTCGCGCACCGCCTTCTGGGGGCTGCTGGTGCCGGTGCTCACGGGGCTGCGGGAGGTCGGGCTGCTGGAGGCGCCGGACGACCTGTGGGAGGGCATGGCCAGCACCCTGGACGCGGTGGCCGAGGAGTGTCGACCCGACTCGGCGTCCTTCGTCAACCCGGCGAAGGTGGCGGCGCTCGCGCTGGCCGAGACCATCCCCATCGCGCTCGGTGACGGGCCGGTCGCCGGGGTCGCGGCACGCCGGGCGGCCAGCATGCTCAGCCGCACCTCCCGCATCCCGGCCGCCGCCGGGGAGCTGCCCCACTCCGCGGGCGAGGTGGTGGCCTGCTTCGACGGCCCCTACGCCACCGGCGACGGGTGGAACGCGACGACCGACCGCGGCCCGGCGGCCGACGGGGGGCGTGACATCTTCGCCGACCCCTTCCTGGACGCCCCGGCCCGGACCCCGCTCGGCCTGTGGCTGCTCGGACGTGACGAGCTGGGCTCCATGGCCGGGCACGTCTCCACCCTCGCGTCCGATGCCGGGGTGCGCGTGGTCGACTGCTTCGCCCGGGGCGAGGAGGCGCTGGTGGACCTGGCGCACCTGGTCGGGCGGGTCGACTTCACGGCGACCTACCTCGCGATCGGGCTGGGGCTGGACCCCTCCCGCTCCCCGCACCTGGCCGACCTGCGCGACCTCGCCTGAGTGCCCGTCCCACCCGGGGCACCCGACGCGCTGGAGGGGGGGAGCGTCGGCCTGCCTAGGCTGGGTGCATGAATGCTGAGCACTACGACCTCGTCATCATCGGATCGGGCTCGGGCAACTCCGTGCCCCAAGCCGACCACGCCGACCTGCGGGTGGCCGTGGTGGAGGGCGGGGTGTTCGGGGGGACGTGCCTGAACAACGGGTGCATCCCCACCAAGATGTTCGTGTGGGCCGCGGGCATCGCAGACACGGTGCGTGACAGCGAGCGCTTCGGCATCGACGCCGAGCTGCGGGGTGTGCGTTGGCAGGACGTCCGCGACCGGGTGTTCTCCCGCATCGACCCGATCAGCGCCGGTGGCGCCGAGTACCGCCGCACCGCCGCGGGGACGGACTTGTACGAGGGGTGGGCCCGGTTCACCGGCGAGCGGGAGCTCGAGGTTGCCCTGCGCGATGGGAGCACGGCGCGGCTCACCGCCGACCAGGTGGTCATCGCCACCGGGGCCTCCCCCTTCGTGCCCCCCGCCCTGAAGCCGCTGATGGACTCGGTAGCGCACACGAACCGCAGCATCATGCGACTGGAGGATCGGCCCGAGCACCTCACCATCATCGGGGGCGGGGTGGTGGCCGTGGAGTTCGCGCACATCTTCGGGTCCCTCGGGTCCCGGGTGACCCTGCTGGTGCGCGGCGACCAGCTGCTCAAGGATCTGCCCGAGGAGCTCGCGGAGCGCTTCGGCGAGATCGCCGCCCGCACCTGGGACGTGCGCTTCGGCACCGAGGTGGCGGCGGCCCACGAGCAGGACGGGGGGGCAGTCCTGGAGCTCGACGACGGCAGCACCCTGCGGACCGACGGCGTGCTGGTGGCCACCGGCCGGCGCCCGAACACCGCGGCCCTGGGGCTCGAGGACGCGGGGGTGGAGACCGATGGTCGGGGCTTCGTCGTGACCGACGCCCACGGACGCACGAGTTCCCCAGGGGTGTGGGCGCTGGGCGACGTGCGCGACCCGGTCATGCTCAAGCACGTCGCGAACGCCCAGGCCCGGGTGGTCTCCCACAACCTGACGCGCCCGGACGACCTGCGGGAGTTCCCCACCGTGCCGGTGGTGGCCGGTGTGTTCTCCCACCCGGAGATCGGGGTGGTCGGCCTGTCGGCGCAGGAGGCGCGGGACGCCGGGCACCGCGTGGTGTTCCACGAGCAGGAGTACGCGAGCGTGGCCTATGGCTGGGCCATGGAGGACACCCAGGGACGGTGCGGGGTGGTCGCCGACGCCGACTCCGGCGCGGTGCTGGGCGGCTGGGTGATGGGTCACCAGGCCGCCACCCTGGTGAACTTGCTGGGCGAGGCGATCCTCAGCGGCGAGCACGCCCACGCGTGGGCCCGTGGCCGCTACTGGCCCCACCCGGCCCTGTCGGAGGTGGTGGTGAACGCGCTGCTGTCCCTGGCGCTCCAGGAGCCGCAGGAGCCCACCACCTGAGCCGTCCACCGGCCACTGGCGCGGGCAAACCTTTGCCAATTCGTTACCATGCGGACATGGTTGCCGCACCCCCGCCGCGTGACAGCGCACCTCTGGGCCACGTCCTGGTCGTCGACGACGACTCGGCGCTGGCCGAGATGCTGGGCATCGTCCTGACCAAGGAGGGGTGGTCGGTCACCACCTGCGGTGACGGGGGGCGCGCGCTCACGGCCTTCCGGGCTGTCAATCCGGATCTGGTGTTGCTCGACGTCATGCTCCCGGGCAAGGACGGCATGTCGGTCTGCCGGGAGATCCGGGCCGAGTCGGGGGTGCCCATCATCATGCTCACGGCCCGCACCGACACGCACGACGTGGTGACCGGGCTGGAGGCCGGCGCGGACGACTACGTGCAGAAGCCTTTCCGCCCGCAGGAGCTGCTGGCGCGCACCCGGGCCCGCATGCGGCGCTACACCCCGCCGCAGCAGGCGCAGCTCGCGGTGGGCGACCTCACCATCGACGTCCAGAGCCACATCGTGCAGCGTCAGGGGGAGATCATCCCGCTGACGCCGCTGGAGTTCGACCTGCTGGTGGCGCTCGCACGCAAGCCGATGCAGGTGTTGAGCCGCGAGACCCTGTTGGAGCAGGTGTGGGGCTACCAGCACGCCGGTGACACCCGGCTGGTGAACGTGCACGTCCAGCGCCTGCGGGCCAAGATCGAGAGCGACCCGGAGAACCCCACCATCGTGCAGACCGTGCGGGGCGTGGGCTACCGCGCCGGCGCCCCCACGAGCAGCTGACCGAGGTGGCCCACAAGCCGTTCGCCGTGACCCGGTCGGGCCTCGGCGCCGTCGTCCGCGCGTGGCGGACGTCCCTGCGCTTCCGCACCATCATCGTCAGCCTGGTGCTGACCGCGCTGCTGTCGCTGGTGCTCGGCGCCACGCTGTACCAGACCATCGGGGAGCGCCTGCTGCGCAACCGGGTGGACGCGGCGATGGCGGAGTCGGTCACGACCGTCGCAGCGGCCCAGCGGCAGTTCGACGCGCTGGACCGCACGGACAACTCGACCCTCTACACCACGGCTACCGACGTCGTGCGGCTGAGCTCCAGCCCCGGTGACGACCGGTCGGTGCGGGCGGCGGTGGTCCGGGGGCTGGGCAACGAGGCAGGCCTCTCGCCGGTGGAGCGTCCCGATGCAGAGGTCTCCGACGTGCCGGACGTCCTGCGGGAGCGGCTGCGGGAGGAGCCCGACCACGTCCACTCGATGGTCACGCGGGCCACGGCGGGGGAGGACGGGTCGTCGGCCTCGGTGCTGGTCGCGGCCCGGCTGGACGTCCCCGGAGCGGGGCCGCACGACCTCATCCTGTTCCACTCGCTGGAGAACGAGGAACGGTCGCTGGACATCGTGCGCTCCTCGTTCGCGCTGGGCGGCCTGGGCCTCATCGGCATCGCCGGACTCATCACCTTCGTGGTCACCCACATCGCCCTCGAGCCGTTGTCCCGGGTCACCCGCACCGCCGAGCACATCGCGACCGGCGAGCTGGACCGGCGCACCCGGATGCGGGGGCACGACGAGCTCGCCCGGCTCGGCAAGGCGGTCGACACGATGGCGGACGCTGCCCAGCGGCAGATCATCGAGCTCCGGGACCTGTCGCACCTCCAACAGCGATTCGTCAGCGACGTCAGCCACGAGCTGCGAACGCCGCTGACCACCATCCGCATGGCCAGCGAGGTGCTCCACTCCGACCGCGACGAGCTCGACCCGGTGGGTTCGCGCTCGGTCGAGCTCCTGCACGGGGAGGTGGAGCGTCTCGACCAGCTGCTGACCGACCTGCTGGAGATCTCCCGCCAGGACGCCGGCCAGGTGCAGCTCCAGCACTTGGAGGTGGACCTGGGGGAGTTGGCCGAGCGGGTGGTGCAGAACCACGCCCAGCTCGCGGCCAATGCCGGGGTGGACCTCCGGGTGGAGCGACCGGAGGTCTCGGCGGCGGTCGTGGCCGAGGTGGACGAGCGTCGGATCGAGCGGGTGCTGCGCAACCTGGTCGTCAACGCCATCGACCACGCCGAGGGCGAGCCGGTCGTCGTGCGCCTTGACGGCAACTACGCCGCGGTGGCCATCGCCGTCTCTGACAGCGGGGTGGGCATGGACGACGCCCAGATGGACCGGGTTTTCGACCGCTTCTGGCGGGCGGACCCTGCCCGCACGCGCACCGCGGGAGGGTCGGGCCTGGGGCTGAGCATCTGTGCGGGGGACGCGCGGGAGCACCGGGGGTGGTTGCAGGTCTCGTCGCGCCCGGGGCAGGGAGCCACCTTCCGCCTCACCGTGCCCCGTCGTGCGGGGGAGGCCGTGACCGGCTCGCCCATCCCGCTGCGGGCCCCGCACCCGAGCAACGACGACTGCCGCCGCGCGACCGAGGAGTAGCCATGAGTGTCCAGCGCCGCACCGGCCGCCCGTACCGGGCCCTTGCCACAGCCCTCGCCGTGGCCTGTGGCGTGGCGGCCTGCTCGCCGATCCCGCAGGAGTCCGCGGTGGAGCGCGGTCCGGCGCTGGACGAGGCCCACCGCCAGGAGATCAGCGTGGAGGTGGAGCCCCCCGCCCCCGACGCCACGGCCGAGGAGCTCGTGGCGGGCTTCCTGCGCACCGGGCTCGACCCTGAGGACAACTTCCGGGTGGGGCGTGAGTACCTGACCGAGGGGGCCAGCGCGAGCTGGCAGCCCGACGAGCGGGTGCTCGTGCACGACGAGCGCGTCTCTCCGGGCATCACGGAGGTGGCCGGGGGGAAGGTGCGGGTCAACCTCACTGTCATGGGCTCGGTCGACGCCTCGGGGGTCCTCACCGAGGCCGCGCCGGAGACGCGCGAGGACCTCACCTTCGAGGTCGAGCGGGTGGACGACCAGTGGCGCATCAGCGGGTTGCCGAACGACATCGGCGTCTTCCTCACCCAGGCCGACTTCCAGCGCCTCTACCGCCCGGTCGACGTCCACTGGGGGTCCCCGGTCTCCGAGGAGCTGGTGCCGCAGACCCGGTGGCTCCGCGACGGGGAGGGCTTGGCCAGCGCCCTGGGGCGGACGCAGGTGGAGCAGGTGCCGGAGTATCTGGAGGGGGCGATGCACACCGGGATGCCGTCCGGCACCCGGCTGGAGGCCGCGGCCGTGCCGGTGGTCGACGGTATCGCCTCCATCCGCCTCTCGGAGGCGATGAACGAGGCCGACGGGAACCGTCGCAACCTCGCGTGGGCGCAGTTCGCGGCGACGATGCGGCAGCTCGCCGGGGTGGAGGCGGTGTCGCTGGAGGCCGGTGGACGACCGCTCAGTGCGGCGAGCTCGGCGGTGGGGGAGCGGCTGGCCTACCCGCAGGGTGCCGGCTACTCGGTGGTCTCGGTGGACGTCCCCCTGGTGCTGCTGCACCAGCGCCAGCGCCTCGTGGCCGCCGACCCGAGCTCTGCGGAGCTCGCCTCGGCACCCCAACCATCGGCCCTGGACGTCCCACCTCTGCCCGCCAGCTGGGAGCGGATGGCGGTCGCGGCCGACTTCCGTACCGTTGGTGCCGTCGACGGCCGCCAGCTGGGGGTCTGGCGCGACGGCCGGGGTACCACCCACACCGTCGACGGACGGCTGTCGGCGCCCAGCATCGACCCCCTGGGATTCCTGTGGACGACGCAGCGGACCGATGACGGCTCCGAGGTCCTGGTGCTCGACGCCGCCGGATCGTCCTCGGGCCTGCGGGCCCAGGCCTCCCCGGAGGTGCTGGAGGTGCCCTGGCTGGAGGACCGGGCGATCACGCAGGTCCGGATCTCCCCGGACGGCGCGCGTGCCCTGGTGCTGCTGCGCGAGGGGGGGCGGGACCAGGTCGCCATCGCAGGGGTGGTCCGCGGCGCCGACGGGGAGCCGACCTCCCTGGCCGAACCGCGGGCGATGGTCCCGGCGGCCACCGCGGTGCGGGACCTGGCGTGGATCGACGAGAGCTCGGTGGCCGTCCTGGGCGAACCCGCGGACGACGGCCAGCAGGAGGTGTGGCGGGCCGACGTCGGCGGGTGGACCGAGTCCCAGGGGCACGTCGACAACGCCGTCGCGATCGCCGGGTACCCCGACGAGCGGGAGGACGGCATCCTCATCACCACTGATGGGGGGCGCGTCCTCACCAAGGCCGGTGCCACCTGGTTCGTGGCCACCGCCGCCAGCGACGTCATCGTGCCCGGACGCTGAGCCCCTCCGGCCCGTCCACAGGTCCCTCGTGCACCTCCGACGGGGCCCGGCGGACGGTGGTTGACTTCGGCGGTGCGAGATTCCTGGGCAGCGGTCGGCGACCTGGCGCTGCCCCGCACCTGCGCCGGCTGTGGTGCCCCCGCCGCCCGGTGGTGTGAGGGGTGCCTGGAGGGTCTGGCGCAGGAGCTGGGCAGGGGGCTCGTGCGGGGACGGCTGGGTGACCTGCCGGTCTGGGCAGCCGGCGACTACGGCGGAGCCCTGCGCGCGGCCGTGGCGGCCTACAAGGACGGCGAGCGGCGCGACCTGCGGCCGGTGCTGTCTCGGGTGGCGCTGCCCGCGCTCGCTCGGGCCCTGGACGGGCTGACGGTGCCGCGGGCGGGAGCCGGGACGGTGTTGCCGCGGGACCGCCCTGCCCGGGTGGCCGTGGTGCCCGCCCCCTCGCGCGCGTCCACGGTGCGCGCCCGCGGTGACGACCCGGTCGCCGACCTCGCCCGGGCCACGGTGGCCCGGTGGCGGCAGACCCGGCCCGGGGGTCCGGAGGGCAGGGGGCCCGAGGTGGAGGTGGTGCGTGCGCTGCGGACGGTGGGCAGGGTGCAGGACCAGTCGCGGCTCACGCGGGCCGGCCGCCGCCGGAACCTGGCGGGTCACGTGGCCGTGCGCGCTGGGGTGCTCGCCGGGGACCGGCCGACGGCGGTGGTCCTCTTCGACGACGTGGTGACCACCGGGGCCACGGTCACGGCCTGCCGGGACGCGTTGCGCTCCACGGGGATCGCCCTGCTGGCCGTGGTGGCCTGTGCGCGGGTGCCCTGAGGGCGCGGGCGTGTCGGGGTGGAGGGCCATCCCAGACCCCTCGGTACGGGCTTCCTGAGCGTGCCCTGTGAGTCCTCGTGCACCCCTTGTCCGGGGGGTCGGGAAGCCGTAGTGTTCCGTCATGGAGCCCCACGACGAAGGGGGTGGTCGCCTGATCCACCGTTAGCAGGTGCAGCAACCACCGCGTTTGGGCCGCGAGACCGCGGCCACACCTTCAGGAGGACTCATGCAGATCACCGTCACCGGACGCCGGGCCCAGGTCACCGACCGCTTCCGCCGCCACGTGGACGAGAAGCTCGAGCGGCTCGCCGACATCGCCCCGGACATCTCCCGCTGCGAGGTCCTGTGGACCCACGAGCCGAACCCGCGGCGGAGCGAGGACGCCGAGCGCATCGAGATCACCTGCCACGACAAGCGGACCGTCGTGCGGGCCGAGGCATCCGCGGAGCGTGAGTACGAGGCCCTCGATGCGGTGATGGCCAAGGTGACCGAGCGGGTGCGTCGCCTCCACGACCGGCGCAAGGTGCACAAGGGACGTCCCAAGGGGTCCTCCGTGGCCGCGGCGACCGCCGCCCTGGAGCCCGTGGCCAACGGCGAGTCGATCGTCGAGGAGGCCAAGCGCCGCCAGCGCGAGCAGGAGCTGATCGAGGCCGGCGTGGACATCTCGATGCTGCCCAGCGACCCCGTGGTGGCCGGGCTCGGCGGGGACGCCAACTGCCCCATCTCGGTGCGCACGAAGGTGCACCAGGCCGAGCCGATGACCCTGGACCAGGCGCTGGCGCGCATGGAGCTGGTCGGCCACGACTTCTACCTCTACGTCGACGCGGAGACCTCCCGGCCCAGCGTGGTCTACCGACGCCACGGCTGGAGCTACGGCGTGATCCACCTCGACCCGGCCGAGGAGGGCGCCCCCGGGGCGAGTGCCGCGGCAGGTGACGAGGCGCAGCAGACCACCGCGGCCTGACGGCGGTGGGGTGCCGTGGGCGGGCACCCGGTCTACGGTGACCGGGTGCCCGCTCCGCTGTCCGCTCACACGCCCGAACCATCCGGCCAGACCGGCTCCTCCCGCCCGCCGCGCCTGACCCTGCGGGCGGCCCGCCGCATCGCGTTGCTCTCGCAGGGCTTCGGCAGGCGGCGCCCGGAGCCGCTGGGTCAGTCGCACCTCCTGGCGGTGGTGCGGCGCATGGGCATCGTGCAGATCGACTCGGTGAACGTGCTGGTGCGCAGCCAGTACCTGCCGCTGTTCGCCCGCCTCGGCCCCTACGACCGGTCGCTCCTGGACGGCCTGCGCGACGGCCGGGGACCCTCCGGGCGTCGGACCCGGCACCGGCTGGTGGAGTACTGGGCCCACGAGGCCTCCCTGGTGCCGGTGGAGGACTGGCCGTTGTACGGCTTCCGCATGCGGCGGGCCCACGAGGACGCCTGGGGAGGCATGCGCCGGGTGGCCGCCGAGCACCCCGACCTGGTCGATGAGGTGCAGCGGGTCGTGGTCCAGCGGGGGCCGATCTCCGCAGCCCGCATCGAGGACCTGCTCGAGCACGCCGAGGAGGTGGGCCGCGAGCACTGGGGGTGGAACTGGTCGCTGGTCAAGGCGGCCTGCGAGCACCTGTTCTGGGCCGGCCGCATCACCTCGGCCGGGCGCGGGTCCGCCTTCGAGCGGCTGTACGCGGCCCCCGAGGCGGTGCTCCCGCCCGATGCGGTGACGGCCGGGCCGCTGGGCGAGTCCCCCCTGTCCGAGGACGAGGCGTTCATCCGACTGGTGCGGCGGGCGGCGGTGGCCCACGGCATCGGGACCCTTCGGTGCCTGCGGGACCACGCGCGGCTCTCGGTGGCGCAGGCGGCTCCGGCGGTCGAGCGTCTGCTCGCCTCCGGGGAGCTGCAGGAGGTGGAGGTGCCGGGCTGGTCGCGTGCGGGCGCGCCGGTGTACCTCCACCGCGACGCGCCGCGCCCGCGTCCGGTGGGTGCCCGTGCTCTGCTCAGCCCGTTCGACCCGGTCGTGTGGCAGCGGGAGCGGGCCGAGGCGCTGTTCGGCTTCCGCTACCGCATCGAGATCTACACCCCGGCCGAGCAGCGGGTGCACGGGTACTACGTGCTGCCCTTCCTGTTCGGCGACGACCTGGTGGCCCGGGTGGACCTCAAGGCCGACCGCGCCGCCGGGGTGCTCCGGGCGCCGGCCGTGCACCTGGAGCCCGGCTGCCCGCCCGAGGCCGTGCCGGCCCTGCACGAGGCGCTCGCGGAGATGGCCGGCTGGCTGGGGCTGGACCGCGTGGAGGCCGCCGACGCGGTGGAGTCACCCGTCGCCTGAGCCGGCGGGTCCCCGGCGGAGCGTGCGGCCCACCGGGGACCGGGAGTCACTCGGCGGGCAGGTCCGTCGGCAGCAGGTCGTACCGCTGCAGGTCGACCAGGGAACCGTCGCCGAGCTCCTCGGCCAGCCGCAGGGTCCCGACCGGGTGGAACCCGACGGCCTCGATGGCGCGGCGCGAGCCCTCGTTGCCGCGGGCGTGCGCGATGGCGAGGCGGTGCAGCCCCATGCCGTTCGCCTCCCGCGGGGTGAGTGCGTGCCGCACGACGCGACGCAGGGCCGCGGTCACGATGCCGCGACGGCGGGCGTCCGGGTGCACCCAGTAGCCGATCAGGTTCCGCTGGCCGGGTCCCTGGACGTCGATCATGCCCAGGACGGTTCCGTCGGCCGACCGGATGGCCCAGCCCACCCAGGTGCCCTCGGCCGCGCCCGCTGCCAGGGCGACGGCGTACCCGCGGGCGTCCTGGCGGGAGTAGTCCGGACGGATGCGGCCCGGACCCCCCAGCCAGTGCACGGACTGCGGGTCACGGCAGGCCTCCACCACGCGGGCCAGGTCCTCGTCGGAGGTCGTCAGCGCCGAGAGGGTGAGCTCTTCTCCGTCGGCGGTGGTGCACTCCAGCGTGCACGGGGCGAGTGCCTGCTCCCGGGCTGCACGGGCGACCCGTGCGCGATCCGTGCCGGCCAGCCAGTGCCAGTGCGTGATGGCGTAGCGCTCGCCGGCGGGGTCGGCCGCGTCGACGGGGTGCGCGGCGGGCTCGGTGCCCCACTGGGTGAAGCCCGCACGCCTCAGCACGTGCTGGGAGGCCACGTTGTGCTCGTGGGTGGTGGCCAACACGCGGTGCCGCCCGAGCCCGCCCTGGGCCACCGGCTTGACCACGAAGGGAAGCACCAGGTCCAGCGCCCGCCCGACGACCCCCTTTCCACGGTGGGCCGGGTTCACCCAGTAGCCCACCTCCGCGGTGTCGGGGAAGTGCCGGTCCGCCAGACCCAGCAGGTTCACCGCGCCCAGCAGCTCGCCGGCCTCGTCGGTGCCCGCGGCCCCGACGACCGCCCAGGTCAGGTCCGTGCCGGCGATGCGGCGCCGCGCCCGCTGCGCGACGTACTCGCGCGCCTCTGCCTCGCTCCCCGGCGCGCCCATGTACCGCCAGTGCTCGGCGGCCCCGGGCAGTGCCGCGAGCGCCGGCACGTCCGCCTCGGTGAAGGGCCGCAGCACGACGCCCTCGCCCTCGAGCACCGGGTGCGGGAGCCCCGCCTCCGCCCGCCCACGGGGCGCCGCAGCGGGCAGCGCAGCCGGGGGAGTGCCGGGCACCGAGCCCGCCGGGAGCGCGGCCTCGTTGAGCAGTTCGAAGGTCCACGCGTCGTCGAGCTCCTCCAGCGACCCGGCGCTCGCCGTCTCGCGCCCGACCACCCGGAACCCGGCCCGCAGGTGCGCCCCGATCGAGCCGTGGTTCGCCGCCTCGCACCCCGACGCGATGCGGACCAGCCCCAGCCCGCCTTCGGCCTCGGGCGTGAAGGCGTGGTCCATCGCGGCCAGGAGCCCGGCGTGCAGCAGCCCGGTCCCGCGCCCGGCCGGGTGCATCCAGAAGGCCAGCTGCGCGGTGCCCGGGTAGTAGGGGTGCCCGAGCCGGAACAGGCTCACCCCACCGAGCGCCTCGTCGGTGGTCGGGTCGCACACGGCCCAGTGCACGGCCTCGCCGCTGGCCATCCGCTCGCGCAGGCCCGTCAGCCAGGTGCCGTAGGCCGCCTCGTCGGCTGGCGGCACGGCCGTCGACATGAACCGCTGACCCAGCTCGTCGGGCCCCGATGCGGGCCGGTCGCCCTCGGTGAACGCGCGCAGCCGCACCGCGGGCACCTCGCGCCCGCGCCCGTCGGTGCCGGCCGGGGCCTCGAGCACCACGGCCTCGCGCCACGGGTGGGCCGGCTCCATCGCGTCGCCGGCCGACCAGACGCCCAGCCACCCGTCGAAGGTCTCGCGCTCCTGGGGCATGAGCGCCCGCAGGCCGGGGGAGAACCGGAAGCCCAGCCGCCACCCGGCCCGGCGCGAGGCCCAGTTGCCCACCGCGCTCTTCCAGTGCAGCACCTCCAGTCCCCCCTGCGCCGTCGCCCACCCCATCGCGAGACGGCACGCGGCGGCCATGACCCCGCGGCCCCGCGCGTCCGGGTGCAGCACCAGGCCCATCTCGCCCACCCCGCCACCGATGGGGCGGACCTCCACCTGGCCGGCGAAGGTCCACTCGCCCGCCTCGTCCCGGACGTCGACGGCCCAGCCCATCACCCCCGAGTCGTCGCCGGCGGCGCGCTTCTCCCACCCGGCGTGCATGTGGCCCACCCACCACTGCGCCTCGCCGTCGCCGTAAGGCTGCGGCACGGTGGTCCACTCCACGGCGACCGGGTCGTTGGAGGTCTCCACGATGGCGGGTGCGTCGCCCGCATCGTGCAGGCGCAGACGCACCCGCTCACCGGTGAGCGTCGGGCAGGCCGTCGCGGCGGGGGAGCTGGTGGCGGGCTGCGGTGGACGGGCGGTCTGATCCTGCGACATGGCCCCATCCAACACGGGCGCCCCCGGAGAACGCACCCCGGTTCACACCTCGCGCCGGCGGGAGGGTCACGATCCGGCCACGGTCCGCCCGCCCCGGCCGGTGCGTCCCCCGGCACGGGGACGAGGTCAACTAGGCTGTCCCAGCCGCCGGGCGGAGTGTGGACCCCGCAGCGGCACCGGAACACACCGAGGAGACCATCCGTGCCCAAGATCATCGACCGAGTCCTGCGCGCCGGCGAGGGCCGCGTGCTGAAGCGGTTGCAGGGGATCGCTGATGCGGTCAACGCGCAGGAGGCGGGCATCCAGGGGCTCACCGACGCCGAGCTGCTGGAGCAGACCGACCGTTTCCGGGCCCGCCTGGCCGACGGCGAGACGTTGGACGACCTGCTGCCCGAGGCCTTCGCCACCGTCCGTGAGGCCGCGGTGCGCACCCTCGGCAAGCGGCACTTCGACGTGCAGATCATGGGTGGGGCTGCGCTGCACCACGGGTCGGTGGCCGAGATGAAGACCGGTGAGGGCAAGACGCTGGTGGCCACGCTGCCGAGCTACCTCAACGCGCTCACCGGCAAGGGCGTCCACGTCGTGACCGTCAACGACTACCTGGCCGAGTACCAGGCCGAGCTCATGGGGCGTGTCCACCGCTTCCTGGGGTTGGAGACCGGTGTGATCCTGTCCAAGCTCTCCCCGGCCCAGCGCCGCGAGGAGTACCGCAAGGACATCACCTACGGCACGAACAACGAGTTCGGCTTCGACTACCTACGCGACAACATGGCCTGGTCCACCAGCGACCTGGTGCAGCGCGAGCACCACTACGCCATCGTCGACGAGGTGGACTCGATCCTCATCGACGAGGCCCGTACGCCGCTGATCATCTCCGGCCCGGGCGACCAGGCGACGAGCTGGTACACCACCTTCGCCACGCTGGCCGGCATGCTGGAGAAGGGCACGGCGGCCGACAAGCTCAAGGGCATCGAGGCCACCGGCGACTACGAGGTGGACATCAAGAAGCGCACCGTCGGCGTGCTGGAGTCCGGCATCGAGAAGGTGGAGGACTACCTCGGGGTCCACAACCTCTACGAGGCGCGCAACACCCCGCTGATCGGTTACCTGAACAACGCCATCAAGGCCAAGGAGCTGTTCACCAAGGACAAGGACTACGTCGTCATGGACGGTGAGGTCCACATCGTCGACGAGCACACCGGGCGCCTGCTCAAGGGCCGCCGTTACAACGACGGCATCCACCAGGCCATCGAGGCCAAGGAGCAGGTGGAGATCAAGCAGGAGAACCAGACCCTGGCCACGGTCACCCTGCAGAACTACTTCCGCATGTACGACAAGCTCGCCGGCATGACCGGTACCGCCCAGACCGAGGCGGCCGAGCTGCACTCGATCTACAAGCTGGACGTGGTGCCGATCCCCACCAACCGCCCGATGCAGCGGCAGGACCAGGCGGATTTGGTCTTCGCCAAGGCCAAGGGCAAGTTCGACGCGGTGGTTGAGGACATCGTCGAGCGCCACCGCAGGGGCCAGCCGGTGCTGGTGGGCACCACCAGCGTGAGCAAGTCCGAGTACCTCTCCGAGCAGCTCACGGCGCGCGGTGTGCAGCACGAGGTGCTGAACGCCAAGTACCACGAGCAGGAGGCCGCGATCGTGGCCGAGGCCGGGCGCAAGGGCGCGGTCACGGTGGCCACCAACATGGCCGGTCGAGGCACCGACATCATGCTGGGCGGCAGCCCGGAGTTCATGGCCGTCGCGTCGCTGAAGAAGCGTGGGCTGGACCCCGACGAGCAGCCCGAGGCCTACGAGGCGGCCTGGGACGAGGCGCTGGCGCGGGCCGAGAAGGCCGTGCAGACCGAGCACCAGGAGGTGCTGGAACTGGGCGGCCTGTACGTGCTGGGTACCGAGCGCCACGACTCGCGCCGCATCGACAACCAGCTGCGGGGCCGTTCGGGACGCCAGGGTGACCCCGGCGAGAGCCGCTTCTACCTCTCGCTCGAGGACGACCTGATGGTCCGGTTCAACTCGGGGCTGATGCAGCGTGCGATGGCGGGCGCCGACCCGGACACGCCGCTGGAGTTCGGCATGCTCACCAAGGCGATCGAACGCGCGCAGACGCAGGTGGAGAGCCAGAACTTCGAGTCGCGCAAGAATGTGCTCAAGTACGACGACGTGCTCAACCGCCAGCGCGAGGTCATCTACGCCGAGCGCAAGCGTGTGCTGGAGGGGGCGGACCTGGAGAGTCAGGTGCGTCACTTCATCAACGACGTGATCATCGGCTACGTGCAGGGTGCGACCGTCCACGGCTACGCCGAGGACTGGGACTTTGACGAGCTCTGGGGTGCGCTGGAGGAGCTCTACCCGGTCTCGCTCACGGTGGACGACATCGTCGAGGCCGCCGGCGGCATCGGTGGCGTGGACGCGGGCCTGCTCATCGACGAGCTGACCTCGGACGCCCAGCACGCCTACGACGCGCGCGAGCAGGCGATGGGGGAGACCGTCATGCGCCAGCTGGAGCGCCGCGTGGTGCTCGGCGTGCTGGACCGCAAGTGGCGCGAGCACCTCTACGAGATGGACTACCTCAAGGAGGGCATCGGCCTGCGCTCGATGGCGCAGCGCGACCCCCTGGTGGAGTACCAGCGTGAGGGCTACCAGATGTTCGGCGTCATGGCCGACTCCATCAAGGAAGAGGCCGTGATGGGTCTGTTCAGCGTGGAGCCCAGCGCCCAGGGCGTGCAGGCCGTCGCCGCGGGCGAGCAGCGCCGCAAGCACGGCGGGGCCGTGGACGCGAACGAGGACCAGGCCAGTTGGCAGTACACCGCGCCCACGGCCGAGGGCGGCGTGGAGCGACGCAACGCCACCGGCCAGAGCGGCAACCGCGCCCAGCGCCGGGCGGCGCAGCGGGGCTGACCCGGACCGGGCCGGGCGAGTCACGCACGAGGGCGGGGCAGGGAACGCATTCCCTGCCCCGCCCTCCGGTGCGTCCGGGCCCGGGCTCAGCCGACCTCCAGCACGGTGAGCAACCACCGCCCGTCGAGCCCCTCCAGGCGGAGCGCCAGGGCACGCACCTGGTTGCGGATCACCACGACGGCGGTGACCTCCACGATGCCGTCGCGCACGTGGCAGGCGCGGACCGTGCGCACGCCGGTGGCCCCGGTGGCGGTCCCGAAGCGGCGGGAGAGCGCGTTGCGCCGGGCCAGCCGGGTGAGGATGTCGGGCGCCACCCAGCGGGTGAGCTGCTGCGGGTCGCGGGAGCCCTCCATGACCTCGATGATCGACCGGCTGAGGTGCGCCGCCCAGGGGAGGGCCGGGCTGAGGTCGGCGGTGGAGGTGGGCTGACGGTCGAAGAAGCCGATCTCGGCTGCGCCCTGCTGCGCCCTCATCGGTCGGCCCCCGTCCCGGTGGCGGGTGCCTCCAGGCGCGTGCCCGGGAGCAGCAGGTGGGGATCGGCGCCGATCACCTCGCGGTTGGCGGCGTACCAGAGCCGCCACTCGGCATCGACGGCCGGAGCCGAGGCCTGCGGACCGAGCGAGCGGGCGGCGATCTCCCACAGGGTGTCCCCGGGCGCGACGGTCACCGTCCGGTCCGTCGCGGTGGTCCCGGGCTCGGGCTCGGGCTCGGGCTCGGTGGACGATGCCGGCGCCGGACCCGGGGGCAGGGGCTCCTCGGGCGGGGTGGCCTGGCCCGGCGTCACGGGGGCCGTGGACGACGCGGGCGCGAGGGTGGACAGGTCCAGCGGGTCCGGGGTGTCCTGGGCGTGGGCCGCTGCCGGGGAGGTGAGGACGCCGAGGACCAGGGACACCACGGCGCCCCCTCCCCAGGGACCGAGGCGCTCGCGCACCCCAGCCACCGCACCCCCCAGGCGGCCGGGGAGTCCGGCGAGCGCCTCCAGGGCGAAGCCGGCCGCGAGCCAGGCCACCACCACGGCCAGGGCCGCCTGGACCAGCCACCCGAGGGGTTCCAGGGGTTCGGGTGCGCCCCAAGCAGATCGTGCCCCGGCGAGCGCGCGGTGGCCGACCACCCAGGCGGCGGCCGAGCAGGCCACGGCCACGGCGGCGGCCAGGAGGCGCGCGGTGTGGGCAGTGCTCCGGGGGTTCGCGGTCCCGGTCGCGTGCGTCCATTCCATCGTCATCACCTGTCGTCCAGGGGAGGGTCCCCGTGTGTCGGTGATCACGAATGTACTCGTTTGATGGAGTTTGGTGAAGAGTGATGGTGATGTCTGTGGATGAACAGCCGTCCGGGCTGGCTACGGTGGGCGCATGACCTCGCGTTGGGACGACCTGTTCGCAGACCTGGAGGGCCAGTTGGCCGCGCACCGGCGCGCCGAGCTCGAGGACGAGGTGGCCGAGCGGGTCCGCATCGAGCGTGCGCGCATCGGGCTGGCGGACCGCCTGGCGGCGCACCTGGACCGCCGCCTCACGCTGCGGACCGCCGACGGGGGGACGGTCACCGGTGACCTGCGAGAGCTCGGCAGTGACTGGGCGCGGCTCGAGGCGGAGCGCGCCCACCTGGTCCTCCCCCTGGCGGCGGTGCACGGCGTCCTGGGCCTGGGGCCGAGGTCGCGGCCGGGCGAGGGGGACGTCCGGCGGCGCATCACCTGGGGCACGGTGCTGCGGGGTCTCTCGCGGGACCGACTGCCGGTGCGGGTGGCGCTGGTGACCGGTCATGTCCTCGAGGGGCGGGTCGAGCGGGTGCTCGCGGACCACCTCGACCTCGTCGTCGGGCACGAGGCGCGCGAGGCCCTGGCCGTCGAGTCGGTGGTCCTCAGCGCGGTCTGCTGGATCAGCGGCCGCGAGGAGTGAGCTCAGGCCTCGGTGGTCTCGGCCGGGCTCCCGGGGGACTCGACCATGGCCCGGGTGGCGGCGTACTGGCGCTGGATGTACCGCTCCAGCTCGTCGAGCTCCACCCGCCACTGCCCGCGACCGCCGACCTTGATGGCGGGGAGCTCGCCGGAACGGACCAGGGCATAGGCCTGGCTGGCGGAGATGTCCAGGGTCTCGGCGACGTCGCTGAGCGCCATGAACCGTCGTGCCATCGTTCCTCCTGTTCGCCGCGTGCCGGGGCCGGGGTGGTTGTCCACAGGTTCTGGGAGAGACCTGACCCATTCGTGACCTCTCGTTCATCCTAGGTCGGCACGGTCGTTCCGCGGCGATCGCGGTCCACAGGAGAGAAGGAGCAGGTGATGGCAGGGGTCAGGTCCTCTCGGCACCCGGCAGCCCCACAGTCAGGGGAGCCCGATCAGGCGGTGCCGGACAGCCCGGTGGCACAACGGCTGCGCAGGCCCCGGTGGACGGACGCCCGCCTCCTGGTGGGCGGAGCCCTGGTGCTGGCGGCGACCCTCGCGGGGGCCGCTCTGCTGGGGCAGGACGAGGGCCCCCGGCACTGGGTCGCGGCGGCGGACCTCCCCACCGGCCATGTGCTGGGCAGCGAGGACCTGCGTCCGGTGGAGGGAAGCTCGCCCGAGGGGGTCTACCTCACCGGTGACGACCCCCTGGCCGACCGGGCCGGTCAGGTGGTCCTGCGCCCGGTCGGCCAGGGGGAGTTCCTCCCCGTCGCGGACCTCGGCGGGGCAGACCGGCTCGACCTGCGCCGGGTCTCGCTCGAGGTGTCCCCCGGGAGCGCGGCCACGTTGAGCCCGGGCTCCGTGGTGGACCTGTGGGCCACGCCGCGTGCCGTGGCGGGGGAGAAGAAGCGCCCGACACCTCGCCAGGTGCTGGCCGGGGCGGAGGTGGCCCGCGTGCAGGAGGCCGGTGACCGGCTCGCCGGGGGCGACCAGACGGTCGCGGTCGACTTCCTGGTGTCCACCGACCAGGTGGAGGAGCTCCTGGCCGAGACCGGCTCCGAAGCCGAGGTGACGGCCGTCCCGTTGGCGGGCTCGCCGGGCAGCGCGGGGGCAGGGTCGTGAGCGCGGACCTGCTGCTGGCCGTGGAGCCCGCGTGGGACCCGGCCCTGGCGGCGACGCTGAGCCAGGTCCCCGGTGCCCGCGTGGTGCGCCGCTGTGCGGACGTCGCCGACTTGCTGGGGGTGGCCGAGGCCGGTGTCGGCGAGGTGGCCGTGGTCTCCGGGGGGCTGCGTGACATGGACCGGGAGTGTGTGGAGGCACTGCGTTCCGTGGGCATCGCCGTGGTGGGGGTGCACCCTGAGGGGGACGAGTCGGTGCAGCGTCGGTTGGCCCAGTGGGGAGTCGCCGTCCTGGCCCCGTACACCGCCACGGCCCGCGAGTGGGAGGAGCTGCTGGCCCGCGCCGCGGCGTCCACTGCGGAACCGGCCGGGGTGCCCCGCAGGGGGCCACCGCGTCGGGGGACCACGCGCCGGACCAGGACGAGGCCGCTCCGGACGGCGGGCTCCCGTCTGGTGCCGTCGTGGCGGTGTGGGGACCGCCGGGGGCACCCGGCCGCTCGACCGTGGCCCTGGAGCTCGCGGCGCTGCTCGCGGCGGACCAGGAGGTGCTGCTCGTGGACGGGGACACCCACGCCCCGGGCCTGGCCCAGCACCTCGCCCTCATGGACGACGCCTCCGGGCTGGTGGCCGCGGCCCGCGCCGCCGACGAGGGTCGCCTCGACGTCCCGGCCCTCGCGGCAGCGGCCCGCACGGTGCGTCCCGGTCTGCGGGTCCTCACCGGCATCGGCCGTGCCGACCGGTGGCCGGAGGTGCGCGCCGGGGCAGCCCAGCGCGTGATCGACAACGCCCGGCGGCTGGCGGCGCTCACGGTGGTCGACCTCCACGCGACCCTGGAGGACGACGAGGTGCTCTCGTACGACACCCGGGCACCACGTCGCAACGCGCTGGCGCTGACGGTGCTGGCCGAAGCCGACCTCGTCGTGGTCGTCGGGGGCGCCGACGCCATCGCCCTGCAGCGGTTGGTGCGTGGCCTGGACACCCTCGGGTCCGTGGTGCCCGGCACCCCGCAGGTGCTGGTGCTGAACCGGGCCCGCCGATCGGCGGCGCGGGAGGCCGAGCTGCGGGAGACGGCCGAGCGGCACCTCGCGCGGGGCGTGGACGTGGTGGTGCCGGAGGACCGGGCGACCGTGGACCGCGCCGTGCTGATCGGTGAACCGGTCACCTGGAGCGCCCCCCGCTCGACGGTGGCACGCCGGTTGGCGCAGGTCGGTGAACTGGTGACCGAGCGCGTGCCACGATGAACCCATGAGCCGTCACGCCGATCGCACCCGGGCCTTCGCCGCCGTGAGTTCCGCCGAGTTCGCCACCCTCGCGTCCGGGGACCCCGTCACGCCCGAGGCCGGCTGGCAGCTCGCGGGGGAGCCGGGGGTCGAACCGCCCGAGGAGGCCTCCGAGGAGGCGATGGAGGCCGCTGCCGACGCGGCCGTCGCACGCTCCTGGCCGGTGCTGGTCCTGGCCGCGGACCTCGAGGGGTCGTCCGGCCCCCAGCCGACGCAGGAGCTGCGGCTCCGTGACGTGGCGGCCTTCCACCTGGGCGATGACGTGGTCTCCAACGGGCGACTGGAGGCCGGCCCGCCGTGGGAGCTGTCCTGGTACGACGCGGCCGAGGTGGACGAGGTGCGGCGCCTCCTGGGTTGACCCGGGACGGCACCCCAGTCACGCCGAGGCCACTGGCGGGTGACGCCTCCCGCCGCCCTCCGGAGTGGGGAGCGCATGGCACGATGGGAGCAGTGTGCCTGTGAAACAAGGCGCCGGGGTCTCGCGTTGACGCCTGTGGCCCTCCACCATCCCCCCCGCGAAGGAGATCTTCATGGATGCTGTGACGCACCCGCCGCTCCCGGTGAACGAGCCGGTCAAGGACTACGCCCCGGGCAGCCCGGAGCGCGCTGAACTCGAGGTCGCCCTCGCGGAGATCGCGGCCAACCCGGTGGACCTGCCGCACATCATTGGCGGAGAGCGCGTCACCGGCTCCGGCAAGAAGATCGAGGTCGTGCAGCCCCACGCCCACGCCAAGGTGCTCGGCACCCTGCGCGACGGCACGCGTGCGGACGCCCGCAAGGCGATCGACGCCGCCCAGGCGGCCCGCCCGGCGTGGCAGGCCCTGTCCTTCGACGACCGCGCCGGCATCCTGCTCAAGGCCGCCGAGCTGCTGACCGGCCCGTGGCGCGCGCGCATGAACGCCGCGACGATGCTGGGCCAGTCCAAGACCCCCCTGCAGGCCGAGATCGAGGCCGCCTGCGAGATGGCGGACTTCTGGCGCTTCAACGTGCAGTTCGCCCGCGAGCTCCTGGAGGAGCAGCCCCCGGTCAGCCCCAAGGGTGTCTGGAACCGCATGGAGTACCGCCCGCTGGACGGCTTCGTCTACGCGGTGAGCCCGTTCAACTTCACCGCCATCGCCGGCAACCTGCCGACCGCCCCGGCCCTGATGGGCAACACGGTCGTGTGGAAGCCGTCCACCACCCAGGCCCGCTCCGCGCAGCTGATCATGGAGCTCCTGGAGGAGGCCGGCATGCCCGCTGGCGTCATCAACCTGGTGCACGGCACCGGCCCGGACATCTCCGAGGAGGTGCTGTCCGACCCGAACTTCGCCGGCCTGCACTTCACCGGCTCCACCGGCACCTTCAAGTCGCTGTGGCGCACCATCGGCGAGAACCTGGACAGCTACCGCCAGTACCCCCGCATCGTGGGCGAGACCGGTGGCAAGGACTTCGTCGTCGCCCACCCCACGGCCGACCGCAAGGTGCTGATCACCGCCATGCTGCGGGGCGCCTTCGAGTACCAGGGTCAGAAGTGCTCCGCGGCCTCGCGCGCCTACGTGCCGAAGTCCATCTGGGAGGACATCAAGGACGACGTGGTCCAGCGGACCGAGGCCCTCACCATGGGTGACGTCACCGACTTCTCCAACTTCATGGGCGCCGTCATCGACGACCGTGCGTTCGCCAAGCACAAGGCCGCCATCGACGCCGCGCACGCGGACCCGAAGGTGGAGGTCGTCGCCGGCGGCACCTACGACGACTCCGAGGGCTACTTCGTGCGCCCGACCGTCGTGGTGGTGCAGGACCCGGAGCACGAGATGCTCACCACCGAGTACTTCGGCCCGATCCTGGCCGTCCTGGTGTACGAGGACGACGACTTCGAGGGCATGCTCGACCAGATGAAGGACGTCACGGAGTACGCCCTGACCGGTGCCGTGATCGCGCGCGACCGCACCGCGATCGCCCGCGCGACCGAGGTGCTGCGCTTCTCGGCCGGCAACTTCTACATCAACGACAAGCCCACCGGGGCCATCGTCGGGCAGCAGCCCTTCGGCGGCGCCGGGGCCTCCGGCACCAACGACAAGGCCGGTTCCAAGATGAACCTGCTGCGTTGGATGAGCGCCCGCTCCATCAAGGAGACCTTCGTGGCGCCCACCAGCGAGGCCTACCCGCACATGGGCTGACCCGCGGGCCCCTTCTCGCGCGCCGTGCGTGCACCGGCGCTGGGGGAGTCCCCCGTCGGCCGGACCCGGGCAGCGCGGCCTCAGTGGCTGGCCAACCACTCCCGGGACGCCTGCTCCTCGATGCCGACCACCTGGCCCACCAGCGGCTCGGCCTGCTTCTCGAGCTGCGGGCCGAGGAAGGGGATCGACACGGTGAAGTCGCCCACCGTGGAGAAGACCGTCTCCTCGCCGCGGGGCTCCAGGTGGAGCGTGGCCGTCAGCGACACCGGCGCCCGACCCGCGCCGACCTTCAGCTGCCCGGAGCGGGAACCGTCGGCGGCGGGGGCCTGCCAGGTCTGCTCCTCGGTCAACGTCACCCGCTCGCCGACCGCGCGGCGCGCCACCTGGGGCAGCTGCTCGGTGGACATCAGGCGCGTGGTGCGGATGACCGGGCCCGGGCCGTCGGTGTTGACCTCGACGGTGTGGTCGAGCGCGCCGGTGCGGCGGATCTTGTCGGCCACGTAGTCGGCGTCGGCCACCATGGCCATGACGCGGTCGACCGGCGCGGGCAGCGTGAAGCTGTGTTCGATCTTCATGGGTTCCTCCTGGATCGGCTGCGCCCACGCTAGTCGCTGGGCGGGCCCGCCAGCTCGCTCGTGGCCCCGCGGCACGCGGCGGTCAAGCGCTTCGCCGCACGCAGGGCCCCGATGGGGTGTGCCCCCGGCCCGTCGCCGCGGGGGCTCGCGGCCCGGTGCCGCAGGGAGATCTGCGTGAGCTCGTCGGCGTAGTCGGAGAGGGCCACCGCCAGCGCGCGGGCCGCCCGGGCGACCGGGTCGGTGTCCCGCCCACCGTCGAGCGACTCGGCGGTCCGGTGGAGCCGTCCGACGGTCGCCCGCACCGAGCCCAGGTCGGCGCGGCCGCTCCGCCCGAGCATCCAGCTCGGCGGCTCGGGGCCCGGCTCGCGCAGCGGCCCGGTGAGGGACTCCACGACGAGTGCGACCGCATCGTCCACGGCTTCCTGCGCCGACGGGCTGCCCACCCACACGGGCAGCTCGAGCAGCGCCATGGCGTGGCCGATCGTCTGGTCGGACAGGCCCGTGCCGTGGCTCCGACGGAGGGTGCGGGGGAGGTCCATGGACCGACCGTAGGGCAGAGCCGTCAGTGGGTGACGGGCGGTGTACACAGGGCCGCAGCGCGGGACTACAGTCATCCACGGGGCACGATGATGTGACCCGCCGGTCTCTGTCATAGAAGAGGATGATTCGTAGATGACCACCCAGTCCGACTTGGTCCCCCAGGGTGAGGCCTCCGCCGCCGAGGAGCAGTCGAAGGAGTCCGCGCGGGCGAGGGCCGCTCTCGTCCAGGAGGCTCGGGAGCTGGCCGACGGCACCGATGATCTGCTGACGGGCGATCTGCTGGACCACTACTGGCAGCGCGTCTACGACGGTGACGTGGCCAGCCGCTCCGCGCAGGAGCTGGTCGCGATCCCGGCCGGCCACGTGGAGACCGCACAGCAGCGACAGGCTGGTCAGGACATCGTGCAGGTGCGCGAGCGCGGTGAGTACCGCGCCGTCACCGTGGTCACCGAGGACCGCCCCTTCCTGGTCGACTCCACCACGCACGAGCTGCACCGCCTGGGCTGGGACGTGCTCGGCGTGATCCACCCGCAGCTGGTGGTCCGTCGCGACGCAGAGGGCGTGCTGCAGGGGGTCCGGGCCTGGGAGCCGACCGGCACGCTGGAGGAAGGGGAGGTCCTCGAGTCGTGGATGGACCTCACCATCCGGCCGGCGACCCCGTCGCCGCGGCCCGAGGAAATTTGCGAGAACCTGGAGCGCGTCCTCGAGGACGTCCGGGTGGCCGTCGCCGACTGGGAGCCCATGCGGGCCGAGGTCCAGGCACTGGCCGAGCGGATGCGCACCGACCCGCCGAGCACCGTGGACGCGCAGGAGGCCGCCCACGCCGCCGAGCTCCTGGCCTGGCTGGGCGACGACCACTTCACCCTGCTGGGGATCCGTGAGTACGAGCTCGCCGAGGTCGAGGGCGAGCTGGGCCTGCGCGCCGAGGAGGGTTCCGGCCTGGGCATCCTGCGCGGAGACCGCGCGCTGTCCCACGACGTGACCAAGATGCGTCCGGAGGCCCGGGCCGGCGCCCGCGAGCCGCGTCCGCTGACCATGACCAAGGCGAACAGCCGGGCCACGGTGCACCGCGACGCCCACCTGGACTACGTGGGGGTGCGCACCTTCGACGACGCGGGCGAGGTCACCGGTGAGATCAGGATCCTGGGCCTGCTCACCTCATCGGTCTACTCGGCCTCCGTGCGGGAGATCCCGGTGGTGCGCGAGAAGGTGCAGACCGTGCTGGACGCCTCGGGCTTCAGCTCCACCAGCCACTCCGGCAAGGACCTCGTCGCGGTGCTGGAGAACCTGCCCCGCGACGACCTCTTCCAGGCCTCGGCCAGCGAGCTGGAGGCCATCGCCCACGAGGTGCTGTGGATCCACTCCGCGCGCCGCCCGTCGGTGATCCTGCGCCGCGACGAGTTCGGCCGGTACATCACGCTGCTGGTCTACCTGCCGCGCGACCGATACAACACGCACGTGCGCCGCACCATGACGGCGCAGCTCGAGGAGCACTTCGACACCGACCTGGTGGAGTTCACCGCCTCGGTGACCGACGACGCGATGGCGCGCCTGCGGTTCGTGGTGCGCCTGCCCTCCGGGCGGGACTTCGGTGAGATCAACACCGAGGAGCTCGAGCACAACCTCCTGGACGCCACCCAAACCTGGGACGAGCGGGTCACGGAGATCAGCGAGACCAACGGCATCGACGACGCCGGTCTGCTGCCGCGCCTGGCCGCCCTGCCGCAGTCCTACAAGGAGGACTTCGAGCCGCCGGTGGCACTGGAGGACCTGGGTCGGTTGGAGCACCTCGAGGACGACGACGTCGCGGTGCACCTCTACCGCGACGACAAGACCGAGTCGCCCGACACCGACCGTCGCCTCAAGGTGTACCGTCGCGGTCCGGCCACGCTCTCGGACCTGCTGCCGGTCTTCACCGACTTCGGTCTGGAGGTCGTGGACGAGCGCCCCTACCTGGTGCGCGACGACGCCGCCGCCACCCGCATCTACGACGTGGGCCTGCGGGCGCCCTCGGCCGACCTGTGGGACGGCGGGGAGTTCGGCGATGCCGATGACGTCGCTCGCCGCTTCGAGGACACCTTCACCGCCACCTGGGGTGGCGGGGCGGAGTCCGACTCGCTGAACTCGCTGAGCCTCACCGCCGGGCTGTCCTGGCGCCAGGTCGTCATCCTGCGCACCTACGCCCGGTACCTGCGCCAGGCCGGGTCGCGCTTCTCGCTGCCCTACATCGAGGGCGCGATGACCACCAACCCGAAGGTGGCCCGGGCGTTCGTGGCGGCCTTCGAGGCCCGCTTCGACCCGACCCGCGAGGGCACTGTCGAGGAGCGGCGCGAGGCCTCTGAGGAGCACCTGACCGAGCTCGGAGAGCTGCTGGACGACGTGGCGAGCCTCGACCACGACCGGATCATCCGCGGCCTGGTCTCCGTGCTCCGGGGCACCTTGCGCACGAACTTCTACGTGGCGGACCTCGACGGCGAGCCGAAGCCGTACGTGAGCCTCAAGCTGAGCCCGCGCGACATCGACCTGCTGCCGCAGCCCCGGCCGATGTTCGAGATCTGGGTCTACGGCCCGTCGGTGGAGGGCGTGCACCTGCGCTTCGGCCCGGTGGCCCGTGGTGGCCTGCGGTGGTCCGACCGTCGGGAGGACTTCCGCACCGAGGTGCTCGGCCTGGTGAAGGCCCAGATGGTGAAGAACGCCGTCATCGTACCCAGCGGTTCCAAGGGCGGCTTCTTCGCCAAGCAGCTGCCGGACCCCGCCGAGGATCGGGACGCCTGGATGGCGGAGGGCAAGCGCGCCTACACCCGCTTCATCTCCGGGATGCTCGACGTCACCGACAACCTGGTCGAGGGCGAGGTCGTGCCGGCCCGGGACGTGGTGCGCCACGACGGCGACGACACCTACCTGGTGGTGGCGGCCGACAAGGGCACCGCGTCCTTCTCGGACCTCGCCAACTCCATCTCCGAGGCCTACGGCTTCTGGCTGGGTGACGCCTTCGCCTCCGGTGGCTCCGCGGGCTATGACCACAAGGGTATGGGCATCACCGCCCGCGGCGCCTGGGAGTCCGTGAAGCGGCACTTCCGCGAGATGGGCCACGACACCCAGAGCGAGGACTTCACGGTCGTCGGCATCGGTGACATGGGCGGCGACGTGTTCGGCAACGGCATGCTGCGCTCCGAGCACATCCGCCTGGTGGGTGCCTTCAACCACCTGCACGTGTTCGTCGACCCGACGCCGGACGCCGCGGCCACCTTCACCGAGCGCAAGCGCCTGTTCGAGACCCCCCGCACCACCTGGGCGGACTTCGACCCCGAGCTCATCAGCGAGGGCGGCGGCGTGTTCGAGCGCTCGGCCAAGAGCGTGGACATCACCCCGCAGATGCGCGAGGCGCTGGGCCTGGACGACGAGGTCGAGAAGCTCACCCCCAACGAGCTCATCAACGCCCTGCTCAAGGCGCCGGTCGACCTGGTCTGGAACGGCGGCATCGGCACGTACATCAAGGCCACCGACGAGTCGAACGACTCCGTCGGGGACCGCGCCAACGACCCCATTCGCATCAACGGCTCCGAGCTGCGCGCGAAGGTGGTCGGCGAGGGCGGCAACCTGGGTGCTACCCAGCTCGGCCGCATCGAGGCCGCCCGCTCGGGCGTGCGCATCAACACCGACGCCATCGACAACTCCGCCGGTGTGGCGACCTCCGACCAGGAGGTCAACATCAAGATCCCGCTCAACGAGCTGGTCCGCAAGGGCGAGCTCGGGCAGGAGGAGCGCGACGAGCTGCTGCTCTCCATGACCGAGGACGTCGCCGACCGTGTGCTGCGCGACAACTACGAGCAGAACGTGCTGTTGGGCAACGCCCGCGCCCGGGAGGCCCGGATGGCACCGGTGCACCAGCGGCTCATGAAGTTCCTGGAGCGCAACGCCGGTCTGGACCGCGAGCTGGAGTTCCTGCCCTCCACCCGGGAGCTCAACCGGCGCATCGAGGACGGCCACGGCCTGGTCTCCCCGGAGTTCGCCGTGCTGCTGGCCTACGCCAAGCTGCACCTCAAGGACGCGCTGCTGGACAGTGACCTGCCGGACGACGAGTGGTTCACCAGCACCCTGCTGGAGTACCTCCCGCCGGCGATGCGGGAGCGCTTCCCCGAGCAGATCATGGCCCACCCGCTGCGCCGCGAGATCATCGTCAACTCGGTGGTGAACTCGATGGTGAACCGCGGCGGCATCACGTTCGCGTTCCGCGCACTGGAGGAGACCGGCGCCCAGCCGGACCACGTGGCCCGGGCGTTCGTGGTGGCCCGCGAGGTGTTCGACCTGCGGGGCTTCGTCGAGCAGGTCGAGGCGCTGGACAACCAGGTGCCCACCGAGGCCCAGACCTCGATGTACCTGGAGTTCCGTCGCCTGCTGGACCGGTCGATGCGGTGGTTCGTCACCTCACGCCCGGCCAGCATGGAGATCGCCAGCGAGATCGAGCGCTTCCGCGAGTCGGTCGCGGCGGTCGGCCCGCGGGTGGCGGACATGCTCCACGGCCAGGAGGCCGAGCGGTACACCACCTACCGGGACCGACTCACCGAGCAGGGCGTGCCGGAGGAGCTCGCCTCCACCACGGCGGCGCTGCTGGACGTGTACTCGCTGCTGGACGTGGTCTCTTTGGCCGGGGAGCTCGACCAGGACGTCGAGGAGCTCACGCGCCTGTACTTCGCGGCCAGCGAGCACTTCGGCTTCGACCGCCTCCTCAACGAGGTGGCGGGCCTGCCGGAGAGCGACCGCTGGGGTGCGCTGGCTCGCGGTGCCCTGCGGGACGACCTGTACGGCGTCCACCTCGAGCTGACGCGCGCCATCGCCGCCAGCGATGCCGAGGGCAGCCCGCAGGAGCGGGTCCAGGCCTGGGCGGAGGGCAACGCCGACGCCATCGCCCGGACCGAGGCGATGCTGGACGACATCCACGCGCTCGACGAGCCGGGTGTCGCGCCGCTGAGCGTCGCCGTCCGCACGCTGCGCTCGGTGGTGCAGCTGGGGGCCAGCTCCTGACCCTCCACCCCGAGACCCTGCTGGCAGACCTCAGCGACGTCGAGCTCGACTGGCTGAGGCTGCTGGTGGGGGACTGGCAGCTCCTCGCGGACCTGTCGATGGCGGACCTGGTCCTCTGGGTCCGCCAGCCCGCCGCCGTGGCCGGCGAGCCGGACACCTGGCTCGCCGTGGCGCACGCCCGCCCCACCACCTCGCAGATGGTCTTCGTGGAGGACGTGGTGGGGCGGGACAGCGAGGGCATGCAGGGTCTGGCCTGGGCCGCCCGCACCGGGGGCCGTGTCCACCTGGGCGGCCGTCAGCTGAGCGCCGGGCGGGTCGTGGACGAGGACGTGGTGGGGGTGCGCGCCTCCCACCAGAAGGACGACTGCGGGGCGGTGCTCAGCCGCCACACGCTGGCCTCGGTGATGCGCAGCTCCTCGAGCCTGGAGCAGCGCTACCGCGCCATGGCCGACGACCTGATGACGATGATCTCCCAGGGGGAGTTCCCCACCCTCGCCGCGGCGACGGGGCGCCGGCGGGGCGCCCCACGCGTGGGGGACGGGGTCCTGCGCCTGGACGCCTCCGGGGTGGTGCAGTACGCCAGCCCGAACGCCGTCTCCGCGCTGCACCGGCTGGGCGTCTCGGGGGCCGTCCCCGGGCAGCGCCTGGTGGACATGGTCTCGGAGCTGCCGCGCACCGCATCGGGCAGCCTCACGCCCGTGGACGAGGCGCTGCCGGTGGTGCTCACGGGGCGCGCCGCCTGGTGGTCGGAGATCGACACCGGGGCGGTGCAGGTGTCGGTGCGGGCCATCCCGGTGGTCGTCGACGGGCGCCGGGCCGGGGCTCTGGTGCTGATGCGGGACGTCACCAGCCTGCGGCGGGGCGAGGAGGCACTCGTCTCACGTGAGGCCTCCGTGCGGGAGGTGCACCACCGCGTCAAGAACAACCTGCAGACCGTCAGCGCCCTGCTGCGCCTCCAGGCCCGGCGGGTGGAGGACCAGGCGGCGCGGGCCGCGCTGGAGACCGCGGTGCACCGTCTGGGCGCCATCAGTGTGGTGCACGAGACCCTGGCGCAGACGGCGGAGGAGGTCGTGGACGTGGACCGCGTCGTCGACCGGGTGGTGGGGCTGGTGGTGGACCTCACCGGCGCGGGGGAGGGGGAGGGGGAGGGGGACCAGCGCATCACCCACCGCCGCGAGGGCAGCTTCGGGGAGATGGGCTCGGCCCAGGCCTCAGCAGTCGCCATGGTCGTGAGCGAGCTGGTGCAGAACGCGGTCACCCACGCCGGGGACGGCACGGTGGAGGTGGTGGTGGGGGCGCGTCGGATGGCGCGGCCCGGCGAGGGGGACCCGACGCTGACGGTGTCGATCAGCGACGACGGGCCGGGCATCGACCCCGATGCGGGCGCAGCCGGCACCGGGCTGGGGCGGCAGATCGTGGAGGCCCTGGTCGGGGATCTCGGGGGGACGGTCACCTGGGAGGCGAACACGCCCCGGGGTACCCGGGCCACCTTCACCGCCCGGGTGTGACAGAGGGCCGCACCACCGCTGCGGTGGTGCGGCCCCGTGCTGCGGACCCCAGCTGGCGCTCGCGGGTCTCAGCTGGCGCGGCGGGCGCGCGCGTTGCGTCGCTTCAGGGCGCGGCGCTCGTCCTCGGAGAGACCGCCCCACACGCCGGCGTCCTGGCCGGTCTCGATCGCCCACTGCAGGCAGGTCTCTGTGACCTCGCACCGCGCGCAGACCTTCTTGGCCTTCTCGATCTGCTCGATGGCCGGGCCCGTGTTCCCGATGGGGAAGAACAGTTCCGGGTCCTCGTCGAGACAGGCCGCTTTGCTTCGCCAGTCCATGTCCTACCTTTCGAGAACACCGTGTGAGGGTGAGATGTCGCTGTTGCGTCCTGATCTGGATCCGTGGCCAGGGACTCGAGTTCCCGGGCGCATCGTGTCGTCGACCTCATGTCGAGAAGCCGCCAGCAGTCGTTAACACCGGATCGCCCGAGATTCATCCTCACAGGCGGACGGCTGTGAATCAAGGGATTGCGTGAAACTGGGGCCCGGATGTGGCGCCTCTCACGAACTCCGACAGAGCATCGGAGGTCCGTGGGGCCCACGAGAACGGCGAGAGCCCCGGTGTGGACCGAGGCTCTCGCCGTTCTGCTCTGGTGCGCCAACAGGGACTCGAACCCCGAACCCGCTGATTAAGAGTCAGCTGCTCTGCCAATTGAGCTATTGGCGCAACGAGGGAGCACAATAGCAGAGTCCTCGAGGGATGCGAAATCGGCGGTCCCGCGGCGGTGCGGTGCGCCCCGCAGGCCCTCGTGGGTCACTATGGGGGCGATCAGCCGTCATGACCACACGCCGCGAGGATGCCGATGACACCGACCGAAGACGAGTTCTGGACCGCCCGCCACTCCACGGAGGAGGTGGAGGGCCAGGTGGCCCGCGACCGGGCGGCGCGTCGCCGCGCCCAGGTGGCGCAGTGGGAGCGGGAGGCCGATCCCGCTGCGCGGCGGGATGCTGGGGACTCCCGTGACGGTCGCGCATCGTCCGCCGGCTCAGCCCCCGGCCGCGATGGGGACCGCCGCACCGTGGCCTCCCGCGACGGAGACGACGACGAGAAACTCACCGGCGACGACTGGAAGCTGGTGGCCCGGCGGGCGCTGTACGAGTTCACCGACGACGGGTGCACCGACCTGGCGGCCGGCCTCACCTACTTCGCGGTGCTCTCGATCTTTCCGGCCATCATTGGTCTGGTGTCGCTGCTGGGCGTGTTCGGCCAGGGGGAGTCCACGACTCAGGCCTTCCTGCAGATCGCGGTGGACCTCGGGGCCGACCCGCAGTCGACCGGGTACACCTTCATCGAGGACTTCATCACCAAGCAGCAGGAGTCCTCCGGTGCCGGGCTCGCGCTGGCCCTCGGTCTGCTCGGTGCCCTGTGGTCCGCCTCGAACTACGTCAACGGCTTCAGCCGCATGATGAACCGCATCTACGAGGTGCCCGAGGGGCGTCCCTTCTGGGTGCTGCGCCCGGTGATGGTGCTGGTCACCGTGCTGGTGCTCCTGCTGGTGGCCGTGCTGGGCCTGTCCTTCGTCCTGACCGGTCCCGTTGCCGAGTCCGTGTTCGGGGTGGTGGGCCTGGGTGACCTCGCCACCACCATCTGGGCCTGGGCCAAGTGGCCGGCGGCCGCCCTCATCGTCATCTTCATCATCCGTCTGCTCTACTGGGCCACCCCGAACGTGAAGTTGCCGCGTCAGATCCTGACCCCCGGTGCCATCCTGGCCTTCCTGATCTGGGTCCTGGCCAGCGCCGCCTTCGGGTTCTACATCGCCAACTTCGGCAACTACGACGCGACCTACGGCTCCATGGCCGGTGTGATCGTCTTCCTGCTGTGGCTGTGGCTCACGAACACCGTGCTGCTGCTGGGCGCGGAGATCGATGCCGAGGCCGAGCGCATGCGTGAGCTCAAGCGCGGCCAGCGCGCGGAGGAGGAGATGACGCTCCACCTGCGCGGCGAGGCTGGTGCCGAGAAGGCTGCGAAGAAGGAGCAAGCGCTGGTGGACGACGCCCGCGAGGTGCGTCTGGAGGCCACCGCGCAGGCCCCGCCCCGCGCCAGCTCGCGTGACTGAGCACTGACCTGCGCGCGGGCGCCTGCCTGCACCCGTCGACCCCGTCGTGGACCACCACGGCGGGGTCGGCTGCGTCCTACCCGCGTACTCGATGCGCCGACGTGCGCCTGGATCCGGCCGGTTTCGACATCGGCATCCCCCGCCCTGGGAGGAGGCCATGCAGTCGGTCCATGACTCCGGTGGCACGCCCTGCCCGATCCCGGCCGGAGCGTCCGGGCACCCGCTCGGCGGCTGGGCTTCGCGAACTGGGCGCACGAGGTGGCGCAGCAGGAGGAGGAGCTGGGTGTCTTCTTCGACACCATCGTGGTGTGCACCGTGACCGGCTCCACGCACGCGGGCATGATCGCCGGGTTCGCCGACGACGAGATCGACGTGCGGGAGGGCTGGGCCGGCGACGAGTACGGCATCCCCGTGCAGTCCACCCTGGGCGCCATCCGCCTGACCGGCGAGCTCGAGGGGATCATCATCGACCCGGTGTACGAGGGGAAGTCCATGGCGGGCCTCATCGACCTCGTGCGCGCCGGCGTGATCTCGCGCGACCCCACCGTGCTCTACGCCCACCTCGGCGGGCAGCCGGCGCTCAACGCCTACAGCGGGGTGTTCACCGACTGAGCGGGGCCCGCGGGGGACGAACGAGAAGAAGGGCCCGGGATTCCGCAGAATCCCGGGCCCTTCCGTGGGGTGAGCGACGGGACTTGAACCCGCGACCACCGCGACCACAACGCGGTGCTCTACCAGCTGAGCTACGCCCACCATGCTGATGTCCGCCGTCATCCGAGGGATCGGCGCCGGACAGCGGGGAACATCCTAACCCCTGCCAGGGGGTGCTCGTGAACGGCGGGGTCAGTCGTCGGCCGTGTGCCGGGCCGCGACCTCGCGGGCCTCGTCCGTGGAGGGGCCGGGTGGGGCCACGAACACCGCATCGCGGTAGTAGGCCAGCTCGGCGATCGACTCGCGGATGTCCGCCAGGGCGCGGTGGCCGCCGGCCTTCTCCGGGGCGTTGTACCAGGCGCGGGGGAACCACCGGCGGGACAGCTCCTTGACGGAGGAGACGTCGATCAGCCGGTAGTGCAGGTAGCCGTCGAGCTCGGGCATCTCCGCGGCCAGGAAGCGCCGGTCGGTGGCGATGGAGTTCCCGGCCAGGGGGGCCTTGCCCGCGACCGGGACCCACTGGCGCACGTACTCGAGCACCTGCCGCTCGGCCTCGGCGGCGGAGACGCCGTGCTGGATCTCCTCCAGCAGGCCGCTGGCGGTGTGCATCTTCTGCACCACCGGGTTGAGCCCCTCGAGCGCCCCGAGGTCGTCGGGGCGGATGACCACCTGCACGCCCTCACCCAGCACATTGAGCTCGAAGTCCGTCACCAGGGCGGCGATCTCGACCAGGACGTCGGTGGGTTCCAGACCCGTCATCTCGCAGTCGATCCAGACGATGCGGTCGTCCAGGGCCCGCGGGTTGCCGCTGGGGTTGGGGCGCTCGTCGGGGGCGGGGGGCGTGGTCTGCGAAGGGCTGCTCACCCCTGAAGGGTAACCAGCCGCGTGTCTTTCGGCGGGTGCTCCTAGGGTGTGCCCATGTCCTCCACGCCGCGGCCTGCGTCGCAACCCCGTGGCTGGCCGGCCATCGTCGCCGTGGTCGGCCTGCTGGTGATCCTCTTCGGCATCGGGGCGGTGGTGATGGGGCTGACCTTCGGGCTGCAGTTCGGCGACGTCGAGCTGCCGCTGATGGCCCTGCTCGCCGCGATCCCCCTGTGCATCGTGGTGCCGGTCTTCCTGTGGCTCGACTCCTTCGAGCGGGAACCCGGGTGGCTGCTGGCCCTCGCGCTGGCCTGGGGGGCGATCGTCGCCACCGGGTTCGCCCTGATCATCAACGAGGTCGGCTACGCGATCGCGTCGGTCATGTCCCTCCCGGCCGATGCGGTGGCCGCGGTGATCGTGGCGCCGCTTGCCGAGGAGTCGCTCAAGGGGGCCTTCCTGCTCGGCCTGTGGTGGTTCCGCCCCCGCCAGCTCAACGGGGTGGTCGACGGCATCGTGTACGCGGGCGTGGTGGCGGCGGGCTTCGCGTTCGTGGAGAACATCCTCTACTTCGCCACGGCCCTGGGGGAGCTCGGCGCCGAGGGCCTGACGGCCACCTTCGTCATGCGCGGCCTGGCCAGCCCGTTCGCGCACCCGCTGTTCACGGTGTGCATCGGCGCGGCCGTGGGGCGGGCGGTGCTCAGCCGCAGTGCGGGGTGGCGCTTCGCCCTGCCGGTCCTCGGCTGGTGCGCGGCCGTCCTGCTGCACGGCATCTGGAATCTGTCGGTGGTGCTGCAGGCGGGCTGGCTGCTGCTCTACCTGCTCTTCGAGGTGCCGGTGTTCATCGCCTTCCTGGTCTTCGTGGTGTGGGTGCGCCGGTACGAGCTGCGCCACGTCAGCCGCCACCTTGAGGCGTACGTGCGCAGCGGGTGGCTCACCGGCTTCGAGGCCCGGATGGTGGGGCACGCCCCCGAGCGTCGCCGGGCCGTGGCCTGGGCCGAAAGTGCTGCCGGGCGCGACGGGCGCCGGGCGATGCGGGAGTTCCAGCGCCTGGCCACCCGGTTGGCCCACCTGCGGGCGCGGCTCGACCGGTACCACCGCGCCCACGGACCGGTGGACCGTCGTCCGGCCCCGGCCTGGGAGGTGCGGGAGGTGGCCGAGCAGCAGCAGCTCCTCGAGCGGCTGCCCGCGCTGCGTGCGCGCTTCGCCGGGACCCCGGGGCTCAGGTCCTAGACTTGGCTCCTGCGCCGTGGGCGTGTGCCTGCGCACGCGCCGCCGCCCGCCCCCGTAGCTCAATGGACAGAGCACCGGCCTTCTAATCCGATGGTTGCGCGTTCGAATCGCGCCGGGGGCACGAGCCTGCTCTCGCCCGGCGGTCCGGGGGCCTAGTCTGTGCACCGTGACTGAGCGCGTGGACCCCGAGCTTCTCGATGCCGTGACCGACCTGCGTGGTGCCGTCGCGGCCGCGCGCTTTCCGCTGGAGGCGCCCCGCGCCGCAGAGGCCCGCGACCAGCGCGGTCAGCTGTTGCGCCAGCTCGACGACTACGCCCTCCCCCGCCTGAAGGCCCTGGACGCCCCGCTGCTCTGCGTGGTGGGAGGGTCGACCGGGGCCGGCAAGTCCACCCTGGTGAACTCCCTGCTGGGCGGCGTGGTGACGCGCAGTGGCGTGCTGCGCCCGACCACCCGCGCGTCGGTGCTGATCCACCACCCCAGCGATGCGGGCTGGTTCACCACCGACCGCGTGCTGCCGGAGCTGGCCCGGGTCACCGGGGGTGAGGGCGACGACGCCGATGCCGGTGCGGTGCGCTTGGTGGAGTCCCGCACCCTGCGGCCCGGCCTCGCGCTCCTGGACGCCCCGGACATCGACTCGGTGGTGCAGGCCAACCGCGAACTCGCCCGCCAACTGCTGGGCGCGGCGGACCTGTGGGTGTTCGTCACCACGGCCGCCCGCTACGCCGACGCCGTGCCGTGGCAGATGCTGCTGCAGGCCGCCGAGCGCGGCACCTCCGTGGCACTCGTGCTCGACCGCGTGCCCGAGGGCGCCATGGAGGAGGTGCGCACGGACTTCTCGGCGATGCTGCGCGAGCAGGGGCTGGGCGACGCGCCGGTGTTCTCCGTCCCGGAGTCCCACCTCACCGAGGACGGGCTCCTCCCGTCCGAGGAGGTGCGCGCCCTGCGCGGGTGGCTGCACTCGTTGGCCGACGACGCCGACGCCCGGCAGGCGGTCATCCGCCGCACCTTGGCCGGCACGCTGGCCTCGCTGCAGCGCCGTTCCCTGCAGGTCGCCGAGGGGGTGGACGCCCAGGTCTCGGTGGTCGAGAGCCTGCGCGAGGACGCCCGCCGCGGGCATGCCGACGCCCGGGGCCGGGTGGAGGAGGCCATGAGCGACGGCTCCCTGCTGCGCGGTGAGGTGCTGGCCCGCTGGCAGGAGCTCGTGGGCACCGGGGAGATCTTCAAGCAGCTCGATGCGGGCGTCGGTCGCCTGCGCGACCGCATCACCTCCTTCGTGACGGGCAAGCCGCGCACCGCGACCACCGACGACCTCGGGGAGGCGCTGGAGGACGGCGTCGCGCAGCTGTTGGAGGCCCAGCTCGAGGCCGCCGCCGCGGTCACCGCACGTGCCTGGCGGGCCGATCCGGCTGGTGAGGCGCTGCTGGAGCGGCACCCCGACCTGGCACGTCCCGGGGCGGGGGTGCGCGAACGCAGCCAGCAGCTGGTGCACGACTGGCAGTCCGACGTGCTGGACCTCGTCCGCAAGCAGGCCGGCAGCAAGCGCACCACGGCCCGGTACCTGGCCCTGGGCGTCAACGGCATCGGGGTGCTGCTGATGGTGCTGGTGTTCGCCAGCACCGGCGGGGCGCTGCTGGGCAGCGAGGTGGCCATCGCCGGCGGTTCGGCCGTGGTGGCCCAGCGCCTGCTGGAGGCCGTCTTCGGCGACCAGGCCGTGCGCTCGCTCGCGGCTGCGGCCCGGCGCAACCTCATGGAGCGCGTCGGCACCCTGTTGGACCAGGAGCGGGCGCGCTACGAGCGGGTGCTGGCGGACGTGGGCGTGAGCCCGGAGGTGGCCGCCCACCTGCGCTCGGCCGCCGCCGAGGTGGAGGTCCAGCGATGAGCACGTTCGGTGGGCGAGGGCGCGAGGGGGGGGCGACCGGGCAGGACCGGGACCAGGAGGAGCAGCGGACCCACCTGCGGGAGCGCGCGGTCGCGCTGAGCGAGGCCGTGGCCAGCGGCGGACGGGAGCTGGAGCCGGTGGCCGCCGGGCGGGCCGGCACGGTCGCGGCCAAGGTGGACGAGCGGACCGCCCTGGCGGGGGACCACACCATCGTGGCGCTGGCCGGTGCCACCGGGTCGGGCAAGAGCTCGCTGACCAACGCGCTGGCGGGTGCGCAGGTGACCGAGCCGGGCATCAAGCGACCGACGACGTCCACCACATCGGCCGTGGTCTGGGGGTCGGCGCCGGCCACCGAGGTGCTGGACTGGATCGGGGTCCACCGCCGTCACCGTGCCGAGGGCGGACCGGAGGGCGAGGAGGCCGCTGCGGTGGCCCCCGGGGCGCTGGACGGGCTGGTGCTGCTCGACCTGCCGGACTTCGACTCCCGGGAGACGGCGCACCACGCCGAGGCCGACCGCGTGCTGGAGATGGCGGACCTCTTCCTGTGGGTGACCGACCCGCAGAAGTACGCCGACGCCCGCATGCACGACGACTACATCCGGGCCCGGCGCCACCACGACACGGTGATGTTGGTAGCCCTCAACCAGGCCGACCTGCTGCCGCCCGATGCGCGCGAGCAGGTGCTGGCCGACCTGCGGGGCCTGCTCGCGCGCGACGGGGTGGGTGACGTGGTGGTGCTGCCGGTCTCGGCGCGCACCGGGCTGGGTCTGGACGCACTGCGTGACGCACTGGCGCAGATCGTGGCCGAGAAGCGGGCCGTGCGGGCCCGCCTCCTGGGCGACGTGCGCACCTCCGCCGAGGCCCTGCTGGACTCGGTGGGCGAGCGGGAGCCGGAGATCAGCCTGCCCGGGGACGACCGGCTGGTGCCGGCACTGAGCCGTGCCGCGGGCGTGCCGACCGTGCTGCGGGCCGTGGAGGCCGACCACCTGCGCCGCGCCACCGCCGCCACGGGGTGGCCGGTGACGCGTTGGGTGCGCCACCTGCGTCCGGACCCCCTCAAGCGCCTGCGCCTGGGGGAGGGGGAGTCGGCCGGCGATCGTGACTTCTCCCCGGCGCGCGGGCGGTCCTCCATCCCGCAGGCCTCGCAGACCGCGACCTCCGCGGTGGACCTGGCCTGCCGCGAGGTGGGTGACGCCGCGGCGGTCGGCCTGCCGCGCCGGTGGGCCGAGGCGGTCATGGATGCCGCCGTCCCCCCGATCGACCGGCTGTCCGACGAGCTGGACACCGCCGTGCGCCGCACCGGCGTGCAGCAACGCTCGAGCTGGTGGTGGCCGGTCGTCGGCGTCCTGCAGTGGCTGCTCCTGCTCGCGACGGTCGTGGGCCTGCTGTGGCTGGTCGCGCTCGCACTCGGTGAGGGCTTCCTTCACCTGCCGCTGGGGGAGCCGCCTACCTGGCGCGGCCTGCCGATCCCGGCCCTGCTGCTGGTGGGGGGCCTGTCACTGGGGCTGCTGCTGGCGCTGCTGGCGCGGTTCATCGCGGGATTCGGGGCGCGGCGGCGTCGCCGTCAGGTCGCCCGCGAGATGCACGGGGCGATCGGCGAGGTGGCCCAGACGCGTGTGCTCGACCCGGTGAACGAGGTGCTGGACCGGCACCGCCGCACCCGGGAGCTGCTGCACTCCGCCCTCCGCTGACCTCTGCTCGTCCACAGGGTGGCTTGCCGTCGGTGACGGGCCGGCTGCCCGGTTGGCCACGGTGTGCTGACCGCCGGCCAACCGGGCCGGCCCAGTGGGGAGAGAACCATGAGCGAGACCTACCTGACCGTGACCGGCAACGTGGCGACCCAGCCGATCCTGCGCCAGGGGCGCAGCGGCACGGCCTTCCTGACCTTCCGGTTGGCGCAGAACATCAACCGGGTGGACCGCTCCACCGGGGTGGTCGACACCGTGGCCACCAACTGGATGACGGTGTGCGCCTTCCGCAACCAGGCGGTGAACCTCTACCGCTCGCTGACCAAGGGGCAGCCGGTGATCGTGCACGGCCGGCTGCGGATCCAGGACTGGTCCACCGACGAGCGCAGCGGCACCACCGTGGAGCTCGAGGCCACCGCCGTGGGGCACGACCTCTCGCGGGGGCAGTCCTGCTTCGTGAAGGTCGCGAGCCCGCCCATGCCGCAGGTCGGCGACGCCGAGGAGGAGCGCCAGCGCCTGCGTGCGGTGGCCGCCGAGGCGGCGGTCACGGCAGCGGAGAGCTCGCTGCCGGTGTTCGTGGAGCCGGCCCCCCAGGACCAGGAGGCGGGGGTGGCTCCCGAGCCCGAGCCCGAGGTGGTCTCCGCCTGAGTGCCGGGCGCGCGGGCCCCGGGTGCCCGGCCACGGTCCCGGGGCGTCGCGCCACGGCCTAGACTCAGCTCCCATGGCGGAGTTCATCTACACCATGTCCAAGGCCCGCAAGGCCGTCGGTGACAAGCTCATCCTCGATGACGTCACCATGTCCTTCTACCCCGGGGCCAAGATCGGCGTCGTCGGTCCCAACGGGGCCGGCAAGTCCACCATCCTCAAGATCATGGCCGGGCTCGACCAGCCCAGCAACGGAGAGGCCCGGCTGACGCCCGGCTACTCCGTCGGCATCCTGCTGCAGGAGCCGCCGCTGGACGAGTCCAAGACCGTGCGCGAGAACGTCGAGGAGGGGATGGGCCAGATCAAGGCAGACCTCGACCGCTACAACGAGATCTCGGCCGAGATGGCCGACCCCGACGCCGACTTCGATGCGCTCATGGAGGAGATGGGGAAGCTCCAGGAGAAGATCGACAACGCCGACGCCTGGGACCTCGACTCCCAGCTCGAGCAGGCCATGGACGCGCTGCGCTGCCCGCCGGCCGACGAGCCCGTCACCCACCTCTCGGGTGGTGAGCGCCGCCGCGTCGCGCTGTGCAAGCTCCTGCTGAGCAAGCCCGACCTCCTCCTGCTCGACGAGCCCACCAACCACCTCGATGCGGAGAGCGTCCTGTGGCTGGAGCAGCACCTGGCGGACTACGAGGGCGCCGTCCTGGCCGTGACCCACGACCGCTACTTCCTCGACAACGTCGCGCAGTGGATCTGCGAGGTCGACCGCGGCCGCCTGTACCCCTACGAGGGCAACTACTCCACCTACCTGGAGAAGAAGCAGGAGCGCCTGGCCGTCCAGGGCAAGAAGGACGCCAAGCTCAAGAAGCGCCTCGCCGAGGAGCTCGAGTGGGTGCGCTCCAACGCCAAGGGCCGTCAGACCAAGTCCAAGTCGCGTCTGGCCCGCTACGAGGAAATGGCCGCCGAGGCCGAGAAGATGCGGACCCTGGACTTCGAGGAGATCCAGATCCCGCCGGGCCCGCGCCTGGGCGCCCAGGTTATCGAGGTCGAGGAGCTCACCAAGGGCTTCGGCGACCGCACCCTCATCAAGGACCTGACCTTCGACCTGCCGCGCAACGGCATCGTCGGGATCATCGGGCCCAACGGGGTGGGCAAGACGACCTTGTTCAAGACCATCGTCGGGCTGGAGGAGCCGGACGCCGGCACCGTGAAGGTCGGCGAGACGGTCAAGATCAGCTATGTCGACCAGAGCCGCGAGAACATCGACTCCGAGAAGACCCTGTGGGAGGTCGTCTCCGACGGGCTGGACTACATCAAGGTCGGCCAGGTGGAGATCCCCAGCCGTGCCTACGTCTCACAGTTCGGCTTCAAGGGGCCGGACCAGCAGAAGAAGGCCGGAGTGCTCTCCGGTGGTGAGCGCAACCGCCTCAACCTCGCGTTGACCCTGAAGGCCGGCGGCAACCTGCTGCTGCTCGACGAGCCCACCAACGACCTCGACGTCGAGACCCTGGGCTCCCTGGAGAACGCGTTGTTGAACTTCCCCGGGTGCGCCGTGGTCATCAGCCACGACCGCTGGTTCCTGGACCGCGTCGCCACCCACATCCTCGCCTACGAGGGCACCGAGGAGGAGCCGGCCAACTGGTACTGGTTCGAGGGGAACTTCGCGGCGTACGAGGAGAACAAGGTGGAGCGCCTCGGTGAGGACGCCGCGCGTCCGCACCGCGTGACCCACCGCCGCCTCACGCGTGACTGAGTGAGCCGGCCCCGCCGTCGACGCCCATCCCCCCTGCCATCGCGGGAGGGGGTGGGCGTCGCCCGTGTGCGCATCCCGCCGGGCGGGGACTGGACCACGGTGGCCGAGGCGCTCGCGGAGGTGACCGGGCAGCCAGAGCTCGTCCGTGCCGGCGTCGAGGCCGGGGAGGTGGTCGTGGACGACGGGGTACCCGGCTCCCGCGGGCTCGTCGTCGACGCGACCACCGAGTACCTGCCCACGGGGCCTCGCCGCCGCGTGGCGTGGCTCTACCGGCCGTACCCGACCGAGCCCGAGGTGCCTGGCGGGCTGCCGGTTCTCCAGGCTGACGAGCACTGCGTGGTGGTCGACAAGCCGCCCTTCCTGGCGACCATCCCGCGCGGGGTGCACGTGCAGCAGACGGTGGTCGCACGCGTGCGCGAGGACTTCCCCGAGGCCGTGCCGGTGCACCGGCTCGACCGGCTCACCTCCGGCGTGCTGCTGTGCGCCCGCACCCCGGAGGCCCGGCGTCCCCTGCAGCAGCTCTTCGAGAAGCGTCAGGTGGCCAAGACCTACGAGGCGCTGGTGTCGCTGCCTCCCGAGGAGGCGGCCGGCGCCTTCTCGGTGTCACCAGGAGTGGAGGGCCTGGGGCTGGCGGAGCGCGTGGAGCGGGCGATCGGCGAGCAGGAGCACCACCTGGTGAAGAAGCGCGGGAGCCAGCAGGTGGTCGTGGTGCCCGGGCCGCCGAACGCGCTCACCCGCATCGAGGTGGTGGAAGTCGACGAGGCCACCGGGCGGGCGCGGCTGCGGTTGTTCCCGCACACCGGGCGTACCCACCAGCTGCGGGTGCAGCTGGCGCACCTGGGGCTGCCGATCGTCGGGGACCCGCTCTATCCCGTGCAGACCGAGCAGGTGACGGGGGACTTCTCCACGCCGCTGCAGCTGCTGGCGACCCGGCTGGAGTGGACCGACCCGTGGACGGGGAAGGCCCGGCGGGCGGAGTCGCGCTCTCCTCTGCTTGGCTGACCCGTATGCGCATCGAACGAGTTGTGCCGATCCTGACAGTGGCGGACCTGGAGGCGACAGCTGCGCACCATGAAGTGGTGCTCGGGATGCAGCGGGTCATGGATCACGGGTGGATCGTCACCCTGGCGGACGGCGCGGGGCACCAGTTGAGCCTGATGACGAAGGACGCGACCGCACCGGTCAACCCGGTTCTCTCGGTCTTCGTGGACGACGTCCAGGAGGCCCACGATCGTGCTGTCGAGGCCGGCCTCGTGATCGTGCACCCGCTGACCGACGAGACGTGGGGCGTGACTCGCTTCTTCTACCGAGCGCCCGACGGACAGGTGGTGAACGTCGGCATGCACACCCCCTGAAGCCGGGGAGGTGTCACCGCGCGGTGGATCAGAGGGGCCTCCGCAGGCGTGGGGTGGGTCGCCGCGTCAGTCCGGTTGAACCCCGTGGAACTCCACGGCCTGCCCCTGTCGGTCGTAGGTGATGGCGGTGCTGACGCGCAGCGTGAGGCCGGGACCGAGCGGGAGAGCGCGTGGCCGTCCGCTGCCACCGCCGGTCCGCTCACCGGCCACCGTCACGTGGTCCAGCCCCTGCAACCCCAGCAGGAAGTCCTCTGCGGCGCTGTAGGTCATGGAGTCCACCGGCACTCGGAGTCTCCCCGGCCAGCACGGTCGTGCGCTGGGATTCGCCCACCGGGCTCGAACGGCGGCCAACCCACCACGGCCGGTGCTGAACGCGCTGGATCCGATGCGGGTCCGCTCCCGGAGGAATCGGTCGCGCAGACGCATCGCGAGCAGGAGGTTCCCGCCGGTGTTCCCCCGCAGGTCAAGCTCCAGCAGCTGCGTCGGCCGCGCACCCCGGCACAGGTCGTCGAAGGCCTCCTCGATGCCGATCTCGGGCAGGAAGGCCGCTAGCCGCAGCCGAATCACGCCATCGGGCCCTGGCTCCACCTCCAGGACGTCCGAGAGAGCGGGAGCCTGGGGCCTCTCCACCCAGGATGCGGTTCGTCCCGTGCGTGGATCGTGGGCCTCGAAGGTGCGTGCCTCGCCAGGCACCGCCAGGGCGCGGCGCGCAGCCACCCGCGCGTGCTGCTGGGGAGTCGCGCCCGTCGTGCGCAGCCAACGCTCGGGGCGGTCAACCGTGACGACCCACCCTGGCCGCACCCCAAGCCTCCACGCCGGTGCTGTCGGCGGAATCGCTTCCAGAGTCACACCATCAGAGGTCAAGGTGCCGACGTAGGGCAGGTTGTGGCCCCGCTCGTCGCGGGCGATGACGGCTGTGTGCGCATCTCCGAGCTCTGCCACCCATTCCTGGGCCCAGGGGGTGAAGGCCGCCCAGGTGTCGGGAACCTCCTGCAGGCGTCGGCCAACCCACTGGTGGCGGTCGATGGAGCGCAGGGCGAAGGAGGGGTAGGTGCCGAGCACCTCGTCGTGGATGAGGCGAGCAGCAGCCGACGGGGAGTCCGGTGCTCGGTATACGGCGGGCTGATGGGGCTGCCTGGCCACGGTGTGGAGCAGCTGCATCGTGCTCATCACCTCGTTCGGTCCGTTCGCGTGCGAGGTCAGAGTCAGTGTGGAAGGCTCCCAGACCAGGCAGGGGGCGTCCGTTGCCGACCGTGGCGTGACCGTCCAGGTGGCCTCTTCGTCAGAGCGGCGGCTGCCAACGTGGACCCGGCAGCCGAGGACTGACTCGAACTCGTCCGATTCGGCCTCCACGAGGGCCAGCATCGAGGAATCGAAACCTGCGTCCTCGAGGTCGAGCCACAGGATGTTGCCTTCGTGGAGCCCAGGCAGCGGCATCGGGTCTCACTCCTTGATGCGGACCATGCCCTCCTGGGCGACCGAGGCCATGAGGGTGCCGTCGGCGTGGAACAGCCGGCCCACGCCGAGCCCACGGCCGGACTGTGCGGAGGGGGAGGACTGCGTGTACAGCATCCAGTCGTCCAGGCGCGGGCGGCGGTGGAACCACATCGCGTGGTCGAGGCTCGCGGGGCGCAGCCGGGTGTCGGTCCACGGGATGCCGTGGCGGCGCAGCACGGGCTCCAGCAGCGTGTAGTCCGAGAGGTAGCAGCTGGCCGCGGCGTTCAGCAGCGGGTCCTCGGGCAGCTGCCCGGTGAAGCGCACCCACACGCTCTGCCGGTCGGTGCGGGCGAAGTTGTTGCCGTACAGCGGCGCGTCCACCCAGCGCATGTCCACCGGGCGGCCCTTGGTCAGGAAGATCGCCCGCGGGTCGTCCACCCCGGCCAGCAGCTCGGAGATGCTGGGCAGCTCCTCCGGTGCCGGCACGTCCGGCATCCGCTCCTGGTGGTCCAGCCCGCCGGCCGGCTCCTGGAAGGAGGTGGTCATCGAGAGCAGCACCTTGTCGTCCTGGTAGGCGTGCACCCGGCGGGCGGAGAAGGAGCGCCCGTCACGCAGGCGCTCCACCTCGAAGCGGATCTCCCGCGAGGAGTCCGCCGGGCGCAGGAAGTAGCCGTGCAGGGAGTGGATGTACCGGTCCCCGTCGTCGTCCAGGGCCACCAGCGTGCGGCCCGCGGCCATCACGCACTGGGCCAGCACCTGCCCGCCGAAGGCCCGCCCGTGCGGCTGCGGCTGGCTCTGCCCGATGAAGGTGTTCGCGCCCAGGGCCCGGATGTCGAGCACCTCCAGCAGCTGCGCGAAGGGGTCCGCCGGAAGCTCGATGGGGGCGCGGCCGTGCATGCCGGAGCCCATGTCCGGGGTCTCGGCCTGCAGGCCGGAGGGGTCGTGCGAACCGGTGGGGGAACTGTTCTCTGGGGTCACAGGCCCTACTCAACCACGCAGCCCCCGGGGTCACCGAGGCGGACGGCCGCGCACGCCTGAGACCATGTGCGCCATGACGACGCACAACCCCGGCGGCCGGAGCACGCCCGGTTCGCTGACCACGCACCCCTCGACCACCCACGGCCCGCGCCCCTACCGGTTGAACGTGCCGCTGCGGTGGTCGGACCAGGACGCCTACGGCCACGTCAACAACGTCACCTTCCTGCAGCTGCTGGAGGACGCCCGCGTGCAGGGCATGCACGAGTGGTTCACCGGCGCCAGTCCCCTGTCGACCGGCCTGCTGGTGGCCTCGCACAAGGTGGAGTACTTGCGCCCGGTGGAGTTCCGGTACGCGCCGGTGGTGGTCGACATGTGGATCGGCACCCTGTCGGGCGGCAGCTTCTCCGTGGAGTACGAGCTGCGCGAGCACCCGCTGGCCCACGGTGAGACGCCGGTCTCCCTGGACACGCCGGTGCCCACCGAGGCAGACCTCCCGGTGGCCCTGCACGCCAGCACCGCCATCGTCACCTACGACTTCGAGGCCGCCCGGCCGCGCCGGCTCACCGCCGAGGAGCGCGAGGTGCTCGGCCGCTACGTCGGCGACCCGGTGGTGTTCCGCCGGTGACCACGGCCCCGGACACGCGCGGCACCCAGGGGCAACCGGTCATCACCCTGCCCGGCCCCTCGGAGCTCGACGACCTGGCCGTGCTGACCGGCCGCGCCAAGCGACTCGACCCCGAGGGGGCCATGCGCCTGCAGTGCGCCGAGGGGCGCCTGGCCACCTGGGTCTGCGTGGTGCAGGGTGCCGGCGTGCTCGGTGACGGCACCGTGCTGGGTCTGCGGGCGGCGCAGGCAGAGTGTCCGCGCCCGGTGGACGTCGTGGTCCCGCTGGCGGCGGTGACCGACCGGCTGGCCGCCCGGGGGGCGGACACGGCCGACTTCTCCGTCCCACCCACCGAGGTCCGTGCCGGGTGGGCGAGCATCAGCCCGCCGCGCGGGGGCTGGGAGGCCGTCGCCCGCATCGATGAGGGCGACCTCGCCGCCGTCGCGCGCGCCGGCATCGAGGAGATCACCGTCGGCGCCCCCGAGGGGTCGGGCGCGGCCGCCGTGGCCGACCTGCGTCGCCGGGTGTGGGGCGCCCCCGTGGGGGTGGGCTGGCCGCGGGGCCTGGCCTTCGGCGCGCAGGCACTCGGCTTTCTCGGCGACGACCGCGAGGCGGTCCTCTGGCGCACCGGCCCGTGGTGGCGCCTCTCGACGCAGCGGGGTCACGTGCTGGCCCGGTGACCCGGGTTAGCGTGAGGCCCGAAAGGAGATCACCTGCTCACGATCCTCTGGGGGCTGGGCGGCATGCTCGCCCTGTTGCTCATCGCCTGGTTGCTGTCCGCCGACCGCGGGGCGTGCGCTGGCGCACGGTCCTGGCGGCACTGGGGCTGCAGATCGGCTTCGGCGTCCTGACCCTGTACTGGGAACCCGGTCAGCGCGCTCTCTCGGCCGTGGCCGACGGGGTCTCCGCCGTGATCGGTTCCGCCGGGGCCGGCATCGACTTCCTCTTCGGCCCGGTGCTTCCCGAGGAGGGCTCGGTCTTCGCCTTCCAGGTGCTGCCGGTGATCGTCTTCTTCGCCTCGTTGACCGCCGTGCTGTTCCACCTCGGGGTGCTGCAGTTCGTGGTGAACGGGATTGGTCGCGCCCTCGGGTGGGCGCTGGGGACCGGGCGCTACGAGTCGGTCAACGCCGCGGCGAACATCTTCGTCGGCCAGACCGAGGCGCCCCTGCTCATCAAGCCGTACATCCGGCGGCTGGACGAGTCGGCGCTGTTCGCCGTGATGGTCGGGGGGCTGAGCACCGTCGCCGGCTCGGTGGCGCCGCGGTGCGCGGTGCCGAGGCCACCGGCGGTGCCACCGTGGCCGGTGCCGACCGACCGGCCGCGGACCGCGAGCACCCGCAGGACGAGCACGTGGCCGAGGAGGAGGGCGACAACGTCATCGAGGCGGCCGCGCTCGGCGCGCAGGAGGGGCTCAAGCTCGCCTTGACGATCGGTGCCATGGTGCTGGCCTTCATCGCGCTGGTCCAGCTGATGAACCTGCTGCTGGGCACCGTCGGCGGCTGGTTCGGCTACGGCGACCTCTCCTTCGAGCAGATCCTGGGCTGGGTCTTCGCCCCGGTCATGACGCTGGTGGGTGTCCCGTGGTCCGAGGCCAGCACCTCCGGCTCCTTCTTGGGCCAGAAGATCGTGCTCAACGAGTTCGTGGCCTTCGCCAACTACACCCCGGTGGCCGAGACGCTCAGCGCCCGCACGCAGGCGATCACCACCTTCGCGCTGACCGGTTTCGCCAACCTCGGGTCGCTGGGCATCCTGCTCGGCGGGCTGGGCGCGGACATCCTCATCGCCTGAGGGCCGGCGGTGGCACCATGAGCCCATGCGCATCGGCATCCTGACCTCCGGCGGGGACTGCCCCGGTCTCAACGCCGTCATCCGCGGAGCCGTCCTCAAGGGCGATCGCATCCACGGCCACGAGTTCCTCGGCATCAAGGACGGTTGGCGGGGCCTGGTCGAGGACGACGTCGCGCCCCTGCCCCGCCACCAGATCCGCGGCCTGAGCAAGCAGGGCGGCACCATCCTGGGCACCTCCCGGGTGGGTCCCTACGGCGAGGGCAACGGGGGCGCCCAGCGCGTCCGCGAGACCATGCAGCGGCGCGGGATGGACGCCCTCATCGCCATCGGGGGAGAGGGCACGCTCACCGTGGCGCGGATGCTCCACGACGAGGGCATCGACGTGGTGGGGGTCCCCAAGACCATCGACAACGACCTCGGTGCCACCGACTACACCTTCGGCTTCGATACCGCGGTGCACGTGGCCACCGAGGCCATCGACCGGCTCCGCACCACCGGCGACAGCCACCACCGGTGCATGGTCCTGGAGGTGATGGGCCGCCACGCAGGGTGGATCGCCCTGCACGCGGGCATCGCCGGTGGCGCCCACGCGGTGCTCATCCCCGAGGTCGCCGTCGGCTACGACCAGGTGGCGCAGTGGGTGCGGGCGACCGCCGACCGCGGGCGGGCCCCGATGGTGGTGGTCGCCGAGGGCTTCATGCCCGACGGCGAGCTCGTCTCCGGCGGTCAGGTGGACGGCATGGGCCGCCCGCGCCTCGGCGGGGTGGGGGAGCAGGTGGCACGGGAGATCGAGGAGCGCACCGGCATCGAGTCGCGCGCCATGGCGCTGGGCCACATGCAGCGCGGGGGCTCACCCACCGCCTATGACCGGGTGCTGGCCACGCGCTTCGGTACCGCGGCCCTCGATGCGGTGCACGACCGTGCCTTCGGCCAGATGGTGGCCCTGGCGGGCACCGAGATCGTGCGCGTTCCGCTGGCCGAGGCGACCACGGCGCTCAAGAGCGTCCCGCGGGAGCGGTGGGACGAGGCGGCCATCCTGTTCGGGTGACCGCCCCGCCCCGCCCGGTCAGCCCAGGGGGCCGTCGAGCCACAGGGTGTGGTTGCCCTCCAGGGTGGTCGCTGTCGAGGCGCCCCCGGCGAGGCTGTCCAGCAGCACCGTCGCACCGGCGGGCAGGGGCAGGGGGGTGGTGCCGGTGTTGCACAGCACCGTGACCGTGCCGGCGGTGCCCTGCACCTCCAGCCCGAACACCCCCTCGGGCAGCCCCTCCACGAAGGACAGTGCCCCCGCCGCGGTGCCGAGGCGCGAGCGCTCGGCCAGGGCCGTGCGGTAGAGCTCCAGCGTGGAGCCCGGCACGCCGGTCTGCTGGTCCACGGCCAGCTCGGGGTAGGACGGCGGCTGCGGCAGCCACGAGGCACCGGTGGTGTTGAACCCGGCGGCCGGGGCGTCGGCCTCCCAGGCCATGGGCACGCGGCAGCCGTCCCGGCCCACCTGCTCCTGGTCCGTGCCGCGGGTGCGGAACCACGCCGGGTCCTGTCGGACCTCGGGGTCCATCGCGGTGTGCTCGGGCAGGCCCAGCTCCTCGCCGTAGTAGAGGTACGAGGAGCCCGGGAGCGCCAGCATCATGGTGGTCGCGGCCCGTGCCCGCCGCAGGCCGAGCTCCGCATCGGGCTGCGGGTCCTCGGCCGCGATGCCGTTCGGGCGCCCCTGTCCGACCGGGAGCCCCAGGCGCGAGGCGTGGCGCACCACGTCGTGGTTGCTCAGCACCCAGGTGGTTGGCGCGCCGACGGCGTCGAGGGTGGCGAAGGAGCGCTCGATGCAGGCGCGCAGGTCGTCCGCCCGCCAGGGGGTCTCCAGGAAGTCGAAGTTGAAGGCCTGGTGCATCTCGTCCTCACGGACGTAGCGAGCCAGGCGCTCGGGGTCCGGTACCCACGCCTCGGCACAGAGCACGCGGTCGCCCTCGTACTCCTCGAGCACCCGGTGCCAGCGGCGGTACACCTCGTGCACCTCGTCCTGGTCCCACATCGGGCCCTGGTTCGAGGCGGTGGAGGCGCCGGCCATCGTGGCCACCTCGGCGAAGTCCGGCAGGCCCTCGGCCTTCACCAGGCTGTGCGCGACGTCCACCCGGAAGCCGTCCACACCCCGGTCCAGCCAGAAGCGCAGGACGTCCTCGAAGTAGTCGCGCACCTCGGGGTTGCGCCAGTTGAAGTCCGGCTGGGTGGAGTCGAACAGGTGCAGGTACCACTGGCCGTCGTCCACCCGGGTCCAGGCGGCGCCGCCGAACACACTGCCCCAGTCGTTCGGGGGCTCGCTGCCGTCGGGCCCGGAGCCGTCCCGGAACAGGTAGCGCTCGCGCTCGGGGGAGCCCGGCCCGGCCGCCAGCGCCTGCTGGAACCACTCGTGCTGGTCGGAGGAGTGGTTGGGTACCAGGTCCACGATCACGCGCAGACCCAGCTCGTGCGCGCGGGCGATGAAGGCGTCCGCATCGTCCAGCGTGCCGAAGATCGGGTCGATGTCGCGGTAGTCGGTGACGTCGTAGCCCGCGTCCTTCATGGGCGAGACGTAGAACGGGCTCACCCACACCGCATCGACGCCGAGCGCCGCCAGGTGTTCCAGGCGGGAGGTGATGCCGGGCAGGTCGCCCAGCCCGTCCCCGTCGGCGTCGGCCCAGGAGCGGGGGTAGATCTGGTAGATCACCGCGTGACGCCACCACTCGGTGCCGGGGGAGGGGGAGTGGACGATCGGTCCGGTGCGCAGGGAGGTCTCAGTCACGCGACCCATTGTGGGGCACCGGCCCGGTGGGTCCGGGCGGGGGTGGCTCACTCCTGCACGCGGCGCACCGACAGCCGGGGGCGGCGCGGAGCAGGGTGGACGGGGGGCGGCGGCGCCGACTCGTGCAGCGGGGGCGCGTCGTCCTCGAGGGTGTTGACCATGAAGTGGGCGGCGCGCTCGAAGTAGGCACGCATCATCTGGTCGGCCTCGGCGGGGAAGCCCATCCGGTCCATGGCGGCGGTCATGTGGTGCAGCCACCGGTCGCGCTGCGCGGGGGTGACGGCGAAGTCGACGTGGCGCATGCGCAGGCGGGGGTGGCCCCGGGTCTCCGAGTAGGTCTTCGGGCCGCCGAAGAACTGCTCCAGGAACATCCGCAGCCGGTCCTCGGCCGGGCCGAGGTCCTGCTCGGGGTACAGGTCGCGCAGAGGCGGGTCGGCGGCCACACCCTCGTAGAACAGCGCGGTGAGCTGCACGAAGGCCTCGTGCCCGCCGACCATCTCGTAGATGGTCTCGGGGTGCGCCGGGGCCGGGTCGGCTCCCGCGGGCGGGGTCTCGTGGCGGCCGGGATCAGCTGGGCTGGTCATGGCCCCAGTCTCGCACCGGCGGTCCGGGAACTCCCGCGGCGTCCAGGGCGCGCTTGGCCTCGGCCCGGATCACCCGGGCCGCCGCGTACTGCTCGCTGGGGACGCAGTCGGCGAAGATCCGCACCGTCATGGCACCGTTGCGCACCTCCTGGATGCCGGCGACCGAGGGCACCCCCAGCAGCTGCCGTTCGCCCTCGGGGGAGGCAGCCAGCTCCTCCATCGCGCCGGTGAGCACCTCCACCACGGTGCGCGAGTCGGCGCGGGCGGCCACCTGCACGTCGATCGTGGCCACCGGGGTGCCCTGGGAGGTGTTGCCCACGCGAAGGATCTCGCCGTTGCGGATGTACCAGACCACGCCGTCGGCCGAGCGCAGGCGGGTGACCCGCAGGGTGACCTCCTCCACCTCGCCGCTGGCCTCGCCGAGGTCCACCCAGTCACCCACACCGAACTGGTCCTCGATCATCAGCATCACGCCGCTGATGACGTCCTTCACCAGCGACTGGGCGCCGAAACCGATGGCCAGGCCACCGATCCCGGCGCTGGCCAGCAGCGGCGCCAGGGGAAGCCCCAGCTGGTCGCACACCATCAGTGCTGCGACGGTCCAGATCACCACCGAGGAGGTGCTGCGCAGCAGGCTGGTCAGGGTCAGCACCCGCTGCCGGCGACGGAGGTCCGCCCGGCGGCCGTCCTGCGTGGACTCGTGGGCGTGGTCGGTCATCCACGTGGTGAGCCGCCGGATGAGGTGGCGCGCCAGCGCGCGCAGCGCCAGCGCGGCCACCACGATCGCGACGATGGCCAGGCCGTGCGTTCCGAGCCACGAGGCCACCGCCTCCCAGAGGGCCTCGCGGGTGATCTCCGCGGGTGCCGCAGGGTGGTTCACGAGCGGGCGTCGAAGGCCTGCGCCGCCAGCGCCCGGACGGTGCCGTCACGGTTCTCGGCGATGACGCGCCGCAACGCCTGCGAGGCGGTGGGGTTGCTGTCGAGCCAGGACTGGGCGGCGTCCACCACGTCGGCGTGCACCAAGGCGTGCGGATAGAACCCGCCGGCCACGGCCTCGGCGATCGCGTGGGTGCGGTCGTCCCACATCGCGGCCACACGGTCGAAGTACGGGCCCACGAAGCGACGCAGGTCCTCCGGGTCCTGCACGCGCTGCCACCCTGCGGCCGTCGCCACGACCTCCGCATTGGGCAGGCTGCTGCTTCCCCACACGGTGTCCCAAGCCTGCTGCTTGCTCTGCGCGTCGGGGCGGGCCGCCCGCGCCCGGGCCAGTCGCTCGGCGCCCGATGCGGTGCGGTCGCGGGCTCCCTCGGCCTCCAGCTCGGCCGCGCTCAGGGCACCGTTCTTGGCCAGGCCCGTCATCAGCACCCAGCGCATGTCGGTGTCGACCTCCAGGCCCTCCAGGCGCTGCGACCCGTCGGCGAGCGCCCGCAGGCGTGCCACCCCGGCCTCACCGCGGGCGGCTGCGGCCCACGCGGTGGCGAGCTGCAGCTGCAGGTCGGAACCGGGCCGGGCCTCCTCGACCAACCGGCCGAGCTCGTCGGCCAGGCGCTGGGCGGTGGCCTCCTGGTGCGCGGGGGCCACGTACCGCCCGGCGGCGGCCTCGAGCTGGGAGAGCAGGATGCGCACGAGCGTCGAGTCGCTCTCCCCGGGCAGGGCCCGCAGCCCGAGCTCGATGAAGTCGCGCGCCGGCATCTGCGCGTCGCGGGTCATGTCCCACGCGGCACCCAGCACGACCGCCCGGGGGAGCGAGTCGGTGAACGCGGCGATGTGCTCGGTGGCGGTGGCGAGGCTCACCGCATCGAGACGCACCTTGCAGTAGCCGAGGTCGTCGTCGTTGAGCAGCAGAAGGGCGGGGCGGGTGCGGCCGACGAGCTGCGCGAGCTCGGTCCGCTCCCCGGCGACGTCCAGCTCCCAGCGGTCCGTGCGCACCAGGGCGCCGTCCTGCAGCTCGTAGGCGCCCACGGCGATGCGGTGGGGGCGCAGGGTGGGCCAGTCCTCGACGGCGGTCTGCTCGATGTGGGCGGACGTCACCGTGCCGTCGGCGTCGGTCTCCAGCACCGGGGTCAGGGTGTTCACGCCCGCGGTCTCCAACCAGTCGGCCACCCAGCTCGTGAGGTCGCGCCCGGAGGTGGCCTCGAGGTGACGGGTGAGGTCGGACAGGGTCGTGTTGCCCCACTTGTGCTCGGCGAAGTAGGTGCGCAGTCCGTCGCGGAATGCCTCCTCACCGACGTAGGCCACGAGCTGCTTGAGCACGCTCGCGCCCTTGGCGTAGGTGATGCCGTCGAAGTTCACCTCGACGTCGGCCAGGTCGCGGATCTCGGCCACGATGGGGTGGGTCGAGGAGAGCTGGTCCTGGTGGTACGCCCAGGTCTTCTCGCTGATGGCGAAGGTGGTCCAGGCGGTGCGCCACTGGGTGGCCTCGGTCTGGCAGGTGGTGGAGGCCCACTCGGCGAAGGACTCATTCAGCCAGAGGTCGTTCCACCACTTCATGGTCACGAGGTTGCCGAACCACATGTGGGCGAGCTCGTGCAGGATCGTCAGGGCGCGGCGCTCCACCAGGCTGTCGGGCACCGCCGAGCGGAAGACGTAGATCTCGGCGAAGGTCACGCAGCCCGCGTTCTCCATGGCGCCCATGTTGTACTCGGGCGTGAAGATCTGGTCGTACTTGCTGAAGGGGTACGGCTGGTCGAAGTACTCCTCGTAGAAGCCGAAACCGGCCTTGGTGACGGCGAAGATGTTCTCGGCGTCCAGGTGGTCGTCCAGGCTCTTGCGTGCCAGCACCCCGAGGTCGATCGTGCCCTGCCGGGTCTCGACCGTGTCGGCGTGGCGGACGTACGGTCCGGCCACCAGTGCGGTGATGTAGCAGGACATCTCCGGGGTGGGGGCAAAGGTCCAGGTGGCCCGCTCCACGGACGTCTTCCCGTCGAGGGTCCCGGTCCCGGCCGGTACCGGCTGCGGGGTGGCCTCGTTGCTCACCACCTGCCAGTGCGCCGGCGCCGTGATCGTGAACTGGAAGGTGGCCTTGAGGTCCGGCTGCTCGAAGACGGGGAACATGCGGCGGCAGTCGGCCACCTCGAACTGGGTGTACAGGTAGACCTCGTCGTCGGCGGGGTCCACGAACCGGTGGAGGCCCTCGCCGGTGTTCATGTAGCGGCCGACGGCCTCGACGTACAGCTCGTGCTCGCCCTCGGACAGGCCCGGCAGCGCGATGCGGGCGTCGTCGAAGGCGCCGGTGTCCAGGGGCTGGCCGTCCAGCTCCACCCGGCGCACCGACTCCCCGATGAAGTCGATGAAGCTGTCGCCCGCCTCGTGGCAGGTGAAGCGCACCCGGCTGCTCGTGGCGAAGGTGTTCGGGCCGTCCGTGACGTCGGTGGCCACCTCGTAGGAGTGGGTGGCGATCTGACGCGAGCGCTGCATCGCCTCGTCGCGGGTGAGGTTCTTGCCGGGCACGAGGGTCCTCCAGGGGGTGACGGTGGGGTCGGTGGCCGCGGTCGGGGCCGGGTCCGGGGCAGTCTTGCACGCACCTGTGGCACCGGTCACACGGCCGGCGGGGTGGGGGAGTCGCCTGCGTGCCCGGTGGGCCGTGCCGGCGCGGGGCGCGGGTGGCAGACTCGGGGCATGAGCGAGAACACACAGCAGCCCGCCGTCGAGATGTTCTTCGACCCCACCTGCCCCTGGGCTTGGATGACCAGCCGGTGGCTCATGGAGGTTGAGCAGGTGCGCGACATCCAGGTCACCTGGTCCCCGATGTCCCTGGCCGTCCTCAACGAGGGACGCGACCTCCCTGAGGACTACGCCGCCGCCATGCAGGCCGCGTGGGGCCCGGTGCGCGTGATCTCCGCCGCCATCACCGAGCACGGCGAGAAGCAGGCCAAGGCCCTCTACGACGCGATGGGGAAGCGCTTCCACCCGGGCGGTCGCAAGAACGTCGAGGAGGGGCAGGCCGTCATCGCCGAGGCGCTGGCCGAGGTGGGCCTGCCCGCCGAGCTCGCCGACGTGGCCTTCCCCCAGGGCGTGGGCTCCAACCCCGAGGACGAGATCACCGCGGACCTGCGGGAGCGCCAGCAGCGCGTCGTCGACCTCGTCGGCGACGACGTGGGCACGCCCGTGATCGCCGTGGACGGGGTGGCCTTCTTCGGCCCCGTCGTCACGCCGGCCCCGAAGGGCGAGGACGCCGGTCGCCTCTGGGACGGCTGCGTGCTGGTGGCCTCCACGCCGGGCTTCTACGAGCTGAAGCGCTCGCGCGACGCCGGCCCGCAGTTCGACTGACCCCTCCCCGCCCCCCGGCCCCCAGGCCGGGCCCGAGCCCCACAGGAGCACCATGATCATCCACATCGGCGGCGACCACGCCGCCCACGAGTTGCAACGCCACCTGGTGGCGTGGCTCACCGAGCGGGGCCACGAGGTCGTGGACCACGGGCCGCTGGAGTACGACGCACAGGACGACTACCCGGTCTTCGTGCTGCCCACCGCGCAGGCGGTGGCCGCGGACCCGGACTCGCGGGGGATCGTGCTGGGCGGATCGGGCAACGGTGAGCAGATGGCGGCCAACAAGGTGGCCGGCGTCCGGGCGGCCCTGGCCTGGCAGCCCGAGCTCGCGGCGCTCGCGCGCCAGCACAACGACGCCCGCGTCGTCAGCATCGGCGCGCGCTTCACCGACACCGCGACCGCCGAGGCGATCGTGGAGGCCTTCCTGACCACCGAGTTCGAGGGGGAGGAGCGCCACGCCCGCCGCGTGGCCATGGTGGAGGCCTACGAGCGCGACGGCTCGCTGCCCGGCTGAGCAGCTCCGCACACGGGCGACGGCCCCTGACCCGGGTGGGTCAGGGGCCGTCGCGCTCTCAGGAAGGAGCTGGTGCTCGATCAGGCCTGCTGGTCGCCCTCGGCGTCCTGCTCACCGGAGAGGCCGTCCAGGTACTCGCCGGCCTTGTCGCCGCCGGACTGGATCTTGTCTCCGTGCTTGCCGCCGGTGGCGTCGTCCACCTTGTTGCCGGCCGCGTCGATGGCGCCGTCGACCTTCTCGGACTGGGCGTCGTAGCCCTTGCCAGCCAGGTCCTTCGCGCTGTCAGCGTTCACGTTGTCCATGATTCCCATGGGAGTCCTCCGATCTCTCGGCGCGGGCCCGGGGGCCCCTGTCCCGAACCACCCTGCCACGGGGGTGCTGGCCCCGACAAGAGTGACGCGGGTCACGCGCCGTCCGCCCCGTGGGTGGGTCGGGCCGGGGCGGGGCGGTCGAGGGGAGGCCGTGCGACAAGGGGACCCCGGGGCACGTGGTGTGCCCCGGGGTCCCGGGTGGTCGTCCCCGGAGCGGGCCGGGGGAGCCGTGGAGCGGGCGACGGGAATCGAACCCGCACAACCAGTTTGGAAGACTGGGGCTCTACCATTGAGCTACGCCCGCACGCGTCGTCCGCTGGAGATCGAGCGCCTGCGAACCGGGGTAGCCTACCCTGTCGGCGCCGTGCACGTACGGCGCCCCACGGGGTATGGCGCAGCTTGGTAGCGCGTCCGCTTTGGGAGCGGAAGGCCGCCGGTTCGAATCCGGCTACCCCGACCGTTAGGATTGCTCCTCATTGCGCGCATTTCTGGCGTGCCCCCGGACAGCAGGGGTCGAGTCACGGCCCCTTCCCCCATCAGTCAAACGGAGACGAGAGACGTGAAGAGTGCCGTCGAGACCCTGAACCCCACGCGTGTGAAGCTGGCCGTGGAGGTTCCGCACGAGGAGCTCAAGCCTGCCCTCGACGAGGCCTACAAGACCATCGGCAGCCAGGTGCAGATCCCGGGCTTCCGCAAGGGCAAGGTGCCGGCGCGCATCATCGACCAGCGGTTCGGCCGCGGCGCCGTGGTCCAGGAGGCCATCAACACCGTGATGCCCGACCTCTACGCCCGCAGCATCACGGAGAACGAGCTCACCCCCATCGGTGAGCCCGAGCTGGAGATCACCGACATCCCGGCGCAGGACGGCGAGCCGCTGAAGTTCACCGTCGAGGTCGACGTCCGGCCCACCATCGAGCTGCCGGACACCGCGGGCATGAAGATCGAGGTCGACGCCGTCGAGATCTCCGACGAGGACGTCCAGACCCGTCTGGACGACCTGCGCGAGCGCTTCGGCACGCTGAACGGCGTGGACCGCGCCGCGAAGTCCGAGGACCACGTGAGCATCGACCTGACCGCCGAGATCGACGGCGAGGAGATCGACACCGTCGAGGGCGTGAGCTACCAGATCGGCCAGGGCACCATGATCGAGGGCCTGGACGAGGCGCTGGTCGGCATGTCCGCTGGTGAGACCAAGACCTTCACCGCCCCGCTGGCCGGTGGCGACCGCGAGGGGGAGGACTCCCAGGTCACCGTGACCCTCCAGTCGGTCAAGGAGCGCGAGCTCCCCGAGGTCGACGACGAGTTCGCCCAGCTGGCGTCCTCCTTCGACACCGTCGAGGAGCTCAAGGCCGACCTGCGCACGCAGGCCGAGCGGAACGCCGCCTTCACCCAGGGCATCGAGGCCCGGGACAAGATCCTGGACAGCCTCATCGAGCAGCTGGACATCCCGGTGCCGGCGAGCATCGTGGAGGCCGAGGTGCACGCCCACCTGGAGCGCGAGAACCGCCTCGAGGACGACGAGCACCGCGCCGAGGTCACCAAGAGCACCGAGGACGCGCTGCGCGCCCAGTTCCTCATGGACGCCCTCGTGGAGCGCGACGCCGTCGAGATCGAGCAGAACGAGCTGCTCGAGTACCTGATGATGTCCGCGCAGTCCTCCGGCATGGACCCCAACCAGTTCATCTCCATGCTCGACCAGCAGGGCCAGATCGGCCAGGTCGTCGAGGAGGTGCGCCGCCGCAAGGCGCTGGCCGGTGTGCTGGAGACCGCGAGCATCGTGGACACCCAGGGCAACCCGGTGGACCTGAGCGCCCTCGAGGACGACGAGGAGGCGGACGGCGGGCAGGCCGAGGCCGGTTCCGAGGAGTCCGCTGTCGAGGCCGACGAGCAGACCGAGGACGCCGCCGCGTCCAAGTGACCCGGACCGATCCCCACGGCGGGGCCGCTGCGCAGGAGCGCAGCGGCCCCGCCGTCGTGTGGGGCGCCGGGTGGGCGCGCGGCGGCCCCCTCAGGTGCGCTGAGGGCGAACAGGCCAGCTGGCGGGACGAAAGCACGAGGTCGCGGCGTTAGCGTCACTCGAAGGAACCGTCCGATGAAGGAGAGACGCACGTGAGCGAGCACACCGCATCGACCCCCGCCGTGGCCAGTGAGGGCGCGCGGCTGGCGGGCCTGGACGACCAGATCTACAACCGGCTGCTGAAGGAGCGCATCGTCTTCCTCGGCTCCGACGTGCGTGACGACAACGCCAACGCGATCTGCGCGCAGCTGCTGCTGCTCTCGGCCGAGGACCCGAACGCCGACATCTGGCTGTACATCAACTCCCCGGGCGGGTCGGTGACGGCCGGCATGGCCATCTTCGACACGATGAACTGGATCCCGAACGACGTCGCGACCGTGGCCATGGGCCTGGCAGCCTCGATGGGGCAGTTCCTGCTCTCGGCCGGCACCCCGGGCAAGCGCTACGCCACCCCGCACTCCCGCGTGATGATGCACCAGCCCTCCGGTGGTGTGGGCGGTACGGCCTCGGACATCAAGATCCAGGCCGAGCAGCTGCTCCACATCAAGCGCCAGATGGCCGAGCTGATCGCCCAGCACACCGGGCAGACCGCGGAGCAGATCACCCTGGACTCCGACCGTGACCGCTGGTTCACGGCGCAGGAGGCCAAGGACTACGGCTTCGTGGACCACGTGTTCCAGACCTCCACCGACACGCACGACGTGAAGAAGAGCGAGGTCGCCGCCGAGGAGAAGGCGCACGCCGGTGAGGACGAGGAGGGCCAGAAGTGAACCTCCCCCTCGACCCCGCCTCGCGCGGCCAGCACACCCCCACGCCGATGATGCACGGAGGAACCATGAACCACCCCGGCGCCCAGGGCCGTCTGCACGTGCCCGGCCCCTCGTCCCGCTACGTGCTCCCGCAGTTCGAGGAGCGCACCGCCTACGGCACCAAGCGCCAGGACCCGTACACCAAGCTGTTCGAGGACCGCATCATCTTCTGCGGCGTGCAGATCGACGACGCCTCGGCGGACGACATCATCGCCCAGCTGCTGGTCCTGGAGTCCCAGGACCCGGACCGCGACGTGCTGATGTACATCAACTCCCCGGGTGGCTCCTTCACGGCGATGACGGCCATCTACGACACGATGCAGTTCATCCGTCCCGACGTGCAGACCTTCGTGCTGGGGCAGGCCGCCTCGGCCGGTGCGGTGCTGCTCGCCGCCGGGGCGCCGGGCAAGCGCTTCGCCCTGCCGAACTCGCGCATCCTCATCCACCAACCCGCCATGGAGGGCATGGGCGGTATGGCCTCCGATCTGGAGATCACCGCCAACGAGGTGCTGCGCATGCGCACCTGGCTGGAGGAGACCTGGGCCAAGCACTCGGGCCAGACGCCGGAGAAGGTCCGCAAGGACATCGAGCGCGACAAGATCCTCTCGGCTGCCGAGGCACAGGAGTACGGGCTCGTCGACGCTGTGCTGCCCAGCCGCAAGGCCGCGCTGGAGGGCTGAGTCCGCAGGTCGACCGCAGGGGCCGTCACCCGTGAAGGGGGCGGCCCCTGCGGCCCGCCATCGCCCCCCTGGCGAGGCTGTCGGTGGGCGGGGGTAGCGTGAACTCCGCAGCCCGCCGCACGGGGTGGGTGGACGAACGAGACGGCAGGAGAGGCACATGGCGCGCAGCGCGGGGAGCGGAGACTTCCTGACCTGTTCCTTCTGTGGCAAGAGCCAGAAGCAGGTGCGCAAGCTCATCGCCGGGCCCAACGTCTACATCTGCGACGAGTGCATCGAGCTCTGCAACGAGATCATCGAGGAGGAGTTCCCCCTCGCCTCGGTGGAGAAGCTGGAGAAGGTGCCGACCCCCCGGGAGATCCACGCCTTCCTGGAGACCTACGTGGTGGGTCAGGACGAGGCGAAGCGGGCGCTGGCGGTCGCGGTGTACAACCACTACAAGCGGGTCGACGCCGAGCGGTCCACGGACCCTGAGGCCCCCGAGGTGGCCAAGAGCAACATCCTGATGATCGGGCCGACCGGTACCGGCAAGACCTACCTCGCGCAGACGCTGGCCAAGCTCCTGCAGGTGCCCTTCGCCATCGCCGACGCCACCGCCCTGACCGAGGCCGGGTACGTGGGCGAGGACGTCGAGAACATCCTGGTGAAGCTCATCCAGGCCGCCGACGGCGACATCGCCCGCGCCGAGACCGGCATCATCTACATCGACGAGATCGACAAGATCACCCGCAAGAGCGAGAACCCCTCGATCACGCGGGACGTCTCCGGCGAGGGGGTGCAGCAGGCGCTGCTGAAGATCCTCGAGGGGACGGTGGCCTCGGTGCCGCCCCAGGGTGGGCGGAAGCACCCCCACCAAGAGTTCGTGCAGATCGACACCCGCAACATCCTCTTCATCGTCGGGGGTGCCTTCGCCGGGCTGGACGACATCGTGGCCGCCCGGGAGGGCAAGGGTGGCCTCGGCTTCGGTGCCAACCTGTCGGTGCGCCGGGAGGAGGGCGACCTCCTGCGCCAGATCCGTCCGGAGGACCTGGTGAACTTCGGCCTCATCCCGGAGTTCATCGGCCGGGTGCCGGTCGTCGCGGCCGTGAGCCCGCTGGACGCCGACGCGCTGGTGGACATCCTCACCGGGCCGCGCAACGCCCTGGTGAGGCAGTACCAGCACCTGTTCCGGCTCGATGGGGTGGAGCTCGAGTTCACCGAGGACGCCGTGCGGGCCGTCGCGGAGCAGGCGATGCTCCGCCGCACCGGCGCGCGGGGACTACGCGCCATCATGGAGGAGGTGCTGCAGCCGGTGATGTTCGACGTCCCCAGCGACGACCGCATCGAGCGCGTCGTGGTCACCGCCGAGGTGGTGGCCGACAACGTGAACCCCACGATTGTGCGCCGCGAGACGAAGTCGACCAAGCGCCCCAAGCGCAAGAGCGCCTGAGCCGAGGCGGGGCCGCCGAGCCACCCCGGGAACGAGGAGACGCATGACCACCCAAGCCGAGAACACGCTCGCGGTGGGCATGACCCTCCCCCAGCAGGCGAGCGCGGTGACCTGCGGCGCCGCGAGCCTCGTGGTGGCGCAACGCCTCCTGGAGCGCATGCCGCTGCCTGCCGCGGACGACCCGGTGGAGGTCGAGGACTTCCAGGGGGCCGAGTTCGCCCGCTTCGGGCGCACCAACAACCCGTGGGAGGCCCGCGCGCTGCGCCTGCCGTGGCCGATGGCGCTGGGCACCCCGCCGTGGGGCGCCCTGGCCGAGATCCGCGGCATCGTCCGGCTGGAGCGGGGCGGCCGTCCCCGGTATGCGCTGGGCGTGGTGCGCAGGAGCGGGGCCGGTGCGTTGGGTGAGGTGTTGCAGGCCGTGGGGCCGCACGAGCCCGCGCTGCTCTACGTGGGGAACGCCTGGGTGCCTCGCCACGTCTGCGTGCTCGCGGAGGACGGCGACGGCCGGCTGGCCCTGTATGACCCGGCGGCCGGCAGCGTCGTCGAGGCCGACCTCGGTGCCCTGGTCGCGGGGGAGCAGCGGGTGGCGGGTTGGCGCCAGCCCTGGGTGGTCATCGCCCCCGCGGACTGAGCCTCAGGGGTTGGTCTCCCGGCCGGAACCAGCGCGAGCCAGGTATGGCAGGCTCCAGGCCAGAATCCCTCCTGATCCTCGTGGGTGGCCGTCTCACGACCACGGCATGGCGACGCCGTGGGCACGAAGAACGGGGCCCAGTCAGATCCGCACCCGTGGCGCGCCTCAGGCCTTCGGCTTCTCCACCTTCAGCAGCTCGGTGTCACGCACCTCGAGCTCCTCGGCGTCGACCTCGGCCACCTCGCACACCACGTGCCCGGAGGCCACGACGTCGTCCCAGGCCCGGCGGGCGGCGGCCCGCTGCTCGGCGGGGCCGGCCAGCGTCATGGCCGTCACCTGGGCGCGCATGCCCAACTTCGCCTCGGACTTGGCCTTGCGGATGCCGGCGAGCACGGCGGCAGCGGCCGGCTTCACCCCCGCCACGTTGACGTCCGCCAGGTTGGCTGGGCGCACCTCGTCGGCGGTGGGCCAGGCGGCGCGGTGCACGGAGCCGCTGTGCCACCAGCTCCAGACCTCCTCGGTCGCGAACGGGATGAAGGGGGCCAGCAGGCGCAGCTGCACGTCCAGGGCCACCCGCAGGGCGGCGCGCGCGCTCGTGGTCGCCGCGGAGGCCTCGACCTCGTCGCCCCCGTAGGCGCGGGCCTTGACCAGCTCCAGGTAGTCGTCGCAGAACGACCAGAAGAACGCCTCGGTCACCTCGAGGGCCTTGGTGTAGTCCCAGGCCTCAAAGCCCGCGGTGGCCTGCTCGACCACCCGCGCCAGCTCCAGCAGCAGCGACTGGTCCACCGGCTCGGTCACCTGCGCGAGCAGCTGTTCCGGGTGCTCGGCACCGTCCACCTCGCCGAAGCCGAGGGCGAACTTCGAGGCGTTCAGGAGCTTGATGGCCAACCGGCGGCCGACCTTCATCTGCTGGGCGTCGAAGGCGGTGTCCACGCCCTGGCGGGCCGAGGCCGCCCAGTAGCGCACCGCATCGGACCCGTGCTCCTCGAGCAGGTCCACCGGGGTGACCACGTTGCCCTTGGACTTGGACATCTTCTTGCGGTCCGGGTCCAGGATCCAGCCGTTCAAGGTGGCGTTCCACCACGGCACGGTGCCGTGCTCGTGGTGGGCGCGCACGATGGTGGAGAACAGCCAGGTGCGGATGATGTCGTGTCCCTGCGGGCGCATGTCCATCGGGAAGACCATCTCGAACAGCTCGGGGTCGTTGCGCCACCCGCCGATGATCTGCGGGCTCAGCGAGCTGGTGGCCCAGGTGTCGAGCACGTCCGGGTCGGCGGCGAACCCGCCCGGCTGGTCGCGCTGGGACTCCTCGAAACCCGGTGCGGTGTCGGTCTGCGGGTCCACGGGCAGGTCGGCCTCGGCGGGCGTGATGGGGTTCTCGTGGTCCGGCTCGCCGTCGGCGTCCAGCGGGTACCAGATGGGGAAGGGCACCCCGAAGAAGCGCTGGCGGCTGACCAGCCAGTCGCCGTTGAGGCCCTCGATCCAGTTGGCGTGGCGGCGCTCCATGTAGGCCGGGTGGAAGTCCACCTCGGCCCCGCGCTCGATGAGGGCGCGGTTCAGCTCCGCATCGCGCCCACCGTTACGGATGTACCACTGGCGGGAGGTCACGATCTCCAGCGGCTTGTCACCCTTCTCGAAGAAGTTGGCCTTGCGCTGGGTCTTCTCCGGCTCGCCCACCAGCTCGCCGGACTCGCGCAGCGCGGTGACCGTGTTCTCCCGCGCGGTGTGCACGGTCTTGGTCGCGAGCTGCTCGGCGTAGAGCTGTGCACCGGGGCCGTCGGCCAGCCACGCGGGGGTCTCGCCGGTGAGGCGCCCGTTGCGGGTGATGACCGAGCGCGTCGGCAGCTGCAGCTCGCGCCACCAGGTGACGTCGGTGAGGTCACCGAAGGTGCAGCACATGGCGATGCCGGCGCCCTTGTCCATCTCGGCGGCCGGGTGGGCGATGACGGGCACCTCCACGCCGAACAGCGGCGTGCGCACCGTGGAGCCGAACAGGTCCTGGTAGCGCTCGTCGTCGGGGTGGGCGATGAGGGCGACGCACGCCGGGAGCAGCTCGGGACGGGTGGTCTCGACCTCCACGTCTCCCTGCGGCCCGTGGAACGCGATGCGGTGGTAGGCGCCCGGGTAGTCGCGGGCCTCGAGCTCGGCCTGGGCCACGGCCGTCTGGAAGGTGACGTCCCACAGCCCCGGCGCCTCGGCGGAGTAGGCCTCGCCCCGCTGGAGGTTGCGCAGGAAGGCCTGCTGGCTGGTGGCCCGGGCGTTGTCGTCGATGGTGCGGTACTGGTAGTTCCAGTCCAGCGAGAGGCCCAACCGGCGGAAGAGCGCCTCGAAGGCCTTCTCGTCCTCGACCGTCAGCTCGTGGCACAGCTCGATGAAGTTGGGGCGGCTGACCGGCTGCTGGTCGGCGGCCTTGGTGGACTTGCCGTCGCCCCCGCGCTGCGGCGGCTCGTAGCCCTCCACGTAGGGCTGGGTGATGTCACCGCGCACGCCGTAGTAGTTCTGCACCCGGCGCTCGGTGGGCAGACCGTTGTCGTCCCAGCCGATGGGGTAGAAGACCTCCGCGCCGGTCATGCGCTTGTAGCGCGCCATGCAGTCGGCCTGCGTGTAGCCGAACACGTGCCCCACGTGGAGCGACCCGGAGGCCGTCGGGGGAGGGGTGTCGATGGTGAACAGCTGCTCTCGGGGGAGCGACGCGGCGCGGGCGCGGTCGAAGGCATAGGTGTCCTGCTCCTGCCATACGCCCGTCCACCGGTCCTCGAGGCCGTCGACGGACGGCTTCTCGGGCAGCTGGGCGGGGCGGGTTCCGGCGGTGGAGTCAGTCATGGGGCCATCTTCGCACTTCCCGGCGCCCCATCGGCAGCCCCTCGGAGAGGCGGTGGAGGGCAGGTTCGTGCCGGTGCCCCCGGGGGCTGCTGGTCGGCGGAGGTCACCCTGAGGTGTCAGGTCGATAACGTTTTGTGCACGATGCGTCGCATTTGCTTGTGGCCCGGAGCGGGTGTTGGTTCGGTGGCGAACATGAACTCACTCAGCCCCGTACCGGTCCGAGCGGACTGGAAGACATCCCTTGAAGAGAACATCAACGAGTTCTTCGATCCGATCCAGAAGGATTTCGCGGAGATCATCTTCTACCCGATCACCTTCGGCGACGTCGAGGTCCCCTTCGTCGTGATCTGGCTGGTGCTCGCCGGCATCATCGTCACGCTGTACACCGTCTTCATCCAGTTCCGGGGCCTGCCGACGGCCCTGGACGTGGTCCGCGGCAAGTACTCCACGGAGTCCGACCCAGGCGAGATCACGCACTTCCAGGCACTGTCCTCGGCCCTCTCGGGCACCGTCGGCCTCGGTAACATCGCCGGTGTCGGTGTTGCCGTGGCCGTCGGTGGACCGGGTGCTACCTTCTGGATGATCATCTGTGGCCTGCTCGGCATGGCCACCAAGTTCGCGGAGTGCACCCTGGGTGTGAAGTACCGCGAGGTCCGCGAGGACGGCACCGTCGACGGTGGTCCGTTCAAGTACCTGCCCGTGGCCTACGGCAAGATCCACCCCGTCGTGGGCACGCTCATGACCGGCCTGTTCGCCATCTCGATCCTGTTCTTCGGCGCGGCCGGCGGCAACATGTTCCAGTCCAACCAGACCTACGCGCAGATGAAGAGCGTCACCGGTGGTGACGACGGCTTCCTCGGCGGCGCCGGCGCCTCGCTGTTCTTCGGCCTGGCCCTCGCAGTGATCGTCGGTCTGGTGATCATGGGTGGCATCAAGTCCATCGGCAAGGTCACCGAGAAGCTGGTCCCGGCCATGGGTCTGATGTACCTGGTGGCCTGTCTCGTGGTCATCGTGGTCAACATCGACCACGTGCCGGACGCCGCGACCCGCATCGTGACCGACGCGTTCAACCCCGAGGGCGTCGCCGGTGGTGTCATCGGCACGCTGATCGTCGGCTTCCAGCGCGCGGCCTTCTCGAACGAGGCCGGTCTGGGTTCGGCCCCGATCGCCCACTCCGCGGTGAAGACCCGTCGTCCGGTCTCCGAGGGCTTCGTGGCCCTGCTGGAGCCCCTGGCCGACACCGTCATCATCTGCACCATGACGGCCCTGACGATCATCATCGCCGACACCCCGGAGTACAACCAGTCCATCGCCAACGCGACGGACGACGACCCGGCCACCGAGGCCCTGGACGGCGTGCTGGTGACCTCCAACGCGTTCGAGACCGTGATCCCCTGGTTCCCGTACGTGCTGGCCGTGGCGGTGGCCCTGTTCGCCATCTCCACCCAGATCACCTGGGCCTACTACGCGATGCGTGCCTGGGCCTACCTGTTCGGTGACTCCCGCGGTTCGATGTTCGCCATCAAGGCCCTCTACCTGTTCTTCACGGTCATGGGTGCGGTGCTGACCCTGACGGCGGTCATGAACTTCGCCGACAGCTGGTTGTTCCTCTGCGCCTTCGTGAACCTGCTCGGTGTGTACCTGCTGCTGCCGGTCATCAAGCAGGAGATGAAGGAGTACCTGGCCGACCGCAAGGCGGGCCGCCTGGACATCCTCGGCAAGGACGACCGCGAGGGTGCGACCCGCATGACGGTGGGCAGCTGACCCCACCGACTCCGGCCCCGGCCGGAGAGACCCCCTGGCGGCCCCGACTCACCACGAGTCGGGGCCGCCAGCCCGTACCCGGTAGCATCTGCACCACAGGCACTGATCCGGCCATCACCGGGGAGCCTCCGGAAGAACGGACCGCGAACCCATCAGGGGCCGGTTCCACTAGACCCGGACGGGTAGGCCCGTCACAGCCGTCATGAAGGGGCCCCTGCGGGGGCAACCGAGGTGGTACCGCGGAACCTGCCCCCCAGCAGGTCTCGTCCTCGAGGAAGACCGTGCAGCACCTGCTGCCTGACTCCCAGGAGCCGCGATGAGCACCGCACCCGAGAACCACGCCGCACAGTCCGCCGAGCCGACCCAGACCGGCGGGCAGGGCGTCTACCCCCTCGTGCGCACCGGGACCACCGGTGGTGCAGGGACCGGCGTGGCGAGCCCGTCCTTCCCCGACATCGAGACCGGGGTGCTGCAGCACTGGCAGGCGGGGGACACCTTCCGCAAGAGCGTGGAGAATCGCCCCGCCGGGGAGAACGGCGAGAACGAGTACGTCTTCTTCGACGGCCCTCCCTTCGCCAACGGCCTCCCGCACTACGGCCACCTGCTGACCGGCTACGTCAAGGACGTCGTGCCCCGCTACCGCACGATGCGGGGGCACCGGGTGGAGCGCCGCTTCGGCTGGGACACCCACGGGCTGCCGGCCGAGCTCGAGGCGATGCGCCAGCTGGGCATCACCACCAAGGAGGAGATCCTCGACAAGGGGATCGACGCCTTCAACAGCGCCTGTCGCGAGTCGGTCCTGCGCTATACCGACGAGTGGCAGGACTACGTCCACCGGATGGGCCGCTGGGTGGACTTCGAGAACGACTACAAGACCCTCAACGTGGACTACATGGAGAGCGTCATCTGGGCGTTCAAGGAGCTCCACGACAAGGGCCTGGCCTACCAGGACTTCCGCGTCCTGCCCTACTGCTGGCGCGACCAGACCCCGCTGAGCAGCCACGAGCTGCGCATGGACGACGACGTCTACCAGATGCGCCAGGACCCGGCGGTGACCGTGGGCCTGCGCCTCGAGACCGGAGAGCTCGCCCTGATTTGGACGACGACCCCCTGGACCCTCCCGAGCAACCTCGCGATCATGGTGGGCCCGGACATCGACTACGTCGTGGTGGAGTCCGACCCGGCCGCCGACCCGACCGGCGCCTCCCAGCGCTACGTCATCGCCGAGGCCCGGCTCGAGGCCCACACCCGGGAGCTGGGGGAGAACCCCTCCGAGCGCATCGTCGAGCGCCTCACCGGGGCGGAGCTCGTCGGTCGCAGCTACACCCCGCCCTTCTCCTACTACGCCGGGGCCGAGAACGCCCACCGCGTGGTGGAGGCCGACTTCGTCACGACGACCGACGGTACGGGCCTGGTGCACACCGCCGGCGCCTTCGGTGAGGACGACAAGGTCGTGACCGACCGCGAGGGTATCGAGCCGGTGATGCCGGTGGGCCCCGACGGTGCCTTCACCGCCCCGGTCGTCGAGTACGCCGGGCAGCAGGTGTTCGACGCGAACGCGCCAATCGTCGCCCACCTCAAGGCCGCCACCCGCAACCTCGGCCGCGCCGCCGGGGCCCGCGAGGGCGAGCCCGAGGAGGCCGGGAGCGTCTGCGAGGGCACGGTGCTGCTGCGCCACGAGACCTACGACCACTCCTACCCCCACTGCTGGCGCTGCCGGACCCCGCTGATCTACAAGGGCGTGGAGTCCTGGTTCGTGCGTGTCACCGACTTCAAGGACCGCATGCTCGCGAACAACGAGCAGATCACCTGGGTGCCGGGCAACGTGAAGCACGGCCAGTTCGGCAAGTGGCTCGAGGGCGCCCGCGACTGGTCGATCACCCGCAACCGCTACTGGGGCAGCCCGGTGCCGGTGTGGGTCAGCGACGACCCCGAGCACCCCCGGGTGGACGTCTACGGGTCGTTGGCGCAGATTGAGGCCGACTTCGGGGAGCTCCCGCGCAACGACGCCGGCGAGGTGGACCTGCACCGCCCCTGGATCGACCAGCTGACCCGCCCCAACCCCGACGACCCCCGCAACGCCGACGGCAGCGGCGTCGGGTCGACCATGCGCCGCGTGGAGGACGTGCTCGACGTCTGGTTCGACTCGGGCTCCATGAGCTACGCGCAGAACCACGTCCCCTTCGAGAACGCCGACTGGTTCGAGCACCACTTCCCGGCCGACTTCATCGTGGAGTACATCGGCCAGACCCGCGGCTGGTTCTACACCATGCACGTGCTGGCCACGGCGCTCTTCGACCGCCCGGCCTTCAGCAACGTCATCTGCCACGGCATCGTGCTGGGCAGCGACGGCCAGAAGATGAGCAAGTCGCTGCGCAACTACCCGGACGTCTCCGAGGTCTTCGACCGCGACGGGGCCGACGCCATGCGCTGGTTCCTCATGAGCAGCTCGATCCTGCGCGGTGGCAACCTCGTGGTCACCGAGCAGGGCATCCGCGACGGCGTGCGCCAGGTCATGATCCCGCTGTGGAACGCGTGGTCCTTCTTCGCCATGTACGCGAACGCGGCGGGCGGGTCCGCAGGGAGCGGCTACCGCGCCCAGTGGTCCACCGCCTCGACCGCCCCGCTGGACCGCTACGTCCTGACCGCCACCGGCGAGCTCGTGCGCGAGGTCACCGCGGCCATGGACGCCAACGACGTCGCGGCCGCCTGCGAGCTGGTGCGCGACTTCCTGGACACCCTCACCAACTGGTACATCCGGCGGTCGCGCGACCGCTTCTGGGAGGGCAGCGACACCGGCGCCTTCGACACCCTGTACACGGTGCTGGAGACCCTCACCCGCGTGGCGGCCCCGCTGCTGCCCTTCACCACCGAGGAGATCTGGCGCGGCCTCACCGGCGGCGAGTCGGTGCACCTGACCGACTGGCCCGATGCGGGGGACTTCCCCTCCGATGCGGGGCTCGTCGCCTCGATGGACGCCGCCCGCGTCGTGGCCTCGGCGGGCAGTGGCCTGCGCAAGACCCAGGGGCTGCGCACCCGCCTACCCCTGCAGAGCCTGACGGTCGTGACGCAGGACCCCCGCGCCCTCGCCGACCAGGGCGCCCTGCTGGCCGACGAGCTGAACGTCCGCGAGGTGCGTGTGGTGGCGCTGGACTCCGAGGAGGCGCAGTCCTACGGGGTGCAGCAGCGCCTGGTGGTCAACGCCCGCGCGGCCGGCCCGCGGCTGGGCAAGCAGGTGCAGACCGTCATCAAGGGGTCGAAGACCGGTGATTGGTCGGTGGCCCCGGACGGCACCGTCACCTCCGGGGGCGTGGAGCTCGCCGAGGGCGAGTACACCCTGGAGACGGTCACCACCGGCGACGCCGAGGGGACGGCCACCGCGGTCCTGCCCGGCGGCGGGTTCGTCGTGCTCGACACCACGGTCACCGACGAGCTGGCGGCCGAGGGCACCGCGCGCGACGTGATCCGCGCCGTGCAGGGCGAGCGCCGGGCCGCCGGCCTGGCGGTGAGCGACCGCATCGGCCTGACGATCATCGGTGACGCCGAGGTCTGGGGCGCGGCCGTCGCCCACCAGCAGCTGATCATGGACGAGACGCTCGCCGTGCAGTTCGGCGCGGGTGGCCCCGAGACGCCGGTGCCGAGCTCCGGCATCGACCACACAGGTGAGGTGGACCTGGGCGAGGGGCGCACCGTCACCGTCCTCATCACCCGCAAGGAGACCCGCCGATGAGCCCTGACCAGCGTCCCGACCAGCGCCGCGAGGCCGCCGAGGAACTCGAGGTCCGCCGCCGCGTGCGGGAGGTGACCGACGCGCTGATGGCCCGGATGCCGGAGAGCGACGTGGTGCCCACCCTGGACCGGGTGGCCCGGGTCATGGAGCTGATGGGCGACCCGCAGCGGATCTACCCGGTCATCCACCTCACCGGCACGAACGGCAAGACCTCCACCACGCGAATGGTGGAGCGCATCCTGCGGGAGACCGGTCTGCGCACGGGGCGGTTCACCTCCCCGCACCTCCACGACCCGCTGGAGCGCATCACCATCGACGGCGCGAGCATCGACCCCCGACACTTCCTCGAGGTGTGGGACGACGTGGCGCCTTTCCTGGCCATCGTCGACGCCGAGAGCGAGCAGGCCGGCGGCCCGCCGCTGAGCTACTTCGAGTGCATCGCGGTGCTCGCCTTCGCGGCCTTCGCTGACGCCCCGGTGGACGTCGCCGTGGTCGAGGTGGGCCTCGGGGGCCGCTGGGACGCCACCAACGTGGCCGACGGCGACGTCGCTGTCATCACCCCCGTCGGCATCGACCACGAGCGCTTCCTCGGCAGCGACCTGGAGTCCATCGCGTCCGAGAAGGCCGGCATCATCAAGCCCGGCGCGCGCGTCGTGAGCGCCGAGCAGGAGGAGGACGTGCGCGCCGTCGTCGCCGATGCGGTGGAGGCCGCCGATGCACGGCTGGCCACCTACGGCACCGAGTTCGGCGTGACCGCCCACGACGTCGCCGTCGGCGGGCAGCTCGTGAGCATCCAGGGGCTGGCGGGGGAGTACACCGACCTGCTCCTGCCGCTGCACGGCGAGCACCAGGCGCAGAACCTGGCGCTCGCCGTGGCCGCCGTCGAGTCCTTCCTCGGCGGGGGCGAGCAACCGCTGGACGTCGAGCTGCTGCGCGAGGCCGTGGCCGGGACCACCACCCCGGGCCGCCTCGAGGTGGTGCGTCGCTCGCCGGCCGTCATCGTGGACTCGGCGCACAACCCGCACGGGATGCTCACCCTCGCCCGGGCGCTGGCGGAGTCGTTCACCTTCGCCCGCCTCATCGGGCTGGTGGCGATCTTCGAGGACAAGGACGCCGAGGCGATGCTCTCGGCCCTGGGCACCGCGGTGGACCACGTCGTGGTGACTCGCAACTCCAGTCCGCGCTCCATGGCGCCCGAGGCGCTGGGCCGGCTCGCGCGCGAGGTGCTCGGCGACGACATGGTCACGGTGGTCGAGAACCTGCCCGATGCGGTGGACCTCGCCGGGGGCCTCGCCGACGAGGGCGGGGTGAGTGGCGGCGTCATCGCCACCGGCTCGATCCACACCGCCGCGGACGTCCGGATGGTGCTGGGCACCACCGACGTCGCCTGAGGACCGTGGGAGACTTCCGGGCGTGAGTGCACCCATCCCCGTCGTCGGCCCCCTGGGCAAGATGTCCCGGCGCTTCGCGGCCGTGACGCTGTTCTTCCAGTCCTTCGCCGTGTTCTTCGGCGCCCTCACGGCCCGGGGCCTGGCCCACGCGCAGGGTGACGAGCGAGCGACCACTTACCTGGTGGCCGGCTCGGCGCTGGCGGTGGCCTGCCTGGTGACGATGGTGGTGCTCAAGCAGAGCTGGGGCGTCACTCTCGGGTGGGTGCTGCAGGTGCTCACCCTGGCCACCGGCTTCGTGCAGCCGGCCATGTTCGCCGTCGGTGTGATCTTCCTCGCGATCTGGATCGGTGCCCTGTACTGGGGCCGGCGCATGGACGAGCTCACGCGACAATTCGAGGCGCAGCACGGTGGGCGCCCCGACGGTGGTCGCCTCGACGCCGACCGACGGGAGAGTGATCGCTGATGGGCTGGCTCGAGGCCATCGTCCTGGGACTGGTGCAGGGGCTCACGGAGTTCCTGCCCATCTCCTCCAGTGCGCACCTCTCGGTGGTGGGTCGCTTCTTCGGCGGCGGCGACCCCGGTGCGGCGTTCACGGCCATTACCCAGCTGGGCACCGAGGCCGCGGTCCTCATCTACTTTCGCAAGGACATCGCCACCATCGTCACCAAGTGGTGCAAGGCGATCGTGGGCAAGCTGCCGCACAACGACCCCGACGTGCGGATGGGGTGGCTGGTCATCATCGGCTCCATCCCCATCGGCGTCCTCGGGCTGCTCCTCCAGGACTTCATCGAGGGCCCGCTGCGCAACCTGTGGATCACGGCCTCGATGCTGCTCTTCTTCGCGCTGGTCATCGCCCTGGCCGACCACTTGGCCGGCAAGCGCCCGCCGGAGCAGGTCAAGGAGCTCGACAACCTCACCTGGGGTGACGGCCTGAAGTACGGGCTCTGGCAGGCACTCGCCCTGGTTCCCGGCGTCTCCCGCTCCGGCGGAACGATCGCCGGTGGTCTGTTCATGGGCTACTCGCGCGTCGCCGCGGCCCGCTACTCGTTCCTGCTGGCGATCCCCGCTGTGCTGGCCTCCGGTGGCATGCAGCTTCTGAAGATCGCCGACGACCCGGTGGAGCCGGCCTGGGGGCCGATCCTCGTGGCCACGCTCATCAGCTTCGTCGTGGGCTACGCGGTCATCGCTTGGTTGCTGCGCTACATCTCGCACAACAACTTCACCCTCTTCGTGGTGTACCGCATCGTCCTGGCGCTGGTGCTGTTCGGCCTGCTGGGCACCGGCGCGCTGTCGGCGACGGGTGCCTGAGCGCCACTGACTAGGGTGTCCCCGTGACCACCAACGCAGCCCACGAGACCGAGACGACGCAGCCCGAACGATCCCTGGTGCTGGTGAAGCCCGACGGCTACCGCCGCGGGCTCTCCGGCGAGGTGCTCGCCCGCATCGAGGCGAAGGGCTACCGCCTGGCCGCCCTGCAGGTGGTCGAGGCCACCCGCGAGCAGCTCGCGGCCCACTACGAGGAGCACGAGGGCAAGCCCTTCTACGAGCCGCTGATGGAGTTCATGGCCTCCGGCCCGGTGGTGGCCGCCGTCATCGAGGGCCACGGGTGCATCCCCGGTTTCCGGACCCTTGCCGGCGCCACCAACCCGACGGACGCCGCCCCCGGTTCCATCCGGGGTGACCTGGGCCGTGACTGGGGCCTGAAGGTCCAGCAGAACATCGTCCACGGGTCGGACTCGCCGGAGTCCGCGGCCCGCGAGATCTCCATCTGGTTCCCCGACGGCGTCTGACCGCACGAGGGATCCCGCACAGGGGGTCGGTGGCCCGCGGGCTGCCGGCCCCCTGCGTGGTCCTCCGGCCCCCGCCCATCCCCGGGACATACGATGCCCCTCATGACTTCACGATGGCAGCGCCTGCGCGGCGGTGACCTGGCGATCGACCTGGGCACCTCCCGCACCCTGATCTGGCGCAAGGGTCGCGGTGTCGCGCTGGACGAGCCGTCGTTGCTCGCCGTGGAGGGCGGCACGGGGAAGGTCCTGGCCGCTGGGGAGCGGGCCCGCGGGCTGATCGGACGCACCCCGGCGCACGTCCACATCATGCGTCCGGTGCGCGACGGGGTGATCGTCGACGCGGACGTGGCCGAGTCGATGCTGCGGACCTTCATCGACCAGGTGCACTCGAGCTGGCTGAACCGCCCCCGCGTGGTCGTGGCGGCCCCCTCACAGATCACGGCGGTCGAGCGGCGCGCGCTGGAGGAGACGGTGCTGCGCTCCGGCGCCCGCGAGGTGTTCATCGTCGAGGAGGCGATGGTCGCCGCCATCGGGGCCGGCCTGCCGGTCAACGACGAGCGCGCCTCCATGGTCCTCGACCTCGGTGGGGGCACCGCCGACGGCGCGATCACGGCCCTCGGCGGCATCGTCCGCTCCGGGTCCGCGCGCGTGGGCGGTGACGACCTGGGCGAGTCCGTGCGCGACTGGCTGCGCACCGAGCACGACCTGCTGTTGGGGGAGCGGACCGCGGGGGACCTGGTGGCCAGCATCGGGTCGGCGGTGCCACTGGCCGAGGAGCTCACGGCCCGGGTGCACGGGCGCAACCTGCGCACGGGCCTGCCGGAGACGGTGGAGATCACCAGTGCGGCCGCGCGCGAGGCGATGGCCGAGCCGCTGGCCGCGATCTCCGCCTTCGCCCGCAACCTCGTGGACCAGTGCCCGCCGGACCTGACCGGGGACATCGTGGCGCGCGGGATCGTGCTGACCGGCGGCGTGGCGCAGCTGCGCGGCATCGACCGCCTCCTCGCGCGCAACCTCTCGCTGCCCGTGGTGGTCGCCAAGGACCCGCAGCGCGCCGTGATCCGCGGCGCCGGACGGTGCATCGACGACCTGCACCGGCTGCGCCGCATCGTGGTCGGGGAGCAGCGGTACTGATGGCCGACCGCATCCGACCCCACGGAGGCAGCCAGCCCGTGCGAGGACGCCGCCGCGGGGACTCCCAGCGGCGCGTGCCCGTCGGTGTGGTGCGCCGGGAGGGGCTCACCGGCCGCCGGCTGGGCATGCAGCAGCGCGACCGCTCCGCCGAGCGCAAGGCGTGGTTGGGGCCCCTGCTGGCCGTGGCCGTGACCGTCGGCGCGGTGGGTGTGGACACGGTCGCCCCGGTGGTGCTGAACCCGGTCCGGGACGCCGCCGAGGTGGCGTTCGCCCCGTTGCAGCGCGCGATGGTGGTCCCGCCCACCGAGGAGCTGCAGGCGGTGGAGACCGAGCGCGACCAGCTGGCCGACGCCCTGCACGCCCAGCGCGAGAAGCAGTCCCTGGACTCGGCCGCGGCCGGGCTGTTCGACTCCGAGGTCACCGACGGGCGCGAGCTGGTCCCGGCCCGGGTGATCGGTTTCACCGCGGCCACCGCCACCTCGCCCGACCGTCGCATCACCATCGACGTGGGCCGCCGCGACGGCGTGGAGACGGACCTGACGGTGGTCTCCGCCGACGGCCTGGTGGGCCGGGTCATCTCGGTGACGGACTGGACGAGCGAGGTGATGGTGCTCGGGGACCCGCAGCTGTCCACCGGGGTGCGGGCCGAGTCCGGCGCGATGGGGGTGCTCTCCTCGAGCGCGCCGCCCGGTACCCCGCAGCGCACCGGCACCGACCTCACGCTGCGGGCCTTCGAGGCCGGCACCTTCTCCGAGGGCGACGTGCTGACCACCCTGGGCGGGCCCTCGAGCCCGTTCGTCGACGGGGTCCCGGTGGGGGAGATCACCGCGGTCGACGCCGACCAGGGCCAGCTGCAGGAGACGGCGGTCGTCGAGCCGGCAGTCCAGGTCTCCACCCTCGAGGTCGTGGGTGTGCTGAGTGTCGCCGAGCGCGAGGAGTCGCGGCAGACCGTGACCATCCCGTCGGGTGGGTCCGGCGGGACGGACGCCTCCTCGGACGACTCCTCCGGTGACGACCAAGACTCCTCGGGTGACCCCACCGACGAGGAGTCAGGCGGGGACCAGGGGTCCGGGCAGGAGTCCGGCCCCCTGGACGGCAACCCGGACGACGACGAGTCCGTGCTGGTGACGCCCGACTCCACCGAGTCGGTCGCCTCCGACGCCCCCACCGATGCCGCGGAGCCCGATGCCGGGGGCGCGTCGGACGACCCCGCGGCACCCCCGGCGCCCACCGACTCGCTGGTCCCTGATCCCACCGTCACCGAGGGGGGCAACTGATGCGCTTGATGATGGGACTGATCCGCGTGGTGGCCATGGTGCTGCTCGCGGTGATCACGACCGGTCTGCTGCCCCGCGTCTCCTTCCCTGCGCCGGACCTGTTGTTGCTGGTGGTGCTGGCCGTGGCCCTGCTCCGGGGCGCCCGCTCCGGGCTGGTCTGGGGCCTGGTGGCCGGCTGGCTGGTGGACCTGGTGCCGCCGGGGGCCGGCATCGTCGGCGCGACGGCCCTCACCTACGGCGTGGTGGGTTGGGCCGCCGGCTCGTTCGCGGCCACCGTCCGCCGCTCGTGGCTGCTCACGTCCGTGACCGTCGCCGTGGCCGCGCTCGCGGTGCAGGGGGTGCGCTGGGTGATGGCCCTGGCCATGCAGAACCCGACCGGTGACACCTTCGACCCGTGGGCCTGGCTGCTCACGGCCCTGCTGGGTGTGGTGGTCGTCCCCACCCTCATGCACCTGGAGAACGCAGCCCTGACGAGGAACGCGACGTGAAACAGATCCTGACGACCGCCCGCCGGCGCACCGTGCTGCTGGCCGTCCTCGTCCTGGTTGCCGTCCTGGTGCTGGGCGGGCGGCTGGCGCAGATGCAGGTGCTCGAGCACGACCGCTACGCGAGTGCCTCGCAGACCACGAACACTCGCGAGATCGTGCACCCCGCCACGCGAGGCCGCATCCTCGCCTCCGACGGCACGCCCTTCGTGCGGAACATCGCGCACTCCACGGTGACCATCGACCCGCAGGTCATGCGCGAGCAGGACGACAAGGGCCGCAGCATCGTCGATGCGGTGGCGCGCGAGGTGGGTGCCGACCCGGAGACGCTGTGGGGCCGGACTCGCACCTGTGGCAGCAAGGACGCCCCGCGCCCGCCGCGCTGCAACAGCGGGGGTGCCTACCAGCCCATCACCCTGGCCGAGGAGGTCGACCCCGCGGAGCTCCTGCCCCTGCTGGAGCGCCCGGAGGACTACCCGGGGGTGAGCGTGGACGCCACCGCCGAGCGCGGCTGGCCGAAGCCGAACGACGCCCTGGCCTCACAGACGCTGGGCTATCTCACGCGCGTCAGCGCCCAGGACATGGAGGGTCGCGACGACCTGCAGCCCACCGGCATGATCGGCCGCGACGGGCTGGAGGCCTTCTACGACAAGGAGCTCCGCGGGACCACCGGCGTCACCAAGGTCGCGGTCTCCCCGGCCGGCAAGTTTCTGGAGGAGATCGAGCACACCGACGCCGTGGCCGGGCTGGACATCAAGACGCACCTGAACCCGGCGGTGCAGAAGGTGGCCGAGGACGCCCTCGCACAGGTCAGCCAGATCGCCGCGACGAAGAACGAGGCCACCGACCCCGAGGACAAGGGGCGGGCCAAGACCGGTGCCGCGCTGGTGATGGACGTCGAGACCGGCGCGCTGGTGGCGGCCGCGAGCCTGCCGGGCTACAACCCCGAGATCTGGGCCGGTGGTGTGAACCCCGAGCAGCTGGAGACCCTGGTCGACAAGGACGAGGGCGTCCCGCTGACGAACAAGCTCATCTCGTCGGTGTACCCGCCGGCTTCCACCTTCAAGGCGATCTCGCTGCCGGTGGCCTTCTCGCAGGGGCTGGACCCCGACGAGGAGTACAGCTGCCCGGCGCGGGTGAAGGTCGGTGACCGCTACTTCCGCAACTTCGAGTCCAAGGCCCACGGCGACCTGACGCTGCAGGAGATCATGGAGGTTTCCTGCGACACCGCCTTCTACCGCTGGTCCTTCCGCACCTGGCGCGCGCTGGGTGGCATCAACGCCAAGGACGTCACCGATCCCTACGTCGAGCTGGCCAAGGGCTTCGGGCTGGGCTCGCGCACCGGCGTGGACCTGCCGCACGAGTCGGCGGGCCGCATCCCCGACCGCGAGTGGAAGCTCGCCTACTGGGAGTCCCTCAAGGAGGGCTACTGCAAGCGCGCCGAGACCGGGTACACCGAGGAGGAGGAGCCCGACGCCCAGCGCCGCGCGGAGCTCGAGGAGGGCGCGCAGGAGTTCTGCCTGCGTGGCTACCAATACCGCGGTGGTGACGCGGTCAACTTCTCCATCGGCCAGGGTGACGTCTCGACGACCCCGCTGCAGATGGCGGTGGTGTACGCCGCGATCGCCAACGGGGGCAACGTCATCGAGCCGCGGGTGGCGAACGAGGCCCTGGACGTCTCCGGTGAGGTGCAGAAAAAGTTCCCCACCACCGTGCGCCAGCGCGTCGGGTTCGACGAGCAGTCTCTGCGCATCCTGCGCGAGGGCCTCGAGGGCGTGGTGACCCGCGGCACCGCGTCGTGGGCCTTCAAGGACTGGGACCACGAGCGCTACCCGCTGGCCGGCAAGACCGGGACGGCCGAGGTCTCCGGTGACCAGTCGACCTCCTGGTTCGTCAGCTACGACGCCGGCAAGGACTCCAAGTACGTCACGCTGGTGGTCCTGGGCGACTCCGGCACCGGCAGCGAGTACGCCGCCCCGGTGGCGCGCTCGCTGTGGAACACGATGGAGAGCGAGGGGCTGCTGGAGCCGAAGGCGGCCGACGAGCCCCTCTCCTCCCAGGACACCGCGGCCGACCTGAAGGCCGCTGCCGAGCGCGCCGAGAAGGCAGGCGCCGAGACGGTGACCGTCGAGGACGTCACCGAGGAGTCCCTGGTCGGCCCGGTGGACACCGAGTTCCAGCAGGCGGACGGGCCCTCCGACGACCCGAGCGACCCGAGTGCCTCGGACGACTCGGACGAGGCCCGTGACCCGTCCGATGACGCCAGTGCCTCGGGCGACTGATACGGTGCTCTCTTGCCGTTCGATCGGCCGCGGACGCCGAATGCCCCGGAGGACATGCCCGGGAGCGCCGCGCAACGACCTGAGGAGTCACGCTTGACCACGCTGGATGCTGCCAAGAAGAAGTCCATCATCGAGGAGTACGCCACCACCGAGGGTGACACCGGGTCGCCCGAGGTGCAGGTTGCCCTGTTGACGCAGCGCATCAAGGACCTCACCGAGCACTCCCGTCAGCACAAGCACGACCACCACACCCGTCGTGGTCTGCTACTCCTGGTGGGCCGTCGCAAGCGCCTCCTGCGCTACCTGGAGGCCACCGACATCGAGCGCTACCGTTCGCTGATCAAGCGACTTGGCCTGCGCCGCTGAGAGACTTCCCTGCCGAGAGCGGCCCCGGAACCCGGGGCCGCTCTCGGCGCATGGGGACCCACGTCGACCCGGCCCGTTCGACGTGACCACCCACGGGGGTGCATGCTCACTGCATCGGACCGATGTCCGGTGGGTGGGCACCACCGCAGGTGGGGCCACCCGGCCACAGCAGTTCGGGCCACCAGACGCACGGCACAACGACGATGCCCGTGCGCTCACAACAGAAGGGAGGACCCGTGGAGGGTCCTGAGATCACCACCGCCGAAGCCGTCATCGACAATGGCGCCTACGGCACCCGCACCATCCGGTTCGAGACCGGACGCCTGGCACAGCAGGCCGCTGGCTCTGTCGCCGCCTACCTCGTCGAGGACGACATCGACGACGCCACCATGGTCCTGTCGACCACCACCGCCGGCAAGGAGCCGAAGGACCACTTCGACTTCTTCCCGCTGACCGTGGACGTCGAGGAGCGCATGTACGCCGCGGGCCGCATCCCCGGCTCGTTCTTCCGGCGCGAGGGCCGTCCCGGCACCGACGCCATCCTGACCTGCCGCCTGATCGACCGGCCGCTGCGCCCCACTTTCACCAAGGGCCTGCGCAACGAGGTCCAGGTCGTGGTGACCGTGCTCGCGCACCACCCCGACCACCAGTACGACGTGCTGGCCATCAACGCCGCCAGCGCCTCCACCCAGATCTCCGGTCTGCCGTTCTCCGGCCCCATCGGTGGCGTGCGCATCTCGCTCATCGACGGCCAGTGGGTGGCCTTCCCGAACTTCTCGGACATCGCCCGCTCGACCTTCGACATGGTCGTGGCCGGTCGCCTGACCGATGACGGCGACGTCGCCATCATGATGGTCGAGGCCGAGTCCACCGAGTCCACCTGGGCCCTGGTGAACGACGAGGGCAAGACCGCCCCCACCGAGGAGGTCGTGTCCCAGGGGCTCGAGGCCTCCAAGGTCTTCATCCGCGCGCTGTGCGAGGCGCAGGCCTCGCTCCACGCCGCCGCAGGCAAGGAGGTGCAGGAGTTCCCGACCTTCCTGGACTTCCAGGACGACGCCTACCAGGCCGTCGAGTCCGCTGCCGAGAAGAACACCGCCGAGGCGCTGACCATCGCCGGCAAGCAGGAGCGCGAGGGGCGCCTGGACGAGATCAAGGACTCCCTCAAGGCCGATCTGGCGGGTGCGGACGAGGAGTCCGGCAAGCCCTTCGCCGGGCGTGCCAAGGAGGTCTCCGCGGCCTTCAAGGCGCTGCAGAAGAAGCTCATCCGCGAGCGCATCCTGCGTGACGGCGTCCGCATCGACGGCCGTGGTCCGAAGGACATCCGCGCGCTCTCCGCCGAGGTGCAGGCGCTGCCGCGCGTGCACGGCTCGGCCATCTTCGAGCGCGGCGAGACCCAGATCATGGGTGTCACCACGCTGAACATGCTGCGCATGGAGCAGCAGCTGGACGGCCTGAACCCGGTCACCCGCAAGCGCTACATGCACAACTACAACTTCCCGCCCTACTCCACCGGTGAGACCGGTCGCGTCGGTTCGCCGAAGCGTCGCGAGATCGGCCACGGTGCGCTCGCCGAGCGCGCCATCCTGCCGGTCCTGCCGAGCCGCGAGGAGTTCCCCTACGCGATCCGCCAGGTCTCCGAGGCGCTGGGCTCCAACGGCTCGACCTCGATGGGGTCGGTCTGCGCCTCCACGTTGTCGCTGCTGAACGCCGGTGTGCCGCTGAAGGCACCCGTTGCCGGCATCGCCATGGGCCTGGTCTCCGCGCAGGTCGACGGTGGCACCCGCTACCAGGCGCTGACGGACATCCTCGGGGCCGAGGACGCCTTCGGTGACATGGACTTCAAGGTGGCCGGCACGAAGGACTTCGTGACCGCCATCCAGCTGGACACCAAGCTCGACGGCATCCCCGCCGAGGAGCTGTCCAAGGCGCTGACCCAGGCTCGTGAGGCCCGCCTCCACATCCTGGACGTCATGTCCCAGGCGATCGACGCCCCGGACGAGATGAGCCCCAACGCCCCGCGCGTCATTGCGGTGAAGGTGCCGGTCGACAAGATCGGCGAGGTCATCGGCCCGAAGGGCAAGATGATCAACCAGATCCAGGAGGACACCGGCGCCGACATCTCGATCGAGGACGACGGCACCGTGTACATCGGCGCGACCGACGGCCCCTCGGCCGAGGCGGCCCGTTCGGCGGTGAACGCGATCGCCAACCCGCAGATGCCGGAGATCGGCGAGCGCTTCCTGGGCACCGTGGTGAAGACCACGACGTTCGGTGCGTTCATCTCGCTGCTGCCGGGCAAGGACGGTCTGCTGCACATCTCCGAGATCCGCAAGCTCGTCGGCGGCAAGCGCATCGACGCCGTCGAGGACGTGCTCAACGTGGGCGACAAGGTCCAGGTGGAGCTCAAGGAGATCGACCAGCGCGGCAAGCTGTCGCTGGGCGCGGTCGTGGCCGAGGACGGCGAGGCTGCTGCGCAGGCTCCGCAGTCCGGCAAGATCGGTGGCGGTTCCGCCGACCGCGGCGCCGCCGACGCGACCTCCGTGGAGGACGACGCCGAGCGGCCGGCCCCGGTGACCGTGGAGAACTCCATCACCGACGACGACGCGCTGGAGGCCCAGGAGGCCACCCAGTCGGCGGTCGACGGTGAGGGCTCCGACTCCTCCGACGACTCCGAGGACGAGGGCGGCGAGCGTCGTCGTCCGCGCCGCCGTCGGGGCGCCCGTGGTGGGCGTGCCCGTGGCGGGTCCGAGGGTTCCGAGGACTGACCGGCAGGGCCCGTGAGGGCCCGCTGACCCACGAGGCCCCCCGCACACCACGATGGCGTGCGGGGGGCCTCTTCGTGTGCCCGCCCCGGCGCTCACGTCGTGCGGGGGGCCTCTTCGTGCGGGCTCGTCAGTGCTTCGTGGCGAGCTCGGTGATGCCCTTGCAGGTGCGGGAGACGAAGGCCTCCAGCGGGCCCCGTCGGCCGAGCCACCACAGGGGGAGGGCCACGACGAACATGGCCGCCAGGTGCACCAGGAAGACCTCGACGCCGTAGTCACCGGAGGCGTTGTAGTAGGTCCGCACCACGATGTGGATGGTGTACGCGGTCAGGCTGATCATGCCGATGGAGCCCACCACTCCCCACAGCGTGCTGGCACGTGGCCACCAGGCCACCACCAGCAGGCCCAGGCCGATGACCGTCACCGAGGTGCCCAGGGTGTGGAACAGGTCGAGCATGGTGGAGCCGTGCGAGTTGAGTCCCGCATAGTGGTGTAGCGCGGTGGCCCCGTGATCGTCCCGGACATGGACGCGGTCACCGTGTGATCCTTCGAGTCAACCTTCCACAGAATCCTCGAACGGAGTCATCACGATGACCGCACCCCACATTGTGGACCCTGCCGGCCTGCTGGGCGAAGCCCTGGCCGAGGCGTCCCCGGACTTGATGCGCCACCTGCTGCAGGAAGTGATCAACGCCCTGCTGTCGGCAGACGCCGACGCGGTGGTCGGCGCCGAGTACGGCCGCCCCAGCCAGACCCGCACCGCCCAACGCAACGGGTACCGCCACCGGGACCTGGACACCCGGGTCGGCACGATCGACGTGGCCGTCCCGAAGCTCCGCACCGGGACCTACTTCCCCCAGTGGCTCCTGGAGCGCCGCAAGCGGGCCGAGTCGGCCCTGATCACCGTCGTGGCCGACTGCTACCTCGCCGGAGTGAGCACTCGACGGATGGACAAACTGGTCAAGACACTGGGGATCGACAGCCTGTCGAAGTCGCAGGTCTCCCGAATGGCCGCCGAGCTCGACGAGCACGTCGAGGAGTTCCGCCACCGCCCCCTGGACACCGCCGGCCCCTGGACCTTCATATCGGCTGACGCGCTGACGATGAAGGTCCGTGAAGGCGGCAGAGTCATCAACACCGTCGCTCTGATCGCCACCGGTGTGAACAACGACGGTCGCCGGGAGGTCCTGGGCCTTCGCGTGGCCACCGGGGAGACCCACTCGGCGTGGAACGAGTTCTTCGCCGATCTCGTCGCCCGCGGCCTGACCGGTGTCCAGCTGGTCACCTCTGATGCCCACGTCGGTCTGGTCGAGGCGCTGCGGGCGAACCTGCCCGGCGCTACCTGGCAGCGATGCCGCACCCACTACGCCGCCAACCTCATGGCCACCTGCCCCAAGAGCATGTGGCCGGCGGTCAAGGCCATGCTGCATAGCGTGTACGACCAGCCCGACGCCCCCGCAGTCGAGGCCCAGTTCGACCGACTGCTGGACTACGTCGCCGAGAAGCTCCCGGACGTGCACGACCACCTGGACGCTGCCCGGGCAGACATCCTGGCCTTCACCGCCTTCCCCAAGGACGTGTGGTCCCAGATCTGGTCGAACAACCCCGCCGAACGGCTCAACCGGGAGATCCGCCGCCGCACCGACAGCGTGGGGATCTTTCCCAACCGGGCCGCCGTTGTCCGCCTCGTCGGAGCCGTCCTGGCCGAACAAACCGACGAATGGGCCGAGGGCCGCCGCTACATGGGCCTGGACCTCCTGGCCCGCTGCCGCCTGCACCTCGTCACCACCCCCGAGGAGACCACCACGACCACCACCCTGCCCGCCCTCACCGCCTAAACCACCAACCCCACGACCCGAAGGATGCCGCTACACCACTCCACGGGACTTGACCGCCGTGCGGGTACATGGTGAACTGCCACACCCAGTCCGCCGGGGCCTGCCCGTGCAGACCGTGGCGGGCCTGCAGGTCGAGCGCGTGGAAGTCGGCCACCGGGTCGCCGTGCCAGGTGTCCAGCATCCGCTGGCGCACGCTCGGCTGGGCGGTGACGACCCGGCTGAGCAGCCACGCGGCGGTGCCCACGGCGATGCCCCCCAGGGTCAGGGCCCGGGCGGTGGCGGCGCGGGTCAGGTCCAGCCGGCCGATGAACATGCCGGCCAGGAAGTACCCGAACCAGAAGACGATGGGGTAGTACCCGGTCAGCACGAGGTTCTCGGTCGTGGCCATCCAACCCCCGTGGTCGGGCAGGCTGTGGATGCTGCTGCTGGGATCGTCCACCCACTCCCGGAGGGGGGCGCCGGCCCACGGCGCCAGCAGGGACCACCCCACGGCCCAGGCCAGGAGGGTGCGGGCGCGCAGGTGCACGAAGGGGACGGCGAGCAGGAACATGGCGCCGTACGCCGGCAGGATCACGGCGATGCCGGACTCCATGGTGCCCAGGGCGAGCCCCAGCAGGTAGATGAGCACCGCGCGCACTGTGAGGCTGATGCGGGCTGCGCGCAGGGGTTCCCCGGTCAGGGGGGTGCTGCGGCCGCTGACCAGGGCGATGGACAGGCCGGCCAGGACGGCGAACAGGGCCGAGGACCTGCCGGTCACCACCCAGCCGAGGTCCCCCCAGGGGTCGTCGACGTAGCGGACGTTCAGGTGGGCCCCCACCATGCCGACGATCGCGACCGTCCGGGCGAGGTCGATGCCGCGCAACCGGGAGGGTCGGGTGTCCGGCGACGGGGACCGGGCATCGTCGACCCGGGCTGCTGCTGTGGCGGACATGGAGGTGAGTCTCTCAGGTTCGACGAGGGTGTTTGCTCGGTCACATCCGGTGGCGGATACTGGAGGCATGTACGGCAACGACTTCGCAGTCCCTGACGAGCCCCTGAACGCCGCAGAGACGCCCGACTACGAGGCGGCTCTGGCGGAACACGCTGCCGGGGAGATGGATCGCTCCGCGGAGTCCCGCGCCTCGTTCGACGCGCTCATCGCCGCCGACCAGCGCATCGAGCCGCGGGACGACATGCCCCAGGAGTACCGCGACACGCTGATCCGGCAGATCGCGCAGCACGCGCACAGCGAGATCATCGGCATGCAGCCGGAGGGCAACTGGATCACCCGCGCCCCGAGCCTGCGCCGCAAGGCGATCCTCATGGCCAAGGTGCAGGACGAGGCCGGCCACGGTCTCTACCTCTACTCGGCCGCCGAGACCTTGGGCATGGACCGTTCGGAGATGCTCGACCGCCTGCACAGCGGCAAGCAGAAGTACTCCTCGATCTTCAACTACCCGACCCTGACCTGGGCCGATGCGGGGGCCATCGGCTGGCTGGTGGACGGCGCGGCGATCATGAACCAGGTGCCGCTGTGCCGCTGCTCCTACGGCCCCTACGGCCGGGCGATGATCCGCGTGTGCAAGGAGGAGTCCTTCCACCAGCGGCAGGGCTTCGAGATCCTGTGGGCGCTGATGCAGGGGACCGCCGAGCAGCAGGAGATGGCCCAGGACGCGGTGAACCGCACCTGGTGGCCGGCGCTGATGATGTTCGGCCCGCCCGACACCGGGGAGGCCGCGACCCAGGGTGGTCACACCGAGCAGTCCATGGCGTGGGGCATCAAGCGCTTCAGCAACGACGACCTGCGCCAGAAGTTCATCGACATGACCGTCCCGCAGGCCCAGAAGCTGGGCCTGACCCTGCCGGATCCGGACCTGCGCTGGAACGCCGAGCGCGGCCACTGGGACTTCGGCCCGATCGACTGGGACGAGTTCTGGCAGGTCGTCAAGGGCAACGGGCCCCTGAACGCCCAGCGCATCGCCCACCGGGTGCGTGCGCACGAGGAGGGGGCGTGGGTGCGCGAGGCCGCCACCGCACACGCCGCCAAGCAGGCAGCGACCCAGGAGCGTGCAGCATGAGTGAGTCCACCTGGCCCCTGTGGGAGGTCTTCGTCCGGCCCAAGCGCGGCCTGAACCACACGCACGTGGGCTCGCTCCACGCGCCCGACGCGGAGATGGCGCTGCGCAACGGCCGCGACGTCTACACCCGTCGCGGCGAGGGGGTCTCGGTGTGGGTGGTCCGCGCCGAGGACATCACGGCGAACAGCCCCGACGAGCGGGACAGCTTCTTCGACCCGGCGGCTGACAAGGTCTACCGCCACCCGACCTTCTACGACGTGCCCGAGGACGTGGAGTACCTGTGAGCGCCGAGTCGCACCTGTCCACCGCCACGCCCGGCACCGCGCCGGCGCAGCCGCAGCGCTTCGAGGTGCAGGAGGGCGCCCCGGTGCCCACCACGCCGGAGACCGTGGGCCGCGCCCCGGCGCCGTGGGACGCCGGCGGCGACCCCGCATCGATGGGGGACGACCAGCTCTCCGCCCGCTACCTGCTGGGGCTGGCCGACGACGCCCTGGTCTACGCCCAGCGGCTGGGGGAGTGGATCAGCCGGGCCCCGCAGATCGAGGAGGACATGGCGCTGGGCAACGTGGCACTGGACCTCGTCGGCCAGGCCCGCGCGCTGTACACGCGGGTGGGGGAGCTCGATGCGGAGCTGCTGCCCGGAGTGCAGAAACTCGCCGAGGACGATCTGGCCTACTTCCGCGAGGAGCGGCACTTCCGGAACGTCTGGTTGGTGGAGCAGCCCCGCGGGGACTTCGCCCACGAGATGGCCCGCATGCTGTGGTTCGCCGCCCACCAGGTGGATCTGTACGCGGCGCTGGTGCGCCTCGACGGCGCCGACGAGGTGGGGGTGGCCGTCGCCCGCAAGGCCCTCAAGGAGGTGGACTACCACCGTGACCACGCGGCGCAGTGGGTGATCCGACTGGGCGACGGGACCGAGGAGTCCACCCGGCGCATGGCGGCGGCCCTGGCCACCGTGGAGCCCTTCCAGGCCGAGCTGTTCGCCGACGACCCGGTCGCCACCGAGGCAGCACGACGGGGTCTCGGCGTGCTGCCGAGCTCCCTGGCCGAGCGGGCCGAGGACTTCGTGACCGGGGTCCTGCGGCGCGCCCGGCTGGAGCGTCCCGAGGCCGGGCGCTGGCACGCCGGCGGGGGCCGCACCGGCACCCACTCCGAGCAGCTGGGCTACCTGCTGGCCGAGATGCAGTCCGTGGCCCGGGCGCACCCCGGCGCCTCGTGGTGACGGGCGCCGACAGCTCGCGCCTGCCCGCCCAGGACGTGGTGCGGGCCGTGGAGGCCATCCCGGACCCGGAGATCCCCGTCATCACGCTGGCCGACCTGGGCGTGCTGCGCGAGGTCGCGCCCGACGAGGCCGCCGGCACGGTGTCGGTGACGATGACCCCCACCTACTCCGGCTGCCCCGCCATGGAGGTGATGGAGGGCCAGGTGGCCCGCGCCATCGCCCTGCGCGGCTGGGAGCCGGTGGTGCGCCGGCAGCTGGACCCGCCGTGGACGACCGACTGGATGACCGAGGCCGGCAAGCAGAAGCTGACGCGCTTCGGCATCGCCCCGCCCGGCCCGGCGGACGCGCCCCGCCACGGGGACGGGCCGGTGGGCCTGCACCTGCAGGTGCGCCAGGTGGCCTGCCCGCACTGCGGGTCGGCCGCCACCGAGGAGCTGGCCCGGTTCGGCTCCACCGCCTGCAAGGCCCTGCGCCGGTGCCTGGACTGCCGCGAGCCGTTCGACGAGTTCAAGCCCCTGTGAGCACCGGGCGCGGCACCCGCCGCCGCGCACACCCCATCGAGAACCCCTGAGAGCACCTGGAGAGAGATGAGCCCCCTGAGCACCCCGAGTCGGCGTCGCGCGACCTTCCACCCGCTGCGGGTGGTCGACGTGGAGCGGTTGACCGAGGCTGCGGCGGCGATCACCTTCGAGGTGCCCACCGAGCTCGTCGAGGAGTTCACCTTCGAGCCCGGCCAGCACCTCACGCTCCGCGCCGACATCGACGGCGTGGACGTGCGGCGCTCGTACTCCATCTGCCTGCCGCGCTCCCGGGCGCTGCGCGACCGCCACGTGCGGGTTGCCGTCTCCAAGGTGCCGAACGGCGTGATGAGCACCTGGCTGGTGGAGAACACCCAGCCGGGTGACGAGCTGCAGGTGATGACGCCGATGGGGTCGTTCGTGAACCCGGTGGTGCCCGATGCGGCGCGCCATCACGTGGCGATCGCGGCGGGCTCGGGCATCACCCCCGTCATGTCGCTGCTGGGCACGTTGCTGGAGGAAGAACCGGGGTCGCGGGCGACCCTGGTGTTCGGCAACCGGCGCACGGACTCGATCATGTTCCTCGAGGAGCTGGCCGACTACAAGAACCAGTACCCGGGGCGCTTCCAGCTCATCAACGTGCTCTCGCGGGAGCCGCAGGACGTGGAGCTCTTCCACGGGCGGATCGACCGCGAGCGGCTCGAGCGGATCTTCGCCACCCTCGTGGACGTCGACGACGTGGACCACTGGTACCTCTGCGGTCCGTTCGGCATGGTGGAGACCACCCGGGAGCTGCTCGCCGAGCGGGGCGTGGACGAGCACGTGGTGCACCACGAGGTCTTCCACGTGGACGACGCGCCGCCGCAGTCCGCGCCGGAGCCGGTGGACACCGGCGCCGAGCCCGAGGCCGTGGTGACCGTGACCCTGGACGGCCGCCGCAGCGAGGTGGACATGCCCAGCAAGGACGCCGAGACCATCCTCGACGCGACCCTGCGGGAGCGCCCCGATGCGCCCTTCTCCTGCACCGGTGGGGTGTGCGGCACCTGCCGCGCCAAGGTGCTCGGCGGCGAGGTGCGCATGGACCGCAACTACGCGCTGGAGCCCGATGAGGTGGAGGCCGGCTTCGTGCTGGCCTGCCAGAGCCACCCGGTGACCGACACCGCGGAGATCGACTTCGACGTCTGATGACGCCGCCGCCGGTCCGCCCGTGGCCCGCCCTGTGGGCGCTGTGCCTGGGCTTCTTCATGGTGCTGGTGGACTCCACCATCGTCTCCATCGCCACCCCGGCGCTGATGCGGGAGTTCGACGCGAGCGTCAGCCACGTGGTCTGGGTGACCAGCGCCTACCTGCTGGCCTACGCGGTGCCGCTGCTGGTGACCGGGCGGCTGGGGGACCGGCTCGGCCCGAAGCGGCTGTACCTCGCGGGGCTCGGGGTGTTCACCGCGGCGTCGGCCTGGTGCGGGCTCGCCGACAGCATCGAGGCCCTGATCGCGGCCCGCGTCCTGCAGGGCCTGGGGGCCGCGATGCTGAGCCCGCAGACGATGGCAGTGATCACCCGCCTGTTCCCGGGCAACCAGCGCGGCCGGGCGATGGCGGCCTGGGGCGCCACCGCAGGTGCGGCGACCCTGGTGGGGCCGCTGATGGGCGGGGTGCTGCTCGACTCGGCCGGCTGGGAGTGGATCTTCTTCGTGAACGTGCCGGTGGGCATCCTCGCGATGGTGCTCGCAGCACGCCTGGTGCCGGCCCTGGGGACGCGGGCGCACTCGATGGACTGGTGGGGCGTGGCGCTCAGCGCGGTGGGCATGTTCCTGCTGGTGTTCGGTATCCAGGAGGGCCAGACCTACCGGTGGGGCACCATCACCGGGTGGGTGTCGGTGCCGCTGCTCATCGCGGTCGGGCTGGTCGTCCTGACGGTCTTCGTGGTGTGGCAGGCGTGCAACACCCGCGAGCCGCTGGTGCCGCTGCGGCTGTTCACCCACCGCAACTTCAGCCTGGCGAACGTCGCGATCACCACGGTGGGATTCGCCACCATCGCGACGGCCTTCCCGTTCATCCTCTACCTGCAGTCGGTCCGGGGCATGACCCCCACCGAGGCCGCCCTGGTGATGGCGCCCTCGTCGGTGATGACCCTGCTGCTGGCGCGCTGGGCGGGGGGACTGGTGGACCGGGTGCACCCGCGCACGTTGGCCTCCATCGGCATGGTGGGCCTGGCGCTGACCTACCTGTTCGTCGCGCTCACGGTGCGGCCGGGCACGCCGCTGCCGGTGCTGCTCGTGCCGTGGTTCATGCTCGGCATCACCAGCTCGTTCGTGTGGTCGCCCCTGTCGGTCTCGGCGACGCGCACGCTGCCCCCGCACGCCATCGGGGCGGGGTCGGGGGTGTACAACACCACGCGACAGGTGGGCTCGGTGCTGGGCGCGGCGGCGATCGCGGCCCTCATCGAGGCACGGATGGTGGCGCACCTGGGCGGGGCTCCCGGGGCCGGTGCCCCCGCGGGGGAGGCGATGGCGCACACCGCCGTCCGGGTGTCGCCGGCGGTGGCCGAGCAGATGAGCGCGGCCCTGCGGGAGTCGCTGTACGTGCCCGCCGCGGTGCTGGTGGTGGGTGCCGTGGCCGCCCTGCTGCTGGTGGGGCACGCGGATGACCCCGACACCTTCGAGGCCGGCTGAGGCGGGCTGAGAGGGTCTCGCTGGGCTGGCCGGACGGGGGCGTGCAGCTCCGCGAACCCCACCTCAGCCTCGCCGGTACTCGACGATGGCGTAGCCCTCGCCCGGCGTGCGGGAGGACTCGTGCCAGACGGTCGGGTCGACGGGCCACGTGATGGGGAAGAAGGTGTCCGCGTCCTGCGGTGACTGGTCGACCTCCGTGAGCACCAGCCGGTCGGCCACGGGCAGCGCGTCGGCGAAGACCCCCGCGCCACCGACGACGAAGACCTCGCCGTCCCCGGCCATGAGCAGGGCCTCGGCCCACGAGCGGGCGACGAGCACCTCATCGAAGCGGGCGCCCGATGCGGGGTCGCCCTCCACGGCCGGCCCGCCGGGCAGCCACGTGGGGTCGGAAGTCATCACCACGTGGCGGCGGCCGGGGAGGGGCCGGGGGAAGGACTCGAAGGTGCGGCGACCCATCACCATCGTCCCGCCCATGGTGGTGTCCTTGAAGTGCTTGAGGTCCCCGGGCAGGTGCCACGGCAGGTCACCGTCGCGCCCGATGGCCCCGTTGCGCGCCACGGCCACCACCAGGGTGAGGCTCTGCGAGAAGCCCCGGGTCATCACCGCGGGCACGGGTTCGCCTGTGCGCTCCGCCTCGGCGAGGGCGGCCAGCACCTGGGCCTCGTGGGGGACGGTGCGCTCGGGGAGGTCGTCCAGCGCCCACCAGCGCAGTCCGGCGCACTTGTCGGACTCTCGCACGGCCGGTTCCCCGGCCCACCGGCGAGCCATCACGAAGGTGTCGTAGCGCTCCTCCAGCGGGGAGGTCAGGGCGATGTGGCGGTGCAGCGTGGTGACCGGGTGCAGGTCCACCGGGTCGATGGTGACGCCCAGCTCCTCGGTGGCCTCCCGGGCCGCGGCGTGCAGCACCGACTCACCGAGCTCCACGTGCCCGGCGGCGCCGCAGGCCCACCACCGGTCCATGTACCCGGTGCCGCGGCGTTCCTGCAGCAGGACCTCGGTTCGCCCGGGGCGGGCGGGGTCGTCGCGCAGCAGCGCGACGTAGGCAGAGGGGACGACCTGGAAGCGCGGGGAGGGCATGGGCGGAGTCTGTCAGGTGGTGGTCACCGCTGAGGGGTCAGCCGCCGTGGAGTAGCCGATGAGCCAGTGGAGGCCGAAACGGTCCACGACCTGACCGTCCCAGTCGCCCCACGGTCGTTCCTGGAGTGCGTCGACCACGGTGCCGCCCTCAGCGAGGGCGGTGAACCAGGTGTGGCTCTCCTCCGGCGTGCCCACCCCCAGGAGTGTCTGCATCAGCCCCTGGGTGCGCAGTGGTTCGTCGCCGTCGGTGGTGTCGGCCGCGAAGAGGGACACCGGCCCGGTCAGCTGACCGTGGCCGATGGCGTCCAACGGCTCGTCCGTGCGGTTCATCTCGCGACGGGTGACCAGGACGAGGTCGCCACCGAACAGGTCGTGGTAGGCCCTCAGTGCCTCGTCGGCCGTTCCCGGTAGCAGGAGGTAGGGCGTGGGTGCAGTCATGTGAACAGCGTACACATGCCACCCTCGGGCGGGGCAGAAAAATCGGTGGTGGCCGGTTGCGCCAGCGGGTAGCGTCGTGGTCATGAGCGACGACCTGCACGACGGGTGGTTCGGCGAGAGCATCGCTGCCGGGTACGACGATCCCACCGACCCTTGCAACGACCCGCACACCATCGCGCGGACCGTTGACCTGCTGGCGGAGCTGGCCGATGGGGGGCCTGCGCTGGAGCTGGCCGTGGGCACCGGGCGCATCGCCGCGCCCCTGGCCGAGCGTGGGGTGGTCGTACACGGCATCGAGCTGAGCCGGGCGATGGCCGGCCGCCTCGCCGACAAGCCCGGTGGGGAGCGGGTGGCAGTGACGATCGGGGACATGACCACCACCCGGGTGCCGGGGGAGTTCACTGTGGCCTACCTGGTCTTCAACACCCTCAACAACCTCACGACCCAGGACGACCAGGTGCGGGCGTTCACGAACGCTGCGGCCCACCTGCGGCCCGGTGGCCGGTTCGTGGTCGAGGTCGGCATCCCGCCGCTGCGCCGGATGCCACCGGGGCAGGACACCGTGCCGTTCACGGTGGCGCCGGACGGTGAGGGCGGTGGGTACGTGGGCTTCGACCAGCTGGACGTGGTGACCCAGGAGTTCCGCTCGCACCACGTCCGGGTCGGCGAGGTCAACCGGTTCCGCTCCGTCCCCTTCCGCTACGTGTGGCCCGCGGAGACCGACCTCATGGCCCGGCTCGCCGGGATGGCGCTCGAGCACCGCTGGGGCGGGTGGGACCGGGCCCCGTTCACCGCCGAGAGCACCTCCCACGTGTCCGTGTGGCGGAGGGTCGACACCGACGTCTGAGGCGGGCTGACCCCATCGGGCAGGGGGACGTTCAGACCGCGATGGGGGCGCTGATCGCCGGGTGCGGGTCGTACCCGTGGAAGGTCACGTCATCGAGGTCGAAGGCGTCCAGCTCGCGCACGGCGGGGTTGAGCTCCAGGCGGGGCAGTGGCCGGGGCTCACGGGCGAGCTGCTCGCGGGCCTGCTCCAGGTGGTTGGAGTACAGGTGCAGGTCGCCCACGGTGTGCACGAACTCGCCGACCTCCAGGTCGGTCACGTGCGCGACCATGTGCGTCAGCAGGGCGTAGGACGCGATGTTGAAGGGCACGCCGAGGAACAGGTCGGCGCTGCGCTGGTAGAGCTGGCAGCTCAGGCGCCCGCCGGAGACGTGGAACTGGAAGAGCGCGTGGCAGGGAGGCAGGGCCATGTCGTCGACCTCCGCCGGGTTCCAGGCCGAGACGATGTGCCGGCGCGATGCGGGGTGGGCGCGGAGGGACTCGACGACCTTCGCGATCTGGTCGACCGTGCCCCCGTCGGGCCGGGGCCAGGAGCGCCACTGGGCGCCGTAGACCGGGCCGAGGTCGCCGTTCTCGTCGGCCCACTCGTCCCAGATGTGGATCTTGCGCTCCTGCAGCCAGCGGACGTTGGTGTCGCCCCGGAGGAACCACAGCAGCTCGCCCACGACCCCGCGGCGGTAGACCTTCTTCGTGGTGACCAGGGGGAAGCCCGCGGCCAGGTCGTAGCGGGTCTGCCGGCCGAAGACCGACAGGGTGCCCGTGCCGGTGCGGTCCTCGGTGGGGGTGCCGTTCTCGAGGACGTCGGTGAGCCAGTCCAGGTACTGCCGCATGGGTCCAAAACTACTCAGGGTGCCACGGTGCCGACGCGGCGGGGTCGTGTGGGACGGGTGCACCAGCATCGGAGCGGCCCCCGAGAGGCACGTGAAGAGCGGCCCACGAGCGGCACCTGAACACCGGCGTGACGGGGGCGGCGCGTGCGGCAGCAGGGCCATGGCGAGTACCGTGGGGGTGACGGCACCCCGCATCGGGTGTGCCCCCTGGATTTCCACGCCCGCGTCCACGGCACCGATGACCGACGGCGGGCACTGATCACCGGGCCCCGCCCGGCCAATCGAACGAAGGAACCACGTGACTCCACGCACCACCCTGCCCGAGCCCCCGAAGCTGCCGAAGAACGGCGTCCGCGTCGTCGCCCTCGGTGGTCTCGGTGAGGTCGGGCGCAACATGACCGTCATCGAGTACGGCGGCAAGCTGCTGATCGTCGACTGCGGCGTCCTCTTCCCGGACGACACCCAGCCCGGCGTCGACCTGATCCTGCCGGACTTCGAGTACCTCGACGGCCGCTGGGACGACATCGTGGCCGTCGTGCTGACGCACGGCCACGAGGACCACATCGGCGCCGTGCCCTACCTGCTGCGCAACCGCCAGGACATTCCCATCGTGGGCTCCAAGCTGACGCTCGCGCTGGTGGAGGCGAAGCTCAAGGAGCACAAGATCACGCCCCGCACCCTGACGGTGCGCGAGGACGACATCGAGAACTTCGGCAAGTTCGAGTGCGAGTTCGTGGCCGTGAACCACTCGATCCCGGACGCGCTCGCCGTGTTCATCCACACCCCCGGCGGCACGCTGCTGATCACCGGTGACTTCAAGATGGACCAGCTGCCGCTGGACGGCCGCATCACCGACCTGCGCGCCTTCGCCCGGCTGGGGGAGGAAGGTGTGGACCTGTTCCTCACCGACTCCACCAACGCCGACGTGCCCGGGTTCACCACGCCTGAGCGCAACATCGCCCCGGCGATCGAGCGGGTGTTCGCCACCAGCGAGAAGCGCATCATCGCGGCCTGCTTCAGCTCCCACATCCACCGCGTGCAGCAGATTCTCGATGCGGCCGGCAAGACCGGGCGCAAGGTCGCCTTCGTCGGGCGCTCGATGATCCGGAACATGGGCATCGCCTCGGAGATGGGCTACCTCCACGTGCCGGACAACGTGCTGGTGGACGTGCGCAAGCTGGCGAAGCTGCCTCCGAACCAGGTGGTGCTGATCTGCACCGGTTCGCAGGGTGAGCCGATGGCCGCGCTGAGCCGCATGGCCAACCAGGACCACCAGATCGAGGTCGGTGAGGGTGACACGGTGCTGCTGGCCAGCTCGTTGATCCCCGGCAACGAGAAGTCCGTGTACAAGGTGATGAACGGGCTCATGAAGCTCGGCGCCAACGTGGTGCACAAGGGCAATGCGATGGTGCACGTCTCCGGCCACGCCAGCGCCGGTGAGCTGCTCTACGCCTACAACATCGTGAAGCCGAAGAACGTGCTGCCGGTGCACGGCGAGTGGCGCCACATGCTGGCCAACGCCGAGCTGGCCCGCCAGACCGGTGTGCCGGACGAGAACGTGGTGGTGGCCGAGGACGGCGTGGTCGTCGACCTGGTGGACGGCAAGGCCCGCATCGTGGGCCAGGTGCCTGCTGCGCACGTGTACGTCGACGGTGGCAACGTGGGCACCTCCGACGAGGACCTGCTGAAGGACCGCCGCATCCTGCGCGACGAGGGCTTCGTCTCCATCGTCGTGGTGCGCGACCCCGAGACCGGCAAGATCATCTCCGGCCCGGACATCCACGCCCGCGGTGTGTCCGAGGGCGAGAAGATCCTGCAGCGCGCCGTGCCCAAGGTGGAGCAGGCCCTGGAGGAGGCCCGCCTGAAGGGCACCACCGACGTGCACCAGCTGCAGCAGGTCGTACGCCGCGCGATGGGTGGGTACATCGGCGGCAAGCTGAAGCGCCGACCGATGATCATCCCGGTGGTCATCAACGCCTGACCGGCCCCGCCCGGCAGCCCCGACACCGCACCGGTGCCGAACTCGCGCAGTCGAGTTCGGCACCGGTGCGGTGTTCGTCGTGCCCCCCGCGTGAGACCTACGTGGCCGTGCTGTGGCGCGGTGGGGTGGTGCTGGCGCGGGAGTGGGTTGCTCAGCGGCGGGCCTGGCGGGGGACCAGCACCTCTTCGTAGATGAGCAGCAGTCCCGCCGCGGTGGGGATGGCCAGCAGCGCCCCCAGGATGCCGGCCAGTGTCCCCCCGATGAGGGCCGCGACCACCGTCACCGCACCCGGCACCGAGACCGTCCGCTTCATGATGTTCGGCACGATGACGTAGTTCTCGACCTGTTGGTAGATCAGGTAGTAGGCCCCCACGATCAGTGCCACCTCCACCGATTGGCTCAGCGCGATGAGCCCCACCACCACGGCGCCGATGGTGGCACCCACCAGGGGGATCAGCCCGAGGAATCCCACCAGCACGGCCAGCACGGCGGCGTACGGGATGCCCAGGATGGTCATCATCACCCAGCTGCACAGTCCGTTGATGGTGGCCACCAGGAACTGCCCCGCGGCGTACCCACCCACCCGGCGCATGATCTTCTCGGACAGCTCCTCCACGCGCTCGCGCCGGCTGGCCGGCACCAGGGCGTACCCGGCTCGCTTGGTCTGCGGCAGCGTCGCCAGCAGGTACAGCGTCAGCACCAGCACCGTGAACGCACCGAACGCACCGGTCGCCAGCACCCGGCCCGCCCCCAGCACCCCACCGGTCACCTGCCCGGCCAGCTCCCCGGAGCTGACGCGCTTCTGCAGCTCGTTCTGGAACCGGTCCGTCAACTGGAAGTCCCGGTCCGCTTGCTGCACCCAGTCCTGCTCCAGGAAGGCCTGCGTGTAGGTGGGCGCGTCGTACAGCAGCGCGGTGGACTCGTCCACGATGGGCGGCAGCACCAGCGCTCCGATGCCGGTGAACGCCACCAGCAGCCACAGGAACACCACGGTGACCGCCCCCGAGCGCCGCAGTCCGCGCAGCATCAGCTGCTCCACCAGCGGGTTCAGGGTGAGGGCCAGGAAGACCGAGACCACCAGCAGGGTGATCACGAAGTCCAGCCGTTGGGCGGCCATGGCCGTCCCCACGGCCGTGAGCACACCGAGCGTCGCGACGAAACCCAGCGTGAACGGGCCGTGCCGGAGCAGGCGGTTCACCGGGGCGTCGGAGCGGTGCGCGGACATCGCGTCGGTCGGAGGATCAGTGACCGGCAGCGGGCTCGACGAGCTCCACGAGCACCCCGCCCGCGTCCTTGGGGTGGATGAAGTTGACGCGGCTGTTGCTGGTGCCACGCCGCGGCTCGTCGTACAGCAGGCGCAGGCCGCGGTCGCGGAGGGTGGTGCTCACCGCATCGATGTCGGCGACGCGGTAGGCGACCTGCTGCATCCCCGGGCCCCTGGAGTCCAGGAACTTCGCGATCGTCGAGTCCGGCGTGAGCGGCGCCAGGAGCTGGATGTGGGAGTCGCCGATGCGCATCATCGCCTCCCGGACACCCTGCTCGGGGTTCTCCTCGGTGTGGGCCAGCTCCATGCCCAGGACGTCGCGGTGGAACGCGATGGCGGCGTCGAGGTCGGACACGGCCAGACCCACGTGGTCGATGGCGGTGAACAGGGCGTCAGGGGAGTCCGCAGCGTGCATGGGGGTCACCCTAGACCGCAGGGGTGACAACGGCGCCCGGGTGCCGGGGAGCCGGGCCGATGGGGTGAGGCCCCGCCCGGGTCACGACTCGCGCGTGCCCTGGTGGAAGCGCTGGCGCCAGCGGCTCGACTCCCTGACCCAGAGCGACGACCGCACCGTGGCCCCCGAGGCAGCGACGCACCGCCACAGCAGCAGGATCGTGTCGGCGTCCAGGTGGGTGGTGCTGAGCACCTCGAGCTCGACCGGCTCGGACAGCGGACCGATCTCGGCCAGCAACTCCTCCCGGGTCCACACGCGGCCGGAGGCGCCGACCTCGTACCAGTCGGCGTGCAGCAGGGCGGCGACTTCCGCAGGGTCGGTGCGGGTGCCGTCCGCCAGCAGCGAGCGCTCCAGCGCAAGCACGGTCTCCTCATCGGATGCGGGGAGGTCCTCGAAGAGGGTCGGTGCGGCGTCGTCCGAGCGGGCGCCGGCCGTCGCGGTGGGGTGGTGCGCGGACGCCCCGGAGAACCCCGGGCCCGGGTCCGGTTCGGCCCCGCGCTGGTGGGCGAGGGCGGCGTTGCGTGCGCGCTCGTCGGCCGCCTCGTTCAGGGCGTGCCCGGCGTGACCCTTCACCCACTCGAAGGTGACCCGCCGCCCCTGCATGGCCTCGTCGAGGGCCTTGACCAGGTCGATGTTCATGACCGGCTTGCCGTCGGCCTTCTTCCAGCCCTTGCGCTTCCAGGCCGGGGTCCACTTGGAGATGACGTTGATGGCGTACTGACTGTCGCAGAGCACGTGCAGGTCGTCGTCGAGGTGGGCGGTCTGCTGCAGCAGGTCGAGCACGGCCATGAGCTCGCCCATGTTGTTGGTGCCGTGCGGCCAGCCCCCGGCCGCCCAGCAGTCGTCGTCGACGTACCAGGCCCAGCCCGCCGGGCCGGGGTTGCCGAGTGCGGAGCCGTCTGCTGCTGCGGTGATCACGGGCGTGATGCTCTCACGGACCGGCCTCCGGCCGCGGGTCCAAGGCCCTTCACGGGTCCGCCCCGGCGACTGCGGCCCGGACCGCCGGCGGCTACCGTTCGAAGATGACCGACCTCTTGGTGACCGACGTCCGCATCGTGTCGCTTGATGGGGGTGACCGGCCCGGCTCAGCACCGACCGAGCCGGTCGACCTGCTCGTCCGCGACGGCCGGGTGGCCGAGGTCGGCCCCGGCCTCGAGCGAGCCTCCGGGGTGCCGGAGCTGGCCGGCCGGGGCCGCTGGGTGGTGCCGGGGCTGTGGGACCACCACGTCCACGTGGGCCAGTGGGGTGCCACGCAGCAGCGGCTCGACCTCGCGCCGGCTACCTCTGCCCGCGACGTCGTCGGCCGGGTGGCCGAGCGCCTGCGCTCCGGCGAGCCCCTCCCGGAGACCGGGGTGCTGGTGGGCTGGGGGCACCGCTCGGCGCAGTGGGACGAGGAGCCCACGGTCGCGATGCTCGATGAGGTGACCGGCGAGGTGCCGGTCGTCCTCATCAGCGGTGACGGCCACCACGGCTGGTTGAACACGCCCGCGCTCCGCCTGCTCGACGGCCCGCAGACCATCGGCGTGGTGCAGGAGGCCCAGTGGTTCCCCCTGTACGACCGGCTGGGGAGGATCCCCGGCGCCGCCGAGGTGGCCGAGCACGGTGTGGCCCGCGCCATCAGTGACGCCCTGGCCGTGGGCGTCGTTGGCCTGACGGACCTCGAGATGGGCCGTCCCTGGGAGGACTGGCGCCGCCGCGTCGACCTCGGACAGCCGATGGTCCGCGTGCGCACCGGTGTCTACGCCGAGGAGCTGCAGGGCGTGCTCGATGCGGGGATGCGCACCGGGGAGGCGATCGAGGGGACCGACGGGCTGGTGACCATGGGCCCGCTGAAGATCATCAGTGACGGGTCGCTCAACACCCGCACCGCGTGGTGCCGAGAGCCCTACGCGGACGCCCACCGTCTGGCGCACCCGTGCGGCGCGCCGAACCTGACCCGCCAGGAGATGCACGAGCTGATGGCCGCCGGCCACGCAGGGGGGCTGGAGATGGCGATCCACGCCATCGGGGACGCCGCGGTGGGCCAGGCCCTGGCCGCTTTCGCGAAGACCGGGGCGCGGGGTGGCATCGAGCACGCCCAGCTGATCGGGGAGGTCGACCTGCCGCTGTGGTCCTCGCTACCGGTGCGCGCGAGCGTTCAGCCGGCGCACCTGCTGGACGACCGCTCGGTCACCGAGCAGTGCTGGCCGGACCGCACGGGGCGCATCTTCCCCCTGCGGCGCTTCGCCGACCACGGCATCGAGATGGCGATGGGGTCGGACGCGCCGGTGAGCCCGCTCGACCCGTGGCTGGAGCTGGGCGCCGCCGTCCACCGGGGCCCGGTCGATGGGGCGTCCTGGCACCCTGAGCTCGCGCTCACCCCGGCCGAGGCGCTGGCCGCGTCCGTCGACGGTCAGCGGGTGCGGGCCGGTGCGCGGGGCGACCTCGTGCTGCTCGACGCCGACCCGCTGGCGGGCGACGACTCCGCGGCGCAGGCCGAGGCGCTGCGCACCATGGGGGTCTCGGCCACGGTGCTGGGCGGCCTGGTGGTCCACGGCGAGTGACCCCGGTGTGGCCGGGACCACAGGCCAGTAGGCTTCGGCACAGCGTCACCCGAGCCCGTCAGACCCTGTGGAGGAAACCATGTCCGAGAACACCACCGTCATCGTCTCCGGTGCCCGTACCCCGATGGGCCGCATGCAGGGCGCCCTGGGCAGCCTGTCCGGCGCCGAGCTGGGTGGCCACGCCATCGCCGCGGCGCTCGAGCGGGGCAAGGTCGACCCCGCATCGGTCGACTACGTGATCATGGGCCAGGTGCTCACCGCCGGCGCCGGGCAGATCCCGGCGCGCCAGGCCGCCGTGAACGCCGGCATCTCGATGGACGTCCCGGCGCTGACGATCAACAAGGTGTGCCTCTCGGGGCTGGACGCGATCGCGCTGGCCGACCAGACCATCCGCGCCGGGGAGTTCGAGTGCGTCGTGGCCGGCGGCCAGGAGTCCATGACGAACGCCCCGCACCTGCTGCCGAAGTCCCGTGGCGGGTTCAAGTACGGCGACGTCACGCTCAAGGACCACATGGACCTCGACGGCCTGTGGGACGCCTTCACCGACCAGGCGATGGGGGGTCTCACCGAGTCCGCCAACCGCGAGGACCGGGGCGGTGAGCTGACCCGCGAGGAGCAGGACGCCTTCGCCGCCCAGTCCCACCAGCGCGCAGCCGCGGCCACCGAGAAGGGCATCTTCCCCGAGGAGATCACCCCGGTGAGCGTGCCGCAGCGCAAGGGCGACCCCCTCGAGGTCACCACCGACGAGGGCATCCGCCCCGACACGACCCCGGAGTCCCTCGCGAAGCTGCGCCCGGCCTTCAGCCCCGAGGGCACCATCACCGCGGGCTCGGCCTCGCAGATCTCCGATGGCGCCGCCGCCGTGGTGGTCATGAAGAAGTCCGCTGCCGAGGCCGCCGGCTTGGAGTGGATCGCCGAGATCGGGGCCCACGGCGTGGTCTCCGGCCCGGACTCCAGCCTGCAGCTGCAGCCGGCCAACGCCATCCGCGCCGCCCTGGCCAAGGAGGGCCTGTCGGTCGAGGACGTGGACCTGTTCGAGATCAACGAGGCCTTCGCCGCTGTCGGCATCGCCAGTGCCAAGGACCTGGGCGTGAGCGAGGACATCGTCAACGTCAACGGTGGCGCGATCGCCCTGGGCCACCCCATCGGCATGTCGGGTGCGCGGCTCGTCCTCAGCTTGGCCATGGAGCTCAAGCGTCGCGGCGGCGGCGTGGGCGTCGCGGCCCTCTGTGGTGGTGGCGGTCAGGGTGACGCCCTGGTCGTCCGCGTGCCGAAGGCCTGAGGCGCCGATGCTGGTCGCATTCAGCATCGCCCCGTCGTCCGAGGGCCCGGACGGCGGGGTGAGTGAGGCCGTGGCCCGGGCGGTCCGCATCGTGCGCGCCTCCGGACTGCCCAACCACACGGACTCGATGTTCACGACCCTCGAGGGGGAGTGGGACGAGTGCATGGCCGTCATCAAGGAGTGCGTGGACGTGCTCTCGGCCGAGTCGCCCCGGGTGTCGCTGGTGCTCAAGGCCGACATCCGCCCCGGGTTCACCGGCCAGCTGGAGGCAAAGGTGCAGCGCGTGGAACGGCATCTGGCCGGGGAGTGAAGAGGGTATTGACGGGGGGGTAGGCGGGTCTACGGTCATGAGGTCGGCCAAGGGTGATCCACAACACGCCTTGGACGGGTGTGGCTGTCACAGGGAGAGAGTCAGATGAGCACTTCGACCAACGGCACGATGAGGAGTGCAGGTGCCAGCTGCGCTTGAGAAATCCACTCGTGCTGGCCGTGCCCTGATGGTCGCGGTCAGCACGGGTGTGGTGGCGCTGACCGGCTGCTCTGGGGGCCAGGTCGATGAGCCATCTTCCGACGCCGAAGCGTCGGCTGCCGCGGAGAAGGCCCACTGGGAAGAGGCGGGGAAGCAGTTGGCGGAATACTACGAACTATCTGACCCTCCAGAGGTCGAGGTAGTCCGCTACGTCGCGACTGAGGAACTTGATGAGGTGCTGACACAGTGCTTGCGGGAGTCGGGGTGGTCGGTCGACTCGGGTGGTGGGGTTGACGTTCCGGAGGGACAGGAATCCAAGTACAAAGAGGCGCAGTACGTGTGCGCCCAGATGTACCCGACGCCGGCGCGGTACGACCAGGAGTGGGGCGATGACCAGTTGCGCCAGCAGTACGCGTGGACGACCGAGTTCGTGGTGCCGTGCCTGGAAGAGGCGGGTCACCCGATCACGAACATTCCCAGCGAGTCGGTGTTCCTGGAGAGGTGGACCAGCGAGAGGCCGTTCTTTCCGTTCGAGCAGGTCCAGATTCCAGGTGGTGGTTCGGCCGAGCAGTTCAACAAGGCGTGGAACGACCTCGAAGCGCAGTGCCCACAGATGATGCCGGGCTCCGTGATGTGGGACGGCGTCTCCATCGAGGAGTGGAAGGCGCAGCGGGGGTGACCACTGAGCCAGGGGGACACCCTGTTCGGTGGGGATGGCGCCTCGCCGCGGCTGTGGCTTTGCTCTTGTCTGGTGCGGCAGTGGCCTGGGCGGCCCTCACCGTGCTGCGCCCCGCCGAGGACCCGCTGGAGGCACCGGCCGCGACGGTGGTGCCGGTGAAACAGGGGGAGATCGGCTCCTCGATCTCGTTGAACACCACCGCCCAGTGGACCACGACCCCGTTGGGCATCAACCGAGCCTCCGGCGTCGTCACGCGCGTGGTGGTGGAGGCCGGGGACGAGGTCAGCGCGGGGGACGTGTTGTACGAGGTCGAACTGCGCCCCGTGACCATCGCCGAGGGGAAGGTGCCCGCGTTCCGGAAGATCGGGGCAGGCACGGAAGGCGCCGACGTGAAGCAGCTCCAGCAGCTTCTGATGCAGGGCGGTCACTTCGCCGGGACCGTCGATGGCACCGCCGGCAAGGACACGGTGCAGGCGATCCGCGCCTGGCAGAGGTCCCAGGGCATCGATGCCACCGGTGTCGTCGGCCCAGGCGACGTCATCTACGTGCCGTCCCTCCCGGCCCGCGTGACGCTCGACACCGAGGTCGTCCGCACTGGCGCCACCCTCAGCGGTGGGGAGGAGGCTCTCCAGGGACTCCCGGCTGCACCCTCGTTCGAGATGCCGGTGACCACGGCGCAGGCGGCCATGGTGCCCACGGGCGCGCGGGTGAACATCACCTCGCCCGAGGGGGACGCCTGGTCAGCCACCGCGGGCGGTCAGTCCGTGGACGAGGGCTCCGGAACGGTCCACATCACCCTCGACAGCCTCGATGAGGGGCCCGTCTGCGCCGACCAGTGCGCCCAGGTGCCGGTGACCGGACAGTCCTCCCTGCGCTCGGAGATCATCACCGTCCAGGAGGTGAGCGGGCTCGTGGTCCCGTCCTCGGCCCTCATCACCGAGGCCGGTGGTCAGACGGCGGTGATCGATGAGGCCGGCAGCCGTCTCCCGGTGGAGGTCACCGCATCGGCCAAGGGGATGTCGGTCATCTCGGGCGTGGACGCCGGGACGAAGGTGCAGGTACCCGCACAGCGGGCGGCGCAGGAATGAGCACCCGCGCCGGGTGGGACAGCCCGCCCCGGCTGGAGGCACGCGCACTGTCCTTCGGCTACACGCCGCAGGAGCCGCTCCTCCAGGAGTGGGACGCGGCCTTCGAGGCCGGGTCGATGACGGCGCTCACCGGACCGTCCGGGCGGGGGAAGTCGACGCTCATGTACCTGCTGGGCCTGATGCTGCGGCCCTCCTCCGGTGCCATCCTGCTGGACGGCGTCGATGCGGTGCCGCGCAAGGACGCCGAGTTGGCCCGTCTGAGGGCCGAGAGGTTCGGCTTCGTCTTCCAGGACGCGGCCCTGGACACCACGCGGACGGTGCTGGACAACGTCACCGAGACCGCGCTCTACCGCGGGGTCGCCCGCAGCACCGTGAGCGGCGCAGCGCGCGAGCTCATGGAGCGATTCGGGGTCGACCTGCCCCCGGAGCGCAAGCCGGGGCAGGTGTCGGGCGGGCAGGCGCAGCGCATCGCCCTGTGCCGGGCGCTGCTCAACCAGCCGTCGGTGCTGCTGGCCGACGAGCCCACCGGAAACCTGGATCCCGCGAGCAGCGGGGTCGTAGTGGACGCCCTACGTCAGCACGCCTCGCGTGGGGCGGCGGTCGTCCTCGTCACGCACTCCCCGGAGCTCGCGGCGGCCTGCGACCGGGAGATTCGGTTGTGATCAGGCTGGTCGTGCGGGAGGCCTTGGCGTCCGTGAGGTCGCAGCCCGTTCTCTCGGCGGTCACCGTAGTCATGGTCCTGGGCATGGTGCTGGCGGTGATGCTGACCACGGGACGGACCGTGGGCGCGGAGCAGCGGGTCCTGTCGACCATCGACTCCGAGGGGACCCGGACGATCGTCGTGCGGGCAGAGGCCGAGGCGGGTCTGACCAGCAGCGCCATCGACCGCATGAGCGGCATCGAGGGCATCGAGTGGCTCGGGGGCTTCTCCGCGGCGGTCGACGCCACGAACTCGGCGGTCCCAGAGGGCAAGACGACGCCGGTCCGATCGCTGTACGGAGGGGACCTCGAGCGGCTCGGTGTGCCACCGGCATCGCCCATCCCGGGCGGGCTCGCGTGGGCGTCCCCGCAGGCCTTGCAGGACCTGGGCATGCCCGATGCCAGCGGAGGAGTCACGGCGACCTCCGGCACGTCCTACGGAGTGGCCGGTGAGCTCGACGTGCCCGACTTCCTGGAGGAGCTCGAACCCCTGGTGATCGTCCCCCAACCGGACGCCAGGGGGGACGAACGGTTGAGCACCATCGTGGTGATCGCCCGCACGCCGGAGCTGGTCCCCGCCGTCGGCGATGCCGTGATGTCGGTGGCCGCGGCAGATGACCCCTCCAAGCTCAGCCTGCAGACCAGCGAGAACCTCGCGGCCCTGCGGTCCCTCGTCGGAGGCCAGCTCGGGTCCTTCTCCCGGGGTCTTGTGCTCGCCTTGCTGGCTGTCACCGGTGGTCTGCTGGCCGTCCTGCTCTTCAGCCTGGTCATGATGCGCCGCAAGGACTTCGGCCGGCGCCGTGCGCTGGGTGCCAGCCGGGGCCTCATCGTGGGGTTGATCCTGGCGCAGACGGCCGTCCTGGCCGGGGTGGGTCTCATGCTCGGCGTGGACGTCTCCGTGGCGGTGCTGCTGGCCACGGCCGATCCCCTGCCCGGGGTGTCCTTCACGCTGGCGCTGTGCGTGCTGACACTGGCGACGGCTCTACTGTCTGCGATCCTTCCGGCGGTGGTGGCTAGCCGACGGGAACCCATCCGCGAGCTGCGCGTGCCCTGAGCGCCCCGCGGCCCGCCAGCCCAGCGGGCGAGGTCGGGCGGGCTCGATGCCGCCGGCGTGGCCCTCATCGAGGGGGCTGTGCCGGCGGCTGCGTATCGTGGAGGCAGAACACATCCCCGGAGGGATTCCCGCACGCTCCCGCATCGATGCCGGCCCTGGTCCCGGGCCGCCCAGGAGGAAACATGTCCAACCAGCCCTTCTCCCGCGCCAGCCTCCACGGCGCCGTTGACCTCAGCGGCATGAAGCAGCAGCAGATGCAGGCCGCCATGTCCGGTGGGCAGCAGCCCGGCGCCGGCGCCCCACAGCAGGGTGGGACCGCCGGCCAGCCGGCTCCCGCTGGCGGCGACCCGCGGTCCACCGTGGTGGCCGTGGACCTCGACAGCTTCGGGGAGGTGCTGCAGGACTCCGCGGTGGTGCCCGCCGTGCTCGTGCTGTGGAGCCCGCAGATCCCCGGCGCGCTGGAGTACGTCCAGATGATGGAGCGGCTTGCCATCGAGTTCGAGGGCCGCTTCCGCCTCGCCACGGGCAACGTGGTCGCCCAGCCCGAGATGCTGCAGGCCTTCCAGATCCCCGAGCTGCCCGAGGCCATGACCATCGCGGTGATGATGGGCCAGCCGATGCCGCTGTACGCCGGGGTCCAGCCGGAGGAGGAGGTTCGGGCGGTCATGCAGAACCTCCTGCAGGCCGCCGCGCAGAACGGGGTCACCGGCCGTGCTCAGCCGGGCGTCTCCGGATCGGTGTCCGAGGCCGGCACGCAGGGCGAGCAGCCTGGTGGGCAGGAGCAGCCCGAGCAGCCGGTCGAGGAGCCGCTGTCACCCCACGTGCAGGCGGCCTACGACGCCATCGATGCGGGGGACTTCGCCGCCGCGGTGGCCGCGTTCGACGCTCGCCTGGCCGAGGAGCCGGGTGACGAGGAGGCGCGTCTGGGGCGGCAGCAGGTGGTGCTGCTGGAACGGGCCGGGTCGCTGGACGCCACGGCCGTCCGCGAGGCGGCCGCCAAGGACGCCACCGACATCGAGGCGCAGATGCAGGCCGCCGATCTCGACCTCATGGGGGGTCACGTGGAGGACGCCTTCGCCCGCCTCATCGACACCGTGAAGGTCACCACGGACGAGGATCGCGATGCCGTGCGCGAGCGGTTGCTCGAGCTGTTCGAGATGGTGGGGTCGAGCGACCCGCGCGTGCGCACGGCGCGCAGCCAGCTCATGAGCGCGCTGTTCTGAGGGCGACGGCGGCGGTGCGCTGAGAGCGGGGGACGGTCCCGCGGGCGGTGCGTCGTCCTGGAACCGGTGGTGGCGACCCCGTGTGCCTCTGTCACAGGTATCGAACACGTGTTGCCGTTGGCGGGTGACTTGTGTACTCTCAAGGTGTCGGTCGGGGGATCGACACCGAACGGCCCAGCGGCCGTCCGGGGGCGTGACAAGAGGGTGAGCACGTGGACCGTCAGACCAGCTGGCCGAGCCGAAGCGCCGAGACACCACCGGCGTGGGCCAGTGCTCCCGTGTCGTCCTCACCGGCGATGCCGGTCCACGCACCCGAGGGTTCCGCCGGGCCGCCGTCTGCCGCCGATGACCTGGCCGCGGACCCGCTGGCGCTGCTGGAGCGGGCCGCCGCCATCGTGGAGGCCCTGCAGACGGCCCGGCCCCACCTCTGGCGGGTGGGATCAGGGGACCTGGCCCGGTCGGTGGGCATCCTCGGGTCGCTCGTGCGAGCGGCCGAGGCGGCGATGACGGGTGTGACTGCCGAGGCACTCGGCCGGGGGGTCGTGAACGAGTCGCGGTGTGCGGGCACCACGGCGTGGGTCCGCCAGCAGGCCGGGGTGGTCGATGCGGGACGCGCTCACGCGGTGGCCCAGGTGGCTGAGGCGACCCGCGAACCGGGGACCGGGCCGCTCGCGGACGCGGTGTGGGGCGGTGGGGTCTCGGTCACCGCTGCCCACGTGATGCTCCGCGAGTCGGAGAAGGTGCGGCCGTTGCTCCCCGGGGCGGAGCGGGAGGACGTGCTGGGCTTCTACCTGACCCACGCGGAGAACCTGACCTCGATGGGGCAGTCCGCGAGCAGCCGGGCCCTGGGGCAGCTGACCCGGGAGATCCAGGCCCGGTACGGGCAGCACACGCTCGACGAGCGGGACGAGCACGCCAAGGAGTGCTCCACGCTGACCGAGCGAGCGCTGCCGTCGGGGCTGGTGCGGTTCACGGCCGAGCTCAACCAGCCGGACGCCGCCCGCCTGCGCGCCGCGGTGGACGGGCTGGCGGCTCCACGGCCCACCCAGGACGGGGACGGCGTCGCGGTGCGCGACCCGCGGACGCCTGCCCGTCGACGGGCCGACGCGCTCATGGAGCTCATCACGCGGGCCCAGGCCGCGGACCGCGACGGCACCGCGGGCGGGTGCGGGCTCTCCGGGGCGACCACGCTGATCATCACGATGGACCACCAGACCCTCGCGGCGGAGCTGGCGCGTCGCACGGGCGGTGCCACCCGGTCCGGCTGGGGGCGCGGACTGAGCGGCCCGGTCGAGGATGCCGGCCCCACGGGCTTCGCCACCACCGTGTCCGGGGAGGTCCTCACGCCGGCCCAGGTGCGGCAGGCCGCGTGCGACGCGCAGATCATCCCCCAGGTGCTCGGCACGGACTCGATGCCCCTGGACGAGGGGCGCGCTGAGCGACTGGCCACCGGTTCCCAGCGCAGCGCACTGGCCAGACGGGACGGCGGGTGCACCTTCGCCGGGTGCGACAGACCACCCGGGTGGTGCCACGCCCACCACATCAAGCACTGGGCCGATGGGGGCCCGACAGACCTCGGCAACCTGGCCCTGCTCTGCCAGCGGCACCACACGATCGTCCACCGGGACGGATTGACCGGCACCCGGGTGGGGGAGCGGTGGATCTGGCATGAGGACGGGGACCCACCGTGACCGTGCAACGCGATCGATCCGATGGGCCGCAATCAATCCGGTGGGCTGGGCGGGGGCATGAATCCAAGGGGTGTCCGGTCCGCCTGGGTAGCCCCTGCGGCGGAACGAACCCGCCGGACGGACTCAGCCCTCCTGGACGGGGGTGAACCACACCGCGCCGAGCGGCGGCACACGCACCACCGCCGAGGCCGGCAGCCCGTCCCACGGCACGTCCTCGGCCACCACCTCGCCGAGGTTGCCCACGCCCGAGCCGCCGTACTCCACGGCGTCGGTGTTCAGTACCTCGCGCCAGCGACCTGCGTGGGGCAGGCCCACCCGGAAGTCCTCGTGCGGGGCACCGGAGAAGTTCGCCAGCACGGCCAGGGTGCCGCCGGGGTCGCCCGGGCGCTCGCCGAAGCGCAGGAAGCTCACCATGTTGCCGGCCGCGTTCTCCGCATCGATCCACCGGAACCCGGTGGGCTGGTGGTCCAGCTGCCACAGGGCGGGCAGCTCGGCGTAGCGCCGGTTGAGGTCCCGGACGGCGGACTGCACGCCGTGCCGCAGGGGGTCGCCGGCGATGTCGAAGTCCAACGAGGTCCCCTCCGACCACTCCCGCGGAACCCCCAGCTCACTGCCCATGAACAGCAGCTTCTTGCCCGGGTGGGCCCACATGAACGCCAGGTACACCCGCACCCCGGCGTACTTCTGCCAGGTGTCTCCCGGCATCTTCGTGACCAGCGAACCCTTGCCGTGCACGACCTCGTCGTGGCTGATCGGCAGCACGTAGTTCTCGGAGTAGGCGTACACCATCGAGAAGGTCAGCTCGTGGTGGTGGAACTGCCGGTGCACGGGGTCCTTGGAGGCGTACTCCAAGGTGTCGTGCATCCAGCCCATGTTCCACTTCATGGAGAACCCCAGGCCCCCCTCGTGGGTGGGGGCGGTGACGCCCGGCCACGCGGTGGACTCCTCGGCGATGGTCACGATGCCGGGGAACAGCCGGTGGGCGGTGGCGTTGGTCTCCTGCAGCAGCTGCACTGCCTCGAGGTTCTCCCGCCCGCCGTACTGGTTGGGCAGCCACTCACCCGCCGCCCGCGAGTAGTCCAGGTAGAGCATGGAGGCCACCGCGTCCACGCGGATGCCGTCGACGTGGAACTCCTCCATCCAGTACAGGACGTTCGCGACCAGGAAGTTGCGCACCTCGTGGCGGCCGAAGTCGAACACGTGCGTGCCCCAGTCCGGCTGGTCGCCGCGGCGGGGGTCGGGGTGCTCGTACAAGGGCTGGCCGTCGAAGCGCGCCAGGGCCCACTCGTCCTTCGGGAAGTGGCCGGGCACCCAGTCCAGGATGACGCCGATACCGGCGGCGTGCAGCGCGTCCACCAGGTGTCGGAACTCGTCGGGGCTGCCGAAGCGCGAGGTGGGCGCGTAGTAGCCCGTCACCTGGTAGCCCCAGCTGGGGGCGTAGGGGTGCTCGGCCACCGGCAGCAGCTCCACGTGGGTGAAGCCCAGGTCGGTGACGTGCTGCACCAGCTGCTCGGCGAGCTCCGTGTACCCCAGGCCCTGCCGCCAGGAGCCGAGGTGCACTTCGTAGGTACTCATCGGCGCCGTCTGTGGAGTTCCCTCCGCCCGCCGCGCCAGCCAGTCCGCATCGGTCCATGGGTAGCCCTCGGCATGGCTGTCGTCCACGATCGACGCGGTGGCGGGCGGCAGCTCGGTGCGCCGCGCCATCGGGTCAGCCTTCGTGACCGTCGTCCCTTGGGCGGTGGTGATCTGGAACTTGTACCGCTCGCCGGCGCCGATGCCGGGCACGAACAGCTCCCACACGCCGCTGCTGCCCAGCGCCCGCATCGGGTGGCCGGTACCGTCCCAGTGGTTGAAGTCGCCGACCACGCGCACCCCGTGGGCGTGCGGCGCCCACACGGTGAACGCGACACCGGAGCTCGCCCCCATCGGGCCGTCGTGCGTCCGCACGTGGGCGCCCAGGACGGTCCAGAGCCGCTCGTGGCGCCCCTCCCCGATGAGGTGCAGGTCCATCTCCCCGACGCCGGGCAGGTACCGGTAGCCGTCGTCCTGCACCCGGGGCTGGGCCTCCGCGGCGTGGTCGGAGCGTGCCTCGTCCGCGGTCGCAGGCAGCGGCCAGACGACCTCGAGGCGGTAGTCGGTGGGGGACTGCCCCGGCAGGTGGGCCCCGAAGATGCCATCGGCCAGGTGGTGCAGCTCGTGGCGGGAGCCGTCGGGCAGCAGGGCAACCACGCGGCGGGCCCGCGGCCGCAGGGCCCGGATCACGATGCCGTCGGCCACCGGGTGCAGGCCCAGCACGGCGTGCGGGTCGTGCGAGCGCCCCTCCACGATGCGGTGGGCCTCCTCCCGGCTGATCCCGGCCGGGTCCGTGGGCTCCGCCGGGGGGCTGGTGGGCTGGGTCCCCGGGTGCCCGTCCTGCGGCGCGGGGGCGAGCTCGAGGCGCGTGGCCCCGCCCTGGGGGCGTGCGCCTTCGGTGGTGCCGTGCTCCTCGGCGCCCGGCTCGGTGGCCGCCGTCCCGCTGGGCGCGGCGGTGGTCGGCTCGCCCGGCTCGGTGCCTGCCTCGGCGCTGCCCACGGAGGTGCCGAGCAGTCGCTCCAGCGCCGAGACCGGGATGTCGACCCAGTCCGGCCGGTTGTGGCGCTCGTAGACCACCTCGTAGAAGGCCTTGTCGACCTCCAGGGCCTCCAGCAGCAGCCGGGGTTCGGTGCCTCGGTCACCGGCCACCGAGCGGTAGCCCTCCAGGAAGGCAGCGCGTACCCCCTGCACCCAGGCGGCCAGCGTCGCCTCGTGGTCCGCGCCCTCGGACTCATCGTGGGCCAGCGAGCCGGCGACGTAGTCGAAGGAGCGCAGCATGCCGGCCACGTCCCGCAGCGGGAGGTCGGGTGCCCGGCGCTCCGCGACCGGACGCAGCGGCTCGCCCTCGAAGTCCAGCACCACCCAGCCCCGGTCCGGCACGTCGAGCACCTGCCCCAGGTGCAGGTCGCCGTGGACCCGCTGCAGCGCCGGCCAGGACAGGGCCTCCAACGCGTCGATGCGGGCGGTCGCCTCCGCGCGGAGCGGCTCCAGCTCCGGTGCCTGGGCCAGGGCGGCCTGCAGGCGTGTCCGCAACCGGTCGGTGAGCTCCTGCCGGTGGGTGTGGTCCACCTGGACGGTCCCCAGCGCCGTTGCCAGCTCGGCGTGCACTTGGGCCACGGACTCACCCAGACGGCGGGCGCGCTTGAGGAACTTCTTGCCGCGCGCCGCCGAGCGCAGCGCCACCCGCCACGCGTCGTCCACGTCCCCCAGGTACTCGCTGGCGAAGGCGAGGTGCCCGCGGCGCTCCTCCCCGGTCTCGGGGTCGGGCCACGACCCCTCGACCGCGCCCAGCGGGGTGGGGATGACGGTCGAGCCCTGCCGCGCCAGCTCCAGCTGCAGCTCGACGTCGGGGTTCGCACCGACCTGCACCACACGGAACAGCTTGACGATCGCGGTCTCCCGCTGCGGTGCGTTGGGCCGCCCGCCCAGGGTGGTCACGATGATGGAGGTGTTCGACTGCTCACCCGGCAACACCCGGGAGCCGGTCACGATGTAGGGAGCCTTGTGGGGCCGCCGCGGACGCAGCTGGTTGCCCCGCATCGTCGCCACCCCCTGGCCGTAGGTGCTCTCCCGGTCGGCCATCGCCATCACGGCCGCTGCGTAGGCCGGATCGTGGGCGGCGTCGTGCACCGTGCCGCGCGCCAGCGGGTCGGAGGACAGCCCCATCGTTGCCAGCGAGATCTCCCCGATGCGGCCACCCACCGGCTGGGCCGCCCCCTTCCCTGCGTCCGTGCCGGAACCGTCGGAACTGCCGGGGCCGTCGGAGGAGTCGCCGGCGTCACCGGACGGGAGCGGGTGCACCGACAGGGGGACCTGGTACACGGTCGCCGGCACGGTGGCGCGGTCGGCCACGTACACGGTCGACAGGGCGACGGTCTGGCCCGCGGGGTCCACCACGTCCCCCATACGGACGGTGCCGATGCGCTGCAGGCGGGGCGTGTGGCCCTTCCCGGCGAACCAGCGCTGGCGCGGCAGCCAGTCCTCCAGCAGGTGCTTCAGGGTCGCGGTGCTCATGCGTGCTGCCCCCCGGGGGTCTCGTGGTGGGTGGTGGGTCGGTCGGTGCGGGGCGTTCCGGAGGCCGGCGGCGCGGGGGAGTGGTGCCCCTGTCCGGGCAGCGCGTCGCGGCGTTGATCGCGGCGCTCGTCACGGCGCAGGCCGAACCAGAAGAACTGCCGTGAGCCCAGGGTCAGGTGGAGGCCGCCGGCCTCGTCGGCGTCGGGGAACCCGCGGCCACCGAAGAGGTCGGCCAGGGCGGAGCCGGCGTGGTCCTCGCCCAGGTGCAGGCGCACGCCCTGCGGGCGGTCGGAGAGGTTCATGACGCACAGCACCTCGTTCTCGCCCACCATGTGGGTGGCGTCCTCGAGGGTGTCCTGGGCCACCCACCGGGTGAACGCCAGCACGGCGGGGTTGTCGGCGTCCACCACCGTGAAGTCCCCGAGCCCGAACACGCTGTGCTGCTTGCGGACCGCCAGCATGCCGCGCATCCAGTTGAGCAGCGAGTGGCCCTGGGCCATCTGCGACTCCACGTTCACCGCGGTGTGGTTGTAGGCCAGGGACTGGATCACCGGCAGGTAGAGCTTCCCCGGGTCGGCGGTGGAGAACCCGGCGTTGCGGTCCGGGGTCCACTGCATCGGCGTGCGCACCGCATCGCGGTCGTCGAGCCAGATGTTGTCGCCCATGCCGATCTCGTCGCCGTAGTACAGGCAGGGTGAGCCGGGCAGCGAGAGCAGCAACGCGTGGATGAGCTCCAGCTCGGCGCGCGAGTTGTCCAGCAGCGGGGCGAGGCGGCGGCGGATGCCGACGTTCGCCCGCATCCGCGGGTCGGGGGCGTACCAGCCGTACATCGCGGCGCGCTCGGTGGTGGAGACCATCTCCAGGGTGAGCTCGTCGTGGTTGCGCAGGAAGGTGCCCCACTGGCCCCCGGCCGGCACCGCGGGGGTCTCGTCCAGCACGTCGATGATGGGGGCGGCCTTCTCCTCGCGCAGGGCGTAGTACAGCCGCGGCATGACCGGGAAGTGGAAGCACATCTGGCACTCGGGCCGCTCCGGGGTGCCGAAGTAGTCGACGACCTCGTGCGGCATCTGGTTGGCCTCGGCCAGCAGGATCCGGCCCGGGTACTCGCGGTCCACCATCGCCCGCAGGTCCGCCAGGATCGCGTGGGTCTCGGGGTCGTTCTCGCCGTTCGTCCCGTCGGTCTCGATGAGGTAGGGCACCGCGTCGAGGCGGAACCCGTCGATCCCGAGGTCCAGCCAGAAGCGGACCACGTCGAACATCGCCTCGCGCACCGCGGGGTTGGCCCAGTTGAGGTCGGGCTGGTGGCTGAAGAAGCGGTGCCAGTAGAACTGCCGGCGCACGGGGTCGAAGGTCCAGTTCGACTCCTCGGTGTCCACGAAGATGATGCGGGCCTCGGCGTACTTCGTGTCGTCGTCGGACCAGACGTAGAAGTCGCCGTACTCGCCCGTGGGGTCGGAGCGGGAGGCCTGGAACCACGGGTGGGCGTCGCTGGTGTGGTTCATGACCAGGTCGGTGACGATCCGGATGCCGCGGGCGTGGGCCTGGCTCACCAGCTCGGTGAACTCCGGCAGGGTGCCGAACTCCGGCAGCACCGCGGTGTAGTCGGCGATGTCGTACCCGCCGTCGCGCAGCGGGGAGGCGTAGAAGGGCGGCAGCCACAGGCAGTCGACGCCGAGCCACTGCAGGTAGTCCAGGCGCCGGACCAGGCCGCTGAAGTCCCCCGAGCCCGAGGCGGTCGTGTCGTCGAAGGCACGGGTGAGCACCTCGTAGAAGACCGCGGTGCGGTACCAGTGCGGGTCATGGCGCAGGCCCGGCTGGTGCAGGTCCATGGCGGAGAAGGCGTTCACCGCACCAGCTCCACCAGGTGCACGGGCTCGGCGTCCACGCCGAGGCGCACGTACACCGCATCGGACCAGTCCCAGGTGTCGCCGGTCACCACGTCGTGGGCGGCGAAGGTGGTGCCCGGCTCCAGGCCGAGGGCGCCCAGGTCCCAGTGCACGGTGGCCTCCACGGTGGTGTGCGGGTTGAGGTTGGCGACCACCAACACCACGTCGTCGGTGGGGTCGCCGTCCGGTCCGGTCACGACGCGGCGCTTGGAGAAGGCGATCACCTCGTGGTGGTCGGTGGGGTGGAAGTGCAGGTTGCGCAGCCAGGCCAGGGCCGGGTGGTCGGCCCGGAAGCGGTTCAGCAGGGCCAGGAAGCCCGAGAGGTCGGGGCGGTCGGTCACGCCGGCGGCGGCGCGGGCGGCCACCAGTGCCTCGTGGGCCTGCTGGTCGAGGGCTTCCCACCCGCCCGGCCCGGGGTCGAGCTCCCACTGGCGGTCGACGTACTGGTACTTCTCGTTGTCGATGTGCTCCTCGGCACCCGGGCGCGGCACCGCCTCGCAGTGCTCGTAGCCGGCGTAGATGCCGTAGGTCGGCACGAGCGTGGCGGCCAGGGCCGCGCGCAGGCGGTGGGCGTGGACCCCGCCGTGCTGCATGAAGGGGGTGAGGATGTCGTGCGTGGTGGGCCAGAAGCTCGGGCGCATGTAGGCCGCCGCGGGACCGGCCAGCTCCTGGCAGTACTCGGTGAGCTCGTCCTTGGTGTGGCGCCAGGCGTAGTAGGTGTACGACTGCTGGAAGCCCACCTTGGCCAGCGTGTGCATCATGGCCGGCTTGGTGAACGCCTCGGCCAGCCAGAGGGTCTCCGGGTGCTCGCGGGCGACGTCCTGGATCACCCACTGCCAGAACTCCACCGGCTTGGTGTGCGGGTTGTCCACGCGGAAGGCCCGGATGCCGTGGTCCAGCCACACCTGCACCACGCGGCGGATCTCCGCCGAGAGGCCGGCGGGGTCGTTGTCGAAGTTCAGCGGGTAGATGTCCTGGTACTTCTTGGGCGGGTTCTCGGCGTACGCGATCGAACCGTCGGCCCGCTGGGTGAACCACTCCGGGTGCTCGGTCACCCACGGGTGGTCCGGCGCGCACTGCAGCGCCAGGTCCAGGGCCACCTCCAACCCCAGCTCGCGGGCGCGGGCGAGGAAGGCGTCGAAGTCCTCCCAGGTGCCCAGGTCCGGGTGCAGGGCGTCGTGGCCCCCCTCGGCGGCCCCGATGGCGTACGGCGAGCCCGGGTCGTGCTCACCCGCATCGAGGGAGTTGTTCGGCCCCTTGCGGAAGGTGGAGCCGATGGGGTGCACGGGCGTCAGGTAGACGACGTCGAAACCCATGGCGGCCACCGCGGGCAGGCGCTCGGCCGCCGAGGCGAAGGTGCCGGAGACCCAGAGGCCGGTGGCCGGGTCGACCCGGGCTCCCTCGGAGCGGGGGAAGAACTCGTACCAGGCGCCGGCCAGCGCCAGCTCGCGTTCCACCCACAGGGCAGTGGGCGGCGACGGGGAGACCAGGTCGCGCAGCGGGTGGACGGCCAGGGCGGCGTGCACCTCGGGCGAGGTGGCGGCCGCCAGGCGCTCCGTGGGCTCGACCGTGGCGTCCTCCAGAGCCACGGCGGCGTCCGTGAGCACGGCGGCCACCTCCTCGCGGGAGGCGGCCGGCGGCGCGGCACCGGTCACCGGGGCGCTCGTGCCGTCCAGGGCGCCGCGGGCGGCCCGTCGCAGCACCAGGGAACCCTCGGCCAGCATCAGCTCGGCGTCCACCCCGGCGCCGATCTTCACGCGTGCGGCGTGCTCCCACGTGCCGTAGGGGTCGCTCCACCCCTCCACGGAGAGGGACCAGACCCCGGGGGCGGTGGCGTGGACGTGGGTGGCCCAGTGGTCCAGACCCGGGTTGAGGCACTGCATCGCCCACCGCGTCTGGCGCCCGTCCGGGTCGGTGAGCACGGCGGTGGCACCCACGGCGTCGTGCCCCTCGCGGAACACGGTGGCGGTGACGGGGAAGACCTCGTCGACCACGCTCTTGGCCGGAAAGCGTCCGCCGTCGACGGTCGGCTGCACGTCCAGCACCGGGATGCGGCCGACCGGGACCTGGCCTGCGTGCGGGAACGGGGGCGGGGTGGCAGTCACGTCACGACCCTAGGTGATCGGTCGTGACCCGGGCGAGACCTGAGACCGGGTTGTGACCCGGCGGACATACACTGTGGCGCGTGATCCCCGCCCTGACCGTGACGCTGTTCGCCGTGCTCGCCCTGCTGTGCGTGGTCACGGCGGTGTACGCGCTGATCGGCCGCCCCGTGGACAATCTCGTCCTGGGCGTCACCGGACTGGTCGGCCTGGTGCTGCTGGTGCAGCTGTTCGTCGGTCTGGTGATGGTCCTGACCACCGAGCACGACATCCCCGCCTGGGAGTTCGGCGCCTACCTCTTCGGCATGGTCGCGCTGCTTCCGGTGGCCTTCCTGTGGTCGGTCGCCGAGCGCGAGTCCCGCTGGGGCATGGCGGTGCTGTTCTTCGCGGGCCTGGCCCTGCTGGTGATGACCCAGCGGGTGGTGGCGATCTGGTACGAGATCCCCGCCCTGCTGAGCCACTGACCCGACCGCCCGACCCACCGTCCCGCCCAGGAGGACCCATGAGCGCCCCGACCCCGTCCGCCCCCACCACCGGCAGCCGGCTGAGCAGCGGCTTCGGGCGCCTGCTCGTCGCGGCTTACGGGGTGCTGGCGCTCGCGGCCACGGGCCGGTCGGTCATGCAGCTCGTGGCCTACTTCGAGCGCGCGCCCCTGGCCTACCTGCTCTCCACCGTCGCCGCCCTGATCTACCTGGTGGCCACCGTGGCGATGGTGCGGGGCGGGCACGGTGGACGCCGCGTGGCCCTGTGGGCGATCAGCATCGAGATGGCCGGTGTGCTCGTGGTGGGCGCGATGAGCGTGACCCTGCCGGAGCTGTTCCCGGACGAGACGGTGTGGTCCACCTTCGGCAAGCAGTACTTCTACGTGCCGCTGGTGCTGCCCGCGCTCGGCCTGTGGTGGCTGCTCAGGGGTGCAGACTCCACACGATGACGGTGGGCCCGTCCAGGGCCAGGGCCTCGCCCGGCTGCGGGTCGGCGTCGTCATCGGGGTGGTCGGGGTGCTCCCAGGCCGAGCTCCACTCCCGATGGGCGGTGGGCCACCCGTCGACGACCGGGACGACCAGCTCGCCCGGGCCCCCGGCGTGCAGGGCGACGACGACCGCCTCGGAGGCGGGACCGTCCTCGCCGATCAACACCATCTGCAGGGTGCGGGTCGAGGCGTCGGCCCAGTCGGTGCCGGTCAGGGGAGCACCCGTTGCGGTGAACCAGCCCGCGCGCAGGCCGCCGCCGGGGTCCGTCGAGCCGTCGCCGGGGGTGAAGGGCGCGAAGAAGGCGTGGTCCCCGATGGCGTGGAAGCGGCGCCGTAGCTCCACCAGCCGCCGCGTGGTCGCCACCAGGTCGGCCTGCCACTGCTCCCACTCCCAGTCCAGCGCGGCCAGGTGACGGGTGGCGTCGGTGAGCGTGTACAGGTTGTTGTTGCCGCCCTGGGTGCGTCCGAACTCGTCGCCGGCGGTCAGCATCGGCGTCCCCGTGGCCAGCAGGGTGGTGGCCAACAGGTTGCGCATGGTCCGTCGCCGGGCCGCGGCGATGCGGGCGCCGGCCGGCGTGTCCGGCACCGGCCCCTCGGTGCCGTGGTTCGCCGAGTGGTTGGCGCCCGCGCCGTCCTGGTTGTCCTCACCGTTGTCGATGTTGTGCTTGTGGTCGTAGGCGGTGAGGTCGTGCAGCGTGAAGCCGTCGTGGGCGGTCACGAAGTTCACCGAGCTCGTGGGCAGCCGGCCGTGGTGGTCGAACAGGTCGGAGGAGCCCGACAGGCGGGTGGCCAGCTCACTGACACTCGTCCCGCCGGTCAGCCAGAAGCCCCGGACGGCATCGCGGAAGCGGTCGTTCCACTCGGCCATGGGCGGCGGGTGGGAACCGGTCTGCCAGCCGCCGGGGGAGACGTCCCACGGCTCGGCCACCAGCTTCACGCGGGAGAGGACGGGGTCGGTGCGCAGCGCCAGCAGCAACGGGTGGTTGCGGGTCCAGGTGCCGGAGACGTCGCGCCCCAGCGCCGAGGCGAGGTCGAACCGGAAGCCGTCCACGTGGTAGGAGGTCACCCAGTGGCGCAGCGAGTCCAGCACCAGGCGGAGGGTCTCGGGCCGCGTGGTGTCCACGGTGTTGTGACAGCCGGTGTGGTCGACGTCCCGGCCCACGTCGTCCAGCCGGTAGTACAGCGGGGCGTCCAGACCCCGCCACGAGTAGGTCGGGCCCCAGGCGCTGGACTCCTCGGCGGTGTGGTTGTAGACGACGTCCAGGATCACCTCCAGCCCGGCGGTGTGGAGGGCCTTGACCATGCTGCGCACCTCGTCGGCGACCCCCATCGGGTCGTCGGTGGCGGCGTACCCCGGGTGGGGCGCGAACCAGGACAGGGAGTTGTATCCCCAGTAGTTCTCAGCCCCCCGGGCCATCAGGTGCAGCTCGTCGGCCTTGGCGTGGAGCGGCAGCAGCTCGACGGCCGTGACCCCGAGTGCGACCAGGTGCTCGATGACGGCAGGGTGTGCCAGTCCGGCGTAGGTGCCCCGGAGCTCCTCGGGCACCTCGGGGTGGGTGGCCGTGAGGCCGTGGACGTGGCCCTCGCTGATGACGGTGTCGCGCCACGGGGTGAACGGGGGCGCGTCGTCGCCCCAGTCGAAGGTGTGGCCCAGCGCCCGGTCGTCGGGCACCAGGTTCCAGGGCACCGCATCGCCGCTGTCGACCTCGCTGCGGTGGGCCCCGCCGTCGACCGCCTGCAGGTGCTTGTCCACCTGGTGGGCGAAGAGCTCCGGGCCGGGGGTGACGGTGCCGGTGACGACCACGCCGAAGGGGTCGAGCAGGCGCTTGGCCGGGTTGTGGCGCAGACCGCGCGTGGGCTCCCACGGGCCGTCGGCCCGGAAGCAGTACGGGGTTCCCGGCGGGACGTCGGCCACCTGGTCGAACCAGATGCCGTGCACCTGGTGGCGCAGCGGGACGCGGCGCTCGGCCCCATCGTCCTCGCGCAGGCAGAGCCACACGGCCGTGGCCTCCTTGGCGACCACGGCGACCTCCACCACGTCCCGGGCCGCTGGGTCGTCACCCGCGCCGTCGGGGATGCTGCGCAGTCCGGGGTGGGGCGGGATGTCCGGCGAGAAGCCGTGGTGCAGGGGCATGTCCCCAGCCTAGGCAGACTCCCGGCCGGGGGCTGACCGACGGCCGTGTCGTGGCGTGCGTCACGGCAGGTAGTTTGGGGGCATGACAGATCCGACTCAGCTCCCGAACTTCCCGTCCGGCGACGACTCCGGTTCCACCGGACCCACCGGCCCCACCCTGCGCGACCAGGTGATGACCCTCCTGCAGACCGACGGCATGAAGCCGGAGATCGACCAGGAGGGCGATGTCGGCTTCGACGTGCAGGGGCAGACGATGTTCGTGCGCGTCACCGAGGGCGACGTCGACATCATGCGTGTCTTCGGGCAGTGGCAGATCGGCACCGACGTGCCGCAGGACGTGGTGCGCTGGCTGAACAACACCAACGACGTCACGCTCGGCGCCAACGTGGTGAAGATGGGCATTGTCGGCAGCACTCTGGTGGTCTCCGCCGAGCACATCATGCTCAAGGGCGAGAGCCCCAGCCCCCGCATGCAGCTCTCGGTCAACATGATCATGCAGGCCGTCCAGGTGTGGCACGAGAACGTCATGAAGGACGACGTGCAGCACGCGACCGCCGCCGCGATCGGCAATCCCGGCCCGGCGAGCCCCGGCCGCGCCGGCACGCAGGGCCAGCAGGGCGCAGCCGAGCAGCAGGGGCAGGGCGACCAGGCGCAGGGCCGCGGCGGCTCGTCCTCCTTCTCGCTGAACCTCGGCGACGACCAGGACCAGCAGGGGGGACGCGCATGAGCGACCAGACCCCCGCCGGGCAGACCTGCGAGTTCGTGCGGTTGGAGGTGGCCGACGGGATCGGCACCATCCGCCTGGACCGCCCGAAGATGAACGCCCTCAGCACGCAGCTGCAGGACGAGATCGGCATCGTGGCCCAGGAGGCCGCCGAGCACCCCGAGGTGCACGCGGTGATCGTCTACGGCGGGGAACGCGTCTTCGCCGCCGGGGCGGACATCAAGGAGATGCAGAAGATGAGCTACGCGGACATGCTCGACCGCTCCGCCAAGCTCCAGTCCTGCCTCACGCACGTCGCCCAGATCCCCAAGCCCACCGTCGCTGCCATCACCGGGTACGCGCTCGGTGGCGGGTGCGAGCTGGCGCTGGCCTGCGACTTCCGCGTCGTGGCCGAGGACGCCAAGCTGGGCCAGCCGGAGATCCTGCTCGGGGTCATCCCCGGCGCCGGCGGCACCCAGCGCCTGCCGCGCCTGGTCGGCACCGCGAAGGCCAAGGACCTGATCTTCTCCGGCCGCCACGTGGACGCGGCCGAGGCACTCGCCATCGGCCTGGCCGACGAGGTCGTCCCGGCCGAGCAGGTCTACGAGGCCGCCGTGGCCCGCGTGAAGCAGTACGTCGGTGGTCCGTCCATCGCCCTGCGCGCGGCCAAGGAGTCCATCGACCGCGGCATGGAGGTCGACCTGGCGACCGGGCTGGAGCTCGAGCGCATCGCCTTCGCCGGTCTCTTCGCCACCGAGGACCGCCAGATCGGCATGGACTCGTTCGTCGAGAACGGTCCGGGCAAGGCGACCTTCCTCGGTCGCTGAGCCGTCCCGCACGGGACGAGGGGCACGTGCCTGCGCCGTGTGGCGCGGGGCGACGTGCGACACTGGGAGGGTGGCCCGCATCGACGGGGCACCCTCCCAAGCCACCCGCGGGGGCGCGCCCAGCGACCTCCCAGAAGCAGTCATGAGAGAGGCGATCGATGAACATCGTCGTGTGCGTGAAGCACGTCCCGGACGCCCAGGGCGACCGGTCCTTCACCGGGGACAACCTGACCGACCGCACCACGGACGGCCTGCTGTCCGAGCTGGACGAGTACGCCGTGGAGGAGGCCCTGAAGATCACCGAGGGCCAGGACGACGCGCGCGTGACGGTGCTGACCATGGGCCCCGCCACGGCCGAGGAGGCCGTGAAGAAGGCCCTGCAGATGGGTGCGACCGATGGGGTGCACGTCACCGACGAGGCTCTCGCCGGGTCCGACGCCCTGTCCACCGCGCTGGTGCTGGCCGAGGCCGTGAAGAAGGTGGACGAGGTGGACCTCGTGCTCTTCGGCCTGAGCTCGACCGACGGCACCATGGGCGTCGTGCCGGCGATGGTGGCCGAGCTGCTGGGAGTGCCGATGGTGACGCTGGCCAACAGCGTGGAGTGCTCCGGTGAGACCGGTGGCACCGTGACCATCAAGCGCGACACCGCCGAGGCCACCCAGACCATCGAGGCGACGCTGCCGGCCGTGGTCTCGGTGACCGACCAGATCAACGAGCCGCGCTACCCCAGCTTCAAGGGGATCATGGCGGCCAAGAAGAAGACGATCGAGAGCTGGTCGCTGGCCGACCTGGGCGTGGACGCCGAGCTGGTGGGGTTGGGCAACGCCTGGGCCCAGGTGGACGGCACCGACCAGCGCCCGCCGCGCGAGGCCGGGGAGATCGTCACCGACGAGGGCGAAGGCGGCACGAAGCTCGCCGAGTTCCTGGCCCAGCGCAAGTTCATCTGACCCACGGTCACGCACCGACTTTCCACAGGAGCACGCAATGAGTGAAGTTCTGGTTCTGGTCGACCACGCCGAGGGCGAGGTCCGGAAGACCACCGGGGAGATGCTGACCGCTGCCCGTCGCATCGGGGATGCCTCCGCGGTGTTCGTGGGCGCCGGGTTCGACGCCGCCAAGGAGGCCCTCGCAGCCCACGGCGCGGCGAAGGTGTACCGCCTCGAGGCCCCCGAGTTCGACGAGTACCTCGTGGGCCCGACGGCCGAAGCGCTGGCCCAGCTGGTGCAGCGCACCGGTGCGGCCACAGTGATCCTCCCGTCCTCCCCGGAGGGCAAGGAGGTGGCCGGGCGCCTGGCCGTCATGACCGCCTCGGGTGTCATCACCGATGCGGTGGACGTGCAGGCCGGTGAGGGCGGTGTGAGCGTCACCAAGTCCGTCTTCGCCGGTGGGTGGACCACCACCTCCCACGTGGCCAAGGGCGTGGCGATCGTGACGCTGAAGCCCAACTCCGTCACCGCCGAGGAGGCGGTCGGCGAGGCCGCCGACGAGGTCGTGGAGGTGGAATTCTCCGACGTGGCCAAGGGCGCCCGCATCGTGAGCAGCGAGGAGAAGGCCGCCTCCGGCCGTCCGGAGCTGACCGAGGCCGCGATCGTGGTCTCCGGTGGCCGCGGCACCGGTGGCGACTTCGACCCGGTGGAGGGCTTCGCCGACTCCCTGGGCGCTGCCGTGGGTGCCTCGCGAGCCGCCGTCGATGCCGGCTGGTACCCGCACTCCAGCCAGGTCGGTCAGACCGGTGTGACCGTGTCGCCGCAGCTGTACGTGGCGGCCGGCATCTCCGGTGCCATCCAGCACCGCGCCGGCATGCAGACCTCGAAGACGATCGTCGCCGTGAACAAGGACGAGGAGGCTCCCATCTTCTCGATGGTGGACTTCGGCGTCGTCGGCGACCTGTTCGAGGTGCTGCCGCAGGCCACGGAGAAGATCACCGGCTCCCAGTGAGCCACCCGATGCGGTGAGCCCGCCCTGCGCGGCGAGCTCACCGCATCGTGCAGGGGCCGTCCGGCACACGCCGGGCGGCCTCTGGCGTACGGCGTGGTACTCGCACTGTCCTGGCCGGGCCCGCAGGCCGTTCCGGTTGCCGGACCCCCGTGCCCACGTGGGATGATTTTCATATGACCGACACCACGCAGGACACCCAGAACACCGGCAAGGCCGTCATCTTCCTGACCTCCGCCGAGGGCATTGAGGCCGTCGAGCTCACCGATCCGTGGGAGGCGCTGACCGACGCTGGCCACACCCCGCGGCTCGTCACCCCTGAGGGCGGAGAGGTCCAGCTCTTCAACCACTTGGACAAGGCCGAGACCCGCACAGCTGACGCCACCGTGGCCGACATCGACCCGGCCGAGGTGGACCTGTTGGTGCTCCCCGGTGGCGTGGCCAACCCGGATCTGCTGCGCCAGAGCGACGAGGCCGTGCAGTTCGTCAAGGCCGTTCATGATGCGGGCAAGCCCGTCGCCGCGATCTGCCACGCTCCGTGGGTGCTGGCCGAGGCGGGTGTCGTCTCTGGCCGCCGCCTCACCGGTTTCGCCAGCCTCGAGACCGACCTGCGCAATGCCGGCGCGGAGTGGGTGGGCGACCAGGAGGTCGTGGTGGACGGCAACCTCATCACCAGCCGCAACCCTGATGATCTGCCGGCCTTCAACGGCGCGGTCATCGAGGCGCTCGACCACGGGACGGCCGCAGCGCAGGGCTGACCGCTGTGACACATCCCCGCGGGGCCATCCGGCGTTGTGCCGGGTGGCCCCGTCCGGCGTTCAGGTGAGGCGTTCGACGGACTCGATCCTGGGCGGCACCCACCACGACGTCCTGACGCACGGTGGAGGCCGTTCGATCTGCTTCCTCGGCAGCCAGTTCCCATGAATTGTAGGTCCCGCAGAGGTGGACGGCGCGTCCGCACAGGATGAGGGTATGAGTCCCCAGCAGGTGTTGTTCGTGCACGAGCCAGTTCTCGTGGGTGACCAGTTCGATCAGGGCCGGGGGTGCTCCTCCGACCGGGCGGCCCTGCCCACCGTGGCGGAAACTAGACTCCCGCCCATGGCCTCACCGATCACCACGCCCCGTCCTGCCCAGGGAACGCTCGAGCTGCTGCCGCGCCAGCAGATCGCGTTCAACCGGATGACCGACGTGATCCGCCGTCATTTCGAGGCCGGTGGTTTCCTGCCGCTGGAGACCCCCGCGTTCGAGCGCACCGACGTGCTGCTCACCAAGTCCGGCGGCGAGACCGAGAAGCAGGTCTACTTCGTCCAGTCAACAGGTGGGCTCGCGAACTACCGCGATGCGGTGCTCGCTGCTGCTGACGGCCAGGGGGGCGAGTCCGCACCCCCGGACGGTGCCGAGGCGCTGCCCGACCTCGCCCTGCGCTTTGACCTCACGGTGCCGATGGCGCGCTTCGTCGCCCAGCACGAGGGGCAGCTGACCTTCCCCTTCCGGCGGTACCAGATGCAGCGCGTCTACCGTGGGGAGCGTCCGCAGCGTGGCCGCTACCGCGAGTTCCTGCAGTGCGACGTGGACATCATCGGCTCCGGCTCGCTGAACGTCCGGCACGATGCGGAGCCGCCGGCCACCATGCACGCGATCTTCCGCGAGCTGGACTTCGGCCCGTTCACGATCCACCTCAACAACCGCCGGTTGCTGCGCGGCTTCTTCCGGAGCCTCGGCATCGCCGACGACGCCCAGCCGGCGGTGCTGCGGGAGGTGGACAAGATCGACAAGCGCGGTCTGGACTGGCTGCGCGAGGAGCTCACCGGGGAGCGCTTCGGCCTGCCCGCCGATGCCGTGGAGGCCCTCGCCGAGTTCGTGGGACGCCGCACCACCTCCCACGCCGACGCGATGGAGGCTCTGGCCGGGCTGGAGGGCCGGGACGCAGAGCTCGATGCCGGCGTGGCCGAGCTCCGTGAGGTGCTCGAGATGTTGCGGCACCTGGGCGTGCCGGAGAGCGACTACTGCGTCAACTTCGCCATAGCCCGCGGGCTCGACTACTACACCGGCACCGTCTACGAGACCTTCCTGGACGAGCACCCCGAGCTCGGGTCGATCTGCTCCGGCGGGCGGTACGAGAACCTCGCCGGGCAGTACACGAAGTCCTCCCTGCCCGGGGTGGGCATGTCCATCGGCCTCTCGCGCCTGTTCTGGCAGCTCATGGAGAACGGCCTGGTGGACGACGAGCCGTCGACCGTGCAGGTGCTCATCCCGTTGCTGGACGAGGCGCTGCTGCCCGAGGCGCTGGGGCTGGCGGCCGAGCTGCGCTCGGCCGGGCTGGCCGTGGAGAACGTGCTGGAGCCGGCCAAGCTGGCCAAGCAGTTCAAGCATGCCGACCGGGCCGGCATCCGCTTCGTCGCGGTCCTGGGCGCCCAGGAGGTCGAGAAGGGCGTGGTGACCGTGAAGGACCTCGCGCGCAGCGACCAGTTCGCGGTGGAGCGGGGTGAGCTGGCCCGCGCCCTGCGGGTGGAGCTGGCCCAGCCGGAGCTCCCCGGCGCCTGATCCGCCCGCGCCGGCCGAGTCCGGCGCGGGCCCCGCGTGGCCGCCGGCCCGGAGGCCCCGCCCACGATGAGGGGGCCCACCACACGGGTGGGCCCCCTCATCGTCACCGGCTGCGTGGCGGCGGGTCAGCCCCGGCGCGTGCCGTCGGCGTCCGTGGTGCCCCGGGCAGCGTCGTCCTTCGCGTCCTCGGGCTGGCCGCCGGGGTTGTCCTCCGCCTGGCCGGCACGCACCGCCTGCTCGATGCGGGCGCCCGTCTCGGCGTCGACGGCCTTCCAGTAGTCGAAGGCGCGCTCCAGCACCTCGCCGGTCACACCGCCGAGCAGGTGGCCGGCCACGGTGTCGACGAAGCGGTCGCGCTGGGCGTCGTCGAACACCTCGCGCACCAGGGTGCCGGGCTGGGAGAAGTTGTCGTCCTCGTCGCTGCGCACCGTCTGCGCACGGCGGACCAGGTCGCCGGAGACCGGGTAGGAGTCCTCGGCCGGGCCGGTGCCGTCGGAGTAGGACGTGCCCTGTGTGTTGGCGGCGTACACGGCCGCGTCGCCCGCGTGGTCGTAGGCCATCGGGCCGTCGTAGGTGTAGCTGTGGCCCTCTACCCGGTGCTTGTTGACCGGGAGCTGCAGGTAGTTGGGGCCGATGCGGTGGCGGTGGGTGTCCGCGTAGGAGAAGACCCGACCCAGCAGCATCGTGTCCGGGGAGAGGCCGATGCCGGGCACGGTCGCCGAGGGCTCGAACGCGGCCTGCTCGATCTGGGCGAAGTGGTTGTCCGGGTTGCGGTCCAGGGTCATCACGCCCACCTCGTGCAGCGGGTAGTCCGCGTGCGAGACGGTCTTGGTGACGTCGAAGATGTTGGTCTTGTAGGAGAAGCCCTCCTCGAAGGGGATCACCTGCACCGAGAGGGTCCACCGGGGGTGGTCGCCCTTCTCGATCGACTCGAACAGGTCCCGGCGGTGGAAGTCCGCGTCCTCACCGGCGATCCGTGTGGCCTCGTCGCCGGACAGCCCCTCCACGCCCTGCTGGGAGTGGAAGTGGTACTTCACCCAGAACCTCTCACCGCTGGCGTTCACCCACATGTAGGTGTGCGAGCCGTAGCCGTTCATGTGGCGGTAGGTCCGGGGGATGCCGCGGTCACCCATCAGGTAGGTCACCTGGTGGGCGGACTCGGGGTTGAGCGTCCAGAAGTCCCACTGCATGTGGTTGTCGCGCAGGCCGTTGGCGCCGCGGCGCTTCTGGGAGCGGATGAAGTGGGGGAACTTCATGGCGTCGCGGATGAAGAAGATGGGGGTGTTGTTGCCCACGAGGTCGTAGTTGCCCTGCGTGGTGTAGAACTTCAGCGCGAAGCCGCGGGGGTCGCGCCAGGTGTCGGGCGAGCCCATCTCACCGGCCACGGTGGAGAAGCGGGCCAGCATGTCCGTCTTCGTGCCGGGCTGGAACACGGCGGCCTTCGTCCACTGGCTGACGTCGGCCGTGACCTCGAAGGTGCCGAATGCGCCGGAGCCCTTGGCGTGCACCACTCGCTCCGGGACGCGCTCCCGGTCGAAGTGCGCCATCTGGTTCACGAAGTGCGCATCGTGCAGGACGATCGGGCCGTCGGCACCGGCGCGCAGGGACTGGCGGTCGGAGGGGGCCGGCGCCCCGGTGTCGGTGAGGGACCCGGAGGTGTCCGCACCGGTCGGACGCGGGTCTTGGGCGTCGGCAGGGTCGCCGGGGGCGGGTGACTTCTCGTAGGTGCTCATACTCCATGGTCCCACTCGATGGGGTGGACGTCACTCCTGCTTCCCGGGGCGGTTGGGCAGGCCCCGCAGGATGTGTCGCGCGCCACGCGGCTGGGCGCCACCCCACCGGCCGTGTTAGCGTAATAGCGCATTGACACAGCCGGATGCCCGTGCCCCGGCTGATCGCCCCCAGAGAGGAGTCGCCGTGAAGCGTCGAGATGCCGCCCAGCCGCGGTCGACGATCGCGCAGCAGCGCGAGCTGGCGCGCGTGCTGGCCTCGATGGGGGAGGCCGACGAGATCGAGGCACTGCTGACCGATCTGTGCACCCCGGCCGAGCGGGAGGCCCTCACCGACCGGTGGGCCGTCGTCCCGCTGCTGGCCGAGGGCATGAGCTACCGCGCGATCCACGAGGCCACCGGAGTCTCGGTGACCACCGTGGGCCGCGTGGCCCGCTGCGTCGAGGACGGCGCCGGCGGTTACCGGGCGGCCCTGCGACATCGCGACACGCTCGAGCCCGCCGACGGCTGAGCCCCGCCGCGCTGCCCGCTGCACCGGTGGCGCTGTACCGGCGACGCCGGCCGGCAGCGCCCTCCACCCACCGGCCGGCCCCCCATCCGACCTCCACCACACCCGACGGCCCACCTGCGTGGGCGAGGAGTCCTCGTGCCCCCCATCGATCCCCAGCGCGACCGCCTGCGCGTCGCCATCCAGAAGTCCGGCCGTCTCGGCGACCCCGCCCGTGACCTGCTCGCGGCCTGTGGCCTCACCTGGCGCGAGAGCCGCGACCGCCTGTTCTGCTTCGGGGAGGGACTGCCGGTCGACCTGCTGCTCGTGCGCGACGACGACATACCCGGCCTGCTCGCCGACGGGGTGGCGGACCTGGGCATCCTCGGGCGCAACGTGCTGGCCGAGACCCAGCTGGCGCCGGGCGCCGCAGCGCTGGAGGAGGTGCGCCAGCTCGGTTTCGGGGCATGCACGCTGGACGTGGCCGTGCCGCAGGACTGGACCTGGACCGGGCCCGAGCAGCTCGAGGGGCTGCGCGTGGCCACCAGCTACCCGGAGCTCACCCGTGACTGGATGGAGCGCCAGGGCGTCGCGGCCGACGTGGTCACCCTGAGCGGCTCGGTGGAGATCGCCCCGAGCCTCGGGCAGGCCGATGTGGTGTGCGACCTCGTCTCCTCCGGCGCCACGCTGCGGGCCAACGCCCTGAAGCCGGTGGTGACGATCCTGCAGACCGAGGCTGTGCTGGCCGCCCGGTCGACTCCCCTGGAGGGGGAGCGCGCCGCGCTCGCGGACGTCCTGCTGCGCCGTCTGGACGGGGTGCGCCGGGTGGCCGACAGCAAGGTGCTGGTGGCGCGGGCGCCCGCGGACCGGCTGGCCCAGGTAGTCGCCCTGCTGCCTGACGCGGAGGAGCCCACCGTGACCCCCACCGTCGACCCGAGCGACCCCACCGCCGACTCCGGCACCTACGCGCTGCAGGCCCTGGTGCACGGGGAGGTGACCTGGTCCCTGCTGGAGGAGGTCAAGCAGGCCGGCGCCCGCGGCGTCATGGTGCTGCCGGTCGAGGGGATGCTGGTCTGATGCGCGTCCTGGACTGGAACGCCCTCGACGACTCCGAGCGCACCGCCGCCCTGGAGCGCCCCGCCCAGGCGGTGGGGGAGCAGGTCACCGCGGCCGTGGCCGAGGTCCTCGACGCCGTCCGGGCCCGGGGAGCCGACGCCGTGGTCGGGTACACCGAGCGCTTCGACGGGGTGGGCCGGGAACACCTGCTGCTCAGCGAGGCCGAGATCGACCGCGCGGTGGAGCAGGTGCCCGATGCGGTGCGCGCCGCCATCGCGCAGGCCGCCGCCACCCTGCGCACCTTCCACGCGCCCGGTGCGCTGAGCCCGTTCGCGGTGGACACCGCGCCCGGCATGCGCTGTGAGCGCATCGTCCGTCCGGTGCGCACCGTGGGGCTGTACGTGCCGGCGGGTTCCGCGCCGCTGCCCTCGACCGCGCTGATGCTGGGCGTCCCCGCCGTGCTCGCGGGCTGCCCGGAGGTGGTGGTGTGCACGCCCCCGACCGCGCAGGGCACCGCCGACCCGAGCGTCGTGGCGGCCTGTGTGGAGGTGGGCATCCGCCGCATCGCCGTGGTGGGTGGTGCGCAGGCGGTGGGCGCGATGGCCTTCGGTGCAGGGCCGATCCCGCGCTGCGACAAGATCTTTGGCCCCGGCAACTCGTTCGTCACCGAGGCCAAGCGGCAGGTGGCCGGGATGCAGGGTGGGCCGGGCATCGACCTGCCGGCCGGCCCCAGCGAGCAGCTCGTCATCGCCGATGCGGGGGCGAACCCCGTGTGGGTCGCCGCCGACCTGCTGAGCCAGGCCGAGCACGGCCCGGACTCGCAGGTGGTCTGCGTGAGCGACGACCGCGATCTGCTGGAGCAGGTGGCCGCCGAGGTGGAGCGACAGGCCGCGGAGCTGCCCCGGGCGCAGATCGTGGCCGGTGCGCTCACCGCATCGAGGCTGGTGCTGGTCGACGACCTGGACCAGGCGGTGGCGGTGAGCAACGCCTACGCGCCGGAGCACCTGATCCTGGCCGTGCGCGCACCCCGGGAGTTGCTGGCCGGCATCACGGCGGCGGGCTCGATCTTCCTGGGCGACCACACGCCGGAGTCGCTCGGCGACTACTGCTCGGGCACCAACCACGTGCTGCCCACCAGCGGTGCCGCGCGGTACACCGGCGGGGTGAACCTGGCCAGCTTCCAGCTCTCCATCACCGTGCAGGAGGCGAGTCCCCGGGCGCTGGCGCAGCTCGGGGCCACGGCCGTCACCCTGGCCCGTGCCGAGGGGCTCGAGGCCCACGCCCGCGCCGTGACGCGACGGGTCGACGCCTCCGAGGCCGCCGCAGGAGGTGCCCGGTGACCGCCGTGGACTCCGGCGCCGTGCTGCCCGCCCCCTACCTCCGGGAGGACCTCGCGGACTTCGCGGGCTACTCCAGCGCACGCACCAGCGGCCCGGCGCCCGATGGCGCCGGCGACTGGGCCTGGCTCAATGCGAACGAGGCCGCGGCGGCCAACCAGGGGGACCCGACGGGTGCCTCGCGCCGCTACCCGGACCCGCAGCCCGGGCGCCTGCGTGCTCGACTGGCCGGGACCTGGGGTGTGCGTCCTGAGGAGCTGCTCGTGGTGAGGGGCAGCGACGAGGGCATCGACGTGCTCGTGCGGGGCTGCACTGCCCCGGGCGAGGGGGCGATCGTCGTGGCTCCGCCGACCTTCGGCATGTACGCCGTGAGCGCGCGCCTGCACGGCGTGGCCGTGGCCGAGTCGCCGCAGCTGCTGGTGGCGGCCGACCGCGACCGGTTCGAGCTGGACGCCGGTGCGGTCCGCGAGGCCGTGGCCACCACCGGGGCCGGGCTGGTCTTCGTGGCCTCCCCGGGCAACCCCACGGGCACCACCGTGCCGGCGGCGGAGCTCGCGGCCCTGGCCGCCGACCTGCGGGGCCGCGCCCTGCTCGTGGTCGACGAGGCCTACGGCGACTTCAGCGACCAGCCCTCGGCGACCGCGTTGCTCGCTGCGCACGAGAACGTGGTGGTGCTGCGCACCCTGAGCAAGGCGCACGGTCTGGCCGGTGCCCGCATCGGCGCCGTCATCGCGCAACCCGAGCTGGTGGCCGCGCTCGGCCGGGTGCAGGCGCCCTACCCGCTGGCCGTCCCCGCCATCGAGCTGGCACTGGCGGCCACCGAGCCGGACGCGCTGGCGGCCACCACCGAGCGGGTGTGGCGCACCGTGGCCGAGCGCGAGCGCGTGGCGTCCACGTTGTCCGATGCGGTGCGCGCCGGCCGCGCGGGCAGCATCCGTTGCGTCATGGCGGGGGAGGCGAACTTCGTCACCGTCCGCGCCGACGACCCGGCCGCGGTGATGGACGCGCTGGCGGGGTCGGGCGTCGTGGCCCGCAGCCTCGCCGGCCACCCGGCGCTGTCCGACGGGGTGCGCATCACCGTCGGGCAGGAGCACGAGAACGACCGGGTGCTGGCGGCCCTCACCGGCGCGCCGGCGCCCGCGACCCAGACCCCCGCGACCCAGGCCACCCAGACCACAGCCACCCAGACCACCCAGGAGACACCGTGAGCAGCCCGATCCTCTTCGTCGATCGCGACGGCACGATCATCACCGAGCCGGCCGACCACCAGGTGGACGCGCTGGACAAGGTCCGCTTCGTCGAGGGCGTCGTCCCCGCGCTGCTGCGCCTGCAGGAGGCCGGGTGGCGTCTGGTGATGGTCTCCAACCAGGACGGCCTGGGCACCAACGCCTTCCCGCAGGCCGACTTCGACGCCGCCCACGGGTTGGTGATGCAGGTCCTCGAGAGCCAGGGGGTGCACTTCTCCGAGGTGCTCATCGACCGCTCCCTGCCCGAGGACCACGCGCCCACCCGCAAGCCCGGCATCGGCCTGGTGGTGCACCTGCTCAAGGACCGGACCGTGGACTGGGCGCGCTCCGCGGTGGTCGGCGACCGGGAGACCGACGTGCAGTTCGCCGCGGCCCTGGACGTGCCGGCCTACCAGCTGGCCACCGAGGAGGAGCTGGGTGGGACGTGGACCTGGGCGGACATCGCCCACGACCTGGTGAGTGCGCCCCGGCGGGCCACCGTGGAGCGGAACACCTCCGAGACCCGCATCCGGGTGTCGGTGGACCTCGACCGCCCCGCTCCGGCGAAGGTGTCCACCGGGCTGGGCTTCTTCGACCACATGCTCGACCAGCTCGGCAAGCACGGCGGCTTCGCCCTGGAGGTCGAGACCGCTGGCGACCTGCACATCGACGAGCACCACACGGTGGAGGACACCGGCCTGGCCATCGGGCAGGCCCTCCGCGAGGCACTGGGTGACAAGCGCGGCATCGGCCGCTACGGCTTCACGCTTCCGATGGACGAGTCGCTCGCCACCGCCGCGATCGACTTCTCCGGCCGCCCCTACCTCGTGTTCGACTGCACGTTCACCCGCGAGGTCGTCGGGGACCTGCCCACCGAGATGGTCGAGCACTTCTGGCGCTCGCTGTGCGAGGCGGCCGGCCTCACGCTCAACCTCAGCGTGCAGGCGGAGAACGACCACCACCGCATCGAGGTCGGGTTCAAGGCGGTGGCCCGTGCGCTGCGGCAGGCGATCGCCCGGTCCGGCGGGAGCGAGCTGCCGAGCACGAAGGGGATGCTGTGAGCCCCGGTGGGCGCACCGCATCACCCGACGTGGTGCTCGTGGACGCGGGCGGGGCGAACATCGCCTCGGTGCAGTTCGCGTTGGCGCGCCTGGGCATCGACGCGCCCCTCACCTCCGATGCGGGGCGCATCCGCTGCGCCGACCGCGTGATCCTGCCCGGGGTGGGCGCCGCCGAGGCCGCGATGCGGCGCCTGCGCGAGCTGGGCCTGGTGGAGGTGCTGCGCTCGCTGGAGCAGCCGGTGGCCGGCGTGTGCCTGGGCATGCAGCTGCTCTACGAGGGCTCCACCGAGGGCGCCGGCGGCCGGGCGGTGGCGCAGGGCACCGGGCCGGTGGAGTGCCTGGGCCTGGTGCCCGGCGTGGTCACCGAACTGCCCGGGGCACCGGGCGCGCGGGTGCCGCACATGGGCTGGAACGTGCTGGCGCCCGGCCCCGCAGCAGGCGGTGCGGGTGAGCCTGCGGACGAGGCGACGGCTGGCGGGCCCGGGCCTGCGGAGCTCGCCGACGACCCGGTGGCCGACGTGCTGCGCCGGGCGTGGGCCGGGCCGTCGGAGCCCCGTGCCTACTTCGTGCACTCGTGGGCGGCACCGGTCACCCACGACACGGTCGCGGTGACGAGCCACGGCCAGCCCTTCACGGCGGTGGTGCGACGTGGCACCGTGACGGGCATGCAGTTCCACCCCGAGCGCTCCGGCGACCTCGGGTCCCGACTCCTCGCTGCGTTCTGCGGCGTCACCCCTGGAGGCACAGCATGAGCGAGAACACCGACACCGGCGCAACCGCCACCTACACCTGCTACCCGGCGCTCGACATCCGCGGCGGTGAGGTGGTGCGGCTGCGCCAGGGCGACTACGGGCAGCAGACCACCTACGCCCTGGACCCGGTGGAGCAGGCCACGCGCTACGCCGAGGCCGGGGCCACCTGGCTGCACCTGGTGGACCTCGATGCCGCCCTGGTGGGTGGGTGGACGCTCGCGGAGCTGGTGCGCCGCATCGTGGACGCGACCGGCCTGCGGGTGCAGGCTGGTGGCGGGGTGCGCTCCGTGGAGGACGTGCACGCGATGCTGTCCGCCGGCGCCGAGCGGGCCGTGGTGGGCTCGTTGGCGGTGAACCGCCCGGAGATGGTGGCCGGTTGGCTGCGACAGTTCGGCCCCCAGGCCATCACGGTGGCCCTGGACGCGCGGCACGGCGGTGCGGAGCACCCCCGCTGGGAGCTGCCCACGAGCGGCTGGACCGAGGACTCGGGGGTGGACATGGGCCACTTGCTGGCGGACTACTCGGCGGTGGGCCTGCGGCACGTGCTCGCCACCGACATCAGCAAGGACGGCATGATGCAGGGTCCGGGCCTGGGGCTGTACGACCACCTGCGGGGGCTGGCGGCGGACGTCGACGTGCAGGCCAGCGGCGGGGTGCGCCACGTCGAGGACGTGCGGGCCGTCCGCGAGCAGGGGTGCGCGGGCGTGGTGCTCGGGCGTGCACTGCTCGACGGGGAGCTGGAGCTGCGTGACGCGCTGGCCCTGGAGGTGGGCGCGTGACGGCCGCCAGCCCCACCACATCCGGTGTGGGGGCGCCCGCCACCCGGCTGGCGCGCCGCATCGTCCCCTGCCTCGACGTCCGCGACGGGCGCGTGGTCAAGGGGGTGCGCTTCACCGACCACGTCGACGCCGGGGGTATCGAGGAGCTCGCGGCCCGGTACGCCGCGGAGGGGGCCGACGAGCTGGTCTTCTACGACATCTCCGCGAGTCCGCAGGGGCGGGCGGTCGACATCGACTGGGTGCGCCGGGTGGCGCGTCTGATCGACATCCCGTTCTCCGTGGCGGGCGGCATCCGCACCGTCGAGGAGGCCCGCGCGGTGCTGCACGCCGGGGCCGACAAGGTCTCGGTGAACACCCCCGCGCTGGAGCGCCCCGAGCTGGTGGGTGAGCTCGCCGGTGAGTTCGGGGTGCAGTGCGTGGTGGTGGGCATCGACTCGCTGCGTGACACCGACGGCACCTGGCGGGTGCGCTCGCACACCGGTGATCCGCAGGCCATGCGGCAGGCGGGCCGCTCGACGCTGGAGTGGGTCGCCGAGGTGGTCGAGCGCGGCGCCGGCGAGGTGGTGCTGAACTGCATGGGCTCCGATGGGGTGCGCACCGGGTACGACGTCGAGCAGCTGGCCGCGGTGCGCGCGGTCTGCCCCGTGCCCCTGGTGGCCAGCGGAGGGGCGGGATCCGTGCAGGACTTCGTGGACGTCATCGAGCAGGCGGACGTGGATGCGGCCCTGGCCGCGAGTGTCTTCCACAGTGGCGCGGTGGCGATTCGGGACGTGAAGGCCGCCCTGGCCGGGCGCGGCATCGAGGTGCGAGAGCAGGAGGCGCGATGAGCCAGCAGCAGGTGGACCGGGCGGTGCTGGACCCGGCGGAGGTGGACTTCTCCCGCGTCACCGATGCGGGGCGGGGTCTGGTGGCCGCGGTCGTGCAGGACGCCGACACCCTGGCGGTGCTCATGGTGGGGTGGATGGACGCCGCGGCGCTCGAGGCCACCCAGGCCACGGGGCGCGTGACCTTCTGGTCTCGCAGCCGCGGTGAGCAGTGGGTGAAGGGCGAAACCTCGGGCAACACGCTCGATGTGGTGTCGGTGCACCTCGACTGCGACGCCGACGCGGTGCTCGTGGTGGCGCGCCCGGCCGGGCCCACCTGCCACACCGGCGCGGCCAGCTGCTTCGATGCCGCGAGCCGGGCAGGTGCCGAGGCGGCCGGGGCCGGTGGTGAGGCTGCGGCGTCCGGGGCCGGGGGCGATGCTCCCGCATCGGAGATCGGCGCGACGGATGCTCCCGCATCGGAGATCGGCCACCTGGCGCGGACGATCGCCGAGCGGCACCGGGAGCGCCCCGCGGGTTCGTACACCACCTCCTTGTTCGAGGGCGGCACGCGACGGATTGCGCAGAAGGTCGGTGAGGAGGGCGTCGAGACGGCGCTCGCCGGCGTCGCGCAGGGGGACGAGGAGCTGCTCGGCGAGTCCGCCGACCTGCTCTACCACCTGGTGGTGCTGCTGACCGACCGCGGACTGTCGCTGGCCGACGTGGAGGCCGTGCTGCGTTCTCGCCGCAGCTGAGCCGCCGGAGCCCGCTGAGCCCGCGCTGCCTACGCTGGGGCCATGTCACCCCAGGATGCGTCTGAGTTCGTCTACCTCGACCACGCCGCCAGCTCGCCGCAGCGTCCCGAGGTGACCGAGGCGATGGCGCAGGTGGCCGGCCTGCCGGGCAACCCCTCGGCGCTGCACGGCATCGGGCGCGCGGCGCGGCGCCGGGTGGAGGAGTCGCGCGAAGAGGTCGCCGAGCTGGTGGGCTGCCACCCCAGCGAGGTGCTGTTCACCTCCGGTGGCACCGAGGCGGACAACCTCGCCGTGCTGGGGGGCCACGAGGCGGCGGGGCCGGCGACGGCACCGGTGGTCACCACGCACACCGAGCACGCCGCCGTGACCGAGGCCGTGGGGCGGCTGGCGGCGGGGGGTGCCCCCGTGCGCTGGGCGGAGGTCGATGCGGGCGGGGTGCTCACCGCATCGGCGCTCGCGGAGGCGATCGAGGGGTTGGGGGATGGGGGCGCGCGCGCGACCCTCGCCTCGGTGGTCTGGGGCAACAACGAGACCGGGGTGCTGCAGGACCTCCCGGCGCTGGCGGAGGTCGCCGGCGAGCGTGGGTGCGTCCTGCACTCCGATGCGGTGCAGGTGCTCGGCCACGCACCGTTGGACCTCTCCGACCCGCGGTTGGCAGGGGTGGGGCTGGTGTCCCTGGCGGCGCACAAGGTCGGAGGGCCGCAGGGCGTGGGGGTGCTGGTCGCACGGCGGGGGACGGGGCTCTCGCCGACGACCTTCGGCGGGGGGCAGGAGCGGCGCGTGCGGTCCGGGACGGTGCCGGTGGCGCTCGCGGTGGGGATGGCCGCGGCCGTGCGGGCGGCGGCGGGGGATGCTGCGCGGGATCCCGCTCGCGGTGCGGAGAGCGAGCTTGTGGCGCATCGTGCGCAAGAGGCGGAGGGTGCGGAGGGGGCCCGGGTGCGGGCCCTGCGCACGGCGTTCGAGGAGCGGGTGGTGGCGCTGGGCATCGGGGTGCGGGTCACCGCATCGGGATCACCGCGGCTGGACCACATCTCGCACGTGACCTTCGAGGGCTGCCGCAGCGAGGACCTGTTGTTCCTGCTGGACAGTCACGGCATCGCCGTCTCGGCGGGGTCGGCCTGCAGTGCGGGGGTGAACCGGCCGAGTCATGTGCTGGAGGCGATGGGGGAGCCCGCCCCCGTCGCCGCCTCGGGGCTGCGCTTCTCCTGGGGGTGGAGCTCGGTGGCCGCGGACGGCGAGCGGGCGCTGGCGGTGCTGCCCGAGGTGGCGGAGCGGGCGCGCGCCGCTGCGGCCGTGTGACGGGTGTGCCGGGCTGGGCGGCTGCGCGTGAGCGCGGGCCGCGTGCGGGGGTGTGGGGGATGGGCCGGGCATCCGCGGCTGTCCACAGGAATGGAACCGGTGTTGCCATGGGTGAGTGAATTGTGTAGTATGTATGTATCGGCCCGGGGAAGGCCGGTGGACGACGACCGTGCACCGAGGGGGGTGGGGGAGATGGCGGCACAAACCGAGGATCCGGCGCGCGCGGATGACGCAGTGCTTCGTGGGCCGCAGCCTGCGCCGGGTGTCGCGACCGCCACTGATGCGCCGGACGTCATCCGGAGGGCCGCCCAGCTGACCGCCGACCTCGAGGCGGTGCGGGATGACCTGTGGAGCCTTTCGTCGGACGAGCTCGGGCCTGCCCTGGCCGTGGTCGGGGAGCTCGTGCGGGCGGCGGAGGCCGCGATGACCGGGGTGACCGCGGAGGCGGTGGAACGGGGCGTCGTCCACGAGTCCCGGGCGGCGTGCGCGACGGCGTGGGTCCGTGAGCAGGGCGGGGTGGTGGCTCCCGGCCGGGCGCACCGGGTGGCCACGGTCGCGCAGGCCACCCTGGAGCCGGGGACTCAGCCCGTCCGCGAGGCCATCTGGGGCGGCGGCATCTGCCTGGACCTCGCCGCGATGGCGCTGCGTGAGTCGGCCAAGACGATGCCCGTGCTTCCGGGGGCCGACCGTTCCGAGGTGCTGGGGTACTTCCTCCAGCACGCCTCGGGCCCGGGAGCCAGGCCCCGGGAGCTGGTCGCCCTGCAGCGGGAGATCGTGGCCCGTTTCGGTGAGGACACGCTGGACGACCTGGACGACCGCGCCAAGGAGGCCAGCGGGCTGACCGAGCGGAACCTGCCGACCGGGCTGGTGCGCTTCGTCGTCGACCTGAACCAGCCGGACGCCGCTCGCCTGCGGGGAGCCGTCGACGGTCTGTCGGCGCCGCAGCCGGAGGGTGACCACGGCCGCACCGTCCCCGACCCGCGGTCCCCGGCCCGGCGCCGCGCAGATGCCCTGATGGAGCTCATCGAGCGCGCCCAGGCCGACGATGAGGGCCGGAACGCCTCCGGGTGCGGTCTGGCGGGCTCCTCGACGTTGATCGTGACCCTCTCGGCCGAGACCCTGAGGCAGCGGCTGTCCTGCGCGGACCCCGCGGGGCGCCGGCGGGGCTGGGGGCGGGGGATCAGTGAGCTCGTCGATGGCGGGCCGGACACCTGCGGTTCCAGCACCTTCGGGGACGTGTTCACCGCGGCGGAGCTCCGCCAGATCGCCTGTGACGCCGACATCGCGCCGATGCTGCTGGGCACGGACTCGGCCCCGCTGGACGTCGGCCGGACGTCGCGGGCCGCCACCCCGTCGCAGCGGGCGCTGCTCGCCGTGCGCGACGGTGGGTGCACGTTCCCCGGCTGTGATCGTCCCCCGAGCTGGTGCCACGCACACCACGTGGTGCACTGGGCCGACGGTGGCCCCACGGACGTCGACAACCTGGCCCTGCTGTGCGTGCGGCACCACCGGGTGGTCCACCGCGACTGCCTGACGGCGCGGCTGGTGGGTGGCCGGTGGGTGTGGGACCTGGGCGACGGCCCTGTGGGGGAGACCTCGCCGTGGGCGCCGCCTGAGGACGACCCGCCCGATGAGTCACCGCCGGGGGAGGCCCCGCCCTGGGGTCTGCCGGGCGACGACCCGCCCGATGCCCCGCCCCTAGACTGGACGTCCTCATGACTTACCCCACGACTGCCCTGCCCACCGACGGTCGCCGCCTGCGGGTGGTGGCCGCCATGAGCGGCGGAGTGGACTCCGCCGTGGCCGCGGCGCGCATGATCGATGCGGGGCACGAGGTCACCGGCGTCCACCTGGCGCTGAGCCAGTCGGCCGAGACCCTGCGGGAGAGCGCTCGGGGCTGCTGCACGCTGGAGGATGCGGGGGACGCTCGCCGGGTCGCCGACGCCCTGGGCATCCCGTTCTACGTGTGGGACATGGCAGAGCGTTTCCGGCGCGACGTCATCGAGGACTTCGTGGCCGAGTACGAGGCCGGCCGCACCCCGAACCCGTGCCTGCGGTGCAACGAGTCCATCAAGTTCGCTGCCCTGTTGGACAAGGCCGTGGCCCTGGGTTTCGACGCGGTGGCCACGGGGCACTACGCGCAGGTCGTGGAGGTGCCGGACCCGGCGGCCGAGGGAGGCGTGCGCCGCGAGCTGCACCGGGCGGTGGACGCCGCGAAGGACCAGAGCTACGTGCTCGGCGTGCTGGACGCCGATCAGCTCGCCCGGGCCCACTTCCCGCTCGGTGACACCACCAAGCCGCAGATCCGCGAGGAGGCAGCCCGCCGCGGCTTCTCGGTGGCACGCAAGCCGGACTCCCACGACATCTGCTTCATCGCCGACGGCGACACCCGGGCCTACCTGGCCGAGCGGCTGGGGGAGCAGCCCGGGAACATCGTCGACCCCGCGGGCCGGGTGCTCGGGACCCACGGGGGAGCCCACGGCTACACGGTGGGGCAGCGCAAGGGGTTGGGCCTGCGGGTGCCGGCGAGTGACGGGGCGCCGCGCTACGTGCTGCGCACCGACCCGGCCACCAACCAGGTGGTCGTGGGCCCGAAGGAGATGCTGGGAGTCGACGTGATCCGCGCCGACCACGTCCGCTGGTGCGGGCCGGCGCCGGAGGGCGAGACCCGACTGGGTGCCCAGATCCGAGCCCACGGCGCGGAGTACCCGGCACGCGTGGTGGTCAGTGGCGCGGACGCCTCTGGGTCGCTCTTGAGCGGGCCCGGGCGCAGCGAGCCCGGGGACGGTGAGATCGCCGCCACCGCGGGGCACCAGGGGGTGACCGTGTTCCTTGATGAGCTGGTCCGCGGGGTGGCCCCGGGCCAGTCCGTGGTGCTCTACGACGGGACGCGGGTGGTCGGGTCGGCCACGATCACCGCGACCGACCGGAGCCGGCTGCCTGAGCTCGCGCACCCGGGCGTCTGACGCGGCGCACCGCCCCACGCCTCCCGAGCCCACGCCTCCCGAGCCCACGGCTTCCGAGCCCCCGCTCCCGCGCAACTCGCTCCCACGGGAACACGACCCCCGGCCCGCGTCGTTGACCCCATCGAACGCCCGCACCACGTGGGCACACGCGACATGGGGTTTGTCAGGGCATGGGCCCTGCCTGCCACCGGAAGAGGAGCACCCGTGAGCGAGAACACCTACCGCACTCAGAACCCCGCCAGCGGAGAGGTGATGGAGGAGTTCGCCCAGCACACCGCGCAGGAGGTCGAGCAGGCCATCACCCGCGCCGACGAGGCCGCTGGTGCTTGGGCCGCGCAGTCCGTTGAGGACCGTGCCGCAGCGCTGCAGAAGGTCGCCGACCTGTACGGCGAGCGCGAGGACGAGCTGGCACGGGCCATCGCCTTGGAGATGGGCAAGCCGCTGAAGCAGGCCGTCGGCGAGGTGCAGCTCGCGGCCTCGATCTACTCCTGGTACGCGCAGAACGGGCCGGCCCTCATCGCTGACCGTGAGCTCGACCAGGCCGAGGGCGCCAAGCGCTCCGTGGTGCGCACCGAGCCGGTGGGCACCCTGCTCGGGATCATGCCGTGGAACTACCCCTACTACCAGGTGGCCCGCTTCGCCGCGCCGAACATCCTGCTGGGCAACACCATCCTGCTCAAGCACGCCCAGATCTGCGCCGGCTCCGCCCGCCTGATGGAGCAGGTCTTCACCGATGCGGGCCTCCCCGCCGGGGTCTACACCGACCTGCGCATCTCCAACGAGCAGGCCGCCGAGGTGATCGCCGACCCCCGCGTCCGTGGCGTCTCCCTCACCGGCAGCGAGCGCGCCGGGTCGGCCGTCGCCGAGCAGGCCGGCAAGCACCTCAAGAAGGTCGTCCTGGAGCTCGGCGGATCGGACCCGATGATCGTGCTCGAGGACGCCGAGATGGAGCGGGTCGCGAAGATCGCCGCCAAGGCCCGCATGAGCAACGCGGGCCAGGCCTGCAACTCGCCCAAGCGCATCCTCGTGCCGAACGCACACCTGGACGACTTCGTCGCCACCCTGACCGCCGGCGTCGAGAAGCAGACCGTCGGCGACCCGCTGGAGGAGGGCACCGACATCGGCCCCATGTCCTCCGAGCAGGCCCGCACCGGCCTGCTGGAGCAGATCAACGACGCCGTCGAGAAGGGCGCCACCGTCCACACCGGCGGACAGGCGATCGAGGGCGACGGTGCCTTCGTGCAGCCCACCGTGCTCACCGGCATCACTCCGGAGATGCGCGCCTGGAGCGAGGAGCTCTTCGGCCCGGTCGCAATGGTCTACGGCTACGACTCCGTGGACGAGGCCGTCGAGTTCGCGAACTCCTCGTCCTACGGGCTCTCCGGCTCGGTGTGGGCGACCGACGAGGAGCAGGCCGCCGAGGTCGCCGACCGCCTCGAAGTCGGCATGGCCTACGTCAACGAGCACGGCACCACCATGCCGGCGCTGCCCTTCGGTGGTGTGAAGAACTCGGGCTTCGGCCGGGAGCTCGCCTCCTTCGGTGTGGAGGAGTTCGCGAACCACAAGCTGGTCCGCGTCGCCTCCCGCTGAGTCGTACGCGGTGAGGCGCCCGATGTGGGTGTCCCGCCGCGACGGTCAGCCAGCGTCGTGCACCCGCGTGCCGCTGCGCAGTCAGCGCCCCGTGACCCGTCCTGGGTCACGGGGCGCTCCCGTGGTTGTCGGTGCCCTGCGGCAGGATGTGTCCGTGAGTCCGCAGAGCACCGAGCCCAGCCCCTCGCCGGAGAACACCCCCGACGTGCCCGCCGCCCCCGACAGCCCGGACGCGGCACAGAACACCCCTGACGTGCCCGATGAGGGCGTCCGTCACCAGTGGGACGACCTCGCCCGCCGGGTGCGGGAGCACCGCTTCGCCTACTACCTGGGCCGCCCGACGATCAGCGACGCCGACTTCGACGCCCTGTTCCGCGAGCTCGAGCAGCTCGAGTCCGAGCACCCCGGCCTGCGCACCCCGGAGAGCCCCACCCAGGAGGTCGGGGCGCCGGTCTTCGAGACGGGCTTCGATGCGGTGGACCACGCCGAGCGAATGCTCAGCCTCGACAACGTCTTCTCCTCCGAGGAGCTGGCCGCCTGGTTCCAGCGCGCCCGGGACGCCGCCGGCACCACGGATCTGCACTACCTGTGTGAGCTGAAGATCGACGGCCTGGCCGTCAACCTCACCTACGAGGACGGCGTGCTGGTGCGGGCCGCGACACGCGGTGACGGCCGCACCGGCGAGGACATCACGCTGAACGTGCGCACCATCCAGGGCGTCCCCCATCGGCTGGAGCGTCCCGCGGACCTGGCGGACGACGCCACCGCCACGGTCGACGTCCCGCCGCTGGTGGAGGTGCGCGGGGAGGTCTTCCTGCCCCTGGAGAAGTTCGCCGAGCTGAACGCCCGCCAGGTGGAGGCCGGCAAGGCGGCCTTCGCCAACCCGCGCAACGCGGCCGCGGGGTCGTTGCGGCAGAAGGACCCACGGGTCACCGCATCGCGTCCGCTGCGGATGATCGTCCACGGCATCGGGGCCCGCGAGGGCTTCGACATCGCCCGCCAGAGCGAGGCCTACGAGGTGCTCGCCGGGTGGGGGTTGCCGGTCACCTCCCACGCCAAGGTGCTGGACACCCTCGAGGAGATCGAGCAGTACGTGGCGTACTGGGGCGGCCACCGGGAGGGTGCCGAGCACGAGCTGGACGGCATCGTCATCAAGATCGATGAGGTGACGGTCCAGCGCCAGCTCGGCTCCACCTCGCGCGCACCGCGGTGGGCGATCGCCTGGAAGTACCCGCCCCAGGAGGTCACCACGAAGCTGCTGGACATCGCGGTCAACGTGGGGCGCACCGGTCGTGTCACGCCCTTCGGCGTCATGGAGCCGGTGACGGTCGCGGGGTCCACCGTCTCGATGGCCACCCTCCACAACGCTCACGAGGTGCAGCGCAAGGGCGTACTGATCGGCGACACGGTCGTGCTCCGCAAGGCCGGCGACGTCATCCCCGAGATCCTCGGGCCGGTGGCCGACCTGCGCGACGGCAGCGAGACCGCGTTCGTCATGCCCACCCACTGCCCCTCCTGCGGGACCGAGCTCGCCCCGGCGAAGGAGGGCGACAAGGACATCCGCTGCCCCAACAGCCGGTCGTGCCCCTCGCAGCTGCGCGAGCGGCTCTTCGGGCTGGCCGGGCGCGGGGCCTTCGACATCGAGTCCCTCGGGTGGGAGGGCGCCGGCGCGCTGCTCGATGCGGGCGTGCTCACCGACGAGGCGGGCGTCTTCGACCTCACCGCCGAGGACCTGTTGCGGACCAGCCTGTACACGCGGGCGGCCAAGAAGGCAGAGGCCGCGGCCGCCGAGGAGGGCGACCCCGAGGGCGTCCTCCCACCCGGGGGAGTGGTCGACGGCCGGGTGCTGTCGGCGGTCGGTGTGCGCCTGCTCGACAACCTGCAGCAGGTCAAGGAGCAGCCCTTGTGGCGGGTGCTGGTTGCCCTGTCGATCCGGCACGTCGGCCCCACCGCAGCGCGGGCCCTGGCGGGGCACTTCGCCACCATGGAGGCCATCCGCGCCGCCTCCACCGAGGAGTTGGCGGCCGTGGAGGGCGTCGGCCCTACCATCGCCGAGGCCGTGACCGAGTGGTTCGGCGGTGAGGGCAACGGCTGGCACCGGCAGATCGTGGACACCTGGGCGGCGGCGGGCGTCCGCATGGCCGACGAGCGCGACGAGTCCATCGAACGCACCCTCGAGGGGCTCACGGTCGTCGTGACCGGGTCGCTCGAGGGGTGGTCGCGAGACGAGTCCAAGGAGGCCATCCTGACCCGGGGCGGCAAGGCCAGCGGGTCGGTGTCGAAGAAGACCGACTACGTGGTCGTCGGCGCCAACGCCGGGTCGAAGGCCACGAAGGCCGAGGAGCTCGGGCTGCCCATCCTCAGCGAGGAGCAGTTCGGCGAGCTGCTGGCCACCGGGCGCGTCGAGGGTGTGACGCCCGAGGACGACGCGGGGACTGACGCGGAAGAGCCCGCCGAGAAGGCCTGACCCGTGGAGCGTCACCTCTGGATCCTGGCCCTCCTCGCTGGCGGGTGGGCGACCGCTGTCTACGCCCTGGACGGTGCGGTCCTGCCAGCCCTCGGCCTGGGACTGCTGACGCTGGTGGCCACGGTCCTCAGCTCCCCGTGGTGGCGAGGGCGGTCCGAGCGGCATGCCGCCCTGGTCGCCCTGCCCGACCACGAGCGCCCGGTGGTCGTCTACTGGCGGCCGGGCTGTATGTACTGCGCACGTCTGCGGCGTGGTCTCGGCCGGGTCGGCCGCCGCGCACGGTGGGTGAACATCTGGCAGGACGCCGAGGCCCGGGCCTTCGTGCGCTCGGTGAACGACGGCAACGAGACCGTGCCAACGGTGGTGATTGACGGCCGGGCCCACACCAACCCCGACCCGGCACTGGTGAGGCAGCGACTCGAGGCCGTCTGAGGCCTCAGCGTGTGGCAGAGCCGGGGGTCACCGCCCGTCGTCGGCCTCGGCGTATCGACTGATGCTGTTGCCGTCACCGATCTGGTGACCCGGCGGTCGCCATGAGGGCGACGTGCACCAAGGGCGTCCAGCCGGTCCACAACATCGTCGAATCCATGCCCGTACGCTGTCACGCCGTGGTCCCCGTCGATGGGGGTGGGGCCCTCCCACTGCGAGCCGAGGAGAGTGCATGAGCCCCGAGTCCCTTCCTGGCACCCACGGTGAGCACACCTCCGGCGGACGTCCCCCTGGCCCCCGCATCCTGGTGGCCGGCCCCTCCGGTTCCGGCAAGACCACCCTGGCCGCTCGCATCGCCGAGCGTCTCGACATCCCGCACACGGAGATCGACGCCCTGCACCACGGCCCGAACTGGACCCCGCGGCCGGAGTTCGTGGCGGACGTCCACGCCTTCACCGCCGAGGACAGGTGGGTGACCGAGTGGCAGTACAACCAGGTGCGCCAGCACTTGCTGGACCGCGCCACGCTGCTGGTGCACCTCGACCTGCCACGCGCCACGGTCATGCAGCAGGTGGTCCGTCGCACCCTGCGGCGCCGGTTGCGGCGCGAGCAGCTCTGGAACGGCAACGTCGAACCGCCGCTGCACACGATCTTCACCGACCCCGAGCACATCGTCCGCTGGTCGTGGGCCGGCATCGAGAAGTACCGCCGCAAGGTGGCGCAGGTGAGGGCCGACCACCCGGAGCTGCCGGTGGTGACCCTGCACAGCCACCGGGAGGCGGACGAATGGCTCGCTGGCCTTTCGTAGACTGCGCCCATGTCCGCTCTCTCCCGTGATGACGTCGCGCACGTCGCGAACCTCGCACGCATCCACCTCGAGCCCGACGAGCTCGACCGCCTGGCCGGTCAGCTCGACCAGATCGTCGAGTGGGTCGCCCAGATCAGCGACGGTGCGTCCGACGACGTGCCCGCCATGTCCCACCCGATCCCGATGACCAACGTGATGCGGCCCGATGAGGTGCGCCCCGGCCTGACGCAGGACCAGGCCCTCTCCGGTGCCCCCCTGGCCGTGGAGGGTCGCTTCGGCGTCCCCCGCATCTTGGACGAGGAGTGAGCACCCCCATGAGCGAGACGAACCCCACCGGGCTGGAGGGGCTGGACCCGCTGGTCACCCTCACCGCCCTGCAGATGGCCGAGAAGCTGCGCGACGGCGAGATCACCTCCGAGCAGCTCACCCGCGCGCACCTCGACCGCATCGAGCAGGTCAACGGCGTCCTCAACGCCTTCCTGGTCGTTGACGCCGAGGGAGCCCTGGCCACGGCCCGCGAGGTCGATGCCGCCCGCGCCGCCGGCGAGGAGCTCCACCCCCTGGCCGGCGTGCCGATCGCGGTGAAGGACATCGCCTGCACGCAGGGCCTGCCCACCACCGCCGGCTCCCGGATGTTGGAGGGCTGGGTGCCGCCCTACGACGCCACGATCGTGCAGCGCCTCAAGGCCGCCCGCATGCCGATCCTCGGCAAGACCAACATGGACGAGTTCGCGATGGGCTCCTCCACCGAGCACTCGGCCTTCGGCCCCACCCGCAACCCGTGGGACGTCACCCGCATCCCCGGTGGCTCCGGCGGTGGCTCCGCCGCCGCCGTGGCCGCGCACCTGGCCCCGCTGGCGATCGGCTCCGACACCGGCGGCTCCATCCGCCAGCCGGCCGCGGTCACCGGATCGGTGGGCTCCAAGCCCACCTACGGCGGGGTCTCGCGCCACGGCATCATCGCCCTGGCCTCCTCGCTGGACCAGATCGGCCCGTGCTCGCGCACCGTTGCCGACTCCGCGGCCCTCCACGAGGTCATCGGTGGCCACGACCCGGCCGACTCCACCAGCATCGACGCCCCGGCCCCCGCCGCGACCGCCGCTGCACGCTCCGGCCAAGAGGACAGCGCCGGCACCCTGGCCGGCCTGCGCGTCGGCGTGGTGAAGGAGCTCACGGACGTCGACGGCTACCAGGCCGGCGTGAAGGAGCTCTTCGACCAGCGCATCGCCCAGCTCCGCGAGGCCGGTGCCGAGGTCGTCGAGGTGTCCTGCCCGTCGTTCGCCCTGGGCATGGCCGCCTACTACCTGATCCTCCCCAGCGAGGCCTCCTCCAACCTGGCCCGATACGACGCCATGCGCTACGGCCTGCGCGTCGGGCCCGATGGGGTGGACGCCCCCTCCGCGGAGCAGGTCATGGCCGCCTCGCGCGACGCCGGCTTCGGCGAGGAGGTCAAGCGCCGCATCATCCTGGGCACCTACGCCCTGTCCAGCGGCTACTACGACGCCTACTATGGCAAGGCCCAGAAGGTGCGCACCCTCATCCAGCGCGACTTCGAGGCCGCGTTCGAGCAGTGCGACGTCCTGCTCTCCCCGACGGCGCCCACCACGGCCTTCCCGCTGGGTGACAAGCTCGACGACCCGCTGGCCATGTACCTGAACGACATCGCCACCATCCCGGTGAACCTCGCGGGCAACTGCGCGCTGGGGTTGCCGATGGGGCTCGCGGCCGAGGACGGCCTGCCGGCCGGCCTGCAGGTCATCGCCCCGGCCGGTGCCGACGAGCGCATGTACACCGTCGGGGCCGCCATCGAGGCCCTCATCGAGGCCACCGACGCCGCGGCCGGCACCGACCCCGTGCGGATGCGGGTCCCCGCCGTCCCCGCTGAGCTCCCCGCATCCGCCACGACCACCCAGGAGGCCTGAGCATGGCGACGAAGACGAGCGACAAGGTCGTCCCCTTCGAGAAGGCCCTGGAGTCCTTCGACCCGGTGATCGGGCTCGAGGTCCACGTGGAGCTCAGCACGAACACCAAGATGTTCTGCCCCTGCCCCACGGAGTTCGGCGCCGAGCCCAACACCCAGGTGTGTCCGGTGTGCCTCGGGCTGCCCGGTGCCCTGCCGGTGGTGAACGCCAAGGCGGTCGAGGCCGCGATGCGCATCGGCCTGGCCCTGAACTGCGAGATCGCGGAGTACTCGCGCTTCGCCCGGAAGAACTACTTCTACCCGGACATGCCCAAGAACTTCCAGACCTCGCAGTACGACGAGCCGATCGCCCACGACGGGTACCTGGACGTCACGCTGGACGACGGCGAGGTCTTCCGGGTGGAGATCGAGCGCGCCCACATGGAGGAGGACACCGGCAAGTCCACCCACGTGGGTGGCGCGACCGGCCGCATCCAGGGCGCCACGCACTCGCTGGTGGACTTCAACCGCGCCGGCATCCCCCTCATCGAGATCGTCACCCGGCCGGTCCTCGGCGCAGGAGACCGTGTGGGCGAGGTGGCCCGCGCCTACGTCTCCACGCTGCGCGACCTGCTCAAGGCGCTCGACGTCTCCCACGTGCGCATGGAGCAGGGCAACGTCCGCTGCGACGCGAACGTCTCGTTGCGCCCGCGCGCCGGGTCCGAGCGCGTGCTGGGGCAGGACAACCCGGAGCAGTCCGAGGTGCCGCTGGGCACCCGCACCGAGACCAAGAACGTGAACTCGCTCCGCAGCATCGAGCGGGCCGTGCGCTACGAGGTCACCCGCCACGCCGCGGTGCTGGGCGGTGGTGGGTCGATCCTGCAGGAGACCCGTCACTGGCACGAGGACACCGGCATCACCACCTCGGGTCGCCCGAAGTCCGATGCGGACGACTACCGCTACTTCCCGGAGCCGGACCTGGTGCCCGTGGCCCCGGCCCGCGAGGACGTGGAGCGCCTGCGCGGCACCCTGCCGGAGATGCCGTCGGTGCGCCGTGCCCGCCTGCAGGGGGAGTGGGGCTTCACCGACCTCGAGATGCGTGACGTCCTGAACGCCGGGGCGGTGGACCTCATCGAGGCCACGATCGCCGCCGGCGCGACCCCGGCCGGCGCCCGCAAGTGGTGGTCCGGTGAGGTGGCCCGCCGCGCCAACGACGCCGGGCAGTCGGTGGAGGAGTACGCCGCCGAGGTCTCCCTGACCCCGGCCGCGGTGGCCGAGCTCGACGGCATGGTCGCCGCCGGGCGGCTCAACGACTCGATGGCGCGCCAGGTGCTCGACGGCGTGCTCGCGGGCGAGGGTTCCCCCACCGAGGTCGCCGACGCCCGCGGGCTGGCGATGGTCTCCGACGACGGGGCACTGCAGGCCGCCGTCGACGAGGTGATTGCGGCGAACCCCGACATCGTGGAGAAGATCCGTGGTGGCAAGGAGCAGGCGGCCGGCGCCCTCATCGGGCAGGTCATGAAGGCGATGAAGGGCCAGGCCGATGCGGCGCGCGTGCGCGAGCTGATCCTCGCCTCCGTCGCCGGCTGAGTCGCGTCGCGCCCGCCGGGCCCGCCCCCGGGCCGCGTCGGGCCACCCCCGTGAGCGCACGGTGAGCCAGTTCCCGCTGGCTGGCCGTGCGCTCACGCCGTGTTCACGGGCTGTTCACGCACTGCTCACGAAGGTCGCGCAGAGTGCCGGGGGCGTTCCTGGAACGCTCCCGGCTCGTTACCCTTGCGAGCACGACCAGCGACCACACCCTCGGGGGAGTCACCATGGAGAACAAGACGGCAACCTTTGCGGGCCTCGGGCTCGTCGGCGCCGGCGGTGTCGTGCTGGCCGGTGCCCTGGCGGGCTGGTTCGGGGACGACGAGCTCCCGGCGGAGGAGCACTCCCCGGTGATCGCGGCCTCGACCTCCGGCCCGGAGAGCCCCTCCCCGGGCTCCGGTGCGGATGAGTCCTCGTCCACCAGCGACGCGTCGTCCAGTGCTGCGCCCTCGTCGCCGTCGGCGTCCTCGGAGCCGGAGTCGAAGTCCTCGACGTCGAGGTCCTCGGCGTCGGAGCCCGCGCAGGAGTCGAGCACGAGCGAGTCCTCCGCGGACCCCACCAGCACCCGGTCGACCCCGTCCTCCGCGCCCAGCCCCACGGCCGCGCCTGCCCCGGGGGACACGGCCACGCCGGACCCCCGGCCGTCCGCACCGAAGGAGTCGAGCCCGAGCGCCCCGGCCCCGAACAGCTCCGAGCCGGCCCCGGAGCCCTCGAGCACGAGCGCCCCGGCCCCGAGTAGCCCCGCCCCCAGCAAGCCGGCGCCCAGCTCCTCGGCACCCGGCAACCCCGCGCAGCCCGGTGACCCGGTGGCGGCCCCGGCGCATCTGTCCATCCCCGGCATCGACTTCGACGAGAACGTCTCCGAGGTGGGCCTCACCAGCAAGGGCACGCTGAACCCGCCGCCGGGCATCACCGGGTGGTACGGCGACACCGTGAAGCCGGGGGAGAACGGCATCAGCGTCATCGTCGGCCACGTCACCTACGGGCCGCCGGACGTCTTCTACCACCTGCCCGAGGTGAAGGTGGGTGAGACCTTCACCACCACGGATGCCGACGGTCGCACCCGCGAGTGGAAGGTCGACCTCGTCGAGCACATCGACAAGGTGCAGCTCTCCCAGGACCAGCGCATCTGGGGGTCCTCGGACACGCCCAAGCTCGCGCTGGTGACCTGTGACCCGGACACCCCGCGCACCGACGGCCGCTCGGCCGTGAACGTGTTCGTCCTGGCCTCCCCGGCCTGATGGGGGAGCCCAGCTCGAGGGGGGAGCTCCCCACCCGCGCCCTGGCCGTCGTGCGCCACGGCGAGGCGGAGTCCATCGCACCCGGGGGCCCCGACGCCCAGCGCGCCCTGACCGAGCGTGGCCGGCAGGAGGCCCGCGCGGCCGGGCGCCGGCTGCGAGAGCTGTGGGGTGGCGTCGACCTCGTGCTGCACTCCCCGGCGGTGCGGACCACGCAGACCTGGCAGGCGATGGCGGCCGAGCTGTCCGCCCCCGCCCCGGAGCGGGTCTGGCCGGCGCCCGGCATCTACGAGGCCGGGGTGCCGGACCTGCTGGCTGCCCTGGCGGACGTGCCCGAGGAGTCGCGGCGGGTGCTGCTGGTCGGTCACGCCCCGGGCGTCCCCGCCCTGGTGGGACACCTCACCGGCGAGTACCCGCAGGGGTGGCCCACCGGCACCCTCGGGGTCATGGAGCTCCCGCAGGACCTGGGCTGGGCGGACCTCCACGAGGGCTGCGGCACCCGCATCGGATGACCCACCCACGCTCCACCGGTGGGCCCCGCCTCGGATAGCGTGGCGCCGTGCCGAACACCGCAGCGAAGACCGACGTGAACCACCTCCCGACCGCCGCCGAGCGCGTGACGGTCACCGTGCCGGACCCCACCTGGGTGGAGGCCCTCGCCGGCCCCACCGGTGAGCTCTCCGGGTCGGGCCGCACAGTGCGCCTCGAGCACTGGGACCTGTCCGCCCCGCGCGAGGACGACCCGGCCGCCCCGCTGGTGGCCGCCGTGCCGCCGCAGTTCGCCATGACGCCCGATGCGGTGACCGAGCTGACCGCCCAGCCCCACCTGCGCTGGGCGTGGGCCCTGAGCGCGGGCTACGACCACCTCGACAAGCGCCTCCCGGCGCCGGTGGGCATCTGCAACGCCAAGGGCGTCCACGAGGAGAGCACCGCCGACCACGCGCTGGCGCTCACCCTCATCGCCCTGCGCTCGCTGGAGACCCTCCGCGACGCACAGGTGGCCGGCCGCTGGGAAAACCGCACCGGTCCCCAGTGGCGGGCGAAGCAGCGTTCCCTGCACGAGTCGCGCGTCCTGGTGGTGGGCTACGGCGCCATCGGGCAGGCCATTGCCCGGCGGGTCGCCGCCTTCGGCGCTCGCGTGACCGCGGTGGCCACCTCGGCCCGTCCGGGGGACGAGCACGTCGAGGCGGTGCGCCCCATCGACGAGCTGCACGAGCTGTTGCCCGAGCACGACGTGGTCATCCTCATCACCCCGCTGACGGCCGACACCAAGGGGCTGATGTCGCAGCACGAGTTCTCCCTGATGCCGGCCGGCGCGGTGCTGGTGAACGTGGCCCGCGGCCCGGTCGTGGACACCGACGCCCTGGTGGCCGCCGCGGCCTCGGGGCACATCCGTGCGGCGGTGGACGTGACCGCCCCGGAACCGCTGCCCGAGGGGCACCCGCTCTTCTCCACGCCGGGCATCTACCTGACGCCGCATCTGGCCAGCGCGACGGCGGGGATGGACGACCGGCAGCTGGCCCTCATCGGGGCCCAGCTGCAGCGCCTGGCCGATGGGGAGGCGCTCGAGAACGTGGTCCGCGCCCCGAAGCCGGAGCCGGCGACCGAGCCCGAGCAGCCGTCGCAGCAGGAGGACATCCCGTGAGCACCCCCGAGCCCGACACCACCGCGTGGTGGGGCCCGTTCGACGCCGACCGCTCGGTGATCGCCGACCGGGAGGTAGCCGTGGTGGGATTCGACGCCACCGCCGAGCTACACGCCCAGAACCTGCGCGACTCCGGGGTGGACGTGCGGGTGGGCGCCGCGCCGGGCAGTGACGAGTTCGCCGCGGCCGAGGCCGAGGGCTTCTTCACCCTGCCGGTGGCCGACGCGGTGACCGACAGCGAGGTCGTCGTGCTCGGCACGGAGCACCTCACCGAGGTCTCCACCGCCCTGACCGACGACCACGTGGTGGTCCTGAGCTCGGCGGCCGCGGGGCGGGCCCTGCGGTCCTCGGTGGTGCGCCACCGGGGCGTGATCCTGCTGGTGGAGGTGCTGGGGGAGCCGGCAGCCACCCGGCAGGCGTACGTCGACGGCCGCGGCGCCCCGGCAGTGGTGGCCGTCGTGGCGCGGGGGAGTGCCGCCGGGCACGACCTCGCGGGCACGCTGACCGCGACGCGCACCCCATCGGCCCCGGACGCCCGCGGTGACTTTCAGCAGCGGCTGGCGGTGGCCTACGCGGACGTGCTGGGGGCCACGCGGGCCGCCGCCATCGGGGTGGACGCCCTGGACTGGGCTGCAGCCGCGGACTTCGCTGACACCCGGGTCACGCCCCTGCTCGAGGCGGTCCTGGCCGCCGGTCGCGACGGGTTGGTGGCCCAGGGCTTCGATCCCGTGGTGGCAGACCTCGCCGTCCTGCACCGGCTGCAGGGGGAGCTCGACCGCATCGGCCTGGAGGGGGCGCGCCCGTCGGTGGCCGACCCCCATCGAGAGGCACTGGCGGGGCTCACCGGCCCGGCCCCGCGCTCGCGGGCCCGGCGCACGGCGCCGCTCCAGGACGACGAGCAGACCGCCGCCCGACACGCACGCCTCGGCCAAGCCTTCGGTGGCTCCCGGTAGCCTCAGCCCAGACCGTCAGACCCCGCACCAAGGAGCACCCATGGTTTCCAGCACCGAGTTCGTCGTCGCGCCGAGTGAGTCCCCGGCCTCGGAGGCCGACCGCCTCGAGGTGCTGGCGAACCCCGGCTTCGGGGTGCACTTCACCGACCACATGGCCGTGGTGGACCACACCGAGGCTGACGGTTGGCACAACGGCCGCGTCGTGGAGTACGGGCCGATCGCGCTGGACCCGGCGGCCTGCGTGCTGCACTACGCCCAGGAGATCTTCGAGGGCATGAAGGCCTACCGTCACGCCGACGGCAGCATCTGGACCTTCCGCCCGGAGAAGAACGCCGAGCGCATCCGCCGCAGCGCCCGCCGCATGGCCCTGCCGGAGGTGCCCGAGGAGATCTTCCTGGAGGCCATCCGCCAGGTCACCGAGATTGACCAGGCGTGGGTTCCGGAGTCTGCCGAGGGCTCGGAGACCTCGCTGTACCTGCGTCCCTTCGAGATCGGCACCGAGGCCTTCCTCGGGGTGCGTCCGGCGAAGGCCAGCCAGTTCTACGTCATCGCCTCCCCGGCCGGCCCCTACTTCCCGTCGGGTGTGAAGCCGGTGGACATCTGGGTCTCCCAGAACTACCACCGGGCGGGTTTCGGAGGCACCGGCTTCGCCAAGTGCGGTGGCAACTACGCCGCGTCCATGGCCGCCCAGGTGGAGGCCGCGGAGCACGGCTGCGCCCAGGTGATGTTCCTCGACGACCGCGAGGAGAAGTGGGTCGAGGAGCTGGGCGGCATGAACCTGTTCTTCGTGTTCTCCGACGGCCGGATCGTCACCCCGCCGACCTCCGGCACCATCCTCGAGGGCGTGACCCGCATGTCGCTGGTCGAGCTGGGCCGCGACGCCGGGCACGACGTGCAGGAGCGCCCCATCAGCATCGATGAGGTGACTGCCGGCATCGAGGACGGATCCATCTCCGAGGTGTTCGCCTGTGGCACGGCCGCGGTCATCACCCCGGTGGGCTCGTTCAAGACCCCGGAGAAGACCTGGGTCGTGGGCGGCGATGACCGCTCGGAGGAGCTCACCGAGTCCTTCCCGGTGACCATGAAGCTGCGGACCACGCTGACCGACATCCAGTATGGCCGCGCCGAGGACACCAAGGGCTGGCTGCACCGCTTGGTCTGAGGACCCTCAACGCACGTGCAGCGCCCGGCTCGTCACCTGCACGAGCCGGGCGCGCAGGGCTTGGCCGCGCTCGCTGAAGCCGCGCTGGGCGGCCACGTACGCGGCCTTGCCCTCGGGGGTCTCGATGCGGACCGGCTCGTACCCCCAGTCCCGTAGGTCGTACGGGCTGGCGCGCATGTCCAGCTCCCGCACGTCGCGGGCCAGCTCCAGGCAGTCGACCAGCAGCTCGCCGGGCGCCAGCGGCCCGAGGGTGGCGGCTACCTTGTAGAGGTCCATGGTCGTGTGCAGGCAGCCGGGCTGCTCGAAGGCGGTGCGGTCCTCGGGCCCGGGCCGCAGGGTGTTCAGGTCCCGTGAGCTGTCGGTGAAGAACCGGTAGGCGTCGAAGTGGCTGCACGCGATGGTGTGGCTCTCGGTCACCGCGTCCGTCGCCTCGCGCCCCAGCCGCAGCGGGACCCCGCCGTGGCGGCGGTCGTCCGCCTCGAGGCCGTGCACCATCGCCCACTCGTGCAGGCCGAAGCACCCGAACCGCGCCGGCCGGTTCGCCGTGGCCTGCAGGATGCCGTGCCAGCGGCGCACCGCATCTCCGCGCCGGGTTAGAAAGGCGGCCACGTCCACAGTGACGCCCCCGGCAGTCTCCCGGCCGTCCGCCGGGCCGTCTGCCTGGACCTCCTCGGGCGTCAACTCCCGGTGCTCCTTCCACCCCGCGCGCCCACCGGCATCGAGCAGAGCGACCCCTATGCCGGGGTGCCAGCGCCGCACCTCGGCCGGCCGCCAGCGGTAGTACACCCACAGGAAGTCCTCCACCGGGTGCTTCTGCCCGCGGGCCCGGCGCTCCAGATGCGGCCCGGCGATGGCGTCGACGCGCTGGGCGTGCGCGGCAGCTCGGGCCTGCCACTCCTCACGGGGCAGGACGATGAAGTTAGCGTCGACCGAGACGGCCGGCGTTGCGGAGGTGTGGGGGAGGGGGTGCATCGGGGCCGATTCTAGGTGGCGCACCCCATCGAGACCGGTCTGGAACACCTAGACTCCCGCCCATGCGCATCTGCCGGTTCACCGACGACTCCGACGAGCCCCGCTACGGCCTGATGGACGGCGAGGGCACCAAGATCGCCGAGGTCTCCGGCGACCCGCTCTACACCGCCATCGAGCTCACGGGCAAGACTTTCACCACCGAGGACGTCCGCCTGCTGGCCCCCGTGATCCCGCGCTCCAAAGTGGTGGGCGTGCGCCGCAACTATGCGGACCACGCCGCCGAGATGGGCAACCAGACCGATGCGGAGCCGGGCCTGTTCCTCATGCCGAACACCGCCGTCTGCGGCCCGGGCGACCCGGTCTTCATGCCGTCGATCTCCTCCGAGATCAGCTACGAGGGCGAGCTGGCGGTCATCATCGGCCGCATGTGCAAGGACGTCGCCCCGGAGGACGTCCCCGGTGTCGTGCTCGGCTACACCTGTGCCAACGACGTGACCGCCCGCGACCTGCAGAAGGCCGACGGCCAGTGGGCCCGCGCCAAGGGCATGGACACCTTCTGCCCCCTGGGCCCCTGGATCGAGACCGAGCTCGACACCTCCGACCTCGTGGTCCGCACCCGTCTCGACGGTGAGCTGGTCCAGGACGGCACCACCGCGGACATGGTCTTCGACGTGGCCACGATCGTCTCCCACGTCTCGCGCGCGTTCACCCTGCTGCCGGGCGACGTCATCCTCACCGGCACCCCGGCTGGCGTGGGGCCGGTGCAGCCGGGGCAGACCGTCGAGGTCTCCATCCAGGGCATCGGTCGCCTGGCCAACCCCTTCGTCTCCGCGGAGGACTGACCCGCCCACCCACCGCCTGCCCGATGGGGTGCGCTCACCCCATCGGGCACGGCGCCGCGGGCGGTGTGACGCAACAGACGCCTGTTTGAGCCCCCCAACGGTGGGGCCCGGGGCCTCCTGCCACGTACCCTCAAGCGCATGTCCACGGCTCCCATCGGCATCTTCGACTCCGGTCTCGGGGGGCTCACCGTGGCCCGGGCCGTCATCGACCACCTGCCGCACGAGTCGACGGTGTACCTGGGCGACACCCACCACGCTCCCTACGGCCCGCGCCCCATCGCGGAGGTCCGACGGCTGGCCCTGGACTCCCTCGACGCGTTGATGGATCGCGGGGTCAAGGCCCTGGTCATCGCCTGCAACTCCGCCTCGGCAGCCGTCCTGCACGACGCCCGCGAGCGCTACTCGGTCCCCGTCATCGAGGTGATCCGTCCCGCGGCCCGCCGCGCCGCCGGCATCACCCGCACCGGGGCCGTCGGCGTCATCAGCACGCAGGCCACCCACACCTCCGGGGCGTACCGGGACGCGTTCGCCGCCGTCCCCTCGGTGCAGCTCCGTTCGCAGCCGTGCCCCCGCTTCGTTCACTTCGTGGAGTCCGGCACCATCTCCGGCCCGGAGGTCTTCGCCGCCGCCACCGAGTACCTGCAGCCGCTGAAGGAGGCGGGCGTGGACACCCTCATCCTGGGGTGCACGCACTACCCCCTGCTGCGCGGCGTCATCGCCTACGAGATGGGTCCGGAGGTCTCGCTCGTCTCCTCCGCGGAGGAGACCGCCGCCGAACTGCTGCGCACCCTGGCCGACCGGGGCGAGCTCGCCCCGGACGCCACGGTGCCCACCCACGAGTTCCTCACCACGGGCGACCCCTCCCAGTTCAGCGAGCTCGCCCGCCGCTTCCTCGGCCCCGAGGTGAGCGCGTTGAACACCCACCGGCTGCCGGTGGAGACTGACGTCCCTCCCACCGGGTCCCTCCCAGTGCTCGAGGCGGGGGACGTCCGATGAGGGTGCGCGTCGTGGGCTGTTCGGGCTCCTTCTCCGGTCCCCGCTCTGCCACCTCCTGCTACCTCGTGGAGCACGAGGCGCAGGGGCGCACGTGGCGGGTGGTGCTCGACCTGGGCAGCGGGGCCCTCGGCGAACTGCAGCGCTACACCGACCCGACGGCGGTGGACGCCTACCTCATCAGCCACCTGCACCCCGACCACCTGGTGGACCTGTGCGGGCTGTACGTGCTGCACACCTACGACCCGCACGCCGCGCACCCGGACCGCATCGCCGTGCACGGCCCGGCGGCGCTGCGCGAGCACATGGACGGCGTGTACGGCGTCCACCCCGGCGAGAGCCTGACCTCCACCTATAACTACCACCCGGTGCGCGACGGGTGGCAGACCACCATCGGGCCGTTCACCATCACGTGGTTCCAGGTCAACCACCCGGGGGACGCCTACGGCATGCGTGTGAGCGCGGGGGGCAACGTGCTGGCGTTCACCGGGGACACCGACGACACCCCCGCGCTGGACGGGTTGCTGATCGGCGCGGACGTGGTGCTGGCGGACTCGGCCTTCGTGGAGGGGCGGGACGCCGCCCAGGGCATCCACCTGACGGGTCGCCGGGCCGCCCTGGCCGCCCAGCGTGCCGGGGGAGTGGGACAGTTGGTGCTCACGCACATCCCGCCGTGGAACGACCCCGAGTACACCCTCGCCGAGGCGCGGCAGGTGTGGGACGGCCCGCTGTGCCTGGCCGAGCCGGGGCTGCTGCTGGAGGTCGCCCCGGTGGACCACGCCCTCTCCGCCCGTTGATGCGGGCCGCCGTGGCACCATCGACGCCGTGACCTCCCCCGCACCCGCCCCCGCCCCCTCGCGCCTGCCGGGCGTCCTCGCCTGCCTGGTTGCCGGCCTGGCCTCGATGGGGGTGGCGCGCCTCATCGGCACCGCCGTGCCGGCGGTGAGTCCGTTGCTGGTGGCGATCCTGCTGGGCATCGTGGTGGGGAACCTCGTCGCGCTCCCCGCCAGCTGGGCCCCGGGGTTGACCAAGGGCAGCAAGACGATGCTGCGCGCCGGCATCGTGCTGCTGGGCCTGCAGGTGTCGCTGGCGACCATCGTCGGCCTGGGCTGGCGGGTGGTGCTGGCCGTGGTGGTCGTGGTGGTGGCGGGTTTCGCGACGGCCGTGGTGGCCGGGCGGTTGCTGGGTGTGCGGCCGGTGCTGGCGCTCCTGGTCGGGTCGGGATTCTCCATCTGCGGTGCGGCGGCGGTGGCGGCGGCCGACGGGGTGTTGGAGTCCGACGAGCAGGACGTGGCCGTCGCGCTGGCGCTGGTCGTGCTCTTCGGGACGCTGATGATCCCGGTGGTGCCGTTGGCCGCCTCGGCGATGGGGGTGGACCCCCACACGACCGGGCTGTGGGCGGGGCTGTCGGTGCACGAGGTGGCGCAGGTGGTGGCTGTCGGTGGCATCGTGGGCTCCGGTGCTCTGGCCGTGGCGGTGGTGGCCAAGCTGGCGCGGGTGGTGCTGCTGGCCCCGGTGATGGTGGGGCTGGCCGTGTGGCGTCGTCGCCAGCTGCGGGCCGAGCAGGTGCGGGCCGGGCAGGCCGACGGGGGAGCGGCCCACCCGACGGCCGGGCAGGACGCCGTCACCCTGCCGCCGCTGGTGCCCTTCTTCGTGGTGGCCTTTCTCGCGATGGTTCTCGTGCGCACCTGGGTGCCGTTGCCCTCGGTCCTGCTGGAGGTGGCGACGGTGGCCCAGACCGTGCTGCTGGCCGCGGCCATGTGGGCCCTGGGCACGGGCGTGCAGTGGTCGAAGCTGCGTGCGGTGGGCGGTGCGCCGTTCGCCCTCGCCGGGATCACGACCGCCGTAGTGGCCGCCGTCGGCCGGTGGGGCGGTCCTGGCCTGAGAGAGCCAGCACCACCGGGGTGGGGGCTTGGACCCACCTTCCGCCCGGTCCGCGCGGAGGGCGCCCGGCCCCACCTCGCGCCCGGTCCGTGGGGAGGGCGCTCGGCCCCACCCGCTGGGACGTCGCACTTTGCAAGTGAGTCGTCGCACTTTGCACGGATCGGCGCTGGTTCCTGCAATGCGCGACGCACCACGGGAAATGTGCGACGCCTCGATGCGGTGACGGGGCCGGACCGCTCCGGGAGCCACCCCCACCGCGCCCCGTAGGCTCGGCACCATGACTGACGCCCCCGCATCGGCCACCCAGACCACTGCGTCCACCTCTGAGACCACCCCTGGCGCGCGCCACGACGGCCGCGCGCCCGACCAGCTGCGAGACGTCCGCATCACCCGCGGCTGGCTCGACCACGCCGCCGGCTCGGTCCTCATCGAGTTCGGCCGCACCCGGGTGCTGTGCGCGGCCTCCTTCCAGCCCGGCGTCCCGCGCTGGCTCAAGGGCCAGGGCACGGGGTGGGTCACCGGCGAGTACGCCATGCTGCCCGCCGCCACCCACACCCGTAGCGACCGCGAGTCGGTCAAGGGCAAGGTCAAGGGCCGCACGCAGGAGATCTCCCGCCTGCTCGGCCGCGCGCTGCGGGCCGCGGTGGACACCTCGGCGCTGGGGGAGAACACCATCGTCATCGACTGCGACGTCCTGCAGGCCGATGGGGGAACCCGCACCGCCGCCATCACCGGTGCCTGGGTCGCGCTGGCCGATGCGGTGGCCGCCGGCAAGGCCTCGGGAGACATCCCGGCCAACGCCCAGGTGTTGCGCGACTCCATCCAGGCCATCAGCGTCGGCATCGTGGACGGGCAGCCGGTGCTCGACCTGGACTACCCGGAGGACTCCGGTGCCGGCGCGGACATGAACGTCGTCATGACCGGCGCAGGCGAGCTGGTGGAGGTGCAGGGCACCGCCGAGGGGCAGACCTTCGACCGCGCGATGCTGAACGCCCTGCTCGACCTCGCCCAGGACGGCTGCGCCACCCTCGCCGCCGCCCAGCAGGCCGCCCTGGCCCTCGATGCGGGGGAGCGCCTCGAGGTGTCGCCCGGCGAGCAGCCGGCGCAGCCCGGGCAGGCCCAGCAGGACGGGCAGGACGCCTGATGGCCGCTCGCCGCATCGTGCTCGCCACCCGCAACAAAGGCAAGGTTCCCGAGCTGCAGCGGATCCTGTCCGAGGTGTTGCCGGGTGAGACCGAGGTCGTGACCCTGGCGGACGTGGCCCCGGGCGCGCCCGACGTGGTGGAGAACGGCGTCACCTTCGAGGCGAACTCGCTACTGAAGGCCCGAGCTGCGTGCGAGCTGACGGGTCTGCCCGCCATCGCCGACGACTCGGGGTTGTGCGTGGACGTCCTGGGTGGCGCGCCGGGCATCTTCTCCGCGCGCTGGTCCGGCGGCCTGGTGGACTCCACCGGTGCCGGGCCCGGGGCGGACCGCGACGCGGACAACATCGCGCTGCTGCTGGCCCAGCTGGCGGACGTGCCGGACGAGGAGCGCGGGGCACACTTCGCCTGCGTCATGTCCTACGTGGACCCCGATGGCCTCGAGCTGACCGCCCGCGGCGAGATGCAGGGCGTCATCCTGCGCGAGCGGCAGGGCGAGTACGGGTTCGGTTACGACCCAATCTTCGGGGTGGATGCCACGGAGTTCGACGATGCCGAGCAGCCGCAGGTCCAGGCGGTCGGTCCGTCCTCGCGCAACGGGTCGGACGTGCCGGACGTCATCTCCGAGGTGGCGGCCGAGGGGCACGCCTCCGAGGTCGCCGCGGACGCAGCCGCCAAGGTGGGGGACGACACCCCCTTCACCGCCGGTGACGATGGAGCGGTGAGCGCGGCGGAGCTGCCCCCGGAGGTGAAGAACGCCATCAGCCACCGCGGCCGCGCGGTGCGCAAGCTGGCGGCGCAGCTGGCCCCGGTGGTCTGAGACGGGAACTCGTGCGCGGCACAGTCAGCGGCGTCGCAGGCGCGCCGCGACGGCGGTGAGCAGCACGGCGGCCGCCACCGTGCCGGCGGTCCATACCAGCACGTCCGACTCGAACTGTCCGGTGCTGCGGGCCACCGCGATCCACGCCATGCCCCACGCGGCGGCCAGGGCGGGCGCCAGGCGACCCCGCGTCGCGCCGGCCAGTGCCCCGAACACAGCGGCCAGCACCACCAGCACTCCCACGGTCACCCAGACCGACCCGGAGAGGCCGTCCGCGCCCGAGGCAGCGAGCCAGGACGTGATGTTGGCTGCCGTGGCCACGCTGACCCAGCCCAGGTACAGCCCGAAGGTGCCGTCCACCAGCACGGTCTCGACCCACCCGCCGCGAGGGGTGGCGTGCAGCACCAGCACGATCCGGATGAGCACGGCCAGCAGCGCCAGCATCACCACCACGCTCAGCCCCAGCCATCCGGCCTGGGTGACGCCCAGCCACAATGCGTTGAGGACGGCCGATGCCGCGGCCCAGGGCCGGAGGCGACGGTGGCGCTCGTCGGCGCGCTGACCGGGGAACAGCTGCCACACCGCGTACCCCGCCAGGCCGGCGTAGATCACGCTCCAGATGCTGAACGCGGTGCTGGCCGGGGCGATGGGGGTGGCGTCCGCACCCAGCCACCCGCCGGCCACCTCGTTGACCGGGTCCCCGACCACGGCACGCGAACCGAGGAAGGCCCCCACCATCGAGAGGGCCACCACCACGAGCGTCAGGATCGGGGCAGCCAGTCCCGTGCCCGGGCGGGCGGCGTGGGGCGGGCGCGCAGCATCGGTCATACGGGATGGTCCCACGTGCCGGGAGATCCTCCATGGCTCGGCTCGCTCGGTTCGCCCCGCACGCTGATCTGGGGAGCCGCCTCATAGGGTGGGTGCATGAACTCCCCCCTCGTGCAGCGCATGCAGCCCTTCGGCACCTCGATCTTCGCCGAGATGACCCAGCGGGCCATGGCGGCCGATGCGGTGAACCTGGGCCAGGGTGCCCCGGACTCCGGCACCCCGCCGCAGCTGGTGGAGTGGGCGCACGAGGCCATGGTGGAGGGCCGCAACCAGTACCCGCCCTTCTGGGGCGTGCCGGAGCTGCGCGAGGCCATCGCGACCCACCAGCAGCGCTTCCACGGGCTGGAGGTGGACCCGGCGGAGGTGCTGGTGACCGTCGGCGCGACCGAGGCGCTCACGGCATCGATCCTGGCGCTGGTGGAGCCGGGGGAGGAGGTCATCGTCATCGAGCCGGCCTACGACTCCTACGGGGCTGCGATCGCGCTCGCCGGGGGTGTGGTGCGGCCGGTGGCGCTGTCGCTGCCGGGGCTGGAGCTCGACCCGGCGGCGTTGGAGGCCGCGTTCAGCGACAACACGGCGATGGTCATCGTGAACACCCCGCACAACCCGACCGGGCGCACGTTCAGCGCTGAGGAGCTCGCCCTCATCGGGCGGCTGGCGGAGGAGCGCGATGCGGTGATCCTCACCGACGAGGTGTACGAGCACCTGGTGTTCGATGGGGCGAGCCACCTGCCGCCGGCCGCGGTGCCCGAGTGCGCGGGGCGGACGTTGACGGTCTCCTCGGCGGGCAAGACCTTCGCGGTGACCGGGTGGAAGGTCGGGTGGGTGCACGGTCCGGCCGAGCTGGTGGAGGCGGTGGCGAAGGTCAAGCAGTTCACCACCTTTGGTGTGGGGACGCCGTTGCAGCCGGCCATCGCGAAGGGGCTGGCGCTGCCGGAGGAGATGTTCACCAACCTGCGGGACCTGCACCAGCGGCGCCGTGACCTGCTGGTGAGCGGTCTGCGGAGTGTCGGGTTCGGGGTGGAGGTGCCGCCGGCGGGGTACTTCGTCATCGCCGATGCGGCGCCGCTGGGGGTGACCGACGCGCTGGCGTGGTGCCGGACCCTGCCGGAGGAGGCCGGGGTGGCGGGGGTGCCGGTGCAGGCGTTCTGCAGCGACCCCGACCAGGCCCGCAGTCTGGTGCGTTTCGGGTTCTGCAAGACCGAGGACGTGATCGCCGAGGGCATCGAGCGACTGCAGCGCTGGGCCGACCGCGGCTGAGGCAAGGGCGGAAGAGGCTACCGCTCGTCCTGCAGGGGGGCCTGACGGCTGTCCTTCGTGAGCTTCTCCTCGAGGTCATCGACCCAGATCCCGATGAGCCCCCAGATCACTAGTGTGAGGGCGCCCATCGCGAAGGCCACGGTCGTGTCGCGCACCAGGAGGGTGTACGCGAGGCCGTAGAGGGCGAGGTGCAGGGCCGTGGTGGCCACGGTCTGCACCAGCCGTGGGGCCCCCGCCGCGGCGCAGGCGAACTTGACCGGGAGTGCCAACAGGGGGCTCAGGACGCCCAGCACCGAGACCATGAGGAGCGTCAGGAACGCGGCCCACGGGAGGGGCACCGTCAACGCGACCCCCCGAAACTCTGCGATAGCCAGGACCACCAGGCTCGGCATGGACACGAACAGCAGGATCAGCAGGAGCGGGACCCCAAAGCCGATCACGGGATGCAGTTGCCGGGACAACAGAGCGCTCCTTCAGTGCTGCCGCGTGATGGTGCGCCGCAGACCCTACACAGCGACCCCAGCGGCCTCGCCGGGAGAAGGAGCCGCACGGCTGTCCCCCTCGCTCCCGCGATGCTGGAACCGGCCGCCTTGTGCGTTGCCCAGGGCTTGTGAGCCGTGGGAGTACGGTTCTGGCAGCAGGCACGACACGTGGTCCACAGGGGGGACATGAAGACGTCACGGCATGAGGCACGGAACGGCGCGCGGGGTGGGCGCTGGTGGCAGGTGCTCGGTGTTGCCGTTGCCGTCGTGTGCGGGCTGGGCCTGCTGGCCCTGGCCGTGCTGGCCTGGTGGCCGGGGGCGGCGTTCTCCCAGTGGGCAAGCACCCAGTGGTTCGTGGCGCAGGGGATCGCGTTTCCCACGGTCGGCGGGGTGGCAGTGCTGGTCGTCAGTGCGCTGGTCCTGGGACTGGCGCTGCTCCGGTGGAAGCGTCACCGGAGCCAGGTGGCGCGGTGGTTCGCCATCGCTGCGCTGCCCGGACTGCTGGCGGGGGTTGGGCTGGTGGCCTTCCCCGGGGGTCCGCCCTGGAGCAGCGGGCCCCGGGCCGTGACGGATCAATCCGCAGGGGAGGCCGCCCCGGTGTCCGTGCTCTCGGTGGTGACCTACAACAGCCTGGGTTCGCTCACCGCATCGGATCTTGAGCGGCTGGAGTCCGAGTTCCAGCCCGACCTGCTCGTCCTGCCGGAGACGTCGCACGCCCGGGCGCAGGCGGCGGTCGACGCCGCGGGGTGGCCCGGGACCGCGGTCACGCACGGGCTGGCGGCCCGCACGGCCCCGGAGAGCAGCCCCATCGAGGCCACGACGGTGCTGCTGCGCGACGGGCTGCCGGAGTACACGCCCGCCGAGGCGGAGCCGTCCCTGCAGGGCAACGTGCGGCTGGAGCCGACCGAGCCGGGGCAGCCGCTCGTGCTGGGCGTGCACTACGCGCCGCCGCTGCCGGGGTTCATGTCGCTGTGGCGTGACGACCTGTCCCGCTCGGTGGCGGAGGCGGAGGCCGCCGCCCAGGACGGGCCGGTGGTGCTGGTGGGTGACCTCAACGCCACGATGCGGCACGGCGCCTTGGCCGGGATGGAGGGCCTGGTCGACACGGCACGCGCGTGCGGGCGCCCCGAGGGCACCTGGCCGAGCCACTGGCCCGCCTGGGGGCGCAGCGCCATCGACCACGTGCTCGTCTCCGAGGGGGCCGAGGTGCTCTCGTGCCAGGCCCTTCGGCTCTCCGGGTCCGACCACCTGGCCTACGCCACGACGGTCCGCTTCCCCGGCTGATCCCGGGGGCTGGTGCGCGAGGCGGGACTCGAACCCGCACGCCGGAGCACAGGAACCTAAATCCTGCGTGTCTGCCAGTTCCACCACTCGCGCGCGCCGGTCATTGTGCCGGATGCGGCCTAGGACTCTAGGTGCTGGCGCACCGTCGCGAGGCGGAATCCGGCCCCAACGCCCAGGAGGTCCGTCTGGTCGGCCGGCGGCAGCTCCGTCCCGCCGTCGGACTGCGGGGCGTCGAACACGGTGACGAGCAGGTGGAGATCGTCGCCCAGCCCGTGCTCCTCGGCCACCGCCACCAGCACCCGCAGCACCTCCCGCACGGCGTCCACGAGCTGCCCGGAGGAGGTGGCCGGGCGGACGGCGGAGACCTGCAGGGCGTATCCCGCGTCGAAGCCGTCCAGGAAGGTGACCCGCACCTTCTCCAGCCTGGGCAAGGCGGAGACCCGGCGCTCCACCACGGCGCTGATCTCCGCGCGCTCGGCGTCGGAGTGCTGGCTGCATCCCGTGAGCAGCATGGCCACGGCCGCCGGGCCGGACAGGAGCAGGAGACGGCGGGAGGTCGGTGTCATGCCGGCCTCAGACGGCGCTGGTCAGCGGCAGCTTCAGCTGGTTCTTCCCCAGGCTGGCCACGTGGCCCTTGGCGCGCACGTTGTACCGGGCGTGCTCGATGACACCCTCCTCGTCGATGACGAAGGTGCTGCGGATGACGCCCTGCACGACCTTGCCGTAGTTCTTCTTCTCCCCGTAGGCCCCGTAGGCCTTCAGGGTCTCCAGCTCCGGGTCGCTGAGCAGCGGGTAGCCCAGCTCGTGCTTCTCGGCGAACTTCGCGTTCTTCTCCACGGTGTCCTTGCTCAGACCCAGCACGGTGTACCCGGCCTCGGCCAGCGCGGCGGCGTTGTCACGGAAGTCACAGGCCTCCGTGGTGCAGCCTGGGGTGGAGGCGGCGGGGTACACGAAGAGCACCCCCTTGCGTCCGCGCAGGTCGGACAGGGAGAGCTCCCCGCCCTCGCTGCTCGGGAGGGTGAACTCGGGGGCCTGGTCGCCGGTCTGCAGTCGGGTGGTCATCACACGTCTCCTCTGGTGGGGTTCTGCGTTAGAGTTTCAGGCAGTTTCCCAAGGAAAGGCAATCTCGTGGCCAAGCAGTCCAAGGACACCCGCTCCGTCGAGCAGATCACCCGCGACATCGACGCCTCCCGCCTTCGCCTTGCCGGCGACGTCGACGAGCTCGTCTACCGCGTCCACCCCAAGGAGGTCGCCCGCCGTGCGCAGGAGGACGCGCAGGTCAAGTTCAACCAGACCATGTACGACAGCGATGGCGCCCTGCGCGGCGACCTGATCGCCAAGGGTCTGGGCGGGGCCGGCGCCGCCACCTTCGGCCTGGGCCTGCTGCGCCGCCTGTTCAACAAGGGCTGATCTCCCCGGCCCCCGATGGGGGCACGCTCCGTCCGGACGGCCCAGCACCTCGGAATCGACCGTCCACCCGGAGCACCGACGCCGGAGGCCCACCCCCTCGATGGGGGTGGGCCTCCGGCGTCTGCTGTGCGCGGCGCGCCCGGTGCGGCCCGCGGACCGGCTCCCGCTCAGACCACGCGCAGGATGGTGAGGTCGTCGTGCGCCTTGCGACCTGCCGCGGTCATCTCGGCCGCGGTCTCCGTCTCGTGGGTCCGGATGGAGTGCGCCAGGGCCAAGGTGTCCTCCGCGGCCCGGCGGGCCCACTCGGCGGCGTCGTACTGGTGCCAGGTCTCCAGCGGCCGGGTGGCCCCGTCGCTGGCCAGCCAGGCCCGTCGCACGTCGGCCAGCGGGAAGGACCCGGTGCGGGCCTCCTCGGCCGCCCGCACGTCACCGCGCGCCGACCACCACCCGCCCGGCGCGTTCATGCTGGCGCCGGGGGCGTTCACACCGTCGAGCCGGTCGTCGATGACCTGCAGCACCTGGCCGTCGACGAACTCCACGATCAGGCTGGAGTCGCACAGGGCGAGGAATTCCAGCTCGTCACCGACCACGCGGGCCATCGTGAGCGTGGACCACGGGCCGGTGTCCGCGTCGCACTGCGGGTGGGCGGCCCGCACCGCCTCGATGCCGTGGGCCACCGCCTCGCGCAGACCCACCGGCTCCCCGACCACCGGCCCGAGCGCGTCGGCGGGGGAGAGGTGGTCGACCACGGCGTCGACGAGGCGCTGGCTGAACCAGTCCACCTCGTGCTCGCAGCCGGGGCGCGCCGCCGGCCCCACGCCGGCCCCGTCGGCCAGGGCGAGCACGCCGCCCCGCTGGGCGACGGCGTCCTGGCACGGGATCTGCGTGTGCGCCGCCCACCGGATCAGCTCACCGGGCTCCAGCGGGGCACCGGAGGAGGCACCCACCTCGGGGGAGGGGGCGCCGAGCATGCGCGGGTCGATGGCCACGGGTGGTCAGCCCCGGGCGGCGACGGCGTCGCGGGCGTCGGCGAAGGCCTGCACGCAGGTGCGGACGTCCTCCTCGGAGTGGGCGGCCGAGAGCTGGACGCGGATGCGCGCCTCGCCCTTGGGCACCACCGGGTAGGAGAAGGGCGTGACGTACACGCCGCGCTCGAGGAGCTCCTCGGCGATGAGGCCGGCCTGGCGGGCGCCGTCCTCGCCGGGGAACATCACCGGGATGATCGGGTGACTGCCCTCGAGCAGCTCGAAGCCGGCCTCGGTCATGAGCTCCCGGAAGAGCTGCGCGTTGGTCTGGAGCTGGCGGCGCAGGTCGTCGGACTGCTGCACGAGCTCCAGGGCCTTCAGCGAGCCGGCGGCGGTGCTGGGGGCCACGGCGTTGCTGAACAGGTACGGGCGGGAGCGCTGCTTGAGCAGGGCCACGATCTCCTTCGGGCCGGCGACGAAGCCACCGGAGGCGCCGCCGAGGGCCTTGCCGAAGGTGCCGGTCACGACGTCCACGCGGTCGATGACGTCGAACTTCTCCGGGGTGCCGCGGCCCTTCTCACCGGTGAAGCCGGTGGCGTGCGAGTCGTCGACCACGACCAGGGCGCCGAACTCCTCGGCCAAGTCGCAGATCTCCGGCAGCGGGGCGTAGTAGCCGTCCATGGAGAACACGCCGTCGGTGACGACGACGGTGCGGCGGGCACCGGCCTCCTGGGCGGCCTGCAGCTGGGCGCGCAGGTCGTCCATGTCGCGGTTGGCGTAGCGGAAGCGCATCGCCTTGGAGAGGCGCACGCCGTCGATGATGCTGGCGTGGTTGAGGGCGTCGGAGACGATCGCGTCCTCCTTGCCGCAGAGGACCTCGAAGAAGCCGCCGTTGGCGTCGAAGCAGGAGGCGTAGAGGATCGCGTCCTCGCAGCCGACGTACTCGGCGATGCGCTGCTCGAGCTCGGTGTGAAGGGTCTGGGTGCCGCAGATGAAGCGGACCGAGGCCATGCCGAAGCCCCACTGGTCGAGGGCCTCCTTGCCGGCGGCGACCACCTCCGGGTGGTCGGCCAGGCCGAGGTAGTTGTTGGCGCAGAAGTTCAGCGCCTCGGCCTTCTTGGTGGTCACGTGGGCCGACTGCGGGGAGGTGAGCTCGCGCTCGGCCTTCCACAGTCCGGCGTCCTTGATCTCGGTGAGCTCGGAGTTCAGGTCGTCCTGGAACGCATACATGTCGGCCAGTGTGTCAGGTGTGGTGGGTGGTGAGTTGCCTGCATCGATGCGGCACAGATGGCTCGCCGAGGTGCTCGCGAACAGCCATCTGCGCCGCATCGGTGCGGGCCCGCCGGCGAGGCTGTGGTCACCCGGCGGTGACCTGCTCCAGCCACGGGTGGTCGGGGTGGGCCAGGGCCAACGCGTCGCGGAGCCACCTGCGCTGGGCGCCGCTCAGCCGGGGGAGGCAGGCGGCCAGGTCGGCGCGGTCCTTGGGCCGGTCGCCCGGGGCCTTGAGCAGCAGCTGTAGGTGGGGCTGCAGGTAGCGCACGCCATCGCGCTCCCACAGCGCGTCCGTCACCGGCACCCGAATCCGGTCGTCCCGCTTGTACACCCACTCCTCGGGTGTGCCGGGGGAGAGGAGCAGGTCGTACTCCCACGGGCTCTGGGCGTCCCTGCGCAGCCAGAGCTGTCCGCACCCTGCGGGCAGCACCTCGGGTCCGCCGTCGGGTGACGCCTCGGGCAGGAGCGGGTGCAGCGCACCGCCGACGGCGCACCACGCGTGGTAGCCCTGCGCGCTCAGGTGCCGGCGGAGCGCGGGGAGCTCCGCAGCCAGTGCGCTGGGGTCGATGTCGCCGTGCGCTCGCTCGACCCCGCTGAACGCCTGGATCGCCCAGCCGCCGGCCACCCACCAGGATCCGCCGTAGCCCTCGAACAGAGCGGCGATGTCCCGGGGTGCCCGACGAGTCCAGTCGCCGTACCAGGCGAGGAGCTCAGCTTCGTCCATGGGCAGAAAGTGCCTCGGCAAGACGATCCAGATGGTGCTCGACGATGTCTTCCACGAGATGGGGGTCGACGCGGAAGTACTCGTGGATCACGACGTTCCGGAGGCCGGCGATGGAAGCCCAGGGAACCTCTGGGGCGGTGTCCTTGGATTCCTGCGGGAGTGCCCTGACGGCCTCGCCGATGACGGCTAGATTCCGGAGGATCGCATCACGTGCCATCGCCCCGAGGGCCTTGTCGCGGAGGTGTGGGGCGTAGGCGCGGCAGCGCTCGACGGCAGCGAGGATGTCGGCGAACCGCTCGTCCGGGCTTCTGCTCACAGCGGTCGGGCGTCGCGGAGCGCGGTGAGGGACACGTTCTCCCGCAGGAGGTCGGGAGTCACGACGTCCACCCGGTGACCCAGAGCCTCCGTCAGCTCCTCGCTCAGCCCAGCGACCCTGAGCAGGGGGTTCCCGTGGCCCGGCAGGAGGTCGACCATCAGGTCGATGTCGCTGGCGGCCGTGGCATCCCCGCGCGAGACCGACCCGATGAGTCGCGGGTGCGTCGCGCCATAGCGGTGGAGGAGCTGGTCGATCACGAGACGGTGAGCGCGCAGGAGGTCCCGCAGGGCCTCGCTCTCAACCGTGACGACCGACATGTGGTCAGCGTACTCAGCCGAGCCACTCCCGGTGGCCGACCAGCGCCACGTGGGCCGCGCCGAGCTGCTCGGCCACCCGTGCGGTCGCGGTGCCGCCGACCCCGTCGCGGGAGTCGATCGACCCGGCCACGGTGAGCACCTCGCGCACCGCGGGGGTGAGCCGCTCGTCCATGCCGGCCAGGTCTGCGTCGGTCATCTCGTCCAGCTCGATGCCGCGCTCCTCGCAGAGCCGCACGCAGGCCCCGGCGATCTCGTGGGCCTCACGGAAGGGCACCTGCTGGCGCACCAGCCACTCGGCCACGTCGGTGGCCAGCGAGAAGCCCTGCCCGGCCAGCTCGGCCATCCGCCCGGTGTCGAACTCCAGCGTGGCCACCTGCCCGGCGAAGGCCGGCAGCAGCACCTCCAGGGTGTCCACCGCGTCGAAGACCGGCTCCTTGTCCTCCTGCAGGTCCCGGTTGTAGGCCAGCGGCAACCCCTTGAGCGTGGTGAGCAGCCCGGTGAGGTCGCCCACCAGCCGCCCGGCCTTGCCGCGGGCCAGCTCGGCGATGTCCGGGTTCTTCTTCTGCGGCATGATGCTCGACCCGGTCGACCACGAGTCGTGCAGCCGCGCGATGCCGAACTCCTTGGTGGCCCACAGGATGATCTCCTCCGAGAGCCGCGAGAGGTCGACCCCGATCATCGCGGTGACGAAGGCGAGTTCGGCCGCGAAGTCCCGGCTCGCCGTGCCGTCGATCGAGTTGGCGCAGGTGGCCGTGAAGCCCAGCTCGGCGGCGATCGCCCCGGCGTCCAGCCCCAGCGAGGCCCCGGCCAGCGCACCGCCGCCGTAGGGGGAGAAGTCGGTCCGGGCGTCCCAGTCCCGCAGGCGTTCCACGTCCCGCAGCAGCGGCCAGGCGTGGGCCAGCAGGGCGTGGGAGAGCAGCACCGGCTGGGCCGACTGCAGGTGGGTGCGGCCCGGCATCGGGGCCCCCAGGTGCCGCTCGGCCTGGTCCAGGAGGGCCTCGACGAGGTCCAGCACCTGCCCGGCGATGACGCGGGCGTGCTCCCGGAGGAACATCCGGAAGAGCGTGGCCACCTGGTCGTTCCGGGAGCGCCCGGCCCGCAGGCGGCCACCCACCTCCGGGCCGACCTCCTCCAGCAGCAGCCTCTCCAGGGCGCCGTGCACGTCCTCGTCGGTCGGGTCCGGGTGCAGCTCCCCGGCGGCGAAGCGGGCTCCCAGCACGTCCAGCCCGCGCTGCAGCTCGGTGTGCGTGGCCTCGTCGAGCAGCCCGGCGGCGTGCAGGGCCCGGGCGTGGGCCCGCGAGCCGGCGAGGTCGTAGGGGACCAGCCGCCAGTCGAAGTGGGTGCTGCAGGAGAGTGCCTGCAGCTCCGGGCTGGGCCCGCTGGCGAAGCGCCCGCCCCACAGGGAGCCGGTGTTGGTGGCCTGCTTCTGCGTCATGGTGTCCTCGCTCATCAGTCGGCCCCGAACTCCATCGCGGCGGCGTCCAGGGCGTCGTCGATCTCGTCGACATCGCCCACGGCGGTGTTCCGGGAGATCTGCTCCCCGCCACCGGGCTCCAGGGTGCCCAGCAGGTTGCCCTGCTGCACCGCCACGTGGCCCTGGTCGTCGGGCTGCAGGGCGTACCGCTCCAGCACGGAGCGGGAGTCGGCGATGTCCAGGTTCCGCATCGTGAGCTGGCCGATCCGGTCCATCGGGCCGAAGGCGGCGTTCTCCGTGCGCTCCATGGAGAGCTTGTCCGGGTGGTACGAGAAGTTCTCGCCGCGGGTGTCGAGGATCGTGTAGTCCTCCCCGCGCCGCAGCCGGAGTGTCACCTCACCGGTCACCAGGGAGGCCACCCAGCGCTGCTGCGCTTCCCGGATCATGAGCGCCTGCGGGTCCAGCCAGCGCCCCTCGTACAGCAGGCGGCCCAGGCGCCGGCCGTCGGCGTGGTAGCTGGCGATGGTGTCCTCGTTGTGCACCGCGTTGAGCAGTCGCTCGTAGGCGGCGAAGAGCAGGGCCATGCCGGGGGCCTCGTAGATGCCGCGGGACTTGGCCTCGATGATCCGGTTCTCGATCTGGTCGCTCATGCCCAGCCCGTGGCGGCCGCCGATCTGGTTGGCCTCCAGCACCAGCTCCACCGGGGTCAGGCTCTGCCCGTTGATCGCGACCGGGCGGCCGGCCTCGAAGCGCACCGTGACGTCCTCGGTCTCGATCTCCACCTCCGGGTCCCAGAAGCGCACGCCCATGATCGGCTCCACCGTCTCCAGCGAGACGTCCAGGTGCTCCAGGCTCTTGGCCTCGTGGGTGGCGCCCCAGATGTTGGCGTCGGTGGAGTAGGCCTTCTCCTGGGAGTCCCGGTAGGGCAGGTCCCGGGCGGTGAGCCACTCGCTCATCTCGGCGCGGCCGCCCAGCTCCTCGACGAACTCCGCGTCCAGCCAGGGCTTGTAGATGCGCAGGTTCGGATTGGTCATGAGCCCGTACCGGTAGAAGCGTTCGATGTCGTTGCCCTTGAAGGTGGAGCCGTCGCCCCAGATGTCGACACCGTCCTCCTGCATGGCCCGGACCAGCAGGGTGCCGGTCACGGCGCGGCCGATGGGGGTGGTGTTGAAGTAGGTGCGACCACCGGAGCGGATGTGGAAGGCCCCGCAGGCCAGCGCGGCGAAGCCCTCCTCCACGAGGGCGGCCCGGCAGTCCACCGAGCGGGCGATCTCGGCGCCGTATTGCGTGGCGCGGTCCGGCACGCCGGCGATGTCGGCCTCGTCGTACTGCCCGAGGTCGGCGGTGTAGGTGCAGGGGACGGCGCCCTTCTCCCGCATCCAGGCGACGGCTACCGAGGTGTCCAGGCCGCCGGAGAACGCGATGCCGACGCGCTCGCCGACCGGGAGGGTGGTCAGGACCTTGCTCATGGGTGGGTCTCCTTCGTGGGGGTCTGGGATGTCTGGGGTGTCGGTGGTGTCTGGGCGGTGTCGGTGCCCTCGCCGAGCTCGAGGCAACGTCGGGCCAGGCGCTCGCCGCCGTGCGGGTCGCGGCAGATCAGCAGCACGGTGTCGTCGCCGGCGATGGTGCCCAGCACGTCATCGAGGCCGGCCCGGTCGAACGCGCTGGCGAGGTACTGCGCGGCGCCTGGTGGAGTGCGCAGCACCACCTGGTTGCCGCTGTGCTCGGCGCTGACCAGCAGCTCACCGGCAAGGCGGCGGACGTGGGCCACGGCCGCTGCACCCTCGCGGGCCAGGGTGGGGGTGGGGTCACCGCCCTCGGCGGGCACGGCGTACACCAGCGAGCCGGAGGTGGCCCGCACCTTGAAGGCGCCCAGCTCGTCGAGGTCCCGCGAGAGCGTGGCCTGGGTGACCCGCAGCCCGTAGGTGCCCAACAGTTCGGCGAGTTCGGCCTGCGAGTGCACCAGGTGCTGCTCCAGCACCTCCACGATGCGGCGCTGCCGGGCCTGCTTGGTCGAGGGGGTGGTGGTCATGCCCGACGCTCCCACAGCCAGGCCAGCAGGGCCTTCTGGGCGTGGCGGCGGTTCTCGGCCTCGTCCCACACGACGCTGGCGGGGCCGTCGATGACCTCGGGGGAGATCTCCAGGCCGCGGTGCGCCGGCAGGCAGTGCAACACGATGGCATCCGCGGCCGCGTGCGCGAGCAGCTCCGGGGTGAGCGACCACGGCCGGAAGGTGGCCAGCCGGTCGGACTCCTCGTCCTCGCGCCCCATGGAGACCCAGGTGTCGGTGACCACCACGTCGGCGCCGCTCACCGCATCGACCGGGTCGTCGACCAGGGTGACCGACCCCCCGGTGGCGGCGGCGATCTCCCGCCCACGGTGGACGATGTCCGGGAGCGGGGCGTGGCCGGCCGGCGAGCCGATGCGGACGTGCATGCTCGCGGTGGCGCCGGCGAGGATCCACGAGTGGCCCATGTTGCAGCCGCCGTCGCCCAGGAAGGTCACGGTGAGGCCGGTGGGGCTGCCCTTGTGCTCGGTGACGGTCTGCAGGTCGGCGAGCAGCTGGCAGGGGTGGAAGTCGTCGGTGAGGGCGTTGACCACCGGGATGCCGGCGTGCTGCGCCATCTCCTCGAGGTGGGCCTGCTCGGCGGTGCGCCACACGAGGAGGCCGGCCTGTCGCCCGATGACGCGGGCCACGTCGGGGATGGACTCGCGCGTGCCGGCGGCGGCCAGGCCCGCATCGATGGCGAACTCGTGGCCGCCCAGTTCGGCGACGCCGGCGGCGAAGGACAGCTGGGTCCGCAGGGTGGGGCGGTCGTAGATGGTGGCCACCGTGACCGGGCCCTGCAGGGGCTTGTGGGTGAACGGCTGGGCCTTCAGCCTGGCGGCGAGGGCCAGGACCTCGGCCTGCTCGGCCGGGGAGAGGTCGTCGTCGCGGAGGAGGTGGCGCGTCATGGGGTGCGACAGTACATAGATTCACGGCGGTGTGCAAAAACATGCAGTGTGCCTGCATGCCCCGGCCCGACCCAGCCGCCCGCATCCGCCGCACCCCATCCCGCATCGGTTCGTCGCTGGTGGGCCGACATCGGCTCTCAGGGGCCCACCCACGACGAACCGGTGGGCCGCGGATGCCGACCGCCGTCAGTCGACCTGGATCTCACCCATCGGGCCCCAGCCGTCGGACTCGACCTGCTCGGAGACGATCTGCGGCGTCGCGGACAGGTACTGCGGGAACTGCTCCTGCATGGTGGCGAAGTGCTCGGAGTTCACGTGGGCCTCGGCGGCGTCGTCCTCGAACGCCTCGATCAGCACGTACGTGGTCGGCTCCTCCACGCTGCGGAACCACTCGAACCACTTGTTGCCCGGCTCGGCACGGGTTGCCTCGGTGAACGCGCGGCTGATCTCCGGCCAGTCGTCGGCGTGTTCGGGCTTCACGGGGAACTTCACGTTGATCAGGATCATGCGCCCAGCCTCTCAGACACCCCGTCCCGATGCGGGGAGCGTCACCCGCCGCCGCCCTCACCTCACCCGTCCCCATGCGGGGAGCGTCACCCCGCATCGTCCGGGGCACACCCCCGACCCCGCTAGACTCACAGCGTCTGCGCAACGCCGCGCACCGACCGTCTCCGTGTCCTGCCGTGCAGGGTGGGGAAGGGGTCCGCAGCGCCGGTGGGAGCGCTGACCTGACCCCGGGCCGACCGCCCCGCACGCCCTCGACGCGAAGGACGACATCGACGTGACGACCGCAGACGACCACCGCACCACCTGGGACTCCCGAGAGGCCTGTGCCGAGGCCCTGGTCCCGCTCGTGGGCCGCCTCTACCGCGAGAACGGGGTGGTGACCTCCGTCCACGGCCGCCCGCTGTTCCGCCGGGGCGCCATCGACATCATCAAGGCCCACCGCTTCGCCCGCCGCATCGACGACGTGGAGCTCGAGGTCGGCGACACCCTGCCGATGGTGGAAGCCATCGCCGAGCTGAAGCCCGGCCGTGCCTCCATCGACGTGGCGCGCCTGCACCGCAAGTACACCGAGTCCGGCTCCGGCGACCTGCAGGCCTTCCTGGCCGAGGAGCTGAAGGAGATCGCCGGGGGCTCCGCCGAGGCGGCCCAGCGCGACGTGGTGCTCTACGGCTTCGGCCGCATCGGCCGCCTGCTGGCCCGCATCCTCGTGGACCACGAGGGCCTGGCCTCCGGCCTGGTGCTGCGCGCCATCGTCACCCGCAAGGGCAAGGCCGAGAACGACCTCGAGAAGCGTGCCTCCCTGCTGCGCCGCGACTCCGTGCACGGTTCCTTCCAGGGCACCATCACGGTGGACGAGGAGAACCGCACGATCACGGCCAACGGCACCGAGATCGCCATGATCTACGCGAACGACCCCAGCGAGATCGACTACACGGCCTACGGCATCAACGACGCGATCGTCATCGACAACACCGGCGCCTGGCGCGACGTCGAGGGCCTGTCCAAGCACCTGCAGAGCAAGGGTGTCTCCCGCGTGCTGCTCACGGCCCCCGGCAAGGGCAACATGCCCAACATCGTGCACGGCGTGAACAACGAGATGATCGGTGACGAGAAGATCGTCTCCGCCGCCTCCTGCACCACCAACGCCATCACCCCGGTGCTGGCGCTGCTCGATGCGGAGTACGGCGTCGTGGGCGGCCACGTCGAGACGGTGCACGCGTTCACCAACGACCAGAACCTCATCGACAACTACCACAAGGGCGAGCGTCGTGGCCGTTCCGCGGTGCTGAACATGGTGCTCACCGAGACCGGTGCCGCGAAGGCCGTCTCGAAGGCCCTGCCGCAGCTCGAGGGCAAGCTCACGGGCAACGCCATCCGCGTCCCCACCCCGGACGTGTCCATGGCCGTGCTCAACCTGACCCTGGGCAAGCAGGTCACCCGTGAGGAGCTCAACGAGTTCCTGCGCAGCGCCTCGCTCTACGGCCCGCTGCACTCACAGATCGACTACGTGGACTCCCCGGAGATCGTCTCCACCGACCTGGTGGGCAACCGCCACGCCGGCATCGTCGACGGCCGCGCCACCATCGCCACCGGTGACGACCGCGTGGTGCTGTACGTCTGGTACGACAACGAGTACGGCTACTCCTGCCAGGTCGTGCGCGTCGTCGAGGAGATGGCCGCGGCCCACCCGCCGGCCTTCCCCAAGGCCTGACGCCGATCCACGCGTGAGAAGGGGCGCCCCGGGCCAGCTGGCCCGGGGCGCCCCTCGTGGTGTGCCGGCGGCTCGACGGGGTGAGCCCCGCCCGAGCACGCCGCCAGCCACCCGCATCAGAGCCGGTAGTCCACCACCACCGGCGCGTGGTCAGAGAGGCGCTCGGCCCGGCTGGGCTCCTTGTCCACCCCGGCGGACTCCACGCTGCGTGCCAGCGTGGGCGTGGCCAGGTGGTAGTCGATCCGCCACCCGGTGTCCCGCTCGAAGGCCTGGCCCATCCAGGACCACCAGGCGTAGGGCCCGTCGGTGTCGGGGTACTGGGAGCGCACCACGTCGACCAGCGTGCGGGGGGAGAGGATCGAGCCGAACCACTCGCGCTCGGACGGCAGGAAGCCCTCGGAGTTCTTGTTGCCGCGCCAGTTCTTCACGTCCCGCTCGGTGTGGGCCACGTTGAAGTCGCCCATCACCACGAACTCCCGCCCGGCCGCGGCGGCCGCCTTGCGGGAGCGGTCCAGCTGCTTGGCGAACCCGGCCAGGAAGCGCATCTTGCGGTCGTACTTCGCGCCGCCGTCGGGGGCCTCCCGCATGCGCTTGGCCATCTTCTCCTGCAGGTCCGCCGGCAGCCCGCCCTTGGGCAGGTAGAGCGAGGCCACGGTCACCGGGGCATCGGCCAGGTCCACCTCGATGTAGCGGCCCTCGCCGGCGAACTCCTTGAGCTCCCGCGGCAGGGTCGGCCCCGCATCGGGCTCGGTGAGCTCCGTGTGCTCCTCGCCCGGCGCCCGGCGCAGTACCGGGGCCCCGAAGGTCCGCACGGCCGCGGGTGCCTCGCGGGTGAGCACGGCCACGCCGTTGCGGCCGGCCCGGTCGCCGGGGTCGTAGGACAGGTGGTACTCACCGAAGACCCCGGACGGCAGCAGGCTGACTGGGCAGCGCACCTCCTGCAGGGACACCACATCGGGCTGGCGACGGGCCAGCCAGTGCTCGAATCCCCGGGTCTGACAGGCCCGGATGCCGTTGACGTTGAAGCTCGCGATCCGCATCGGGGAATTCTCTCAGCCGTCTCGCTGCCTCGGGGTCAGGACCCGGAGTGAGGACCCGGGGTGCTGGGCGATGGGGTGGGGTGACGGCCCCGGCTCAGCTCCAGTCCAGCAGCACCTTGCCGCACTTGCCGGAGCGGGCGGTGTCGAAGGCCTCCTGCCAGTCCTCGGCAGCGAACCGGTGGGTCACCACGCTGCGCACGTGCTCCACGAGGGTCTCGTTGTCCTGCAGCAGCTGGGTCATCTTGTACCAGGTCTCGAACATCTCGCGCCCGTAGATGCCCTGCAGCGTGAGCATGTGGGTGATGACCTTGCCCCAGTCCACCTCGTAGCCCTGGCCGGGCAGGCCCAGCATCGCGATGGCGCCGCCGTGGTTCATGGTGTCAATGGCCTCGCGCACCGCGGACCCGTGGCCGGACATCTCCAGGCACACGTCGAAGCCCTCCTTCATGCCCAGCTCGGCCATGGCGTCGGCGATGCGGGTCTGAGAGACGTTCACGGTCAGGTCGGCACCGGCGGCCCTGGCCAGCTCCAGGCGCTCGTCGCTCACATCGGTGGCCACCACGTAGCGGGCGCCCACGGCCTGGGCGACAGCCACCGCCATCACGCCGATGGGGCCGGACCCGGTCACCAGCACGTCCTCGGCGGCCAGCGGGAACTTCAGTGCGGTGTGGACGGCGTTGCCCAGCGGGTCGAACAGGGCGCCCAGGTCGGCGTCCACCCAGTCCGGCTGCTTCCAAGCGTTCTCGGCGGGGATCACCACGTAGTCGGCGAACGCGCCGTCGCGGTTCACCCCGACGCCGAGGGTGTTGCGGCACAGGTGGCGGGCACCGGCGCGGCAGTTGCGGCACACGCCGCACACGATGTGGCCCTCGCCGGAGACCTTGTCGCCCACGGCCATGTCACCGCGGTCCTCAACGCCGTCCCCGAGCTCGACGATCTCGCCGAAGAACTCGTGACCGATGATCTGCGGCAGGTTCATGGCGCCTTCGGCCCACTCGTCCCAGCCCTCCAGGTGGAGGTCCGTGCCGCACAGACCGGCGCGCTCCACGCGGATCTTCACCTGGCCGGGGCCGGCGGAGGGCTCCGGGGCGTCGATGAGCTGGAGGCCGGGGCCGGGGGAGGTCTTGGCGAGCGCGCGCATGGTGGTCGTGGTGTCCTTCGGCGTCGGTGGCGTGAACGGAGTCCATCCCATCACGCCGGGCGACGGCGGGGCAGCCACTCGTCAGGCAGGAGCAGGAAGCCTCCCGCTGAGGGGGATGTGCCCGACAGCGTGGCGGCGCGTGGCAGACCTCCCGAACGCGCCGCGCCCCGCCGTCACCCGCCGAGTGCCCAGGCGCGCACGACATCCCCATCGGCATCCAGGGCCGGGGGAGCGGTGTGCTCGGTACGGGTGGTCTCGGTCTGGGCACCGTCGGCCACGTCGAAGAAGCGCAGCGGCGGCCCGGGCAGATGGATGTTACCCAGCACCGGGTGCTCCACCTGGGCCAGCAGTCCCTGCGAACGGGTCTGCTCCCACGCGTAGACCTCGTCCAGGGTCCGCACCTTGCCGCTGGGGATGCCCGCGGCGCCGAGCCGTGCCAGCAGGTCCTCGGCGGTCACGTCCGCGAACGCACCCTCCACGGCGGCGATGACGGCTTGCCGGTTCGCGTTGCGTTCGGCGTTGGTCGCCATGCCCTCAGCGGCCGGGTCCAGCCCGAACTCTGCACACAGCTTCTGCCAGAGAGTCTCGTTGCCGCACGAGATCTGCACCGACCCGTCCGCGCAGTGGAACAGGCCGTAGGGCGTGATGCTCGGGTGGTGGTTGCCCTGGGCGGCGGGAATCTCCTGCGCCACGGTCCACCGGGTGCCCTGGAAGGCGTGCACGCCCACGATGCTGGCGAGCAACGAGGTCCGCACGACCTGCCCGCGGCCGGTCGTCTCCCGCTCGTACAGCGCGGTCATCACGCCGTAGGCGCCGTGGATGCCGGCCAACAGGTCGCCGATGGGGGTGCCCACCCGCTGCGGGTCGTCCGGCCCGGAGCCGGTGAGGCTCATCAGCCCGGCCTCACCTTGGGCGATCTGGTCGTACCCGGGGCGCCCGCCCTCGGGGCCGTCGTGGCCGAAGCCGCTGATGCTCAGCACCACCAGGCGCGGGTTCAGCTCGGCCAGCCGCTCCATCGAGAACCCGAGGCGGTCCATCACGCCGGTGCGGAAGTTCTCCATCAGCACGTCGGCCTTGCGGACCATTCCCTCCAGGACGGCCTTGTCGGCATCGTCCTTGAGGTTCAGCGCGATGGACTCCTTGTTGCGGTTGCAGGAGAGGTAGTAGGTGCTGATGTGCTCGTCGTCCCCGACGAAGGGCGGCCCCCAGGAGCGGGTGTCGTCCCCGGTGCCGGGGGTCTCCACCTTGATGACCCGCGCGCCCTGGTCGCCCAGCATCTGGGCCGCGTGGGGGCCGGCGAGGGCCCGGGTCAGGTCGATGACGGTGATGTTCTGTAACGCTCCGGGCACGATCTGCTCCTACCTGCAGGGCTGGGTGGGTCTCACTGTGCGTGATGTACGACACTACGTGGCCCGGATCCCTTACAGAAAGAAGGCCCCCGTGCTCGGACTGATCGGAGTGGTGCTCTCGCTGGCACTGCTCATCTACTTCGCCTACAAGGGCTACAGCATCATCCTGCTGGCCCCGGTCACGGCCCTGGTGGCCGGCATCTTCGCCGGTGCACCGCTCATGGCCATGTACACCCAGGTGTTCATGCCGGCCATGGGTGGCTTCCTCATCACCTACTTCCCGCTGTTCCTGCTCGGTGCCTTGTTCGGCAAGCTCATGAACGACTCGGGCTCGGCCTACTCCATCGCGCGCTTCATCGTGGAGCGGGTCGGTGCCAAGCACGCCGTGCTGGCCGTGGTGACGGCCTGCGGCATCCTCGCCTACGGCGGCGTGACGGTCTTCGTCGTCGTGTTCGCCATCTGGCCCATCGCGCGCGAGCTGTTCCAGGAGGCGGGCATCCCCAAGCGCTTCGCGCCGGCCGCCATCGGCCTGGGTTCGTTCTCCTTCGCCATGACCGCCATCCCCGGCACCCCGCAGATCCAGAACGCCATCCCGGCGCCCTACTTCCAGACCGACGCGTTCGCCGCACCCGGTCTGGGCCTCATCGCCGGCGCCATCATGTACGTGGGCGGCGTGCTCTACCTGAACCGCCGCGTGGCGGCAGCACAGGCCAAGGGCGAGGGTTACGACAACGGCGCTCTCATGCAGGGTGAGCAGACCACCGGGATCGGTCAGGAGGACGAGGTCACGGTGCCCACCACCACCCCGTTCTGGGTGGCCATGCTCCCCATCGTCCTGGTCATCACGCTGAACTTCCTGCTGGTGCGCTACATCTTCGACCTGTTCGACTTCTCCTACCTGGCCGAGGAGAAGTTCAAGGCCACGTCCATCGACAAGGTCGGCGGCATCTGGGCCATCATCATCTCGCTGCTGGTGGCCTGCCTGCTGGTGCTGGCACTGAACTGGAACCGTCTGCGTGAGCGCAAGAAGCTGCTCAACCAGGGCGCCTCCAGCTCGTTCCTGCCCATCATGAACACGGCCTCTGAAGTCGGCTACGGCGCCGTGATCGCGGCCCTGCCGGCCTTCGCCATCATCCGTGACGGGGCCTTCGGGGTGTCCTCCAACCCGGCGGTCTCGCTGGCCGTCTCCACCAACATCGTCGCGGGCATCACCGGCTCGGCCTCCGGTGGTCTGTCGATCGCCATGAACGCCTTCGGTGCGGAATACGCCGCCAAGGCGGCCGAGGCCGGCATCGATCCCGAGTTCATGCACCGCGTGGCCTCCCTGGCCGCCGGTGGCTTCGACGCCTTGCCCCACAACGGTGCCGTCATCACGGTGCTGGCCGTGACGGGGCTGACGCACCGCCAGTCCTACAAGGACATCGGCGTGGTCTGCGTGCTGATCCCCATCGTCGCGCTCGCGGTGGTGCTGGCCCTCGGGTCGGCCGTCGGTTCGTTCTGATCCACCCGCTCTGCGAAACTGGGGCAAGACGCAGTTCACATCTGGTGCGGGGTGACCCCGCGGAAGGAGCCGACCATGGCCGAGCTCAAGGACCTCTCCACCCTCGAGGTCACCCCGTACAAGATGTTCATCGGCGGGGAGTGGGTCGATGCGGTCGACGGTGCCACCCTCGAGGTGATCACCCCCATCGACCGGAACGTCACCATCGCCACCACGCCGCGGGCGCAGCAGGCCGACGCGGATCGCGCCGTCGAGGCGGCGCGCGCGGCCTTCCCGGCGTGGGCGGCCCTGCCCTTCGCCGAGCGGTCCAAGGCGCTGCTGAAGTGCGCCGACGCCCTGGAGGCGGCCAGCGAGGAGCTGGCGCAGCTGACCGCGCTGGACACGGGCAACGCGATCCGCACGCAGGCCCGCCCGGAGGCCGGCACGCTGGTGGCGCTGTTCCGCTACTTCGCGGGCGTGGCCGGCGAGGTCAAGGGCGTCACGCTCCCCTCGGACGACGGCACCTTGCAGTACACGCGCCGTGAGCCGCTGGGTGTGGTGGCCGGCATCCTGCCGTGGAACTCGCCTTTGCTCATCGCCGCGTTCAAGACTCCGGCGGCGCTGGCGGCGGGCAACACCATCGTCCTGAAGGCCGCGGAGGACGCCCCGCTGACCATCCTGAAGATGGCGGAGATCTGCGCCGAGCACCTGCCGGCCGGCGTGCTCAACGTGGTCACCGGCTACGGCGCGGAGATCGGTGACGCGCTCGTGAACCACCCGGGGGTGGACAAGCTGTCGTTCACGGGGTCGTCGCAGATCGGCAAGATGGTGGGCGGCAAGGCCACCGAGCGCATGGCGCACGTGTCGCTGGAGCTCGGGGGCAAGAGCCCCTGCATCGTGTTCCCGGACTCCTGCACCGACGAGGTGGTGGACCAGGTGATGCTGGCCACCCGCTTCGCGCGCCAGAGCCAGTCCTGCACCACGGGTTCGCGGGTGTTCCTGCACGAGGACATCGCCGAGGAGTTCCTCGCCAAGATGGTGGAGCGCACGAGGGGGATGACCGTCGGCGACCCCCGCGACGAGGCGTCCGACATCGGCTGCATCATCAACGCCAAGCAGTACGACCGCGTGCAGGGCTTCATCGACGAGGCCCTGGCCCAGGACGGTGTGAAGGTGGAGTACGATGGCCGGGAGGACCTGCAGGTGGGGGAGCCCGGCTTCTACCACGCGCCGATCATCCTGTCGCAGGTCGACCCGAGCTGGCGGGTGGCGCGGGAGGAGGTCTTCGGGCCGCTGCTGAGCGTCATCACCTGGAAGGACGTGGACGAGGTCGTGGAGATGGCCAACGACTCGCACTACGGGCTGGCGGCGTTCGTGTTCTCCAAGAACCTGGACGACGCGCTGCGGACCGCGCACCGCATCGACTCTGGGTGGGTGCAGGTCAACCAGGGTGGCGGGCAGATCCCGGGGCAGTCCTATGGCGGCATGAAGGACTCCGGCGTGGGCCGTGAATCCTCGCTCGAGGGCATGCTCGAGGGATTCACCCAGATCAAGCAGATCAACGTCAAGCTCGGCTGACGCAGCTCCTCACTCCGGCGACGGTTCCCCTGACAGACGAGCCGTGAGGAGAGGGTGATGGAGACGGCAGTGGAGGTCGGCACGACCCTGTTGGTGATGGGGGTCATGGCGTTCACCGTGTGGCTGCGCCTGCCGCGGAACGCTGAACGCCTGGGGCGCAGCGCCTGGGTGGGCATCCGTACGCCCGCGAGCGGCGCGTCGGACCAGGCGTGGGTGGACGTGCACCGGGCCTTCCTGCCGGTGGCGATCGGGGCAGTAGTGGTGACCTGGCTCGCCGGGCCGACATGCTCGTCGGGGTCCTGACCTCCGCCCCCTGGTGCAACCGGCGTGCTTGGCGAGGTGATCAACTGGGCGACCGAGTTTTCATTCGTTTCCCTTCTAGCGACTTGGGGAAGTATGCGACTAGAACTTTTCGTGGCCGCTGCTATGCTCGCATCTGGGCGCTGGCGGTTTGCCGCGGCAGTAGTCCCAGTAGTTTGCCATATGCTGATTGGCTTCATTGTTGGTATCTGGATCTCCGCTTTAGCAATGATTCCCCTCGTCATCCTCATCGCAGTGGATGCATTGATTGGCTCTCGAAGGATTGTCGCAAGAACTTAAGTCTGACGGAACAGATTGGAGAATGAAATGTCAACATCTGAAGTCACCCTGCTAGCGGTGGTGCTGACAGCATTGTCTATCGTCGGGGCCCTGATCGTGGCGAGTTGCGCCCGGGGCTCGATCGGCCCGAATAACTTGATAGGTTTGCGCATTGGCAACGCTCTAAACAGTGAGGAAGATTGGCGTCGAGTTCATCGGGCCGCCCTCTTCCCCATCGCTGCCGGCGCCGCGCTAATTCTCTTGATTACCGTGATGCTGCTGGTCGATACCACGACCAGTGGAGCGCCGTCCCTTATGAGTGCCCAGGCGTACGCAAATTCGTCAATCGCGGTGCTGATTCTATCTGTCGTTATAGGTTCAGTAGCGGGGTTGGTGGCTGGGAGAGATTGAGGTGCGTGTTGCTGTCGGTGGAGCAGACCGACAGGGTGGAACCTGACGACACATTCGCACGATGAGGATCGTACGGGGCAGTCGTGGCGGGTGGCGCGGGAGGAGGCCTTCGGGCCGCTGCTGAGCGTCATCACCTGGAAGGACGTGGACGAGCCGTCGTAGTCCCCCTCGCGGTTGTTGCTCATGGGGTGGCTGGCCAGGTGCCCGCGGCTCGTGGTGGTGGTCAGCATGCCGTAGTCCAGCTCCCTGAGCTGCGCGGCGAGGTCCTTCATGGTTCAGGAGCTCCTGGTCCTGACAGTAGGGCAGGGGCGTCAGCGGCGCGCGCTGGCGAGGTGGTGCTCAGTAGGGAACGGCTGATGCAGTCAAGGGGGTGTTACACCGGCTCCCTCCGGAGATACACTTGAGCTATGCCCACCACACGTCCCCGCCACCTCGTCACCGAGTCCGATGAACTGGCCGCCGCGCTGGACAGTGCCCACCGCCGTTGGCCGGGGCTGAGCCGGTCCCGGCTGGTGGTGCGCTTGGCTCTGGAGGGGGAGCGGCTCCACCGCGAGCATGCAGCGGAGGAGTCGGCCCGGCGGCGGCGCATCCTAGAGTCCGCCAGGGACGAATTCGCCGGCATCGGCTCCGTCGAGGCCGTCAGGGCCGCCCGTGACGAGGAGTGGCCGGCGTGATCCTCGACGCGAACGTGGTCATCGCCCTGCTCAACCCCGAGGATGCACACCACAGCCGGGCGGCGGGGCTGTTGGTGGAGGTCCCTGAGGAGGACCTGCACATCCCCGCCGTGACCCTTGGCGAGGCGCTCGTGTGGCACGTGCGCGCCGGCACCGGTGAGCGAGCGCTGGAGGTGCTCGAAGATCTGGGCCTCAGCGTCATCGAGTCGCAGGAGGACCCACTCGAACTGGCGAGAGTCCGTGCGGAGTCGGGGTTGCGGATGCCGGACTGCATCGTCCTGCACCACGCCCTGACACGCGGCGAGGCGCTCGCCACGATGGACGAGCGCCTCGCGCGGGCGGGCCTGGAGCGCGGTCTCAGAGCACTCCCGCGCCCTCGAGGATAAGGATGAGGCCGAAGAGCGCGAACAGCGCGGCAGCGCCATAGGTGATGACCTTTTCGGGCAGCTTCCGCCCCAGGACGGCGCCGACCACAATGGCCAGGGCGTCGGCGGCGACCATGCCCAGCGTGCTGCCGATCCAGGTGCCCAGCCAACCCTCGCGGGTGGCCAGGGTGATGGTGGCCAGCATGGTCTTGTCGCCCAGCTCGGCGAGGAAGAAGGCCACGCCGACGGCGACGATGGCCCGCCCGGTGGAGTTCCGGGCCTTGGCGGCCTCCTCATCGGTGAGCTCGTCGCCGCGCAGCGTCCACAGGGCGAACCCTAGGAACGCGATGCCGGCCACGATGGCGATGGCGCCCTGGTAGTTGGCGAACGCGTCGCCGATCCACCAGCCGATGCCGACGCTGGCCAGGTGGACGATCGCGGTGGCGAGGGTGATGCCGATGAGCACGTCGCGGGCCCGGTACCGGGCGGCAAAGGTCATGGCCATGAGCTGGCTCTTGTCACCGAGCTCGGCGATGAAGATGACGGCTGTGCTCAGCCAGAAGGCTTCCATGGGGGTCTCTTTCCGCCTGGTCGCAGCGGAAGGACTCTCATCCCGGACGCCTCGACCAGGCACGGGTACGAAGGGTCCGTGCGGTGGTCGAAAGTCTCGTCCGCCACGAAACGTGGCCTCCTGCGCCGGGCCGGTGGTGCTGGCCAGTATGTCGACACGGGTGTTGGGGACTACTCCCTCTCGGTGGGGTAGAGCCTAACAGTGCGGCCGGGCCCATGGTGGCGAGCTCAGTCCCACCCGCGGATGCGCACGATGACGACCAAGCCGATGAGGTAGACCACCACGAACGAGACGCAGAACCAGAGGAACCCCAGGTGGGAGAGCGGTCCCATGAACAGGATCAGCCACACCACGAGCATGCCCAGGTTCCACCACCACGGGGGCCCCGGCGGCGGCCCGCCCGGGCTGCTGCCCGTCAGCGCGGTGTTGTGGTCGTGCCATCCGGTGCCGTACACGCTTCTCCTCGTTGATCAGGCTGCCGAGTATCAGGACAGTATCCCGGCCCCTGCTAGGTCTCACGGTTGAGACCGGTCCGCTGTTCCCACAGGCCTTCGGTGCCCATCTCCCACAGCCGCGCTTCCTGCGCCTCGGTGAGGGCGGCGACCTCTTCGGTGTCCAGGACGGTCGCCATCATCGAGAAACGACTCACCTCGTGCAGCCCCACCGTGCATGTCAGGCTCCACTTCACCGAGAGGGAGTAGTCCCCACCGTGCGGCCGGGCCATGGTGTGGTGTGGCTTCGTGGCAGTACGCTCCCAATGGGTGGCGATCGTCACCGCAATGCCGTGAGAGGGGTGGCCGTGTCCGCACAGCAGGTGATGGGGCTCGGGGTCGGGGCGGGTCTCGCCCTCGCGCTGGCATGGGGGTCGGCGGCGCTGCCGGAATCCTCATGACGTGGGGGCCCATCCTGCTGGAGTTGACCTTGCCTTTCCCTATTCTATGGGGAAGGTCTGCCCGCAGGGTGGCACTCGTGTTGGGGGGCATTCCATGTTTTCATTGCAATCTTTGTGGAGATCGCAATTTTCTCAATTATCATGATCGGATGCCTTTTTGTTGTGGCTGCTGGTGGTCACGACTGATGGCGGTGTTGTATCTCGCAACATAAATTGTGGAGGAGTTGTGGCTCGTGGTTGAAGTTTCTACTGACGCGATTGTGATGGCGGTGTGCACGGTCGCTCTGGGTGCGGCGGGGCCGTTCGTCCATGTCATGTGCCGTTCGGCGGCGGAGGGGAAAGTGATGCGGAACTCGGCCGTGGGCCTGAGGACTCGGGCCACGATGGCGAGCGACCACGCCTGGGAGGTGGGCCACCGTGCGGCGCTGCCCGTGACGCGCGGGGCAGCGTGGGCAGTGCCCCTGCTCGCGGTGGCTGCCCTCGCGCTCGCCCTGGTGCGGGGTCTCGACGGCTTCACCGAGGCGGCGGTGCTCGCCACAGGTGGGCTCGTCGGCGTGTTGACGGTCCTGGCAGGGGTGATGGCGCACCGGGCTGCACGGCAGGCGAACCTCGCCGGCGGAGATGTCGCATCGCCGCCCGACTCTCAGGCGTAGTGGTGTTGCGGCACTGGCATCGTGTCTGCAAGGTGCGGCTGAAGCCGGTGGGCGTCAGTCCCACCCGCGGATGCGCACGATGACGACCAAACCGATGAGGGAGACCACCACGAACGAGACGCAGAACCAGAGGAACCCCAGGTGGGAGAGCGGTCCCATGAACAGGATCAGCCACACCACGAGCATGCCCAGGTTCCACCACCACGGGCGCGCATCTCCCACAGCCGAGCTTCCTGCGCCTCGGTGAGGGCGGCGACCTCTTCGGTGTCCAGGACGGTCGCCATCATCGAGAAGCGACCCACCTCGTGCAGCCCCACCGTGCATGTCAGGCTCCGGTTCACCGAGAGGGAGTAGTCCCCACCGTGCGGCCGGGCCATGGTGTGGTGTGGCTTCGTGGCAGTACGCTCCCAATGGGTGGCGATCGTCACCGCGATGCCGTGAGAGGGGTGGCCGTGTCCGCACAGCAGGTGATGGGGCTCGGGGTCGGGGCGGGTCTCGCCCTCGCGCTGGCATGGGGGTCGGCGGCGCTGCCGGACCCGCAGGTCCACCTGGCGTCCCACCCCGGGTCGACGACCGGCTTCTTCATGGACCGGGACCGGGACCGGGACCGCACTGTCCTGGACGGGGTGGGCACGCTGCACAACCGGTCCACGGCACCCGTCGAGGTCGTGGACCTCACCTACCCAGCCGGTTCGGGTGTGGAGGTGGTCGACTTCTGGGCTACGGAGGACCCGGGTTGGCGCATCGGCGCCGGCTCCCTCGAGGAGACTCCGCCGCCGCCGGACGCCGACCGCATCGTGCCCGCTGGCAGGGAGTCGGACCTGACGGTCGCGGCCCGGCTCACGGGGGAGGTGGAGTGTCCGGAGAGAGTGACACCCACGGTCATCCTCTCCTCCGGGGGGCGCGCGCGTGTGTTCGCGGACACCGCGGGGCTCGAGCTGCTTGTCGAGGGGTGCCCCGGGGTCGAGGCGGGCGAGGATTGACCCGTCCGGAGGCGCGTGCTCAGCCGGACGTCGCGCTCACTGGGCGGACCAGCCGCCGTCGATGACGAGGTTCGCGCCGGTCATCGAGGAGGAGTGGGGGCCGCAGAGGAACAGGGCGGCGTTGGCGATGGCCTCCACGGAGGCGAACTCCTTGAGGGCCTGCTTCTTGAGCAGCACCTTCTCGGCCACCTCGTCCTCGGTCATGTCGTGGCTGGCGGCTTGGTCCTTGATCTGCTGCTCCACCAGCGGGGTCCACACGTAGCCGGGGTTGATGCAGTTGCTCGTCACGCCGTGCGGCGCGCCCTCCAGGGCGGTCACCTTGCTCAGGCCCTCCAGGCCGTGCTTGGCCGAGACGTAGGCGCTCTTGTACTCACTCGCCCGGAGGCCGTGGGCGCTGGAGATGTTGATGATGCGGCCCCACCCGGCGTCGTACATGTGGGGCAGTGCCGCGCGGGTGAGCAGGAAGGGCGCGGTGAGCATGAGCTTCTGGATGAGCTCCCACCTGGCCACATCGAACTCGTGGAGCGGCTGGACGTGCTGGATGCCTGCGTTGTTCACCAGCACGTCGACCTCCAAGGACAGCTCGGCCAGGGCACCGCTGTCGGAGAGGTCCAGCTCCCACGCCTCGGCGGTGCCGCCATCGGCCTCGATGCGGGCGACCACCTCGGCGAGCTTCTCGCCGTTGATGTCGGCGAGCACCACGTGCGCCCCGGCGCCGGCCAGGGCGGTGGCGATGCCCGAGCCCAACCCACCGGCGCCGCCGGTGACCAGGGCGCGCTTGCCGGCTAGCAGGTGCGGCGACGGGCTGGAGGCGGGGGAGGTGTCCATGGGGGCGAGTCTACGAAGGGTGCGGCCCGCACGTCGCGACACGGTGACGGTTTGGCAAGGATCCGACCAGGTTTCCTTGACCGAATCTTGACCACCGCGCACTGGCGTCGAGCGGCTCGGCCTCTGGAGCGGTCGCGGGAGCACATCGACCGCGCCAGTGGGTGAACGGGAGATAACGATTCGGTCAGGGGATCACCAACGGCTGTCGGGGGCCTGTGGACAACGCTCGCCACGAGCGTCCGCCAGATGCCTACCGTGCCGGATGTACCTGTTGGTCGACCCGGAGATGCCATGCCCCCCACGAGCGTCGAGGTGGATGCCCCCACGGCGGGCGCGTCCCGCAGCGTGCCCCGCGACGACCGCGTCACCGAACAGCTGTTGGAGGAGCGCGTGCGCGAGGTGGTCCGGCGCCGCGAGCTCGACCCGGATGCGGACCCCGCTGCCGTGCGGGAGGTGGTCGCCGAGGTGGTGGAGGCCCACCAGCAGTCGGCGGGTGCGGGGCGCTCGAGCCTCCTGGCCGACGAGGAGGGGGTGCGCCGGCGCCTGGTCGATGCGGTGAGTGGCCTGGGGGAGCTGCAGCAGTACCTCGACGACCCGGAGGTCGAGGAGATCTGGGTGAACTCACCCTCCCACGTCTTCGTCGCCCGCGGCGGCCGGTCCGAGCTCACGCCGGTGCTCCTGACCGAACAGGAGGTGCAGGACCTGGTGGAGCGGATGCTCCGCAGCAGCGGGCGACGGCTCGACCTCAGCTCTCCCTTCGTGGATGCCTCCCTGCCGGGCGGCGAGCGTCTCCACGTGGCCATCCCGGACATCACGCGGCGGCACTGGGCGGTCAACATCCGCAAGTTCGTGGCCCGTGCCCAGCATCTCGAGGACCTCGTGGGACTGGGCAGCCTCACCGCACCCGCGGCCGCCTTCCTGCGGGCCGCGGTGGCCAGCGGGCTCAACATCCTGGTCTCCGGGGGCACCCAGGCCGGCAAGACCACACTGCTGAACTGCCTCGCCGCCGCCGTCCCGCCGCAGGAGCGGGTGGTGACGGCCGAGGAGGTGTTCGAGCTCCATGTGCCGCTGCGCGACACCGTGGCGATGCAGTGCCGCCAGCCGAGCCTGGAGGGGACAGGTGAGATCACGCTGCGCCGCCTGGTGAAGGAGGCGCTGCGCATGCGTCCCTCGCGGGTCATCGTCGGCGAGGTGCGGCAGGAGGAGGCGCTGGACCTCCTCATCGGCCTGAACTCCGGCCTGCCCGGGATGGCGACGATCCACGCCAACGGTGCCCGCGAGGCCGTGCTGAAGATGTGCACGCTGCCCCTGTTGGCCGGACCGAACGTCTCGAGCTCGTTCGTGGTGCCGACGGTGGCCAACGCCATCGACGTGGTCGTCCACTGCGCGCTCGAGCGCGACGGCACGCGGCGGGTGCAGCAGATCTCCGCCCTGCCGGGTCGTGCCGAGGGGGACGTCATCGAGATCGCCGACCTGTTCACGCGCGTGGACGGGGAGCTGGTCCGCGGCGACGGGTTCCCGCCCCACGTCGAGCGGTTCGCCCGCGCCGGCTTCGACGTGCGCGACCTGCTGGGGGTGTCCTGATGGGCATGCTGCTGGGCGCCACCCTCGGGCTCGGCCTGGCGCTGGTCTGGGACTCGTTCTGGCCCCGGCGCCCACGCGCACGCGTCACGCGGACGACCTGGCAGGACCGGGTGTCCGACGACCTCGCGGTGGCGCGCTGGTCCGGTGTCACCCCGGGTGGCCTGGTGCTGGCGACGGCGGCACTGGGAGTCGTGACCTTCGTGCTGACCGCTGGCCTCACCGGCGTGCTGCCCGTGGCGGCCGCCTTCGGCCTGATCGCCTCCGGCCTGCCGTGGGCGGTGCTCTCCGGCACCTCGCGGCGCCGCCGCAGCCGGCTGCGCGACGCGTGGCCGGACTGCGTGGACCACGTCGCCTCCGGCGTGCGGGCGGGTATGGCCCTGCCGGAGGCGCTCGCCCAGCTCGCGGTCCGCGGCCCCGAGGAGCTGCGGCCGGCCTTCGCCGGCTTCGCCCACGACTACCGGGCCACCGGGCGCTTCCACGTCTCCCTGGACGCCCTCAAGGAACGCCTCTCCGACCCGGTCGCGGACCGGCTGGTGGAGTCCCTCCGCATCGCCCGCGAGGTCGGCGGCAGCGACCTGGGTGTCGTGCTGCGGACCCTCAGCTCGTTCCTGCGCGAGGAGGCCCACACCCGCTCGGAGATGGAGGCCCGCCAGAGCTGGACCGTCAACGCGGCCCGGCTGGGCCTGGCCGCGCCGTGGATCGTGCTGGCGATGCTGGCCACCCGCGGTGACTCACTGGCCGCCTACAACTCGACCACCGGGGCCCTGGTGCTGGTCTTGGGGGGCCTGGTCTCCGTGGGCGCCTACCTCCTCATGATGCGGCTGGGCCGCATCCCCCAGGCAGAGCGGGTGCTGCGATGACCTGGTCCTGGCCCGGCGCTGCCCTCGGCCTGCTCGTGGGCCTGGGTCTGCTGCTCGTCGTCCACGGGGTGCCTCGTTGGCGCACCCCCAGCCTCGCGATGCGGGTGGACCCCTACGTGCGCGACGAACCGGCACCCGCCCGCCTGTTCAACCTCGCGCCGCACGAGCAGCTCACCGTCCACCACCTCGTGGACCCGGTCACCCGGCGGCTGGGGGCCCGGCTGGGGGAGCTGCTGGGCGGCGAGGAGACCCTCGGGAGGCGCCTGGCCCGGGCCGGGCAGGTGCCCGACGTCCAGGGCTACCGGGCGCAGCAGGCCGTTCTCGGGTGTGTGCTCGCCGCCGCGGGAGCCGCGCTGGGGGTGCTGCTCTGGGGCAGTGGCAGGGCCGCGCCGCTGGTGGCCCCTGCGCTGGCGCTAGTGGGTGGGATTGCAGGGGTGATGCTGCGCGACCAGCTGCTCGCCCGCCGGGTGGCCCAGCGCGAACGCCGCGTCGTCGAGGAATTCCCCGCCGTCGCTGAGCTGCTGGCGCTCGCGGTCGCTGCCGGTGAGTCGGCCACGGCCGCCCTGGAGCGGGTCGCGCGCCTCAGCCGCGGCGAGCTCTCGCGGGAGCTGACCCAGGCCCTCGGGGAGGCCCGCACCGGGGCCAGCCTCCCGACCGCACTGGAGGGCATCGCCGAGCGCACCGAGGTGCCCAGCGTCGCCCGCTTCGTCGATGGGGTGATCATCGCCGTCGAGCGCGGCACCCCGTTGGCGGACGTGCTGCGTGCGCAGGCCACCGACGCCCGGGAGGCCGCGCGCCAGCACGTCATCGCCGAGGGCGGCCGGCGGGAGATCCTGATGATGATCCCGGTCGTCTTCTTCGTGCTGCCCGTCACGGTCGTCTTCGCCATGTACCCCGGTCTCGGCGCGCTGCAGGTGAACCTGTGACGACCCACCAGCCCCAGCCCCCGCCCTGCCCGCCGCCCGTGGGCACACCCGGTGCTGCGCGCCGTCCGGTGCAGGCCGGCGCCGCGCACCACCACCCCACAGACCCGGTCGCCTCTGCGGTGGCCGAGGGGGGCACCTGCTCCCCGCCCGCCCCCGGAGAGGGGCACGTCGGGGGGACCCCCTCCGGCGCACACCTGTCACACACCCCAGAGAAGGAGTCTGAGCATGACCACCCTGCAGTCGATCTACGCCCGTCTGGTGACGGCCTACGCGCGCATGGCCGAGGACACCGAGCGCGGCGACGTCCCCGGCTGGGTCCTGATCACCATGATGACCGCGGGCATCGTCACCGCCCTGTGGGCGCTGGCCGGTCCGATGCTGAACAACCTGTTCACCTCGGCGGTCTCCGGGGTGCACGGCCCCTGAGGCGCACCGGCCCGCGCGAGCGGGGGGCCATCACCGCGGAGTTCGTCCTCACCAGCGTGGTGGCGATCTTCACGGTGATGGCCGTCCTCCAGCTCGCCTTTGCCCTGCACGTCAAGAACTCCCTGACCGCCTTCGCCGTCGAGGGCGCACGCCACGGCGCCCGGTCCGATGCGGGGCCGGGCGACGGCGTGCAGCGCGCCCGCTACCTCGCTGAGCGGGCCTCGGCGGGCCGCGCCGTCAGTGACGTCCGGCAGTCGCGCGACACCGTCGGCGGCCGGTCGGTGGTCGTCGTGGAGGTCACGGCCGACCTCCCGGTGCTGGGTCCGTGGGGCATCGGGGAGGACCTGACCGTCCGCGGCCGCGCGCTCCAGGAGGGCGAGTGAACCGATCACCCGGGCAGTCGCCCGCCACCCCGGTCGGCCCCGAGGACGGTGGCGCCATGGTCGAGTACACCGTCATCGTGGCCTTCGTCCTGGTGCCGATGATCTACCTCATCGTGCTGCTGGCCAGCCTCCAGTCCGCCGCCTTCGCCAGCACCGCCTCGGCGCGGGAGGCCGCCCGGGTGGCCGTGGCGGAGGTGACGGCGGGCCGGCCCGGTCCCGAGTCCTCGGCCCGGGCGGCGGCCGCGATGACGGGCGAGGACTTCGGCCACGACGCCAGCGTGGCCGAGCTGCGCTGCGCCGGCTGCGACGAGCCCACCCCGGAGGGGGCAGTCACGGCCACCACGGAGGTGACGGTGGAGCTCCCCGGTCTCGACCGCATCGGGGTCGACGGCCCGTCGGTCCTCACCTTCACCGCCACCCACACCGAGCCCCTCGACACCTACCGGGAGACCCGATGAGGCACAGCCCCAGCAGCGACCAGCCGGCACCCGGGTGTGCGCCCCACGACGAGGGGGTGCGGAGAAGCACCGGGGAGCGCGGCGGCATCGGCCTGCTGCTCATGGGCTTCGTCGCCATCCTCACCAGCCTGCTGCTGGTCGGGATCGACACCACCAGCCTGTACCTGGCCCGCATCGAGACGCTGAACGCCGCCGACGCGGCCGCCCGGGGGGCGGCCGACGAGTTCTCCGAGGACGGCTACTACGGCGACCAGGAGACTCTGCTCGACCCCGGCGCGGTCGACCGCGCCGCCCGGCAGTCCCTGGCGCGGCAGGTGCCCTCGTCCCGGATCGAGGCCTGGGAGGTCACCCGGGCCACACCCACGGGGGGCGGGCAGCAGGCGACGGTCCGGGTCACGAGTCGCCCGCGCTTCGCGGTGACCGGGCTCGTGCGTGGCTACGTGCCGGGCGGTGCCACGATCACCGTGGAGTCGACAGCGCGCGGTGGGAGTGGCCAGGCGCCCTGAGGTCCGCGGGCCGGCGGGTGCTCCTGCTGCGGCCCTCCCGACCGGGGGAGTGAACCTCACGCGCGACCCAGGGGGGGTGGACCTCACGCGCTCCGCGTGGTGCCATGGACGGACGGAACACGACCACGAGGGGGAACACCATGCACACCGAGCTCACACGCCGTCAGTTCGCGGGGGTCTCAGCGGGAGCCCTGTCAGGCCTCGCCGTCGGGAACGCCCCGGCCACCGCGAGCACGTCGGCCACCATGACCGCGCTCACCACGCCCGCAGCCCGCGCGGTCCGGCAGTGGCTCGACGCCCTCATCGGCAACACGGCCGTGGGTGCCGTAGTCAGCATCCGGGGGGTCCATGGTGGGCTCGACCTCGCGGCGGGCCGCACCTCGCTCTCCACGGGGCGCGCGCGGGTCAACTGCCGGGGGCGCGTCGCCAGCATCAGCAAGATGATGGTGGCCACCGCCGCTCTGCAGGAGGTGCAGGCCAAGCGATGGACGCTGCGCACCACCATCGACGACGTCCTGCCCGGGCTGTGGCCGGGGCGGGGGAGGGTCACGCTGCAGCAGCTGCTCAGCCACACCTCCGGCATGCCGGACGCGCTCAACGAGATCACCCCGGGCAACAACATGTACGAGCTCTCGCCGGCGGTGCTCGAGCGGACCTGCAGCCAGCAGTTCACCGACGACCAGATCGTCAGGATCGCCCGGGGCATGCCCTGGCGCTTCCGGCCGGGGGAGGGCTACTACTACTCGAACACCGGGTTCGTGGTGGTGGGCATGATGCTGGAGAGGGCCCACCGCACGGGTCTGGAGAAGTTGCTGCGTGACCGCGTCTTCACCCCTGGCGGGATGGGGCAGACCTCACTGGTGCGTGGGTACACCGCACCCACCCCGCAGCTGTACGACTACCTGGTGGAGGCCGTGGGGCGCTACCGGCTGGAGCGGGTCAACCTCAGCAGCTTCTCTGCGGCGGGCGCGGTGATGGCGACGACGGCCGACGTCACCGACTTCCTGTACAACCTGTTTCGCGGCAAGCTCCTGAGCCAGCACTTGGTGGACCGCATGTGCACCCCCGTGGACGCCTCCAGGGACCACTCCTACGGGCTGGGCATGCGCATCGTCCCCGATGACGTGAACGGCTCCGGCACGTTGTACGGCCACACCGGGTCCGGATGGGGGTCGGTCGCCCACGCACTGTCCACCCGGGACGGGCGCAAGCGGATGGCGTACATCTCCACCGGGCGTCCGTACTGGTGGGACGGCAAGGCCCGCAACGACCGCCACCGCAACGCCCTGCGCAAGGCCGCCCTGCGGGCCACGACCTCGCGCTCGGCGCTGCCCCGGACCGTGCCGATCAGCTCGTTGGACCCGCAGGTGGTCCAGGGCGCCCGTCGGTACGACGCCGAGGTGGGACCGCTCTTCGGGTGACCTCAGGAGGGTTCGCCTCCCGCCGAGGACGACCCAGAGGGCCCCGGTGGACGGCCGCACGTCATCCTGTGGGTGGGTGGCGGTTCCCCGGGAGGCCACAGAGGATGAACATGCCCCAACCGGGTTGACCCAGGACTCAACGTGAGGAGTAAGAGATGACCACAGCTCTGTCCCGCCGTCAGTTCGCCGGCCTGGCCACCGCCACGGCCACCGGCGCTGCGCTGACCACCACCGGTGTGACGGCGTCCCACGCCGCCATCGCCACCGGGCCCAACGCCGAGGCGCTGAAGGCTGCCCTCAAGGGCATGATCAACAGGCCGCTCGTCGGCGCCGTGTGCTCCGTCTCCGGTCGCTACGGCCGCATGGACATTGCTGCTGGCCAGTTCTCCCTGTCCCGCAAGGAGGCCGCTCGCGCCAACGCCCGTGCGCGCGTCTCCTCCATCACCAAGCCGATGGTGGCCGTCGCGGTCTTCCAGCAGATCGAGGCCGGCCGCTGGACGCTGAAGACCACCATCGACGACGTGCTGCCGGGTCTGTGGACCGGCCGCGGCAAGATCACCGTGGCGCAGTTGATGAACCACACCTCCGGCATGCCGGACCACATCAACGACGTGCTGCCGAACATCCCCAACTTCGGCATCGACGTCATCGAGGACTTCACGAACGACCAGTGGTCGCACGCGAAGATCATCCGTGAGGCCAAGAAGCTGCCGTGGAAGTTCGCGCCGGGCACCGGGTGGTCCTACTCCAACACCGGCTACGTCGTGCTCTCGATGATGCTGGAGAAGGCCACCGGCCAGAAGATCGGCACCCTGCTGCGCAACCGTGTCTTCTCGAAGATGGGCATGAACCAGACGCGCTTGTACAACAGCGCCAAGGTGGAGCGTCCGGAGCTGGAGCTCGAGGACGTCGCGCTCGACGGCCGCCGCAAGGAGCGCCTCGAGAACGTCAACATGAGCATCTTCTCCGGTTCCGGCGGCGCCCAGGCGACCTCGGCCGACATCACCGACTTCTGGGCGGTGCTGCTGCGCCACCAGATGATCTCCAAGCGCTCCGTGGACCAGATGATCACCCCGGTCGGGGCAGCCAAGCAGGCGGACTACGGCTACGGCGTCATGGTCATCGACGACGTGTTCACCGGTTCCGGTGGCAAGCTCTACGGCCACGACGGAGGCGGCTTCGGCTCCACCGCCATGTCGCTGTCCAACCGCGACGGCTGGCGCCGCATGGCCTACATGATGACCGGTCGCCCGTGGCACCAGGAGGGCTTCGAGCAGCTGCAGGAGGGCCAGTTCAAGGTCATGGACTCCTGCTTCGCGGTGAGCACCAACCGCTCCGGTCGCCCGGCCGGCTACAGCCGTACGGCTGCCCGTCGCGAGTCCATCCCGTTCCTGGCCCAGAAGCAGTTCCGCGTCGGCTGATCGAACAGCACCACTGCGAGGGCCTCGGCGCTGCGGCGTCGGGGCCCTCGTGGTGTCCGGGCGGCCCCGCCGCGGCCGCCGCGTAGACTGCACGGCTGTGGCTGTCGACTATGTGCAAGAGATCCGTGAGCTCCGCACGACCATGGAGTCGGTGAGGGAGGTCATCGACCTGCCCCGCCTGAAGGAGCAGCTGGCGGACCTGGAGCAGCAGTCCAGCGCACCCGACCTGTGGGACGACCCGGAGAACGGACAGAAGGTCTCCGCGGCCATGTCCCGTGTCCGTGGTGAGGTGGAGCGGATCGAGTCCATGGATTCCCGCATCGACGACCTCGAGGTGTTGGTCGAGATGGGCACCGAGGAGGGCGACGCGGAGACCCTTGCGGAGGCCACCAAGGAGCTGGCCGCCATCCAGGCCGCGGTGGAGAAGCTCGAGGTGCGCACGCTGCTTTCGGGGGAGTACGACGAGCGCGAGGCCGTGATCACCATCCGCGCCGGCGCCGGTGGTGTCGATGCCGCGGACTTCGCCGAAATGCTCATGCGCATGTACCTGCGCTGGGCTGAGCGTCACGAGTACCCGACCAAGGTGCTGGACACCTCCTACGCGGAGGAGGCGGGGCTGAAGTCGGTCACCTTCGAGGTGAACGTGCCCTACGCCTACGGCAACCTGGTGGTCGAGGGCGGAACGCACCGCCTGGTGCGCATCTCGCCGTACGACAACCAGGGGCGGCGCCAGACCTCCTTCGCGGCGGTGGAGGTGGTGCCGGTCATCGAGCAGACCGACTCCATCGAGATCCCGGAGAACGAGATCAAGGTGGACGTGTTCCGCTCCTCGGGCCCCGGTGGCCAGTCGGTGAACACCACCGACTCCGCCGTGCGCATGACGCACATCCCCACCGGCATCGTGGTCTCGATGCAGAACGAGAAGTCGCAGATCCAGAACCGGGCCGCGGCGCTGCGCGTGCTCCAGTCGCGCCTGCTGCTGCAGCGCAAGGCCGAGGAGGCCGCCGAGCGCAAGGAGCTGGCCGGCGACATCAAGGCCAGCTGGGGCGACCAGATGCGCTCGTACGTGCTGCACCCGTACCAGATGGTCAAGGACCTGCGCACCGAGCACGAGGTGGGCAACACCCAGTCGGTCTTCGACGGTGACATCGACGGCTTCATCGAGGCCGGCATCCGCTGGAAGCGCGGCCAGGAGAAGCAGGCCGACTGAGGCCCGGGCAGAACCGCCTGGTCGGGCGAGATTCTTGACCAAGTCTTTACCTGCAGTGGCTCACCCTGAGGTGTGATTCATGCCATGATCGGGGCGATCGGGGCGATCGCCCCGGCATGCACACACAGAAGGGGCGTGTACTCCCATGCTCAAGAAGCTCATCTCGGCCACCGTGGTGGCCGCCGCCGTCGTCACAGGCCCGGTCGCTGCCTCGGCCGACCTGAAGCTGTACAAGGACGCGAACTACAAGACGTTCCTCGGCAGCCGCAACACCACCGGATGGTGGAACATGTCCGGTGTGGCCAACGACGAGCTCAGCTCGATGAAGAACGAGACGCCTTGGATCGTGGCGTTCCACCATGACGCCAACGAGAGGGGCAAGTGCTGGACGTCGGGCCCGCGGACGTACGACCCCAGCTTCTCGTGGAGGGACAACGACGAGGTGAGCTCATACTCCCTCGGTCGCGGCTGCTGACCGTTCCTTCACCCACGCTGGTGGCGTCGCCCGCGCGGCGGCGCCACCAGCATGTCCAGGAGATCGATCATGATTGATGTGGAGCGGCTCGAGAAGTCGTTCGTCTCCCCGGGGGAGACGGTGCGGGTGTTGGACGGCGTGAGCATGGCGGTGGCTGCCGGGGAATGCGTGGCCCTGACCGGGGCCAGTGGTTCGGGCAAGAGCACCCTGTTGAACATCCTGGGGGGATTGGAGCCTGCGGATGCGGGTAGCGCACTCGTCTCAGGTGTCAACGTGACCGCGGCGTCCGACGCCGCACTTGCCAAGATGCGGCTGGAGAAAGTGGGACTCGTGTTCCAGGACCACAACCTGGTCCCGGACTTCACGGTGCTGGAGAACATCGAGGTGGTGCTGCGAGCGCGTGGGACCGATGGGCGAAGAGCGCGCCAGCAAGCCATGGACGCCCTGGAACGCGTACACGTGGCAGAGCTTGCGGAGCGCCGCCCCGCGCGCATCTCAGGGGGTCAGGCGCAGCGGGTGGGCATTGCCCGAGCCATCTCTGGGGGCAAGCAGGTCATCTTGGCCGATGAACCGACCGGGTCCCTGGACAGCAGGACCACGCAGGCAGTCTTTGAGCTGCTGGCCAGTCTGGCTCAGGACGGCGCTGCTGTCGTCGTGTGCACGCATGACCTCTCGGTGCGCGATCACGTGTCCCGCGAGTACCACCTTGTGGACGGGAAACTGCGATGAAGGGGTCCGTGTCGACCCTGGTGCCCCTCTTTCTCCGGACGCGTTCGTTCCGACTGGCAATGCTCCCGCTCCTCGTGGCAGCGGCATTGGGCTGGACGTCCTACCTCAGCCTCGAGTCTCGGCACTTGAGTCCCGAGCAACAGGTCGTCTCGGTGCTGGGTGGGAGTGACGGCGGGACCACCATGGCGGCGCCGGTGCCACCTGGCCGATCACCCGCGGACACGGGCGGATTGTTCGACGGCGTTGAGGTCGATGCCGTTCGCTTGCTCGCGTCGCTGGAGGTGCAGACAACTGCAGGCTCGAAGGGCTTGTCGTACTACGAACAGCCCCTACCGAACCCCTCTGTGGCGGGCGACCTCGAACTCGCTTCGGGGCGGTGGCCCACTCGTCCCGGCGAGGTGGCGGTGAGTGAGGCCACCGGGCTGCGTGTCGGAAGCGAGTTGCGGCCCGTCCATGGTGAGTTGAAGCTCACTGTGGTGGGTGTGGTGAGCTCGGTGTGGGCCTCATCGCAGGAGGTGGTGCATGGTGCGCCGGGGACCTGGCGGACTTGGCAGATCTCCCCCGCAGCCGTTGAGCGAGCGGGCATCACGAGCTACCGCGAGGTCTACTGGAGCAGCCCAGATCCGGCTGCGGCGGCATCACGTCTGGACCGGGAGGTGGAGACAGGTGGGCTGGACCCGTCCTACACCGCCGAGGAGATTCGCGCGAAGGCTTCGTCTTTCAGCGCGAAGGCGTGGATGGAGCGGAGGCTCCCGGCCGTGCTGGCGGTGTGGCTTGGGGCGCTCATGACCGGAGCCCTGATGCTGCGTGCCCTGCGGCGCACCACCGTCCCCCTGCGACGAGTGGGTCTGCCGACGCGTGACCTGCATCGTGCCGCAGTCCTCGCAGCGCTCTGTGCGGCAACCGCGGTACTGGCCGGGGCGTGGCTGGGGTCACTCGCAGCCACGGCGGCCATGAGGCGATTCCTTCTCGCGGGCGATAGGCCGCTGCCGCCCTTCCAGTGGTGGGGGTCTCCCATCGGGGTCGGTGTTCTGACGGGCCTCGCAGTGGTCGGGCTGCTGACGGCGCTCCCCACAGGGGCCCGTCCGCGTCCAGCGTCACGGCGCGCTCTTCCTCCGCGCGTGATGGCGGTCGCAGGTGCCGTGCTATGTGTGCTGGCCATCGTGGGAGCATTTCAGGGCAGGGGGTACACCGCCATCCTGCTGACGATGCTCGCGAGTTGCTTGGGCACTGCTCTCATCGCTGGAGCAGCCATGAGTCTGTTGCCGAGCCACGGTGCGGTGGGGCCCGGCCTGCTGGCTCGCCGCCTGGTGAATCGCCAAGCCGGCGGTCTGACCGGCCTGGTGGTTGTGGTGGCCCTTCTCAGCAGCATTGTCGGATCCACCTTCGCGGTGGCAGCCGGTCTGACCGCGCACCTCAACGCCAGCTCCTCCACCGGTATGCCGCCGGGGCTTGTCGCGTTCAAAGGGACGGCCCCGGGACAACCGCCGGACGGTGAACTCCACGCCCAGTTTCAGCAGGACATGGGGTTGGGGGACCCAGTGGTGGTCTGGTACGCCGACCAGCCGACGGAAGATGGCGACTACGAGTCGTGGTGGGCTGTTCGCGACGTGGCAGATGCCGAGGCCATCTTCGGCGAGCTCACCGGCGAGCAGGAACATGCGTTGGCGTCACCCCGCGGGCTGCCGTTGACCACTGAGCCAGGCGGAACCGAGACAGCACTCGTTGTGCATGAGGACCTGAAGTACCTCCAGTCCCTTCGCCGTGGGGAGCCGGGAAGACCTGCACGGGTGGACACCCTGTGGGTGCACTCCGGTCTGACCCCCGCGCAGGACCGGCAGGCGGCTCGTTGGGCCGAGGAGAACTCCGTCAACCCCGTCATGGTGTGGCCCACGAGCGTCACCGACCCCATCCCCATCTCCATGGGTGTTCAACTCTCGGCGACAGCCTTCACTCTTCTGGCTCTGTTGGTGTGCGCAGTCGGCATGCGCGGATTGGTGCGCAGCCTGGTGCCGCTCCTGGCGGGTCTCAAGGCCAGCGGCCTGGGCGCCCGGTGGCTTCGATCGGCCGTGCTGCAGGTGAGTTTGTTGGTGGGTTCCATGGCGACGCTGGGTGGTCTGGCGGGCATCCTCCTGTCGTTGTTCACGATCAACCCGTTGGTGAACAACACGATCGTCGTGGGAAGCCTGCCCTGGGTCGCCCTCGCGCTGGTGGCGGTCGGTGGCCTGCTCGGGTCACTGCTCGGTGGCGCTGCGGCCAGCTGGCGGGTGCGGGCGGGGGAGCGGCGCGCCTGAGCGCTCGCGACCCAGCAAGCGCCCCGGGGCGCGCTCGGGAATCCGGGTGCGCCCCGCGGCGTTGCTCCGGTACGGTTCACCGTCGCCCCCCTCGATGGGTGCACCCCGCATCGGAGGAACGATCGGGCCGGTTGACGGAGGTCTGTGCCCACGGAAGGAGGAGCGATGGCCACGAAGAAGAAGCAGGCGAAGGACGACCCGCGCAACAAGGTCGTCGCCACCAACCGCAAGGCGCGGCACGACTACATCATCGAGGACACCTACGAGGCCGGGCTCGCGCTCACGGGTACCGAGGTGAAGTCACTGCGGATGGGGCGGGCCTCGTTGGTGGACGGGTATGCCACGGATCGCAACGGTGAGCTCTTCCTGGAGAACGTGCACATCCCGGAGTACCTCAACGGGTCGTGGACCAACCACTCCGCGCGCCGCAAGCGGAAGATGCTCTTGCACCGTCACGAGCTCGACAAGCTCATCGGCAAGTCGAACGAGGCCGGCCACACCATCGTGCCGCTGCGGCTGTACTTCAAGGACGGGCGGGTCAAGGTCGAGATCGCGCTGGCCAAGGGCAAGAAGCAGTACGACAAGCGCCACGCCCTGCGCGAGAAGCAGGACGAGCGGGAGAAGCAGGCGCAGATGAGCCTGCGCTACCAGATGCAGCAGGGCCGCTGAGCGAGCTGCCCGCCCCCGTACCACCCACCCCGCGCAAACTGCCTTCTCCCCGGCCAGACTGCCCCGCGTGAACGGGGTCGCTTGGACGGGGAGAAGACAGAACCGGGCCCGTCCCGGGGGGCAGGGGCACTGAGGGCAGCGGGAATGCACTGGCCAGCGCCGGTGTTGACCAGTACGATGCACGACACCCGCTGCGGCGGGCATGATCCTTCACAACTGCACAGCGATGACGTGACCCCATGGGGATGATCGGTTTCGACGTCGATCACTGTCCCAGGGGAAGCGGGCCGAGAAGGCAAGGTCATCTCGTAAACGTTCCTTGCAAACCAATAGGTGCCAATTCCAAGCGCACCGACTTCGCCCTCGCCGCCTGAGCGAGCCCGAAGTCTGTCAGCCTGAGCTAGTTTCCGACTCAGTGCCTGGCATCATCTAGGAAACTTGCTGCCCAGCATCGTCGAGGTGCTGGGTGGGACTCTTACTCGACTGGGCCTGTCAGGAGACGTGTGCGTGCGAGTCCTGGGGCCGAGAAAATCCACAGCGCACTGCGCCCGGAGAAGCCCTGGTCGTGTGACGACGGACGCGGGTTCGATTCCCGCCATCTCCACCACCAGTGTCACGTCATCGCCCCGCAGTTGCGAAGCGCGAAGGCCGCCCCCGGAGAGATCCGGAGGCGGCCTTCGTCGTGTGCGTGGGGCCGCAGGTGCCCGCTCGGGGCGCCCGTGGCCGATGGGGTCAGTCCTCTTGGCCGATGACGGTCGTCCCCTGCTCCTGGACCGCCTGGCGCATCTCCTCGACGTCCGCCTCGGCGAACACGTGGACCAGCTGCGCCAGGTTCTCCTCCGTGTGGGCACCGGAGTCCAGGTGCAGGAGCATGCCCTGTCGGAAGATGACCGTGGTCGGCACGGAACGCACGCCGCTGGAGGCGTAGACCTCGGGGGCGGAGTCGTGGCTCACGAAGTAGAACTCGGCCTCGTCGGCCATCTGCTCGGCGACCCGCTCGACCACGGTCGTGTAGTGGCCGCAGGTGGAGCAGTGGGCATCGGTGAGGACGACGACCGCGGCCTCGGCGGACGTCACAGCGGACTCGAAGGTGTCATCCGTGAGGGTGGTGACCGGCATGCGGCAACAGTAGCGGACGGATCCGGCGTCATTCCGCGGGCGGGGAGTGATCCCGGCGACGTTCTGGGCTGCAGCGGCCCGGTCGCGGAGTCCCGGGCCGTCGATGCGCCACAATGGGGACATGAGTGCTGTGCCTTCGGCGTCCAATGCCCTGACCATCCGCCTGACCGCGCCCGCCCGGGCGACCACCATCGGGGAGCTGACCAGCGCCGTCGCCGCCGCGGGCGGCATGACGACCGCCCTGGACATCAGCGACTCCACGCCGCAGGCCATGACGATCGACCTCACGGTGGCCGGCACGAGCGCCGACCACAACGAGGAGATCGTCGCGGCGCTGAACGACATCGAGGGCGTGCAGATCGAGCGGATCTCGGACCGCACCTTCCTGGCGCACCTCGGCGGCAAGATCACGGTCGAGCCGAAGATGCCCATCCGCAACCGTGACGACCTCTCGCTGATCTACACCCCGGGTGTCGCGCGGGTCTGCGCGGCCATCGCGAAGAACCCCGAGGACGCCCGGCGCCTGACCATCAAGCGCAACACCGTCGCGGTGGTCACCGACGGCACCGCGGTGCTGGGGCTCGGCAACATCGGCCCGCTGGCCGCCATGCCGGTGATGGAGGGCAAGGCCGCCCTGTTCAAGCGCTTCGCGGACGTGGACGCCTTCCCGATCTGCCTGGACGCCAACGGCGTCGAGGACATCGTGGCCCACGTGAAGGCGATCGCCCCGGCCTTCGCCGGCATCAACCTCGAGGACATCTCCGCGCCGCGCTGCTTCGAGATCGAGCGTCGCCTGCGTGAGGAGCTCGACATCCCGGTCTTCCACGACGACCAGCACGGCACCGCCATCGTCGCCGTCGCCGCGCTGACCAACGCCCTGCGCGTGGTGGGCAAGAAGCTCGAGGACGTGCAGATCGTGCAGTCCGGGGCGGGTGCGGCCGGCACGGCGATCATGCGCCTGCTGATGAAGGCGGGCGCCCGCCACGTGACGGTGGCCGACGTCAACGGCATCGTGAACCCGGAGCGCGACGACATCAAGAACGGTGACGACGAGCAGCTCAAGTGGATCGCCGACCACACCAACCCCGAGCGTCACCGCGGCACCCTCCAGGACGCGCTGCGGGGGGCCGACGTCTTCATCGGTGTCTCTGCCGGGAATATCCTGACCGGTGACGACATTGCCACCATGAACACTGACGCCGTCGTCTTCGCGATGGCGAACCCCACGCCCGAGGTCGACCCGCAGGAGGCCGCGAAGCACGCGACCGTCGTGGCGACCGGGCGCAGTGACTTCGCCAACCAGATCAACAACGTGCTCGTCTTCCCCGGAGTCTTCCGGGGGCTGCTGGATGCCCGCAGCGAGACGGTCACCGACGACCTCATGCTCGCCGCGGCCCACGCCCTCGCTGACGTGGTGACGCCCGACGAGCTCAACCCGACCTACATCATCCCGAGCGTCTTCCACAAGGACGTCTCCACGGTGGTGGCCCGGGCCGTCAGCCGCGCCGTCGAGCGTGACGAGCAGGCCCAGGCACCCGGACCCAAGACGGAAGCGATTGCCCTGATGAACATTCCCACGAAGCGCACCGGCTCCCAGCGAGCCGACGCCTGATGCCGAGCAACGGACCCCGCCGAATCGGTAAGAAGCAGCGCTGGAGCAGCACCCAGAAGGCGTCGGCCAAGAGCGCCCGCATCGTCAAGGAGGATGCGAAGGCGGCGAAGAAGGCCACCAAGAAGAGGATCGAGCGCAACCGCGCGAAGCGTGACGCCGAGGCGGCCGAGTGGCGTGAGGGGCGCCGGGCGGCCGTGGGTTCCGGCAGTGACCGCCGTGACGACCGGGGCGGGTTCAAGGGCCGTGACGACCGCCGTGACGACCGGGGCGGGTTCAAGGGCCGTGACGACCGCCGTGACGACCGGGGCGGGTTCAAGGGCCGTGACGACCGCCGGGATGACCGGGGCGGGTTCAAGGGCCGTGACGACCGTCGCGACGACCGGGGCGGGTTCAAGGGCCGTGACGACCGCCGTGACGACCGGGGCGGGTTCAAGGGCCGTGATGACCGTGGCGGCTTCAAGGGCCGCGACCAGCAGCGCGGGGCCCGCCCGCTGCGCGACCAGCACGCCGAGCGCACGTCGCGCCACAACCCTGCCCGACCGTGGGAGGACCGCGTCGAGCAGCGCCGCGACGACCGCAGGCAGGAGCCGGTGGCGCCCGAGGCACGCACCCAGCCCCCGGCGCCCGAGACGTCCGCACCGGTGGCGCCGCCCGCCGACCAGGTGGAGAAGACGGCACCCGAGCAGACCCTCGCCGCCGCCCCGTCGGAGAAGGTCGAGCACCAGGGGCCCACCTTCGCCGAGCTGGGCGTCCCCCAGGTGCTCGTCGAGCGTCTGGCGCGCGACGGCATCAGCACCGCCTTCCCGATCCAGGCGGCGACGCTGCCGGACTCGCTGGCGGGCCGTGACCTGCTGGGCCGCGGCCGGACGGGCTCGGGCAAGACGCTCGCGTTCGGGCTGCCCACCATCGCCCGGTTGGAGGGCGGCAGGGCACAGCGCAACAAGCCGCGCGCCGTCATCCTGACCCCCACCCGCGAGCTCGCGATGCAGGTCTCCGACGCGTTGCAGCCGTTCGCCCACGTGGCCGGCCTGAAGCACAAGCTCGTGGCCGGCGGCCTGCCCTACCCGCCCCAGATCTCCGCCCTGGAGCGGGGTCTGGACATCCTCATCGCGACGCCGGGGCGCCTCATCGACCTCATCGAGAAGGGCGCTGCCGACCTCTCGGCCGTGGAGATCGCCGTGCTGGACGAGGCCGACCACATGGCCGAGATGGGCTTCCTGCCCGAGGTCACGCAAATCATGGACCTGATGCCCTCGGGTGGGCAGCGGATGCTGTTCAGCGCCACCCTGGACAACGGGATCGACCAGCTGGTGGAGAACTACCTGGTGGACCCGGTGACGCACTCCACCGACGACGCCACCGCATCGGTGACGACAATGGAGCACCGCGCCTTCCTGGTGCACCCGCACCACAAGAAGACGCTCACCAACCAGATCGCCGCGCGTGATGGCCGCACGGTGGTCTTCGTCCGGACCAAGCTGGGCGCCGACCGCGTGGCCGAGCAGCTGCGGGAGTCCGGCGTGTTCGCGGCGGCCCTCCACGGCGGGCTCAACCAGGCCCAGCGCAATCGCGTGCTGGCCGCCTTCAAGGACGGGGGCCTGCCGGTGCTGGTCGCGACCGACGTGGCCGCCCGCGGCATCCACGTCGACGACGTCTCGATGGTGCTCCAGGTGGACCCGCCGGCGGACCACAAGGACTACCTGCACCGCGCGGGCCGCACGGCGCGGGCCGGTGGCAAGGGTGTGGTGGTGACGCTTGCGCTGCCGCACCAGAAGCGCACCATGCAGCGCCTGCTGGACCAGGCGGGTGTGGACGCGAAGCCGCAGACGATGGAGCCCGACAGCGACGAGCTGGTGGCCATCACCGGCGCCGACGTGCAGCCGCGGGAGGCGGTGGACGAGTCCCGCGTCCGGCGGATGCTGGCGCCGCCCAAGCCGCCCTACCGAGGCGGCCGTGGTGGGCCCGGTGGACGTGGCCGCCCCGGCGGCCAGGGTGGCCGTGGTGGCTACGGCGGGCACGGTGGCCAGCGATCCGACCGAGGCCCGCGCCGCGAGGGCGAGGGCGGCCACAGCCGTGGCCCGCGCCGTGACGGCGGGGGCGGTGGTGACCGCAGGGGTGGCTACGGCGGCCAGGGTCGCTCCGGTGGTTTCGAGCGCCGTGGCCAGAGCGGCGGCTACCGCGGTCAGGGCGGCCCGAAGCGTGGCCCGCGCCGGCAGGGCGACTGACCCGCGTCACCACCGTGAGGCAGCTGCACGCCTGAGCTGCCCGCATCCGTGAACACCGCACCGGTGCTGATCTCGCCAGTCGAGACCAGCACCGGTGCGGTGTTCGATGCCGGTGGGCTCCGCCAGGGCGTGGCTGTCGGTGGTCGGCACTAGAATGCTCGGTATGCGTTCCACGACCCGGACCCCCACCCGCACCGCACCTGTCCACGCCGGCGCGGTCACGGTCATGAGCCAGCCGATGGACCCGGGTGGCCCCGGTGACCCGGGCGGCCTGTCCGACCCCGGGACCTCCACCGGTCTGCTGGAGCGGACCGAGCGCGAGACCCAGCCGGTCGAGCCCGGGGACCACGAGCGCTTCAGCCACTACGTGCGCAAGGAGAAGATCCTCGAGAGCGCGATGTCGGGCGAGCCCGTCACCGCACTGTGCGGCAAGATCTGGGTGCCCGGTCGCAATCCCGACCGCTTCCCGGTGTGCCCGGTGTGCAAGGAGATCCACGAAGGGCTCCGCGACCCGCAGGACGGCGGCGGGGACTCCGGCTCGGGCGACGGCAACTGAGCCCGGCGGCAGATGAGCACCTCCGCCGCCGACCACCTCTCACCCGCCTACCCCGACCGCGCTGCCTGGGGCACCGCGCCGAAGCTCCGCGCCTGGCAGTCCGAGGCCCTGGAGCGCTACCAGTCCCTCGCCGCATCGGGCGGGCGGGACTTCCTCGCCGTCGCCACGCCCGGCGCCGGCAAGACGACCTTCGCCCTGAAGGTGGCCGCCGACCTGCTGGCCGAGGGCGTGGTCACCCAGATCACCGTGGTGGCGCCCACCGAGCACCTCAAGACCCAGTGGGCCGATGCGGCCGCCAAGGTGGGCATCCACCTGGACCCGCGCTTCACGAACAGCCAGCGGGCCCACAGCCGGGACTTCCACGGCATCGCGATGACCTACGCGGGCATCGCCGCCGACCCCACCCTCCACGAGCAGCGCACCCGTGAGGCCAGCACCCTGGTGATCCTCGACGAGATCCACCACGGCGGTGACGCCCGCAGCTGGGGCGACGCCATCCGCCAGGCCTTCACGCCGGCCACGCGGCGCCTGTCGCTGACCGGCACACCCTTCCGCTCGGACTCCAACCCCATCCCGTTCGTCCGCTACGAGGAGGGTGCGGACGGCATCCGCCGCTCCGCCAGCGACTACGCCTACGGCTACGCCAACGCCCTGTCCGACGGGGTCGTGCGCCCGGTGCTCTTCATGGCCTACGGCGGCGCGATGAAGTGGCGCACCAAGGCGGGCGACGAGATGGCCGCCCGGCTCGGGGAGCCGCTCACCAAGGACCTCACCGCCCAGGCCTGGCGCACCGCGCTGGACCCGGAGGGGGAGTGGGTGCCCGCCGTGCTCACCGCCGCCGACAAGCGCCTCACCGAGGTGCGTCGCCACGTGCCCGATGCGGGGGGCCTGGTCATCGCGTCGAACCAGAAGAACGCGCGCGCCTACGCCCGTCACCTGGAGGCCGTGACGGGGGAGAAGCCGACCGTGGTCCTCTCCGACGATGCGGGGGCGTCCGCCCGCATCGAGACCTTCGCCGAGGGGGACTCGCGGTGGATGGTGGCGGTGCGGATGGTGTCCGAGGGGGTCGACGTGCCCCGGCTGTGCGTGGGCGTCTACGCCACCTCCACCCAGACGCCGCTGTTCTTCGCCCAGGCCGTGGGGCGCTTCGTGCGCACCCGCCGGCGGGGCGAGACCGCATCGATCTTCCTGCCCTCGGTGACGCCGGTGCTGGCGCTGGCCTCGGAGCTGGAGGCCGAGCGGGACCACGCGCTGGACCGTCCGGGGCCCACCGGTGAGGACGCGATCTGGGCGCCGGAGGAGGACGAGCTCGCGCGGGCCAACGCCAGTGAGCGGCTCAGCGACGAGCTCGGCCCCGGGTACGAGGCGCTGGAGTCCTCCGCCGAGTTCGACCACGTGCTCTTCGATGCCCAGCAGTGGGGCCTGGGCACCGAACCCGCCAGCGAGGACGAGGCCGAGTACTTGGGGCTGCCCGGACTGCTGGAGCCCGACCAGATGACCGAGCTGCTCCGGGAGCGGCAGGCCAAGCAGGTCTCACGGGGCAAGAAGACCGCCGCGCAGGGTGGGGAGCAGCCGATCGCCGCCCACCGCGCCCTGCAGGCCTCGCGCAAGGAGCTCAACAAGCTGGTGAGCGCCTACGCGCAGAAGAAGGGCACCCCGCACGCGACCGTGCACATGGACCTGCGGCGCCAGTGCGGGGGACCCTCCCTGGAGACGGCCACGCAGGAGCAGGTGACCCAGCGGATCGAGACCATCCGCCGCTGGTTCGTCGGGCGACGCTGACGGTCACGCGCATGGACCTCGTCGTGGCGCGCAGGGGCGAGGTCGCTGAGGTCGCCGCGGTCGTGGACGGCGTGGTGGGCCAGCGGTGGGATGTGCCGTGGGACGAGTTCCCCGGGTGGGTCGCCGAGCGCCTGCCCACAGGCGCCGGCACCGGGGCCGATGCCGTGGCCGGTGCCGGGGCCAATGGGGTGAGCGTGCGTTGGGTGTGGGCGGACTCCGCATCGGTCCACCTCCCGCTGCTGCGGGCCGGCGTGCGGGTGCCGCGCGCGGTGGACCTCGGCCTGCAACGCGCGATCCTGCGGTCGGCGGCCGCGGTGGCGCACACCGACTACGCCCGGGCGCCGGACTCCGTGTGGGACGAGGTGCGGGCTGCGGCGTCCCTGACCCCCGCCCCGCCGGCGGACACCGAGGTGGCCCTGTTCGACGTCGCGGCCCCGGGCCCGGACCTCGAGGCCTGCCTCGCCGAGCACCGCGCCCAGCAGGCCTGTCTGGCAGAGGCCCGCGACGGGGGCCGGTTGGCCCTGCTGTGCCACGCGGAGTCCGTCGGAGGCCTCATCGCGCAGGAGCTCAACCACGCCGGGGTCCCCTTCGACGCGTCCGTCCACCACGCCCAGCTCACCACCGCGCTGGGGGAGGCCGACCGTCACGGTGGCCGCCCGGCGCGGATGGCTGCGCTGGTCGCCCGCATCCGCGAGACCCTGGACGCCCCCGGGCTCAACCCGGACTCGGCGCCCACCCTCGTCGCCGCCCTGCGCCGCGCGGGTCTGGAGGTCACCAGTACCCGCAAGTGGGAGCTGCGCGGCCTGGACCACCCGGTCATCGAGCCGTTGCTGGAGTACAAGGCCCTGGCGCGGCTGTACACGGCCAACGGCTGGTCGTGGATGCGGCACTGGGTGCGCGACGGACGGTTCCGCCCGGACTGGGTGGCCGGCGGCGTGGTGACCGGCCGCTGGGCCAGCCGCGGGGGCGGGGCGCTCCAGCTGCCCCAGCAGATCCGCTCGGCGGTGCGCGCGGAGCCGGGATGGCGCCTGGTGGTGGCCGACGCCGCCCAGCTGGAGCCCCGGGTGCTGGCCGCGATGTCCCAGGACGGCGCGATGGCCCGTGCGGCGGCGGCCGGCGACCTGTACCAGGGCCTGGTGGACGAGGGCGTGGTCGACACCCGTGCCCACGCGAAGGTCGCGATGCTGGGGGCCATGTACGGCGCGACCTCCGGCGAGGCCGGTGCCCTCATGGCGCGGCTGCGCCGGGCCTACCCCCGGGCGATGGGGTGGGTGGACGCCGCCGCGGCCGCCGGGGAGCGGGGGGAGCGGGTGTCCACCTGGCTGGGGCGCACCTCACCGGCGCCCCCTGCCTTCTGGCGCGAGGCACAGGCCGCCGCCCAGCACCCCGACGCGTCCCCGGCTGCGGAGCGGCGAGCGCACTCGGCGGCCCGCGAGTGGGGCCGCTTCACCCGCAACTTCGTCGTACAGGGGACCGCTGCCGAGTGGGCCCTGTGCTGGATGGGTTTCCTGCGGCGGGGGCTGGACGACCTCCACGGCCCCGGTGGGATGCGGGAGGGGGACGGCGGACCCGGTGGGCTCACCGCATCGAGACCGGAGCTGGTCTACTTCCTGCACGACGAGGTGATCGTCCACGCCCCCGAGGAGTTCGCGGACGAGGTGGCCGAGTGCGTGCGGGAGGCGGCGCGCCGTGCCGGTGTGCTGCTGTTCCCCGGCAGCCCGGTGGACTTCCCGCTGAGCGTCGCCGTGGTGGAGTCGTACGACGCCGCGGACTGAGGGCGGTCGGTGGTCTGGGGCGCAGCCGCGGGCTGGCAGCGACGGTGGTGGGGGGGGGCGGGACGTGGCAGTGGTCGGGTCAGTCGCGGAGGAGCTCGCGGGAGCGTGCGGGCACCCGCTCGTCCAGCGCGATGACGGTGGAGGCGCGCGCCACGTTGGGGTGCGCGACCACAGCATCGACGACGTCCTGGAGGTCGCGGTTGCTCGCGGCCACCACACGCGCCAGCAGGTCCCCGTCACCGGTGGTGGTGTGCGCCTCGATGACCTGGGGGATGCTCGCGAGGTGCGCGGACACCGACTCGTGGCCCGGTGTCTGGTGCACCTGCAGGGTCACGAAGGCAGTGACCGGGTAGCCCATCCGTGCCGGGTCCAGACGCGGGCCCCAGGTGCGGATCACGCCCCGCTGCTCGAGCCGGGCCAGACGGGCGGTGACGGTGCCGCGGGCGACCCCCAGCTCGCGGGAGGCCCCCAGCACGCCGATGTGGGGCGCGTCCAGGAAGAGCCGCAGGATACGCCGGTCGAGCTCGTCGAGCCGGGACCGGGCGGGCTGGTCCTCGTCACTGTGCATGACGCACATGTTGCCACGTGTCAGGACGGACTCACTGAGCAGATTGTCCAGTGGTGTGAGCCTTGTTGGCAGGGACCAGCCGGTGTGATGCACATTACCCACATGACTGACACCACCCTGACCGCCCTGACGAACCAGGAGCAGGCCGAGAACCTGTCCGTCGAGCAGCTCAAGCAGCTGGTCGGCCTGGTGGAGTACGACGGCTCCAACGACCCCTTCCCGGTGACCGGCTGGGACTCCATCGTCTTCGTGGTGGGCAACGCCACGCAGGCTGCGCACTTCTACCAGTCGGCTTTCGGCATGGAGCTGGTCGCCTACTCCGGCCCCGAGAACGGCAACCGCGACCACAAGGCGTTCGTCCTGAAGTCGGGCAACATCAAGTTCGTGCTGAAGGGCGCGGTGGACCCCCAGTCCCCGCTGCTGGACCACCACCGCGCGCACGGTGACGGCGTGGTGGACATCTCCCTGGAGGTGCCGGACGTCGACCAGTGCATCGAGCACGCCCGCTCGGTGGGTGCCACGGTGCTCCAGGAGCCCACGGACCTGAGCGACGACCACGGCACCGTGCGCGTCGGCGCCATCGCGACCTACGGGGAGACCCGGCACACCCTCGTCCAGCGGGAGGTCGACGGGACCCGCTACGCCGGCCCCTACCTGCCGGGCTACGAGGCGCGCGAGGGCACCTACGTCAAGCGCGAGGGCTCGCCGAAGCGCCTGTTCCAGGCCCTGGACCACATCGTCGGCAACGTCGAGCTCGGCAAGATGGATGAGTGGGTGGAGTTCTACCACCGCGTCATGGGCTTCACGGACATGGCCGAGTTCGTGGGCGACGACATCGCCACCGACTACTCCGCGCTGATGTCCAAGGTGGTGGCCAACGGCAACCACCGCGTGAAGTTCCCGCTCAACGAGCCGGCGATCGCCAAGAAGAAGTCGCAGATCGATGAGTACCTGGAGTTCTACGGCTGCGCCGGTGCCCAGCACCTGGCCCTGGCCACGAACGACATCATCACGACCGTCGACCGCATGCGTGCCGAGGGCGTCGAGTTCCTGGCCACCCCGGACTCCTACTACGAGGACCCGGAGCTGCGTGAGCGCATCGGCAACGTGCGCGTCCCCATCGAGGAGCTGCAGAAGCGCGGCATCCTGGTGGACCGCGACGAGGACGGCTACCTGCTGCAGATCTTCACCAAGCCGATCGGCGACCGCCCCACGGTGTTCTTCGAGTTGATCGAGCGCCACGGCTCGCTGGGCTTCGGCATCGGCAACTTCAAGGCGCTGTTCGAGGCCATCGAGCGCGAGCAGGAGCTGCGCGGCAACTTCTGATCCGCGGCCTCCCGCCCCTTCGGGCGGTGAGCGCGCACGCACAGCGGGGCCCGGGAGCTGACTCCCGGGCCCCGCTGTGTGTGCCTGGTCAGGCGCGCTGGCGGCGGGCCAGGGTGGTGGCGCCGGCACCCAGCAGGCCCACACCGGCCAGGCCCACGGCCCACGGTGCGACCTCTGTCGATGCGGGCGCGGTGCGCCCCGTGTCGATGATCGGCCCGGTGCCGGGGTCGGTGTTCGCCACGTACCAGCGCTTGTCCTCCGGGACGATGCCCTCGGCCACCATCCGGTCCGCCCACTCCTCGTTGGAGGTGTCGTCGGGACGGACCTGCCCCGCGTAGTCCGCGAGGAACTCCCAGCCGTCCTCGGTGAACCAGTGCGGCGTGCTTCCCTCCCGGCCGGTGGCCTCCATCGTCTGCGAGGCGATGCGGACGAAGTCGCCCTCGGCGTCGAGCACGTAGTAGTCGGTGGAGAAGAGCATCGGCCCGTAGAGGCTGTCCACCGTGTTCGGCTGGCACACCAGGGACTGGATGCTCACCGACCGCATGTCGCTCTCGAGCCCCTGGGTCGCGTACGGCTCCTTGTCGCCGTTCGACCACAACCAGGACGGGTCGGAGCTGGTGAAGGTCACCGGCGACGGGGCGAGCTCCGCGGTGTCGGGGCAGGTCTGGGTGGCGTAGTCGACGCTGTCGTCCTGCTGGCCACCGATGAGCGTCCGATGGGTGTCGGGGCCGGTGATGATGAGGTCGTTCGTCTTGCCCGACTCGACCGTCAGCGACACCAGGCCGTCCCCGCTGAACGGCAGCTCGGTGAACTCACCGCCGACCGTGACCTCCCACGGGAGGTCAGGGGCATCGCCCGCGTCTCCGGTCGAGAAGGTGGTCGGCAGCGGATCGCGGGCCGGCGGCTCGCCGGGCTCGTCGGCGTGGGCCGCGCCGGCGAGCGGCAGCCCCAGCAGGGCGACGGTGGCGGCGGCGATGCGGATCGTGGTGCGAGACATGGTGAGAACTCTCCCCTCGGGTTCGGGCCAGTGGCCCGGTTGGACTGTCTGTCCACCTGTGACGCTAGCCACGTGCGGGAGCCGCGGGGGAGGGGCCCGCCGCGCTTGTGAGGCCTTTGTGCGCCGGGTGTGGCGGAACTGTGAGGGGCAGCGGTGGCGATCGCGGGGACGAGACAGAGGGTCAGGGCGGCGGTCATCGCCCCGGGCAGAACACGGGGCATGGGAGCTCCTCGTGCAGAAGGGCGGACGCGCGGTCCTATCAGGGCCTCAGTGCGTGCGGCCCCGGGCCACGAGGCCGGTGCCCGCTGCCAGGAGTCCCAGACCGGCCAGGCCAGCTGCCCACGGTGCGGCGGCGCCACCCGTGGTCGCCGCGAGACCGGTGTCGATGATGGGCCCATCACCCCGCGGGCGGGGGTCCTCCTCGCGCACGCGGTCGTCCAGCAGGGGGTAGGAGTCCACGACGACCCGGCCGGCCGGCCCGATGCGGAGGTCGTTCTCGACCTCGAACCGGTGCACGGACCCGTCGGCGGCGCAGTAGGAGCCGTAGACCATCACCCGGTCGGTGCCACGGGGGATGGGGTTCACCGTCAGGTCCGTGCGCTCGGCCGTGAGGGTGTCCTGCTGGTGGACCTTCGTGCCGGGCTCACAGTGCGGGTCCGCCTCGGCGCCGGCGGCGACGGTGACGGGGCGCGGCCCGCTCTCGGGGGCGTAGGTGTCCACGAGCCACTCGATGCGGGGGCTGCCGTCGGCCGGCTGCAGGTGGGCTCCCTCGAAGGTGGCCTGCCAGCTGTGGCCCTCGCCGTCCTCGGCGGGCTGCACCTCGAGGGTCACCTGCGGCGTGGGGGTGTCCTGCTCCCCGGGTGCCGCGTGGGCCGTGGAGGAGCCTGCGAGCAGCGCGCCTCCGGCCACCGCCGTGACGATCGCGAGGCGGGCGGTGGGTCGGGGGTGGTCCGCATGATGCTCCTTGTTCGGGGGAGGGTCGCCCCTCCAGCGTAGGTGCCCTGGCCGGGAGCTCAGGAACGGACCAGCCGGGTGATGGCTGCCGTCGCCTCCTTGACCAGGGCATCGGCCTCCGCATCACCGGTGCGGGCTGCGTCCACGACGCAGGTGCGCAGGTGCTCCTCCAGCAGCCCGAGCGCCACACCCTCCAGGGCGCTGGTGACGGCGCTGACCTGGGTGAGGATGTCGATGCAGTACTTCTCCTCCTCGATCATCCGCGCGATGCCGCGGGCCTGCCCCTCGATGCGGCGCATGCGCTTGAGGTAGGCCTCCTTGTCGGTGATGTACCCGTGGTGGTGGTCGTGCTCTGAGTGCTCCATGGCTCCTCCGGGGGTGCTGTCGGGGGGGTGGGTCAGGCCGAGACCGAGCGGAAGCCACGCAGTCGCAGGCTGTTGCCCACCACGAAGACGCTGGAGAAGGCCATGGCGAAGCCGGCCAGCATCGGGTTGAGCATGCCCAGGGCGGCCACCGGGATGGCGGCCACGTTGTAGGCGAAGGCCCAGAACAGGTTGGTCTTGATGGTCGAGAGGGTCCGCCGGGAGAGGCGGATGGCGTCCACGGCGCTGCGCAGGTCGCCCCGCACCAGGGTGATGTCCGAGGCCTCGATGGCGACGTCCGTCCCGGTGCCCATGGCCAGCCCCAGGTCCGCCTGGGCCAGCGCGGGGGCGTCGTTCACGCCGTCGCCGACCATGGCCACCACCTTGCCCTGCTCCTGCAGGCGGCGGACGACGTCCACCTTGTCCTGCGGCAGGACCTCCGCGATGACCTCCTCGATGCCCACCTCGGCGGCGATGTGCCGGGCGGCGGCCTCGTTGTCGCCGGTCAGCAGCACCGGCGTCAGCCCGAGCCCACGGAGCCGGTCGATGGCCTCGGCACTGGTGGTCTTGACGGTGTCGGAGACCACCAGCACGCCCCGCGCGGCACCGTCCCAGCCGACCGCCACGGCGGTGCGGCCCTGCTGCTGGGCGGCCTCCAGGGCCTCCTGGAGGTGCGCGCCCAGCGGCATGCCCTCGTCGGCCAGGAGGGCGGGGCGCCCCACGAGGACCCGGTGGCCGTCCACCGTGCCGCGGACACCGCGGCCCTCGAGGTTCGAGAAGTCGGTGGGGGTGGGCAGGTCGCCCAGCTCGGCCCGGGCGCCGGCAACGATCGCCCGCGCGATGGGGTGCTCCGAGGAGCTCTCCAGGGCCCCCGCCGCGCGCAGCACGTCCTCGCGGTCGCTGCCCTCGGCGCTCACCGCATCGGCCAGGGTCATCTCGCCGGTGGTGACCGTGCCGGTCTTGTCCAGCACCACGGTGTCGACGGTGCGGGTGGACTCGAGCACCTCCGGGCCCTTGATGAGCACCCCCATCTGGGCGCCCCGGCCGGTGCCCACCAGCAGCGCGGTGGGGGTGGCCAGGCCGAGTGCACAGGGGCAGGCGATGACGAGCACCGCCACCGCGGCGGTGAAGGCCGCGGTCGCCGGGAAGCCGGCGCCCAGCCAGGCCCCCAGGGTGGCCACGGCGATGCCGATGACGATCGGCACGAACACCCCGGAGATGCGGTCGGCCAGGCGCTGGACCTCGGCCTTGCCGGTCTGGGCGTCCTCCACCAGGCGGGCCATCTGCGCCAGCTGGGTGTCGGAGCCCACGCGGGTGGCGCGGACCACCAGGCGCCCGCCAGCGTTCACGGTGGCGCCGGTGACGGTGTCACCCGGGCCCACCTCGACCGGCAGGGACTCGCCGGTGAGCATGCTGGCGTCCACGGCCGAGGAGCCGGAGACGACCTCCCCGTCGGTGGCGATCTTCTCGCCGGGTCGGGTGACGAACTCGTCGCCCACCTGCAGCTCCCCGGCGGGGACGGTGACCTCCCGGCCGTCGCGCAGGACGGTGACCTCCTTGGCGCCCAGCTCCAGCAGGGCACGCAGCGCGGCCCCGGCCTGGCGCTTGGAGCGCTTCTCGAAATAGCGACCGAGCAGGATGAACAGCGTCACCCCCGCGGCGGCCTCGAGGTAGATGTTGGCGGCGCCGTCGGACGGGGCGACGGTGAACTCGAAGGGGTGGGTCATGCCGGGGGTGCCGGCCGTGCCCAGGAAGAGCGCGTAGAGCGACCAGCCGAAGGCGGCCAGCGTCCCCATCGACACCAGCGTGTCCATGGTGGCTGCCCCGTGCCGCAGGTTGGTCCACGCCGCCTTGTGGAAGGGCCAGGCGCCCCACACGATGACGGGCGCGGCCAGGGTCAGGGAGGCCCACTGCCAGTAAGTGAACTGCAGGGCGGGGACCATCGCCATCGCGATCACCGGCACCGTGAGGGCGGCCGAGATGATCACGCGCTGGCGCAGGGAGTGCAGCTCCGGGTCGGCGTTCCCGGCCGCGTCCGTCTCCCCGGCCGTGCCGGTCTCGTCGCGGGGCGGGGCCGGGAGGCTGGCCGTGTACCCCGCCTTCGCCACCTCGTCCACGAGGAGCTGGGGGTCGTACCCCGCGGGGGCCTGCACCCGGGCCTTCTCGGTGGCGTAGTTGACGGTGGCCTCGACCCCGTCGAGTTTGTTCAGCTTGCGCTCGATACGGTTCGCGCACGACGCGCAGGTCATGCCCTGCAGGTCGAGCTCGATGGGGGAGTTGTCCAGGACCGGGGGGGTGCTCATGGGGTTCCGTCGCTGTCGGGGGTGTGCGGGTGTTCGTCGGGGTCCACGGGGGGTGCCTCGTGCTGGTGGGAGCCGCGGCGGGCCATCCAGTCGTCCACGACGCGGTCGGGCACGAAGGCGGCCCCGGCCCCGAGGGCGCCGGCGAAGACCACCGCCAGCGCCCCGAGGTAGGCCGCGACCCGGGCTCCGGCGCCCATCAGGCGCGCACGGCGCTGTAGCCGGCCTCCTCGACCGCGGCGATGACGGCGTCCTGGTTGACGTCGTCGCTGCCGTCCACGGTCAGGCGCCCGGTCTCGTGGCTCACCTGCACGTCCTGGACGCCGGGGACCTCGGAGACCTCCTCGCGCACGGACATCTCGCAGTGGCCGCAGGTCATGCCGGTGACGGTGTACTCGGTGGTGCTCATGAGGGTTCCTCTCGGGTTGGTGGGCAGCTGCCGCGTGCACGGCAGGTGCCCGAAAAGGGGGCATCCGATCCAACCGGATACCCCCTCAGGGTATTCCTCCCCGGGACCCGACGGCCCGGCGGGTCCCTCAGCGTCGCCGGGTGCCCACCACCGTCGCGCCGCCCGCGGCCAGCAGCGCCAGACCGGCCAGACCGGCGGCGAGGGTGGGCGGCCTCAGCCGCGTCGCCCGGAGACCCCGCGGGCGGTCACCAGACCGCCCAGGCCCAGCAATGCACCGCCGGTGAGCAGCGCGGCCCACGGCGTCGGGTCGGCCGGGGTTACGCCGGTGTCGACGATGGGGCCCGACCCGTCGCCGCGACCGTCCGCGTAGTCCGCGACCTCGAAGGGACCGCTGGTGGAGACCCAGCTGCCGTCGGCCCGACGCTCGAGCACACCGAGCACCTCGGTGCCGTCGTCGGACCCGTCGCAGACGGTGGCCAGGATGTACAGCCCGTCGTGCTCCTCGGACAGGGGCGTCTCGGGGTAGTCGGTGAAGACCGTGACCTCGGACGGGTCGGCACCCCCCACGCAGACCAGCTCCTCGCCCTGCGGCGCCACTACCTGGTGGTGGAAGTGGCTCTCCCCGGGCTTCTTCGCGGAGATGGAGTACTCCGGCATCTGGCCCTCGATGTGCGGCCCCATCCAACCGGAGGCCTCCATCCAGAAGCGAACCCGGCCGTCCTCGTCCGGCTCGTCGAACGCGATGGTGTGGGTGAACTCGTCGGAGTCGTCTGCGTGTGCGGCGACAGCCCCCAGTGGGACGGCGAGTGCGGCGGCGGTGATCGTTGCGGTCAGTGTGCTGCGAGCCATGGTGGCCCCTTCCCCAGTGTGTGAGCTGCCCGGCGGAGTGCCGGGTGATTCCAAACTAGGGGGCCCGGCACCGCCATCGCCATCCCCCGTCGGGGTTGTGCGGTGACTGTGCCGGGCCCGTGAGGTGCCTGTGAGACTCGCCGGGGCGGGACCCTGGACTCAGCCGAGGGGGGTGGCCGGGAGGATCGTCCCGGTCACCTCACCGAGGCCGATGCGGGAGCCGTCCGGCCCCGGTGCCCAGCCGGTGATGGTGACCGTGTCGCCGTCCTCCAGGAAGCTCCGCTCGCTGCCGTCCTCCAGGACGATCGGCTCCTGGCCGCTCCAGGACAGCTCGAGGAAGGAGCCGCGCTTGTCCTTGTCGTCACCGGAGACCGTGCCGGAGGCGAACACGTCCGCGGCGGACAGGGCGGCGCCGTTGACGGTCATGTGGGCCAGCATCTGCGCCGGCGACCAGTACATCTCGGCGTACGGCGGGCGTGCCACCACGGTGCCGTTGAGCCGGACCTCCATCTGGATGTCCAGCCCGAACAGCCCGGACCCGTCGCCCCGCAGGTACTCCAGCGGCTGCGGGTCCTGGGCCGGCAGCTCGGTGCGGGCCGCGGCCAGGGCGTCCATCGGCACGACCCAAGCACCGACCGAGGAGGCGAAGGACTTGCCCAGGAAGGGGCCCAGGGGCACGTACTCCCAGGCCTGGATGTCCCGGGCCGACCAGTCGTTGAACAGCATCGCGCCGAAGAGGTGCTGCGCGGCATCGTCCACGGACACGCGCGAGCCCACCGCCGTCGGCCCGCCGACGAGGAAGCCGAGCTCGGCCTCGATGTCGAGCCGCTGGCTGGGGCCGAAGGTCGGCGCATCCGCATCCTTGGGCTTGCGCTGCCCCTGCGGGCGCACGATGTCCGTGCCCGAGACCACGAGGGTGGAGCTGCGGCCGTGGTAGCCGATCGGCAGGTGCTTCCAGTTCGGCGTCAGCGCCGCCTGGTCCGGGCGGAAGATCGAGCCGACGTTCGTGGCGTGGTGCTCCGAGGCGTAGAAGTCCACGTAGTCCGCCGGGCGGAAGGGCAGCACGAGCTCCACCCGGTCCAGGTCGATGAGGTGGGGGCGCACCGCATCGGCCTGCGCGGGGTCCGCGAAGAGGCCGGTGACCCAGGAGCGGGCGCCGGCCCACGCCGTGTGGCCGAGCTCGAGGAGACGGTTGAGGGTGGGTTCGAGCAGGGCAGCGGCCCACACGGTGCCGTCGTCGAGGCCCTGCGCACGGACCGCGCCGGCCAGGTCGAGCACCTGGTCGCCGATGCGGACGCCCAGGCGCGCGCTGGGGGCGTCCTCGGTCAGGAACGCCCCGTAGGGCAGGTTCTTCGGGCCGAAGGGGTGGTCGGCGGGCAGGTCGGGCCAGGCGATCATCGGCTCTCCTCGGAGTCGGGGGCGGGGTGCAGTGCCAGGTCGGCGGGGTCCAGCAGGCCGAGCTCGGCGGCCTCGCCCAGCGGGTCGGTGACGCCGCAGCAGCCGAACGAGACCCACGCGGCGCGCAGGGCACGGGCCTCGCCCTCCTCCAGGCCGGAGACCGCAGCGGCCACCGTCCGCTCGTCGCGCTCAGCCAGGGCGGCGGCGACCTCGCTGGCCGGGGCGCCGCAGAGCGCCAGGTGGGTGGCGTGGGCGACGTTCAGGGCGCCGTGCATCTCCTCGGTGCCCTCTCCCGACTGCGCCGGGGCGGTGCGGGCGACGGCGTGGTGCAGACCTCCGGTGAGCTTGAAGGGCAGGGAGCGTCCCACGCACGCGGTGATGAAGGCGGCGAGCTCGTCGGGCGTCGGGATCGGCCCGGCCGGGCTGGCCTGGGTGCGCCACTTGGCCACCACGTGGCGGGTGTCGGCGTGACGGGCCTCCAACGCGTCGAGGTGCTCCACCTGGTCGGCGGGGTCGCGCGGGAGCTCCAGGGCGACGTCCACGCCGTGGCGGGCCGCGGCCTGCCAGCCGTGCTGGGCGCCGAGCTCGATGGTCTCCAGTCGCACGGCGTCCCCGAGCTCGCGGAGGGTGGCCACGGCCTCATCGATCTCGTTGAGGCTGGTTCCCGGGCGGGCGGCAATGCCCACCGGCAGGACCTCGCCCGCCCCGGGGCCCCGGCCGCCGAGCTCGTCGAGCACGCCGGGCAGGGACGCGATGGCGTCGGGGGAGAGCAGCAGCGGGCCGAGGCGCTCGCCGAGCGGGGAACGGCGCCACGCCAGGTGCTGGGCCACGGCATTGGGCACGGGGGAGAGGCCGGGAGGGAAGATCGCCGCATCGTCCACGAGGGCGCGCGTGAGCAGGTCCATCACCGGTGAGGTCGCCATGCCGGAACGCTAACGCACGTCGACGTGGCGCACCTCACGCCCTACTGTGGGCCCCGAGAGGTCAGCCAACGGAGGTCGAGGAATGGCGTACTACCGCAGTGTCGGAACAATCCCCCCCAAGCGGCACACCCAGCACCGCACCCCCGAGGGGGGCCTGTACTACGAGGAGCTGATGGGGGAGGAGGGCTTCTCCTCGGACTCCTCCCTGCTGTACCACCGCAACATCCCCTCGACCATCACCGACGCCCGCGTCTGGGAGGTGCCGGACGCCTCGCTGACCCCCAACCACCCCCTGCGGCCCCTGCACCTGCGCCCCCACGACCTGTTCGGCGGCGACGAGCCCACCGAGGGGGTCGATGTGGTGACCGGTCGCCGGCTGCTGATGGGCAACGCCGACGTGCGGCTGAGCTACGTGGTGGCGGACACGGTCAGCCCCTGGTACCGCAACGCCATCGGCGACGAGTGCCTGTACGTCGAGCGCGGCCACGCCCGGGTGGAGACCGTCTTCGGCGCCTTCGAGCTGGAGCAGGGTGACTATCTGATCATGCCGCGGGCAACCACCCACCGCTGGATCCCGCGCGATGCGGGGGACGTCGGCTACAGCGAGCCGCTGCGTGTGTACGCCATCGAGGCCTCCAGCCACATCGGTCCCCCCAAGCGCTTCCTCTCGCGGTTCGGCCAGCTCCTGGAGCACGCGCCCTACTGCGAGCGGGACCTGCGCGGGCCGACCGAGCCGCTGCTGGCCGAGGACATCGGGGCGGACCGGGCCGAGGAGACCGAGGTCTACATCCGGCACCGCGCCACCGGGGAGGGCGCCTCCGGTGGGCAGGGCGGCACGATCCACACGGTCCCCTTCCACCCGCTCGACGTGGCCGGCTGGGACGGCTGCCTCTACCCGTACGTCTTCAACGTCTCTGACTACGAGCCGATCACCGGCCGGGTGCACCAGCCGCCGCCCGCCCACCAGGTCTTCGAGGGCCACAACTTCGTGGTGTGCAACTTCGTGCCCCGCAAGGTGGACTACCACCCGTTGAGCATCCCGGTGCCCTACTACCACTCGAACGTCGACTCCGACGAGGTCATGTTCTACGTCGACGGGGACTACGAGGCGCGCAAGGGCAGCGGCATCAAACAGGGCTCGATCAGCCTGCACCCGGGCGGCCACGCGCACGGCCCCCAACCCGGCGCGTACGAGAACTCGATCGGGGCCGAGTACTTCGACGAGCTGGCCGTGATGGTGGACACCTTCCGGCCCCTGGACCTCGGGGAGGGAGGGCTGGCGTGCGACGACGGCCGCTACGCGTGGTCCTGGCACTCCACGGCCCAGGCCTCGCAGTCCGAGCAGCGGGAGCGGGCGCGCCAGGAGCCGCCCACCGCGTCTGACTGACCCCTCGACGCGAGTACGCTGACGGTCCCGGCGGCACACCCGTGCCGCACGGGGCCGTCGCATGTCGTGACGACGGGCGATTCGTGGAGTACCGGTGGGAAGGAGCAACGTGGGGGAGAGCGGTCAGCGCAGGAGCGTGGCCTCGAGGCGCCCGGTGGCGACGGGGTGGTCGGGGCCGGCCAGGGGGGCTCGGCAGCGCGTCCCGGGTGAGGGGACGAAGCGTCGCTACCTGACCGGTCTGGACGGCCTGCGGGCCATCGCCGTGGTCTCGGTGATGCTCTTCCACTTCGACACCGGCCTGGACGGCGGCTTCCTCGGGGTGGATGTCTTCTTCGTCCTCTCCGGGTACCTCATCACCAGCCAGCTCCTGACGCGCTGGCGGGACGGCCAGGTGGACCTCAAGCACTTCTGGACCGCCCGCATCCGCCGCCTGTTCCCGGCTGTGGCCCTGCTTCTGCTCGTGGTCTCGGTGGTGATGCTGGTGCTCGACCGCGGGGGTGTGCGCTCCTACCTGGGCGACGTGCTGGCAGCCGGCACGTACACCTCCAACTGGTGGTACGTGTTCAACGAGCGGAGCTACTTCGAGGCCGCGGGCCGGCCGCCGGTGCTGCAGCACCTGTGGTCGCTCGCCGTGGAGGAGCAGTTCTACGTCGTCTGGCCGCTGGTGGTGGCCGGGCTGACCTTCGCCTTCGTGCGTCCCGGTGCCCGCCGCTGGGCGCTGCTGGTGCTGTCGGTGGTGGGCGCCGTGGCCTCCTCGCTGTGGATGGGGCTGGGCACGGCTGCTGCCGACCTGCCGGCCGCCGGCGACACCAGCCGGTTCTACTTCGGTACCGACTCGCACGCCATGGGCCTGCTCACCGGTGCGGCCCTGGCCGCCCTGCGCGACGGGCGCGGGTTCAGCGACCGCCTGCCGGCCCTGAAGCCGGCGGGTTTCCTGTGGACCGTGGTCGGGCTGGCGGGCCTGGTCGGGCTGGGCTGGTACTTCGTGGCCATGGACGAGACGTCCGAGGGCCTGTACCGATGGGGTTTCGCCGCCCTCGCCCTGCTGGTGGCGGTGCTCGTGGTCGCGGCCACCCGTCCCGGCCCGGTGGAGTCGCTCCTGAGCCTGGCGCCCCTGCGCTACCTCGGCACCCGCAGCTACTCGCTGTACCTGTGGCACTGGCCGATCGCGGCCTTCACGCGCCCCGGCATCGACGTCCAGTGGTCCGAGCCGGTGGTGATGGTGGTGCGCTGGGGCCTGACCCTGGCCGCGGCCGAGCTCAGCTACCGCCTGGTGGAGAACCCCGTCCGCAAGCAGGGCTTCCGGGCCACCTGGGACCGTCTGCGGCGCGTCGGCCGTGCGCCGGTCACCGCGGCCAGCGCCCTGGTCACCGGTGTGGCGGCGCTCGCCGTCGGCATGACCGCGGTCGCCGTGACCACCGACCAGCAGCGGCTGCAGGAGCAGCAGGTCGAGGAGGTCCTGGGCGACTCCGAGATCGGCGTCGACGGTGACCCCTCGGCCGGGGCGACCGACACCGGCCCGGGGGAGGACCCCAACGCGGAGGTTCCCCCGGCGCCGGGCGGCGACGCGTCGCCGGCACCGACCTCCCCGCCCGCCCCGGGCGAGCCGTCGTCCTCGGGCGACGCCCCCTCATCGGACCCCTCGGGCTCCGGCGGCCCCGGCGCCACCTGCGACCCCACCACGATCACCGGTGACAAGGTCTCGCACGGCGCGGAGGAGAAGTGGCTCGGTGAGTCCCAGCTGGCCGTGGACACGCTCCCCCCGGCCGCGGACGGGCTGCGTCTGGACGACTCCACCCAGTGCCTGGACCTGACGGTCTTCGGGGACTCGGTGCCCATGTCCGCCGGGCCGGTCCTCTCGCGGGCCTTCGGTGCGCTGGACCTGCGGGCCGACGTGGGCTTGCAGGCCAAGAACGTGCTCGGCTTCGCCCAGGAGGCGCTGGACGCCGACGACGTGGACTCCGAGGTGGTGGTGATCCACACCGGCAACAACGGCCTGATCCGCAAGGACGACCTCGTGCAGGTCGCCACGGACCTCGCCCAGAAGGAGTCCGTCACCCGCGTGGTGCTGGTGCGTCCGCACGCCCACGGCAGCTGGGACGAGGGCAACCAGGAGATGTTCGACGAGTTGGAGTCCGAGGGGCTCGACGACAAGATCCGCATCGCCGACTGGAAGGGCATCTCGGCCGACCAGTCCGGGTGGTTCCTCTCGGACCGCACCCACCCGAACTACACCGGCAAGATGCACTACGCCCAGGAGATCCAGCGGGCGGTCACGGAGGACTGACACCGTTCTCCCGCCGGGCGTCCGGCGTTCACCGGGGGTTCACCCCGTCGACGCCCGGGGCTGGTGGAGTGCGCGGGTCCCGATCCCGCGTCCCCTCCAGGAGTCCCCGTGCGCGCCGTCCGTCCTGCCCTCGCCCTCACCCTCTCGATGGGGGCGCTGTGCCTCGCCCCGACCGCCCACGCCGGGGCGGCCGTGGAGCTCGAGGTCCTCTCCAGCCACTCCCACGGCGCCTTCGACGAGGCCGCTGCGGAGATCACCGCGCACGACCGCACCACCCAGCAGGTGGCCGTGGTGAACGCCGAGGCCGGCACCCTGGACGTCCTGGCGCTGGACGGCGCGGGCCAGCTGGCCCCCGCGGGCACCTTCAGCCCCGTCGGCCTCGAGGCAGCCGACGGCTCGGTGATCGGGGAGGGCGCCGAGGTGAACTCGGTGGACATCTCCTCCGACGGGCTGGTGGCCCTGGCCGTGGAGGCACCGGACAAGGTCTCGCCGGGGTGGGTGGTGCTCGGTCACCTGACCACGGGCGGGTTCGCTGCCGAGTCCACCGTCCGCGTGGGCTCCCAGCCCGACATGGTCCGGATCTCGCCGACCGGGACGCACGTCCTCACGGCCGATGAGGGGGAGCCCGCCGACGACTTCTCCGTGGACCCCGCCGGCACGGTCAGCATCATCGGGTTGTCCGCCGGTGCCGCGGGGGTGGAGCAGGAGGACGTCCGCACCGTGGGCTTCGCCTCCTTCGCCGACTCCCTCGACCCCGCGGTGCGGGTCTTCGGGCCCGACGTGCCGGCTCCCTCGGGCGCGCCCAGCCGGGTGGAGCGGAACCTCGAGCCCGAGTACGTGGCCGTGGACCCGACGGGGACGACCGCCCTGGTCACCCTGCAGGAGGCGAACGCGCTGGCCGTGGTCGACATCGCCTCGGCACGGGTGACAGACGTGCGCCCCATGAGCGCCAAGAACTGGGAGCAGTTCGCGCTGGACAGCTCGAAGGAGGACGAGCAGGCCCGCACCTTCGGTGGCCTGCCGATCGAGGCGATGCTGCAGCCCGACGCCATCGAGCCCTTCACCAGCGGGTCAGAGACCTTCTACGTGACCGCCAACGAGGGCGACGTCCGCGAGTGGGGTGACTACACCGAGGAGACGACGATCGGCGAGGTGGAGCTCTCGGCGTTCCCCGACCTGGATGCGGCGTGGTTCCAGTCCGAGGAGGTCGCCGGCGACCTGAAGATCAGTGCCGAGCACGGGAAGGACCCCGAGACGGGGACCCACAGCGCGCTGCATTCCTTCGGTGGCCGCTCGTTCTCGGTGGTGGACGCCTCGGGTCGGACGGTGTTCGAGTCCGGGGGCCTGCTCGAGGAGCTCGTGGCCGGCCTCATCGCCGACGGCACGCTGCCGGAGCACGCCTGGAACGCCAACCACGACGAGAACCCGTCGCTCGACTCGCGCAGCGACGACAAGGGCGTCGAGCCGGAGGCGGCCACCGTGGGCGAGGTCGACGGCACCCCCTACCTGTTCCTGGGCCTCGAGCGCATCTCCGGGATCATGGTCTTCGACCTCACCGACCCGCGGGACCCACAGTTCGTCACCTGGGCCGACAACCGCGGCTGGGAGGTCGAGTACGACGGCGAGGCCGCCGCCGGCCAGGGCGACCTGGGCCCCGAGGGCCTCGAGTTCGTGCCCGCCGACGCGAGCCCCACCGGTGCGCCGCTGCTGGTGGTCGGCAACGAGGTCTCGGGCACGACCACCGTGTGGAGCGTCACCGGCTCCGGTGGGCCCATCATCGACACCGGGCGCGACGCGGACCGCTCGATGGGGGCCGGCCTGCTGGTGGGGACGCTCGGACTGGGCCTCGTCGCCGCCGGCGGGGTGGCGCTGGGCGCCGCGCGCCGTCAGGCGGTCAGCCGGGGCTGACCCTCGGTCGTGGCCCCGGCGGCCTCCATCTCCTGCACGGCGGAGGTGGAGGCCGCCTCGTCGACGCCGCTGGTGAGGCCCAGCAGGACGTGGGCGGAGAAGCCGGCCGAGAGGGCGTCGATCACGGTGGCGCGCACGCAGTGGTCGGTGGCGATCCCGCACACCTCCACCGCGTCGATGCCCCGGTCACGCAGCCAGGTCGCCAGCATCGTGGGGTCGGTGTCGCCCTCGCTGGTGTCGCCGTCGCTGGCCAGGTGGCCCTCGAAGCCGCTGTAGGCGGCCTCGAAGCGGCCCTTGCGGAAGACGGCGTCGAAGGTCTCGGCGACCTCGGCCACCGCCGGGTGGAACGCGGCGCCCTCGGTGCCCACCTCGCAGTGCACCGGCCATGAGTCCACGAAGTCCGGGTTGTCCGACCAGTGGTCTCCCGGGTCCTCGTGCCAGTCCTGGGTGGCCACCACCGCGGCGTAGCGGTCGCCGGCGTCGCGCACGTGCTGCGCGACCGCGTGGGCCACCGCATCACCTCCGGTGGTGGCCAGGCTGCCGCCGGGGCAGAAGTCGTTCTGCACGTCCACCACCAGCAGGGCGGTCGTGTTCGGTGCCGTCTCGCGCGTCATGCCTGCGGCTCCTTCCCCAGCGCCTGTGCGGACGCCGGTAGCTCGTCGATGAACAGGGTCGGGATCGCCGGTTCACCGGCCGAGAGGCGCAGTGCGCCGGCGGGCAGCTCCGCGCGGGAGGTCGCGTGGCGCGCCCGGGCTGCCTCCAGCCCCGCCGCACCGGTGGGCACCACCACCTCCCCGGCCAGGACGAGGGGCACCAGGAGCTCGCGGTCGTCGTCGTCGCCCGCCGGCTGCTCACCGATCCCCACGAGCTCGGCCGTGGCCACCCCGTCGGCGATGCGGCGCACCGCGTGCTTGCGCCCGCCCACGGACTTCTTCCGGGCGCTGGCCTTGGCGACGTCCACCATCACGCCGCCGTCGTCCTCGCGGGAGACGAGCTTGTAGACCATGCCCGCGGTCGGGTGCCCCGAGCCGGTCACCAGCCGGGTGCCCACGCCGTAGGCGTCCACCGGGCCGGCGGCGAGCGAGGCGATGGCGTACTCGTCCAGGTCGCTGGTCACGACGATGCGGGTGTCCCCGGCCCCCAGCTCGTCGAGCTGCTGCCGCACGGCGTGGGCCTGGCCGAGCAGGTCACCGGAGTCCAGGCGCACCCCGCCCAGGCCGGTGCCGGCCACCTCGATGGCCGTCTGGACGCCGCGCGTCACGTCGTAGGTGTCCACGAGCAGCGTCGTGTCGACCCCCAGGGAGTCCACCTGGGCGGCGAAGGCGGTGCGCTCGTCGTCGTGCAGGAGGGTGAAGGAATGGGCGGCGGTCCCCGCGGTGGGCACACCCCAGCGGCGCCCGGCCTCGAGGTTCGAGGTGGAGGCGAACCCCGCGATGTGGGCCGCGCGGGCGGCCGCCACGGCCGACCCCTCCGAGGTGCGGCGGGAGCCCATCTCGATGCAGGGTCGGTCGCCCGCAACGGCGGTCATCCGGCTGGCTGCGGAGGCGACGGCGGAGTCGTGGTTGAGCATGGAGAGGGCCAGCGTCTCCAGCACGACCCCCTCGGCGAAGCTGGCCTCGACCACCAGCAGGGGCGAGTGCCCGAAGTACACCTCACCCTCCGGGTACCCGTGAATGTCCCCGGAGAACCGGTAGTCCGCGAGCCACTCCAGAGTCGGGTCGTCGACCACCTCGTGGCGGCGCAGGTGCTCGAGCTCCGGCTCGCCGAAGGTGAAGTCGGCCAGGGCCTCCAGGAAGCGGCCGGTGCCGGCCACCACGCCGTACCGGCGACCCTCGGGGAGCTTGCGGGCGAACAGCTCGAAGACGCTGCGGCGGCTGGCGGTCCCGGCGCGCAGGGCAGCCTGCACCATCGTCAGCTCGTAGTGGTCGGTCATCAGGGCGGTGCTGGTCACGCGTCCACCCTAGGCGCCTGTGGGCTCGGCGTGCCGGCTGTCGGTGCGTTTCCCTACAGTGGGGGCGTGGCTGAACCTCTTGACCCGATCCCGCTGTCCGACCCGGAGGGCGCGGTGGCGCTGGCGGACCGGGCGGCGACCGACGCGCCCTGGTACACGCTGGTGTGGAACGACCCGGTGAACCTCATGAGCTACGTGACCTTTGTGCTCATGGACCACTTCGGCTACCCGCAGCGCACGGCGGAGGCGATGATGATGGACATCCACACCAAGGGGCGGTGCGTGGTCTCAACCGGCAGCCGGGAGGCCATGGAGGTCGACACCAAGGCCATGCAGGAGTACGGCCTGTGGGCGACGCTGGGGCAGGACTCCTGATGGCGCGCGCGTTCCGCTGGGAGGGTGATGCCGCCGTGGCCCACCTCGACGACGTGGAGCTGGGCGTCCTGCGTGAGAGCGCCACCGCGGTGGTCCTGCTGCTCGGGGGCATCCCGGGCGTGGACGAGCGGGTGGACCCCGCGGCCGGGGGGCTCCGGGGAGGGGACCGCTCGGACGAGGCGCCTGCCGGGGAGGCGGAGGACCAGGCGTCGGTCGACGCCCGCTTCGAGGCACTGACGGTGGGTCTGCACCCCTCGTTGCCGGGGCAGGACGATCCGGGAGAACCGGCGGCCCCGGGCGGGCTCCGCCGGATCTCGCCGCTGGACCTGCTCAACCAGCCCGGGGCCGACCCTGCGCTGCACCGCCTGTTCCCCGAGGCCCACCCCCTGCACGCGGACATCGCGCTGGAGTTCGCCGACGTGGCGCACGCAGGCATCCGCCGCACCAAGTTGACGAACCTGAACGCCCTCATCGCTGCGTGCGATCAGGCGGGGGAGACCGGCGTCATGGCCCTGGAGCTGGACGCTGCCCGGCAGGTGCTGGCCGCGATGACCGACATCCGCATCGTGCTGGCTGACCGGCTCGGGATCGAGGAGGACGGCGACGCCGAGCAGGCCGATGCCCGCACGGCGTGGTTGATCCGGCAGGCCGAGCGGGGCGAGCGCCTCGACGAGGGGGAGGAGCGCGACCTGCAGCTGGGCCTGCACCACGGCTTCCTGGGCTGGATGCAGGAGACGCTCGTCGAGGCGCTGATGCGCCGGTGACCTCCGGCCCCGCAGCCCGTCCGGGCAGCCAGGGGGTGTCCCTGTCCTAGGCTGTGGACACCATGACTGCAGCCGCTGACCAGACCCTCGCCCCCGCCGCCCACGCCTCCGAACACGGGGAGGTGACCGGCTCGGACGTGCGCGTCCGCTTCTGTCCCAGCCCCACGGGCACCCCGCACGTGGGCCTGGCGCGCACCGCCCTGTTCAACTGGGCCTACGCACGTCACACCGGCGGGACCTTCGTCTTCCGGCTGGAGGACACCGACGCCAGCCGTGACTCCGAGGAGTCCGCACAGGGCATCTACGACATGCTCGAGTGGCTGGGCATGACCCCCGATGAGGGGGTGCACGAGGGTGGCCCCCACGCCCCCTACCGGCAGAGCGAGCGCCACGACCGCCACGCGGAGGTGGCGCGCAAGCTCGTGGAGGCCGGGTACGCCTACGAGTCCTTCTCCACGCCGGAGGAGGTCGAGGAGCGCCACCGGGCCGCCGGGCGGGACCCGAAGCTGGGCTACGACAACCACGACCGCGAGCTCACCGACGAGCAGAAGGACGCCTTCCGCGCCGAGGGCCGCGAGCCGGTGCTGCGCCTGCGCATGCCGGACGAGGACATCACCTTCACCGACATGGTGCGCGGTGAGGTGACCTTCCCTGCCGGGCAGATCCCGGACTTCGTGATCGTCCGCGGCAACGGTGTGCCGCTGTACACCCTGGTGAACCCGGTCGACGACGCCGCCATGCGGATCACCCACGTGATCCGCGGCGAGGACCTGCTGAGCTCCACCCCCCGCCAGATCGCGCTGTACCGCGCCCTCATCGCCATCGGGGAGGCCGAGCGGGTGCCCACCTTCGGCCACCTGCCGCTGGTACTGGGCAACGGCACCAAGAAGCTCTCCAAGCGCGACCCGGAGGCCGACCTGTTCCTGCACCGCGACCGCGGCTTCGTGCGCGAGGGGATGATCAACTACCTGGCCCTGCTCGGCTGGTCGATCGGTGCGGACCGGGACGTGTTCACCCCGCAGGAGTTCGTCGAGGCCTTCGACGTGCACGCGGTGAACCCCAACCCGGCGCGGTGGGACCAGAAGAAGGCTGAGTCCATCAACGGTGACCACCTGCGGATGCTGGATGCGGGCGAGTTCACCGGCCGCCTCCTGCCGCACCTGCAGGACGCCGGGGTGCTCCCGGACCGTCCCTCGATGGGGGAGATGGCGCGCCTCAAGAGCGTCGCCGAGCTCGTGCAGACACGCGTGCCCGTCCTGAGCGAGGCCGTGGGCCTGGTGCGCCCCTTCTTCGTGGAGGACGCCGCCCTGGAGCGCGACGAGAACGCCGTGGCCGGCCTCAAGGAGGACGCCCCCGGCGTGCTCGACGCGGCCATCACGGCACTGACGGACCTGCCGGACACCCCGCCCGTGGTGCTGGGCGACCCGTCGGCCGAGCGCGGCGGGCGCTGGGCCACCCAGGACATCGAGTCCGCCCTGCGGGAGGCGCTGCTCGACGGGATGGGCCTCAAGCCGAAGGTGGCCTTCACGCCGCTGCGGGTCGCGGTCAGCGGCGCGAGGGTGTCGCCGCCCCTGTTCGAGTCCATGGAGATCCTCGGCAAGCACTCCACGCTCGCCCGCCTGCAGTCCCTGCGTGACCAGCTCAGCGCCTGAGCGCCCTGAGCGCCCTCCTACGGGCGGCCCGTGCGCGGATTGGCGAACCGGGGCGATCCTGTGTAAGGTGTCGCCTCGGTTCGCCCCACGGGGCGGGCTGGTCACGGGCCCGGGTCATGACCTTCGGAAATGGCCCAGTTCCGGTGAAAACCCTTGGGGTATGGTGTAATTGGCAGCACGAGTGATTCTGGTTCACTTAGTCTAGGTTCGAGTCCTGGTACCCCAGCCAGCAGTGTGGTGGAGAGCTCAGCACGAGCCCGGCCCGAAGCGCTGCGGAGGCGCACCACCTGTGGTAGTGTCCTCCAGTCGCGAAAGCGATACGGCCCCGTTGTGTAGCGGCCTAGCACGCCGCCCTCTCAAGGCGGTAGCGCGGGTTCAAATCCCGTCGGGGCTACAAGCCGAAGGACCCCGGTCATCCGACCGGGGTCCTTCGTTGTGCGCAGGCCTCGGAGGGCCGTGGGTGTGCCCGCGAGAGGCGTGTGGGGGCCCGGAGAAGGGCTGACGGGTGTGCCCAAGGTCACGGCCCGGTTGCAATCCCCGCAGATCCTTGGTTCGTCTACACCCCTCTGCCTACTCTCGCCACCGGAGGAGCCCCCATCCCCTCCCTGGCCCGGCACACGACCGAGAGGTGGCCCCATGAACAAGGCGGACCTGGCAAGAATCCTGGAACCGATCGTGGGAGGTCAGGGCGTTGCGTCCCAGTGCGTCGACGTCCTGGTCGACGCAATGATCCGGGAGGTGGCCGCCGGTGGCACGGTCACCCTCACCGGATTCGGCACCTTCGAACGGGTGGAGCGCGCACCGCGCACCGGCCGGAACCCCCGCACCGGGGAGGTGGTCCGCATCCCGGGGACCGCTGGCCCCCGGTTCCGTCCCAGCCCGATGTTCCGGGGCTTCGTGGCCGATCCCTCCACTTTGCCCGAGAGCGGCTGCGCAGGCGGTCGCAGCCGGGGCTGAGGCCTGCACCACGACCCTGCCCCTGCGGCGTAGTCTGTCCGCGTACCTGACCATGCGCAGCAGAGGACGACCATGACGCACGCCGCCGTGCTCGGAGCCGGCAGTTGGGGCACCGCCTTCGCCCAGGTGCTCGCCGACGCCGGCACGCAGGTGACCCTGTGGGGCCGTCGGCCCGAGTTGGTGGACGGCATCAACCGCGACCACCAGAACGGTGACTACCTGCCCGGGCACGTGCTGCCCGAGGGGCTGCGGGCCACCACCGACGTGGCCGAGGCGTGCGACGGGGCGCAGATCGTGGTGCTGGCCGTGCCCTCCCAGACCCTGCGGGAGAACCTCCGCGACTGGGGGCCGGTCATCGGCCCGGACGCGACGGTGGTGTCGCTCATGAAGGGCATCGAGCTCGGGACCGGTCTGCGAATGAGCGAGGTGATCGCCGAGGCGGCCGGCATCGACAGCGCCCGCGTGGCGGTGGTCTCCGGGCCGAACCTCGCGCGGGAGATCGTGGAGCGTCAGCCCTCGGCCTCCGTGGTGGCCTGCGCCGACACCGAACGGGCGGACGCAGTCGCCGAGGCCTGCGACGCACGCTACTTCCGCCCCTACACCTCCTCGGACGTCATCGGCGCCGAGATCGGTGGTGCGGTGAAGAACGTGGTGGCGCTGGCCGTCGGCATGTCCCAAGGCATGGGCTTCGGCGACAACACCTCGGCCATGCTCATCACCCGGGGCCTGGCCGAGATCACCCGACTCGGGAGCGCGCTGGGCGCCGATCCCACCACCTTCCTCGGGCTGGCCGGCGCCGGTGACCTCGTGGCCACCTGCTCCAGCGAGCTCTCCCGGAACCACCAGGTAGGTATGCGCCTGGGCCAGGGGGAGGAGCTCCAGCAGATCCTGGACTCGCAGAACCAGGTGGCCGAGGGCGTGAAGTCCTGCCGTTCGATCCTCCACGTCGCCCAGCAGCACGACATCCCGATGCCGATCGCCTCGGCCGTCGTCGGCGTGGTGCACGAGGGGGTCTCGGTGGAGGAGACCGCCCGGCGCCTCATGTCGCGCGTCCGCAAGGCCGAGCACTACTGACGCCCCGCGGGCTGCGAGTACGATCCTGCGACCATGAGTGCCTCGAACCAGACCCCGTCCTCGCGCCCCCGTGTCGCCGTCGTCTTCGGCGGCCGCTCCAGCGAGCACCCCGTGTCCTGCGCGACCGCTGCCAGCGTCATGGCGGCCATCGACTCCACGAAGTGGGAGGTCGTCCCCATCGGCATCACCCGGGAGGGGCAGTGGGTGGTCTCCACCGCGACGCCCGAGGAGCTGGCCATCAGTGCGGGCCACATCCCCGAGGTCGCGGGGGGCGACGAGCACGTCATCGTCCCGCTGGGCTCGGCCCAGACCGACCTGCAGGTCGTGCGCCAGGGCCTCCCGCCCGAGCTCCTCGGTGAGGTGGACGTCGTCTTCCCGCTGCTGCACGGCCCGTTCGGGGAGGACGGCACCCTGCAGGGCCTGCTGGAGATGGCCGACCTGCGCTATGTGGGGTGTGGTGTGGCCTCCTCGGCGATGATGATGGACAAGCACCACATGAAGGTCATCTTCGAGGCCGCTGGCCTCGAGGTGGGGCCCTACCGGGTGATCACCGACCGCATGTGGCGTGCCGACCGCCAGCAGGCCCTGGCCTCCGTCGAGGGGCTCGAGCTGCCGGTGTTCGTCAAGCCCGCGCGGGCCGGGTCCTCGATGGGGATCACCCGCGTGGACGACCTCGCGGACCTGGAGCAGGCGGTCGAGGCCGCCCGCGAGCACGACCTCAAGGTGGTGGTCGAGCAGGGCATCGACGGGCGCGAGCTCGAGTGCGCCGTGCTGGACGGACACGGGGCCGAGCCGCCGCGGGCCAGCACGGTCGGCGAGATCGTCGTCTCCGGCGGGCACGGCTTCTACGACTTCGAGGCCAAGTACCTCGACGAGTCCTCCACCACGCTCTCGGCCCCCGCGGAGGCGCCGGAGCAGGTCATCGAGGAGATCCGTCGCCTGGCCGTGCACGCCTTCGACGCGGCGGACTGCGAGGGGCTGGCGCGGGTCGACTTCTTCGTCACCCCCGACGAGCGCATCCTCATCAACGAGATCAACACGATGCCGGGCTTCACCCCGTACTCGATGTACCCCGCCCTGTGGGCGGCCTCAGGCATTTCTTACCCGGAACTGATCGACGAGCTGCTCACGCTGGCGCTGGAGCGCCCCCTCGGCCTGCGCTGATCAGGTGCAGGCCCGGCCGGTGCTCGGCAGCGTGCCGGCCGCCTCGGCGAAGCCCGCCACCAGGTCCGCGGACTGCGGGTAGCTGGCGGGCACCAGGATCTCCAGTGCCGGGGTGCGCCCGTAGGTGACCAGCGCGATGCCGTCGTCGAGCTCCTGCACCACCCAGTCCACCTTGTTGACGGTGAGGCAGGGGTCGGTGGTGGGGCCGGGGGGCACGACACCGCAGCGCGCCACGATCGGGGGATTTCCCCAGGCGGCAGCGCTCCCGGCGGCCTCCTCGGGCACTGGCTGGGCCACCCGGTCCGCGACGGTCTCGGGGAAGGCCTCCGCGACCTCCTGGCACACCGGCTCGCCGGCCAACGGGGCCGGGGAGATGGCGACCTCCCCCCGCGAGCAACCGGCCAGCACGGCGGTCAGCGCGAGTGCCGCCGCCCCGCAGCGCACGAGTGGGCGACGGGTGGAGGGGGTCTGCAGGGGTGCGACCGGGCGGCTGGAGGGCATCGGCACAGGGTAGCGTCGCGGGGTGGCTCTGACCTTGGCTGACCTCTCCGAGAACGACCTGCTCCCGCGGCTGTGGGAGCACCTGCCCACCCGTGGCCCGGACGTGCTGGTGGGGCCCGGCGACGACGCCGCGGTGGTGGACTCCCCGGGTGCGGTGGTCGTCACCACCGACACCATGGTCCGCGGGGCGGACTGGCTCGACGAGTGGTCCACCGGGTGGGAGGTGGGGGCCAAGGCCGTCGCCCAGAACCTCGCGGACGTGACGGCGATGGGGGGACGGTGCACCTCCATGGTCCTCACCCTCGTAGCCGATGCCCACACGCCCGTTGCCTGGGTGGAGGAGCTCGCGGTCGGGGTGGGGGAGCGGGCCCGGGAGGCAGGGGTCGCGGTCACGGGGGGCGATCTCTCCTCGGCGCCGGCAGGCACCCGCATGGTGAGCATCACCGCCCTGGGGTCCCTCGACGGGCCGCCGGTGCTGCGCTCGGGAGCGCGGGCGGGCGACCAGCTGGCGGTCTCGGGGCCGCTGGGCCGCTCGGCGGCAGGGCTGGCGCTGCTGCAGGCCGGGCGCACGCAGGCCGAGCCCGGGACGGCCGCCGCGGAGTGCCTCGAGCACCACCGCGCCCCCCGGGTGGACCCTGGAGCCGGTCAGCTGGCCGCGGCGGCGGGTGCGACGGCGATGCTCGACGTGAGTGACGGGCTGGGCCGGGACGGCGCCCGCCTGGCGACCGCCAGCGGGGTGGCCCTGCTCCTGGACCGGGAGGCCCTGGGCGGGGACGTGCGCCGGGCCTGGGAGGCCTTGGGCCCGCAGGCCGACGGCGCGGCCTGGGAGGCCGTGCTCACGGGAGGCGAGGAGCACTGCCTGCTGGCGAGCTTCCCCGCATCGGCACGCCTGCCCCGGGGATGGCGCGCCATCGGCATCTGCGTCCGGGCAACGGACGCAGGTGCGCCGGTCAGCCTCGACGGCCGAGCGGTGGACGGCGGGTGGGACCACTTCCGCCGCGGGTGACCCCCGGGCATGCCGAAGGGCGCCCCGAGGGGGCGCCCTGTCACGGCTCTCGCGAGCCCGGTGCGTCGGCCGGACGGCCGGTCACCGTGGGGTCAGCGCACGACCTTGCCGGCCTTGAGGCACGAGGTGCAGGCGTTGATGCGCTTCACGGTGGCGAGCTTGTCGCCGACGCGGGCACGCACGCGCTGGATGTTCGGGTTCCAACGGCGCTTGGTGCGGCGGTTGGAGTGCGAGATGTTGTGACCGAAGCTCGGTCCCTTGCCGCAGACGTCGCAGGTGGCAGCCACGGTTCTCTCCTGAGTGATCGTTGGTCGAATGGGCCCCGACCGGGAGTTCCGCGGCGGGGGACTCGGGGGAGTTCCTGCACACGGGGGTCACGGGCAACCGGAGAAGCATAGCCGACCTGACGCGCCGGGGCCAATCGGTGAGGATGTCACCGGTGGGTGCGACCATGGCCGCGTCCACCCGGGGACGCTTTGGAGCGTCCCGTACGTCCGAGGTCCCGGAGGCAGGCGCGCATGACCGACCCGCAGCACTCGCGGCTGAGTGCACTCGGTGCCCGCCGGTGGTTGCTCAACGTGCGCAGCGGTCTGCGCCGTGCGGCGCCCGCGCTCGACGCGGTGAACGTCTTCCCGGTGGCCGACGGGGACACCGGCACGAACATGTTCCTCACCCTGGACGCGGGGCTGCGCACCGCCCCGGCCTGGGACTCCACGGACGTGCACGCCAGCATCGACGGGCTGGCCCGCTCCATCCTGTGGTCCGCGCGGGGCAACAGCGGCGTGATCCTCGCGCAGCTGGTCGCCGGGGCCGCGCAGGAGCTCATCCGGGGTGCCGCGGGGGATCAGGACGGGGGACTCGACGGGGCGGGGCTCGCGCGAGCCCTCGCCCGTGCCGACGCCTCGGCCTGGCAAGCCGTGGCCACCCCGGAGCAGGGCACGATCCTCAGCGTGTCGCGCGCCGCTGCCGACGCCGCGCGGGAGGCCGCCGACGCGGGCAGGACGGTGGGCCAGGTCGCCCGCGCCGCGCTCGACGGGGCCACGGCCGCGCTGGCACGCACGCCCGACGAACTGCCCGCCCTGGCAGCTGCCCACGTCGTCGATGCGGGGGCGGCGGGGTACGTGGTCGCGCTCCGGCACCTCGTCCTCACCTGCGGGCTGGAGGCTCCCGAGGCTCCCGGTCTGCAGTGGCTCGGCACGGACGGTCACGGCGGTCCGCTCCCGGGCCACGCCGGGGCCGAGCTCCCGGCCCCGGCGGACGACGCCACGGCCGAGGACGGGGAGGGTCACCCGGAGGGCGCCGGTGACACCGACTCCGCCCCAGCCTCCGACTCCACCCTCGAGGTGGTCCTGGGCCTGACCCTCAGCGAGGCCTCCGCCCGCCGCGCCGACCGGTTGGTCAAGCGGTTGCGACGGCGCCTGACCGACCTCGGCGACTCCGTGGTCGTGGCCGGGGCGGGCCGACACTGGCGGGTGCACGTGCACGTGGCCGACGCACGCACCGCATCGAGGGTGACGGCGCTGTGCCGCCGGGCGGGGGACGTCGCCGACGTGCGGGTGGAGGGGCTGGACGGCTCCCACGAGCGCCGGCGCGAGGTGGCGCTGCTGGTGGCGGCCTCGGGGGAGGGCCTGGTGGGTGTCCTGCGGGCGGCCGGCGCGCAGGTCGTGCAGTCGTCGCCGGGGCGGCGGGCCGGCATCGGGGAGCTCGTCCAGGCCGCGGAGGCCTGCGGGGCCACCCGGGTGGTCCTGCTCCCGGCCGACAGCCATCTGGTGCTCCCGGCCCAGGAGGCTGCCCGCCAGGTGGCACAGCGGGGTGTCTGGCTGCAGGTGGTGGAGTGCCCCTCCCTGCAGGGTGCCGTAGCGGCCGTCGCCGTGTGGGATCCGGCGGGGGACGTGGAGAAGTCCGTGCGCGCCGTGGCCGCAGCGGCGAGCTCGACCACCGACGGTGCGGTCCGTGCCCTGGAGGGTGGCCGCGTGGTGGGCCTGGTCGGCGGGCGGGAGGTGAGCCGCGCCGAGGACGTGCCCGGGGCGCTCGCGGAGGTGATCGCCGCCCTGCCCACCCGCGGGGTGGAGCTGGCCACGGTGGTCCTCGGGGAGGGGCAGGACCCCTCGCTGGGCAAGGTCGTGGAGTCCAGCCTGCGGCTGCGACGCCGCTCGTTGGAGGTGCAGGTGATCGAGGGCGGTCCCGCGGCCTTCCCGGTGCTGGTGGGTGTCGAGTGAGGGCAGGAGGGCACACGTGGTGACCTGGGACTCCTCCCTGCCGGCCGTCATCGGCTCCAAGGAGGCCAAGGCGCTCGAGAAGGCGCGCGGGCTGCGGACCGTGGGCGACCTCGTGCAGTTCGTCCCCACGCGCTACCTGGACCCCGACCGTCCGGAGGCGATGGCCGACCTCGTGGTCGGCCAGAGTGCCGTGGTGGTCGGTGAGGTCGTCAGCGCGCAGCAGCTGCCGCTGCGCAACCAGCCCCGCCGCAAGCGCCTGGTCGCGTCGGTGCAGGACGGTGCGGGCAGCCGCCTGGAGGTGACCTTCTTCTCCACCTATGGCCACGCCGACCGCCTGGTGCCCGGCGCCCGGGTGATGTTCATCGGCACCGTGGGGGAGTTCAAGCGGACGCTGCAGATGACCCACCCGGACTACGTGGTCCTGACCGGCCGGGGCGAGGTCGCCGGAGCGGCGGCGGGTCCGGGGGAGGGCCTCATCGGGCTGTACCGCGAGGTCAAGGGCATGACCTCCCTGCAGGTCAACACCGCGGCGGTCCTGGCCCTCCACGCGCTGGACGAGGCCCCCGACGTGGTGCCGCCGGGCGTGAGCGTGCATGGCGTGACGGGCCACGACCTGACGGCGTTGGAGGCGTGGTCGGCGCTGCACCGCCCCGCCGACTGGTCCGAGGTCGCGCGGGGGCGCAACCGGCTGCGCCTCGCGGAGGCCTTCGAGCTGCAGGTGGTCCTGGCCCGGCTGCGTGCCCGCCACGAGGCCGACCCCGCGACCCCGCGCCCGCGGGCCGAGGGCGGTGTGGCTGGCCGCTTCGACGCCGCGCTGCCGTTCGCCCTGACGGGGGCCCAGGAGCGGGTGGGGCGGGAGATCGCCGCCGAGCTGGAGCGCACCCACCCCATGCACCGCCTGCTGCAGGGCGACGTCGGCTCGGGCAAGACGATGGTCGCGCTGCGCGCCATGCTCCAGGCCGTGGACTCCGGCGGCCAGGCCGCCCTCCTGGCCCCCACCGAGATCCTGGCCACGCAGCACCACCGGGGGCTGGTGCGCACCCTGGGGGACCTCGCGACCGCCGGCCGGCTGGCCGGGGGCGTCGAGATCCGACTGCTCACCGGCTCGATGACGCAGGCCCAGCGGCAGAAGGTGCTGTTGGACACGCTCACCGGCGAGGTGGACATCCTGGTCGGCACGCACGCCCTGCTGCAGGACACGGTGGGGTTCGCCGACCTGGCGCTGGTGGTCATCGACGAACAGCACCGCTTCGGGGTGGAGCAGCGGGATGCGCTGCGCGCCAAGGCCGACCCGCCGCCGCACCTGCTGGTGATGACCGCGACCCCCATCCCGCGGACGGTGGCGATGACCGTCTTCGGTGACATGGATGTCTCGGTGCTGGACGAGCTCCCGGCGGGGCGGCAGCCGGTCACCACCCACGTGGTCCCGGCGGGCAACGCCACCTGGGTGGAGCGTGCCTGGGAGCGGATCGCCGAGGAGGTCGCAGCCGGGCGACAGGCGTTCGTGGTCGCCTCCCGCATCGATGCCGCCGACGACCCGGAGGACGCCCCCGGCGGTGGGGCGGCCGGCTCACAGAGCGGGTCGGACGGGCTGCTGGTGGACCTCCCGGACCCGGCCGCCGACGAGGAGGACCGCCCCGCGGCCGTGGGCGTGGAGGACCTGGTGGTCACCGCCCGCGAGCACCTGGCCGGACGCGGCATCCGGGTGGAGATGGTCCACGGCCGCATGCAGACCGAGACCAAGGACGGGGTGATGGCTGCGTTCGCGGCCGGCGAGGTCGACGTGCTGGTCGCCACCACGGTCGTGGAGGTGGGGGTCGACGTACCCAACGCCAGCGTGATGCTCGTGGTCGACGCCGACCGGTTCGGCATCGCCCAGCTGCACCAGCTCCGCGGCCGCATCGGGCGTGGAGCGCACCCGGGGCTCTGTCTGCTGGTCACCCACGTGGAGGCCGGCCCCACCCGGGAGCGCCTGGACCGCGTGGCCGCCACCACGGACGGGTTCGAGCTGGCGCGGGCCGACCTGGAGATGCGCCGCGAGGGCGATGTCCTGGGGGCGGCGCAGAGCGGGAGCTCGGGGCTGGACTTCGTGCGGGTCCTGCAGGACGCCGAGCTCATCGACCGCGCCCGGGAGGCCGCCCGCGCGTACGTCCGGGCCGACCCGGACCTGAGTGGCTGGCCGCCCCTGGCCCGGGCCGTGGCCGCCCGGGACGAGAGCGCCGCCTGGCTGGAGCGCAGCTGATGCGGATCATCGCTGGGAGCCTCGGCGGGCGTCGCATCGCCGCGCCGCGGGGTGCGGACACCCGCCCCACCAGCGACCGCGTGCGGGAGGCCCTGTTCTCGATGCTGGAGCACGAGGGCGTCTTGCGGGACGCCTGGGTGCTGGACCTGTTCGCCGGGTCCGGGGCCCTGGGGCTCGAGGCTCACAGCCGGGGGGCGCGGCGCGTGGACTGGGTCGACAGCGCGTTGCCGGCCGTCGCGACCCTGCGCGAGAACCTCACCGCGCTGGGGGTGGCCGAGGACGCCGCGGCCGGCGTACACCAGCGGCCCGTGCTGTCCTTCCTGCGCGCCGGACGTCGGGTCCTCGTCGGCGACGGCGGTGACCTGCCCGATGGGGGGCGGGCGGTGCTCGCGCTGCTCGACCCGCCGTACCCGCTCTCGGAGGAGGACCTGGCCACGGTGCTCGCGGCGCTCGCCGACGACTGGCTGGCCCCCGGTGCCATCGTGGTGGTGGAGCGCTCGGCGCGCAGCCCCGAGCCCACCTGGCCACCGGGTCTGGAGCGTTTCCGCCACAAGGAGCACGGGGAGACCGCCCTGTGGTTCGCCGAGCCGGTGGACCCCCGGGCGTGACTTGCCACAATGGTCCAGTGACCACGACTGCTCTGCTCCCCGGTTCCTACGACCCCCTGACCAACGGCCACCTCGACGTGGTGCGCCGCGCGGCCCGGCTGTACGGCCGGGTGGTGGTCGCGGTCGTGCACAACCCGGAGAAGACCGGCACCCTGCCCGTCGACGAGCGGGTCCGCGTCATCCGGGAGTCCGTGACCGAGCTGCCCGGGGTGGAGGTCTCTGCGCACACCGGCCTGCTGGTGGACGTGGCCCGGCAGATGGGGGCCGACGTGGTGGTCAAGGGCATCCGCAGCGAGACCGACTACGCCTACGAGCACCCGATGGCGGCCATGAACCGGCACCTGTCCGGCATCGAGACGCTCCTGCTGCCCGCCGACGGGGCCGTCGCACACATCTCCTCCACGTTGGTCCGGCAGATCGCCGCGGCCGGGGGCGACGTGCGTGACCTGGTGCCCGAGCCGGTGTGGCGGGCGCTGACCGCGCGCGACTGATCCCGGCGGGCCTGTGGGACCATGGGGCCCATGATCGAGCTCGACCGTCGACACCCTCTGGCCCTTGACCTGCGCTCCTTCGGGCGACGCGCGGGCACCATGGAGAACGGTGAGCTCGACGTACCTGCTCCCGAGGGCATCGGCACCGACGTGATGGCGATCGCCGCGGGCTCGCCGCTGCACCTCGACCTGCGCCTGGAGTCGCTCGTCGACGGTGTCCTGGCCTCCGGGACCGTCACCGGCACCGCCACCGGGAGCTGCGTGCGCTGCCTGACCGAGCTCGTCGAGGAGGTCGACGAGGACTTCCAGGTCCTGTACGTCTGGCCCGGTGGCCGAGGTCCGGAGGCCGAGGAGGTCGACCCCGAGACGCAGGAGGACGTGCGCGAGCTGGACGGGGACCTGCTGGACCTCGAGCCCGCCGTGCGCGACGCGGTGGTGCCCGGCTTCCCCTTCCAGCCGGTCTGCGCGCCGGACTGCCCGGGGCTGTGCGACCGCTGCGGCGCGCGCCTGGCTGATGACCCGGACCACGAGCACGACGAGATCGACCCCCGCTGGGCGGCACTGCAGCAGCTGTCCGAGCGCGACGAGAAGTGAGCCGCGCAGCCCGTCCCGTGGTGGAGCTCGCCGCACGGTTGGAGGAGGTCGTCGGCGTCCCGGTCGACGCCGACCTCCTGCTGCAGGCGGTCACCCACCGGTCGTTCAGCTACGAGAACGACGACGCCCCCCACAACGAGCGGCTGGAGTTCCTCGGTGACTCCGTCCTGGGGCTGGTCGTCACCAACCACCTGTACCGCGCGAACCCGGACCTGCCCGAGGGTGAGCTGGCCAAGCTGCGCAGCGCGGTGGTCAGCGCCCGCGCCCTGGGGGGTGAGGCCGGCCGCCTGGACCTGGGCGACTACTTCCGGCTGGGCCGCGGGGAGGAGAACTCCGGCGGGCGTGCGAAGAACTCGATCCTCGCCGACGGCGTGGAGGCCGTGATCGGCGCGGTCTACCTGTCCTCCGGGCTGGACGCGGCCACCACGGTGGTCCACCACCTGCTGGACGAGCTGATGGAGCAGTCGCAGACCATGGGGGCGGCCCTGGACTGGAAGACCAGCCTGCAGGAGCTGGGCTCCGCCCGCGGCCTGGGACTGCCGGAGTACCGGATCACGGACTCCGGACCCGACCACGCCAAGCTCTTCGAGGCCACGGCCGTCCTGGGCGGCGAGGAGGCGGGCACCGGGTCCGGGCCCACCAAGAAGGCCGCCGAGATGATGGCCGCCGAGGCCGCCTGGCACCACCTCACGGCGCAGGGCTGACGTGCCCGAGCTGCCCGAGGTGGAGGTGGTCCGCGCGGGCCTCGAGTCCCACGTGGTGGGGCGCACCATCGAGGTGGCCGACGTGCGCGGTGACCGGGTGGCCCGTCGCCACGAGGGCGGGGCGGCGGCCCTGGCCCGGGCGCTGACCGGGCGCCGTCTGTGCTCGGCCGAGCGCCGCGGCAAGTTCCTCTGGTTGCCGCTCGACGACGGCCACGCCCTCATGACCCACCTGGGCATGAGCGGGCAGATGCTGGTACTCCCCGCCGAGGAGCCGCCGGTGCGCCACGAGCACGCCCGGCTGGACTTCGAGGACGAGGGCCCCACCCTGCGCTTCGCCGACCAGCGCACCTTCGGCGGGTGGTCGGTGGACCCTCTGGTGCCCGACCCCCACGGAGGCGACCACCCCGGGGGCGTCCCGGCGACCGCCACCCACATCGCGCCCGACCCCTTCGAGACCTGCTTCGATGCCGGCGCGGTCGCCGCCCGCCTGCGCACCCGGCGGGGCCCGGTCAAGCGCGCCATCCTCGACCAGGGCCTGGTCAGCGGCGTGGGCAACATCTACGCCGACGAGGCGCTGTGGCGCACCGGGGTCCACGGGGAGCGCCCGGGGCACTCCCTGACCGGCCCCCGCGCCCGGGCCCTGTTGACGCACCTGCAGGCGGTCATGGGCGAGGCCCTGGAGCAGGGCGGCACGAGCTTCGACGCGCTGTACGTCAACGTCAACGGGGCCAGCGGCTACTTCGACCGACGGCTGGCGGTCTACGGCCAGCAGGGCCGGCCCTGCCCGGCCTGCGGCAGCACGGTGCTGCGGTCGCCCTTCGACGGCCGCAGCTCCCACTGGTGCCCCACCTGTCAGACCCGTCCCCGGTCGGCGCCGCGGGGGGTCGCGCGATGAGGCTGGACCACCTCGAGGCGGACCTCGTCCAGGACTCGATCGACCAGCTGGCCCGCCGCATCGGGGCCCGTTTCCCCGACCGCAGCCTGCACCGCGTGGCGCTGCGGGTGCGGCGCCTGGCCGACGAGGTGGAGGAGTCCGCGGACTCCAGCCGCCTGCGCATCCGGTGGATGCGGTGGGTCTCCGGCGCGCTGGCCCTCGCCCTCGCCGTGGCCACCGTCCTGGTGGCCCTCTCGGTGGTCTCGCACCTGCGGGCCGTGGGGGTGCTGGACACGGTGTCCGACGTGGAGTCCCTCACCAGCGACCTCTCGGCGACCATATGGCGCAAGATCTCGTTGCTGCCCTGAGGCACCGGATGCGGAGCGCGCCGCCGGGTGCCACAGTGACCCGGTGCTCTCACCCCATCCGGACCTGCAGCGCCCGCCCGGGCGGTTGAGCCCGCTCTCCCTGCCGGTCGTCGCCCCGGTGGCCGGGGCCCCGGTTCCCGCGGTGGACGGGGTGGTCCTGGTGCTGGGGGCCCACCCCGACGACGAGACCGTGGGTGCAGGCCGCCTCGTCGCCCACCTGGCCGCCCGGGGCAGGGTGGCCGCCCACGTGGCGACGGCGGGGGAGGGGTGCTTCGCCGGCCGGGAGACGCCGGGCGTGCCGGACGTGGGGGAGCTGCGCCGCAGTGAGTGGCGCGCGGCGGTGACCGCCCTGGGGGCCGAGACCGGCAGGTGCGCCGGTCTGGCCGACGGCAGCCTGGCTCGACACCCCGGCCGGGTGCGCGCCTGGGTGGCCGAGGTGGTCGATGCCGTGGGCCCGGCCGTGCTCGTCGCGCCCTGGCAGCTCGACCCGCACCCTGACCACGCGGCAACCGGCAGCGCGGCGGCACGGGTGGCCCGTGAGCGGGGACTGACGCTCTGGGAGTACCCGGTCTGGGCCCCGGCCTGGTGCACCCCCGAGCAGGTGGGGGCCAGCGGGTGGCGCCTGGAGGCCCGGTGGACCGATCCGTCGGCGACGGCAGCGCGGGCCGCCGCGCTGCGGTGCTACCCCTCCCAGTTGCACGAGCTCGTTGCGGGGTGGGGCGCGGTCGTCCCCACGGACGCCCTGGCCCACCACGCCCAGCAGCTCGTCTGTGTGCGGGAGGCGGCATGACGGTCCCGCAGCCCGGCCAGCCGGCGGGGACGGGGCCCGACGTGGATGCCTGGTATGCCGAGCAGGACGATCCCTTCGGGGTGGGCACCCGCTGGTACGAACGCCGCAAGCGCGCCGTCGTGGCGGCCGCCCTGCAGCGGGAGCGCTACCGGTTGTGCTGGGACGCTGCTTGTGGCACCGGACACCTGGCGCAGGACCTGGTGCTGCGGTGCGAGCGGCTGGTCGCCAGCGACGCGGCCGCGCGCGCGGCGGAGCTGACCCGAGGCCGCCTGTCCGGGGCGCGGGAGCCCCACGAGCGACCGCCCCAGGACAGGCCGGGAGCCCAGTGCGGGCACGACGCGCGCGGTGCCCGGGGTGGGCACGACGCGCCGGGCGTGCAGGTCCTCCGGCACCGGCTGCCGGCCGCGCCCCCGGGGCTCAGCGGCTGCGACCTCGTGCTGCTCTCGGAGGTGCTCTACTACCTCGACGACGCGGCCCGGGCAGCGCTCCCGGACCTGCTGGAGCAGGTGACCTGCGGTGCCGAGGCCCCCGAGGTGCTCGCCGTGACCTGGCGGCACCACCCGCACGACGGCCACCTCTCCGGCGCAGCCGCCCACGCGGAGCTCGGCGCCGGTCTCCGAGCGCGCGGGTGGGAGCAGGCCGTGGAGCACCAGGAGCCCGACTTCGTGCTCCACAGCTGGACCACGACACCGGGAGGACAGTAATGACCCTCGACTCGACCCTCACCCCCTGGCCGGAGCCGGTGCAGGTGGGCGACCACCCACGGCGCTCCACCGACCCCGACAGCCTGCGCGCCGCCGTGCGGCCCCTGGTGGACGCGGTGGACTGGGCGCACCTGACCTGGCCGGAGCTCCTGGACGCCCTGGCCCGGCGCGGGGCCACCGACGTGCCCTGGTCCCGTCTGGCTGAGGGCCATGTCGATGCGGCGCGCACCCTCGCGCAGGCCGGTCACCGTGCCGCGCCCGACAGCGTGTACGGGGTCTGGGCCTCGCGCTCGCAGGGCACGGGCCCCACCCTCGAGCCGGTGGCAGAGGGCTGGCGGCTGCGGGGGACCCTGCGTTTCGCCTCCGGGGTGGGTGTGCTGGACCGCGCCCTGGTCACGGGCGTCGACCCCCGGGGGAGGCACCGGCTGCTGGACCTGGACGTGCGCGCCTGGGAGGGGGACCCCGCATCGTGGCCGGCGACGGGCATGGCCCCCAGCCGGTCCTGAACCGTCCGGGTGGACCACGTGGCCCCTGCCTCGGCCGAGGTCGGGCCCCCGGGCTGGTACCTGGATCGCCCCGCCTTCCTGCCCGGGGGCGTGGGCGTTGCCGCAGTCTGGTGGGGCGCTGCCGTGCGCGTGGCGCGAGCCGTCGAGGGTGCGGGGCGCGGGGCGCCGGCGGCCCCGGAGCGGGCGGTGCGATGGGGCCACGTCCGCACCGAGCTGACCGCCGCCGGGGCGGCGCTGCGGGTGGCCGGAGGTCGGCTGGAGGAGATCCTGCCGGTTCAGGGGAGGGACGACTGGGACGCCCTCGGTGAGACGGCGCGGGACGAGTTGGCCGGCCTCTCGGCAGAGACCCGGGCGGTCGTCGCCACGGCTGCGGGACGGACGCTGGAGCACCTCCGGGTGCTGGCCGGGGCCGCGGGGCTGGCCCTGGACGCGCCGGTCTCCCACGCGGTGGAGGACCTCACGGTCTACCTCGCCCAGCACCCGGTGGACCGGGCGGCCGGGGGGCTCGGGGTGGTCGGGTGACACAGGTGGTGGTCGGCGTCCCCGCGCACGACGAGGCGGACCTCATCGGGCCCTGCCTGGAGTCGGTGCTGGCAGCGGCCGGTCGCGCGGTCGCGTCCCCGGGTCCGGTGCGCCGGGTGCACGTGGTGGTGGCCGCCCACCGGTGCCGAGACGCGACGGCCGAACGGGCGGGGGGGCTGCTTCAGCGCGCGCAGGGCGACGAGCGGGTCACCGGCGAGGTGCTCGTGGACCTGACCAGCACCACGGTGGGGCAGGTCCGTGACCGCGCGCTGCGTCGCGGCGTGGCGCACCTGGTGCCGGGCGACGGTGCGGACGGTGTGGCCGGCGAGGAGGGGGAGACGCCGCCGTGGCTCTTCTCCACCGACGCGGACTCCCGCGTCCCGGCTGACTGGGTGGAGGGGCTGCTGGAGGTTGCCTCCCGCGAGGGCGCGCCGGTGGTCACGGGGCTGGTGGACCTGGAGGCCTGGGACGCGCCCGCCGTGGGGAAGGCCGAATACGACCGCCGGGTCGCCGAGGGCTTCCACCCCACCGGGCACTGGCACGCCTACGGCGCGAACCTCGCCGTGCGCTGGGACGCCTACCGCCGGGCGGGGGGCTTTCCCCGGCGGGCCGTCGGGGAGGACGTCGCGCTGGTTCAGGCCCTGCGCGCAGCGGGCGTGCCCGTGGCCTCGACCACGGCGGTGCGCGTGACCACCTCGTCGCGCGCTCCCGGCCGGGCGGCCGGGGGCCTGGGTTCCCTGCTCGCCGAGCTGGCGGGTGCCGACGACCCCCCGTCGCCGGGCCGCACCCCGCGCGAGAGACTGGGACTGACCACGGAGGAGCTCGCAGCGCGGGCCGGGAGGAGCACCATGAACACCCCTGACGAGGACCTGCAGGCCGCTGGCAACCACACCGGCGCCTCCCGGGCGACCCTGTTCGTGGCCGGCCGGGTGCAGGGGGTGGGCTTCCGCTGGTGGACCCGCAGCCGCGCCCTCGAGCTCGGCCTCGTGGGCCACGCCCGCAACATGCGCGATGGACGGGTGGAGGTGGTCGCCCAGGGTGACCACGCCGCCATCGGGCAGCTGGAGGGCCTGCTGCGGGAGGACCCGAGCACCGCCGGGCGCCCGGGGCGCGTCGACGCCGTGGTACGGCAGGAGGGGGACGCGCGCCCCGGCATCGAGGGATTCGTCGAGCGCTGAGAGTCTCCGCAGGTGTGAGGCGGCCCCTCGCAGCGTCGCGTCGTGCCCCGCGGCCACCGTGGGAGCACCATGCGCCCCATGGAACCCATCACTCCCGCCTACGGCGCAGGGCCACTGCTGCTCATCGCAGCCGGGGCCATCGCCGTCCTGCTCGTCCTCATCATCCACTTCCGACTCCACGCCTTCGTGGCGCTGGTGCTGGTCAGCGCCCTCACGGCGCTGGTGGCCGGCATCCCGGTGGGCCAGGTGCCCGCTGCCCTGAGCTCGGGCTTCTCCAGCACGCTCGGCAGTGTGGCGCTGCTGGTCGGCTTCGGCGTCATGCTCGGCCGCATCCTGGAGGTCTCCGGTGGCGCCCAGGTGCTCGCGGACTCGCTGATCTCCCGCTTCGGGGAGGAGCGCGCCCCCTTCGCCCTCGGTGTCGCCGCGCTGCTCTTCGGCTTCCCGATCTTCTTCGATGCGGGGCTGGTCGTCTTCCTGCCCATCATCCTGGCCGTGGCGCGTCGCTTCGGCGGCTCTGTGCTCTACTACGCCATCCCGACCGCCGGTGCCTTCGCGGCCATGCACGCCCTGGTGCCCCCGCACCCCGGCCCGGTGGCCGCGGCCACCGAGTTCTCCGCCGACATCGGCCTGACCCTGCTCCTGGGCGCCGTGGCCGCGGTCATCTCCTGGTACCTGGGTGTCTACCTCGTCAGCAGGTTCCTCGGTCGCCGGTTCGACGTGCCGCTGCCCTCCCTGCTGCTCGGTGAGGAGCGCGGGCGTGACGGCCTCACCGAGGCCGAGCGCGAGTCCGGCTCCACCGGCCGCACCCCCCGGGTTCGGCCTGGTGCTGGGGCTGCTGCTCCTGCCGATGGTGCTGATCGCCGGCAAGACGGTGAGCAACACCCTGGTCTCGGGCGGCACGCTGGAGGAGGAGAGCCCGCTCGTCGGGGTGCTGACCTTCCTGGGTGACACCCCCATCGCGCTGCTCATCACGCTGCTGGCCGCCATCCTGCTGATCCGGGTCGGTGGCGGCAAGGACGGGCTGCAGAAGCTGCTGGACGACTCGCTGGCCCCCATCTGCTCGATCATCCTGATCACCGGCGCCGGTGGCATGTTCGGTGGCGTGCTGCGGGCGAGCGGCATCGGCGAGGCCCTCACCACCTCGCTGGGCGGCCTCGGCCTCTCGCTGATCCTGCAGGCCTTCCTCATCTCCACCCTGCTGCGGGTGGCGCAGGGTTCGGCGACGGTCGCCCTGACCACCACCGCCGGGCTGCTCGCGGCGGCCGTGGGCTCGGCCGACCTGTCGTCGGTGCAGCTCGTGGCCCTGGTCATCGCCATCGCGGCCGGTGCGACCGTGCTGTCCCACGTGAACGACTCCGGCTTCTGGCTGGTGGGTCGCTTCTTCGAGATGGACACCAAGACCACGCTGCGCACCTGGACGGTCATGGAGACCACGCTGGGCCTGGCGGCCTTCGGTGTGGCCCTGGTCCTGTGGTCGATCGGTGGCGTGCTGGCCTGACGCCCCCTGACCCGGCCGCGCCACCCGGCGCACGACTGACAGCGGCACCCGTCCCCTCCGCGGGGGGGGGACGGGTGCCGCTGTCCGCGCCCGGGCGACGCCGGCGCTTTCGTAGGATGACCGGCGACCCGCAGGTCCCCGGCCGACAGGAAACCCTCCACCGTGTACGTGACGTCCCTGACCCTCAAGGGGTTCAAGTCGTTCGCCTCGTCCACGAAGCTGGAGCTCGAGCCGGGCATCACCTGCATCGTGGGGCCGAACGGCTCGGGCAAGTCGAACGTCGTGGACGCGCTGGCCTGGGTGATGGGGGAGCAGGGCGCCAAGTCGCTGCGCGGCGGCAAGATGGAGGACGTCATCTTCGCCGGCACCTCCGGGCGGGCCCCGCTGGGCCGCGCCGAGGTGGCCATGACCATCGACAACACCGACGGTGCCCTACCGATCGACTACTCCGAGGTCACCATCAGCCGGACCATGTTCCGCAGCGGCGGCTCGGAGTACGCCATCAACGGCACCCCCTGCCGCCTGCTGGACGTGCAGGAGCTGCTCAGCGACTCCGGCATCGGGCGCGAGATGCACGTCATCGTCGGGCAGGGCCAGCTCGATGCGGTGCTGCGCGCCACCCCCGAGGAGCGCCGCGGCTTCATCGAGGAGGCCGCGGGCGTCCTGAAGCACCGGCGCCGCAAGGAGAAGGCGCTGCGCAAGCTCGACGCGATGGAGGGCGACCTCGCCCGGGTGCGCGATCTGACTGCGGAGATCCGCCGGCAGCTCGGTCCGCTGGGGCGGCAGGCGGCCACCGCGCGGCGGGCGGCGGTCATCCACATCATGGTCCGCGACGCCCGGGCCCGGCTGCTGGCCGACGACCTGGTGCAGCAGCAGGCGGCGCTGGACTCCGACCTCGCCGACGAGCAGGCTGCCCTGGCCCGCCGGCAGCAGGCCGAGCAGGCGCTGGCCGCCGCCTCCGGGGGCGTGGAGGAGCTGGAGCAGTCGGTCGCCACCGCCGACGGGCGCCACGAGGCCTTCCGGAACGCGTGGTTCGAGCTGGGCACCCTCATCGAGCGCACCCGCGCCGCCGGACGGCTGGCCGCCGAGCGCGCGACCCTGGCCGACCGCGACGCCACCGAGTCCGAACAGCGCAGCCGCAGCGGTCGTGACCCCGAGCAGCTCCAGGCCCAGGCCGCCGAGCTGAAGCAGCAGGAGGCCGATGAGGCCGCCCGCATCGATTCCACCGAGGACGAGCTCGCCGAGGCGACCAGCGCCCGCGAGCAGGCCGAGGCCGCGCACGCCGCCGAGGCGCAGCGCCTGGAGCGGTTGGCCAAGGCGGCAGCGGACCGCAGGGAGGGCCTGGCGACGCTGGCCGGCCAGGTGGAGGTGCGTCGCTCGCGGGTGGCCTCGGCGCAGACGGAGATCGAGCGCCTGGAGGCCGACATCGCCGCCGGCGAGCAGCAGGCCCAGGCGGCGCGCGACCGCCTGGCCGAGCTCGAGGGCGGCATGGAGGAGGCCGAGTCCGGGGAGGCCGGGTTGGACGCCGCCCACGAGGCCGCGCAGGAGGCCGTGGAGGCCGCTGCGGCCGAGCTGGAGCAGGCCCGCAACCGGCTGAACAACGCCGGGCAGAAGGCTCAGCGCCTCACCGCCCGGGTGGAGGGCCTATCCGTCGCCCTGCAGCGCCGTGACGGGTCGGCGACGCTCGTGGCCGAGGGTGCTCCCGCCGGCGTGCTGGGGGACCTCACGGACCACCTCCAGGTCGAGGCGGGCCACGAGGCCGCCCTGGCCGTGGCGCTGGGCCCGGTGGCCACGGCGCTCGTGGTGCAGAGCCGCGGGGCGGCGACCGCCGCGCTGGAGCACCTGGCGGCCCGGGAGGCCGGGCAGGCGACGCTGGTGCTCTCCGCCGGCTCCGATGCGGGGGAGCCGGTGCCGCTCTCCGGCGCGGGGGGTCCCGACGGGGCGGCCGGCCCGGGCGGTGGGCAGCCCGGCCGTGGTGAGCTTCCCGGTGTGGCCGTGTGGGCCACCGGGGTGGTGCGGGTGCCCCCGGTCCTGGCGGGGGCGCTGGGCGAGGCCCTCGACGGCGTGGCCCTGGCCGCGGACGCCGAGGCCGCGCGGGCGGTGCTGGACGCCACCCCGGGTGTGCGGGCGGTCGCGACGGCCACCGGTGAGCTGTGGACGCGCCACCGGGTGACCGGCGGGTCGTCGACCGGCCCCTCGTCGGTGGAGGTGGCGGCCGACCACGACCGGGCGGTGGCCGAGCTGGAGCAGGCACAGCAGGAGGTCGCCGCGGCCGAGTCAGCGCGGGATGCGGCCCAGGAGCGCCTCGCGGCGGCACGCCCGGCGGCCGAGGCGGCCCTGGCGGCCCTGCACGAGTCCGACGCGCGCATGGCCGCGGTGGCCGACGACCTGGCCCAGGCGGCGCAGTCCGAGCGGGCGGCGCGCTCCGGCATCGAGAAGGCCACCGAACGCCTGGCGGCCCGCCGGACCGAGGCCGAGGCCGACCGGGCCGACCTGGAGGCGCTGGAGGCCCGGCTCGAGGCGGCCCGCACCCAGGACGCCCAGGCCCCCGACGCCGCAGACGACACCGCGGAGCGCGACCGGCTGGCCACGGCGGCGGCGCAGGCCCGCGCACACGAGACCGAGGCGCGCCTGGCGGCCCGCACCGCGGCCGAACGGCTGAAGGCGATCGCCGGGCGCGGAGACGCCCTGGCGGCCCAGGCTCGCGGGGAGGTCCTGGCCCGGCAGGACGCCGCCCGCCGGGCCGGGCAGCGTCGTCGCGCCGCCGAGCACGCCCGCGGCATCGCCGAGCGGGCCGAGGCGTTGGTCGGCCGGTTGGAGGCCGTCCGCGAGCAGGCGGAGGCCGGCCGCCAGACCGCGGAGGCGCAGCGTGCCGAGCTGCGGCAGGAGCTCGCGGCGCGCCGCACCCGCATCGCCGAGCTGACCGAGCGCGTGCGGGAGCTGACCGATGCGGTGCACCGCGACGAGGTCGCGCGCGCCGAGATGCGCCTGCGCGTGGAGGCGCTCGTCCAGCGGGCCACCGACGAGCTCGGCATGGAGGCCGAGGTGCTGGTGGCCGAGTACGGGCCCGAGAACGAGGTGCCGGTCCTGGACGACGACGGGGAGCAGACCCGCGACGAGGAGGGGAACCCGGCCACGGTCCCCTTCGTCCGCGACGAGCAGGCCAAGCGGCTGCGCCGCGCCGAACGGGACCTCAAGGCCCTGGGCGCGGTGAACCCGCTGGCGCTGGAGGAGTACGCGGCGATGGAGGAGCGCCACCAGTTCCTGGCCGGGCAGCTCGACGACCTCGTGGCTTCCAAGGAGGCACTGTTGGAGCTGGTGGCCGAGGTGGACGAGCGGGTGCGCACCGCATTCGTGGAGGCCTACCAGGACACCGCGCGGGAGTTCGAGGGCGTGTTCTCCCGGCTCTTCCCCGGCGGCGAGGGGCGGTTGGAGCTCACGGACCCCGAGGACATGCTGACCACCGGCATCGAGGTGCAGGCCCGCCCACCGGGCAAGAAGGTCAAGCGGCTCTCGCTGCTCTCCGGTGGGGAGCGTTCGCTGACCGCGGTGGCGTTGCTGGTGAGCATCTTCAAGGCCCGGCCCTCGCCCTTCTACATCATGGACGAGGTCGAGGCCGCGCTGGACGACACCAACCTGGGGCGGTTGATCCAGCTCTTCGAGGAGCTGCGCGACTCCAGCCAGCTGATCGTCATCACCCACCAGAAGCGCACGATGGAGGTCGCCGACGCCCTCTACGGCGTCTCGATGAAGGGCGACGGCATCAGCCAGGTGGTCTCCCAGCGGCTCAAGGACTCGCCCCTGCCGCGGGCTTGAGGGAGTGTCTGACCCACTTTCCTCGGCGAACTGTTCAGCGCGGGAGACACACGCGGCGCCGACGGGGAAGGGCCGGAGCGAGTGCGGCTGGTGGGCCTTCACGCCGGTGGTGACCTGCCGCGGTGTGCGATGGTGCGGGTCGTCGGCCGCCACCAGTTCGCCACCAGCGGGAAGTGACCCCATGACACACTGCCAGCGTGCCTGAATTCCTCGACACCCTGACCGAACAGCTCGTCGCCGGCGGCCTGACGCTGGGCCTCTTGGGCGGCGGCACCTGGGCTTGGCTGCGGGCGAAGGCCGGCGGCGGCAGCTCCACCACCGAGGCCCCGCCCGAGCAGGAGCCGCGCACCACGACGCGGCCCCCCATCGAGCACACGCCGGCGAAGAAGTCGACCTATGGCGAGCGCACCAAGGGCGCCACCATGGACTTCAACCGGCGCACCGAGCCGTCGGACACCACGACGGCCGGCCCGGGGGTCGACAAGCCCACCACGGGGGAGGGTCCCACCCACCTCAAGGAGCGCCACACCATCCCGCCGATGCCGGTGGGTGGCGACACCGACGTCGCCGAGCGTCCCGACGTGGCCGAGCGGCCGGAGCCGGCCGATCGTGTCGATGCGCCGGCGCCGGGCTCGGCGACCGCACCCACCACCCCTCGCGATGAGGACCGGGCCGAGGCCGATGCGGCGGACGCACCCACCACCGTCGAGGCGCCCCCGAGCGCGGACGGCCGACTGGTCCGCCTGCGGGCACGCCTCTCTCGCTCCAACAACGCGGTCGGCCAGGCGCTGCTGAAGCTGCTGACCTCCGGTGACCTCGACGAGGCCGCCTGGGAGGAGGTCGAGGACACCCTGCTGGCCAGCGACCTCGGCGTGGAGGCCACCACCGAGCTGGTGGACAACCTCCGCAAGCGGGTGCAGGTGGAGAACACCACCGACCCCGAACTGGTCCGCGGCTGGTTGCGCGAGGAGCTGGTGCGCCTGGTGGACCCGACGATGGAGCGCGGCATCGCCGCCACCCGTCAGAACGGCCGACCCTCGGTGGTGCTGGTCGTCGGCGTGAACGGCACCGGCAAGACCACCACCGTCGGCAAGATCGCCCGCGTGTTGGTGGCCGAGGACAAGGACGTCGTGCTCGGTGCGGCGGACACCTTCCGTGCGGCGGCGGCCGACCAGCTGCAGACCTGGGGCGAGCGCGTGGGCGTGCGCACGGTGCGCAGCGAGAAGGAGGGGGCGGACCCCGCATCGGTGGCCTTCGACGCGGTGCGCGAGGGGCTGGAGTCCGAGGCCGACGTGGTGCTGCTGGACACCGCCGGGCGCCTGCACAACAAGGCCGGCCTGATGGACGAGCTGGCCAAGGTCAAGCGCGTGGTGGAGAAGCGCAGTCAGATCGACGAGGTGCTGCTGGTGCTGGACGCCACCACCGGCCAGAACGGCATGAAGCAGGCCGAGGTGTTCAGCCAGGCGGTGGACGTCACCGGCATCGTGCTGACGAAGATGGACGGCACCGCGCGCGGCGGGATCGTGGTCGCGGTGCAGCGCGCGCTGGGTGTGCCGGTGAAACTGGTGGGCCTGGGCGAGGGCGCCGACGACCTGGCGCCCTTCGTGGCCACCGACTTCGTGGACGCCCTGCTCGACTGAGGGGTGGAAGGGGCTGCCTCAGCTCGTGGCGGCAGCCACGGCGAGGGCCAGGGCGCCGGCGAAGCGGGTCTCCCGGTCCTGTGCGCTCATGTCCTTCGACCCGTCGATGAGGTGGTCGCTCACCGTGAGCACCGCCAGTGCCTGCCGCCCGAACTCGTTGGCCACGCCGTAGAGCGCCGCGGCCTCCATCTCCACACCGAGGGTCCCGTGGGCGCGCAGTCCCTCGATCATCCCCGGCACGGTCCAGTAGAAGTGGTCCTTGCTCACGATCGGCCCGGTCAGCACCGAGCCCTCGGTCACCTGGTCGCGGGCGGCCCACGCGGCGGCGGCGAGCTCGAAGCTGGCCGTGGCGGAGAAGTTGATCCCCGGCACGCGGTGCTGGTTCATCATCGAGTCGGTGTGCGCCCCGGTGCCGATGATGACGTCGCCCACCTGCACGCCCTCGGCGATCCCACCGCAGGTGCCCACGCGGATGATCCGCTGCACCCCGTACTCGCGGAACAGCTCGGTGGCGTAGATCGAGGCGCTGGGCTGGCCCATCCCCGAGCCCATCACGCTGAGCGGGTGACTCGTGCCGTCCACCTCGACGGTCCCGCTGAAGCCGAGCATGCCGCGCACGTCGGTCACCAGGCGGGCGTCCGGCATCAGCAGCTGGGCGATGCGCTCGGCGCGCTTGGGGTCGCCCGGCATGAGCACGGCAGGGGCGAAGTCGTCGGGTCCGGCGGCGATGTGGGGAGTCGGCATGGCCCGATTGTGTCAGCCCGTAGAATCGGCCGGGTGTTCAACAGCCTCTCCGACCGCCTGACCCTCACCTTCGGCAACCTGAAGCGCAAGGGCAAGCTCACCGAGTCCGACGTCAATGCGACCGTCCGCGACATCCGGTTGGCCCTGCTCGATGCCGACGTGGCCCTGCCGGTGGTGAAGCAGTTCACCAGTGTCGTGCGCGAGCGCGCGACCGGCGCCGAGGTCTCCCAGGCGCTGAACCCCGCCCAGCAGGTCGTGAAGATCGTCAACGAGGAGCTCGTCGACATCCTCGGTGGCGAGACCCGCACCATCCGCTTCGCCAAGCGCCCGCCGACCGTGATCATGCTCGCGGGTCTGCAGGGTGCGGGTAAGACGACCCTCGCAGGCAAGCTCGGTCACTGGCTGAAGCAGCAGGGCCACACCCCGCTGCTCGTGGCCTGTGACCTGCAGCGCCCGAACGCCGTGAACCAGCTGCAGGTGGTGGGGGAGCGGGCCGGGGTGCCGGTCTACGCCCCGGAGAAGGGCAACGTCTTCGGCCACGACGCCGCGTTGGACACCGGCGAGGGCACCCGTTCCTTCGGCGACCCGGTCGAGGTCGCCCGTCGCGGTGTGGCCCAGGGACAGGCTCGCCAGCACGACGTGGTCATCATCGACACCGCCGGCCGCCTGGCCGTGGACGAGAACCTGATGCAGCAGGCCGCTGACATCCGCGCCGCGGTGAACCCCGAGGAGGTGCTGTTCGTCATCGACGCGATGATCGGACAGGCCGCCATCGACACCGCCATGGCCTTCGACGAGGGCGTGAACTTCACCGGAGTGGTGCTCTCGAAGCTCGACGGTGACGCCCGCGGTGGTGCCGCGCTGTCGGTGGCCTCGGTCACCGGCAAGCCGGTGATGTTCGCCTCTACCGGTGAGCAGGTGAAGGACTTCGAGGTCTTCCACCCCGACCGCATGGCCAGCCGCATCCTCGACATGGGTGACGTGCTCACCCTCATCGAGCAGGCTGAGCAGGCCTTCGACCGCTCGCAGGCCGCGGAGATGTCGCGGAAGTTCATGTCCGACGAGGACTTCACCTTCGACGACTTCCTCGAGCAGATGTCCGCCATCAAGAAGATGGGCAACCTCAAGCAGCTGCTGGGGATGATGCCGGGCATGGGCCAGATGCGGGCCCAGATCGAGGCGCTGGACGAGAAGGAGTTCGACCGCGTCGAGGCGATGGTGCGCTCCATGACGCCCTTCGAGCGCAACCACCCCAAGCAGATCAACGGTTCCCGCCGCGCCCGCATCGCCAAGGGTGCCGGGACGACCGTCTCCGAGGTCAACCAGCTGCTCGAGCGCTTCGGCGCCGCCCAGAAGATGATGAAGCAGTTCAAGAAGGGCGGCGGCATGCCCGGCATGCCCCCGGGGATGGCCGGCATGCCGGGGATGCCCGGCCCCGGCGGGGCCGGTGGCGCCAAGGGCAAGAAGGGCAAGAACCAGCGGTCCAAGGCCAAGTCGGGCAACCCGGCCAAGCGCGCCCAGCAGGAGGCCGCGGAGGCACGGAAGGCCGAGGAGGCACAGCAGCGCCGCTTGGACGAGATGTTCGGGGGCGGCGAGGAGCCCCAGGCACCCAAGAAGAAGTCCGCCTTCGGCGGCCTCGACGCGCTGGCCGGCGGCCACGGCGGGGGACAGGGCTCCTCCGGCGGCGACGCGGGCGCCGGCGGACACGGGCTGCCCGGCGGCGGCCACCCGGGCGCGAAGGGATCGGGCGCCGGGGCGAAGGATGCCGACGACCAGGGCCTGGGGGACCTCCAGCTGCCCAAGGGCTTCGAGAAGTTCCTCGGCGGCGGCGGCCACGGCAAGGGCTGACCCACCCCACCACCGACGAGCCCCCGTTCCTGCACCGCGCAGGAGCGGGGGTTCTGCCGCGCGGGCCGGTGTCCGGTGGTTTCAGGAGGGGGGTTGACGGGGTGCTCCTCGGCGGGGGAGGGTCAACTCCCGGGGCCACATCACGGTGGCGGCCCAGCGGCCGCCAGCGGATCTCCGGGCACGAGGACGCCGAGAGAAACGCGAGGCACCAGCCATGGACACCGCACCCTTCGAGCAGCACGAGTCGACCATCCGCGGCTACTGCCGCGCCTACCCCACCGTCTTCGCCTCGGCGAGCAACGCCCACCAGGTGGCCGAGGACGGCACCCGCTACATCGACTTCTTCGGTGGCGCCGGCGTGCTCAACTTCGGGCACAACAACCCGCGCATGAAGCAGGCGATGATCGAGTTCCTGCAGGCCGACGGGGTCGCGCACTCGCTGGACACGTACACCACCACCAAGCGCGACTTCATCGAGCGCTTCCACGAGGTGGTCCTCGCCCCGCGCGGCATGGACCACCGCATGCAGTTCATGGGCCCCACCGGCTCCAACGCGGTCGAGGCGGCCCTGAAGCTGGCCCGCCGGGCGACCGGTCGCCGCGAGGTGGTGGCCTTCAGTCACGGCTTCCACGGCATGACCCTGGGCTCGCTGGCCGCCACCGCCAACCACGCCTTCCGCCAGTGGGCGGGTGTCCCCCTGACCGATGTGGTGCGCCTCCCCTTCGAGACCGCGCCCGGTGGTGACACCGCCCTAGCGGACTACCGCGCGGCCCTCGGTGACGCCTCCAGCGGCCTCACCCCGCCGGCGGCCTTCCTGGTGGAGCCGATCCAGGCCGAGGGCGGGGTGAACGTCGCCAGCGCTGAGTGGCTGCAGCAGGTGCAGGAGCTCGCGCAGGAGATCGGGGCGCTGTTCATCATCGACGACATCCAGGCCGGCATCGGCCGCACCGGCAGCTACTTCTCGTTCGACGGGATGGGGCTGGACCCGGACATCATCACGTTGGCCAAGGGCCTCGGCGGGTTCGGCACCCCCATCGCCATGAACCTCAACAAGCCCGAGGTGGACGACCACTGGGCGCCGGGTGCGCACACCGGGACCTTCCGTGGGCAGGGACTGTCCTTCACGGCCGGCCGGGTGGCGCTGGGCTACTTCACCGACGACGTCCTCATGGACCAGGTGGAGGCCAGGGGCCAGGTGATGGCCGACCGTCTGGAGAAGATCGCTGCCGCCCACCCGGACCGCGGCTGGGAGGTGCGTGGCCGGGGCATGATGCAGGCGCTGGACACCGGCGACGGCGCCTTCGCCAAGGCCGTCCAGACCGAGTGCTTCGAGCGCGGGCTGCTGATCGGTCCCTGCGGCACCGAGGGGCGCGTCATCAAGCTCATCCCGCCGTTGACCATCGAGGACGAGGTGCTCGCCGAGGGGCTGGACCTCCTCGAGCAGGCCCTCGAGGCAGTCGGAGGTCGATGATGCGCCGCCGTGACGACATGACCTTCGCGCCGGCCGAGTACGAGCGCCGGATCGCCGAGCTGCGCCAGCGCATGGCGCAGCAGGAGCTGGACGTGGCGGTCATCTCCGCCCCGGACAACCTCATGTACCTCACCGACTACCAGACCACCGGCTACTCCTTCTTCCAGGCGCTGGTGGTCCCGCTGGACGCCGAGCCGGTGATGATCACCCGCAAGCTCGAGGAGTCCAACACCATCCACCGCACCTGGGTGGAGCGCACGCGCCCCTACCCGGACACCGGTGACGCCATCAAGACGCTGGTGGACGTGCTGGAGGAGATCGGGCCGAAGGGCGCGCGCGTGGGCTTCGAGCGCAACAGCTACTACTTCCCGGCCTACCAGCAGGACCGCCTCAAGGAGGCCTGGGAGCACGACCTCGTGGACTGCTACGGCATCGTCGAGGAGAGCCGCGTGCGCAAGTCCCCGGCGGAGGTCGAGGTGATGCGGCGGGCGGCCGTGGCAGGTCAGGCCGGCATGGCCGCCGGTCTGGAGGCCGCGGTGCCCGGCGTCACGGAGAACGACGTGGCCGCCGCCATCAGCTCCGCGATGTTCCGCGCCGGTGGGGAGTTCCCCGCCGTCATGCCCTACGTCGCCTCCGGTCCGCGCACGATGATCGGCCACTCCACCTGGGAGGGGCGCACCATCGAGCCCGGGGACCACGTCTTCCTGGAGGTGGGCGGCTGCTACCGCCGGTACCACGCCGCGATGATGCGCACCGCCGTTACCGGGGAGCTCACCGACGCGCTGCACTCGGCCCAGGAGACGATGAAGGACGCTCTGGCCCAGGTGCGTTCCCTCGTCAAGCCCGGGGTCCCGGTGGGCCGCATCGACACCCTGGTGCGCGAGCTCATCGAGGCCAACGACGTCGGGGCCCAGTTCGTCACCCGCGCCGGCTACTCCATCGGCATCGCCTTCCCTCCCAGCTGGGACGAGGGCTACTTCCTCTCGGTGATGGAGCGCGAGGAGCGCCCCCTCGAGGAGGGGATGACCTTCCACATCATCCCGTGGATGTGGGGCGTCGGCGGCACGCAGACAGTCGGCATCTCCGACACCCTCGCCGTCACCGCCGACGGCTGCGAGTCGCTGTTCACGCTGCCCGAGGACTTCACCGTCCACGCGGCCTGACCGCCGGCCCGCCGTCGCACGACGGCGGGCCGCCTGCGCCTGTGAGAGGAGCACCATGACCGTCCTGACAGCCACCGACCCCACCACCGGCCGCGTCGTCCGCGAGGTCCCCGCAGCCGGCCCCGACGAGGTGACCGCCACCCTCGACCGCGCCCAGCAGGCGTTCGCGTCCTGGCGCGAGCGGACCGTCGCCGAGCGGGCTGAGGTGCTGCGCGCCGTCGCCGAGCACCTGCGGGAGCACACCGAGGAGTACGCCCCGCTGATGACCCAGGAGATGGGCAAGCCGATCACCGAGGCCCGCGGCGAGGTCGGCAAGGCCGCGTGGTGCGCCGAGCACTACGCCGAGCACGCTGCGGAGTACCTGGCCGACGAGCACATCGCCTCCGACGCCACGGAGTCCTGGGTGCAGTACCTGCCGCTGGGCCCGGTGCTGGGGATCCTGCCGTGGAACGCCCCGTTCTGGCTGGCGCTGCGCTTCGCCGCACCGGCGCTCATGGCCGGCAACACCTGCGTCATGAAGCACGACCCCCACGTGCCCGGGTGCGCCCAGGCCCTCGAGGCGGCGTTCACCGCCGCCGGGGCGCCCGCCGGGGTCTTCCAGGCCCTGGTGACCACCACCGAGAACACCGAGCGGGCGATCCGCGACCCCCGCACCCGGGCGGTCTCCTTCACCGGCTCCGACCGTGCCGGGGCGATCGTGGCCTCCGTGGCAGCCAGCGAGATCAAGCCCGCGGTGCTGGAGCTCGGCGGCTCGGACCCCTTCATCGTGCTGGCGGACGCCGACCTGCCGCGGGCGGCGAAGGTCGCGGCGCAGTCGCGCATCATCAACGCCGGCCAGTCCTGCATCGCCGCGAAGCGGATCATCGTGGAGGGCTCCGTGCACGACGAGTTCGTGGAGCTGCTCACCGAGGAGCTCGCGGGGCTGGTGATGGGCGACCCGTCGCAGGAGACCACCCAGGTGGGCCCCATCGCCCGGGAGGACCTGCGGGAGAACCTGCACCGGCAGGTGACCGCCAGCATCGAGGCCGGGGCCACCTGCGTGCTCGGAGGAGAGCTGCCCGAGGGCGACGGGTGGTTCTACCCGGTCACCCTGCTCACCGGCGTCGACGACTCGATGACGGTGTGCACCGAGGAGACCTTTGGTCCGGTGGCCGCGGTGGTCGCCGTGGACGACGCCGAGGCCGCGATCGCCCTGGCCAACGACACCCCCTTCGGACTGGGGGCGGCGATCTGGACGGAGACCGGGCGCGGCACGGCGATGGCCCGCCGCATCGAGGCCGGCCAGGTGAGCGTCAACGGCATCGTGAAGACCGACCCCCGGCTGCCCTCCGGCGGCATCAAGCGCTCCGGCTACGGGCGCGAGCTCGGCCCGCACGGCATCAAGGAGTTCGTGAACGCCCAGCAGGTCTGGGTGGGGCCCTCCACCGCCTGAGCAGCGCGCCACCGGCCCCGCGACGGCCTCCGCCCCACCGGGGCGGGGGCCGTCTACGGTGGACCCATGAGCACCGCACAGCAGCCCGTCTGGCACCTCACGGGCCAGGTCATCACCGGCCCCGAGGAGGTCCGCTCCGAGGCGTGGGTGGTCGACGGCCGCCTCACCTTCGAGGCGCCGCCGGCCGCGATGCCGACCGAGCGCCTGGAGGGCTACGTGCTGCCCGGCCTCGTGGACGCCCACTGCCACGTGGGGCTGGAGGCCGATGGGGGAGTGCCGGCCGAGCGGGCCGAGGAGCACGCGGTCTCCGAACGCGAGGCCGGTGCGCTGCTCCTGCGCGATGCCGGCTCGCCGGTGGACACCTCGTGGATCCAGGAGCGCGAGGACCTGCCGCGGCTCATCCGGGCCGGGCGACACATCGCCCGCCCGAAGCGCTACATCCGCAACTTCGCCCACGAGATCGAGCCGGACCAGCTGGTCGAGTACGTCCGTCGCGAGGCCCGCGCCGGTGACGGCTGGGTGAAGCTGGTGGGGGACTGGATCGACCGCGACGCCGGTGACCTGCGACCCCTGTGGCCCGTCGACGTGCTCACCGAGGCGATCGCGGCGGCCCACGAGGAGGGGGCGCGGGTCACCGCGCACTGCTTCGACGAGCAGTCCCTCTTCGACTTCGCCGCCGCCGGGACCGACTGCATCGAGCACGCGACCGGCCTGACGCCGGAGTCGGTGGAGATCTTCGCCGCGCAGGACATCGCGATCGTCCCGACGCTCATCAACATCGAGAACTTCCCGGCCTTCGCAGCGGCGGGCGAGGCCAAGTTCCCCGCCTACGCCGCCCACATGCGCGACATGTTCGAGCGCCGCTTCGAGACCGTCGCCCTCGCACGGGAGGCCGGGGTGCGCATCTACGCCGGGACCGATGCGGGGGGCCAGCTCCCGCACGGCCTGATCGCCCGCGAGGTCGAGGCCCTGATGTCGGTGGGCATGAGCGCTACCGAGGCCATCGGGGCCGCGACCTGGGAAGCCCGGGAGTGGCTGGGCCACGAGGGCCTGGTCGAGGGCGCGAGTGCCGACGTGGTCGTGTACGCCGACGACCCGCGCCAGGACGTGCGGGTGCTGGCGGACCCGCAGCACGTGCTCCTGCGCGGCGCGCGCCACGGTGGCTGAGGCCGCCGCGTTCCCCTCCGGCACCCCACCGCACCAGCTGGTCCGGGCCGGTGACGGGCTGGTGGCCAGCACGCTGGTGCCCGGTGACGAGACCGAGTACGAACTGGCCGTGAGGCACTCCGCTGCCCGCATCGCGCGCTTCAACCCGGTGGACCCGGGGGACTTCCGCGCGCGCCTGGCGCAGCAGTCGAGCGCGCAGCGCATGGTGCTGGTGCGTCTGGAGGACCCGGCGTCGGCCGCCGCTGCGCTCGCCCAGCAGGGCCGATGGGGTGAGGGTCGCCCGGGCTGTGCGCCCGCTGGCGCCCCGCTGCACGGGGTGGTGGCGCGGGTGAACGTCACCAACATCGTGCGGGGGCGCTTCCAGAGCGCCACGCTGGGCTACGACGCACTGGACCCCTGGGCCGGCACCGGGTGGTTCACCCGCGCGCTGCGCCTCGTGGTGGACCTGGCCCTGGCGCCGGCGCGACCGTCCGCGGACCCGGCGGGCCGCGCGGGCTCCGGGGAGACCGGTGGCTTCGGGCTGCACCGGGTGGAGGCGAACGTCCAGCCGCACAACGTCGCCAGCCTGCGGGTGCTGCAGCGGGTGGGCTTCCGGCGCGAGGGGTATGTCGAGCGGATGCTCTTCGTGCCCGGCCCTGACGGTCGGGAGCAGTGGTGCGACCACGTGCTGCACGGCCTGACCCGTGAGGAGTGGCGCACCAACCGGTGAGCAGGACCCCGATTCGGAGTCCTGCTCGGCATCTGGCATCATTGGCCGGTACTCGCTGTGCGCCGGACCCTCTCGCCGACGCATCGCAAGTCCCGGGCGTCTGGAGTCACCGTGACCCCACCGGATGGCCCCCGGACCCCACCCGATACGAATCAGGAGTTCCACTCACGTGGCAGTCAAGATCCGACTGAAGCGCATGGGCAAGATCCGTGCACCGTTCTACCGCGTCGTCGTCATGGACTCGCGCCAGAAGCGCGATGGCCGTGCGATCGAGGAGATCGGTCTGTACCACCCGACCGAGGAGCCCTCGCGCATCGAGATCAACTCCGAGCGTGCGCAGTACTGGCTCGGTGTCGGCGCGCAGCCGACCGAGCAGGTCGCCGCGCTGCTCAAGGTGACCGGTGACTGGGCGACCTTCAAGGGCGAGACCGGTGGTTCCACCGTGAAGCTGGCCGAGGCCAAGCCGTCGAAGCAGGAGCTGTTCGAGCAGGCTCTGAAGGACGCGGACAACGCCCCGGCCGAGGCCCCGACCCCCAAGAAGAAGAAGTCCAAGGCGGACGAGGTCGCCGAGCAGGCCGAGCCCACCACCAAGACCACGGCGGACAAGGCCGACGAGGCCCCGAAGGCCGCCGAGGCCGAGTCCGAGGCAGCTGCCGAGGACGCCAAGTCCGACGCCGAGAACACCCCCTCCACCCAGGAGGGTTGAGGTCGCCGTGCTGACCGAGGCGCTCGACCACCTGGTCCGCGGGATCGTCGACCACGACGAGGACGTCCACGTGACGGCCGTCGAGGGTCGGCGTAGCGAGACCCTCCAGGTGCGGGTGAACCCCGCTGACCTGGGGCGAGTGATCGGACGCAGCGGCCGGACCGCGCGCGCACTGCGCACGGTGGTCCAGGCCCTCGTGGGGGACGACCGTCAGGTGCGGGTCGACATCGTCGACACCGACCGCTCCTGAGCGTCCTCCCCAGCACGGCCCCGCATGATGTGATCGTGGCCCGGTACCTCATCGGTACCGGGCCACGCGCACGTCACGCCCCCTTGCGTCGAGCTCCCGACCCCTGCAGACCCCGAGGACGACATGGCCCAGCACAGCAACCGCGAGCGCGGCAGCATCCCCGAGGGGATGGTGCGCCTGGCCCGCATCGGCAAACCCCACGCGCTCAAGGGCGAGGTCACGGTGCAGTTGCACACCGACGAACCCGAGGTCCGCTTAGCGGTGGGGACGGCCGTGCAGACCGTCCCGGCCGAGGAGGGCCCGCTGACCATCGCCAGCCGGCGGGTGCACCAGGGGGTGACGCTGCTGGGCTTCGAGCAGGTCACCGGCCGTGACGGCGCCGAGGCCCTGCGCGGCGTGGTGCTGGTGGCACCGGCCGACGAGGAGCTCGATGGGGAGGGCTTCTACCCCGAGGACCTCCGCGGCCTGGAGGTCGTGGACGGGCAGGGGGAGCCGCTCGGCGCCGTCAAGGACCTGCACCTGCGCCCCGCTCAGGACCTGCTGGAGGTGACCACCACGGCCGGACACGACGTGCTGGTGCCCTTCGTGGAGGAGCTGGTGCCGCACGTGGACCTCGAGGCCGGGCAGGTCACCGTGACCGCGCCGGCAGGGCTGCTGGAACCGCTGGACTGATGCCCGCCACCTCCTCCGGCCTGCTGCGCCCCCGCGCCGCCCTGCGCATCGACGTCATCTCGATCTTCCCCGAGTACCTGGCTCCCCTGGGGCTCTCCCTCATCGGGAAGGCCCAGCGGGACGGGCTGCTCGAGGTGCACACGCACGACCTGCGTGACTTCACCCACGACCGCCACCGCACGGTGGACGCGACTCCCTACGGTGGTGGCGCCGGCATGGTGATGCGACCCGAGCCCTGGGGGGAGGCCCTGGACCAGGTCCTGGGCAGCGCCCCCGGCCGGACCCCCACGCTCGTGGTGCCCGGGCCGGGCGGGGACCGCTTCACCCAGGCCACGGCACGGGAGCTCGCTGCCCGGGACTGGCTGGTGTTCGCCTGCGGGCGCTACGAGGGGATCGACGAGCGGGTGGTGCTGGAGTACGCCCAGCGCCTCGACCTGCGCATCCTCTCGCTGGGGGACTACGTGCTCAACGGCGGCGAGGTGGCGGTGCTGGCGATGACCGAGGCTGTGGCCCGGTTGCTGCCGGGGGTCATCGGCAACGCGGAGTCCCTGGTGGAGGAGTCCCACGAGGACGGGCTGCTGGAGTACCCCGTCTACACCAAGCCGGCGAGCTGGCGGGGGCACGAGGTCCCGGGGGTCCTGCTCTCGGGGCACCACGGACGCATCGCCGAGTGGCGCCACCAACAGCGCGTCGAGCGGACTGTGGCCCGACGACCTGACATGCTGCGGGTCCCTGCACCCGACGCACCCGCGGGGGACTGACAGGTCCTGCCCGGGCGAGGAGCCCCATGGACGCCGTCAACACCTTCCTCGTGGACGCCGGGGAGGCCATCTGGGTCCCCATGATCCCCATCGTGCTGGTGGCCGGGCTGGTCTTCACCGTGATGACCCGCGGTGTGCAGATCACGATGCTGCCGGCCATGTTCCGCACCCTGCTGGACCCGCCGCTGAAGGACGCCGACGGCGAGGACCGCAGCGTCTCCACCCTGGCGGCCTTCTCCATCTCCGCGGCCGGCCGCATCGGCACCGCCAACATCGCCGGTGTGTCGACCGCGGTCGCGATGGGCGGCGCCGGGGCCGTGTTCTGGATGTGGCTCATCGCCCTGGTGGGCGGGGCGACCGCGTTCGTGGAGTCGACCATCGCCCAGCTGTACAAGGTGCGCGACGGTGACTCCTACCGCGGTGGTGGCGCCGTGATCTACGAGAAGGCGCTGAACAGCCGCGTGGGCGGCATGGTCTTCGCGGTCATGGTGCTCGTCTGCGCCGGCATCTCCTTCAACATGCTCCAGGCCAACACCGTGAGCCAGGCGGTCGTGCAGGCCGTGGGCGACGAGGGCACCTGGGTGAAGTGGGTGACCGCCGGGGTCGTCACGCTGCTGACCGGGGCCGTCGTGCTCGGGGGCGTGCGCCGCATCGGCCGCGTGGCCGAGACCCTGGTGCCCTTCATGGCCGGCGCCTACGTGCTGCTGGGCCTGGCGATCGTCGTGGTGAACTTCGAGCAGATCCCGGCGGTCTTCACCGAGATCATCGGCCAGGCCTTCGGCTTCCGCGAGATCGTGGCCGGCGCCTTCGGCACCATGGTGATGCAGGGCGTCAAGCGTGCGATGTTCTCCAACGAGGCCGGCATGGGCCTCTCGGGCCACGCGGCCGCATCGGCCTCGGTCTCGCACCCGGTGAAGCAGGGTTTCGCGCAGACCCTCGGTGTCTACCTCGACACGCTGATCGTCTGCTCGATCACCGCGTTCATCGTGCTCTCCGCGAACCCGACCCTCGGGGGCCAGACCGCCGGCGTGGAGCTCGCCTACGAGAGCGTGACCACCGCCATCGGGCAGTGGGGCGGACTCGCGCTGGCCGCGATCCTGTTCGTGCTGGCGTTCACCTCGGTGCTGGCCGACTTCTACTACGGCGAGTCCAACATCCACTACCTGACGCGGAACACCACCCTCCACACGGTGTTCAAGGTCATCTTCGTGGCCCTCACCTTCGCCGGCTGCATCATCGAGCCGAAGGTGCTGTGGTCCCTGGCCGACGTGCTCTTCCCCCTGCTGGCGCTGCTCACCATCGGGTCGTTGCTGTTGCTGGTCCCCAAGGCCAGCTGGCTGCTGAAGGACTACCGTCGGCAGCTCAAGGAGGGGGTGGAGCCCACCTTCACCGTCGACCGCATGCCGACCAGCTGGAAGGGCGTCACCGCCTGGGAGCCCGAGGACGCGATGGACCACGCCGATGCGGTGGAGTACCGCCGCGAGCATGGATTGGCCCCCGCGCGCGACTCTGTGGCAGACTGACGCGCTGTCGATCAGCCCGACAAGCCCCTGCCGCAGGGGGGTGGAGCCCCGGGCAGCATGGTCGGCCGAACCCCTTCTGACGAACCACGGCCTGCCGTGGTGACCAGTGAGCGTGACCTGCGCGCACGCCACGGAAAGCGACACGAACATGCACAAGCTCGACTTCGTCGACGCAGCCAGCCTCCGCGACGACATCCCGGAGTTCCGTGCCGGTGACACGATCAACGTCCACGTCAAGGTCATCGAGGGCAACCGCACCCGTACCCAGGTCTTCAAGGGCATCGTGATCCGTCGCCACGGCCACGGTGTGGGTGAGACCTACACGGTCCGCAAGGTGAGCTTCGGCATCGGCGTGGAGCGCACCTTCCCGGTGCACTCCCCGGTGGTGGAGAAGGTGGAGCTGCTGACCCGCGGTGACGTCCGTCGCGCCAAGCTGTACTACCTGCGCGACCTGCGGGGCAAGGCCGCCCGCATCCGCGAGAAGCGCGACAACACCGACGCGAAGGCCTGACCCCCTCCGGCCCCACCCGGGGCCGTCGCATCATGCGTCCACGCACCGTGCCCGAGCCGTCCTCGTCCTCGCGACGAGGGCGGCTCGGGCGTGTCCGGGCCGTCTCCCGGCCGCGCCAGCGCGCCGCCGGCATGCGCAGCCTGCGGCGGATCGGGTGGATCCTGGTGGCCTGCGCGGCGGTCCTGGCCATCGCCCTGGCGGCCACCGTCCGCACCTACCGGGTCCACGGTCCCTCGATGGAGCCGACCCACGCCGAGGGCGACCTCGTCGTCGCCACGCTGGTCGGGGGCCTGGCCGGGCCCACCGAGGGCGCGGTGGAGGTGGGCGACGTCGTGGTGGTGGACGCGACGGCCGCCTGGGGGGACACCGGGCCCGAGGGGCAGACGGTCCGCGTGGTCAAGCGGGTGGTGGCCGGGCCGGGGGACCACATCGACTGCTGCACCGACGGCGCCATGACCCGCAACGGGGTGCCGGTGCCGGCCCACGGGCCGGGCGGTGAGGGGCTCGACCAGCGCTTCGAGGAGGCACTGGGGGAGGACGAGTGGTGGGTCGTGGGCGACAATGCGGCAGAATCGAACGACTCGCGCACCCACCTCGCCGCTCCCGGCGGGGGCGTGGTGCGCTCCGACGAGGTGGTGGCCCGCGTACGGTGGGCCCCGTGACCCAGGAGAACCAGCCGATGTCGCCTGATCCCCACGTGGACGGCCCCGCAGCCCCCCGGACGGAGGGGACCGGTGACGGTGCCACCTCCCTGGCGGCGCAGGACACCCCCGACGGCACGTCCGCGAAGAACCCGGAGGACGCGAAGAAGGAGAAGCGGGGCGGGTGGTGGAGCGCCCTCAAGGAGACCGTCGTCGTGGCGGTGCTGGCGCTCTTCTTCGCCTTCCTCATCAAGACCTTCCTCGTGCAGGCCTTCTTCATCCCCTCGGGGTCCATGGAGAACACTCTCGAGGAGGGCGACCGGCTCCTGGTGAGCAAGCTCTCGCCGACGCCCTTCGACATCGAGCGCGGCGAGATCATCGTCTTCCAGGACCCCGGGCAGTGGCTCGGACAGTCCACCCAGGAGAAGAGCGCCCTGTACCGGGCGGGCCAGTTCGTGGGGGTGCTGCCCGGCGACGGCGACGAGTACCTCATCAAGCGCGTCATCGGCATGCCCGGTGACCACGTGGAGTGCTGCGACGCGCAGGGGCGGGTCTTGGTGAACGGTACGGCCGTCGACGAGCCCTACGTCTACCCGGGCAACCCGCCGAGCCTGGTCGAGTTCGACGAGGACGTCCCCGAGGACCACGTCTGGGTGATGGGCGACCACCGCTCCAACTCCGGTGACTCGCGCTTCAACGGCACCGTGCCGATGGACCGGGTGACCGGCAGCGCGTTCCTCGTGATCTGGCCGCTGGGCAGCATCGGGACCCTGTCCGGCTCGGACGCCTTCGACGCGGTTCCCGCCCCGCAGTGAGCAGGCGCGCCACGGCGCGGGCGGCACGGAACCGCACGACCACCACCACCCCCACGCTCCGGGTCGAGCGGGAGCTGCTGCGTCAGGGTGCGCGCCGGGTGGCCGGCATGGACGAGGTGGGGCGCGGTGCGCTGGCCGGCCCCGTCAGCGTGGGGGTCGTCGTGGTCGACGCGGCGGTCGGCACCGCCCCGGTGGGCGTGCGGGACTCCAAGGACCTCTCGGCCGCCCGTCGGGAGGGCCTCGTGCCGCAGCTGTCCCGATGGGGTGTGGCCCGGGGCGTGGGGCACGCCGGGCCCGAGGAGATCGATGCCCACGGCATCATGGCCGCGCTGCGGATGGCGGGGCGTCGCGCGCTGGCGGCCGCGGGGGTCGAGGTGGACGTCGTGCTGCTGGACGGCAACCACGACTGGTTGACCGACCCCCTGCGCAGCGGGCTGTTCGGGCTGCAGGGCGTGGCCGGCCCGGCGGTGGTCACCCGCACCAAGGCCGACCGCACGTGCTCGTCGGTGGCCGCGGCCAGCGTGCTCGCCAAGGTGGAGCGCGACGGCATCATGACCGACCTGGCGGGGGCGCCCGGGTGCGCTGCCTACGGCTGGGAACGCAACAAGGGCTACGCCGCCGGCGACCACCGGGCGGCCCTGGGGAGCCTCGGGCCGAGCGTGCACCACCGGCGTTCCTGGCGCCTGGGGGTGGGGGATGATGGGACCTCTGCGGCGTCCGTGCCGTGGGACGAGCGCCACCGGGAGGTGTCATGAGCGAGGAGGACCTGGACCGCTTCGAGACCGAGGCGGAGCTCGCGCTGTACAGGGAGTACCGCGACGTGGTGAACCTGTTCAGCTACGTCGTGGAGACCGACCGTCGCTTCTACCTGGCCAACGAGGTGGACGTGCAGGTGATGGGGGAGCCGGGCGACACCTGGTTCGACGTGCACCTGACCGACGCCTGGGTGTGGGACATCTACCGTCCGGCGCGGTTCGTCTCCCGGGTGCGGGTGATGACCTACAAGGACGTGAACGTCGAGGAGCTGTCCAAGACCGAGCTCGAGGTCCCGGAGTGACCGCCGGCTGAGCTCGTCGGCGGTGTGACGGGCGCCCGTCCACAGGGTGCCCGGCGGCTGCCGGTGCACCTGCGCCCCGGCCGGCCACCGTGGGCCCATGACTCGTGAACGGAGGACCCTGGGGCGGCGCGGGGAGGACATCGCCGCCCGGTGGTGGCAGGAGCGCGGGGCCCGCGTCCTGGAGCGCAACTGGCGCCACCGACTCGGAGAGATCGACCTGGTGGTGACCAGCGGCCCCCGGCTGGTGGTGTGCGAGGTGAAGACCCGCTCCACCGTCGCCTTCGGGCAGCCGGTCGAGATGGTCGCCCTGCCCCAGCGCCGACGCCTGCGGCGGCTGACGGCCGCGTGGCTGCAGGAGCACCCGGGGCGCTGGGCCGAGGTCCGCATCGACGTGATCGGGGTCCTCCTGCCGCCGGGCGGACCGGCCACCGTGCAGCACGTGCCCGGAGCGGTCTCGTGACCCTGGGGCGCACCTGGGCGGTGGGCCTGGTCGGCATCACGGGCCGGATGGTGCAGGTGGAGGCGGACGTGGGGGCCGGGCTGCCGACCTTCACCGTGGGTGGGCTGCCGGATGCGGCCTGTGCGCAGGCCCCGGACCGCATCCGCGCGGCCACGGCCAACGCCGGCCTGCAGCTCCCCAGCCGCAAGGTGGTCGTGAACCTGTCCCCGGCCGACCTGCGCAAGCGGGGCACGGGCTACGACCTCGGCATCACCCTGGCCATCCTGGCGGCGGCGGGCAGCGTGCCGGCCGAGGCGGTGGCCCGGGTGGCTCACATCGGCGAGCTCGGTCTCGACGGTGAGGTGCGGTCCGTCCCGGGGGTGCTCCCGGCTGTCATCGCGGCACGGACCGCCGGGCTGTCGCGGGTGGTCGTCCCGGCGGCGTCCTGGACCCTTGCCTCCCAGGTCCCCGGCATCGAGGTCGTCCCCGTGCAGCACCTGGCCGCCCTGGTCGACGACTACGTCACCCACGGTCGTCCGATGGGGTGCGAGCCGCCCGCGCACGAACCGCCCCCGGAGCCCGAGGTGCCCTGCCTCTCCGAGGTCTACGGGCAGGAGGAGGCCCGGCGGGCCCTGGAGGTGGCGGCTGCCGGATCGCACCACCTGCTGCTGCACGGTGCCCCGGGCACCGGCAAGACCATGCTCGCGGCCCGGTTGCCCGGCATCCTGCCGCCGCTGGAGGAAGACGAGGCGCTGGAGGTCGCAGCCATCGCGTCGGTGATGGAGGCCGAGGCGGTGGGCATCACCCGGGTCCGGCCGTTCGTGGCTCCCCACCACGCCTCCACGGCCAGCGCCATCCTCGGCGGGGGAGCCGGGCGTCCCCGGCCGGGGGCCATCTCCCGCGCCACCCACGGGGTGCTCTTCCTCGACGAGGCCCCCGAGGTGCGCCGTGACGTCCTCGAGGGCCTGCGGCAACCCCTCGAGGAGGGACGGGTGGTGCTCCTGCGCTCGGAGGGGGCGGTGGAGCTGCCGGCCCGTTTCCAGCTGGTGCTGGCCGCCAACCCCTGCCCGTGCGGGCGCGGCGGCCGCCGGGCCCCGGGGGCCCCGGGGGCCCCGGTGTGCGAGTGCACCCCGCAGGCCCGACGCACCTACGCCAAGCGCCTCTCCGGGCCGGTCCGCGACCGGATCGACCTGCAGGTGGAGATGGACCCGGGCACGCCCTGGGCCGCCGGTGCCGCGCTGCCGGAGAGCTCGGCAGTGGTGGCCGAGCGGGTGGCCGCCGCCCGGCAACGGCAGGCCGAGCGATGGCGGGGGTGTGTCTGGTCGGTCAACGCCCACGTCCCCGGCGGGGTCCTGCGGCGGGGGCCGCACGCCGTGGACGAGCGGGCCTTGGGCCCGCTGCGCCGCTCGCACGCGGCGGGGGTCCTGAGCACCCGGGCGGTCGACCGCATCCTGCGCGTCGCCCGCACCCTGGCGGACCTGGCCGGTAGCGACCGGGTCTCGCTCGAACACGTGATGCGGGCCATGAACCTGCGGGGAGTGGAGGAAGCATGAGCACGTCCGAACAGGTCTCGCCCCCCGGGTGGTCGGCCGAACGACTGGCCCGGGCGGCCTGGAGCCGTCTGGCCGAGCCCACGGACAAGGTGGCCGGGGACCTCGTGGCCGAGTTCGGCGCCCAGGGGGCGCTGGACCGGGTGGCGCGGGACCCGTCGGTGGGCGGTGGTCGGTTCGCCCCGCGGTGGGCCGCCTGGTGCCCGGCCGCGGAGGAGGAACGGGCGCACCGGTTGGGGATCCGGGTCGTGGTGCCCGGTGACCCGGAGTGGCCCGAGGGTGCCGAGAGGCTGGAGCGTCCCCCGGTGTGCCTGTGGGTCCGGGGCCCGGCCAGCCTGCAGGAGGTGCTGGGCTCCTCGGTCGCGGTCGTCGGTGCCCGGTCGGCCACGGCCTATGGCACCTCGGTGGCCGGGGAGTGGTCCCACGCGCTGGCCGGCCTCGGCGTCACCGTGGTCTCCGGGGGTGCCTACGGCATCGATGCTGCAGCGCACCGTGGCGCGCTCGCGGCCGCGGGCACGACGGTGGCCTTCCTCGCCGGCGGTGTGGACCGCCTGTACCCGGCAGGGAACGCGGACCTGCTCACCGAGGTGGTCCGCACCGGGGCGGTGGTCAGCGAGTCGGCGCCCGGCTGTGCACCGCAGCGCGGACGCTTCCTCACCCGTAACCGCCTCATCGCGGCCTTCTCCGCCGGCACCCTCGTGGTGGAGGCAGGGGTCCGCTCCGGCTCGCTGTCCACCGCGCGCTGGGCGGACCTGTGCTCGCGTCCGGTGGCCGCGGTGCCCGGGCCGGTGACCTCCGACCGCTCGATCGGCACCCACCAGATCGTGCGCGACGGACTGGCCACCCTGGTCACCACGCCCGAGGAGGCGGTCGAGGCGCTGTCCCCGGTCGGGCTGAACCTCGCCCCGACCCGCACGGGGGACAGCACCGCGCGCGATGCGGTGGAGCCCCAGCTGCGTTGGTGCTGGGACGTGTTGGGCCCGCGCCCGAGCACGGCGACGACGGTGGCCCGGGCCGGTGGCCGGTCCCTGGGGGACGCCGAACTGGCGCTGGGGATGCTGGGGCTCGCCGGGCAGGCCGAGCGCACCGGCACCGGGTGGGTCCGCTCCCGCTGACCGGCCCCCGGATGGGGTGCGCTCCTGCTGACCGGGCCCCGCGGGGGCGCGGCCCCGCTGAACCGCCGGGGGCGGGTGCGTTCCCACGGGTGCGGCAGCTGATGTGGTGGACTCGGGACCATGAGCGCCACGGGTCTGTTGCGGGAGGTCGAGGGCTTTGCCGACCACCTGCTCCTCGAGCGTGGGAGGTCGCCCCACACCGTGCGGGCGTACACCGCGGACCTGACCGCTCTCGCCGAGCACCTGGAGGCAGCCGGGGCCACCGAGTGGCGCCAGGTGACCCTGAGCGACCTGCGCTCCTTCGCCGCCCGTCGTGCGGCCGCCGGCCTGGCGCGGTCGACCCTGGCGCGGGGGACGGCCTCCCAGCGCACCTTCTTCGGGTGGATGGTGGCCACCGAACGGCTGGTGGTCGACCCCTCCGCCCGTCTGGTGTCGCCTCGCGTCGAGAAGCGCCTGCCCGCCGTACTGCGGGCGGAACAGGCGGCCCAGCTGGTCGAGGGTGGGGGGACCCGACCCGAGCCGAGGGCGACGGGTGGTGCAGGGGACCCCGGGGGCGACACCCAGACCGACACCGACACCGACACCGACGCGGCACCGGGAACCGAGGCCGACCCGGTCTCCCTCGCCACCGACCTGCGCGACCGGGCCGTGCTCGAGCTGCTCTACGCCACCGGCATCCGGGTGGGGGAGCTGGTGTCCCTGGACACGGGCGCCGTCTCCCTGCAGGACCACACGGTGCGCGTCTGGGGCAAGGGCAGCAAGGAACGGGTGGTGCCCTTCGGCGTGCCGGCGCTCCGTGCCCTGGAGGAGTGGGTGCACCAGGGGCGCCCGGAGCTGCTGGGCGCTCGCAGCGGCGAGGCCCTGTTCCTGGGGGTGCGGGGTGGACGCATCGACCCCCGGGAGGTGCGGCGGGTGGTGCACCGCGCGGCCCAGCGGGTGGAGGGAGCAGCCGACATCGGGCCGCACGGCCTGCGGCACTCCGCGGCGACCCACATGGTCGACGCCGGGGCCGACATCCGCTCGGTGCAGGAGCTGCTGGGCCACGCCAGCCTGGCCACCACGCAGGTGTACACGCACGTCTCGGTCGAGCGGCTCCGCGAGGCCTTCGACCGGTCACACCCGCGGGCCTGATGCATCGGCAGCGCTCGTCCCGCGGCGTGGCCGTCAGCGCCGCCGGCGGCGTTCGTCCCGGGGCTTGAGCTCCGGTGCGAAGTCGGGGAGGAGGGTGGGGTCGACGTACTTCCGCGCGGACACCTTCGCCCCCCAGTGCAAGCAGGCCGGGAGGCAGTGCCCCGGGGCCAGCAGCCCGACGGGGGTGCCGGCGATCACCGGTGTGCCCATCGGCAAGCGCCCGGTCAGCGGCAGGTAGGTGGTGCGCAGCCGCGGCGTGTGCGTCACGGACAGGGAACCCACCGAGTTGATCGTCCCGCTCCAGGAGATGAATCCCGGCCCGGCGGCGAACACCGGTTGGCCGGGCACGCCCTCGAGGTCCACCCCGCGGTGTCCCCGGCCCCATGCCTTCTTGGGCGGGTTGAAGGCACGGCGGAGCTTCACCGGCCACATCGGCCACTTGTAGTCCAGCGGGTTGAGGGCTGCGGTGGAGCTGCTCGGCATCGACCCGCGGGGGGCCGCGCCGTCGGCCGTCCCCGGCGCCGCCGGGGAGCCGGGGGCCTGACCCACGGCGGCTGCGAGGCCCCACGTGTGGGCCGCGTGCCGGGTGACGACGTCGAGCTGGACGCGGTGTTGCCAGGGCAGCCAGGCCGGGGGAGGGAGCTGTGTGCTGGCCCCGGCGTCCACGTGGGGGTCGGTCCCGCTCACGCGTGGCTCGGTCGCCGGGGTCGGGTCGCTCGCCGGGACGGGGTCAGGGGTCCCGGTGACCAGGAGGATCGCGGCCGTCATCGCGGCGCCGAGGCGGCGGAGGGCCCGGGAACGGGTCAGGAGGGGGTGCTCGAGGGGTGCCATGACCCGACCGTGGCCCACTGCCGTGCCCCACCGCCCGCGGCTGCCGGGGGTGCTGTGGACGGGGTGATGGTCAGTGCGCGGTGCCCACAGCCCGCCCCGGCAGTCAGCGGGCGCCAGAGTGGGCTAGACTTGACCGCACGTGTGAACTGTCCGTCGCGACCACCAGTGGGTGGGACCGGTCGATGGTTCGCATGAATTCGCGCTCGGACCACTGACCGTGCGCCCCGTGGTCCCCACACCGCCCGCAGGGCAAGGAGGGGTGGGGTGCGCCGTCCGAGCCAGGAGACAACTGCACCCCATCAGAAAGCGAGACCACGGCATGGCCGTCGTCACCATGCGCCAGCTCCTCGAGAGCGGCGTCCACTTCGGACACCAGACCCGTCGCTGGAACCCCAAGATGAAGCGCTTCATCATGACCGAGCGCAATGGCATCTACATCATCGACCTCCAGCAGTCGCTGACCTACCTGAACGAGGCCCACGAGTTCGTCAAGCAGACCGTGGCCCACGGTGGCTCGGTGCTGTTCGTCGGTACCAAGAAGCAGGCTCAGGAGACCATCGCCGAGCAGGCGACGCGCGTCGGCATGCCCTACGTGAACCACCGTTGGCTGGGCGGCATGCTCACGAACTTCCAGACCGTGCACAAGCGTCTGGAGCGCCTCAAGGAGCTCGAGACCATCGACTTCGAGGACGTGGCCAACTCGGGCCGCACCAAGAAGGAGCTGCTGGTCCTCAAGCGCGAGCTGGACAAGCTCGACCGCACCCTGGGCGGCATTCGCGACATGTCCCGCACCCCCTCCGCCGTGTGGGTCGTGGACACCAAGAAGGAGCACCTGGCCGTCACCGAGGCACGCAAGCTGCGCATCCCGGTCATCGCCATCCTGGACACGAACTGCGACCCTGACGAGGTCGACTACGCGGTCCCGGGCAACGACGACGCCATCCGTTCGGTGTCGCTGCTGACGCGCATCATCGCCGACGCCGCTGCCGAGGGCCTGATGGCCCGCTCGGGTGGCGGCAACGCCGCCGCCGAGGAGCCGATGGCCGAGTGGGAGCGCGAGCTGCTGGCCGGTCAGGCCCAGGAGTCCTCCGCCGCCGAGGCCGCTGCCGCCCCCGCGGGCACCGTCGAGGCCGGTCAGCCGACCGAGCAGGCCGACACCCCGGCCGCCGCGACCGAGGGTGCCACCGGCGCCCCCGAGGCCACCGAGGGTGCGGCCACCGAGGGCGAGTCCACCGACTCCACCCAGGCCTGAGCCACCCCACCTGACCGCTGATCCACCAATCTCCAGAGGAGAACCGAGGTTCATGGCGAACTACACCGCTGCTGACATCAAGGCCCTGCGCGAGCAGACCGGCGCCGGCATGCTGGACGTGAAGAAGGCGCTCGACGAGTCGAACGGCGACATCGAGGCCGCCAAGGAGGCCCTGCGCATCAAGGGCCTGAAGGGCGTGACCAAGCGTGAGGGCCGTTCGGCCTCCAACGGCTTGGTCGCCGCGCAGACCGCCGACGGTGCGGGCACCCTGCTCGAGATCAACTGCGAGACCGACTTCGTCGCCAAGGGCGACAAGTTCATCGCACTGGCCGACAAGGTGCTGGCCCACGCCGCCGAGCAGGGGCTCGACAGCGCCGACGCGCTGCGCGCCTCCACCCTGGACGGCCAGACCGTGCAGGAGCTGCTGGACTCCTCGAACGCCGAGATCGGCGAGAAGATCGAGGTCCGCAACCTGGCGCGCCTGACCGCCCCCGAGGGCGGCCAGGTCGTGGCCTACCTGCACAAGACCTCCCCGGACCTGCCGGCGCAGATCGGCGTGCTGGTGGCCACCACCGGCACCGACGAGCAGTTCGGTCGCGACGTGGCCATGCACGCGGCTGCGTTCTCGCCGTCCGTGCTGACCCGTGACGAGATCGACGCCGAGGTCGTGGAGAACGAGCGTCGCGTCGCCGAGGCCACGGCCAAGGAGGAGGGCAAGCCCGAGCAGGCCCTGCCCAAGATCATCGAGGGCCGCGTGAACGCGTACTTCAAGGACAACGTGCTGCTCGACCAGCCGTTCGCCAAGGACCCCAAGAAGTCCGTGGCGAAGGTGGCCGAGGAGGCCGGGGCCGAGGTCACCGGCTTCGCGCGCTTCAAGGTCGGTTCCGACCTGCAGGGCTGAGTCCCCGCGCTCGAGCCTGCACCACGGGGCACGGTCCACCCACCGGGTGGGCCGTGCCCCGTTCGCGTGCCCCGGTGTGCAAGGATCGTCCGGGCCGCTCGGCCCCCGAACGAACGTCCCCAGGAGGCGCCGATGAGCACGACCACAGAGCAGAGCAGCGCGACACCGCGCCGGGTGCTGTTGAAGATGTCCGGAGAGGTCTTCGGCGGTGGCTCCGTCGGGGTGGACCCGGACGTCGTCAAGGGCATCGCCGCGCAGATCGCCGGCGCGGTCCGGGGAGGTGTGCAGGTCGCCGTCGTGGTCGGGGGAGGGAACTTCTTCCGCGGCGCCGAGCTGCAGACCAAGGGCATGGAGCGCACGCGGGCGGACTACATGGGCATGCTGGGCACGGTCATGAACTGCCTCGCCCTGCAGAACTTCCTCGAGTCCGAGGGAATCGACACCCGGGTGCAGAGCGCCATCGAGATGACGCAGGTGGCCGAGCCGTACATCCCGCGCCGCGCCATCCGCCACCTCGAGAAGGGGCGCGTGGTCATCTTCGGTGCGGGCGCGGGCATGCCCTTCTTCACCACCGACACCGTCGCCGCCCAGCGAGCGCTGGAGATCAAGTGCGACGAGGTGCTCATGAGCAAGTCGGGCGTGGACGGCGTCTACAGCGCGGACCCCAAGACCGACCCCACAGCCGAGCGCTACGAGCGCCTCACCTTCTCGGAGGCCCTGTCCAAGCAGCTCCGCATCGCCGATGCGGCCGCCTTCTCCCTGTGCATGGAGAACAAGCTGCCGATGATGGTCTTCGGCATGCAGGGCGAGGGCGCCATCGAGCAGGCACTGCGCGGTGAGAGAATCGGCACCATCGTCACCGCCGACTGAGCGACCCCGCTCGGCACGACCCGGCACGACACCACCAGAGACACCACGACACAGGAGACGCGCATGACCGTCAAGGACGCGCTGGCCGAGGCCCAGCAGAAGATGGACAAGGCCATCGAGGTCGCCCACGAGGACATGGCGGACATCCGCACCGGCCGTGCCCACGCCGGCATGTTCTCCAAGATCATGGTCGACTACTACGGCGCCCCGACCCCGCTGCAGCAGCTGGCCTCCTTCCAGGTGCCCGAGGCCCGCACGATCCTGGTGCAGCCCTTCGACAAGTCGGCCATGAGCGCCATCGAGAAGGCCCTGCGCGAGTCCGACCTCGGGGTCAACCCGTCGAACGACGGCAACCAGATCCGTTGCGTGCTGCCGGCCCTCACCGAGGAGCGCCGCAAGGAGTACATCAAGCTCGCCAAGGGCAAGGGCGAGGACGCCCGCGTCTCGCTGCGCAACATCCGCCGTGCCGCCAAGGAGCACATCGACAAGCTGGTCAAGGACGGCGAGATCGGTGAGGACGAGGGCGCGCGTGGTGAGAAGGAGCTCGAGGCCCTCACCAAGAAGCACACCGACCAGGTGGAGACCATCCTGAAGGCCAAGGAGACCGAGCTGCTCGAGGTCTGACCTCCGGCTCGCCCACGCCTCCGTGACCACCCCCGCCCCGCGCGCGGGCCGCAACCTGCCCGCGGCCATCGCGGTCGCCGTCGCCCTCGCGTCGTTGATCATCCTCTCCCTGGTGATCCGGCGCGAGGGTTTCGTGCTGCTCGCGGGCGCCGCGGGGGCCGTGGCCGCGTGGGAGCTGATGAACGCCCTCAAGAACCGTCCCGGCGGCATCCGGGTGCCCGTGGTGCCCACCGTCATCGGGCCGATGGTGATCGTCTGGGCCACTTGGTTCGCCGGCGGTTCCGGGGCGGCCCTGGCCGCGGTCGGCATGCTCGTGCTGCAGGTGGTGTGGCGGGCCTACCGGCCCCAGCGCGATGACGTGGAGGACCCCCACCACGCAGCGCCCACCGGCCTGCCGCGGGCGCTGGCGGACGTCACCGGCGCCGCACTGATCACCGGCTACGTGGGCGTGCTCGCCGCGTGCGCCGTGCTCCTGGTGGCGCCCGAGGACGGCGTGATGCGGGTGATCGCCCTGGTGCTCATGGTCGCCTGCTCGGACATCGGTGGGTACGCCACGGGCGTCTTCCTGGGGCGCCGGCCGATGGCGCCGAACCTCAGCCCGAAGAAGTCCTGGGAGGGTTTCGCCGGCTCGGTCGCCCTGGCCGCGCTGGGTGGCGTGGCCTCCATGGCCTGGCTCGTCGACGGGCCGCTCTGGGTGGGTGTCCCGCTGGGGATCGCGGTGGCCCTGGCCTCCACCGTCGGCGACTTCGCCGAGTCGGCCCTCAAGCGGGACCTGGGCATCAAGGACATGAGTGACCTGCTGCCCGGTCACGGCGGCATCATGGACCGGCTCGACTCGCTGCTGGTGGCCGCTCCGGTGGCCTGGGCGATCCTGGCCGCGACCGTCCCTGCGCCCTGAGTGACGGGGGAGTGGGACAATGGGCAGGATGACTGACCTGCCGCAGCCCACCACCACGGCGCCCCGCCCGGGCGAACTGACCTTTGCCGCGCCCCGCCGCGGCAAGCCGCCGCAGCACCTGGCCGACCTCGACCCGGCCGGGCGCAAGCAGGCTGTGACCGATGCGGGGTGGCCGGCCTTCCGCGCCAACCAGCTCTCCAAGCACTACTTCGAGCGGTACACCGACGAGCCCGCCGCCATGACCGACCTGCCCAAGGCCGGCCGCGAGGAGATGGTCCGCGGTCTGATGCCGCAGCTCCTCACCCCGGTGAGCGTGATGCGCGCCGACGACGGCGCCACCGTCAAGACCCTGTGGCGCCTCCACGACGGGGCGCTGGTGGAGTCGGTGCTGATGCGCTACCCCAACCGGGTGACGCTCTGCCTGTCCAGCCAGGCGGGGTGCGGCATGAACTGCCCGTTCTGCGCCACCGGGCAGCAGGGCCTGACGCGCAACCTCTCGACCGCCGAGATCGTCGGTCAGCTGGTGGCTGCGAACCGCATGCTCAACGATCCCGAGGCCCCCGGGCTGGCACCGCCGCCGGCGCTGGCCGAGGGTCAGGTGGAGCTGGGCGAGAACGACGCCGACCCGTCCCTCGACGCCGGCGCCGACGAGGTGGAGGACGCGTCCCTGGACACCCCGCTGGCCGCCGGCGGCCCGCACCGCGTGCACAACGTGGTGTTCATGGGCATGGGGGAGGCCCTGGCCAACTACCGCAAGGCCGTCGATGCGGTGCGCCGCATGGTGGACCCGGCGCCGGCCGGCCTCGGCATGAGCGCCCGCGGCATCACCATGAGCACCGTCGGCCTGGTCCCCGCCATCGACAAGTTCGCCGCCGAGGGAGTGGCCGCCACGCTCGCGCTGAGCCTCCACGCCCCCGACGACGAGCTCCGCGACGAGCTGGTGCCCATCAACAAGCGGTGGAAGGTCGACGAGGCGCTGGACGCCGCCTACCGCTACTTCGAGACCACGGGCCGGCGCGTCAGCATCGAGTACGCGCTGATCCGGGACATGAACGACCAGGCCTGGCGGGCGGACCTGCTGGCCGAGAAGCTCAACGCCCGCGGCCGCGGGTGGGTGCACGTCAACCCCATCCCGCTGAACCCGACGCCCGGGTCCAAGTGGACCGCCTCCCGCCCGGGGGTGGAGCAGCAGTTCGTCGAGCGGCTGCGGGCGGGCGGCATCCCGACCACCGTCCGCGACACGCGCGGCTCGGACATCGACGGCGCCTGCGGTCAGCTCGCCGCGGCCCCGGAGGGCACGCTGGCCTGAGCGCGTGCCCGCCGGCCTGGGCCCCTGGGGGCTCAGGCCGGCCCGATGAGCTCTGCGGCCTCCTCGACGGAGTCCACCAGGTGCAGCACGGTCCCCATGTCGCGGTCGGCGCCCAGGGCCTGCAGCAGCGGCCACGCCGGCAGCCTGTGGGTCCAGTGCTCGCGGCCCACGAGCACCAGGGCCCCGAGCTCGCTGCCGGGGGTGGCGTAGTACAGCCGGGTGGCCACCTGGAAGATCTCCTGCACCGTGCCCGCGGCGCCGGGCAGCACCACCAGGCCCGCGGTCGACTGCGCCAGCAGCACGTCCTCGCGCAGGGCGTTGCTGAACATCTTGGCGACCAACTGGCCGAAGACGTTCGGCGGCTCGTGGCCGTAGAACCAGGTCGGGATGCCCACGCTGCGCAGGTCGGCCGGCTCGTCCCACTCGGCGCGGGCGGCGAAACCGGCCCGCGCCCAGGCCTCGACGTCCTCGAACGAGGGCACCTCGCCCACCACCTCGAGCGCCCGCGCGAGGGCCCCGGCGGTGGGGGCCAGGGCGCCGAGGTTCGCGGCCTCCATCGCGCCGGGCCCACCGCCGGTGAGCACGACGTGCCCGGCCTGCGCCAGGGTGTGGCCCAGCCCGGCGGCGGCGGCGAAGTTCGCCGTGCCGCGGGCCAGGGAGTGCCCGCCCATCACCCCGACCACGCTGCGGCCGGCCAGCGGGTCGATGAGGGCGTCCACCATCGAGTCGTCGTGGATGGCGCGCAGCAGTGAGACGTAGGCGTCGCCCTCGAGCCGCTCGTTGCGGAACCAGGCGTACGCCCGCGCGTCGGGGGTCTGCTCGTACCCGCGGTCCAGGCCGGCGAACAGCTCGCCGGCCGTGTAGGCGTGGCCGCGATAGGGCGCCACGGGGGCGTCGGGGATCGCCGGGAACAGGGTCGCGCCGGCGGCCAGCAGGTGGTCGCGCAGTGGGGCGGGGACCTGCCCGCCGAAGAGCACCAGACCCCGCAGGGCGGGCAGGGGCAGGGCCAGGAGCCGGGCGGCGAAGGGACGCAGGTCCAGGTCCTCCAGGGCCACCCGGTAGAGGGTGCGGAGCCCGTCCTCCACCTGTGCCAGCAGGGCGTCGAGCTCCTCGCCGGTGGCCACCTCCTGGCCGCAGGTGTGGGCGTGGACGCGGTGGCCGGCCAGGGGGATCGCGGGCGTCTGGTGCGGGGGTTCGGGCGTCACCCCCACACGGTATCCCCGGCTGCCCGCACCCTGCGGCGTCCGGGCTGGCACAGTTGCCCCCATGAGTGCCCGCACCGTCATGGTCGCCTCCCCGGAGGGGAACACCGGCAAGTCCGCCATCGCCCTGTCGCTCGTGGAGGCGGCCGTCGCCACCGTCGAGCGGGTGGGCGTGTTCCGCCCCGTCGCCCGCGAGCAGGACCGGCAGAGCGACCCCATCCTGTCGGCCCTGCTGAGCCGCGCCGGGTCGAGCATCGACCCCGTCGATGCGGTGGGCGCCACCTACGAGGACGTCCACGCCGACGAGGACGAGGCGATGGCCCGCATCGTGAGCGCCTACCACCGGGTGGCCGAGCAGTCCGACCTGGTGATCGTGCTCGGGTCCGACTTCACCGACGTCACCGGGCCGACCGAGTTCTCCTTCAACGCCCGTGTGGCGGCCAACCTCTCCGCGCGGCTGGTGCTGGTGGTCCACGGGGACGGCCGCACCGGGGAGCAGGTCCGCACGGTGGTGGAGATGTGCGTCCACGAGGCGCAGGCCCAGCACGCCTCGGTGCTCGGCGTGGTGTGCAACCGCGTCACCGGGGTGGACCCCGATGCGGTGACCCTCGCCCTGGAGGGGCTGGTCGCCCAGGACGGCACCGCGGTGCCGGTGCTGGCCACCATCGCCGACCTGCCCCTGCTGTCGGCCCCCACGGTGCGCGACGTCATGGGCGCGGTGGACGGGACGCAGCTGTGGGGCGACGAGGCCGCGCTGGACCGCGAGGTAGAGGACATCCTGGTGGGCGGGATGAACCCCGAACACATCCTGGAGCGGTTGTCCGACGGGCAGCTGTGCATCGCGGCGAGCGACCGGGTCGAGATCCTGCTCACGCTGATCGCCGCGCACACCTCCGACCGGCTGCCCACGCTCAGCGGGGTGGTGCTCAACGGCGGCTTCGAGCTGGGGGAGCGGGTGCGTGAGCTGGTGGACGGGTTGAACCTGCGCCTGCCCGTCATCGAGACGGCCGGCCACACCTACGAGACCGCACGCGCCGCGGCCTCGGTGCGGGGTCTGCTGGGGCAGGGGAGCGGTCGCAAGACCACCGCGGCCCTGGCCCACGTGGGCGCCCGCCTCGATGCCCGGGCCGTGCTGGAACAGCTCGACGTCCGGCCGACCACGGTGGTGACCCCGCTGATGTTCCAGCACCAGCTGGTGGAGCGGGCCGCCCAGCACCGCCGCCACATCGTGCTGCCCGAGGGGTCGGACGACCGCATCCTGCGCGCCGCGGGCCGGGTGCTGACGCGGGACCTGGTGGACCTGACCATCCTCGGGGAGGTGGGGGCCCTGCAGCGGCGCGCCCAGGAGCTGGGGGTGGACCTCTCCGGTGCCACCCTGCGCGACCCCGCGGACGACCCCGATGCCGAGCGGCTCGCGGAGCTGTACACCGACCTGCGACGGCACAAGGGCATGACGCTGGAGACCGCCCGCACCGTGGTCACCGACGCCAACCACTTCGGCACCCTGCTGGTCCGCGACGGGCAGTGCGACGGCATGGTCAGCGGCGCGGCCCACACGACCGCGGACACCATTCGCCCGGCATTCCAGGTCATCGGCACCGCCGAGGGCAGCAACGAGGTCTCCAGCGCCTTCCTGATGTGCTTGGCCGACCGCGTCCTGGTGTTCGCCGACTGCGCGGTGATCCCGGAGCCCACGAGCGAGGAGCTCGCCGGCATCGCCGTGGCCAGCGCAGCCACGGCGCACGCCTTCGGCATCGAGCCCCGGGTGGCCATGCTCAGCTACTCCACCGGCGAGTCCGGCTCCGGCCGTGAGGTGGAGAAGGTGCGGGAGGCCACGGACCTGGTGCGCGAGGCCGCACCGGACCTGCCGGTGGCCGGCCCCATCCAGTACGACGCGGCCGTGGAGCCCTCCGTGGCCGCCTCCAAGATGCCCGACTCGCCGGTCGCGGGCCGGGCCACGGTGCTGATCTTCCCGGACCTGAACACCGGCAACAACACCTACAAGGCCGTGCAGCGCATGGCCGGCGCCCTGGCCGTGGGGCCGCTGCTGCAGGGCCTGGCCCGGCCGGTGAACGACCTCTCGCGCGGGGCGCTGGAGGACGACATCGTGAACACCATCCTCATGACGGCCGTGCAGGCGGCCTCCGACGACGCAGGGAGCACCTCGTGAGCGCACTGGTCATCAACGCCGGGTCCTCCTCGGTGAAGTTTCAGGTGGTCGACCCGGCCACGGGTGCAGTGCGCGCCAAGGGGCTGGCAGAGCGCATCGGCGAGACCGAGGGCGCGGCCACCATCGAGCAGGAGGGCCAGGGCGAGCAGAGCACCAGCCAACCGTTCGCCGATCACCGTGCGGCCCTGGCGTGGGTGCTGGACCAGCTGGGCGGGGCGGGGTTGCTCGCGGACGTGGAGGTGGTGGGCCACCGCACCGTCCACGGTGGCCGCCGCTTCGACCGCCCGGTGGTGCTGGACGACGAGACCCTGGCCGTCCTGCGGGAGCTCTCGCCGCTGGCGCCCCTGCACAACCCGGCCAACATCGAGGGCATCGAGGCCGCTCGAGAGCAGCTCCCCGAGGTCCCGCACGTGAGTGTGTTCGACACCGGCTTCTTCGCCGAGCTGCCTCCCGAGGTGCGCACCTACGCCATCGACACCGAGGTGGCCCAGGAGTACGCCGTGCAGCGCTACGGCTTCCACGGCGCCAGCCACGCCTATGTCTCGCAGCGCGCCGCCGAGGACCTCGGGCGCGACCCGGCCGAGCTGAAGGTGATCGTGCTCCACCTGGGCAACGGCGCGTCGGCCGCCGCCGTCGACGGCGGACGCCCGGTGGACTGCTCGATGGGGATGACCCCGCTGGAGGGACTCGTGATGGGCACCCGCCCCGGTGACATCGACCCCGGGGTCCTGCTCCACCTGCTGCGCCACGGCCTGGACGCCGACGAGCTGGACGACCTGCTCAACCGGCGCAGCGGGCTCAAGGGGCTCACGGGCACCAACGACATGCGGGAGGTCCGCGCGGCCGCCACGGCCGGCGACGAGCGGGCCCGGCTGGCGCTCGACGTGAGCATCCACCGCATCGTGCGCTACGTGGGTGCCTTCCACGCGGTGATGGGGGGCCTGGACGCCTTGGTCTTCACCGCGGGGGTGGGCGAGAACAACGTCGAGCTGCGGGCCGAGGTGTGCGAGCGGCTGGCCGTCCTGGGCATCCGCCTCGATGCGGGGCGCAACACCTCGGTGCCCCGCGGCCGGCCGGGGTCCACGGTGGTCTCGGGCGACGACTCGCAGGTGGCGGTCCTGGTGACCCCCACCAACGAGGAGCTGTACATCGCTCGCGCCGCGGCAGCGACGGTGACACCCTGAGGGCATGACCACGCACAGTGACCTGAGGAAGCAGATCGACGACCTCGTCCCGGCGGAGGCGACCGGGTTGTTCGTGGGGGGACAGTGGCGCGATGCCTCCGGGGGCGGGTACTTCGCGGTGACCGACCCCAGCGACGGGGAGACCCTCCGCGAGGTCGCCGACGCCGCGGAGGAGGACGGCGTGGCGGCCCTCGATGCGGCCGTGGCCGTCCAGTCCGACTGGGCCGCCACCCCGCCCCGGGAGCGCTCGGACATCCTGCGCCGCGCCTTCGACCTGCTCATCGAGCGGACCGAGGAGCTCGCGGCGCTGATGACCCTCGAGATGGGCAAGTCGCTCGAGGAGTCGCGCGGCGAGGTCGCCTACGGCGCGGAGTTCCTGCGCTGGTTCTCCGAGGAGGCCGTGCGCCTCGAGGGCCGCATGGTGCCGGCCCCCGCCGGGGGGTCCACCATCCTCACCCGGCGCAAGCCGGTGGGTCCCGTGCTGGCGATCACCCCGTGGAACTTCCCGCTGGCCATGGCCACGCGCAAGGTCGGCCCCGCGCTCGCCGCCGGGTGCACCGTGGTGCTCAAGCCCGCGTCGGCCACGCCGCTGACCTCGATGGCGCTGATGGAGGTGCTGCGCGAGGCCGGGGTGCCCGACGGGGTGGTCAACTGCGTCACCACCACCAACACCTCCGAGGTGATGGGGCGCCTCATCTCCGACGACCGCCTGCGCAAGCTCACCTTCACCGGCTCCACCCCGGTCGGCCGGGCCCTGCAGGGCCAGGCGGCCGAGACCCTGCTGCGCACGTCCATGGAGCTCGGCGGCAACGCACCCTTCGTGGTGCTGGCCGACGCTGACCTGGAGCAGGCGGTCGAGGGGGCGATGGCCGCGAAGTTCCGGAACATCGGTCAGGCCTGCACGGCCGCCAACCGGTTCATCGTCGTGCGTGAGGTGGCCGAGGAGTTCGCCACCCGCTTCGCCGCGGCGGCCGCCGAGCGGTCGGTCGGGCGCGGCGGTGACGAGGGCGCGGACCTGGGCCCCCTCATCGACGCCGACGGGCTCGGCAAGGTGACCGAGCTGGTGGCGGACGCGCTCGACCAAGGTGCCACCGTCCTGGCCGGTGGCCCGCAAGCCTGCCAGGAGCTGCGGACGGGCCTCCCCGAGGGCGGTTCCTGGTACCCGCCGACCGTCCTGGGGGACGTGCCGGCCGGGGCGCGCATCCTCTCCGAGGAGGTCTTCGGGCCGGTGGCGCCGATCCAGGTCGTCGACGGTGAGGCCGAGGCCCTGGCCGCTGCGAACGACACCGAGTTCGGGCTGGTGGGCTTCGTCTACTCCCGCGACGTCTCGCGGCTCATGGCCTTCGCCGAGCGGATGCAGACCGGCATGGTCGGCCTCAACATGGGCGTGGTCTCCCAACCGGCTGCGCCCTTCGGCGGGGTGAAGCAGTCCGGGCTCGGCCGGGAGGGTGGCCACGAGGGCGTGGAGGAGTACCTCGAGGTGCAGTACCTGGGCCTCGCGGACTGAGCAGGCGCCGGGGCGGGCGCCGGAAGGCTCCCCCGCGCCGGTCCGCCCGGGTCAAGGCCGCCTGAGGACTCGGTGCGGATCGCCGGGGCAGCGGTCACGGGACCGCACCGGCGCGGCCGGACTCCCTAGCGTGGACCCGACAGCACCGGGGGTCGCGGCCCGCCGGTGGACCCCTCCCTCCGGAGATGCTCATGCGACACGCTTCCCCGACCCACCGCACTGCCCCGACCCACCGCCCTGCCACCGCCCGGTCGCACCGCCGCCTCGGCGGAGCAACCGTGCTGGCAGCGGGCCTGCTCCTGCCCACCCTCGCCGCCGGGCCGGCACAGGCCCAGCCCGACAGCACGCCGCCGGCCCCTTCCGACCACGCGTCCGAGCAGGGCATCGACGGCCCCGGTGAGGCCACGATGGGGTGGAGCCTCCAGGACGGGACCGGCCCCGCGGCCGGCGCCCCCGGCCAGCACCTCGGGCCGCTGGGCACCGGGACCGCGATCGACCCTGCCGTCGAGGCCGCCCACGGTCCCTACGGCATCGACACCAGCAGCCACACCACCGTGCAGGACTGGCAGTGGTTCTCCGCCGTGGGGGCGGAGTTCGCGTGGGTCAAGGCCACTGAGGGGGACTACTACACCAGCCCCGTCTTCAGCGCGCAGTACACCGGCGCCACGGAGCAGCAGATGGTCCGTGGCGCCTACCACTTCGCCAACCCGGCGGAGTCCTCCGGCGCCCACCAGGCGGAGTTCTTCGTGGCGAACGGGGGTGGCTGGAGCGCGGACGGCCGCACCCTGCCGGGGGCGCTGGACATGGAGTACAACCCCTACGGCCCGGTCTGCTACGGGCTGGACCACGCGCAGATGGACGCCTGGATGCGCGACTTCGTCGGCCGCTACCAGCAGCTGACGGGCGTCAAGCCGGTCATCTACACCAACGCTGACTGGTGGAACACCTGCGTGGGCCGGGCCGACTACTCCGACGTGCACCTCTGGCTGGCGCGCTACGACGCCACCCCCGGCACCGCACCGTGGTCGTGGTCGGACCACGGGGCCAGCCACACCGTCTGGCAGACCCGCCCGGTCACGGACAAGGGGTACGACGTGAACCGCTTCCACGGCGACCGCGCCGCGCTGCAGGAGCTCGCCGCCGGCCGCTGATGCCGGGGGGCGGCGGGTGCGGACGTACCCTGACGCCCATGTCTGCACGTCGCGTCACCCTGCTGGGATCCACCGGTTCGATCGGCACCCAGGCGGTGGAGGTCATCCAGAAGCACCCCGACCGCTTCGTCGTGCACGGTCTCGCCGCCGGCGGCAGTGACCTGGGGCTGTTCGCCCGGCAGGTGGTCGCCCTGCGGCCCGAGGCGGTCGCGCTGGCCCGCGGCAGCCAGGACGAATTGCGCGCGGCCCTGGACGCCGTGCCCGGCGGCGCGGACGCACGCCCCCGCATCCTGACCGGCCCCGAGGCGGCCGCCGAGCTCGCGGCCGACCCGGTCGACGTGGTGCTCAACGGCATCACCGGCTCCATCGGCCTGCGGCCCACGCTGGCCGCCCTGGCGGCGGGCAGCACCCTGGCGCTGGCCAACAAGGAGTCGTTGATCGTCGGGGGCCCGCTGGTGAAGGCAGCCCTCCAGCGTCCCGACCAGATCGTGCCGGTGGACTCCGAGCACGCCGCCATCGCCCAGTGCCTGCCCAGCGGCCGCCGGGAGGAGGTCCGCCGGCTGGTGATCACGGCCTCCGGGGGCCCCTTCCGCGGCCGCAGCCGCGCCGAGCTCGCCGCGGTGACGCCCGAGCAGGCCCTGGCCCACCCGAACTTCGCGATGGGGCGCGTGGTCACCACGAACTCGGCCACCCTGGTCAACAAGGGGCTGGAGGTCATCGAGGCCCACCTGTTGTTCGACGTGCCCTTCGACGACATCCAGGTGGTGGTCCACCCACAGCAGCAGATCCACTCGATGGTCGAGTTCCGCGACGGCTCCACCATCGCCCAGATCGGACCGCCCCGGATGCTGGTGCCCATCGCCCTGGGTCTGTCCTGGCCCGAGCGCCTGGCCGAGGTCGACGAGCCCACCGACTGGACCCGCGCGCAGTCCTGGCAGTTCGAGCCCCTCGATGCGGTGGCCTTCCCGGCGGTCGACCTCGCGGTCCACGTGGGGCGGCTGGGCGGCACCGCCCCGGCGGTCTACAACGCGGCCAACGAGGAGTGCGTCGACGCCTTCCACGACGGCCGCATCGCCTTCACCGACATCACCGACACCGTGGCCGCCGTGGTCGAGCAGCTCGGGAGCGGGGGAGAGGACGGCTCCCTGCGTCTGGAGGACGTGCTGAGCGCCGAGGACGAGGCACGGGCGGCCGCACACCGCCTCATCGAGGCTGCGGGATGCCGCTGATGCTGTACCTGCTGGGGGTGCTGGTCGTCTTCCTGGGCATCTGCGTCTCCATCGCGCTGCACGAGATCGGCCACCTCGTCCCGGCCAAGGCCTCGAGGGTCAAGGTCACCCAGTACATGGTGGGCTTCGGGCCGACCATCTGGTCCACCCGCCGCGGGGAGACCGAGTACGGCCTCAAGGCGATCCCGCTGGGCGGCTACATCCGCATGATCGGCATGCTGCCGCCGCGGCGGGAGGACCCCGCCGGCACGGTGCGCTCGACCTCGACCGGCTTCCTGGACCAGATGTCCGAGGACGCCCGCCACGCGGCGATGGAGGAGGTCGGGCCGCAGGACGCCGACCGCGTCTTCTACAAGCTGCCGGTGTGGCGCAAGGTCATGATCATGCTCGGCGGCCCGCTGATGAACTTGCTCATCGCGGTGGTGCTGATCACCGGCCTGCTGACCCTGCACGGCACCGCGCAGCCGACCACCACGCTGTCCACGATCGTCCAGTGCGCCCCGGCGGACCCGGCCGCCACCGAGTGCGGCCCGCAGGACGAGCCCAGCCCCGCGGCCGCCGCCGGCCTGGAGCCCGGGGACCGGGTGCTCAGCGCCTCCGGGGTGGCCGTCACCAGCTGGGCCCAGCTCACCGACGCCATCCGCGCCAGCGCGGGGCAGGAACTGCCACTGGTGGTGCAGCGCGACGGTCGGCAGCTGGAGCTCACGGCCCACCCGGTGCTGCGGGAGCGCCCCGTGGTGCAGGACGGCCAGGTGCTCGAGCGCGACGGTCGCCCCGTGCTGAAGGAGGTCGGGTACCTGGGGGCGTCGCCCGCATCGGAGCAGGTTCGCCAGCCCGTCAGCGAGGTGCCGGCGGTGGTGGGCGACGGGCTGTACCGCACCGCATCGGTGGTACTGACGATTCCGGCGCGGCTGTGGGACGTCGGCCAGACGGTGCTCGGCCTGGAGGAGCGGGACCCCAACGGGCCCATGTCCGTCGTCGGCGTCGGGCGGGTGGCCGGCGAGGTCACCTCCAGCCAGGAGATCGGCCTGGACTGGGGCGAGCGGGTCGCGTTCTGGACCAGCCTGGTGGCCAGCCTCAACCTGGCCCTGTTCGTGTTCAACCTCGTGCCGCTGCTGCCGCTCGACGGGGGGCACGTCGCCGGCGCGCTGTGGGAGGGGGCCAGGAGGGCCTGGGCGCGCCTGCGGGGCCTCCCGGACCCGGGGCACGTGGACGTGGCGCGGATGATGCCGCTGGCCACCGGCATGGCCGTGGTGCTGCTCGGCATGGGGCTGTTGCTCATCTACGCCGACATCGTGGCGCCGGTGCGGCTGGGGTGACCCACTCCACCCAGCGGAACCCGGGGTGCGTGGGTGCGCGCGGGCAGATCCTTGCGATACTGGGCGCATGACTGTTTCGCTGGGAATGCCCGCACCTGTCCCGCAGACCGTGGCGCCGCGCCGAAAGAGTCGCAAGATCAAGGTCGGCAGCACCTTCGTGGGTGGCGACGCGCCGGTCACCGTGCAGACGATGACCACCACCAAGACCTCCGACATCAACGGCACCCTGCAGCAGATCGCCGAGCTGACCGCGGCCGGCTGCGACATCGTGCGCGTGGCCTGCCCCACCCAGGACGATGCGGACGCGCTGCCGATCATCGCGCGCAAGTCGCAGATCCCGGTGATCGCCGACATCCACTTCCAGCCCAAGTACGTGTTCGCCGCCATCGATGCGGGGTGCGCCGCGGTGCGCGTGAACCCGGGCAACATCCGCAAGTTCGACGACCAGGTGGGCGCGATCTCCCGGGCCGCCAAGGACGCCGGCGTCTCGCTGCGGATCGGTGTGAACGCCGGCTCGCTCGACCAGCGCCTGTACGACAAGTACGGCAAGCCCACCGCCGAGGCCCTGGTGGAGTCGGCCGTGTGGGAGGCCAGCCTCTTCGAGGAGCACGACTTCCATGACTTCAAGATCTCGGTCAAGCACAACGACCCGGTGGTCATGATCCGGGCCTACGAGATGCTCGCCGAGCGCGGTGACTGGCCCCTGCACCTGGGCGTGACCGAGGCCGGTCCGGCCTTCCAGGGCACCATCAAGTCGGCCACCGCCTTCGGGGCGCTGCTCGCCAAGGGCATCGGCGACACCATCCGCGTGAGCCTCTCGGCCCCGCCGGTGGAGGAGGTGAAGGTCGGCACCCAGATCCTGCAGGCGCTGAACCTGCGCCCCCGCAAGCTCGAGATCGTCTCCTGCCCCTCCTGTGGGCGTGCGCAGGTGGACGTCTACAAGCTGGCCGATGAGGTGACCGCCGGTCTGGAGGGCATGACCGTGCCGCTGCGGGTGGCCGTGATGGGCTGCGTCGTGAACGGTCCGGGCGAGGCCCGCGAGGCCGACCTGGGCGTGGCCTCGGGCAACGGCAAGGGTCAGATCTTCGTCAAGGGCGAGGTCATCAAGACCGTGCCGGAGAGCCAGATCGTCGAGACCCTCATCGAGGAGGCGATGCGGATCGCCGAGGACATGGGCGAACCCGTCGACGGCGTGGAGGGGCAGCCCACCGTCAGCGTCGGCTGAACAGGGCCCACCGCGCCGTCACCGTCAGAACAGGGCGAGACCGGCGTTCAGCAGGAGTGTGAGCACCACCGAGGCGACGATCGAGAAGAGGATCATCGCGAGGCAGCCGGGGCCGCCGCCGACCGGGCGGACTTCCGTGTTTCCGATGCGCATGCCCCGACAGTAGGCCTGCCGACCGGGTGCCGCACCTGCTCGGGCCACCAGCCGCCCTGTGCGCGAGGTCGACCTCGCGGAGGCGCTGCCCACGACGCGCTCGCGCCGCCGCCGAGTCGGGCCTCAGAGCACTTTGGCCAGGAAGTCCTGGGTGCGTTCGTGCCCCGGGTTGCCCAGCACCTGGCGGGGGTCTCCCTGCTCCACGATGTCGCCGCCGGCCATGAAGACCAGGTGGTCGCCCACCTCGCGGGCGAAGCCCATCTCGTGGGTCACCACCATCATCGTCATGCCCTCGCGCGCGAGGTCCTTCATCGAGTCCAGCACGTCACCCACCAGCTCGGGGTCCAGGGCGCTGGTGGGCTCGTCGAACAGCATCATGTCCGGGTTCATCGACAGCGCGCGGGCGATGGCGACGCGCTGCTGCTGACCGCCGGACAGCTGCGAGGGGTGGGCCTCGGCCCGGTGGGCCAGGCCCACGCGCTCGAGGTTCTCCATCGCGATCGCCACGGCTTCCTTGCGCCCGCGGCGCTTCACCTTCTGCTGTGCGAGGGTGAGATTGCGCAGCACCGACATGTGGCTGAACAGGTTGAACGACTGGAACACCATGCCGATGCGGGAGCGCACCGCATCGAGCTCGGTGTCCGGGTCGGTGATGTCCACGCCCTCGATGAGGATCTGCCCGGCGGTGGGCTCCTCGAGGCGGTTCACGCACCGCAGCAGGGTCGACTTGCCGGACCCCGAGGGCCCGATGACGCAGACCACCTGACCGCGGTGCACGTCGAGGTCGATGCCCTCGAGCACCTTGACCTCGCCAAAGCTCTTGTGCAGGCCGCGGATGCTGATCGCCGGGGCGTTGGTGTCCAGGTCCTGGGTGGGGTGAAGCTGGCGGTGGGAGGTCATCGGGTGCTCCTGCGGTTCTGTCGGCGCTCCAGCCAGGCCACGACCTGGGTCAGCGGCAGCGTGATGGCCAGGTACAGCAGCGCGGCGAACACCAGGGAGGTGGACGTCCCGGCCGAGGGCCCGGCGTTCATGAAGTCACGGGCGGCGGTCGTCAGCTCCTTCTGGTGGGTCATGAAGCCCAGCACGAACAGCAACGACGTGTCCTTGATGAGGATCACCAGCTCGTTCGTCAGTGGCGGCACGACGATCCGCAGCGCCTGCGGGAAGGTGACGCTCGCCATCGTCTGCGCGGGCGTCATGCCGAGCGACCGGGCGGCCTCCACCTGGCCGCTGGGCACGGCCTGGATGCCGGCCCGCAGCGTCTCCGCCATGTAGGCCCCGGCCACGAGCATCAGGCCGACCAGTCCGGCGCCGACGGTGCCACCCGGTGGGGTCCACCCGGTGGCGATGGGGATGCCGAAGCCCATGAACAGGATCACCAGCAGCGCCGGCAGACCGCGGAAGAGCTCGATGTAGGCGGTCGCGAACCAGCGGAAGGGCGCCACCGGGGCCAGCTTCATGAGCACCAGCACCACGGCCAGCACGAAGCCACCGGTGAACGCGACCAGCGTGTAGAGGATCGTGTTCTTGGCCGCCGTGAGGACCATGGTCTCCCACGTGCCGGTGAAGCCCTCGGTGAGGAAGAAGTTGGCCGCGATCGCGTCCCACTTCATCGTGAACAGCAGCAGCACCACGAGCGCTGCAGCCAGGACGTAGAGCCCTACCTGCAGCGCCCGGCCGCGTTGTCTGCGGGTGAGTGCCATGCTCAGCTGGCGGACGAGGAGGACTCGGAGGCCGCGGGCGACTCCTCGCCCTCGCCCTCACCCTCCACGGTGAAGTACTTGTCGTAGAACTCGTCGTACGTGCCGTTGTCGCGCATCTCGGAGAGCTCGGCGTTCACGGCGTCCAACAGGGCCTGGTTGTCCTTCTTGGCGGCCAGCCCGTAGGTCTCGCCGGTGTCGAACTCCTCGACCACCTCGTAGCCGCCGGCCTTGGCGTTGTCGACGTTGACCGGCAGGTCCTGCAGCAGGGCGTCGACCTGGCCGGCCTTGATGGCCTGCACCATCTCGGCGTTGGAGGGCAGCGCCACCAGCTGGGCGCCCTCGGCGTTCTCCTGGGCGTACTTCTCCCCGGAGGTGGCCTGCTGCACGCCCACCTTCTTGCCGTTCAGGTCGCCGATGCCCGTGATGTCGCTGCCCTCGGGGACCAGCAGGGACTGCAGGGAGTCGTAGTAACCGTCGGAGAAGCCGAGGTTCTTCTTGCGGTCGTCGGTGATCGTCATGGCCGAGGCCACCAGGTCGCACTGGCCGGAGTTCAGCGCCAACCCGGACTGCAGGCCGGAGAAGTCCGCGTCCTTCACGGCGAGCTCGAGGTCCAGGCCCTTGGCGATCTCCGAGGTGATGTCGATGTCGAAGCCCGAGTACCCGGAGTCGGCGTCGGGGTCCTCGAACTCGAAGGGGGCGTAGGGGATGTCTGAGCAGACGGTCAGCTTGCCGTCGCTGATGAGGGACAGGTCGGCGGAGGCGTCGTCGCCACCACCACCGGTGGAGTCGTCCTCCTCCGATCCGCAGGCGGCGAGGGTGAGGGCGGCGGCAGCGGCGACCGCGAGCAGGCGCAGGTGGGGGGATGTGTGGCTCATGCACCGAAAGTAGGGCCACGGCGGGGACCGTGGGGGGCACCGCAGCCACTCGTGACCACTTTGCAACCTCTTCGCGACCCAACGGTGACCTGGGGCGGGTCGTGACCGGGGGAGGTCTTAGGCTTGCGGGCATGGAGCAGACCCAGGCACCCTCCCTCGACCACGCGACGATCCTCAACGACGCCCTCCTCTGGTCGCGCATCACCCAGCGGCAGTTCGACCAGCTGCTGGAGCAGGAGGTGGGCCCGGACGCCCAGGTGGGGGTGGACCTCGAGGCCGGGCAGATCCAGTTCGCCTCGGACAGCGCCGAGATCACCGGCGACCTGCACCTCATCGGGTCGGTCGCGCCGGGGCCCCAGTCGCTCCTGTGGGCCTGGGCCAACGAGATGTTCGCCGACGCGCCCGCCGCCCGGCTGTCGCACGAGCTGCGGGAGTTCGGCGAGGCCCACGGGGTGACCGAGCTGACCTCGCAGGAGGTGCCCCTGTCGCTGGACGGCCAGGAGGTCGAGGCCGCCGTCATCTCGGCCGCCCACGACGCGGGCACCGTGGCCGCGAAGGTCACCGGCACCCAGCCCTACTTCGTCTCCGATGCGGGCAACGGCACCTGGGTGGTGACCCTCATCTCGGGCATCACCCTGCCGGCCCCCGAGCTGTCCAGCCTGCCCGCGCTGTTGGAGGAGGCCGCGGACTCCGGCCTGCTGACCGACCACCGTCGCGCGCTCTACCACCTGGGCGTGGACGGGCCCTGGCCCGCCACCTGGTCGGCGGACGGCGAGCGGGTGCGCTTCGACGACGGCGAGGGCCAGGTGGAGGTCCAGCTCGACGCGCAGGGACGGATCGACCAGATCCGTAGCGACCTGGCCTGAGGTGTTCCGGACGCCGCGCGGGGTCGGACGGCCCGCCGCCCACGTGACGGCCCTCGGCCCGCAGCACACCGACGAGGTCCTCTCGCTGTGCGCCCAGGACCCCGCGGCCCGGGTGTTCGTCGCCTCCCGGATCGAGGAGGGGGTCCTGAACGCGCGCGGCCAGGTGCTGGGCTGGGTGGCCGGGGGGCGCCTGCAGGCGATGGTCCTGTGCGGCGCCAACGTGGTGCCCGTGGGTCTCGACGAGCGATCGGCGGCGGCTCTGGCCGACCACGTGGGCTCGCGGCGGGCCCTGTCCAGCTCGCTCTTCGGAGAGGTCGCGGCCGTGCGGCTGCTGTGGGAGCAGCTGCGGCCGCTGTGGGGGCCCGCGCGCGACGAGCGGTGGGAGCAGTGGTCGATGGTCACCTCCACCCGGCCCGCGGAGCTGGGGGTCCGTGCCGATCCCCGGGTGCGCCCGGCCCGGCTCGAGGAGCTCGACCTCGTGCACCCCGCCGGCGCGGCCATGTTCACCGAGGAGATCGGCTACCCGCCCTACCAGGGCTCGCCGGCGCGCTACCGGGCCGGGTTCGAGCAGCTCATCTCCCAGGGCCGCACCTTCGTGGTCGTCGAGGACGGACGCGTGGTCTTCAAGGCCGATGTGGGGTCGGTCGCCTTCGGGGTGGCGCAGGTGCAGGGGGTCTGGACGCACCCCTCGCAACGCGGTCGCGGACTGGCCACCGGCGCCATGGCGGGGGTGGTGGACCAGCTGCTGACCGACGGCCTGCCCGCGGTGTGGAGGCCGGGCCGGGTGCCGCCCGGCCCCGTCGGGTCACCCCGGGAGCGGATCGGCACCGTCCACCTCTACGTGAACGACTACAACCACGCTGCCCGCGCCGTGTACGAACGGGTCGGGATGCGGCGCGTGGGCACCTTCGCGACGATCATCCTGTAGACCCCGGGCCGACCCCGGCACGGGCCAGACCAGCCCCCGCCCCCAGCACCGCCCCCGCGCGCACGACCTCCACGTACCCCCGACACCGACCACAGGAGCTCCGCCCACCATGGCCCAGCACCAGGCACCCCCCCACCAGGTCGTCATCGGCATCGACGTCGGGACCACGGCCGCCAAGGTCACGGCCTTCGGGGTCGGCACCCCCTTCAGGACCACGGTGGAGCGGGAGTACCCGCTGCTGCGGCCCCGCCCCGGGTGGGCTGTCCAGGAGGTCCCCACGGTGCTGGCGGCGGTCGCGGCGGCGCTGGCGGAGTGCGTGCACCGCGTGGCCGGTAGCCACGTGGCCTGCCTCTCGGTGAGCACGGCCATGCACGGCCTGGTGGGCCTCGACGACGAGCTGCGCCCGCTGACCCCGCTGGCGACCTGGGCCGACGGCCGGGCCGCGGAGCAGTCGGCGCGGCTGGCCACCCAGGGAGTGGCCCGCGAGCTGCACGAGCGTTCGGGTACGCCGGTGCACCCCTTCGCGCCGTTGTCGAAGCTGTTGTGGTTCGCACAGGAGGAGCCCGAGCTCTTCGGCCGGGTGCGCGCCTGGGCCGGGCTCAAGGACGTGGTGCTGCACCACCTCACCGGCACCCTCGTCACCGAGCTCTCCAGCGCGAGCGGCACGGGTCTGCTGGACCTGCGCACTCGGCAGTGGTCGCCGGACACGCTCGAGCTGGTCCGCGTGCGCCAGGACCAGCTGCCGGAGGTGCTGGACACCACCGCTGCCCTGGGGCTGACCCGCCGGGTGGCCGAGCGCCTGGGGCTGCCGGTCGCGACCCCGGTGGTGGTGGGGGCCGGCGACGGCCCCCTGGGAAACCTCGGGACCGGCGCGCTGGAGCCGGGCGTGGCCGGTCTCTCCACCGGCACCAGCGCCGCACTGCGGCAGATCGTTCCCGAGCCCCGCATCGATCCCGAGGGACGGCTGTTCTGCTACGCGCTCACGCGGGACGCCTGGGCGGTCGGGGGCGCGCTGACCACCGGCGGCTCGGTGGTGCGCTGGGCCGGTGACGTCTTCGGGCGGGACCTCATGGGGAGCCCCGGGGAGACGGTGGACGCCGACCTGCTGGCGCTGGCGCGGTCGGTCCCGCCGGGCTCCGAGGGACTGGCGATGGTGCCGTGGCTCGGGGCGGAGCGGGCCCCCCTGTGGGACCCCACCGTCCGGGGCGCCTTCGTGGGGCTGCGCGCGAGCCACACCCGCGGCCACTTCGTCCGGGCGGCCGTGGAGGGCGTGGCCCTGCAGGTCGAGGCCGTGCTGCGGCAGGTGGAGTCCATCCACCCCGTCCACGAGATCCGCGCCACCGGAGGGGTGTTCCGCAGCGACCTGTGGCGCGACGTGCTCTCGGCGGTGCTGAACCGACCCCTCGTCGTGGCGGCCGGGGCGGAGGGCTCGGGTCTGGGCGCCGCCGCGCTGGGGGCGTGGGCGACCGGACTGGCCGACGACCTGCCCGGGGCGCTGCAGCTGCTGGCGGACGAGGACACCCTCACCGGCGACGAGGAGGTCATCCGGCCGGACCCTGAGCGCGTGGCGCAGTACGACCGGCTCACGGACTCCGTCGCGGACACCCTCGAAACCCTGGGACGGGCGGCGGAGGTGCTGCGCAGCAGCTGATGCCGGGTAACCTCGTGCCGCACCCGGCGCGCGGCCGGGCGTGTCCCGACCACGAGAGGCTGAGCCGATGGCGATGCGCATGTCGACCCTGTTCCTGCGGACCCTGCGGGAGGACCCGACCGACGCCGAGCTGCCGGGTCACCGCCTGCTCGTGCGTGCCGGGTACGTGCGTCGCGTCGCCCCGGGCATCTACACCTGGCTGCCGCTGGGCCTGAAGGTCATGGAGAAGGTCAAGGGCATCGTCCGCGAGGAGATGGAGGCGATCGGGGACCAGGAGATCGCCTTCCCCTCGCTGCTGCCCCGGGAGCCCTACGAGGCGAGCAACCGGTGGACCGAGTACGGCGACGACCTGTTCCGCCTGACCGACCGCAAGGGCGCGGACATGCTGCTGGGCCCCACCCACGAGGAGATGTTCACCCTCGCCGTGAAGGACCTGTACACCTCGTACAAGGACCTGCCGTTGGGCCTCTTCCAGATCCTGCCGAAGTACCGCGACGAGCTCCGGCCGCGCGCCGGCGTGCTGCGCGGGCGGGAGTTCACCATGAAGGACGCCTACTCCTTCGACGTGGACGAGGCCGGTCTGGAGGCCGCCTACCAGCGCCACCGCAAGGCCTACACGCGGGTCTTCGACCGGCTCGGCTTCGAGTACGTCGCCGTGCACGCGGACTCCGGTGCGATGGGCGGTTCGGCCTCCGAGGAGTTCCTCGCGGTGATGGACTCCGGGGAGGACACCTTCGTCCGCGACGAGTCCGGCTACGCCGCCAACGTCGAGGCGGTCCAGATGCCGGTGGTGCCGGTGCCCACCGACGAGGCCGAGCGCACCGCCCTGTGGGGGCACCTGCCTGCTGCGCACGTGGAGGACACCCCGGACACGCCCACCATCGAGACGCTCGTGGCCGCGGCGAACGCCGACCACCCCCGCGCCGACGGCCGGGAGTGGACGGCCGCCGACACGTTGAAGAACGTCCTCGTCGTGCTGGTGCACCCCGACGGCACCCGCGAGCCGCTGGCCATCGGTGTGCCCGGGGATCGCGAGGTCGACGCCAAGCGCCTGGAGGCCCAGGTCTCCCCGGCCGTGGTCGAGCCCTTCGAGACGGCGGACTTCGAGCAGTACCCCGACCTCGCCAAGGGCTACATCGGCCCCGGGGTGCTGGGGGCGGAGCGCGCCACCGGCATCCGGTACCTGCTGGACCCGCTGGTGACCCCGGGGTCGGCCTGGGTGACCGGTGCGGACGAGGCCGGCAAGCACGTCTTCGACCTCGTGCACGGCCGGGACTTCACCGCCGACGGCACCATCCACGCAGCCAGCATCCGCGAGGGTGACCCCAGCCCCACCGGCGCCGGCCCGCTGCGTCTGGCGCGGGGTGTGGAGATGGGGCACATCTTCCAGCTCGGCACCAAGTACGCCGAGGCGCTGGGCCTGAAGGTGCTCGACCAGAACGGCAAGCTCGTGACGGTGCAGATGGGCTCCTACGGCATCGGCATCACCCGCGCGGTCGGGGTCGTGGCCGAGACGCACCACGACGAGATCGGGCTCGTGTGGCCCCGCGAGCTCAGTCCCGCCGACGTGCACGTGGTGGCGACGGGCAAGGACGCCGCCGTGCTGGAGAAGGCCGAGGAGCTGACGGCCGCCCTCGAGCAGCAGGGCCTGACCGTCCTGCTGGACGATCGGCCCAAGGTGTCCCCGGGCGTGAAGTTCAAGGATGCCGAGCTCATCGGCGTCCCGACCATCCTCGTGGTGGGCAAGGGCCTGGCCGAGGGCGAGGTCGAGATCAAGGACCGGGCGGCGGGCAGCTCGCGCGCCGTCGCGGTGGACGCCGCGGTCGAGGCCGTCGTGGCAGAGGTGCGCGGGCAGTGACCCGGCGGGTGCCGCGTGCCTGAGCTGGAGGTCACGCTCACCCTCCTGGCCCTGATGTTCGCCGCCGGCCTGCTTGCCGGCTGGATCGATGCCGTGGTCGGCGGCGGCGGCCTGGTACAGCTCCCGGCCCTGATGCTGGGCTTCCCCCAGGCCGCCCCGGTCCAGGTGCTGGCGACGAACAAGATCGCCGCCATTGCCGGCACCTCGGTGAGCGCCGTGACCTACTACCGGCGGGTCCGGCCGGACCTGCGCACCGCCATCCCGCTGGCGGTGCTGGCCTTCGCCGGCTCCTTCTTCGGCGCTCGGGTGGCCGCGGCCATCCCCCAGGAGGCCTTCACCCCCATCATCATGGGGGCGCTGGTGCTCGTGGGGGCCTACACGCTGCTGAAGAAGGACCTCGGCCGGGAGGCACGCATGCGCTTCGACGGCCGGGAGCACCTGGCGGTGGCGGGCCTGGCCGGCGCGGCGATCGGCTTCTACGACGGGGCGCTGGGGCCCGGCACGGGCAGTTTCCTGGTGTTCGCCCTGGTGGGCCTGCTCGGCTACGACTTCCTGGCCGCCAGCGCCAAGGCCAAGATCGCGAACGTCGCCACCAACCTCGCGGCGCTGGTGGTGTTCGTCCCGATGGGGGCGGTCGTCTGGGAGGTCGGTGCGGTCATGGCCCTGGGCAACGTCATCGGTGGCTACCTCGGGGCCCGTACGGCCGTCGCCCGCGGGGGTGGCTTCGTGCGGGTGGTCTTCATCGTGGTGGTCGGCACCTTCCTGCTGCGCCTGGGTTGGGACCTGCTGACCCCGGTCGCCTGAGGTCCTCCTGGGCGGCCGGGGCCGGTGCTGCGGACGGGACGGCTCAGCCCTGCGGCTGCATGATCTCCGCGTTGCAGGAGGCGGCACCGAGCTTCTCCACGGTGCTGCTGGTGCGCTGGAAGGACTCCGGGTGCTCGGTCGGGCTCACCGGCTCGATGACGAACTTCGGCTGGGTCACGATCGTCGGCTGGTAGCTGGCCTGCTGCGTCCACCCGCCCTCGCCGTCGGCGGTGAAGGTGATGCCGGCGATCATGCCGTCCTGCACCTGCGGCGGGAAGTTGTTGGTGGGCTTCTTGCGCTGGGCCGACAGGAAGTTGCCCAAGCCGTAGAAGACCGTCTTGTCGTTGATCGTGGCGCACGGCTGCGGCAGGTGGGCGTGATGGCCGAAGATGGCGTCCACCTGGTCGCCCTTCAGCAGCTGGTTGGCCAGCTGCTCCTGCTCGGGCCGCGGCGGGATGGAGTACTCCGCGCCCCAGTGGACGACCGCGACCACCACGTCGGCGCCCTGTTCGCGGGCCTGCTTCGCCTGGGCCTCGATGCCGGCCTTCTTCTGGGCGAACCACATGTGCTTCTCCATCCACGGGTGGGAGGAGAGCTCCTCCGAGAGCCCCGCGTTGGCCACGTTGTAGGAGTAGGTCAGCACGCCCACGGTCTGGTCGCCGGCCTCGAGCAGGACGGGGTTGTCCGACCCGTCACCCTGCTGGCCGCCGGTGGGTGCCTCGGCCGGGCCGATGGGGACGACGCCCGCCTCGTCCATGAGCGCACGGGTGGCGGTGATCCCGTCGATGCCCTGGTCGAGGGTGTGGTTGTTCGCCGTGCTGCAGGCGTCGATGCCGGCCTCGGCCAGCGCGTCGGCCTGCTCGTGGGGGGTGTTGAACACCGCGATCTTGTTGCTGTTCGTCAGTCCGGTGTTGTCCGGCGAAAGGGGGGTCTCCTGGTTGCAGATCGTGACGTCCCCGCCGGCCAGCCACGGCTTCACCGGGGCGAACATGGGCGAGAAGTCGTAGCCGCCCCCGGAGCCGTTGGCCCGTGCCTGCGTGATGATGTCGCGGTGCACCAGGACGTCCCCGGTCGCCACCACGGTGAAGGACGTGCCGGCCGCCGCCGCCTCGCTCGAGCCGGAGGGGGAGGGGCTGGAATCGCCGGAGGGTTCGGCCCCACCGGAGGGGGACGCCTCGTCGGAGGCCGAGGTGCTGCCCGAGGGTGAGTTGCTGTCGGACTCGGAGGGCTCGGCCTCACCGGAGCCGGACGGCTCGTCGGCGGGGGAGCTCTCGCTGGGGGAGCCGGGCGTGTCCGGGGAGCTCGGGTCCGAGCCACTCTCACCGCTGCAGGCGGCGAGGGTGAGGCTGCCCAGCGCCGCGAGGGCCAGGGTGCGGGTGGTGACTGAGGTGTGCATGGGTCCGTCCTGGGGTGCGGGGGAGAGGTCACTGGAGCAGCGTGGCGTCGCAGGCGCCGTCGCCGAGAGCGGTCATGGCCTGCACGGTCCGCTGGAACGACCTGGGGTTCACCGACGCGCTGGTCGGCTGGATCACGAAGTCGGGCCGGGTCACGAAGGTCGGCTGGTACTCGAGCTCCTGCGACCAGGAGGCCTCGCCGTCGTCGTGCTGGGGGGTGAAGGTCCACCGCAGCAGGACGCCGTCCTGGGTGGCGGCCGGCGTCGCGGGGTAGCGGTTGGGGCCCTGCTCGGAGAGGAAGTTGCCCATGCCGTAGGCGACCGTGCGGCCGTCGATGGTCTCGCAGGGCTGGACGACGTGGGCGTGGGCCCCGGCGATGGCGTCGACGGCACCGCTGGCCAGCACGTCACGGGCGATCTCGCGCATCTCCGGCGTCGGCTGCTGCTGGTACTCCGCGCCCCAGTGCATGCCCACCATCACGACGTCCGCACCGGCCTCGCGGGCGGCCCGGGCGTCCTCGATGATGCCGCTGGCCTGGCGACCGCGGTACAGGTGCGGGTCCATCCACGGCAGGTCGGGGTGGCTCTTCACACCCAGGCTGTTGAGGGTGTTGTAGGAGTAAGTCAGCACCCCGAGCTGGGCGTCCCCGGCGTCGAGCAGCACCGGGTGGCCCGGGCCGCCGTCGCCCGGGGGGACGGGCCCGACGGGCTCGATGCCGTTGTCCTGCAGCACCGCACGGGTCTGCTTGACCCCCTGCAGGCCCTTGTCCCAGGTGTGGTTCGAGGCGGTGTTGCACGCGTCGTAGCCGGCCTCGGCCATCGCCGTGGCCAGCTCCCGCGGGGCGTTGAACTCGAAGGTGCCGGCGCTGGCCGTCAGGTCGGTGTTGTCGGCGGACAGCGGCGTCTCCTGACCGCAGATTGCCAGGTCCGCGCCCCCGATGAGGGGGGCCACCTCGGCGAGCATCCCGCCGAAGGCGAACCCCGGGCCGGGCTCGAGGGCGTCGGCGCGTTCCTGGAGCACGAAGTGCGTGAGCATGTCGCCGGTCGTCACCACCGTGAACGACTCGGCCGGGGCCCCGCCGGGGTCCTCGGAGGCAGGGCCCGAGGTGGCGTCGGGGGAGGGGGACTCGGATTCCGGGGACTCGGAGGTGGACCCTTCCGACTCCGACTCGGGGGACTCAGAGGACCCGGACCCGGGGGGCTCGGACCCAGCGGACTCCGACTCCGCGGACGTGGCGCTCTCGGGGGCCGCCCCTGACTCGTCGGCCCCGCTGCTGCTGGCCGGGGACTCGGCGGCGGACGTCCCCGAGCTCGGGTCCTCGGCGGACTCCTGGCCGGAGCACGCGGTCAGGACCAGCGTGCTCGCGACCAGTGCGGCCGCCGCCCGCCCGGTGCGCTGGTGTGCTGTGTGTCTGTGCATGGTTCCCCCCTTGGGGCCTCAGTCGCCTGCGGAGTCGTCGGTCGCCGGCACTGCTGGCGTCGTGTGCTCGTTCCAGTCCATCTGCAGCCCGGTGGCCGTCCCCAACAGGGAGGTCAGCAGGTGCACGTGCTTCGCGTCGCCGGCGTTCTCGCGGATCTGGCCGCGGAGCTCGGCGCTCCACGCATCGAGGAAGTGCATGAAGCGGTCGGCGCGGTTCTCGCGGTCCATCACCTCGCGCGGCATCTGGTAGGCGACCTCCTGCTCCGGGCCCGCGGTCCCGGCGAGGTTGTCGACCACGCGCCGGATGTCCTGCAGGTGGCCGATGTTGCGCAGGCTGCGCTTGCGGGCGTCGGCGGCGAGGCGGGTGGTGAGCACCTGCATCGCCCAGGTGACCTCGTGGAGGCCCTCGATGGTGGTCGCGGCCTGTGCGGCGGCGTCGTTCGGCACCGAGGGCAGCGCGCCGCGGGGGTCGATCACGTGGGAGGCGCCGATCCACCAGGCGACCATGTCGCTGGCCAGGCCGAGGTCGTCCCCGGCCTCGTGCAGCCGGGGCAGCATCGCGTCCGCGGAGGCCAGCAGCGCCCGGGCGACGTCGCCGTTCACGCGGGGCTGGAGCACCTTCTCCGGGTCGATCGTGACCGCGCCGGTGATCCCGCGCAGGTGGAGCACCTGCTCCTGCAGTCCCTCGGTGACCCACCGGGTCCGTGAGCCGTGGGCCAGGGAGGTGCGCATGGCGTAGCGGGCGCCGCTCTGGACCAGGCGCAGTGCCGTGCGGGGGTCCTCGTCCTCCCGCGGCGGGTGCTCGTCGCTCTCGAGGTGCACCCCGCAGCCGCTCAGGCCTGCGGGCAGGGCGACGCCCAGCACGGCGGCGCGTGCCCAAGCACGACGGCTGATCCCCTCACCATCGGTGGGGGAGTCGTGGTGGGGGCGCGGGTCTCGACGCGGGCGCAGGCTCATCACGCCTCGATGATGACACGGGGGGCGTTCGGCCGGGTGCCGGCTCGCCCGGGGGCCACCTTGGTCGCTACGATGCTGGCCACAATTCGGCGCCCGCGCGGCGCCGAGCATCCGACTCGAGAACAGCCGCCCACCGGCGGCCCACCAGGAGGCCCCCGTGACACTGCAGGAACGCACCGAACGGGTGTGGGAACTGTCGAGCGCGGCAGTGGCCCCCCTCGGCCTCGAGGTGCCCGACGTCGTGATCACCCCGGCGGGCAAGCGCTCGGTCGTGCGCGTGCTGGTGGAACCGGCCCTGCCGGTCGACGACGCCGGCGACACGGTCCTGGAACCCATCACCCTGGACCAGGTCGCCGAGGCGACCGAGCTGGTGAGCACCGGCATCGACGCCGACGACCCCTTCGGGGAGCAGCCCTACACGCTCGAGGTCAGCTCGCCGGGCGTCGACCGCCCCCTGACCTCCCTCGAGCACTTCCGCCGCGCCGTCGGCCGGCGCGTGGAGTTCCGCCCGCTGGAGGGCGAGCCCTTCACCGAGCGCATCACCCGCGTCGCCGAGGAGCAGATCGTCCTGGAGGACGGGCGCGCGCTGTCCCTGGCCGAGGCCGGCACCGGTCAGGTGCAGGTCGAGTTCCGCCGCTGAGATCGGCACCCCAGTCCATCGCCCCCGCGGGGGCATCTGCGAGGAGAAGAACATGAAGATCGACATGGCAGTGCTCCGTGAGGTGGAGCGCGAGCGCGAGATCCCGCTGGACGTCCTGGTCCCGGCGCTCGAGACCGCGCTGCTGCAGGCGTACCAGCACGAGGCCGGTGGCCGCCGCAACGCCCGGGTCGAGCTCGACCGGCGCAGCGGACAGGTCGTGGTCTGGGCCCGCGAGGACGCCCCGGTCCTGGAGGACGGGACGCGCGGTGAGGCCGGCCCCGAGTTCGACGACACCCCGGAGGACTTCGGCCGCATCGGTGCCTTCACCGTGCGCCAGGTGATCCGCCAGCGCCTGCGCGACCTCGAGGACGAGGCCGTGCTCGGGGACTTCAAGGGCAAGGAGGGCGACATCGTCGCGGGGGTCATCCAGCAGAGCAACGACCCCCACGCCATCCACGTGGACCTCGGCACGGTCGAGGGACTCCTGGGCACCTCCGAGCAGGTGCCGCTGGAGGACTACAAGCACGGCGACCGGATCCGCTGCTACGTGATCCACGCCAAGCGCGGCATGAAGGGCCCCCTGATCGGCCTGAGCCGCACGCACCCCAACCTGGTGCGCAAGCTCTTCGCCCTCGAGGTGCCAGAGGTTGCCGACGGGACCGTGCGCATCGAGTCGATCGCCCGCGAGGCGGGGCACCGTTCGAAGATGGCCGTGCGCGCCACCCAGCCGGGCGTGAACGCCAAGGGCTCCTGCATCGGTCCGATGGGGGGTCGCGTGCGGGCGGTGATGAACGAGCTCCAGGGCGAGAAGATCGACATCGTCGACTACGACGACGACCCGCGGAAGTTCGTGGCCGCCGCCCTCTCGCCCGCCAAGGTGACCTCGGTCACGGTGGTGGACGAGAAGACGCGCTCCGCGCGGGTGACCGTGCCGGCCCACCAGCTCTCCCTGGCCATCGGCAAGGAGGGCCAGAATGCTCGTCTGGCTGCTCGCCTGACCGGCTGGCGCATCGACATCCAGCCCGACCACACGGCGGACGAGGCCGGTTCCATTGGCGCCGTCTCGGCCGATCCGTCGGGTGCCGTGGCGCGCCCGGGGTCGGCTCCCGACGGCTCGCAGGGTTAGAATGGGTGGCCCTGCGGGTCCGCCCGCCGCCCCTGAGCCCCCCGGCCCTGCCGTGGGGACTCGAGCACAGCGCCCGGTGCGAACCTGCATCGGGTGCCGCGGCAAGGCCCCGTCGGACGCCCTCGTGCGCCTCGTCGCGCTCCCGCCCACCTCGGCCCAGGCCGAGGTCCACGGAGTGCGTGGCGACCACGAGGACCGGACCCCCGGCCGGTCCGGGACCCGTGTGGTCCTGGACCCGGTGCGCAGGTTGCCCGGGCGTGGAGCCCATCTCCACCCCGACGGCGCCTGCGTGGAGCGCGCCGTGCAGCGGCGCGCGATCCCGAGAGCCCTGCGGCTCCCGGGCAACGTCGATCTCTCCGAGGTCATCAAGTGGGCCGACCGGCTCACGGCTCGGACGGACAGACGAGAGGAACTGGACATGGAAGCGGGACACACGCGATGAGCACCCGATGAGTACTCAGCGATGAGCACCCAGTACTGACCCCGGCCCCGCCTGCCTGGCGAGGGCCAGACAGGAGAAACGTGGCAAAGCTCAGGGTTCACGAGCTCGCAAAGGAGCTCGGAGTCACCAGCAAGGAACTGCTGGCTCACCTGAAGGAACAGGGCGAATTCGTCAAGTCGGCATCGTCGACCGTCGAGGCCCCCGTCGTGCGCAAGGTGCGCGACAACCCCCCTGCCGGTGCGCAGGCGACTGACGCCGCCCCGGCCAAGGGCGCGGAGAAGAAGGGCGCCCCGGAGCAGGCCGCCGCCAAGCCGGCGGCCAAGCCCGGCGCCAAGCCGGGTGCGCCGACGCCGGGGAGCGCGGCCCAGAAGGCCGGGGCACCGACTCCCGGTCCGAAGCCTGGCCAGAAGCCCGGCCCGGCGAAGGCCGACCGGGCGCCTGCACCCTCTGCAGACGCCGCGCCCTCGCCCCGTGGGAACGCCCCGACCCCCGGTGCCCCGGCGGCCCCGGGCCGTTCGTCCGGCCCCACGTCGGCGACGCCGGCCCCCAGTGAGGGCTCCGCCGCCGCGCGGCAGGCCTCCCAGGACGCCCCGGCGCGGTCGCAGAAGCCGGCCCCCACCCCGGGCCCGGCCCCGAGCCCGAAGTCCGCACGTCCGGGCAACAACCCGTTCGCGCCCAGCCAGGGCATGCCCAAGCCGGGCAGTGCCCGGGGCGCGGGCAAGCCGGGCGCGCCGCGTCCGGGCAACAACCCCTTCGCCCCGAGCCAGGGCATGCCCAAGCCGGGCAGTGCCCGGGGCGTCGGCAAGCCCGGTGGCGACCGCCGTCAGGGTGCACCCGGTGCGCCCGGCGAGCGTCGTCCGGCCGAGGGCGCGACGCCGGGACCCCGTCCCGGTGGCGGCCCCCGTCCCAATCCGAACATGATGCCGGGCAAGGCCGCCGTGCCGCGTCCCGGTGAGCGTCCGCAGCGGGGCCGTGGTGGCCCCGGCGGCGGTCCCGGTGGCGGTCCGCGTCCCGCGGGCGGCATGGGCCCCCGCGGCGGTCGTGGCGGTCGCGGTGGCACCCAGGGTGCCTTCGGTCGCGGCGGCGGCAAGCGCAAGGCCCGCAAGTCGAAGCGCGCCAAGCGCGCCGAGTTCGAGCAGATGCAGGCACCCTCCATCGGAGGTGTGCAGGTTCCCCGCGGTGACGGTTCGACCGTCATCAAGGTGCGCCGTGGCTCGTCCCTCACGGACTTCGCGGACAAGATCAACGCGAACCCGGCCTCGCTGGTGACGGTGCTCTTCCACCTCGGTGAGATGGCCACCGCCACGCAGTCCCTCGACGAGGACACCTTCGGTGTGCTCGGTTCGGAGCTGGGCTACGACATCCAGGTCGTCTCCCCCGAGGAGGAGGAGGCCGAGCTGTTCAGCGCCTTCAACATCGACCTGGAGGCCGAGGAGGCCGCCGAGTCCGCGGAGGACCTGCTGCCGCGTCCGCCGGTCGTGACCGTCATGGGTCACGTCGACCACGGTAAGACGCGCCTGCTGGACGCCATCCGCAACGCGGACACCGGTGGCAGCGAGGCCGGTGGCATCACGCAGCACATCGGTGCCTACCAGGTGCACACCGAGCACGAGGGCGAGCACCGTGCACTGACCTTCATCGACACCCCGGGTCACGAGGCGTTCACCGCCATGCGTGCCCGTGGTGCCAAGGTCACCGACATCGCGATCCTCGTGGTCGCGGCCGACGACGGTGTGATGCCGCAGACGATCGAGGCGCTCAACCACGCCAAGGCAGCCGACGTGCCGATCGTGGTCGCGGTCAACAAGGTGGACGTGCCGGGGGCCAACCCGGGCAAGGTCCGCCAGCAGCTGACCGAGTACGAGCTGATCGCCGAGGAGTACGGCGGCGACGTGATGTTCGTGGACGTCTCGGCCAAGCAGGGGCAGAACATCGACTCCCTGCTCGAGGCCGTGCTGCTGACCGCCGACGCGGCCCTGGAGCTGCGGGCTAACCCGGACAAGGACGCCCGCGGTGTGGCCATCGAGGCGAACCTCGACCGTGGCCGTGGTGCCGTGGCGACCGTCCTGGTCACCTCGGGAACCCTGCGCGTCGGGGACGCCATCGTCTCGGGTTCGGCCTACGGCCGTGTCCGCGCGATGCTCGACGAGCACGGGAACAACGTCGAGGAGGCCCTGCCCTCCCGTCCCGTGCAGGTGCTGGGCATGGACTCCGTGGCCCGCGCCGGTGACACCTTCGTGGTGGCGCCGGACGACCGGACCGCCCGCCAGATCGCCGAGAAGCGTGAGGCTGCGGACCGTCAGGCCTCGCTGGCCAAGGCCCGCAAGCGCATCAGCCTCGAGGACCTCAACGAGGCCCTCGCCAAGGGCAAGGTGGAGACCCTCAACCTCATCCTCAAGGGTGACGTGTCGGGTTCTGTCGAGGCCCTGGAGGACGCGCTGCTGCAGCTGGACGTCGGCGAGGAGGTCGACCTGCGGATCATCGACCGCGGTGTCGGCGCCATCACGATGAACAACATCAACCTCGCCGTCGCCTCCGACGCGATCATCCTCGGCTTCAACGTGCGGGCTGAGGGCCAGAACGCGGACTACGCCGAGCGCGAGGGCGTGGAGATCCGGTACTACTCGGTCATCTACCAGGCGATCGAGGACATCGAGAACGCCCTCAAGGGCATGCTCAAGCCGGAGTACGAGGAGGTGGAGACCGGGTCCGCCGAGATCCGCGAGGTCTTCCGCTCCTCCAAGTTCGGCAACATCGCCGGTTCGATCGTGCGCTCGGGCGTCATCACCCGTGGCTCCAAGGCGCGCATCACCCGCGATGGGGTGGTCCTCACCGAGGGCCTCGAGCTCACCGGCCTGCGTCGTTTCAAGGACGACGTCACCGAGGTGCGCGAGGGCTTCGAGTGCGGTATCAACCTCGGCACGTTCAACGACGTGCAGGAGGGTGACCTCATCACCACCTACGAGATGCGTGAGAAGCCGCGCGACTGACGCGCAGCACGCCTGATCGCCGCAGGGCCGCACCCACCGGGTGCGGCCCTGCGGCCGGTCAGGGCCCTCGCCTAGGCTGGGTCCCCACGTCACTGTCAGAACTCCCGGAAGTAGGTGTGCCCCATGGCAGACCCCGCACGCGCCCGCAAGATCGCCGACCGCATCCGTGACCTGCTCGCGGAGAACCTCGCGGCGGTCGTCAAGGACCCGGACCTGGGCATGGTGACCATCACGGACACCCGGGTGACGCCCGACCTGCAGCAGGCCACCGTGTTCTGGACGGTCCTGGGTGACGAGGACCAGCGCGAGAAGTCGGCCGAGCTGCTCCAGCGCCACCGGGGCAAGCTGCGCACCCTCATCGGCAAGGGGTTGGGCATCCGGCTCACGCCCTCCCTGGAATTCGTGCACGACGCCCTGCCCGAGGACGCCGCGCACCTGGAGGACGTGCTGCGCCGCGCCAAGGAGGAGGACGAGCGGCGCGCCGCCGAGAACGCCGGCGCGCAGTACGCCGCCGGCGAGGACCCCTACAAGAAGCCGGCGGATGAGGAGCAGTGAGGCCCCGGTGAGCCGCCCCGCGCCGGCCCCGGACGGGTTGCTGGTCCTGGACAAGCCGTCCGGCCCCACCTCGCACGACATCGTCTCGCGGTGCCGGTGGCTGTGTGCCACCCGGAAGGTGGGGCACGCCGGCACGCTCGACCCGCTAGCGACCGGCGTGCTCCTGGTCGGGGTCGGGCGGGCCACCCGGCTCCTGACGCACCTGGTCGGTGCGGACAAGACCTACCGGGCGACCGTCCGGCTGGGGGAGGGGACCACCACCGAGGACGCCCAGGGAAAGTTCACGCAGACCACTGGGGTGCCCGATCGCGACGCGCTGCTGGCCGACCCGCAGCCCCTGCGCGACGCCTGCAACGCCCTCTCCGGGGAGCTGATGCAGGTCCCCAGCACCGTGAGCGCACTGAAGGTGGGCGGCAAGCGGGCCCACGCCCGGGTGCGTGACGGGGAGGAGTTCGAGCTCGAGGCCCGCCCGGTGACGGTGCACGCCTTCGAGCTGCTGGACGTCCAGCCGGCACAGGGCGCCTCGGGCACGGAGGTGCTCGACCTGGACGTCCGGGTGCGTGTCTCCTCGGGCACCTACGTCCGCGCGCTGGCCCGCGACCTCGGCGGGTCCCTGGGCACTGCAGCGCACCTGACCGCCCTGCGCCGCCAGGCCGTGGGCGGCTTCACATTGGCCTCGGCCACCCCCGTGGACGAGCTGGTGGAGGCCCGCGAGGGCGGGGCGCTGCCGGCATCGATGCCCGTCCTGCCGATGGGGGAGGTCGCCCGGCGGGTGCTGCCCGTCGCGCAGCTCGACGAGGAGCTGACGGGGCGGGTCCGCAACGGCCAGCAGGTCACGCTCCCCGAGCCGCCCGCCTGGGCGAGGGTGGATGCCGCGGGGCGGGTGCTGTCCGGGCCCCGCCCGCCGCTCTCGGCCGACGGCCGCGCCGCCCTGCTCGGACCCGATGGGGACCTGGTGGCCGTGGTGGAGCCGTCTGGCCAGCGGTGGAAGCCGGTCACGGTGTTCCCACCGGCAACCCCCCCGGCGCGTAGACTTCCGCCGTGCTCAGACTGACCCACCCCGACCAAGTTCCGGAAGACGTCCGACGGCGCGGGAGCGCGGTCACCATCGGGACCTTCGACGGGATGCACCGGGGCCACCGGGCCGTGCTGGCCCGGTTGGTGGACGAGGCACGCAGCCACGACCTCGCGTCGATCGTGCTTACCTTCCACCCGCATCCCCTGGAGGTGCTGCACCCGGAGCGGGCCCCCGAGGCCATCTGCAGCCTCGAGCAGCGGCTCGAGCACCTGGAGCGCGCCGGCGTCGACGTCGTGGTGGCACAGGCCTTCACGCACGAGCTCGCTGCGCAGAGCCCGCGGGAGTTCGTCACCGAGACCTACGTGCGGAACTTCGGCATGCGCCGGATCGTCGTCGGCCGCGACTCGCGCTTCGGCCGCCACAACGCCGGCACGGTGGACACGCTGCGGGAGCTGGGCGAGGAGCTCGGCTTCGACGTGGTGGTCCTCGAGGACGTCGGGGACCCCGCGACCACCCGGTGGTCCTCGACGGCGGTGCGCACCGCCCTGGGGCAGGGCCGCATCGACGCTGCCTCGGAGCACCTGGGACGGCCCCACTGCGTGCGGGGGACCGTCGTCCACGGGGAGCGACGCGGCCGCGAACTGGGTTTCCCCACCGCGAACCTCTCCGCCGACGCCGAGGGGATGGTGCCCGCCGATGGGGTGTACGCCGGCTGGCTCGTGCGCGACACCCTGCCGGAGGGTGACCCCGAGCGACGTCAGCCGGCCGCCATCTCCGTCGGCAGCAACCCGACCTTCGACGCCCACCGCCGGACCGTCGAGGCCCACGTGCTGGACCGGACGGACCTCGACCTGTACGGGGAGCCGGTGACCATCGAGTTCGTCGAGCGGCTGCGGGGCATGGTGCGCTACGAGGGGATCGAGCCCCTCATCGAGCAGATGCGGGCCGACGTCTCTGCGGCGCGCGAGGTGCTCTCGTGAGCGGCGCCTTCCCCGAGCTGTCGCCGAGCACCCGCCCGGAGCGCTCGCGCACCACGGTGCGCGACGCGCCCTCCGACGAGCTCACCCCGGCCTCGGTGCCCCACCGCTACGCGGCGCCCCTGGGTGCCGCGCGGCCGGTTGACCTCCCGCGGGAGAAGCCTGCGGTGGAGCGCATCCTGCAGCACACCGACTGGCCGCTGGTGGGGGTCTCCCTCGCGCTCAGCCTGCTGGGCGCGCTGGCGGTGTACAGCACCACCCACATGGACACCGGGGCCGCCACGGCCGTGCGACACCTGCTGAACATGGGTCTGGGACTGGTGTTCTTCGCCCTGATCTCCCGCCTCGACGTGTACCGCCTGCGCAGCCTCACGCCCTGGCTGGTGGTCCTGGGCTGGGCCGGGTTGGTGCTGGTGCTCCTCATCGGCAAGGAGATCTACGGCGCGAAGTCGTGGATCGTCATCGGCGGGGGCTTCACCATCCAGCCCACCGAGTTCATGAAGGTGGCGCTGTGCCTGGGGCTGGCCTGGGCGCTGAGCGACCGGCTGCGCCCCAAGGTGGCCCAGCCGGGGCACCTGCAGGTGGTCCTGGCCTGGGCACTGGTCTTCCTGACCCTGGCCCTGGTGATGCTGCAACCCGACCTGGGGTCGGGACTCGTGATCGGCGTCCTCGGGTTCGGCGTGGTCGCGTTGTCGGGCGCGAGTCGTTGGTGGGTCCTGGCCGCCGTGGTCGGGGCGGTCTCCGCCGCCACGCTGGCCATCACCACCGGTCTGCTGAAGCCGCACCAGATGGATCGCCTGACCACCTTCCTGAACCCCGAGGCCGACCCGAGCGGCGACGGGTACCAGGTGATCCAGTCCAAGGTCGCCGTCGGCTCCGGCGGGCTGTTCGGGCAGGGCTACCTGCAGGGCCGCCAGGCGCAGGGGGGCTTCCTTCCGGTGGACGAGAGCGACTTCATCTTCGCGGTGGTCGCCGAGGAGCTGGGCCTGCTCGGGGGCGGACTGCTGGTGCTGCTGCTGGCCTTCGTCGTCCTGCGGGCCCTGCGCATCGCCCAGCAGACCACGGACGTCTTCCCGCGTCTGGTGGCCGTCGGCATCGCCTGCTGGTTCGGGTTCCAGGCCTTCGAGAACATCGGCATGACCATGGGGGTGATGCCGATGACGGGCGTCCCGCTGCCCTTCGTCAGCTACGGCGGGTCGTCCATGTTCGCCTCCTGGATCGCGATCGGTCTGCTGAACGCGATGGCGATCGCGGTGCGCGAGGACTCCTGAGCGGCGTCCCCGTCCGCAGGGGCCGGTGTGCGACACTGGGCGCGGTGCGTGACCCCACACCCCGGGTCACGTTCCCGGCGCGAACTCCCTGACCCCATCGGTCACCGAAAGCGCGCCGGCGGCCGGTGACGCGCCTCGCGCGAGCCGTGGCCGTACCCCTGACTTTTCGCCGCGCAGAGCGGCACGAATGACCGCGAGGATGGTCGGGACGGGCCCGGAGCAGTGCTCCGCACCCGTCCGGGGGTGACGACCACCGGACGGTGGAGGTCTCCACATGGATGCGGACCAGACCCAGCAGCCCGGCAGTTTCGCCCTGCTCTTCCAGGCACCGGACCCCGAGGCGATGCGGGCCACGCGCCAGCGCGGCTCCGAGCAGGAGGTCGACGACGAGCAGGAGCGTCCGACGAGGCGGTCACGTCGTGACGCGCAGGACGCCGGGCGCCCGGAGGGGCGCCGCCAGCAGGGCCGCGGGAACGCTCGTCGCGGACGGTCCGGCGAGGACCAGGACGCTGCGGTCGAGCAGGACCGGGACGACTCCGAGGCGGGGCGTGACTCGGGTGACTCGGACGAGTCGACCGGTGGGCGCCAGCGCCCCCAGCGCCGCACCCGGGCCCGCGGTGAGCGCGGGAGCTCCCGCGGCCAGCGCGGCGACGAGGGCCGCGATGGCGGGGACGACGACCCGACCAGTTCGGGGCGTGGGGGTTCCGCACGGGGTGAGGACTCCGGCCGCGACGACCGGGATGATCAGGACCAGCAGGACGACCGTGGGCCGCAGGGCGGTCACGAGGATGACGACTCCGAGGAGAGCGGTGGGCGCCGCTCGCGTCGCCGCCGGGGCGGCCGCGGCCGCGGGCAGTCCGACGAGGGCGCCGAGGGCGGCCAGGGTCGTGGGGGTCGCCCGTCGGAGCGTTCCCAGGACGACGACGAGGACGGGTCCGGCGACGGGTCCGGGGTCTCCGGGGATGACGACTCCGAGCAGGGCCGGGGGTCGCGCCGCGCGCGCAAGCGCTCCCGCGGGGGGCGCAACCGCTCGCGCGGACAGAGCGGCCGTTCCGAGGACCAGGGCGGCGGATCGGACGCCGTCGACGAGGTGACGGGGGTCCAGGGGTCCACCCGGCTGGCCGCCAAGAAGCAGCGCCGTCGCGAGGGCCGCGAGGCTGGGCGTCGCCGCACGGTGCTCACCGAGGCCGAGTTCCTCGCCCGCCGCGAGAGCGTGCACCGGACCATGGTGGTGCGGGAGTCCGCCGAGTACACCCAGGTGGGCGTGCTCGAGGACGGCGTGCTGGTCGAGCACTACATCGACCGCCAGCAGCAGACCACGATGGTGGGCAACGTCTACCTCGGCCGCGTGCAGAACGTGCTGCCCTCCATGGAGGCTGCCTTCGTCGACATCGGCAAGGGCCGCAACGGCGTGCTGTACGCCGGCGAGGTGAACTGGGACGCGGCCGGGCTGCCCAAGGGTGAGCAGAAGCGCATCGAGAGCGCCCTGCAGCCCGGCCAGCCGGTGCTCGTGCAGGTGACCAAGGACCCCATCGGCCACAAGGGCGCCCGGCTCACCGGCCAGATCTCGCTGCCAGGCCGCTACCTGGTGTACGTGCCGGGGAACACCACCACCGGCATCAGCCGCAAGCTGCCGGACACCGAGCGGGCCCGCCTCAAGAAGATCCTCAAGGACGTCGTGCCGGCCGATGCGGGTGTGATCGTCCGCACCGCCGCCGAGGGGGCTGCCGAGGCCGAGCTGCGGGCCGACGTCGAGCGCCTGACCACCCAGTGGGAGCGCATCGCGGCTGCCCAGGCCAAGGGCTCGGCACCGACGCTGGTGCACGGCGAGCCGGACCTGACCGTGCGCGTGATCCGCGACGTGTTCAACGAGGACTTCACCAAGCTGGTCGTCTCCGGCCCCACGGCCTGGGAGTCGGTCACCAGCTACATCGATGCCGTCGCCCCGGACCTGACCCCCAAGCTCGAGCGCTGGGAGGGGGAGCAGGACGTCTTCGAGCACCACCGCATCGAGGAGCAGATCGCCAAGGCGATGGACCGCAAGGTCTGGCTCCCCTCGGGAGGGTCGCTGATCTTCGACCGCACCGAGGCGATGACGGTCGTGGACGTCAACACCGGCAAGTTCGTCGGCTCCGGCGGGAACCTCGAGGAGACCGTCACCAAGAACAACATCGAGGCGGCCGAGGAGATCGTCCGCCAGCTCCGCCTGCGCGACATCGGCGGCATCATCGTCGTGGACTTCATCGACATGGTGCTCGAGAGCAACCGCGACCTGGTGGTGCGTCGACTGGTGGAGTGCCTGGCCCGGGACCGCACGAAGCACCAGGTGGCCGAGGTGACCTCACTCGGCCTGGTCCAGATGACCCGCAAGCGCGTCGGCAGCGGCCTGGTCGAGGTGTACGGCGAGACCTGTGAGCACTGCGACGGCCACGGCCTGGTGGTGCAGGACGCGCCGGTCGCGGTCCGTGGCGGCGGCTCCGGTGGAGGACGCCGCTCCGGACGCCAGTCCGGCAAGGAGGGCCGCCAGCAGGGCGAGGCGCAGGCCGCGCCGCGCAGCTCCGGCCCGTCCGTCGCCCAGATCGCGCGGGCCGTGCACGCCGCCGCGCTGAAGGGTGACGAGGAGGGCCTGCCGGAGGAGCAGGCAGCCGGCGGGACCGACGAGTCGGCTCCGCAGGCCCCGGCCGCCGCGGCGGAGGGGGCCACGGACGATGCTGCCGAGGGTGTCGCGGAGCAGGCGCCTCGGGAGCAGACCCGGGCGGAGCAGCCCGCGACGGCGCCGAAGGCCGCAGCCGAGACCGCGTCCCCCGCGCAGGCGACGAGCGGGGACGCCCCGGCCGTGACCGGCCGCATCGGACGTCGCAGCGCGGCCCCCGTCGAGTCCGCACCGCAGGTTGGCGACGAGGAGTCCTCGTCCTACGTGGGTGCCCCGGTCGCCGATGCCCCGGAGCCCGCGCCGGCTCCGGCGCGGCGGTCCTCCCGCCGCCGGGCGGCGAGCACCGGGGCAGCCGCCCCATCGGTGACCGTCGCGCCCCAGCCGGCACCCACCACCAGCGTGGCCGGGGGAGCCGGGGTCGCCGAGAAGAGCACGATCACCCGTCGCACCCCGCGTCGCCGGGTCGTCGCCCCGCAGGGAGACGGTGCCTCGCCGGCTTGAGCCGGGCCGGCGCAGCGTGTAGAGTGGAACGTCGGCGCGCCCACGTGTGGTGCGTCGCGATGGGTCAGTTCCCGTCGCGACACGCACCGCGCAGCGCGCCATCGTTCGTGAGACACCCCTGGTTCCGCGTCACACCCCGTGTGGCGGGAACCGCGGCCCCGCCCCTCGGGCAGGACGCGGGTGGTCATGAACACCCCGAACCAGTTGTCCAGCAGACCAGAGAGTGAGCTCAACGTGTACGCGATCGTCCGCGCCGGTGGCCGCCAGGAGAAGGTTTCCGTCGGTGACGTGCTCACCGTCGACAAGGTGGCCGGTGAGGCCGGCGAGAGCATTGACCTGCAGCCGCTCCTGCTCGTCGACGGCTCCACCGTGACCGCCGCCTCCGACAAGCTCGCCGCGGCGAGCGTCACGGCGGAGATCCTGGGCGCCACCAAGGGCCCCAAGATCACCATCCAGCACTACAAGAACAAGACCGGTTACAAGCGGCGCCAGGGTCACCGTCAGCCGCTCACCGAGGTCAAGATCACGGCGATCAACGCCTGATCAGTCCTCGGACTCCATCCGCAGCAGAACGCAGGGAGAAGCGACATGGCAAGCAAGAAGGGTGTGTCCTCGAGCCGCAACGGCCGTGACTCGAACGCGCAGCGCCTCGGCGTGAAGCGTTTCGGTGGCCAGGTGGTGAAGGCCGGCGAGATCATCGTGCGCCAGCGCGGTACCCACTTCCATCCGGGTGAGAACGTGGGCCGCGGCAAGGACGACACGCTGTTCGCCCTCGAGGCCGGTGCCGTCGAGTTCGGCAGCAAGCGTGGTCGCAAGACGGTGTCCATCGTGGGCGCCGACGCGGCCGCCGTCTGAGACAGTCTGTCGCGGCCACCGCGCCGCACCGGGTCCCTCCGGACCCACCCCGATGGGGGCGATGCCACACTCAAGGGCATCGCCCCCATCGGCGTCACGTGCCCGGGCGACCGTCGCCCGCGCCCGACCCGCCCCCCCCCGAGCTGGAGGCTCCTCATGACGACTTTCGTGGACCGCGTGGTGCTCCACCTCGCTGCCGGCAAGGGCGGTCACGGCGTGGCCTCCGTGCACCGGGAGAAGTTCAAGCCGCTCGGCGGCCCCGACGGCGGCAACGGCGGTCACGGCGGTGACGTCCTGCTCGAGGTCGATGACCAGGTCACGACCCTGCTGGAGTACCACCGCGGGCCGCACCGCAGCGCCCCGAACGGCCAGCCGGGCGAGGGCGACGAGCGCAACGGGGCGGCGGGGGAGCACCTCGTGCTGCGCGTCCCCGACGGCACCGTGGTCAAGGACCGGGCGGGCGAGGTGCTCGCGGACCTCGTCGGGCACGGCACGCAGTTCGTCGCCGCACGTGGCGGTCGGGGTGGTCTGGGCAACAAGGCGCTGGCCAGCCGGCGTCGCAAGGCGCCCGGCTTCGCGCTGCTGGGGGAGCCTGGCGAGGAGCGTGAGCTCGTGCTGGAGCTCAAGACGCTCGCGGACGTCGCCCTCATCGGCTTCCCGTCGGCCGGCAAGTCCTCGCTGGTCTCCGTGCTCTCCTCGGCCCGTCCGAAGATCGCCGAGTACCCCTTCACCACGTTGGTGCCGAACCTCGGCGTGGTGACGGCTGGTGACGACCGGTTCACCGTGGCCGACGTGCCGGGGCTGATCCCGGGCGCAGCGCAGGGCAAGGGCCTGGGGCTGGAGTTCCTCCGCCACGTGGAGCGGTGCGGCGTGCTGGTGCACGTCGTGGACTGCGCCACCCTCGAGCCCGGGCGCGACCCGCTGACCGACCTCGACGTCATCGAGGCCGAGCTGCGGCAGTACGTCCCCGACCAGGCCCTCGGTGGCCGACCCCTCTCCGAGCGCACCCGTGTGGTGGTCCTCAACAAGGCCGACGTCCCCGAGGCGCGCGAGCTGGCCGAGATGGTGGAGCCCATGCTGGTCGAGCGCGGGGTGGAGGTCCACATCGTCTCCGCCGTGGCGCACCAGGGGCTGGAGCCGCTGAAGTTCTCCCTCGCGCGCCACGTGGCCAAGCACCGTGCCAGCCTGCCGCCGGCCGAGCCGGCGCGCGTGGTCGTGCGCCCGAAGGCCAAGGACGATGCCGGCTTCACCGTCGCCCGGGAGAACAGCCACGACGGGCCCTACTTCCGGGTGGTCGGCGAGCGGGTGGAGCGTTGGACCCACCAGACCGACTTCGCCAACGACGAGGCCGTCGGCTACCTGGCCGACCGGTTGCAGCGCGCCGGCGTCGAGGAGCAGCTCGTGGCCGCCGGCGCGGTCGCTGGTGACACGGTCGTCATCGGTGCCGGCGACGGGGTCGTCTTCGACTGGGAGCCCACCATCACCGCCGGTGCGGAGCACCTGGGTTCGCGCGGCTCGGACCTGCGCCTGGAGGAGCGGGCCCGCCCCACTCGTACCGAGAAGCGCGAGGCCTTCCACGCCCGCAAGGACGCCGAGAGCGAGGTGCGCCGGGAGATGGAGGCCGAGCGCCGCGCGGGCGTCTGGACCGCGGACGACTGAGCCGGGCCAACCGGTAGGATGGCGCCCATGCACAACGTTCTGACGGTCATCGCCCAGGGAGCCGAGGGCGCCCACCACGGCCCCGAGCTGCCCTTCGCCCCCATCTGGTTCGGGGTCATCGCCCTGGGCATCCTCATGGCCCTGCTGGCGATCCTGTGGCAGTTCCGCCACGCCGTGCCGATGAACCCGGCCGACGAGGAGTTCGCGGCCGACCACGTCCGTCACCGTCAGAACCGGCGCACCTCGGCAGGTCGTCGCTGACGATGCGTTTGGGTGTGATGGGTGGGACCTTCGACCCCATCCACCACGGCCACCTCGTGGCCGCCAGTGAGGTGGCCGCCACCTTCGGCCTCGACCAGGTGCTCTTCGTGCCCACGGGTCACCCGTGGCAGAAGGAGGGCAAGCAGGTCTCACCGGCGGAGGACCGCTACCTGATGACGGTCGTCGCCACGGCCTCCAACCCCCGGTTCTCCGTGAGCCGGGTGGACATCGACCGGCCGGGCCCGACGTACACGCGGGACACCCTGCGCGACCTCTCCGAGCGGTACCCCGACGCCGAGCTCTTCTTCATCACCGGTGCGGACGCCCTGGGGCAGATCCTGTCCTGGAAGGGCGTGGAGGAGCTCTGGGAACTCGCCCACTTCATCGGTGTCAGCCGTCCGGGGCACGAGCTGAGCGCCACTGGCCTGCCCCAGGACAAGGTCACGCTGACCGAGATCCCGGCCATGGCCATCAGCTCCACCGACTGCCGTGAGCGGGTCGCCGACGGCCTGCCCGTCTGGTACCTCGTACCGGACGGCGTCGTGCAGTACATCAACAAGCACGGCCTGTACACCGCGCAGGCCACGGAGTCCGACGAGGGCTTCAGCGCGATCCTGCCGCCGGCCACCGCGCCGTCGCGGCCAGACACCCCAGACCCCGTCCAGGAGGACACTGCGTGACTGCCACCCCCGAGGCCATCGACCTGGCTCGTACCGCCGCCCGTGCCGCCGACGACAAGTTCGCCGACGACATCGTGGCGCTGGACGTCAGCCAGCACCTCGCGCTGACCGACATCTTCCTCATCGCCTCCGCCCCGACCGAGCGCCAGGTGCACGCCGTCGTCGATGCGGTGACTGACGCCTGCCTGGCGGCCGGTGTGAAGCCCAAGCGCCGCGAGGGCGAGCGCGAGAACCGCTGGGTGCTCGTGGACTTCGGCGACATCGTGCTCCACGTGCAGCACGCCGAGGACCGCGAGTTCTACGACCTCGAGCGGCTGTGGAAGGACTGCCCCGCAGTCGACCTGCAGCTGCCGGAGCACCCCGAGGGTCGGTCCGAGGCCGCGGCGGCCCAGGACGAGGCCGAGCAGCGTCCGTGGTGGATCCCCGCCGAGGACGACGCCAGCAGCTCCTGATTCCCGCCCGGGAGCGCCGATTTGGTGCTTCGGGGGGTGGTGTGTGTAATATTCACCGGTCGCTCCGAGAGGGGCACACACCCGCACGGGGCTATGGCGCAGTTGGTAGCGCGCCTCCATGGCATGGAGGAGGTCAGGGGTTCGAATCCCCTTAGCTCCACAGAAGAACGCATGAGAAGGGCCCTCACCGTGTGGTGAGGGCCCTTCTCGTGTCTCCGGCCACTGGCCCCGGCCGACGGGCCACCGCCGGTGAGGGTGCCCACGCGCCGGGCCAGGACCTACCAGGCCCGGCGCGTGGGCAGGCGGCTCACCCCTGGCGGGGAGGCTGCCCTCCGGAGCCCTCCTGGGGCGGGCGCCGGCGCTGCTGGTCCCCAGAGCCCTGCGCTTTGTTCATGCCGGCGCGCACGCCCCGGCTCACCAAGCGGCGGGTGACGATGCGACCTACACGGGATGCAATCTGTTGCCAAGCCATGGCCCCACGCTACCCACCGCGCGGCTGCAGCGCGAGGGGCCGCGGGGGCTCACTGGGGGAGGGGCCGCTGCCGGGGCCGCCATCGGCCACCGGTTTGCGAGCCGGGGCGACAGCGGAGAGGGTGGAGGGACGAGGCCCCGCGCTGCGGGGCAGGAAGGAGGCTCTTCATGGGCATCCAGGACAAGATCGAGAACACGGCCGACAAGGTCACCGGCAAGGCCAAGGAGGTCGCGGGCGACGCCGGCGACAACGAGCGCCTGCAGGCCGAGGGCAAGGGCCAGCAGTCCCAGGCCGACATCAAGCAGGCTGGTGAGAACGTGAAGGACGCCTTCCGCGACAAGTGAGGCCTCCCCGCATCGACGAACGGGCCACCGGAGGACACCCCGGTGGCCCGTTCGCGTGCCGTCGGGGGGTGTCAGGGGCCAGATCGCGGGTGACGATGCCGTGAGCGCGTGCGGGGCGTGAAAGACTGCCCCGACCTGTTCTGCCCTGATCCCGCCCGCCCCCGAGACACCCGAGGTGCCCCGCTCCGTGTCCCCCGTTGCCCGTACCGCCCTGCAGCCGGCCGCGACCCCTCCGTCGCAGATCCGCAACTTCTGCATCATCGCCCACATCGACCACGGCAAGTCCACGCTGGCCGACCGGATGCTGCAGATCACCGAGGTGGTGCAGCCGCGTGACATGCGTGCCCAGTACCTGGACCGCATGGACATCGAGCGTGAGCGCGGCATCACCATCAAGTCGCAGGCCGTGCGCATGCCCTGGGCCCTGGGGGAGGGCAAGGACCAGGAGACCTTCGTTCTGAACATGATCGACACGCCGGGGCACGTCGACTTCACCTATGAGGTGTCGCGCTCCCTGGCCGCCTGCGAGGGTGCGATCCTGCTCGTGGACGCGGCGCAGGGCATCGAGGCGCAGACCCTGGCCAACCTGTACCTGGCCATGGAGAACGAGCTCACCATCATCCCGGTGCTCAACAAGATCGACCTGCCGGCCGCGCAGCCGGAGAAGTATGCCGAGGAGATCGCGGGCCTCATCGGGTGCGAGCCCGAGGACGTGCTGAAGGTCTCGGGCAAGACCGGTGCGGGCGTCGAGGACCTGCTGGACCACGTCGTGGCGATGATCCCTGCGCCGGTGGGCGATGCGGACGCGCCGCCCCGAGCGATGATCTTCGACTCGGTCTACGACACCTACCGCGGCGTGGTGACCTACGTCCGGGTGGTGGACGGCCAGCTGAGGCCGCGCGAGCGCATCACCATGATGTCCACCGGCGCCACCCACGAGCTGCTGGAGATCGGTGTCAGCTCGCCGGAGCCCCATGCCACCAAGGGGCTCGGCGTGGGGGAGACCGGCTACCTCATCACCGGGGTGAAGGACGTGCGGCAGTCCAAGGTGGGCGACACGGTCACGTCCCACCACCACGGCGCGACGACGCCGATCGGTGGCTACAAGGACCCCACCCCGATGGTGTACTCCGGCCTCTACCCGATCGACGGCTCGGACTACCCGGTGCTGCGCGAGGCGCTGGACAAGCTCAAGCTGAACGACGCCGCGCTGGTGTACGAGCCGGAGACCTCCGCGGCGCTGGGCTTCGGCTTCCGCGTGGGCTTCCTGGGCATGCTCCACCTGGAGATCGTGCGCGAGCGCCTGGAGCGCGAGAACAACCTCGACCTCATCTCCACCATGCCCAACGTGATCTACACGGTGCGCATGGAGGATGGCACCGAGGTGGTGGTCACCAACCCGAGCGAGTTCCCCGGCGGCAAGGTCTCCAGCATCACCGAGCCGGTCGTGAAGGCCACCATCCTCACGCCCTCGGAGTTCATCGGGTCGGTGATGGAGCTGTGCCAGTCGCGCCGCGGTGACCTCGCGGGCATGGACTACCTCTCCGAGGAGCGGGTGGAGATGCGCTACACCCTCCCGCTGGCGGAGATCGTGTTCGACTTCTTCGACAACCTGAAGTCCCGCACCCGCGGGTACGCCTCCTTCGAGTACTCCGAGGCGGGCTACCAGGAGGCGGACCTGGTGAAGGTCGACATCCTGCTGCAGGGGGACCAGGTCGATGCCTTCAGCTCGATCGTGCACAAGGACAAGGCCTACGCCTACGGGGTGGAGATGGCGGGCAAGCTCAAGGAGCTCATCCCGCGGCAGCAGTTCGAGGTGCCGATCCAGGCCGCGGTGGGCTCCCGCATCATCGCCCGCGAGACGATCCGAGCGATCCGCAAGGACGTCCTCTCCAAGTGCTACGGCGGTGACATCAGCCGTAAGCGCAAGCTGCTGGAGAAGCAGAAGGAGGGCAAGAAGCGCATGAAGATGGTGGGCACGGTCGAGGTGCCGCAGGAGGCCTTCATCGCTGCGCTGAGCCAGGACGGCGAGAAGGGCAAGGACGCCAAGTGAGCACCGGGTCGTCACCGGACCGCAGGGCCACGACCGATGCGGTGAGCGGCGGCCGGGTGCCCGCCGGCGCCCCCCGCAAGGGCGCGGCTGCCGCAACGGGCGCCGCGGTGGAGCACACGGGTGTCTCGCGCGGCGACGCCGAGCGCCTGCCGGATGGGCGGTTGAAGCGCGTGACGCGCTCGTACGTCATCCGCGGGGAGCGGCCGGACCCGCGCCACGCTCAGGCGTGGGACAAGCACGCTGACCGCCTCGTGGTGGAGCCGCCGCGCACCACCGAGCCGTTGTCGGTGGACCCGGGCTTCCGGTTCGACGCCGCTGCGGTGTTCGGCCGGACGGCCCCGCTGGTCGTGGAGATCGGCGCCGGGTCCGGGGATGCCGTCGCGGCGCACGCGCTGGCGCACCCGGAGGTGGACCACCTCGCGATCGAGGTGTGGCACCCGGGGGCGGCGCAGATCGTCTCGCAGCTGGCGCACCACGGGCTGGAGAACGTGCGCGTCATCGAGGTCGATGCGGCGCGGGCCTTCGCGACGATGTTCGAGCCCGGGTCGCTGGCCGAGGTCTGGACCTTCTTCCCGGACCCCTGGCCCAAGGCGAAGCACCACAAGCGCCGCCTGGTCAGCACTGCCCTGGCGCAGGACGTCGCCCGTGCCCTGCGCCCGGGTGGCGTGTGGCGGCTGGCCACGGACTGGGCGGACTACGCGTGGTGGATGCGTGACGTCATCGAGGCCAGTGAGCACTTCGACAGCCCGCATGCGGGGGAGCGGGCCCACCCTGAGGACCCGGCCGGGCCCGGCCACGGCGGGTTCGCGCCGCGCTTCGCCGAGCGCCCCGTGACGCGCTTCGAGCGCAAGGGGCTGGGCGTCGACCGCGAGGTGCGGGACGTCATCGGCGTCCGTCGCTGAGGGCGCGCGTCAGCCTCAGAAGTAGTCGCGGATGTGCACCTGCCCCGTGCCGAAGAGCGACCAGAGGTCGTCGTCCCCCTCGGCCAGGCCGGCCTGACGGGCCGCCGCCAGTGACTGGCTGCCGCTCCACACCACCGCGAGACCCCGCGGCGTGAAGCGCACGGCCGGTGCCCGGTCCGTGGGCTCGACCGTGGCCGTCCCCTCTGTGAGGCGCACGGACCAGGACACGTCGTCCACCCCGAAGCTCGTCTCCAGCGACGCCCAGGTGGGGTAGGTCCGGCGCTGCAGCGCCTCGGCGGGGTCGAGCACCGCGAGCGAGTACGGGTTGCCGCTGCCGCGCTGCCACTGCCAGCTCGGCACCAGCAGGTGCAGCGCGTCGAGGCCCGAGGTCGAGACCACGGTGCGGGGCGCCACTGCCGAGTGCGACCCCAGGGAGGCCAGCAGCGAGGCCGCCGCCCCCGCATCGAGCGCGATGAGGTCGTGCACCTCCAGGGTGCTCCCGGGCTCGCCGTACCGGGACGTGCGGTCCCACCGGAGCACGCCGGTGACCCGTCCCTCCCGCTCGGCCAGGGTGTAGGCGCCGCCGGTGAAGGCCCGGTCGGCGGGGAAGAGTGGGCCGCGGCGGGTCAGGGGGCCGTTGTGCTGGCGGGCCCATGCCTCGTAGGCGTCCACGATGGCCGGCAGGTCGTCCGGCACCGCGCGGCGCAGCGCGTCCGGTCCGGGCGCGAGGTCGCGGAACACCGCGGTGGGCACCACCGTCTCGTCGTCGTAGGTGGCGACGACCTCATAGCCGAGCGGCCGGTAGATCGCCGGGGCGGTGGCGAACAACGTGGAGACGACCGCGCCCCATCCGCGGGCCTCCTCCAGCAGCGGCTCGATGAGGCGACGCACCAGGCCCCTCCCGCGCGCCTCGGGCGCCACCTTCACCCCGGCGATGCCGGCTGTCGGCAGGGTCTGGCCCCACCACCACGAGTCGTAGCGGTGGCAGGTGGCGGACCCGACCACGCGCACCCCATCGGTCGCGACGATCGTGCTGCGTCCCTCGGCGAGGGGCGAGCGCGCCTCCTGGCGCGGGTACCCGAAGGCCTCGTGGGAGAGGTCGGCCAGAACCTCGGCGTCGTCCTCGCGGGCGGGGCGCACGGTGAAGGTCATGGACGAAGGCTAGGGCCAGGCCTCGCCGGCGGCCACGGGTTTGCCCCGGGCCCCGGCCCCGGCCGGCCGCGCACGACGCGGGTGGTGGGAGAATCGGGGGATGCCCCAGCTGCCCCCCGGTGACCCCGTCCCGCGCGATGGTGCGCTGCCCGCATCGGCCCTGGGATCGATGCGGGAGGAGACCTTCTCGTTGTACCTGCACGTGCCCTTCTGCTCGGTGCGCTGCGGGTACTGCGACTTCAACACGTACACGCTGACCGAGCTGGGCGACGAGACCGGGGCCTCGCTGGACACCTGGGTCGATGGGGTGGCCGCTGAGCTCGACCTCGCCGTGCGCGTCCTGACCGCCGATGGGGGAGCGCTCCCGGTCGTGGACACGGTCTTCGTGGGCGGGGGGACGCCGTCTTTGCTGGGGGCCGAGGACCTCGGGCGGGCCCTGGAGGTGGTGCGGGAGCGGTTTGCGGTGGCCGAGGACCTGGAGGTGACCACGGAGGCCAACCCCGACCAGGTGGACGAGGAGTTCGCGTGGGGGCTGGCGGAGGCGGGGTACACACGGATGAGCGTGGGGATGCAGTCGGCCGTGCCCCACGTGCTGGCCACGCTGGACCGGACGCATGACCCGGCCAACGTGGAGCGAGCGGTGGAGGCGGGGCGGGCTGCCGGCCTGGCGGTCTCGGTGGACCTCATCCACGGGACGCCGGGGGAGTCGTTGGTGGACTGGCGCGCCAGTGTGGAGGCGGCGATCGCGCTGCGGCCCGACCACGTGTCGGCCTACGCGCTGACGATTGAGGAGGGGACGGCCCTGCATCGCCGGGTGGCGCGCGGGGAGCTCCCGGAACCGGACGAGGACGACCAGGCGGACAAGTACGAGCTGGCCGACGACCTGCTGGGTGCGGCGGGCTACGGGTGGTACGAGGTGTCGAACTGGGCACGGACCGAAGCAGGGCGCTGCCGGCACAACGAGCACTACTGGGACGGCGGGCACTGGTGGGGCGTGGGGCCCGGGGCGCACAGCCACGTCGGCGGCGTGCGCTTCTGGAACGTCAAGCACCCGCGGGCGTGGGCGCAGCGGCTCTCGACCGGGGTGACGCCGGCAGCCGCGCGGGAGGTGCTGACGGCCGAGCAGGTGACCGAGGAGCGGGTGATGCTGGGGATCCGGCGCCGGGAGGGGCTGGCGCTCGACGACGTGCCGGCGGAGGGGCGCGGGGCGGTGGCGGCGCTGATCGGCGACGGGCTGCTGGAGGGCGTGCCGGCGGTGCGGGACCGGCGGCTGGTGCTCACGCGTCGCGGGCGGCTGCTGGCGGACCTGGTGATGGGGCGGCTGCTCGGGTTGTGAGGGGGGCGTGGGGTTGTTTGACCACCGGTTGGTGGTGCTGCGGCGGCGCGGCGGGCGAGGGCTGTGGGCGTCGCGGCCGGCAACGAGTGGAGGCGGATCAGCCGTTCAGGACCGCCCGCACCCGGTCCATGGTCTCGGCCTCCTGAGGGTCCACACCCTTCGAGGCGTTGGCGGTGGCGTCCATCGCCTCGGCGACCAGCCCACGGAAGGCCTCCAGATCGGCCGGGTTGGCCCGCAGGATCCCCACCGCCTCGGCGAGGTCGTCCAGGACGGCCTGCTCACGGCCCACCGCATCAGCGGCCTGCGGCGGGGTGGGGAACCCTCCCTCGCGGATGATTTCCTGCATCGAGGCTGGGGCCTTGGCCAGCACCTTGGAACCGGCCCAGCCCTCCTTCAGGGTCGAGAGCAGTCCGGGGTCGGCCGCGGACACCAGGGCGATCGCCCCCATGGCAGCGGACTTGATCGTCTTCTTCTGCTCGTCGGTGTACTCGGTGCCCGTGGGGCCGTTCGTCATGTCGGTCATGCCGCCATCCTGCCCTCGATGGAGCCCACCCACCAGCCGGGCCGCGAGGCGGGCTCGGCGACGGCGAAGGGCGGCCCGACCAGCCGGCCGGACCGCCCCATCGCGAGCGTGCATGTCAGTCGAGGATCTTGATCTCCACCGGGTAGGTGTAGGGCTCGCCCTTCGAGGCCTTCATCGACGCGCTGATCGTCCACCAGAGGTAGAGCGCACCCGCGATGACGAAGAGCAGCAGGGCCAGCGGCAGCGCCAGACCAAACGTGACGATGGTCATGATCCCGGTGATGATCCACAGGGCGATGAAGACGATGGCCGCCACCACGTGGAAGTTGAAGGAGCCGGCGGCCGCGCGACGGACGAACGGGTCCTTGTCCTTGTAGAGGAACCACACGATGAGCGGTCCGGCGAACGGCAGCCAGCCACCGGACAGAACCGTGGAGATGATGCCCGAGAGGTGACAGAAGACAGCGACGAGGCGATCGGAGTCACTTGCGCCCGAGGTGGCGTGACCGCCGTGCGGCGGTGCGTAGTGCCCACCGCCGTACTGGCCCTGGTTCGAGTACGGGTCACCCGAGGCGTTCGGGTAGGCGTCCTGGTGGGGGCTGCCGTCCGGGTTCGTGCTCGATGCATTCCACTGCGGCTGCCGGGCCTCGCCCACGAAGGCGTCATCCTGCGAGGGGATGCTCTGTCCACGGGGACCCACCGGGTCCTGGCCGCCCTGGGGCGACCACGCGGAGGAGCCGTTGCGACCCGCGCCGTCTCGGTTCGGGGGAGGGGGAGGTGTCGTGGTCATGACCCCAGTCTGTCGAATCCGGCCCCCGTGCGCAGCCACCCCGGGGCGGACCTGTGAACGGGCCGTCCGCCCGCGGGCGGGGTCACCCGGTCGGGAGGGTGCACGGGCCACCCCTCCCGCGCCGGCTGACCCACTGGCTCACCCCAGCGGCACCTCGCCGACGGTCACGAAGTCGATGAGCTCCTCCACCCGCCCCAACAGCTCGGGCTCCAGGTCGGTGTAGTCCCGCACCGTGCCCAGGATCCGCTTCCAGCCACGCGCCACGTCGGCCTGGGTGTCGTGCGGCCACCCCAGCTCGGCCAGGATTCCGTGCTTCCACGACTGCCCGCGCGGGATCACCGGCCACTGCTCCCAGCCCAGCCGCTGCGGACGCACGGACTGCCACACGTCCACGTAGGGGTGCCCCACGATCTTCACGTGACGGGCGTACCGGGGCGTCGCCCGAGCCTCCTCCACCACCCGCCACTCCTTGGTGCCGGGCACGAGGTGGTCCACCAGCACCCCCATCCGTCGCTCGGCAGTGGGCCGGAAGTCCTCGATGACGCCGCGCAGGTCGTCCACGCCGTCCAGCATCTCCACCACCACCCCCTCGATGCGGAGGTCGTCGCCCCAGACCTTCTCCACCAGTTCCGCGTCGTGTCGCCCCTCCACGAAGATCCGCGAGCCCACGGCCACCCGGGCCGGTGCGGCGGCCACGGCACGGCTCCCGCTGGCGGTGCGGGACGGCGTCGCAGGAGCCGACGGCGCCCGCCGCGGCGCCACCAGGTTCACCGGTTGGCCGTCCACCCAGAAGCCCGGCCCCATCGGGAAGCCCCGCGTGCGACCGCACGCGTCCTCCAGGTGCACCACGTTCTGCCCGCCGGCCTTCTCCAGGGCCACCACCGCGCCGACCCACCCGGTGGACACCTCCTCCACCACGAGTCCGTCGGTGGCCTCCACGTCCTTGCTGCGGCCCCGCTTCGGGCGCTTCCAGTCGCCGGCGAGCACATCGCGTCCGTACCTGTCCATGACCGCACAGGCTACGTGCGCCGGCCGCGTAGACTGGCACTTGACGTCCCCGAGTGCCAGCGTGTGCACGCTGGTCAGGACCCGGGAGGCCCCGTTTTCGCCCCCGCCGTGATCGACCGCCCGAAGGAGGCCCTGATGTCCGGTGAGCGCCGCCTGCAGGTGCTCCGCGCCATCGTGGAGGACCACGTTCGCACCTCCGAGCCCGTCGGCTCCCGCAGCGTGCTGGAGCGACACGGCATCGGCGTCTCCGCGGCCACCATCCGCAACGACATGGCGATCCTCGAGGCCGAGGGGCTCATTCAAGCCCCCCACACCTCTGCCGGCCGCGTCCCGACCGATGCGGGCTACCGCCAGTTCGTCGACAGCATCGCCCAGGTGCGCCGCCTCACCCCGGCGGAGAAGCGCGCCATCCGCGACTTCCTGGCCGACCCGATGGACCTCGACGACGTCGTCGAGCGCACCGTGCGCCTGCTCGCGGCGCTCACACACCAGGTGGCCGTCGTGCAGTACCCCTCGCTCACCCGCTCGGCCCTGCAGCACGTCGAGCTGGTGCCGATGGGGGAGCGCGCCATGGTCGTGATCATCACCGACAGCGGCCGGGTGGAGCAGCGCCTGCTGGACCTGCCGCGGGACGTCGCCGACGACGCGCTGCACACGGTGCGCGACCGCATCAACGGCGCGGCTGCCGGGCAGACCTTCCTGTCCGCCCGGGAACGGCTGACCGAGCTGGCAGCCCACCACCCGCACGACCCGCTGCTGGAGACCGTCTGCACCCTCGTGGCGAGCACCCTGGCCGAGGAACGTGAGGAACGCCTCGCCCTGGCCGGCACCTCGAGCCTCGTGCGGCACACTACCGACTTCGGCGGCTCCCTCGAGACCGTGATCTCGGCCCTGGAGGAACATGTGGTGCTCCTGCGGTTGTTGCAGGCCTCCGAACGCGCCGACGGCGCGACCGCGGCCGAACCGGGCATCGCGGTCTCCATCGGCACCGAGAACGACCACCGCGGCCTGCAGACGGCCTCGGTGGTGAGCACCACCTACGGACAGGACGGCATCGGCTCGCTGGGCGTGCTGGGCCCCACCCGCATGGACTACTCCGGGACGATGGGGGCCGTGCGGGCCGTGGCCGCCTACCTGTCCGAGGTGCTCGAGCACCGCTGAGAGACCTGCGCCGGGGCCACCCCGGGCACCCCTGAGAAGACCACCCACCCCCGAACCGCAGCCGCCGGCCGAGCCGGCGCGGAGAGCGCATGAACGACTACTACGAGATCCTCGGAGTCTCCCGCGACGCCACCGCGGAGGACATCAAGCGTGCCTACCGCAAGAAGGCCCGCCACCTGCACCCGGACGTCGCGCCGGGCAAGGAGGACGAGTTCAAGCTCGTCGGGCAGGCCTACGACGTGCTGGGCGATGCGGACAAGCGCATGGCCTACGACCGCGGGGCCGACCCGTACGGGGACCCGACCGCGGGCTTCGGCGGCGCTGCCGGTGGGGCGTTCACCTTCAGCGACATCATGGACGCCTTCTTCGGCGGGCAGGGCGCCACCGCGGGGCCGCGTTCCCGGCAGCAGCCCGGTCAGGACGCCCTGGTGCGCCTGGACGTCCCGCTGCGCACGGCCGTGTTCGGCAACACCGAGGAGCTCACCGTGGAGACCGCGGTGCTGTGCTCCACCTGCGACGGCGCCGGCGCCTCGCCGGGCACCGGTACGCGCACCTGCGACGTCTGCCGCGGCCAGGGCCACGTCCAGCAGGTGCAGCGCTCCTTCCTGGGCCAGGTCATGACCACGCGCCCCTGCGGCGCCTGCCAGGCCACCGGCGAGATCATCGAGAACCCCTGCACCGACTGCCGGGGCGACGGCCGGGTGCGGGAGCGCCGCACGCTCAAGGTCAAGGTGCCCGCCGGCGTCGACACCGGCACCCGCATCCAGCTGGCGGGCCAGGGCGAGGTCGGCCCCGGCGGCGGCCCGGCCGGCAGCCTCTACGTCGAGGTCAACGTGCTGGCGGACGACACGTGGACCCGTGAGGGCGACGACCTGCACTGTTCCGTGGAGCTGCCGATGACGGCCGCTGCCCTGGGTACCGAGGCCCAGGTGGAGACCTTCGACGGCACCGAGAAGGTGGACATCCCGGCCGGCACCCAGCACGGCGCCGTGTTCACCCTCCGGGGTCTGGGCGTGGGGCACCTGCGCCGGGACGGCCGCGGCGACCTGCACGTGCATGCCAACGTGGTCACGCCGACCCGCCTGGACGGCCGCCAGAAGGACCTGCTGCGCGAGCTCGCGTCGCTGCGCGGTGAGGAGCAGGCCACCGGCACCGTCACCTCCATGGACCAGCACGGGGGCTTCTTCGGACGCCTGCGGGACGCCTTCTCGGGCCGCTGATGACGCTTCCCCTCTTCGTGGCCGATGGGCCCCTGGCGCCGGTGGGCGGGTCGCTGGTGCTCACCGGTGAAGAGGGACGGCACGCCGCCACCGTCCAACGCATCGCGGTGGGCGAGCAGGTGCTGGTCACCGACGGTGCGGGGGCCGGTGTGCGGGGCGAGGTCCTCGCCACCGCGAAGGACCGGCTCGAGCTGCGCGTCCTGGAGGAGCTCGCCGAGCCGGAGCCCCGCCCGCGGCTGGAGCTCGTGCAGGCCCTGGCCAAGAGCGGCCGCGCTGAGCAGTCGATCGAGACCAGCGTCGAGATCGGGGTCGACCACGTCCTGCCCTGGGAGGCCGAGCGCAGCATCAGCCGGTGGTCCGGCCCCAAGGCCGCCAAGGGGCGGGCGAAGTGGGCCGGCGTGGTCCGCGCAGCCACCAAGCAGTCGCGACGCCTCCGCGAGGCCGAGGTGGCCGAGCTGGTCTCCAGCGCGGGCCTGGCCCGCCGCATCGAGGAGGGCGCGCGGGAGGGCGAGCTGACGCTCGTGCTCCACGAGGTGGCCACCGACCGCCTGCTCCCGGTGCTCACGGGCCTGGTGGGTGACGGCCCCGTGCCGCCGGTGGTGCGGGTCGTGATCGGCCCCGAGGGCGGCATCAGCCCCCGGGAGCTCGAGCTGTTCACCGAGGCCGGTGGTCACCCGGTGCTGCTGGGGCCGCACGTCCTGCGGACCTCGTCAGCCGGCCCGGTGGCCCTGTCGCTCGTCGCCGGCGCGCTGCGTTGGTGACCCGGGCCAGCGCCGCGTCCGGGGCCGGCTCGCACTAGGCTCGGCCCATGACTGACGCCGACTGCCTCTTCTGCAAGATCGTGGCCGGGGAGATCCCCAACGACACCGTCACCGAGACCGAGGACGTGCTGGCCTTCCGGGACATCTCGCCCAAGGCACCGGTCCACGTGCTGGTGGTGCCCAAGCAGCACAGCACCCACGCCGGTGAGATGGCCGGGTCCGAGCCGGAGCTGCTCGCGGAGGTGATGCGGGTGGGCGCCGACGTCGCCCGCTCCGAGGGCGTCGCGGAGTCCGGCTACCGCTTCGTGTTCAACTGCGGTGGCGACTCCGGCCAGGAGGTCTTCCACACCCACCTGCACGTACTGGGTGGACGCCCGCTCAGCATGGCGGTGTGACCCGGGTCCTGTCGGTGGCGGGCCGTAGACTGGCCCCACGATGAGCAACGACCCCCAGCAGACCCACGCCCCGGCACGAGCCGCCTCGGGTGAGCCCACCACGAGTTCCACCATCACCCTTCCCGAGGGCATCTCGATCGTGACCCTGTGGGGTCCGCAGGACGAGTTGCTCCGCACCATCGAACGCGCCTTCCCCCACGTCGAGCTGCTGGCCCGCGGTGATGAGCTGCACCTGTCCGGCCCCGTGGCCGAGGTCTCGCTGGTGGAGCGGGTGGTGGAGGAGATGCTCGTGATGGTGCGTGCAGGCCACCCCCTCACCGCCGATGCGGTGGAGCGCTCGATCGGCATGCTGCGGGCGCGAACGGCGGAGCGCCCCGCGGACGTCCTCACGCAGAACATCATCAGCAGCCGCGGCCGGACCATCCGCCCCAAGACGCTCGGGCAGAAGCAGTACGTGGACGCGATCGACGGGCACACCATCGTGTTCGGCCTCGGCCCGGCGGGCACGGGCAAGACCTACCTGGCCATGGCCAAGGCCGTGGCGGCCCTGCAGGCCAAGGAGGTCAGCCGCATCATCCTGACCCGTCCGGCGGTCGAGGCCGGCGAGCGACTGGGCTTCCTGCCCGGCTCCCTGAACGAGAAGATCGACCCCTACCTCCGCCCCCTGTACGACGCCCTGCACGACATGGTGGACCCGGACTCGATCCCGCGGCTGATGGCCTCGGGCACCATCGAGGTCGCCCCCCTGGCCTACATGCGCGGTCGCACGCTCAACGACGCGTTCATCATCCTCGACGAGGCCCAGAACACCTCGCCGGAGCAGATGAAGATGTTCCTCACCCGGTTGGGCTTCGGCTCCACGATGGTCGTCACCGGCGATACCACCCAGGTGGACCTGCCCGGCGGCACCCGCTCGGGGCTGGCCATCGTGCAGGAGATCCTCGCCGGGGTCGAGGACGTGCACTTCTCCCGCCTCACCAGCGTCGACGTCGTGCGCCACCGCCTGGTCTCCCGCATCGTGGAGGCCTACGGCGAGTGGGACGCCAGCCAGCAGGGCTCCCGGGGCACGGGGCGCGCATGACGATCGAGGTCCTCGTCGAGGACGACCCCCTGACGGACCCGGACGACGTCGTGGCCGCGGCGCAGTTCGCCATGGACACCCTCCACGTGAACCCGGCGGCGGAGCTGTGCATCCGCTTCGTCGACGCCGCCGCCATCGAGGTGCTCCACGAGCAGTGGATGGACCTGGCGGGCCCCACCGACGTCATGAGCTTCCCGATGGACGAGCTCCGCCCCGGCACGCCGGAACGGCCCTCCGAGCCCGGCGTCCTGGGCGACATCGTGCTGTGCCCCACGGTGGCAGCCGAGCAGGCCTCCCGCCTGGGCCACCCGGTGGGGGAGGAGCTGCTCATGCTGACCGTGCACGGTGTGCTGCACCTGTTGGGCTACGACCACGCGGACCCGGACGACGAACGAGAGATGTTCACGCTGCAGGCCGAGCTGTTGACCGCGTACCTCGCCGGTTCCGGCCGGACGACGACGGCCGCGCCCCGACCGGGTGCAGGAGGAGAGCGCTGATGCTGGGTTGGATCCTGGGGGCGGCGCTGGTCTTGGTCGCGTTGACCCACCTGATGACGATGGCCGAGGCGGCGCTGCAGCGCATCAGCAAGCGCCACGCCGAGTCGCTGGCCCAGGAGGGCCGGCCCGGCGGCGATGCCCTGGCCCGCATCCTCGAAGACACCGCCACCCACATGTCGGTGGTGACCTTCCTGCGCGTGCTGGGCGAGTGCAGCGTGGCCGTGCTGCTGACGATCGCCGTCGACCGCTGGCTGGACCAGTGGTGGCTGGCCCTGCTGGTGGCGGTCCTGCTGGTGACGGTCGTGTCCTACGTCGTGCTGGGCGTCTCCCCGCGCACGCTGGGGCGGCAGAACGCCGAGGCCATCGCCCTGCGCGCCGCCCCGGTGGTGGCCCGCGCCCGCACCGTCCTCGGCCCGCTGTCCAAGGCCCTCATCGTGGTCGGCAACGCCGTGACGCCGGGCAAGGGCTTCGCCGAGGGGCCGTTCGAGAACGAGGCCGAGTTCCGCGACATGGTGGACCTCGCCGGCGAGAGCTCGGTGATCGAGGCCGAGGAGCGGGAGATGATCCACTCCATCTTCGAGCTCGGTGACACCACGGCCCGACGGGTGATGGTGCCGCGCACCGACATGGTGGTCATCGAGGGCCACAAGCAGCTGCGCAAGGTGATGAGCCTCGCCCTGCGCTCGGGCTTCTCCCGCATCCTCGTGGTCGGGGAGGGCGGCACCGACGACATCCTGGGCGTCGTGCACTTCAAGGACGTGGTGCGTCGCGTGAACGCCGACCCCGCGGCGCGCGAGTCCCTCACCGCGGCCGAGGTCATGCGCGAGGCCACCTTCGTGCCCGAGAGCAAGAACGTCGACCAGCTCCTGCGGGAGATGCAGGTGAGCCAGACCCACCTGGTGGTCGTCATCGACGAGTACGGCGGGACGGCCGGACTGCTCACCATCGAGGACATCCTGGAGGAGATCGTCGGCGAGATCACCGACGAGCACGACCGCGAGACCGCCGAGTCGACGCAGCTCGAGGACGGCGCGTGGCGGGTGGCTGCCTCCATGGACGTGGACCACCTCGCCGACCTGTTCGAGGTGTCCTTCAGCGAGGAGGTCACCGAGGACGTGGAGACGGTTGGGGGACTGCTGGCGAAGCTGGTGGACCGCGTGCCGATCGTCGGGAGCACCGGCGACGTGGCCGGCATCCGCCTCACGGCCGAGCGTCTCTCGGGGCGTCGCCACCGCGTGGCCACGGTCATCGCCGAGTGGATCGGCCACGGCGGGCAGGTCGCGGAGCACGAGGCCGCCGCCGAGTCCGCGGCACCGGCGGAGGACGAGCAGCCCGAGGGCTCCGGGGCCCACGCCGCAGGACCCGTCCTGGACGAGGCCACCGCACCGGACATGCTGGACCAGCAGGACGACGACACCCCGGGCGGCCTGCTCCGGCTGGGCGCACCCGCCCGCCAGACCCGCCCCCTTGCCAAGGAGCACCCATGACGATCCCCGCAGGATTCCCCGACGACTTCCGGGCAGGCTTCGTCTGCTTCGTCGGCCGCCCCAACGCGGGCAAGTCCACGCTCACCAATGCGCTGGTGGGGCAGAAGATTGCCATCACCTCCAACAAGCCGCAGACCACGCGCCACACGGTGCGCGGCATCATCGGTGACGAGGCCAGCCAGATCGTGGTGGTCGACACCCCCGGTCTGCACAAGCCCCGCACCCTGCTGGGGCAGCGCCTCAACGACGTGGTGCGCGAGACGCTCCTGGACGTGGACGTCATCGGCTTCTGCATGCCGGCCGACCAGAAGCCGGGCCCGGGTGACAAGTACATCGCCGCCGAGCTCGAGGAGCTGCGCCGCGGGCGGCGCACGCCGATCATCGCCATCGCGACCAAGGCCGACCTCGTCTCCCGCGACCAGCTGGCTGAGCACCTCATGGCCATCGACCAGCTGGGCGACTTCGACGAGATCGTCCCCTGCTCGGCGGTCAACGGCGAGCAGCTCGACGTGGTCCGCCGCCTGATCACCGAGAAGCTCCCGCTCTCGCCGCCCCTCTACCCCGAGGACGTGCTCACCGACGAGCCGACCGACGTGATGATCGCCGAGCTCGTGCGCGAGGCGGCCCTGGAGGGCGTGCGCGACGAGATGCCGCACAGCCTGGCGGTGGTGGTCGAGGAGATGCTCCCGCGCGAGGACCGGCCCGCGGACAAGCCGCTCATGGACGTGCGGGTCAACGTCTTCGTGGAGCGCCCCAGCCAGAAGGCCATCATCATCGGCAAGGGTGGCTCGAGGCTCCGCGAGGTGGGCACCACGTCCCGCAAGGCCATCGAGGAGCTCCTTGGACAGCGGGTGCACCTGGACCTGCACGTCAAGGTGGCCAAGGACTGGCAGCGCGACCCCAAGCAACTGCAGCGCCTGGGTTTCTGAGCACCCGGCCACCCGGTGACGGGTCGGTTCTCCAAGAGGGGCCGCGAGGGGATGCCTCAGCGCACCCCGGCGGGCCGGAACTGGATGCTGACGCGGGGGCCCGTGCGGTGGTGTTCCTTGGGGACCGCGTGCTCCCAGGTGCGTTGGCAGGAGCCGCCCATGACCACGAGGTCGCCGTGGCCCACCTGCAGCGTGCGGGTGGCGCCGCCGCCCCGGGGGCGCAGCAGCAACCGGCGGGGTGCCCCGGTGGACAGGATCGCGACCAGGGTGTCGTGGGTCGCCCCACGGCCCACCCGGTCGCCGTGCCAGGCCACGGAGTCGTGCTCGTCGCGGTACAGGCAGAGCCCGGCGGTGGTGAAGGGCGGCGCGCCGGCCTCCGCCGCGTAGTGGGCCGTCAGGGCCTCGCGGGCCTCGCGCAGCACGGGGTGGGGCAGGGCCGCTCCCGGCCCGTAGAAGCGCAGCAGGCGCGGCGTGTCCACCACGCGGTCGTACATGCGCCGGCGCTCGGCCTGCCAGGGGACGGTGGTCACCAGCTCGGCGCACAGCTGTTCAGAGCCCGTCAACCACCCCGGCCGCACGTCCACCCACGCACCGTCGGTCAGGTGCTGCCGGACGACCGCGCCCGCCAGGGAGCGGAGTCCGAGCGTCGTCTCCTGGTCGAACAAGGACCCCTGGGTTGCGGCCGCCACCGCCTGTCGTACGAGCATGCGTGCAGACTAGTACACAGGGCCGAGAGCGTGCTCGGGCGACCCGCGCGGCACAATGGGGGAATGCCCCTCTACCGCGACGCCGCCATCGTGCTGCGCACGCACCCCCTGGGTGAGGCCGACCGCATCGTGACCCTCTTGGGCCACCAGCGGGGCAAGGTGCGGGCCGTGGCCAAGGGGGTGCGGCGCACGCGCTCCCGGTTCGGTGCGCGGCTCGAGCCGGCAATGGTGGTCGACGTGCAGTGCTACGAGGGCCGCACCCTCGACACGATCACCCAGGCCGAGGGGCTGGCGGCCTACGGCGAGGCGATCGCGCGGGACTACCCCCGGTGGGTCTGCTCCACGGTGATGTGCGAGACCGCTGACAGCCTGGTGGACGAGGGGGAGACCTCCCCGCAGCAGTTCCGCCTCCTGGCCGGGGCCCTGTCCGCCCTGGCAGTGGGCCAGTGGCCCGCCGACCTCCTGCTGGACGGGTACCTGCTGCGCGCCATGGCGATCGCCGGGTGGCCGATGATGGCGCGCGACTGTGCGCGGTGCGGCGCTCCCGGCCCGCACCGCGCGTTCCACGTGGCCGCCGGGGGAGCGGTGTGCCCCAGCTGCCGGACGGCCGGCGCCGAGGCCCCGCACCCGGACAGCTTCACGATGCTGCACGCGCTGGGGGAGTCCGACTGGGGCACGGTCCGTGGTCTGCTGGGTGGCGCCCGGTCCGATGCGTGCCGGCGCGAGGTGCACTCCCTGGTGACCGGGCACGTGCAGTGGCACACCGAGCGCAACGTCCGCTCGGTGCGGCACCTGGACCTGGAGGACCTGCTCTCCCGCGAGCCCAGCAGCGGACCCGCGGCCGCCCCCGACCAGACAGCCCCCGACCAGCCCGTCCCGTCCCACACCACCCCCGGAGCCTGAGATGTCCCACGCCGACCCCTACCCCCACCCCTCGGGGGCCCGCCCGCCCGCGCTGGCCCCGCAGGAGCTGCCGCAGCACGTGGCGGTGGTGATGGACGGCAACGGTCGCTGGGCCAACGAGCGCGGGTTGCCGAGGACCGCGGGCCACGAGGCGGGGGAGGCCGCGCTGCTGGACGTGGTGGCCGGGGCGATCGAGGCCGGCGTGCCGAACCTGTCGGCCTACGCGTTCTCCACCGAGAACTGGCGTCGGTCGCCCGAGGAGGTGCGTTTCCTGATGGGCTTCAACCGTGCGGTGATCCGCCGCCGGCGAGACCAGCTGAACGCCTGGGGGGTGCGGATGCGGTGGATCGGCCGCCGCCCGCGGCTGTGGCGTGGGGTCATCAAGGAGCTCGAGGCCGCCGAGCAGATGACCCGTGACAACGACCGGCTCACCCTGTACTTCTGCGTGAACTACGGTGGGCGGGCCGAGCTCGTCGACGGGGTGCGTTCGATCGCGCAGGAGGTGGCGGCCGGTCGGCTGACCCCTGGCGGCATCACCGCAGCCACCATCACCAAGCACCTCTACGACCCCCGGATGCCGGACGTCGACCTGTTCCTGCGCAGTTCGGGCGAGCACCGCACCAGCAACTTCCTGCTGTGGCAGAGCGCCTACGCAGAGCTGGACTTCCCCGAGACCCTCTGGCCGGACTTCGACCGCCGCCACCTGTGGGCCGCGCTGGAGCGCTACGCCGGGCGGGACCGCCGGTTCGGGGGAGCGGTCGACCGCCCTCAGGAGCAGTCGGAGCAGCGTCCGTAGATCTCGATGGTGTGCGTGGGCTCGGTGAACCCGTGCTCTCGAGCGATGGTCTCGGTCCACTGCTCCACCACCGGCCCGTCGATCTCCACGGCCGTCCCGCACTCGCGGCAGAGCAGGTGGTGGTGGTGCTGCGGGGTCCTGCAGGCCCGGTAGAGCGACTCACCGGTCTCGGTGAGGATCGAGTCCACCTCGCCGGCCTCGTCGAAGGTCTGCAACGCCCGGTAGACGGTGGCCAGGCCGACCTTGTGGCCGTCGCGCCCCATCGCGGCGTGCAGTTCCTGGGCGGCCACGAAGTCCTCGCGGGCCGTGAGCGCCTCCAGGATGGCGAGCTGCTGGCGGGTGCGCCGCACGGCGGTGGTCATCGGGCCTCCTCGGCATCGAGCGGTCGTTCGTCGTAGTGCCCCGCGTGGGGGTGGTGCAGGTGGTCCCCGTGAAGGTAGTCCACGTGGTCGCCGTGGGGGACGGGGGTGTGGCCACAGTCCGGGTGGTGCTCGTGCTCGTGGTGCTCGTTGGTGGTGGCGCGCCGGTGGCGGCCGATGCGCACCCGGTGCATCACCTCGGTGGCGACGATCACCGCGGCGTAGATCGCCACGGTGACCAGCACGATGGTCCCTCCGGAGGGGAGGTCGTGGCTGTAGCTGAGGGTCACGCCGCCCACGGCCGAGACGGCACCGATGGCGATGGCGCACCACCACGCGGCCGCGAATCCGCGGGTGAGCCGCTGGGCCGCTGCGTTGGGCACCACCATCAGGGCCGAGATCAGCAGCAGCCCGACCACCCGCATCGACATCACGATCGTCACCGCCACCAGGGCGGACAGGAGCATGTTCAGCGCGGTCACCGGGAGCCCCTGGGAGCGGCTGTACTCCTCGTCCTGCGCCACGGCGAACAGCCGCGGACGCAGCAGCGTGGTGGCCGCCACCACCACCAGCCCGAGGACGGCGAAGGTCACGAGGTCCGCGCGTGTGGTGGTGGTGATCGCACCGAACAGGTAGTTCTCCAGGCCTGCTCCACCTGCGGCCGGGCTGGTGCTCAGGAGCACCACACCCAGCGCGATGCCCGCGTGCAGCATCAGCGCGATCACCACGTCGCTGCCGGTTCCGCCGCGCGCGCGGAGCGTCTCGATGAGGAGGGCCGCGGCGACCGCGACCACCAGGGCCGACCAGACGGGCTGCGTGTGCATCACCAGCCCGATGCCGACGCCGGCCAGGGCCACGTGGCCCAGCGCGTCGCCGATCATGCTCAGCCCGCGCTGCACGATGAAGATGCCCACCATGGGGGCGACGACGCCGACGAGCAGCGCGGCCAGGAGGGCGCGCTGCATGAACTCGAACTGGAGCATCTCAGCCATGCGGGGCCTCCATCGCGCGGTCGTCGGTCAGGCGCCCCCCGGTCAGGGTGAGTACACGGTCCAGGGCGTCGGCCAGGGGGTCCAGCTCGTGCGTGACCACCAGCATCGTCAACCCTCCCTGGCCCAGTCGCCGCAGCAGGTGGGCCAGCAGGCGCTGGTTGGCCAGGTCGACCCCGGCGGTCGGCTCGTCCAGGATCACCAGGTCCGGCTGGCTCACCAGGGCCCGGGCCAGCAGGGCCCGCCGACGTTGACCCCCGGAGAGGTCGGCGAGGTTGTGGTGCAGGCGGTCGTCGAGCCCGACGTCCGCCGCCGCGCGCGCCGTTGCCTCCCGGTCGGCGCGGCCGGGACGGCGCCACCAGGGGAGGGCGGGGACGCGCCCGGCCAGGATCACCTCGCCCACGGTGGCGTGGATCCGGTCGGCGACCGTGTGGTGCTGCGGGACGTAGCCGATGCGGGTGCGGTCCTGGAGCTGCCGCAGGGGCGTGCCCAGCAGGGTCGCCGTGCCGGCCAGGTGGTCGTTGAGCCCGAGCAGCCCCCGGGCCAGGGTGCTCTTGCCGGACCCGTTGGGGCCAGTCAGGGCCACGCTCTGCCCGGCAGGGATGCGGAGGTCCACCGGGCCGACAGCAGGGTGCCCGTCGTGCCCGTAGACCGCGCCGTCGAGTGTCAGGGCCTCTCTCATGCGCAGTCCTGGCCGGCCCGCAGGGTCTCCGCGTTCGCGCGCATCAGGCCCACGTAGTCCTCGGCGGCCGAGCTGTCCGACAGACCGGCCACCGGGTCGAGGACCTCCACCGTCGTCCCCGTCTCGGCAGCCAGTGCCTCGGCGTTGTCCTGCGGGGTCAGGGGCTCGGCGTAGATGGTGGTCACCCCGGCCTCCCGCACCACCCCGGTGAGCTCCGCCAGCCGAGCGGGGGAGACCTCTGCCCCGTTGGCGATCCCGGCCACCCCCATCTGGTGGAAGCCGTACCGCCCGCTGAACCAGGCGTAGGCCTCGTGCCCCACCACCAGGTCGGTGATCTCGCAGGAGGCAAAACCCTTCGCGAGCTCGTCATCGAGCGCCTCGAGCTCCTCGGCGTAGGCCTCGGCGTTGCGGCGGTAGTCGTCCGCGTGGTCCGGGTCCTGCTCGGCGAGCCGCTCCCCGGTCGCCCGGGCCGCCTTCGCGTAGGTGAGGGGGTCCAGCCAGAAGTGCGGGTCCACCCCGCCGTGGTCGTGGCCCTCGTGCCCGTGGTCCGCGTGGTCGTCGTGGCCCTCACCCTCGTCCTCGGCGTGGTCGTGCTCCTCGCCCTCGCCCTCGGCTTCACCCTCCGGAGGGCCGGCCTCGAGGTCCACGGCCTCGGCGACGTCCCAGGAGTGGTCACCGGCCACGGCGTCGACGGCGGAGTCCAGTGCGGGCTGCATGGTCTCCAGGTACACCACGAGGTCGGCCTCCTGCAGCTGCCCGGTGGACTTCGGGGTCATCTCCAGGTGGTGGGGATCGGTGCCCGAGGGAGTCACCTGGGTCACCTCGACGTGGTCGCCTCCCACCTTCTCCACCAGGTGGGTCAGCGGGAAGAGGCCGGTGGAGACCGCCATCGCCTGGCCGGCGTCGGACCCGCCGTCGGCCTCGTCGCCGCACCCCGCGAGCACGAGGGTCGCCGCGAGGGCGCCGGCCCCCCATCGCGACAGGGGGGAGGTGGGACGGAGTGAGTGACGGGGCATGACAATGATTCTCAGGTAGCCGAGAACTGTTGTCAAACTGCGGCCACGTACCCTGTGGCCATGGCCAAGAAGACCTCGATCGTCGACACCGTCGTCTCCCTCTGCAAGCGTCGCGGGTTCGTGTTCCCCACCGGGGAGATCTACGGCGGGACCCGCTCTGCCTGGGACTACGGTCCGCTGGGCGTGGCACTGAAGGAGAACATCAAGCGCCAGTGGTGGCGCACCATGGTGCAGATGCGCGACGACGTCGTGGGGCTCGACTCCGCCGTCATCCTGCCCACCGCGGTCTGGGAGGCCTCGGGGCACGTCGCCACCTTCACCGACCCGCTCACCGAGTGCCAGTCCTGCCACAAGCGCTTCCGCGCCGACCACCTCCAGGAGGCCGTCGCCGAGAAGAAGGCTGCCAAGGGGCAGGAGGTGGACCCCGATGACGTCTCCTTCGAGGACATCGCGTGCGCGAACTGTGGCACCAAGGGGGCGTGGACCGAGCCCAAGCAGTTCTCCGGTCTGCTCAAGACCTACCTCGGCGTCACCGAGGACGAGAGCGGCAAGCACTACCTGCGTCCGGAGACCGCCCAGGGCATCTTCACGCAGTTCGCCAACGTCATGACCACCTCGCGCAAGAAGCCCCCGTTCGGCATCGCCCAGGTGGGCAAGTCGTTCCGCAACGAGATCACGCCGGGCAACTTCATCTTCCGCACCCGCGAGTTCGAGCAGATGGAGCTCGAGTACTTCGTGGCCCCGGCCGAGGCGCCGAAGTACTTCGACGAGTGGCTCGAGGTCTGCGAGAAGTGGTTCCTCGACCTGGGCATCACCCCGGAGAACATCCGCCGCTACGAGCACCCCGAGGACAAGCTGTCCCACTACTCCGACCGCACGATCGACCTCGAGTACCGCTTCGGCTTCTCCGGCTCGGAGTTCGGCGAGCTGATGGGTGTGGCCAACCGCACGGACTTCGACCTCTCGGTGCACGCCGAGGCCTCCGGGCAGGACCTGTCCTACTTCAACCAGGCGACCGGCGAGCGCTACGTGCCCTACGTCATCGAGCCCGCGTTCGGTCTCACGCGTGCGCTGATGGCCTTCCTCATCGACGCCTACACCGAGGACGAGGCCCCGAACGCCAAGGGCGGCATGGACAAGCGCGTCGTGCTCAAGCTCGACCCGCGCCTGGCCCCGGTGAAGGTGGCCGTGCTTCCGCTGAGCCGCAACGAGGAGCTCTCGCCGAAGGCGCGCGAGCTGGCGGCCCAGCTGCGCCAGTACTGGGACGTCGACTTCGACGACTCGCAGGCCATCGGCAAGCGCTACCGCCGCCAGGACGAGATCGGCACGCCGTTCTGCATCACGGTGGACTTCGACACCCTCGAGGACGATGCGGTGACGATCCGCGAGCGCGACACGATGAGCCAGGAGCGCGTGCCCCTGGACCAGGTACAGGGCTATCTCGCGCAGCGCCTCGTCGGCTGCTGAGCACGGACTGAGCAGGAGGGCCGCCGGGTGCACCACCCGGCGGCCCTCCTGCGTCCCGTCGCTCCGAGCGCCCCCGCCGGCGCGCTCCGCTGCGACGGCACCCGCGAGGTCCTCAGCGCAGCGCTAGGCCGATGCCCAGGGCGATCATGACCACGCCGATGAGGGTGTCGAACACCTGCCACGCGCGGGGGCGGGCGAACACCGGGGCCAGCCGCGCCGAGCCGAAGCCGAGGGCGCTGAACCAGGTGAAGCTCGCCAGGCACAGCCCCGTATAGTACCACCAGCGCCCGGTCTCGCCGTAGCCGTTGGCCAGACCGCCGAGGATCGTGATGTCCAGGTAGAGGTGCGGGTTGAGCCAGGTGAAGCCCGCCATCGTGAGCAGCGCGCGCCGCAGGCTGACGGTGGGGGCGCCGGTCGCGGCCGGGGCGGCGGTGAGGGACTCGGTGGACCGGGCGGCCCGCCACAAGCAGCTCAGGCCGTAGCCCACGAGGAAGATCGCCCCGCCCCAGCGGACGATGTCCAGCAGCGGTGGCCACCAGGTGAGGACGGCGCCCACGCCCAGGACGGCCCCGCCGATGAGGACGATGTCCGAGAGCGCGCACAGGGCAACCAGGGCCCCGACGTGCTCACGCAGCAGTCCCCGCCGCAGGAGGTAGGCGTTCTGCGCGCCGACGGCCGCGATGAGGCCGATGCCGGTGACCAGCCCGGTGCCCACGAGGGTGAGGATCTCCATGCCCGCGAGCCTAGGAAACACGACGGGCGACCAAGGCATCAGAATCATGAAGGATCCTGCGGGACCCTAAGATCATCTGCATGGACGTCCTCGACCCCGTCGGTCTGACCACCCTGCAGGCCGCCGTGCGGGAGGGCACCTTCGAGCGGGCCGCCAAGCACCTGAACGTGACCCCCTCGGCCGTCTCCCAGCGGATGCGGGCGCTCGAGTCGGCCGTCGGTGCCGTGCTGGTGAGCCGCACCAAGCCGATCCGGCCGACCTCGGACGGTGAGGTGCTGCTGTCGCTCGCGCTGCAGTGGTCCCTGCTGCGCCAGGAGGCGGTGGGCCAGCTCACCGCATCGCAGGTGCCGGGCGGCGGCGCGGGGGCCCGCCAGCGGATCACGGTGCCGATCGCCACCGGAGCCGATGCCCTCGCGCTGGTGCTCCTGCCGGCCATGGCGCAGCTGGAGCGCGAGGTGCCGGTCACCTTCGAGGTGTTCCGGGAGGACGACGCCCACTCGGTGGACCTGCTGCGCCAGGGCCGGGTGGTGTGTGCCCTGAGCTCCGACACCGTGCCGGTGCCCGGCCACCGCGCGCAGACCCTGGGGACCCTGCGCTACCTGCCGCTGGCCACGCCCGAGTACGTCGAGCGGTACCTGCCCGAGGGCCCCACCGCCGAGGCGCTGGCCGACGCGCCGGTGGTCTGCTTCGACCGCAAGGACGACCTGCAGCACGCCTACCTCCGGCGGCTGGTGGAGCAGGACCTCCGGCCACCGGTGACCTACGTCCCCGCGAACCGGGAGTTCGAGGAGGCGGTGCTGCTGGGGCTGGGCTGGGGCCTGGTGCCGCAGGGGCGGGTGGACGAGCACCTGGCCTCCGGGCAGCTGGTCCGCATCGGGCCGGGGTACCGGGACGTGCCGCTGGTGTGGCACCGCCCCCGCATCACCTCGGCCGTGCTGGACGCCCTGGGGGAGCGGCTGGCGGCCGTGGCCCTCGATGTCGTCCGCGGCGCCGAGGTCTGGGAGAATCGGCAGTCGCCATGACGACGACTCCCGCCACCACGCACCCCCCGCTGAGCTCCCCGGCCCACCCGACCGCACCGACGGCCGCCGGCCACCCCGTGCTGCCGCCGCTGCAGATCGGGCGCCTCACCATCGACTCCCCGGTGGTCCTGGCTCCGATGGCGGGCATCACCAACCGGGCCTTCCGCCGCCTGTGCCGGGAGTACGGGTCCGAGGGCCTCACGGCGGGCGGCGCCAGCGGGGCGAGCAGCCTGTACGTCTCGGAGATGATCACCACCCGCGCGCTGGTGGAGCGCACCCCCATCACCATGAAGCTGGTGGAGTTCGATGCCGAGGAGCAGCCGCGTTCCATGCAGCTCTACGGCGTGGACCCGGCCACGGTGCGGGCGGCGGCGCGGGACATCGTCGAGAACGACCGCGCCGACCACATCGACATGAACTTCGGCTGCCCCGTCCCCAAGGTCACCCGCAAGGGCGGGGGCGCGGCCATCCCGTGGAAGTCCACGCTGTTCCGCGACATCGTCCGCTCGGCGGTCGAGGAGGCCAGCAAGGCCGACATCCCGGTCACCGTGAAGATGCGCATCGGCATCGACGAGGACCACCACACGCACCTGGAGGCCGGCCGCATCGCGGAGGACATGGGGGCCGCAGCGGTGGCGCTCCACGCGCGGACGGCCTCCCAGGCCTACTCCGGGCAGGCCCGCTGGGGAGAGATCGCGCGCCTCAAGCAGACGGTCACCACCATCCCGGTGCTGGGCAACGGCGACATCTGGTCGGCCGAGGACGCGCTGCGGATGGTCGCCGAGACCGGGTGCGACGGGGTGGTCGTGGGCCGTGGCTGCCTGGGGCGGCCGTGGCTCTTCACCGACCTGGCAGCGGCCTTCGCGGGGTCCGACGCCCGGGTGACCCCCACCCTGCGCGAGGTCACGGCCACGCTGCGCCGCCACGCCGAGTACCTGGCGGACTTCCACGAGGACGAGAACCACGCCTGCCGGGACATCCGCAAGCACATCACCTGGTACCTCAAGGGCTTCCGCGTGGGCGGGGAGCTGCGCTCACAGCTCGGCCTGGTGAACTCCCTGGCGGACCTGGACGCCCTCATCGAGACCCTCGACCTGGACCAGGAGTGGCCCGCCGAGGCGGCGGACGGACCGCGCGGCCGCAAGGGGTCCGAGCGGCAGGTCGCGCTCCCCGAGAACTGGTTGGCCAGCCGTGAGGTGGACGAGACCTGGGCCCGCCGGTTGGCAGCGGCCGAGCTCTCGGTCGACGGCGGCTGAGCCACCGGGGAGCCCGGCGGCTCAGCCCCCCGGCCCCCCGGGCAGCGCGCCCGGCTGGTCGCCTTGAGCCAGCGGGCGGCGCGGGTCGCTGATCCAGTCGCTGAAGGACCCGGCGTACAGCTGGGGCTCCGGCGCCCCGGGGAACACCTGCCGGTGGGCCAGGGCGAGCTGGCAGGCCGTGATGCCCGAGCCGCAGGAGACCACCACCGCGGTGTCCGCACCCACTCCCGCCTCGGCGAACCGGGCCCGGACGGTCTCGGCCTCCCGCAGCCGGCCGTCGGCGTAGAGGCTGCCCACGGGCAGGTTCACCGCCCCCGGGACGTGCCCGCCCACCGGGTCGGGCCCCAGGTCCTCGCCGGCGTAACGCCGCGCCGGGCGGGCGTCCAGAAGCACCTCGTTCCTCGGCAGGCCCTGCTCCAGATCCGATGCGGTGCGCAGCGGCAGGACGTGCGGCGCCGGCTCCCCGGGGGGGTCCCCGGGGAGCCCCGCCCCAGGGTTCCTGCCGGGCCGCGGCGCCGGCGGGGGACCGGTCTCCACCGGCAGGCCGGCCTCCTGCCACGCCGCCAGCCCGCCGTCGAGCACCCGGACGTCCTGCAGCCCTGCATCCCGGAGCACCCACCACGCGCGCGCCGCGCCAGCGCCGTGGCCGGCATCCAGCAGCACCACCGGGGTGTCGTCCTCGATGCGGTGACCCGCCAGCCAGGCGCGGACCGCGCCGGTCGCCGGCAGGGGGTGGCGCCCGCCGCTGCCGTCAGCGGCGAGGGGGCCGGTGAGGACCTCCTCGAGATCGCAGAACAGGGACCCGGGCACGTGGCCGGCGGCGAAGCCACGCCTGTCCGCGCCACCCCCGAGGTCCCAGCGCACGTCCAGGACCGTGGGGCGGGCGCGGTCCTGGCGGGTGAGGAGCTCTGAAAGCTCCTCGGGGCTGGTCAGGGGTGTGGTCACGGGTGCTCCCGGGGACGACGGACGGGTGGGTCAGGCGAAGTCGCGCAGCCGGTGGGGGGAGACCGTCAGCGTCGGGTCGTCCTTGACGGCATCGCCCAGCACCTCGTCGACGCGGGCCACGAGGTCGTCCTCGAGCGTCACCTGCAGCGCCCGCACGTTGTCGGTCACCTGCTCGGGACGCGAGGCGCCCACGATGGCCGAGCAGACGTTCGGGTTGCGCAGGACCCAGGCCAGGGCCAGGTGGGAGAGCTTCATGCCGGCCTCGTCGGCCAGCGCCCCGACCTGCTGCACCTTCTCCAGCAGCGAGTCCTTCAGCAGGTGCTGCATGGAGCCGGAGACCTCGGCCGAGGCGGCGCGGCTGCCCTCGGGGGCCTGGGCGCCGGGCTGGTACTTGCCGGTGAGCACCCCCTGTGCGAGCGGCGACCACACGATCTGCTGGACGCCGAGCTCCTCACAGACGGGGACGACCTCCGGTTCGATGACGCGCCACAGGAGGTTGTACTGGGGCTGGTTGGAGACGAAGGGGATGCGCAGCTCCCGCGCCAGGGCATGGCCGCGGCGGATCTGGTCGGCGGTCCACTCCGAGACGCCCACGTAGTGCACCTTGCCCGCGTGGACGAGGTCGGCCAGGGCCTCCATCGTCTCCTCCAACGGGGTGTCGTGGTCGAAGCGGTGGCACTGGTAGAGGTCGACGTAGTCGGTGCCCAGACGGCGCAGCGACGCGTGGAGGGACTCGGTGACGTGCTTGCGTGACAGACCGTGGTCGTTCGGGCCGGCCTGGTCCTGGGGCGCGCCGTCGGGGCGAGTCGGCCAGAACACCTTGGTGGCGATCACCAGCCCCTCGCGGCGCTCACCGGCCAGCGCCTTGCCGAGGACCCTCTCCGCCTCGGTGTTCGCGTAGGTGTCGGCGGTGTCGAAGGTGGTGATCCCGGCATCCAGGGCGGCCCGCACGCAGGCCTCGGCCTGCTCGGCCTCCACCTGGGAGGCGTGGGTCAACCAGTTGCCGTAGATGAGTTCCGAGACGCGCAGTCCACTGTGTCCGAGGCGGGGGTATTCCATGGCCCCAACCTAGTGCGCCCCCGCCGTGAGGGCGAGGGCGCAGCAGGGTGGATCGGGATCGGTGCGGTCAGTCGCGACGCCGCATCGCCGCGACGTCCTCGGCCACGCGCACCAGGGCGACGGTTGCCTCGAGGCTCACCCGGACCAGGATGATGTAGAGCAGCGCCACGAAGGGGCTGACGACCAGCATCAGCAGCCCGACGAAGAGCGACCCGTCCTCGCCGCTGAACATCATCACGATGCTGGCGATCGCCCAGAAGAGCAGGCCGACCAGGATGAGGGCCACGGCCAGCACGTACACGACGCTGGCGACCTTCGGGGTGACGAACTTGGTGAAGCGGATGTCGGTGAGCGACGAGAAGAAGCCGCTCTCCCGGTTGAACGAGTTGCCGAAGCGGTTGTTCGGCGCGCCGGGGCCGGCGGGCGGCTGGCCGCCGGGGTTCCAGGTGGACGGGTTCTGGCTGTTGCCGGTCGCGTACGGGTCGGGCTGCTGGGTGGACATGGGATCCCCTGTCGTCGGGCGGGGCACCGGTGGCCCCACGGTGTGCGTCACCGCAGTGTTGCAGGACCCGGGGCCGGGTGCGCACGGGGTCCGTGGGTGCCACCGGCTACCGTTCGCAGCGTGATGTCCTCAGAGCAGTCCTCCCGCTGGGTTCCGCCCCGCACGGACGCCCCGGCCGGGGTGGCGCCGGTCGAGGCCTACTCCGCCCACGACCGGCAGCGGTGGGAGAGCGAGGACCCCGCCCGCAAGCGCGCCGACCGCGACGACTTCGCCCGGGACCGCGGCCGCATCATCCACGCCGCGAGCCTGCGGCGCCTGTCCGCGAAGACGCAGGTGATGCAGTCGGGCATGGACGACGTGGTGCGCAACCGCCTGACGCACAGCCTGGAGGTCGCCCAGATCGGCCGGGAGATGGCTGTCTCCCTGGGGTGCAACCCCGACGTCGTCGATGCGGCGTGCCTCGCCCACGACCTCGGTCACCCGCCCTTCGGGCACAACGGGGAGGACGCGCTCGCGGACGTGGCCCACGAGATCGGCGGCTTCGAGGGGAACGCGCAGTCGCTGCGTCTGCTGACCCGCCTGGAGGCCAAGCGCTTCCGCGCCGACGGCCGCAGCGTGGGGCTCAACCTCACACGGGCCACCCTCGATGCGGTGGTCAAGTACCCGTGGCTGCGGGGGGAGGGCCCGGCGGGCACGCCCAAGTACAACGCCTACGCCGACGACGCCGAGGTGTTCGCGTGGATCCGCCAGGGCGAACCGGCGGCTGGTCGCCGATGCCTGGAGGCCCAGGTGATGGACCTGGCCGACGACGTGGCCTACAGCGTGCACGACGTCGAGGACGCGATTACCTCCGGCCACCTGGACGTGGCGGCCCTGCGGGACCCGGCGGAGGTCGCCTCGGTGGCCGCCAACGCCGCTCGCACGTACGCGGTGGGCCTGCCCGCGTCCCACCTGGTGGGCGCGATGGAGCGGCTGACCTCCAGCGGTGTGGTGCCCGTCTCCTACGACGGCACCCGTCGCGACCTGGCGCGGCTGAAGGACATGACGAGCACCCTCATCGGGCACTTCGTGCAGGAGGTCACCGACGCCACCCGGGTGCAGCATCCACAGGCGACCCTGACTCGCTTCGACGCTGACCTGGTCGTCCCCAGCGAGATCCTGGCCGAGATCGCCATGCTCAAGGCAGTGGCGTACACCTACATGATGAACACCGAGCACCGGCTGGAGCTGATGGAGCGGCAGCGCACTGCCCTCCAGGAGCTCGTGGACATGTGGTGGCAGCACCCTGACCGCATGGACGCGCAGTACCTGGAGGACCACCGGGAGGCGGAGCAGCGGGGCGACGAGGCAGCGGCCCGGCGGGCCGTGGTCGACCAGGTGGCCTCGCTCTCGGACGGGCGGGCCTGGCTGGAGCACCACCGCTGGTGCCGGCACGGCGGGGGACCAGTCTGATGGCGGGGCTCATCCGCTCCGAGGACATCCAGGCGGTCAAGGAGCGCACCTCGCTGGAGGACGTCGTGCGGGAGCACGTGACGCTCCGGACGGCCGGCGTCGGCTCGCTGAAGGGTCTGTGCCCCTTCCACGACGAGAAGACGCCCAGCTTCCAGGTGCGCCCGGCCGTCGGGCACTGGCACTGCTTCGGGTGCGGCGAGGGCGGTGACGTCATCGAGTTCGTGCAGAAGATCGACCACCTGTCCTTCGCCGAAGCGGTGGAGCGGCTGGCGGGGCAGCTCGGCATGGAGCTGCGCTACGAGGAGGGCAAGGGCCCGCAGCGCGAGGGCGGGCTGGGTCGCCGCGCCCGGTTGGTGGAGGCCCACCGCGCGGCCGAGCAGTTCTACCACCAGCAGCTGCTGGGCGCCCGCGAGGCCCGCCCGGGCCGTGACTTCCTGCGCGCCAAGGGTTTCGGGTCGGGGGAGGCCGCCCACTTCGGAGTGGGGTTCTCCCCGCGCACCGGCTCGGCCCTCTACGAGCACCTGCGGGCGGGCGGGTTCACCGACGAGGAGCTGCTGACCGCGGGCCTGGCCGGGCGCAGCAGCCGGGGCATGTACGACCGTTTCCGCGGGCGGGTCATGTGGCCCATCCGCGACATCACCGGTGACACGGTCGGGTTCGGCGCCCGCCGCATCTTCGACGACGACCGGATCGCGGCCAAGTACCTCAACACCTCCGAGACGCCGATCTACACGAAGAACCAGGTGCTCTACGGGCTGGACCTGGCCAAGAAGGCGATGGCCCAGCAGCGCACCGCCGTCGTGGTGGAGGGCTACACCGACGTGATGGCCGCGCACCTCTCCGGGGTGGAGGTGGCCGTGGCCACCTGCGGCACCGCCTTCGGTGCCGAACACATCAAGGTGCTGCGCCGCATCCTGCGCGACGAGGCCAACCAGGCGCCGGCCCGGGTCGTGTTCACCTTCGACGGGGACGCCGCCGGCCAGAAGGCCGCCATGAAGGCCTACGAGACCGACCAGGCGTGGGCGAGCCAGTCCTACGTGGCCGTGGCCCCGGACGGGCTGGACCCCAACGACCTGCGGACCCAGCGCGGCTCCCAGGCGGTGCGCGCCCTCATCGAGGACGCCGTGCCGATGTTCGAGTTCGCCGTGCGCACCTCCATCGACCGCTACGACCTCGCCACCCCCGAGGGGCGGGTGGGCGCGATGCGGGCCGCGGCACCGATCATCGCTCGCATCCGCGACCGCTCCCTGCAGCCGGAGTACACGCGCACCGTCGCCGGGTGGATCGGGGTGGAGGTCGGCGACCTCTCCCGAGAGGTCGCGGCAGCCCGACGCAGTGGGGCGGGGCAGCCGTCCGCGCCCGGCCGCCCCGCGGCCCCGCCGCCCGTGGGCGGGGGGAGCGGCCGCGCAGCGGAGGGCGCCGGGGACGCACCCGGCGAGCTCGCTGAGCCGGCCGGTCCGCCCCCGTTGCCGCCGGTCGACCCCCGCAACCCCGACCACGCCGCCGAACGGCAGCTGCTCCAGGTGGTGCTGCAGTACCCGGGCTCGGTGACCGGGACGGAGCACTCCAGCCTGTCGGCCACCGCCTTCACCGCGCCCGCCCTGGCCCTGGTCCACGCGGCGATCACCGAGGCCGGCGGCATCGAGCGGGCGGTGACCCTCTCCCACGGCGCATGGGTGCAGCAGGTCCGTGACGCAGCGGACCCGCGGGTGCACGACCTGGTGGGGGAGCTGTCGGTGGCCGGACTCCCGGTGCGCATGAGCAACGGTCAACCGCCGGCCGGCTACGTGGAGGGCCTGGTGGCGCGGCTGCGCATCGTCGAGCTGAACCGCCTCATCGCCGACGCACTGGGGGCCCTGCAACGGCTGGGCGAGGGTGATGCGGAGCGCTCCCGGGAGATCGGTGTGCGCCTCCAGGGGTGGCAGCGGGAGCTGCAGCACCTGCGCGCCTCGCGGTGAGCGCCCCGGGTTGGACCCGGCGGCCCGGTGGTGTTATCGTTCACGCCGCTGTTGAAGCGATCCCCTGTAGCTCAATTGGCAGAGCATTCGGCTGTTAACCGGAGGGTTGTTGGTTCGAGTCCAACCGGGGGAGCACAGTCACAGAAGGCCGGTCACCCCCTGGTGACCGGCCTTCTGCGTGGGCGCGGGTCCGTCCCGGCACGGCGGCTCCCGGGGCGCTCAGCCGAGTGGGCGGCGCCCCGGGCGCTCAGCCGAGCTCGTGGTGGATGGCCAGCATCTGGGCGGCCGAGTCCGGCCAGTTGAAGCGCTCGGCCTGCGTGCGTGCGACGTCGGTGAGGTCGCCTCGGGCGAGGACCTCCTGGGCTGCGTCCGCGAAGGCCTCCGGGCGCGAGGGGGCCACGGCGCCGGCCGGGCCGACGACCTCGGCCAGGGCGCCCTCGTCCGGGCACACGACCGGGACGCCGCACGCGAGGGCCTCCAGCGCCGCGAGGCCGAAGGTCTCCACGGGGCCGGGGGAGATGGCCAGGTCGGCGCGCCCCAGCACGTCGGCGAGCTCGCGCCGGCCGGAGATGTACTCGTGGAAGGTGATCGGGAGGTCGGCGGAGGACTCCATGAGCTCCTCGCGCATCGGGCCGTGGCCGAGCACCGTGAGGTGGACGTCCACGCCGCGGCGCACGAGCTCGCGCACCGCATCGATGGACAGCCCCGGGTTCTTCTCCGGCGACAGGCGCCCACAGTGGACGACCTGCACCTGGCCCGGCGGGCGGGTCCGGCCATCCGGGGTGAGAGGGGAGCGCTCGGTGGGCGGCTGGAAGGACTCGAGGTCCACCCCGAGCGTCACCACCCGGGCGTCCGCGCCGAAGCGGCGCCACTCCGCGGCGGCGTAGTGACTGGGGCAGACGATGCGGTCGTAGTCGTTCGCGGACTTCCGGTTGATGAAGTCGGCGGTGCGCTCGGCGAGCGCCTCGGGGGAGTGCAGGCGGCGCACCAGGATGCCGGTCATGTTCTCGTGGCTGAGCATCACCGTCGGGATGCCCTGCTTGCGCGCCCACGGCCCGAGCCAGCGCAGGGTGGCGCGGTCGTGCACCTCGAGGCGGTCCGGTCCGATCTCGCGCAGCAGACGCGCGACCGGGCGCCGTGCCCACATCAGGGAGTATCCCGCGCCGGTGCCGGTGGCGGGCAGGTGGTGCACGTGTCCCTGGGCCTGCACCTCGTGGCGAGCGCCCGGCTCGGGGATCACCAGGTGCACCTCGTGGCCGGCGGCCCGGTACTCCTCACCCCAGTGGCGCAGCGCGGTACGGATGCCCCCGGAGGTGGGGCTCACGAAGTTGGCGATGCGGACGATGCGCACGGGGTGTTGGTCCTCTGGGTCGGGGGCAGCGCCGCACAGACTATCCTCGCCACGCCCCTCGGGGCCCGGGCCAGTAGCTCAGCCGGTCAGAGCAGCGGACTCATAATCCGTCGGTCGTGGGTTCAAGCCCCACCTGGCCCACCTGTGAACCGCATCGCCGCGTCGCCACCCTGGGCGCCGCCGGGCGGCGGGGTCCGGTCAGTCCCCGGCGCGGTCCCTGCCGAAGACCCCCACGGCGATCCAGGAGAGCGCGACCACGACGCCCCCGACGGAGGCCCACACCTGGCGGGCGTCGCCGATGAGGGCGAAGCCAGCGCCGTAGATCAGCGTGATGGCGAGGGCGAGAAAAGCAAGCAGCTGTCGGTTCATGGCCCCATGATGGCCCGCCGCCGACGGCAGGTGACCATGACCGGAGTCATGCTCTCGACGTGGCTTTCACAGGCTCAGCTGCTTGGGCGGAACTCCCGGAACGTCCCGCGCACGTCGACCTGGGAGCGGGAGAGCCACGGCGCTGCCGCCTGCTCCACCACGTACACGGTGTCCTCGCTCCAGCGCGTGCCCTCGGCCGGGGTGCTCGGCAACTCCTCCCAGGGCACCAACCACCCCGGCTGATCAGCCCCCCGGCTGGCGCAACCCTTGACCGATGGTGCAGACTGCTCCCACAACCGCAGAACTGTTCGGGCCGACCAGGTCGTCCACGGGATCGAGGCGTTGGGGAAGACGTCGAGCGATCACAGGAGGATCCGATGTCCGGCACCAGCCAGCGTCCCCAGGCCCAGGGGGTTGTGTTCATCCACGCCACCCCGGTGGCCCTGTGCCCCCACCTCGGGTGGGCGATCCAGCATGCCCTCACGCAGCACGGCGTGAGCGTCGCCCCCCGCATCCAGTGGACCGACCAGCCGGCACAGCCGGGGTCGGTGCGCGGGGAGTTCACCTGGCACGGCCGGCCCGGCCTGGGCGCGGCCCTCGCGACGGCACTGCGCCCCTTCGAGGGTGTCCACTTCGAGGTGACCGAGGACCCCACCGTGGGCTCCGACGGGTCCCGGTGGTCCCACACGCCCGCCCTGGGCATCCACCATGCCTCCACGAACGCCATCGGCGACGCCGTGGTCCACGAGAACCGCCTGCGCGCTGTGGTCGAGGCCAGCCGGGGCGACGGGCGGGCCCTGGCAGACGGCATCGACCGCCTGCTGGGCACCGCCTGGGACGCCGAGCTGGAGGTGTACCGGCACGCGGGGGACGCCGCGCCGGTGCGCCACCTGCACGCTGCGGGCTGAGCGCCGCCAGCGGGCCTGCCGCCCGCGCCATGGTCCGGCGTCGGACCCCCGGACGACACGAGGAGGGCCACCCAGGACGGGGTGGCCCTCCTCAGTGCTTGCACCGCCAGCGGCGGCTCGCCCTCACAGCGGGATGTTGTTGTGCTGCCCCCGCCGCTGGGGCGCCTCGGCCAGGGCCGTTGCGATGACCGAGCGGGTGACGGTCGGCTCGACGACGTCGTCGATCACGCCGATCTCCATGCCCCGGGCCAGTCCGCCGGAGAGCTTCGCGTGCTCGTCGGCGAGCTCCTGCTCCACCCGGGCGCGGTCTTCGCCCTCCACCTCGGCCAGCTTGCGTCGGTGGAGGATGCGGACGGCGGCGACATGCCCCATCACGGCCATCTCCGCGCCGGGCCAGGCGAACACCTTCGTGGCGCCCAGCGAGCGGCTGTTCATGGCGATGTAGGCCCCGCCGTAGGTCTTGCGGGTCACCAGCGTGACGCGGGGGACGACGGCCTCGGCGAAGGCGTGCAGGAGCTTGGCCCCGCGACGCACGACACCGTCCCACTCCTGGCCGACGCCCGGCAGGTAGCCGGGAACGTCCACCAGGACGACCAGCGGCACCCCCATCGCGTCACAGAGGCGCACGAAGCGCGCGGCCTTCTCCGCCGACGAGGAGTCCAGACAGCCCCCCAGGCGCATCGGGTTGTTCGCCACCACACCGACGGTGCGGCCCCCCAGCCGGCCGAGCACGGTGACGATGTTGGGCGCCCACTTCGGGTGCAGCTCCACCGCATCGGCCGGGAGGGTCACGCTCATGGGGTTCAGGTCGTCCCCGGCGCCCTCGCCGTCCAGCAGGTCGGCCACGAGCGGGTGCACGTCGTAGGCGCGCTTGGGGGAGCTGGGGAAGGTGGCAGCCAGGTCCCGGTCGGTGACGCTCCCCAGGTCGAACGTGCCCTGGTTGCCGAACAGCGAGCACAGCGCGCGAGTCCGCTCGAAGGCCTCGTCGTCGGTGGTCGTCACCACGTGGACCACGCCGGAGCGTCGCCCGTGCGGCTCCGGGCCGCCCAAGCGCAGTGCGTCCACCTGCTCGCCGGTCACCGAGCGCACGACGTCGGGGCCGGTGACGAAGACCCTCCCCTCGGGGCCCAGCACGACCAGGTCGGTCAGGGCCGGCCCGTAGGCAGCACCACCAGCGGCGGCACCCAGCACCAGGGAGATCTGCGGGATCACGCCGGAGACGCGGGTCATCACGGCGAACACCTCACCCACGGCGTGCAGGGAGACGACCCCCTCGGCGAGGCGGGCGCCACCGGAGTGCCACAGGCCCACGATGGGGGTGCCCGCACCCAGGGCGGCCTCGTACGCGGTGAGGATGACCTTGCAGCCGGCCTGCCCCATCGCGCCGCCCTGGATGGTGGGGTCGGCGGCGAAGGCGACGACCGCGGTGCCGTCCACCTCGCCGCGGCCGGCCACCATGCCGGAGTCGTCCCAGGGGGTGAGCAGCTCACAGGTGCCGTCGTCGAAGAAGCGCTCCAGGCGGGCGACGGGATTGCGCGGGTCCTGGTCCCGCGGCGGCTTGCCGGCTGCGGCCGCGGCGGTGCTGCTGGGGGTGGACTCGGGGGCGCTCACGAGGCGCTCCCGAAGACCACGGCGACGTTGTGGCCGCCGAACCCGAAGGAGTTGTTCAGGGCCGCCACCTGGCCGGCGGGGAGCTCCCGGTGCGCGTCGCGGACCACGTCCAGCTGGATCGCCTCGTCGAAGCTCTCGATGTTGGCGGTGGCAGGGGCGGTGCGGTCGTGCAGGGCCATCACGGTGAAGACCGACTCGACGGCTCCGGCGCCACCCAGCAGGTGCCCCGTGAGCGACTTGGTCCCCGAGACGGCCATGTGGTCGGCCTCGTCACCGAAGGCGCGGCGGATCGCCTTGCTCTCGGCGATGTCGCCGACCGGCGTGCTGGTGGCGTGGGCGTTGACGTGGACGATGTCCGCCGCGCTCACGCCGGCGTCCTCCACGGCCATGGACATCGCGCTGGCGGCGCCGACGCCCTCGGGCTCCGGGGCCGCGATGTGGTGGGCGTCGGAGGTCATGCCGGCCCCGAGCACCCGGGCGTACACCCGCGCCCCGCGGGCCGCGGCGTGCTCGGCGCTCTCGAGCACCAGCGCGCCACCCCCCTCGCCCAGGACGAACCCGTCGCGGTCGGTGTCGTACGGGCGCGAGGCCGTGGTGGGGGAGTCGTTGCGGGTCGAGAGGGCCTGCATCTGTGCGAAGCCCGCCATCGGCATCGGGTGGATGCAGCTCTCTGCGCCGCCGACCACGACGACGTCGGCCTCACCGCGACGCAGCAGCCCCAGGCCCACGGCGACGGCCTCGGCGCCCGAGGCGCAGGCGCTCACCGGGGTGCGGGAGGCCCCACGGGCGCCCAGCTCCAGCGACACGGCGGCGGCGCCGGCGTTCGGCATCAGCATGGGGACGGTCAGCGGGGAGACGCGGCGCGTGCCCTTCTCGCGCAGCACGTCCCACTGGTTCATCACCGTCACCACACCGCCGATGCCGGTGCCCATCACCACGGCGAGCCGGGCGGGGTCCACCTCGGGCGACTGGGCGTCGGCCCAGGCCTGCTTGGCGCTGATCAGCGAGAACTGGGTGGTGCGGTCCATGCGCTTGGCCTGGACCCGGGAGAGGACGTCCTCGACGTCGGCGGTCACCTGGGTGGCGAACTCCACGGGCAGCCCGTACTGGTCCTTCCACTCCGGCGGGAGGGCAGCGGCCCCCGAGGTGCCGTTCAACAGGGCCTGCCAGGTCTCGGCCACGGTGCCACCCAGCGGGGTGATGGCGCCCAGGCCGGTGACGACGACGTCGGTCATGGTTCCTCCGGTGGTGAGAGAAGTCTGATGGGGGCCGGGCGTTCTGCAGAGGCCGCCCGGCCCCGCAGGTGGCCTCAGGCCTGGTGGGACTTGATGTAGTTCACGGCGTCGGCAACGGTGTTCAGATTGCCCATCTCCTCGTCGGGGATGGCGACGCCGGTCTTCTCCTCGACGTTCACGAGGATGGTCATCATCGACAGCGAGTCGATGTCGAGGTCGCCGGCGAAGGACTTCTCCGGGGTGACCTCTGCCGGCTCGATGCCGGTCTCCTCGCTGACGACGTCAGCGAGCACGGTCAGGATCTCCTGATCGGACTGAGCCATGGTTCCTCCTGTGGTGGGCCCGCCTGGGCCCTCGATGGTGTCGGCAGCTGCCGACCGGGTGTGGTCCGGTGTTGACCCGCCGGACCGCGGGAGTCCTCAGGGCAGACGGACGACCTGAGCGGCGTATACCAACCCGGCTCCGAATCCGATCTGCAGCGCGAGCCCACCGGACGGGGCGGATCCGTCGGCCAGCATCCTCGCGGTGGCCACGGGGATGGACGCGGCCGAGGTGTTTCCGGTCCGTCGGATGTCGTCCGCGACGGGCACGTGGGCCGGGAGGCCCAACTGCTTCACCATCTCCGCGGTGATGCGCGCGTTGGCCTGGTGGGGGATGAACACATCCAGGTCCGTGGCGGCCACGCCGGCGGCGTCCAGCGCCTGCTGGCAGATGGGGGCCATGCCCCAGACGGCCCACCGGAAGACCGACTGGCCGGCCATGGTGAGCATGCCGTCCTCGCGGGTGCGGATGACCTCCCACTGGTCGCCCTTCGAGCCCCAGACGGTGGGGCCGATGCCGGAGACCTCCGAGAGGCTGACCACGGCGGCGCCGGCGGCGTCGCCGAAGAGGAACGCGGTGCCGCGGTCGTCGGGATCGGTGAACTGGGAGAGGAGCTCGACGCCGACCACCAGCACGTGGTCGGCGGTGCCGGCCCCGACCATGTCGTTGGCCAGGGCGATGCCGTGGCAGTAGCCCGCGCACGCGGCGGACAGGTCGAAGGCGGGGGCGGTGCTGCCCAGCTCGGCGGCCAGCATCGGGGCCACGCCGGGGGTCCGCATCGGGTTCGAGACGGTCGCGACGACGATGGCGCCCAGCTGGTCGGCCGTCACACCGGCGTGCTCGAGTGCCTGCCGCGCGGCCGCGGTCGCCATCGAGAGCGTGGTGTCCTCCGCGGAGGCCCAGCGGCGCTCCTCGATGCCGGAGCGCTGTCGGATCCACTCGTCGCTGGAGTCGATGCGTTCGACGAGCTCGCTGTTGGGGACGACGCGCTCGGGGCGGAAGGCGCCGACGCCGGAGATGGCGGCCGGGCGCAGGGAGGTGGTCGTGCGCAGTGCCTGCATCAGTCCTCCTGGCTGGGGTGGATCCGGACGATCGGCTGTCCGGGGGCCACCGGGTCGCCGTCCTGGACGAGCCACTCGACGATCTGCCCACCGTGGGTGGCCACGACGGGCACCTCCTCGCGCAGTGCGCGAACCGTGGCGAGCTGGTCGCCCGCCGCGAAACGCCCGCCCTCGCCCTTGTCACAGCAGGCGAGGTCGACGGTCCCCTTGGCGGGGGAGACGAGCATCCGCCAGGTCGGGTGGTCGGTGCCCTCGGACCGGTCCTCACCGTGCTCGGCGATCATGCGCCGGGCCGCCTCGAGGTCGTCGGGGGTCTTGAGCGCGAGGGCCTCGACGCCCTTGAGGTGCTTCTTGACCAGGCCCGTCAGCGTGCCGGCCGGCGGGATCTCGATGACGCCGGTGATCCCCATGTCGGCGAAGGCGTCCATGCACAGGTCCCAACGCACCGGGCGCGAGACCTGGGTCACCAGGCGGGTGAGCACCTCGCGCCCCGAGCGCAGCACCGAGCCGTCGGCGTTGGAGACGAGGTCGATGCGGGCGTCGTGGGTACTCATGGCACGGGCGTAGCCGGCCAGGGTCTCGACGGCCGGGCTCATGTGCTCGGTGTGGAAGGCCCCGGCGACCTGCAGCGGGATCACGCGGGTGCGGGCCGGCGGCTGGGCCGCGAAGGCCTCGAGCTGCTCGACCGTGCCCGCAGCGACCACCTGGTTCGCGCCGTTCTGGTTGGCCGCGGTCAGCCCCGCGGCCTCGATGGCGGCCACGACCTCGTCGCGGTCACCGCCGACGACGGCCCGCATGGAGGTGGGCGTGCGGGCCGAGGCCTCGGCCATGCCCTGGCCCCGGGCCCGCACGAAGACCATGGCCTGCTCGGCGCTGAGGACGCCGGTGCCGACGGCGGCGGTGATCTCCCCGACGCTGTGACCGGCCCCCACGCGCACCGTCCGGTAGGCGTCGGCGGGGTGGTCGAAGAGGGCCAGGAAGCTCACCAGGCCGGAGCCGACGATGAGCGGCTGGGCCACGGCCGTGTCACGGATGGTGTCCGCGTCCGAGGTGGTGCCGTGAGCCACCAGGTCGATCCCCGCACACGCGGAGAGCCACGCCATCCGGTCGGCGAAACCGGGCAGCTCGAGCCAGGGGGCGAGGAAGCCGGGGGACTGAGCGCCCTGTCCAGGGCAGACGATCGCAAGCACGAGCCCCACTCTTGCAAGGCATTCCGGGGGCGTGCCGGGGTGGGGAATCACCGAGGACCTCCCACATCTCTGGAGGTTTCCTCCAAAAGTCAGGCGTCTCCCTGCACCGACCGCCTCCACTGGGGAACCCGCGGGGCGTCGATGCGGTGCACCGCCAGCGCCACCCGGAGCGTCCAGGCGTCCCGCGGGTCGGTGAGGTCGAGCCCCACGACCTCCTCGATGCGGGCGAGCCGGTAGCGCACCGTGTTGACGTGGACGAACAGTGCCCGGGCGCTGGCCTCGAGCGCGCCACCCTGCGTCAGCATCGTCTCGGCGGTGGCGAGCAGGTCGCGGCCGGCCTCCTCCAAGGGGCGGACCACCAGCTTGGTGAGCTCGCGGCGGGCCGAGTCGTCACCGGCCAGGACCCGCTCGGGGAGCAGCTCGCTCGAGCGCACTGCGGCCGGGGCGTCGGGCCAGGCGCGTGAGGCGTTCCACCCGGCCAGGGCGGCCCGGGCTGAGCGGCCGGCGGCGAAGAGGTGGGGCACGACCGGCCCGACCACCACCGGGCTCTCGTCCAGGGCGGCGGTCAGTGGCGCGAACGCGTCCTCGGCGTCGTCGAGGCCGGAGAGGACCACCACCACACGCCCGGAGTTGATGGTGACCAGGGCCTCCCGGCCGTGGCGGCGACAGGCGCTGCGGACCTGCCGGACGAGCTCCGCCTCGTCGGTGAGGTCGCTGCTGGTGCCCACCGCGACGGCGACCCCCTGCGCCTGCCCCCAGCCGAGTGCCGCGGCCCGGGAGTGGATGTCCTCGGTGGCCTCGCCCCGCAGGACGGCGTCGACCACGAGCGACTCCAGCCGGGAGTCCCAAGAGCCGCGGGCCTCGGCGGCGCGCGCATACACCGTGGCGGCACCGAAGGCGATGTCTCGGCTGAAGCGCAGGCAGGCCACCAGCAACCGGTCCCGCTCGGAGGGGTCGTGCGCGAGGTCCTCCACGGACTCCTCGACGGTGTGCACCGTCACCCGGACCAGCTCGATGGTCTGCTCCAGACTCAGGGCCGTGCTGAGCTCGCGGGGGGCGTCGGCGAAGACGAGGGTGGCCCGGCCGGGCTCGCCCCGTCCGGAGAGCCACTCGCCGAAGGCACGGATGCCGGCCTCGGCCACCAGCGCCACCCCCGACCGGTGCTCCGCGGAGAGCTCGCGGTACCACTCGTGTCGCTCCATCTGCAGCAGTGCCTGGTGGGTGAGTTCCGAGACCTGGGCGCGCAGCTGGGCGAGGGTCCGGTCGTCCACGGCAGGCGCTGTCATGGGGTCACTGTAGGTCTTCGACAACGAGCGGGGGTCCGCACCCGACGGCCTGCCCTCGGCCGGGAGAGGCAGCTGTTCACCGGGCGTTCGGTCACTGCACACCCCGCCCTCATCCGGGAGCCACCGACCGTTGGGGCAGCGCTGGTGGGCTGGGGAGGTGGACAACTCAACGCGCTCTGCCGCCTCCCTCCTCCTGACCGCCACCGGACTGGCCCTCGTGACCGCCGCCCCCGCCACCGCCACCGGCGGTGACGGCACGTCGCACCCCCAGACCGCACACCCCGTCTTCACGGCCGAGAAGCCGTGGGTCATCGGCCACCGCGGGGCCTCCGGGCACCGGCCCGAACACACGCTCGAGGCCTACGAGCTGGCCGTGCGGATGGGGGCCGACTTCTTCGAGCCCGACCTCGTCAGCACCCGGGACGGCGTCCTGGTCTGCCGCCACGAGAACGAGATCTCCGGGACCACGGACGTCGCCGACCACCCGGAGTTCGCCGACCGTCGGACCACCAAGACCATCGACGGCGTCGAGCTCACCGGCTGGTTCACCGAGGACTTCACGCTGGCCGAACTCAAGACGCTCCGCGCGGTCGAGCGCATCCCCGCCGAGCGCCCCGGCAACACCCGCTACGACGGCCAGTTCGAGGTGGCCACCTTCGCGGAGGTGCTCGAGCTGCGCGAGCGGCTCTCGGCCGAGACCGGGCGCGAGATCGGCATCATCCCGGAGGTCAAGCACCCCACCTACTTCGACGGCCTCGGACTGTCCATGGAGGAGGGTCTGGTCGAGCAGCTGCGTGCGGCGCACCTGGACCACGCGGACGCGCCGGTGCACGTCCAGAGCTTCGAGCTGCAGAACCTCGTGGACCTCAACCGCTCGTTGGGTGCCGAGGTGCCGCTGGTCTTCCTGACCGCGTCCGAGGGACAGCCGTGGGACTTGGAGTCCGCCGGCGACCCCCGCACCTATGCGGACCTCATGAAACCCGAGGGGCTCAACGAGCTGGCCCGGGACATCGACGCCATCGGCCCCGAGCGCACGCTGGTCGTCCCCGAGGAGGACGGGGTGCTCGGGGAGCCGACCTCGTTGGTCGCCGACGCGCACGCCGCGGGCCTCGCCGTGACGCCCTACACCTTCCGGGCGGAGAACGCCTTCCTGCCCGAGTCGCTGCGCAGCTCGCAGGACCCGGCCGAGCTGGGGGACATGGACACCCTGGTCCGTGCCCACCTCGAGGCTGGTGTCGACGGGGTCTTCTCCGACCAGCCGGGGTTGGCGGTCACCACCCGTGACGCCTGGCGTGAGGAGCAGGGCCCCATCATCGACACCGGTGTGGCCGCGCCCGCGCAGGGTCTTCCGAGCGCGCTTCCCGGCCTGTTCGCCGGCGCCGGGGCACTTGCGCTGGGCGCCCTCCTGGTGCGGCAGGGTGCGCGTCGGGCCTGACCGCCGGGACACGACGAGGCGCCCCCGGCATCAGCCGGGGGCGCCTCGTCGTGCGGGGGGAGGGGCTCAGGCGTCGCCGCCGGCCTCACCCGAGGTGCCCGCCGTGGTGTCGAGCAGGCGGTAGTGCTCGGCGGCCTCCTTGGCGCGGCCGGCCTCCACCTCGCCTCGCTTCTCCAGGAGCTGGAGGGTCTTGACCACCATCGACGCGGAGTCGATGTGCAGGTACCGCCGGGCGGCCGGGCGGGTGTCGGAGAAGCCGAACCCGTCGGCGCCCAGGGCGTAGTAGTCGTCCTGCACCCAGGGGGCGATGAGGTCGGGCACGGCGCGCATGTAGTCGCTCGTGGCCACGACCGGGCCCTCACCGGCCGGCAGAAGCTGCTGCACGTACGGCGTCTCCTGCTCCTCGTCGGGGTGCAGGAAGGCCTTCTCGTCGCAGCGGGTGGCCTCGCGGGCCAGCTCGCTCCAGGAGGTGATGGAGAACACCGAGGCGTTCACGCCCCAGCGCTCCGCGAGCTCCTGCTGGGCGTCCAGCGCCCAGGGCACACCCACGCCGGAGGCCAGCAGGCGCGCCTTCGGTCCCTCGGCCTCGCCCTCGGCCAGCAGGTAGCCACCCTTGAGGATGCCCTCGACGTCGACGTCCTCGGGCTCCTTGGGCTGCACCATCGGCTCGTTGTAGACCGTCAGGTAGAAGATGACGTTCTCGGCGTCCTCGCCGTACATGCGGCGCATGCCCTCGGCCATCAGGTGCGAGATCTCGTAGGAGAACGCCGGGTCGTAGGAGACGACGGCCGGGTTGGAGGCGGCCAGCAGCGGGCTGTGGCCGTCCATGTGCTGCAGGCCCTCCCCCGCCAGCGTCGTCTTGCCCGCCGTCGCCCCGATGAGGAAGCCGCGCGCCAGCTGGTCGGCGGCAGCCCAGATGCTGTCGCCGGTGCGCTGGAAGCCGAACATCGAGTAGAAGACGTACACCGGGATCATCGGCAGGTCGTGGGTGTCGTAGGACGACCCCGCGGCGGTGAAGGCAGCCACCGACCCGGCCTCGTTGATGCCCATGTGGAGGATCTGCCCCTCGGTGCTCTCCTTGTAGGACAGCATGAGGTTGGCATCCACCGACTCGTAGTTCTGCCCGTGGGGGTTGTAGATCTTGGCCGTCGGGAAGAAGGCGTCCATGCCGAAGGTGCGGGCCTCGTCGGGGATGATCGGCACGATCCGCTTGCCGATCTCGGAATCCCGCATCATGTCCTTGAGGATGCGGACGAAGGCCATCGTGGTGGCCACGGCCTGCGTGCCCGACCCCTTGCGGCCGATCTCGTAGGTCTTCTCCGGCGGCAGGGTCAGCGGCACGTGCTCGGAGAGGCGGGCCGGCAGGTCCCCACCCAGCTTCTTGCGGCGGTCCAGCATGTACTGGATCGTCTCGTCGTCCTCGCCGGGGTGGTAGTACGGCGCGGCGAACTGATCGTCCTCGAAGGCTGAGTCCGGCACCGGGATCTGCAGGCTGTCGCGGAAGCCCTTCAGGTCCTCCACGGTCAGCTTCTTCATCTGGTGCGTGGCATTGCGCCCGGCGAAGTGCGAGCCGAGCGAGTAGCCCTTGATGGTGTGGGCGAGGATCACCGTCGGCTGGCCGGAGTGGTTCATGGCCGCCTGGTAGGCGCTGAAGACCTTGCGGTAGTCGTGACCGCCGCGCTTGAGCTTCCACCAGATGTCCTCGTCGGACCAGTCCTTGACCATCTTGGCGGTCCGCGGGTCGCGCTCGAAGAAGTGCTCGCGCACGTAGGCGCCGTCGTTGGCACGGAAGGTCTGGAAGTCCCCGTCGGGCGTGGAGTTCATGAGGTTGACCAGCGCGCCGTCGCGGTCCGCGGCCAGCAGGTCGTCCCAGCCACGGCCCCAGAGCACCTTGATGACGTTCCACCCTGCGCCACGGAAGAAGGCCTCGAGCTCCTGCACGATCTTGCCGTTGCCGCGCACCGGACCGTCCAGACGCTGCAGGTTGCAGTTCACCACGAAGGTCAGGTTGTCCAGGCCCTCGTTCGCCGCGATCTGCAGCGCGCCGCGGGACTCTGGCTCGTCCATCTCGCCGTCACCGAGGAAGGCCCACACGTGCTGGTCGCTGGTGTCCTTCAGGCCGCGGTTGTGCAGGTACTTGTTGAACTGGGCCTGCGCGATCGCGCCCAGCGGGCCCAGCCCCATCGAGACGGTCGGGAACTGCCAGAAGTCCGGCATGCTCCGCGGGTGCGGGTAGCTCGGCAGCGCAATGAGCTTGCCGTCCACGTAGTGGGACTTCTCCTGCCGGAAACCGTTGAGCTGGTCCTCGGTGAGGCGGCCCTCCAGGAAGGAGCGGGCGTAGATGCCGGGGGAGGCGTGGCCCTGGAAGAAGACCTGGTCGCCGCCGCCGGGGTGCTGGCGGCCGCGGAAGAAGTGGTTGAAGCCCACCTCGTAGAGGGTGGCGGCCGAGGCGTAGCTCGAGAGGTGCCCGCCGACGGAGATCTCCGGGCGCTGGGCGCGGTGCACCATGATCGCGGCGTTCCACCGGATCCAGGCGCGGTAGCGGCGCTCCACCTCCTCGTCACCGGGGAACCAGGCCTCCGCCTCGGGGCCGATGGTGTTGATGTAGTCGGTGGTGGTCAGCGAGGGGACGCCAACCTGCTGCTCCCGCGAGCGGTTGAGCAGCTCCAGCATCACGTAGCGCGCGCGGGCGCGCCCCCGCTCCTCGACGAGCCCGTCCAGCGAGTCCAACCACTCACCGGTCTCCTCGGGGTCGATGTCCGGGAGCTGGCTGGGCAGACCGTTGAGAATCGGTCCGGAATCCTTGGTCGACACGAAACTTCTCCTCCTCACGCGCGCCACCCGCCGAGCGGCCGCGGCCGCTTGACGGGCTGTCTGCACCGAAGTGTGCAGGCGTACTGCGTCCATTGTTCCACCCGGGGGCGTCCTCGGCCCAGACAGGGGGAGGTTGTGGTGTGGGGCAGGCGGCCGTGCATCATGGAGGCACCTGCGGCGCCGGCCGCGGGGTGTGCCGGCGCCGTCCGCGCCCGGCACCCACGGACATCACGAGGAGGACCACGTGGAGGCGACCGCAACGGCGGGCGCACGTGCCCTGGCCGACCGGCTGGGCATCAGCGACGACCAAATCGTCCAGGAGGTCGGGTGGGACAGCGACGTCCCCGAGGACCTGCGCCTCGCCATCGAGGAGACCACCGGGGCACCGTTGGAGGACGAGTCCTACACCGGGCCGGTGGACGTGTGCCTGCTGTGGTTCCGCGCCGGCGACGGCGACCTGACGGACGACTGCGTCGATGCCCTGGGCGGGCTCGAGGACGACGGGTTCGTCCTGCTGGTCACGCCGAACCTCAAGCACGAGCTGCACGTCGACCAGGCCGATGTCGACGACGCGGCCAAGACCGCCGGCCTGCAGCCCCAGAGCTCGGTCCAGATCGATGACGTGTGGCTGGCCACCAAGCTCGGTCGCCCGACGCGTCGGCGCGGGTGACGCACGGTTGACGGGCGGGTGCCCGGTGCGGGGTGACAGGATGACCCCGCGCGGCGCCCGCCGCGCACGGGGCCTGTAGCTCAGCTGGCAGAGCACTGCGTTTACACCGCAGGTGTCGTCGGTTCGATCCCGGCCGGGCCCACATGGAGACCAGCCTGTGCACCCTTGCCGATGCGGTGGACGTCCTCGATGCGATGTTCCCGCCGAACACGGCCCTCGGTGGTGACACCGTCGGCCTGACGGTCGGCGACCCGTCGGCCCCCGTGCGGTCGGTGCTGCTGGCGGTCGACCCCACCCTGGCGGTGGTCGACGAGGCGGTGGCCGGGGGGCACGACCTGATGGTCACGCACCACCACCTGCTGCGCAGCGGCCTGCACGCCGTCCTGCCCAGTGAGCCCAAGGGCGCCGCGGTGCTGGCCCTGGCCGGTGGCGGGGTGGGCCTGTACTCGGCGCACACCAACGCCGACGTCGCCCGCGGTGGCGTGAACGAGGCCCTGGCATCCGCGGTGGGCCTGCAGCACGTGGAGCCGCTGTCCCTGCCCGAGGGCCAGCCCCTGGGCCGGGTGGGGCAGCTCGCCCAGGAGATGACCCTGGCTCAGTTCGCGGAGCACCTGGCCGGCGTCCTGCCCGGTGCGCCGGCGGGGCTCCGGGTGGCCGGTCCGCGCGACGGGCGTGTGGAGCGCGTGGCCGTGCTCGGCGGCTCGGGGGACCGCGAGTTCGATGCCGTGCGGGAGGCGGGCGCGGACGTCTACGTCACGGCCGACCTGCGCCACCACCCCGTGAGCGAGTTCCGCGAGCACGGCCTGCTGGCAGCGCGCAGCGGGGGCGCCGACGGCCCCTTCGTCATCGATGCGGGTCACTGGGCCACCGAGTCGCTCTGGCTGCGGTACGCCGGCGAGCGGCTCGTCGCGGGAGTGCGCCAGGTCACGGGGGCCGAGATCACCGCGACGGTCAGCGCCACGTGCACCGACCCGTGGGACTTCGTCGTCAGCACCCAGGAGGGTTGAGCATGGTCGGCAAGGACGGTGTCGTGACCCAGGGTGAGGGGGCCGGCGAGGAGGCCCAGGGCGGGAAGCAGGTCCGCGACGAGACCCACGCACCGGAGCCGCCCGGTGCCCTGCCCGCTGGGGGCGCCGCCGCCCGGGCCGAGGCCGGGGCGGGAACGCTGGCAGGTGGGCACCGCTGGCAGTTGGTGCTGCTGCGCCACGGGGTGACCGAGTACACCGAGACCTACCGCATCGACGGGCGGGGCGGCAGCAACCCGCCCCTCTCGGCGCTGGGGGAGCGACAGGCGGCGCGCGCGGCCGAGGAGCTGGGGCGGCTGTTGGCCGAGCCGGCGACGCAGGGGCGGGTGCGCGTGGTCACCTCCAGCCTCGAGCGGGCCCGGCAGACCGGCGGGGGAGTTGCGGCGGCCCTGGGCCTCGGGGCGGGCCAGGACGCGCGGTTCGACGAGCAGGCCTTCGGCGAGTGGGACGGCCTTTCGTGGCGGGAGGTCGACGAGCAGGGCCATGGTCTGGCCCGCGCGTTCGCCCAGGATCCGGATTGCGTGGTCCCCGGCGGGGAGACCCACCAGGAGGTGGCCCTCCGGGTGCTGGAGGGACTGCAGGCGCTCGGGAGGACGGCCGTGGAGGAGGAGCTGCACACGGTCGTGGTGGCGGCGCACCGCATCGCGATCATGACCGCGCTGGAGTCCGTGCTGGGCATGGGCTACCCGCGGTCTTGGGCCCTGGGGCAGCACCCCGCGGCCTTCCACACGCTCGAGTTCGTCGGGCCCGACGTGCCGGGCGGTTTCGTCGAGCTCAGCGGGCTCAACGTGCGCAGCCACCTCGAGGGTCTCCCCGCCCGCTGACCGACCGCTGGGGATCAGGCCACGTTCACCTGCAGGCGCCAGGGCGCCGAGGACGAGGCGGGGTCGAGCAGGTCCGTCGTGAAGCCGTGGTCGCGCAGCTGCGCCGCGAGCTCCTCCGGGCGGGCCGGGTTGAGGCCTTGCTCGCAGATCGCCCGGGCCACCAGCCCCCGCGTGTGCTTGGCCATGTGCGTGGCCCCGGGGACCTCGAGGGCCACCCAGCGCCGCGCCAGGTCGCCCTGCGGACGCCACGCGGCGACGTAGGTGGATGAGCGTGCGTCGACCACCAGCCCGCGGGCTCCTGCCGCACCGGGCAGCGCCTCGGCCAGCGGGGCGCGCCACAGGGCGGCCAGCGGTCCCAGCTCCGGCACCGGGGTGTTCATGGCCAGCCGGTAGGGGGCGATGCGGTCACCCAGCCGGACCGCGCCGTGCAGGGCCGAGACCACGACGCACCACTGGCTGGCGCGCCGCCGCCCGGCGGGGGAGAGCGACGCCGTGTCCAGGGCGTCGTAGAGCACCCCGGAGTACACCGCATCGGCGCGGGCGGTGGGGGCGCTGTCGAGCCGGGTGTTGCGCGCCACCTCCTCGGCGAGGGACTCCTGCAGGCCGAGCGCGGCCGGGCCCTCGGCGCTGCGGGCGGCCACGGCACGCGCCACGCGTTCGCGGACGGGCTCCAGGGCGGGGAAGGATCGGTCACCGGTCCGAGCGGGTCGACCGCGCACCGGGGCGGTCTTGGACTCCGAGGGAGGCAGCAGGATCAGCACACGCGCACGGTACGTGGCTAGGGTGCCGCCATGGCACATCCCCACCTGACCCTGCGTCCGGGCCACCCGGACCCCTCCACCGCGACCGACGCCGAGGCCGTGCGCCCCGCCGCTGCCCCGGCGCTGGTGGAGGCCTTCGAGGCGATCCGCGCCGAGCACGAGATCCCTGCCGAGTTCCCGCCCGAGGTCCTCGCGGAGGCCGAGGAGGTGGCCGGCACCGACGTGCTGCCCGAACGTGACGAGCGGGCGGTGGAGTTCATCACCATCGACCCCGAGGGCTCGATGGACCTGGACCAGGCGATGCACATCGAGCGCGAGGGCGACGGCTTCCTCGTGCGCTACGCCATCGCGGACGTCCCGGCCTTCGTGGCGCCGGAGGGTGCCATCGCCGCGGAGTCCCTGCGGCGCGGGCTCACCATCTACTGCCCTGACGAGCGCACGCCGCTGCACCCGCCGGTGATGTCCGAGGGGGCTGCCTCGCTGCTGCCGGAGGAGGACCGCCCCGCGTTCGTGTGGGAGCTGCACCTCGATGCGGCGGGCGCCGTCACCTCGGCCAGCGTGGGCCGCGCGGCGGTCCGGTCGCGCCGTCGCTACACCTACGTCGAGGCGCAGGAGCAGATCGACGACGGCTCGGCCGAGGAGACGCTGCTGCTGCTCAAGGAGGTGGGTGTGCTCCGCATCGAGCAGGAGAAGGCGCGCGGCGGCGCGACCCTGCCCATGCCCGAGCAGGAGGTCGAGGCCGAGGGCGGCCACTTCGTCACCCGTTTCCGCCCCCTGCTGCCGGCGGAGGACTGGAACGCCCAGATCTCCCTGATGACGGGCATGGCCGCCGCGGACCTGATGCTGGGTGCAAAGGTCGGCATCCTGCGGACCATGCCCGACCCGGAGACCCAGGACATCGACGCGCTGCGCCGCCAGGCGAGGGGGCTGCGTGTGGACTGGCCGCAGGAGATGAGCTACGGCGACTTCCTGCGCTCGCTGGACACCACTGACGGGCGGCACCTCTTCTTGGTCCACGAGGCGACCTCGTTGTTCCGGGGCGCCGGGTACACGGCCTTCGACGGGCAGGAGCCCGAGGTGCGGACGCAGTCAGCGATCGCCGCTCCCTACGCGCACGCCACCGCGCCGCTGCGGCGCCTGGTCGACCGCTTCGTGCTGGAGATCTGCGCCGCGATCTGTGCCGAGCAGGACATCCCCGCCTGGGCGCGCGAGGCCCTGCCGGAGCTGCCGGAGCTGATGAAGGCCGCGGGCTCCCGTGCCAAGAGCGTGGAGCGTGCCTGTGTCGATGCGGTGGAGGCTGCCGTGCTGCACCCGCACGTGGGAGAGGAGTTCGACGGCATCGTGGTGGACGTCGACGACTCCGACGGCTTCACCGTGCAGATCCCCGAGCCCGCGGTCGTGGCCCGGGCACAGGGACAGGTCGAGCCCGGCGACGAGGTGCGGGTGCGGCTGACCGAGGCGGACGTCCGCGAGCACCGCCTCGCCTTCGAGCTCGCCTAACCGGGAGGGCCGGTCCCGCGAGGTCGTAGACTCTGCGGCCGAGACGAGTCGGCCGGACGGTCGCGTCGGGGCCCCTGGAGGGCACCCGCCGAGGAAAGTCCGGGCTCCACAGGGAACGGTGGTGGCCAACAGCCACCCGGGGTGACCCGCGGGACAGTGCCACAGAGAACAGACCGCCCGTGCACGCACGGGTGAGGGTGAAACGGTGGTGTAAGAGACCACCAGCGCGCCAGGTGACTGGCGTGGCTCGGCAAACCCCACCGGGAGCAAGGTCAGACAGCGCGTGTCCGAGGGCGTCCCGCCCGAGCGCGCGGGTAGACCGCTGGAGGTGGCTGGCAACAGCCACCCGAGATGGATGGCCGTCACCCGGCCCGGAGTGATCCGGGCCGGGCACAGGACCCGGCTTACAGGCCGGCTCGTCTCACCTCATCGCCATCGGGGGGGGCGCAGAATCCCCGTCCTGAGGCCAGTTCTGCACCGTCCCGCACGTCCGACAGCACCTCCTCGTCCGTGCCCTCCAGGCACGAGTGCACCTGCCCCGTGGAGGGGGCCCCGCCCAGCCCAGAGGGCGCCCCGCCGTGCCCTCTTCCGGCTGCGCGGCGTGATGGGGTGCCCTACGGTGGCTGTGGGGCCACCGGCCCCACAGCCCTGCCCGATCGAGAGGAACCATCATGCGCAAGCTCCTGCTGACGGTCGCCGGAAGCGCCTTCCTGGCCACCGGCCTCGTCGCCCCTGCCCAGGCCGCCACCCCGGACTTCGCCAACTGCACCGAGGCGAACGAGGCGGGTTACTACAACATCCCGGCCAGCAGCCCGGTCTACAAGAAGAAGTTCGACCGCGATGGTGACGGCGTCGGCTGCGACCACCCGGACCCCACCAAGCGCGGCACCTACATCCACCCCGAGACCGCGCCTGCCCCCAAGCCGGCCCCGGAGCCCGCTCCCGCCCCGAAGCCCGCGCCCAAGCCGGCTCCGAAGCCCGTCGAGGAGACCCCGGCCCCCGCGCCGGACGTCGAGGGCCCGACCGCTGAGACCGGGTACGCCGCCACGGACAACACCGGCGTGGCCCTGGTCGGCGGCGCTGCCCTGCTCCTCGCCGGCGGTGCCGTGACCGTCGCAGGTGCACGCAGCACGCGTCGCTGACCGCACTCGCCGTCGCCCCGCCTGCCCTTTCGGGGTAGGCGGGGCGATCGCTTGCTGCGCCTGGTCTCGCCTGACCTCTGTCCGGGGGAGCCGCTGAGTTCGCCAGCCGGCAGCGGCGGGTGGCTCAGCCGTGCCCACCCGCGTGCACGGCGGCGTGGGCGGCACCGATGATGCCCGCGTCGTTCTTGAGTTGCGCCGCCACGATCGGCGCTCGCAGGTGCAGCAGGGGCAGGAACTTCTCGGCCTTCTTGCTCACGCCCCCGCCCACGACGATGAGGTCGGGCCAGAGTAGGTCCTCCAGGGTGGAGTAGTAGGTCTGCAGGCGGTCGGCCCACTCCTGCCACGACAGGTCCTCGCCCTCACGGGCGGAGTTGGCGGTCACGGTCTCGGCGTCCACGCCATCGATCTCGATGTGTCCGAGCTCTGAGTTCGGCAGCAGCCGCCCGTCGCTGATCAACGCGGTCCCGATGCCGGTGCCCAGAGTGGTGACGAGCACCAGCCCCCGGGTGCCCCGGGCGGCCCCGTAGTGGGCCTCGGCCAGCCCGGCGGCATCGGCGTCGTTGAGCACGTGCACCTCCCGGCCCAGGTGCTCGGAGAACAGCCCGTCGGCGTCGGTGCCGATCCAGCTGTCGTCGATGTTGGCCGCGGTCCGCACGACGCCGTGGCTGACCACGGCCGGGACGGTCACGCCGATGGGGTGCCCGGCGGTCTGCTTGGCGAACTTCTGGGCGATCTCGTCGATCACCTCCGCCACGGCGGCAGGCGTGGAGTCCTTCGGCGTCTCCAGGCGCAGGCGCTCGGTGGCGAAGGCGCCCTTCTCGAGGTCCACGGGGGCGCCCTTGATGCCGCTGCCGCCGACGTCGATGCCCAGGGGGTGCTGTGAGCTGCTCATGGTGTGGTCAGGATCTCCGGTCCGCTGTCGGTGATGAGGATGGTGTGCTCGAACTGCGCGGACCGGGAGAGGTCCTTGGTGACGACGGTCCAGTCGTCGTCCCACATGGTCCAGTCGGCGGTCCCGAGGTTCAGCATCGGCTCGACGGTGAAGGTCATGCCCGGCTGGATCACGTCGGAGTAGGCCGGCGCGGCGTCGTAGTGGGGGATGATCAGCCCGCTGTGGAAGTGGGTGCCGATGCCGTGGCCGGTGTAGTCCCGCACCACGCCGTAGCCGAAGCGGCTGGCGTACATCTCGATGACGCGGCCGATGACGTTCACCTCGCGGCCGGGCTTGGCGGCCTTGATCCCGCGCAGGGTGGCCTCGAGGGTGCGCTCCACGAGCAGGCGCGAGTCCTCGTCGACGTCGCCGGCCAGGAAGGTGGCGTTGGTGTCACCGTGCACGCCGTGGATGAAGGCCGTGATGTCGATGTTGACGATGTCGCCCTCGGCGAGCTCCCGGTCGTCGGGGATGCCGTGGCAGATCACCTCGTTCACCGAGCTGCACAGCGACTTCGGGTAGCCGCGGTAGCCGAGCGTCGAGGGGTAGGCGCCGTGGTCCAGCAGGAACTCGTGGCCGATGCGGTCGAGCTTGTCGGTGGTGACGCCCGGGGCGACTGCCCGCCCGACCTCCTCCCGGGCCTGGGCGGCGATGCGGCAGGCGATCCGCATCTTCTCGATGGTCTCGGCGTCCTTCACCTCCGAGCCCGTGAACGGGGCCGGGGCGGGCCGGTCGACGTACTCGGGGCGCTCGATGGAGGCGGGCACCTCGCGACGGGGGCCGACGTGGCCGGGGGTCAACGGGGGAGCGACAGGCATGCGGCGCAGTCTAGGAGAGCGGGCGTCGGCCGTGGGCCGGTGGCGGTGCCGAGGGGGTGACCAGGCCCCACGTGATGCCGGCTGCGGTCACGGCGAGGAGCGCCGCACCCCCGGTGAGGGGTGCCCAGACGAGGAAGGCGGCCTGGGCCAGCAGCGGGTTCCACGCCTGGTCCGAGTGGGCGTCCCAGTCCCCACAGGAGCACCGGCACCGCCCCGGTCGCGATGGCCATCGGGACCATCGCCCAGGCGGGCTCGATCCACTCGGTGCCACCGCCCAGTTCCGGGGGCAGGGGGACCGGCCGGCGATGTGCTCGCTCCAGGAGCCCCACGGCCGAACCGACGATGAGGGCGGCGGCCGCCACACCCACCACCCATCGGCCGACGCCACGGAGCCGGTCACCCACGGGCCAGCCGGTCCACGCCCGACGCCTCGCGGGCGCTTCACCTGGTAGTTTGAACATGTTCAAAGACTGCCACCGAGCCGCCCGCGTGTCCATCTGGTCAGCCGGGTCTCGCGCCCGTCGTGGCCGCGGTGCATAGGGTGGGTCGAGTTGGTCCACCGAGCGCAAGGAGAGAACCGTGAGCTTCTACTACAACATCGTCACCGGCCAGGTGGAGGAGTCCGGCGACAGCCGTTCCCGCAACGCCGACGTGATGGGGCCCTACGACTCCCGCGAGGAGGCCGAGAACGCCCTTGCCAGCGCACGGGCCAACACCGAGAAGTGGGATGCCCAGAACGCCGAGGAGGCCGACCAGCCCGGCGGCGCCAACTGGGACGCCAACCCCCTGAACGGCTGACCGGCACCCATGGAGGCAACCCCCCAGCGCTCGCGCACCCAGGAGCACACCGGCCCGCTGCCCAGTGGGCTGGAGTTCCCGTGGACGGACGCCTACCCCGCTGAGTCCGAGGGCGAGGGTGGCCGCATCGAGCCCTGTCCCCAGGGTGACGCGGCGCTGGAGGTCCTGGACGACCGCCGGCTGGTCGCGGACCTCTCGGCCCTGGTGTCGATACCCAGCGTGGGCGGTACCCCGGAGGAGATCCGCGCCCAGCGCTGGGGGGCGGAGGCGCTGCGTCGCCTCGGGGGAGATGTCGACGAGTGGGACGAGGACGTCCGGGAGCTGGCCGGGCGCGACGGGTGGCCGGGTCAGGAGGTCGAGCGCTCAGCGCTGCGCGGCGTCGTGGGCCGGTTCGGCCCCGCGGAGGGGGAGCCGGCCCTGATCCTCTGTGGCCACACCGATGTGGTGCCGGCCACCGACGCGGAGCTCTGGTCGGAGAAGGACCCCTGGACCGTCGTGCGCGGTGAGGACGAGCACGGCCTGTGGTACCGCGGCCGGGGTGTCACCGACATGAAGGGCGGGGTGGCGGCGATCCTCGCCGCGGTGCGAGCACTGCAGGCCAGCGGCTTCACCTTCCGACGACCGTTGGCCGTCCATCTCGTGAGTGGGGAGGAGGACGGCGGGGCGGGCGCCTTCGCCACCCTCGCCCGGGGACACGGGGGCGAGGCGTGCGTCATCGCCGAGCCCACCGCCGGCTACCTGGTGACCGCCAACGCGGGCTCGCTGACCTTCCAGCTCATCATCCCGGGTCGGGCCGCTCACGGGGCGATGGCCCGGGAGGGGGTCAACGCCCTGGAGGGTCTGGAGCTGGTGCGTCAGGCGCTCCTGGAGCTGCAGGAGCAGCGCCGTCAGGACCCGCCGCCGCCGTTCGACACCGTGGCCGACCCGTGGCCGCTCAGCATCGGCATCGTCCGGGGCGGCGACTGGGCCTCCACGGTGCTGGACGAGCTCGTCGTCGAGGGGCGCTTCGGGGTGCGCACCGACGAGGACCCGCAGGAGGCGCGTGACGCCTTCGAAGCCTGCGTGGCGCGGGCCTGTGCCTCCGACGACTTCCTTCGGGACCACCCGGTGCGGGTGGAGTGGCCCGGCGGGATCTTCGCCCCCGGCGAGATGCCCAGCGGTCACCCCCTGGCCGTCCAGGTGGCCGATGCGGTGGTGCGCGCCGGCTTCGACCGACCAGAGCGGATGGGGGTGCCCTACGGGTCCGACCTGCGGCAGTACGCAGCCGCCGGCATCCCGACGCTGCAGTACGGCCCCGGTGACATCCGGCAGGCACACTCGGTGGACGAGTGGGTCGACCGGGCGGCCCTGGTGCGGTGCGCCCGGGCCTACGTGCACCTCATCGCCGAACGCTGTGGTTGAGCGCCGACGGCCTTGACGGAACCCGCTGGGGGGCAAAGACGTTCGAATCGTGTCCAAATCGTGACCGTGCTGCGGGTGACAGCCGGGGGGTGCCGGCCACATGATGTCAGGTGGTGATATTCACCACTCACACCATCTCGATGGAGGACACCGTGACCCCTAGCAAGGCGACAAGGCTCTCGGGCGCGGCACTCGTGGCATTCGCCATGACCGCCGTTCCCATGGCCCAGGTCTCTGCCGTCCCGTCCCAGGACGGCCAGACCTCTCACGAGCACCGCAAGGACGACCTTCCGCACCCGCTGGGCGACAAGCAGCGGGCCATGAAGGACGAGGCCATCAAGCAGCTCATCAAGGGTGACGCCAAGATTGTCACCAAGAGCGGGAGCCGCTCCATCCAGCTGGGTGAGGGCGCCGAGAAGCAGTTCGTGCAGTACGACGTCGAGCGCACCGAGAACGTGCTCACGATCCTCACCGAGTTCGGTGACGAGATCGACCCGCGCACCGGTGGCGAGCCCGGCCCGCTGCACAACCAGATCGCCGAGCCGGACCGCTCGGAGGACAACACGACCGTCTGGCAGGACGACTTCAACACCGACTACTACGACGAGTTGATGTTCGGCGAGGAGGACTCCTTCCGGCACTTCTTCCAGAAGCAGTCCAGCGGTCGCTTCGACGTCCAGGGTGGTGTGTACGACTGGGTGGAGGTGCCCTTCAACGAGGCGCGTTACGGCTCCCCGAACATCCCCGAGTCGGACGGCTACTGGAACTACGTCAAGGACAGCGCCGAGGCCTGGTACAACGACCAGGTCGCGCAGGGCAAGACCACGGCCGAGATCCAGGCCGAGCTGGCCCAGTACGACGTCTGGGACCGGTACGACTACGACGGTGACGGTGACTTCAACGAGCCCGACGGCTACATCGACCACTTCCAGGTCGTGCACGCTGGCGAGGACGAGTCCGCTGGTGGCGGCGCCCAGGGCGAGGACGCCATCTGGGCCCACCGCTGGTACGCGTTCCCCACCCTGCAGGGCCAGGCGGGTCCGGAGGGCAACCTGATGGGTGGTGTGCCGATCGGTGACACCGGCCTGTGGATCGGTGACTACACCACCGAGCCGGAGAACGGTGGCCTCGGCGTGTTCGTGCACGAGTTCTCGCACGACCTCGGCCTGCCGGACTACTACGCGACCGACGGGGGCGACAACGGCGCCGCGTTCTGGACGCTGATGTCGGCGGGCTCCTGGCTGAACAAGGGTGAGGAGTCCATCGGCTCCTCCGCGGGCTTCATGGGCCCCAAGGAGAAGCTGCAGCTCGGCTGGCTGGACTACGAGACGGTGCAGCCCGGCGAGAGCACCACCAAGACCCTCGGCCCGGCCTACCACGCGACCAAGAACCCGCAGGCCATCGCGGTCCCGCTCCCGGACAAGGAGATCGTGGACCAGTACAACACCCCGTTCGAGGGTGAGTACGAGTACTGGAGCGGTTCGGCCAACAACCTGAACAGCTCCATCTCCACCACGATTGACCTGACGGCCGCGAGCTCCGCCAGCGTCTCGGCCAAGGCCGAGCACTTCATCGAGGCGGACTACGACTACCTGTACGCCGAGGTCTCCACCGACGGTGGGGCCACCTGGGCCAAGCTCGCTGAGATCTCCGGGGACAGCGATGGGTGGACGGACCTGTCCTACGACCTGGACGAGTACGCCGGGCAGGCTGTCGACTTCCGCTTCCGCTACCAGAGCGACGGTGGCGTGAACGAGAACGGCGCCTTCCTGGACAACCTCACGGTCACGGTCGACGGTGAGTCCACCGTCGACGGCGCCGAGGGTGAGCCCACCTGGACGCTGGACGGATTCACGAAGATCGACGGCAGCGTCACGCGCAACGAGAGCCACTTCTACCTGATGGAGAACCGTCAGTACGGCTCCTACGACGAGTCGCTGCGCACGGGTCCGTACAACTTCGGTTTCGGTGCCGCGCAGCCCGACTGGGCCGAGCGCTTCCCCTACCAGAACGGCATGCTCGTCTGGTACAGCAACGACGAGTACGCCGACAACAACACCGCGACGCACCCTGGTGGCGGTCAGTCCCTGCCCGTCGACGCGCGTCCCGAGGCCCTCGCCTGGGCCGACGGCACGCTCATGCGCAACCGCACCCAGACGTTCGACGCCACCTTCGGCCTCGAGCGCACGGACGCGGTCACGCTGCACAAGAACGGTGAGCCCACCGAGATCCCGGCCCGCGACGCCGAGCCGGTCTTCGAGGACACCGGGGAGAACGCCTACTACGACCCGTCCAACCCCGAGAACTCGGTGAAGCTGCCGGGTTCGGGCGTCCGTGCGCAGGTGCTCTCCACCGACGGTCACACGATGGAGGTCTGCTTCGGCGCCGCCGACAACTGTGACGCCGCTGCTCCGGAGGTCGCCGTCGACCGCTGGTGGGGCGACGACCGCTACGGCACGGCCGCCGAGGTGGCCAAGCAGACCGGTCCGAGCGACACCGTCTACCTGGCCGCCGGTGACACGTTCGCCGACGCCATGACGGCCAGCCCGGCTGCCGCCAACGGCAACGTGCCGAAGCAGATGTCGATCCCGGAGCAGGACGGCGAGAACGCCCCCATCCTGCTGACCCGTGAGAACCGGATCCCGGCCGAGACCCTGGACGCGCTCGAGGCCCTGGCGGCCAAGAACGTCGTCATCCTCGGTGGCGAGTCCGCGATCTCCTCGGGTGTCGCCTCCGAGCTCGAGGGCATGGGCCTGAAGGTCGAGCGCGTGGGCGGTGCGGACCGTTACGAGACGAGCGCCAACGTCGCCAAGATGTTCGGTACGAACGTTGACACGCTGTACATCGCCTCGGGTGAGGAGCGTGCCTTCGCGGACGCCCTGACCGGTTCCGCGCTGGCCGGTTCGCAGGACGCCCCCGTCCTGCTGACCAAGCCGGGCGAGGTCGAGCAGACCACCGCCGACGCGGTGGCCGCGCTCAACCCCGAGAAGATCGTCGTGCTGGGTGGCCCCGCGGCCATCTCGGACGCGGTCTACAACGAACTGGGCGCCACCGAGCGCTTGGCGGGCTCCGACCGCTACGCGACGGCCGCCAAGGTTGCCGCCGAGTTCGGTGTCGACCCCAACTACGCCCTGCTGGCTGACGGGACCGACTTCCCCGACGCCCTCACTGGTGGCGCCTACGCCGGGTTCCAGCACAGCCCGCTGCTGCTGACCCGTCCGGACCGCCTGCCGGCCGTGACCGAGACGCAGCTGAACGAGACCTCCCCCGAGCACATGGTGATCGTGGGCGGTACGGCGGCCGTGGCGCAGTCGATCGAGGACCAGCTCAACGAGCTGGTCGGTGGGTGGATGAACTGATCCACATCCCTCGCGCGGCGGTCGCCCCCTTCGACTGCCGCGCGGGGGACGCACTTCGGGAGGCCCGGCGGACCACGTGTCCGCCGGGCCTCCCGGCGTCCGGGCCCGAGGTGGGCGGAGGTGGTTGGATGGGGCCATGGATCGCCAGCAGGAATTCGTCCTCCGCACCATCGAGGAGCGGGACATCCGCTTCATGCGGCTGTGGTTCACCGACGTGCAGGGCTCCCTGAAGTCCGTGGGGGTGGCGCCGGCCGAGCTGGAGAACGCCTTCACCGAGGGCATCGGGTTCGACGGCAGCGCCATCGAGGGCTTTGCCCGCGTCTACGAGGCCGACACCCTGGCGATGCCGGACGCGTCCACCTTCCAGGTGGTCCCCTGGCGCGGCGGGGAGGGCGCCGGCATCGGGCGCATGTTCTGTGACATCACGCTGCCGGACGGCACGCCCAGTCCGGCCGACCCCCGCCAGGTCCTGCGGCGCGCCCTGCAGAAGGCCGATGACCTCGGCTTCACCTTCTACACCCACCCCGAGATCGAGTTCTTCCTCTTCGAGCGTGACCTCGATGCCGACGGCCGGCCCGTCCCCATCGACAACGCGGGCTACTTCGACCACCTCGCCCAGGGCGACGGCCACGACTTCCGGCGGGCCGCCATCGACATGCTCGAGAGCATGGGCATCCCGGTGGAGTTCTCGCACCACGAGGGCGCCCCGGGGCAGAACGAGATCGACCTGCGCTACGCCGATGCGCTCTCGACCGCGGACAACATCATGACCTTCCGCGCCATCGTGCGCGAGGTGGCCCTGAGCCAGGAGGCCTTCGCCTCCTTCATGCCCAAGCCGATGGCGGGCCACCCCGGCTCGGGCATGCACACCCACATCTCCCTGTTCGAGGGCGACCGCAACGCCTTCCACGAGCCGGGCGCGGAGTACCAGCTCTCGATCACGGGCCGTCGCTTCGTCGCCGGGCTGCTGCACCACGCGCGCGAGATCAGCGCCATCACCAACCAGTGGGTGAACTCCTACAAGCGCCTCTGGGGTGGGGGCGAGGCCCCGGCCCACGTGTGCTGGGGCCACAACAACCGCAGTGCGATGGTCCGCATCCCCATGTACAAGCCCACCAAGGTGCAGTCGAGCCGCATCGAGCTGCGCACCTTGGACTCGGCCTGCAACCCCTACCTGGCCTACGCGGTCGTGCTGGCAGCCGGCCTGAAGGGCATCGAGGAGGAGTACGAGCTCCCCGCGGAGGCCGAGGACGACGTGTGGGGCCTGACCGACGGGGAGCGCCGGGCACTGGGCATCCAGCCGCTGCCGTCCTCCCTGAGCGAGGCGATCGCGGCGATGGAGGAGTCCGAGCTCGTCGCCGAGACCCTCGGCGAGCACGTCTTCGACTACTTCCTGCGCAACAAGCGGGAGGAGTGGCTGGCGTACCGGGCGCAGGTGACGCCCTACGAGCTCGACCGCTACCTGCGCCAGCTGTGACCACCGGGAGCGGCCGGCCTGCCGGGTTGTCCTGGGTCCTGCGCGAGGGCTTCACCGAGGGGCGCCGGGCCGCGGGGTGCATCGCCGACCTGGCGGCCCTGCTGGACCGGGACGACCTCCCGCACCACCTGGGCCTGGCCCGGGCCCTGGGGCGCGCCGCCGACCCGGACCGCGCCGCCCTGGCCGCGGTCCGCATCGCCGAGGCGGCCGATGCGGGGCAGCGCCGCACCTGGGCACAGCGGATCGACGCGGCCGACCCGACCTCCGTCGAGGGGTCCGCAGCGCGCCTGGTGGCGGTCCTGGGGGCGAGCCGGGCGCTGGGGGACCACCTGGTGCGTCACCCCGAGCAGCTCGACCTCTTCACGGACCCGGAGCTCCCGGACGAGCAGGAGTCCCGCGAGGTGCTCCGGGACGCCGTCGAGTCCGCACTGGAGGCGGGGGAGTCCGGTGACGACGCACTGCGGGTGGCTTACCGGGGGCAGGTGCTGCGCATCGCGGGCATCGACCTCACGGCCCCGGACCCCACCGAGGTGGTCGACCGGGTGGCCGCGGCCCTGGCGGACCTGGCCGGTGCTGCCCTGGAGGCCGCCCTGGTGATCGCCCGCCACGAGGTGCAGGACGCCGACGACGTGCGGCTGGCCGTCATCGCCATGGGCAAGACCGGAGGGCGGGAGCTGAACTACGTCAGCGACGTCGACGTCATCTTCGTGGCCGAGCCCGCCGAGGGCGTCGAGGAGGGCCACGCGCTGCAGGTGGGGGCCCGGTTGGCGACCCGTCTCATGTCCGCCTGCGGCGCCTCGACCGCCGAGGGCACCCTCTGGCCCGTCGACGCCGCCCTGCGCCCGGAGGGCAAGGCCGGCCCGCTGGTGCGCACGCTGGAGAGCTTCTCGCAGTACTACGAGCGGTGGGCCTCCACCTGGGAGTTCCAGGCCCTGCTCAAGGCGCGGCCGGTCGCCGGCGACACGGACCTGGGGCAGGCCTTCGTGGGCCTCGTGGACCCCTTGGTCTGGCAGGTCTCCCACCGCGACGGGTTCGTCGAGGGCGTCCAGCGCATGCGGCGCCGGGTGGAGGCCCACATCCCCGCCGCGGAGGCCAAGCGGCAGCTCAAGCTCGGCGCGGGTGGGCTGCGGGACATCGAGTTCTCGGTGCAGCTGTTGCAGCTCGTGCACGGGCGGGTGGACGAGGGCCTGCGCACCGGCAGCACCCTGCCGGGCCTCGCTGCCCTGGCGGCCGGCGGGTACGTCGCGCGCTCGGACGCCGCCGTGCTCGACCCCGCTTACCGACTGCTGCGCTCGCTGGAGCACCGCATCCAGCTCGACCGGTTGCGACGTTCCCACTTGGTGCCCACCGACCCCGACGACCTGCGCCGCCTGGGCCGCTCGATGGGGTGGTCCAAGGACCCGGCACAGGAGGTGGAGCGCCGATGGGGTGAGGTCTCCAAGGAGGTGCGGCGCCTGCACGAGCGGCTCTTCTACCGTCCCGTGCTGGCCGCCCTGTCGGACCTCACCGCCTCCCAGGCGCGCATGACCCCCGAGGCGGTCACCGAGCGGTTGGCCGCCCTCGGCTTCGCCGACCCGGCGGGCTCGGTGCGCCACCTGGAGGCCCTCACCAAGGGGGTCTCGCGCACCGCGGCCATCCAGCGCCAGCTCCTGCCGGCCATGCTCGGGTGGTTCGCCAGCTGGCCGGCGCCCGATGCGGGGCTGCTCGCCTTCCGCCGCATCAGCGAGTCCCTGGGCGGGACCCACTGGTACATGGCCATGTTGCGCGACGAGGGGCACGCCGCCGAGCGCTATGCACACGTGCTGTCCGCCAGCCGCTACCTGACGAGCCTGCTCGAGCGGGGGCCCGAGGCGGTCCGCCTGCTCGGGGAGCCCGAGGCCCTCGCGCCCACGGAGCGCGAAAAGATCCTGTCGCGCATGTCCAGCGCGGCGAAACGGGCCGAGTCGGTGGAGGGCGCCGCCCAGGCGGCTCGGGTCCTGCGGCGGACGGAGATCCTGCGGATGGGCATCGGCAGCCTCACCGGGACGTTGGACGGCGCCCAGGTCTCCGCGGGCCTGACCGCTGCGGCCGAGGCCCTGCTCGAGGCGGTGCTGCTCCGGGCCCTCGACGGGGACGCAACCGGGGTGGCGGTCATCGGGCTGGGGCGGCTCGGCGGTGCGGAGATGGGCTTCGCCAGCGATGCGGACCTCTTCGTCGTCCACGACGACGCACCGGGCCGGGCCGAGGCGGCGACAGCGGCGCTGAAAACCCTGCGCACCACCCTGGCGGGCGGCTCGGAGCCGCCGCTGGAGATCGACATCGACCTGCGTCCGGAGGGCAAGAGCGGCCCGACGGTCCGGGGCATCGCGTCGCTGGCGGAGTACTACGCCCGGTGGAGCTCCGCGTGGGAGGCCCAGGCGCTGGTGCGGGCGCGCCCGGTCGCGGGGGACCCGGCGCTGGCCGGTCGGGTGATGGAGCTCATCGACCCGCTCCGCTGGCCGGAGGGTGGGCTGGTGGAGTCCGCGGTGCGGGAGATGAGGGTGCTCAAGGCGCGCATGGAGGCCGAGCGCATCCCACGGGGCGGGGACCCCAAGCTCCACCTGAAGCTCGGACGGGGTGGTCTGTCCGACGTGGAGTGGACGGTGCAGATGCTGCAGATGCAGCACGCTGCGGCCGAGGAGTCCCTGCGCACGACCAGCACGGTCGAGGCGCTGGCGGCGCTGCAGGAGCTCGGCCACGTGACGGGGGCTGACGCCGAGGCGCTGCGGGGTGCGTGGACGCTGGCCAGCGACGTGCGGGATGCCAGCATGCTGTGGCGGGGTCGTGCCACCGACAGCCTGCCGACCGACCCCCGGGACCGTGAGGGGGTCTCCCGCGCCATGGGGCGCCCGGCAGGTGCCGGTCCGGAGCTCACCGAGGAGTACCTGCGCCAGGCGCGGCGGGCGCGCGCCATGGTCGAGCGGCTCTTCTACGATTCGTAGACTGCTGCCCGTGAACCCCGTCGACGTCGTGAGCCCTGCGCACTCCGCCCTGCTGTGGTTCGCGGGCGACGTGGAGACGGTCACCGACTGGCTCACCGACGGTGTGGTGGCCGCCGAGGTGGCCGCAGGCGAGGGGTGGACGGTCGTGCGCCCGCTGGCCGTCCCGGACGGTCTGGGGCCCTACGGTGACGCGCTGGGGCTGACCCTGAGCCGTCCCGTCCCGACGGAGCTGTTGCCGGTGATCGGCTTCACCGAGCGCGAGGGCCTGCTCGTCGTCGCGGCGGCGACCCACCACGAACCCCGCCTGCACTGGGTGGCCGTCCTGCCCGGGGTCGGGCCCCACCCGCTCGTGGACCTCCCCGTCTGCGGGCCTCGTTTCCTCGCCCAGGCGGCGGGGGCGCCCGAGGCCGCCGATGAGGTGACGGCCCTGGTCTCGCTGGGCCGGGGCGCGAACAGCGGGCCACGGGAGTTCGGCACCCGGCTGGCCCTCACCCTGGGGCTTCCGGGGGCCCCGCTGTTCCGCCGGCCCGGGCAGCTGCCCGGCGCCCGCACGGCCGAGCCCGACCCCCGCGAGGTGCAGCGCTTCCTGTCCGTGCTGTCCGACCGGCTGGTCGAGCGCGCCGAGGCGGAGGGCGACCGATGAGGGCGCGCGTGCCGCTGCGCCTGTGGCCCGCCGTGGACGTCCGCGGTGGGCGGACGGCCCAGGTCGACCCCGACAGTCCGCTGTCCGACCCGCAGGCCGCGGTGGACCACTGGGTGGCCCAGGGGGCCGAGCGCCTCCACCTGGTGGACCTGGACCGCGCCACCGGCGCCGGGGAGAACGACGCCCTGCTCGAGCGGCTGGTGCGCCGGGCCAGCGTGCCCGTGGAGGTCTCCGGCGGCATCCTGTCGCCCCGGGACGTCGAACGGGCCCTCTCCTGGGGTGCGGTGGCCGTGACCACCTCGTCGGCACTGTGGGCGGACCCCGCAGCGGCCCTGGAGTGGCTGCAGGGGTGCGGGGCCGAGGTGCAGGTGGGGATCGACCTGGTGGGGGACCGGGTGGTGGCGCGGGGGACCGACCTCGCGCTGGGGCCGGTCGCGGACCTGTGGCCGGACCTCGCCGGTCTGGGGGAGCGGCGGTGGGTGCTGGCCTCCGCTGCGGCCGACGGACGCATGACGGGGCCCGACCTCGCGGGCCTGCGCGCCGCCACCGAGCACTTGACCGGCACGCTGATCGCGTCCGGCGGGGTGAGCACCACCGGCGACCTCGTGGCGGTCTCCAGCCTGCGGGGTGTCGCCGGGCCCGCCGTCGGCGAGGTGATCCTCGGGGCCGCGCTCTACGCCGGTGCGGTCGACCTCGGGCGGGCCCAGCGCCTGCTCGGGGAGATCGCTGGGCCGCAGGAGCGGCCGGCAACGGACTCCGCGGGTGTGGCCTGGGAGGGACGCGAGCTGCAGCCGGGGGAGTTCGACGACGACGACGGGGGACTGGACCCCCGCCTCCCGACGCCCGGTGAGCCGCCACTGTCGGACGCCGAGCTGGTGGCCGCCCTCGACGAGGCGCGGGTGTTCGTCGCGCTGCTGGCCGAGGAGGGGGCGGAGTCGGCCGACCTGTCCGTCGCGCAGGTCACCACCCCGGAGGGCTGGTCGGCGCTGCCGGTGTTCACCACGGTCGACGCGGTCGGCGACTGGCGAGGTGACGCTCGGCCGGTGCCGGTGCGGGGTCACCTCGCCGCGCAGGCCGCGGTGGGCGACGGGGCCGCCGCCCTCGTCCTCGATGCGGGGTCGTCCCGTCCCCGGGTGGTGCGCCCCTCCATGACCAGTGCCCTCGCACGGCGCATGGAGTGGGAGCGCCCCGTCGACGACGCGGTGGTGCTCGCGGGCCTGCGGCAGCTCAAGGAGCACCCGGCGGTGACCGGGGTCGCGCTGCGCTCGGGTCCGTCGGGGGAGCTGGTCATCGGTCTGCGGGGTGTGCAGGATGACCGCGAGGCGGGTCTGCTGGTCGCCGGTGTGCTGCAGGACCCCGAGGTGCGCTCCCGGGTGGACGGCGTCATCGTCAGCGCCCTCGGCTTGGACGCCAGCGCCTGATCCGCTAGACTATGCGTCTGAAGTGAGACCCTGTCTCCACCTGCACGCCGCCTGAGGCATGTGGGTCCTGCACCACCCGGTGCGCGGAAGGGCGAGTGACGAGTTCACGCGTCGTCCCGCAACGCCCCTGCATGGGGGTGTCAGCCGGGGCCACGTTCCGTGGCGGTGCGTGACAAGGGTCTCCGGGTGTGCCAGGAGGCCCTTTTTCCGTCCCATGCGGCGGAGGGGGCCAGGCACAGCCACTCGACCGAACGAAGGAGAAGCACATCAGCGAGCCCCGTATCAACGACCGCATCCGGGTACCGGAAGTGCGGTTGGTCGGCCCCAACGGCGAACAGGTCGGCATCGTGCGCGTCAAGGACGCCCTGCGTCTGGCAGCCGAGGCCGACTTGGATCTCGTGGAGGTCGCTCCCATGGCCAAGCCCCCGGTCGCCAAGCTCATGGACTACGGCAAGTTCAAGTACGAGAACGCCATGAAGGACCGTGAGTCGCGCAAGAAGCAGGTCAACACGGTCATCAAGGAGATCAAGCTCCGGCCGAAGATTGACCAGCACGACTACGAGACCAAGAAGGGTCACGTCGAGCGCTTCCTGGCCGCGGGCGACAAGGTCAAGGTCACCATCATGTTCCGTGGCCGTGAGCAGTCCAAGCCCGAGCTGGGCTTCCGCCTGCTGCAGCGGCTGGCGGAGGACGTGACCGAACTGGGCGTCGTCGAGAGCAAGCCCAAGCAGGACGGCCGCAACATGACCATGGTGTTCGGTTCGACCCGCAACAAGGCGCAGGCCCAGGCGGCCCGCCGCAAGGAGCAGGAGCAGAAGAAGCGGGAGCGCAAGGGCCCCGAGTCGGAGGCTCCCGAGCAGGACGCGGCCGAGACCGCAACCGAGGCTCCCGCAGAAGCCTGAGGCCCCGGCCTCGTGACACGGCACCCGCCGTGTCCCTTCCACCTGTCCGCCCGAACGAAGGGATCGGCACCATGCCGAAGAACAAGACGCACTCCGGTACCAAGAAGCGCTTCCGCGTGACCGGTAGCGGCAAGATCATGCGCCAGCGCGCCCGCCACGTCCACAAGTTCCAGGAGCGTTCGTCCTCGGACGCCCGCCGCCTGGTGAACGACGTCCCCGTGGCCAAGGCCGACGAGAAGAAGATCAAGAAGCTGCTGGGTCGCTGACCCGCGCCTGATCTCCCCCGAAACCACCCCCGAAGTCAAGGAGTACTCACGTGGCACGCGTGAAGCGGGCAGTCAACGCCCACAAGAAGCGTCGAGTCGTTCTCGAGCGCGCCAGCGGTTACCGCGGTCAGCGTTCGCGTCTCTACCGCAAGGCCAAGGAGCAGGTCACCCACTCGCTGGTCTACTCGTTCGACCACCGTCGCGACCGGAAGGGTGACTTCCGTCGCCTGTGGATCCAGCGCATCAACGCTGCGGCCCGCGCCAACGGCATGACCTACAACCGCTTCATCCAGGGCCTGAAGGTCGCTGAGATCGAGGTCGACCGTCGCATGCTGGCCGAGCTGGCCGTCAACGACCCGGAGGCGTTCACCGCCCTGGTCGAGATCTCCCGCGCCAACGTCCCCGCCGTGAAGGGTGACGAGAGCGCGACCGCGGGCGCTGCGCCCCGTGGTCAGGAGGCCGCCACCGCCGCGGCCCAGGCCGGCGACGCCGCCTCCGTCGAGGCGAGCAAGCAGGCCGAGAACGTGGCCTCCAAGGCCTGAGCGCGACACCCCTGAGAACGCCGGTCCACCTGTGCACCCTCGTGACTCCCAGCTGACACCCTCGTCGGCCCGGGTCCGAGCGGCGGTACAGCTGGGCCGGCGTTCCTCGCGTCGGCGGACGGGCCGGTACCTGGTCGAGGGGCCGCAGTGCGTGCGGGAGCTCCTGCGCTGGCAGCCCGAGCTGGCCGACGACGTCTTCGTCACGCGGGACTTCCTGGACCGGTCCCCAGAGTTCGTCGAGCTCGTGGCCGAGACCCCCGTGCACGCCCATCTGGTGTCTGATGCGGTGGTCCGGGTGGTGGCGGATGCTGACACCCCGCCGGGCATCGTGGCCGTGGCCCGCTGGCAGCCGGCGGACCTGGCCGACTGCCTCGGCCGGCTGGGGCCCCAGGGTTTCGGCGCCGTCCTGTCAGAGGTCCGTGACCCCGGGAACCTCGGCACCGTCATCCGGGCAGCCGATGCGGCAGGGGCCGCCTTCGTGGTCGTGACCGACGCGTCCGTCGACGTGACCAACCCCAAGGTCGTGCGGTCCACGGCGGGCTCGCTGCACCACATCGACGTGGTCACGGGCATTGCCTTCCCCGACCTGCGCGCCGCGACCGGTGGCACCGTGCGGCTGGTGGCCGCCGACGGCTACGCGAGCACCCAGCTGCCCGAGGCAGACCTGGACGGTCCCCACCTGTGGGTCTTCGGCAACGAGGCCCGCGGGTTGCCGGACGACCAGGTGGCCGCCTGCGACGCCGCCGTGGCCGTGCCGCTGCACGGCCGTGCGGAGTCCCTCAACCTGGGCACCGCTGCCGCCGTCTGCCTGTACGCCTCGGCGATGCGCCCCGGTTCCTGACATGCGCACGGCCGGCCCCTGACCGGCCGGTACCGGCCCACCACGGCCGGGCTCCGGGCCCGCGCCCCGTAGGATGCCGGGCATGCCGAGCACGCCCCCTCCGGACGAGTCCACCCCCACCCCCCCGAGTGCGCCCGACGCCGCGCCCGCGATCACCCCCGAGGTGGTCGAGGAGCACGTGGCGGCCGGTCTGGCTGCCTTCGAGGCCGCGTCCACGCTCGAGGAGCTGAAGACCGCCCGTCTGGCCCACCTGGGCGACAAGGCCCCGATCTCCCTGGCCAACCGGAGCATCGGTGGTCTGCCCCCGCAGGAGAAGGCCTCGGCGGGCAAGCTCGTCGGCATGGCCAAGGGCCGGCTGAGCAAGGCACTGGCCTCCCGCGAGGAGGTGCTGCAGGCCGAGCGCGCCGAGCAGATCCTGGTCGAGGAGACGGTCGACGTGACCGCCGTGCCCGCCCGCCGCAGTGTGGGCTCCCGCCACCCGGTGGAGCTCATCCAGCAGCGCATGGGCGAGATCTTCACCGGCCTCGGCTGGGAGATCGGCGAGGGGCCCGAGGTCGAGGCCGAGTGGTTCAACTTCGACGCCCTGAACTTCGATGCCGACCACCCCGCCCGTGCGGAGGCCGACACCTTCTACGTCGACCCGCCGGAGCGCCACCTGGTGGTGCGCACGCACACCTCGCCGGTCCAGGCCCGGTCCCTGCTGGAGCGGGGCGCGCCGCTGTACGTGGCGGTCCCCGGCAAGGTCGGTCGCACCGACGAGATCGATGCCACCCACCTGCCGATCTTCCACCAGATCGAGGGGCTGGCGGTGGACAAGGGCCTCACCATGGCCCACCTGCGCGGCACCCTCGACCACTTCGCCAAGCAGCTGTTCGGCGAGGGCATCACCACGCGCCTGCGCCCCAACTTCTTCCCGTTCACCGAGCCCAGCGCGGAGATGGACTTTCTCTGCCCGGTCTGCCGCTGCGAGGACGACGCGTGCCGTACCTGCGGGGGCACGGGCTGGATCGAGTGGGGTGGCTGCGGCATGGTCCACCCCAACGTCCTGCGCGCCTGTGGTGTGGATCCCGAGGTGTACTCGGGCTTCGCCTTCGGCATGGGCGTCGAGCGCGCCCTCATCTTCCGCAACGGGGTGGGGGACCTGCGGGACCTCATCGAGGGGGACGTCCGCTTCAACACGAACTTCACGGTGGAGGTCTGATGCACATCCCGATCAACTGGCTGGGCGAGTACGTCGAGCTTCCGCAGGGCGTGACCGGCGAGCAGGTCGCGGCAGACCTCGTGCGCCTGGGCTTCGAGGAGGAGTCCCTCGGCGCGCAGATGATCACCGGTCCCCTCGTGGTGGGCAAGGTGCTCTCCCGCGAGCCGGAGCCGCAGAAGAACGGCAAGGTCATCAACTGGTGCCAGGTCGACGTCGGTCAGGCCAACGGCACCGGCGAGCCGCAGGGGATCATCTGCGGCGCCCACAACTTCGACGTCGACGACCTCGTGGTGGTCTCCCTGCCCGGGGCCGTGCTCTCGGGCGGGTTCGAGATCAGCGAGCGCAAGACCTACGGCCACCTGTCGGCGGGCATGATCTGCTCGGCCGCGGAGCTGGGCCTCGGCGACGACCACGACGGCATCATCGTCCTGACCGAGTACCTGGGTGAGGACGCCAGCAGTCTGCAGCCGGGGCAGGACGCGCTCCCGCTGCTGGGGCTGGACTCCCAGACCATCGAGGTCAACGTCACGCCGGACCGCGGCTACGCCATGAGCATGCGGGGCTTGGCCCGCGAGTACTCCCACGCGACGGGTTCGCGCTTCACCGACCCGGCCGCCCTCGCCGTCGACACCCCCAGCGGTGACGGTGTGCCCGTCAGCGTGACGGACTCCGGCCCCATCCGGGGTGTCCCCGGGTGCGACCGCTACGTCGCTCGGGTGGTGCGCGGTATCGACCGCTCCCGCCCCACCCCCCGCTGGATGGCCAAGCGCCTGACCGATGCGGGGATGCGGCCGCTCGGTCTCATCGTCGACGTCACCAACTACGTGATGCTGGCCCTGGGCCAGCCGCTCCACGCCTTCGACCTCGGGGCCGTGCGCGACGGCATCGAGGTCCGGCGGGCTGCAGCGGGGGAGAAGCTCACCACGCTGGACGGCAAGGAGCGCTCCCTGGACCCGGAGGACCTCGTCATCACCTCCGGGGGTGGGCCGGTGGCCCTGGCCGGTGTCATGGGCGGGGCCGACTCCGAGATCGGCGACGAGACCACCGACCTGCTGCTCGAGTCCGCCCACTTCGATGCAGTGAGCATCGCCCGGACGGCCCGCCGCCACCGCCTGGTGTCCGAGGCCTCGAAGCGCTACGAGCGCCGGGTCGACCCGCAGCTCGCGCCGTCCGCTGCCCAGCTGGCCGTCGACCTGCTCGTGGAGCACGGCGGCGGGGTGGCCGAGACCGCGTTCACGGACCTCGACCACACCACCTCGCCGGAGCCCATCCGCTTCGACACGGCCCACCCCACTGCGCTGGTGGGTGTCGAGTACGACCGCGCGACCGTCATCGACCGCCTGGCGATGATCGGCTGCCGGGTCGAGGCCGACGGTGCCGCGGACGGCGGCCACGGCACGGTCCTCGTGACGCCGCCGTCGTGGCGGCCGGACCTCACGATCCCCGTCGACCTCGTGGAGGAGGTGGCCCGGCTCAGCGGCTACGACGAGATCCCGTCGGTGCTGCCGCAGGCACCCGGTGGGGGTGGGCTGACGCTCTCGCAGCGTCGCCGCCGCATCGCCGCGGACCTGCTGGCTGACGCCGGGCTGCACCAGGTGGTGACGCTGCCGATGACCTCCGCCGCGCAGTGGGACCGGTTGGGCTACCCCGAGGACGACCCGCGCCGCAACGCGCTGCGCCTGCACAACCCGCTCTCGGCCGAGGAGCCCTTCCTGCGCACCTCGCTGCTGCAGACCCTGGTCCCGGCGGCCCGGCGCAACCTGGCGCGGGGTCAGCGGGGGGCCGCGGTCTACGAGCTGGGTCGCGTGGTGCTGCCCTCCGGCGACGTCGTCGCCCCGGTCCAGGACGTCGGCCTGGAGCCCTCTGCCGAGATGCTGCAGGCCCTGGCCGATGCGGTGCCGCACCAGCCCTTCCACGCCGCCGGCATCATCGCGGGGGAGTGGGAGCGCCAGGGGTGGTGGGGTCCTGCTCGTGCCGCCGAGTGGTCCGATGCGGTGGAGCTCGTGCTGGGGCTGGCCGGGCGGTTCGGGGTGGAGGTCACCCTCGAGCAGGCGCAGCACGCCCCCTTCCACCCGGGCCGCTGCGCCCGGCTGGTGCTGGCAGACGGCACCACCTGGGGCCACGCCGGGGAGCTGCACCCGCAGCGCTTGGCGGAGCTCGAGCTGCCGGAGCGCACGGTGGGCTTCGAGGTCGACGTCGACGCCCTCATCGAGGCCTCGCCGGAGGTCTCGACGCACCGCGACTTCTCCGACCAGCCCTTCTCCCGGGTGGACGTCGCGCTGCTGACGGACCTGTCGGTGCCGGCATCGGACATCGGTGCCGCGCTGCGCGAGGGTGCGGGGGAGCTGCTGGAGTCGGTGGAGATGTTCGACCAGTACACCGGTGAGCAGGTCGGCCCGGGGCGGCGCAGCACCGCCTGGCGCCTGACCTTCCGGGCCACCGACCGCACGTTGACGAACGAGGAGACGAACGCGGCCCGCGACGCGGCGATCGCGCTCGTCACGGAGCGGACAGGAGCGCAGCACCGTGGGTGAGCAGGCACAGCAGCGGCCAACGGCCCTCGTGGTCGGGGCCACCCGGGGCATCGGCGCGGAGATCGCGCGCGGCTTGGCTGGGGACGGGTACGACCTGGTCCTGACGGGCCGCGACGCCCGGGCCCTGGCCGAGGTGGCCGAGGACTGCCGCGCCGCGGGGGCCGCGGTCACCTGCCACCCCCTGGACGTCACGGACACCGAGGCGGTGCGGACGGTCGTTGACGAGGCCTGGAACGCGTCGGGCCGGCTGGAGGCCGCAGTCGTCTCCGCGGGCATCATCGAGGCCGAGCGGCCGCTGTGGGAGGTGCCGCTCGAGGAGCTGTGGCAGGTCATGACGGTGAACGTGCTGGGGCCACTGGCGGTGGCCCACGAGCTCGTGCCCCGCATGATCGAGGCAGGGGGCGGTCGGATCGTCCACCTGAACTCCGGTTCCGGCACCAGGAACGCCCCGGTGTACCCGGCCTACCACGCCAGCAAGTCGGCGCTCGCCCGCATCACGGGGTCGGTGGCGATGGCGGCCGGAGAGCACGGCGTCCACGCGTTCGACCTGGCCCCCGGGGTGGTGCGCACGGACATGACCGCGTCGATGCCGATGCACGACCAGCGGACCGACTGGACCGATCCCGGCGAGGTCGTGGAGCTGGCCCTCGCCCTGGCCTCCGGGGAGCTCGACGCCTTCTCGGGGCGGATGGTCCGGGCCGGCACGGACACGCCGGAGTCGCTGCGGGCGGCTGCCGGCGAGCTGGGGGATGCCGACCGCACCCTGGGCCTGCTGCCCTATGGTCCCCAGGACTCCCTGGCCTGAGCTCCCGCGCCGCTGGGGGCGCGCCAGGACGTGCCCCCGCGGGCCGGTGCTCAGGGCCGTGCGGGCACCAGCTGGCGAGTCGCCCCGACGAGCTTCTCCAGGGCCAACTCCAGCGGTCCTGGCCCGGGCAGGAGCCGCTGCCACAGGGCCGCGACCAGCCAGGCGCCCACCGCGCTGGAGGCCAGGAGGAGCCACGAGTTGTCAGTGGGCTCGCCGAGGGCCCGGACCCAGGCTGCGGCCGCGACGATCTGCAGCGCGTAGACGGTGAGGGCTGATCGCCCCACGGTGGCGAGCGGGCCGGCCACGGCCGGCAGGCACTCCCCGGCAAGGAGGCACAGCAGCAGGAGGGCGACCGCGACACCACCACTGGTGAGCGTGGCCCACACCGATCCGTCATAGGGCTGGAAGTCCACGCGCCCCACCAGGGCGAGCACGACGAGCCCGCCGGCGACCGCGAGTCCCACCCCCGCCGCGCTGATGCGGGCAGCGGTTCCACGGAGGTGCCGCGCCACCAGGATTCCCAGTGCCGCGTACGCGAGGAAGGGGCCCAGCCGGTAATTGGGCCCGGGGCCCAGGACGCCGAGGAGGTCCGCGAGATGGTGGTGCCCCTCCAGCATGGACCGGTACATCGCGGGGCGCAGACGCTCGTCGAGCACCGGGGCGAACAGCGCGCCGGCGGCGCCGACGGCCAGGAGGGCCCACGAGTGCAGGGGCAGCAGTAACGGCAGGCACAGCGCCGTGACGGCCAATGCCGTGAGGACCACGTCGATCTGGGCGCCGAGGGTCTCGAGCGCGAGCCCGACGATCCAGAGCACGGCTGCGCGGGGGACCATCCCCACCGCACTGTGGAGCCACCCGTGGCGGCGGAACGAGAGATGGGCACCCATCGCCATGACGGCCACGAACAAGGGCGCGGCCAGGAACTCCGACATGACCAGGACGCCGCCGGGACCACCCGACGGGGCGAAGTGGGCGACGAACATGGTCAGCACCGCAAGGCCCCTGGCGGCGTCGAGACCGGTGGAGCGCCGAGGGACCGGGGCGGGGGCGCCACCCGTGGTGGAGGGCGTGGTGCGGCGGTCGAGGGGCACGGTTCCTCCGGGGCGTGAACGGGGCAGGGCCGGATCACCCAACCACACGCCGCCGGGGGTGCCTCAGGGCCTACTGGGCCCTGTGGCACAGTGTGTGCCGTGAACGCCGAGACCGAGCTCTCCACCCAGGAGCCCACGACCCCCCGCGACACCCAGGACGCGGTGTTGTCCGGCGTGCTGGCCGAGCTGCAGTGGCGGGGCGTGATCGCCCAGTCGACTGACCTGCTGGAGCTGGACCGCATGCTGGCCGCCGGGCCGGTGCACTTCTACATCGGTTTCGATCCCACCGCGCCCTCGCTGCACGTGGGGAGCCTCGTCCAGCTGGTGACGATGCGGCGGCTCCAGGAGGCCGGGCACATCCCGGTGGTGCTCGTCGGTGGGTCGACGGGCCTCATCGGCGACCCGCGCCCCACCTCGGAACGGAACCTCCACGACCGGGAGACGGTCGCCCGATGGGTCGACAGCATCGCCCAGCAGGTACGCCCCTTCGTCCACTTCGAGGGGGAGAACGCCGCCACGGTGGTGAACAACCTGGACTGGTTCGGGCAGCTCGGGGCGCTCGACTTCCTGCGGGACGTGGGCAAGCACTTCCGGGTGAACCAGATGCTGAAGAAGGACGCGGTCAGCGCACGGCTGGAGTCCAGCCAGGGCATCAGCTACACCGAGTTCAGCTACCAGATCCTGCAGGGCTACGACTTCTGGCACCTCTTCACCAGCCTCGGGGTACGTCTCCAGGTCGGGGGCCAGGACCAGTGGGGGAACCTGATGGCCGGGGTGGACTACGTGCACCGGGTGGAGGGTGAGTCCGTGCACGCCCTGACCACGCCCTTGGTCACCGAGGCCTCGGGCCGGAAGTTCGGCAAGTCCGAGGGCAATGCCATCTGGCTCGACGCCTCCATGACCTCCCCGTGGACCTTCCACCAGTTCTGGCTCAACGCCGAGGACGAGAAGGTGGTGGAGTACCTGCGGCTGTTCACGCTGTTGGACCGCGAGCAGATCGCCGAGCTCGAGCGGGAGGTGGCCGAGGCGCCGTTCAAGCGAACCGCCCAGCGGGCGCTCGCCCGGGAGATGACCACCCTGGTGCACGGGGCGGAGATCACCGATGGGGTGGAGGCTGCGGCCGAGGCACTGTTCGGCAAGGGGGACCTCCAGCAGGTGGACGCCGGCGTGCTGTTGGACGCGACCGCGGAGCTCACCGGTGGCGAGGTCGAGGTGGGCACGTCCTGGGTGGACGTGGTGGTGGCCGTCGGGTTCGCGGACTCGCGCAAGGCCGCCAAGCGACTGCTGGGGGAGGGCGGCATCTCCGTCAACAGCCAGAAGGTGACCGACCCCGAGGGGGCCATTACGGACGCGGACTTCGTCGGGGGCCAGGTCGCGGTGGTCAAGCGCGGACGCAGGACCTTGGCCGCAGCACGTCGCGCGGGGTGAGCCCGACCCGCAGAGGCGCCCGACCTGACCCGCACCGTCCGGAAACCCCGGAACGGTGCGGGTTTTGCGTTGGTGCTCAGGTGTGTGTATTGTTCCTCCTCGTTGCCCGGACGGGTGGCCCGCGAGAGTGGTTGTGAGTCTGGTTCGCCAGCTGCTGCGTGTGGGTTGTTGTCTGGTCTGGGTGGCTCCACTGGTTGCTTCGTGTGTTGGTGGGTCGTGCCTGGTTGGTTTTGATCGGGTTTGCGGCTGACTGCCGGATGGTGTAACGTAGTGGATCGCCCCTGAACGAGATCGCACGGTGGCTCACGGTTGTGAGTGTGCGGTGGGTGTTGGGGAGTGTTTGGTCCTTGAGAACTCAACAGTGTGTCATGAATCGATGCCAAATTATTTTTGTTGTATCCCTTTCGCATCCATGGCTTGCTTGCGCTTCGGTGTGAGTGTGGTTGTGGGTGTGTTTGGTTGATTTCTTTGGCGAGAAGATGAGTCCAGCGACTCATTCTGCTCTGCCAGTATCAATATTTTCTACGGAGAGTTTGATCCTGGCTCAGGACGAACGCTGGCGGCGTGCTTAACACATGCAAGTCGAACGGTGAAGCGAGTGCTTGCACTCGTGGATCAGTGGCGAACGGGTGAGTAACACGTGAGTAACCTGCCCTCCACTCTGGGATAAGCGCTGGAAACGGCGTCTAATACTGGATACGACCAACCCTCGCATGGGGTGTTGGTGGAAAGATTTATCGGTGGTGGATGGACTCGCGGCCTATCAGCTTGTTGGTGGGGTAATGGCCTACCAAGGCGACGACGGGTAGCCGGCCTGAGAGGGCGACCGGCCACACTGGGACTGAGACACGGCCCAGACTCCTACGGGAGGCAGCAGTGGGGAATATTGCACAATGGGCGAAAGCCTGATGCAGCGACGCCGCGTGAGGGATGACGGCCTTCGGGTTGTAAACCTCTTTCAGCAGGGAAGAAGCTTTTGTGACGGTACCTGCAGAAGAAGCACCGGCTAACTACGTGCCAGCAGCCGCGGTAATACGTAGGGTGCGAGCGTTGTCCGGAATTATTGGGCGTAAAGAGCTTGTAGGCGGTTTGTCGCGTCTGCTGTGAAAATTCAGGGCTTAACCCTGGACGTGCAGTGGGTACGGGCAGACTAGAGTATGGTAGGGGAGACTGGAATTCCTGGTGTAGCGGTGGAATGCGCAGATATCAGGAGGAACACCGATGGCGAAGGCAGGTCTCTGGGCCATTACTGACGCTGAGAAGCGAAAGCATGGGGAGCGAACAGGATTAGATACCCTGGTAGTCCATGCCGTAAACGTTGGGCGCTAGGCGTGGGTCTCATTCCACGAGATCCGTGTCGCAGCTAACGCATTAAGCGCCCCGCCTGGGGAGTACGGCCGCAAGGCTAAAACTCAAAGGAATTGACGGGGGCCCGCACAAGCGGCGGAGCATGCTGATTAATTCGATGCAACGCGAAGAACCTTACCAAGGCTTGACATGCACTGGATCGCCTCAGAGATGGGGTTTCCCTTTGGGCTGGTGCACAGGTGGTGCATGGTTGTCGTCAGCTCGTGTCGTGAGATGTTGGGTTAAGTCCCGCAACGAGCGCAACCCTCGTTCTATGTTGCCAGCACGTAATGGTGGGGACTCATAGGAGACTGCCGGGGTCAACTCGGAGGAAGGTGGGGATGACGTCAAATCATCATGCCCCTTATGTCTTGGGCTTCAAGCATGCTACAATGGCCGGTACAGAGGGTTGCGAAACCGTGAGGTGGAGCGAATCCCAAAAAACCGGTCTCAGTTCGGATTGGGGTCTGCAACTCGACCCCATGAAGTCGGAGTCGCTAGTAATCGCAGATCAGCAACGCTGCGGTGAATACGTTCCCGGGCCTTGTACACACCGCCCGTCAAGTCACGAAAGTCGGTAACACCCGAAGACGGTGGCCTAACCCTTGTGGAAGGAGCCGTCTAAGGTGGGACCGGTGATTGGGACTAAGTCGTAACAAGGTAGCCGTACCGGAAGGTGCGGCTGGATCACCTCCTTTCTAAGGAGCTTATTGCACTCGTGTGATCGCCCTGTGTGGTGGTCGTGTGGGTGCCAGACCTGCCAGGTTTTGTCTTGGTGGGGCCCTTTTCGTATCCGAATGTGGTACGGGGGGTGCTTCTGGGTGGAACATCGATTGATCATGTTGGTCATGTGTGACTTCTTTGTGAGTACGGCGCCCTGTGTGGGTGTTGGGAAAGCTGGGGGTTGTGTGTGGCTGGTGTTGACACACTGTTGGGTCCCCAGGGACCAAGCATGGCCTGCCGGTTGGTGGGTTGTGGTTGGTTGTTGGGTTCCTCTGGTTCTGGTGGTGCTGCGTGTGTTGCGTGGTGTTGCTGGGGCTGCGGGGTTGTTTTTTGAGAACTTCACAGTGGACGCGAGCATCTTTGTGTCAAGTTTTTAAGGGCACATGGTGGATGCCTTGGCATCAGAAACCGATGAAGGACGTGAGAATCTGCGATAAGCCTCGGGTAGTCGATAACTAGACGTTGATCCGAGGATTTCCGAATGGGGCAACCCGGCTGGAGGCAAGTCCAGTCACCGCTACCTGAAAATATAGGGTAGAGGGAGGGAACGTGGGGAAGTGAAACATCTCAGTACCCACAGGAAGAGAAAACAAAAGTGATTCCGTGAGTAGTGGCGAGCGAAAGCGGATGAGGCTAAACCGTGCACGTGTGATACCTGGTAGGGGTTGCGTGTTCGGGGTTGTGGGATGGACATTTCTGGGGTCTACCAGCCCTGGGGACAGTAAGAAATGTTGGTGGTAGTCGAACGGTCTTGAAGGGCCGGGCATAGAGGGTGCGACCCCCGTAGACGAAACTGCTGGCACTGTCTGTGTCTTTTCCCGAGTAGCACGGGGCCCGTGAAATCTCGTGTGAATCTGCCGGGACCACCCGGTAAGCCTAAATATTCTCTGATGACCGATAGCGGACAAGTACCGTGAGGGAAAGGTGAAAAGTACCCCGGGAGGGGAGTGAAATAGTTCCTGAAACCATGTGCCTACAATCCGTTGGAGCCTGTAAGGGTGACAGCGTGCCTTTTGAAGAATGAGCCTGCGAGTTAGTGCTCAGTGGCAAGGTTAACCCGTGTGGGGAAGCCGTAGCGAAAGCGAGTCCGAAGAGGGCGTTTGAGTCGCTGGGTCTAGACCCGAAGCGGAGTGATCTACCCATGGCCAGGTTGAAGCGCCGGTAAGACGGCGTGGAGGACCGAACCCACTTAGGTTGAAAACTGAGGGGATGAGCTGTGGGTAGGGGTGAAAGGCCAATCAAACTCCGTGATAGCTGGTTCTCCCCGAAATGCATTTAGGTGCAGCGTCACGTGTTTCTTGCCAGAGGTAGAGCTACTGGATAGCTGATGGGCCCCACCGGGTTACTGACGTTAGCCAAACTCCGAATGCTGGTAAGTGAAGCGTGGCAGTGAGACTGCGGGGGATAAGCTTCGTAGTCGAGAGGGAAACAGCCCAGATCACCAACTAAGGTCCCTAAGCGTGTGCTAAGTGGGAAAGGATGTGGAGTTGCTGTGACAACCAGGAGGTTGGCTTAGAAGCAGCCACCCTTTAAAGAGTGCGTAACAGCTCACTGGTCAAGTGATTCCGCGCCGACAATGTAGCGGGGCTCAAGCACACCACCGAAGTTGTGGCAATGCCCATTTTTGGGTGTTGGGTAGGGGAGCGTCGTGCAGCGAGTGAAGCGGCGGAGTGATCCAGTCGTGGATGCTGCACGAGTGAGAATGCAGGCATGAGTAGCGAAAGACGGGTGAGAAACCCGTCCGCCGAATAACCAAGGGTTCCAGGGTCAAGCTAATCTGCCCTGGGTAAGTCGGGACCTAAGGCGAGGCCGACAGGCGTAGTCGATGGACATCCGGTTGATATTCCGGAACCGGCGAAGGACCGCCCCTGGCGAGGCTGTGGATGCTAACCGTGTGATCGCCTTTGATCGGCACTTTGTGTCGTGATGAGTGTGTGAGCCCGGGACCCGAAGCAGTAGTAGCCAAGCGATGGAGAGACGCAAGAAGGTAGCTGCAGCGTGGCGATGGTAGTCCACGTCCAAGGGTGTAGGGCGACGTCTAGGCAAATCCGGACGTCATGTGCCTGAGACCTGATAGTGACCGCGTATGCGGGAAGTCAGTGATCCTATGTTGCCGAGAAAATCTTCTAGCGAGGTTCTAGCCGCCCGTACCCCAAACCGACTCAGGTGGTTAGGTAGAGAATACCAAGGCGATCGAGTGAATCGTGGTTAAGGAATTCGGCAAAATACCCCCGTAACTTCGGGAGAAGGGGGGCCTGATCCGTGAAACCACATGCTGGTGGCAGCGGTGATGGCCGCAGAGACCAGGGAGAAGCGACTGTTTACTAAAAACACAGGTCCGTGCGAAGTCGCAAGACGATGTATACGGACTGACGCCTGCCCGGTGCTGGAAGGTTAAGGGGACGAGTCAACCCGTAAGGGTGCAGCTCTGAACTTAAGCCCCAGTAAACGGCGGTGGTAACTATAACCATCCTAAGGTAGCGAAATTCCTTGTCGGGTAAGTTCCGACCTGCACGAATGGCGTAACGACTTCTCCACTGTCTCAACCACGAACTCGGCGAAATTGCACTACGAGTAAAGATGCTCGTTACGCGCAGCAGGACGGAAAGACCCCGGGACCTTTACTACAGCTTGGTATTGGTATTCGGTGCGGCTTGTGTAGGATAGGTGGGAGACTGTGAAGCACACGCGCCAGCGTGTGTGGAGTCATCGTTGAAATACCACTCTGGTCGCTCTGGATATCTAACTTCGGTCCGTGATCCGGATCAGGGACAGTGCCTGGTGGGTAGTTTAACTGGGGCGGTTGCCTCCCAAAGGGTAACGGAGGCGCTCAAAGGTTCCCTCAGCCTGGTTGGTAATCAGGTGTTGAGTGCAAGTGCACAAGGGAGCTTGACTGTGAGACGGACATGTCGAGCAGGGACGAAAGTCGGAACTAGTGACCCGACGGTGGATTGTGGAATCGCCGTCGCTCAACGGATAAAAGGTACCCCGGGGATAACAGGCTGATCCTGCCCAAGAGCTCATATCGACGGCATGGTTTGGCACCTCGATGTCGGCTCGTCGCATCCTGGGGCTGGAGTAGGTCCCAAGGGTTGGGCTGTTCGCCCATTAAAGCGGTACGCGAGCTGGGTTTAGAACGTCGTGAGACAGTTCGGTCCCTATCCGCTGCGCGCGCAGGAAACTTGAGAAGGGCTGTCCCTAGTACGAGAGGACCGGGATGGACGAACCTCTGGTGTGTCAGTTGTTCCGCCAGGAGCACCGCTGATTAGCTACGTTCGGAAGTGATAACCGCTGAAAGCATCTAAGCGGGAAGCACGCTTCAAGATGAGGTTTCCATGCCCCTTAGGGGTGAGAGGCTCCCAGCTAGACTACTGGGTTGATAGGCCGGATGTGGAAGCACAGAAATGTGTGGAGCTGACCGGTACTAATAAGCCGACAACTTGCTACAAAGATGCTACGCGTCCACTGTGCAGTTCCCGGAAAACACACCCCGGGAGACACGCCCATACTGTGTGTGGGTGGTTGACAAGTGAAGATGTGAACGCTGTGTTCATGACTGTGTCGTGACAGTGTCCATGCTCATTGTGTGTGAGTACGACAGTGTTTCGGTGGTCATAGCGAAGGGGAAACGCCCGGTTACATTCCGAACCCGGAAGCTAAGCCCTTCAGCGCCGATGGTACTGCACTGGGAACGGTGTGGGAGAGTAGGACACCGCCGAACTCAACGTTCCGAGCACGCTGGTGCTCGATGGTTGAAGGCCCATCACCCCCTTGTGGGGTGGTGGGCCTTTCGCATGCCCGAAAACAACCCTGGGCGGGATGGTGGAGTGTTGGATACAGGGGAGTGCGGGGGTGTGAGCGTGGACGACCCTGGGGCAGAGGCGAATTGGGTATGGCAGGCCGCGGCCGGGTGGGTGGATTCGCTGAGGAGGTTGGGTACTCCGTGCGGGTGTGGGTCACGGGATGGGTGCGCGGGGCTTCCCACGTAGACTCCTTGGGATGGAGCGACACGACAATGGCCAGCGGCTCCTGCCCGGCACCCAGGACGTGGACCTGGCGGAGCTCGAACGCCAGGTGGAGGTCCTGCAGAGCGAAGTGGTGTCCCTGGAGGAGGCTCTCGAGGGACGATCCGACGGAGGCGTCGCTCCGGGTCCGGCCGCTCCGGGCCCTCCACCTCGATGAGACTCGACAAGGCTGTCGTCCAACGGGGCCTCACGCGTTCCCGGACACGTGCCCAAGGCCTGATCCGCCAAGGGCAGGTGCTCGTCGAGGGGGAGCCGGTGACCAAGGGTTCCGTGGACGTGGATCCCGAGAGCATCAGCCTGAAGGACGGTGCGCAGACGGCGGCCGACGAGGTGAGCCGGGCGCAGCGCAAGCTCGAGCGGGCTCTGGAGCTGTGGCCGGAGGTCACACACGGTGTGTCCGAGGCGGTCGACCTGGGCGCGTCGACAGGGGGCTTCACGTCCGTGCTCCTGAACGCGGGGGTGGCACGGGTGTGGGCCGTGGACGTCGGTCACGACCAGCTGGTCGACTCGCTTCGTCGGGACGACCGGGTCGTGGTGCGCGAGGGGGTGAATGCGCGTGACACCGGGGCCCTCCAGGAGGCGGGTCTGTCGGAGGGCTGCGTGCGCCTTGTGGTCTGTGACGTCAGCTTCATCTCCGTGCGTTACATCCTGCCCTCCATCCAGTGGCTCCTGGGCGCCGGTGGGCAGGCCGTCGTGCTGTGCAAGCCCCAGTTCGAGGTGGGGCCGCAGGGATCCCTTCGGGGCATCGTCCGCAGTCGGGAGATTCGGCGGGAGGCCGTGGTGGGAGTTCTGGACGGAGCCACCGCATCGGGTTTCAGCCCGCGGTCCCTGGCGGTGAGCGGAACCCTTGGAACGCACGGGAACGTCGAGTTCCTGCTGCGGTGCGAGGTGCCGGGCCCGGGCGACCAAGAGGTTGTCGGTGGCTCGTGGCACAGTGAACTGCTCGATGTCAGCAACAGCTTCTGGGACGGTGAGGATGGCGATGCCTTCGACCTCTGACGGTGATGACCTGACGTCGGCCCGGCAGGTCATCGTGTGCGCCCACCCCGGGCGCCCCGAGGCCATGGCCGTGGCGGGTGAGGTGGCGGGCCTTCTCTGTGGCCGCGGGGTCGGTGTCGTTGCCCCGGCGGACCAGGTGGACGCGCTGCTGCGGCACGGGGGAGCGCGTGTCGAGTCCGTCGGCGAGGGCGACGGCCCCGAGCTCGTGGTGGTCCTGGGCGGCGACGGCACCATCCTGCGCGGTGCAGACCTCGCCCGGCACTTCTCGGTGCCCCTGCTCGGGGTCAATCTGGGGCACGTCGGATTCCTGGCGGAGGCAGAGCGCGAGGACATCGGCCGGACCGTCGACCACATCGTGGACCGCGAGTACACGGTGGAGCACCGCATGGCGCTCGACGTGCAGGTCTTCCTCGAGGGGCAGCAGATCGCGACCGGCTGGGCCCTCAACGAGGCGACGGTGGAGAAGGGGTCACGCGAGCGGATGGTGGAGCTCGCCCTGGAGGTCGACGGTCGCCCGCTGGCCACGTGGGGCTGTGACGGCATCATCCTGGCGACTCCCACGGGGAGCACTGCGTACGCGTTCAGCACCGGCGGTCCCGTCGTGTGGCCCGACGTGGAGGCGATCCTGACGATTCCCATCAGCGCTCACGCGCTCTTCGCCCGTCCGCTGCTCGTGGGGCCGACCACCCGGCTGGCGGTGGAGCTCATTCCGGAGTCCCCGGGGCCGGGCGTCCTGTGGTGCGACGGACGCGCCGTGGCGGACCTGCCCTTCGGCGCCCGGGTCGAGGTGGCCCGCAGCGAGGACCCCGTCCGCCTGGCGCGGCTGACGAGCTCGCCGTTCACCGACCGGCTCGTGCGCAAGTTCGGGCTGAGCGTGGAGGGTTGGCGGGGTGCCGCTCGAGCGCAGCAGGCCGAGGAGGGCTGGGTATGAAGAGGCCACGGGACGCGACGAACAGCACGCACCGGGACGGGCCGGGCACCGAGCAGTCCGAGCCCTGGCTGTCCACCGTCGAGATCTCCAACCTCGGCGTCATCCACGATGCGACGGTCGACCTCTCGCGGGGCCTGACGGTGATCACTGGGGAGACCGGTGCCGGCAAGACGATGATGGTGCAGAGCCTCTCGCTGCTGCTGGGGCGTCGTGCCGAGTCCGGCTGGGTGCGCCACGGGGCGGACTCGGCGGTGGTGACCGGCGTGTACGAAGTGCCCCCGGGTCAGACGGACCACCCTGCCCTGCGTGCGGTGGAGGACGCCGGCGGCGTGGTGGAGGACGAGCTGATCGTCACCCGGAGGGTCAGTGCCGCAGGCCGTTCCGTGGCCGCAGCCGGCGGGACGCGGATGCCCGTGCGCACCCTGGCCGGCATCAGTGAACTCCTCGTGGCCATCCACGGTCAGGCCGACCAGTGGCGGTTGCTCTCGGCGGACGCGCACCGCGAGGTGCTTGACGCGTTCGGGGGTGAACCTGTGACCGAGCGTCTGACTGCGTACCGCGAGGCCCGGCGAGTCGTGGTGGACCTCGACCGCACAGTGAGGGATTTCGACACCGAGCGCACGATCCGCGCACAGCGGGCGGCGTGGCTCCGCAAGGGCCTGGATCTCCTGGCCTCCGTGGACCCGTCGCCGGGCGAGGAGGACGAGCTCCGGGAGCGGGTGGCGCGGCTGGACCACGCGGCAGACCTGGTGGAGGCGGGCCACCTCGCCGCGGGAGCGCTGTCGGGGGACGCCACCAGTGCGATGCCCGAGCCCGGGGCGACCGAGCTGATCGGGCAGGCGCGGGCCGCCCTGGAGCGCGTGGCCCACGTGGACGCCGAGACCGGGGAGCTGTACCGACGTCTGCAGGAGCTGGGCCTGCTCGCCCACGACCTCGCGGCAGACCTCTCGTCATGGGTGGGCGGTCTGGACCTGGACCCCGGGGAGTTGCAGACCCTGCACGAACGGCGGGCGGCACTGCGCTCCTTGGCGCAGGAGTTCGGGCGCCCGGAGCTGCTGCCCGAGGGAGACGCCCAGTATGACCGTCGACCAGAGGGTGAGGGCTCGTCCGGCGGCGCTGTCGCGCGGGGGAGTGAGGGTGACGCCGATGAGCATGCCGCGGCCACGATGACGGAACACGCCAAGCCCGCGTCGGACCAGCTCGCACCGGCGACGGACCACGCCACGCCCACGGCGGACCGCGCCCTGGCCTGGGGGGTGATCGCGGCGCAGGAGCTCGAGGGCCTGGGCACGTCGGACGAGGACCGCGAGGCGCTGGTCGGCGAACTTGAGCAGGCCAAGCAGGCCGCGCGCGCTGCGGCAGACGCCCTCACTGCCGCACGGCGTGCCGCGGCGGTGGAGTTGGGGGACCGGGTCACCCAGGAGGTGCAGGCCCTGGCCATGCCCAAGGCGGTGGTGACCGTGGCGGTGGAGGAGGCCCGGCCGGGTGCCCATGGCGCCGACGCGGTGGAGATCCGCATGGCGCCGAACCGCGGGGTGCCCGCGCGCACGGTCGCCAAGGCGGCTTCGGGCGGTGAGCTGAGCCGCTTGATGCTGGCGCTGGAGGTCGTGGTCGGGGACGCCGAGGGCGGCGTGCCCACCATGGTCTTCGACGAGGTCGATGCCGGCGTCGGGGGAGAGGCCGCCCACGCCATCGGGGCGCGGCTGGCCCGCATCGCCCGGGAACGACAGGTCGTGGTGGTCACCCACCTGCCCCAGGTGGCGGCCTACGCGGACCGGCACCTGGTCATCGCCAAGTCCGATGACGGGTCGGTCACCACCTCGGGCGTCGCTGCCGTCGAGGACGAGGAGCGGCTCGCGGAGCTGGCCCGCATGCTCGGCGGGGTCTCGGAGAGCCGCAGCGCCCGGGAGCACGCGGCGGAGCTGGTGGAGGCGGCCCGGAGCCGCCGCTGAGGCCCGAGCCCGCCGTGCGGCTCGGGCGAGGGCCGATGACCCCGTGCCCGGGCGAGTGGGTATGCTGGCAGCCCGTGGTGCCCACTACTCGACACATCTTCGTGACCGGCGGCGTCGTCTCCTCCCTCGGGAAGGGACTGACCGCATCATCCCTCGGACTCCTCCTGCGTTCGCGTGGCCTCAAGGTCACCATGCAGAAGCTGGACCCCTACATCAACGTGGACCCCGGAACGATGAACCCGTTCCAGCACGGCGAGGTCTTCGTCACTGAGGACGGGGGCGAGACCGACCTCGACATCGGCCACTACGAGCGCTTCCTCGATGACAACCTCACCGCCGGGGCCAACGTGACGACCGGGCAGGTGTACCACTCGGTCATCGCCAAGGAGCGCCGCGGCGAGTACCTCGGGGACACCGTGCAGGTGATCCCGCACATCACCAACGAGATCGTCGCCCGCATGCGCGCGGCCGCCGAGGTAGATGACGAGGGCGCCCGCCCGGACGTCATCATCACCGAGATCGGGGGCACCGTCGGTGACATCGAGTCCCTGCCCTTCCTCGAAGCCGCCCGTCAGGTGCGCCACCAGCTGGGGCGCGACAACGTCTTCTTCCTGCACGTCTCGCTGGTGCCCTTCATCGGCCCCTCGGGGGAGCTCAAGACCAAGCCGACGCAGCACTCCGTCGCCCGCCTGCGCGAGTACGGCATCCAGCCGGACGCCGTGGTCGTGCGCGCCGACCGGCAGCTGCCGGAGTCGATCAAGAACAAGATCTCGATGGCGTGCGACGTCGACCGGGAGGCCGTGGCCACCTGTCCCGACGCGCCGAGCATCTACGACATCCCCAAGGTGCTGCATCGCGAGGGCCTGGACGCGGTGGTCGTGCGCCGCCTCGGCCTGTCCTTCAAGGACGTCGACTGGACGGACTGGGACGACCTGCTGACGCGGGTGCACGAGCCGAGGCACCAGGTGGAGGTCGCCATCGTCGGCAAGTACGTCGACCTGCCCGACGCCTACCTCTCCATCTCGGAGGCACTGCGCGCCGGTGGCTTCCACCACCACGCCAAGGTCTCCCTGCGTTGGGTGGCCAGCGACCTGTGCCAGACGCCCGAGGGGGCCGCCGAGGCTCTCTCCGGGGTGGACGCGGTCCTGGTGCCCGGGGGCTTCGGCATCCGCGGCATCGAGGGCAAGCTCGGCGCGCTGACCTGGGCCCGCGAGCACCAGGTGCCCACGCTCGGCATCTGCCTGGGCATGCAGTGCATGGTCATCCAGCACGCCCGCACCATCGAGGGCCTCGAGGAGGCCTCGAGCTCCGAGTTCGACACCGACTCCGAGCACCCCGTCATCGCCACCATGGCCGAGCAGCTCGACGTCGTCGACGGCCGCGGGGACCTGGGCGGCACCATGCGCCTGGGTGCGTACGACGCGGCCCTGCTGGACGGCTCCGTCGTCGCCGAGACCTACGGCACCACCAGCGTGAGCGAGCGCCACCGGCACCGGTACGAGGTGAACAACGGCTACCGCGAGCAGTTGGAGCAGTCCGGCCTGGTGATGTCCGGAACGTCCCCGGACGGCCAGCTCGTGGAGTTCGTGGAGTTGCCCCGCCAGGTGCATCCCTACTACGTCGGTACGCAGGCCCACCCCGAGCTGAAGTCCCGGCCGCACCGTGCCCACCCGCTGTTCGCCGGCCTCATCGGCGCGGCACTGGCCCAGCGCGGTCTGGAGAAGGACCCCGCATGAGCGCCGAGCTCGGTCTCGATGCGCCCCGGCTGGATCCGGAGCGCACCCCGCTGGCCGATGAGGTGACCGACCTCGGGTCGGGGGAGGAACGCGTGCTCCACGAGGGGGCCCGCTACCCCGTGGTCGGTGCGGAGGTCGAGCTCGGCGACGGCGTGGCGTGGCGCGAGTGGACCCGCCACCCGGGGGCCGTCGGCATCGTGGCCACGCGCCCCGCGGAGCCGCCGGAGGACCTCGAGGTCTTCTGCGTCCGGCAGTACCGCCACCCGGTCCGCGCGACGGCCTGGGAGGTGCCGGCTGGGCTGCTGGACGTCCCCGGCGAGCCGATGCTGACCGCTGCAGCGCGCGAGCTGGCCGAGGAGGCTGCCCTCACGGCCGACACCTGGTCGACCCTGGCGGACTACCACACCACCCCCGGTGGCTCCGCCGAGGCGATTCGTGTCTTCTGGGCGCGCGACGTCCACGACGTGGCCGAGGACGACTTCGGCCGCGAGGGCGAGGAGGCGGACATGACCGGCCACTGGGTGCGTCTGGCCGACCTCCTCGATGCGGTGCACGCCGGCCGGGTGCACAACCCCAGCACCGTCATCGGCGCCCTGGCGCTGGACCGCGTGCTGCACCGAGGGGCCTCCGCCCGGCCCGCGGACGCGCCCTTCGAGCTCGGGCCCGTCGACCACCGCTGACCCGGCGAGGACGCCGCTCGCCGAGCCGCTGGTGGGGAGTGGCACACGGGTCCCGGCGGGTGGCAGAATCGCCCCCGCCGGCCAGGGCGGAGTGACGACCCGCGAGATCCTGCCGGTCGCGCGTCCGGCGGACCGACGAGAGGCCGGGCGTCCTGCCCGGCGAAGGTGTGGTGGCACCGCGACCTGGCCCCCGCCCACACCTCCCGGGCTGCCGTTCCCCGTCCCGGACGGCACCCTCTGCAGGTGCGTCGTCCGTGGCGGGAAACCCGACCCGAAAGGACGACCATGCTCCGTACCCACGAAGCCGGCACCCTGCGTGCCGAGCACGCCGGCCAGACCGTCACCCTCACCGGATGGGTGGCCCGCCGCCGCGACCACGGCGGTGTTGCCTTCCTCGACCTGCGGGACGCCTCCGGCGTCGCCCAGGTGGTGGCCCGCGACGAGGTCCTCGAGTCCGGCGGCGCCCACGACCTGCGCAACGAGTACGTCGTGAAGATCGTCGGCGAGGTGCGCGTGCGCCCCGAGGGCAACGTGAACTCCGAGCTCCCCACCGGTGAGATCGAGGTGGTGGCCGCCGAGCTCGAGGTGCTCAACACCGCCGCCCCGCTGCCCTTCCAGATCGACGAGCGCGTCGAGGTGGGAGAGGAGGCCCGCCTCAAGCACCGCTACCTGGACCTGCGCCGCCCCGGCAAGGGCTCGGCCGGCGAGGCGCTGCGGTTGCGCAGCAAGGCCAATGCCGCTGCCCGCCGCGTGCTGGAGGAGCACGCGTTCGTGGAGGTGGAGACGCCCACCCTGACGCGCTCCACGCCCGAGGGCGCCCGCGACTTCCTGGTGCCGGCCCGCCTGGCCCCCGGCAAGTGGTACGCCCTGCCGCAGAGCCCCCAGTTGTTCAAGCAGCTGCTGATGGTGGCCGGTCTGGAGCGCTACTACCAGATCGCCCGCTGCTATCGGGACGAGGACTTCCGCGCCGACCGCCAGCCGGAGTTCACCCAGCTCGACATCGAGATGAGCTTCGTCACCCAGGAGGACGTGATCGCCCTGGGTGAGGAGATCGCCCGCGCGCTGTGGGCCCTCATCGGCGTGGACGTGCCCGCGCCCTTCCCCCGCATCACCTACACCGAGGCGATGGAGAAGTACGGCTCGGACAAGCCGGACCTGCGCTTCGACCTGGAGCTCACCGACTGCACGGAGTTCTTCGCCGAGACGCCCTTCCGCGTCTTCCAGGCGCCCTACGTCGGCGCCGTGGTCATGCCCGGCGGCGCCAGCCAGCCACGCAAGCAGCTCGACGCCTGGCAGGAGTGGGCCAAGCAGCGCGGCGCCAAGGGCCTGGCCTACGTCCTGGTGGGCGAGGACGGTGAGCTGTCCGGCCCGGTGAGCAAGAACATCTCCGATGCGGAGAAGGCCGGCATCGCGGCCCACACCGGTGCGCAGCCCGGTGACTGCATCTTCTTCGCCGCCGGCCCCGCCAAGGCCGCCCGCGGCCTGCTCGGCGCGGCCCGGCTGGAGATCGGCCACCGGTGCGGCCTCATCGACCAGGACGCTTGGTCCTTCCTGTGGGTCGTGGACGCCCCGCTGTTCGAGCCCGCGGCCGACGCCGTCGCCTCCGGCGACGTGGCCGTGGGGGAGGGCGCGTGGACCGCGGTCCACCACGCCTTCACCTCGCCGAGGGACGAGTGGCTGGACTCCTTCGAGGAGAAGCCCGGCGAGGCCCTGGCCTACGCCTACGACATGGTCTGCAACGGCAACGAGATCGGTGGCGGCTCCATCCGTGTGCACCGTCGCGACGTGCAGGAGCGGATCTTCAAGGTCATGGGCCTGAGCGAGGAGGAGGCCCAGGAGAAGTTCGGCTTCCTGCTGGAGGCCTTCTCGTACGGCGCCCCGCCGCACGGCGGCATCGCCTTCGGGTGGGACCGCATCGTCGCCCTGCTCTCGGGCTCGGACTCGATCCGCAACGTCATCGCCTTCCCGAAGTCCGGTGGCGGCTACGACCCGCTGACCGATGCCCCGGCGCCCATCTCCGCGCAGCAGCGCGAGGAGGCCGGGGTGGACCACCAGCCCGAGGAGGAGGAGTCCTCCGCCGAGCAGGGGGCCGAGCAGGTCAACCCGGTCACCAGCTGACCGCGGACGACGCTCAGCCGGCGGTGGGGTCCTCCCACCGCCGGCTGTCCCATGCGTAGGCCGTGGCGTAGCCGATGGAGTGGTAGAGCCGGCGGGCGGCGTCGTTGTCGCTGTACATGCCCAGCGTGCAGACCCCGGAGCGCTGCACCTCGGTCAGGGTGAGGGACTCCGTGACCAGCCGCCCCAGGCCCTGCCCGCGTAGGTCGCCGCGGGTCACGATGCCGGCCAGGTGGGGCACCTCGTCGGTGAATGGCTGGCTGGCCCCGACGGCCACGAGCTCGCCCTGGTGGGGGCGGCCCTCCAGCGCACCGGCTCGCACGCCGCGCCATGACGTGGAGTACCCGCTCCCGGGCTCACCCTCGGCCGTGGGGCTCCACCGCTGCGAGAGCTCCGCGATCTCGGGCGCGTCCCGCGTGTCGTCCAGGGAGATCACCGCATCCAGTCCCAGCCGCTCCGGCGAGGTCGTGCGGGGGGAGGAGGCCACCGGCGTGGTGACCCACATCCAGTCCCACCGTCCACCGGGCTCGATGCCGTGTGCGTCCAGCAGGTGCCCGTGCTCGGCGGGCACGCTGATCCCCGAGGCACCCCACTGGCGCAGGACGCCCGTGCCCAGGACGTGCTCCACCAGGGCGGGCATTCCGGCCCCGTCGCCGAGGAGGAAGGCCGAGCGGCGCACCTGTCCGAGGCGGTGGCGCACCCGCAGCGTCGCCACGGCACCCTCGTGCTCGATGGCTGGCGCTGGCAGGGTGGGCGGCACCCCCCATCGGACATAGGGGTCGTCGGGGAGCGCGGAGGCCACGGCGGCGTGGTCGGGGAGGATCTGCACGGGCGCATTCTGGCACCGTGCCGGTGACCTCTCACCCACCCCCGGGATAGTTTGGTCCCGATGACCCCCTCGACCGCCCCCCGCACCGCACCCACTGGCAGCGCCTCCCGGCGGGAGGTCGACCCCGTGTTCATCCTGATGGTCCTCCTCTGGCAGGAGGCAACGGCGTGAGCGACGACCTGTTCTCCGCCGCGGCCGACGCCGCCGGGACGCCCGCTGCAGGCGACGGCGATGTCGGGTGGGTTCCCGACGAGCCGTTGGCTGCCCGGATGCGGCCGCGCTCCCTGGAGGAGGTGGTGGGGCAGCGCGAGGTGCTCGCCCCCGGGAGCCCGCTGCGCCGCCTCATCGAGGGGCGGCGCGGGGTGGCCGGCGCGTCCTCGGCGATCCTCTGGGGTCCGCCCGGCACGGGCAAGACCACCCTCGCCCGCCTGGTGGCCGATGGGGCCGACCGCACCTTCGTGCAGCTCTCGGCCGTCACCGCCGGGGTGAAGGACGTGCGTGCGGTGATGGAGGCCGCCCGGCGCGATAAGTCGATGTACGGCCGGCAGACGGTCCTCTTCCTGGACGAGATCCACCGCTTCACCAAGGCCCAGCAGGACGCGCTGTTGCCCGGGGTGGAGGACCGCACCGTGATCCTGGTGGCCGCCACCACCGAGAACCCCAGCTTCACCGTCGTCACGCCCTTGTTGAGCCGCTCGGTGCTGGTGCGCCTGGCCGGGCTGGACCGGCAGGACGTGCGGGACCTGCTGGACCGGGCGGTCGTCGACGAGCGGGGGCTCGACGGACGCTTCCGCCTCGAGGACGAGGCCGCCGACGGCATCGTGCAGCTCGCGGGCGGCGACGGGCGCCGGGCCCTGACGACCCTGGAGGCCGCGGCCGGCGCCGCGGAGTCCGAGGTGGCACCGGGTGCCGAGGGAACCGGGCCGGTGGTGGTGACGACCGCGCACGTGGAGCAGGCCCTCGACCAGGCCGTCGTGGGCTACGACCGCGACGGCGACCAGCACTACGACGTCACCAGTGCCTTCATCAAGTCGATGCGGGGTTCGGACGTGGACGCCGCGCTGCACTACCTTGCGCGGCAGATCGAGGCCGGGGAGGACCCCCGGTTCATCGCGCGGCGGGTGGTGATCGCCGCCAGCGAGGACGTGGGCATGGCCGACCCCTCGGCCCTGCAGACCGCGGTGGCCGCGATGCACGCCGTCGCGCAGATCGGCATGCCGGAGGCCCGCATCGTGCTGGCCCAGGCAGTGGTGCACGTGGCGCTGGCCCCGCCGTCGAACGCGGTGTACGCCGGCATCGACGCCGCCCTGGCCGACGTCCGCGCGGGGCGCGGGGGGTGCCGTGCCGGCCCACCTGCGCGACGGCCACTACGCGGGTGCCTCGCAGCTCGGTCACGGGGTGGGGTACGTCTACGCCCACACCGAGCCGGACGGGGTGGCCGCGCAGGAGTACCTGCCGGACGACCTGGCCGGCGCCCGGTACTACGAGCCGGTGGAGCGGGGCTTCGAGGCGACCTTGGCACAGCGGTGGGCGAGAGTGCGTGGCCTGCTGAGGAAGTAGGCGCAGCCGCCGCGCAGCGGCCATGGTCAACGTGGCGTCACGGCTGTGTAACGAATTGGTTGCATCGGCTCCGATGGTGTGGCGCGGGCCACCCTCGGTACCCATGATGAGCGTGCTCCACCCGGGGCGACACCATCACCGAGGAGACCACCAGTGACGAGCCACGCCGGCCTGGACCCCGCGCGGGACGCAGACATCCTGATCGAGCAGGGTGAGCACACCCGCGAGGGTGCTGCCGACGCCAACCCGTTCCGCGATGGCGAGGGTGACGGAGGGTCCAGCAGCCGGGCCGTGCAGGACCTGGCGAGCAAGTCGCCGGTCCAGATCGCCGTGCGCCGCCTGGCCTACGACAAGATCGCCATGATGTCGCTCGGCGTCGTGCTGCTCTTCGTGATCCTCGGCATCTTCGCGGAGACCATCAACTCGGCCCGTGGCGTCGACCCGGTCCTCCAGGACACCACGTTCATCTCCCCGGGTGGTTACCCCACCTTCACCGCCAGCCCGGAGCACCCCTTCGGCATCGAGACCGGTACCGGGCGCGACCTGCTGGCCCGGTGGCTCATCGGCATCCGGCCCTCGTTGATCATCGCCGTCGTCGCCGCGACCGCGGTCACGATCATCGGCACGGCGCTCGGCCTGCTCGCCGGCTATCTCGGCGGCATCGTCGACAACATCGTCTCGTTCATCATCGACGTGGTGCAGTCGCTGCCCTTCCTGCTGTTCGCCATCGCCCTGGTGCCGATTGCCGTGAACCGTCTCGCGGGCAGCGACGGGGGGTTCATCAGCGACGACCAGGTGGCCGACATCCGGTTCGGGGTGCTGATCGTCGTGCTGATCATCTTCGGCTGGACCGGGTTGGCGCGTCTGGTGCGTGGCGAGGTCATCTCCATCCGCGAGCGGGAGTACGTGCAGGCGGCGCGGGCGCTCGGTGTGCCCACCAGCCAGATCCTGTCCAAGGAGATCCTGCCCAACCTCCTCAGCCCGATCATCGTCTCGCTCACGACGGCCATCCCCGCCTTCATCTCGGCCGAAGCGGGCCTGTCCCTGCTGGGGGTCGGCCTGCGCGAGCCGTCGGTCTCCTGGGGCCTGACCATCCAGTTCGCCCAGAACTCGTTCATGCAGCACCCGCTGTACATGTGGATGCCCGTGATCGGCCTGTCCATGCTCGTCCTCGCGCTCAGCCTCTTGGGCGACGCCGTGAACGACGCCTTCAACCCCCACACCCGTCGCTGACCCCGGTCGACGACCCCACACACGTCCCCGGACTCACCGGGGCGCTCAGAAGGAGAATCCCATGATGCGACTGACCAAGTTCGCAGCCGTCGCGGCCGCCGGCTCCCTCACCCTCGCGGCCTGCGGTGGCGACAGCCCGGCAGAGAACAACAACGAGAGCGGTGGCGGCGACAGCCCCACCACCTCCGCCGAGGAGTCCGGCGGTGACGAGTCCTCCTCCGGTGACGAGTCCCCGTCCGGTGGTGGCGACGAGTCCTCCTCCGATGGTGGCGGCCAGGAGGCCTCTGCCGGCATGGTGCCCGACGCCGAGGGCCCCGCGGCCGAGGTCGAGGGTGCCAAGACCGGCGGCACGCTGCAGGTCCTGTCGCCCGGCGCCCCCACGACCTTCGACCCGTCGGCGCAGTTCTACCAGGACGTCAACGCGATCCTGAACCTGACGACCCGTCGTCTGACGCAGTACCGCACGAACGCCGACGGCACCTCCGAGCTGGTGCCGGACCTCGCGACCGACCTCGGCCAGGTGTCCGACGACGGTCTCACCTGGACCTTCACCCTGAAGGACGACCTCACGTACGAGGACGGCTCGCCGATCACCGCGGAGGACGTCGCCTACGGCATCAAGCGCTCCTTCGCCGTCGACGAGCTCCCCGGTGGCCCCACCTACCAGATGGACTACCTGAAGGACGGGGACAAGTACAAGGGCCCCTACCAGGACGGTGAGGACTTCGCCGGTGTGGAGGCGGTGGACGAGAAGACCATCGAGATCCACCTGCGCAACGAGTGGCCGACGCTGCCCTACTTCGCGTCCTTCACCCAGATGAGCCCCGTCCCGAAGGACAAGGACACCAAGGAGGAGTACGGCAACAAGCCCCTGGCCACCGGGCCGTACAAGTTCGAGGAGTACCAGCAGGGCGCCAAGCTGGTGCTGGCCAAGAACGACCAGTGGAACGCGGACAGCGACCCGGCCCGTCACCAGTTCCCGGACAAGATCGAGTTCACCTTCTCGGGTGACTACGACGCGCAGGGCCAGCAGATCGCGGCCAGCAACGGCCCCGACCAGTTCGCCATGAGCTACTCCGGTGTCCCCGGTGGTGTGGCCCAGCAGTTCCAGGGCGAGCTGAAGGACCGTCTGGCCACCGCGGCCAGCCCCTGTGTCTCCTACGTGTCCATGGACACCCGGAAGATCCCCATGGAGGTCCGCAAGGCCGTCGCCGCTGCTTGGCCGTACGACCAGATCCGCAAGGCCGCCGGCGCCACCGATCTGGACTACAGCCCGGCCATCAGCTACATGTCCACCTCGGTCCCCGGCTTCGAGCCGGAGCCCAGCGAGGGCCTGCCCGGTGAGGGCCAGGGCGACCCGGAGGCGGCCAAGAAGATGCTGGCCGACGCCGGGGAGGAGGGCTTCGAGCTCTCCTGGTACTACTCGGTGGACAACCCGGTGGCCCAGAAGACCAACGCCGCCCGCAAGCAGGCGCTGGAGGCCGCGGGCTTCACGGTCAAGGACCAGGGTGTGCCGCGCGCCGAGATCCGTGAGCTGATCCAGGCGTCCGACGCCGAGACCAACATGATGATGGGCCCGGCGGGCTGGTGCTACGACTGGCCGCAGGGTGACGCCGTGTACCCGGCCATCTTCCTGGGCTCGGTCCAGGACTCGGGCCACTCGGTGGGCTTCCTCGACGAGGAGAAGGTCAACGAGGAGATCGACCGCATCAAGGCGCTGCCGTCCGAGGAGCAGGGTCCGGAGTGGACCAAGTTCGACAAGATGCTCCGTGACGAGTACCTCCCGGCCATCCCGACCGACGAGGGCAAGGCCACGGCGATCTTCGGTACCAAGGTGCACAACGTCCAGATCGACCCGAACCTGGGTATGCCGGACATGGCCGGCATCTGGGTCGACGGCGAGTGATCACCGGGTCGGGGGTGATCCCACGGGAGAACCCCTGACCGGTGGCTGAGCGCCACACCACGGGTGGCGGGACCACGGTCCCGCCACCCGTCCGGGCGGCTCCCCACGGAGCGCGCCCACCACGCCTTTTTCCGCACCACCCACCACCATCGTTCAGGAGTCCTGGGTGCTCGTCTACATCCTGCGCCGTCTGGCCATCTCGGCCGCCGTGCTCTTCTCGGTCATCCTCATCACCTTCGTGGTCTTCTTCCTGGGTCCCAGCGACCCCGCGGGGGCCATCTGTGGTGACTCGCCGTCGTGCACGCCCGAGCGCGTCGACCAGATCGCCGCGGCCCTCGGGCTCGACGTGCCCATGCACCAGCAGTTCACCGACTTCGTCGGCGGCATCTTCATGGGGCGTGAGATCTCCAACGGCGCCTTCGTCAAGGTGTGCGAAGCCCCCTGCCTCGGGTGGAGCTACTACCGCAACGCCCCGGTGACCGAGCTCGTGCTGGACGCCTTCCCGGTGACTGCCTCGTTGGTCTTCGGCGGCATGATCGTCTACGTGATCCTCGCCCTGATCGCCGGTGTGGTGTCCGCAAAGTTCCGCGGGACCGCCCTGGACCGCGTGATCGTGGGTGGCAGCCAGTTCATCAGCTCAATCCCCTACTACGTGTGCGCGCTGATCTTCTTCCTGTACGCGATGGTGTTCACCGGGATCGTGCCCCGCGCCGAGTGGCACAAGCCGTGGGAGGACCCCGTGGCCTGGTTCGTCGGCCTCATCGGGGTGTGGCTGTTCTACGGGACCTGGGCCTCGGCGGGGTACATCCGTTACGTCCGTGCCTCCATGATCGACGTGCAGAACTCCGACTACGTGCGTACCGCACGGGCCAAGGGGCTCGGCGAGACGGCCGTCAGCTACAAGCACGGCCTGCGCGCGGCGATCGCCCCCTTCGTCACCCTGGTGGGCATGTCGGTGGCCACCGAGCTCATGGGCGCCATCTTCACCGAGACGATCTTCGGCCTGCCCGGCATGGGCAAGCTCGCCATCGACTCCTTCCGACAGGACGACCTGCCGGTGATCGCCGGCACCGTGATGCTCGGCGCCGTGCTCGTCACCCTGGGCAACCTGATCGTCGACCTGCTCTACAGCGTCATCGACCCGCGCGTCCGGCTGCAGTGAGCACCGCGACCCACCCCTCCGGACCCGAGGACCCCACCATGACTCTCACGAACTCCACCCCCGACGACCCGCACGCGGTGTTCGCCCGCCCCGAGCTGGGGGAGCCGCTCCTGAAGGTGCGCGACCTGCAGGTCGCCTTCCCCACCGAGGACGGGCTGGTCCGCGCCGTCAACAGCCTGAGCTACGACGTCCACGCCGGCCGCACCCTCGCGGTGGTGGGGGAGTCGGGTTCCGGCAAGTCCGTCTCGACGATGGCCGTGATGGGCCTGCACGACCCCAAACGCACCCGGATGTCCGGCTCGATCCTGCTCGACGGACGGGAGATGGTGGGTGCCAGCCAGTCCCAGTTCCGCAAGATCCGCGGCAACGTGGCCTCCATGATCTTCCAGGACGCCCAGTCCTCGCTGCACCCCTACAAGCGGGTGGGGGACCAGATCGTCGAGGCCTACCGCGTGCACCACAACGTCTCGCGTTCCAAGGGCATGGCCCGGGCCGTGGAGATGCTGGACCGCGTCGGCATCCCCAACCCCCAGAAGCGCGCCCGGCAGTACCCCTTCGAGTTCTCCGGCGGCATGCGCCAGCGCGCGATGATCGCGCTGGGCCTGGTGAACGACCCCAAGCTGCTGATCGCCGACGAGCCCACCACGGCCCTGGACGTGACCGTGCAGGCCGCGATCCTGGACCTGCTCAAGGAGCTGCAGGACGAGTACGGGTCCGCCATCATCCTGATCACCCACGACCTGGCCGTGGTCGCCGAGGTCGCCCACGACACGCTGGTGATGTACGCCGGGCGCGGCGTGGAGCGCGGTGACACCAAGGAGGTGCTCGCCGACCCGCGCCATCCCTACACGCGCGGCCTGCTGGGCTCGGTGCCGAGCATCAGCGAGACGGTGGGCGACGAGCTGCGCCCCATCAAGGGTGCGCCCCCGAGCCTCACCCACCTGCCCAGCGGCTGCTCGTTCAACCCGCGCTGCGAGTTCGCCTCGATGGTGCCGGAGGACCGCTGCCGCACCGACGTGCCCGGCCTCACGGTGCCGCCCGGCACCGACCACCGCCTCGTGCGCTGCCACCTGTCGGCCATGGGCGTCGACATCTCCACCGTCGACCCGACCCCCCAGGAGACCCTGCGATGAGCACCCGCATCGACGACGTCGTCGTCCACCCGCGCCGGTCCACCGCCGATCGCGAGGTGCTGCTCGAGGTCTCCGACCTCACCAAGCACTTCCCGATCACGGAGTACCGCGGCGTCCTGCCCACCAAGAAGACCGTCAAGGCCGTCGATGGGGTGAGCTTCGACCTGGCCGCGGGGGAGACCCTCGGCCTGGTGGGCGAGTCCGGCTGTGGGAAGACCACCACCGGCCGCCTGGTGACGCGCCTGGAGCAGCCCACCTCCGGGTCCATCGTCTTCGAGGGCCAGGACATCGCCTCGTACTCCGAGGGCAAGCTGCGCCCGTTGCGCCGCGACATCCAGATGATCTTCCAGGACCCCTACGCTTCGCTGAATCCCCGGTACACGGTGGGCAACATCATCGCGACGCCGATCCGGGTGCACAAGCTCATGCCCAAGAACAAGATCAAGGGCCGGGTGCAGGAGCTGCTGGAGCTGGTGGGCCTGAACCCCGAGCACATCAACCGGTACCCGAACGAGTTCTCCGGTGGGCAGCGGCAGCGCATTGGCATCGCCCGCGCGCTGGCCGTGGAGCCCCGTGTGATCGTGGCCGACGAGCCCGTGTCGGCGCTGGACGTCTCGATCCAGGCGCAGGTCATGAACCTGATGGAGAACCTGCGCCGTGAGTTCAACCTCGCCTTCGTGTTCGTGGCCCACGACCTCGGTGTGGTGCGCCACTTCTGCGACCGCGTGGCCGTGATGTACCTGGGCCGGATCGTGGAGATCGGCGACCGGGAGCAGATCTACGGCAACCCGCTCCACCCGTACACCCAGGCCCTGCTGTCCGCCGCACCGGACATCAACGTCGTGCGGGGTGTGGCCAGGCAGGAGCGCATCCGGCTCGAGGGCGACGTGCCGAGCCCCATCGACCCGCCCAGTGGGTGCAGCTTCCGGACGCGCTGCTGGAAGGCCCAGGAGGTGTGCGCCACCACGCCGCCGGCGCTGGAGTCCAAGGGCGACGACGCCCTGCACCGGGCGGCCTGCCACTTCGCGGAGCCGCGCGCCATCACCGTCGAGACCGCCTGAGGCCCTCGCGATATCCTGCACCGTCGGTCTCCTGCGGGAGGCCGGCGGTGCAGCCGTGTGCCGAACTCGTCCCCATGATCAGGAGCTGTGATGGAAACCGCTGAGATCCGCCGCCGGTGGCTTGCCTACTTCGAGGGCAAGGACCACGCCGTGGTGCCCAGCGCCCCCTTGATCCACGACGACCCGAACCTTCTGTTCGTCAACGCCGGGATGGTGCCCTTCAAGCCCTACCTGCTGGGGCAGCAGACCCCGCCGTGGCAGCGTGCCACCAGCGTGCAGAAGTGCGTGCGCACCGGGGACATCGAGGAGGTCGGCAAGACCTCCCGCCACGGCACCTTCTTCCAGATGAATGGCAACTTCTCCTTCGGTGACTACTTCAAGGCCGGCGCCATCTCCATGGCCTGGGAGTTCCTCACCACGCCCGAGGCCGGCGGGGGCCTGGGGCTGCGCAAGGACGACCTGTGGGCGACGGTCTACAACGACGACGACGAGGCCTTCGACCTCTGGCTCGAGCTCACGGACCTGCCCGCCGAGCGGATCGTGCGCCGGGACGAGGAGGACAACTACTGGAGCATGGGCGTGCCCGGCCCCGGTGGCCCCAGCTCGGAGATCTTCCTCGACCGCGGTGCCGAGTACGGCCGTGACGGCGGACCGGCGGTGGACGAGGACCGGTTCATGGAGATCTGGAACCTGGTCTTCATGCAGCACGAGCTCTCCGCGGTGCGTTCGAAGTCCGACTTCGACATCGCGGGGAACCTGCCCCAGCAGAACATCGACACCGGCATGGGGCTCGAGCGCATCGCCTCGGTGCTGCAGGGGGTCGACAACCTCTACGAGATCGACCAGGTCTACCCGGTGCTGGACCGCGCCGCGGAGATGGCTGGCGTGGAGTACGGCGCGAGCTCGGGCCACATCGCCTCGGAGAGCCACCCGCACGACGTACACCTGCGCGTCGTCGCCGACCACGTGCGCTCGGGCCTGATGCTCATCGGCGACGGCGTGGTGCCCGGCAACGAGGGCCGCGGCTACGTGCTGCGCCGAATGCTGCGCCGCGCGGTGCGCTCCATGCGCCTGCTGGGCGTCACCGACCCCGCGCTGCCGGAGCTGCTGCCCATCTCCCGCGACCTGATGGGGGAGTCCTACCCCGAGCTGGTCTCGGGCTGGGACCGCATCAGCCAGATCGCCTACGCCGAGGAGGACGCCTTCCGCCGCACGCTGGAGGCCGGCACCACCATCTTCGACGTCGCCGCCGGCCAGACCAAGGACGCCGGCCAGAAGGTCTTCCCCGGTGACAAGGCCTTCGCCCTGCACGACACCTACGGTTTCCCGATCGACCTGACCCTCGAGATGGCCGCCGAGCAGGGGCTGGCCGTCGACGAGGCGGGCTTCCGCGGCCTCATGACCGAGCAGCGGGAGCGTGCGAAGGCCGACGCGCGGGCGAAGAAGTCCGGGCACGCGAACACCGAGGTGTGGCGCGAGCTGCGGTCCCTCGGCGCCACGGACTGGCGGGCCTACACCGACCTGGCCACTGACGGGCGCGTCGTCGGCCTGGTGCGTGACGGTGAGCGGGTGGGCGGGCTCTCGCAGGGTGAGACCGGCCAGGTGGTGCTGGACACCACGAGCTTCTACGCCGAGTCCGGTGGCCAGGTGGCCGACGCCGGCATCATCACCCTCGACGGGGCCCGCCTGGAGGTCGTCGACGTCCAGCGCCCCGTGAAGGGACTGGTCGCGCACACCGTGAAGGTCGCCTCCGGCGAGGTCACCGAGGGTGCCGATGCCCGCGCCGAGGTGGACCCCACGTGGCGCATCGAGGCCGCTCAGGCGCACTCGGGCACCCACGTGGTGCACGCGGCGCTGCGGCAGGTGCTGGGCCCCTCGGCCCTGCAGTCCGGTTCGTACAACAAGCCCGGTTACCTGCGGCTCGACTTCGCGTGGAACGGCGCGCTCGATGCGGCGACCCGCAGCGAGCTGGAGGAGGTCGCGAACCTCGCGGTGCGCGACGACCTGCCAGTCTCCGCACACTGGATGAGCCTGCCGGCCGCCCGTGAGTGGGGCGCCCTGGCCCTGTTCGGTGAGACCTACGACGAGGACGTCCGCGTCATCGAGATCGGTGGCCCCTGGTCGCGCGAGCTCTGCGGTGGCACGCACGTGCAGCACTCCTCGCAGATCGGTGCGCTTACGCTCACCGGTGAGTCCTCGGTGGGCTCCGGGTCGCGCCGGTTGGAGGCCTTCGTCGGCCTGAACGCCCTGCGCCACCTGGCCACCGAGCGGGCGCTGGTCGCCGAGCTGAGCACCATCGCCGGTGTGCAGCCGACCGAGCTGAAGGACAAGGTCTCCCAGCTGGTGGCCCGGTTGAAGGAGACCGAGCGGGAGATCACCGCCATGAAGCGCCAGCAGGCACAGGGCGCCACGGCCGGCCTGGTCGACGAGGCCGAGCAGGTGGGTGGCATCCGGCTGGTCACCAAGGAGCTGCCCGAGGTGGACGGTGGCGACCTGCGCACGGTGGCGCAGGACGTGCGGGGCCGGTTCGGCGACGCAGCGGCCGCAGTGGCGCTGGTCTCCACCGCGGGGGCCAAGCCGGTAGTTGTGGTGGCCACCACCCAGGCCGCCCGTGACGCCGGGGTCAAGGCCGGGGCACTGGTGAAGGCCGCGGCCACCGCCCTCGGCGGCGGTGGCGGCGGCAAGGACGACCTCGCGCAGGGCGGCGGGCAGGACAACTCCCGCGCCGCCGACGCGCTGGCCGCCATCCGCGCCGCGGTCGCGAACGCCTGAGCACCGTGACCACCGGACCGGCGACCTCAGACCACCCCGGGCAGGAGGCGACGCCCCTGCCCGGGGTGGTCTGGGCCGTGGACGTGGGCCTGGCCCGCGTCGGGGTGGCCAGCGGCGACCCCGACGGTGTCCTGGCGACCCCGGTGGAGACCGTCGCGGTGGCCCCGGGTCTTACCGCCCTCGACCGGGTGGTCCAGCTCGTCCGCCAGGAGGAGCGCTCCACGGGCGTCGTGGTGGGCCTGCCCCGCCACCTCGACGGGCACGAAAGCACCTCGGCCGTCGAGGCGCGCCGCTGGGCCACGGCTCTGGCGTCCCGGCTGGGCCCCACGGTCCGGGTCTGGCTGGTCGACGAGCGCCTGAGCACCGTGGCCGCCTCGCGCGGCATGCGGGAGGCTGGTGTTCGTGCGAAAGAGCAGCGCACCCGCATCGACCAGGCCGCCGCGGTCGAGATCCTGCAGATGTCCCTCGATGCATGGCGTCGGGGCTCTAGAATCGGCGAGCTGGTCCCCGGTCGCAAGCCGCGCAGTCGAGCGGCCGGCAGGACTCCGTGAGCACCCCCCGAGGACAGGAGCCACCGCGCATGGCAGAGCACCGCCGCAGCAGCCGTCTGCGCCGCTCCGCGCCCCCGCGCCCGCCGCGGGCCCAGGTGGCCGCGGTGATGGTGGGCGCTCTCGCCTTGACCGGTGTGGGCTCGGCCCTGACCTGGGACACGCTCGCCCCGGCCCTGTCCGCGGTGGCCATCCCGGACCTGGGCAGCCACCCCGACTACGAGGGGGAGGGGCACGGCGAGAAGATGGTCAAGGTCCCCGAGGGGTCCAGTGGCTTCGAGGTCGGGCGCATCCTGGCCGAGAACGACGTCGTGGCCTCCGCGCCGGCCTTCAACGAGCTCGCGCGGCTCGAGCCCCGCATCGAGCGGCTGCAGCCCGGCACCTACGTGATGAAGAACGAGATGAGCTCGGTCGCGGCGATCGAGGCCCTGCTCGACGAGGGCAACCTGCGGGTCGACAAGGTGACGGTGCCCGAGGGGCTGTGGGTGGACGAGACCTTTGACCGCCTGGCGAAGGGTACCGACGTCCCGCGGGAGGACTACGACGCCCTGGAGCCCGCGGACGTGGGTCTGCCCGAGGAGGCCGGCGGGGAGTTCGAGGGCTGGCTGTTCCCCTCCACCTACAACTTCGACATCGACGACGACGCGCGCACCCAGGTGCGCAAGATGGTCGAGCAGACGCAGACCGAGCTCCGGCGCGAGGAGGTGGCCCGCAAGGACTGGCAGCGGATGCTGACCGTCGCGTCCATCGTGGAGGCCGAGAGCTCCGGCCAGGCGGACCGCGGCAAGGTCGCCTCGGTGGTGTTCAACCGGCTCGAGCAGGACATGCCGCTGGGGATGGACTCCACCATCCACTTCATCCACCGGGAGCGTGGCCGCGCGGCCACCTCCACGGAGCAGCGGAAGGCCGACAGCCCGTACAACACCTACGAGCGCACAGGCCTGCCGCCCGGACCGATCAACAGCCCCGGACGGGCCGCCCTGGACGCCGCGGTGGACCCCGACGACACGGACTTCCTCTACTTCGTGGCGGTGAACCCGCTGACCGGGGAGACGAAGTTCTCGCAGACCTTGGGCGAGCACCAGCGGTACGTGGAGATGTTCAACCGGTGGTGCCAGCAGAACGAGGAGATGTGTTGAGCGAGCCCCCGGGCACGGGTGGTGCAGCGGGCCGGGCGCCGCACGCGGTCGTCGTGGGTTCCCCGGTGGCGCACTCGCTCTCGCCGCTGCTGCACCGTGCGGCCTGGCAGGAGCTGGGTCTGGGGGCGGGGAGCTACGAGCGCGTCGAGGTGCCCGCGGGAGAGCTGGCGCAGAGCGTCGAGCGCCTGCACTCGCGCGAGCAGGTGACAGCGCTGTCGGTCACGATGCCGCTCAAGGAGGAGGCCCTCGCCCTGGGGCTCGCGGGCGCGGGTGCGTCGGAGGTGGCCGTCCTGGCCGGCGGGGCGAACACGCTCGTGCTGGGCGGTGACGGGTGGGCCGCGAGCAACACCGACGTGCCGGCGCTGGCGCGCGTGATCGGCCGGGCCTGCGGGCAGCGGTCCACTCCGGGGGCCGACCCGGCCGCACCGCACGAGTCCGAAGTGGTGCCGGGGGAGGTAGTGCTGCTCGGGTCGGGTGCCACGGCCCGTTCGGGGCTGTTGGCGCTGCACTGGTGCGGCGCGCGGGAGGTCACGGTGGCGGTGCGCGACGCGGTCCGCCGGGACTTCTCGCGGCTGGCCGACGAGCTCGGCATCCGGGTGGCGGTGGTGCGCCTGGACGCCCTGGCGCCGACGCTGCGCGAGGCGACGGCTGCACCGGGCAGCCTGCTCGTGGTGAACACCCTGCCCGCCGGCTGGTGGGAGACCCTGGCGGCGCCCGCCTGGGCACCCGGTGGGCGGGCGCACGGGGGGCTGCACCAGCGGGACGCCCCCGGGCCGGATCACCCGGCGGCGGGGGTCGTGTGGGTGGACGCCCAGTACGCAGGCTGGCCGCACCCGTGGGCGGCGGCCGCCGAGGACGCCGGGGCTCAGGTGCTCAGCGGATTGCACATGCTCGTGGAGCAGGCCGTGGACCAGGTGGAGCTCATGACCGGCCTGCGCCCCACGGCCGAGGCCACCGCCTCCCTGCTGCCGCCGGAGCTCCGCGCGCTGCATAGGGTGTGACCATGCTGAGGTGGTTGACGGCCGGAGAGTCGCACGGAGAAGCCCTGACCGGGGTCCTCGAGGGAGTGCCCGCCGGGGTCGGGGTGACCACGGAGGACCTCGCGGGCGCCTTGGGGCGGCGACGGCTCGGGTACGGCCGGGGGGCCCGCATGTCCTTCGAGGCCGACCGGGTCACCCTCATCGGGGGTGTGCGCCACGGGGTCACGATGGGCTCGCCGGTCGCCCTGCGCATCGACAACACCGAGTGGCCCAAGTGGCAGGCGGTGATGTCTGCCGACCCGGTGCCGCCGGAGTCGCTGCAGGTCGATGCGGGGCGCGGCGACGAGCGCGAGGTCGCGCGGAACCGTCCGCTGACGCGGCCGCGCCCCGGTCATGCGGACCTGGCGGGCATGCAGAAGTACGGGCTCGACGAGGCGCGTCCGGTCCTGGAGCGCGCGAGTGCTCGGGAGACCGCGGCCCGGGTGGCTCTCGGAGAGGTCGCCCGGCAGGCGCTGGGAGCACTCGGCATCGAGCTGGGCAGCCACGTGGTGGCGCTCGGCGGGGTGCACGTCCCGGACGGTGTGTTGGACCGCGCGGCGTTGGGTGACCTGACCACCGATGGGGGGCGCGCCCGCATCGACGCCGACCCGGTCCGCTGCGGGGACCCGGCGACCGCGGCCACGATGGTGGAGCGCGTCGACGAGGCGAAGCGCGCGGGCGACACCCTCGGCGGGGTGGTGGAGGTCGTCGTGGCCGGGCTGCCGTCGGGGCTGGGCTCCCACGTGCACGGCGACCGCAGGCTCGACGCGCAGCTCGCGGGGGCACTCATGTCCATCCAGGCGATCAAGGGGGTGGAGCTCGGCGACGGCTTCGACGTGGCCGACCAGCCCGGCAGTGCCGCCCACGACGAGATGGAGTGGGACGAGGGCGCCATCCGCCGGGTGACCGACCGGTCCGGTGGGGTCGAGGGCGGCATGTCCACCGGCGAGCTACTGCGTGTACGCGCGGCGATGAAGCCGATCAGCACGGTGCCGCGGGCCCTGCGGACGGTGGACGTCGCGACCGGGGAGGCCGCGACGGCCCACCACCAGCGCTCCGACGTGTGCGCGGTGCCGGCTGCGGGCGTCGTGGCCGAGGCCGAGGTGGCCCTGGTGCTGCTGCGGGCGGTGCTGGAGAAGTTCGGGGGCGACCACCTCGAGGACACCCGGGCGGCCGTGGAGCACTACCGCCGGCGCCTGGCCGGCATGGGTGGCCGGCCATGACGCGACGGCGCCGCCGGGAGTTCGGATGGTTCTCCCACGGTGCTCCCCAGCAGGCCGGGTGGCACCGCACGGGGCGCCTGCCCTGGCAGCGGGTGTCCCTCGAGCCCACACCGGCCGAGGTCGTGCTCATCGGGCCGCCGGGGGTGGGCAAGTCCAGCGTGGCCAAGCTGCTGGCGGGGTCGTCCCGCACCGTCATCGACACCGATCGTCAGGTGGCTGAGCGCGCGGGGTGCAGCATCCCCGAGATCTTCGAGCGCCACGGCCAGGAGCACTTCCGGGCCCTGGAGGCCGAGGTGGTGCGCGAGGCCGTCACCACGAACGGGGGTTCCCTGCGGGCTGGTGGGGTGGTGAGCCTGGGCGGCGGGGCGGTCATGACCCATGCCGTGCAGGAGGTGCTGCGCGAGCACGCCGCCGCCGGCCGGGCCGTCATCTGGCTGCAGGTGGACCCCGAGGCGATGGCAGAGCGTCTCGGCGAAGGGGGCCGCCCCCTCCTGGCCGGGGACCCCGAGGAGGCACTGATTCGCTGGCGCACCCTGGAGGCCGCTCGCCGCGACACCTACGCGGAGCTGGCCACGCACGTGATCGACACGACCGGGCGCCCGGCCCACGAGGTGGCGGCTGTCCTCCGGCAACGGCTCGACGAGCCACTCCACGGGCCGGTGGCCGCGCACGCGGGGCTGCGGGTCTCGGTGTCCACGAGCACCGGCCAGGACTACCCGGTGGCGATCGGCCACCGGGCGCTCCGGGAGCTGCCCGACCTCCTGACTGCGACCGGCGGCGTGCCCCACCGCGCGCTCGTGGTGCACCAGCCGGACGTTCAGGACGCTGTGGAATCGGTGGCCGACACGCTGACGGCGTTGGGCACACAGGTGCACCGTCACCGCATCGAGCCCGCCGAGCCGGGCAAGAGCCTGGCCGGCGTCGCCGGCATCTGGGAGGCCTGCGCCGGCGCGGGGCTCGACCGGCACGACCTGCTGGTCGCCGTCGGGGGAGGGGCTGCCACGGACGTCACCGGCTTCGCCGCGGCCACCTGGATGCGGGGTGTCGACGTCGTGCACGTGCCGACCACCCTGTTGGCGATGGTGGACGCCTCCGTCGGCGGGAAGACCGGCATCAACACTGCCGCGGGCAAGAACCTGGTGGGGGCCTTCCACCAGCCGCGGGCCGTGGTGGCCGACCTGGACCTGCTGGGCGGCCTGCCGACCGACGACGTGCGTGCGGGCCTGGCCGAGGTCGTCAAGTGCGGCTACATCGACTCGGCGGACCTGGACGGGCGGGAGATCCTCGACCTGGTCCGGCAGGGGGCCCGGAGGGGGGAGGACCCGCGCGACTGGCCCTTCCTGGCCGAGCTCGTGCGCCGCGCGCTGCGGGTGAAGGCGCGGGCGGTGGCCGCCGACACCCGGGAGGCCGGCGTGCGGGAGCACCTGAACTTCGGGCACACCCTGGGCCACGCGCTGGAGAAGCTGGAGGACTACCGCCTGCGCCACGGCGATGCGGTGGCGATCGGCATGGTCTATGGCGCAGCGCTGGGGGAGGAGCTGGACCTGTGGCCCGGGACGCAGGAGGTACGCGAGCTGCTCACGGCGGTGGGCCTGCCCACGCACTATCGCGGCGCGGCGAGGTGGCCCGAGGTGCGGGCCGCGATGGCCGGGGACAAGAAGGCACGCGCCGGCACCCTGCGCTTCGTGCTGCTGGCCGAGGCCTGTGAGCCGGTCACCCGGGAGGTGGCCGACGAGGAGGCGCTGGAGCGGGCGTGGGGGGCCGTGAGCCCGGCCTGAGGCGGACCCCCGGCCGGGGACGCAGCAGAGTGTTCCCGGGCCGGGGGAGCGACGCCGGACAACACGCCGGAGGGCGGGCCCGCTGGTGCGGACCCGCCCTCCGGCAGTGTGGTGCGGCAGTGCCTCAGCGGACCGCCTCGACCACGTGGCGCTCCTCGGAGAAGATGCACCGGCTCGGGTGGTCGGTGCCCTCGCGGATCTCCAGCTGCGGGTCGCTCGTGGCACACAGCTCCACGGCCTTCCAGCAGCGGGTGCGGAAGCGGCAGCCCGACGGCGGGTTGGCCGGGGAGGGCACGTCGCCCTCGAGGCGGATCTGGTTGCGCTTGCCACGCAGCTCGGGGTCCGGCACCGGCACCGCGGAGAGCAGCGCCTGGGTGTACGGGTGCACCGGGCGGCCGTAGATCTGGTCCTCGTCGCCGAGCTCCACCATGCGGCCCAGGTACATCACGGCTACGCGGTCGGAGATGTGGCGCACCACCGAGAGGTCGTGGGCGATGAAGATGTAGGAGAGCCCCAGCTCGTCCTGCAGCTCCTCCATCAGGTTCACCACCTGCGCCTGCACCGACACGTCGAGCGCGGAGACCGGCTCGTCGCAGACGATGACCTCGGGGTTCAGGGCCAGGCCGCGGGCGATGCCGATGCGCTGACGCTGACCACCGGAGAACTGGTGCGGGTAGCGGTTGATGTGCTCCGGGTTGAGGCCCACCAGGTCGATGAGCTCCTTAACGCGTGCCGTCCGCTTGCCGCGGGGGAGCACGTCGGTGTGGATGCGGAACGGCTCGGCGATGATGTCGCCCACCGTCATGCGCGGGTCCAGGGAGGTATACGGGTCTTGCAGCACCATCTGGACGTTGCGCCGCATCTCGCGGAACTCGCGGGAGTTCATGGACGAGATGTCCTGGCCCTTGTAGAAGAGCTCACCCTCGGTGGGCTTCTCCAGGGACATGATGAGGCGTCCGAGCGTGGACTTGCCACAGCCGGACTCTCCCACCACGCCCAGGGTCTCGCCGCGGTACAGGTCGAAGTCCACACCGTCGACGGCGCGGACGTGGCCGTACACGCGCTTGAAGACACCCTTGGTCAGCGGGTAGTGCCGCTTCAGCCCACGCCCACTGATGACGGGGGTCTCACCCAGGCGGTCCTTGCGGACACCCGTGGCGACGACCTCGTCGACATTGGTCTCCACGGCACGGGCCGGGACCCCGGGGTTGTTCGGGTTCTCCGCCGAGTGGTCACGGTTCCAGTCCGCGTCGGTGGCCGAGCCGGTGGTCGCTTGCAGGGTGGCCGCGTCCGGGCGGTCGGCGGCCGTCGCTCCGGCGGGCTGCCCTGCGGTCTCGGTGGTTCGGACCTCCTGCGGGTCCCGGGCGTCCTCAGGACGCAACGCGCTGGCTCCCATCGAGCGTCTCCTTCCAGAAGTGGCACGCCGAGGCGCGCTCCGGGGTGAACTGCGCCAACGGCGGCGGCGGGTCCGCGCGGCAGATGTCCTGCGCATACGGGCACCGCGGGTTGAAGGCACATCCCGGGGGGATGTTCGTGAGCATCGGGGGCAGTCCCTCGATGACGGTGAGCTTCTGACCCTTCTGGTCCACGCGCGGGATGGAGGCCAGGAGGCGCTCGGTGTAAGGGTGGGCCGGGTTCTTGTAGAGCTCGCGGGCCGGCGCCTGCTCGACGATGCGCCCGGCGTACATCACCGCGATCTGATCGGCGACGTCGGCCACCACACCCAGGTCGTGGGTGATGAGGATCAGGCCCATGTTCATCTCGCTCTGGAGCTCTCCGAGGAGCTCCATCACCTGGGCCTGCACGGTCACGTCGAGGGCCGTGGTGGGCTCGTCGGCGATCAGCACCTCGGGGTCCAGCGCGATCGCCATGGCGATCATGATGCGCTGGCGCATACCACCGGAGAACTCGTGCGGGTAGTTGTTCACCCGCTCGCGGGCCGCAGGGATGCGCACGCGGTCCATCAGCTCGATGGCGCGCTCCGTCGCCTCCTTCTTGCCCATCTTGCGGTGCACGCGGAACATCTCCGCGATCTGCGCACCGACGGGGAAGACGGGGTTCAGGGCCGAGAGGGAGTCCTGGAAGATCATGGAGATCTTCTCGCCGCGGTACAGCCGGCGCTCGGACTCCTTCATGGCCAGCAGGTCCTTGCCACGGAAGCGGACCTCACCGCCGGTGATCTTGCCGGGAGGCGAGTCGAGGATGCCCATGACGGCCTGGGCCGTCACGGACTTGCCCGACCCGGACTCACCCAGGACGGCCAGGGTCTCCCCGGCGCGCAGGGTGTAGTTCACGCCGTTCACCGCCCGGGCCACACCGGCCTTGGTGCGGAACTCCACGTGGAGGTCGTCGACCTCGAGGAGCACCTCGCCCTTGGCGGCACGGTTCGCGACGGGGACACCCTGGGTGCGGGTGCTGGCGGGTCGCTGCGCAGGGTTCTTGTCTGTCATGTCGTTGCTCCTCATCGCAGCTTCGGGTCGAGGGCGTCACGGACGGCGTCACCGAGGAGCATGAAGCTCAGCACGCAGACCGAGAGCGCCAGCGACGGCCAGAACATGATCATCGGGTGGGTGCGCAGCACACGCTGGGCGTTGGAGATGTCACCACCCCAGGAGACGGTCGCCTCGGTGTCCAGACCGATGCCCAGGTAGCTCAGGGTGGCCTCGGAGACGATGAACATGCCCAGCGAGATCGTCGCGATGACGATCACCGGCGCGATGGCGTTGGGGATGATGTGCGTGGTGATGATGCGCCAGGTGCTGGCGCCCATCGACCGCGCCGCGGTCACGTAGTCGGCCTGCTTGGCCTGCAGCACCGCGCCGCGCATGATGCGGGCGACGCTCGTCCAACCGAAGATCACCAGCATCAGGGCGACGGTGGGGATGTTGCGCCCCAGCCAGCCCAGACCGGGCAGGTCGATGTGCTCGACCATCGACATGACCACGATGCCGGCGAGCAGCAGCGGGATGGCCAGGAAGGTGTCCAGGATGCGCGAGAGCACCGCATCGATCCAGCCACCGAAGTAGCCGGCGATGGCGCCGATGGCACCGCCCAACAGCACCACGCCGAGGGTGGTGAGCACGCCGACGGAGATGGACGCACGGGCACCGTGCACCACGCGCGCGAAGATGTCGTGGCCCTGCTGGTCGAAGCCCAGCGGGTGGCCGTCGCGGGCCGGCTCGAGGCTGTCCATGATGTTCTGCGCCTGGGGGTCCACGGAGGTGAAGATCCCCGGGAACAGTGCCATCACCATCATGAGCAGCATCAGCACGAGGCTGATGATGAACATGGGGTTGCGGATGAGGTCGGCCGCCGCGTCCTGCGCCAGGCTGCGCGGCTTGCCCACGTTGGCGTTCGGGTCATCCGCGGGTGCGCCGCCGTCGGTCCGCTCGTTCTGGGCGGGGTCCGCCGAGAGCTGGTCGGAGTCGACGCGGCTGGCGCGCTCGTGCTCGAGGTCGAACTCCTCGGCCTCGAGCTGGGCTTCGTGCTGGTTTCGTTCAGTCAAGGCGGATCCTCGGGTCGAGCACGGCGTAGAGCAGGTCCACGATCAGGTTCGCGATGAGGTACACGAAGATCAGCACCGTCACGAACGAGACCACCGTGGCGTTCTCGCCGGCGTTGATAGCGCGGAAGATCTGGTTACCGACGCCCGGGACGTTGAAGATGCCCTCGGTGACGATGGCGCCACCCATGAGCGCACCCAGGTCGGTGCCCAGGAAGGTCACGACCGGGATGAGGGAGTTGCGCAACAGGTGCACGCCGATGATGCGGTGCTTCGGCAGACCCTTGGCCAGCGCGGTCTTGACGTAGTCGGAACCCTTGTTCTCGACGATCGAGGTGCGCATGAGTCGCGTGATGTACGCAACCGAGAGCGCTGCGAGGACGATGCCGGGCAACAACAGGGCGGACCACGAGGCGTCTCCACCCACCGTGGGCTCGAAGATCTCCCAGCGCAGACCGAGGAAGAACTGGGCCAGGAAGCCCAGGACGAACACGGGGATCGAGATGACCAACAGGGTCAGCAGCAGGGCCGCGGTGTCCAGGAAGGTGCCGTGGTTCAGACCGGCGATCAGACCGATCGGGATGCCGATGAGGACCTCGAAGGCCCAGGCGATCATCGCCAGCTTGATGGTGACCGGGAAGGTCTCCTTCATGACCTCGATGACGGGGCGGCCGGTGAAGGTCTCACCGAAGTCCAGGGTCACGATGCCCTGCAGGTAGTAGCCGTACTGCACGAGCAACGGCTCGTCGAGGTGGTACTCCTCGTTGAACCTCTGGACGAACGCCGGGTCACAGGCACGGTCGCCACACAGTGCGGCAGCGGCGTCGCCTGGAAGTCCGTAGACCATGGCGTACAGCAGCAATGTCGCCAGGATGAACACGGGGATCATCTGGAGCAATCGCCGGAGCACATAGGTACCCACAACTTCTCCTCAAGTCTTCTGGTGCACGGGGCAGGGATCGGGCCTCGCGGGGGAGCGGGGCCCATGTGCAACGCCGGAACACTACAGGCCCGGTGAGGCCCAGGTCACAGGACACGCCCTGAGACGACTGTGGGGGACCCGTTCGGGGTCCCCCACAGTCGCCGGGAGTCAGTGCTCGGCAGCCGTCACCGAGCGCTGCTCATCGTCAGTTCTTGACGATGTTGTGGTACTCCGGCACGCCGAAGACGTCGAAGTTCACGTCCTGGACGTTCTCGCTGTAGCCACCGGTGGTGTTCGAGTACCACAGCGGGATCGCCGGGGCGTCCTCGACCAGGACCTTCTCGGCCTCCTGATACTTGGCCACCGACTCCTCGTTGGACTCCGCGGTGTCACCCTCGTCCAGCAGCTTGTCGAACTCCTCGCTCGAGTAGCCACCGTCGTTGGAGCTGGCGCCCGTCTTGTACAGCGGGGTCAGGAAGTTCTCCAGGGCCGGGTAGTCCATCTGCCAACCGGTGCGGAAGGCGCCGGTCATGTTCTTGCTGCCGACGTCGTCACGCAGACCCTTGAAGTTCGGGTAGGCCTGGCCGGAGCACTCGATGCCCAGGGCGTTCGTGATCTCACCGCAGACCGCGTCGACCCAGGCCTGGTGGCCACCGTCGGAGTTGAACGCGATGGTCAGCGGGTCACCGCTCCAGCCGCCGGCCTCCTCGAGGAGGGCCTTGGCCTTCTCGTCGTCGTGCTCACAGAGCTCACCACAGATGCCCTCCTCGTAGCCGTCGACGACGGGCGACGAGAAGTCCTTGGCCGGGGTGCGGGTGCCCTGGAAGATCTTCTGGGTGATGCCCTCGCGGTCGATGGACATCGAGATGGCCTTGCGGATCTTCTTGGCCTCCTCGGAGTCACCGGCGAACGGGGCGTCGGCGTACAGCGGGAAGGTGAAGGACTGGAACACGCCGGCGGGCTGGTTGACCGCACGGTCGCCGAGCTCGTCCTCGAAGGTGGACAGCGCGGTCTCCGGAACGGCGTCCAGGACGTCGAGCTTGCCGGCCTGCAGGTCGACATAGGCCGCGTCCTGCTCCTGGTAGAACTGCACGTCCACGCCGCCGTTCTTCGGCTGGCTGTCACCCACGTAGTTCGGGTTCTTGACCAGCTTGGCGCCGACGTTGTGGTTCCACTCCTCGACCATGTACGGGCCGTTGCCGACCGGCTTCTCGCCGAAGGCCTCGGGGTCCTCGAAGAAGGACTCGGGCAGCGGGGCGAAGGCGGTGTAGCCCAGACGCTGCGGGAACGCGGCGTAGGCCTCCTCGAGGGTGACCTCGAAGGTGGTGTCGTCCACGACCTTGAGGCCGGACATCTCCTCGGCCTCGGCCGCGGGAGCCTCCTCGGAGCCCTCCTCGGAGGCAGGGTGCACCTCGGCGTAGCCCTGGATCGGCTCGAAGAAGTAGGCGGCCTGGTTGTTGTTGTCGATGTGGGCGCCCCAGTTCCAGGCGTCGACGAACGACTGGGCGGTGACCGGCGTCCCGTCGGAGAACTTGCGGTCGTCCTTGATCTTGATGGTCCAGACCTTGTTGTCCTCGGACTCGATCGACTCGGCGACGTCCATGACCGACTGGCCCTCGGAGTCGTAGTCGATGAGCTTGGCGAAGACCATGTCGAGGATCTTGCCGCCACCGGTCTCGGTGGTGTTGGCCGGGATCAGCGGGTTCTGCGGCTCGGAGCCGTTCGCCGTGATGATCTCGTCGTTGCCCCCGCCCGCAGCGGCGTCGTCGCCACCGGAGCTGGACTCGTCGCTGCCGGACTCGCTGGACTCGTCACCCGAGCCCGAGCCCGACTCCTCGGCGCTGGTCTGGGACGAGCTGGACTCGTCGCCGCCGGACTCGTCGTCGCCACCACATGCGGTGAGCGTCAGGGACAGTGCCGCGACGCCGGCCGCGCTGGCCAGCCACTTGTTGCGCTTGATCGCCATGGATCCTCCTGTTGCTGATGGGATGCCACAGCCGGGACCGTGGCGTGCACCACCCTAAGCGCCTGTGGGCCGAGTCACCGCACGCAACGGCCCGTCGTTACTCAACTGCAACACAACGGGTCCGGCACCGCCGGGCGTCGGTCGCGGGGGGAGTCGCGCGGTCCTCACGCCTCCACGGGGGAGTCGTCGGTCTGGTCCGGCTGGGTGAGCTCGTGCATCAGGTCGACGACCTCGTGCCGCAGCTCCTCGGGCACGCCGCCCCAGCCCAGCTCGTAGTTGTAGACCTCGCGCAGGGATCGGCCCTCGCGCGTGCCCCACATCAGCTCGAGGTCGTCGGTGGTGACGAACCCGGGGTGGGCGACGCCCACGGCCTCGGCGAGCCGCAGCAGCTGCGCGCGCAGCTCACGGATGTAGTTACGGGTCCGCTGCGCCTTCGACGGCACGTCGATGCCCCGTTCCAGCCAGGGGTTCTGCGTGGCCACCCCGGTGGGGCAGCCACCGGTGTGGCACTTCTGGGCCTGGATGCAGCCCACGGCCATCATCGCCTCGCGCGCGACGTAGAGCATGTCCGCCCCGAGTGCCATCGCCACGATCCCGTTGGAGGGGATGCCCAGCTTGCCTGCCCCGATGAAGGTCACCTTGTCGGTGATCCCGGCACGGGCGAAGGTCGAGTAGACCCGGCTGAAGCCGAGGCGGAAGGGGAGGGCCACGTGGTCGCTGAACAACGAGGGCGCCGCCCCCGTGCCGCCCTCGCCCCCGTCGACCGTGATGAAGTCGACGCCTCGCTCGCCGCCGATCATCTGGTCGGCGAGCTCCTCCCACATGTTGATCTCCCCGATGGCCGACTTGATCCCCACCGGGAGCCCGGTGGCCTCGGCGATCTCCTCGACGACGTCCAGCATCGAGTCCACGCTGTTGAAGGCCGAGTGGCGCGAGGGGGAGGCGACGTCCTGGCCGACCGGCACCCCGCGGATCGCCGCGATCTCGGGCGTGACCTTGTCCCCGGGGAGCATCCCGCCCAGGCCGGGCTTGGCACCCTGCGAGAGCTTGATCTCGATGGCCCTGACGGGATTGGCCTGGGTGAGTTCAACCAGCATCGGGATCGACAGCCGGCCCTTCTCGTCACGGCACCCGAAGTACCCGGTGCCCACCTGGAAGATGAGGTCGCCCCCCTGCTGGTGGTGCACGGAGAGCCCACCCTCGCCGGTGTTGTGCATGGCGCCGGCCATGGCCACGCCCTGGTTGATGGCGCGCACGGCCCGGCCGGACAGCGACCCGTAGCTCATGGCCGAGACGTTCACGACCGACTCGGGCCGGAAGGCGTGTCGACGCCCGCGGGGCCCGCCCAGGACCTTGGCCGAGGGGAGCAGTGCGGGGTCGCCGGGGTGGCCGTGGGAGGTGGGGGGCGCCTCGCTGCTGAAGGTGCGGTGCTTCACCACCAGCCACCCCTCGTCGAACTCCACGTTGTTGTCGGTCCCGAAGCCCGCGTAGGTGTTCTGCTGCTTGGCAGCGGCGTAGATCCAGGACCGCTGGTCGCGGTTGAACGGTCGTTCCTGGTCGTTGGAGGCCACGATGTACTGCCGGAGCTCCGGACCGATCGTCTCCAAGGCGTACCGTGCGTTGCCCAGGACGGGGAAGGTGCGCAGGATGGCGTGCTTCTTCTGGAACGCGTTCTGCGCCGCCCACCCGGCGAGTCCGACGGCGGGAAGGGCCAGGGCCTTGAGGGGGTGCATGCCCCCGTTCTACCAGCCCCTGCGCCGCCGGCGGAGAGCCCAGTCGGCCAGTCGGTAGGATTGCCGACTGCCCACACCGCGTGCCGGTGCACCGAGGGCACACGAACTCCCCGACGACGCAGAAGGACTTCCCCGTGGCCACGACGAACGACCTGAAGAACGGCATGGTGCTCAAGCTGGAGGGCCAGCTCTGGCAGGTGCAGGAGTTCCAGCACGTCAAGCCCGGCAAGGGGCCGGCCTTCGTGCGCACCAAGATCAAGAACGTCCTGTCCGGCAAGACCGTCGACAAGACCTTCAATGCCGGCACGAAGGTGGAGACCGCCACGGTCGACCGCCGGGACATGCAGTACCTGTACAACGACGGTGACTCCTTCATCTTCATGGACACCAAGGACTACGAGCAGCTCCCGATCCCCGCCGAGATCGTCGGCGACGCCTCTCGCTTCATGCTGGAGAACCAGGAGGTGCAGGTCTCCACGCACGAGGGCGTGCCGCTGTTCATCGAGCTGCCCCCGAGCGTCGAGCTGCGCATCACCCACACCGACCCGGGCCTGCAGGGCGACCGGTCGACCGGTGGCACCAAGCCCGCCACGCTGGAGACCGGCGCCGAGATCCAGGTGCCGCTGTTCCTGGAGAGCGACACCCTGGTGAAGGTCGACACCCGCGACGGCTCGTACATCAGCCGCGTCTCCTGATGGCCGCTCGTTCCAAGGCCCGCAAGCGCGCGGTCGACCTGCTCTTCGAGGCCGAGCAGCGGTCCCTGAACGTCGAGGTGCTCATGGCACGCCGGCGGGAGGAGCCGGAGGCCCAGGTCGTGGTGCCCGAGTTCACCGTCACCCTCGTCGAGGGCGTGGTGTCCCACTGGGCCTCGATCAACGATGCCCTGTCCTCCTGGTCGCAGGGCTGGTCGCTCGAGCGCATGCCGGCGGTGGACCGCGCCATCCTGCGCCTGGGCACCTACGAGATCGTGTGGGCCGAGGACGTGCCCGATGCGGTGGCCATCAGCGAGGCCGTGAACCTCGCCGCCCACCTGTCCACCGACGAGTCCCCGAACTTCGTCTCGGGGCTGCTCACCCGCATCAGCCAGATGAAGGCGACCATCGTCTGAGGCGGGTGACACCCTCGCACGCCATGCCCTAGGGTGTGCGGCGTCCGACATCCTTTAACGGCCTGTCCCGTGAGGCAGCCAAGGAGGTCACGATGGGGAACAACCCCACTGTGCGTACCGTCCTGTCCGACCAGGACATCCAGCGCGCCATCCGACGGATGGCCCACGAGCTGCTCGAGCGGAACGACGGAGCCGAGCGCCTCGTCCTGCTCGGCATCCCCACCCGCGGCCTGCCCCTGGCCCACCGCCTGGCCGCCGCCATCCACGCCATCGAGGGCGCCGCCGTGCCCTGTCTCGCGATCGACCCGGCCCCGCACCGCGACGACCTGGGCCGGGGGGCCGATCGCTCCGGCAGGTCGCCGGACCGCGCCCGCCCCGCGCCCTCCGGCGCGCCCCTCGACGCCGACCAGGTCTCCGACCGCGTGGTCGTGCTCGTCGACGACGTGCTGCACACCGGCCGCACGGTGCGCGCCGCGATGGACGCCGTCTCCGCCGCCGGGCGCCCGCGGGCCATCCGCCTGGCCGTCCTGGTGGACCGCGGCCATCGCGAGCTGCCCATCCGGGCCGACCACGTCGGCAAGAACCTGCCCAGTGCCGCCGACGAGCGGGTGCAGTTGCGGCTCGCCGAACCCGACGGGATGGACGCCGTCCAGATCCTCCGCGAGGGCGAGGAGGCCCGATGAAGCACCTGCTCAGCATCGCCGACCTGGACCGGGAGTCCCTCCTGCGGCTCCTCGATGCGGCCGAGGGGCACCTCGCGCTGCAGGACGAGCGGGTGAAGAAGCGGGACCACCTGCGCGGCCGCACCGTCATCAACCTTTTCTTCGAGGACTCCACCCGCACCCGGTCGTCCTTCGAGATCGCCGGCAAGTGGCTCGGGGCCGACACGATCAACATCGCCGCCAAGGGCTCGTCGGTGAGCAAGGGGGAGTCGCTGCGCGACACCGTGGCCACCATCGCCGCGATGGGGGTGGACGCGCTCGTGGTGCGTCACCCCGCATCGGGGGCACCGGCGCAGATCGCCCGCTGGCTCGACGCCCAGGGCCGCCGCGCCTCGGTGGTGAACGCCGGTGACGGCACCCACGAGCACCCCACCCAGGCGCTCCTGGACGCGTTCACCCTGCGCCGGGCCCTGGGGGAGCTGGAGGGGCGGCACGTCGCGATCGTCGGGGACGTCACCCACTCCCGGGTGGCGCGGTCCAACCTCATCGCGCTGCGCACCCTGGGGGCGCGGGTGACGGTGGTCGCGCCGGCGACGCTCATGCCCAGCGGGGCGGCGGCCTGGGCCGCACGGGACGGCTTCGCGCTCTCGCACGAACTCGACGCGGTGCTCCCCACGGTCGACGCCGCCATGATGCTGCGCGTGCAGTCCGAGCGCATGGCCGGCGGGTACTTCCCGACCCCGCGTGAGTACACGGTGGTCAACGGCCTGACCCGGGACCGGTTGGCCGCCCTGCCGGAACACGCCGTGATCTGCCACCCCGGGCCCATGAACCGCGGCCTGGAGATCAGCCCCGAGGCCGCCGACGACGCCCGGTCGCGGGTGCTCGACCAGGTGAGCGCCGGGGTGGCCGTGCGCATGGCCGTGCTGGACACCCTCATGAACGACCCCCACCACACGGACGGAGTGCAGGCATGACGATGGCACGTTTGATCCAGGGGGCCGACCTCGCCGGCGGCGGGGTGGCCGACCTGCTCGTGGTGGGCGACACCATCGCGGCCGTCGGCCCGGGGGCCGCCGCCGACGCCCCCGCCGGGACGCAGCGGGTGGACGCCGCCGGGCTGGTGGCACTGCCCGGGCTGGTGGACTTCCACGTGCACCTGCGCGAGCCCGGCCGGGAGGACGCCGAGACCGTGGCCACGGGCTCCCGGGCGGCCGCGGCCGGTGGGTTCACCGCCGTGCTGGCGATGGCGAACACCACGCCGGTGACGGACACCGCCGAGAAGGCCGCCCACATCGCGGCCCTGGGCCGGGCCGCCGGGCTGGTGGACGTCCACCCCGTCGGGGCGGTGAGCAAGGGCCTGGCCGGGGAGGAGCTCGCGGAGCTCGGGCTGATGGCCCGCTCGGCGGCGCGCGTGCGCGTCTTCAGCGACGACGGGAAGTGCGTCCACGACGCCCGCCTGATGCGCCGCGCGCTGGAGTACCTGCGGGCCCACGACGGGGTGGTCTCCCAGCACAGCCAGGACCCGCGGCTGGCCGACGGCACGGCCTGCTGCCACGAGGGGGAGCTCTCCGGCCGGCTGGGCCTGCCGGGCTGGCCCGAGCCCGCGGAGGAGACGATCATCGCCCGGGACGCGATGCTGGCGAAGCACACCGGCGGCCGGGTGCACGTGGCACACGTGACCACCGCCGGGGGAGTGGAGGTGGTCCGCTGGGCCAAGGCCCGGGGCATCCGCATGACCGCGGAGGTCACCCCGCACCACCTCGCCCTGACCACCGACGCCCTGGCCGGGTACGACCCCGTGTTCAAGGTGAACCCGCCGCTGCGCTCCGACGAGCACGTGACCGCCCTGCACGAGGCACTGGCCGACGGGACGATCGATGCCGTGGCCACCGACCACGCACCGCACGCGGCCCACGACAAGGACCACGCCTTCGTGGACGCCGCGTTCGGGATGCTCGGGCTCGAGACCGCCCTGCCGGTGGTCAGCGAGGTCATGGTCCGCAGCGGCCTGCTCGGCTGGCAGGACGTGGCCCGCGTGATGTCCTCGGCCCCGGCTCGCATCGCCCGCCTCGACGAGCTGCCCGGCACCTCCCGGCACGGGGCCGGCCTCGTGGCCGGCGCACCGGCGCACCTGACCCTCGTGGACCCGTCCGCCGCGGTGACGGTGGACCGCGAGGAGTCGTACTCGCGCTCCCGGAACAACCCCTGGCACGGCCAGACCTTCCACGGCCAGGTGCGCGCGACGCTGCGCGCCGGCCGCGTGACCCACTCCCTGCTGGACGCGCTCCCGGCGTCCGTCGACCCCACCCGTGAGGACGCCGCATGAGCACTCCCGCCCCGCTCGACCGATTCACCCCCGAACCCTCGTTCCTCGTGCTGGAGGACGGCGTGGTGTTCGCAGGCGGTGCCTGGGGTGCCCGGGGTGTCACCCTGGGGGAGGTGGTCTTCACGACCGGCATGACCGGTTACCAGGAGACCCTGACCGACCCCAGCTTCGCCGGGCAGATCGTCGCCCTGACCGCACCGCACGTGGGCAACACCGGGTGGAACGACGAGGACGACGAGTCCCGCCGCATCTTCACCGAGGGCATCGTCGTGCGGGACCCGGCCCTGCGGCCCAGCAACTGGCGCAGCGCGCGCACCCTCGAGGACGAGCTCGCGGCGCAGGACGTGGTGGGCATCGCCGGCATCGACACCCGGGCCCTGACGCGGCACCTGCGCACCCGCGGGGCGATGCGGGCCGGCATCTTCTCCGGGGAGCAGGCCAACCTGCCCCGCGGGGAGATGGTCGACCGGGTGACCAGTGCCCCGGCCATGGCCGGGCGGGAGCTGGCGACCAGCGTCTCCACGCCCGAGGCCGTGGTCGTCCCGGCACAGGGGGAGCACCGCTTCACCGTGGCCGCGGTGGACCTGGGCATGAAGAGCAACACCCCCCGCCTGCTCGCCGCCCGCGGCATCGAGGTGCACGTACTGCCGGCCGACTCCACGCTCCAGGACGTGCTGGCCGTGCAGGGGGTGGCCCGCGAGGGCGGCCAGGGCCCCGACGGCGTCTTCTTCTCCAACGGCCCGGGTGACCCGGCCACCGCCGACACCGCGGTGGAGCTGCTGCGGGGAGTGCTGGGGGCCGGGCTGCCCTTCTTCGGCATCTGCTTCGGCAACCAGCTGCTCGGCAGGGCGCTGGGCTTCGGCACCTACAAGCTCGACTTCGGCCACCGCGGCATCAACCAGCCGGTCATGGACCGCACCACGGGCAAGGTGGAGATCACCGCCCAGAACCACGGGTTCGCCGTGGACGCACCGCTGGACGCCGTGGTCACCGCCCCGCACGACGAGGCGATGGGCCGGGTGTGGGTCTCCCACGTGTGCCTCAACGACGACGTCGTCGAGGGGCTGGAGTGCCTCGACCTGCCGGCCTTCTCCGTGCAGTACCACCCGGAGGCCGCCGCCGGCCCGCACGACAGCGAGTACCTGTTCGACCGCTTCGTCGACCTCATGACCACCGGCCGGACGCCCGACCGCAGCGAGGAACTGACCCGCGCCGGCGCGCAGGCTCCCGCGTCCCAGACCACCCCGACCGCAGGAGAGGCCCACTGATGCCCCGTACCCCCGACATCCAGTCCGTCCTGGTCATCGGCTCCGGGCCGATCGTCATCGGCCAGGCCTGCGAGTTCGACTACTCCGGGACCCAGGCCTGCCGCGTGCTGCGGGAGGAGGGCCTGCGGGTCATCCTCATCAACTCGAACCCCGCCACGATCATGACCGACCCGGAGTTCGCCGACGCCACCTACGTGGAGCCGATCACCCCCGAGGTCGTCGAGCGCATCATCGCCGCCGAGCGGCCCGATGCGGTGCTGGCCACCCTGGGTGGGCAGACGGCCCTGAACTGCGCGATCGACCTGCACGAGGCCGGCGTGCTGGAGAAGTACGGCTGCCCCCTCATCGGCGCGAACGTCGAGGCCATCCAGCTGGGGGAGGACCGGCAGCTGTTCAAGGGCGTCGTGGAGCGTTGCGGCGCCGACGTGGCCCGCAGCGTCATCTGCCACACCATGGACGAGCTCCTGGCCGGCGCCGAGGAGCTCGGCTACCCCCTGGTGCTGCGTCCCTCCTTCACCATGGGCGGGCTCGGCTCGGGCTTCGCCCACAACGAGGACGAGCTACGCCGGATGGGTCAGGCCGGCCTGCGCGACTCGCCCACCACCGAGGTGCTCCTGGAGGAGTCGATCCTCGGGTGGAAGGAGTACGAGCTGGAGGTGATGCGCGACCGCGCCGACAACGTCGTGGTGGTCTGCAGCATCGAGAACCTCGACCCGATGGGGGTGCACACCGGCGACTCGATCACCGTCGCGCCCGCGCTCACCCTGACTGACCGTGAGTACCAGAAGCTCCGCGACGTGGCGATCAAGGTGATCCGCGAGGTGGGCGTGGACACCGGTGGGTGCAACATCCAGTTCGCCGTGAACCCGGCCGACGGGCGCGTCATCGTCATCGAGATGAACCCGCGCGTGAGCCGGTCCAGCGCGCTCGCGTCCAAGGCGACCGGCTTCCCCATCGCGAAGATCGCGGCGAAGATGGCGATCGGGTACACGCTGGACGAGGTGCCCAACGACATCACCGGGTCCACCCCCGCCTCCTTCGAGCCCACCCTGGACTACGTGGTGGTGAAGGTGCCGCGCTTCGCCTTCGAGAAGTTCCCGGCCGCCGATCCCGAGCTCACCACCACCATGAAGTCGGTGGGCGAGGGGATGGCGATCGGGCGCAACTTCACCGAGGCCCTGCAGAAGGCGCTGCGCTCGGTGGAGGCCAAGGGCTCGTCCTTCTCCTGGGCCGTCACCGACCGGCCCACGGCTGACGAGGTGACGGGTCTGCTCACCGAGGTGGTCACGCCCACCGACGGCCGGCTCCAGAAGGTGCAGCGCGCGATGTGGGGCGGGGCCACCGTCGAGCAGCTGCACGAGGCCACCAGCATCGACCCGTGGTTCCTCGACCAGGTGGACCTGCTGAACCAGACGGCCGAGGCGATTGCCGCGGACGTGCAGCAGCACGGGCGACTGCGCCCCGAGGTGCTGGCGCTGGCCAAGCGACACGGTTTCAGCGACGCCCAGCTCGCAGGTCTGCTGGGGATGGACGAGGCCGTCGTGCGCGGGGTGCGCCACGCGCTCGGGATCCGCCCGGTCTACAAGACGGTCGACACCTGCGCGGCCGAGTTCGACGCCCGCACGCCGTACCACTACTCGAGCTACGACCAGCAGTCGGAGGTGGCCCCGCGGGAGAACCCCGCGGTGATCATCCTGGGCTCGGGGCCCAACCGCATCGGCCAGGGCGTGGAGTTCGACTACTCCTGCGTGCACGCCAGCTTCGCCCTGCGCGAGGCCGGGTACGACACGGTGATGGTGAACTGCAACCCGGAGACGGTCTCCACCGACTACGACACCTCCAGCCGCCTGTACTTCGAGCCGCTGACCCTGGAGGACGTGCTCGAGGTGTACCACGCCGAGGCCGCCGCGGGCCCCATCGCCGGGGTCATCGTGCAGCTGGGCGGTCAGACCCCGCTGGGTCTGGCCCAGGCACTGGCCGATGCGGGGCTGCCGGTGGTGGGGACCTCGCCGGAGGCCATCGACCGCGCGGAGGACCGGGGCCACTTCGGCCGGGTGCTCGCGGAGGCCGGGCTGGTGGCCCCGCGCTTCGGGACCGCCTTCTCCGCCGATGAGGCCGTGGCCATCAGCCAGGACATCGGCTACCCGGTGCTCGTGCGCCCGAGCTACGTGCTGGGCGGGCGCGGCATGGAGATCGTCTACGACGACGAGTCCCTCCGCGGGTACGTCGAGCGTGCTGCCCTGGTGAGTCCCGACCGCCCGATCCTGGTGGACCGGTTCCTCGACGAGGCCATCGAGATCGACGTCGACGCGCTGTACGACGGCACCGACCTCTACCTCGGCGGCATCATGGAGCACATCGAGGAGGCGGGGATCCACTCCGGTGACTCCGCGTGCGTGATCCCGCCGGTGACCCTGGGCACCGAGGAGCTCGACCGGGTGCGCGCCGCCACGCGGCGGCTGGCCGAGGGCATCGGCGTGCGCGGGCTGCTCAATGTGCAGTTCGCCCTGGCCCAGGGCGTGCTCTACGTCCTGGAGGCCAACCCGCGCGCCAGCCGCACGGTGCCCTTCGTCTCGAAGGCGACCGGGGTGCCGCTGGCACGCGCCGCCGCCCGCATCATGCTGGGCGAGACGATCGCGAACCTGACGACGGCCGGCCTGCTGCCCGCCCACATCGACGGTGGCTCGCTGCCCGTGGACGCCCCGGTGTCGGTGAAGGCCGCGGTGCTGCCGTTCAAGCGCTTCCGCACCCGGGAGGGCCAGGTGGTCGACAGCCTGCTCGGCCCCGAGATGCGCTCCACCGGTGAGGCCATGGGCATCGACGCGGACTTCGGGACCGCGTTCGCCAAGGCGGAGATGGGGCGCACCACCCCGTTGCCAACTGCCGGGACGGTCTTCGTCTCGGTGGCCAACCGCGACAAGCGCGGCATGATCTTCCCCGTGAAGCGCCTGGCCGACCTGGGCTTCACGCTGGTGGGCACGGCCGGCACCGTCGAGGTGCTGCGGCGCAACGGGGTCCAGGCCGGGCTCGCCCGGAAGCGCAGCGAGGGACGGGGGCCTGCGGGCGAGCCGACCATCGTGGACCAGATCACCTCCGGCGAGATCGCGATGGTGGTCAACACCCCCTCGGGCCGCGACTCCCGCGAGGACGGGTACGAGATCCGGGCGGCCACGGCCAGTGCCGGTGTGCCCGTCATCACGACCGTGCAGCAGCTGGGCGCCGCGGTGCAGGCCATCGAGTCCCTCCAGGGCGGTGAGTTCGGGGTGAAGCCGCTGCAGGCCCACGCCGCGGCCCTGGACCTCGTGGGCCGGGGCGGCTGGGTGCAGCCGGTGGACGGCGCCGGGGCACCGGCGTGAGTGCCGCTGCAGGTCACGGGGCGAGCGGGTTCGGCGCCCGCCTGCGCGCCGCGACCGCGCGGTGGGGCCCGCTCTGCGTCGGGATCGACCCCCATCCCGCGCTGCTCGCGGGGGCGGGTTTGGGGGTCGACTCCGCGGGGTTGGCCGCGTTCACCGATCGATGCGTCAAGGCGTTCTCCGGGCGGGTCGCGGTGGTCAAGCCCCAGGTCTCTTTGTTCGAGGCCTTCGGGTCGGACGGTTTCGCCGTGCTCGAGGACGCCGTCGCCCGGCTGCGCGACGCCGGGACACTGGTGGTGCTGGACGCCAAACGCGGTGACATCGGCAGCAGCAACGACGGCTATGCCCGGGCCTGGTTCGGCCAGGGTGCCCCGCTGCGGTGCGATGCGGTGACCCTCAGCCCCTACCTGGGGGAGGGCTCGCTGACCGGGATCGCGGAGGCGGCGCGGGACGACGGTGCCGGGGTGTTCGTGCTCTGCCGGACGTCCAACCCCGAGGCCGGCGCGCTGCAGACGGCCGTCCGGGCTGACGGGGTCTCCGTGGCCGCGGGGATCGCCCGCTGGGCCGAGGGCTTCGACGGGGACGTGGGGCTCGTGGTGGGCGTGACCGTCAGCGACGCACTGGCGTCCCTTCCCCTGGCTCGTGGCTCCGCGCCCCTGCTCGCGCCCGGGTTCGGGGCCCAGGGCGGCGGCGCGGACGACCTGGCCCGGGTCTTCGGCCCCGAGGCCCCCCGGGTGCTGGCCTCCGTGAGCCGCGACATCCTGCGCCACGGCGGGTCCGTGGACGCCCTCCGCGCCGCGACAGCGTCGTGGCAGGGCTCACTGGCCGGCACTTTGGGCCGCCCCGCCCCACGCGGGTAGCCTGCGACCTTCCCCCACCTGCCGCCGGCAGCGCGGCCCCTCATGAACCAGGAGCACTCGTGACGGTTCCCGACCTCACGGCCGACCAACGTCGTGCCGCACTGCTCGCGGCCGTCGCCGCCCGCCACCGGCGCGCCGAGGTGAAGGCAGCCGTGAGCGACGGGTCCCTCTCCGTCGGCGAGGTGCTCGAGGTGGCCCGCAGGGAGGACGCGGTGGCCAAGATCAGGGTCTCGGTCCTGCTGGAGTGCCTCCCCGGCATCGGCCCGATCCGGGCGGCCCAGATGCTCAACGAGCTCGGCATCGCCCCATCGCGGCGCCTGCGGGGTCTGGGCGTGCACCAGTCCGCGCGCCTGGCCGAGCGTTGCGCGGCGGGGGTCCGGTGAGCACGGGCGGGGCCGACGGTCGGCGGCTGGTGGTGCTGGCCGGCCCGACGGCGGTCGGCAAGGGCACCGTGTGCCAGTGGGTGCGGGACAACCACCCCGAGGTGTGGGTGTCGGTCTCGGCCACCACCCGCGCCCCGCGGCCCGGCGAGGTCGACGGGTCCACGTACCACTTCGTGGACCACGACGAGTTCTCGCGGCTGGTCGCCACCGGGCAGATGCTGGAGCACGCGGTGGTGCACGGGGTGAACTCCTACGGCACGCCGCGCCGCCCGGTGGAGCAGGCCCTGGCCGACGGCCGGCCCGCGCTGCTGGAGATCGACCTGCAGGGTGCCCGGCAGGTGCGTGAGGCCATGCCCGAGGCCCTGTTCGTCTTCCTGGCGCCCCCGAGCTGGGACGAGCTGGTGCGCCGGCTGGTCGGACGCGGCACCGAGGACGCCGAGGAGCGGGCCCGCCGGCTGCGCACGGCACAGGACGAGCTGGCCGCCCAGGACTGGTTCGACACCACCATCGTCAACGAGTCGGTCGCCGCCGCCGGTGAGAACCTCGTAGAATTGCTGCTCGACCCGCCGCCGGTCCCCGCAGACCGCCGCGTCACCCCCTGACCACCGCCCCCGGCACCGCCGGGAGGCCTGCGCGACGAGAGCCGTCGCCCGCACCGTCCGATCCAAGGAGGATCCATGTCCGGCACCAAGGCCGCCCCCATCGGCGTGACCAACCCGCCCATCGACGACCTGCTCCAGCACGTCGACTCCAAGTACGCCCTGGTGATCTACTCCGCCAAGCGGGCCCGCCAGATCAACGCGTACTACGCGCAGCTCAAGGAGGGCCTGCTCGAGTACGTCGGCCCGCTGGTGGAGGCCGAGGCGTCCGACAAGCCGCTGTCGATCGCCCTGCAGGAGATCAACGCCGACAAGCTCGTGCGCACCGTCGGCCACGACATCCCCGAGGTCGGCACGCCCGGCATGCCCGCGGAGCAGCCCGAGGCGATCACCCCCGTCACCGAGGAGGCCGACGAGGTCGCCCCGGCCGAGGACGTGGACGTCATGCAGGACGTCGAGGAGAACACTGCCGACGCGCCCGAGAACGGCACCGACGAGTCCTGATGCGCGTCGTCCTGGGGGTCTCCGGAGGCATCGCCGCCTACAAGGCGGCCAGCCTCTGCCGGCTGTTCACCGAGGCCGGCCATGAGGTGCGCGTCCTGCCCACGCAGGCCGCGCTGCGCTTCGTGGGCGCCCCCACCTGGGAGGCCCTCAGCGGCCACCCGGTGGCGCACGACGTCTTCAGTGACGTCCCCTCGGTGCAGCACGTCCGGGTGGGCCAGGAGGCCGACCTGGTGGTGGTGGCCCCCGCCACGGCCGACCTGATGGCCCGGGTGGCCGCGGGGATGGCCGACGACCTGCTGACCACGACCCTGCTCACGGCCACCTGCCCGGTGGTGCTGGCTCCGGCCATGCACACCGAGATGTGGCTGAACCCGGCCACGCGGGCGAACGTGGCGACCCTCCGCGAGCGGGGCGTGCACGTCATCGAGCCCGCGTCCGGGCGCCTGACCGGCACCGACACGGGGCCGGGCCGCCTGCCCGATCCCGAGGTGATCCACGCCGAGGCGCTGGCCCGGGTGGGGGAACGTGCGCACGGCGAGCCGACCGCCGCGGGCCCCTGGGCGGGCCGTCGCGTGGTCATCTCCAGCGGGGGGACCCGCGAGCCTCTCGACCCGGTGCGCTTCCTGGGCAACCGCTCCTCGGGGCGGATGGGGACGGCCGTCGCCCGCGCGGCGCGTGACCTGGGCGCCGAGGTGACGCTGCTGCAGGCCGCGGTCGAGGTGCCGGCCCCGGAGGGGGTCCGCGTCGTCGAGGCCGTCAGCGCCGCCGAGCTCGAGGCCGCCGTGGCGCGGGAGTTCTCCGATGCGGGGGCCGACCTGCTGGTCATGGCTGCCGCGGTCGCCGACTACCGGCCGGCCCAGGTGAGCGACAGCAAGATCAAGAAGTCCGGCGACTCCGAGGGCCTCGTGCTGGAGCTCGAGCGGACCCCGGACATCCTCGCGGGCGCCGTCGCCCGGCGGGACGCCGAGCACCCGGCGGGCGACGAGCGCGCCCCGCGCCCCGTCATCGTCGGCTTCGCGGCCGAGACCGGCGACGACGCCGGGTCGGTGCTGGACCACGCGCAGGCGAAGCTGGAGCGCAAGGGTGTGGACCTGCTGGTCGCGAACGAGGTGGGGGTGGAGAAGACCTTCGGGCAGGACGACACCACCGTCCACCTGCTCACGCCGGATGGTGGCGCCACCACCGTGGGCCCGACGAACAAGGACGAGGCCGCCCGCGCCGTGTGCGCTGCGGTGACCCCCCTGTTCGGCTGAACCACCACCCGCCGGGGCCCCGGCCGTGCGCCCCACCGAGGCTGTCGGTGCCGGGGTCTAGGCTGTCGCCCGCGTCATCCCGGCGCACCCGTCAGACAGCAGCCGCTGCACAAGGAGCACCCATGGCACGTCTCTTCTCGTCCGAGTCCGTCACCGAAGGCCACCCCGACAAGATCTGCGACCAGATCAGCGATGCGATCCTGGACGAGATGCTCCGGCAGGACCCGGACGCCCGGGTGGCCGTGGAGACGATGGTCACCACGGGGCTGGTCCACGTCGCCGGGGAGGTCCGTACCAGCGGGTACGTCGAGATCCCGCGCATCGTGCGCGACACGATCATCGCCATCGGCTACGACAGCTCCGACAAGGGCTTCGACGGACGCACCTGCGGCGTCGAGGTGAGCATCGGCGACCAGAGCACCGACATCGCGGCCGGCGTGGACCACTCCCACGAGGCGCGCGAGGGGGCGGGGGAGAAGTACGACCGCCAGGGTGCGGGGGACCAGGGCCTGATGTTCGGCTATGCGTGCGACGACACCCCGGAGCTGATGCCGCTGCCGATCTCGCTGGCCCACCGATTGAGCAAGCGCCTCAGCCAGGTGCGGCACGAGGGGGTCATCGAGTACCTGCGGCCCGACGGCAAGACCCAGGTGACCATCGAGTACGACGGCGACCGCCCGGCCCGCCTCGACACGCTGGTGATCTCGTCCCAGCACGAGGACGGCGTGCCGAAGGAGTCGATGCTGGCGCCCGACCTGCGGGAGCACGTGATCGACCCCGTGCTGGAGAGCCTCGCCGAGTCCGGGGTGGAGCTCGCCACCGACGACGCTCGCACCCACATCAACCCCACCGGCATCTTCACCATCGGTGGGCCGATGGGTGATGCGGGGCTGACCGGACGCAAGATCATCGTCGACACCTACGGAGGCATGGCCCGCCACGGTGGCGGGGCCTTCTCCGGCAAGGACCCCTCGAAGGTGGACCGCTCCGGGGCCTACGCCACGCGTTGGGTGGCCAAGAACGTGGTGGCCGCGGGGCTGGCCAGGCGGTGTGAGATCCAGGTGGCCTACGCCATCGGGACGGCGCGCCCGGTGGGCCTGTACGTGGAGACCTTCGGCACGAACACGGTGCCGGTGGAGAAGATCGAGGCCGCCATCGACGGTGTCTTCGACCTGCGGCCGGCGGCGATCGTGGATGCCCTGGACCTCAAGCGGCCCATCTACCAGCCTGCCGCTGCCTACGGACACTTCGGCCGGGCGACCTCCTCTGGGGTGGCCGGGAGCTTCCCGTGGGAGCGCACCAATCGGGTGGAGGCGCTGCAGCGCCTGGCGCGCGCCTGAGGAACGCGGTGGACGAGGGGCAGCTCCCGGTCCCCGGGTTGAGCGTGTCCCGCACCGCTCCTCCCGGGGTCGGGGAGCTGGCACCGCACCTCCCCGTGGCGCGGGTGCTCGTCTCCGGCACGCTTCCCCACCTCGACCGGCCCTTCGACTACGTGGTGCCGGTGGCCATGGAGGACGACGCGGTGCCGGGGGTGCGGGTCACCGTGCCCCTGGCCGGGCGCACCGAGGAGGGCTGGATCACCGAGCGCCTCGCGCAGAGCGAGCACCAGGGGCAGCTCCACCCCCTGCGGTCGGTCGTCTCACCGGTGCCGGTCCTCACGGCGGCCCTCCACGCCACCTGCGTGGCCGTCGCCACCCACTACGGGGGCACCGTCTCGGACGTGGTGCGCCTCGCGATCCCCGCCCGTCACGCCGCGCAGGAGAAGGCCGTGCTGGCCCGGCCCGCCCCCGAGGGGGAGCCTGCCCGCCCGGAGGCCCCGGCACCCAGCCCTGCGTGGCGCGGGGTGCCTGCGGCGGGGGCGCTGCTGGCCCGCATCGCCGCCGGAGAGCACCCGGCCGCCTCCTGGGTGGCCGCCCCCGACGGCGGGGACCCCGCCGCGCACTGGGCACACGGCCTGCTGGACCTGGCGGTGGCGGCGGCGGCGTCCGGTCGCGGGGCCCTGCTGCTGGTGCCCGACGAGGCGGATGTCGACCGGGTGATGGCCGTGGCCGCCACCCGCCCTGAGGCGGCCCTGGGCGAGTTGGCGCCGCTCACCGCATCGCAGGGTCCCCGGGCCCGCTACGGACGGTGGACCGAGGTGCTCACCGGCCACCGGCGGCTCGTGGTCGGGACCCGCTCGGCGGCCTTCGCTCCGGTGCGGGACCTGGGCGTGGTGGCCTGGTGGGACGACGGGGACGACTCCTGGCAGGAGCCGCGCACGCCGCACCCGCACACCCGGGAGGTGGCGGCGGCCCGGGCCCGCACCGAGGGGGCCGCCCTCGTCTCGGCCGGGCACGTGCGCACGGCCCGGATCCAGCACTGGGTCGAGAAGGGGCTCATGGCCGACCTGGCGGCCGACCCGGGCGCCGTGCGCACCGCGGCAGCCCGGGTGCACGTGGCCGGCGAGGGACAGGACGAGGCCCGCGATGCGGGGGCCCGGCTCGCGCGCATCCCCAGCAGCGCGTGGGCGGCGGCCAAGCGGGCCCTCGAGCACGGCCCGGTGCTGGTGCAGGTTCCGCGGACGGGGTACTCCGGGTCGGTGCGCTGCCAGGACTGCGGCACCGCGGCCGAGTGCCCGGCCTGCCCCGGGCGCCTGGCACAGACCTCCGCGGACACCGGGCCCCGCTGCAGCACCTGTGGCCAGGAGCCCGCGCACTGGGTCTGCGGGCAGTGCGGAGGGCGCCGGTGGCGCCCGTCCGCGCCCGGCACCGACCGCACCGCCCACGACCTCGGGCGCGCCTTCCCGGGGGTGCCGGTGGTCACCTCCACGGCCGCCTCGCGGGTGGCTGAGGTGGGCGAGACGCCGGCGCTGGTGATCGCCACCCCCGGGGTGGAGCCGTACGCGGCTGCCGGGTACGCGGCCGCCCTGGTGCTTGACGGTGCGGTGACCTTGGAGCTCCCGCTCTCGGACGCGGCCTCCGAGGCGCTGCGCCGGTGGACCGGGGGGACGGCCTCCGTGCGCCCCGGCGGGCCCGGCATCGTGCTGTGCGGGCTGCCCGCGCACGCGGGCATCGACGCGGTCGAGGGCCTCCTGCGCCGCGACCCCGGCTGGTTCGCCCGCCGGGTGCTCGGTGAGCGCCGCGCGGCACAGCTCCCCCCGGCGGTGGCGCTGGTGCACCTCGTGGGGCACCGCCGCGACGTGGAGGCCGCGATGCAGGAGCTGTCGGCCGCCCTGCCCGCGAGCGAGGTGGTGGGGGTGGTGCCGGTGGGGCCGACGGCGCTGCCCAGTCGCTGGGAACTGCCGGTGGAGCAGGCCGCGCAGGCGTGGGTCCGGACCACCTGGGAGCACGCCGCGCAGCTGGGCCGGACCGTGCACGCGCTGCGGGCCCACCGGTCGGCGCGGAAGGCCACCGGCGAGCTGCTGATGACCGTCGACCCGGAGGAATGGCTGGCTCCGTAGACTTGCCCCTCGTGCGCATCGTTTTCGCTGGGACCCCCGAGGCCGCCCTGCCCTCCCTGGAGCACCTGCTCGACAGTGCCCGGACGGCTGACGGGCGGGATCGTCACGAGGTGGTGGGCGTCCTGACCCGCCCGGACGCACGGGTGGGACGGGGCCGGAAGCTGCGCCCCAGCCCGGTCAAGGCGCGCGCGCTCGAGCACGGGCTGCCCGTCATCGAGAGCGACCGCCCGTGGGAGGACGAGCCGCTGGCCTCCCTGCGGGAGCTGGCCCCGGACGTGGGGGCGATCGTCGCCTACGGGGCGCTCCTGCCCACCAGCGTGCTGGAGCTGCCGACCCACGGCTGGGTGAACCTCCACTTCAGCCTGTTGCCCGCCTGGCGTGGCGCGGCGCCGGCGCAGCGCGCCCTGATGGCCGGTGACGACCTGACCGGGGCCACCACCTTCGTGCTCACCGAGGGCATGGACACCGGCCCCGTGCTGGGCACCCTGACCGAGGCGATCCGCCCCACCGACACCGCCGGCGACCTGCTGGAGCGGTTGTCCGAGGCAGGTGCCCCGCTGCTGACCGACAGCCTCCACGGGCTGGTCTCCGGAGCGCTGGCCCCCGTCCCGCAGCCGGCCGACGGGGTCTCGCGTGCCCCCAAGCTGACGGTGGACGAGGTGCGCTTGGACTTCACGCAACCGGCCTTCGCCGTCGTACGGCGCGTGGCCGGCGCGTCCCCGGCGCCGGGGGCGTGGACGACCTTCCGCGGTGACCGCCTCAAGGTCCTCCAGGCCGCCCAGGTGGCCGGCGCGCCCAGCAGCACCGGTGCAGGAACCGCGGGGCCCGACGACCCGTCCACCCCCCACCTGCCGCCGGGCCGGCTCCTGCTCCACGACGGACAGGTGCTGGTGGGCACGGCCACGCACCCGGTGCGGCTGCAGCGGGTGCAGCCACCGGGCAAGCAGGCCATGGAGGCAGAGGCATGGGCCCGCGGGGCCCGATTCGACGACCAGGAGGCGCTCGGTGGCTGAGGCCAGGGACACGCAGGATGCACGCAACGACCGGCGCGGCCGCAGCGCCCAGGCGCCACGGCAGCGCGCCCGCCGGGCCGATGCCGCCCGGACGGCGGCCTGGCACCTGCTGGCCGCCGTCGACGAGGGCGCGTACGCCAACCTCGAGCTGCCGCACGTCCTGCGTCGCTTCCGTTTGGCCGGCCGGGACGCGGCCTTCGCCACCGAGCTGGCGTTCGGGACGGTCCGGCAGCAGGGCCTGTACGACCTGGTGATCGCGCGGGCCACTGGGCGCGCGGTGGACACACTCGACCCCGAGCTGATGCGCACGCTCCGGCTCGGGGCGCACCAGGCGCTCTCGATGCGGGTGCCGCCCCACGCGGCCGCCGACCAGACCGTCGCGCTGGCCCGGTGGGTCAACGGGGCCGGTCCCGCCAAGCTCGTGAACGCGGCCATGCACCGCATGACGGAGAAGGACCGAGAGACCTGGGTGGCCGAGGTCACCGAGGGCCTGCAGGGCCCGGACCTGCTCGCGGCGCGGCACTCGCACCCCACCTGGGTGGTGCGCGCCCTGATGGCGGGCCTGGTGGACCGTGGTCGCCCGGTGGAGGAGATCGACGAGCTGCTGGCCGCGCACAACACCCCGGCGTTGGTGTCCCTGGTGGCCCGGCCCGGGTGGGTGGAGGTGTCCGAGCTGCTGGAGCACCCCGCGGTCGAGGAGGGGCGCTGGGCGCCGACGGCGGCCACCCTGTCCGAGGGCGCCCCGGCGGCCGTGTCGGCCGTCGAGCAGGGCCGCGCCGGTGTCCAGGACGAGGGCTCCCAGCTGGCCGCCCTCGCGCTGGCCGGAGCGCCCACGCGCGGGCAGGACTCCGGGCTCTGGCTGGACCTGTGTGCCGGCCCCGGGGGCAAGGCCGCCCTGCTGGCCGCGACGGCCCACGAGCGGGGTGCCCGCATCGTGGCGAACGAGCTGCACCCCCACCGGGCCGAGCTCGTGCGCGGCACCCTCAACCCTGGTGGCCTGCCGGACGGCGCCGCGCCGCAGGCGGAGGTCACGGTGGGCGACGGTGCGGACCTCGCCGCAGAGCGGCCGGACGCCTTCGACCGGGTCCTGGTCGACGTGCCGTGCACCGGGTTGGGGGCCCTACGGCGCCGCCCGGAGGCCCGCTGGCGCCGGCAGCCCGCCGACCTGGCCTCGCTGGCGCCCACCCAGCGTTCGCTCCTGCACGCCGCGCTCGATGCGGTGCGCCCCGGGGGTGTCATGGCCTACGTGACCTGCTCGCCGCACCCGGCCGAGACCTCGGTGGTGGTCGATGACGTGCGCGCCCGCCGCGACGACGTCGAGCTGCTCGAGGTCGCGCCCGTCCTGCGCGAGGTGGCCCCGGCCACCTCGGCCGCGGACCTGGAGCCTCTCGAGGGAGCCCGCGGCGCGCGGGCCACGTCCGTGCAGCTGTGGCCGCACGTCCACGGCACCGACGCCATGTACATCGCCCTGCTGCGACGCACCCCCCAGGAGGACGCATGAGTCGCTCGGTCTCCCTGCACCCCAGCATCCTCGCCAGCGACTTCACGCGGCTGGGGGAGGAGCTCACCCGCATCGCCACGGCCGATGCGGCCCACGTCGACGTGATGGACAACCACTTCGTGCCGAACCTGACGATCGGCATGCCGGTGGTCGAGGCCCTGCAGGAGGTCACGCCCATACCGCTGGACCTGCACCTGATGATCGCCGAGGTCGACCGTTGGGGCCCGAGGTACGCCGAGACGGGTGCGCACTCGGTGACCTTTCACGTGGAGGCCAGCGACGACCCGCGGCAGCTGGCACGAGACATCCGCTCCACCGGAGCGCGAGCGGCCATGGCCCTCAAGCCCGGGACCGCCTTCGCGGACTACGCCGACCTGCTGCCGGAGCTCGACATGGTGCTGGTGATGACTGTCGAGCCCGGCTTCGGCGGGCAGTCCTTCATGCCCGGCCAGCTCGCAGTGGTCCGCGAGGTCCGGCAGGCCGTGGGGGAGCAGGGCCTGGACGTCGCCATCCAGGTGGACGGCGGAGTGAACGCCGAGACCATCGTGGACAGCGCCCGGGCCGGAGCGGACGTGTTCGTGGCGGGCTCGGCCGTGTTCGGGGCGCAGGACCTCGCCGCCGCGATCACCGACCTGCGGGAGCGTGCGGCCGGGGCGGTCGCCCGATGAGCGCCCCGGAGGTGAGCAGCCGGGAGCAGAGCGACGCGCTGCGGCCGTTCCGCCCCCGCCGCGGGCGGTGGGTGGCCGTCGGCTCGGCGGTCTTCCTGCTGGTGCTCTTCATCGCGATCGCCGTGCTGGGGGAGGGCTGGAACCTGCCCGACCGGGTCTTCACCGCCCTGGCCGGAGTCGGTCTGGCGGCCTTCCTGTGGCGCTACGCCGCCATCTCGGCGGTGCCCGACCGGCAGGGTATGACCGTCCGGAACCTCTTCTCCACCCAGCGGGTCGAGTGGTCCGAGGTCCGGGGCGTGGTCTTCAGCCCCGGAGACCCCTGGGTACGCCTGCAGCGCACCCGCGGTCAGGAGGACCTCGCCGTCATGGCCATCCAGGCCGCCGACGGGGAGGGCTCGCGCACCGAGGCGAGCCGGCTGGCCGGCATCGTGGAGGCGCTGCGGCGCTGAGGCGTCCGCGCCGGTCCTGCGCCTCAGTCGTCCTCGGCGGACCGCCGCTCGTGGTACTGCGACGGCACGCGGACGCGAGCCTCGCCGTAGGAGAGGCCGGTGAGCATGTACATGTCCACGATCGCCGAGCGCACCTGGGCACGGATCACCTCGGCGCTGAGCGACGGCTGCGGGGCCCGGTGGTTGGTCTCCTCCGCCAGTTCGCCCAGCTGCCGCCGCACCGCACCGAGGGCCTGCTGGTCGCCCAGCGCCTTGGCCAGGTCGGAGGCGATGTCCGCGGCCTCCGCCACGAGCTCCACGTAGCTCGAGGGAACCGGTTCGCCCTCCAGGATGGCCACGTCCGCCCGGCGCACCAGGACGCGGGCGTTGCGGAGCAGACGGTCGAAGGCGGTCAGCTGCCGGTCCAGTCCCCGCAGGTGGGTGCGCTTGCGCCACTGCCACGGCACGGTGCGGGCGATGGCGGCGCCCTCCTCCACCTGGCTGCGCAGCTCCCCGATGAGGTGGTCGGTGAAGCGGGCGTCGCGCAGGGCCTCGGCGACGATGTGTTCGTTGCGGTCCGAGAGGCCGTGGGCGGTCCGGTCCAGCAGCCGGGCGACCTCCTCGGTGAGCCGGCGCGCCATGCGGCGGGGCTTGCGCAGGGGGGAGGTGGGCGTGATCATCGCGATCGCGATCGCCACCAGCCCGCCGATCACCGCATCGATCCACCGGGAGAGTGCGCCTCCGGGCAGGACCGTGGCGGTCGCGACCACCACCCCCTGGACCCCCGCCTGGATCGTGAGCAGGCTGCCTGCCCCGGCGAAGGTGGCGATCACCATTGCCAACAGGGCGATGAGGGCGGTCTGCCAGGCGCCCGTCCCCAGGAAGTGGACGATCAGCTCGCCGGTGAGGATGCCCGTGGCGGCGCCGACGGTGATCTCCACGGCGCGGGTCAGGCGGTTGCCGAAGTTCATGCCCAGGCAGACGACCGCGACGACCCCGGCGAAGATCGGTGCCTCGTGCCCGAACAGCTCACGGGCGACGTACCAGCTGACGCCCGCGCCGATCGAGGCCTGGAGCATCGGGAAGATGCGCTGCTGGAGCCGGTCGCGGCGCCGCCGGGCCTCCGAGGCCGACCAGCGACGGGCCCGCTCGAAGGCGCGCAGCTCCCGCGCGGAGTCGTTCTGCACCCGGATGCTGCCGGTGGTGGTGCGCTGGGTCGGGCGGTGCGAGCTCATGGTGCCTCCCGGACGATGCGCTGGTCCCACTCCGGCGGGTGGTCGGTGAACAGGTGGTCCTCGGCGGCGGCCCACCCCGGCCACCAGGCGTCGGTGCCGTCCCGGCCGAGGAGCGCGGCCTCCCGGCGGCGCACTGCCTGCCGCCGCGCGGGGACGGGGGCCTCCAGCCACACGACGTGGTCCACCCCGTCGCGGGCCGGGGGGACCGACGCCCCGACGCCCTCCACCAGCAGCAGCCCGGAGCGCGGCCGCTCGAGGGTCCCGCTGGAGCCGTACCGCCCGGCTGCCCAGTCCCACTGGGGCCAGGTCACCCGGGCGGCCCCGGCACGCAGGGGCCGCAGGATGCACCAGTCGAGCAGGGCCGGCGCAGCAGGCAGCCCGGACCACCCGGCGTACAGGTCCTCCACGGCCACCAACCCGACCTCCTCGACTCCGACGTCCAGCGCCGCGGCCGCGTGGGACCGCAGCAGCCCGGCGAAGTGGGTCTTGCCCGAGCCCGAGCGGCCGTCCACCGCGACCACGGTGAGGCCGCCGCCGGCCACGTGCCCGCCGACGGCGTCCCAGACCCCCTCGAGGCCGGTCGTGTTCACCGGCTCACAGCGCCCGCCGGTGCGAGCGCAGGGCCTCGACGTCCCCGGGGTCGCCGGAGAGCTCCACCCGGGCCACGGACTCGCGCCCGAAGGAGAACAGGAGCAGCTCCACCGGCTCCCCGGTGAGCACCACCGTGCCGCGCCCCTCGGGCGGTCGCTTGGCCGCGGTGCGCCCGATGCCGGGGGCCACCAGGACCACGCCGACGGGAGACTTGCGGTGCGTGAGACGGCTGGCGCGGACCAGCGTGCGCCAGACCGCCTGCTGCAGGGCGTCGTCCCGGCGCACGGTCCACTCCGGCACGGCGCGCCGCACGTCCTCGTGGTGCACCACGTACTCCGCGATGTTGATGGCGGGGCCCACGACCGGCAGGGCGAAGGGCATCCACGGGGCGGGCCCGCGGGAGAACTGCGCCAGCAGGGTGCCCCAGTCCTTGCGGGCGTACTCGGACTGCACCTTCTCGGTGTGGCCCTCGGCGGGGGTACCGGTGAGGCCGATGCCGGGCAGGGCGTCGGGGCGGGCCTCGCGCACCACCAGGTGGGCCGCGAGGTCACGCGTGGTCCAGCCGGCACACAGGGTGGGTGCATCGGGCCCAGCCTCCCGGAACGAGGCCACCAGGGCCTCGCGCTCGGCCTGCAGGAGTCGGGCCGGGTCCGGGGCCGGGGAGCCGCCGCCAGGAGCTGCTGCACCGGCATCGCTCGCCGCCCGGTGGTCGGTCGGCTGCTGGGGACGGGACGCGGAAGCAGGAGACATGGCCCCATCCTGTCAGGTGGCGCCGACACCCACCCCCGCGAGGTGGCGGTGACGGACCACCTGCGCGCCGGTGGACGCGACGTGAGAACCTGAGCGTCCCACCCGTCGACGACTGCCCAGGAGGCTCCGTGCCGCCCCATGCCCCCAAGGCCTCCGCCTCGGCCGACCTCCTCGACGAGCAGGTCTCCACCCTGGAGGCCCTCCGGGTCGTGCGACAGGGCGTGCGCCGCGAACCGGGGTACTTCACCCTCGCGGTGCTGGGTTCCGTGGTGTGGGCGGCCTCCATCGTCGCGGTGGCGCGCGCCATCGGGTGGGCCGTCGAGACCATCGTGGAGCCGGCGGCCCGGTCCGGTGGCGTCGGCCTGCGCACCGCCCTGTGGGGCTTCGCGGTGGTGCTGGCGGCCTACATGCTGCAGGCGGCCTCGATGCTGGTGCGTCGTCTGGCCGCGGGCATGGTCGCCTTCCGCCTGGGCGCCACCTACCGCCGACTGGTCACCAACGCCTACCTCCGGCTCCCGCTGTCCTGGCACAAGCGCCACCCGGGGGGCCAGCTCCTGAGCAACGCGAACGCGGACGTCGAGACCACCTGGCGCATCTTCATGCCCCTGCCGATGTTCATCGGGGTGCTCTTCCTGCTCTTCTTCGCCGGCGTCTCCATCTACCTGGTCGACCCGGTCCTGGCCGCTGTCGCCGGGGTGGTCTTCCCGATCCTGGCCGTGCTGAACCTCTGGTACCAGCGGGTCATGGCGCCGCGTGCCCAGCTCACCCAGGAGCTGCGCAGCGAGGTCTCGCGGGTGGCCCACGAGAGCTTCGAGGCGGGGCTGGTCGTGAAGTCCATGGGCCGTGAGGACGCCGAGACCCAGCGGTTCGGGCGCAGCGCGGGGGAGCTGCGCGACGCCGCGATCTCGATGGGGCGCGTGCGCGGCCTGTTCGACCCCCTCATCGAGGCGCTGCCCCAGATCGGCACCGTCAGCGTCCTGGTGGTGGGCACCTGGCGGGCCGTGCACGGCGACGTGACCACCGGCGACGTGGTGGAGGTGGCCTACCTGTTCACCATGATGGCGATGCCGGTGCGCGCCCTCGGCTGGACCCTGTCGGAGGCCCCGGCCTCGGCCGTGGGCTGGCGCCGGGTCCAGGCGGTCCTCGCCGCGCCGGGCGGCCCGGGTACCGGGACGCGCGAGCTGACTGGGGAGGGAGGCCTGGACGTCCGCATCCGCGGGCTCACGCACGCCCACGCGGATGCGCCCGACGCGCCCGTCCTGCGGGGCATCGACCTGGACGTGCCCGCGGGCGAGACCGTGGCCGTGGTCGGGTCGACCGGGTCGGGCAAGTCCACCGTCGCGTCGCTCACCCTCGGGTTGTTGGAGCCCACCGGGGGCCACATCCGCTACGACGGCACCGACCTGGCCGACATCTCCCCGGAGTCCCTGGTGGAGGCCGCCGCGCTGGTGGAGCAGACCGCCTTCATGTTCGACGACTCGGTGCGCTTCAACGTGACCCTGGGCGACGAGTCCTTCAGCGAGGAGGAGGTCTGGGCCGCCCTCGAGGTGGCGCGCGCCGACGGCTTCGTGCGGGAGCTGTCCGAGGGACTGGACCAGCCGGTCGGGGAGCGGGGCGGCTCGCTCTCCGGCGGCCAGCGCCAGCGCATCGCCCTGGCCCGAGCCATCATCCGTCGCCCGCGCCTGCTGGTGCTCGACGACGCGACCAGCGCGGTCGACCCCTCGGTCGAGCGCGCGATCCTCACCCGCCTGCGCGACGGGCGGGCCGGCATGACCGTGCTGGTCGTGGCCTACCGGATGGCGACCATCGCGCTGGCCGACCGCGTCGCCTACCTGGAGGACGGGCGGATCGTGGCCACCGGGAGCCACGCGGAGCTGATGGCCTCGGTGCCCGGGTACGCCCGGGTGGTGGGTGCCTACGCGGCCGACCACGCCGAACGCCAGGCGGCACGGGACGCCACGACGCAGGGGAAGGACGTATGAGCACGCAGCAGGCACGCACGCAGGAGCCCGGCTCCGCCCGCGACCAGGCGTCCGGTGCCGCCAAGCTCGGCGACGGTTCCCGCATCGGCATCTCCGACACCGGCACCGTGGCCACGGTGCGCCGCGGGCTGAAGCTCTCCCCGGAGCTCACCCAAGGCTTCGGGCTCACGCTCTTCCTCGCTGCCCTGGCGACCCTCGGCAAGCTGGCCGTCCCGGTCGCCGTACAGCAGGCAACCGACCACGGCCTGCTCAGCGAGGGCGGTCCGGACGTCGACTACACGCTGACGATGGGCCTGGTCACGATGGCGGCCGTGCTGGTGCTCTCGGTGGCCAACTTCGCCGTGAACGTGCGCCTGTTCACCGCCGCCGAGAGCGGTCTGGCGACGCTGCGCACCAAGGCCTTCCGCCACATCCACGACCTGTCGATGCTCACCCAGAGCACCGAGCGGCGCGGCGCGCTGGTCTCCCGCGTGACGAGTGACGTGGACACCATCAGCCAGTTCGTGCAGTTCGGCGGCATCATGCTGATCCTGTCCGTGGGGCAGATCGTGGCCGTCACCGCGCTGATGGTGGTCTACAGCCCGTGGCTGGCCCTCACCGTGTGGGTGGTCTTCCTGCCCATGCTGCTGGGCATCCGCAAGCTGCAGCCCTTCGTCGGGCGGGGCTACGCCCGGGTGCGCGAGCGCGTCGGGGCCATGCTGAGCGCGGTCTCGGAGTCCATCGCCGGTGCCTCCACCATCCGCGCCTACGGCAGCCAGGAGGTCACCCGGCAGCGCATGACCGAGGCGATCCTGGCGCACCGCAGTGCGGCCGTCCGCGCGCAGATGCGCACGGTCAGCGTGTTCACCCTCGGCATGATGTCCTCCGGGCTCGCGGTGGCCGCAGTGGTCGGCGTCGGCACGGTCCTGGTCGGCCGGGGCTGGATCAGCCTGGGCGAGATGGTGGCCTTCGTGTTCCTCGTGCAGCTGTTCACGGCGCCGGTGAACCAGGCCACCGAGATCCTCAACGAGCTGCAGAACGCGGTGGCCTGCTGGCGCCGCGTCATCGGCATCATCGACACCCCCGCGGACGTCTCCGACCCCGAGGACGGCGTGACCAGCCCCCGCGGCCCGGCCAGCGTCACCTTCCGGGAGGTGGACTTCGCCTACCCGCGCAGCGGGCTGGTGCTGCGGGACGTGAACCTGACCTTCGAGGCCGGGCGCCGTCACGCCATCGTGGGGGAGACGGGCTCGGGCAAGACCACCGTCGCCAAGCTGATGACGCGCCTGCAGGACCCCAAGTCCGGGGCGGTGCTCCTCGATGGGGTGGACCTGCGGGAGCTCTCCTTCGCCTCCCTGCGCGAACGGATCGTGCTGGTGCCGCAGGAGGGCTTCCTGTTCGACACGACGTTGGGGGAGAACCTGCGCTTCGCCGCGGCAGACGCCACGGACGAGGACCTGGACCGCGCCATCGACGAGCTGGACCTGCGCAGCTGGGTCGACACCATGCCCCACGGCCTCGCCACCCCGGTGGGCCAGCGGGGTGAGTCCCTCTCGGCCGGGGAGCGGCAGCTGGTCGCCCTGCTGCGGGCCCGCTTGGCCGACCCCGACTTGCTGGTCCTCGACGAGGCGACCTCCGCGGTGGACCCCGGCACCGAGGTCCGCGTGCAGCACGCCCTGGAGAAGCTGACCCAGGGCCGCACGTCGGTGGCGATCGCTCACCGGCTGTCGACCGCCGAGAACGCCGACGTGGTGGTGGTGATGGACTCCGGGCGGGTCGATGCGGTGGGCCACCACACCGAGGTGCTGCGCACCAGCCCCGTCTATCAGGGGCTCCACGCCTCGTGGGTCGCGCAACGAGAGGATGTGGCATGAGGTCCAAACCGATGACCGTGCTGGGCGGGCTCGCCCTGTGCGCGCTGGCGGGGGTGCTGCTGACGCTCACCTGGACCACCGGCACCCCCGAGGGTGGCCTGGGCGGGGGCACCCGCCTGGACCTCAGCGGCCCCGAGTCCACGGCCGTGGTGCGGCCGGCCCTGCTGACCGCGGCGGCCGGACTGCTCGTGGCCGCCTTCCTGGGCCCCGTGGCCCGACGCGTGGCCGGTGTGGTCGTGGTGCTCTCGGGGGTGGCGGTGGTGGTCGGGTCGGTCCTGGTCCTCCTGGACCCCTCGGCGCCGGTGGCCCAGGCCGCGGCCGAGGCCTGGGGACTGGCGGACGCCGGCTCGGTGGACGCCCATGGCACCGCCACCTGGGCACCGTGGGCCACCGCCGCGGTGGGGGTGCTGCTGGCCCTCACCGGGGTGGCTGTCCTGCTGGCCCGCTGGCAGGGGCTGGGGTCGCGCTACGACCGCGAGGGCACGCGAGAACGCGCCGACGAACCGTTGTGGGACAGCCTCAGCCGGGGCGAGGACCCGACCTGAGATACTGACCGCACTCCCGCTGAACCGCCCGAGAGGAACACCATGAGCCAGGCGAACACCGCCCCCCACGCCACGCAGCACCAGGCCCGCCTTCCCGAGCCGGAGGAGGTGCACGACGACCACGGCAACAGCGTGGCCGCGTGGACCGGCGTCACGATCATGATCATCGGCTCCATCCTGTGGACCCTCGGGATCGTGATCTCCCAGGAGGTCATCATGTGGATCGGTGTCGCGCTCACGGTCATCGGCGCGCTGGCGTGGCCGATCGGCGTCAAGATGGGCTACGGCGGCGCGTCCCACCAGTGACCCCCACGGTGCTGGACGCGATCCTCGAGGGGGTCCGCGAGGACGTCGCCGACCGCGAGCGGGCGGTGCCCCGGGCCGCCCTGGCGCAGGTCCCGGTGGCCGCACCGCGCCCGGTGCTGGGCGCCTTCCGCGCTCCCGGCGCCTCCCTCATCGCGGAGATCAAGCGCAGCAGCCCCAGCAAGGGGGTGCTGGCCCCCATCGGTGAGCCGGCCGACCTCGCCCGCACCTACGAGCGCGCCGGCGCCACGGCCGTCTCGGTGCTCACCGAGCGCCGCCGGTTCGGGGGGTCGCTGGCTGACCTGGTGGCCGTGCGTGCCGCGGTGGACCTGCCCCTGCTGCGCAAGGACTTCGTGGTGGGCGAGTACCAGGTGCACGAGGGACGGGCCGCCGGCGCCGACCTGGTGCTGCTCATCGTCGCGGCCCTGGACGACGCGCAGCTCTCCGACCTGCTCGCCCTCACCCACGACCTGGGCATGGAGGCCCTGGTCGAGGTGCACGACGAGGCCGAGCTCGAACGCGCGGTCACCGTGGCCAGCCGCATCATCGGTGTCAACAGCCGCAACCTGAAGACCCTCGAGGTGGACCCCGGCACCCCGGCCCGGCTGGTGCCGCAGGTGCCTGCCGACGTGGTCGCGGTCAGCGAGTCCGGCATCCGCACCCCCCAGGACGTCGACACCGCCGTCCGCGCCGGCGCCCGCGCCGTCCTGGTGGGCGAGGCACTCGTCACGGCGGAGGACCCCGGCGCCGCTGCGGCGGCCCTCGTCGCGGCCGGCGCCCCCTCATCGCACGCCCCCACGACCGGAGGTGCCTCGGCATGACGGACCTGTTCACCCCCCAGTTCGGCGAGTTCGGCGGCGCCTACGTGCCCGAGGCGCTCACGGCCGCGCTCGTGGAGCTCGACGCCGAGCTCACCCGGGCCTTGGTCGACCCCGAGTTCACCGACCGCCTCAACGGCCTGCACGCCACCTACACCGGACGTCCCAGCCCGCTGACCGACGCCCGCCGGCTCTCGGAGCACGCCGGGGGTGCCCGCATCCTGCTCAAGCGCGAGGACCTGAACCACACCGGATCGCACAAGATCAACAACGTCCTGGGCCAGGTGCTGCTCGCCGAGCGGATGGGCAAGCGCCGTGTGATCGCCGAGACCGGCGCCGGCCAGCACGGGGTGGCCACCGCCACCGCCGCGGCGCTGATGGGCATGGAGTGCACGGTCTACATGGGGGCCGTGGACACCCGCCGGCAGGCCCTCAACGTCGCGCGTATGCAGCTGCTGGGTGCGGAGGTGGTGGCCGTCGAGCACGGCTCGGCCACCCTCAAGGACGCGATCAATGAGGCCATGCGCGACTGGGTGGCCAGTGTCGAGGACACCCACTACGTCCTGGGCACCGTCACCGGACCCCACCCCTTCCCGACGATGGTGCGGCGCTTCCACGAGGTGATCGGCACCGAGGCCCGCGAGCAGGTGCTGGCCGTCGCCGGCCGGCTGCCCGACGTGGCCGTCGCGTGTGTGGGCGGAGGGTCCAACGCCATCGGCCTGTTCTCCGGCTTCCTCGACGACCCCTCGGTGGAGCTCGTCGGCTGCGAGGCCGGGGGAGAGGGCATCGAGTCCGGCCGCCACGCGGCCCGCTTCGCCGCCGGGCGCCCCGGGGTGCTGCACGGCGCCGCGACCTACGTGCTGCAGGACGAGGGCGGCCAGACGCTCGAGACGCACTCGGTCAGCGCTGGGCTGGACTACCCCAGCGTGGGTCCGGAGCACAGCCACCTCCACGCCACGGGGCGGGCCCGGTACGTGCCCGTGACCGATGACGAGGCGATGGACGCCTTCCGGGTGCTCTGCCGCACCGAGGGGATCATCCCCGCCATCGAGTCCGCGCACGCCGTCGCCGGGGCGATCACCGAGGCCCGCCGGCTCGGGCCCGACGGCCTGGTGCTGGTGAACCTGTCCGGCCGCGGCGACAAGGACGTCGACACCGCAGCCCGGTGGTTCGGGCTGGTGGACGACCAGGGCGAGGCGCAGCCCGCCGCCGACGAGGACGCCGACGACAGCACCGCCCAGGGAGTCGAGTCATGAGCAACGCACTGGAGTCCCGCTTCGCGCAGGTGGCCGATGAGGGGCGCTCCGCCCTGGTGGTCTACCTCCCCGTCGGCTTCCCGGACGTCCGCACCTCCTGCGCGGCCATGGTGGCCGCCGTGGAGGCCGGCGCGGACGTCATCGAGATCGGCATCCCGTACACCGACCCGGTCATGGACGGCCCGGTCATCCAGAACGCCGCCGACCGGGCCCTCGAGCACGGTGCCGGGGTCCCCGACGCGCTGGAGTGCGCGCGCGCCGTGGCGGCCGCCGGTGGCGTGCCGGTGGTGATGAGCTACTGGAACCCGCTGCTGGCCCACGGGGTCGAGGCGCTGGCCGCCGAGCTCGCCGAGGCGGGCGCGGCCGGCGTGATCCTGCCGGACCTGCCCCCGGAGGCAGCCGGGGCGTGGCACCGCGCGGCGGACGCGCACGACCTCTCGACCGTGCACCTGGTCGCCCCGAGCACGACGCCGGAGCGAGTCGCCCGCATCACCGCGGCCTCCAGCGGGTTCGTGTACGCCGCCAGCACGATGGGGGTGACCGGCGCCCGGGCCTCGGTCTCGGACGTCGCCGCCGAGGTGGTGGCCCGGGTGCGCGCGACCACCGACCTCCCCGTCGCCCTGGGGCTGGGCGTGTCCTCCGGCGAGCAGGCCCGCCAGGTGACAGCCTTCGCCGACGGGGTGATCGTCGGCTCGGCCCTCGTCACCGCGCTCGCCCGTGACTGTGGGGTGGACCTCGGCGCCGCACCGGCCGCCGACCCGGCCGCGCCCGAGTCCGTGGCACCATCTGCTCCCAGCGGACCCTCAGGTTCTGCGGCTAACTTCCCGCGCATGACGGCACTGGTGCAGGAGATCGCCGGCGCCCTCGACGACTGATCAGGAGACACACCATGCCCGTGGACAACAGCCCCCGCCCCAGCGGCGCCCACCGACCCGCCGGGAGCTCCGGCGGCGGCGTGAGCAAGGCGCTCATCGCCCTCATCGCGGCCCTGGTCGTCGGCGCCCTCGTGGTGCTGGGCATCTGGCTGCTCGGTCAGGGGGACGACGACGACTCGACAGCGGCCCCCAGCAGCTCCACCAACTCACAGTCCGGCTCGGGTGACCCCAGCAGCGGCACCCCCGCGGACATGGCGGTGCCCCAGGGCATGCCCGAGAAGCCGGCCGGTGTGACCGTCGGAGAGGCCGGCGGCCCGGAGCTCATCATCTTCGAGGACTTCCAGTGCCCCGCCTGCAAGAGCTTCGAGGATCTGCTGGGTGACGACATCGCCACGATGATTGACGACGGTAAGGCCCAGGTCACGTACTTCCCAAAGACTTTCCTTGACGGGAATTTGGGCACAGATCACTCCGAGCGGGCGGCCTCGGCCGCGTTCTGCGCGAGCGATGGTGGGAAGTTCCGGGAGTACCATGATGCGCTCTTCGCCAACCATCCGGAGCGTGAGGGTGACGGTTGGACGGACGAGCAGTTGAAGGGCTTCGGCAAGGACGCCGGCCTCGAAGGTGACGCCTTGGCGACCTTCGAGAAGTGCGTCGCCGATGGCACCTACCGCGAATATGCGAAGGCCTCCGAGGCCAGGAGCAGCGAGATGGGCGTGATGAGCACCCCCACCGTCTACCTCAATGGGCAGCGCATGGAGCTCACGAACGCTGAGGACTTCCGCAAGCAGGTTGACGAGGCCGGGGCCCCCCAGAAGTCCGACGCGAGCCCCAGCGCCTCGTGACCCTCCCTGCCGCGATCCCCAGCCCCACCCAGTCGGTGTGGTGGCTGGGGCCCCTCCCGGTCCGCGCCTACGCCCTGTGCATCCTCGCGGGCGTGGGCGTGGCCCTGTGGTTGGCCATCCGTCGCTGGGAGCACCGGGGTGGTGAGGCCGATGACGTCCTGGACGTCGCGCTGTGGGCCCTACCGCTGGGCCTGGTCGGAGGCCGCATCTACCACGTCATCACCTCACCGGAGGCCTACTTCGGCGAGGGCGGGGAGCCGCTGAAGGCCTTCGCCATCTGGGAGGGCGGCCTGGGCATCTGGGGCGCGGTCGCCCTGGGCGCCGTGGGCGCCTGGGTCGCCTGTCGACGCCGCGGGTGGTCCTTCGCCTCGTTCGCCGACGCGGTGGCGCCGGGCGTGCTGTTCGCCCAGGCCCTCGGCCGCCTGGGCAACTGGTTCAACAACGAGCTCTACGGTGGTCCGACGGACCTCCCGTGGGGGCTGACCATCCACGCGTGGAACCAGTCCGCGGGCCGGGCCCGCCTCGACGAGGCGGGTGACCCCATCGTGCTGGGCACCTTCCACCCGACCTTCCTCTACGAGGCGCTGTGGTGCATCGCCGCCGGCGTGCTGATCCTGGCCCTGGACCGGGTGAAGGACCTCGCTGCCGGGCAGGTGGCCGCCCTGTACCTCATGCTCTACACGCTAGGGCGCTTCTTCATCGAGATGATGCGCACCGACGAGGCCAACACCTTCCTCGGCCAGCGGATCAACGTCTGGGTCTCGTTGGTGGTCTTCCTGCTCGGTGCCTTCCTATACTGGCGGGCGAGGCGCAAGGGCGCGCCGAGCCACCGCACGGAACGGGCAGAGGCGGGGTCCACGCCCCGCTGAGCGATCCCTCCCCGGGACCTGTCCTGCCGTGCCCGCCCCACGAAAGGCACCCACCATGCGTCGCGCCAAGATCGTCTGCACCCTTGGTCCCGCCACCACCGACGACAGCGTCCTGAGGCAGTTGGTGGAGGCGGGCATGGACGTGGCCCGGCTCAACATGTCGCACGGCACGCAGGCCGACAAGGAGGGGCTGGTCTCCACGCTGCGCAGCCTGGATGCCAACAGCGACCACGCCATCGCGGTGCTGGTGGACCTGCAGGGGCCCAAGATCCGTACGGGCACCTTCGCCGACGGCCCGGTCGAGCTGGTCGAGGGGGCCACCTTCACCCTCACCACTCGCGAGGTCCCCGGATCGGTCGACGAGGTGGGCACGACCTACGCGGGTCTGGCCGCCGACGTCTCGGTGGGGGACCAGCTGCTGCTCAACGACGGCAACATCGAGCTGCGCGCCACCGAGGTGACGGACACCGACGTGGTCACCACGGTGGTGGTCGGCGGCGAGCTGAGCGACCACAAGGGCATCAACCTGCCCGGCGTGGCCGTGAGTGTGCCCGCGCTGAGCGACAAGGACGCCGACGACTTGCGCTGGGCGATGGGCCAGGAGGTCGACGCCGTGGCCCTGTCCTTCGTGCGCACCGCGCAGGACGTCGAGGCCGTGCACGCGGTGATGGACGAGTTCGGCCGCCGCATCCCGGTGATCGCCAAGATCGAGAAGCCGCAGGCCCTGGAGAACCTCGAGGAGATCGTCGAGGCCTTCGACGGCATCATGGTGGCCCGCGGTGACCTCGGCGTGGAGATGCCGCTGGAGGACGTGCCCGTGGCCCAGAAGACGATGGTGGAGCTCGCCCGGCGCCGCGCCAAGCCGGTGATCGTGGCCACCCAGGTGCTCGAGTCGATGATCTCGAACCCGCGCCCGACCCGCGCCGAGGCCTCGGACTGCGCCAACGCCGTGCTCGACGGTGCTGATGCGGTGATGCTCTCCGGTGAGACCTCGGTGGGCCAATACCCCGTGGAGTGCGTGGGGGTGATGACCCGCATCATCGCCTCCACCGAGGAGATGGCCCTCCACCGGATGCGGGGGCTCACCGACATCCCGCGCACGGTCACCGGTGCCGTGACCCGGGCCGCCGTGGAGGTGGGCCACGAGATCGGGGCGGTGGCCTACGTCGCCTTCACCACGACCGGCTCCTCCGCCCGCCGGCTCGCCCGCACGCGGGCCGCGGAGCCGCTGTTGGCGTTCACCCCGGACCCCGCCATCCGCCGGCAGCTGGCCCTCACCTGGGGCGTGCAGACCGTGCTGCTGCCCAAGGTGGACAGCATCGAGGAGATGTTCCGGCAGGTCGACGAGGCCCTGGCCGCCGACGACCGCTTCACCGACGGGGACCGGCTGGTGGTGGTGGCCGGCACCCCCATCGGCGTGCCCGGGAGCGTCAACACGATGCGGGTGCACGCGCTGGCCAAGGCCTGAACCTCGGTCACGGGCAGGGGCGCCCGCCCGTTACACTGGCGCGCGCCGCTCGCCGGGGTGGTGGAATGGCAGACACGGAGCACTCAAAATGCTCTGCCCGAGAGGGCGTGCGGGTTCGAGTCCCGCTCCCGGCACCCAGCGTCCACCCGGACGCTCCCGAATGATTGGACTGGGCCTGTGCGCATCGTCGTGGCCGAGGACGAGGCGGTCATCCGCCTGGACCTGGTGGAGATCCTCACCGAGCTGGGCCACGAGGTGGTCGCCCAGGTGGGGGACGGGCGTGCCGCTGTGCAGGCCGCGTGCGAGCACCGGCCCGATCTCGCGGTGATGGACGTGAAGATGCCCGTCCTGGACGGGATCACTGCCGCCGAGGAGCTCGCACGCGAGGCCGTGTGCCCGGTGGTGCTGCTCACGGCCTTCTCCGATGCGGACCTCGTGTCCCGGGCTGCCGAGGCCGGAGTGCTCGCCTATGTCACCAAGCCGTTCGGACCGAGCGACCTCGCCCCGGCCCTGGCGGTGGCGAGGGCCCGCTTCGAGCAGGTCCGGGCCCTGGAGTCCGAGGTGGCCGACCTCACCGAGCGCTTCGAGGCCCGCAAGGACGTGGACCGCGCCAAGGGGCTGCTGCAGAAGCAGCTGGGGATCGACGAGACGCAGGCCTTCCGGTGGCTCCAGAAGACGGCGATGGACCGCCGGTTGTCGATGCGGGAGGTCGCCCGCGCCGTCGTCGAGCAGATGGGTCGGGGCTGACCCGGGGCCGGGTGCGCGGCCGCGCTGCCGGCGCCGCTCAGCCGCGCGGCGCGGTCAACAACGAGCAGGTGAGGCGGGAGCTGCAGACGCGCTTGCCCGCATCGTCGGTGATGACGATCTCGTAGGTGGCCGACGAGCGGCCGCGGTGCACCGGGGTGGCCACGGCGTGCACGGAGCCGCTGCGGACGGCGCGGTGGTGGGTGGCGTTGATGTCCACCCCGACGGCGGCCCGGTCCGGCCCGGCGTGCAGGGCGGCGGCGATGGAGCCCACCGTCTCGGCCAGCACCACGCTCGCCCCGCCGTGGAGCAGGCCGTAGGGCTGGGTGTTGCCCTCCACCGGCATGGAGGCCGCGACCCGCTCGGGAGTCGCCTCGGTGACCTCGATCCCCATCCGGGTCGACAGCGCACCGGGACCCGCGGAGAAGACCCGCGCCATCTCCTGCTCGACGGTGGGCGCAGCCTGAGGACGGGGGGCGCTGGGGGAGGGGGTGGGCTCGCTCACGGTTGCTCCTTCGTCGACTGTCGGTGTCGAGGCTTAGGCTGCCATGCGTGACTCGCCTGCTGCTGCTCGACGGACACTCGCTCGCCTACCGCGCCTTCTTCGCCCTGCCCGCGGAGAACTTCTCCACGGCCACCGGCCAGCACACGAACGCGGTGTACGGCTTCACCTCCATGCTCATCAACGTGCTGCGCGACGAGCAACCCACACACGTGGCCGTGGCCTTCGACCTCTCCCGCCAGACCTTCCGCAGCGAGGAGTACGCCGAGTACAAGGCCGGCCGGGCCAAGACCCCGGACGAGTTCGCCGGGCAGGTCTCGCTGGTGCAGGAGGTGCTCGACGCGATGGGGATCGCGCACGTGAGCAAGGAGGGCTTCGAGGCCGACGACGTGATCGCCACCCTGACCACTGCCGCGCGCTCGGCCGGCATGGAGGTGCTGATCTGCTCGGGCGATCGCGATGCCCTGCAGCTGGTGGACGAGAAGGTCACCGTGCTGTACCCGCGCAAGGGGGTCTCGGACCTCGCGCGCATGACGCCCACTGCGGTCGAGGAGAAGTACGGCGTGCCTCCCGAGCGCTACTCGGACCTTGCGGCCCTGGTGGGGGAGAGCGCCGACAACCTGCCCGGGGTGCCGGGGGTGGGCCCCAAGACCGCGGCCAAGTGGCTGGGCCTGTACGGCGATCTCGGGGGCGTGGTCGACCACGCCGACGCCATCAAGGGCAAGGCCGGCCAGAACTTCCGCGACCACCTCGACCAGGTGCTGCGCAACCGTCGGCTCAACCAACTGGTCACGGACGTGGAGCTGCCGCTGACTCTGGACGCCGCGGCCTGGGACACCTTCGACCGGGAGAAGGTCCACGAGGTCTTCGACGCCCTGGAGTTCCGGGTGCTGCGCGACCGCATGTTCGAGTACCTCGGGGTGGAGGGTGCCGAGGTCACCGAGGCGGTGCAGGTGCAGACCTCGCTGATCGCCCCCGACGCCCTGGCCGACTGGCTGGCCGCGCACCCCGAGGGCGTGCTGGGCCTCGAGCTGGTCCTGCCTGCCCCGGCCAGCGTGGCGGGCCGTCACCGCACGGAGCCGCAGGGACTGGCCCTGGCCTCGGAGCAGGAGACCGGCTGGTTCGAGCTCGCCGGCCGCACGCCCGCGGACGAGGCAGCCCTGGCCGCGCTGCTGGCCGCGGCCGGCGACCGGCTGGTGGTGCACGACGTCAAGCGCGTGGTGCACGCGCTGCGCGAGATCGGCCTGCGGCTCGAGACGGTGGCCGTCGACACCGCGCTCGCGGCCTACCTGGTGCGCCCGGACCAGCGCTCCTACGACCTCGCGGACCTGTGCCTGCGGCACCTCCAACGGGAGCTGCCCACCGCGGAGGACTCCGGCCCGGGGGAGGCCCTGTTCGACGCGAGCGAGGTGGACGGCAGCACCGACGGCCTCACGACGGCTGCGCGCACCGCAGCGCTGCGGGCGGCGGCGGTCCGCGAGCTGGCACCGGTGCTGCAGCAGGAGGTCGAGGACATCGGGGCCGCGGGTCTGGAACGGGACCTCGAGCTCCCGCTGGCGCGCCACCTCGTGGCCATGGAGGCGACGGGCATCGCCGTGGACACCGACCGTCTGGACGCGCTGGAGGGCGAGTTCGCCGACCAGGTGGCGCAGGCGACCGCCGACGCCCACGCCGCCATCGACGACCCGGGCGTCAACCTGGGCTCGCCGAAGCAGCTGCAGGAGGTGCTCTTCGAGCGGCTGGGGCTGCCGAAGACCAAGAAGACCAAGACCGGGTACACCACGGACGCCGACGCCCTGGTGTGGCTCCGCGCCCAGGCCTCCGAGGGCTCCACGGCCGAGACCTTCCTGGAGGCGCTGCTGCGCCACCGTGACGTCACGCGCTTGCGCTCGACGGTGCAGGGGCTGCAGAAGGCCGTGGACGCTGACGGCCGCATCCACACCACCTACCAGCAGACCATCGCGGCCACCGGGCGTCTGAGCAGCGTGGACCCGAACCTGCAGAACATCCCGATCCGCACCGAGGCGGGCCGTCGGATCCGTGAGGTGTTCGTGGTGGGCAGCGGGTTCGACCACCTCATGAGCGCCGACTACAGCCAGATCGAGATGCGCATCATGGCGCACCTCTCGGGCGACGAGGGCCTCATCGAGGCCTTCCGAGCCGGGGAGGACCTCCACCGCTACGTGGGCTCCAAGGTCTTCCAGGTGGCCCCCGAGGAGGTCACGGCCGAGATGCGCGCCAAGGTCAAGGCCATGTCCTACGGCCTGGCCTACGGGTTGTCCTCGTTCGGCCTGAGCAAGCAGCTGGGCATCACGCCCGCGGAGGCCTCGGCCCTCATGGACGAGTACTTCGCCCGCTTCGGGGGGGTGCGCGACTACCTGCGGGCGGTGGTCGACGAGGCCCGCCGCACCGGGTACACCGAGACGATGCTGGGCCGGCGCCGCCCGCTGCCCGACCTCGCGAGCACCAATCGGCAGCGCCGGGAGATGGCCGAGCGGATGGCGCTCAACGCCCCGATTCAGGGCTCGGCGGCCGACGTCATGAAGCTGGCCATGCTCAAGGTGGAGGATGCCCTCGACGCCCAGAGGTTGGCCTCCCGGGTGCTGCTGCAGGTGCACGACGAACTGGTGCTGGAGGTCGCCCCCGACGAGGGGTCGGCCGTCGAGGCGCTGGTCCGCGAGGCGATGGGCAGCGCCCTCGACCTGGACGTGCCGCTGGACGTCAGCATCGGCACCGGGCGCTCCTGGCACGACGCCGCACACTGAGCGGATCCCGCCCGCTGGGCGTCGACACGACGGCGGGCCCGCAGGGAGTTCCCCCGCGGGCCCGCCGTCGTCTCACTGGCCCGGAACCGGCTTACGTCGAGGTCGACTCAGAACAGGCCGACGACGTTCCCCTGCTCGTCGAGGTCGATGCGCTCGGCACCCGGGTGCTTCGAGAGCCCCGGCATGGTCATGATCGACCCGGCCAGTGCGTAGACGTAGCCGGCGCCCGCGGCGAGGCGGACCTCGCGGATCGGCAGGGTCCACCCGGTTGGGGCCCCCTTGAGGTTCGGGTCGTGACTCAGCGACATCTGGGTCTTGGCGATGAGCACCGGCAGCTCGCCGTACCCGCGCTCGGTGTACTGCTCCAGGGCCCTGCGCGCCGCGGGCTCGAAGCTCACCCCATCGGCCCCGTAGACGCCGGTGGCGATCTTCTCGATTTTGGTGGCCAACGGGTCGGAGAGCTCGTAGGTGGGCGTGAAGGAGGTCTCCTCCTCGCAGGCCTCGGCGACCACGCGGGCGAGCTCGCGCGCGCCCTGGCCGCCCTCGGCCACGTGCGTGGAGACCGCCACGCGGGCGCCCTCCTCGGTGGCGATGCGGCGGATCACCTCGTGCTCGCTGTCGTGGTCGGTGGGGAAGGCGTTGATGGCCACCACCGGCTGCACGCCGAAGGAGCGGATGATGGACAGGTGCTTGCGGAGGTTGGGGGCGCCGGCCTCCACGTCGGCCGGTCCCTCGGCCAGCATCTCCGCGGGCAGCTCCTTGCCGAGCTTCACCTGGAAGCGGTCCGAGTGGGCCTTGAGCGCGCGGACCGTGACCACGACGACCGCGGCGTCCGGGGTCAGGCCGGCGGCGCGGCACTTCACGTTGAAGAAGCGCTCGGCACCCATGTCGGCGGCGAACCCGGCCTCCGTCACCAGGAAGTCCCCGGCCCGGGAGCCGATGCGGTCGGCCACCACCGAGGAGTTGCCGGTGGCGATGTTGCCGAACGGGCCGGTGTGGATGAGGGCCGGGGTTCCCTCCAGGGTCTGCAGCAGGTTGGGCTTCAGCGCGTCGCGCAGCAGCACCGCCATCGCGCCGGCCGCCTTGAGGTCCTCGGCCGTCACCGGCTCGCCGGCCTTCGTCCAGCCGACGACGATGCGGCCGAGACGCTCGCGCAGGTCGGCCAGCGAGGTGGCCAGGGCGAGGATCACCATCACCTCGCTGGCGGCGGTGATGTCGAAGCCGGACTGGCGGGTCACGCCGTCCATGGGCCCGCCGTTGCCCTCGATGATGGCGCGCAGCGCGCGGTCGTTGATGTCCAGGACGCGGCGCCACTCGACCGTGTGGATGCCGAGCTCGTTGCCGTGGTGGAGGTGGTTGGAGACCATGGCCGCCAGCAGGTCGTGGGCCGCGGTCACGGCGTGGAAGTCACCGGTCAGGTGCAGGTTGAGCACCTCCATGGGCACCACCTGCGAGTAGCCACCGCCGGCGGCCCCGCCCTTGATGCCGAAGACCGGGCCCAACGACGGCTGACGCAGCGCGAGCACGGGGGAGTGGCCCTCCTTCGCCAGGCCCTGGGCCAGCCCGACCGCGGTGGTCGTCTTGCCCTCGCCGAAGGGCGTGGGGGTCACGGCGGTCACCACGACGTACTTGGCCTGCGGCCGGTCGGCCAGCTGGTCGATGGTGGAGAGGTCCACCTTCGCGACGTGGTGGCCGTAGGGCTCGAGCTGGGCGGTGTCGATCCCCATGTCCTGCGCCACATCGAGGGGGCTGCGGAGCTGGGCGTCGCGGGCGATCTCGATGTCTGAGGGCAGAGGCGTCATGCAGTCATCCTGCACCACGGTCGGTTTGGGGTGCGAGGGGTCGCGCAGGTAGGGTTGCGGGGCGCGTCCCGTGTGCGGGCCCGCGTGAGAAGTACCGTGAGAAGCACTCAGCAGTGCCCAGCAGTCATCCGGCACGACCTGACACGCACACAGCAGTATCCAGTACCTGTCCACTCGGACCCCCGAGCAACGACCGGCGGACCGGACCCCGTGGTGAGCCCACGGGCCGGGTCATTGGTCGCGGGGGCCCCATCCCAACTGTCCATCGGAGTTCCTACTACATGACTTCCACCCCCACCGCTGCTCCTGTTGCCGACTTCGCCTCGCAGGAGGAGCTGCTCGCCGCCATCGACGAGACGATGAAGAACTTCGACGATGGCGACATCGTCGAGGGCACCATCGTCAAGGTCGACCGCGACGAGGTGCTGCTTGACATCGGCTACAAGACCGAGGGCGTCATCCCGTCCCGTGAGCTGTCGATCAAGCACGACATCGACCCCGACGAGGTCGTCGTCGTCGGCGACACCGTCGAGGCCCTGGTCCTCCAGAAGGAGGACAAGGAGGGTCGCCTGATCCTGTCCAAGAAGCGCGCCCAGTACGAGCGCGCCTGGGGCACGATCGAGCAGATCAAGGAGGACGACGGCGTCGTCACCGGTTCGGTCATCGAGGTCGTCAAGGGTGGCCTCATCGTCGACATCGGCCTGCGCGGCTTCCTCCCCGCCTCCCTCGTGGAGATGCGTCGGGTCCGCGACCTCCAGCCCTACGTGGGCCAGGAGATCGAGGCCAAGATCATCGAGCTCGACAAGAACCGCAACAACGTCGTGCTCTCCCGCCGCGCCTGGCTGGAGCAGACCCAGTCCGAGGTGCGCACCTCCTTCCTCAAGGAGCTGCAGCGCGGTCAGGTCCGCCCCGGTGTCGTGTCCTCCATCGTCAACTTCGGTGCCTTCGTGGACCTGGGTGGCGTCGACGGCCTGGTGCACGTCTCCGAGTTGTCCTGGAAGCACATCGACCACCCGGGCGAGGTCGTCGAGGTCGGCCAGGAGGTCACCGTCGAGGTCCTGGACGTCGACATGGACCGCGAGCGCGTCTCCCTGTCGCTCAAGGCGACCCAGGAGGACCCGTGGCAACTCTTCGCCCGGACCCACGCCATCGGCCAGATCGTGCCCGGCAAGGTCACGAAGCTGGTCCCCTTCGGTGCGTTCGTGCGCGTCGAGGACGGCATCGAGGGCCTGGTGCACATCTCCGAGCTGGCCGAGCGCCACGTGGAGCTGCCGGAGCAGGCCGTGCAGGTGGGCCAGGAGGTCTTCGTCCGCGTCATCGACATCGACCTGGAGCGTCGCCGCATCAGCCTCTCGCTGAAGCAGGCCAACCAGGTGGGCACGGACATCGAGGACTTCGACCCGACCCTCTACGGCATGGCCGCCGAGTACGACGAGCAGGGGAACTACAAGTACCCCGAGGGCTTCGACCCGGAGACCAACGAGTGGCTCGAGGGCTACGACGCGCAGCGTGAGGCCTGGGAGAAGGAGTACGCCGAGGCGCACGCCCGCTGGGAGGCCCACCGCGCCCAGATCGAGAAGGCTGCGCAGGAGGACGCCGAGGCCGCCTCGGCTCCGGCTGCGTCGACCTCCTACTCCTCCGGTGGCCCGTCCACCGAGGACACCGGTGCCGACTCCGGCGCGGGTCTGAACATGGGTGAGGGCACGTTGGCCTCCGACGAGGCCCTGGCCGCCCTGCGCGAGAAGCTCACCGGCAACTGAGGTCCGGCGCCCCGGCGCCGCCGAGGCAGGCCAGGAGGCCCCCGTCCCACACTCGTGGGGCGGGGGCCTTCGCCGTGCCCGGCGGTCCTAGGCTGGAGCGCATGACACGCATCGCGCTGACCGGTGGGATCGCCGCCGGCAAGTCCACCGTGGCCCGCCGCCTGGCGGAACTGGGGGCCGCCGTCATCGACGCCGACCTGCTGAGCCGGGAGGTGGTGGCCCCGGGTACCGACGGTCTGGCCGCCGTCCGGGAGCGGTTCGGCCCCGGTGTGATCGGCGCCGACGGGGCGCTGGACCGCCCCGCCCTGGGGGAGCTCGTGTTCTCCGACGAGGGCGCGCGCCGTGACCTGGAGGGCATCATCCACCCCCGCGTGCGCGAGCGGGCGGCCGAGCTGGCCGCCGCGGCCCCCCAGGGCTCGCCGGTGGTCCAGGACATCCCGCTGCTGGTCGAGACCGGACAGGCGGGCGACTTCGACCTCGTGCTGGTGGTGCAGGCGCCCCGGGAGCAGCGGGTGCAGCGGATGGTCGACGACCGGGGGATGACGCCCGAGGAGGCCACGTCCCGCATCGGCGCCCAGGCCAGCGACGCCGAGCGGGCGGCGGTCGCCGACGTGCTGCTGGACAACTCCGGAACCGTCGAGGAGCTGCTCGCCCAGGTGGACCGGGCCTGGCGGGAGCGGGTGCAGCCCGCCGTCGCCGACTGAGGCGCCGCCACCCCCACGACGGCGGCCGCCCGGCAGGACGACGGGGACGGCCGGCGGGACGACGGGGACGGCCGGCGGGCGGTTCGACACGACGAAGGGCCGCCTCCCGGGTGGGAGGCGGCCCCTGGTCACGACCGGGAGGGTCAGGCGCGGGTGGCGCCGTCACCGTCCTCGGCCGCGGGAGTGCGCCGCGGTCCGCCACGCCCCACGAAGGAGGGCTCGGTCCGCGGTCGGGCCCCGCCGTGGGCGAGGGTCTGCACCGTCGCGTCCACGGAATCCCGCAGCATCTCCTCGCGCATCATCTGGTGCTCCAGACGACGCTCGCGGTGGTGCTCGGCCGACAGGGCCCGGACCAGCGCCCAGGCGATGGCCACGAGCAGCAGCAGCACCGGCAGGGCGGTGAGGATCGACATCGTCTGCAGCGCCCCCAGGGCCGCGGCCGGGTCGGCCGTGGCGAGGATGAGGATCGCGGCGATGCTGCCCTCGACCACGGCCCAGAAGATGCGGCTCCAGGTCGGGGGCTCCTGCGAGCCACCGGAGGCGAGCATGTCCACGACGAACGAGCCCGAGTCCGAGCTGGTCACGAAGAAGACGACCACCATCAGCAGCGCGACACCCGCGAGGAACACGCCTCCGGGCAGGTCCTGCAGCATCTGGAACAGGGCCGTGTTGGTGTCCACGGCTCCACCCTCGCCGATGAGGCCGCCACCGCCGAAGATCTCGCGGAAGAGCGCGGTGCCACCCAGGGTGGAGAACCAGAAGAAGCTCAGCAGCGCGGGCACCAGCAGCACGCCGGCCAGGAACTCCGAGACCGTGCGGCCGCGCGAGATGCGGGCGATGAAGATGCCCACGAAGGGCGACCAGCTGATCCACCAGCCCCAGTAGAAGAGGGTCCAGCCACCGAGCCACTCGGTGGCGGCATCACCCTGGAAGGGCATGGTCAGGAAGGACAGGTGGAAGAAGTCCTGCAGGTACTGGCCCAGCGAGAACACGAAGTCCTTCATGATGAAGAGCGTCGGGCCCAGGAACAGGACGGTGAACAGCAGCACCACGGCCAGGCCGAGGTTGAGGTTCGACAGGTAGCGGATGCCCTTGCCCACACCGGTGACGACCGAGATCGTCGCGATCAGCGTGATGACGGCGATGATGCCGACCTGCAGGGCCTTGCTGTTCGGGTCGTCGATGATCCCCAGGTGCGCCATGCCCGCGGAGATCTGCGCGACGCCCAGGCCGAGGGAGGTCGCCACACCGAAGAGCGTGCCGATGATGGCGATGACGTCGATGAGGTCACCGGCAGCACCCTTGACCTTGTTGCCCAGCAGGGGCTCCAGCGCGTAGCGGACCGACACCGGGCGGTTGCGGCGGTGGATGGCGTAGGCCACGCCCAGACCGAGCACCGCGTAGACGGCCCACGGGTGGAGACCCCAGTGGAGGAAGGTCGTGGTCATGGCCTGGCGGGCGGCCTCGGCCGTCTCGGGGGTCACGGCTCCGCCCTCGCCGCCGAGCTCCGGGCTGGGGACCTCGGGGCGCGGGGTGGCGAAGTGCGTGAGCGGCTCGGCCACGCCGTAGAACATCAGGCCGATGCCCATGCCGGCACCGAAGAGCATGGCGAACCAGGAGACCAGGCCGAACTCGGGCTCCTCGTCGTCACGGCCCAGGGTGGTCTTGCCGAGCCGGGAGAAGCCCAGCCAGATGCAGAAGATCACCAGGGCGGAGGTGGTCAGGACGTAGAACCAGCCGAAGGAGCTGACGACCCAGCTGTTCACGGTGCTGATCTGCTCGCTGAACCACTGAGGGAACAGGGCCGTCACCGCGACAAAGCCCACCGCCAGGAGGGCGGCGGGCCAGAAGACGGACTTGCGCAGGCGGCCGTCGGGCTCGGGGATGTTGTCGGCGGTCTTGATGTGTTCCCGCCGGCGTTGCTTCTCGGCGGAGACACCGGGTGGAGCGTTCACGGGGGCGTCCTCTCAGGGTCGGGGGAGGGGTGCGACGGCCGGGGTCGCGCGGCGACGTGCGCCATGCCGGACCCTGGCCCAACACAGCAGGTAAACACACGGTGATGGATCGGGCAAGTTGCGCAACCCGGCGTGACCTGGGCCACCGTCGGCGGGAGGTTGTCGGCGGTCCCGGATAGCGTGCGGGGCATGCGCCCCGTCACCGACCTCCAACGCAGCGTCGCTCCCTTCGAGGTGGTCTCCGAGTACGACCCCGCCGGGGACCAGCCGACCGCGATCGCCGAGCTGACCCGCCGCATCGAGGCGGGGGAGCAGGACGTCGTCCTGCTGGGCGCGACCGGTACCGGCAAGTCGGCGACCACGGCATGGATGATCGAGAAGCTGCAGCGGCCCACCCTCGTGATGGCCCCCAACAAGACGTTGGCCGCCCAGCTGGCCAACGAGTTCCGCGAGCTGCTGCCGAACAACGCGGTCGAGTACTTCGTTTCGTACTACGACTACTACCAACCCGAGGCGTACGTCCCCCAGTCGGACACCTACATCGAGAAGGACTCCTCCATCAACGAGGAGGTCGAGCGGCTGCGGCACAGTGCCACGAACTCGCTGCTCACCCGACGGGACGTGGTCGTGGTGGCGTCGGTGTCCTGCATCTACGGCCTGGGCACCCCGCAGGAGTACGTCGACCGCATGGTGCGCCTGCACGTGGGGCAGGAGATGGACCGCGAGGAGCTCCTGCGCAAGTTCGTCACGATGCAGTACACCCGCAACGACATGGCCTTCCAGCGGGGCACCTTCAGAGTCCGGGGCGACACGGTCGAGATCATCCCGATGTACGAGGAGCTCGCGGTGCGCATCGAGTTCTTCGGCGACGAGATCGAGGCGGTCGCCACCCTGAACCCGCTCACCGGGGAGGTCGTGCGCGACGAGCAGGAGATGTACATCTTCCCGGCCACCCACTACGTCGCCGGGCCGGAGCGCATGGAGAAGGCGATCTCCCGCATCGAGACCGAGCTCGAGCAGCAGCTCGAGCGCTTCGAGCAGCAGGGCAAGCTGCTGGAGGCCCAGCGGCTGCGCATGCGCACCACCTACGACGTCGAGATGATGCGGGAGATGGGCTCGTGCAACGGCATCGAGAACTACTCGCTGCACATCGACGGACGCGAGCCCGGCTCGGCGCCCAACTGCCTGCTCGACTACTTCCCCGAGGACTTCCTGCTGGTGCTCGACGAGTCCCACGTGACGGTCCCGCAGATCGGCGCCATGTTCGAGGGCGACATGTCACGCAAGCGGACCCTGGTGGACCACGGCTTCCGCCTGCCCAGCGCCATGGACAACCGGCCGTTGAAGTGGGAGGAGTTCCTCGAGCGCATCGGCCAGACCGTGTACCTGTCGGCCACGCCGGGGGACTACGAGCTGGCGAAGTCGGACGGCTACGTGGAGCAGATCATCCGGCCCACCGGCCTGGTGGACCCGGAGATCGTCGTCAAGCCCACGCAGGGCCAGATCGACGACCTGCTGGCCGAGATCCGCGAGCGGGCCGAGCGCAACGAGCGGGTCCTGGTCACCACGCTCACCAAGAAGATGGCCGAGGACCTCACCGACTACCTGCTGGAGCGGCAGGTGCGCGTGCGCTACCTGCACAGCGAGGTCGACACCCTGCGCCGCATCGAGCTGCTCAAGGAGCTGCGGCTGGGGGAATACGACGTTCTGGTGGGCATCAACCTGCTGCGCGAGGGCCTGGACCTGCCCGAGGTGTCGCTCGTGAGCATCTTGGACGCGGACAAGCAGGGCTTCCTGCGTTCCAACCGGTCCCTCATCCAGACCATCGGCCGCGCGGCCCGCAACGTCTCCGGCCAGGTGCACATGTACGCGGACAAGGTCACCGAGTCCATGCAGTACGCCATCGACGAGACCAACCGCCGGCGGGCGGTTCAGATCGCGCACAACACCGAGCACGGCATCGACCCGACCCCGCTGCGCAAGAAGATCGGCGACATCACCGAGATGCTCGTGGAGATGCAGGGCCTGGCCGGGACCTGGGAGGGCGCCGAGGACCCCGGACGCCCGACGGGACGCCGGGGGAGGGCCGAGGCCCAGGACGCCGACGTCGCCGCCGACCTGGCGGTGGCCACGGGCGACCGCCCGACCGACATGCCCAGGGCGGAGCTCGCCCAGCTCATCCAGCAGCTCTCGGACCAGATGCACACGGCGGCCAGCCAGCTGCAGTTCGAGCTCGCCGGGCGCCTGCGGGACGAGATCGCCGACCTGCGCAAGGAACTGCGGCAGATGGAGCGCGCCGGAGGGTGACCCTCGCGACACCCCACCGGCGGGGTCGGTCCCGCCCCGGGGCGCGACCGACCCCCTAGAATGTCGTCGACGGAGGGGAGTATCCCCGCGTGAGCTCTCGTCATCACGAAGTGCGGACCTGCCCCTGCGAGGGGACGACAGGGTCGCCCTTCCGGGAGTTCGGCCCACCCGAGGTGGGAGAGACCTCCGGACACTGACCACGAGCCACTGCGGTGGCAGCAACGGAAGGTTCTCCCTCCATGACAGTGCCCATGTGGGTCTGGATCGTCAGCATGGCGCTGACGGTGATCGTCCTGTCCTTCGACGTGTGGTGGGCGATGCGCAACCCCCACGTCCCCTCGCGCAAGGAGACCACCGGCTTCCTGACGGTCTACGTCAGCGCGGCGGTGCTGTTCGGCATCGGCGTGTGGTTCTTCTCCGGGGCCCAGTACGGCACCGAGTTCTTCGCCGGATGGTTGACCGAGTACTCCCTGAGCATCGACAACCTGTTCATCTTCCTCATCATCATGGCCAAGTTCGGCGTGCCGAGGAAGTACCAGCAGGACGCTCTGCTGTGGGGCATCATCATCGCCCTGGTGCTGCGCGCGATCTTCATCGCGGTCGGCGCCACGGCGATCAACGCCTTCTCCTGGGTGTTCTACATCTTCGGTGCCTTCCTCATCTACACGGCCATCAAGCTCTTCCTGGAGGCCATCAACGAGGACGACGACGAGGAGTTCCAGGAGAACAAGTTCATCCAGTTCGTGAAGAAGCACTTCCCGGCGGTCGACGACTGGGAGGGCGGCACCAAGTTCGTGGTGAAGCGCAACGCCAGCAAGTTCATCACCCCGATGCTGCTGACCGTCCTGGCGCTGGGCTCCACCGACCTGCTCTTCGCCCTGGACTCGATCCCGGCCATCTTCGGCCTCACCCAGGAGCCCTACCTGGTGCTGATGGCCAACGTGTTCGCCCTGATGGGGCTGCGCCAGCTGTACTTCCTGCTCGGTGACCTGCTCAAGAAGCTGGTCTACCTGGGCGTGGGCCTCTCGGTGCTGCTGGCCTTCATCGGTGTGAAGCTGATCCTGCACGCAATGCACGAGAACGAGCTGCCCTTCATCAACGGCGGCGAGCACATCGGGTGGGCGCCGGAGATCCCGATCACGGTCTCCCTGGGTGCGATCGTGGTCATCCTGGGCATCACCACCGTGGCCAGCCTCTGGAAGACGCGCAAGGACGAGCGCAACCGTCGCTCCAACGACCGGGGTGGCAACTCCCTCCAGAGCAGCGACCAGCGCGGCTGACACCCGGGCGGTGCGGCTCCCGCACCGCCCAGCGGACGGGCCGATGAGGCCCCCGTTCCCCCAGCAGGGGGAACGGGGGCCTCATCGTGCCGCTCCCCATGGTGGGGAGCGAAGGCCTCGTCGTGCCCGGGGTTCAGTCGGACTGCGCGGTCGCGGCGGTGTCGTTCCCCGGCTCGGCACGGCGGCGGGGGCGGGGGCGGGCCATGATCACCACGCTGGCCAGCACCACCAGCGAGACGCCGAGCACCTGCAGCGGCTCCATCCACTGGCCCAGCACCACCACGCCGGCCCCGGCAGCGGCGGCCGGCTCGAGGCTGAGCAGCACCCCGAAGACGCCGGGAGTGAGTCGTCGCAGGGCCACCAGCTCCAGGCTGTACGGGATGGCGGAGGAGGCGAGCGCCACCAGGAGGCCCACGACCAGCAGCTCCGGCTCCAGCAGCCGCGAGCCGGCGGACCAGACACCCAGCGGTGCCATCACCACGGCTCCCAGCAGCATGGCCAGCGCGATGCCGTCCAGGCCGGCGAAGCGCTGACCCACCCGCGCGCTGGTCAGGATGTATCCGCACCAGCACGCGCCGGCGAGGGCCGCCAGGAGTGCTCCGAGGGGGTCCACGGCCTCGCCCCCGGCCAGCAGGCGCCACCCCCCGCTCACCAGCACCACGCCGGCGGCGGCGGCCAGCACGGCCAGCAGGTCACGCCGGCTGCGTGAGAGCACGGCCGACATGAGCAGCGGCCCGGTGAACTCGATGGTGACGGCCACACCGATGTCCAGGCGGGTCAGGGAGCCGTAGAAGAAGGCGTTCATGAGGGTCAGCGCCGCGGCGAAGACGAGCACCGCCCGCCAGTCGCCGGCCGTCCGACCGCTCAGGCGGGGGCGCGTGACCAGGGCCAGCAGCACACCGGCTATGACCAAGCGCAGGGCCGTGGTGCCCAGCACCCCCAGCGAGGGCAGCAGCGTCGCCGCGAAGGCCCCGCCGACCTGCACGCTGAGCACCGCCACGACCACCAGCGCCACCGGCCCGTACTCTGTGGTCCCCCGGGGCCGCAGCGGGAGGATCGGGGTGGGCGTGCTCATGCCGCGCGCAGGGCCCGGGCTGCCAGGACGACGCCGATGTGGCTGAAGGCCTGGGGGAAGTTGCCCATCATCGTGTCACTGAGGGGGTCGTACTCCTCGGCGAGCAGCCCGAGGTCGTTGGCCACCCCCACCAACCGCGCCATCAGCGCGTCGGCCTCCCCGCGCTGCCCCGCGGCGGCCAGGGCGATCACGAGCCAGAAGTTGCAGATGAGGAAGGGGTGCTCCTCTCCTTGCAGGCCGTCGACCCCGGTCTCGGTGCGGTAGCGCAGCACCAGCCCGTCCACGCCGAGGTCCTCCTGGACGGCCCGGATGGTTGCCAGCACGCGGGGGTCGTCGGCCGGGAGGAACCCGACCATCGGCAGCATGAGCAGGGCGGCGTCCACCTCGTCGGTCTCGTAGTGCTGGCGGAAGCTGTGGCGCTCCTGGCTCCAGCCGCGGTCCAGCACTTCGTCGCGGACCTCGTCGCGCAGGCGGCGCCAGGTCTCCACGGGGCCGGGCAGGCCGTGGTCCTCCACCCCCTTCACCGCGGCGTCGAAGGCCGCCCACACCATCACTCGGGAGTGCGTGAAGTGCTGCCGCGGTCCACGGATCTCCCACAGCCCGTTGTCCGGCTCCTGCCAGTGGGCGGCGAGGTGGTTCACGAGGGCGACCTGGAGGGCCCAGCTGGCGCCACTCTCCTCGAGCCCCGCCCTGCGGGCCTGCTCGAGGCAGTACATGACCTCCCCGAGGACGTCGGTCTGCACCTGGTCGAAGGCGCCGTTGCCGATCCGCACCGGGGTGGACCCCGCGTGCCCGGGGAGGTGGTCCAGCTCGTGCTCCGTCAGCCGCCGCCGCCCGTCGATGCCGTACATGATCTGCAGGTCCTCGGGGTCCCCGGCCACGGCGCGCAGCAGCCAGGTGCGCCAGGCCTCCACCTCGTCCAGGGCACCGCACGCCAGCAGCGCCTCGACGGTGAAGGCGGCGTCCCGCAGCCACGTATACCGGTAGTCCCAGTTGCGCTCGCCGCCGATCGTCTCCGGGAGGCTGGTGGTGGGGGCTGCCACGATGCCGCCGGTCTCGTCGTGTGTGAGGCCGCGCAGCACCTGGACCGACCGGCGGACGGCCGGGGCCCAGGCCCCCTCCTCGGCGAGCGGGCCGAGGCAGCCCATCCAGCGCCGGGACTCCTCGACGGTCTCGCGCAACGCGCGGGAGGCGTCGAGGGCGGGCGGGACATCCCGCCACGCCGGTACCCAGGTGAGACTGAAGCAGAGCTCGTCGCCCTCCGCCAGCTCGATGACCTCGCGATGGTGGGAGCCCTCGGCGGTGGGCAGGCGGTCCCCGTGCAGCACCACCTTGTCCGGGCCGGCCACGGCCACCAGCACCTCGCGCCCACGCGGGTCGTGGTCACGACGCACCCACGGCCGGACCGCGCCGTAGGCCATCCGGACCGTCCACGTGTGGTCGAGGGTGACCCTCCCGGCCGTGCACCTCACCGTGCGGATGAGGTCCGCCCGTTCCCCGTGGAGGGGCATGAACTCGGTCAGCTCGAGCGTGCCGGTGGCGCCCGCGTGCTCCACGGCGTGCTCGGTGCGTAGCACCAGCGAGTCCGGGAGGTACTGCCGCTGGCTGCGGGTGATCCCCCTGGGCCGCAGCATCCACTCGCCGTGGTCGGGCGTCCCCAGCAGGGAGGTCAGCACCGCCTCGGAGTCGAAGCGGGGGAGGCACAGCCAGTCGACCCGGCCGTCGCTGGTCACCAGCGCAGCGGTCCGCGCGTCGGAGAGCAGCGCGTGGTCGGCGATGGGGGCCTGGGTGCTGGGGGAGGGCTGGCTCATGGAGCCACCCTAGGTGCATGCCCGGGGCGCTGGGGGCTCGGCGCGGCAGGGAATGGACCGCATCCCGGGGAGGTTGTCACCGGGCGTCCCTAGACTGGACGCGACCCCCGGCAGCAGATGGTGAGGACCCCCCTGGTGAGCACGCAGAAGGCACCCAGCCGCGACCGCATCGTGGTGCGTGGAGCCCGCGAGAACAACCTGAAGAACGTCTCGGTGGACTTCCCCCGCAACGCGCTGGTGGCGTTCACCGGGCTGTCCGGGTCGGGCAAGTCCTCGCTCGCGTTCGACACCATCTTCGCCGAGGGCCAGCGTCGGTACATGGAGTCGCTGTCGTCCTACGCCCGCCAGTTCCTCGGACAGATGGACAAGCCGCAGGTCGAGTTCATCGAGGGCCTCTCGCCGGCGGTGGCGATCGACCAGAAGTCGACCAGCCGCAACCCCCGCTCGACGGTGGGCACGATCACCGAGGTGCACGACTACCTGCGCCTGCTGTTCGCCCGCGCCGGCGTGCTGCACTGCCCGGTCTGCGGTGAGGTCGTGGCGCGGCAGACCACCCAGCAGATCGTGGACCAGCTGGCCGCGGTGCCGGAGGGCACCCGCTTCCAGGTCCTCGCCCCGGTGGTGCGGGGGCGCAAGGGCGAGCACGTGGAGCTCTTCTCCGAGCTGCAGACCAGCGGCTTCGCCCGGGCCCGCGTCGACGGCGAGACGGTGCAGCTCTCCGACCCGCCGAAGCTCGCGAAGACCTACAAGCACACCATCGAGGTGGTGGTCGACCGTCTCAAGGCCAAGCAGGTCGACGGTGAGCCGGACCGCCGCTTCATCACCCGCCTGACCGATTCGGTGGAGACCGCCCTGAAGCTTGCCGAGGGCCGGCTGGTCGTCGACTACGTCGACGTCGACGCCGAGGGCGACGAGAGCGGCCTGCCACCGGAGCGCGTGCTGTCCGAGCACCTCGCGTGCCCGAACGAGCACCCCATCGGCATCGAGGAGATCGAGCCGCGCACGTTCTCCTTCAACGCGCCCTTCGGCGCCTGCCCCACCTGCCACGGCATCGGCACCGAGCTCGAGGTCGACCCCGACCTGCTGGTCCCGGACGAGGAGCTGAGCCTCAACGAGGGCGCGGTCACGCTGTGGGCCCAGGGCAAGAAGATGGCCGACTACCACCGTCGTGTGGTCGAGGCGCTCTCGCAGGAGCTCGCGTTCGACATGGACACCCCCTGGCGCGCGCTGCCCCAGCGCGCCCGCCAGGCGATCCTCTTCGGCCACGAGCACAAGGTGCACGTGCGCTACCGCAACCGGTTCGGTCGCGAACGCAACTACTCCACCGGCTTCGAGGGCGCGGTCACCCAGGTCAAGCGCCTGCACGCGGACACCGAGTCCGACCAGATGCGGGAGCGCTACCAGCAGCTGATGCGGCAGATCCCCTGCCCGGACTGCCAGGGCGCGCGCCTGCGTCCCGAGGTGCTCGCGGTCCGCATCGACGGCATCAACATCGCCGAGCTGTCTCGCCTCTCCATCGCCGAGGCCGCCCGCTTCCTGGACCAGATGGAGCTCTCCGAGCAGCAGGCGCGCATCGCGGCGCAGGTGCTCAAGGAGATCCAGGCCCGGCTCGGGTTCCTGCTCGACGTCGGGCTGGACTACCTCACGCTGGACCGCGCCGCGGGCTCACTCTCCGGCGGGGAGGCCCAGCGCATCCGCCTCGCGACGCAGATCGGCGCGGGCCTGGTGGGCGTCCTGTACGTGCTGGACGAGCCCTCCATCGGCCTGCACCAGCGCGACAACCAGCGCCTCATCGACACCCTCACGCGCCTGCGTGACCTCGGGAACACCCTGGTGGTCGTCGAGCACGACGAGGACACGATCCGCACGTCCGACTGGGTCATCGACATCGGGCCGGGCGCCGGGGAGCACGGGGGAGAGGTCGTCTACTCCGGCGAGGTCGAGGGCCTGCTGGAGAGCGACTCCATCACCGGTGACTACCTCGCCGGCCGGCGCGCGCTGGAGACCCCGAGTGTCCGCCGACCGGGCAACGGCCACCACGTGGAGGTGCGCGGCGCCTCGGAGAACAACCTGCACGACGTGGACGTGCGCTTCCCGCTGGGTACGTTCACCTGCATCACCGGGGTGTCCGGCTCGGGCAAGTCCACCCTGGTCAACGACATCCTCTACACGACGCTGGCCAACCGGCTGAACGGTGCGCGCCGCATCCCCGGGCGCCACCGCACCATCAAGGGGCTGGAGCACCTGGACAAGGTGGTGCACGTCGACCAGAGCCCCATCGGGCGCACCCCGCGGTCGAACCCGGCCACCTACACCGGGGTCTTCGACAAGGTGCGCTCGCTCTTCGCCGACACCGAGGAGGCCAAGGTCCGCGGGTACGGGCCCGGCCGCTTCAGCTTCAACGTCAAGGGCGGGCGCTGCGAGGCGTGCTCGGGTGACGGCACCCTGCGCATCGAGATGAACTTCCTGCCCGACGTGTACGTGCCCTGCGAGGAGTGCCACGGCGCGCGCTACAACCGCGACACCCTCGAGGTCCACTTCAAGGGCCGGACCATCGCCGACGTGCTGGCCATGTCCATCGAGGAGGCGCTGGAGTTCTTCGGGGCCATCGGGTCCATCTCCCGGCACCTGCAGACCCTGGTGGACGTGGGCCTGGGCTACGTCCGGCTGGGGCAGCCCGCCACCACGCTCAGCGGTGGTGAGGCGCAGCGGGTGAAGCTGGCGGCCGAGCTGCAGAAGCGCTCCAGCGGCCGGACGGTCTACGTCCTCGACGAGCCGACCACCGGGCTGCACTTCGAGGACGTCCGGCGCCTGCTGGACGTGCTGCAGTCGCTGGCGGACAAGGGCAACACCGTGCTGGTGATCGAGCACAACCTCGACGTCATCCGCAGCGCGGACCACATCATCGACATGGGCCCCGAGGGCGGTGACAAGGGCGGCACCGTCGTGGCCACCGGCACCCCGGAGGAGGTCGCCGCGGTGCCCGAGAGCCACACCGGCCGCTACCTCTCCCAGGTGCTCTCGGTGTCCGCCGCGTCCTGATGGCCGATCCCGCCAGCTACCGCCCCCGCCCCGGGGAGATCCCGACCTCTCCGGGGGTGTACCGCTTCCGCGACACCCACGGCCGCGTCATCTACGTGGGCAAGGCCAAGTCGCTGCGCTCCCGGCTGAGCTCGTACTTCCAGAACCCCGCCCAGCTGCACCCCCGCACCCGGCAGATGGTGAACACCGGGGCGTCGGTCGAGTGGACCGTCGTCAACACCGAGGTCGAGGCGCTGCAGCTCGAGTACGCCTGGATCAAGGAGTTCGACCCCCGGTTCAACGTCAAGTACCGGGACGACAAGTCCTACCCCTACCTCGCCGTCACCTGGGCCGAGGAGGTCCCGCGGGCGATGGTGATGCGGGGGGCCAAGCGCAAGGGCAACCGGTACTACGGACCCTTCGCCCAGGCCTGGGCCATCCGCGAGACGCTCGACCTGGCCACGCGCGTGTTCCCCATCCGCACCTGCAGCAAGGGGGTCTACAACCGTGCTGCGGCGGCCGGGCGGCCGTGCCTGCTGGGGTACATCGACAAGTGCTCGGCGCCCTGCGTCGGCGCGGTCACCCCCGAGCAGCACCGGGAGATCGTGAACGACTTCTGCCGCTTCATGTCCGGCGACACGGCGGGTCTGCTGCGCGACCTGCGGGGCCGTATGGAGCAGGCCGCGGCGGACCTGGACTTCGAGAACGCCGCCCGCCTGCGCGACGACCTGGGCGCGTTGGAGAAGGTGCTGGAGAAGTCCGCCGTGGTGTTCAACGAGACGGTGGACGCCGATCTCTTCGGCATCGCGGACGACGAGCTGGAGGCCGCGGTGCAGGTCTTCCACGTGCGGGGTGGGCGCATCCGTGGCCAGCGCGGTTGGGTGGTCGACAAGGAGGACCACCCCACCGCCGAGGCCATCGAGCACCTCCTGCGCCAGTTCTACGGCACCGGCGACGAGGAGATCCCCCGCGAGGTCCTGGTGTCGACCGACCCCACCGACCACGAGGTCCTCACCGAGTGGCTCACCTCGATGCGGGGCTCACAGGTCACCATCCGCACGCCGGAGCGCGGCGACAAGGCCACCCTGCTGCGCACCGTCATCCGCAACGCCGAGGAGTCCCTGGCCCGGCACAAGATGAGCCGCGCCGGGGACCTGACGGCGCGATCGGCCGCGCTGGCAGAGCTCGAGGAGGCGCTCGGCCTCGCCGAGGCGCCCCTGCGGATCGAGTGCTACGACATCTCCCACACGCAGGGGGAGAACTCCGTCGGCTCGATGGTGGTCTTCGAGGACGGACTGCCTCGCAAGTCCGAGTACCGGCGTTTCATCGTGCGCGAGCCCGCCGACGACACCCGCGCGATGGCGGAGGTCCTCACCCGCCGCTTCCGCCACGGCACCAGCTCGCCGGAGGGGGACGACCTGTCCGACGGGCCGCGGCAGGGTGCGTCCGACGAGGCCGGCGACTCGACCTCACCGCGGCCCGCCAAGCGCTTCGCCTACCCGCCGCAGCTGATCGTGGTGGACGGTGGCCTGCCGCAGGTGAACTCCGCGCGGGCGGCCCTCGATGCCGCGGGCGCCGAGGACATCGCCGTGGTGGGTCTGGCCAAGCGGCTGGAGGAGGTGTGGGTCCCCGGGGACGACTTCCCGTTGGTGCTGCCCCGCAGCAGCGACGCCCTGTTCCTGCTGCAGCGCCTGCGCGACGAGGCCCACCGGTTCGCCATCACCTTCCACCGGCAACGGCGGTCCAAGGCCATGACCGCCAGCGAGCTCGACACCGTCCCCGGCCTGGGCCCGGCCCGCCGCCGGGCCCTGCTGGAGGCCTTCGGCACGGTCCGCGCCATCCGCGCGGCCACCCCCGAGGAGCTCGCGGCGGTGCCGGGCATCGGGCCGGGTCTGGCCCGGACCGTGCAGGAGCACCTGTCCGGTTCGACGGCCGCGCCCGCGGTGAACGTCACCACGGGCGAGGTGCTGGACTGACGGCTGCCAGAATGGCCCCCATGACGACTCCCTCCACCCGGACCGGGGCCCGGGTCTGGCAGGCGCCCCGCACCCAGTTGCTCACCGAGCTCATCCAGCGCGCCGAACGGGGGCCTTCCCAGCCCCCGGACGGCGACCCGCGGGACATCATGATCGTCTCCGGCATGTCCGGGGCCGGCCGCACCACCACCACGAACGTCCTGGAGGACATGGGCTGGTACGTGGTGGACAACCTGCCGCCCCAGCTCGTTCCGGCTCTGGCCGACCTCGCCGCCCGGCTGCGCAGCCAAGGGCGCGACATCCCGCCCCTGGCCGTGGCATGCGACGTGCGCAGCGAGGCCCTGATGGGGGACCTCGCCGCGGCGATGGCGCAGTTGCGCGAAGCGGACTGGAAGCCGTGGCTGATGTTCCTGGAGGCCACCGACGCCGAGCTGGTCCGGCGCTTCGAGTCCGTGCGCCGCCCGCACCCGGTGCAGGGGACCGGTCGCCTCCTCGACGGCATCCGCACCGAGCGCCGCATGCTGGGCGCGCTGCGCGCCGCGGCCGACGTCGTCATCGACACCAGTGCCCTGAACGTCCACCAGCTCAGCGCCCGCATCAGCCGCTTGGTCAAGCCCTGGGAGGACGTGCCCCACGTCTCGGTCATGAGCTTCGGCTTCAAGTACGGGCTGCCCCTGGACGCCGACATCGTGCTCGACCTGCGCTTCCTGCCCAATCCCTACTGGGTGCCCGAGCTGCGCGCCCACAACGGCACCGACGCCCCGGTCCGCGACTTCGTGCTGAGCCAGCCCGGCGCTGCGGACTTCGTCGAGCGAGCCCTGGCGATGTTCGAGCCGATGGTGGAGGGCTACCGCCGGGAGCACCGCCGGTTCGTCACCCTGGCCATCGGGTGCACCGGGGGGAAGCACCGTTCGGTGGCCATTACCGACGAGATCGCCCGCCGCCTGCAGGCCACCGAGGTCTCTGCAGTGAGCCTGCACCGCGACCTGGGGCGGGAGTGATGCGCCATGCCCCTCGCACCGAACCCGTCCCCCGAGGAGGAGTGAGCCGATGGCCGAGCTGATGTCCGGCACCCGGACGGCCCTGACCGGGTCGCTCCAGATGCCACCCCGCGTCGTGGCCCTGGGCGGAGGGCACGGTCTGTACGCCACCCTGACCGCCCTGCGCCACCTGACCCGCGACCTCACCGCGGTGGTCACCGTCGCCGACAACGGCGGGTCCAGCGGTCGACTGCGTGATGACTACGGCACCATCCCACCCGGTGACCTCCGGATGGCACTGGCGGCCCTCTGCGACGACTCGGAGAAGGGACAGGCCTGGCGCGAGCTGCTGCAGCACCGCTTTGCGCGGTCGCGCCGCCATGGCGAGCAGGAGCCCGATCTCGCCCAGCTGGCGGGCGAGCTCGAGGGCCACGCGCTGGGGAACCTGCTCATCCTGACCGCCTGGAACCGGCTGGGCGGCCCGGTCGAGGGGCTGAGTGCCCTCGGCAAGCTCATCGGCGCCCGGGGCCGCGTCCTCCCCATGTCCGAGCACCCCCTGGGCATCGAGGCGACCGTCCGCGGCAACGACCCGCAGGACCCGCTGGCCCGCGAGGTGGTCGTCGGCCAGAAGGAGGTCGCCCGCAGCCAGGGGTACGTGGAGAAGGTGCGCCTCACGCCCGAAACCGCCGCTGCGGAGCCCCAGGCGGTCCAGGAGGTGCTGGCCGCGGACTTCGTGGTCCTGGGCCCGGGGTCTTGGTACACCTCGGTGATGCCGCACCTGCTGCTCCCGGAGCTCCGGGACGCCATCGTCCAGACCTCCGCCCGCCGGGTGCTGACGATGAACATCGACAGCACGGGGGAGAACCAGGGCCGCTCGCCCGCTGAGCAGGTGGCGGCCGTGCTGGAGAACGCACCGGGCTTCGTGCCCAACGTGGTGCTGGTGCACCAACAGCAGGTGGCGGACCCCGAGGACCGGCACGCGCTGGAGGCGCTGGTGCGTGAGTCCGACGGGGAGGTGCACGTGACCGACCTCGTGAGCCGCACCCGCCCGGGCGTGCACGACGTGTTGCGCCTGGCGACGGCCTACCAGGACCTCTTGCACCTGGGATGACGGCGACCGGGACCCACTCGCCGGCCGTGGGAACATGGAACACATGGCCATGACCGCATCCCTCAAGGACGAGCTGTCACGCGTCGTCGTGCCCACCGCCGAGGCCCGCAAGGCGGAGGTGTCCTCCCTGCTGCGCTTCGCCGGTGCCCTCCACCTGGTCGGTGGCCGGGTCGTCATCGAGGCCGAGGTGGACACGGCCAGCGCCGCCCGCCGCACCCGGGCGGCCATCAGCGAGCTCTACGGCCACGACAGCGAGCTGCTGGTGCTCAGCGCCGGTGGGTTGCGTCGCACGACCCGCTACGTGGTCCGCGTGGTCGAGGGTGGGCAGTCGCTCGCCCGCCAGACGGGCCTCCTCGACACCCAGGGGCGGCCGGTCCGGGGCCTGCCCGCGCGGGTGGTGCGCGGCCCCGTCGCCGCCGCCGAGGCTGCGTGGCGCGGAGCCTTCCTGGCGCGCGGTTCCCTCACCGAGCCCGGCCGGTCCTCGAGCCTCGAGGTGACCTGCCCCGGGCCGGAGGCCGCCCTCGCCCTGGTCGGGGCCGCCCGCCGGCTCGACATCGCGGCGAAGTCCCGCGAGGTGCGCGGCGTGGACCGCGTGGTGGTGCGCGACGGCGACGGGATCAGCGCCCTGCTCACCCGCATGGGGGCCCACGATGCGGTGCTGGCCTGGGAGGAGCGCCGGATGCGGCGAGAGGTCCGCGGGACCGCCAACCGGTTGGCCAACTTCGACGACGCGAACCTGCGCCGCTCGGCGCGCGCCGCCGTGGCCGCCAGTGCCCGGGTGGCCCGCGCCATGGAGCTCCTCGGCGACGAGGTGCCAGAGCACCTGCGCGTGGCCGGGACGCTCCGCATGGAGCACAAGCAGGCCTCCCTGGAGGAGCTCGGACAGCTGGCGACACCGCCGCTGACCAAGGACGCCGTGGCCGGGCGGATCCGCCGTCTGCTGGCCATGGCCGACCGCCGTGCGGCCGAGCTGGGCGTGGACGACACCCGGGTCACGATCAGTGAGGCGGAGGTCGACGCCCTGCTCTCCGACGAGGCCGCCCCGGACGTGGCGCAGGCCACCGACACCCCGCAGGACTGATCCCGCCGCGTGGCGTAGATTGGCGGGCGAACGCCGATTGCAGTGCCGCATCGGACCCTCCGGGGACGAGTGCGTACGGGTGCCGCGAGCGTCCGGGATGCGCGCCCGCCCCGTCTCCAGAAGTCATCGGAAGGACGCACCATGACCGTTCGTGTGGGAATCAACGGCTTCGGCCGCATCGGACGCAACTTCGCCCGCGCTGCCCTGGCCTCCGAGGCCGACATCCAGATCGTCGGCGTGAACGACCTGACCGACAACCAGACCCTGGCCCACCTGTTGAAGTACGACTCGGTGCTCGGCCCCATGCGCGAGGAGGTCACCTGCGACGAGGAGTCGATCACGGTCGACGGACACCGCATCGCCGCCACCTCCATCGACGACCCCGAGCTGCTGCCGTGGGGTGAGATCGGCGCGGACGTCGTCATCGAGGCCACCGGGCGCTTCACCGATGCCCAAGGAGCGCACGAGCACATCGACGCCGGCGCCAAGAAGGTCGTCATCAGCGCCCCGGGCAAGGGCGTGGACGCCACGCTCGTGTTGGGCGTCAACGAGGGCGACTACGACCCCGAGAAGCACCACGTGCTGTCCATGGCCTCCTGCACCACGAACTGCCTGGCGCCGATGGTCAAGGTGCTGGACTCCGAGTTCGGGATCGTCAGCGGCCTGATGACCACGGTCCACGCCTACACGGCCGACCAGAACCTGCAGGACGGCCCTCACAAGGACCTCCGTCGCGCCCGCGCCGCCGCCCTGAACGTGGTGCCCACCAAGACCGGTGCGGCCAAGGCCATCTCCACCGTGCTGCCGCACCTGGAGGGCAAGCTCGACGGCTTCGCCTTCCGCGTGCCGGTCCCCACCGGCTCGATCACCGACCTCACGGTCCGCCTCGAGAAGCAGGCCACCGTGGAGGAGCTCAACGCCGCCTTCAAGAAGGCCGCCGAGGCCGAGCTCAAGGGCTACCTCGAGTACTCCGAGGAGGACCTGGTCTCCTCCGACATCGTCACCAACCCGGCGAGCTGCATCTACGACGCCGGGCTCACCCGCGTGCAGGGCGACCAGGTCAAGATCGCCGGCTGGTACGACAACGAGTGGGGCTACTCCAACCGTCTGGTGGACCTCTGCGAGCTGCTCGGCCGCACCCTCGACTGACCCGTTTCACACCCGGCGGGGCCGTCCGGCAGGATAGCCCCGCCGGGCGCTGTGCCCCACACCTGCCCGCTGAGTGATCAACGACGATCCCGAAAGGCCACACCGTGCGCACCATCGACGATCTGGGGGACCTGCGCGGACAGCGCGTCCTCGTCCGCTCCGACCTGAACGTGCCGCTGGACGGCACCACCATCACCGATGACGGACGGCTGGTCGCCTCGGCCCCGACGCTGAAGAAGCTGTCCGATGCGGGCGCGAAGGTCGTCGTCGTGGCGCACCTGGGCCGCCCGAAGGGCGAGCCGGACCCGCAGTATTCGTTGGAGTCGCTGGTGGGCCGCCTCTCGGAGCTGGTGGGCCGCGAGGTCGCCTTCGCCGGCGACACGGTGGGCGAGAAGGCCCGCGCGGCCGTCGAGGCGCTGGGGGAGGGCGACATCGTCCTGCTGGAGAACCTGCGCTTCAACGCCGGTGAGACCAGCAAGGACGCCACCGAGCGCACCGAGTTCGCCCGCCAGCTCGCCGAGCTCGCCGACCGCTACGTCTCCGACGGGTTCGGCGTGGTCCATCGCGCGCAGGCCAGCGTCCACGAGATCGCCCAGTTGCTCCCGGCGGCAGCCGGCGGCCTGGTGCAGACCGAGGTCGAGGTGATGCAGCAGCTCACCGAGTCGCCCGAGCGTCCCTACGCCGTGGTCCTGGGCGGTGCCAAGGTCAGCGACAAGCTCGGCGTCATCGACAACCTCATCGGCACCGCCGACCGCCTGCTGATCGGCGGGGGCATGGTCTTCACCTTCCTGGCGGCCCAGGGCCACGAGGTCGGCAAGAGCCTGCTGGAGGCCGACCAGGTCGAGGCCTGCAAGGGCTACCTGGAGCAGGCCGAGGCCCAGGGCGTCGAGATCGTCCTGCCCACCGACGTGGTGGCCGCCACCGAGTTCTCCGCCGAGGCCGACCACGAGGTCGTGGGCGTCGACGCCATCGCCGCCGACCGGATGGGGCTGGACATCGGCCCCGCGTCCGCGCGCCTGTTCGCCGAGAAGCTGTCCGACTGCCGCACCGTGTTCTGGAACGGCCCCATGGGCGCCTTCGAGATGGAGCCCTACGCCGCCGGCACGCAGGCCGTGGCGCAGGCCCTGGTGGACATCACCCGCGACGGCGCCCTGACCGTGGTCGGCGGCGGCGACTCCGCGGCCGCCGTCCGCCAGCTCGGGTTCGCCGACGAGGACTTCGGCCACATCTCCACCGGCGGCGGGGCCTCGCTGGAGTACCTCGAGGGCAAGGAGCTCCCGGGCCTGGCGGTGCTGGCATGACCGAGCGCCTCCCGCTGATCGCGGGCAACTGGAAGATGAACCTCGACCACCTGCAAGCCACCCACCTGGTGCAGAAGCTCGACTGGGTGCTGCGGGACGCCTCGCACAGCTTCGATGCGGTGGAGGTGGCAGTCTTCCCGCCGTTCACGCACCTGCGCAGCGTCGAGACGCTGATCATGGCCGACAAGCTCGACATCAAGCTCGGGGCCCAGGACCTCTCGGAGCACGCCTCCGGCGCGCACACCGGAGACATCTCCGGCGGCATGCTGGCCAAGCTCGGCTGCGAGTTCGTCATCGTGGGCCACTCCGAGCGCCGCGAGCACCACGCGGAGACCGATGCGGTGGTGCACCTGAAGGTCAAGGCCGCCCTGGCGGCCGGGCTGGCCCCCATCGTCTGCGTGGGGGAGTCCTCCGAGACGCGTGCGGCCGGCGAGCACCTGGCCTTCGTCACCCGGCAGGTCGCCGCGGCCCTGGAGGGCCTGTCCGCCGAGGAGCTCGCCCACGCCGTCATCGCCTACGAGCCCGTCTGGGCGATCGGCACCGGCGAGGTGGCCTCCAGCGCCGACGCGCAGGAGGTCTGTGCAGCGATCCGCGAGCAGGTCGCGCACACCCACGGGGCGGAGCTGGCCGCGGGGATGCGCGTGCTCTACGGCGGGTCGGTCAAGCCGACGAACATCGCCGAGATCATGGACGAGGCCGACGTGGACGGCGCCCTGGTCGGCGGCGCCTCGCTCACCGCCGAGGAGTTCGCCTCGATCGTCCGCTTCCGGTCCCACCACGGCCGCTGACACACCGGACCGGTTGTTACCCTTCGCCCATGGACATCATCCGCCTCCTCCTCGACGGAGCGCTCGTGATCACGAGCCTCTTCCTCGTGCTGCTCATCCTCATGCACAAGGGGCGGGGCGGTGGTCTGTCGGACATGTTCGGTGGTGGCATCTCCGCCACCGGCGGGTCCTCCACGGTGGCCGAGCGCAACCTCAACCGCATCACCGTCGGCATGGCGGTCGCGTGGTTCGCCACCGTGGTGGCCCTGGGCATCATCAAGTAAGGCACGAGCGCACCGCCCGGCGCGTCGCGCCGGATGGGTACGACGACAGGAGTTCCGCATGGTGACCGGTGGACAAGCCATCCGTGGCACGAGGGTCGGCTCCGGGCCGATGGGGGAGATGGAACGCGGGGAGGACGCTCCGGGCACCGACGTGACCTTCCACTGCTCCAAGGGCCACACCACCACGGTGCGCTTCTCGGCGGAGACCGACGCCGAGCTCCCCGAGCAGTGGGACTGCATCCGGTGCGGCCTGCCTGCGGGGACCGACCCGGCGAACCCACCGGACCCCCCCAGCATCACGCCCTACAAGACACACCTGGCCTACGTGCAGGAGCGCCGGGACGACGCCGCGGGCGCTGCCCTGCTCGACGAGGCGCTCGGCAAGCTGCGCGAGCAGCGCGGCACCGCCTGAGCCCGACGGCCCCGCTCAGCCCGGCTCAGCCACCCAGTCGGGAGGCCGCGGCCTCGTCGAGGAACCAGCGCGTCGCGGAGCGACCGGTGGCCCAGCCGGCGGGCACGTCCAAGGGCTCACCCTCGAGGTCCTCCACCGCGGCGTCCACGTGCTCCGGGTACACCTCCACGGCTGCGGCCAGGGCCTCGGCCTTGCCCTCGCCACTGGCCACCAGCCACACCTGGTCGGCGGAGCGGATCACCTCCATCGTGAACGACACCCGCAGCGGGGGCGGCTTGGGGGAGTCGTCCACGGCCGTGGTCCACACCCCGGTGGCCGCGGAGTCCGGGTGCCCCGGGAACAGCGAGGCGACGTGGGCGTCGGGACCGACCCCGAGCATCACGACGTCCAGCACCGGCAGCCCGTCGCGCTGGGCGATGACCTGCATCTGCTCGGCGTAGTCCGCCGCAGCGTCCTCCGCGCCCAGCCGGTCCGGCTCCACGTCGAGCACCGGCGCCGCGACCACGTGGAAGCGAGCGTCCGCCAGCGGCACGGCCCCCATCGCGTCACGCACCTGCACGGCGTTGCGCTCGGCGTCGCCCGCGGGCAGGTGGCGCTCGTCGCTGAACCACCAGTGGACGCCGGAGAAGTCGGCCTGGCCAGCACCCCACCGGCGACCGATCTCAGCGGCGACGGCCACCCCCATCGAGCCCCCGGTGAGGCCCACGTGGACGGGGTCGCGCGTGCCTGCCAGCTCGACGAGGGCGTCGACGACGGCGGCAGCGTTCGCCTCCTGCGAGGCAGCGATGTGCAGGTCCATGGTCAGGAGTCCTTGGGCTGGGTGAGGCCCGTCCGCTCGGCCTCGAGGGCCCCGGCGGTGTCCAGGGCCTTGCCGGAGCGGTAGGCCTCGCTGGCGGTGGTCTGAGTGACGTCGACCTTCTTGACGCTCGAGAGCACGCGCTCGTAGACGTCGTCGATGTCGAGCCGGTGCAGTTCGGCCGAGAGGCTCTGCGCCATGGTGCTGTGCGGCAGGGTCACCCGTCGGGGCAGCTTGCCCGGTGCCAGCAGCAGGGCGCTGTCGTCGTCCACGCGCACCAGGTCGATCGGCCCGGAGGCGCGGTCCATGCGCACCGACATCACGCCCTCCCCAGGACGCGACCGTGCGCGCGTGACGGGGCACTTCAGGGCCATCCCGAGCCACAGGCCCAGGAGGTCCACCCGCGGGCTGTCGGAGCCGCCGGTGACCGTCACCGAGGTGACCTGCTCGAAGGGCGGCTCGTCCAGGGCGGCGGCCAGCAGGGCCCGCCAGCGCGTCACGCGCGTCCACGCGATGTCGGTGTCGCCCGGCTCGTAGCTGGAGGCCATGCGCGAGAGCGTGGTGGAGGGGTTGCCCGCCTCGGCCATGGTCGTGATGCGGCGGCTGGCGACCTGGGCCACCGGGGACTCGTGGAACTTCTTCGGCGGGGCACCGGGCCACCAGGCCACGATGGGGGAGTCCGGCAACAGCAGGGGCAGCAGGACGGCGTGCTCGTGGCGCACCAGCTCGCCGTAGAGCCGCAGCACCACGATCTCGCTGGCGCCCGCATCGCCGCCGAGGCGGATCTGGGCGTCCAGGCGGGCCTTGCCGCGGGCGTTGCCCTTCACCAGCACGATGATGCGGCTGGGGTGCTGGCGCGTGGCCGCGGTGGCCACCTCGAGCACCTGGTTCACCCGGTCCTCGTCGGTGACCACGGCCAGGCTGAGCACCCGGCCCAGCGCCATCGCGCCCTGGTCAGTGCGGATGCGGACGAGCTCGCGGGCGAGCGTCCGTGCGGAGACGTCGGGGTAGTCGAGGATCACGGGAGCCTCCAGGAGCGTCCGTCGGCGGCCATCATCGCGTCACTCGCGGCCGGTCCCCAGGTGCCGGCGGCGTACTGCTCCGGTCGCTCGGCCTGCGGGGAGGCCCAGCGGGCGGTCACCGGGTCCAGGATGCGCCAGGACAGCTCGACCTCCTCGTGCCGGGGGAACAGCGGCGGCTCGCCCAGCAGGACGTCCAGGATCAACCGCTCGTAGGCCTCGGGGGAGGACTCGGTGAAGGCGTTGCCGTACCCGAAGTCCATCGTCACGTCGCGCACCTCCATCTGCGGTCCGGGCACCTTCGAGCCGAAGCGCATGGTCACGCCCTCGTCGGGCTGCACCCGGATCACGATGGCGTTCTGCCCCAGCTCCTCGGTGGCGGTGTGGCTGAACGGCAGGTGCGGGGCGCGCTTGAAGACCACGGCGATCTCGCTGACCCGCTTGCCCAGCCGCTTGCCGGCCCGCAGGTAGAAGGGCACACCGGCCCAGCGACGGGTGTCCACCGCGAGCTTCAGCGCGGCGTAGGTCTCCGTGACCGAGCCGTCGGCCACACCCTCCTCCTGGAGGTAGCCCCCGACCTTCTCGTTGCCCTGCCAGCCCGCGGCGTACTGCCCCCGCACGGCGGCGTCGTCGACGCTCCCGGCCAGGCTGGTGGAGGCCAGCACCTTCTCCTTCTCCATGCGCAGGTGGCGCGCGTCGAAGCTGGTGGGCTCCTCCATCGCGGTCAGCGCCATGAGCTGCAGCAGGTGGTTCTGAATGACGTCGCGGGCCGCGCCGACGCCGTCGTAGTACCCGGCGCGTCCCCCGATGCCGATGTCCTCGGCCATCGTGATCTGCACGTGGTCCACGTAGTTGGCGTTCCAGATCGGCTCGAACATCTGGTTGGCAAAGCGCAGCGCCAGAATGTTCTGGACCGTCTCCTTGCCCAGGTAGTGGTCGATGCGGAAGATCGAGTCCGGCGGGAAGACCTCCTCCACGATGGCGTTGAGCTCCCGCGCGGACTTCTCGTCGTGCCCGAAGGGCTTCTCGATCACCACGCGGCGCCAAGAGCCCTCCTCGGGGGTGGAGAGCCCTGCGGCCTGGAGCTGCTGGCACACCTCGGCGAAGAAGCGGGGCGGGATGGAGAGGTAGAAGGCACGGTTGCCCCCGGTGCCGCGCAGCTCGTCGAGCTCCTCCAGCACCCCGCGCAGCTCGTCGTAGGCGCCCTCGTCGTCGAAGGTGCCGGCGACGAAGCGCGTGCCTTGCTGGAGCTGCTTCCACACGTCCTCGTCGAAGGGCGTGCGGCAGTGCTCCATGACCGCCTTCCTCACCTCGGCGTCGAAGTCCTGCCCGTCCCAGTCGCGGCGTGCGAAGCCCACCAGGGAGAAGCCCGAGGGCAGCAGCCCCCGGTTGGCAAGGTCGTAGATGGCCGGCAGCAGCTTCTTGCGGGCCAGGTCGCCGGTCACCCCGAAGAGCACCAGCGCGCTGGGCCCGGCGATGCGGGGGAGCCGCTTGTCGTCGTCCGCCCGCAGCGGGTTGTGGTCGGCCGTGACGCGTGCCGGGCTCATGCGTCGTTCTCGGGGTGCTGGAGCGCCTCGACGACGGCGGCGTAGCCCGCATCGGTCAGGGCGTCCAGGCGGAGCACCGGGCGGTCGAGCCCGGCCAGCACCTGGGCGTCGCCGGTGGCCTGCGCGGCCAGCAGCTCGCCGAGGGTGAAGTCCTTGCCGGGAACACCCAGGTCCCGGTCCTCGGGGACGGCGCGCGTGACCTGCAGGTACACCCCATCGGCCGGTCCACCCTTGTGGAACTGCCCGGTCGAGTGGAGGAAGCGGGGGCCCCACCCGATGGTGACGGGCCGGCCCGTCGCGCGGGCGAGGGCCTCCTGTGCCGGCGCGGCCTCGTCGGCGTGGGCCCAGCGGTCCACGTAGGACATGACCGCCAGGTAGCCGCTGGGACCGACCTGCGCCAGGAGCGCCTGCACCGCCTGCCGCACGCTGGCCGCATCGCCCAAGAAGTCGGCGCCGGGGGAGCGGACCTCCACCTCGCTGGCGGTGAACACCGGAGCGTCGGCGGCGGTGCCCTCGCCGGACATCTGCTCGCGGGCGGCCTCCTTGGCGCTCTCCACGTCCGGCTGGTCGAAGGGGTTGATGCCCAGCAGGTAGCCGGCCACCGCCGTGGCGGTCTCCCACAACAGGAAGTGGGCGCCGAGCGAGCCGCCCACGTTCACCACCGCGGCAGGGTGGTCGGTGTCGACCGGCTGGGCGTCCTCACCCTCCAGGTCGTCGTCGCGCTCGTCCACCTCGTCGCCGATGATGCGGGCGATCGTCACGTCGGGGGAGTCGGCCCAGCGGTGCGCCAGCGGCTCCTCGCCGAGGGTGGCCGGGACGTCCACCACCGGCAGCACACCGGTGCCCTCCTTGCCCGTGGACTCGGCGATGAGCTGCTCGGCCCAGTCACCCAGACCGCGGATCCAGGTGCCGGCCTCGGTGATGACCAGCACGTCGCGGCGCGGGGCGGCCGACTCGCCCGCCTGCCCCGCCGGCCCCGCCTGTCCGGCGAGGACGGCGCCGAGGCGCAGGGCCGGGTTGCCGTCGTCGTCCAGGGCCAGCACGTCGGCCACGGCCTCGGCCTCGTCGAGCAGGGCGGCCACGTCCACGCCCGCCAGGGCGCTGGGCACCAGCCCGAAGGCGGTGAGGGCCGAGTAGCGCCCGCCCACCTCCGGGTCGGCGTTGACCACGTCGTACCCGTCGGCGCGGGACATCTCGTCCAGCGGCGACCCGGGGTCGGTGACCACCACCATGTGCTCGGTCGGCTCCAGGCCGGCCTCGGTGAACGCGTCCACGAAGACGCGCCGCTGCGAGTCGGTCTCGGCCGTGGAGCCGCTCTTGGAGGAGACGACCACCACGGTGCGGGCCAGGTCCTGCGGGCTGCCGATGGCGGCGGCCACCATCGACGGGTCGGAGGAGTCGCAGACCACCAGCTCCTTGCGGGCGGTGCCGGCGATCACCTCCGGGGCCAAGGACGACCCACCCATGCCGCACAGCACCACGCGGTCGCACCCGCGTCGGGCGTAGCGGTCGGCGAGGGTCTCCACCTCGCCGATCAGCGCCCGGCTGGTGCGGTGCAGGTCCACCCAGCCGAGGCGCTTCGCGGCCTCCTCCTGGGCCCGAGGACCCCACAGGGTGGCGTCCTTGGCCGCGATGCGGCTGGCCACCTCGTCGGCGACCAGGCGCTGCACGTGCTCACCGATGGCGTCGGCGGCCGGCCCGGTGGCGTCGACGATGATCTCGCTGGAGCGTTCCAACATGGGTGGTTCCTCCCTCTCAGGCCGTGGCGGCGTCGAGCTGCTCGGTGACGGACTCCAGCAGGTCCGCCCACGCGTCGGTGAACTTCTCGACGCCCTCGCGCTCCAGGACCTCGACGACCTCCTGGTAGCGGATGCCCAGCGCCTCGAGGGCGTTGAGCACCTCGGCGGACTCCTCGTAGGTGCCCTGGACGGTGTCGCCGGTGACCTCCGCGTGGTCGGCGACGGCCTCCAACGTCGCGCCCGGCATCGTGTTGACGGTGTTCGGGGCCACCAGCTCGGTCACGTACAGCGTGTCCGGCAGCGACTCGTCCTTCACCGAGGTGGAGGCCCAGAGCGGACGCTGGACGTTCGCCCCCGCATCGGACAGGTTGGCCCAGCGCGGGGTGGAGAACACCTCGTCGTAGGCCTGGTAGGCCAGGCGGGCGTTCGCCAGCGCGGCCCGGCCCTTGAGCTCGGCGGCCCGGGGGTCGTCGAGCTCCGTCAGGCGCTTGTCCACCTCGGCGTCCACGCGGGAGACGAAGAAGCTCGCCACCGAGTGGATGCTGGAGAGGTCGCGCCCCGCCTCACGGGCCTGCTCGAGACCGGTCAGGTAGGCGTTCATGACCCCGCGGTAGCGGTCCAGGGAGAAGATCAACGTCACGTTCACGCTGATGCCCTGGGCGATCACCTGGGTGATGGCGGGCAGACCCTCGACGGTGGCCGGGATCTTGATGAGCAGGTTGGGTCGGTCGATGGTGGCCCACAGCCGCTCGGCCATCTCGACGGTCGCGGCGGTGTCGGCGGCCATGCGCGGGTCCACCTCGATGGAGACGCGGCCGTCCTGACCGCCGGTCCGGTCGTACACCGGGCGCAGCAGGTCGCAGGCCTCGGCCACGTCGGTGGTGGTGATGCGGTAGACCGCCTCGTCGACGTCCACGCCCTCGGCGGCGAGCTCGCGCACCTGCTCGTCGTAGTCGGCGGCCTCGGAGAGGGCCTTGGAGAAGATGGACGGGTTGGTGGTCACGCCGACCACCGCGCGGGTGTCGAGCAGCTTCTGCAGCTCGCCCTCGCGGACCATCGGGCGGGACAGGTCGTCGAGCCAGATGGAGACACCCTGGGCGGAGAGGTCCCGCACCGGCTGCGGGGCGTCCGGGAAGTCGAGCGTCGTGACCTTGCTGGCCTCGGGGGTGGTGTGCGTCATGCTCACTGTCCTTCCACGATCTTCAGGGACTTCTTGGCCGCGGCCACCGTGGCCTCGGGGGTGATGCCGAACTTCTCGTAGAGCACCTCGTACGGCGCGGAAGCACCGAAGTGCTCCAGCGAGACGGCCTGACCGGCGTCGCCGAGGATGTCCCACCAGGACATCGCGATGGCCGCCTCGACCGAGACGCGGGCGCGGACGCTCGGGGGGATGACCTCGTCGCGGTAGGCCTGGTCCTGCTTCGCGAACCACTCACGGCAGGGCATGGAGACCACTCGGGTGCCGATGCCCTCGGACTGCAGCTGCTCGCGGGCCTCCAGGGCGATCTGCACCTCGGAGCCGGTCGCGACGATGAGGACCTTCAGCTCGCCCTCGGCGTCGGCGAGCGTGTAGCCGCCCTGCGCGACCCCCTCGGCGGAGGCGAACTGCTCCCGGTCGATGTGGGGGAGCTCCTGGCGCGTCAGCGCCAGCGCCGCCGGGTGGTCCACGTGGCCCAGGATGGTGCGCCAGGCCACGGCGGTCTCGTTCGCGTCGGCCGGCCGCACCACATCGAGGTCGGGGATGGCGCGCAGCGCGGCGAGGTGCTCGATCGGCTGGTGGGTGGGGCCGTCCTCACCCAGGCCGATGGAGTCGTGCGTCCACACGTAGGTGACCGGGGCCTCCTGGATGGCCGCAAGGCGCACGGCCGGCCGCATGTAGTCGCTGAAGGTCAGGAAGGTGCCGCCGTAGGGGCGGGTCAAGCCCTCCAGCGCCATGCCGGTCAGTGCCATGCCCATGGCGTTCTCGCGGATGCCGAAGTGCAGGGTGCGGCCGTACTTGTTGCCGGAGAACATGTTCGTGGACTTGCCCTCGGGCACGAAGCTCGGGACGTTGTCCATCGTGGTGTTGTTCGAGCCGGCGAGGTCGGCCGAGCCGCCCCAGAGCTCGGGCATGATCTCCGCCAGCGCGTTGAGCACCTGGCCGGAGGCCTTGCGGGTGGCCATCGGCTTGTCGTCGGCGGACCAGGTGGGGAAGGCCTCCGCGAAGCCCTCGGGGAGCTCCTGGGCCACCAGGCGGTCCAGCAGCGTGGCGTTCTCGGGGTTGGCCTCGCGCCAGGCCTGGTAGCCCTTGTCCCACTCGGCGTGGGCCGCCGCGCCGCGGTCGACGACCTTGCGGACGTGGTTCAGGACCTCGTCCTCCTCAGGGAAGTGCACCTCGGGGTCGAAGCCGAGCAGCTCCTTGGTGGCCGCCACCTCGTCGGCGCCCAGCGCCGAGCCGTGGGCCGCACCGGTGTCGCGCTTGTTCGGCGCCGGCCAGCCGATGATCGTCCGCAGCTTGATGAGGGTCGGCTTGCCGTCGGCCTGCTTCGAGGCCTCCAGGGCCGCGTACAGGGCGTCGACGTTCTCGGTGTAGGGCTCGCTGACCCGCCAGTCGACCGTCACGGTGTTCCAGCCGTAGGCCTCGTAGCGCTTGGCCACGTCCTCCGAGAACGAGATGTCGGTGTCGTCCTCGATGGAGATCTCGTTGTCGTCGTAGATCACCGTGAGGTTCTCGAGCTCCTGGTGACCGGCCAGCGAGGAGGCCTCGGAGGTCACGCCCTCCATGATGTCGCCGTCGGAGGCGATGACCCACACGTGGTGGTCGAAGGGAGAGGTCAGGGGGGCCGCGTCGGGGTCGAGCATCCCGCGCTGGCGGCGCTGCGCCATCGCCATGCCCACCGCGGTGGCCAGACCGGAGCCGAGCGGGCCGGTGGTGGCCTCGACGCCGGTGGTGTGGTGCACCTCGGGGTGGCCGGGGGTCTTGGACTCGAAGGTGCGCAGGGCCTTGAGGTCGCCCATCTCCAGGCCGTAGCCGGAGAAGTACAGCTGGATGTACTGCGTGAGGCACGAGTGGCCCGCCGAGAGCACGAAGCGGTCGCGGCCCAGCCAGTCCGGGTCACTCGGGTCGTGGCGCATCACCTGCTGGTAGAGCAGGTAGGCCACCGGGGCGAGCGACATGGCGGTACCGGGGTGCCCGCTGCCGCACTTCTCCACCGCGTCGGCCGCGAGGACGCGGGCGGTGTCGACCGCGCGAACGTCGGTGGCGCTCCAACCGACCTTCTCGATGATGGGGTCCGCGAGCTGGCTGTCGCGGGAGGGCTGGGTGGACTCGGTCACGCTGCACTCCTTCAGGTGGAACCGCGCGTGTGGATCGCCAACCGCAGCTGGCGGCCCACGACGCACGGGGCGTACACAGGCCCGCACGTCGTCGAGCGGCCTCTTGCCCCAACCCTATGCCGAAGCCGCGCATTCCGGCAGCGGGATCGGCCGGGCCGCGCGAGGTGGTCGGGCCGCACGAGCCGCCGCGGCCCCATCGGCCATGGGCGCGGCATGGCAGCACGAACAACGACGCCGCGTCGCAGATGGGCAAGGGGCAGATACGATGGGGCACTGCAGCAGCCGGCCGAGGGCCTGATGCTGCCCAGAACCACTTACCCCTTCCCGAGAGGACGCCGTGACTTCAGGGGCTGATCAGGTGACGGCCAGTCGCGTCACCCCCGCGGACACCGACCGGTGGTCCACCGTGCGGGCGTACATCTCCCTGTGCAAGCCGCGCATCATCGAGCTGTTGCTCATCACCACCTTCCCGGTGATGTTCCTGGCCGAGCGCGGTGTGCCCAGCTGGTGGCTGGTGATCGCCACGCTCGTCGGCGGGACCCTCTCGGCCTCGAGCGCGAACGTCCTGAACTGCTACCTGGACCGCGACATCGACGCGAAGATGCACCGCACCAGCAACCGGCCGCTGGTCACCGGGCAGGTCTCGCCGCGGGCGGCGCTGGTCTTCGGCACCGTGCTGGGTGTGGCCTCGGTGCTCTGGCTGGGCCTGCTGGTCAACTGGCTCTCGGCCGCGCTGTCCTTCGGGGCGATCGTGCTCTACGCGTGGTTCTACACGATCGTGCTGAAGCGGCGCACCAGCCAGAACATCGTCTGGGGCGGGCTCGCGGGCTGCATCCCGGTGCTCATCGGCTGGTCGGCGGTCACGAACTCGCTGGACTGGCCGGCGCTGGTGCTCTTCGTCTTCGTCTTCTTCTGGACGCCGCCGCACTACTGGCCGCTGTCCATGAAGTTCCGGGAGGACTACGCCAACGCCGGGGTGCCGATGCTCCCGGTGCTGGAGAACAACATCGCCGTGGGGCGCAAGATCGTCCTCTACGCCTGGGCGACCTTCCTGACCTCCCTGGTGCTCATCCCGGTGGGCCCGATGGGGTGGATCTACACGGTGGTGGCGGTTCTCTCCGGTGGGCTGTTCGTCATGGAGTCGCACACCCTGCTGCGCGGCGCCCGGGCGGGGCTGTCCGAGGCCGAGATCAAGCCGATGCGGCTCTTCCACTACTCGATCAGCTACGTCTCGGTGCTCTTCATGGCCGTGGCGATCGACCCGCTGCTGTACTGGGCGCTCCCCGGCCTGGGCTGATCTGTCCGGCGGATCACCAGAGCGCCCCCACCGCTCAGCGGTGGGGGCGCTCTGTGTTGCCGGCGTGTGGCGAACCGGTCGCTTGCTGTTGCTGCCGTGCGGCGTCCCGGTCGGCTGGACGGCCTGGGCGCCGCACGGCCGCCGCTCCAGCAAACATCACGCCGCACGGGAAGGTTGGTGCCGCTCTCTATCGGCGTCTCCGCGACTCTGGCCAATCTATGCGGCGCAGAATGCTGCTTGGGCGGGCTCGGGGGAACCATCTGTGACGCATGGATGAGGGCGCGGGGCTTCAGAGGGGGCGGGCCATGCAGGCGGGCCGGCGTGTGCTGTGGAGGGTTCGACCGGGGACGTGTGCGGCACCCGGGTGATGGGAATCGGTGGTCAGCACCGGCACGACTGGCCGGCGCGGCTCACCGGCGGACGGAGAGCACCGCCCAGGTGAGGATCCACGCCATGAGGCTGGCGCCGAGCATGTGCAGCCAGACCAGGGTCGCCGGGACGGCCAGGGCGTACTGGACGTAGCCGATGAGGCCCTGCAGCACGGTCACCCCCAGCAGCGCCCACCACACCCGACGGGTGCGCTGGCTGACCTGCGGCAGCAGGTGCAGGGCCAGGAGCATCGCGGCCAGCAGGCCGCAGAAGAGCATCACCGAGTCGGCGTGCAGCCAGGACATGGTCTTCACGTCGAAGCCATAGCGGGCCGGTTCGTCGGCGTCGCCGGAGTGGGGGCCGGAGCCGGTCACGAAGGTGCCTGGTGAGGTGCCATCCCCATCTGCAACGCGTGTTGTCGACCAGAGGAGGGCTGGAGCCTGCCAACTCGTCCTCCTAGCACCCCCGTTCCGGAATCAACTCAGTGGCGGCCGCACAGCGAGCCCGAGATCGATGACCGGACAGTCACCTGGAACCACGGCACCAGCGGTTACAGGCTGACCACCGAGGCCGTGGGCGCACCCAATCAGGCTTGTGCCCGACAGTCGCGGAGCGAGGCGAGGGTCGTCGGCATCGTGTTGCTCGGACCGTCCCCCACTCCGAACAGTTGCTGCAGGTCCCATACGTCGGTGCCCTGGCACCAGGCCGCAGTCGTGTAGGCCAGCGACTCTGCTGACGGTCCTTCGAGGGCGTCCGGTGGAGTCAGGCCACGGGTGCGAGACTGCCCGACACTGGGGCGAACGTCCGCACCGTCGGCACCCACGTTGCTCGGGATGACACCGGCTGTCACGAGGTGAACGGTGCGCGGTAGCGCCTCGGGATGAGCGGACGACGCGTAGATTTCCTCCACCGTTCGAAGGGCTGCCGGCACGTAGCCCGCATCGGGGGCCGGAGCGCACACCTGAACGTCGACCCTGACACTGCGTGAGCAACTCTCGAAACCATAGGCCTGCGCCCAGCGAGCGTCCACGTCTTGAGATGGAGGCTTTGGAGTGGCGATCACGAGAGCAAGAACCGCGACAAGCCAGAGCGGGGCCAGCCACGCCCGCCCTGAAAACCACCCGATGACAGCCCCCACCGCGGCGAAGGCCACCCCCTCGAGCACGACCACACAGACCACAGGCCAGCCCGCAGCGAACTCCCGCAGCACCACGTTCATGGGCACGTGCCGAGCGAGGTCAGCGGCCGCCACGAGCGCCAGCACGGTGATCGGGACGAGCAGACCGACAGCGGCAACGCGTGCGGCCCGGCCGACAGTGCGGCCGACAAGCTCGGCGGGGCTGCGGGTGGAGAGTTCCTCCCACTGCGTCACTCCCGCGCGCCACCGAGCCTGGCCAGTGACTAGTCCTGCCACGGCAGCGGTCCCCATGAAGATGAAGTGCGCCGAGGGGATGTCTTTGGCAAGCAGAAGCCGAGGGCTCCCTCCCCAGAACGGCAGACTTGCCATCTCGGTCCAGATGACAGAAAGAGAAACAACTGCCATCAGTGGAGTGGTCAGCGCCACTCCGCCCAACCCTGACCGGGGGCCGGAGTCTGCGGATTCTGCCCGTGAGCCGCGAGACGCCCGCTCCGCCCTTGGGCGCCGAAGAGTCACACCGGTCAGGTAGGAGCCAGCCCCCAAGGCCCACACGAGCCCGCAGGTAAGCAGGCTCAGGTTGGGCTCACCGGTGGACTCGAGATGCAGCGTGCCCGGAGCTCGAAGGGCACCGAGAATCCCGTCGCTCAGGGTGGGCTCTAGCGGCCAGCCGAAGAACATCGACGCGAGGGCCACAACAGTGGGGAGCACCCAGATGGCAGGTCGCGGCACCACGGTCAGGCTCAACAGTCCCCAACCCATGAGGGCCGCAGTGTTGCGCCACGCGGCGAGCGCCTGAGGGTCACCAGGGAAGGTGAGCACCGACAACGCGCCGGTCAGAGCCAGCGTGATCGCCACCAGGGCGCCTCGACGGGCAAGGAGCGATCGCGGTGCGATTCGGTCGAGATCGTGCTCGTTGACGAAGGCGAAGAGCAGGGGCAGAGACATGGCCACGGAGATCCACAGGGGTCCCACATCGATCGATCCGCCAAGGCTGGCCGCGGCGACCAGCGCCGCCATGACACCGGTGGCGATGACAGCGGCGACGGCACAGCGAGGCAGCTCCTGGTGCCTGGCCCAGAGCAGCCAGCCTTTCACTGCGCAACCAGTTCGAGGTAGGCGGCGCGCACAGTCGAGAGCTCCCGGGTGGGGCTGAACCTGTCGAATGTCCCGTCGAAGACGAACGAGCCCTGGTTCATGACTGTGATGGTGTCCGCGTGGTCGAGGACGTCCTCGACGATGTGTGTCGAGATGACGACGATCGCATTTTGCGAGACCTGGTGCAGCAGCTCGTTGAGAGAGTCCCGCTGCGCCATGTCGAGGCCGGCTGTTGGCTCGTCGAGCACGATGAGCTCGGGACTGGCGACCAGCGCCGAGGCGACCCCGACTCTTCGACGCATCCCCCCTGACAGTGCCCTGATGCGATCGTCGGCACGCGTCTCGAGGTCCACGAGTCTCAACAGACGGTCGACCTCCGAGGTGGTGGCCTGATCGTCCAAACGCTTGAGCCAACACATGTAGGCCAAGTGCTCTCGCACCGTGAACCGCGATCGGCGAAGGTTGTCCTGCGGCAGGAAGCCCACGCGCTCCCGAACCTGACGAACCGGTGCACCACCCAGCATGATGCTGCCCCCATCGAGGGGCTGCAAGGTCACGACGGCACGCATCAGGGACGTCTTGCCGGCGCCGTTTGCCCCGAGCAGCCCATGCAGGCCGTAGCCTCGCCGCCACGAGACCTCCTCGACGGCGGTCCGCTTGCCATAGTGAATCGTGGCCCGTTCCACCTCGAGCTCAGTCACTCACATCACTCCCGTGTGTCACATGCGAAGAATCAGTCGAGGTGGATGCGGAACTGACCACTGCCGCTCTTGCAGGTACCGGTCACATCGCGGCGGTCGATCGAGTAGCTGCAATTCGACGGTGCGGCATGAGTGGCAGGCGTGGCCACCATCAGCGGCGCTCCGATCACCGCAACGGCTGCTGCAGGCGCAAGCAGCTTCTTGAAGAAGGTGAATGTCATTGTCTTCTCCTCATGGGATGAGCCCCCCCAGTTGGAAGCTCGCGGAGGAGGGTAGCAGCCAATAGGGCTCTTCGGAGTTTGGCATGCGGAGGGCTGGGGCGGGTTCGGTCAGGGTGGTGGGTGCAGGGGTCGAGGTCCCGGGCATGATCTGAGGACTTTTGCTCCCTCGGATCGCCAAGGGCCTCGACTATGCCTGAGCCTACTTCCCCGTGCCCTGCTTCCTCGTGTGTCGACTGTCAGACCTGGCTGGGGCTGCCCGGTATGAAGGTCACGAAGGTCGCTGACTCGGGCACAGCAGGGCTGGTGGTGAACATTGAGTCCGTGCGGGAGCCTGCCGGGTGCCCGCACTGTGGGGGTGATGGTGACCGCTCACGGCCTTGTCCAGGTGGTGTTGGTACGCGCCCTCCTTCGGTCGGCCGGTGCAGCCGGTGTGGTCCAAGTGGCGACACGTGTGCCGCGAGGACCTGTGCCCGGGTGGGAGCCTCACCGAGCAGGACCCGGCTGTGGCCCCGTCCATGGGCGGGTTGACGGCTCGGGCAGTGGTCTGGGCCGTGGGCGAGTTGCGCGGCAGGCATGCGTCGACCGGGGTCTGGCCCGCCGGCTGGGGGTGGACTGGCACACCCTGTGCAAAGCGGTGTGCGCCCGCTTGGAGGACCTGGAGGCCGACCCAGCCAGGTTCGAGGGGGTGACGATGCTCGGGGTCGATCAGCACGTCTGGCGCGACGTTGACCCCTGCACGCGAGGCCCGCGGATGCTGACCGGGATGGTCGACCTGTCCCGGGACCAGGGCCACCGGACCCGTGCCCGGCTGCTGGACCTCGTCCCGGGCCGTTCCGGGGCCGTTTACGGGGCGTGACTGAGTGATCGGGACAGGGTTCGGCGACGGGTGCAGGTCGCCACCCTGGACCCCTTCCACGGGTACAAGAACGTGATCGATGAACCTCGCAGATGCGGCCGTGGTCGTGGATGCCTTCCACGTGGGGAAGCTCGCTACCGCGTGCGTGGACGATGTCCGTCGCCGGGTCCAGCTGGACACCACCGGCCGCCGCGGCCACAAGGACGACCCGTTGTACGGGATCAGGACCCTGCTGGGCGGTGCGCGGGACGGTCTCAGCGAGGCCGAGATCAAGCCGATGCGGCTCTTCCACTACTCGATCAGCCACGTGTCGGTGCTGTTCATGGCCGTGGCGATCGACCCAATCTTCCACTGGTCGCTGCCCGGCCTGGGCTGATCGACCGGAACGGCGGGAGCAGGGGAGCGCCCCCACCGACTAGCGCGGTGGGGGCGCTCCCCTGCTGAGGGCGTGCTGGTCCCGCTCAGGGGGCCAGCCAGGAGGCGCTCAATTCGTGAGGCGCACGTCGCGCACGAAGGCGATGCCGCCTGTGCGACAGGACTGAGGGATGTCGAACTCCGAGGCCGTGGAGACCAGGCCGGCCCCAGCCTCGATGCCCTCCCCGTCCTGCACGGTCTTGCCCTCCACTGAGACGCCGGGGACCGAGCCATCGCTCACCTCTGTCCCCTGCGGCCAGATGATGGCCGTCCGCAGGTCCTCCGGCTCGACCCCGGGGTCAAGTGATTCGAGGGATGGCTCAACCACCCAGCAGCCGTCCTCCGGCAGGTAGCGGAGCGTCCCCGCGAGATGGGCTTCGCCGGTCCTCGAATCGTCATCGGCCACCCAGAGCGTGGTGCCGCTCTCGGTAACGGTTCCAGGGGGGGAGCTGCTGCACCCGGCGAGCCCGATGGCTGTCCCCATGAGGACCCAACTCGTCTTAGCCGACCAAGACATATGCGTTCCAGTTCTTGGTGACCCGGTTGAGAAAAGTGAACAGGGACCGCTCCTGAGTGAATGCAGACGTGCACTTCAGGGTATTGCTCCCTGACCACTCGAGCCGGCCTCCCCCATTGATGGATTCCTCGCCACCCTTTGCGTCAGGGTCGAAGTGGACTGTGATCTGACCGTCCACCTGGCTCTTGACCCGCCGCGTCTTGGCTGAAGCGTCGGACGGTGCAGCCGCAGCCACGAATACTTCGGTCCGTCCGCTGATGGCGTCGACGCGTGCCACCGTCTCCGCTCCGAATTGCTGCTCGACCACTTCGGCGCCGTCACGCGCCGCCTGGACGCGTGCCTCATGGTTGAGCGGGAGGCCTCCTTGGAGCTTCGCGGTGGTGCCGGTGGGGAACTGGGCAGGGCCCGTCGGCGCCGCACCGGTGAATCCCACCCAGACTGAACGGTCAGGAACTGAAAGGGTGGAACCCGTGAAAGCTTGAGGGTCCCTAGCTGCCAGCTTGTCAATCTCAGCTTGCACGGACTTCTGCCACTCGAGGTCCGCCTTGACGGAAGCCACACTGCGGCCTTCCTGCTCAGCAATGGTGGCAGCATCCGCTGCATCGGCTGCCGCTGAGTCAGTCGCGGAGGTCGGCGCAGACCCATCGCTCTGAGTTGCGGCCGCCAAGGGGGCTGATTGCTCTACTGAGACTGAGGAAGCTGATGGGGGGGAGGTCATGGGGCCGGCCAGCAGTCCGGCCGCAAGAAAGCCGGAGGAGAGCATGGAGAGCATGGCTATTCCATTCTCGATGTGGCCCGGAACAGATCCGGATGTTCGAGTGTAGCAACATGCTGCGTGAACACATCATGAACGCCAGGTGAACACTTGTGCGCCTCCCGGCGATCTTGAAGTTTCCCGGACGGTTTCCTCACCGGCGGACGGAGAGCACCGCCCAGGTGAGGATCCACGCCATGAGGCTGGCGCCGAGCATGTGCAGCCAGACCAGGGTCGCCGGGACGGCCAGGGCGTACTGGACGTAGCCGATGAGGCCCTGCAGCACGGTCACCCCCAGCAGCGCCCACCACACCCGACGGGTGCGCTGGCTGACCTGCGGCAGCAGGTGCAGGGCCAGGAGCATCGCGGCCAGCAGGCCGCAGAAGAGCATCACCGAGTCGGCGTGCAGCCAGGACATGGTCTTCACGTCGAAGCCATAGCGGGCCGGTTCGTCGGCGTCGCCGGAGTGGGGGCCGGAGCCGGTCACGAAGGTGCCCAGCAGCATCACGACGAACCCCAGCCCGGCGGTCAGGAAGGCCACGACGTTCACCGGGCGGGGGAGCGGCTCGGGGGTGACCTCGTCGACATCGCGGTCGAACCACAGGGCCGCCGCGGCCGCCGAGATGAGCACCATCGACACCAGCAGGTGGGCGCTCACGGTGACCGGGTGGAGGCTGGTGAGCACCGTGATCCCGCCGAGGACCGCCTGCACGACGACACCGGCCAGTACGATCCATGTCCACGGCAGGATGCGCGACTGGCGGCGCCCGCCCCGGCCGATGACCGCCAGGACCGTGAGCAGAGCGACGATCCCCACCAGCCCGGTCAGGGTGCGGTTGCCGAACTCGATGTAGGGGTGCCACCCGTCGGCCGGCGTCACCACGGGCGTGATCGAGCCCTCGTGGCACTCGGGCCACCGCGGGCAGCCCAGGCCGCTGGCGGTCAGGCGCACCAGGCCGCCGGTCAGGACGATGCCGATCTCCACGGCGAGGTTCAGCCAGAGCAGGGGCCGCACCATCGTGCCGAGCCAGCTCCAGAGCCGGCTGGGGAGACCTCCGCCGGAGGACGGGGGAGAGGCCGGGGCGGGACGGGAGGAAGTGGTGGAGGGGGTGCTCACGGGGGCAAATCCTACGCGCCGTCGTGGACCGGTCGGTGGGGCCCGCCCCACGATCCGACCCGCCGCTCACCTCAGTCCGACCAGCGGAAGACGCGCGTGGCCAGAAGGCCGCCGAGTACCGCCCACGCGGCCAGCACCGCCAGGGCGCCGAGGTCCCACTGCCCGTGGGCCAGCGCCGCCCGCAGGCCGTCACCCAGGGCGCCCGATGGGGTGAGCCGCACCAGCTGCGCCCAGGGCTCACCGAACCGCTCGCTGGGCAACAGGCTGCCCAGGGCGAGGAAGACCACCCACAGCAGGTTGGCCACCGCCAGCACCGCCTCGGCCCGCAGCCGACCGCCCACGAGGACGGCCAGCACCACGAACGCAGCGGCGCCCAGGACCCCCACCGCCAGCGCCGGCGCCATGCCGACGAGCTCCGGCCGCCAGCCCAGCAGCAGGCCCACCGCGCCGAGCACCACCACCTGCAGGGTGATCACGGCCAGCACGGCCAGCACCCGGCCGGCGACGAGGCCACTGGTGCCCAAAGGGGTCGTGCCGAAGAGACGCAGCACCCCGTAGCGGCGGTCGAAGGCCAATGAGATCGCCTGACCGGTGAAGGCCGTGGACATGATGGCCAGGGCGAGGACGCCCGGAACGGCCAGGTCGATCCGCTCGCCCTCGCCGAGCGACGGGTAGGTCGTGAAGGCCAGGGCCAGCAGGGCGAGCAGGGGCAGGGCGAGCGAGACGAGCAGCTGCTCGCCGTTGCGGAGCAGCACTCCGGTCTCGTAGCGGCCCTGGGCCAGCACGCGCTGGGTGGGGGAGGTGCTCACCGGACCCCCTCCCGGCCGGTGAGGGAGAAGAAGCGCTCCTCCAGAGTGGTTCCCGCGGCGACCTCGGCGGGGGTTCCCTGGGCCAGGCAGCGGCCGTCGTCGATGACGACGACGTGGTCGGCCAGGCGCTCGGCCTCCTCGAAGTTGTGGGTGGTCACCACCACGGCCGTGCCCTCCTGCGCGATGCGGCGCACGACTTCCCAGACGTCCAAGCGGCTGTGGGGGTCGAGGCCGGCCGTCGGCTCGTCCAGGAACGTGACCTCGGGACGGGCCACCAGTGCGGCGGCCAGCGCGACGCGCTGCCTCTGGCCGCCGGAGAGGCGGCGGATGATGCGGCGGTCGTAGGCCTGGATCCCGAGGCGCTTCCACAGGTCCCGCCACGGCCGCGGGTTCGGGTAGAGCCGCGAGAGGTGGGCCAGCAGGACCGAGGGGCGCACGCCGGTGGGCAGTCCTCCGTCCTGCAGGGCCACCGAGACCCGTGCCCGGTGGGCGGCGGTCGACCGCCACGGCTCGGCACCGAGCACCCGGACGCTCCCGGAGGCGGCCGGCAGCAGCCCCATCGACGCCTCCACCATCGTGGACTTGCCCGCGCCGTTGCGCCCGAGCACGCAGGTGACCGCGCCGGCGGGCGCGTGGAAGGTCAGCCCGTCCAGTGCCCGGACGTCGCCGCGCAGCAGGCGCACGTCGTCGAAGCGGACCGCGGGGGAGGAGGGGGTGGACACGGGGAGCACCCTACTTCGGGTGACGCGTCGCCCGAATCCGGGTGAGGCAGGCCTACCTTGGACGGGAATCATCAATTAGCGCACACTGTTGTGGTGTTTATGAGCGAGCAGGCGAGGACCACCCGGGACCGGGTCCGCTCTGCCGTCTCGCAGGACGGTCCCATCACCGCCCGGGAGCTCTCGGAGCAGCTGGACCTGACCCCGGCAGCGGTGCGCCGTCACCTGGACGCCCTGGCCGCCGAGGGCACGATCACCGAGCACGAGCCCACCGTCACCGCGGGCCACCGCGGGCGGGGCCGCCCCGCCCGGGCCTGGGTCCTGTCCGACGAGGGACAGGCCACCCTGCCGACCGCCTACGATGCGGTCGCGCTGGAGGTCCTCACCTTCCTGGAGCAGACCCAGGGGCCGCAGGCGGTGGAGCAGTACGCCCGGGACCGGGCCCGCCGCCTGGTCAGCCAGTACGCCGAGCAGGTGGAGCGCGCCGGAGACGACCCCCTGGACCGTGCGGCCGCCCTCTCGTCGGCGCTGCGCCAAGACGGGTTCGCCTCGTCCGTGCGCGAGGTGCCGCAGGTGCGAGGCCTGCAGCTCTGCCAGGGGCACTGCCCCGTGCAAAACGTGGCCGAGGCATTCCCCACGCTGTGCGAGGCGGAGGCCGACGCCTTCTCCGAGCTGCTGGGCGTGCACGTCCAGCGCCTGCAGACCCTGCCGGCCGGCGGGCACGTCTGCACCACCTTCGTCCCTGCGGCCACGGTCACCGACCGCCCGCAGGTGTCCGACACGACCACCCACCCCACCACCGAGGAGAGGTCACGATGACCACGACGGCCAATGGCACCCCCAGCGGCGCCTCCCACATCGAGGAGCTGAACCCGGGCCTCAAGGACCTGGGCCGCTACGAGTACGGATGGCACGACAGCGACGACGCCGGAGCGACCGCCCAGCGCGGCCTGTCCGAGGCCGTGGTGGAGGACATCACCACCCGCAAGGGCGAGCCGGAGTGGATGCGCACCATGCGCCTCAAGGCCCTCAAGCTGTTCGACCGCAAGCCGATGCCCCACTGGGGCTCGGACCTCTCGGACATCGACTTCCAGAACATCAAGTACTTCGTGAAGTCCACCGAGAAGCAGGCCACCAGCTGGGACGAGCTGCCCCAGGACATCAAGGACACCTACGACAAGCTGGGTATCCCCGAGGCCGAGAAGCAGCGCCTCATCGCCGGGGTCGCGGCCCAGTACGAGTCCGAGGTGGTCTACCACCAGATCCGTGAGGACCTGGAGGAGAAGGGCGTCATCTTCGTCGACACCGACACCGCCCTGCGCGAGCACGAGGACCTGTTCCGCGAGCACTTCGGCAGCGTCATCCCCTCCGGTGACAACAAGTTCTCCGCACTGAACACCGCGGTGTGGTCCGGTGGCTCCTTCATCTACGTGCCGCCGGGCGTCCACGTGGACATCCCGCTGCAGGCCTACTTCCGCATCAACACCGAGAACATGGGCCAGTTCGAGCGCACCCTCATCATCGCCGACGAGGGCTCCTCGGTGCACTACGTCGAGGGCTGCACCGCGCCGATCTACCAGTCGGACTCGCTGCACAGCGCCGTCGTGGAGATCATCGTCAAGAAGAACGCCAAGGTGCGCTACACGACCATCCAGAACTGGTCGAACAACGTGTACAACCTGGTCACCAAGCGCGCGACCTGCGCCGAGGGCGCCACCATGGAGTGGATCGACGGCAACATCGGCTCCAAGGTGACGATGAAGTACCCGGCCGTCTTCCTGATGGGGGAGCACGCCAACGGCGAGACCCTCTCGGTCGCCTTCGCCGGGGAGGGCCAGCACCAGGACGCCGGCGCCAAGATGGTGCACAACGCCCCGCACACCACCAGCTCCATCGTGAGCAAGTCGGTGGCCCGTGGTGGCGGCCGCACCTCCTACCGCGGCCTGGTGCAGGTCGCCGAGGGCGCGTACGGCTCGAGGTCGTCGGTGGTCTGCGACGCCCTGTTGGTGGACCAGATCTCCCGCAGCGACACCTACCCCTACGTCGACATCCGCGAGGACGACGTGCAGATGGGGCACGAGGCCACGGTCTCCAAGGTGTCCGAGGACCAGATGTTCTACCTGATGTCCCGCGGTGTCTCCGAGACCGAGGCCATGGCCATGATCGTGCGCGGGTTCGTCGAGCCCATCGCCCGTGAGCTGCCGATGGAGTACGCCCTGGAACTGAACCGCCTGATCGAGCTGCAGATGGAAGGAGCCGTCGGCTGATGTCGCTGCTCAGCAAGACCGACGAGAACACGCAGGGCGCTCCCGCCGGCCGCCTGGCCCCAGCCGCCACGCACACCGACCCGGCCGCGCAGCTGGGCACCCCGGCGAAGGACGAGTCCCGGGCCAAGCGCCTCCGGTCCGAGGACCCGGCGGACTTCCCCGTGCCCACCGGGCGCGAGGAGGAGTGGCGCTTCACGCCGCTGGACCGCCTCGGCTCCCTGTTGACCGAGCGCGCCACGGACACCGCCGGTGACCACCCGGCCACGACCTGGGACATCACGGACACCCAGTACGTGGTGACCCCGCTGGCTCCCGGCCAGGCGCCCCGCGGCACCGTGCTGGTGCCCGAGGACCGCGCGGCAGTGGTGGCCTCGGCCGGGTGCGAGGAGGCGCTCCACGTGCAGATCCCGGCGGACACCGAGCTCGACGAGCCGCTGGTGGTCCGCGTGACCGGCCACGGCGCTGGTCGCCGCTCGAACGCCCACGTGGTGATCGAGGCCGGGACCCACAGCCGCGCCCTGGTGATCCTGCAGCACACCGGGTCCGCCGAGCACGGCGAGAACGTCGAGATCCTGGCCGGCGACGGCTCGCAGCTCACCGTCGTCTCGCTGCAGGAGTGGCAGGACGATGCGGTGCACACCGGCCAGCACGAGGCCCGCATCGGCCGAGACGCGACCTTCCGCCACATCGTGGTCACCCTCGGTGGTGACCTGGTGCGCCTGAACACCAACGTCTCCTACGACGGCCCCGGCGGCTCGGCCAACCTCTTCGGCGTGTACTTCGCCGATGCGGGGCAGCACCAGGAGCACCGCGTGTTCGTCGACCACAACGCGCCGAAGTGCCACTCGGACGTCCTGTACAAGGGCGCTCTCCAGGGCGAGACGGCCCGGACCGTGTGGGTGGGTGACGTGCTCATCCGCGCCGAGGCCGAGGGCACCGACACCTACGAGATGAACCGCAACCTCGTCCTGACCGACGGGGCGCGGGCCGACTCGGTGCCGAACCTCGAGATCGAGACCGGCGAGATCGAGGGCGCGGGCCACGCCAGCGCCACCGGCCGCTTCGACGACGAGCAGCTGTTCTACCTGATGGCGCGGGGCATCCCCGAGTCCGAGGCCCGCCGCCTGGTCGTGCGCGGCTTCTTCGCCGACATCGTGGGCCGCATCGGCGTGCCCGAGGTCACCGACCGCATCATGCGGGCGATCGAGGTGGAGCTGGGCTTCGAGCCGGCCGACGCCGAGGAGCTCCAGGCGCTGGAGGCCGGGTCCGAGCACGAGGCGATCGTCTGATGGCGTCGACCCCCGCCGGGACGCCCGCCACCGGCTCCATCCCCCAGGGGCAGGCGGAGGAGTTCCTCGTCGGCACCGTCGACGAGCTCCCCGCCGTCGGGGGAGCGGTCGTCGAGCTCGGCGGCCGCCGGGTGGCCGTGGTGCGCGACTCCTCGGGCCGCATCCACGCCATCGACGACACCTGCACCCACGCCAACGTGTCGTTGGCCGAGGGGGAGGTGACCGGCGACACCATCGAGTGCTGGTTGCACGGCTCGGAGTTCGACCTGAACGACGGGTACCCGCTGAGCCTCCCGGCCACCCAGCCGGTCGCGGTGCACACGGTGCGCCTCGACGGCCCCTCGATCTACGTCACCCTCGCGGACTGACTCCGCGACCCACATCTGAGAGAAGGACACACATGAGCACCCTGGAGATCAAGGACCTGCACGTCTCGGTCAGCACGGACGACGGCGAGGACAAAGAGATCCTCAAGGGCGTCACGCTGACGATCAACTCCGGTGAGACGCACGCCATCATGGGCCCCAACGGCTCCGGCAAGTCGACCCTGGCCTACTCGATCGCCGGCCACCCGAAGTACCAGGTGACCTCCGGCACCATCACCCTGGACGGCGAGGACGTGCTGGCCATGAGCGTGGACGAGCGCGCCCGGGCGGGCCTGTTCCTGGCCATGCAGTACCCGGTGGAGGTGCCGGGCGTGACGGTCAGCAACTTCCTGCGCACCGCGAAGACCGCCGTGGACGGCGAGGCCCCCAAGCTGCGCACCTGGGTCAAGGACGTCAAGAACACGATGTCCGACCTGCGCATGAAGCCGGAGTTCGCCGAGCGCGACGTCAACGCCGGGTTCTCCGGTGGTGAGAAGAAGCGCCACGAGATCCTGCAGATGGAGCTGCTGCAGCCGAAGATCGCCGTGCTGGACGAGACCGACTCCGGTCTGGACGTCGACGCGCTGCGCATCGTCTCCGAGGGCGTGAACCGCTCCAAGGAGGCCTCGGACATGGGCGTGCTGCTCATCACGCACTACACGCGCATCCTGAACTACATCAAGCCCGACTTCGTGCACGTCTTCGTGGACGGCGCCGTGGCCGAGGAGGGCGGCCCGGAGCTGGCCGACCGCCTCGAGGCCGAGGGCTACGACCGCTACACGCAGGCGGCGGTCTGACCGTGACGGCCCTGACCACCGAGGAGCTGGCGGAACTGCGCGCGCAGTTCCCGGTGCTCTCGCGCACCGTCCGCGGCGGGCGGCCGCTGGTGTACCTGGACTCCGGGGCCACCAGTCAGCAGCCGCTGGCCGTGGTGGAGGCCGAGCGGGAGTACGTCACCCAGCACCGTTCCGCGGTGCACCGTGGCGCGCACCAGCTGGCCGAGGAGGCCACGGACGCGTTCGAGGGTGCCCGGGAGGCGGTGGCGCGCTTCATCGGCAGCCAGTCGCGCGAGGTGGTGTTCACCAAGAACGCCACCGAGGCCCTGAACCTGGTGGCCTACGCGTTCTCGAACGCCGCGGCCGCCGGGGCCATGGAGGGCGCCGACCCGGCCGTGGCCGAGCGCTTCCGCCTGGGGCCGGGTGACAGCATCGTCACCACCGAGGCGGAGCACCACGCCAACCTCGTGCCCTGGCAGGAGCTCGCGCGCCGTACCGGCGCCACCCTGCGGTGGCTGCCCCTGACGGCCGAGGGCCGGATGGACCTCGACCGGCTGGACGAGGTGGTCGACGAGACCACCAAGCTGCTGGCCTTCAGCCACGTCTCCAACGTGACCGGCGCGGTCGCCGACGTCCCGGCCCTCGTGGCCCGGGCCAAGCAGGTGGGTGCGCTGACCGTGGTGGACGCCGCGCAGTCGGTGCCCCACCTGGCGGTGGACGTCGCCGCGCTGGACGTGGACTTCCTGGCGTTCACCGGCCACAAGCTGCTGGGCCCGTCCGGCATCGGCGCGCTGTGGGGCCGCTACGAGCTGCTCGAGGCGATGCCCCCCTTCATCACCGGTGGGTCCATGATCGAGATCGTGCGGATGGAGGGCTCCACCTACGCCCCGCCGCCGGCCCGCTTCGAGGCCGGGGTCCCCATGACCTCGCAGGCCGTCGGCCTCGGCGCGGCCATCGAGTTCCTCGAGCAGATCGGCATGGACCGCGTCGCGGCCCACGACCGCGAGCTGGTCCAGTACGCGCTGGACGGCCTGGCAGAGCGCCCGTGGGTCACCGTCGTCGGCCCCACCAGTACCGGCGACGGCCCGGTGGCCGAGCGCGTCGGGTGCGTGTCGTTCACGGTCGAGGGCGTGCACCCGCACGACGTCGGCCAGGTGCTGGACGACTCCGGCATCGCCGTGCGGACCGGGCACCACTGCGCGTGGCCCCTGCACCGTGCGCTGCGTGTGCCGGCGACCACCCGGGCCAGCTTCTCGGTCTACTCGACCCGCGAGGACGTCGATGCCTTCCTGACCGCCCTGGACCGCGTGCCGGAGGTCTTCGGCAGCATGATGGAGGTGACCGCCTGATGGACCTGTACGCCGAGATCATCCTCGACCACTCCAAGAACCCGCAGAACGCCGGGCTCCGGGAGCCGTACGAGGCCGAGGTGCACCACGTGAACACCTCCTGTGGCGATGAGGTGACGGTCCGGGTGCACGTGGACACCAGCACCGAGCCGCCCCGCATCGTCGACGTCTCCTACGACGCGATGGGGTGCAGCATCTCCACCGCGTCGACCTCGGTGATGACCGAGGAGACCATCGGGCACGACGCCACCGAGGTGGCCGGGAGCCTGGCGGAGATGAGGAAGATGCTCACCTCGCGCGGCCAGTACGGCGGCGACGAGGAGCTCATCGGCGACGGCGTCGCCTTCGCCGGGGTGTCCCAGTACCCGGCGCGCGTGAAGTGCGCGCTGCTGGGCTGGACCGCCCTGACCGACGCCCTCGCCCGCGCCGGGGTGGACATCACCGGCTCGAAGCAGGACAGTGAAGTACCGACGAACGGAGCACAGGCATGACCACGCAGACAGCTGCAGCCAGCACGGAGGACGTCACCGAGGCCCTGCGTGACGTCGTCGACCCCGAGCTCGGGATCAACGTCGTCGACCTGGGTCTGGTCTACGGCACCACCGTCGAGGAGGACGGCAGCGCCGTCATCGACATGACCCTGACCTCCCCGGCGTGCCCGCTGACGGACGTCATCGAGGACCAGATCGCCGGCGTGCTCGAGGGCATGGTGACCCAGCACGTCATCAACTGGGTCTGGATGCCGCCGTGGGGTCCGGACAAGATCACCGACGACGGCCGCGACCAGCTGCGGGCGCTGGGCTTCAACATCTGAGCCCCGCCCCGCCCGGCGCGCACCAACGAGCGAGGGCCCGGACTCCCACCAGGGGAGTCCGGGCCCTCGCCGTGTGCGGGGGAGGGGATCGTCAGGTCGTGACGGGCTGCCGGGTCGAGGGCTCCTCGATGCCGGCGGCGTCGCCGGGGGCCTGCTCGGCCTGCTCGGTCACGCTCTCGTCCACGTAGGGCAGCTCACCCCGCGGCGCCTCGTAGAGGGCGCGGTCCAGGATGCCCTCGCGCTTGGCCACGATGGTGGGCACCAGCGTCTGCCCGGCCACGTTCACCGCAGTGCGCCCCATGTCCAGGATGGGGTCGACGGCCAGCAGCAGACCGACACCCTCCAGCGGCAGGCCCAGGGTCGACAGGGTGAGCGTCAGCATCACCAGCGCACCGGTGAGTCCGGCGGTGGCGGCCGAGCCCAGCACCGAGACCACCACGATCAGCAGGTAGTCGGTGATCCCGAGCTCCAGCCCGAAGAACTGCGCCACGAAGATCGCCGAGACGGCCGGGTAGATCGCCGCGCAGCCGTCCATCTTGGTGGTCGCGCCGAAGGGGATGGCGAACGACGCGTAGCCGGACGGCACGCCGAGGTTTCGCTCGGTGACGCGCTGCGTCAGCGGCATCGTTCCCAGGGAGGAGCGGGAGACGAAGGCCAGCTGGATGGCGGGCCACGCCCCGGAGAACCACTGCCGCACCGAGAGCCCGTGGGCCTTCAGCACAGCGGGGTAGAGGCCGAACAGCACCAGCGCCAGACCTGCGTAGACGGTGAGCACGAAGATGCCCAGGCTGCCCATGGTGGTCCAGCCGTAGGTGGCCACGGCGCGGCCGATCAGGCCGGCGGTGCCGATGGGGGCCAGCAGGATGACCCACCAGAGGATCTTCTGCACGATCGCCAGGGCCGACTGGCTGAAGCCCAGGAAGGGCTCGGCCTCCTTGCCCACCTTGATGGCGGCAATACCGAACGCGATGGCGATGACGACGATCTGAAGGGCGTTGAAGCTCAGCGACACCGCGCCGCCCTCACCCGCCTTGGCGGAGAGGCCCAGGATGTTGGTGGGCACCAGCCCGGTGAGGAAGTCCAGCCAGGAGCCGCCACCGTCGGGGGCGGCCGCCGCATCGGGCGAGACGGACGTGTTCGCCCCCGGACGGGTGACCACGGAGAGAACGATGCCGATGGTCACCGAGACCAGCGCGGTGATCCCGAACCAGATGAGGGTCTGGCCCGCGAGGCGCGCCGCGTTGCCGAGGTCGCGCAGGTTGGCGATGGAGGCCACGACGGCCAGGAAGATCAGCGGCGGGACCAGCGCCTTCAGCATCGTGATGAAGGTGGTGCCGACGATGGTGAGGGTCTCGGTGAGCCAGTTCGGGTTCTCGGCGTCGCCACCGAGGGTCCGGGCGACGGCGCCGAGGGCGACACCCACCACGAGGCCGAGCAGGATCTGCATCCCGAAGGACGGCAGCCAGCGGCGCTTGCTGGGGGTCTGGGCCGAGCGGCTCTCGACCGTGGTGGTCGAGGAGGAGGCGGACATGGGTTTCCTTTCACGCGACAGGCCCCGCCACGCAGGGCGGCAGGGGAGTCAGGGTCTGATGGGGGGAGCGCGGCAGGGCGCGGGGGAGCGGCCGGTCAGGCGCTCAACATCGCGTGGCGCACACGCGCCCCAGGTCCACGTGCAGACGGCGCGTCAGGACTTGGGACATGACTTAATCTTATGCCTGTCCAAACCTCGCGTGCGCCTCTGGGTCGTGTGCCATCGACCACACTGGCCGGGCGACCGGGCGACGGGACCATCTCCGGACGCGCCACCGCCCCCACCGGCGGGGCCGATGGGGGCGGTGGTGAGCCAGCCGCGTCAGAGGTTCTCGGCGCGGAAGGTGTCACAGGCTGTGGCGGACCCGCCGTTGTAACCCTCCATGAACCACTTCTGGCGCTGCTCGGAGGTGCCGTGCGTGAACGCGTCCGGGTTCACGCCGCGCCCGCTGCGCTCCTGGATGTTGTCGTCACCCACGGCCGCCGCGGCCTCGAGGGCGTCGTTGATCTGCTCCTCGGTGACCTTCTGGATCAGCGGCGTGCCCTGGGAGTCGGTGGTGCCGTCGGCGTTCGCCACCCACACACCGGCCAGGCAGTCAGCCATGAGCTCGACCTTCACCGCGCCGGACTCGGGGCCCTTCGGGTCCTTCTGGGACTCGCCGAGGTAGCCCAGGATGTTCTGCACGTGGTGTCCGTACTCGTGGGCCACGATGTACATCTGGGCCAGGTTGGTGTTGTCCGCGCCGAACTGGTCCAGCTGGTCGAAGAACGCCGGGTCGATGAAGATCTGCTCGTCCGCGGGGCAGTAGAAGGGGCCCACCTGGTTGGAGGCCGTGCCGCAGGCGCTCTGCGTCTGGCCGCTGTAGATGACGGTGGTCGACTTGCGGTACTCCTGGGAGGGGTTGGTCACCTCCGGTAGGGCCTGCTCCCAGTACTGCTGCACCGAGTTGACCGTGCCGATCACGCGGCAGTCGGTGTGCTCGTTGGCGTCCGCACCGGTCTTGCAGTGCGAGAAGTCGCCGTTGCCGCCACCGAACGATCCGGTGTCGCCCTCGGCCTGCGTGCTGCCGCCGCCGAAGCCCCACGGGCTGTCCTGCTGCTGCCCACCGCCCTGCTGGCCACCCTCGTCACCGCCGCCTCCCAGCATCTGGAAGAGCAGGTAGGCCACGATCAGCAGCAGGCCACCACCTCCGCCGCCCACCGCAGCGCCGCGGCCGAGGCCGCCACCGCCCCCGCCGGAGACCTGCGAGGTGTCCAGTCGTGCGTTGTCGTTGAAGGTCATGTGGTGCGTTCCTGACTGCTCGTGCGGCCGTGTCGGCGCCAGCGTAGCCCGCAGCGGCCGTGTCGGCGCCAGCGTAGCCCGCAGCGGCCGTGTCGGCGGGCAGATTGCGCTGGTGGGTGCAACCATGCCTCAACGCCCCGGAGCGCCCGGGCCCAGCGCAAGGAGTTCACATGGCATTCCTCAGCAAGTCAGGATCGGTGGCCGGGCCCGGTTACAGCCGATGGCTCATTCCCCCCGCCGCCCTTGCGGTCCACCTCTCGATCGGCCAGGTCTACGCCTTCTCGGTCTTCAAGTCCTCGCTGGTGGACCACTTCGAGTCCAGCCAGACCGCCGTGGCGTGGGTGTTCAGCATCGCCATCGTGGTGCTGGGGCTCTCGGCCGCCATCTTCGGCACGTGGGTGGAGCGCAACGGTCCGCGCCGGGCCATGTTCGTCGCGGCCCTGTGCTGGGCCACCGGCTTCGTCGTCGGGTCCGCCGGCATCGCCACCGGGCAGCTCTGGCTGCTGTACTTGGGCTACGGCGTGATCGGCGGCATCGGTCTGGGCATCGGGTACATCTCCCCGGTCTCCACCCTCATGAAGTGGTTCCCGGAGCGGCCGGGGCTGGCCACCGGCATGGCCATCATGGGCTTCGGCGGTGGCGCCCTGCTGGCCTCACCGCTCTCGAACCGGTTGCTGTCCTTCTACGACCCCAGCTACAGCCCCACCACCGCGGGCTCCTTCGCCGACGGCCGGTCGCTCTCCCTGACCTTCCTCACGCTCGGCGCGGGCTACCTCGTGCTCATGCTCATCGGCGTGGCCCTGATGCGGCTTCCGCAGGGTTTCGGTGACGACAGCACCGCTGCGCACCGCCCCGGTCAGGGCGGCTCGCTGGTCCGGGCCGGCACGGCCATCCGCACCCCCCAGTTCTGGCTGCTGTGGGTGGTCCTGTTCTGCAACGTGACCGCCGGCATCGGCATCCTCGAGCAGGCCGCCCCGATGATCCAGGACTTCTTCCGTGACAACGGCACCAGCGCCGTGACCGCCGCGGCTGCCGGCGGCTTCGTGGGCGTGCTCTCCCTGGCCAACATGGCCGGTCGTTTCGCCTGGTCGTCACTCTCGGACGCGATCGGCCGCAAGTGGACCTACACCGGCTACCTCGGCATCGGTCTGGTGGCCTACGCGGCCCTGGCGCTGGTGGGCAGCAGCTCCACAGTGGTCTTCATTCTCTTGGCCGTGGTCATCATCAGCTTCTACGGCGGCGGCTTCGCCACCGTCCCGGCTTACCTCAAGGACCTCTTCGGCACCCTCGAGGTGGGCGCCATCCACGGCCGCCTGCTCACCGCCTGGGCCGCCGCCGGTGTGGCCGGCCCGCTGATCATCAACACGGTGCTCGATGCGGCGGGGGAGCCCGGCACCATGACCGCCGGTGACTACCGGCCGGCCCTGTTCACGATGGTGGGAATCCTCACCGTTGGCCTGGTGGCGAACCTGCTGATCCGCCCGGTGGACTCCCGCCACACTGACGTCGAGGCCGCCCGCACCGCGCAGGCACACGCCGACGACCGCGCAAGGGCCTCCACCACCGGTGCCCAGACCGGGGCCGCCACCACCTCCCCGGTCCTCCTCACCCTGGCCTGGCTCGCGGTGGGTCTGCCGTTGGCCTACGGCCTGTGGTTCACGGTCGAGCGGGCCAGCAAGCTCGTGCTCGGCTGACCCGGACCAGCTGACCTGGACCGGCTGCGCGGCGCTCAGGCCCAGCGCAGCCGGTCCAGCAGCATGGCCAACGGCTCTGGGAGCTCATCGGCGGCCAACGCGCCGGCGAGGATCCCGGCCGCGCGCTCCTTGCGCCCGGAGGCCGCTCCGCAGAAGCGGTGCAGCTGCTCGTCCAGCGGACGGCCCACCCAGGCGTCCTGCCGCTGCATCGCCTCGAGCTTTCCGCCCAGCCCCGCCTCGGTGAGCACCTCGCGGGCTCGCTCGGCGCCCAGGGCGCGGATGAGCTCGTCCTCCAGGTCCACCGAGCACACGAAGAAGCCATAGACCGGCAGGTCGCTGGCGTCCTGCACCGGCAGCCCGTCCTCACCCAGGGCCCGCACCGCGACGTGCGCCTCGGCCTCGTCGACCAGCCCCACCACGTCCACGTCACCGCGGAGCAGCCGCACCTCCTTGAGGGTGCGCCCCAGGTTGGTGGCCCCGCCCAGGCTGATCAGCTCGATGGGGGAGGGGTCGATGCCGGCCCCCTCCATCAGTGCTCGCACGGCGGCGACGTCGCTCACCCCCTCCAGCAGGCAGACGGTCCGGGCATCCGAGGCGGTGAGCTCGAGCATGGTGCCCAGCGTAGGTCGTGCACGGGCTGAATCGAACGTCGCGCACGCACCCCGCCCGTTCCCGCGCGACCAACCAGGGTCCTCGGCCGCGCCGGTCGAGAACGCCGTGCACTACTTCAACTTCGAGATGGAGGAGATGATGGACTCGTTCGACTGTGCCATGGAGGAGATGTCCGACTCGGTCAGTCTGCGCCAGCCCAGCGACTGGGTCCGACTCGTCGGGCATCTCCCGGAGTGGATGGACGACCCCACCAACCGCTGACACTCCACGGCACCGGGCCTCGATAGCACGAACCTGAGCCTGCGCGGCGGGTCCGTAGACTGTGCCGTCGCCCGCATCCCCTGTTGCCTTGGAGTGTCCCTGTGATCACCGTGTCCGGCCTCGAGCTGCGCGCCGGTCCCCGCCTGCTGCTCGAACCCACGTCCTTCCGCGTCGGGGCCGGTGACCGCATCGGCCTGGTGGGGCGCAACGGGGCCGGCAAGACGACCATGACCAAGGTGCTGGCGGGCGAGTCGCTGCCTGCGGCGGGCTCAGTGAGTAGCTCGGCGCCGGTGGGTTACCTGCCGCAGGACCCGCGTACGGGGGACCTGCACGTCACGGGCCGTGCCCGCATCCTCTCGGCCCGCGGGTTGGAGGACATCGTGCGCCGCCGGGAGAGGGCCGAGCAGGAGATGGCCAGCGACGAGACTGCGGTGCGCGAGAAGGCGATGCGGCGCTACGACCGGGCCAACACCGAGTTCGAGGCCGCCGGCGGCTACGCCGCCGAGGCCGAGGCCGCCCGCATCTCCGGAGCGCTGGGCCTGCCCACCCGCATCCTGGACCAGGAGCTCGCGACCCTCTCCGGTGGACAGCGACGCCGCATCGAGCTCGCCCGCATCCTGTTCTCCGACGCCCAGACGCTGCTGCTGGACGAGCCGACCAACCACCTCGATGCGGACTCCATCGCCTGGCTGCGCGACCACCTGAAGAACTACACCGGCGGCCTCATCGTCATCAGCCACGACGTCGACCTGCTCGATGCGGTGGTGAACAAGGTGTTCCACCTGGACGCCAACCGCAGTGCCCTGGACCAGTACTCGCTGGGATGGAAGGCCTACCTCAAGCAGCGAGAGGTCGACGAACACCGCCGCAAGCGCGAGCTGACCAACGCCACCAAGAAGGCCGAGGCCCTGCTCGCCCAGGCCGACAAGATGAAGGCGAAGGCCACCAAGGCCACGGCCGCCCAGAACATGGCCCGTCGTGCCGAGCGCCTGCTCTCCGGCGTGGAGGGGGAGCGGCAGGCCGACCGGGTGGCTGCCCTGCGCTTCCCGACCCCCGCCCCCTGCGGCAAGACGCCGCTGCGGGGACACGGGCTCTCGCGCAGCTACGGCTCACTGGAGATCTTCACCGACGTGGACCTGGCGATCGACCGCGGCTCCAAGGTGGTGGTGCTGGGCCTCAACGGCGCGGGCAAGACCACGTTGCTGCGCATCCTGGCCGGGGTGGATGCCCCGGACACCGGTGAGGTCGCTGCGGGCCACGGCCTGCGCATCGGCTACTACGCCCAGGAGCACGAGAACCTCGACGTCGGGCGCACCGTGCTGGAGAACATGAAGTCCAGCGCCCCGGATCTCGACGAGACCGGCGTGCGCAAGGTGCTGGGTTCGTTCCTGTTCAGCGGGGACGACGTGGACAAGAAGGCCGGCGTCCTCTCCGGTGGCGAGAAGACCCGCCTCTCCCTGGCGATGCTGGTGGTCAGCGGCGCGAACCTGCTGCTGCTCGACGAGCCCACGAACAACCTCGACCCCGCCAGTCGGGCGGAGATCCTCGATGCCTTGGCGCACTATGAGGGCGCCGTGGTGCTGGTGAGCCACGACGAGGGTGCCGTCGAGGCGCTGGACCCCGAGCGGGTGCTGCTGCTGCCCGACGGCGTCGAGGACCTCTGGAACGTGAGCTACCTGGACCTGGTGACCTTGGCCTGATCACCCGCCGGGTTCGCTCGACGACGCCTCAGGCGTCCTCCTCGTCCCAGATGCGGGTCTTCTTGCGGGCTGCCTTCGCCGCACGACGGCGCTCCCGCTCCTCGGCGGGCAGGGTCAGCATCGCCTCGTTGCGCACGGCGAACACCCACATGCCCAACGGGAAGAGCACGGCCAGCCACCACTGCCAGGCGTAGGCCTGGTGGGGGCCCAGGTCGGTGGACGGGGGGTCCAGCGGATTGGGCCGCGGGTCTGCGCCGTCGTCCCGCATCAGCAGGAAGGGTTCGGCGAGCTCCAGACCGGACTGCTGCTCGACGTCACCGGGGTTGACCATGTCGACCTGCCCCTCGGGCAGGTCGCGGTCCCGCGAGGGCTCGCTGGGGCGCAGCCAGGCGCTCAGGGTGATCTCGCCGCTGGGTGCGGGCGGGATCTCCGGCAGCGTCTGCGCGTCCGGCCCGTTCGGCACCCAGCCCCGGTTCACCAGGATGGTGGGGCCCTCGACCGGCTCGAAGGGCACGAGCACCTCGTAGCCGTAGGTGGACTTGCTGGCCGTGCCGAACCACGGGCGGTTGCGCACCAACGTCTGGTGCTCGGGCAGGTACCGGCCCTGCACCTCGGTCACGGTCCACTCGTCGGTGAACTCGTAGGAGCCGTCCGGGCGCACCAGGTCGGTGTAGGGCACCGCCGGGGCGTCACGATGGGACTCGAGCCGCTCGACGGCGTGCACCTTGGCCTCGTGCCGGTGCCACTGCCACAGGCCCATGCGCCAGAACACACCGGCCACCAGCAGTGCGAGCAGGAGCGCCGCCAGCCACTTCGGCTGCAACGCGGTCCGGAACCAGCGGCCCATCAGCCGTCCCCCTTGGTCAGGTCGGCCACCGGGATGGTCTCGCGGTGGAAGCCCCGCAGGGCCACGAAGTCGGTCAGGTACTGCACGTGCTCGTCGCAGGCCGTCCACACCTTGCGGCGCTCGGGGGAGTGGAGGGCGGGGTTGTTCCACACCACGGCGTGCTGCGCCCGAGCCCTGCAGGCCGTGGCGCTGCAGATCACCTCAGTCATCGACGACGTCCCCCACGATCACCTCGCCGGGTTGGTCGACCCGCGGCCCGGTCGGCTCCCCGGTGGGCGCGGTCAGACCCTCACGACGCGGCGTCACCGCCTGCGGCCCGTCCGCCTCCGGATCGGCCCGGCGCGCGTTCGCCAGCACCACCGCGACGTAGGGAATCACCGCGGCGAACGCCAGCAGCGCCACGCCCACGACCACGCTGATGTCGGCGATGATGAGCCACGCACCCACGGGGAAGGCGATGATGCGCAGCCCCATCTGCACCAGGTACACCTTCATGCGGTGCTCGCGCTCCCGCGCCGCGGAGTGCGCGGCACTGGTGACGGAGGCAACGGGCGCGCGGTCGGCGGGGCCGGGGCGGGATCGCTGGGTGGTGCTGACCATGAGGCCCCCAGTCTACGCGCGGCCCACCGACTCACGACAGCCCGTCGTAGCTGCGTCCGGGCCCGCCGGGTGGTTGCCCCGGGCCCGCAGAACGTGTGACGCAGTGCACCGCCCAAGGGGACACCACCGGGCGCGCGGTCTAGGGTGCTTCCGATGAGCACCACACGACGCGTCCTGGTCACTGGCGGCAACCGAGGCATCGGCGAGGCCATCGCCCGCCACCTCACCGAGGAGGGACACGAGGTGGTGGTCACCTCCCGCAGCGGCGACGCCCCCGAGGACCTGCGCGCCGTGGCCTGCGACGTCACCGACACCGCCTCGGTGGACCAGGCCCTGAAGGACGCCGAGGAGGTCCTGGGCGGCACCGTCGAGGTCCTGGTGGCCAACGCCGGCATCACCGCCGACGGGCTCTCCATGCGCATGAAGGACGACGACTTCGCCTCCGTCCTGGACACCAACCTGCACGGCGCCTTCCGCTGTGTGCGGGCCGCCCAGAAGGGCATGATCCGGGGCAAGTTCGGCCGCATCGTGCTCGTCGGGTCGGTGGTCGGCCTCTACGGCTCGCCCGGTCAGGCCAACTACGCGGCCTCGAAGGCGGGCCTGGTCGGCCTGGCCCGGGCCCTGACCCGCGAGCTCGGCAGCCGTGGCATCACCACCAACGTCGTCGCCCCCGGTTTCGTGCAGACCGACATGACCGACGCCCTGCCCGCCGAGCGGCAGGAGGCCTACCTCGCCTCCATCCCGGCGGGCCGCTTCGCACAGGCCGATGAGGTGGCGCACGCCGTGGCCTACCTCGCCTCCGACGGCGCCGGCTACGTCTCCGGCGCGGTCCTGCCCGTCGACGGCGGGCTCGGCATGGGGCACTGACCCACGTCAGACCGCCCCGCGCCCCCGAAGAACCCCACCCCCTCCCCACACCCACCACAGGAGCCCCGATGAGCGAGACCACCCCCACGAAGAAGACCACCGGCGCGATGGACTCCTCGCCGGTCGGTTCCGGTCTGCTGGCGGGCAAGACCCTGCTGGTCACCGGCGTGCTGATGGAGTCCTCCATCGCCTTCCACGTGGCCCGCCTCGCCCAGCAGCAGGGCGCCACCGTGATCCTCACCGGCTTCGGCCGGGGGCTGAAGCTCACCCAGGCCATGTCCCGCCGCCTGCCGCAGCCGGCCACCGTGGTGGAGCTCGACGTGACCGACCCCGAGCAGCTCGACAGCCTGGCCGAGCGCCTCAAGGAGCACACCGACTCCCTCGATGGCGTGCTGCACTCCATCGGCTTCGCTCCCGAGGGCGCCTTCAACTTCCTCGAGGCCACCTGGGAGGACGTCTCCACCGCGGTGCACGTCTCCAGCTTCTCGCTGAAGTCGCTGGCGCTGGCCGCCAAGCCGCTGATGTCGCGGGGCTCGGCCGTGGTCGGTCTGACCTTCGACGGCCGCTATGCGTGGCCGGTGTACGACTGGATGGGCGTGGCCAAGGCCGCCTTCGAGTCCGTCAACCGCTACCTCGCCCGCGACCTGGGCCCGGACGGCATCCGCTGCAACCTGGTCTCGGCCGGCCCCATCCGCACCACCGCGGCCAAGTCGATCCCCGGCTTCGCCACCTTCGAGGAGAGCTGGGACGGGCGTGCCCCGCTCGGGTGGTCCATCCAGCTCTCGGAGCCGGCCGCCCGCGCCTGCGTCGCACTGTTCTCGGACTGGTTCCCGGCCACGACCGGCGAGATCGTCCACGTCGACGGAGGCGTGCACGCCACGGGGCAGTGACCGGCGCCCCGTAGGCTTCGGCCATGACTGACGCCACCGTCCGGGTCACCGAGGTCCGCCTCCTCGAGGGTCCCAACCTGTACTACCCGCGCGCCGCCGTGAAGGTGATGCTCTCGGCGCCCGGGATCTCGGCCGCGAGCCGTCAGGACTGCCTGCGGGTGGCCCAGGCCCTGGGCATGAAGCGCACGGCGCCGGGCCAGCCCGACAGCGAGCAGCGCCAGCGCTTCCTGGTGCGCCTCGCGCGCCGGGTCCTGCGCACCCTCGGCCAGCACGCCGGGCTCGGTGGCATCACCGCCCGGGGCCGTGACGGCGCCGAGTGGGGCGACATCACCATCGCCTTCCGGTGGTGGCGGCAGGGGACCGGGCAGGCGATGGGGGAGGCACTGGGCCCGCTGCTGAACGCACTGTGGCAGGCCCCGCAGGACGTGGACCGGCTGTTCGCGGAGCACGCTGCCACCGTGCGCGGGACCGACCCGGGCCGCCGCCCGAACGTGGTGCGCCCCACGGTCCCGGTCGCGTCGATCACCGGCACCAACGGCAAGACGACGACCACCCGCATCCTCGCCCACATCGCGATGACGGCGGGCAAGGTCACCGCCTGGTCCTCCACCGACGGCGTGCTGCGCCAGGGGGCGTGGCTCGTGAAGGGCGACTACTCCGGGCCCAGCGGGGCGCGGACGGCCCTGGAGTCCGGCGGGGTGGAGATCGGCATCCTCGAGACCGCCCGCGGTGGCCTGCTCCAGAAGGGGATGGGCGTCCCGGTGAATGACGTCTCGGTGGTCACGAACGTCTCCGCCGACCACCTGGGCACCCACGGCATCGACACCCTGGACCAGCTGGCGGAGGTCAAGGGCATCGTCACGCACGTGACCAAGCCGGAGGGCTGGTCGGTGCTGAACGGGGACGACCCCCGCGTCTGGGCGATGCGCCACAGCGCCACGGGGCGCATCTGGTGCTTCTCGCTCGACCCCAGCTCACCGGCGCTGCGCGAGGCCGTGGAGTCCGGCGGCCGCGGCATGACCGTCCTGGACAACAGCGTGGCCTTGGTCAGCGGCGTGGGTGACCCCGAGCACCTGGTGCCGCTCGCGGACGTCCCGATGACGCTGGGCGGCTTGTCGCGACACAACGTCGCGAACGTGCTGGCCGCAGCGGCTGCCGCCCTGGGCCTCGGCCTCCCGCGCGAGGCCGTGGTGGAGGGGCTGCGCACCTTCATGCCCGACCGCACCCTGAACCCGGCGCGGATGAACACCTACCGGTGGAGGGTGGCTGACGGGTGGGCCACGATCGTCTGCGACCTCGCGCACAACGAGGCCGGCGTCGAGGCGGTCCTCGAGGTCGCCGACGGCCTGCGCCTGCCGGGCTCGGACATCCACATCACCCTGGGCGGACTGGGTGACCGCACGGACGAGATCCTGGAGTCGATGGGGGTGATCGCCGGCCGCGGAGCCGACAAGACCCACCTGGTGACCAAGGACCACTACCTGCGCGGGCGCACCGCCGACGACGTGTTCGGCCACATGCGCGCCGGTCTGGCCAGCGTGGGGGCAGTGCCCGCCGCCACCTGGCCCGACGAGGTCTCGGCGATGGCCGGGGTGACCGAGCTGCTGCACGACGGCGACGTGCTGGCCTTCACCCTGCACGACATGCGCGACGCGGTGATGCAGTGGCTGGACGACCACGGTGCGCAGCCCCTGACGCCCCGCCAGATCGCCTCACTGGTGCGCCGCTCCCGCGGGGAGCACGAGCTCGACGCGAACTTCGCCGCCGCGGCCGAGGCCCCGGCCGACCAGCGCGTCGCGGTGATGGAGCAGCTGGTCTCCGAGCACGAGGACGACCCGCGCGTGCGCTTCGAGCTCGCCCGGGCCCTGGATGCGGCCGGACGCGGCGAGGAGGCCATCCCCCAGCACGAGGAGGCCCTGCACCGGGGACTGCGCGAGCCGCAGCGCTTCGTGAGCCTCATGGAGCGGGCCCTGGCCGCGCACACGGCCGGCCGTCACGAGCAGGCCTTCGTGTGGGCCACCGAGCTCTCGGAGCGATACGACGACTCCACCGCGGCCGCTGCCCTCGCCGTGCTCACCGGCGCCGAGGCCGGGCGGACCCAGGAGGCATCGCGCAGCGCGGCCCAGTGGATGCTGGGACACAGCGTGACCCCGCGTGACTGGGAGTTCACCGACCGGCTCGGCGGCACGCGCCAGGGCTGAGTCGCGGGCACACGACGCCGCCGGCGGCGGACCCCTCGTGGGAATCTGCCGCCGGCGGTCGTTCGTCCTGCCCCGCCCTCAGCTGAGGTCGGGGTCGGCCACCATCAGACCGCCGTCCTTCGGGGCGGGCTGCGCCCGGTGGGTGAACTCCTCCAGCGCCCGCATCACGTCGGCGTGCTGGTCGACGGCCATGGCGACGATGTCGCCCGGGTTGGCGTGGGACATCGCCACCTTGCAGGCCTGCACCTCGTCCCACTCCTCGATGACGGTCGTGGCCCGGGCACCGGCAGCCACCGCGGCGTCGACACCCTCGCGGATGAGGCCGGCGGCCTCACCGGGCTCGCGGCGGCGCAGGTTCTCGTCCTCGCGGATCACCACCGTGTCGAACTGCTGCGCGGCGACCTCGCCGAGCTCCCGGACGTCGGAGTCCCGGCGGTCCCCGGCGGCGCCCAGCACCACGATGCGCTGCGGCTCCTCGCCGCCCTCGGCCAGGCTCATGGCGCGGTTCGCGACGAACTCGCTGAGGGCCTGCAGGCCGGCCGGGTTGTGGGCGTAGTCCACGTACACCTCGGCACCGTTGACCTCCACCCGGTTCAGGCGGCCGGGGGAGAGGTAGTAGTCCGGCGCGAAGGAACGCAGGCCCGCACGGATGTCGTGCAGCGGCGCCCCGGCGCTCCAGGCGGCCCCGGCGGCGGCCATCGCGTTGGCCACGTTGAAGCGGGCGGCGCCGCCGTAGGTGGCGGGGATGGTGTGGGTCCAGGTCAGCGGCATCCACCGCTTGCCCTCGGCCAGCACGATCCGCTCGCCGCGCTCGGTCTGCTCCAGCAGCACCGCGCGGCCACCACGCAGCAGGCGGCGGTCGATGAAGTTGCGCTCCTTGCTGCCCGGCTCGGCCAGCGAGAACCAGACCACCTGGCCGCGGCAGCGGTGGCGCATGTCGCGCACCAGCGGGTCGTCGGCGTTCAGCACCGCGTAGCCCGACCGGGGGACGGCCGAGACGATGACGCTCTTGATCTCCGCGAGCTGTTCGACGGTGTCCACACCGCCCAGCCCGAGGTGGTCGGCGGTCACGTTCGTGACCACCGCGACGTCGGTGCGGTCGAAGCCCAGCCCCTCGCGGATGATGCCGCCGCGCGCGACCTCGAGCACCGCGAAGTCCACGCGCGGGTGCTGCAGGACCGTCCGCGCCGACTTGGGGCCGGAGGCGTCGCGCTTGATCACCAGGCGCTCGTCGATGACCACGCCGTCGGTGCTGGTCATGCCCACGTGGTGGCCGGAGCCACGCATGATGTGGCCGACCATGCGGGAGGTGGTGGTCTTGCCGTTGGTGCCGGTCACGGCGACGATCGGCACCCGGGCCCGGCTGCCCGGGGGGAAGAGCAGGTCGAGCACCGGCTTGGCGATGAACTGCGGCTCGCCCTCGGTGGGGTGGGTGTGCATGCGGAAACCGGGGGCCGCATTCACCTCGACGATCGCGCCACCGACCTCGGAGACCGACTGCGTGATGTCCGGGCACATGAAGTCGATGCCGGCGATGTCCAACCCGACGATGCGGGCGGCCTCCTCGGCGATGTCGATGTTGTCCGGGTGCGCCTCCCACGTGCGGTCGATGGAGATGCCACCGGTCGACATGTTGCCGGTGCGCACGATGAACACGACCTCACCGGCGGCGGGGACGGAGGTCGGCGAGTGCCCCTGCTCGTCCAGGTAGTGCTCGGCCGCACGGTCGATGGTGATGCGGGTGAGCACCTTCTCGTGCCCGACGCCACGGCGGGGGTCGGTGTTCGCGATGTCGACCAGCTCGGCCACGGTGTGCTCGCCGTCGCCGACGACCTGCGCCGGGACGCGCTCGGCCACGGCGGCCAGCTTCCCGCCGACCACCAGGAAGCGGTAGTCCTTGCCGATCACGTAGGACTCGACGACGACCACGCCACGGCGGCTCTGGGCCACGGCGGTGTCGAAGCCCTCACGCACCTCGTCGGCGTTCTGCAGGTTGAGGCAGACGCCGCGGCCGTGGTTGCCGTCCAGGGGCTTGACGACCACCGGGTAGCCGGTGGACTCGGCCAGCTCGACGGCCATCTCCTTGTCGCGGGTGGTCTGCGACCGGGGCACTGGCAGGCCGGCGCCGGAGAGCAGCGTCGTGGTCATCGACTTGTCCCCGGCAACGTCGACGGCCAGGGCGGACGTGCGCGAGGTCATGGTCGCGCGGATGCGCTGGGCGTGGACGCCCTGGCCAAGTTGCACGAAGCTGGCGTTGTTCAGCCGGATCCACGGGATGTCACGCGACTCGGCCTCGTCGAGGATGGCCTGCGTGGAGGGTCCGAAGGCCACCCGCTGGGCCAGCAGCAGGAACTCGTCCATCTCGTGCTCGAAGTCCAGCGGCGCCGCCGCCGGGTCCACGGCGTGGTTGACGATCCGGACGGCGAACTCCCCGGCGGCGCGGCCGAGCCGCTCCTCCAGGTAGGCGAAGATCATGTTGTAGCGGCCGGGGTGGCCCGGCACCGAACGGGTCTTGCCGCGGGTCACGCGGTGGCCGGCCCGGTTCTGCAGCTGCAGGGCCACGTGCTCGGCGATGTGCCCCATCCACGTGCCCTCGTGCAGGCGCTCCACGAAGCCACCGGGACGGCCCAGCGAGCAGCCGTGCTCGTGCAGGCCGGGCAGCATCTCCAGCAGGCGGTCGGTGAACCCGTCGATGGTGTTGGACGGGTACTCCTCGAGGGCGCCGAGGTCCACGACGAACTGCATGGCCTGCTTGTAGGACCACAGGTTCGCGCCGCGGTAGGCCTTGGCGGAGACGATCCGCAACGTGGGCTCCGGACCGTTCTGCGCGGTCGTCTGGGGGGTGGTCGTCTGGCTCATTCGTCATCCGCTCGCGTCAGGTGCAGCTGGGTCTGTTGGGCACGCTGCACGTCCGCAGCCGCCTCGAGGACTTCCTCGTCGTCGAAGGCGTCCGCGTCCTCGGCGGCCCGCTCGAGCTGGGAGATCTCCGAGGCCTGCTGGCGCACTGAGTACACCGCATCGTCCTGCGGGTGCTGCTCCACGAAGTGCACCAACCGGCGCGCGTTCAGGTCGAACAGCGACCCGGCGGGCAGGGCGTGCACGATGGCCCCGGACAGCAGCAGGGGCGCACCGGGGGCGGCCTCGTGGCCGTCCGACATGGCCCGCGAGGCGTCCACCAGGAACACGCCGCCGGCACCGTGGACGCTGAACTCGCGGATCTCGGCGCCGTCGGCGGTGGTGCCCTCGGCGAGCTCCAGGGCGGTGTCCTCGTCGATGCCGATGCCCATCAGCGACGGGGAGGTCGCCACCATCGACATCAGGCGGCCGTAGCGGCCCCGCTCGGCGAAGTGCTGGTCGAGGATGATGTCGCCCACCAGGCCGAGCCCCTGCGTGAGCTTGCTGACTCCCTGGCGAGGCGTCAGGCCCTCCTCGCCGTCGGAGATCATGTGGCGGCTCAGGATCGAGGCGCCGGCCGAGGTACCGCCGATGACGGCGCCCCGCTCGTGGGCGCGGATGATCGCCTCGCCCACCGGGGTGCCGACCAGGAACTGGCTGAGCTTGAGCTGGTTGCCGCCGGTGAGGAACACGCCGGTGGCGTTGTCCAGGACCTCCACCCAGTGGTCCTCGTGGGCGTCCAGCCGGTTCGCCGGGGACACCACGTCACAGTGGTGGGCACCCAGCCGCTCGAACAGGGTCGAGTAGGTCTCGCCGGCCTCGCGGTGGAATGCGGAGGCCGTCGGCACGACCGCCGCCCGGGCCTCCCCGCGCCCCGCGAGGGCCACGAAGCGGCGGTGCACCTTCATCATGTCCCGGCGGTCCTCGGCACCACCGATGATCAACATCCGGCGGACCGTTCCGGCCGCGTTCTGCGCTGGGACTGGCACGGGCGGGAGGTGGGGGGACATGGCGCAATGTTAGGTGAGGGATCAGCGATTGCCGTGCAGGGGGAGTGGCTCAGTCGCGGGTACCGGACCGATTAGCGCCGAGACCCCGGGCTGCCGAAAGGCTTCCGGCCTCCAGCGCGTCGAGTGCGGCGTGGTGGAGCTCAGTCAGCGCCCGGTGGCGGCCGGCGGTGGCCGCACCCACCGCCGCGTGGGTCTCCCGTCCCTCGGTGGTCATGGCCGCCACGGCAGCGGCCCGCTCGAGCAGGTCCAGCACCTCGGGGGGGACGCGGCGCGGCAGCTCCGCGGCGGATCCGGCCGTGTGCCCGCCGGCCCGCTCGCCGGCCCAGACGGGCGGGGCGCCGAGGGTCTCCAGCAGCTCGGTGCCGGAGCGCACGGCCGCGGCGAGACCCCGCTGGGCCGCGCGCAGCCCCACCTGCTCGAGGGCGTGGTGCGGCACCGGCCGGCAGGCGACGCGCTCCGCATCGAGCAGCCACCCACCGTCCAGGACGTGGCCGAAGGGGGTCAGGTGGAGCACGAACCCCTCGCCCAGGGACGGGGCCACCAGCACTCCCACCGAGCTCGTTGCGGTGCCGGCACCCAGTGCCTCGGGCCCCACGGGCAGCAGGCCCGCCCGTCCGGGGCGGGGCAGCAACGGCACCACCAGGCGCTCACCCACCTCTCCCCAGGCGGGTACCGACACCGACAGCGCCTCCACGAGTTCCGGCGTCACCGAGTCCGCGGGCCCGGCGGCGCGGTCGACCACGCCGTTGACCGGCACCCTCCCTGCGAGCAGCTCGGTGCCCCACAGGGCCGCGGTCACCGCCACGGGCAGTCCCGGCGGGCCCAGGTGCGGGACGACGGGTGCGGGCGGGGGAAGGGGCGGCGTCGACATCGGCGCCCAGTGTGCCAAGCCACCACCTAGACTCGCGCATCATGAGCGACGTTCTGGCACTGGCGGACGTGACCGTGCGCCGCGGCGACCGCGAGCTGCTGTCGCACGTGGACTGGGAGGTCGAGGAGGGTGAGCGCTGGGTGGTGCTCGGCCCCAACGGCGCCGGCAAGACCACCCTGCTGCAGGTGGCCAGCGCGCGCATGCACCCGACCAGCGGCGTGGTGGGCATCCTCGGGGAGGTGCTGGGCACCACGGACGTGTTCGACCTGCGCCCCCGCATCGGGCTGTCGTCGGCCGCCCTCGCCGACCGGGTGCCCCGGGGGGAGACGGTCCGGGACGTGGTGGTCACCGCATCGTGGGCCGTCGTCGGGCGGTGGCGCGAGGAGTACGACGAGGTCGATGCCGCCCGCGCGGACGAGCTGCTGCGCACCCTGGGCGTGGCGCACCTGGCCGACCGGCGCTTCGGCACCCTCAGCGAGGGGGAGCGCAAGCGGGTGCAGATCGCCCGGGCGCTCATGACCGACCCCGAGCTGATGCTGCTCGACGAGCCCGCCGCGGGCCTGGACCTCGGCGGGCGGGAGGACCTGGTGGAGCGCCTCGGGCAGCTCGCGCAGGACCTCGAGGCCCCGGCGATGGTGCTGGTGACCCACCACGTGGAGGAGATCCCGCCCGGCTTCAGCGACGTGCTGATGATCCGTGACGGCGCCGTGGTGGCCGCCGGGCCGATCACCACGACGCTCACCGCCGAGAACCTCAGCGAGACCTTCGGGTTGCCCGTCGTCCTGGAGCGCCACGGCGAGCGCTGGACCGCCCGCGCGGCCGAGCCCGGCGCGTGAGCCCTGCGGAGCTCGCCCTGGTGCTGGGCGCCGGGGTGGTCGCCGGCGGCATCAACACCGTCGTGGGGTCGGGTTCGCTGGTGACCTTCCCGCTGCTCGTGGCCCTGGGGCTCAGCCCGGTGGCCGCGAACATCTCGAGCAAGCTCGGCATCCTGCCCGGTGGCGTCTCGGGCACCTGGGGCTACCGCCGGGAGCTGCGCGACCTGCGCCATCTGTTCGGGCCGCTGCTGGCGACCTCGGCCGTCGGTGGCCTCGCGGGGGCCCTGTTGCTCCTGGTGCTGCCCAGCGAGACCTTCGACGCGGTGGTGCCGGTCCTCATCGCCCTGGCCGGTGTGCTCGTGGTCGCCCAACCGGCGATCAAGCGGTGGGTGGCGCGGCGGGCGCAGCGCACCGCTGCCGCGGGTGAGCAGCCACCGTCCTCCCCGGAGGTCACCGCCACGCCGGGAGCCACCGACGTCGCACCGGTGGCGCTCTCGCTGGGCCTGCTGGCCGGGGTCGCCGCGGTCGGCGTCTACTCCGGCTACTTCGGCGCGGCGCAGGGCGTCATGTACATGGCCGTGCTGGGCGTGGCCACCCATGCGTCGATGCAGCAGCAGAACGCGCTGAAGAACCTCACGGCGCTGGCCTCCAACGGCATGAGCGCCCTGGTCTTCGTGGTCGTCGCCCGCGAGCACGTGGACTGGTTGGTGGTCGCGCTGCTCGCCGGTGGCTCGCTGGTCGGTGGCCTGCTGGGCGCCCGGGTGGCGCGTTCCCTCTCGCCGGCGGTCCTGCGCGGGATCGTCGCCCTGATCTGCCTGGCCGCCGTCATCTCGTTCGTCCGCTGAGGCACCTGCCCCCACCCCACGGGCCCGCCCCCACCGACACCACACCCTCTTGGAGCACCGATGCCGATCCCGCTGGCCGACCCGGCCGACCCCCGCGTGCAGGACTACTTCGGCCTGACCGACGTGGCCCTGCGCCGCCGGCTGGAGCCGGAGCGCGGGCTGTACATGGCCGAGTCCGAGAAGGTGATCCGCCGGGCCCTGGCAGCGGGCCACGTGCCCCGCTCGATGCTGCTCACGCCCCGGTGGGTGGAGGACCTCGCGGAGCTCGTGGCCGAGGTGGAGGCCACGGGGGCGCCGGTCTACGTGGCCGAGCCGGCGGTCGTCGAGTCCATGACCGGATTCCACCTGCACCGCGGCGCGCTGGCGGCCATGCAACGCCCCGAGCTGCCGGCGGTCGCCGACCTGCTGGGCGGTGCCCGCCGGGTGGTCGTGGTCGAGGACGTGGTCGACCACACCAACGTGGGTGCCATCTTCCGGTCCGTTGCCGCGCTCGGGGCCGATGCGGTGCTCGTCACCCCCCGCTGCGCGGACCCGCTCTACCGCCGCAGCGTGCGCGTCTCGATGGGGACGGTCTTCCAGGTGCCGTGGACCCGCATCGACCCGTGGCCCGCGGGCATGGCCGAGCTGCAGGGAGCCGGGTTCACGGTCGCGGCCCTCGCACTGCGCGACGACGCGGTGACCATGCAGCAGCTCGCCGCCGACCCGCCGGAGCGCCTCGCGCTGGTGCTGGGCACCGAGGGCGACGGCTTGGCCCCGCAGACCGTCGAGGGCGCCGACCTCGCGGTGCGCATCCCGATGAGCGGGGGAGTGGACTCCCTCAACGTGGCTGCCGCCAGCGCCCTGGCGCTGTACGCCCTGCAGCCGGAGTAGGACGCCCCGCCCCGGCCACCGGCCTCACCCGCAGTAGCGCTCCAGCAACCGGGCCGCCTCGCGGGCTGGATCGCGCGAGACCCCCGCGTGCACGCCCGAGGTCTGCACCACCGTCGAGCGCGGCGCCACCAGCCAGCCGAAGCGCATGGCCAGGGTGTGCAGGTCCTCCACCGGGGGGCCGCCGGGCACGGGCTCGCTGCGGGCCACCCGGTCCATGGTCACCAGGAAGCGCTCCACGGCCGCGAGGTCCAGCCCCGGGGCGAAGGCCCGCAGGCGCCCGGCGTCCAGACGCGTCGCGACGTCGAGCACCCCGGCCGAGCGCGAGTGCACCACGACCCCGATGTTCACGAACTCCTCCCGCTCCACCCGCGGCACGCACCGGATGACCGCGTACTGGTAGTCGTGCAGCACCGGTGCCCCCTCGATGCGGGGAGCCGTCCGCAGCGCGCGACGCCCCCCTCCGGCCAGACCCACCGTGGGGCCCTCGGCGGCCTCGCCCGGCCCGGCGCTCACACCGTCTCCTCGCCGTGGCGCACGATGCGGCGTGCCGCGTGCTGCTCGACCGTCCGGCGGGCCTCGGCGCGCCCGTGCACGGCGTTCGCCCGGGCGGCCGCCAGCACGTCGTCGGTGGGCAGCCAGTGCTCGGCCTGCGCGAGGCGGGCGGTGAGGAAGTCGACGTAGGCCTCGCGGACCGCATCGGTGGTGGGCAGGCCCCCAGTGGTCTCGAGCCACTCGGTGGGCACGGCGGCGACCGCTGCGCGCACCGCATCGCCGATGGTGGGGGCGAGTTCGGTGTGGAGGGAGGCCAGGGTGCCCGGCGCGTCCGGCGCCACGGCGGCCAGCACGTGCGAGGTCGCGTCGAACGGCTGCCGGGCGAAGCGCGCGGGGTCGGGCGCGGCCTGGGCGGCCGTGCCCGGCCAGGCGTGGTGGAAGTACAGTGCGGCGCCGTGGTCGATCAGCCAGGGCTCGCCGTGCCACACCACCAGGTTGGGGTTGCTCCAGGTGCGGTCGATATTCGCGGTGAACGAATCCAGCCACAGCACGCGGGCCGCGGTGGCGGGGTCCGGGGGAGTGCTGCCGTCGTAGCCCATCGCGCCGGGCAGGAAGTCGGTGCCCAGGTTCAGGCCCACCGAGGCGCGCAGCAGGTCCTGCACCTCCTCGTCCGGCTCATAGCGGGCGAGCGACTCGGGCAGCTCCAGGGCCACCATCGCCGGGACGGGCAGTCCCAACTGGCGAGCGAGTTCCCCGACGACCACCTCGGCCACCAGCACCTTCACCCCCTGGCCAGCCGAGCGGAACTTCATGACGTAGGTGCCGAGGTCGTCGGCCTCCACGACGCCGGGCAGCGAGCCCCCCTCGCGCAGCGGGGTCACGTAGCGAACGGCCGTGCCCCGGGGGAGTTGGGCGGCCGGGTCCCAGGCGGTGGTGCTCATGGGGTCACCGTACGTCGCGCCAGGCTTAGGCTGACCCCCATGAGCACGGTCTACAACCTCCTGCTGCCGCCGGCCTACACGCTGTTCTGGGCGCAGGGGCTGCGCATCCGGATCGAGGGCCGGGAGAACATCCCCGCCACCGGAGGAGCGGTCATCGCCATGAACCACATCGGCTACCTCGACTACGTGTTCGCCGGGCTGGCCGTCCGCAGCCGCCGCCGACAGGTGCGCTTCATGGCCAAGAAGGAGCTCTTCGACAAACCCGGGCTGGGCCACGCGCTGCGCTCCATGAAGCACATCCAGGTGGACCGCGATGCCGGCGGTTCCGCCCTGCAGAGCGGCATCGACGCGCTGCGCCGGGGCGAGCTGGTGGGCGTCTTCCCCGAGGCGACCATCTCCCGCAGCTTCGAGCTGAAGGGCTTCAAGACCGGGGCCGTGCGCATGGCGATGGCCGCGGAGGTGCCGGTGATCCCGCTGGTGAACTGGGGTGCGCACGTGCTGGCCACCAAGGGCCTGCCGCGCAACATGGGCCGCACCCGCACCCCCATCATCATGAGCGTCGGGGAGCCCCTGCGGTTCGCCGCGGGCACCGACCCGCTCGAGGCCACCGACGCGCTGCGGGTGCAGATGGACGAGCTGCTGCGCGCCGCCCAGGGCGAGTACGGACCCATGCCCGAGAAGCTCAGCCGCTGGGAGCCGGCCCGCACCGGGGGAACCGCCCCGACGTTGATGGAGGCCGACGCGCTCGACGCGCAGGAGGTGGCCGAGCGTCGCCGTCGCCGGGTGGAGCGGGCCGAGCAGGCCGCGGCGAAGAAGGCGCGCCGGGGCCGCTGAGGGCTCGGGGTGGCGCCGGCCCGGTCTGTTCGACCGGTCAGGCGTTGCTCAGCCCGCCGGGCACCTGCTCACGCAGGGTGTCCAGGGCGCGCTTCAGCCGCCGGCTGACCTGCGCCTGCGAGATCCCCAGGGCACGGGCGATGCTGGCCTGGGTCTCGTCCTCCAGGTAGCGGCGCAGCAGGACGCAGCGATCGCGCGGGTCCAGCGCCTGGATGTGCGGGTGCAGAGAGACCCACTCGTCGACCGCGGGGGACTGGACCGGGTGCACGAGCCGCGCCGTCTCGGTGACCTCGTCGTCCACCGAGGCCACGTAGCGACCGGCGGCGGCCACGCGGGCCTCGCTCACCTCATCGGGGCTGGCGCCCATCGCCCGGGCGATCTCCTGCGCGGTCGGCTCGCGGCCGGTGCTGTGCCGCAGCTCCTCCTCGGTGGAGCGAACGAGGGCCGCGAGCTCCTGGATGCGGCGCGGCGGGCGGACCCACCACGTGCTGTCGCGCAGGAAGCGGCGCAGCTCGCCGAGGATCGTCGGCTGGGCGTAGGAGGAGAGGTTCGCGTCGAAGGCGGGGTCCCACCGCTGCACCGCGAGGACCAGCGCCATGCACGCGACCTGCTCGCAGTCGTCCACCAGGGAGGGGGTGGGCGCGAAGCGGCGACCCAGGCGGCGTGCGAAGGGGATGTGGTCGGCGATCACGTCGACCAACTCCTGTTGCCGGTGCTGCTCCGGCAGCCCGTGGGCGGCCGTGAGCCGGCGCCGGACCAGCGCCTGGTCAGGAACAGCGTGGGATGCCCCGTGCGTACGTGCCGAGAAATCGTCGTGGTCCACAGAGCCTCCTGATACGTCGAGTCGACGTGGCGCTCTGCTGAACCACGAGGAGCAGTATTTCACGACCGTGGAGATGCGTGTCGCGGCACGCCGCACACGCCCGGCCCCGCCCCCACGCACCCGGCGACCTGGGGCCCCGGCACGGGCCCCTACCGTTGTCCCATGCGCTCCACCGCCTCGGTCCTGCATGTGGACCTCGACGCGTTCTTCGCCGCGGTGGAGCAGCGGGACAAGCCCTCCCTGCGCGGCAAGCCGGTGGTGGTGGGCGGCACGGGGCGCCGGGGCGTGGTGTCCACGGCCAGCTACGAGGCGCGCGTCTACGGGGTCCGCTCGGCGATGCCGGGCTGGCAGGCGCGGGCCCAGCTGCCCGGCGGTGCCGCCTTCCTCAGCGGCCGGTTCGCGGCCTACCGCGCCAGCAGCCAGGCCGCCCTGGACACCCTGCGCGCCCTCGCGCCGGTGGTGGAGCAGGTCTCCATCGACGAGGCGTACGCGGACCTCGCCCTGGGGGAATCACCCTGGCCGGTGGAGACCTGGGCCCGGTCCGATGCGGAGGCGGTCGCCGCGCGCCTGCGCGCGGCGATCACCGAGGCAACCGGGGGGCTCACCGCATCGGTGGGGATCGGCAGCTCGAAGATGATGGCGAAGATGGCCTCCGAGGCGGCCAAGCCCGACGGGTACCGGGTGGTCTGGCCCGGCGAGGAGGAGGACTTCCTGGCCGACCTGCCGGTGCGGGCGCTCCCGGGCGTCGGCCCGGCCACGGCCGAGCGGCTGGGGACCTTCGGGGTGCGGACGGTGCAGGACCTGCGGCGGGTGACGGTCACCGACCTGGTCTCGATCCTGGGGGAGGCGTGGGGGCACGGGGTCCACGACCTGGCACGCGGCGTCGACCACCGGCCGATCGTCACCCACCGGGAGGCCAAGAGCGTCTCCGCCGAGGAGACCTTCGCCACCGACCTGACCGACGTGCGCGAGGTGGAGGCCGAGCTGCGCCTGCTCGCCGAGCGGGTTTCCGGGCGGCTGGGCAAGGCGGGGCTGTTCGGGCGGACGGTGTCCGTGAAGCTGCGGCGCCACGACTTCTCCACCCACCTGCGGTCCACGACCCTGCGCCACGGCACGGACGAGGTCGCGGTGATCGCGGCCGCGGCGGTGCGGCTGGTCGGTTCGATCGGGGTGGGGGACGGGGTGCGGCTGCTGGGCGTGGGGGTGTCGGGTTTCGTCGAGCACAGCCAGGAGGAGCTGGCGCTCGAGGTGTTCGAGCCGGCGGGGGTCTCGGCCGAGAGCCACACCTCGGACGAGGTGGAGGACGCACCGGAGGATCTGCTGGACGACCCGGACGCCCACTCGGCGCGGCTGGGGCGCGTGGAGTGGCCCACCGGCGCGGACGTGGTGCACGCCGAGCACGGGCCCGGCTGGGTGTGGGGGAGCGGTCTGGGGCGGGTGACCGTGCGCTTCGAGGGGCCGCGGACCGGGCCGGGGCCCGTGCGCACCTTCCGCGTGGACGACCCGGACCTGGCGCCCGCCGACCCCCCTCAGTGGTGAGCGGGCGCGGCACCCGGGTGGGCACACCCCATCGGGGCCGATGGGGTGAGGTGGGCGCTCAGGCGAAGGCCCAGGAGCGCTTGGAGAGGCCGTACCAGAAGCCGTCGACGGCGTTCTCGCCGCGCGGGGTGGAGGTGGCCGAGGCGGCTCCGAGGGCGACGAAGAGCGGGGCCCAGTGCTCGCTGCGGGGGTGGGCCTCGAGGGCCGCGGGGGCCTTGGTCTCCCAGTCGATGAGGGCGTCGACGTCGCCGGTCGCGACCCGCTCGGCGGCCCACTGGTCGAACTCGCGGGAGGCGGCGGGGGCCGGGGCGTCGGCACTGCCGGAGGGGTTGAACCAGCGCAGGTTGTGGGTGGTGAAGCCGGAGCCGACGAGGAGGGTGCCCTCCTCGCGCAGGGCGGCGAGGCGCTGGCCCATGATGAAGAGCTCGCGCGGGTCGAGGGTGGGCAGGGAGACCTGGAGGACCGGGATGTCGGCGTCGGGGTACATCTCCACCAGGGGCACGTAGGCGCCGTGGTCGAGGCCGCGGGCCTGGTCCTGGTGGACGGGGCCCAGGCCGCTCAGGGACCGGGCGACGGATTGGGCGAGCTCCGGGGCGGGCGGGGCGTCGTAGGTGACCTCGTAGTACCTCTGCGGGAAACCCCAGAAGTCGTAAGTGAGCGGTGCCCCGGTGGTGGAGGAGACGGTGATCGGGTCGTTCTCCCAGTGGGCCGAGACCATGAGGATGTTCTTCGGGCGCTCGATCTGGCCCGACCACGTGGCGAGCTCCTGGGTCCAGGTGGGGTCGTCGGCCAGCGGCGGGGCGCCGTGGGAGAGGTAGAGGACGGGCAGCGTGGTGGTCATGGGAAGAAGTTTAGGTGATTTTGGATGACGTGTCACGTTCACGAGTGGGCGTGGGACCGCGGGGCAGGGGGTGCGCACGGCGGGGCGGGGTGTTCGGCGACGTGGCCGTGCCGTGCTAATCTTCTCTGTCGTTGCTCACCACGGTGGGCATCACCCTCGTCCGGGTGGCGGAATGGCAGACGCGCTAGCTTGAGGTGCTAGTGCCCTTAACGGGCGTGGGGGTTCAAGTCCCCCTCCGGACACCAGGGGTCGTTTGCGTGGAAGCGTGTTTCACGTTTGTACGGAACGCCCAGAGAAGGGCCGGACTGCTCAGGATCGAGCGGTCCGGCCCTTGTCGTTGTCCATGAGGGTCTGAGGTCGGTTCCACGAGCGCGGAGCCGGGCGTGCGAAGGCTCGGTGGAGTCCGCGCAGAGGCGTTGGGCCGCCTTTCGGGCAGGGTGAAGCCAGAGTGGCTCATGCGAGGGAGGTTGTGCGGATGACTCAGGCGTCGGCTTCCACAGGCGGTGCGTTGGGCTCGATAGTCGTCCAGCCACGAGTGGCCTCTCGACGGCGCACGCGCTTGATGGGGGCGGACGCGATGGTGGTCACGCCCACCTGATCACTGAGCCAGGCGATGATCTTGCGCACGTTCGTGGCCGCGATCATCACTGCGAGGCTGAAGAGTTGGGCGATGAAGCCACGGCGGGGACGCAGTTCGGGATCGTCCACCGGAATGAAGCGACCGTCCTTGACCGACTTGTTCACCGACTCGACGCTCTGACGGCCCGTCGTGTAGTGCTCCTGCCACTCTGGTGAGCGGTAGGCGTAGGTCTGCTCGTACTTCGCCCCGACCGAGGGTGGGAAGGTCATCGTCTTCTGCTCGCAGACCTTGGGAGCGGGGTTGAGGAGCATCAGGGGCAGGACCCGGGCCTTGGGGCGGTCGAGCGAACGTGGGTGGGGCTCGCGACGAGGGCAGGAGGCGGTAGAGGAGGCCCTAACAGCGGGACAGGCGAGTCGGGTGTGGCCTTCGGCGTCCGCTCGCTCCTTGGGCTTCAGCGCGTAGCGGTCTCGTTGCGCGATCCGCTCCGCGTAGGTCGTGCCGCTGATGCGCTCGGGGTCGCCCTCCTCGCGGAGGAAGTAGTCGATGGAGGCGTCGATGAGGGGCTGTGGCATCGACGGGCAGTACCAGCGGCCTTCGACCAAGATCGAGCCCCCGTGGCTCGCCTGCTGGCCGAGTTGGGTCGTGCTGCGGTCGTCGATGACCTCCTGAGCGAGGGGCGCGACAGGTTCGCCCGGCGACAGGCACAGCGCGCGAACGGCGGTCCCTCGAAGGCGGAGGCGAGACGCGCGGCCTCGGCTGCTGTGATCAGGGAGTTCAACGCCCGGGACGCAACGTGACGAAGTGGAAGACCGGCCCGGGCCCTGGTCGGCAAGCCTTCAGGCCAGACGACACCAGGACAAATAGCATGACCGAGAGCCCATCTGACGACCGAAAGAGCACTGTGACCAAGCCGGACCCGAACTTCATCTGGGGCATCGCAGACATGCTCCGTGGCCCGTACCGCCCCAAGGAGTACGGCACGGTCATCCTGCCGTTCACCGTGCTGGCCCGCTTCGAGTCGGTGCTGGAGCCCACGAAGGATGCAGTCCTTGCGGCATCGGAGAAGTACGAGAGCGCTCCCGACCTCGTGCGCCACGAGATGCTGAAGCGGGCCTCCGGTCAGGAGTTCTACAACATCTCGCAGTTCACGCTGAGCACGCTTGGTGACCCGGCCAACCAGGCTGCGAACCTCCAGAACCTCATCGAGGGCTACAACGAGGAGGTGCGGCAGGTCTTCGAGCGCTTCGACATGCCGAAGATCATCCGCGACCTGGACGACCGCGACCGTCTGTCTGCCGTCGTCAAGGAGTTCGCCGCACTGGACGTGCACCCGGACCGGGTGAGCAACGCCGAGATGGGTGACGTCTTCGAGGAACTTATCCGGCGCTTCATGGAGGCGTCCAAGGACGTAGCGGGTGACTACTTCACCCCGCGCGAAGTGGTGCGCTTGATGGTGTCTCTGCTCTTCTCACCGGACACGGAGGACCTGTCCGACCCGCACCTGATCCGGCAGGTCTACGACCCGACCTGCGGCACGGGCGGCATGCTCTCCGAGGCCCATGAGTGGATGCGCGAGCACAACGGTCACGCGACCTTGAACCTCTTCGGTCAGGAGTTCAACGCGCTGTCGTACGCCATGGCCAAGGCCGACCTGATCATCAAGAAGCAGGACGCCCAGAACATCTTCTTCGGGGACACCCTCTTGGTTGACGGGCACGAGGGGAAGACCTTCTCCTACTGCATCTCTAACCCGCCGTTCGGGCAGGACTGGAAGGTGCAGGAAAAGGCCGTCAAGGCCGAGCGCGAGCGCGACGGAGACGAGGGGCGCTTCGCTGCTGGCCTGCCCAGCGTCAACGACGGCGCGATGCTCTTCCTCCAGCACCTGGTCTCCAAGATGCGTCCCGCCGCGCAGGGTGGTGGCCGTGGGGCCATCGTCCTCAACGGCTCCGCGCTGTTCACCGGCAGCGCTGGACAGGGGCCGTCAGAGATCAGGCGACACCTGCTGGAGAACGACCTCGTGGACGCCATCATCGGCTTGCCGACCGACCTCTTCTACAACACCGGCATCGCTACCTACATCTGGGTGCTCGACAACAACAAACCGCAGGAGCGGCGCGGCAAGGTCCAGTTGATTGACGGCACCGCGCAGTGGGTCAAGATGCGTAAGTCCATCGGGGCGAAGCGGCGCATGCTCTCCGAGGCCAACATCACGAGCATCGTGGACCTCTACGGTGAGTACGAGGACGCCGATCCGGAGGTCTCCAAAGTCTTCAACACGGAGGACTTCGGCTATCGCACGATCACGGTCGAACAGCCGCTGCGGCAGGTCTACTCGGTGGACGAGGACCGGATCGAGGCTGCGCTCAACCTGACTCCGATCAAGAAGTTGGACAAGGAGACCCGACACCTGCTGCGCGAGGCGCTCGACAGCCTCGACCACGAGCAGGTCTGGACCGAGCGAGGAGAGTTCGACAAGGACCTCGGAACCGCGCTCGGGGCTCACAGGGTTGGCCTGACCCCAGCGAACCGCCGCGCTGTGATCGGAGCATTCGCGGAGTCCTCACCCCAGGGCGAGATCGTCAAGGGGCCGAAGGGCCGCATCGAACCGGACGCATCTCTGCGCGACACGGAGAACGTGCCACTGACCGAGGACGTGGACGCCTACGTGGAGCGTGAGGTGCTGCCCTGGGCTCCCGAGGCTTGGGTGGACGAGTCCAAGACCAAGATTGGCTACGAGATTCCATTCACGCGAGCCTTCTACGTCTACGAGCCCCCGCGCCCTCTGGCGGAGATCGACGCCGACGTCCAGGCTGCTATCGCCCGAGTGCAGGGCCTCTTCGCGGAGGTCCGGTCGTGACACGGTTTGGGGTCTTGGTTGATCGTGTCGATGTGCGTGGGAAAGGTATCGACCTTCCGCTCATGTCCGTTTCTCAGTTCCGAGGAGTAATCCGTCGTTCTGAGATCAGCGACGGGCCGCACCGGGCTGACAGCCTTGATGACTACAAGATCGCGAAACGAGGGGACATCGTGTTCAACAAGATGTCTATCCGAGATGGAGCGATGGGGCTTGCCCGGGAGGATGGGCTGGTCACGTACCACTACGAGGTGATGCGGCCTCGCCCGGCTGTCGAGGCACGCTACGTCGTTTACCTTATGAAGTCGTCCTGGTTTGGCGGCGAGTTGATCAAGCGTGAGCGGGGGATCGGTGCGGGAGGCGCAAAGGGTGTCCGGACGACTGAAGTGCCGTTCCGCGTTCTGAGGACCATCGACTGCTACATCCCGACAGTCGAGGGTCAGAGGGCCATCGCTGACTTCCTCGACCGTGAGACTGCACAGATCGACTCCATGATCGAGGCGCAGAACGTGCTAATGCAAGAACTGCGCGAAAGGCAGCGTGCTGCAATCTCAAACACCATTGACTCAGACGCTTCGCTGCAAAGAGTGCCGCTACGGCGCTTGATCACTGGTATCAGCCAGGGCTGGTCTCCCCAATGCGAAGACACTCCCGTGGACGATCCGTCGACCCAGTGGTCAGTGCTGAAGGTGGGCTGTGTCAATGGCGGAGTCTTTCGTCCTGAGCAGAACAAGATGCTGCCCGGGGATTTGGAGCCTCGTCCAGAACTCGGCCTGCGTGCCGGTGACCTGCTCATGTCGCGTGGCAATACCCGAGAGTGGGTGGGAAGCGCCGCCGTCGTTGATCGGGACTACCCGACCCTCATGTTGAGCGACCTGCTCTACCGGGTCGCGGTCGACCGCTCCTTGGTATCCAGCGAGTACGTCGCCCTCGCTCTAAGTACCCGCAAGGCCCGCGATGAGATCGAGATTGCCGCGAAGGGCGCAAGTCACTCGATGCAGAAAGTTTCTCAGGGCGATATCCGGTCCACGACCATTCCCCTTCGCAGCCTTCAGGCACAAGCAGACGTCGTGAATGAGGCGAGCGCGATAACAGTAAGAGCCGATGCGATGATCTCGGCTGCGCAAGAGGTCATCGACCTGCTTCGTGAGCGCCGCGAGGCACTCATCACCGCCGCAGTCACCGGCAGGATCGACCCCGAGACCGGCACTGAATGCATCGAGGAGGGGGCAGCATGACGGACGTCCACAAGGAACTGGCCATGGAGGACGAAGCAGTCGCCCAGTTGGCTACGCAGGGGTGGGTCTACGAGGAGGGCTCTGCGGCTCGCTACGACAAGCAGCGTGCCCTCTTTCCCGAGGACGTCTTCGCGTGGCTGGAGGCCACCCAGCCGGACGAACTGGCCAAGCACCTGAAGCCGGGCTTGGACCCTGCCGCTCAGGCGAAGGCTCGCAACGGCATCCTGGACGCCCTCGCTGACACGCTGAGCAACGTCGGTGGCGGTGGGGGCACGCTGACTGTCATGCGAAAGGGATTTCGACGCATCTCTTCGCGCTTCCAGATGGTGCAGGCCAAGCCCACTGAGTCCATGAACCCGAAGACGGTCAAGGACTACGAGTCGAACATCCTGCGCGTCGTCCGGCAGGTGCACTACTCGACCACCAACGCGAAGAAGTCCATCGACCTGGTGCTGTTCTGCAATGGCATCCCGGTGACGACCATCGAATTGAAGACCGAGTTCACCCAGTCCGTGACGCGCGGTCAGGTGCAGTACAAGAACGACCGCGACCCGGGCACGGACGGCAAGGACGTCCTGCTGGCGTGGGGCAAGCGCGCGCTCGTGCACTTCGTCGTGACCGACAACGAGGTCTCGATGACCACGAAGTTGGCCGGGAGCAAGACCACCTTCCTGCCCTTCAACCAGGGCAACGGATCAGGCAAGGGCAACCCGCTCAACCCGGACGGTGCACGTACCGAGTACTTCTGGCGGGACGTGCTCGACCCGGATGCCTTCCTGACGATCCTGACCAAGTACCTCGTGGTCCGCACGGATGAGAAGCCGGACCCGGTGACGGGTAAGGCGGAGAAGTCCACGTCGCTGCGGTTCCCGCGCTTCCACCAGTGGGATGCGGTGGAGAGGGTCATCTCGCGGGTGGCGGAGCAGGGGGTGGGTGAGCGGTACCTCATCGAGCACTCGGCTGGCTCGGGCAAGACGGACACCATCGTCTGGACGGCGTTCCGGCTCGCGGCGCTGCACGACCAGTCGAACAAGAAGGTCTTCGACTCGGTGATCGTGGTGACCGACCGCAACGTGCTGGACAAGCAGATGAGCGCAGCCATGCGTCAGTTGGACCCGCACGGCGCGCAGATGGTCCGCATCGACGGGTCCGGGGCGTCGAAGTCCAGTGAACTGGGCGAGGCGCTGCGGCTGAAGACGCCAATCATCGTGGTGACGATCCAGACTGCGCCCTTCGCGTTGAAGTACCTGCGTGAGCAGGCCGACGCATCGGGCGGGCACTTCGCGGTCATCGCGGACGAGGCCCACTCGTCCCAGACCGGGACGGCTGCGGCCAAGTTGAAGGCCGTCCTGAGTCCGCAGGAGCAGTCGGACGTTGAGGACGGCGGGGAGGTCGATGCGCAGACGCTGCTGGCGGCTGAACTACCGCAGCGGGCCGAGACGCCGAACCTGACCTATCTCGCCTTCACGGCGACCCCGAAGTCCAAGACCCTCGAACTGTTCGGCACACCGGACCCGCAGGACACCGGCGAGGACGGCAACCCGAGGCCCAAGCCGTTCCACCGCTACACGATGCGTCAGGCCATCGAGGAGGGCTTCATCCTCGACGTGCTCCAGAACTACACCGAGTACGACGTCGCCTATGAGTTGGGCTTGAAGGTCAAGGACGAGGCCGTCGAGTCCGTCGACAAGGAGGCCGCTCGCAAGGCCGCTCAGCGCTGGGTGATGCTGCACGAGCACAACATCTCCCAGAAGGTCGACATCATCATTCGGCACTTCCGCGAGAACATCGCCGGGATGCTGGGTGGCACCGCCAAGGCGATGATCGTGACCTCCTCGCGCAAGCACGCCCTGCGGTACTACAACGCCATCGAGCGGTACGTGGCCAAGCACGGCTACGACGACGTGCATGCCTTGGTCGCCTTCTCCGGCAAGGTCACCGTCGCCGACGACGACACCGACGTCAGGCCCGACGACCTGCTCGGCGTGGGTGAGTACACCGAGGCGAGCGTCAACACCGGCACGAAGAACAAGGCGCTGGACGACGCCTTCAATGGCCCCGCCTACCAAGTGATGATCGTGGCCAACAAGTTCCAGGTCGGCTTCGACCAGCCGCTGTTGTGCGCGATGTACGTCGACAAGCGACTCGACGGCGTGATGGCCGTCCAGACCCTCTCGCGCCTCAACCGCACCTGGGCGGGCAAGGACCACGTGTACGTCCTCGACTTCGTGAACAAGGGCGAGGACATCCTCGCGGCATTCCAGCCGTACTACGAGGGGGCCGAGTTGGGGGCCGTCACCGACCCCGACCTGCCGAACCGCCTCGCGGTGAAACTGGACGACGTGGGCAGGGACCGCATCTACACGATGGCCGAGATCGAGGCTGCCGCTGTCGCCGCGACCGATCCCAACGGAACGCACAAGGCGCTGACTGCCGCCATCGACCCGGCAACGGAGCGCTTCGGTGATCTGCTGAGGCAGGCCCGGGAGGACAAGGACGACGAGGAGCGAACGCGGCTGGAGGGCTTCCGTTCGGACCTGTCCAACTACGTGAACGCCTACGACTTCCTTTCGCAGATCGTCCCCTACGACCTGGAGATGGAGAGCCGCTCGATCTACTACCGCATGCTCGCCAAGCGTCTGCGGGATGAGAACTCCGGCATCGTCGTGGAGATCGGCCCGGTCGCCCTGGCCAAGTACAAGGTCGAGAGCAAGGGCGCTCGGACGCTCGACCTGACGTCCGGGCAGGCCACTCCGTTGAGCCCGCTGGCTGAGATGGGCACCGCCGAGGCGCGTGAGCGGGAGCAGGCCCATTGGGCGGACATCATCGACGCCATCAACTCCCTCTTCGCGGACAGCGGCCTGAGCCCCGACGACGCGGTGCCCGAGATCGAAGGCATCCTCAGGGACGCGAAAAGAGACCCGGACCTCGTGGCGAAGGCCAAGGCCAACAGCGACGCCGACTTCAACGCTGACAACACGGTCGTGGCCTCGGTGCTGAGCAAGTTCATCGACCGCCGCGAGAAGAGCGAGGAGATCGTCAACGCTCTGCTGAAGGGGCAGAATATGGACACGTTCGCCCAACTGCTCGCCATGCTCGGCTTCCGGGAGTACCTCGCCACCGTCGACTACCACTTCCCGAATGAGAACGTCGCTGTCGAGGTCGAGGCTCAACACTCTCCATCGACTGCCAAGGCCAATGAGGGGGCCAGGGCATGAACGTCCCGTTCGAGATCACATCCGGCCCCGGACAGTCCTACTTGATGCGTAACGTCAGCGACCAGACGGTCGACCTCGTGACCGTGACTGTGGATCACCCAGAGGGTCTGACGCGGGACCTTCCATCCGAAGACACGTTCGGTCCCGGAGCCTCGAAGAAGTTCCTTGTGCTGGCCACGTGGCAGACCGGAAGGCCGGTCGAGGTGCTCGTGTCGTGGGACGTGCACCCCACCCCGTACGCCCTTCCCCTGCCTCCGAAGAACTGAACTCGTGCCGGACTGGATAGCCGCTGGAGCCGGTCTTGGGGGTGCGGTTGTTGCTCTGATCGCGTTCATCTGGGGACGGGTGGACATCTACAAGGAGCGTGCAGCGCGGCAGGAGTCCGACGCGCGCTCGCAGGCCATGGCGAACAGCATGGACCGTATGACCAGGGCGGTGGAGACTATGGCCGATACTGCCTCCACGCCCGCGCAGGTCGAGGCCGCGTCCGCTCAGGCGCGCAATTCCATCCGGTGGAGGATCAGGCAGGTGGACCGAACTTCGAACCGCGTCGTCTATGAGTTGGTCAACGCCGGAGATGGCATTGCGACGGGCGTGAGCGCGTCCGCCCCCGAGGGCTACAACGCGGCGAACATGCTGCACAAACTCCCTGTGGACGCGACGGTGCATCCCCACGAGGGTGTCCGGTTCTACCTCACCATGAGGATGTCGGTCGTGCCCATGGCCAGCATGCAGGTGCGCTGGGACGGGGGCGATGAGATGGTCCCAGTCACCGACCTCTGAGGCCGGACCGGGCGAAACTACAGCCGTGTCATTGGCACCAACTAGACTTGCCCGCAAGAGCACCGAAGCCCCGGACTCTCCGGGGTGGGAGCATCCAGGGCTTGGCGTCTAGTTGGGCGAACTAGGACTCCGACTCTAGTCGCTTCCGTGGCAGTGCTCCCAAATGGGCCTCGGCCCAGAACGGAGGCGAGCCAGATGGCACGCACCGCGAGTAGGAGCGCCCGCACCGGACGCTTCGTGAGCGCTTCGACGGCACGTCGGAGCCCCCGGACCACCTCAACCGAGCGCATCGGTCGGGGCACGTCCAACAAGACGACCGTCAACCGATCCACGATCACCGGACGGTTCGTCAAGGAGTCCACGGCCCAGCGTCACCCGGGCACGACGATCAGTCAGCAGGTCTGATCATGGGCTCAGGCTTCAAGCTGTCTGGCAACTTCGAGCGCGATCTCAACCGGATGGTTCAAGGCACCGTGAAGGACATCGCCTCTGACTACCAGAAGATGTTCGACTCCCTGCTGCGCAGGTACGAGGGACGGCCCGTCTCCGAGATCAAGCCCGTGCTCCGGCGCGAGTGGTCCCGCATTGGCGGCTCGATCTCCGATCCGGAGTTGACCGACTACGCGACGCTCATCAGTGAGGGCACTCGCATCCAGATGAAGGTCAAGTAGGAGGTCGGGTCGGGGCGCGGCGGCGAGGGGAAGCGCCCGGTGCGCCCCGACTGCTCTCGGCACGGACAGGGCTGTCGGTGCTCGGTGATAAGCATGACCTCGACATCGACAGAGAGGACCTGACATGGCCAACAAGACCGTCTTCATCGCCTTCGCCAAGGAGGACGAGAGGACTCGTGACCTCTTCGTCGGACAGCGAAAGTTGGGCAACACGCCTTACGACTGGACCGACATGAGCGTCAAGAACCCCTACGACACGGAGTGGAAGGAGCGGGTCCGGACACGCATCCGCCGCTCCGATGGGGTCATCGCCCTCATCAGCAGCAGCACCCCAAACGCAGCCGGGCAGTTGTGGGAGATCAAGTGCGCTCGTGAGGAGGACAAGCCGCTCCTCGGCATCTGGATCGAGGACGGCTACCGGACCAAGCCCGTGCAGATGGGGACGGCTCCATGCAAGACCTGGACCTGGCAGAACGTCGGGGACTTCATCGACGGGCTCTGACGTGCTGCGACGCGCACTCGTGGTCGGCATCGACCACTATCCGGCCTTCGGCAACCTCGGGGGCTGTGTGAATGATGCCGTGGCCCTCACGCCGGTCTTGGCGCGCAACGAGGACGACACCCCCAACTTCGAGGTGAAGACCCTCACCGCCGCAGTCGGGACCGGCCACGTCAGCCGCGACGATCTGCTGGAGGCGTTGGACCGCCTGTTCGCCCCCGGCGTCCACATGTCGCTCCTCTACTTCGCTGGACACGGCGCACAGGTCGCGGATGGGGCCGACGTCACTCTCGTGACCTCTGACGGCACTCAGCAAACACCTGGCGTCAGGTTCAGCGAGGTCATGGAGAGGATCAACGCCTGCGACCAAGAGGTCGCGGTGATCCTTGACTGCTGCTTCTCGGGTGGGGCGGGTGGTGTCCCTGCCGCCATGACCGCCGGTTCAGTCCTGCGGCAAGGGGTCTCGATGCTCACGGCAAGCCGAGCAGATCAGACGTCTGCGGAGACCCCTGACGGGCGCGGGCAGTTCTCCGCCTACCTGGAGGGTGCGCTCGAAGGTGGAGCAGCCGACGTCTTGGGCCACCTGACGTTGGCGGGTCTCTACTCCTATCTGTCCGAGGCGTTTGGGACCTGGGACCAACGCCCCATGTTCAAGGCGAATGTCGACCACCTGCAAGATATCCGTCGTTGCGACCCTGCCGTACCACTTTCGACACTGCGAAGGCTTCCCAAGTGGTTCCCGACGCCGGACCACGTGTTCCCCCTCGATCCCTCATACGAGCCGGACAAGCGCGACTCAGGCTTGGAGCCCCATCCTGAGCACGAGGCAGTGTTCAAGCAACTCCAGAAGTGCGCGTCCGCGAAGTTGATGGAGCCGGTGGGGGCTGACCACATGTTCTTCGCCGCGATGCAGAGCGAGGGTTGTCGGCTCACACCCCTCGGAAGGCACTATCGCCACATGGCCTCCGAGGACCGACTATGACGATCTACGCAGTCTCGGGCCACCAAGAGGCACCGCAGTCGGTCTGGAGTCTGCTGGCGGCCCGGCTGCCAGCCATCCTTGGTGGCCCACCGTTCGTAGGGGCATCCAGTCTGGCTGCCGGGGCTGATCAGAAGTTTGCCGAGGAGGTCTTGGGCCTAGGCGGACGACTGCACGTCATCCTGCCCTGCTCGAACTATGAGTCATCGTTCGAGCAGGAGACTGACCTCCTTCAGTTCAGAGCGCTCCTGTCGAGGGCTTCCGAGGTCGAGACGTTGGACTTCGCGGAGCCGACTGAAGATGCCTACCTGGCTGCCGGGAAGCGCGTTGTCGACCTCTGCGACGTCCTCGTGGCCGTCTGGGACGGCCTCCCCGCACAAGGGAAGGGCGGGACGGCTGATGCAGTCGCCTACGCGCATTCGCTCAGCAAGCCGGTCACCGTGATCTGGCCTCCAGGGGTCCGCCGATAGTCGGGGTTGGTGAGGCTACGAACCGCCGACCCACGCCTCCTCCAGGAGCACCGAGGCCACGACGTACTCCACCCTGTCCCGGTCGAGCGTGGGGGAGACGCGGACGAGATGCTCGGCGGCCACCTCCGCGACTGCGAACGCTCTCGTAATCACGGCCTGTTGAGACGGGTCGACGGGGATGCTGGCGGGGCTGGACGGCTCTCTCATGCGCCTGGACTGTAGCCAGGCCCTGCGACACGGCAACCCGGTCTCCCGGACCACGCTGGGAACAGCGGAGAGTTAGCCCGGGATCAGGTCACAGGGGGAGCCGAGTTTCGTTGCTGCACCGCAGGCCAGGGGCGGAATCTGGAGCCGTACAAACGACCCACCAGTTCCCACGGGAATCAAAGGCCCCGACCAGTGTGGTCGGGGCCTTTGTCGTGCCCGGGGAAGGCGCCCCCAGCAGGGACCTGCCGGCCGCCGCGGCGCGTGAGGTCCGGCGATCCGCACGGGGAGTCGTGACGTCACGACTCCCCGTGCGCGCAACCACCGCGGATCGTAGGGTCGTGCCATGTCCCACCCCCATCCCCCCGCAGGACATGCCGTCACCGAGCCAATTCCACCCCACGCACCCGAGTTGGTGGAGCTGTTGGGGGAGGACGGGCAGGTCATCGGCAACCAGCCGAAGGCGACCGTTCACACGACCGACACGCCCCTGCATCGAGCCTTCTCGGTCCACCTCGTGGCGCCCGACGGACGCGTCATGCTCACGCGTCGCGCACTGGGCAAGGTGACCTGGCCGGGAGACTGGACGAACGCCTGCTGCGGACACCCGGCGCCGGGGGAGTCCGACGTGGAGGCGATCCACCGCCGGACGGCCACCGAGCTGAACATCCCTGCCGATGCGGTCGGCGCGCCCCGTGCTGCGATCCCGGGGTTCCGCTACCGCGCGGTGGATGCCAGCGGGATCGTGGAGAACGAGGTCTGCCCGGTCTACGTGGCCGACCTGCTGGTGGGGCCCGCCGACCTCCCGGCACCCAATCCCGAAGAGGTCATGGACGTGGCCTGGGCCGAGTGGCCCCACCTCCGAGAGGCCCTGACGACGGTCCCGTTCGCCTTCAGCCCGTGGTTGGTTCGGCACGTGGAGACGCCCGTCCTCGACGAGCTGCTGGTGCGCTGACCCGCAGGGGCCGGGGTCAGGGGTTGCGGTCGTCGTGGCGGGAGGCGGTGTGGGTCTGGCCCAGCTGCTCCACGAGCCCGGCCATCAACGCCGTCTGTCGCGCCAGTCCACTGACGGTGATGTGCTCGTGCCGTGCATGCGGCCCGGCCCCGATCCCGCCGAGACCGTCGATCACCGGGAGCCCCAGCGCCGCGATGAAGTTGCCGTCGCTCGCCCCGCCCACGGCCTGGGAGGTCACCTCCTCGCCGAGGTGCCGCCCCGCGGCCACACCTCTCGAGTTCTCGGCGACCGGGCGGTGCCCCGAATCGCCGTGCGGCCCAAGACGTTACCGGACGCCAAGCACTACTCGGGGGCACCCGCTCCCGCGCTCACCCCCATGCCCCGGCGATCAACACCATCGTCACCGCGAACCCGGCCACGTAGTTCAGCCACAGGAAGCGCGTCCACCCGGCATGGGCCTCCTCGCACCTCGCGTCCGTGATCCCCAGGAACGGCGCCACGCTCGCCGCGTACAGCGCGGGCACCGCAGCCAGCCAGGCATACGGCAGGGGAGCGGCCACCATCAGCCCCGCGGCAGCCAGGTACAGCCCGAACGACACCCACACCGTCGGCCGGCCGCCCAACACCGTCCCGATCGACCCGATGCCGCCAGCCCGGTCGGCCTGCACGTCCTGCACGGCGCCGAAGGCGTGGCTCGCCATCGACCACGCGAAGAACGCCGCCAGCACGGCCCACCCGGCCGCGGGCACCTGCGCGCCGGTGAACAGCGCACCCACCACGGCGGGCCCGACGAAGTGCGTCGCGGAGGTCACCGAGTCGACGAAGGGCACCTCCTTGAACCGCAGCCCGGCCAGGCTGTAGGCCACCACCGCGAACATCGTCACCGCGAGCGCCACCCCGCTGGCCACCGTGCCCCACCACAGCAGCACCGCGACGAAGGGCACACAGCTCACCAGGCAGGCCCACAGGATCATCCGATGGTGGGCAGCATCCGTCAGTGCCCCCTCGACCCCTCCCTTGCGCGGGTTCTGCAGGTCGGACTCGTGGTCGAACACGTCGTTGATGCCGTACATGGCGAGGTTGTAGGGCACCAGGAAGAAGACCACCCCCACCCAGAAGGCCAGGTCGCGCCAGGAGCCGCCGGCCAGCAGGTACGCCGCACCGAAGGGGTAGGCCGTGTTCACCCAGGAGATCGGCCGCGAGGTGGCCAGCAGGGTCCGCAGGGCCGATGCGGTGCGCCCCGGCCCGCTCACGACGCCTCCCCACCGGCGCGCGCCGCGCCCCGCGAGCCACCCCGCGCCCCCGGCCGGCGCCACAGTACCCACAACGCAGGCAGCACCACGGCCGCGGCGACGGTGTACGCGAAGTCCTCCACCGGGGCGAGTCCCACGAACCACCCCACCAGCTGCGACTCGTCGTACCCGACGATCCCCGCCCCGATGATCAGCGAGTCGAACACCGCCGTGAACACGCACGAGACCGTCAGCGCGATGCCGGCCGCCGCCACGGTGCGCCGTCGCACCGCCGGGTCCAGGCGCCGCAGGCAGACCACCGCCACGACCGCACACCCGGCCAGCACCGCCAGGTTCACCCACAGGTAGGTCATGCCGTCACCTCCTGCGGTGCGCCGGGCCCGCGGGTCGCGTCCCGCCCACCCGCACGCCATGCCAGCACCCGCTCGATGCCGGCGAACAGCACCATCGTGAAGTGGCACAGGAACCACAGGAAGAACACTTCCTCCACCGGCAGCTCGGGGGCCAGCTGCCACCCGACCTGCCACGGCCCGGGACCGCGCATGAAGATGCCCAGCTGGATGCAGAGCAGGTCCCACGCCAGGAACATCCCCACACCGACGGCCTGCACGCCCAGCGCCCGCCGCCAGTCGGCGAACAGGTACAGCTGCCAGCGGCGGTCGATGAGCAGCATGCACACCGTCGAGAGGCAGATCGCCGCCAGGTACAGCCCCGGCATCAGGCCGCCCCGCCGGCAGCACCAGCAGGACCGCCCTGGCACCCGCGAGCGGCGGCACCGAACGCCACGGGGTCCATCGGCCCGTCGCTGTGGTCGCCGCGCAGCCGCTTGATGACGTTCTCCGCACTGATCAGGCACATGGGCAGCCCCACCCCCGGCGCCGTCGTGGCGCCGGCGTACAGCAGGTTCTCCACGCGACGGCTGGTGTTCTGCCCGCGCAGGAAGGCCGACTGCCACAGCGTGTGCCCCGGGCCCAGGGCGTTGCCCCGCCAGGCGTGGTAGTCCCGTGCGAAGTCCGCCGGCCCGATGGTGCGACGCACCACCACCCGCTCGGCGAGGTCCGGCACGCCGGCCCAGTCGGCCATCTGCGCGATGGCGTCGTCCACCGCCCGCTCGACCGCGGGGTCACCCGCCCCGTCGATGCCGCCGGCCCCCACCGAGGTGCCGTCCACCGCATCGGGGGAGACGGGGACCAGCACGAACAGGTTCTCGTGCCCTGCCGGCGCCACGGAGGGGTCCGTCGCCGAGGGCATGCACACGTAGGTGCTCGCCGGCCGCGGCACGACCGGCTGCGGGCCGAAGACCGCCTCGAAGTTCGCGTCCCAGTCGGCCGTGAAGAACAGGTTGTGGTGCACCAGCTCGGGCAGCTCGCCACGCACCCCGAGCAGCGCCAGCACGGCCCCGGGCCCCGACGTGCGCCGGTCCCAGTAGCGCTGCCCGTAGGTCTGCAGGTGCTCCGGGAGCAGCCGCGTCTCGGTGTGGTGCAGGTCGGCGGTGGAGACCACCACGTCCGCGGGCACCAGCTCGCCGTCGGCCAGGCGCACCCCGGTCGCCCGTGCGCGCCGCCCCCGTGCCGCGTCCAGCACCCGGCCCGATGAGGGGCGGTCGGTCACGATCTCGGTCACCTCGGCGCCCAGCCGGATCTCGACCCCGGCCTCGCGCACCACCTCCTCGATCGCCTCGACCAGCCGGGCGAAGCCCCCCATCGGGTAGCGCACGCCGTCCTCGAGGTCCATCGAGCTCATGAGGTGGTACATGCTCGGCGTGGTGCGCGGTGTCGCCGCGAGGAACACCGCCGGGTAGCCCAGCACCTGCCGCAGCCGCGTGTCGCGCACCGTCCGCGCCACGCGGTCGTGCAGCGACTCGGTCAGCAGCCGCACGAGCTCGGGCAGGCGGGGGAGCAGCGCCCGCAGGGTCCGCAGCGGGATGCGGCTGAAGGTCGTGTAGAGGAAGGACTCCCGCGCCATCACGTAGGTGGAGCCGGCACTGTCCAGGTACGCGCCCAGCGCCCGCCCGGCCCCCGGCTCCACGGACTCGAAGAGCTCGGTCGCCTCGTGGCGCCCCGACCGCACCTCGAGCGCCCCGGCCGCCGGGGAGAACACCCGGTAGGCCGGGTCGAGGTCCACCAGGTCGAGTCGCTCGCCCACCGAGCTGCCCATCATCGCGAACCAGTGCTCGAACACCTCGGGCATGAGGTACCAGCTCGGCCCGGTGTCGAACCGGAAGTCCCCGGCCTCGGTCGAGCTGGCCCAGGACCCGGCCCGACCGCCCGTGGTGTGTCCGCGCTCGAGCACGGTGACGGCGTACCCCTCCCGGGCCAGCAGCCCGGCGGTGGACAGCCCGGCCACCCCGCCGCCGATGACGATCGCGCGCCTCATCGTGTCTCCTCCCGTCCGATGCGGGGGAGCCCCCCGCATCGCTCACGCACCACGGCCCGGCCGACGATCGCCGCCTTGCGCGCGTCGGGGACCCGCACCCGTCGGGTGCGCAGCGCGTGGGCTGGGGTCCGCGCCAACCGGTCGGTGAGCGCCGCGTACAGGTCGTGGCAGACCCGCACCGCGGTACGGCTGGAGTCGGGCAGGCGGGGGATCACCGCATCGGCCACGGCCAGGTCGGCGCGGATGCCGGCCACCAGCGCGTCCCGGTGGACGGTGCTCAGGCTGGCGGGGTCGAGGCCCGGGAAGTACGCCCGCCCCCGACCGTCGGTGTCCTCGGCCAGGTCGCGCAGGAAGTTCACCTTCTGGAAGGCCGCACCCAGTCGACGGGCGCCCTCCACCAGGTCGGGCGAGGGGGCCACGGGCGTCGGGGCGTCGTCCGTGGCGAAGGCGCGCAGGCACATCAGACCCACCATCTCCGCGGAGCCGTAGACGTACTCCTCGAAGGTCCGCTCGTCGTGCTCGGCCACCTGCAGGTCCGCCCGCATCGAGGCGTAGAAGGGGCGGGTGAGCTCCGGGGTGATCCCGCAGGCCCGGGCGGCGTCGGCGAAGGCGTGGACCACCGGGTCGGTGCTGTACCCGGTGGCGAGCGCCTCCTCGGTGCGGGCCTCGTGGTCGTCCAGCAGGGCGCCGATGGCGTCGGGCCCCAGGCCGGCTCCGGCGGCCGCGCCGTCGACGATCTCGTCGGCCACCCGCACCAGCGCGTAGAGCGAGCGCACCCGGTGGCGCACCGGTTCCCCGAGCAGCCGCGTGGCCAGCCCGAACGAGGTGGAGTAGTGAGCGATCACCTGCCGGGAGGCGCGTCGCGAGGCCATGGTGTGGTCCACCAGTGCGCGTCGCGCCACGTCGGCCGCCCCAGGGTCCCACCCCGCCGGCTCCTCCCACCCGTCCTGCTGGTGCGGAACCGCGGCACGATGCATGGCCCCATCCTCACACACGGGGGCCACGCGCTCGCCTCTCGCGACCCTGCGCCGGCCCCTGCCCGACTCCGCGCCACGCCGACACCGTGTGGCCACGCCGGGGCAGGTGAGCCTCACCCCGGGCCGGGGCTGCTGCGCATCGACGAGAACCTGGGCCAGCGCGCCGTCGGCACCACCGAGCCGGCCGTCTGAGCCACAGCGCCCCACCCACCGTGGGCCGCGATCGCCTCGCCCCCCGTACCGTGGGCGCGTGACCTCCGATGCCGTGACGCCCGCAACGACGACGACCGACCCCGGGGCAGTCCCCACTCCGGCCGACGAGGTGGTGGACCTCTGCCGGGAGCTGATCCGCATCGACAGCACGAACTACGGGGACGGCACCGGGCCGGGGGAGCGCGAGGCGGCCGACTACGTGGTCGACCGGCTCACCGAGGTGGATCTGGAGCCGCAGGTGTTCGAGTCGGACCCGGGCCGCACCAGCGTGGTCGTGCGCCTGCCCGGCAAGAACCCCGAGCGGCCGGGCCTGGTGCTGCACGGGCACCTGGACGTGGTCCCCGCCGAGGCCGCCGACTGGTCGGTGGACCCCTTCGCCGCCGAGCTCAAGGACGGCATGGTCTGGGGCCGCGGTGCCGTGGACATGAAGGACATGGACGCCATGATCCTGGCGGTCGTGCGGTACCTCGCCCGCACGGGCACCCAGCCGGACCGTGACCTGGTGGTCGCGTTCTTCGCCGACGAGGAGGCCGGCGGCGTCAAGGGCGCCGGGCACCTGGTGGAGCACCACCCGGAGCTGTTCGCCGGGTGCACTGAGGCCGTCTCCGAGGTGGGGGGTTTCTCCATCACGGTCCCCGGCCAGGCGCTCGCCGCGGGCGCCGAGCCGCAGCGCACCTACCTCGTGCAGACCGCGGAGAAGGGCATCGCCTGGCTCACCCTCACCGCCCGCGGGCGCGCCGGCCACGGGTCGGTGCCCACCCAGGACAACGCCGTGGTGCACATGTCCCGCGCACTGACCGCCATCCACGAGCACGAGTGGCCGGCCGAGACCATCGAGTCCGTCCGGGTGCTGCTGGAGGGCGTGGGGGAGCAGGCCGGCATCGACTGGTCCGTCGACGACGCCCCCTCGCTGACCGAGGTGGTGGGCGCCACCGGGGGAGCCCACGCCTTCGTCAAGGGCACGCTGCGCAACACGATCAACCCGACGATGGTCTCCGGCGGGTACAAGCACAACGTGGTGCCGCAGACGGTCACCGCAGGACTCGACTGCCGGTACCTGCCGGGCCAGTGGGAGCAGGTGCTCGCCACCATCCAAGAGCTGGCCGGGGAGCACGTGGAGGTGGGCATCCACCACCTGGGCCCCTCCCTGGAGGCCGACTTCGACACCCCCCTGGTGGACACGATGCGGGCCGCACTGGAGGCCGAGGACCCCGGGTGCCGTGTGCTGCCCTACTGCCTGTCGGGCGGCACCGACAACAAGCACTTGGGTGACCTGGGGATCACCGGCTACGGCTTCGTGCCCCTGCAGCTGCCGGCCGACCTGGACTTCGCGCCGCTCTTCCACGGCATCGACGAGCGGGTCCCGGTCAGCGCGTTGGAGTTCGGCGCGCGGGTACTCCACCGCTTCGTGATGGAGGCCTGAGGCCCTCCGCTACCCCGGCACGCCCCGGGCGGGGTGCCCGGGGCGGTCACCTCACGCGGTTCGCCGCTGGCGAATCACCTTGCGGCGCAGCGACACCCTGCGGCGCCCGGACTGGTAGTGCCGCACCGTGTGCAGGTTCCAGCCCTCGTACTCGGCGAGCTCGGTGAGGACCTGGCACAGGTCGGCTCGGGTCATCTCGCGGTGGGCCTCCACCGTGCGGTACTCCCACACGGCAGCTGCCCGCGCCTTGCGGTGGGGAGGCACGAAGGGTCGGCTGTCCAGCATCGGCACATTGTGCACAACGAAACCACCTACCGCCCGGCGGCGCGGCGGGCTACCGTGGGGCCATGGCCACTGACCCGCGGAGCGCCCTGACCACCCTCGTGACCGCCCTGGAGCGGCATCTCGAGGCCTGCGCCTCACGCACCGGCGAGGAGGACCCGCGCGTGATCGCGGCGTACAACGACCTCGCGGACGCGTTCGAGGACTACGACGACGCCCTGATGGACACCCACGGGGAGGTCACGCCGTTCGAGGTCTACTCGGACGACGATGAGGACGAGGACGACTTCGACGACTCGGACGACGAGGACACCGACGACGAGGACGACGTGGTCTCCCGCTACGACGACGACTACGACGGGGACCAGGACTCGTACTCCTACGACGACGACTCCGAGGTCGAGCTCGACGACGAGCCCCGCGCCTGAGCGCAGCCGGCCCTCAGAGCCACCCGGAGCGCCGGAACCGCCAGTACAGCAGCACCACGGCGGCAGCGGTCAGCAGCAGCACCACCGGGTAGCCCCACGCGGTGTGCAGCTCGGGCATGTGGTCGAAGTTCATGCCGTAGATCGCGCCGACGATGGTGGGGATCACCGCCAAGGCCGCCCACGCAGAGATCTGCCGCGCGTCCTCACCCTGCTTGACCGACACCATCGCCAGGTGGGCCTGGAGGATGTCGGTGAGCGACTGGTCGTAGTCCATGATGTTGTCGTCGGCCCGCAGCAGGTGGTCCTGGACGTCGCTGAAGTACGGGTTCAGCGGGGACGGCACGAGCTCGTCGGCCGCGATGAGCTGCCGCACCGGCTTCACCAGCGGGTGCACCGCACCCCGCGCCTCCAGGATCTCCCGCTTGAGGGCGTAGATGTCGGAGACGTCCACCTGGCCCCCGTCGGCGAAGGTCGCCTGCTCCACCCGTATCAGGTCGTCGTTCAGCTCCAGGTCGACGGCCGTGTAGATGTCCACGATGTGGTCGGCCACCACGAAGACGGCCGCCGCGGGGCCGTGCCGCATCAGGTCCGGTGAGTGCTCCAGTCGCGAGCGCACACCGTCCAGCCGGGTCACGTCGCCGTGGCGCACCGTCAGCACCCAGTCCGGGCCCCAAGCCAGCAGCACCTCCCCGGTCTCGACGTCGCTGTTCTCCTCGAAGTAGGCCAGGGTGCGGAACACCAGCATCGCGGTGTCGTCGACCACGTCCAGCTTGGGGCGCTGCCGGCCGGTGACGATGTCCTCCACCATCAGCGGGTGCATGGCGAACAGCTCGGTGAACTCGCGCACCTCGTCCCCGGTGGGTTCGAACAGCCCCACCCAGACGAAGGCGCGCTCGCTCTCCGGCCCACCGGCCTCGTTGCGGCGCCGCGCGTCGGCGAGCCCCGCGGCCGCGTCGGGGCACTCGTGCCGTCGCCCACCGGCGTACACCGCCTTGTCCACGATCATGGGGGCAGTCTGACACCGGGAACCGGGGCCGCCGGGCCGCCGGGCCGCCGGGCCGGCGGGCGACACAACGTGGGGGACGGCTCACCTAGGCTGTGCCCGTGGATTCCTGGACCTCACCTGACGTGCCCGCCCTGCCCTTCACCGCCGAGGGCCCCCGGGTCCACGACACCGCGCGCGGCGCGATCACCCCGCTAACCCCGCGCCCGGGGCAGGAGGCGGGGCTCTACGTCTGCGGGATCACCCCCTACGACGCCACGCACCTGGGCCACGCCGCCACCTACCTCACCTTCGACCTGGTGAACCGGGCCCTGCGGGCCGCGGGCCACCCGGTGCGCTTCGTGCAGAACGTCACCGACGTGGACGAGCCCCTGCTCGAGCGCGCCGAGCGCGACGGGGTGCACTGGGAGGAGCTCGCCTCCCGCGAGATCCAGCTCTTCCGCGACGACATGGCGGCGCTGCGCATCATCGCGCCTGACGCCTACGTCGGTGCGGTGGAGGGCATCCCCTCCGACGTCGCCGCCATCCGGGCCATGCTCGAGTCCGGCCGCGCCTACCGGGTGCCCGCCGAGGACGCCGCGGCCGATGCGGGGGAGTCACCGGCCGATGTGTACCTCGACCTGGCGCAGGTGCCCACCTTCGGTGAGGTCTCGCACTGGACCCCCACGCAGATGATGGAGGTCTTCGCCGACCGTGGCGGTGACCCCGACCGCGCCGGCAAGCGCGACCGGCTCGACCCCCTGCTGTGGCGCGCCCACCGGGAGGGCGAGCCACACTGGGAGGGCGGCAGCCTGGGGGCGGGGCGCCCCGGCTGGCACATCGAGTGCACCACCATCGCGCGCGACCACCTGGGCACCCCCTTCCTCGTGCAGGGCGGTGGGGACGACCTGGTCTTCCCGCACCACGAGATGAGCGCCGCCCAGACGCGTGCCCTCACCGACGATGCCTTCGCCGAGCACTACGTCCACCAGGCGATGGTGGGCCTCGACGGCGAGAAGATGAGCAAGTCCAAGGGCAACCTGGTGCTCGTCTCGCGGCTGCGGGCCGCGGGGGAGGACCCGGCCGCCATCCGGCTGGCCCTGCTCTCGCAGCACTACCGCACGGCCTGGGAGTGGACCGACGCCCACCTCGAGGCCGCCCGCCAGCGGCTGGACCGCTGGCGCCACGCGGCGCAGACCGCCACCGCCTCGCCGTCCACCGCCGATGCGGAGGACGCCCCGGCCGGTGACGCCGTGGCCCGGCAGCTCGCCGAGCGGATCGCCGACGACCTGGACGCCCCCGGCGCCCTGGCCGTGGTGGACCGCTGGGCCGATGCGGTGCTCGGCGAGCAGACCGGCGCGGCCGCCGCGGCGGCGCGGGCCGAGGCCCGTGGCGTGCGCACGGCCGTGGACGCCCTGCTCGGCATCGACCTGGGCTGAGCAGGCCGGCTCGCGCGGCGGCGCCCGGCCCGGCTCAGACGGGCGGCGTGGTGCCGCCGTCGCCCTCGCGGCGCTTCAGGTACTGCTCGAACTCCTTGGCCAGGGCGTCGCCGGAGGCCTGCGGCGAGCTCATCTCGTCGACGGCCTCCTCCAGCGCCTCGACGTACTCGGCCACGTGCTCGTCCTCGCTGGTCAGCTCCTCCACGCCCCGCGTCCACGCCCGGGCCAGCTCCTCCAGGTCGGCGGTGTCGATGACGGTGTCGAGCACCTCCTCCAGGGCCGACAGCAGCCCCCAGGTGGCGCGCGGCGAGGGCACCCCGCCGGCGTAGTGCGGGATCGAGACCCACACGCTCACCGCATCGATCCCGGCGTCCTCGGCCTCCTGGTTGAGGACGCCGACGATGCCGGTGGGCCCCTCGTAGTCCCCGCCGGAGACGTCGAGCCGCCGCTGCAGGGCCATCGAGTTCGTCGTGGTGGTCACCGGCAGCGGGCGGGTGTGGGGCACGTCCGCGAGCATGGCCCCGAGCGTCACGAACTCCGTGGCGCCGGCCTCCAACACCCAGCCGACGAGCTCGTCGGTGAAGGCGCGCCACCGCATCGAGGGCTCCAGGCCCTGCACGAGCACCACGTCGCGGTCGAGGCCCGGCGGGCGGGCGACGTGGAAGGTGGTCGTGGGCCAGTCCACCTGGCGGCGGCCACCACGGCGCACCATCCGGGGGCGGTGCACCTGGAAGTCGTAGTAGTCCTCAGGGTCGAAGGCGGCCACCAGCTCGGCGTCCCAGACCTCGATGAGGTGGGCCACCGCCGCCGTCGCGGCCTCCCCGGCGTCGTTCCACCCCTCGAAACCGGCCACGACCACCGGGTTGCGCAGCTCCATCGGATCGCTGTTCACCATCCCCTCAGCCTAGGTGGCCGATGCAGGGCTGCCACACTGTGGCGGTGTCATCGCAGCCCCACACTCCCAGCCAGCCCGCCGCCGTCCTGTTCGACATGGACGGCACCCTCATCGACACCGAGCCGATGTGGATGGCCGCCGAGACGGCCCTCGTCGAGGAGCACGGCGGCACCTGGACCCACGACGACGCGCTGGCGATGGTCGGCAACCCGCTGGAGGTCTCGGCCCGCATCATCCTGGACCGGACGCCGGTGACCCTCACCGAGGGCGAGATCATCGAGCGCCTGCTCCGGGAGGTCAGCGACCAGGTCGCCGCCGGGGTGCCGTGGCGGCCCGGGGCGCGCGAGCTGTTGGGCGAGTGCGTCGAGCGGGGCATCCCCACCGCCCTGGTCACCATGTCCTGGACCCTGCTGGCCGACACCTTCACCGCCACCCTGCCCGCGGGGACCTTCACCACCGTGGTCACCGGTGACGCGGTCTCGGCCGGCAAGCCCGACCCGGAGCCCTACCTGACCGCCGCCGAGCGGCTCGGCGTCGACCCCACGGAGTGCCTGGCCCTGGAGGACTCGCCCTCCGGCGTGGGCTCGGCCTCGGCGGCGGGAACCAACCTGGTGGCCATCCCGCTCATGGTGGACCTGCCCGAGACGCCCAACACGATCACCGTCGACACCCTGGACGGGGAGACGGTCGATTCACTGTGGGGCCGCTTCAGCCGCTGAGCCCCCACCGACCCGTCGTTCAGTCGACGTGGGCCGGACCCGGCCGGCGCCAGTGCTCGTGCAGCAGGCGGATCTGTCCGGGAACGACGCGGTCCACGGACAGCTCCGGCAGGTCGTCCACGGCGAACCACCCCAGGCCGCTGGTCTCGTCGCTGGTGTATCCGGTGTCCACCGCGCCGGTCGGGGTGCACACGAAGAACAGCTTGTAGCTGTGGCGGTCGTGGGCCGGCTGGTGGGGCCACAGCTCGCGGTCGACCACCGCCGCCAGGTGGCCGGCCTCCACCGTCACACCCGCCTCCTCCAGCACCTCCCGCTCGATGGCCCGGCGCGGTGACTCCAGCACGTCGCACCAGCCACCGGGCAGGGTCCACCGTCCGTCGTCGGCGACCTCGCGGACCAGGAGCACCCGCCCGGCCTCGTCGAAGAGTCCGCCCCGCACGTCCAGCTTCGGAGTGGTGTAGCCGGCCACCGAGGCAATGGCCGGGTCGTAGGGGCGCAGGCCCTCCACACCCGCGAGCTGCAGCAGCTCGTCGGCCAGTTCCCCGATGCGGTGGAAGCGGCCGATGTCGAAGTGGTCGCGGCAGTACGCCAGACCGGACTCGGACAGCGCCGCGAGCTCCATGGAGATCCGACGCAGGGCGACCGCGTCGACCTCGTCCGCGTCAGTCGGCCGTGTCGGCATCGCCGGTCACCGCCTCATCGGTCGCCCGGTCCCTGGCGTTCCCGGGCAGCGGCGGGGGCGTGCCACCCCACGCCGGGCAGATGGACTGGAAGCTGCACCAGTCGCACAGCCGGCTGCGGTTCGGCCGCCAGTCGCCGAGCTCCGCCGCGCGCTCGATGGCGTCGTAGAGCGCCACGACCTTGCGCTCGGTGGCCAGCAGTTCCTCCTGCGTGGGCACGTGGCGCAGGACGGTGCCGTCCTTCAGGTAGACCAGCTGCAGCAGCGCAGGCACCCGACCCCGCAGCCGCCAGATGGCCAGGGCGTAGAACTTCATCTGGAACAGCGCCTTGGCCTGGAAGAGCTCCGAGGGGGCGCGGCCGGTCTTGTAGTCCACCACCCGCAACGCGCCGTCGGCCGGCGCCACGTCGAGCCGGTCGACGTACCCTCGCAGCACCAGCTCGCCCCGCTCGCCACCACGGTCCACCGGCACCTCCACGTACAGCTCCCGTTCGGCCGGCTCCAGCACGCTGGGGTCCTCCAGGGTGAACCACCTGCGCACCAGTGCCTCGGCGTCCGCCATCCACGCCGCCAGCTCCTCGGGGGTGGGCTGGACGGCAGCGCCCGTGCTGGCCCGATCCGCGTCACCGTCCACGGCGTCCAACGCCGTTGCCCCCGAACCGTCCGCGCGCAGCACCTCCAGCACCTCCGGGCGCTCGGCCACCAGGTCGGCCCAGGTCTGCTCCATCAGGCCCACGGCATCGTCCGGGCGACGCCGGTGGGCGGGTAGGTCGAACACGTTCTCCAGCACCGAGTGCACGAACGTGCCCCGGACCGCGGCCGCGCTCGGCGGCTCGGGCAGCCGGTCGACCACCCGGAAGCGGTAGAGCAGCGGGCACTGCATGAAGTCGCCGGCACGGCTGGGGGACAGGGCTGCGGTGACCATGCCTGCAGAGTAGGCGCCAGCACCGACAACCCACCTCCCCGTAGGCTGGTCCCCCTGGCGACAACCCCCACCCCGCGCCAGGGTCCCCGACCTAGGAGCCCCCATGCCGCAGTCCTCCGGATGGCGCATCGGCAGTGTCCGCGGCGTCCCGGTCTACCTCGGACGCACCTGGCCGCTGCTGGTCATCCTGGTGGTGGTGCTCAACGGCACCCAGCTCACCGCCAGCCTCGGGGCGCCCACGGCCTACGGGCTCGGATTGGCCTACGCGGTCATGCTGGTGTTCAGCGTCTTCGTCCACGAGCTCGGGCACGTGCTGGTGGCCCAGTGGCGGGGCTACACCGTCACCCAGGTGCAGCTCGACCTCATCGGGGGGCACACCGCCCACCAGTCCGACAACACCAGCCCCGGCAGCAACGCGCTGGTGGCCGTCGCCGGGCCGCTGGCCAACCTCGTCCTCGCCGCCATCGCCCTCGGCCTGTGGTTCGTCGTCCCCGACGGCCTGGGCCACATGGTGGTGGCCAGCGCGGTCTGGGTGAACGCCCTGGTGGGCGTGTTCAACCTGCTGCCGGGCATGCCCCTGGACGGCGGCCACGTGGTGGACTCGCTGGTGTGGAAGGCCACCGACAGCCGTCCTGCCGGGCTCATCGCCGCGGGCTGGAGCGGTCGGCTGATCGCCGCCCTCGTGATCGCCTTCATCGCCTGGCAGATGGCCACCGGGGGGTCCCTGGTCTTCCTGCTCTGGGGCGGGCTCATCGCCTGGATCCTGTGGGCCGGGGCCAGCCGCTCCATCCAGGCCGGCACCGCCCGCCGCGAGCTGGGCCGTCACACCACGGCCTCGGTGATGCGGCCGGCCGTCGGCATCCCGCAGGACGCGCCCGTGGCCACTCTGCTGCAGGTCCGCGGCTTCCCGGTGCCGGTCACCGTGGTCACCACCGATGCCGAGCACCGCGCGGTCGGCCTGGTGGACCCCTCGGCGCTGGCGCAGGTGCCCGCCGAGGTGCGTGACTCCACGCCGCTGTCGGCCGTCGCGCGCACCGTCCCGGGGGACTGGACCGTGGACGCCGCCCCGCAGGAGGACATCACCCGTCTCATCGAGGCCGTCCTCGGCCGGGAGCTCACCCTGGCGGCGATCCGCCAGCCGGGGGTGCAGCAGCCTGACGGCCGCCAGGGGCCGCCCCAGATCGTCGGGCTGGCCGACCACGCCTCGCTCGATGCGGGGATGCGCGCCAACACCGGTCCGTAGACTCACCCGCCATGAGCTCGCAGACCCCGCCGTCCCCAGCCGCCGCCACCGAGGGGGAGGGTGCCGGTCCCGCCGTGCCGTGGTCCGGGGAGGACGGCCGCCGGGGTCCCTTCCGGGTGGGGGAGCGGGTGCAGCTGACCGACCCCAAGGGGCGCATGCACACCATCGTGCTCGAGCCCGGCAAGCGCTTCCACAACACGCGCGGCCACATCCAGCACGACGACCTCATCGGGGCCCCGGACGGGTCGGTGGTCATCCACTCCACCGGCGCCGAGTGGCTCGCCCTGCGCCCGCTGCTGAGCGACCACGTCATGTCGATGCCGCGTGGCGCCGCCGTGGTCTACCCGAAGGACTCCGCGCAGATCGTGGGCCTGGCCGACATCTTCCCCGGCGCCGTGGTCGTGGAGGCCGGCGTCGGCTCCGGCGCACTGAGCATGTCGCTGCTGCGGGCCGTCGGGGAGGGCGGGCGCCTGCACAGCTTCGAGCTGCGGGAGGAGTTCGCCGAGATCGCCCGCTCCAACGCGCGGGCCTTCCTCGGCGGCGACCACCCGGCGTGGAAGATCCACCTGGGCGACCTCGCCGAGCAGCTGCCCGCGACCCTGCCGGCGGGCAGCGTCGACCGCGTGGTGCTGGACATGCTGGCGCCCTGGGACTGCCTCGAGGCGGTCGCGGGGGCTCTGGTGCCCGGTGGGGTGCTCATCTGCTACGTCGCCACGGCCACCCAGCTCTCGCGCGTGGCCGAGGCCGCGCGCGACCACGGCGGGTTCACCGAGCCGAAGGCGTGGGAGTCGATGGTGCGCGGCTGGCACCTGGAGGGACTCGCCGTGCGCCCCGAGCACCGCATGCACGGGCACACGGGCTTCCTCATCTCGATGCGGAGGCTCGCCCCCGAGGTCGCCGCGCCCGAGCTGGCGCGCCGCCCCGCGAAGGCCGGGTCCGATGCGGACGTCTCGGCCGGCGGGTGGACCGAGCGCTTCGCGGCCGAGGACTGGACTTCGGAGAACTTGGGGGAGCGGTGGATCTCCCCGAAGAAGCTCCGCCGGGTGCGCCGCGACCAGGAGCGGCAGGAGCGTCTGGGCAGCACCCGCCTCGAGCGCGACTGAGGCCCCCTCGAGCGGGCTGACGACCCCCCCGGGCCCCGCGGCATCGGTGCGTCCCGCGGCCCTCAGCGGCGCTGCAGCCAGCCCGCCACCAGCCGCCAGCCCAGGAGCAACAGGGTGAGGCTGAGCGTGGCCACCACCACGAAGGGGGTGGCGGTGCCCTGGTCGGTGAGCTGGCGCAGCGCCATTCCCACCAGGATCGTGGCCACGAGCACCACGGCTCCCTCGGCCAGGGTGGACGGCACGCGGCGGCGCACCGCCGCGGTCGCCACCCACCCGAGTGCCGCCCCGGCCCAGAAGGGCCACGCGGTCTGGGGGATGCCCGTCAGCGCGTCGCCGGTGGAGTGGCTCTGGCGTCCGATCCCGGCGAACAGGGCGATCGACCCCGCATCGAGCAGGGCCGCGGCCCAGGCGGGAAGACGTCGACGCGAGGTCGTGGGGCGGGGGGATTCAGCCATGCGCACACGGTAGCCGCCTGCGGAACCTGACCGATTCCTGAACCGATTCCCAGCCGATGCCCAGACTCCCGCGTCTACGATGCGTGCCGACCAGACGTCCACCCGTGAGGAAGTTCTCCTGTGAAGCGCACCCCCATCCGCCTGATCGCCCTCGTGTCCACCGCCGCGCTGACGTTGAGCGCCTGCGGCGGTGAGGAGTCCGAGGAGAACTCCTCGGAGTCCACCTCGTCGAGCAGCTCGTCCGAGGCCGGCGGCGACGAGTCGTCCGAGGGCGGCGAGCAGTCCTCGCAGGAGCCCTCCGACGGTGCCTCGCAGGGCACCGGCGCCGACGGGGCCTCCGGCAGCTCGGCCGACCCCTCGTCCTCCGGCGACGCCAGCGGCGAGGCGCAGGACGCCGACGGCAAGAAGCCGGACCCCGAGGCGGCCGGCACGCTCGACGACCTGGAGATCTCCGGCGGCGACAAGCCCTCCATCACCTTCGGCGACGGCCCGTTCACCGTCTCCGAGACCCAGGACAAGATCGTGGAGGAGGGCGACGGCGAGGAGCTCACCGCCGACCACACCGCGATGGTGGAGTACGCCCTGTACAACGGCACCTCCGGCAAGGAGCTGCAGAACGCCTTCGGCCAGAACGCCGTGCCGATCGGCCTGAACGACGAGCAGACCATCGCCGCCCTCCGCTCGGCCATGGAGGGCAAGAAGGTCGGCAGCACGATCGCCGTGGCCATCCCGGCGAAGGACGCCTTCGGTGAGCAGGGCGCGCCGCAGCTGGGGCTGGAGGCCGGCGACACCGTGGTGTACCTGATGAAGGTGACCGAGGCCAGCAAGCCGCTGAAGGAGGCCACCGGCACCGAGAAGGAGGCCCCCGAGGACTTCCCGAAGGCCGAGGTCTTCACCGACAAGCCGGCACAGATCACCATGCCCGACTCCGAGGCGCCGAAGGAGCTCAAGGAGGCCACCCTCATCGAGGGCGAGGGTGACGAGGTGAAGAAGGGCGACCAGCTCACCATCCACTACACGGGTGTGACGTGGAAGAAGGGCGCCGAGGGCGAGAAGTTCGACTCCTCGCACGACCGCGGCGCCCCCACCTCCTTCCCGATCGGCGTGGGCCGCCTGATCCCCGGCTGGGACGAGACCCTGGTGGGCAAGAAGGTCGGCTCCCGCGTGGAGCTGATCGTTCCCCCGGCCAAGGGCTACGGCGAGGAGGGCATGCCGAACGCGGGCATCGAGGGCGACGACACGCTCGTCTTCGTGGTGGACATCCTGGACGCCCAGTCCGCTGACGGCGGCCAGCAGGACGGCTCCGGCGAGGCCCCGTCCGAGTGACCTGCCGCTCCACCCTCCGGGCTGCCTGACCCGGCCACCATCAGGCACACTGGGCCCTCACAGATTCGTGAGGGCCCTTCGTGTGCCCGGAGAGGGACGAGACATGACCGACGCACAGCGCAGCAAGCCCGAGGTCGACTTCCCGGAGGGCGAGGCGCCCACCGACCTGGTGGTCGAGGACCTCATCGAGGGCGACGGCTCCCAGGCCGGGGCCGGCGACGTCATCTCCGCCCACTACGTGGGGGTGTCCTTCTCCACCGGTGAGCAGTTCGACGCCAGCTGGGACCGCGGCGCGCCGCTGCAGTTCCAGCTCGGCATCGGCCAGGTCATCGCCGGCTGGGACCAGGGCATGCAGGGCATGCGCGTCGGCGGGCGCCGCAAGCTCACCATCCCGGCCCACCTCGCCTACGGCGACCAGGGCGCCGGCGGCGTGATCGGCCCGGGGGAGACGTTGATCTTCGTGGTCGACCTCGTGGACGTCTCCGACCGCTGAGAGCACCGCCGACCGATCGTCGGGGGGCACCCGCCCCCGACGACGGCGGCCCGCGCGGCACCCGCTGCGCACACCCACCGGCGAGAGGGCAGGACGAGAGGCACATGGCAGCGGCAGGACGCGGGCATGACCCGAACCTCAAGACGGAGCGTTTGCTGAACCTGCTCCTGGCGCTCCTGCACACCCGGCGCCCGCTCACCAAGGCGGAGATCCGGCGGGCGATGCCGGAGTACCAGGAGGGTTCGGCCGAGGCCTTCGACCGCACCTTCGAGCGCGACAAGAACGACCTGCGCGCCTTGGGCGTGCCCATCACCACCGGGCCGGTGGACCCCGGCTTCGACGACGAGGAGGGCTACCGCGTCGACCCCGACGAGTACGCCCTGCCCGAGCTCGTGTTCACCGCCGAGGAGCTCACGATGCTGGGGGTCGCCGCGCGCGTGTGGGGCCAGGCCTCGCTCTCGACGGCCGCCCAGCGCGCGCTGCACAAGATCACGGCCCTGGAGCCCGATGAGGACCGGGCCGGGGACGCGCTGCCCGCGGCGCTCGGCGTGCAACCGGTGATCCGCACCCCCGAGGCCGCGTTCACCGGCCTGCGCGACGCGATCGACGCCCGCCGGGCCGTCGAGTTCGATTACCGCCGCAGCGGCGCCCCGATCACCCGCCGCCGCGTGCACCCCTGGGCACTGCTGCTGCGCCGCGGCCGGTGGTACGTCACCGGGTACGACCTCGACCGGGACGCCCCGCGGGTGTTCCGGCTCTCCCGGGTGGTGGGCCGGGTGCGCCCCACCGGCCCCGCCGACGTGGTGCAGGTGCCCGCCGACCACGACCCCTCGGCCATGATCGCCGCCGCCACCGAGGGGACGACCGACACCGTGGAGGCCCGCGTCACCGTCGCCCCCGGCCGCGGGTGGGCGCTGCGCCGGTGGGCCGACGAGGTGACGCCCGGCGCGTCCGGGGACCTGCTCGTGCTGCGGGCGGCCGACCGCTCCCGCATCGTCGGCCAGCTGGCGGAGCTGGGCCCCGACCTGCTCGCGGTGGAGCCCGCGGACCTGCGCACCCAGGTGGTCGACCGGTTGCACCCCGTGGTCGGGGGGCCGAGTCAGCCCGTCCACTCCCTGATCACCTTCGCCCCCACCCAGCAGGAGGACTGATGGCCGCCGAGTCCGCCACCGCCCGTCTGGAACGACTGCTCTCGATGGTGCCGTGGCTGCTGCAGCGCCAGGGCGTCGAGATCGAGGAGGCGGCCCGCACCTTCGGGGTGACGCCGGCCTCGCTGGAGCGCGACCTGCAGCTGATCTTCATGTGCGGCCTGCCGGGGCGGATGCCGGACGACCTCATCGAGGCCGAGTGGGCCGGCGGGCACGTCTACCTGCGCAACGCCGACACCATCGCCCGCCCGCTGCGGCTCGGCCCGGACGAGGCCACCGCGCTGGTGGCCGGTCTGCGCTCGGTCGCCGGCGCCCCCGGCCTGCCCGCCGAGGACCGCGAGAACGCCCACCGGCTGGCCGAGCGGATCGTGGGGGCGGCCGGCCCGCTGCGCTCCCTGGTGGAGGGCACCGTGGTGCAAGAGGCCGCCTCCCCGCAGGACGACCCGCTGGCCGCCGACCTGCGCCGGGCCGTGCAGGAGCAGCGCCGGGTGCGGCTGGTGCACGTCGCCCACGGTCGCGACGAGGCGAGCACCCGGGAGGTTTCCCCGATGCGGGTGGTCGCCGTGGACGGGCAGACCTACCTCGAGGCGTGGTGCCACACCGCCCAGGGGGTGCGCCTGTTCCGGCTGGACCGCATCGCCTCCGCGCAGGTGCTGGACGCCGACGGCACCCCGCCGCTGGAGGCCGAGCCGAAGGACCTGGACGCCGGCACCTATGCGGGCGGGCCGGACGACGTGGAGGTGGTGCTGGACCTCAGCCCGGAGGCCGACTGGGTGGCCGAGTACTACGGCGCGGTGGACCTGGAGGAGCTGTCCGTCCCGCCGGCCGGGGCCACGGACCTGCGCGAGCCAGCTGCGGGCCGCCGCCGCGTGGTGGTCCGGGCGGCGGACCCCTCGTGGGTGAAGCGCCTGGTGTGGAGCACCGGTGGAGCGGTGATGGTGGCCGCGCCGGGGACCCTGGTGGCAGAGGTGCGCCAGGGGGCCCACACCGCAGTCGCACGGTTGTCCCGGCGCTCCGCGGCTACCGTAGAGTGATCGGGCCCGCCCGGGCCAAACCTCAGTCAAGGAGTCATCATGGGTGCACGCCTCTTCGACAACCCCTGGATCCTGCTCATCCTGATCCTCGTGATCGTCCTCGTCTTCGCCTCGGCGAAGCTCCCGGACATGGCGCGCAGCCTGGGCCGCTCGGCCCGGGTGCTGAAGTCCGAGGTCGGCGAGATGAAGAAGGACGGCAAGGACGACACCCTCGACGGTGAGGCCACCGGGCGGCGCGACGACACCCGCCGGGTGGCCGCGGACGACCGCACCCGCGAGGACGACCTGCGCGACGAGTCCTGGAACCCGCGCGACCACGCCGAGCGCTACGACGCCGAGCGCCCCGACTCCCGCCTGGCGGACCCGACCCGCTCGTCGGACCACAACAAGCCCAGCGACGGCACCCGCCTCAACTGACGGACGTGACGCCCCGCACCCCCTTCCGCCGGAAGGCCTCCAACCCCGAGGGCCGCATGGCCCTGTTGGACCACTTCAAGGAACTCCGCAACCGCCTGCTCCTCGCGGCGGCTGCGGTGTTCGTCGGGCTCTGCGTGGGCTGGTACTACTACGAGGAGATCGCTGATTTCCTCATGCAGCCCGTCGTGGACGTGGCGGAGGAGCGGGGCACTGAACTCTCCATCAACTTCGGCGCCGGTGGCGTGACGCAGCCGTTCACCATCAAGGCCAAGATCGCCGCGGTGGTGGGCGTGATCCTCGCCAGCCCCATCTGGCTCTGGCAGTTCTGGGCGTTCATCCTGCCTGGGCTCTACCGGCGCGAGAAACTCATCGCGTTCGGCTACTTCCTGGTGGCCGTGCCGATGTTCCTGGCCGGCTGCCTGCTGGCCATCTGGGCCCTGCCAACGGCCGTGAAGACTCTTCTGGCAGCCTTCATCCCCGAGGGGGGCGGGAACTTCACCGCCGCCGAGCCCTACTTCGCCTTCGTGGGCAACTTCATCCTCTGGTTCGGGGTGGCTTTCCTGCTGCCGGTGGTGATGGTCGCCATCAACCACGCGGGCCTGCTGTCCGGGCGGGTGATGCTCAAGGGGTGGCGCTGGGCCACCGTGGGCGTGCTGGTGTTCGCCGCCATGGCCGCCCCGGACCCCATGTCCATGGTGACGCTCACCATCCCGATGATGCTCATGTACTTCGTCGCCTGCGGCATCGCCATGGTGCGCGACAAGGCGCGCCGGCGGAAGCGGCCCGAGTGGATGGACGCCGACGCGGACACTGCCTCGGCGCTCTGAGCCACTTAGGGTGGGGACATGTCCAGTCCCTCCGACCGCTTCGCGGCCGCCAAGCGCCGTGCCCGCCACCCGCACCTGCAGGACTTCCTGATGGGGCAGCCGTTCCAGCTGGACGACTTCCAGGTCACGGCCTGCGAGGCGGTGGAGGACGGCAAGGGCGCCCTGGTGGCTGCCCCGACCGGTGCCGGCAAGACGGTGGTGGGGGAGTTCGCCGTCCACCTGGCCCTGGCCACCGGGCGCAAGTGCTTCTACACCACCCCCATCAAGGCCCTGAGCAACCAGAAGTACCACGACCTGGCACAGGAGTACGGCGAGGCCAACGTGGGCCTGTTGACCGGCGACAGCTCCGTCAACGGCAACGCGCCCGTGGTGGTGATGACCACCGAGGTGCTGCGCAACATGCTCTACTCCGACTCCTCCACGCTCGCGGGCCTGGGCTTCGTGGTCATGGACGAGGTGCACTACCTCGCCGACCGCATGCGCGGCGTGGTGTGGGAGGAGGTGATCCTGCACCTGCCGGACGACGTGCAGGTGATCAGCCTCTCGGCCACCGTGAGCAACGCCGAGGAGTTCGGCGCCTGGCTCAAGCAGGTGCGTGGGGACACCGAGGTGGTCGTCTCCGAGGTGCGCCCGGTGCCGCTGTGGCAGCACATGATGGTGGGCAACGACCTGTACGACCTGTTCCCGGAGGGCGGTGTGGGCGCCCGGCGCGGCTCTGCCTCCGCGGTGAACCCCGAACTCATGGCCCGGCTGCGCACCGCCCAGGCCGAGCGCACCGCCTGGCACCGGGAGGACTCCGGGGGACCGGCCGGCCGGCGCGGACGGGGGCGGCGCGGCAGCGGCCGGGCTCGCGACGACCACCGCGATCACGGAGGTCCCTCCCGCGGGGGCCCGCCCACGCGTGGCACCGGCACGCCCTCGCGGACGCAGGTGGTGCAGGCCCTGCACGCCGACGGGCTGCTGCCGGCCATCGTGTTCATCTTCTCCCGCATCGGCTGCGACTCCGCGGTGCGCCAGCTGCTGGCCTCCGGCACACGCCTCATCAGCGACGAGGAGGGCGAGGCGATCCACGACGAGGTGGAGGCCCGCGTGCTGCAGGTGGCGCCCGAGGACCTCGGCGTCCTGGGCTACCACGACTTCGTCGAGGGGCTCACGAACGGGTACGCCGCCCACCACGCCGGCATGCTGCCGCTGTTCCGCGAGATCGTGGAGGAGCTTTTCGCCGCCGGGCGCATCCAGTGCGTGTTCGCCACCGAGACCCTGGCGCTGGGGGTCAACATGCCCGCACGGACGACCGTCATCGAGAAGCTGGTCAAGTTCAACGGCGAGAACCACGCCGACCTCACGCCGGCCGAGTACACGCAGCTCACGGGACGGGCCGGTCGCCGCGGGATCGACGTGGAGGGCCACGCCGTGGTGCTCTCCGGGCCGCGCGTCGACCCCACCCACGTGGCCGGCCTGGCCTCCACGCGCACCTTCCCGCTGAAGTCGTCCTTCCGCCCGTCGCCGAACATGGCGGTGAACCTGGTGGAGCGGATGGGGCGACAGTCCGCCCGGGAGCTGCTCGAGGAGTCCTTCGCCCAGTTCCAGGCCGACCGCGCGATGGCGGGCCACTCCCGCGCCGTGGACCGCAACACCGAGGCGATCGAGGGCTACCGGGAGGCCATGGAGTGCCACTTGGGTGACTTCTCCGAGTACGCCGACCTGCGCCAGCAGCTCGCCCAGGCGGAGAAGGACGCCGCCAAGCGCCGCGGCGCCGCCCAGCGCGCCCAGGTGGAGCTCGTGCTCGGCGAGCTCGTGCCGGGCGACGTGGTCCGCATCGGCACCGGGCGTCGCGCCGGCCGCGCGGTGGTGATCACCGGCACCCACGGGGTCAGCCGCAAGCACGAGGACGTCGCCCTGGTGACCGATGCGGGGCGCCTGCGCACCGTCGTGGCCACCGACCTCGACGAGCCGCCGGTGGTGCAGGGCCGGGTACAGGTGCCCTCCCGTTTCAACCCCCGCAAGCCCAAGGACCGCAAGGACCTCGCCGCCACGATGCGGGCGAAGGTGCCCGACGCCGACCCGCCCCCCGGGCGGGGGCGGGGCACCGCACACGACGATGCCGGCACCGCGGCCCCGGCCGAGGACCGGGCACACAGGGGGCTCGACCGCATCGACGAGCTGCGGGCCGCCCTGAAGCGCCACCCCTGCCACGCCTGCCCGGACCGGGAGGAACACGCCCGCTGGGCGGCCCGCCTGCACACCCTGGAGCGTGAGACCGCCGGCCTGCAGCGCAAGGTCGCCCGCCGGACGCACACCGTCTCGCGCGCGTTCGACCGCACCTGCAGCCTGCTGGCCGAGTGGGGCTACCTCACCGAGGACGGGCAGGAGGTCACCGAGGCCGGGCGCATCCTGCAACGCACGTACACCGAGAAGGACCTGCTCGTGGCCGAGTGCTTGCAGCGCGGCACCTGGCAGGGGCTGGATGCCGCCGAGCTGGCCGCCATCGTCTCGGTGATCATCCACGAGCCCCGGCGCGGGGAGGTGACGATCAACCCGACCATGCCCACCGAGCGGGTGGACCGCGCCTACGAGGGCGTGATCGACCTGTGGTCCCGCATCGAGGACTCGGAGATCGAGCACCAGCTGCCGCCCACCGCGCAACCGGACGCGGGGATGGCGTGGATGATGCACAAGTGGGCCTCCGGCGCCCGGCTGGAGATGGTGCTGCGCGACTCCGAGCTCTCCGCCGGGGACTTCGTGCGCCGCGCCAAGCAGGTGGTGGACCTGCTGGGTCAGGTCGAACTCGCGGCGCCGCACGCGTCGGTGCAGGGCACGGCCCGCAAGGCGATGAACCAGGTGCTGCGCGGCGTGGTCGCTGCCGACCGCCTCGACTGAGGGTCAGTCCAGCGCGGGCAGTCCCAGCGCGTCCAGCAGCCGTCCCACGGGGCTGCCGAGGTCGTAGCGGTCGACCAGGTCGCGCACGGCCGCGGCGTCGAGCAGCGCGGTGGGCAGGGCCATGGCGGCCTCGTCGAGCTCCACCGGGGCGTCCCGGGCCACGTCCACCACCTGCGGGGCGGCCGCGAGGTACTCCCGCCCCTCCTCCAGCCGCGTCCGGCGGGCGCCCTTGAGGCGGTCGTCGCCGCGGTCCAGGGCCTCGAGCACCCCGGCGAGCGAGCCGAAGGTGTCCAGCAGCTGCACGGCGGTCTTCTCCCCGATGCCCTGCACGCCCGGCAGACCGTCCGAGGGGTCGCCGCGCAGCACGGCCATCTCCGCGTAGGCGCGCCCCGAGGCCAGCCCGTACTTCTGCACCAGCCAGGACTCGTCCACCAGGTCGGCATCCCGCACCCCGCCGCGCGCGGTGTAGAGCACGCTCACCCCCGCGGCGTCGTCCACGAGCTGGAAGAGGTCGCGGTCACCCGTGACCACCTCCACCGGGCGTCGTCCGGCGGTGCGCTCGACGAGGGTGCCGATCACGTCATCGGCCTCGTAACCGGCCGCGCCCACCCGGGCGATGCCGAGGGCGGCCAGCAACTCCACGATCACGGGCACCTGCGGCACCAGGTCCGCCGGGGTGTCCTCGGTGGTCCCCGTGGTGTCGCCGGCGGCCAGGCGGTGCTGCTTGTAGCTGGGGATGGCCTCCACCCGGAAGGCGGGGCGCCAGTCGTCGTCCCAGCACATCACCAGGGCCGCGGGGCGGCGGTGGGCGATGAGGGAGGCCGTCATGTCCACCAGGCCGCGGATCGCGTTGTTCGGTGGTGCGTCGGCCGAACGCCGCCGGTCGGGCACCCCGTGGAAGGCCCGGTAGTAGAGGCTCGCGGCATCGATCAGCATCAGCGGTCCGTCGGTCACCCGACCAGACTAGGACAGCCGGCACCAGGGTGGCCCGGCGCGCACCCCCTAGGCTGTCCGCCGTGAGCAGCCAGCCCCTCGACGCGACCGACCGCCTGATCATCCAGCACCTGACCCGGGACGGGCGGATGAGCTTCACGGACCTCGCGCAGAAGGTGCACCTGTCCACCTCGGCGGCCCACCAGCGGGTGAAGCGCCTCGAGGAGAACGGCATCATCCAGCGGTACGCGGCCGTGGTCGACCCCGAGGCCGCCGGTCTGCCCATCACCGCGCTGCTCTCGCTGACCCCCTTCGACCCCGGCGCCCCGGACGACGTGCCCGACCGGCTGCGCCACCTCACCGAGATCGAGGCCTGCTGGAGCGTGGCCGGCTCGTCCAGCTACGTGCTGCTGGTCCGTGTGAGCCGCCCGGCCGTGCTCGAGGAGCTCATCGCCACCATCCGGTCCACGGCCCGCTGCTCGACCACCACCACGATGGTGCTCACCACGCCCTGGGAGAGCCGCCCCGCCTTCGGGGGCAGCACGCCGGCCTGAGCCGGGCGCGCTCACCCCTGACGGATGTCCGCCAGTCGCCCGCCGGTCGCCTCGAGCAGGGACGATGGGGTGATCTCCACGTCGAAGCCCCGGCGCCCGCCGGAGACGAAGACCGTGTCGTGGTCCTCGATGCGGCGGTCCACCAGCATCGGCAGGCGGGTCTTCTGCCCGAAGGGGGAGATGCCACCCACCACGTACCCGGTGGCGCGCTCGGCCGCGGCGACGTCCGCCATCGAGACCCGCTTCACGCCCAGCTCGCGGGCGATGGCCTTGGTGTCCAGCCGGTCGGCCACCGCCACCACCCCGACGGCCAGCTGGGTGGCCCCCTTGCCGCCACCGTCGACCACCAGGGTCTTGAAGATCCGCTCGGGCTCGATGCCCAAGGCCTCGGCGGCCTCCTCGCCGTAGCCGTCCACGTCGTCCTCGTGGCCGAAGGCGTGACCGGTCCAGGGAACGCCGGCGGCGTCGAGGGCGAGGGTGGCCGGGGTCGTGGGGATCCTCATGCCGCGAGTCTCCCAAACCGGCGGCGCGGATCGCGCAGACTGTCCCGATGCAGCCCATCGTCCTGCGGAACGTGACCACCTGGAATCCCGACGCGCTGCCCAAGCCAGGGCAGACGATCGTCCTCGAGGCGGGGCGGGTGGCCTGGTGCGGACCGAGCACGGCGGCGCCCGACACCTCCTCGATGGTGCACGCGCGCACCATCGAGGGGGAGGGATGCCTGGTCACCCCGGCCTTCGTCGACGCCCACGCGCACGTCTCGGCCACGGGGGAGGTGCTCGGCGGCGCCGACCTCTCGGGGGCCCGGAGCGTCACCGAGGCGCTGGACCTCATCGCGGCCGCGGCGGCCCGCCAGCCGGGGGCGCCGATCTTCGCCCACTCCTGGGACGAGACCCACTGGGCCGAGAACCGGGCCCTGACCTCGGCCGAGCTCGACCGCGCCTCCGGGGACGGCGTGGTCTACGCCCCGCGGGTGGACCTGCACGCCGTCTGCGTCTCCTCGACCCTGGCCGCCGTCGCCGGGGTGTCCACGAAGGACGGGTGGGACGGCATCGGCACGGCAACCCGCGCCGCGCAGGACGCGGTGGTGCAGGCCTGGGCGGCCTCCGTCGGCCCCGAGGCGCGGCGTCGCAACATCGACCTCGCCCTCGCCGCGGCCGCCCGGGCCGGGGTGGGGACCGTGCACGAGATGGGGGCGACCAACCTCACCAACCAGGAGGACGTGCGGGACGTGGTGCTCGCCGGGGGCAACGGCCTCCCGCGCACGGCGGCCTACTGGGGCGAGCTCGTCGAGGACCCGGTGCGGGCGGGGAACCTCCGCGACGCCCTGGGGGTGGTGGGGCTCGGCGGCGACATCTACCTCGACGGCAGCTTCGGGGCCCGCAACGCCGGCCTGCTGGAGCCCTACACCGACGCGCCGGACACCACCGGCGACCTCTACCTGACCGTCAGCGAGGTCGCCGCCCACCTGGTGGCGTGCACCCTCGCCGGGGTGCAGGGGGGATTCCACGCCATCGGCGACGCGGCGATCGAGGTGGCCGCGGACGGGCTCGAGCAGGCGGCCGCCGAGCTCGGCGACGACGCCGTGCGGGCGGCGCACCACCGCATCGAGCACGCGGAGCTCCCCTCGCCCCGCGCGATGCGGATCTTCGCCCGGCTGGGTGTCACCTGTTCCATGCAGCCCATGTTCGAGGGGCTCTGGGGCGGCCCGCTGGAGCTCTACCGGCTGCGGCTGGGGGAGCGGTGGCAGCGCACCAACCCCTGGCGCACGCTCGACGAGCTCGGGGTGCCGGTCTGCTTCGGGTCGGACTCGCCGGTGACGCCCTGGGACCCATGGGGCGCACTGCGGGCGTGCGTGCGACCGCAGAACCCCGGCGGGTTGCTCACGGCCCCCCGGGCGCTGTCCCTGCACACCACGAGCGGATGGGGTGCGCTCGGCCGGCAGGGGGGAGTCGTCCGCCGCGGCGGGGAGGCCGACCTCGTGCTCTGGGACACCCCGGTGGGCTCCGTGGCCCCCCGCGAGCTGGACGACTGGGTGGCCGACTGGGACACCCCGACGGCCGTGGTCACCGTGGTGGACGGGCACGTGGCGCACGACGCCGGAATTCCCTCGGTGTAGTTCAGCTGCCGGCCATGTGCCCCTGACCTGCGCAAACGCACGTTTGCGCAGGTCAGAGCGGGATTGACTGAGCCAGTGGACAGGGTAGTTTCTGCCCATCACCGAGGCGTTCGCACAGCGAGCATCCGGTGTCGTGAGAACCGCGCTCAGTAGAAAACGTGGACGCTTCGGCACCCAGCCGGACCGCCCGCGGCCCCAACGGCGCGGTTCTCGCGGTCACCCCGCCGAGGTCCAGCCGGCGACGGGCCGGGAGCCCCAGCACGGCGCAGCCAGCGTCGCGGCCTAGACTCCCGGCGTGGTCGCCCTCCTCCAACGCCTTCTCGCCGCAGTGCTGGGGGGAACCCTTCTCTGGCTCGCCTTCCCCGATGCGGGTCTCTGGTGGGCCGCGGCCCCCGGCGTCGCCCTGGTCACCCTGGCCACCCGCGGCGCCCGCCTCGCCACCGGGGGACTGGTCGGGCTCACCGCGGGCCTGGCCCTCTTCGTGCCGCTGCTGCGGTGGTCGGGCATCTACGTGGGCGCCGACGCCTGGCTGGCCCTGGCCGGCTTCGAGGCGATCTACCTCATCGGCATGGGCATCCTGCTGGTGGCCGTGCAGCGGTGGACCTCCCGCTTCTCGTTGCCGGTCGAGGCCGCGCTGCTCCCGCCGTTGGTCGGGGCCAGCTGGGTGGTGCAGGAGTGGGTGCGCTCGACCATCCCGTGGGGCGGTTTCTCGTGGGCCCGGCTGGCCTTTTCGCAGGCCGAGGCCCCCACGCTGGCCGCCGTGCGGTGGGTGACCTCCGCCGGCCTCAGCGCCTGGGTGGGCGCCATCGGCGGGCTGCTCGCGGTCACCGCGGTCTGGGTGGCACGGCGTGCGCGCACCCGGAACGAGCCGGTGGCCGTGCCCGTCGGCGCACTGGCCGCCGCCGGGGTGCTCACCTTCGGCCCGCTCGTGCTGCCCGTGTCGCCACCGACCGGCGCCTCGCTGGACGTGCTGGCCGTCCAGGGGGACGCCCCGCAGAGCGGTTTCCGGTTCAACGAGAACGCCCGGGAGGTGCTCACCAACCACACCACGCTGGTGCACCGCGCGGCCGAGGAGGTCGAGGCGGGGGAGCGCCCCGCACCGGACGTGGTGTTCCTGCCGGAGAACGCCTCGGACGTGGACCCCACCCGCGACGAGGAGGCCGCCGGTCTGCTGGCGGAGGCCAGCTGGGCCATCGACACCCCGATGCTGGTGGGCGCGATCCTGCGCGAGCCCAGCCCGATGGTGTCGAACTCGGTGCTGCAGTACCTGCCCGGACAGGGCCCGGTGGCCCGCTACGACAAGCAGCACCCGGTGCCCTTCGGCGAGTGGATCCCACACCGCGACCTGTTCCGCCGCATCACACCCAAGGTCGACCTGGTGCCCCGGGACTTCGCGGCCGGTGACCAGATGGGCGTGATGGACGTGCCCACCGACTCCGGCGACCTGCGCGTGGGCATGGGCATCTGCTTCGAGGTGGCCTACGACGACCTCATGCGCATCCCCGTGGTGCAGGGCTCCGAGCTCCTGTTCATCCCCACGAACAACGCGAGCTTCGGCATCACCGACCAGTCCACCCAGCAGCTGGCGATCAGCCGGGTGCGGGCCATGGAGCACGCCCGATCGGTGGTGCACATCAGCACCGTCGGGGTGAGCGCCCTGCTCGGCCCGGACGGCAGCATCCTCTCCTCCCCGGACGGTGGTGAGCCGCGCGGGACCGAGCTGTTCGAGCCGGCCCTGTTGTCCGCCTCGGTGCCGCTGAACGACGGGCTCACCCTGGCCACCCGGTTGGGCAATTGGCCCACCTGGGTGCTGGCCGCCCTCGTGCTGCCCGCCGGGGTCGCGGGACTGCTACCGCCCTCAACCCGCCGGGGGAGGGCCGCGGAGGAGCGGGCATGATGGGATGTCCCGACCACCTGCCGGTGTTGACACCGGTGACCGCACCCCGACCTGTGATGGAGAACGAGGACCCGTGAGCCAGTCGACCCCCGGGCGGACGCCCCTGCAGCGCGTCGCCGTGCTGATCCCCACGTACAACGAGGCCGAGAACCTCGAGTGGATCGTCGGACGGGTGCGTGCGGCGACCCCGCAGGTGGACGTCGTCGTGCTGGACGACAACTCGCCGGACGGCACGGGGGAGATCGCCGACCGCCTGGCGGCCGCCGACCCGCAGGTGCACGTGCTGCACCGCAAGGGCAAGGAGGGCCTCGGGCGGGCCTACCTCGCCGGCTTCGAGTGGGCCCTCGCGCAGGGCTACGACGCCGCGGTCGAGATGGACGCCGACGGCTCCCACCAGCCCGAGCAGCTCCACCTGCTGCTCGAGGCAGCGGACGCCGGCGCCGACGTCGTGCTGGGCTCCCGCTGGATCCCCGGCGGCAGCGTCGTGAACTGGCCGCTGGACCGCAAGCTCATCTCCCAGGCCGGCAACCTCTACATCAAGATCGCTCTCGGCATGCCGCTGAACGACGCCACCGGCGGCTACCGCGTCTACCGGGCCTCGGCGCTGCGCGCCCTGGACCTCTCCACCGTCGACTCCGTGGGCTACTGCTTCCAGGTGGACATGGCCTGGCGCGCCGTCCGCGGCGGTCTGCGGGTGATCGAGGTGCCCATCGAGTTCGTCGAGCGGGAGCGCGGCAACTCCAAGATGGACTCCTCCATCGTCAAGGAGTCCCTGGTGCGCGTCACCCGCTGGGCGCTGGAGCACCGCTTCGGCCAGGTGCAGCGCGCCCTGGGCCGCGGTCCCGGGCAGGACGTGACCTCCCGGTGAGCCCCCGCGCCGTGCACTCGGGCACCCGCCGTCGTCGGAGGAAGCCGACCTGGCTGGTGGTGCTCAGTGCGCTGCTGCTCATCATGCCGATGGCGGAGGTCGCCGCCATCCTGCTGGTGGGCCGCCAGCTCGGCGCCTGGTGGACCATCGGGCTGCTGGTCTTCTGGTCGGCCCTGGGCGCGTGGATCGTGACCCGGGAGGGTGCCCGCACCTGGAAGGACCTCAAGCACTCGCTGAGCACCGGCCACGAGCTCTCCCGCCAGCTCACCGACGCGGCCCTGGTGCTGGTGGGTGGCACGCTGCTGCTGGCGCCGGGTTTCATCACTGATGCGATGGGGCTCTTCCTCGTGCTGCCTTTCACCCGCCCCATCACCCGCCGGGTGCTGCAGCGGGTGGTGGAGAAGAAGCTGTTGGGCGGCCTGATGGTGGGGGGAGACCCCTTCGGCGAGCACCCGATGGGCTTCGGCGGCGGCTTCCCCGGCGACTTCGGCGAGCCGGGGCCCGCTGACCCCGGCGCCCCGGGCCCCTCCGGGCGCGGCCGGCAGCCCGAGCCGCCCCGCTCCGGCAGGCCCGGGCCGACCCCCGGCGACGACGAGGTCCTCGAGGGCGAGATCATCGACGACCGCCCCTGAGGCGCTCCCGAGACCGGCGCCGGAGCACCCACCGGGTGCGCCACGCCACACCACGGTGAACTGGCGGTGAACCGTCACGTTCTGGCAGACTGAGGGTTTGCCGCTGGCGCGGCACCACCACCTCCTCACGTGACCACCGACGGGAATGTCGTCCGTTCAACGGGCGTTCACCTGTACGTGGCCCGAGGCGGCATGACGTCCAGCGAAGCGCGCTGCACCACACCGACGGACCACCAGTCACCCAGCGTCCGCCCCTTCACCGGGGCATCAGGAGTTCAAGCATGGCCGAGCGATCCCTGCGTGGCACGAACCTTTCCGCCCTCTCCATGGAGAGCGACGAGAACGTCACCTTCAGCGAGCGTCAGACCGTTCGCTACAACTGCCCCCAGGGGCACGTCATCGAGCTGCCCTTCTCGGTCGAGGCCGAGCTGCCCGCCCTGTGGGAGTGCCGCTGCGGCGGTGAGGCCAAGCTCGAGAACGGCCCCGAGCCGGAGCGCAAGCCCACCAAGCCCGTCCGCACCCACTGGGACATGCTGCTGGAGCGTCGCTCGATCCCGGAGCTGGAGGACCTCCTGGAGGAGCGTCTGCAGTTCCTCCGCGAGCGTCGCGGCGTGGCCAAGAAGAAGGCCAGCTGAAGGACCCCTCACACCTCCTGCGCGGGCCGTCCCGCTCGCGCAGGGTTGATGGAGCCCCACACACCGTTCCCCCTCTGGTGCGTGGGGCTCCTTCATGCCCGGGTGCGTTGCACAGCAGGGGCCGATGGGGTGAGCGAGGCGGGTGCGCCGCTCACCCCCATCGGGTTCAGGCTCCCGCCGGGTGCGCCCCGCCGGTCGCGGGCCCGGGGCGGCCGGACTGCTGCGGTCCGGTCGTCCCGGTCCGGGTGCCCTCGATCGTCGGGCGGCCGGAGCGCTCGGTGTCGTCCCCGGGGTGGTCGGAGCGGTCGCCGTCACCCTCAGGACGGTCGGGGCCGTCGGGGTCGTCGGCCTCGGTGTCGTCCGGCTCCGGCTGGTGGTGCCCGTGGGGCTTGCCCTGCTTCTCCAGCTCACGCTCCCGGGCCTGCGTCTGCGGGTCCGCGCCGGAGCGGGCGTCCACCTGCTCGTTCAGGTAGCGCATGATCACCACGACGCTCGCGGCCACCGGGACGGCGAGGAAGGCGCCGGGGATGCCGAACAGCGACCCACCGACGGTCACCGAGAGCAGCACTAGGCCCTCGTGCATCTGCATAGCCTTGCCCTGCACGATCGGCTGGAGGATGTTGCCCTCCACGTTCTGCACAAACAGCACGACGGCGAGCAGGATCAGGGCCTTGGTGAACCCGACGCTGACCAGCGCGACCAGGATGGACAGGATGCCCACCGCGACGGCACCGACGATCGGGACGAACCCGCCGAGGAAGGTCAGGATGATCAGGGCCCCGGCCATCGGGACGCCGAGGAGGACGAGCGCGATGCCGATCAGCACCGCATCGACGGCCGAGATGATCGCCTGGCCGCGTACGTAGCCGCCCAGGGTGCGCCACAGTCGCGTGCCCAGGGCCAGGAAGTGGGGGGCAGCGGTCCGGCCGGAGAGGCGGGAGATCCACGGCAGGAACTTCTCCCCGTCACGGACGAAGAAGAAGGTCAGCACCAGCGTCATCAGGACGGTCACGAAGGCCGAGGCGACGGCCGAGACACCGGTGAAGACGCCACCGGCGATGTCACCGCTGGCCTCCTGGATGCGCTGCGTGAGCTGGGTGATCGCCTTGTCGATCTGCGAGTCCTGGATGTTCAGCGGGGGACCGGAGGCCCAGGTCTGGACCTCCTCGATGCCCGTGACGGCACGGTCGGCCATCTGGGTGCTCTGGTCCACCAGGGAGGGAGCGATGGCGGTCAGGACACCCAGCAGGACCAGCAGCGCCCCGATGACGGTGGTCATCGCGGCCAGGCCGTCGGTCATGAACCGGCGCAGGAAGCGCGCCACGGGCTGCAGGACCGTGGTCAGGATGAGGGCGAGCAACAGGGGCAGGACCCCGACCCACAGCTTGCCGACCAGCCAGAGCACCGCGGCCAGCGCCGCCAAGATGAGCAGCAGGCGCAGGGCGAAGGCCGCCACGATCCGGAAGCCGGATGCGATCACCGCGCTGCGGTCGTCGTGGACCTCGGGGTCCTCGGGCAGGGGGGCTGCGACGTCGTCGGCCGTCCGTGAGGGACCGGTGCTGCCGAACGCATTCCGCAGTGCTGTCAGTGGTTTCACTCGGCCATCGTGTCATGCGGTGACAACCGGGGCAGGGATCCCGAGCCGCTACGGTGAGGCCCATGACCTCCCGTGCACGCCGTCCCCTCGCCCTCCGCGTCACCGCCCTCGGACTGGCGGCGGGTCTGGGACTGGCCGGGTGTTCCGGCCAGGAGGGCACGGACGACGAGTCCGGCCAGTCCAGTGTGACGAGCGCCGCGGACACGACGAGCGAGCCGAGCGAGTCCAGCGAGCCGAGCGAATCCAGCGAGCCGAGCGAACCCAGCCAGTCCAGCGAACCCAGCGAGCCGAGCACCTCGGCCTCGAGCAGTTCCTCGCGGTCCTCCTCCGGTCAGGCCGCGGGCACCCCCGCCGACCGGCCGGACGACCCGGACGCCGGCCCGGTCACGCTGGCCGTGGTCGGCGACCTGAAGCTCGCCCACCGGGCCGGCGGGGACATCCAGGCGGGCCGGGGTGACCGCGTCTTCGCCGGGGTGGCCGACGAGCTCGCCGCAGCCGACCTGACCCTCGGCAACCTGGAGACGGCCCTGGGCACGGGGGCCGACCGCGCCGGCAAGGTGAACAAGAACTACACCTTCATGTCCCCGCCCGCCGCGGTGGAGGTCCTGCAGGAGGTCGGCTTCGACCACGTGTCGCTGGCCAACAACCACGTCTACGACTTCGGCGAGCACGGCATCGTCACCACCCTGAAGCACCTCCGCGCAGCCGGCCTGCCCTTCTCCGGGGCGGGGGAGGACCCGCAGGCGGCACGCACCCCTGCGGTGCTCGAGGCCAACGGTCGCCGCATCGCGGTGTTGAACTACCTCAACGTCGAGGACGACAACCGCGTGATCCCCTTCGCGAACCGTGACTGGGAGGCCCGGGAGGACCGCGCGGGCGTGGCCTGGGGCCACCCCGAGGAGATCGCGCAGGACGTGGCCGCGGTCCGGGCGGAGGTCGACGACGTGGTCGTGATCCTCCACGCCGGGCTGGAGAACCGCACCCAGCTCAACGACGCGCAGCGCGCCATGGCCGACGCGGCTTTCGATGCGGGCGCCACGGCCGTCATCGGCCACCACGCCCACGTGCTGCAGGGGTACGACGTGCGCGAGGACAGCGGCACCTTGGTGGCCTGGGGGCTGGGCAACTTCGTCTTCGACGGCTACCCCGAGGGCGCCGAGCAGAACGACTCGGCGATCCTGAACCTCACCCTGGACGACCAGGGCGTCACCGACGTGTCCTTCACCCCGGTGGCGGTGCAGGGTGGCTACCCGGTCGCCCTGGACCCGCAGTCCGCGCGGGGCCAGCGCATCCTGGAGCGCCTGGAGTCCCTGCCCCACGAGTGACCGGTGGGCCGGGTCACCGGGGCAGGCTCGGCACGCCCTGCTCGACGGCCCGCTCCACCCGGGCCACCCGCTCGGCGTCGATGAGGCCGAGCTCGCCGGCGATGCGGGCCGCCTGGGCGTAGTCGTCCACCGCGTGTACGCCCTCTGCGCGCCACCGGGCCCGGGTCGCCTCGTCCACGTCCGTCACGCAGTGGATGAACGAGGCCACCAGGTGCTCGGGCCACCGGCGCCGAGCCGTCAGGGCCACGTCCGCGTCCGCCTGCCCGGAGTCACCGATGAACACCTGCCGGCACTCGGGGAACAGCGCCGCGTCGCGACGGATGTTGGTCACCTTGCTGCCGGCCATCAGCCGGCGGTCGACCAGGCCCCGGACGGTGCCGGTCATGATCGTGTGCGCGGGCAGGTCGTCGTCGGTGAACCCGCGCCGCGTGTAGCGCTCGATGAGGTCGCGCACCCCGCCGGGCCGGGCGGTGACGAAGGTGAGGTCCCCGGGCAGGTGGTCGTCACCGGCCGCGTCCGAGGCGTCCAGGGCCCGCAGGAACTCCACGATCCCCGGGTACACGGTGCCGCGGTCGTACCGGCGGTCGTGCAGGTTGCTCTTGAACGTGTCGTCGATGTCGCACAGCACCCGCAGCTCGTCGTGCGGCACGGCCTGCTCGGCGATGTGGTCGAGCACTCGACGGCGCTGGCGGCCGTCGAGGACGTCGTAGACGAAGTGCTCCAGGTCGTGCCCGTCGCCGCCGGCGTTGAGCAGGTACTTGACCTGCTGCAGCTCCTCGCCCTCCAGGGCGGTCAGCGCGCAGGTCACCTCCTCGCGCTCGCCGCGGGTGATGCCTCCCTGGCGCAGGGCGTTGACGATCTGCACGATGCCGTGAGGGCCGGCGGTCGCCAGGACGGTCTCGTCAAGGGTGGGGGCGGCGTTCCCGGCCGGCCGGGGCCGGACCACCAGCAGTGCGCCGGGGTCCACCGACGCGCTGAGCTCCCAGACCTCGCCGAGGGGGTCGCCGTCGAGGTGGGCCGGGGTGGGGGAGTCCGGCACGATCGTGGTCGCCGGGGTGTCGCGCCGCTCGATGCCGGGGAGGCGCTGGGCGCCGGGCAGCAACCCGGCCAGCGCGATGGTGCCCCACTCCAGCAACGGATCGGGGTCCACGGTCACCACGTGCAGGGTGCCGTCGTCCATCCGCGCCCCGGAGACCCCGACGCCCAACGGGATCGAGCCCGAGTTGGTGACCAGCAGGCTCCAGGGGCGAAGCTCCCTGCCGTCCACCTCCAGCGGCCACCCCGCATCGGCCGCGCGGCCCAGCGCGGGGCGGACGTAGGCGCGCCAGCCGTGACGCTCCTTGTCGGCGGCGGCCACGCCGCTGATGATCGCGCCGTCGTGACCCAGGCCGGCGGTCACCAGGAAGGTGCCCTGCCCCAGCCCCGCGGCGGTGCGCCAGGTGGCCCGCCCGAGGTCGATCCGGTCACCCGCGGTGGTCAGGGCCGAGGTCACCACGTGCTCGAGGGTCTTGTTGACCAGCTCGGTGAGCCCCAGGTTGCGGGCGGCCAGGTTCGCCGTCCCGGTGGGCACGATCCCCATCACGCACTCGGTGCCGGCCAGCACCTCGGCGACCAGCCGCACGGTGCCGTCGCCGCCGATCACCAGGACCCGGTCGGCCCCGGCCGCGAGCGCCTCTCGGGCCTGCTCACCGCCCGGGCTCTCGACGCTGGTCCGGAGCACCAGGGGCGCGTCCCAGCCCAGGGACTCCACGGCGCGCAGGGCCGCCACCAGTGCCGGCATCGCCAGCCGGTGCACGGGGTTGACGATGACGGCGACGACGGGGGGCTGCACGGGGGAGCGGTTCACCCGGCGCAGCCTAGCCGGGACGACGCGCCCGCCCCGGTGTCGGTGAGCCCCCGCGTGAGGCAGGATGGGGTGCACGTCGCACCGCCGGAGGACTTTCCATGGCCAAGGAACTCGACTTCATCAAGAACGTCGACCAGTTGCACGCGTTCTACACCGAGAACGTGCGCATGCTCGCGCACGCCTACGACCTGAGCGACGAGGACGCCGCCCGCATCCTGGCTCGCTTCGACTTCAACAACGTCTCGCGCGCCATCCTGCGGCCGCCCCGGGTCGACAACTTCGACGACCCCGAGACTCTCCGCCGCACCCTGGAGGACTGAGCGGCTCAGCGCCAGCTGGCAGCGTGGTAGCCGTACTCCCGGGGGCCGGGGGTGAACCCGGCGGCACGGTAGAGGCGCCCCGCATCCGAGCCGTCGTCGGCCACGATCACCCACTGGGCGGCGCCCCGGTCGGCGGCCCACTGCGCGGCGACCGCGAGCAGGTGCCGGGCCAGGCCACGCCGCCGGTGGTCCGGGTGGGTGAGGACCGACTGGTACCGCGCCAGCCGCCGCGTCGCCCCCCGGGCGTCCAGCACCACGATCCCCATCGATGCCGCGAGCTCGCCCTGCGCGGTCCAGGCCCCCACCCAGTGCCCGTGCCCCGCATCCACCAGGCGGCGGCGGGCTGCGCACTGCCCCCGGAGGAACTCCGCGTACTCGGCAGGGGGGAACTCACCGGTGGCCTCGTTCTCCGCCCGCTCGGCGGCGACCCGCTGCCCCCAGTCGGCCTCGTCGGCCAGCGGGGCCACGTGGTAGCCCGCCGGCAGGTCGGTCGATCGTGGCGCCCGCTCCGCGGTGAGGGACTCCACCACGTCGCCGGTCAGGCCGAGCGTCTCCCACGCAGCGGGTTCTGGCTCCCGCGGGAGCCCGACGGCCAGGTGCCGCGCCCCGGGGAAGGCGGCCTCGAAGCGCCGCACCCACCGGTGCGCGTCGTCCACGTCGCCGCCGGTGACCTGCAGGAAGTTGCCCCAGTGGTAGCCGGGGCGTCCGGGGGAGCGGACCACCAGGTGGTCACCGGCATCGGTCACCTGCGTGCCGGCCAGCTGGTCGATCGCGAGGTCGGTGGCCGTCGAGGGCGGCAGGCTCGGAAGCATGCCCGGAGCCTACGGCGCGAACCCTCGGGAACCGCCGGTCCGCCTCAGCGCCCGAGCCGGCCCAGCGCCTTCTCGACCGGGAACCACGGCAGGTACATCACCCCGGAGAGGTTGTGGCGGAAGGTGATGTTCATGACCAGGTAGATGCCCCAGTGCATGCCCCAGGCACCCACCGCCCAGAGCCGCCCGGCGCGGCGGTCCAGCATCACCAGCGGTGCCAGCAGCTCCAGCAGGAGCGACCCGGTCGCCAGCACCGTCCACAGCCGGGTGTACGGGTACAGGCGCAGCCCCAGGCCACCGGCCGAGGAGCCCAGGAGCTCCTTGCGCAGCCCGTCGGCCGCCACCTGGCGGCGCATGCCCTCGCCGCGGGCCCACGCCCACCCGGAGGCACCGCGGACCTTCGCCACGCCCGCCAGCCAGTAGGTGACCAGCGTGACCGCCTGCATGCCGCGGTGCGGCGCGGCGTAGCGCCAGTTGCCGGCCGGGCCCCCGACGGCCCGGGCGCCCGGGGCCAGGGCGTCGGCGCTGCGGGTGAACCCCAGGACGGCGGTGTGCAGCGCCAGGTTGTTGTCGTTGTGGAAGATCATCGACCACGAGTTGCGGTAGGACAGCGTCCACAGCAGCAGCCCGGCGTGCAGGGGGCCGACGACGCGGTGGCGGATGCCCACGGTGAACGCGAGGTCCGTCGCCATCGTGGCCCACACCAGGGCGTCGGCCACGCGCGGCGGCAGCGGCCGGCGCAGGACCTTGCAGGGCCCCACGGGGGCGAACAGCGCGGGATCGGTGCGGTGCACCTTGGCGAACATCCGGATGCGGGGGCGCAGGTACCAGGCCGTGTACGCGCCGGTGGCGATGCGCAGCACCGCCGGGCGGGTGGCCGGGGTGTCCGGCAGGATGCGCCGGTCCAGCTGGCCCGCGAGGCGACGCACGACGCGCAGCGCCCGCTGGAGGCCGGAGGCGTGTGGGAGGGAGGTGTGCATAGCGACTTCCTGGGGGTCGGGGGCTCAGAGGGCGGGCTTGGTGGGGGACTCGTGCTCGGCAGCCGGGTCGGTGGCGGCCACCACCTCGGCCACGGACGGGTCGGGGTCGCGCGGGACGACGGCCTCGGCCCGGACGGTGCGCCCGCGGGGCGTGCGGTCCCCTCCGAAGAAGGTGTCGTAGCGGTGGCGGCTGGTAACCACCTGCACCCGCTCGATGCGGTGCTCGGTCGACCCGCCGCTGAGGGCCACCGACTCGGCGACCGTGCGCGCCACCGCATCGGCCCGCCCCTGCTTCACGCGGCGCGTGATCTGGCGGCGGATCTGGTTCAGGCCACCGGAGCCGGCGTGCCGGAAGTGCAGCAGGTGCTCCCCGCCCTCGGCGTCGAGACCGATGAGGTGGTGCACCGTGCCGGTGGCGCCCCGCTTGGCGGAGAACATCGGGTAGTAGGACAGTGGGAAGTCGTCCACGCGCTCGGGGCGGGGGCGCCAGTTCTGCACCACGGGGGAGGCCACCAGGGCCACCAGGGCGGTGCCGGCCAGGTAGGTGGCCCGCTTGGTGCGGTCGTCGGGGGTCATGGGTGACTCCTGGGATCGGGGGGATCGGGGGTGTGTGGGTGGGGGTGTGGGCGCAGGTGGGGGAGCGGGGGTCAGCGGGGCGGAGCCAGCGGTTCGGGCCGCAGACCGAGGTCGCGCAACGCGGCGGCCGCGGCGTGGGCACCGGCCATGCCATGAACACCCCCACCGGGTGGCGCGGAGGCCGAGCACAGGTACAGCCCCGGCCCCAGGTCGTAGGGAGAGAGGGTGGGCCGCGGTCGCAGCACCAGCTGGGTGCCGGCCATGGAGCCGCCCACGACGTCACCCCCCACCAGGTTGGCGTTGCGGGCCTGCAGGTCGGCCGGGGAGCTGTTCACGCGACGCACGATGCGGTCGCGGAAGCCCGGCGCGAAGCGCTCGATCTGGGCGTCCACCAGCGGCCCGGCCGCCTGGCGGGTGCCCGGCGCGAGGTGCGCGTAGGCGTACAGCACCGTCTGCCCGCCGGGTGCGCGCCCGGCATCGAACAGGCTCTGCTGGGACACCAGGACGAAGGGGCGCTCGGGGTCCTGCCCGCGGTGGGTCAGGCCCTCGGCGGTGGCGAGCTCCTCCAGGGTGCCGCCCACGTGCACGGTGCCCGCGCCGTTCACCCGCGGGTCGGCCCACGGCACCGGGCCGTCGAGGAGGTAGTCCACCTTGTACAGCCCGGGACCGTGGCGCCAGGCGCTCAGGCCGCTGCGGACGGCCGGCGCCAGGCGGTCCCCGGCCAGGGCGACGGCGGCGGCGGGCGTGGTGTCCAGCATCGTCACCGCGGGGGCCCGGCCGTGGGCGTCGGCGAGCTGGCGCAGGTCGGTCACGGGCGATGAGGTGACGACACGCCCGCCGTGGGCCGTCAGCTCCGCGACCAGCGCGTCGGCGATCGCCTGCGAGCCGCCGCGGGCCACCGGCCACCCCACGGCGTGGCCCGCGGCCCCGAAGAGCACGCCGAACACGCTGGTGAGCGGGTGGTGCAGGGGCATCACCGAGTGTGCGGCCAGCCCAGCAAACAGGGCACGGGTGGCCGGCTGCCGGAAGAGCGCCCGGGCCAGGACGGTGGACGGGGCGAGCCCGCGCAGACCGAAGCGGGCCAGGGCCACGGGGTGCCGCGGGACGCGCAGCAGCGGACCGAGGGCGGCCGGGACGATGCGGTCGAAGTCCGCGACGGCGGGGCCCACGAGACGGCGCCAGGCAGCCCCGTCCACCCCGAGGTCCTCGGCGGTGCGGGCCAGGTCGCGGTGCAGGAGCGCAGCGGGGCCCTGCTCCAGCGGGTGGGCCAGGGGGAGATCGGGATGCACCCACTGAAGCCCGTGGCGCTCCAGACCGAGGGCGGAGAAGAACGGGCTCGCGACCCCGAAGGGGTGCACCCCTGCGCCGAGGTCCACCACGGTGCCGGGCCCCAGCGCGGGGGCCGACCGCAGCGCGCCGCCGGGGGAGCTCGCGGCCTCGTGGACGGTCACCTCCAGGCCGGCCCGGGCCAGCGCGACGGCGGCCGCGAGCCCGTTGGGCCCGGAGCCGACCACCGCCGCGGTGTGCCCAGCGCCCCCTGCCACCGCGCGACCGGGGAGGGGGGTTCCGGCGGTGCGGCGGTGCGTGAGGGGGTGGCGCTGGGTCATGGCTCTCCTTGCGTGGTCCTCGCGGAGGGGGTCCTGCGAGGTGGTCACCACGGTAGGCAGACAGCGTGATGGCCCGGTGAGGCGTTCATGAGGGGATGCTCATGCGCAGGGCGTCTTTGAACCTGTTCAAAACAAAGCTAGGCTGCGGGCATGGCCCAGAAGTCAGAACAGACCCGGCAGGTGGTGCTCGACACCGCACTGCGCCTCTTCCGGCAGGAGGGTTACGCGGCCACCACCATGCGCCGCATCGCCACCGAGGCCGGGCTCTCGCCCTCGAACGCGTACTACTACTTCTCCGGCAAGGACGAGCTCGTGCAGGAGCTCTACCGGCAGCTGCAGGCCGAGCACCGGTTGGCGGCCGCGCCTGGCATCGAGCCCGGGGCCCGCCTGGAGGTGAATCTCGCCCACGTGCTGCACCACGGCCTGGACACCAACGCCCCGTACCACGCGTTCGGCTCCACCCTGCTGGCCAGCGCGTTGGCGCCCGGGTCCCCCGTGAACCCCTTCGGCCCCGACCAGGCCGAGGCCCGCGAGGCCGCGACCGGGTTGATGGCCGAGGTCGTGCGGGCCTCCTCGGGCGTGCCCGGCGGCGCCCTCGGCGAGCGCCTGCCGCACCTGCTCTGGCTGGCATACATGGGGGTGACCCTCTTCTGGGTGCTGGACACCTCCGAGGAGCAACGGCGCACGCGCGTCCTGGTCGACGGGGCGGCGCCGCTGATCTCCCGGGTGCTGCGCCTCTCCCGGCTGCCCGTGGGACGCGGGCTCACCGAGGACGCCCTGGGGTTGATGGACCGGCTCACCACCGTGGCCGAGCAGGCGGACGGCCGGGCATGAGCACCCTGCGCACGGTCGTGCTCGCCGGGGCCTCCGGCTTCATGGGGCAGCACCTGCGGGCCCGCCTCGTGGCCGATGGGGTGCACGTGCGCACCATCGGCCGCTCCGTGGACGCCGACGCGCGCTGGGGGCAGGGGCTCAGCGGCGTGCTCGAGGACGCCGATGCGCTGGTGAACCTCGCCGGCCGGTCGGTCAGCTGCCGCTACACGAAGGCCACCATCGACGAGATCTTCACCAGCCGCACGCAGACCACCCGGGCGCTGGGGGAGGCGCTCGCCGCGTGCGACGCGCCACCGGCGGTGTGGGTGAACGCCTCCACAGGCACCATCTACCGCGACGCCCGCGACCGCCCGCAGGACGAGGCCACCGGGGAGCTCGGGACCGGGTTCTCGGTGGAGGTCGCGCGGGCCTGGGAACGCGAGTTGTTCACGCCCCGGCTGCCCGCGGTGCGTCGGGTGGCGCTGCGCACCTCCATCGTGCTCGGGAACGGCGGGGCGCTGAACGCGATCGTGAACCTCGCACGGCTCGGCGCCGGCGGCCACCAGGGGGACGGCGGCCAGGTCTTCAGCTGGGTCCACCTGGAGGACGTGTACCGCGCAGTGCGGCACGTGCTGGCCGACGAAGGCACCAGCGGCCCGGTGAACCTGGCGACCCCGCACCCGGTGACCAACGCCGAGCTGATGCGCACCGTCCGCGCGCACTTCGGCGGTCTGGGGGAGCGCGTCGGCCTGCCGACCCCGGCGTGGGCGCTGGGGCTGGGCGGTCGGGTGATCCGCACCGAGCCGGAGCTCGTGCTCAAGAGCCGCTGGGTCCACCCCGGGGTGCTGCTGGACTCCGGGTTCACCTGGGCGTTCCCCACCCTGGACGAGGCGCTCGCGGACATCGCCGCCACCACCCCGCGTGGCCTGCTCCCGGTGCAGCTCGGCTGAGGCCACGGGCCACGGGCCACGGGCCACGGGCCAGGAGACCACCCGCTCAGCGGGAACTTCACCACACCCTGAGCGGGCCGGGGTGGCCGCTCACCCCATCAGGTCCTTCAGGATCTCCAGGCCCGCGTCCTCGAAGGCCACGTCGCCCACCTGGTGGGCCCAGACGGCCTGCGCGATGGCGCCCCGCACGCGCACCCGCCACCACCAGTCGGCGTCCGGGGCGTCGTCGACGCGGGGGTCATGGCCGTAGCCGTCCAGGAAGGCCCGCTCCAGGGCGCCGTCGCGGCGGAAGTCCTGCTCCCCGAGCCGCCCGAGGTCGACGGCGGCGGGCTTGAGCTCGACCTTGCCGAAGTCGATGAAGGACACCTGCCGGTCGTGCACCAGCCAGTTGCGCGGCTGGGCGTCGTCGTGGACGGGCACGACCGTCACCGGGGGAGCGGGCCAGCCCTCCACCCGTGCCACCAGGCGGCGCGCGAGGCCGGGCTCGATGCGGTGCGGCCGCGCCAGCCACTCGAGCGCCCGGGCGTTCTGCCGGGCCTCGAACGCGTCGTCCACCTGCCGGTGCTGCCCGTGCAGCACGGCCAGGAGCTCCCCGGCCTGGCGGTAGGTCTCCGGGTCGTCCTGCGCGGGGTGGCCCTCGACGAGCACGCCCGGCAGCCACGCGGTGACCACCAGCCGCAGCTCCCGGTCGGCGTGCACCAGCCGCGGCGCCCGACCCCGCTCCACCAGGGGCGCCAGCCACCGCTCGTGGGCGGTGACCTCCCGGTCCATGTGGTGGTCACCGGGGAAGCCGGCCTTCACCACCACGTCCTGGCCACCGCTGCGCACGCGCAGCACGGTGCGTTGCGCCAAGGCGGACCACGAGTGGTCGGCGACGAGCTCGCCATCGGGCAGCCAGGCCCTCAGACGGGCGTCCTGCGCGGCGTCCAGCCCCGGGTGCAGGGGCCGGTCAGGCGACATCGGGCGCCGGGTCCGCCCCGGCGCGCTGGGCACCCGGTGGCGAGACGGCCACGGCCGCACCGCTCTCGCGGGCGCGCACGGTCTGCCGCAGGCCGGACATCTGCCGGTCGAGCTCCCACGCGGTGACGGCGGACTCCCGGAGGGTCTCGCCCACGTCATCGGGCACCTCGTCGTGGTACTTGTACCGGATCTGGTGCTCCACGCTCGCCCAGAAGTCCATGGCGATGGTGCGGATCTGGATCTCCACCGGCACCTCCAGGGTCTCCTCGGCCAGGAATACCGGCACGGTGACGATCAGGTGCAGCGAGCGGTAGCCGTTGGGCTTGGGGTGGGAGATGTAGTCCTTGGTCTCCAAGACCGTCAGGTCGGGCTGGCCCATCAGCATCTCGGCCAGCCGGAAGGTGTCCTCGATGTACGGGCAGGTCACGCGCACCCCGGCGATGTCGCGGATCTCGGTGGCCACCACGTCGAGGTCCGGGCCGCAGCCCAGCCGGTTCATCTTGTGCAGGATCGAGTCGAAGGACTTCACCCGGTGCTTCACGTGCTCGATGGGGCCGCGCGTCCCCCGCGCCTCGGCCTCCTCGGCGAGGATGTCGATCTTGGTGAGCACCTCGTCCAGCGCGAACTTGTAGCGCAGCCGGAACTCCGAGAGCCGGGCGCCGATGGCGCGGGCCACCTCGTCGGGGTCGCGTTCCTCCACGTCGTCCCCGGCGAGCGCCATCACGAGGTCGATCGAGGTCATGGGCACGTCGTTGGCCATGGACGAACCGTAGGGCCGGTGGCTGGGAATCCGATGAAGGTCGGGTGGGAGTGGTCAGCCCCGGTTCCGGCGGGGCGCGCCGGGGGCCGCCTCCTGCTCGCCGATGATGGCGCCGGTCACCCGGTGGTGCGGCCACAGCAGCGTGTGCGGCGCCGCCAGCGTGACGTAGTTCGGGATCTCCCGGGAGTGCACGTCCTCGGCCTGGGCGAACTGCGGGGCCGGCGGGTCCGCCGTCCACGCCGCGGTGAACAGCACCCAGCGGACCGCCAGGTTGATCCACACGATGAGGGTCACCAGTCCCGCGAAGGAGACGACCAGCGGGTTGTCCCAGGCCCCGATGAGGCTCGTGCCGGCCACCCGCAGCGCCCCCCACCCGAGCGCCCCGAGGACCGCGCCGCGCCAGCGCTGCGCCCAAGGGGTGCGCACCTTGGCCGCCACCCGGAAGAGCAGGGCGATCGTCACCGCATCGACCACGAAGGCCGCGGCGAGCGCCGCGATGCGCAGCGTCAGGTCGGTGCCCGCGTCGATGTGGGCGTGGTCCAACACGAAGCGGGCCGCCGAGGTCGCGGCGCTGGAGAGCATCGCGGTCACCACCACCGAGCTGCCGAGCAGCAGGATGCCGACCAGGTCCCACAGCTTGGCCCGCACCGGGTGCAGCGGCGCGGCGGCCAGCCCGAACATCGCGCGGACGGACATGCGCAGGTAGGTCATCGCGTTCGTCGCGGTCCACAGCAGCACAGGCAGCGAGACGAGCGTGGCGAGGGTGAGCCCGCCGTCGATCACGAGGTCCGATGCGGTGAGCACCCCGGGCACGTCGCCGTCGCCGAGCAGGCCGGGGAAGGTGCCGTTCACCGCATCGACGACGCGGTCGAAGAGCTCCGGCCGGCGTCCGAGCACCATCCGGAAGGCGGTGACAGCCAGGGTGAGCGCCGCCACCAGGGAGATCAGCGCCGAGAGCGTGACCCCGCCGGCGTAGACGTTGCCGTGCGCCAGGAGGTAGCGACGCCCGGCGCGGACCAGCCGCGTGCGCCCCAACGCTCCCAGCACCCTCCGGCCGCCACCGCGCGGCGCCGGGGGCAGGTCGGCGTGGTCGGCTGCGGTGGAGGGGCTCACGGCGCCAAGTGAAGCACCTCGCCGTCCCAGCGGCGGCGCAGCCAGCGGTCGTGGCTGGCCACCACCACGGCGCCGGGGTAGCCCGCGAGTCCCTCCTCGAGCTCGCTGACCAGGCGCAGCGAGAAGTGGTTGGTCGGCTCGTCGAGGAGCAGCACGTCCGGGGGAGTGGCCAGCACGACGGCCAGGTCCAACCGGCGGCGCTGACCGACGCTGAGTGAGCCCACGGGCCGGTCGAGGTCACGTCCGGCCAGCAGGCCGAGGGGGGCCAGCGGCACCTCCTGCGCGGTGCGCTCCCCGACGGCGGCCGCGTAGGCCGAGCGGGCCGTCGCCCGGGCGTCGTGGGCCGCGGGCTCCTGGGTGAGCAGGCGCACCTGCGCTTCGGGGGCCGTCCAGAACGAGCCGCCCGGGGGCTCCAGGCGTCCGGCGAGCACCGCCAGCAGGGTGGACTTTCCGCATCCGTTGGGCCCGGTGACCAGCCACCGGTCGGTGGCCCCCACAGCCAGGGTCGTGCCCGCCAGGCGCCCCGGCACGGCGGCGGCGTTCGCGACGAGCACGGGCCCGCTGCGCTGGCGGGTGCGGGTGATGCCCTCCAGCGCCCGGAAGGTCACGGTGGCCGGGGGCTTGCGCACCTGGGCCTCCCGGACCCGCGCCAGGGCGGTCTCGGCGTCGTTCACCCGGCGGGCCACCACCTTCGCGTTGCGGTCGGCGTAGAACTTCCTCGCACCGCGACCCTCGGTGCGCGGGCCCCGCTCGGGGCGCCCCACCGTGTGGTCGTCGCGCACGCGCTGCTCCAACCGGCGGATCTCGTCCTGCTCGGCGCGGAATCGTGCCTCCCAGTCGGCTCGGGTGCGGCGTTGCCAGGTGAGGTACTCACCCCATCGGCCCCCGAAGCGGGTGACCCCGAAGCCGGACCCGGGGGAGTCCCGGTCGGTGGCCACCTCGGCGTGGGGCAGCGGGGCGGGGTCGAGGTCGTACAGCACGTCGGCCACCTCGTCGACGAAGGTGCGGTCGTGGCTCGCCAGCAACACCGGCCCGGACCAGCCGCGCAGCAGCTCGGCCAGGAGCTCGGCCGCGGCGTCGTCGAGGTGGTTGGTGGGCTCGTCGAGCAGCAGGGTGTGCGGCGCGCGCAGCAGGAACCACGCGAGCGACAGCCGAGAGACCTGGCCGCCGGAGAGCTCGGTGGACGGCCGGGCGCGGTCGATGCGGGCGATCCCCAGGCCGTCGACGACGCGGTCGGTGCGGTGGTCGACCTCCCAGGCCCCAGCGTGCGTGGCAGCCGTCAGGGCCTCTCCGAGGGCGGCCTCGGCACCGGGTCGGCCGGCGGCCAGGTCCTCACCGGCCTCCTCCACCGCGGTGGCCAGGGCCCGCACCGGCGCGGTGGCCCGGTGGAGCACCTCACCCACGGTCAGGGCCAGATCGAAGGGCGGCTCCTGGTGGTGCAGGCCGACGGTCCCGGTGTGGTGGACGGTGCCCGCATCGGGCTCGTCGAGGCCCGCGGCGATGCGCAGCAGGGTGGACTTGCCCGACCCGTTCTCTCCGATGAGGGCCGCCACCGTCCCGGCGGGGACGCTCAGCGAGAGGTCGGTGAGCACGCGGCGGTCGGGAAAGGTGCGCGAGACGCCCTCGAGGCGCAGGTGGTCCGAGGCGGTGGCCGCAGGGTGGCCGGGGGCGTGGGCGGGGGTGAAGGTCATGGGCGCTCCGGGGCAGCAGGGGGCCTCGCGGGGCGTGTGCCGCGTCGCGAGGTCGGGTTGGCTGCTCAGGAGTCCATGGCGTCCACGGTAGGAGGGCCGGGGCGTGGACGGCAAGGCGTTTTCCCGGGCTGGTTCCGCGAGGAGGTGCCCCTGCCGGCCTTCGGCGAGGACTACCTGCAGGAGTCGCTGGCATCGCTCGAGAGGGCCGCCTCGTAGGGTTCGCCCCATGAGCTCCCCACCGTCACCGGCGCGCCGTCTGCCGGTGGGACCGCTGGTCGCCGCCCTGGCCGTCGCGACCGTCGCCCTCATGCTGCGCCCGGCCGCCACCTCACTCGGCCCCCTGCTGCCGGAGATCTCCGGTGACCTGGGCGGGGGAGGCATCGGCGCCGGGGTGCTCACCGCGCTGCCGCCCTTCATCTTCGGGGTGCTCGGGCTGGCGGCGGTCCCCATCGGACGCCGGTTGGGCCTGAGCGGCGCCATCGTGGCCGCCCTGGCTGTCTCCGTGGTCGGCCTGCTGCTGCGCCCCGTCGTCGGCTCGATGGGGGTCTTCCTCGCCCTGAGTGTGGTGGCCCTGGTGGGCGGCGCGCTGGGCAACGTGCTGGTGCCGGCGTGGGTGAAGCGCCACAGCGCCGGGACGCAGCAACGTCGACTGATGGGCATCTACGTCGCGGTGCTCTCCATCGGCGGCTCGGCCGGGGCGATGCTGGCCGTGCCGCTCACGGACCTGCCGGGCGCCGACGCCCTGCCGGCCGTGGGGCACGGCGCGGACCCCTCCGGCGGTGCCTGGCGCGGCTCGGTGCTGGCCTGGGCGCTGATCGCCCTGGCCCCGCTGGTGGTCTGGGCCGTGGTCGCACGGCGCACCGGTCACGACTTCCCCCGCCACGGCCTCGATGACGCGGCCGTGCCGGTGAGCATCTGGCGCTCACCCACGGCCGTGGCGCTCACCGCCATGTTCGCGCTGCAGTCCACGAACGCCTACACGCAGTTCGGGTGGCTGCCCCGGATCTACACCGAGGGCGGCGTCTCGGCCGGCATGGCGGGCTTCTACACCGCCCTGATCGCGGCCTGCGGCGTGTTGGGCGGGTGGATCATGCCCGGTGTGATCGAGCGTGCGCCCTCCCTACGGACCCTGGCGGTCATCTGCGGGGGGCTCACCACCATCGGGTACCTGGGTCTGCTGGTCTCGCCGCACTCGCTCGCACTGTTGTGGGCGCTGGTGCTGGGCGTCGGCGGGTTCGCCTTCCCGATGGTGATCGCACTGCTGCCGGCCCGCACCGAGGACCCGCTGATCACCGCCCGGTTGTCGGGCATCGTGCAGCCGGTCGGGTACATCTTCGCGGCGATCGGCCCGCTGGCGGTGGGGGCCATCGTCGCGGCGACCGACAGCGTCTCGGTGGTGCTGTGGCTGATGGCCGGCTCGGGCGTACTGCTGGCGCTGGCCGGGTGGCGCGGCGCGGCGGACGTGCTCGTGGACGACGAGCTGGCCGCGGCGCGCTGAGCCCGGCACTGTCGGCCCCGTTCAGCTGGCCTCCCGGCCCCGCTCAGTCGGTGGGCCGGCCCCGTAGACCCCGCCCCAGGTCCGCCCCGATGCGGGCGAGCAGCGGCGCTGGGTCGTCCAGGCACCCCTGTAGGTCCGGCTCGACCTCCCGCAGCGTCCGCACGCCAGCGAAGCCCGCATCCGCCACGTCCGATGCGGTGAGCTCGCTCGTCCCACACACCGCCACCACCGGCACCCCGGCCGCCCGGGCGCGGGCCAGCACCCCCGCGGGGGCCTTGCCGTGGAGCGTCTGGGCGTCGAGGCGGCCCTCCCCGGTGACCACGAGGTCGGCGCCGGCCAGCTCGTCATCGAGCCTCGCGAGGTCCAGCAGCAGCTCGATGCCGGAGGCGTACTGCGCACCCAGCGCCAGCAGTGCGAGGCCCACCCCGCCGGCCGCCCCGGAGCCGGCGCGCTCGGCCAGGTCGGGCGCGCACCCTGCATCGGTCAGGAGGGTCGACCACCGCGCCAGGGCCGCGTCGATGCGGGCGACCGTCACCGCATCGGCACCCTTCTGCGGGCCGTAGACGGCTGCGGCGCCGGTGGGACCCAGCAGGGCGTTGGTGACGTCCGCGGCCAGCGTGAGGCGGGTCGCGGTCAGGCGCTCGCGGGCCGGGTCAAGGTCGAGCTTCGCGGCCTGCTCCAGTCCCGGGACGCCGGGAGGGACGGGGCGACCCTCCCCGTCCAGCACGCGGGCACCGAGGGCCGTGAGCAGGCCGGCCCCGCCGTCGGAGCAGGCGGACCCACCCACGCCCACGATGAGCTGACGGCAGCCCGCATCGAGGGCGGCCGCCATCAGCTCTCCCGTGCCGGTGCTGGTGGCGGTCAGCGCCCGGGTGGGGCCGTCCTCGGGGCGGCTGGGCTGGCCGGTCAGAGACATGCCCGAGGCGGCAGCGAGCTCGAGGAGGGCGGTGCCGCCGTCGGTCGAGCAGGCCCAGGTGGCGGCGTGCGGGCCACCCCAGGGGCCGGTGACCCGCGCGGTGCGCGGCTGCCAACCGGCGGCGAGGACGGCCTCGACGGTGCCGTCGCCCCCATCGGCCACGGGGACGGTCCGGACGTCCGCGTCCGGGCAGGTGGAGAGAATGCCCTCGCACAGGGCGGCCGCGACCTCGCCGGAGGAGACCGAGCCCTTGAAGCCGTCGGGCGCCAGGACGACGCGGGGCCGGGCGGCTGAGGGGGATGGTGCCGGTGGGGTCATGGTGGGGCCATCGTCCACCACACCGGACCCGGCCGGGGCCATGGCCGGCGGCGCCGTGAACGGCGCGTTGGTGGGCGAGGACACGCGGGCCCTGTTGGGGGAGTGAGGCCCGGGTCTGCCGGGCGGGGTACGCACGGCAGTGAGAACTGCTTCCACAGGTGTGCGTACGGGTTGTGATGGTACAAGTGTTGTGCTAAGGTCTGGTCACGGGAAGGGGGAGTGCATGGATGACCAGGCAGAAGGACGGCCCACACCTCAGGGGTGTGCCGGGCAGCATGACGCACCGGGGGAGGCCGCGGCGGGGCACGAGGGGTTGCGGGCCGCCGTGGTGCGCCGGCGGCAGCACCTCGGGGAGACCGCACAGGAGCTCGTCGACACCCTCCGCGAGCTGGAGGAGCTGCGCAACACCGTGGCGGCCGTACAGCTCGAGGCCGTCGCGCGGCTCCAGCGGGTGCAGACCGCGGAGGACCTCGCGGCCGGGGTGCCGGAGGAGATGGCGGGGGAGTGCACCGCATCGATGGTGGGGCTCGCCCGCAGGGAGTCACCACACCGCGGGGCGGAGGCCCTCTCACTGGCGGAGACCCTGGCCGAGGACCTGCCCTGCACCCTCGAACGGATGCTGGCGGGGCGCGCCACGGAGTACCAGGCACGACTGGTGCAGAGGCACACGAGCCACCTCACGGCCGTGCAACGGCAGGTGGTCGACCAGGTGATCGCACCCCGGTTGGAGGACCTGTCACCGCGGCGTGTGACGAGTGCGGTGCAGGCCGAGGCCTACCGGCTTGACCCCGAGGGGTCCACCCGGCGGGCCGCCCTGGCGCACCGTGACCGGAAGGTCGGGTTGCAGCCCAAGCCGGACACCATGACGCTGCTGACGGCCTACCTGCCCGCGGCACAGGGGGTAGCTGTCTGGTCCGGCCTGGACCGTGAGGCCCGGTCTCGGCGGGCGGTGGGGGACGAGCGCAGCATCGACCAGCTGCGGGCCGACATCCTGGTGGAACGGTTGACCGGGCAGGCCACGGCACAAGCAGTGCCCTTGGAGGTGCAGCTCGTGGTGCCGGCGGGGACGGTCTTCGGCGGGGCCGCCACGCGTGAGGTGCTGGAGGGCGGTGCCGCCGCAGTGGGTGCGGTCGACGGCCCCTGCGCGACCGGTGGGACCACTCGCCGGGTGCCGGAGGCGGTCGCGCGGGACGGCGAACCGGCCTTCCTCACCGGGTACGGGCCGTTGCCGGCGCCCCTGGCCCGGTCGATGATCCGCGAGTCCGCCGAGGTGACGCTCCGACGGTTGTTGCTCGACCCGCTGCACGGCACCCTCGTGGGCCGGGAGTCCCGGGCCCGCACGTTCTCACGAGGTGATCGCGAGCTCTTGATCGCGCGCGACCGGTTCTGCCGGACGCCGTGGTGTGACGCCCCCATCCGGGAGGCGGACCACGTGGTGGGCTGGGCCGAGGGCGGGTCGACCTCGATCGCGAACGGGCAGGGCCTGTGCAGCCGCTGCAACCAGGTGAAGAACCACCCGCGGTGGGACACCCGGCCGGTGATGGCGCGGCCGGACGGTGCGGGTGCCACCGCCGGGTGGCTGCAGAAGGTGCGGCAGGTGGCAGGTGACCGGGCAACCGACCAGTCCGTCGACCGGGCTGATGCTGATCAGGCCGACCGCCCGGATCGATCCGGCCGAGCTGTCCAGCAGGCGGAGGTGGTCACGACAACCCCCGCCGGCCACCGCTACCGCAGCCCCGTGCCGTCGCTGACGTCGTGAGGGCCGCCACGTGGGACGAGCCGCAGCCCTCCCGTGGGGCAGGATGACCGGCGGCCCACCCGAGGAGAGAACCCACCATGAGCACACCCCCTGCTGTGGCGAGTCCCGCCGTGCCCACCGTGGTGACGCCGCAGGAGCGCGACCGCATCCAGGCGCGCACCCTGCGCGTGGTCGTGCTCAGCCAGGTGCTCGGTGGCGCCGGCCTGGCCGCCGGCGCGACCGTGGGCGCACTGCTGGCCGAGGAGATGCTCGGGTCGCAGGGGCTGGCCGGCATCCCCGTCGCGGTGGTGACCCTCGGGTCGGCGCTCGCGGCCTACCTGGTCGGCCGGGTGACCCAGAGCAGCGGTCGGCGGCTGGGACTCGGCGCCGGCTTCGCGATCGGCGGGCTGGGCGCGGCCGGTGTGGTGCTGGCTGCCGTGCTCGGCCAGGTATGGCTGCTGTTCGTCGCACTGTTCGTCTACGGGGCGGGTACCGCCTCCAACCTGCAGGCCCGGTATGCCGGCACGGACCTGGCCGCCCCGCACCGTCGCGCGACGGCTGCCAGCGTGGCACTGGTCTCCACCACCGTCGGCGCCGTGGCCGGGCCCAACCTGGTGGAGCCGCTGGGCCACCTGGCCGACGCGTGGGGCATCCCGCCGCTGGCCGGGCCCTTCCTGCTCGCCTCGGTGGCCTACCTCGCGGCCGGTGCCACGTTGCTGGTGCTGCTGCGGCCCGACCCCTTCCTGCTGGCCCGCTCGCTGACCGGCACCGCCGCGGACCCGGACCCGACGCACGGCGAGCCCGCCATGGTGCGCGGCGAGCCGCTCACGACGCACGACGAGCCCGCCGCATCCCAGGGGATCCCCCCGGTGCGCACCACCGCCTGGGTCGGGGCGGGCGTGATGGTGATGACGCAGATCGTCATGGTCGCGATCATGACCATGACGCCGGTCCACATGCGCGCCCACGACCACGCCTTGGGCGCCGTGGGGCTCGTGATCAGCCTCCACATCGCCGCCATGTACCTGCCCTCGCTGGTGACCGGCGCCCTCATCGACAAGGTCGGGCGCCTGCCGATGGCGGCCGCTGCCGGCGTGACCCTGCTGCTCGCGGGCGTGGTCGCTGCGCTCGCGCCGGGGGAGTCGATGGGGTGGATCGTCCTCGCCCTGGTCCTGTTGGGCCTGGGCTGGAACCTCGGACTGATCTCCGGCACGGCCCTGGTGGTCGACGGCACGGTGCCGGCCAACCGCGCACGGACCCAGGGCACCATCGACGTGCTCATCGCCCTGGCGGGGGCGGCCGGTGGCGCGTTCTCCGGCGTCGTCGTCGCGATGACGAGCTTCGCGGGGCTGTCCTACCTCGGGGCCGCAGTGGCGTTCGCGGTGGTGCCCCTGCTGTGGCTCGCGGTCCGGGACCGCGCCGCCTGAGCCCGCCCGTCTGCCGGGGCCCGCCCGTCAGCCGTCGCGGCGCAGGACGCTGACCGCGAACTCCGCGTCGTCCTGCCAAGGCTGTAGGTCCCAGGTCGCGAAGCGATGCTCGAGCCGCAGCCCGGCCGCGGGCAGCAGGGCGTCGAGGTCGGCCGCCGAGAACCCGGTCGTGGTGCGACAGCCCACCACCAGGAAGCCGCCGTCCACCAGGTGCGCCGCCACCCGGGACAGCACGGCACCGCGGTGGTCCGGGGTGACGAAGTCCAGCACGTTGCCCACCATCATCGCGCCGTCGAACGGCTCGGGCTGGCCGTGCTCCGCCAGGTCGAGCGTCGCCAGGTCGGCCACCACCCAGGCGCCCGCGGGGTGGTCCTCCCGCGCGGCCTCGATGAGGGCGGGGTCCACGTCCGCGCCGACCACGTCGAAGCCAAGCGTCGCCAGGTGGCCCCCGTGGCGGCCCGGGCCGCACCCCGCATCGAGCAGGCGCGCGCCCCGCGGGGCGAGCACGTCCACCAGGCGCGACTCGCCCTGCACATCCTGCCCGCGGGTGGCCAGCGAGCGCATGTGCTCGGTGTACCAGCGCGAGTGCGAGCCGTCGTCGGTGAGTCCGGGCCAGGTGGAGGTGGGGGAGTGGGTCATGGCCCCAGTGTCACGTACCACCGCCGACCCGCTCATGCCCCCAACGATGGCTCCCGACGCCCTAGGCTGAGTGCATGACCTCCCTCCCTGCCCTCGACTCCTCCGACTTCCAGCGCGTCCTGTGCGTGGTGGCCCACCCCGACGACATGGAGTACGGCGCCTCGGCGGCGGTCTCGCGGTGGACGAGCGCCGGCATCGAGGTCACCTACCTGCTGCTCACCCACGGCGAGGCGGGCATGCCCCAGCCCCCCGATGAGGTCGCGCCCGTCCGCGCAGAGGAGCAGCGCCGGGCGTGTGCACAGGTGGGCGTGGAGGACCTGCGCATCCTCGACCACCCCGACGGCGTGCTGGAGCTGACGCTGGGCCTGCGGCGCGACATCGCGCGGGTGATCCGGGAGGTGCGCCCGCAGGCCGTGATGACCTCCAGCTGGGCCGACGTCGCGCCGTGGGGGATCAACCAGGCCGACCACCGGGTGGCGGGGCTGTCCACCGCCGATGCCGTGGCGGCCGCCGGCAACCGCTGGATCTTCCCGGAGCTCGTCGAGGCCGAGGGCCTCGAGCCGTGGAGCACCACCTGGCTGGTGGTGAACGGCGTGGAGGACCCGACGCACGTGATCCAGGTGGGGGAGTCGGACGTGGCGGCCGCTGTGGCTTCGCTCCGGCAGCACGAGGCCTACCTCGCGGCGCTGCCCTGGCACCCGAAGCCGGAGGAGTTCATCCCCCAGATCCTGCGCGATGGGGGAGCAGCCGGCGGCGTGGACGCCGGGCTGCCGGTGCGTGCCCATCGGGTGGGCTGATGGGGGAGCACGATCTCCAGGATGTCTTGGGCCAGAAGGGCTACGCGGTCCGCTCTGGATGGGGGCTCTTGGGTGCGCGGGCAATGGACGCTGACGTCACCGTGGTGGTGGACATCCTCAGCTTCTCCACCTCTGTCACCATCGCGGTGGACCGGGGGATGCAGGTGTATCCGTTCCGCTGGCGCGACGACCGGGCGCGGACCTTCGCCGCGCAGCGCAACGCGGTGTTGGCGGTCGGGCGCCTCGAGGCGTCCCGAACCCGGGTGACGAATCTCCCCACCCTCTCGCCCGCAACCCTCCTGACCTGTGATGCCGTGAAGCGTCTCGTGCTGCCCTCGCCCAACGGGTCGTCCCTCGTCGCGGCCCTCGACGACGGGGGGAGGACCGTCGTGATCGGCTGCCTGCGCAACGCGACCGCAGTGGGCGAGCACGTCGCGGCCGCGGTAGAGGCGGGTCAGTCGGTGGGCCTCGTTGCCGCCGGGGAGCGGTGGCCGGTCGATGACTCGCTGCGCCCTGCGGTGGAGGACCACGTCGGGGTCGGCGCCATCGCCGCGCACCTCGTGGAGCGGGGGCACGAGCCGGTCATGAGCCCGGAAGCGTTGTCCGCTGCGCGCCTGTTCACGGCATCGGCTGGGCACGTGGCCGGGCTGCTGCGCGACTGCGCCAGTGGGCGAGAGCTGGCCGCCAGGGGCTACGGGGCCGACGTCCCCGCTCCGGGCAGGATGGTGTGTGGCCACCCACCCCGTCCCGAGGAGTCACCATGCAGTTCATGCTCACCGTCCACGGCTCACTGCAGGAGGGCGACGAGTTCGGTGCCTACGGCTCCCAGGAGGAGATGGAGCAGGCCTTCGCCGACACCGGCGCCTTCAACGACCGCCTGGAGCAGGCCGGCCAGCTGGTCTTCGCCGGGGGGCTGCTCCCCGCATCGACCGCGGCGGTGGTGGACGCCACCGCAGGCGACCCCGTGACCACCGAGGGGCCGTACCTCCCCGGGCCCGAGCACGTCGGCGGGTTCTGGGTCATCGACGTGCCCGACCGCGAGACCGCCCTGCGGCTGGCCGGTGAGGGCTCGGCCGCCTGCCGCGGCACGGTCGAGGTGCGACAGTTCGCGGGGGAGTGACGCACGTGACCAACATCCCCGGCGCCGAGGCCGTCGACCGCTACCTCATCGAGACACTCACCCCCGAGGACGAGGCGCTCACGGCAGCCCAGGAGAGGGCGACCGCCGCCGGTCTGCCAGACATCGCCATGGCCCCCAACCAGGCTGCCCTCGTGGCGCTGCTGGCCCGCATGGTGGGAGCCCGCCGCATCCTGGAGGTGGGCACGCTGGCCGGGTACACCGCCATCCACCTCGCGCGCGCGGTGGGGGAGCAGGGACGAGTGGTCACCCTGGAGATCGACGCCGCCCACGCCGCCGTGGCCCGGGAGAACCTGCGAGCCGCCGGGGTCGCCGAGCGGGTGGAGGTGGTGGAGGGACCCGCCCGCGATGCGGTGACGCGCCTCGTCGAGGACGGCGCCGAGCCCTTCGACCTGGTGCTCATCGATGCGGACAAGCCCAGCAACCCCGACTACCTGGAGGCCGCTCTGCGGCTCACCCGGCCGGGCGCCGTCATCGTCGTGGACAACGTGGTCCGCGGCGGGCGGGTGGCCGATAGCGCGTCACAGGATGCGTCCGTCGTGGGCACCCGGCGCGTGCTGGAGATGGTCGCCGCCGAGCCGCGCCTGGAGGCCACGGCGGTGCAGACCGTCGGGATCAAGGGGTGGGACGGCCTGACCGTGTGCCGCGTGGTGGACCCGGCCGCCTGAAAACCGCTTGCCGCCGGCCCGCCGGTCCGGTTGTCTCGGCACCATGACCGCTGCTCGCATCCTGCGCCGAGACGACCCGGAGGCCGTCCGTCTCCTCGCCGAGCGGTGGGTGGTGGCCGGGGAGTCCTGGGGTGCACGCTTCGACGCCCGGGCGGAGGACCTGCCACGACTCGACGCACTGGCCGAGTCGATCCCCGAGGGGCACTACATCTGCGTCCTCACCAGGGACGACGTCGCAGACATCGTCGCGCTCGACGAGGCAACGCGCGAGGACTATCCCGCCGGTGACGCGGTCTTCCACGACGCGGTCGACCTCCAGGGAGCGCGCGACCTGGTCGAACGCGGGGCCGTGCACGGCGTGCGCACCGCATCGGGCGAGCTGGTGGCCATGACGGCGACCCACGCCACCGGGGCGCTGGTCGAGACCGACTTCACCGCCGTCCACCCTTCGCACCGGCGGCGGGGGGTGGCCGTGGCGGTCAAGGCGGCATCCGTCGCCGCAGGGGTGCGCGCCGGCCACGAGCTCTTCGGCACCGGGGGAGCGGCGGTCAACGCCGGGAGCCTGGCCATGAACCGGGCCGTGGGCTACATCGTGACCGAGCGCTGGGTGACGTTGGTGCCGCCCGGGGAGGGGCTGGCTCAGAGGAACCAGGCCACGACGGCACCGGCCAGAATCGCGGTGCCCACCAGGGCGCAGACCCGGGCGCCCGTCGATCGGGCGTGAGCCCCCTCATCGGCGTGCTCCGTGGCGCCCTGCCGACCCAGCAGGACCGCGGTGCCCAGCCCGATGACGACCGCCACCACCGCGTAGAGCAGCGTTCCGTACAGCCACGAGTACGGCGCGAAGTGCACGGCCACGACCACCGCCATCAGCACCGTGGAGAACAGGTACCTGCCGCGGGCGATGAGCAACCCGGCCACCGGGAGCATCACCAGCTGGCCGGAGGCGAGGTGGATGCTCAGCGCGGCGGGCCCCACGCCGGCCTCGAAGGGGACCGTCAGCACGCGCTAAGTGTTCTCCCCCGGGCGGGGCGCTTCCTCATCGATGAGGGGGCGCCCCGCCCGCGCGTAGGGTCGGGGCATGGAGAACGCGGTCGCCCGGGCGCAGTCGGTCCTCGACGAGCCCATCCAGACGGTGCGGCCGCTGACCGGTGGGCTGACCTCCGCGATGCTGGCGCTCACCACCAACGGCGAGTACGTGATGCGCCTGATGACGCGGAAATCGTGGCGCACGCACGGGGCTGAGCTGACGGCGCGCGAGCGGGCTGCCCAACAGGTGCTCGAGGGGACGGGGGTGCCTGCCCCGCGCAGCGTCGCGCTCGATGCGGACGGTCGCTCCACCGGGGTCGCCGCCCACCTCATGACCCGGGTGCCGGGCGCGCCGGCTGAGACGCTCACCCCATCGCAGGTGGAGGCGCACCGGGGCCATGCCTGAGAGATACTGGCTGGTAATGGATGCGGCGGGCTTCCGCCCACCGCCCGGTCGGGTGCCGTTGTTCGGCAGCGCGGCAGAGCTGGAACGGCTGGGCGACTGGCTCCACGGCCTCATCGCGGGGGAGTTGCCGTGATCCGCGAGCGCCGGGAGCAGGACCTCGACGCCCTGTGGGCCGCCCTGTCGGTCGATGGGGAGCCGGCTCCGCCTCTGACCCGCGCCTGGTTGGAGGGGCAGGCCGATGCGGAGACCTGGGTCTTCGACATGGCGCCGGTTCACGTGACACCGACCCGGAACGTGGTGGCGCAGGTGCAGATCCAGGCGGTGGGCCCCTCATCGGCCCCGATGCGGGAGCTCTCGCGCGCGGATGTGGCACCCGCGGAGGCACTCGCCATCGCCCGTCTGGTGGTGGCCCCGCGCCCGCACGCGCACGGGTTCGCCCGGCACCTGCTGCAGCACGCCGCCCGCCGCATCGAGGAGCAGGGGCGGCTGCCCGTCGTCGACCCGGCGGAGAACTCCTACGGCGGGCCGGAGTTCTTCGCCCGCTACGGCTTCGGCGATGCAGGAGACGGGCGCATGGTGCGCGTGAGGAGTGAGCCGTGACCGAACGACCCGAGGTGGTGTGCCTCTGCGGTTCACTGCGGTTCGCCGTCGAGATGATCGCGGCCAGCGACCAGTTGGCTCTCGAGGGGTCGATCGTGCTGAGCCCTGCGTTCCTGACGGCCGTGGACAACGCTGACCACCCGGCCTTGAGTGCAGAGGAACGCGAGGCCCTGGGTGAGCTGCATCTTCGCCGGATCGACCTGGCCGACCGGGTGCTGGTCGTGAACCCCGGTGGCTACCTGGGGGAGTCGACGCAGCGGGAGATCGCCCATGCCCGCGCTGCCGGGAAAGCGGTGTCCTTCACCGACCCGGTCTGAGTTCCCGCAGCACTTCCCGAACAACCTGGCGCACCCACTGAGCGTCGGCGCTGTCACGCACGCACTGGCTGGATGCCGGGAGGATCGTGCCGTCGTCCACCACGCCCTCGGCACACAGCACCTGCACCACAGCATCGCGACACGCTCGTCGATCCCGGTACATGGGGACGGCCACACCCATCACGACGACAGGACCGTCGGACCTCTGCACCAGTGTACGGAGCCGCCAGCTCCTGGGGTCGCGGGTGTCCCCGTGCAGGTGCTCCGCAGTGCGCCGGTCCAACTCCATCCAGGTGCAACCGACGTGCTGCACCCACCCATCGACCAACCAGACGTAGACCCACTCCGACGGCTCGGCCACTTGCCAGCCGGCGAGCGCTGCGGTCCGAACCGCCACGCCGTCACACCGCTCCGGCAGCCCTCTCGAGGCGGCCTCCTTCTTCCCCATCAGGACGATGCGGGCGGGAGCAGCGGCCGCATGAAGGTGCGGTCGTAGCGGACCACACACCCCGATTCATCGCGAATGGCGTCGGCGGCCACGAAGTCGGGGTGAACACCGAACTTCTGGCGATACTGCTCGTACGCGGCCAGGCTGGAGAAGGTGAAGAGCGCCTCGGCGGCGTCGCTGGCGCCCTCGGCGGGCAGGAAGTACCCGTGGTGGGTGCCACCGTGCTCCTCAACGAGCCGCATCCACGCCCGGGCAAACTCCTCGAACGCATCGATCCTCGCGGGGTCGATGACGTAGTGCACGACGCAGGTGATGGAGGTGTCCTTTGCGGAGGACCCGGGCGCCTCACCGGGTCCTTGGCTGTCCGATGCCGTCATGGGACCAGTGTGCCCCGCCCGACGCCGCTCCCGTCGCTTGCGAGCACCGCCATGTACTGCACGTCCACCCACGCGCCGTGGGCCTGTCAGATGGTCTGTGTAAGCCGTACTGAGAGGAACGGTGAAGGATCATGAACATGACTGACAAGGAGCAGCGGGCTGGTGCCCAGCCCTCGGGGCAGGACTTGGTGGAGGAGTTGAAGGCTTCGGGGCAGTTGGACGGCTTGTTCGCGCAGATCGATGCCGGGCAGGTTGAGCTGACCGGGGATGGTGGTTTCGTCCCGGCGTTGGTGAAGGCTGCCCTGGAGCGTGGGTTGCAGGCCGAGCTCAGCAGTCACCTGGGCTACGAGAAGGGCTCGGTGGACGCTTCAGCGCACAGCAACTCGCGCAACGGGTCCACCCCGAAGACGGTCGCCTCAGAGGTGGGATCGATCGAGTTGGACGTCCCCCGGGACCGGGACGGGTCGTTCACTCCCCGCCTGGTCCCCAAGGGTCAGCGTCGGCTGGGCGGGTTGGACGACATGATCATCAGCCTCTACGCCGGGGGCATGACGATCCGGGAGATCCAGCACCACCTGGCTGGCACGATCGGCACCGAGCTGTCCCACGAGACGATCAGCAAGATCACCGACGCGGTCGCCCAGGAGGTGCTGGCCTGGCAGGTCCGGCCGTTGGAGGAGTTCTACCCGGTGCTCTACCTGGACGCGATCCGGGTCAAGATCCGCCAGGACCATCAGGTGCTCAATCGGGCGGCCTATCTCGCGGTCGGTGTCGATCTGGAGGGTGTCAAGCACGTCCTGGGGATCTGGGTCCAGGACACCGAGGGATCGGCGTTCTGGGCTCACGTGTGCGCCGACCTGGCCAACCGTGGCGTGTCCGACGTGCTGATCGTGTGCTGCGACGGGCTCAAGGGGCTGCCAGAGGCGATCGAGGCGACCTGGCCGGACTCGATGGTCCAGACCTGCGTGGTCCACCTGATCCGCGCGTCCACACGGTTCGTGTCGTACACCGACCGCAAGAAGGTCGCCAAGGAGCTCAAGCCGATCTACACCGCCGCCACCGAGCAGGCCGCCAGAGCCGCGTTGGAGGACTTCGCGGCCAGCGAGATGGGCCGGAAGTACCCCTCGGCGGTCGCGACCTGGCAGGCAGCGTGGGAGCGGTTCGTCCCGTTCCTGGCCTTCCCGCCGATGCTGCGGCGGGTGATCTACACGACGAACTCCATCGAGTCGTTGAACTATCAGCTGCGGAAGGTCACCAAGTCCCGCGGGCACTTCCCCTCGACCGACGCCGCGGTCAAGCTGCTGTGGCTGGCGATCTGCAACATCGAGGACCGACGAGCCGCTGAACGAGCCCGTGAGAAGGGCAAGCCGGCGGCCGAACGCAAGGCCAAGGGCCGCCTCGTCCAGGGCCAGGTCGTCACCAACTGGAAACAGGCACTGGCCCAACTCGCAGCGGCCTACCCCGACCGAATCAACCCCTACCTGTGAACACCCCCGCTTACACAGAAACCTTGACAAGCCCCGCGCCGTCGAAGCGCAGCGCCTCCCGGCCGGTGCCCTCGTGGACGAAGCCGGCCTTCTCGTACACGCGGCGCGCGCGGGGGTTGAAGTCGTAGACCTCCAGGCTGATGCGGTGCAGCCCCATGGAACCCAGGCCGTGCTCAACCACCATCCGCACCGCCTCGGTGCCCAGTCCGCGACCCCGCCCGGCGGCCCCGATGAGGCACCGGAAGTTGCACGACGCATTGCCCTCGTCCCAGTCGTTGAGGACCATCTCGCCGACCATGTCGCCGCTTGAGTTGTCGAGCACGGCAAGCACCAGCCGATCGTCCGCCTCGGCCCACTGCGCGTAGATCCCCCGGAGTTCCTCGATGGGCATGAGCACTGGCTGCTCGGTGCTGGAGTGCACCGACCCCGTGAGGCGAGCGACCTCTCCATCGGCGCGGATCATCGCATCGATGACGTCGGCGTCCTCGGAGCGGATGGGGCGGAGCGTCACCCGGCCACCGACCAGAGTGGGCTTCCCGGTGAACGGTGTGCGTCGTGGTTCAGACACAGTCATCCAGCAACTCTCTCGTGAACGACAGGCAGTCCTGGGCGAACTCAGGCCAGGACTGCCAGTAGTAGACGATGCCGCCGAGGTTGACGATCAGCTTCCACGCCGTGGCCCGGCGCCAGGTCTCCTCGTCGAGCCCCAGCTCCTGCCGGTAGGCCTCCCGCGCCGCGGCGGGGTACTCCCACACCGCGGCGTGCTCGGCCGTGGGGTCGCCGACGCTGAGGCACCCGAAGTCGATGACGCCGGCCAGCACCCCGTCGCGCACGAGCAGGTTGTCGGCCCGCAGGTCGCCGTGCAGCCACACCGCATCGAGGGCGGGGGATGCGGCTCCGGTGGCGCGCTCCCACAGGCGCGCCAGCGCGTCGAGGTCGAGGCCCAGGTCCACCCGTTGGGCGAACTCGCGCACCTCGTCGATGGCCTCCTGCCCCTCAGCCCGGAAGTCCGAGAGGCGCCGCCCGCGGTACCACTGCAGCGAGCCCTGCGCCGCCGCCCCGGCCAGGTCGATGCCGTGCAGCGCCCGCACGAAACGCGCCAGGTCCGCCCCGAACCGCGCCCAGTCGGTGACGGTGCCCTCCCCGGGGTGCTCGCCCTCGATCCACCGCAGCACCGACCACTCGAACGGGTAGCCCTCGCCCGGCCGGCCAACGAACACCGGCTCCGGCACGGCCCCCGGCAGGTGCGGGGCCAGGTGGGGGAGCCACCGCCGTTCCTTGGCGACGTCCTCCGCGGTGGACGGCCGGCGCGGCAGACGCACCACCAGCTCGTCGCCGAGCCGCATCATCACGTTGTCGGTGCCGTGCCCGGCGGGCGAGAGGGGCAGCTCGGCCCACTGCGGCGCCTGGGCCTGGATGAGGCGGCGCACGTCATCGGGGGAGAGGGGCACCTCATCGGCGTGAAGGGTCATGGGGCCATGGTGGAGGACTCGCTCGCGCGAGCGACAGCGCATTTCGGTCTCTGGGGGTTGACCCCCTGCGCCATGGGGGGGGTTGACGCCCTGGGGTACTGCGCCAGACTGACCACAGGGCGGGGCCCACCTCGCCGTTCGCCCACGCGACCTGAGGGCCGCCACCGGAAAGGCTCGACCATGGACATGATGACCGGCGCACAGATTGCCGAGGCGGAGCTGACCGACTGGCGCAAGCTGGCCCAGGGGCTGCACGCGCGCTACGAGGTGCCCGACTTCGCCACCGGGGTGCGCTTCCTGGCGGCGGTGGGCGAGGCCGGGGACACCATCGGCCACCACCCGATGGTGACGATGGTGCGCGGCTGCATCGACCTGCGCCTCACCTCCAGCGACGCCATCTACCGCGACGAGGACGGCGCCGAGCACGTCGTGGAGTGGGTGACGCAGCGGGACGTCAACCTGGCGCGGCGGATCTCGAAGGTGGCCGCGGACCAGGGGCTGGTGGCCGACCCCTCGGCGGTGGTGGACTTCGAGCTCGGACTGGAGACGGCGAACCCCGAGCGTGTGGCACCGGTGTGGGCGGCCCTGCTGACCGGTGATGCCGCGTCACAGGGCCGGGGGACGCCCGGGGACGAGATCCGCGACGCGACCCGGCGGGTGCCCAACCTGTGGTTCGACGCGGGCGACGAGGACGCACCCGCCCAGCGCTTCCACATCGAGGCGTACGTGGCCGCCGAGGTGGCCCAGCAGCGCATCGACGCCGCCGTCGCCGCCGGGGGCACGGTCGTGGACGACAGCCAGTCGCCGCGGCTGACGGTGATCGCCGATCCCGACGGCAACCGCGGGGTGCTGTGCGCGGACGTGGCCGCCGCGGGAATCGCCTGAGACCATCACCCCATGCCCGGTGCGCCCGCGAACCCCTCCCTCACCGACGACGCGGCGCTCGCCGCATCCCTCGTGCGCGATGCGGGGCAGCTCGCCCAGCGCATGCGCACCGAGGGGGTCGAGACCCGGCACAAGACCTCGGCGAGCGACGTCGTGACCGCGGCCGACCTGGCGGCCGAGGAGCTGGTCGTGGGGCGACTGTGCAGCGAGCGGCCCGCCGACGGCATCGTGGGGGAGGAGGGCGCCGCGCGGGAGGGGACGTCGGGCCGCACCTGGGTGATCGACCCGGTGGACGGCACGTTCAACTTCGTGCAGGGCCTGGACTGGTGGTGCTCGGCGCTCGCCCTCGCCGATGGGGGAGAGGTCGCCCTGGGCGCGGTGCACCACCCGGGCGGGGACCACGTGTGGGTCGGCGGGCGAGACCTGCCGACCACGCGCGATGGGGTGGAGCTGCCGCCGCTGGCCGACAAGCCCTTGGCCGAGTGCGCCCTGGCGACCTACCTGCACACCTCGTGGTGGGGCGTGGCCGACGTCGCCGACCCGTTCGCCGCGGTGGCCAGGCGGGCCAGGGCGCTGCGGATGAACGGGTCGGGCTCCATGGACCTGGCGGCGGTGGCCGACGGACGGATGGACCTGTGGCTGCACCACAGCGTGCCGGAGTGGGACTGGATGCCCGGCTACGCGCTGGTGGAGGGCGCCGGGGGAGTCGCCCGACAGGTGGAGGTGAGGGGATACACGTGGTCGGTGGCCGGCCCGGCCACCGCGGTGGGTGAGGTCCTCGAGCTGCTGCTCGGGGAGTGATCCTCGGCGTTGAGGCCGTCCACCACGTGGGCGGGGCAGTGGGTCCGGAAGGTCCCGTGGAGTCCTGGCACGAAACTGTGGCCGTCGACCTCCCGTGGGTCACCTACGACACGTTCAGCCGGGAGGTTCGAACCGGGCGCGAGACACGGACGCGTGAGGTACTGGTGTTCCGGCCCCTGGAGCAGATCGAGACCAGCCTGCGCCGGGCCGGCCTCACACCCATCACCTCCTACGGCGACTGGGACCGGTCCCCGGTGGGCGAGGGGGCGCCGGAACTCATCGTGGTGGCCGGGGCCTGCCAGCGCCATCGTGGGCGCAGCGCGAGAGGCCTTCGCCCATGTAACGGTTTTTGCGCATCAATCCGTTCGCGTGCCACGCTGCCGGCATGACCACCTGGACCTGGCTGGGCGACCACCTGGCGCTCGACTTCGCGAACACCACACAGGAGCAAGGGGGCACGATGGTGGACCTCATCCCCACGCTCGCGGAGTTCGACGCGTGGCGGTCCGCGATGGGGGATCGCCTGCCCGAGGTGGGTGAGCTCACCACCTCACAGCTGGATGACCTGCGCTCCCTGCGGGACAGCGCGCTGGCGTTGATGCACGCCGCTCTGGGTGGGCACGGGCTGCCCGAGCCCGACCTGGCTGCGGTCAACGAGGCGGTGCGGAGCACCTCGACCTTCCGGCTGCTGGTGCGGGCGCGGAAGGCCGACGCTGTCGCCGGCCACCACGAGGGCACCGAGGCGCTGCGCGGAGTCCTTGCGGCTGCCGTGGTGGACCTGCTGGCGCGGGAGGACCTGGCGAACCTCGCCGTGTGCCACGCGCCCGGGTGCGGGCAGTTCTTCCATCGGGCGCGCCCCAACCAACGGTGGTGCAGCCCCGGGTGCGGGAACCGCGCCCGGGTCGACCGACACCGACACCGACGCGCCCGCCCGGCAGGGGAGGGGCAGTGATGGACACGCTCCTGGCAATCCAGTGGGTGCCGTTCGTGGCCGTGATGACCTTGGCCTACGTCGTGCCCGGCCCCGACTTCCTGGTGATCCTGCGCTCTGCCGCTCACGGGGCGCGGCGGGGCGTGATGGCGGCGGTCGGCGCCCAGACCGGGCTTGCGGTCCACATGCTGCTGGCGGCGGCCGGGCTCTCGGTAATCCTATCCCGCCACCCGGAGGTGCTCAACGGCATCCGGGTCCTGGGCGGCCTCTACCTCACCCACCTAGGGATCGGCCTCATCCGCTCCGACGGCCACGACGACTCCACAGCGGGGAGGGCCGGCAGCCCCTTCATCGCGGGCATGCTGACCAACCTGCTCAACCCCAAGGCCATCCTGTTCTTCGCGAGCGTCCTTCCCCAGTTCATCTCCCCGGGCCACTCGGTGGTGGCCCAGGTGCTGGTGCTGGGCGTGGCCGACGTCCTGTTCGGGTTCCTCCCGTGGCTGGTGGTCATCCTCCTGGGGTCGCGGCTGAGCGGTGTGCTGGCCGACGCCCGCCGCCGCCGGGCCTGGGACCGGGTGACGGGTGGCCTCCTGACCCTGGTCGGTGGGTGGCTGGCGGTCACCGGCCTCCGTTCCCTGGTGCAACGGGTGGCGTGAGGGCTGGCGCCACGGGCCCTGGCCGGAACTCGGTTGCCGCGCGCAGGTGGCTGGCGCAGACTTGCGTCATGGCGGACGCCCACCCGCCAGCCGACGACCTGGCCGCGATGCTGCACGCGCACGACACCCAACCGCGCGCCGGTGCGGAGATGACGGCAGCCCGGTCGGTCACCGCCGACGGCCCGCTGCTCCGCGGCGTGTTCCCGTGGGGCGGGTTCGTCAGCTACTCGTCCCTGGACGGCGTCGATGACGTGGACGCCCTCATCGAGCGGACGATCGCGCACTTCCGCGACCGGACCGAGGTGGCGCAGTTCGAGTGGAAGACCCGTGGCCACGATGCGCCGGCCGACCTTCCGGGCCGGCTCGTGGGCCCACGGTTTCGCGGCGGAGGAGCCCGAGACCGTGATGTCGGGCGCGGTGTCCCACCTGGTGGGGGAAATGGACCTGCCGCCAGGCGTGAGGGCGCAGCGGGCTGGCGAGGGCGCCGACCTGGAGTCGGACGTCGCGCGCGGTGAACCTGCAGCAGCAGGTCTTAGGCCAGGGCCCGTCGGCAGAGGAGGCGCTGGAGCGGCTCCACGCCGCCGACGGGGCCTCGATGTGGCTGCTCGAGCGCGATGAGGAGGTTCTGTCCGCGGGGCGACTCGAGCTGGTGCCCGGGACGGACTTCGCCGGCCTGTGGGGCGGAGCCACCCACGAAGCCTGGCGCGGACGCGGCCTGTACCGAGCCTTGACCGCAGCGCGCGCTCGGCACGCCCAGGCCTTGGGGGCGCGCTTCGTCTACGTGGAGTGCTCGCCGATGTCACAGCCGATCCTGGAGCGCAGCGGGCTGTCCCGCATCACCACGACCACGCCGTACGTCTGGCAACGGGGGTGACCACCGGCCGCTTCAAGTTGACCGTCCTCGAGCCCGACGTCGGCGCCGGAACACCCCAGGAGGCTCACCATGCCTGACCCCACGACCACCCGTCCGCTGGATCTGGAGGCGTTCCTCGCGGCGCCAGCATCGATGAGGCAGTGACCGCCCTGCGTCCGGACTACCGAGCCCTGCTCATCGCGGTCGACGGACTGCCGGCCGCTGCGGCCGGCACCGACGACCCCGCCACGGACGAGCTGCTGACCCGCGCCGAGCGTTCTGCCGCCGACCTCCTTGCCGAGACGAAGCCAGAAGACACACCGCACGTGGCCGCCTGGCGCGAGGCGTACCGCTCCTTCGGCGCCAAGCCGCAGCGCACCCGCAACAGCCTCGAGGCCCTGCTGCGCCGGGCCGAGGACGGCCTTCCACGGGTGAACCGGCTGACCGACATCTACAACGCCATCAGCGTGATCCACCAGGTGCCGCTCGGGGGTGAGGACCTGCACGCGTACATCGGCTCACCGCACCTCATCCGGGCCACCGGGGGAGAGGACTTCGACACCTCCGCCAACGGGGAGAACGTGGTCGAGCACCCGGATGCCGGCGAGGTGGTGTGGGCCGATGGCGGGGGAGTGACCTGCCGTCGTTGGAACTGGCGCCAGGGTCGCCGCACCCAGTTGACACCCCGCAGCACGGCCGCCCTGTTCATCCTCGACGCGCTGAACCCAATGTCGGACAACCAGCTGGCAGCTGTCGGGGAGGAACTCGTGGAGCACCTGCGCGGCCTCGGGCCCGACGTGCGGGTGTCAACCCGAGTGCTCGCAACCTGACGGCCTGCGCTTCATCGGCGGTGAGAACTCGCCCCGGCCTGATACGCAACTCCACATACGTTATGTCAGAGCTGTTCTAGATCTGCTGGCGCCGGCACGTCGAATCGATGGGGGATGCTGGAGCCGTTGTCGCGATAGGGCACGAATCCCATCGCGGCGTAGTAGGCCAGAGCTGGGTCGTTGTCAGCGCCAATGGTCGCGTCGATGTGCTCCAGCCCAGCAGTACGTGCGGCCTCCAGAGACTCCGCCCACAGGTGACGGCCCAGGCCGGTGCGTCCGGCATCCGGCCGGATGTGGGTGCCGATGATTCCCCACCCGGGCGCCACGTCGTATGGGTTGCCGGGCCACGCCCGCTTGAGCGACTGGAAGCCGATGACGTGTCCGTCCTGCACGGCGACGGTGCACGCGATGCGGTGTGCGGGGTCGAGGTAGCGCTCGTGGATGAGCGACGCATCGACCGGACTCGCTCGCAGCCCGGCGCGGTGGATGGCGTTCTGCACCTCGACCATGTCGTCGAGGTCGGCGTCCCGGGCCTCGCGGATCTTGATCATGCGCACCATCCTCGGTCGAACCCGCGCCGGGTGCTAGTCAGATTCTGGGCTCGTACGCTACGCCGATAATCGACATTATGTCATTCCGTACCAGCAGGAGCGGTGCCCACTCCCCGGAGCTCGTTGTGGAGACCGGTCCCCTTCCCCCAGACGGTGCTCCAGGTAGAGCTGCAAGCCCTCCCGCGCCAGGTCGACGGTCTCACCGACCGCGTAGCCGGAGCCGTCCTTAGGGCCGTCCCCGAACTCCTCCGGAACGGCTCCAGGCGCGGTCGTCGTGCCGAGTCGGCGGGATCATCGGATCCTGCGGCCATCGGACCACAAGATCGGCCCACCGCGCTGCTCTGGGCGACCGCCCCCTGCGCCGGAGCGGCGGTAGTCTCCCCCGCATGGCCGCCGGCACGGGCCCGGAGAGGGCCAGCATCATCGTCACCAACTTCGACTCGGTGGCCCAGGCCCGGGTGTGGCGCGAGAAGGGCTCGGATGCCGCCATCGAGCAGATGGTCGTCATGCTCCGCACCGCCGTCCTGCTGGGTGAGAACCTCCAGCTCGACCGCAACCAGGTCTTCGACGGGGTGTTCTTCCTCGCCCTCGGCCCCGACCGCATCGCTGCCGAGCTCGGTCTCCCACCGGGTGCTCCCCTACCCATCACCATGACCGGCATCGCCCCCGATGGGGTGGAGCCCGGCCAGCGCGTGGTGCCTCCGCCGGACGCCCGCTCGACCGCCCGGCGGAGGTGGTGCGCCGTGCTGCGGCCGACTTCGTCACCGCCCAGCTCACCCACGTGAGGATCACGAACTTCCTGGCCTCGTCGTCGGCCCTGATGGCGGTGAACGGCACCAAGCAGGGCGACGAGTGGCTCTTGCCACCCGCCGGTGACGCCTGGTTCCCCGGCACCGGGTTCACCGACCGACTGCACCCCGTCGCCGACGACGCCGATACGCTGCGCCTCGTGTGCCGAGCCCAGGAGGCCTGGGCCGTGGCGATCCGGCACGGCCGAGTCGGTGTGGGCACCTGGGGCGGGGGCATCGACATCGCCGCCGGACTCCAGGACGAGCGCGCGGTCCTTGAGCGCAGCACCCACCCCACTCCCCTGGCCACCGAGGTGCTCGCCCTGACCACCCCGGTGCGCAAGGAGGCGCTGTCCCAGATGACGGGCGCGGCTCTGAGGCGCCGCATCGAGCGCGAAGGGCACGTGCCGGCACCGGATGTCTTCGATGCGGACGAGGCACGGGAGCTCCGCTACGCCACCGAGCTCTGGTCGCGCGGCTACTACCGGGCCATCGCCGAGCGCGACGGCGCCATGCTCGTGGTCTTCTCCGAGTCGCCCCCGTCCGCCACACCGGACCCGCTGCGGGCGGCCTACGGCCTGGAGCTCCCGACGCGGACGTGGTGGGAACGGTTCCGGGACCGAAACCACGCTCCCTGGCAGCGGCGGGGCCTGGACTCGATGCGGGTCGACGGCGAGATCCTCGACGACATGCGGGACATCGACCCGGGCACCTTCCGCCAGCTCACCCGCACCTCCGCACGAGTCCTCACCCAGCTGCGCCAGCACCACGACCCCTCGGCGATGCTGGACCTCGCCTTGGCGACCAGGGAGGCCGTGGCCACGGTGCCAAGCCGTCGCCGACGCACCACTCGGACCCTCCTGCGGATGCTGCTGCTCTCGGCCATCGCGCTGGTGATCGGCTCCCTCAGCCTGCTGCCGGACCTGGTGGCGCTCCCGGACCACTGGCGCGTGATGGCCCTCGTCGCCAGTGCAGGGTTGGGCGCCCTCGCGGGCCTCCCCTGGGCGGACGTCGCGGAGCTGTTCCGGCTGAGGCGCTCCTCGCTGACCGCCACCCTCAACGCCTCCCCTGCTGAGAGGATTCACCGATGAGACCGCAGTGGACGACCGAGTGGCAGGCCGAGGACCAGCTGCTGAGGGTGGAGTCCGCCCCCCTCGAGGCCGGTGGGCGCCCCACGCGCCTGCACCGGGTGGTCACGGGCATCGCTGCCGGAGCGGGCGCCGTGGCCGTGGCGTCGCGCGACGGCTCGGTACTGCTGGTCCGGCAGGTGCGGATCATCCCCGGGGTGACCCTGTGGGAACTGCCGCGGGGGTCCGCGGACACCGGTGACGTCGACCTGGTGGCCACGGCCCGCCGCGAGCTCACCGAGGAGACCGGTCTGACCACCCTTGGCGGTGAGCTGCTGGGCCACGTCTACCCCGACACCGGCCTGCTCGCCGCACGAGTTGGCATTGTGCTCGTGCACGTCGGCGAAGGGGCGACCTCGGAGCCGGATGGCGAGGTCGAGGAGGCCGACTGGTTCCCTCTCGACGGGATCGCGCAGATGGTCGCCCGCGGGGACGTCTGCGACGGGATCACCCTGGCCGCGCTGGCGCTGGCCGAGGCGACCGGTGGGATCGCCCGGGACTGACGGCGTTTCGGCGAGTCCCGTCGCACTCCCCCGATCCCTTCCGCCGCACGCCGTTCTCCACCGTCCACTCCCTCACCCGTCGTTGGCGTCCCGCGCACCCCACCACAATGGAGCCCGTGGACCCCACTGACGACCTACGTGTACCGCCCGGCCCCGGCGCCCCGGGCGGCTTGGTCGTGCCCGCCGCCGAGCTCACCGAGCGCTTTTCTCGCGCCTCCGGCTCCGGCGGCCAGGGCGTCAACACCACCGACTCGCGGGTGCAGCTGAGCCTCGACCTCACCTCGACGACCGCCCTCTCCCCCGCCCAGCGCGACCGCGCCCTGAAGGCCCTCGCCACGCGGCTGGCTGGCGGGGTCCTCACGCTCGACGCGGCCGAGTACCGCTCCCAGCGCCGCAACCGCGCCGCCGCTCGAGAGCGCCTCGCCGCCCTCCTGCGCGATGCGGTGACTCCCCCGGTGCCGCGCCGCGCCACCCGCCCCACCCGCGGCTCGCAACGGCGCCGGCTGGAGGCCAAACGCCAACGCGCACAGACCAAGGCACAGCGCAGTCGGCCGTCCCCCGAGTAAGGTTGCCGCGCGCCCAACATCGTGCCCACCGCGGGCAGTAGCCGGACGACAGGGGGACGACAGGGGGGGCCGGGAACCTGACCTTTCCCCTCCCGAGAGCAGGCCCTCCCGTGACCCCCTCCCCCACTCGTCGCACCGTGCTGTCCGGTGCCGCGTCCGTCGCCACCTTGGCCGCCCTGACCCGTCCCGCCACCGCCACCGGCCCGGCCCCGGCCGCGTCGACACCCGGCCCCTCATCGACCCTGCCCACCTGGGGCACCGGCCACGTGGCGCTGTTCTTCGCAGCCCACCAGGACGACGAGCTGCTGCAGATGGGCAGCCAGGTCCGCGCCGACGTGGAGGCCGGCCACCACGTGGTGGTCGTGAACTGCTCCGACGGCAGCGCCTCGGGGGCGCGGGCCGGCCGGGTGGCGCAGCGGCTCGGATACGTCCCCACCGTCGAGGACTTCGTGCGCGTGCGGGACCACGAGTTCCTCGAGTCGTGCGCCCGCCTGGGTGTGCCCATCCAGGGGCGCGTCATCTCCCCCGACCGGTACGCCGACGGGACGGGCACGCGTGAGCTGGCCGCCCGCATCGTGGATCAGTGGGTCACCCGCTTCCCCACCGCGCTGGTGCGCTGCCACTCGTTCCTGGACGCCCACCGCGACCACCGCTCCATCGGTGATGCGGTGGACAACCTAGTGACCACCCACCAGCTGAACGTCGCCAACGACGTGCGCTTCTTCTTCTCCCGCCGGTACCTGGGCGTCCTGGACACCCCGCCGCTTCAGCAGGTGCGGCGTCCCGTCGGCGACGTGGAGCAGGCCCCTTTCCGCGCCGCCGAGGTCGCCCACGGCCGATGGGGTGTGGGGTACCTGTCCACCTGGGGCTACTTCGACTCGCACCGCGCCGACCCGGTCTCGTACTGGCACCGCGACTCTTCGGCGATGCCGCGCCCCGCCGCGGGACGCCCCACCCACCTGCCGGCCGGTACCCCCGCCGGCTTCGACTGCTGAGCCGGAGCTGACGATGCCCCCCACACCCCTCCAGCACCGCTTCGCCGGCCCGAACCGCTACGAGACCGCAGTGGCCGTCTCCCGCGCCTGCTTCCCCACCAGCCCGACGGTCTTCCTGGCCACCGGCGAGAACTTCCCCGACGCGCTGGCGGCCGGCGCGGTGGCCGGCGCGCTCGGCGCTCCCCTGCTGCTCACGCGCGCCCGCCGCCTGCTGGACCCGGTGGCCGCGGAGCTGGTGCGCCTCGCCCCGCGCGAGGTGGTGGTCGTGGGCTCGGGCACCGCCGTCTCGATGCTGGTCGCCGACCTCGTCGCACACCGCACCGGCGCCGTCGTGCGCCGCATCGGGGGGTCGGACCGCTACGCAACGGCCGCGGCGGTGGGTGACCTGCTCACCACTCCCCAGCACGAGGTGTTCGTCGTCTCCGGGGAGAACTTCCCCGACGCCACCGCGGCAGCGGCTGCCGCCGCACACCGTGGCGCCTCGATGGTGCTGACCCGCCACGACCGCCTGCCCGCCGCGTCCCTGGAGGCCCTGGTGCGGCGCAACCCCGCGACGGTCACCGTCGTGGGCGGCACGGACGTCGTCGGCCGGGCCGTGACCGACGCGATCACGCGCCAGGTGCGCCCCACCACCCTGCGCCGCGTGACCGGCTCCAACCGGTACGCGACCGCAGCAGCGGTCGCGCGGTACGTCTGGCCCGACGGCAGCCCCCGGGCGCTGCTGGCGACGGGCGAGAACTTCCCCGACGCCCTGGCCGCCGGACCCGCCGCCGCGCTGGTCGGCGCCCCGGTGCTGCTGACCCGCGCACGCTGGGTGCCCTCGCAGACCACGGCGGCCCTGACCACCCACGGCACACGCGAGATCGGGCTCGTCGGGGGTGCAGACGTGGCCCGCGCACCCGCCTGACCCGTTCCCCACCGGGCTGCCGCCGCTGGCACCGCGACCCCCGCCGTCGAGAGCGCACCCAGCGGCCCGACCGCAGGCACGAACGCAGGGCCCTCCAGGCCGGGCGTACCGTCGGGGACATGGCCACCTCGCACCTCCCGGACCCCTTCGACCTGACCCTCGAGCAGCTGCAGCGCCGTCGCAGCGCCAAGTGGACCCACGCACCCCACGCCGGGGTGCCGATGTGGGTGGCGGAGATGGACGTCCGCCTCGCCGAGCCCGTCGCGCAGGCGCTGCACGACGCCATCGACGCCGGGGACACCGGCTACCCCGGTGACCACGCCGCGTTCGCCCGGGCCTACGCGGACTTCGCCGAGTCGCGATGGGGGTGGCGCCCCGACATCGCCCGGACCGAGACCTTCAGCGACCTGGGTGCCTCGGGCACCGCACTGCTGCGTCTGCTGGCGGGCCCGTCGAACACCGTGGTCCTGACCACGCCGGTCTACAACGCGTTCTACCTGTGGTGCGCCGCGGCCGAGGTGAGGCCCGTGGAGGTGCCGCTGCGGGCCGCCACCGAGGCCGCCCGGCTGGACCTGCCCGGCATCGAGGCCGCCCTCGAGGCGGGCACCCGGGTGGTCCTGCTGAGCAACCCGCACAACCCCACCGGTGCCGTGCCCACCCGCGACGAGCTGACCGCCTTGGCCGAGATCGCCGACCGGCACGGCGCAGTGGTCATCGCCGACGAGATCCACGCCCCGTTGACCCACCCCGGGGCACGGTTCACGCCGTACCTGTCGGTCTCCGAGGCGGCCCGCCGCACCGGGGTCTGCACCACGTCGGCGTCCAAGGCGTTCAACCTCGCCGGCCTCAAGGCCTCCCTGCTCATCACCGACGCCGCCGGCCCCGAACTGACCGGCCTGCCGGACCCCCACGGCCGCAACGTGGGCCACCTGGGGGTGCTCGCCGCCGAGGTCGCCTTCCGCGAGGGCGGCGCGTGGCTCGATGCGGTGACGCACCAGGTGGCGCGCAACGCCGCTCACGCCCGGGAGCGCCTGGCCGCCGAGCTGCCGGAGCTGGGCGTCAGCGACCCGCGCGCCTCCTACCTGCTGTGGCTTGACTGGCGCGCGTACGACCTGGGCGACGACCCGACCGGTGTGATCGCCGAGCGGGCCGGGGTCGTGCTCAGCGCCGGCCCGGCCTTCGGGGCAGGCGGCACCGGGCACGCGCGGATGAACATCGGCACCACGCCGGCGATCCTCGACGAGGCGATCGACCGGCTGGTGGCTGCCTTCGGCCGCTGAGGGGGGCCCGCCACGTCCAACGACCGCACCGCACGGCCCCAGGGCCACCCCCCTGAGCCGAACTCGGTTGCCCCCCTTACGCTTTCCCGCCATGCGCACGGACACCCGCTCAGCACTGCGTCCCTCCCAGGTCGTGATCATCGGCTCGATGGTCTTCGGGCTCATGTTCGGCGCCGGCAACCTCATCTTCCCGGTGGAGCTCGGCCGGGGCGCGGGCAGCCAGACCCCCTGGGCCACGCTCGGCTTCCTCGTGACCGCGGTCGGGCTGCCGGTGCTGGCCATCATCGCCAGCGCCCTGTCGGGCAGCCGGAACGTCCAGGAGATGGCCCGCCCCGTGGGGGTCCTCTACGCCGCGGGCTTCACCGTCCTGCTCTACCTGGCGATCGGCCCGATGCTGGCCATCCCCCGGACCGCGACCGTCTCCTACGAGATCGGCCTGGCCCCGGTGGTCCCTGCTGGCCACCAGCAGCTCGGCCTGGTGCTGTTCTCCACGGCCTTCTTCACCCTCACGCTGGCGGCGGCCTTGCGGCCCGGGAGGCTCATCGACTGGGTGGGGCGCTACCTGACCCCGGCCTTCCTCGCCCTGCTCGCCGTCCTGCTCGTGGCGGCCGTGGCCGTGCCGATGAACAGCTCCCCGCTGGCCGACCCGGGCAGCTCGGCCACCCAGTCGCTCAGCGACGGCTTCCTGGACGGTTACAACACCCTGGACGCCCTGGCGGGTCTGGCCTTCGCCATCGTCATCATCGAGGCCGTGCGCCGGTACGGGGTGCGCGACCGGGCCCGGGTGGCGGTCGCCACCGCCCAGGGCGGGGTGCTGGCGGGGCTGGCGATGGCCGCCGTCTACGGTGCTCTGGCCTTCCTGGGCGCCACCTCGGTGGGCGCCGTGCCCCGGGCCGACAACGGCGGCGCGGTCCTGGCGCAGTCCAGCGAGCACTACTTCGGGTCCTTCGGCATCTGGCTCATCGGCGCCATCGTGGTGCTGGCCTGCCTGAAGACCTCCATCGGCCTCGTCGTCGCCTGTGGCGAAATGTTCTCCGAGCTCTTCGGCACCCCCACGGCCTACCGGCTGTGGACCGTGGGTTTCGTCCTGGTCTCCTGGGGGCTCTCCAACCTGGGCCTGACCACCATCGTGGAGTGGTCGGTGCCGGTGCTGGTGCTGCTGTACCCGCTGGCGATCGTGACCATCGTCCTCGGTCTGCTCACGCCCTGGCTGGGCCGGCCGCCGGTGGTGCACCGGTTCGCCATCGGGTTCGTCGCCGTGGCCGCGGTGGTCGACTTCGTCGTGGCCCTCCCGGTGACCCTGCCGGGCAGCGACGCGCTCGGGCGGCTGGCCGGGCAGCTGCTGCCCGGGTACTCCGCCGGCTTCGGGTGGGTGGCTCCGGCCCTGGTCGGCTTCCTGGTCGGCCTGCTGGTCCACCGGCTGTCCGGTGGGCGCGCCGACGACTCCCCCGCGGGGTCCGCACCTACGCTCGCGTGATGCGTACCTCCTGGGCCGACGGCGAGACCCACCTCGTGCGCGGGATCTCCTGGACCGACCGCGAGCGCCCCGTCCTGCAGCTGCTCGACATCGCGGGCGGCGCGGTGGGAACTGGGGCGCCGGGGCAGCCTGCGGCACAGGGTCGGTGTCCTGCAAACGGCCGGCCGACGCGCGTGCCATGCTGCCGAGGTGACCACCGCCACCGCCCCGACGGCCGACCCCCGCCGCGAACGTACCCGCGCCCACCAGCGCGCGTGGGGGTGGTACGACTGGGCCAACTCGGCCTACGTGACCACCACCGGCACGGTGCTGATCGGGCCGTACCTCACCCAGCTGGCCACCGCTGAGGCGTGCCCGGACCTGGCCACCGACGAGACCTGCACGGCCACCCTCGACGTGCTGGGCCTGCCCGTGGCCGCGGGCTCGCTGGCCTCCTACACGATCACGGTGGCCACGATCGTCTCCGTCCTGGTGGTGCTGGTGGTCGGTGCGATCGCCGACCGCACGCGGCGGCCGGTGCGACTGTTGGGCCTGCTGGCCTGGGTGGGCTCGCTGGCGGCCATGTCGATGGTCTTCCTCAGCGGCAGCTCGTGGCAGCTGGGGGTGCTGCTGGTCATCATCGGCAACGTGGCACTGGGGGCCTCGACCGTGGTCTACGACGCGCTGCTGGTGCGCGTGGCGGGCCCCGACGAGCGGGACCGGGTCTCCTCGCGGGCCTGGGCGATGGGGTACGCCGGCGGCGGGCTGCTGCTGGCGGCGAACCTCGTGCTCATCCAGCTGCACGAGTCGCTGGGGATCGGCATGGAGACCGCGGTGCGCATCTCGCTGTTCTCCGCCGGGTTGTGGTGGGCGGTGTTCACCCTCGTGCCGGTGATCGGGCTGCGCCGCGTCGTGGGCACCACGGCCGTCCCCGTGGAGCGCAGCGCCGGCCCGGTGGCCGGTTCGCTGCGGCAGCTGTGGTCCACCTTCAAGGCGCTGCGGAACTACCCCCAGACCCTGACTTTCCTGGTGGCCTACCTGCTGTTCAACGACGGCATCCAAACCGTCATCGCCTCGGCCAGCATCTACGGGTCCGAGGCTCTCGGGTTCGACACCGGGCAGCTGATGATGACCATCCTGCTCGTGCAGTTCGTCGCCGTCGGCGGGGCGCTGCTGTTCGGGCGCCTCGCGGCTCGCACCGGTGCCAAGAAGGCCGTCCTGCTGGGCGTGGGCCTGTGGGTCGTGGTGGTGAGCCTGGCCTACTTCGTCCCGCGCGGGGCGTTCCTCACCTGGCTCGGGTGCGCGGTCCTCATCGGCCTGGTGCTGGGCGGCACGCAGGCGCTGGCGCGCTCGCTCTACAGCCAGCTGGTGCCGGTGGGGCGCGAGTCGGAGTTCTTCGCCTTCTACCAGGCCGGCGAGCGCGGCACGTCGTGGTTCGGCACCCTCACCTTCGGGCTGGTCTTCCAGCTCACAGGCTCCTACCGCCCGGCGATCCTGGCCCTGCTGGTGTTCTTCGTGCTCGGCGGGTTGGTCCTGTCCCGGCTGGACGTGCGCCGCGGCATCGCCGATGCGGGCAACCCGCAGCCGGCCATCGTCTGACGGGTCCGCTCCCCCATCGTCCCGTCAGGCGTTCATGGGCGCCCGCGGGAGAGACTGCACCCATGGACGTCCTGCGCTCGGTGCCCCTCTTCGTGCTCGCTGCCCTGCTGGAGATCGGCGGGGCCTGGCTCGTGTGGCAGGGGGTGCGCGAGCACCGGGGGATGGTGTGGGTCGGCGCCGGGATGGTGGCCCTCGGGCTGTACGGGCTCGTGGCCACCCTGCAGCCGGATGCGAACTTCGGCCGCATCCTCGCGGCCTACGGCGGGGTCTTCGTGGCCGGCTCGCTGGCCTGGGCGATGGCGCTCGACGGCTTCCGGCCGGACCGCTGGGACCTCGCCGGTGCGGCCCTGTGCCTGGTGGGCGTCGCCGTCATCATGTACGCACCCCGCGGCGCCTGAGGCCGGCTGCGGGCCACCACCGGGAGCGCCGCTACCGTGGGGCCCCCACGAGCGAGTGGGGCCCCACGAGCGGGGTCACGGCGACGCCGCCGAGCCCCAGGAGGATCGATGAGCAGCTCCCAGCACCCCCTGCACCCCCGGTTGGCGGACATCCGCGAGACCATCCACCGCCGCAACCCCGGGGAGACCGAGTTCCACCAGGCCACCGACGAGGTGCTGGCGAGCCTCGGGCTGGTGCTGGAGAAGCGTCCCGAGCTCGCCGAGGCCAGCATCATCGAGCGGCTGTGCGAGCCGGAGCGCCAGCTGATCTTCCGGGTGCCGTGGGTGGACGACGCCGGGGAGGTGCAGGTGAACCGGGGCTTCCGGGTGGAGTTCAACTCGGCCCTGGGCCCGTACAAGGGAGGCCTGCGCTTCCACCCCAGCGTGCTGCTGGGGACCGTGAAGTTCCTGGGCTTCGAGCAGATCCTGAAGAACGCCCTGACCGGCCTGCCGATCGGCGCGGGCAAGGGTGGCTCGGACTTCGACCCCAAGGGCCGCTCCGAGGGCGAGGTCATGCGCTTCTGCCAGTCGTTCATGACCGAGCTGCACCGCCACTTGGGCGAGTACACCGACGTGCCGGCCGGCGACATCGGTGTCGGCGGCCGGGAGATCGGCTTCCTGTTCGGCCAGTACAAGCGGATCACCAACCGCTATGAGGCCGGCGTGCTCACCGGCAAGGGCCTGGGCTGGGGCGGCGCGCGGGCCCGCACCGAGGCCACCGGCTACGGCACGGTCTACTTCACCGAGCAGATGCTGGCCGAGTCCGGCCGCAGCTTCGACGGCCTGCGCAGGGTGGTCTCCGGCTCGGGCAACGTGGCGCTCTACGCCGCGCAGAAGGTCACCGAGCTCGGCGGCACCGTGGTGGCCATGAGCGACTCCGAGGGCTATGTGGTGGACGAGGGCGGCCTGGACGTGCCCCACCTCATCGAGCTCAAGGAGAAGCGCCGCGAGCGCATGTCCACCTACGCCGAGGAGAAGGGCGGCAGCTACGTCGCCGACGGGTCCATCTGGGACGTCGCCTGCGAGGTTGCCCTGCCCTGTGCCACCCAGAACGAGCTCGATGCGGACGCGGCCCGGGCGTTGGCCGGCAACGGCTGCGTGGTGGTGGCCGAGGGCGCGAACATGCCCGCCACCCCGGGTGCCGTGGAGGTGCTCCGCGAGGCCGGCGTCCAGTTCGCCCCCGGCAAGGCCTCCAACGCCGGTGGCGTGGCCGTCAGCGCCCTGGAGATGCAGCAGAACGCCACCCGCGACTCGTGGACCTTCGAGCACACCGATGAGCGGCTGCGCGAGATCATGGCGAACATCCACGCCACCTGCTCCCGGACCGCCGAGGAGTACGACGTGCCCGGCGACCTGGTGGCCGGCGCCAACATCGGCGGCTTCGTGACGGTCAGCGAGGCGATGCTGGCCCAGGGCGTCATCTGAGGCTCGCCGGGGCGCGGACGGCGGGGTGGCGCTCAGCAGGCCGAGTCGCACCCGCAGTTCTCGCCCCGCCAGGCCTCCACACCCTCCCGGGCGGCGACGGCGGCGATGACCAGGCCCGCCACCGGGTCGGCCCAGGTCCACCCGAGGAACTGGTTGATCAGCAGGCCCACGAGCAGCACCGCCGAGAGGTAGGTGCACAGCAGGGTCTGGGTGGAGTCGGCCACCACCGAGCCGGAGTGCAGCTCCCGCCCGGTGCGACGCTGCGCCCAGGACAGGAAGGGCATGACCACCACCGAGACGGCGGCCAGCACGATGCCCACGGTGGACGTCCCGGCCTCGCCGTCACCGAGCAGGTGGCGCACCGACTCCACCCCGACGTAGGCGGCCAGCGCGAAGAACCCGACCGCCATCATCCGCAGGGCCAGGCGCTCGCGCTCCTCGGGCACCGGGGCGCGGAACTGCCAGAGCACGATCACCCCGGAACTCACCTCGATGAGGGAGTCCAACCCGAAGGCGACCAGGGCCACCGACCCCGAGAGGGTGCCGGCCGCGAGCGCCACGACGGCCTCGAGCAGGTTGTAGACCACCGAGGCCAGGGCCAGCAGCTGTGCTCGCCGTCCGAGCGTGGCCCGGCGCTCGGGGGTCAGGCGCTCGCGGGGGGTCAGGGTCAGGCTCGTCATGCGGCACCCCCCGGCCGGCCCGACGGGCACAGGGCGACGGCGTCCCCGGCCACCGCGAGGAGCTGCTCGGCGGAGCGCAGGAGCGCCAGGACCTGCTCGGGGTGCGTCACCGAGAACAGCGAGGCCCGCCCCACCGGGCGCGAGTCCACCATCCCGCAGTCCCGCAGGCAGGCCAGGTGGGCTGACACGGTCGACTGGGCAAGGCCCAGGTGCTCGGTCAGCTCGCGCACGTTGTGCTCCCACAGCAGGAGGTGCTGCAGGATCACCACCCGGGTGGGGTCCCCCATCGAGCGGAACAGGGCGGCCGCCACCTCGGCGGCCTCTCGCTCCACGCCGGCCGGGCCCTCGGGCCCCGGGACCGAGCTCGCGCGCGTCACCGTCTCCATCATCGTCATGGACCGATGATAGCGCCTCGGCACGTTGCCGGACAGCGGGACCGAGCATCCAGCGATACTCCGTAGGCTGGGGCGATGTGCGGACGCTACGCAGCCAGTGCCTCCCCGGACTCCCTGGTCGAGGAGTTCGAGGTGGAGGTCGACGGCACCGGTGAGCCCGGGGTGCCGGTCATGAGGAACCCGCAGTCCCCCGCGCCCGGGGAGCCGGACTGGAACGTCGCCCCTTCCAAGCAGGTGCCCGTGGTGCTCACCCGGACCCCGCGGGGCGAGGACGACGCCGACCCCCAGCGCCAGCTGCGGCTGCTCTCCTGGGGACTGGTGCCGCCGTGGGCCAAGGAGCTCAGCATGGGCAACCGCATGATCAACGCCCGCAGCGAGACCCTGTTCGACAAGCGGACCTTCGCCGGCCCGGCCCGCACGCGCCGCTGCCTGGTGCCCGCCGACGGTTGGTACGAGTGGCAGGCCTCCCCGGTGGCGACCACCGCCTCGGGCAAGCCCCGCAAGCAGCCCTTCTTCATGTCGCGCACCGACGACAGCCCACTGGCCCTCGCGGGCCTGTACGAGTTCCACAAGGTGCAGGAGCTCGCCCCCGCCGAGGGGCCGGTACCCACCGACGCCTGGGTCATCAGCTTCACGATCCTCACCCAGGACGCCGAGCCGGGGCTGGACCGCATCCACGACCGCCAGCCGGTGGTCATCGAACCCGAGGACTGGGCCGCCTGGCTGGACCCCACCGCGACCGATGACGCGCACGTCACCGAGCTGCTCGCCCACCGCCCCGAGGGGCGCTTCCGGGCGTGGCCGGTGAGCACCGCCGTCAGCCGGGTGGCCCAGAACGGGCCCGAGCTGGTGGAGCCCGTCGGCCGGGAGCAGCTCGTCGGCGTGGTCGACCCGGTGACCGGAGAGATCCTTGGCGGTTGACACCGCTGCCCGCGGGGGGGCCACCGACCAGGAACGCCGCTCCCGCTGGGTCGCGGGCTTCCTGCGCGTGCGCAACCGGGTGTGGGGGTGGATCCCCGGCGGGCTACGCCGCCGCATCCCGCCCACCGCCGTGGGCTTCGCGATGCTCAACCTGTGCACCTTCGCCCTGGACCTGGTGCTGCTGTGGGTGCTCCACGTGCCGCTGGGCGTCGCCTACCCGGTGGCGACCACCGTCGCCTACACGATCGCGCTGGCCACCGCCTTCGTGGTGAACCGGTCCTTCAACTTCGAGAGCCACGGCCACGCCGGCAAGCAGTCCGTGCGCTACGTGGTGGTGGTCTCGATCAACTACCTCGCGTTCATCCTGGGCCTCAACACGGGGCTGACGACGGTCGGCGTGCCCTTCGTCGTCGCGCGGCTGACCGCCGGCCTTTGCGAGGCGGTCTACATGTACCTGTGCATGCGCTTCATCGTGTTCCGCCACGGCAACCCCGCAACACCCCCGACCGCCCGCTGACCCGGGGCCGGTGAGCTGGCTCATCCGGAACGCGGTGGGCGCACCGCCGGCCTGCGACTAGTCTTGGTCGGCTCCCCTCCCCTCCTGCTGCCCCTGGAGTCCCCTCGCATGCCCTCCTCCGTGACCACGGACCACGTCCCCACCGTCGACCGGCCCGACGACCTGCAGGTCGACTACGTGCCCATCCTGCGCATCCTGACGGTCGCCACCTTCGTGGTGATCCTCAACGAGACGATCATGGTCAACGCCATCCCGCAGCTGATGGCCTCGTTGGACGTCACCGCCCAGGCTGCGCAGTGGCTGTCCACCGGCTTCATGCTCACCATGGCGATCGTCATCCCGACCACCGGCTGGTTCCTGCACCGGCTCGACCGGCGGGCGGTGTTCGCCACCGCGATGGGGGCGTTCACGACCGGCACCCTGGTCGCCGCCCTCGCCCCCGGCTTCGAGGTGCTGCTGGTCGGCCGCATCATCCAGGCCGTGGGCACCGCCATCATGATGCCGCTGCTCATGACCACCGTGATGTCCCTGGTGCCCATCAGGGACCGCGGCCGCACGATGGGGAACGTCTCGCTGGCCATCTCCGTCGCCCCCGCCCTGGGCCCCACGACCTCCGGCATCATCCTGCAGTTCGCGTCCTGGCGGTGGCTGTTCCTGCTGGTCCTCCCCCTGGCCGTGGTGATGCTGGTGGCGGGCCACCGGCTGCTGCCCCCGAGCCACGCGGGCGCGGCCGGGCCGCTCGACATCCTCAGCGTGCCCCTGGCGGCGCTCGGCTTCGGCGGCCTGATCTACGGCATGAGCTCCCTGGGTGGCCATGGCGGCGAGGGTGGCGCCACCGAGCCGTTCGTGTCCCCGCCGCTGGCACTGGGCGTGGGCGTGCTGGGCGTCGCCCTGCTGGTGTGGCGGCAGATGGCCCTGGCCCGTGGTGGCGGCTCGCCGCTGCTGGACCTGCGGGCCCTGACCCACCGCAACTTCGCACTGTCCATCGCCATCATGGGCGTGGCCATGATGGCCATGATGGGCGCGATGATCCTGCTGCCCCTGTGGCTGCAGGACGCACGCGGGCTGAGCGTGCTGCAGGCCGGCCTGGTGATGATGCCCGGTGGCCTGATGATGGGGCTGCTGGGCCCTCGCGTGGGCCGCTGGTACGACCGGCACGGGCCGCGCCCGCTGGTGGTGCCCGGCGCACTGATCGTGACCCTGGCCCTCTCCGCCGGCGCCCTGGCCGCCACGAGCGCCCCGTGGTGGGTGTTCACCATCATCCACCCCCTCATCAGCTTCGGTCTGGCACTGCTGTTCACCCCCCTGTTCACCGCGGGGCTGGGCGCGCTGCCGGTGGACCTCTACTCGCACGGCTCGGCCATCCTGGGCACCTTCCAGCAGGTGGCCGCGGCGGCGGGCACGGCCCTGGCAATCACGCTGATGGCCACCCGGCAGGGACAGCTGGTCCGCGACGGGCAGCCCGTGGCCGAGGCCCTCTCGGGGGGCGTGGCCCTGGCCATGACCGTGGGGGCCGTCCTCTTCGCGGTGGCCCTGGTCCTGGCCACGCGCGTGCGCCGGCCCGAGGAGATCGCCACCGACTGAGCACCACCCCCACCGTCCCTCCGTCACGCTCCCCCTCCACCCAGGAGGCGGGAGCGTGACGCATCTCGCGCCATCTGCAGGGATGCAGAGTTTGCACTCATGCAATAATTGCAGTCATGCCACAGCCTGCTCCCTCGCTCCGTGAACGGCGCCGGGCCGAGACCTGGGCGGCCCTCCACGACGCGGCGGCCGAGGCGGCCCTCGCCGGGGCGTCCACCGATTGCAGCGTCGACGCCATCGCCGCGGCCGCCGGGGTCTCCACCCGCACCTTCTTCAACTACTTCACCTCCAAGGACGAGGCCGTCTTCGGCTTCCGGTCCCCGCACCTGCCCGACGAGGCCCTCGCCGCGGTCGACCCCGCCGGTGACCCCGTCGCCGAGGCCTCCCGCCTGCTGCTGGCCACCATGCGCACCGCGACCCCGCACGGCACCGCCGCACGGCGCCGGAGGCTGCAGCAGCAGAACCCCTCGCTGGGCCGCTACCGCATGCAGGCGCTCGCCGAGGCCGAGGACCTCGTGATCGAGGCCCTGACCACGACCTTCGCCGACCACCCGGCGCTCGCACAGGCCGCCGACGGGCCCCAGGACACGGTCCGCATGTGGTGCACGATCGCCGGCGCCGTGCTGCGCCACGCCGCCACGGCACCCGACCGCACCCCCGGGGCCGCCCTCACCGACGCCGACCTCCAGAGCAGCCTCGAGCTGTTCCACGACCTCCACGGGAGCACCGCATGACCGCCACCCGCATCGCCGCCCCTGCCCCCGGGGTGGCCACCACCCCCGCCAGCCCGGCGACCACCACCCAGCAGGGCGTCGACGAGAACCGGCGTCACCTGCTGTGGATCTTCGTCGCGCTGATGCTGGCCATGCTGCTGGCCTCGCTGAACCAGACGGTGCTCTCCACGGCGCTGCCCACCATCGTCGGTGAGCTCGACGGCGTGCGCCAGATGCAGTGGGTCATCACCGCCTACATCCTGGCCAGCACCGTGATGATGCCGGTCTACGGCAAGCTGGGTGACCTCATCGGCCGCAAGCCGCTGCTGGTGGGCGCCATCCTGACCTTCGTCGCCGGCTCGGTGATCGGTGGACTGGCCCAGGACATGACCTGGCTGATCATCTCCCGCGTGGTCCAGGGGATCGGCGGCGGTGGCCTGATGATCCTCTCGCAGGCGATCATCGCCGACGTCGTCCCGGCCCGGGAGCGCGGCAAGTACATGGGTGTCATGGGTGGCGTGTTCGCCCTGTCGTCGGTGGCCGGCCCGCTGCTCGGTGGCTGGTTCACCGAGGGCCCCGGCTGGCGCTGGGCCTTCTGGATGGCGGTGCCGCTCGGCGCGATCGCCCTCTACGGCGCCCTGACCTTCCTCCACCTGCCGCGACACCGCGGCAAGGTCTCGGTCGACTGGGCCGGCATGGTGCTGGCGACCCTCGCCACCACCGGCCTGATCCTCGTGGTCACCTGGGGCGGCCACACCCTCGACTGGGTCTCGTGGCAGATGGGCGCCCTGGCGCTGGCCACGGTCGCGGCCTGGGCCGCCTTGGTCCCCGTGGAGCTCCGCGCCACCGAACCGATCCTGCCGCTGCACCTCTTCGCCCACCGCAACTTCGTCCTGTCCACCGCCTCGGGCCTGTTCATCGGTGTGGCCATGTTCGGCGCGCTCGGCTACATGCCCACCTACCTGCAAATGGCCTACGGCAAGTCCGCGACCGTCGCCGGCCTGCTGATGATCCCGATGATGGGCGCCATGCTCACCACCTCGATCCTGGCCGGCGCCCAGGTCACCCGGTCGGGGCGGTACAAGACGCTGCCGATCGTGGGCTCGGCGATCATCGCCCTCGGCCTGTTCCTGATGTCGACGCTCTCGGTGGACGACGCACTGTGGAAGGTCTGCGGCGCCCTGGCGGTCCTCGGCGTAGGCCTGGGCCTGTCCATGCAGATCCTGGTGCTGGTGGTGCAGAACGCCTTTCCCCTGCGGGAGGTCGGCACCGCCACCGCGGCCAACAACTTCTTCCGCCAGATCGGCGCCACCCTCGGGTCAGCCGTGGTGGGCTCGTTGTTCACCGCGCGCCTGCACGACCTGGTGGCCGAGCGCCTGCCCGAGGCGGCGGGCGGCGGCTCGGGGGGCGCGGAGTCCTCGCTCACCCCGGAGGTGATCGCGCAGCTGCCCGAGCAGGTGCGGCAGGTGATCGTGAGCGCCTACTCGGACGCGCTGACCCCCATCTACCTGTGGCTGGTCCCCTGCGGCGTCATCGCCACGGTGCTGCTGCTGTTCATCCGCGAGGACGAGCTGCGCACCACGCTGGACTGAGTGCCGCCGGGCCCCGCGCCCCCATCGAGCCCCCCCGGCGGGGTCTCGTCAGGTCAGCTTCTCCAGCAGGAAGTTGCGCAGGGTCTGGTGGAAGACCTCGGGCTCCTCGGAGTGCACCCAGTGGCCGGCGCCCTTGATGGTGACCAGGCGGGTGCGCGGGAAGAGCGCTTCCATCGCCGGGCGGAACTGCTCCTGCACGTAGTCCGAGCGGCCCCCGGCCATCCACAGCACGGGCCCGTCGAAGGTGTGCTCCCGCAGCTTCTCGGGGAAGCCCATGACCACGTCCAGGCTGTCCAGCAGCAGGTCCAAGTTCGCCTTCCACGCCCACCCGTTCTCGGTGTGCGTGAGGTTCTGCAGCAGGAAGGCGCGCGTGGTGAACGAGCCGATCTTGTCCTCCAGCGCCTCGTCCGCGTCGCTGCGGCGCTCGATGCGGCTGAGGTCCAGCTCCTTCAGGGATCCAAGCAGGTGGGTGAACTCGCTGGAGTTCTCGGTGTTCACCGGCGAGATGTCCACCACCACCAGACGGTCCACCAGGTCGCCGAACAGCAGGGCGACGGCCATGGCGACCTTGCCCCCCATCGAGTGGCCGACCAGGTTCACCGTGCCCTCGGGCCACACCTCGCGGATGGCGTCACGCACCGCCTCGGCCATCTCGACGTAGTCGAAGGTCTCGGTGTGCGGGGAGCCGCCGTGGTTGGGCAGGTCCACCAGCAGCGAGCTCGCGTAGTCGTCGAGGTCCTTCGCCACGGTCCGGAAGTTTCGCCCCTGGCCCATGAGGCCGTGCAGGAAGACGACGCGCTCGTCGCCCCCCTCCACCAGGTGCGTGGTCAGGGTCGGCGCCATGGGGTCTCCTGTGGGTCGGGGCAGGGCCCGGCACACGCCGGGCCCGGTCGGCCGGGGCCGCACCATTGTGCCGCACACTGGGGGGATGCTCCCGTTCCTGCTGCTCTCGACGCGTCACGACGACCATCTGGCCGCCGACGAGCACCGGGCCGTGGCGCGCTACCTGGGCGTCGACCCGGCGCGGCTGGTGCAGTGGCGCCTCGACCAGTACCCGATGCCGGAGCTCCAGCTGGAGCGCTACGCCGGCCTCCTGCTGGGCGGCAGCCCGTTCACCGCCTCGGACCCGCCGGGGTCCAAGACCGGCCTGCAGCGCCGGGTGGAGCGCGAGCTCGCCGGCGTCCTCGACGAGGTGGTGGCGCGGGACTTCCCCTTCCTGGGCCTCTGCTACGGCGTGGGGACGCTCGGGCTGCACCGCGGCGGAGTCGTGGACACCACCTACGGCGAGACGCTGGGCGCTCCCACGATCCGGCTGACCGAAACCGCCGCCGACGACCCGCTGTGCGCCCACCTGCCGGCCGAGTTCACGGCGATCGTCGGCCACAAGGAGGCGCTCAGCCACCCCGCACCCGACATGACGGTCCTGGCCGCCTCGGACGCGTGCCCGGTGCAGATGCTGCGCGTGGGCGAGCACGTGCGGGCCACCCAGTTCCACCCGGAGCTCGACGCACCCGGCCTGATCGCCCGCATCCGCGCCTACACCCACCACGGCTACTTCCGGCCCGAGCAGGAGGCCGAGCTGGTGCGCATGGCCCACACCACCGACGTGGACGCCTCCCACCGCGTGCTGACCGCCTTCGCGGAGCTCTACGGATGAGCGGGGCCGATGCCGCAGCGGCACCCGGTGCGGTCTCCCACCCGCCGGTCCACTGCCACCACTTCAGCGCCGGGCGCTGCGGCTCGTGCACCCTCATGGGCACGCCCTACCGCGTGCAGCTGCAGCGCAAGGACGCCGTCGTGCGCGATCTCCTCGCGGCGCAGGTTCCGGCCACGGCGTGGGAGGCACCGCTGGCCTCGGTGCCCGAGGGCTTCCGGACCAAGGCCAAGTTCGTGGTGAGCGGGAGCGCCGCGGCGCCCACCCTGGGCATCCTCGACGAGGCCGGCCGGGGCGTGGACCTGCGCGACTGCGGCCTGCACGTACCCGAGCTCGCCGCCGTGGCCGACCGGCTGGCGCGCTTCGTCACCCGGGCCGCCCTGCCGCCCTACGACCTCGCCCGGCGCCGCGGCGAGCTGAAGCACCTGGTGCTCACCGCGGCCCCCTCCGGCGACCTGATGCTGCGGTTCGTCCTGCGCACCGAGGGGCCGCTGCCCCGCATCCGCGAGCACCTCCCCGGGCTGCTGGCCGACCTGCCGCAGCTGCGTGTGGTGAGCGCGAACCTGCACCCCGAGCACAAGGCCACGCTCAGCGGGGAGGTGGAGATCGCGCTCACCGAGCAGACCCTCCTGCCGCTGGAGCTGCCCGGGGTCACCCTGTTCGCCGGCCCGGGGGCGTTCGTGCAGACCAACACCACGGTGGCCGCGGCGCTCTACCAGCAGGCCACCGCCTGGCTGGTGGACGCCGGGGCCCGGCGGGTGGCCGACCTCTACTGCGGCGTCGGGGGCTTCGCCCTGCACGCGGCCGCGGCGGGCACCGAGGCCGTGGGGGTGGAGATCGCTGCCGATGCGGTGCGCGGCGCCCGTGCGGGCGCGGCAGCCCTCACCCAGCGCCCCGGGGGTGGGGCCGCGCGCTTTGTGGTGGCCGACGCCTCGGACCCCGCCGCCGTGCTCGCTGCCGCCGGCACGGACCGCGACGCGATGGTGGTGAACCCGCCCCGGCGCGGACTGGGACCAGACCTGCCGGCGATGCTGGACGCCCGCTCCCCCGCCGCCGACCCGGCCTCGGCGCTGCGCACCCTGGTGTACTCCTCCTGCAACCCGGCCACCCTGGCCACGGACCTGGCGGGACTGCCCCACTGGCAGGTGCGCTCGGCCCGGCTGTTCGACATGTTCCCGAACACCGACCACGCCGAGGTGGTGGTGCTGCTGGAGCCGCGCACCGCCACACTGGGGGGATGACGCGCATCGCCACCCCCGACGCCCCGCACGTGCTCGCCATCGTCCAGGCCGGGGGCCGGGGTTCCCGCATGGACGTGCTGACCCGGGAGCGTGCGAAGCCGGCGCTGCCCTACGCGGGCTCCTACCGGCTGGTGGACCTGGCGATCTCCGCGGCGGCCGGCTCCGGCATCGGGGACGTGTGGGTGACGGTCCAGTACATGGCCTCCACGTTGGACGACCACCTCCAGCACGGACGGCCGTGGGACCTGGACCGGGTCCGCGGCGGGTACCGCCGCATGGTGCCCGAGACCGGGCGCACCGGGGTGCCGGCCTTCTCGGAGTCCAACACCGAGGACCTGCTGGCCATCCGGGACGACATCGAGGAGCAGGCACCGGACCTGGTGATCACCCTCAGCGCCGACCAGGTGCTGGTGTGCGACCTCGCGGCGGTCGTCGCCGGCCACGTCGACGCCGGCGCCGAGTGCACCATCCTGTCCCTGTCGACCACCGCCGAGGCAGCACAGCACAAGGCGGTGCTCGAGGTGGACGGGCAGACAGTCACCGGCATCGCTGAGAAGCCCGAGGACCCGGGCTCCGAGCCCACCATCTCCGCCGAGGTGGCCGTCTTCGACTGGCCGGCTCTGCGCGAGGTGCTCGATGCGGTGCGCGCCGAGCGCTCCACCTGCGGCAGCGAGGGCGCCGGCCAGGGCGAGGACGGCGCGCAGGAGGTCTCCGACGAGGGCCCCGGCGACCTGCCCGAGGAGGTGCTGCCCCGCCTCATCGAGCGCGGCCGGACCCGCCACCACCCGATTGACGGCTACTGGCGCGACATGGGCCGTCCCGACTCCTACCTGCAGGGCCACCGCGACCTGTTGCACTCCCCCGAACAGGTCTTTGGCACCGGCCACCTGGTGGTGCGCGGGAGCCACCGCGACCTGCCGCCCGCGGTGGTCACCGCCACCGGCGAGGTCTCGGGCTCCATGCTCTCGCCCGGGTGCCGAGTGGCCGGCACCGTGGAGCGCAGCGTCCTGAGCCCTGGGGTGGTCGTGGAGAAGGGTGCGCACGTTGTGGACAGCGTGGTCTTCGAGGACGTGCACGTGGCCGCCGGCGCCCGCATCGCAAGCTCGATCATCGATGCCGAGGTGCAGGTGGGCGCGGGAGCCAGCGTGGGTCAGCAGGGGCCGGCCGAGCTCAGCGACGAGGACGTCACCCTCATCGGGCGCCAAGCGGTGGTGCTGCCGGGAGCCGAGCTGCCCGCGGGGTCCCGCCTCGACCCGGGCGGCCGCGCCGGCGAGCCCCGCTGAGCTCAGCGGCGCAGCAGCCGCCGGGCCAGGTAGCGCCTCGCCCGCCCGGCCTCGGCCCGCCACTGGCGGCGGGGCTGCACCTTGGCCCGCGCGATGACCTCCTGCAGTCGGGCGTGCGCGGCGACCTGTTCGGGACTCCCCCACCACGGCCGGGCGTCGAACTGCCGCACCTGCCGCTGCTCGGCGGCGTCCATCGGCTCCAGGAACTCCTCGATGCGGGCGCGCACCTCCTCCCGCCCCACCGTCCACCCGGTGGCCGCCTCGACGCCCGTGGCGAACGCGGGCGAGACGGGGTGATCGAGCGTGAACTCGCGCGAGACGCCGCGCACCACGCAGAGCAGGGCGATGAGGGCGCGCACGTCCGGGTGCGGCAGGCCCACCTGGGCGGGCAGCTCGATGTGGGCCACCCGGCCGGCCATCTCGACGCTGCCCACGGTCGTGTCGTCCTGCGCCTCGGGGGTGGCGCGCACCACCAGCCAACGGGTTCCGCGGCGTTCCTGCACGTCCGTCGTCAGCTGCATGGCCCCATCCTCCCCCGGGGCAGGGCAGAATGCCCGTCATGCACACGACGGGCGCGACGCGCCAACGCGACTGGGTGGTGGACGTTGTGCGCCTGGCGGCCATGCTCATCGTGGTGGCCATGCACTGGTGCTACCTGCACCTGTGGGTGGACGAGGGCCTCCAGATGGAGCTCGCGCTCTCCGGCCCGGTCGTGTGGGCCCTGACCTGGTTGCTGCAGGCCATGCCGGTGTTCTTCGTCGCCGGGGGTTTCGCCAACACCCTGCTCGTCGACCGCTGGCACTCCTCGGGCGAGCCGCTGGGGTCCTTCCTCGGCCTGCGGGCGCGGCGCCTGACCTCCCCGGTGCTGCCCCTGCTGGCCGTCACGCTGGTGGTCGTGGTGCTCGGTGGCCTGATCGCCCCCGCGCTGGCCGGCACCATCGGCGACCAGATCGCCAACCCGCTGTGGTTCCTGGCCGTCTACCTGCTGTGTACCGCCCTGGCCCCGCTGGCGGTGTGGGCCTTCGACCGCATCGGCTGGTGGTCGGCCGCGGTCCTGCTGGCCGGCGCGTTCGGCGTGGACGTGCTGCGCTTCTGGGCCGGGGTGGACATCACCTGGCTCAACCTGGCGCTGGTGTGGCTGTTCTGCCACCAGCTGGGCATCGCCTACGCCCGCCGCCGCGCCTGGACGGCCTCCCCGGGGCAGCTCGCCGGTGTGGTGGCCGCGTGCGTGGCGGTGCTCGTGGTGATGGTGGTGCCGGGGCCGTGGTTCCCCACCAACCTGGGCGTGCGGGACGCCCCGGTCTCCAACCTGGCCCCGACCACCGCGGCGCTGGCGGTGCTCGGCATCGCGCAGTGGGCCGTCCTCACCGGGGTGGGCAGCCACCTGCTCGGGCGGGAGCCCAGCGAGCCCTGGAAGCGGCGCATCGGCACCGGCAACGCCCTGGCCATGCTCATCTACCTGTGGCACGTGCCGGCCATGACGGTGATGATCGGCATCGGCCTGCTCGCCCCCGACCTGCTGCTGCCCCCCAGCATCACCGGCTGGGCGATGGTGCGGCCGGTCTGGTTCGTCCTCTCCGGCGCCATGCTGGCGGTGATGGTCTACGGCGCCATGCGCTGGGAGGTCTGGTTCAGCCGCTTCGGGACCACCGCCTCCACCGCGCAGGGGGTGCTGGGGGCCGCGCTCGGCACGGCGGCCGTCTACCGGCTCTGGCAGCTGGGGTTCGGGCTCTCGGCCGAGCAACTCGCCTGGGAGGCCGGGCTCGTCCTGGCGGTGGCCCTGCTCAGCGGTGCCCGGTCGGCCAGGGCCGGGGACGGGCCCGCCGGCGACGGGTCAGTCGGTGCTCCGGACCGGGAGGTCGTCGGTGCGCACGACGGGGTGGGCGTGCAGCCCTGAGATGCCGTCGACCACCTCGGCGTGGGAGTCGGCCAGGTCCACCGGCGTGTCCAGGGGGTGGCGCAGCTCGTCGCCGTGCAGGTCGGCCAGCACGTAGCAGATGATGCCCAGCAGCGGGATGCCGATGGACGGCAGCGCGAAGATGACCCACAGCGGCAGCACCTGGGCCACCGGGCCCGCCACGGCCATCGAGACCGGCATCATCGCCAGCGACACGAAGAAGTCCAGCGAACTGACGCGCCCCAGCATCGAGCGCGGCACCCGGCGCTGCAGCAGGGTGCCCCAGATGACCATGCCCACCCCGTCGCCGACGCCGAACACGAAGAGCACCAGACCCATCAGCCAGAAGTCGTCGGTCACGGCCAGCAGGAAGAAGGGGATGGCGGCCACCGACCACACCGTGATCATCACCGTGAGGTAGTGCCGCGGCAGACGGCGGGAGCTGATGCCGATCGCCCCGACCGCCGCACCCACGCCCAGGCAGGCGAGCAGCAGGCCGAAGGTGTCCGGGCCGCCACCGTGCTCGGTGACGATGAAGGGCAGCAGCACCTCCATCGGGCCGATGAAGAGGAACACGGCCACGACCGACCACACCAGGGTGGCCGCGAGCCACGGGGTCCGCCAGGTGTAGGCGGCCCCCTCGGTGAAGTCCTGCCACAGGGTCTGCGGCTCACGCCCCTCCTCCACGGGCAGCGCGCGGCGGGTCAGCCCGCCGGTGCGCATGGCCAGCACGCACAGCACCGCCAGCCCCTGGGAGAGGGCCATGACGGCCATCGCCGCCGGCGGTGCCAACGCACCCACCAGGAAGCCGGCCGCGGCCGGGCCCAGCGCCTGCTGCAGCACGGGTCGGCTCGCGGCCTCCACCCCGTTGGCGGCCAGCAGCTGGTCGTCGTGCAGCACGCGGGGCAGCAGGGCCGAGTAGGCGGGGTTGTAGATACCGGCCGCGGACATGGCCACGAATGCGGCCACCATGAGCTGCCACACCTGCAGGGTCCCGGTGGCCCCCAGGGCGGCCACCACCGCCCCCACGAGGGCCAGGACGCTGGAGCAGGCCACCAGCAGCCCGCGCAGGGGCAACCGGTCGGCCGCCACTCCCCCGAGCAGGGCGAACACGATGAGGCCCACCGCGCCGACCGCCGTGACCGCCGAGAGGTCCAGCTCCGTCCCGCCCAGGCCCTTGACCGCGTAGACCAGGCCCACGGTCCAGACACCGGTGGCGAAGGACACCAGCAGCAGGCTCGCGGCGAGCAGTCGGTAGTCGGGGGTGGCGAAGGGCGCCAGGAAGCGGGGCAGCCCGGTGCGGGGTGCCGGAGCGGACGACTGGGCCGTCATGGGGCCTCCTGGGGTGGTGCGCGGCTCGAAGGGGGTACGTGCGTGGCGACGCCAGGGGCACCCGCTGGTGACGGGTGCCCCTGGCATCAGGGTCGTGCGAGGTGGTACGTCAGCCGTTGCTGGCCTCGGCCTGCTGCTTCTCCATCTCGGCGATCAGCTCGTCGAGCTCGGCCATGTCCTCCTCGGAGAGACCGTCGGGGCTGTCCTGCGAGGGGCTGGCGGCCGAGGGCTCGGTCCCGGGCTGCGTGGTGCCCGGCTGGGGCGGGGCACCGGGGTTGAAGGTGCTCTGCTGGCTGGCGTCCAGCAGCTCCTGCGGGATCTCCGCGAACTGGTCGGGCTTGGTGGGCGCGTCACCCTGGGTGTAGTCGAAGGTCATGCCCAGCGGGCCGTCACCCAGCTGCTCCTTGGCCTCGGCGAAGTCCTGCTTCTGGGTCTCGTCCAGGCCGGCCTCGTCCACCCAGTCGACGACCTGGCTGAAGTCGACCTTCAGGGTCTTGAGCTGGTCACCGTCCAGCGCGATGTCGATGTAGCCCTTGGCGTCGTCCTTGATCTTCTTCTTGTCGTCCTCGGTGAGGTTCGGCATCTTCTCCGCCGGGTCGGTGATCGACTTGTTCACGATGGCGGCGAAGTCGTCCCACCCCTGCTCGATCGGCACCGAGACGCGGACGTTGTCACCGTCCTTCGTGAACTCGCCGTGCTCGTCCATGAAGCCCTTGAGGTCCTGCTGGAGCTCGGCCTGCTTCTCCGGGGAGATGTCCGCGCCCCCGGTACTGCCCTGGGTCAGGTCCTCCAGCGACATGCCGTCCTCGCCGGCGAGCTCGTTCATCTTCTCGGGCGTGATGCCGACCCACTCACCACCCAGGGCCTTGTTCATGAACTGCACGGTCGGGTCGTCAGCGGAGACGCTCTGGCCACCGGTCAGCTGCATCTTGAGCTGGTCGGCGGTGAACAGACCGGTCTCCTGACCGAGCTTGTCGACGTCGGCGCGCATGTACATGCCGCCCTCGACCATCCGGACCTCCACCGTGCCCTCACCGATGTGGAAGGTCATGGCGGTGTCGAGGTCCTTGACGTCCTTCTCCTCGGCCAGAGCCTGGTCGCGGGAGTGCTGCGCCACGGTGATCTTGGACTTCGGCAGCAGCTCGGCCACCTTGTCCACCATCTGCTGGTCCTGGGCGGTCATGGTGCCGGAGGACGACATGGCCTTGCGGATCAGGTCCTGGTCGATGTCCAGGGACATGGTGGTGCTGATGTCCTTGGCGCCGTTGGTCTTCTCGAAGGCCTCCAACACGGCGGCCTTGGGGTCCTCGTCGGCCTTGGCGTTGCCACCGTCGCCACCACCGGTGTTCTCGTCGCTGCACGCGGCAAGCACCACCGTGGTGCTCATCGCGGCGAGCAGGGTCAGGGTCGTGCGCTTCATCGTGCCCCCTCACGGGTTCTGGAGTGCCGACGGTCGACACCTGTTCCCAGTATCCACCACCGGCACCGACCCCCAGCGCGCCCCCGGACGGACCTTCTCCCCGCCGCCTCATACCAGGCGGGGAGGCCCCGATAGGATCGAACGGACGTCCGGAACCCGCGTGGAGGAGACCCCCGATGCCCGAGATCGACCCCGCAGGATCCGCCACGCCGCGCGAGGTGGGCGTGGCCCTCATCGGCTACGGAACCGTCGGTCAGGGGGTCGCCGCCCTGCTGGCCGACCACCACGACCAGTGGGTCGCGACGCTGGGCCTCGACGTCCGGCTGCGCCACGTCGTGGTCCGCGACGCCGGGGCCCCGCGTGACGTGCCGGCGCCGGCCGGCAGCCTGACCACCGATGCCGCCGCCGCGGTCGCCGACCCGGCCGTGCAGGTCGTCATCGAGGTCGCCGGCATGGTCGATGAGGGGCGCCACCTGCTGGCGGATGCGCTGCGCGCCGGCAAGCACGTCGTGACCGCCAACAAGGCGCTGCTCAGCGCCCACGGCGAGGAGCTCACCGGACTGGCCCAGGAGCACGGCGTGAACCTGCTCTTCGAGGCCGCGGTCGCCGGCGGCGTGCCGATCGTTCGCGGGCTGCGCGACCTGGTGCGCGTGGACCACGTGCACACGGTGGAGGGCATCCTCAACGGCTCCTGCAACTACATCCTGACGGCGATGTCCGAGGGCACTGACTACGAGACGGTGGCCGCCCGCGCCCAGGAGCTGGGCTACCTGGAGGCAGACCCCACCGCCGACGTGAGCGGCGCCGACTCGCTGCGCAAGCTCCGACTCCTGGCCTCCATGGCCTTCGGCGGCCCGGTGCGGGAGGAGGACATCGACTGCACCGGGATCGACCGCATCACCGCCGCCGACATCCTGGCCCTCAAGGCGGCCCCCGGCGGCCCGCGCGAGGTGCGGCTGCTCGGCCGGGCGCAGCTGGTGGAGCCCGGTGGCCAGGCGTACACCGCCGTGGTCGAGCCGGTCGCGGTGCCGCAGGACCACTGGGCCACCGGGATCCTGGGGTCCACGAACGCGGTCACCCTGGGGGCCGACCACGTGGGAGCGCTCACCTTCTCCGGGCCCGGCGCGGGCCGCTACGAGACGGCCTCGGCGGTGCTCACCGACCTGGTGGACGTCCTGCTGGGCACCGTGCCCACCGCCAGCCCGCTGGGTGACCGCGCCCTGCGCAACGCCCGCGACGAGGTGACCGGGCGGTGGTACGTCCGCAGCAGCGACGCGCTGAGCGACCAGCTGGAGCCCCTGCTGGAGCGCACCCACCTCACCGGTCCACTGAGTGGGCTCACCCGGGTGGTGGCCCGCGACGAGCTGGCGCCCTGGCTCGACGATCCCGAGAGCTGCGTCATCGGCTGGGAGCCGGCCGCCCACGACCTGGACCCCGAGGAGGCCGCACGATGAGGTTCACCAGCACCCGCGGCGGGGTGGACCCGCAAGGTGCCGCCCGTGCCATCCTCACCGGCCTGGCCCCGGACGGCGGCCTGTTCGTGCCCGAGCGGATCGCCCCTCTCGAGGTCGAGGACCTGCTCGACGCAGGCTGGGTGGACGTGGCCACGGCGGTGATGGAGCCCTACCTGACCGGCGACGGGGGGCTCGGTGAGGGTGACCTGCGGCAGGCGGTCACCACCGCGGCCGCCCGCTTCGAGACCGACGAGGTGGTCCCGGTGGACCTGCTCGGCGAGGGTGCCTCCAGCATCGGCCTGCTCGCGCTGTTCGGCGGTCCCACCCACGCGTTCAAGGACGTGGCCCTGACCCTGCTGCCCCACCTGGTGACGCTCGCGCGCCGGGCCGAGGGCGAGGCCGGCACCACGCTGGTGCTCACCGCCACCAGCGGCGACACGGGCAAGGCGGCCCTGGAGGGTTTCAAGGACGTGCCCGAGACCGAGGTGGTGGTGCTCTACCCCACCGAGGGCGTGAGCTTCATGCAGAAGCAGCAGATGCGCACCCAGGCCGGGGACAACGTGCACGTGCTGGGCATCCACGGGGACTTCGACGACGCCCAGCGCGCCGTCAAGGCCCTCTTCGCCGATGCGGGGGCGCGGGAGCGCCTGGACGCGCGCGGCTACTCGATCAGCTCGGCCAACTCGATCAACCTCGGCCGCCTGCTGCCGCAGATGGTCTACTACGTCACCGGCTACGCGGCGCTGCGCAGCGCGGGCGTGGTGGCCGCTGGTGAGCCGGTGGACGTCGTGGTGCCCACCGGCAACTTCGGGAACCTGCTCGCGGCCACCTGGGCCCGCGCCGCCGGGGTGCCCCTGGGAGCGCTGGTCTGCGCGACCAACGAGAACCGGGTGCTGGCCGACTTCTTCGCCACCGGCACCTACGACGCGCGCCGCCGCCTGGTGCGCACCGACTCCCCGTCCATGGACATCCTCGTCTCGAGCAACCTGGAGCGGTACCTGTACGAGGCCAGTGGCGGCGACACCGACCGGGTGCGCACGGCGCTGGAGACCCTCGCCCGTCACCGCCGCTTCGACTGGGGGGAGCTCCCGGGCGCCGGGGCGAACCCGGTACTGGCCGGCACCGCGACCCGCAAGGAGGCCGCCGACGCCCTGCGGCGCGTGCACGCCGAGCACGGCACCCTGGTGGACCCGCACACCGCCGTGGCCCTGCACGTGCTGGAGCAGTACCGCGCCGGTCAGCTCACCGACGGCACGGTGCCGCCGGCCCGCCCGGCCCTGGTGGCCGCGACGGCCAGCCCCTACAAGTTCGCCCCCGCAGTGTTGGGCGCGCTGGGGGGCGAGGCAGACCCGGACGAGTTCGAGACGCTGCTGCGCCTGGCCACCCACGCGGCCGACGAGCGGGGTGCCCCCGCCGGGCTCGCCGGCCTGCGGGAGGCCGAGGTGCTCCACGACCGGGTGGTCGAGGTCGACGAGGTGCCCGCCACCATCGAGGAGGTCCTGCACCGATGACGGTCTCGGTACGAGTGCCCGCGACCTCGGCCAACCTCGGGACCGGATTCGACGCCCTCGGCCTGGCGCTGAGCCTCCACAACACGGTCACCCTCAAGCCCCTGCCCGCCGGGGCCGCGGACCCGGCGCGGGCGGCGACGGCCGACGAGAGCCTCCCCGTGGCCGCCTACGAGCACGTGTGCCACGCGCACGGCATCGAGCCCCTGACGGTGCACGCCAAGGTGACCGGCGACGTGCCCAGCTCCCGCGGGCTGGGGTCGTCGGCCACCTGCATCGTCGGCGGGGTGCTCGCCGCCGATGCGCTGCACGGCCTCGGGCTGGGCGCCGACGAGCTGGTGCGCCTGGCCACGGACGTGGAGGGGCACCCGGACAACGTGGCCCCCGCCCTGCTGGGAGGCGTCGTCGTCTCGGCGGTCTCCGACGGGCGGGTGCACAGCCTGCCGGTCGGTCTGCCCGCCGGCGGGGAGCTGGACCTGCTGCTGGCCGTCCCCGACCACCCCGTCTCCACCGAGGCCGCACGCGCCGCACTGCCCGCGCAGGTGCCGCACGCCGATGCGGTGCACAACGCCGCACGCAGCGCGCTGCTCGTGGCCAGCCTGGCCACCGGGCGGTGGGAGTTGCTCGGTGAGGCCATGGACGACCGGCTGCACCAGCCCTACCGGGCCGGCCTCGTGCCGGGGGTCACCGAGATTCTCGCCCTCGCCCGCAGCTCGGGCTCCGCCGGGGCGTGCGTGAGCGGCGCCGGGCCCTCCCTGCTGGTCGTGGCCCCCGGCCCGGACACCGCGGCCCGGCTGACGGAGCACCTGGCCGGGCACCCCTGGGGCTGGCAGCTCCTGCACCTGCCCCTGGACCCCACCGGAGCCCGGGTGGTCGGCCCCCGCCCTGCGTAGGCTGGCGGCATGAGCACCGAGCCGACGACCGACCGGGCCGAGCCGACCACCGACAGCACGGGCACGACCGCGCAGGGCGGCGGCTTCACCCCGGACCTGCGCGGCGTCCACACGCTGGCCCGCCGGACCTGGGAGTCCGGGCGCCTGCGCAGCCTCGAGGCCCGGCGCGAGCAGCTGGAGGGGCTGAAGCGCCTGGTGCGCGAGGGCGGCGACGAGCTCGCGGCCGCGCTGCAGCAGGACCTCGGGAAGTCCCCCACCGAGGCCCGCACCACCGAGCTGTCGGTGGTGGTGACCGAGGTCGAGTACGTGCTCAAGCACCTCAAGGGCTGGTTGGAGCCGCGCAAGGCGGCGGTGCCGCTGGCCTTCCAGCCCGCCAGCGGTCGGGTCCGCCGGGAGCCGCTGGGGTCGGTGCTCATCATCGGGCCGTGGAACTACCCCGTGAACCTCGTGCTGATGCCGCTGGTGGGCGCCTTGGCCGGGGGCAACACGGTCGTGCTCAAGCCCAGCGAGCTCACCCCTGCCACCGCCGAGGCCCTGGCCCGGCTGGTGCCGCGCTACCTGGACCCGGAGGTCGTGCAGGTGGTGAACGGCGGCGTGCCGGAGAGCACCGCCCTGCTCGAGCTGCCCTGGGACCACGTCTTCTACACCGGGGGCGAGCGCGTGGGGCGGATCGTGATGCGGGCCGCGGCCGAGCACCTGACGCCGGTGACCCTGGAGCTCGGCGGCAAGTCCCCCACCTGGGTGGGCACCGAGACCGACCTGCGGACGGCGGCCCGCCGCATCGTGTGGTCGAAGTTCGTCAACGCCGGGCAGACCTGCGTGGCCCCCGACCACGTGCTGTGCACCGCCAGCACCCAGGCCGAGCTGGTGCCCGAGCTGGAGCGTGCGATCCGCGAGATGTTCGGGGACGACCCGCGCACCAGCGCGGACTACGGCCGCATCGTGAACACCGAGCACGCCGAGCGGCTGGCCGGCCTGGTGGACGGCGCGGCGATCGGTGGTGAGGTGGACGTCGCGGGGCGCTACCTCTCCCCCACGGTGCTCACCGACGTCACCGACGACCACCCGGCCATGGCCGAGGAGATCTTCGGACCGGTGCTGCCTATCGTCCCGGTGGCCGACGTGCACGACGCGATCCGCCGCGTCAACGCGCGGCCGCACCCGCTGGCGCTGTACCTGTTCACCGACGACCTGGACGAGCAGGACCTGTGGCTGGCCAGCACGCGCTCGGGGGGCGTCGGCATCAACATGCCCCTGGTGCACGTGGCCGTGCCGGAGCTGCCCTTCGGTGGCGTCGGCGCCAGCGGCATGGGCAACTACCACGGGCTGGCCTCGCTGGAGACCTTCACCCACGAGCGCTCCGTGCTCTCCAAGCCGCTGGCCCCGGACACCATGCGGATCGTCTACCCGCCCTACGGCCCGGTGAAGCAGCGCCTCATCCGCGCCGTGCAGTGAGCCCCAGCACCCGGTCGGTGGATGCATTGCCGAAGAGGCGGTCCGGGTCGAGCTGCCGGCGCAGCGCGAGGAGGCCGCCCATCCGCGGGTAGAGCGGAGCCAGCTCTGCCGCCCCGAGGGAGTGCATCTTCCCCCAGCGCGGTCGTCCCCCAGCGGCGACGAGGATGCGCTCCAGCTCGGCGAACCAGGCCCGCGCGCGCCCGTCGCCGTGGACGGTGTGGACGGCGACGAAGGCCCGCGGCCCGCCGTACTCCATCTCCCGGAAGCGCACCGTGCGGTGGCTGACGAAGACCTCGTGCGAGGGGCCCACGACGCGGTGCGGGGCCAGGCCCCCGAGGGTGCGGTTCATCCAGGGGGCCTGCCGGGGGAACAGGTCGGCCGCTCTGGCCAGCGCGGCGAGCCCCGCGTTGGAGACGATGCCGTCGGTGACGGTGCGCCCGAACCAGCTGCGCGGCACCGGGGCCGTGTCGGCCGGACGGCGCGTGGTGGTCTTCGTGATGGCCCGCGGGTGGTGCGGGAACCAGAAGGCCTCCACGTGGTCGTCGGCCGCCGTGCGCTCGACCCAGCTCGCGAACAGCTCGTCGGCCGGGGCGCTGTCCACCTGCAGGTCCAGCGCGAAGGCGGGCACCAGCTGGAGCGTGAGGTCCACCAGCACCCCGAGGGTGCCCAGACCGACCGCGACCCCCGCCCCGGCGAGGGTCTGCGGGTCGATGTCGCCCATGTTCTCCAGCGCCAGGCCGTAGGGGGCCCGCAGTCCGGGCAGCGCGTGCAGCGGCGTTCCCGCCCCGAGGGTCAGCAGGCCCTCACCGGCCTGCGAGTCGTCGACCACCCCCCCCTCAGGTGGCCCAGCCGCAGGGAGGTCCCGGGCCCGGGCTGCCGGGGCGCGGCCACCCCGGTGAACGAGTGGCCGCTGCCGGCCGGGTGCACGCGGCGACCCGTCGCGGCGGCGCGGCGCACCACATCGACCACCTTGGACACGTCCCACGGCGTCTCAATCGGCGCGTCGGGCACGTCCACCGTGCCCGCCCAGGTGCGGAAGCCGGTCGGTGCCTCCCGGTGCTCCGGTCGGCCGGCCCGCGCCGCCCCGGCCGATCCGATGCGGGCGCTCACAGGAAGGCCCTCCCCTCGCCCCGGTAGGTGGGCACGCGCTCGGTCCGCCCGTCGTCGTGCACCAGCACGAACTCGTTGACCCGCTCTGCGGGCTCGCCGGACTTCGCGTGCCGCATCCACACGCGGGAGCCCACCGGCAGCTCGTGACCGGCGCGGCGCGCGGCACACACCCCGGTCAGCGGGGTCTGCACCTCCCCGGCGGCCTCGGGCGTGGTCAGCGACAACCCGGGTGGGTGCACCGGCAGCGGCAGGCGGTCGGGTCGCTGCTCCCCGGTGGCCACCCAGCCGCTGCGGAGCGCCGTGACCACGTCGGCGGCGGGAGTGCGCACCACATCGAGCCCGATGGCCAGGGCCGGCTCCAGCGCGATCGCCCGGTAGCGGTCGAAGAGGTGCCCGACGAAGAGGCCCGAGCCGACGGTGACCTCCGTGAGGCTGGGGTCCGCGGCCGACCACGCGACCGAGCCCGTGCCGCCCCCGTTCACCAGCTCCGGGGCATACCCCAGCACGTCGGCCACGGCGCCCACCACGGCGGCGCGGTGCGCGGGCAGGCCCCGCCAGGCGAGTTCCTGCATCCGCCGCACGGCCCAGCGGTAGGCGCGGTCACCGGCATCACCGGGGACGGGCAGGTCCTGCACCCCGGCGACGTGCCCCTCGTAGGTCAGCAGCCCCACCAGCTCGATGCCGGGCGCGGCGACCACGCGCTCGGCCGCGCGGCGCACCGCATCGGGGGCGTGCAGGGGTGAGCGCTGCGGGCCGATCGACAACGGCCCGCGGCGGAGCGAGACGTCGGCCTCCAGTACCACCCGGACGACCGCCCGGCCCCCGGTGCGCTCGCGGGCTGCGCGCACGGCGGCCAGGTGGGCGGGGTCGTCGACGGTGAGGGTGATCGCCTGGGCGAAGCCCTCGTCGGCCACCAGCGCGTCGAGGCCCGCGGCGTCCACCGTCGGGTAGGCCACCAGCAGGTCGTCGGTCGTGCCCTGCCGCGCCAGCCAGAGGGCCTCGGGCAGGGTGAAGGCCAGAACCCCCTACACCCCCGGGTGGGCCAGGGCCCGCTCCAGCACCGGCCGGCACCGGACGGACTTGCTCGCCAGCCGCACCGGCACCGGCCCGGCCGCCGCGACCAGCGGGTCCAGGTTGTGCTCCACCGCAGACCAGCGCACGGCGGCCACCGGCGCCGGGTGGTCGCGCGTGGCGCGGTCGAGCAGCTCCCAGGTCTCTGCAGCGGGTGGGCGGTGGATCATGGCAGGCACGGTACTGCGGCGGGCCACCACGGTGGCTCTCCCTGGTCCGGAGGAGCCGGCCCGCGGGCCACGGGCGACAGGCCGGGGCTGCTGCTCCTAGGCTGCAGCCATGACCTCCCTGAGCGCCTCGGCCCAGCACACCCTCAACGACGGCACCACGCTGCCGGTGATCGGGTTCGGCACCTACCAGCTCACCGGCGCCGAGGGCGTCACGGCGATGCGACACGCCCTGGACGCCGGGTACCGGATGCTCGACACGGCGGTGAACTACCGCAACGAGGCCGAGGTGGGGCAGGCCGTGGCCGCCTCCGGGCTGGACCGCGACGCGGTGCAGATCGTCACCAAGGTGCCGGGGCGGCAGCACCGGTCGGCCGAGCAGTGCGTGGAGGAGTCCCTGCGCCGGCTGCGCACCGACCACGTGGACCTGGTGCTCATCCACTGGCCCAACCCCTCCCAGGGCGAGTACGAGTACGCCTGGGACGGGCTGGTGGCGGCCCGGGAGCGCGGGCTCACCCGCAGCATCGGCGTCTCGAACTTCCACCCCCACCACCTGGACCGGATCATCTCCTCGGTGGGCGTCACCCCATCGGTCAACCAGGTCGAGCTGCACCCCTCCTTCGCCCAGGCCGAGCTGCTGGCACAGGACGCCGAGCGAGGCATCCTCACCGAGGCGTGGAGCCCGCTGGGCAAGCGCGAGGCACGCTACGACGCGCCGGAGGTCGCCGGCCCCGCCGCACGGTACGAGGTGACGCCCGCCCAGGTGATCCTGCGCTGGCACCTGCAGCGGGGCGTCCTGCCGATCCCGAAGTCGGCCACCCCCGAGCGCCAGCGTGCGAACATCGACCTGTTCGACTTCTCCCTGACCGACGACGAGGTGGCCGCGATCACCGACCTCAGCCGGCCGGACGGTCGGCTGTTCGGCGGGGACCCCGACCACCACGAGGAGGACTGACCCGTCGCGGGACGTCCCGGCGGGCCACCCACACCCCCACCCCCAGGGCCACGAGCACCAGGCCGCCGATGACGCTGGTCAGCGGCAGGCTGGCGGCCAGCGCGAGGCAGCCGGCCAGCCCCAGGAGCGGCACCACCCAGCCGGCGCGCCACTCGTGGCGCAGGGTGAACGCAGCGGCGTTGGCCACGGCGTAGTAGAGCAGCACGCCGAAGCTGGAGAAGCCGATGGCGCCGCGCAGGTCGACCACCAGCACGAGCAGGACCACCACGGCGGCCACCAGCAGGCTGGCCACGCGCGGCACCTTCTCACCGGTGGCGGCCGTCGCGGTCACCCCCAGTGCGGCGGGGAGGTCACGGCGCTCCCCCATCGCCATCAGCGTGCGCCCCACCCCGAGCAGCAGGGCCCACAGGGCACCGAGGGCCGCCAGGCCCGCGACCACCCCGATGGTGAGCGCCCACCAGGAGGACACCCCACCGGCGAGGTCGCGCAGCGGGGCCGCGCTGGTCACGATCCCCTCGGGGCGCAGGCGCACCAGCAGGGTGACCGCGACGGCCGCGTACAGGGTGAGCGTGATGGCCACGCCCCACCCGATGGCGCGCGGGATGGTGCGTTCGGGACGCACCACGGTGTCCCCGAGGGTGGCGATGCGGGCGTACCCGGCGAAGGCGAAGAAGAGCAGTCCCGCGGCCTGCAGCACGGAGGCGGGGCCCACCGCGGAGGGAAGGCTCACCGCATCGGGATCGGCGCGGGAGGTCCACAGCGTGGGGTCGGGCGGGAGAACCCACGACAGCAGCAGCGTGGCGACGATGCCGACCAGCACCACGGCCACCACCCCCCGGGCCACCCGAGCAGACCTCACCACACCGCCGAAGGTCACCGCCGTGAGCGCTAGGACGGCCAGCACGGCCACGAGCTTCTCCCAGCCCGGCCACAGGTAGGCACCGGCCACCAGGGCCATCGCGGCGCACGACGCGGTCTTGCCGACGACGAAGCACCACCCGGCCAGGTGCCCCCAGAACGGGGAGAGCCGCTCCCGGCCGTAGAGGTAGGTGCCGCCGGCGCCGGGGTGGCGGGCGGCCAGCTGGGCGCTGGAGCTCGCGTTGCACCAGGCCACCAGGGCGGCCACGGCCAGCGCCGGGAGCAGCCAGTTGCCGGCGGAGGCGACCGCCGGACCCCAGACCCCGAAGACGCCGGCGCCCACCATGGCCGCCAGGCCGATGGTGAGGGCGTCGCCGAAGGTCAGGTGCCGCGCGGTGGAGGTCGCGCCGCTCACTCCACCGTCCGGCCGTCGGTCAGGGTGAACTCCACCGGCGTCTCCAGGGCCACCGTGCGGCTGACGGTGCACAGGCGGTCGCGTGACTTCGCGACGGCGTCGGGCAGCACGTCGGTGGCCTTCTGGCCGGCCTCGTCGTCGGCGAAGGCCACGTCGAAGTCCGCCGCCACGTCCGTGAGGTGGTTGCCCTGCTCGTCGCGCACCTTGGTGCCCCGGGCCTCGACGGCGAAGCGCTCCGGCTCGGCGCGCTTGGAGGTGATGAAGTCGACGTCGATCGCCGAGCAGCCCGCGACGGCCGCCAGCAGCAGCTCCACGGGGGTGAAGTCGGCCGAGGAGCCGTCACCGATGGTGATCGACCCTCCCCGCTCGTTGGTCACGGTGAACGCGGCGAAGCCGGTGCGCTGCAGGCGCACCGAGCGGGGGCTGGGCGGGGTGGGCGAAGTGCTCATGGGCATAGCCTGCCGTACATGTCACTGCATCCCCGCTCCGCCTCGCCCACCGCCGCCAGCGTGACGCAGCGCACGGCCGCGGGCTTCACCCCGCCCCTGACCGGCACCGCCGGAGGGCCCCTGGACGCCGCCGGGACCGCCGAGCAGCTCGGCCGCTTCACCTGCGACGACCCGGTGCGGATGCGGCCCGTCGACCCGGGCCCCGGGCGCCTGCTGCTGGTCCGCCACGGGGAGACCGAGTGGTCGCGGGTCGGCCGCCACACGGGGCTGACCGACCTCCCCCTGACCAATGAGGGACGCGCGCGGGCGGGCGGGCTGCCGGAACTCCTGGCACCCCACGACATCGTGCACGTGCGGTGCTCCCCCCTGCAGCGCGCGGCCGAGACGCTGCAGCTGGCCGGGCGCGAGCCGGACACCTACGACGCGGACCTCGCCGAGTGGGACTACGGCGCCGAGGAGGGCCGCACGACCGCCGAGGCCCGGGAGTCCGGGCGCCCCGGGTGGACCGTGTTCGACGGCGTGCCGCCCGGGGACACCCCCGGGGAGACGGTCGAGATGGTGGCGGCCCGGGCCAGCCGCGTGCTGGGCCGGGTGTGGGAGCACCTGGGCCGCGGCGACGTGCTGCTGGTGGGCCACGGCCACCACCTGCGGGTGCTGGCCGCGGTGTACCTGCGGCAGACGCCCTACCTCGCGGACAGCCTGGAGTTCGAGGCCGGGAGCCTCTGCGTGCTCGGGCACCACCGGGACACGCCCACCATCCAGCGGTGGAACCTCACCCCCTGAGGTGAGCGCCGGCCGGCCCGCGTGGTGACGACCCAGCGGGTCAGCGCCTCAGGCCGGCAGCGGCCACTGGTCCACCGGGGCGTGGGTGGCGTTGTTCTCCCAGTACAGGCGGGTCATCTCGGTGAGCGCGGCGTCACGGTCCATGCCCTGGGCCTCCAGCTGCTCCACGGCCCGGGTCTGCCACACCGCGCCGTTGACACCCGTCTCGCAGCGCCGCCGGATGGTGCCCAGGTAGGTGTCGGCGTCCTGGCGCGAGGTGCCCCCGGCCAGGAGTCCGTCGTGCGCCAGCGGCAGCAGGTGCTCGGTGAGCAGCTCGGTGACCGGCAGCGGCCCGCTGATGCCGGGCCAGACCAGCTCGGCATCCAGGCCGTGCTCGGCCGCGGCGTAGAAGTTGCGCTCGGCATCGTCGTGGGAGACGCCCACCCAGGGGTGCGGGGACTGGTCCACCAGGGTGCGCAGGAGGCCGTAGTACAGCGCGCAGTTGGCCAGCGTGTCGGCCGCGGTGGGCCCGGCGGGCATGACCCGGTTCTCCACCCGCAGGTGCGGCACGCCGTCGACCACGTCGTAGATGGCCCGGTTCCAACGCCAGATGGTGCCGTTGTGCAGCAGTAGCCGGGGCAGCTCGGGGGCTCGGCCCTTGCGGTCGCCGGGGGTAGCGCTCTTCGGGCCCCCCTCGTCGGCGGGCATCTCGAACAGCTCGGGCAGCAGGGCCGGGTAGGAACCGATGTTCTCCCGGAACAGGTCCGCCGGGGAGCTGATCCAGTCGCGGCCGAAGATGGCCCGCGAGGCCACCCCCTGGTTGCGGAGCTCGGGGGTGCGGGTGTCCAGCACCTGCTCGAACAGCGGGATGCGCGTCTCGGCCCACAGGCGCTTGCCGAACAGGAAGGGCGAGTTGGCGCCCGCGGCCACCTGCACGGCCGCGATCAGCTGGGCCGCGTTCCAGAAGGTCGCGAACTTCTCCGGGGAGACCTGGCGGTGCAGCTGCAGCGAGGTGCAAGCGGCCGCCGGGGCGATGCCGGGCACGTACATCTGCACGCGCTCCCCACCGGGCCCGGCGATGTCCAGGCTCGCGCCCTCGCCGCCCCGCTCGTGGAGGATCGCCTTCTCCAGGGCGGTGTACCGGGCCCCGCCGGAGATCCACTCCCCCTCCAGGTGCTCGGGGCGCAGCGTGGGCAGGATGCCGATGGGCACCATGCGGCAGGCGGCCTGCTGGGCGGCGTCCTCGGCCTCCTGCAGGTGGTGCAGCACGACGTGCTCGAGCGAGGGCGAGGCGCCGGTCGCCGCCGGGCGGGGCGCCACGTTCACCTCGATGTTGAAGCGCGCCAGCTCGGACTGGAAGTGGTCGCCCAAGTGCTCCAGGACGTCGTCGTTCGACATCGAGGGCTGCATCTGCTCGTCCACGAGGTTCAGCTCGAGCTCCAACCCGATCTTCGGGAAGGTCGCGTCGAACTCGGCGTGGGCGAGCACCCAGGTGAAGGTCTCCAGCTCCTGGTTCACCTCCTGGCGGAAGCGCCTGCGCTCCTCCGCGGAGTACTCCGTCTTCTCGACCTCAGCACCCATGACCCTGCCCTTCCGCCGACGATGTGGGGCCATCCTCACACGCCGGAGCCGGCCACGCCTCAGGGCGTGACCGGCTCCACAACTCCGGACCGAGCGCAGGGCGCCCGCGGACCGGCTCAGTCCTCGAACGCCTCCGGCGGCGGGCAGGAGCACACCAGATTGCGGTCGCCGTACACCCCGTCGATGCGGCGCACCGGCGGGAAGTACTTGGTCGCCGGGTTCACCCCATCGGGGTAGACGGCCTCGGCACGGGTGAAGGAGTGGTCCCACTCCCCCGCCATCGACAGCGCCGTGTACGGGGCGTGGCGCAGGATCGAGTCGTCGGCGTTGCCGGCGGCGGCCACCGCGTCGATCTCGCGCTTGATGGAGATCATCGCGTCGATGAAGCGGTCCAGCTCGGAGAGCGACTCGGACTCGGTGGGCTCCACCATCAGCGTGCCGGCCACCGGGAAGGACATCGTCGGGGCGTGGAAGCCGTAGTCGATGAGGCGCTTGGCCACGTCGTCCACGGTCACCCCGGTCTCCTTGGTGATCTCACGCAGGTCGAGGATGCACTCGTGGGCCACCAGGTTGTCGTTGCCCGTGTAGAGCACCGGGTAGTGCTCGTTGAGGCGGGCGGCGATGTAGTTGGCCGAGAGGATGGCCACGCGGGTGGCGCGCTCCAGGCCGGCCGAGCCCATCATGCGGATGTAGGCCCACGGGATCGGCAGGATGCTCGCCGAGCCCCACGGGGCCGCGGCGATGGGGCCGACGCCCGTGGCCGGGCCCGCCTGCTCCACCAGCGGGTGGTTCGGCAGGAAGGGCGCCAGGTGCTCGCGCACACCGATCGGGCCGACGCCCGGACCGCCACCGCCGTGGGGGATGGTGAAGGTCTTGTGCAGGTTCAGGTGGCTGACGTCCGCGCCGAACTTGCCCGGGCGGGCGACCCCGATGAGGGCGTTCAGGTTGGCACCGTCGACGTACACCTGGCCGCCGGCGTCGTGCACCAGGGCGCACAGGTCGCTGATGGTGTCCTCGAACACCCCGTGGGTGGACGGGTAGGTCACCATGATCGCGGCGAGGTCGTCGCCGTGCTTCTCGATCTTGGCGCGCAGGTCGTCCATGTCGATGTCGCCGCCGGCCGCGGTCTTCACCACGACCACCTTCATGCCGGCCATGACCGCCGAGGCAGCGTTGGTGCCGTGCGCCGAGGCCGGGATGAGGCAGATGGTGCGGTGGCCCTGGTCCTTCGACGCGTGGTAGGCGCGGATGGCGAGCAGACCGGCCAGCTCACCCTGCGCACCCGAGTTCGGCTGGAGCGAGACCGCGTCGTAGCCGGTGATGTCGCACAGCCAGCCCGAGAGCTGGTCCATCAGGGCGCGGATGCCCTCGGAGTGCTCCACCGGCGCGAAGGGGTGCAGGGTGGCGAACTCCGGCCAGGTGATCGGCTCCATCGCCGTGGTGGCGTTGAGCTTCATCGTGCACGAGCCCAGCGGGATCATCCCGCGGTCCAGCGCGTAGTCGCGCTCGGAGAGGGAGCGCAGGTAGCGCAGCATCTGCGTCTCGGAGCGGTGGAGGTGGAAGACCTCCGGGGTCAGGTAGTCGCTGGTGCGCTGCAGGTCGGTCGGCCAGGTGAGCTCCAGGGCCGGGCCCAGACGTCCCTCGAGGGTCACGCCGAACGCGTCGGCGACGACCTGCAGGTCCTCGCTGAGCGTGGTCTCGTCCACACTGACCAGCACGGTGTCGGCGTCCTGCTCCCAGAGCAGCACCCCGTTCTCCCGGGCCGCGGCCACGACCTCGCCGGCCTTGCCGGGAACGCGCAGCGCGAGGGTGTCGAAGTAGTGCTCGTGCAGCACCTCCACACCACCGGCTGCCAGCGAGCTGGCCAGGCGGCGCGCCTTGCCGTGCACGTCCTGGGCGATGGAGCGCAGCCCCTGGGGGCCGTGCCACACGGCGTACATGGAGGCGATGACGGCCAGCAGCACCTGCGCGGTGCAGATGTTGGAGGTCGCCTTCTCACGGCGGATGTGCTGCTCGCGGGTCTGCAGGGCCAGGCGGTAGGCCACCTTGTTCTCGGCATCCACCGAGACGCCCACGAGACGGCCGGGCAGGGTGCGCTCGAGCCCCCCGCGCACGGCCATGAAGCCGGCGTGCGGGCCACCGAAGCCCATCGGCACGCCGAAGCGCTGGGTGGTGCCGACGGCCACGTCCGCGCCCCACTCGCCGGGCGGCGTGAGCAGGGTGAGCGCGAGCAGGTCGGCCGCGGCGGTCACCAGCGCACCGGCCTCGTGCGCCGCATCGGCCAGCGCCCGCCAGTCGCGGATGGCGCCGTCGAGGGCCGGGTACTGCACGATCACGCCGAAGACGTCGCGGTCGCCGGCGGCGGCTCGCAGCGACTCCACGGAGTCGACGCCCGACAGGTCGGCGACGACCACCGGGATGCCCAGCGGCTCCGCCCGCGTTTGGGTGATGGCGATGGACTGCGGCAGCAGGCCGGAGTCCAGCAGCAGGACGGCGCTGTTGTCCTTGGCACCAACCTTCGCGGTGCGACGCATGACGGTCATGGCCTCGGCCACGGCCGTGCCCTCGTCCAGCAGGGAGGCACCGGCGGTGGTCAGGCCGGTCAGCTCGGCGCACATGGTCTGGAAGTTCAGCAGCGCCTCGAGACGGCCCTGCGAGATCTCGGGCTGGTAGGGCGTGTAGGCCGTGTACCAGGCGGGGTTCTCCAGGATCTTGCGCAGGATCACCGGCGGGGTGTGGGTGCCGTAGTAGCCCAGACCGATCATGGAGCGCGAGACGGTGTTGCGGTCGGCGTAGGCCCGCATCTCGGCGGTGGCAGCCTGCTCCGTGGGCGCCGCGGTCATGGGCAGCTGCTCGTCAGCCTGGATCTGGTCCGGCACCGCGGTGGCGATGACCGCGTCCAGACTCGGCTGGCCGATCACCTCCAGCATGTGGGCGACGTCTTCGTCACGGGGCCCGATGTGGCGGGCCACGAAGTCGGGCTGGTGGTGCAGGCCCAGCTCGTCGGTGGCGTCGAAGACCGGCGCCTCCGTGGCCTCGTGGGCGGGGGTGGGTGTGGTGCCGTCGGGAACCAAGGGTCCTCCTCGCGTCGTTGCGTGGGTCGGAGTTCACTCCCCCTCTGTGGGCACAGGGGCCGGCCAGAGTTGCCTCGTCCGCGGAGTCCGTGCGCCTGAGAGATTCCGGGGAGGTTGCTCCTTCGGCGTCCCTCGACGGGACTCTCCCCCGCGGGGTCGACAGCACCGGCGAGTGTACGACGTGGGGCCCGTCAAGGGAATGGCTCGAGCAGGTTCGCCGCTCAGGCGCCGCGGCGGGAACGGCGCGCAGCGAGCTCGTCGACCACGGCGTCCGCGCCCTGCACCCCGGGCAGCTCGCCCAGGCTCCCCTCGACCTCGCGCCACACGCTGGAGATCGCGATGCCGAAGACACCCTGTCCCCCGCGGACCAGGTCGATGACCTCGTCGTCGCTGGTGCACTCGTAGACCGAGGCGCCGTCCGACATCAGGGTCAGGGAGGCGAGGTCGTCCGCGCCACGGTCGGCGACGGCGTCCACGGCCACGCGGATCTGCTGGAGGGAGACCCCCGTGTCCAGGAGGCGCTTGATGATCTTGAGCACGACGATGTCGCGGAAGGAGTACAGCCGCTGGGTGCCGGATCCGCTGGCCCCGCGCACGCTCGGCCGCAGCAGGCCGGTGCGGGCCCAGTAGTCGAGCTGGCGGTAGCTCACACCCGCCGCGGCGCAGGCCTGCGGGCCGCGGTAGCCCAGTGCGTCACGGGCTGCGGCAGCCGGGTCCTCGAACAGGGGCTCCTGCTCTCCCGGGAGGCCCTGCGCGGGCGGCTTGGTGGTCACGAGGACGACGGTACTGCCCCGCCCCCGGGGAGGCAACGCCGCCACGCCGGGCCGCGAGCGCGCCCAGAGAACCTCATCCTCAGGTCGAGGGTGAGGCCCCAGGCGAGCGAGGAGGGCCAACGGGCCGGGCGATCAGCCCAGTTCGGCGCGCACCAGGGCGACGTGCAGCGAGAGGCACGCAGCGGCGAGCCGGGCCCGCATCTCGTCCCGCTGCTCCGGGGCGGGGCGGAAGGAGGTGAGGGTCTGCTGCACCAGGGCGGCCTCGCGGTCGGCGGCGAGGCGGAACATGCGCAGGTGGCGCGGCTCGAGCCCGAAGCTCGCGAAGGTGCCCACCGCCCGGGCGATCTCCACGTCCAGGGCGGTGTACCACCCGTCCTTGTCGGCCTGCACCAGACCGAAGGAGGCCATGTCCTGCAGCTGCTCGGCAGTGACCTCGGCGTTCCGGCACAGCTCGGCGCGGCTGACCCGCACGGCCTGCTCACCGGGTGCGAAGGCAGCGGCCTCCACGGGCGTCCCTCCCCCGGCGCGCAGCGCCCCCAGCGGAGGCGGTGCCGGGCGACCCGGGGCGGGGGCGTCGAGGTCCACGTCCAACCCGCGGTCCATCTGGTCCAGGGCGTCGGCGATCACCTTCAGCGGCCAGAAGCGGTCGCGTTGGGAGGTCAGGATGAACCGCAGGCGCTCCACCTGGTCGTCGGAGAAGAGGCGGTAGCCGGAGGCGGTCCGCTCGGGGGTGATCAGCCCCTTGCCCTCCAGGAAGCGCACCTTGGAGATCGTCAGGTCGGGGAAGTCCCCGGACAGCTCACGGACCACCTGCCCGATGGTGTGGCGACCCTCCCCGGTCATGCGTCCAGCGCGGTCGCGGGGTGGAAGGTCAGCCGGAACTTGCCGATCTGCACCACGTCGCCCTGGGCCAGGTCGGCGGACTCCACCGGCTCGTCGTTGACGTAGGTGCCGTTGGTCGAGCGCGTGTCCACCACTCGGAAGGATCCCTCGGGCGTCGCCTCGAAGCGGGCGTGGTGGCGGGAGACGGTGACGTCGTCCAGCACGATGTCGGCGTCCGGGGCGCGCCCCACGGCGGACTGCTCCTCGTCGAGCAGGTACCGGGCGCCGGCCGAGGGGCCACTGGGGATCAGGAGCAGGGCCGTGCCGGGGCGCAGCGCCGCGATCATCTCTGCGTCCACGTCCGTCATCACGCCGGGGGTGCGGGTGTGCTGGCCCGTCGGGGCGCCGGGGGCGACCTCGATGCGGGAGGTCGCGGCGTCGGGCAGGTGCGGAGTCTCCCCCGGGTTGGAGGTCATGCGCCTGGTCCTTTCAGAGTCGGGGGCGGCGGGTGCCGGACCGCGGGGGTCCGGCACCCGCCGGGGGTGGTTGACGTCAGTCGAGCGTCGCGGCGTACGCCTCGGCGTCGATGAGCTCCTCCACCTCGGAGGCCTCGGTGACCTTGATCTCGAACATCCAGCCCTCACCGTAGGGGTCGGTGTTCACGGCCTCCGGGGTGGCGTCCAGAGCCTCGTTCACGGCGGTGATCTCCCCGGTCAGGGGGGAGTACACGTCGCTCACAGACTTGGTGGACTCGACCTCGCCGGCGGCGTCGTCGCGCGAGAAGGTGTCGCCCACGGCGGGCAGGGTCACGAACACGACGTCGCCCAGCGCGTCCTGCGCGTAGGCCGTGATCCCGACGCGGTAGACGCCGTCGCCGGCCTCACGGAGCCACTCGTGCTTGTCCGTGTAGAGCAGATCCTGGGGGTATTCCATGTCGCTCATCGCACTCCTTCGGGTGATGGTTGCGGCAATCCTAGTCCGGTCGTGGTGGAGTCCGGGGGCGACTCACCCGTCGAGGGGGACGACGGACTCGATGCGGACCTCGTCCAGCACCAGCACACGCACCGTGGAGCCCTCCTGCTGAGCGGACTCCACCACCCCGCCGGGGATCTCCATGGCCGTGGCCATGGTCTGGGCGGGTCCGATGGCGACCACGAGGTAGGGGGGCTCCAACGGCTCGCCGTCCATGACCACCTGCCCCTCATTGTCGTCGACGAACCACGTGGAGGCCACGACGCGGCGGTCGTTGACCTCGATCACCTCGGCCCCGGCGTCGCGGAGCTCCTGCACCGCATCGAGCAGGGCGGGGGCGCCGAGCTCACCGGCCGCGGGGATCGTCATCTGGATGCCCTCCCCGGAGGCCGGCACCGTGCCGGCGAGGATGCCAAGCTCCTGGGCACGCTGCCGGGCCTGGCGCTCGGCCTCGGAGCTGTCCTGACCGGCTGCCAGGGCCGCCTTCTGCTCCAGCAGGACCCGGCGCTGCTCGTCGAGCTCGTCGTCGTGCTGCTCCACGTCGTGCAGCAGCTCGACCAGCTCGGCCTCGGAGAGCTCGCGCACCGTGTCGCGGGAACGGTCGAGGCTACTGGTGGACAGGGCGAAGCCGAGCGCCCCCAGCAGCAGGGCCACGGTGAGGCTCCCGGCGCCGGTCAGCGCACGCCACCCCTGCCGCCGGCGGGGGGCGCGACGGATCGGCGCCGGGCGCGTCCGGCGGCGTGGTTCCTCGCGTGGGGCGTCCTGGTCGGGCTCAGGCATGGAAGAGGTGCCTCCGGATCCCGGCGACGTTGCTGAAGATGCGCAGCCCCAGCACGACCACGACGCCGGTGGTCAGCTGGGCGCCGACCCCGAGCTGGTCACCGATCCACACGATGAACGCGGCGACCACCACGTTGGAGAGGAACGAGACCACGAAGACCTTCTCCGAGAAGATCCCCTCCAGGGCCGCGCGGGCGCCGCCGAACACCGCATCGAGGGCGGCGATCACGGCGATGGGCAGGTACGGCTCGAGCCACAGGGGCACGTCCGGCTGCAGCCAGACCCCCAGGACGATGCCGAGGACGAGTCCGACGATGGGGATCATGGGGCCTCCACGGTGATCGGGCGGGCGTGGTGCAGGGACAGGGTGGGGTCGGGGGCCAGCACGAGGCCCTGGACGCCCTCGAGGGTGGCCCGGATGCCGAAGTCGTCACGCAGCACCGCCAGCTGGGTGGACCCGCCGAGCTCGTCGAAGCGGCCCGGGAGCTCCTCCGGACCGATCGCTTCGATGGTGTACGGCCGTTCCAGGGCGCGGAAGTCGACCACCAGGGCCTTGCCGGCGAAGCGGATGCCCGCGTTCGCGCTGAGGCGGTGACCGTTGATCGCCGCGTCCTCGGCACCGGCGGCCCACAGCAGGTTCACCAGGCGCTGCAGGTCGGCGGCGATCACCCGCTCCGCGGGGTCCTCGACGGCGGGGTCGTCCAGCCGGATGCGCAGGCCGTCACCGCTCACCTCCGTGGCGGCGGCCGCGGCGGCACTCGCCTCGTAGGTGGCGGCGAGGTCCTCCTGGCCGCCGCTGGTCAGGACGCGTCGCTGCTGCTCCTCCACGGCACGCTGCTCACGCGCCAGGGCCTCCGACTGGTCCCGGAGGAGCTCCTGGCGTTCTGAGAGGCGCTCGGCGAGCTGCGCGCGCGGAGAGGACACCGCATCGGGCGCGCGCAGGGTCTGGTAGCCCACCGCCACGAGCACGCCGATGAGGACGGTGGTCGCCAGCATCACCAGGCGGGCCGCGAGGCGGGCGGCAAGGGTGGGGGGCGCCGCGCCGGGGCCCGTGCGGCGGGCGTGCTCGGCCTCGTAGGACGGTTCCAGGGGCTGGGCCAGGAGCTGCTCGATGAGGTTGGCCGGACCCTGCCGCGGTTGCTGCTGGTCCATGCCCCTCCCTTCCGGACGTCGGCCACAGGCGGTGTGCCGTGGCGCCGCATGCTACTCCCGCCCCGTCACTCGGTGACGCCCTCGACCCGCTCGGCGTGGGTGTAGACGTTCATGGAGTCGCCGCGCACGAAACCGACCAGCGTCAGACCGGAGGAGTCGGCCAGCTCGACCGCAAGCGAGGAGGGCGCCGAGACGGCCGTCAGCACCGGGATGCCCGCCATGACCGCCTTCTGCACGAGCTCGAAGCTGGCCCGACCCGAGACCTGCAGCACGGTGCCGGCGGCGGGCAAGCGGTCCTGCATCGCGGCCCACCCGATGACCTTGTCGACCGCGTTGTGGCGGCCGACGTCCTCGCGGACCACGAGCGCCTCACCGGTGGCGGGGTCGAAGAGCCCCGCGGCGTGGAGTCCCCCGGTGCGCTCGAACACCTCCTGGGCCCGGCGCAGCGCGACGGGGAACCCGGCGATGCGCTCCGGGGTGAGGGTCACCGCATCGGCGTGCAGGTCGTGGGCGGAGACCGTGTGGACGGCCTCGATGCTGGCCTTGCCGCAGACGCCGCAGCTGCTGGTGGTGTAGAAGTTCCGCTCGGCCGAGGCCGGCACCGGCGGCACGTGGTCGGCCAACGCGAGGTCGAGTACGTTGTAGGTGTTGGCCTGACCACCCCCCGTGCCCGGCCCGCCGCAGTGGATGGCGGCGCGGACATCCGACGCCGTGCGGATGATGCCCTCGGAGACCAGGAACCCGGTGGCGAGCTCGACGTCGTGCCCGGGGGTGCGCATGGTCACGGCCAGGGGGGTGCCGGCGATGCGGATCTCCAGCGGCTCCTCCGCGGCCAGGGTGTCCACGACACGGCGCGGCGGCTCGCTGCCTCGGATGCGCCGGACCGGCCGGCGGACGGTGATGCGTCCCATGGGGGCAGGGTCTCACGCGCCCGCCACACCGCCCGGCGCCGGTGGTCTGCCGGCGTGCCCCGCCGCCCCGTGCCGACCTACCGCCAGTCCCCCCACCCGCGCCCGGCTCCCGCACCCCGGCGGCGTCGTCGTCGTGGTCGAGCAACTGCTGCTGGTCGTGGGTGCCGTCCTGGCCTGTTGGTTCGCCGTCGTGCTCGCCCGCTCGGGCCTGGCCCTCAATGGCTCGGCCGACCAGGTGCACGCCGCGATGACGTCCGCGGTCTGGGTGGTGGCCGACCCCATCACGCTCTCGAGCAGCCGGCGGATCGTCACCAGCTCGCTGACCGGCCGGTCCTACCCCGAGGCACCGGTGAGCTCGCTCTTCCTCTTCGGGCGGCCACCAGGTGGACTGGGTGGCCGCCGGCACCTCCGACCGGGCGGTGGGCCTGTCCTGGTTCACGCTCCAGGTGACCCACCGCATCGGCGCGGACACCGATGCGGAGCGCTACTACATCGTGGACACGCTCACCCACGCCGACCCGGCGGTCGGGGTGCGCGTCATCGAGGACTTCTCCACCGGCTACCACCACCGCGACGACGGTGGTGGCCCTGGCGGTGGGCACCCTGCGCGCCCAGCGCCGCCGCGCCGCGGCACGGGCCTAGACTCCCGGTCGTCGAGGTCCACCCCCCGGGGTGGCGAAGAGGGAAGTCGGACGGTGCCGCCGGTGGCGACCACCCAGCCGACGCTGTCCCCGCAACTGTGTGCGGCGAGGCACCTCCCGTGGGACGACCACTGGCCCAGCTGGGCCGGGAAGGTCAGGGAGGAGCCAGTGACCCGCGAGCCAGGAGACCTGCCTCGGCCACAGCCGATTCGCCCGGCGGGGTCACCGGGCCAGCACAGAACGGGGCACCCATGCCTGTCACCACCCGGTCCCCCCGCACCTCCCCTGCCGCGTCCGGTCTCCCCGCGTCGTCGGGGGCCGGGTGGGGGGCCGCCACACCGCCGGACCAGCCGCCCGCCATCCGCGTCACCGCCATGCCCGGGGACGCCAACATGTACGGGGACATCTTCGGCGGCTGGCTGATGGCGCAGATGGACCTCGCTGCCTCCTCGGTGGCCTCGCGGCGCTCCCGGGGGCGCGCGGCCACCGTGGCCGTGCAGAGCATGTCCTTCCACCGCCCGGTGATGGTCGGGGCGGAAGTCTCGGTCTACGCCGAGCTGGTCCACGAGGGACGCACCTCGTTGCAGGTGACCGTGCAGGCCTGGTCGCGCGACCGGCACGCCGAGGACGAGCACCTCATCACCCGCGGGGAGTTCACCTTCGTGGCGACCGACGATGCAGGCCGGCCCCGCGCGCTGCCCGTGGCCTGACGGGGCGTCCGCCAACAGGGCGCCGGCGGCACGGGCCGTCTACGGTGCCCCCATGCCCGACATCCACCTGGTCCGCACCACCGGCGACGCCGGCGCCGCCCTGCTGGCGCTCGCGCGGACCGTGACGGGGGTGGACGGCCTGGCGCTGACCCGTGCCTGTCCTCGCTGCGGTTCGGGCCGGCACGGCCGACCGGTGCTCCTGGGCGCCGAGGGCCTCTTCGTCTCCCTGTCCCGCCCCCGCTCGCCCGGGCCCGCGGTCGCCGCCCTGTGCGCCGGCTCCGCGGTGGGCGTGGACGTGGAGAACCGGGGCGCGGCCGCCTTCGCCGGGTTCGATGCCGTGGCCCTCCACCGGCAGGAACGGTGTGCGGACGACCACGCCCGTACCCGCCTGTGGGTCCGCAAGGAGGCGTTGCTCAAGGCCCACGGAACGGGGCTGGCCACCGACCCCCGCCGGATCTGGCTGGCCGAGGACGGAGCGGTCCGGCAGGGGCCTCCCGGCACGATCGTCGACGGGGAACTCGACGGGCAGGTCATCGCCGTGGCGGTGACCCCACCGGCGGAGATCCGCCTCGTCCGGCACTGAGGCCCGCCTGCACCGGGCTCAACGCAGGTCAGCGCAGCGCAGCTCAGCTCAACTCCGGGAGCGGCGGCAGGTCCGCCCGGTGGAGCCAGCGGTGCAGGGTCTGGCCCACGCGGCCGCCCAGCTCACCGGAACCCGCGACGCAGTGCGCCTCGAACTGCGCGGTGGAGACGGTCCCCCCGTCGTGGGTGGCCACCCAGCTGCGCAGCAGCCGGAAGAAGGTGTCGTCCCCCACCACCGCGCGCACCGCGTGGAGGGTGAGCGCTCCCCGCTTGTAGACCCAGTCGTCGAACATCCTGCTCATACCGGGTTCTGCCAGGGTCATCCCGCCGTCCAGGTCGTGCAGCGCCGCGTGGTGGCGCGCTGCCTGCTCCTGGACGCTGGGGCTGTCGCACCAGGTGCGTCGGTGGTCGGACCACAGCCACTCGGCGTAGCAGGCAAAGCCCTCGTGCAGCCAGATGTCCCGCAGCAGCTCGCCGGTGACCGCGTTGCCGAACCACTGGTGGGCGAGCTCGTGGGCCACGAGGCGCTCGTTCTCCCAGGTCGGCTCCACGAAGTTGCGCCCGAAGGTGCTCAGGCCCTGCGCCTCCAGCGGGATCTCCAGGTCGTCGTCGACGACGACGGCCCGGTACTCCGCGAACGGGTAGGGCCCGAAGAGCTCGGTGAAGTGCTGGACCATCCGCCCCTGGTGCTCGAAGGCCGTCCCCTGGCCGACGCCCACGGCGGGCGGGTGCACGATGCTGACGGGCACGTTCGCCTCGCACGGGGTCTCCACGTAGTGGCCCACCTGCACCGTGGCGAGGTAGGGGGCCATCGGGCGGTCCATCTCGTACACCCACCGGCGGCGCCGGCCCTCCTGCGCGCTGTGGGTGCGGGTGCCGTTGGCCACCACCTGGTAGTCGAGGTCGGTGAGGACGTCGATGCGGTAGGTGGCCTTGTCCGCGGCGTCGTTGTTGCACGGGAACCACGACGGCGCGCCCTGCGGCTGGGAGCCCACCATCGCCCCATCGGTGAGCTCCTCCCATCCGGCCTCACCGTGGACGCCGGGAGCCGGCCGCGGCTTGCCCGAGACCCGGAGGTCCACGACGAGCTCCTCACCGGCCTCCCGCTGACCAACCACGATGGACCAGCCACCGCGCGTGCGGCGGTACTTCATCGGCTTCCCGTCGACGCTGGCGCCGCCGAGCTGGAGCCCACGGAGGTCCACGTCGATCCGGTTTGTCGGCTCGACCGTGCGCACGTGGAGGCGCGCTCGTTCGTCGAGCCGGTTGGTCACCACGGAGTAGGTGAGCGCGAGGTCGTAGTGATGGACCCGGTACCGGGTGTCACCGTGAGCGGGCAGGTAGGGGTCAGGGTGCGTCATCGCCGCCTCTTCCGGTGGACGTGTGGAGGAGCGGTCACCCTACGCCTCGATCCACGGGCCGATGGGGTTGCCGATCCACCGGGTCCGGTCCGGCGCGGACTCCCCGCGCATCACCAGCGAGCCCGGGCCGACGGTGGCGTCACGGCCCAGCGCCGAGGCCGGGAGGATGACGGAGTTCGGCCCGATGGTGGAGCCGGCCCCCAGGCGCACCGTGTCCATGGCCAGCACCCGGTCGTGGAAGAGGTGGGTCTGCACGACGCACCCGCGGTTGACGGTGGCGCCGGCGCCGATCTCGATGAGGTCGTGCTCGGGCAGCCAGTAGGTCTCGCACCACACGCCCTTCCCCACCCGGGCGCCCATCGCACGGAAGTAGAGGCTGATCAGGGCGGTGCCCGGGATGGCCCGCAGCAGCCAAGGGACGGCCACGGCCTCCACGAACGAGTCGGCCAGCTCGCTGCGCCACACCATGCCGGACCACAGCGGGTGCTCCGAGGCCCGGAAGCGGCCCACCAGCATCCACTTGGCCGCCACCGCGACACCCACCGCGACGAGGCCGCAGGCCAGCAGCACCAACCCGGAGACGGCGCCGGCCACCAGCCAGCCCCACCGGGCGGCGATCCACACCAGCGCCCCGGCGCCGAGCAGGTGGAGCACCAGGTGTGCCAGCAGCGCGAGCACGCGGCAGCTCTCCACCAGGCCGCGCAGGAGGCGCAGGTGGCCGGGCGGGTCGTAGGTGCGGGAGCTGTCCACCTCCGACGGCGCGCGGCGGAGCTTCTCCGGCGGCGAGCCCACCCAGGAGGCACCGGCCTTGGCCTTCTTGCGGCGGGGGGCCGCCGAGAGGACGGCCACCAGGGACTCCTTGGGCACCTTGCGCCCGGGGGCGGTCATGCCGGAGTTGCCGACGAAGGCACCGCGGCCGATCTTCACCCGCTCCACGCGCAGCCAACCGCCACCGAGCTCGTAACCGCCGATGAAGGTGTCGTCGGCGAGGAAGGCGCCGGCCCCGACCCGGGTGAGGCTGGGGATCATGAGGACGGTTGAGGCCTCGGCGTCCTTGCCGACCTTGGCGCCCAGCGCCCGGAGCCACACGGTGGTGATCGCCCCGCCGTACATCGGGAAGAGCCAGGTGCGGGCCTCGTCCATGAGCCGGATCGTGGCCCAGGCCTGCAGGGCCCTACGGCTCTGGGAGGGGTAGTAACCACCCTCCAGGCCGATGCTGGCTAGCCGGACCAGAACGAGGATGAGCAGCGCCAGGGTCGCGTATCCCACCAGCCCTGCCGGGGGCAGCCACAGCAGGCCCGTCCGCAGTGCCTCGCCCAGGGTCCCGGCCCCGGCCAGCGGGCGCCACATGACGAGCCCGGCCACGGCGATCGCGCCCAGGGGCAACAGGGAGATGACCACACCGGTCAGGGCGTAGAGGGCGATGTAGACCGGGCGGGACCGGGGCGGCTCGGCCCACGGACCACGGGCCTGGCCGGCGCGGATGGCCGGCGAGCCTGACCACCGCTCCTCGGCCGGGACCGCCCCGAGGACCGTGGACCCGGGGGCCACCTCGCTCCCCTCGCCGATGCTGCACCCACCCACGAGCGTGGACCGGGCACCGATGCGGGCGTTGGCCCCGATATCGATCGCTCCGATGTGGAGGGTCTCGCCGTCGACCCAGTGCCCCAGCAGGTCCACCTCCGGCTCCACGGCGGCGCCGTCGCCGAGGGTGAGCAGGCCGGTGACCGGCGGCATGGCGTGCAGGTCGACGCCCTGCCCCACCCGGCACCCGAGCAGGCGGGCGTACCAGCGCACCAGGCCGGCCCCGGAGATGGTCCCGGCGCCAGCCTCGTCGGCGAAGCGCTCGGCCAGCCAGAGCCGCAGGTGCACCCCGCCGCCCCGGGGGTAGCTGCCCGGGACGACACCCCGCAGGAGCAGGCGGGCCACCAGGGCGGAGAGGGCCAGCCGGCCGGCCGGGAGCACCAGCAGCAGCCACAGGACGGCCAGCAGCCACCACGGGGCGAGCGGCACCCTCGATGCCACCTCCCACCCCAGGGCGTGGACGACCCGCGTGGCGAGGGCCACCCACAAGACCCACCGCAGCCCGCTCACCGTGCGCAGACCGAGCAGGGCGAGCAGCTGCCCGAGCTGGGTCCTGCGGGCCACGGGCATCACCTGCTCGTTGAGCCGGCCGGTGGGGCTGTCGAGCTCCGTCAGCCAGCTCGCGAACGCACCGAGCGTCTGGTGCTCGTAGACGTCGGCCACCGTGGCGTTCACATATCGTTCGCGCACGCGGGCGACGATCTGCGCCGCGGTGAGCGAGCCGCCGCCGAGCTCGAAGAAGTCCTCCTCGGGGCTGGTGGGGCGGGCACCCAGGACGGTGTTCCAGATCTCGGCGAGCCACTGCTCGGTCTCGCTCAGCGCACCGGTGTCGGCACCGTCCTCGTCCGGCAGCGGCCAGGGCAGGGCGTCCCGGTCGATCTTGCCGCTGGTACGGGTGGGCAGGTCGTCCACGACGGCCAGTCGCGGGACGAGCGCGGCGGGCATGTCGGCGCGCAGACGGGTCACGGAGGCGGCCCGGTCGAAGCCCTCGTCGACGGTGAGATAGCCGACGATGAGGGTGTTGCCCGACTCGGTCTTGCGGATCGCGGCGGCGGCCCCGGCCACCCCTGGCAGCTGGAGGAGGGCGGAGTCGATCTCCCCCAGCTCGATGCGGCGCCCGCCGACCTTCACCTGGTCGTCGGCGCGACCGCGGAAGAGCAGGCCCGCGGGGTCGTTGACCACCACGTCACCGGACCGGTAGGCGCGCTCCCAGCCGAGCGTCGGCATCGGGGCGTACTTCTCGGCGTCCTTCTCCGGGTCGAGGTACCGGGCCAGGCCGACGCCACCGATGATCAGCTCGCCCTCCTCCCCCGGCCCGACCGGGTGCCCGTCGGCGTCCACGACGGCGAGGTCCCAGCCGTCCAGCGGCAGGCCGATACGGACCGGCGGCTCGGCCGTCACCTGCGCGGCGCAGGCCACGACGGTGGCCTCAGTGGGCCCGTAGGTGTTCCACACCTCCCGGTCGTCAGTGGCGAAGCGCGCCCCCAGCTCGGGCGGGCAGGCCTCTCCGCCCACGATGAGCAGCCGCACCCGGTCCATCGCCTCGGCGGGCCACATCGAGACGAGGGTGGGTACGGTGGAGACGATGGTGATGTCGTTGGCGACCAGCCAGGGGCCTAGGTCCACCCCGGAGCGCACCAGGGAGCGGGGTGCCGGCACGAGGCAGGCGCCGTGTGCCCAGGCGAGCCACATCTCCTCGCAGCTGGCGTCGAAGGCCACCGAGAGCCCTGCCATGACGCGGTCGCCGGGTCCGATGGACGCTCGCCGCAGGAAGATGCGCGCCTCGGCCTCGACGAACGCGGCCGCCGAGCGGTGCGTGACGGCCACCCCCTTGGGCTTGCCGGTGGAGCCGGAGGTGAAGATCACCCAGCAGTCGTCCTGCAGGTCCGGCAGCTCGGGCTCGACGGGCTTGCGTGCCTCGGCCAGCCGGGAGGAGATGACCAGATCGGCCCCCACGACGGCGGCTGCGGCCGACTCCTCGAAGACCGTGCGGGCACGCTCGTCGGGGTCGTCGGCGTCGACCGGGACGTAGGCCGCCCCGGCGAGCAGGATGCCCATGATCGCGACGTACAGGTCGGCGGTGCCGGAGGGGACGCGGACGCCCACCTTGTCACCCCGCCCGATGCCGAGCTCCGCCAGCCGCGCTGCGAGCTCGGCGGACGCCTCATGAAACTCGTCGTAGGTCAGGACGCGTCCGCCGGCCCGGATCGCCGGCGCGCTCCCGGCCCTCTGGACGGTGTCGAGGAAGAGGTCCGCCAGGGTGCGGGGCGCGGGGGCGAGACCACCGGCGCGAAGGGGATCGCGCGCAGCGGCCGCAAGACAAGCAGGCATCAGAGGATGATCCCACCGAGTTGCGAGAAGTTCGAATCCGTGCGACTGGAGCTGCTCACGTGGACCCGGGGCGGAGCGGCTTGCTCAGCCTCTGGAACTCCCCACGCTGTGCCTATGACCGCTGTTCCCGCCACGCGTGCACTCACTGAAATGGAACGCCTCATCCATCAGGTCATCGCCGAGAGCGACCCTGTGACCATCGTCGGGGATCGGGGCAGCGCTGTGCTCGTCAGCGAGGACGACTGGCGCGCGATTCAGGAGACCATCGACCCCACTTCCACCCCCGGCACGTCCGCCTCAATCCAGGAGACCCGTGCTGACGGCGTTGGCACGGGTGCCGAGGAACCGAACACGTAGACGTCGGCCGTTCATGGGCCGCCCCCCAAGCGGTCAGCATGAGCGGATTGAACCCCGTTCCACCCGGACGTGTCAGCGGTGAGCCCAACCGTGGCTGACGCTAACTACTCGGAGAACGCGTCACGAGCCGCTGGGCAGAACGGTCGTACACGACGTTGACGATCTCTCCGGAGATGATCAGATCGATGGCCTGGTCGATAACCGGCTGGGGAACCACGTACCACTCGGATGGGTCGTAGTTTCGACCGTCACGGCCGGATTGGCTGACGTCGAGCCGGACATCGGCGAATACGCGGTGCAGGAGATTCTCGAGCACCGAAGCCCTGAGGTTGAAGCGTCCTGGGTTTCGTTCCGACCTACTTCCTCAAGGAGGATCGGATCATGCCCCAGAAGTACAGCCCCGAGTTCAAGGCTCGTGCCCTGAAGCTCATCGAAGAACGCGTCAGTGCCGAGCAGTGCTCCGGCTGGGTTGCCTGCACCGCCGTCGGCGAAGCTCTCGGCGGGATCTCACCCCACACCCTGCGGAACTGGTGGAAGCAAGACCGCATCGACCAAGGTGAGGCTCCAGGGTTGAACACCGCTGAGGCCGAGGAGATCACCAAGCTGCGCAGGGAGAACCTCGAGCTGCGACGCGCGAACGAGATGGCGGATTCAAGCGGTGGGTGCAAGGAACTCTGCGAGCTTCTCTGATGGTGTCAGATAGCCCAGCGTCTTGCGTGGCCGGCCGTTGAGGCTGTCCTGGATCGCGTCGAGCTCCTCGCGGGTGACGGTGCTCAGGTCACTGCCCTTGGGGAGGTACTGGCGCAGCAGCCCGTTGGTGTTCTCGTTGCTGCCACGCTGCCACGGCGAGTGCGGGTCGCAGAAGTAGATCGGGAACCCGGTGGCCGTGGTGAACGCGGCGTGCTTGGACATCTCGGCGCCTTGGTCCCACGTGATCGTCCTGGCCAATGACGTGGGCAACGTCGTGATCGCTTCACGCATCGCGGCCTCTACCTGCTCAGCGCTCTTCCCGTCTGGCAGGTGCAGCAAGAGCGTCATCCGGGTGGATCGTTCCACGAGGGTGCCGACTGCACTGCGGCTGCCTTCCCCGAGGATCAGATCGCCTTCCCAGTGACCCGGTACTGCACGGTCATCTGCCTCGCCAGGACGCTCGCTGAGCATCACCATGCCGGGGATTCGGCCACGGCCGTCGGTGGTCCCACGGGGCCTGCGAGTGGCGCGGCCGGACCGCAGGCACCGGGCCAGCTCGCGACGCAGCTCGCCGCGTCCCTGCACGAACAGCGACTGGTAGATCGTCTCGTGGCTCACGCGCATCTCCGGGTCGTCGGCGTGATCCAACCGGAGGCGCGCGGCGATCTCCTGGGGTGACCACAGCTGCTCGAGACGCTTGGCCACCTCCTCGAGGAGTCGGCCCGGTGCGAGCTTGAACCGCTTGGGCCGTCGAGCCTGCTCGCGGGCATGCTCGTGGGCGTGCCAGGCCGAGTACCCGGCTCGGCCACCACCGCGCTTCACCTCGCGACTGACAGTGGACACGGCCCGACCCAGCTGGCGCGCGATCGCCGTGAAGGTGTCGCCGCGGTTGATCCCGATCAGGATCTGCTCGCGCTCGTCGATCCTCAGGCAGCCGTGACGTGGTTCCCAGCCGAACGGCCTGGCCTCGACGTGCCTGCCAGCGCGGGCCATGATGCCAACCATCGGCGCGCTGCAACCGACCTCCTTCGCGATGTCGACCAGCCGCCAGCCCTTGGCATGCAACCTGAGCGCGAGCTGCTTCTGCTCCCGACTGAGATGACCGTGCTTGCCCTGCATCCGGGCCCTCCTGTGATCGGCGACTACCTCATCTCACAGGACTCGTTGCACTGACCGCTTGAATCCGCCGATCCTGCGCAAGGCGTCGGCTTTCTTCGCAGCGGAACTCGACCGCCCCACGACGAAATGATCGCGTTCATCGACATGCATCGCGAGAAGTTCGGGGTCGAGGCCATCTGTCGCATCCTCGGTGCGACAGAATGTGGGTTCATCACCTCCCGAGGATACCGCGCCTGGAAGACCAGGCCGGCATCCGCTCGAAGCCTCCGGGACGAGATGCTCGTGGAGGAGGTGAGGCGGATTCATCAGGAGAATTACAGCGTCTACGGGGTCCGGAAGATGTGGCACGCCATGCGGCATGCGGGATGGGACGTGGGCCGAGACCAGGTGGCACGACTGATGAAGATCGCTGGCCTCCAGGGTGTTCGCCGAGGTCGCATCCCCGTCACTACCCGTCCAGAGGTCGGAGATGACCAGCGTCCCGACCTTGTCGAGCGGAAGTTCGTCGCGGCTCGGCCGCAGCAGCTATGGGTCGCCTATATTACCTACGTTCGGATACTCACCGGATTCTGCTACGTCGCATTCATCACCGATGTTTTCAGACGCAGAATCGTCGGCTGGGCGGTCGCACCCACACTCCACACGGAGAATCTGCCACTGCTGGCACTGGAGCACGCACTTCTCTCAACGGGGGCAAGTAGGAATGAGGGCGGATTGATCCACCATTCCGACAGGGGCAGTCAGTACGTCTCGCTGGCCTATTCGGACGCTCTCATCACGGCAGGCGTGAAAGCTTCAGTCGGCACCGTCGGAGATAGCTACGATAACGCGCTTGCCGAGACCGTGAATGGTCTCTACAAGGCGGAGCTGATCTACTCCAAGCGGATCTGGGATTCAGTCAGCGAGGTCGAGCTCGCCACGATGGGCTGGGTCCATTGGTGGAACACGGCTCGCCTCCACGAAGCTCTCGACTACCGCACCCCAGCAGCGGTCGAAGCGGCCTACACTCACCCCACGACGACCGCGCCCGCGACCGTCTAACCACGGAACGAAACCGGCTCATCCCAATCGAGGGTGTAGTTGGGGTCTGAATCCGCCTGTCTCGAGCAGGCTTCTGGCGATGTAGTTGGTGAGGTTGCGGAAGCCCAGGGCGGAGCCGCGGAGGTGCTCGAGGCGACCGTTCGTGGCTTCGGTGGGGCCGTTGCTGGTGCCGGGTCGGTCGAAGTAGGCCAGGACGTCCTCTGCCCGCTTGGACAGAGTGCGGCCGAGGGTGACGAGCTCGGTGAGCGCGGCGGGGACGCCGGAGGTCAGGCTGGTGATGAGGTTGCTCATGGCCTGTCGGCCTGCGGTGCGGTCGGGGTGTCGGTAGGCGGCGATCATGCGCTGGTAGATGCCCCAGGTGGCTTCGACCTGGACGTGGTCGTCGTCCCCGAAGAGGGCGGTGAGGCGTTGGGTCTGGCGGTCGGTGAGCAGGTCGGCGCCGGTGTGCAGGGTGCGTCGGGATCTGTAGAGCGGGTCGGTGTTGCGGCCGCGGTGGCCGTGCAGTTCTTGCTGGACCCGGCGCCGGCAGCGGTCGAGGGCGTCGCCGGCGAGGCGGACGACGTGGAAGGGATCCATGACGGCGACGGCCTGCGGGAGCTCTTCGGTGGTGGCGGTCTTGAAGCCGGTGAACCCGTCCATGGCGACGACTTCGAGGCCGTCGCGCCAGGCCTTGGGCCGGGCAGCGAGCCATGTCTTGAACACTTCCTTGGAGCGGCCCTCCACCATGGCCAGCAGCCGCGATGGCCCGGTCTTGTCGCGGACCGGGGTGAGGTCGATGACGACGGTGACGAACTTGTCGCCGCGGTGGGTGTGACGCCAGACGTGTTCGTCGACGCCGATCACCTTCACGTCATCGAATCGGGTCGGGTCGTCCAGCAGGAGCCGCTGGCCTTCGGCCAGCACAGCGGCGTTGGCTGTGTCCCAGGAGACGGCGAGAGTTTCGGCGAGGCGAGCAACGGTGAGGTGTTGGCAGACGAGTCCGACCAGCGCCCACCGCAGCGCGGTCCGGGACAGCTTCGCTCGGGGCTCGGCGGCACGGGTGGTGTCTTGCCGCCAGACGTGCCCGCAGCCGGTGCACTTGTAGCGGCGGACCGTGAGCAACAGCGTGGTCGGCCGCCACCCCAGCGGTTCGTGGGCCAGCTCCCTGGTGACGGTGTCCCGCGCCCTCCCCTCGCAGCCGCAGCGCCGGCACCAGCGCGCCGCATCGTCCTCTTCGACGCGGCACAGGAGCACCGCGCGGTCCGGCTCCACCTGCTGGCCCACGACCACGAGACCGAGCTCGTCGAGGCGGCAGAAAGTCGTCACATCAGGGGTCGCGAAGGTAGCGTCGGGCACGTCGAGGTCTTCCTGGATGGGCAGTGTGAGAACTTCCATCCTCGGAAGGCCTCGACCACTATCCGGGCACCGACGCGCCGCGCCCTCCCACCACGGCTGCTGCGTCGCCTACACCCTCATCTGGGAAGAGCCACGAAACCCAGGGCGCTTCAGTGCATCGATACATGCCCAACTCCTCAAATGTCTGAGCGCAAACAGCTCCTTGGGGTACAACTGACATCCATTGTCGAGGGCCCGATCCATTCGTCCGCCAGGGCGACCGGATCAGAGGTGGCATCGCCGCAGTTGCAGATAGATGGACTCTGCGTTCTCAGTTGACTCCGCACCACCATGGTCTTTTTACCCACTCTCCTAGGTTATGGAGTACCCAACGATTCTTTCGATTTTTCGGCGCGCCAGAAGCTCTAAGAAAGGAAAAATATAATGAACCTCAACACACCCTCCCCTCCCCCTTGGTTCACGGATGCAAATCGCCGCACCCCTCCCATATGGAGATATACCTTTAGTAAGGTTTCCGGGGGACCAAGATACCTCGACCTCCTCCGTCGACATCACGACTCGTCCAATCACGGGTCCTTGCAGGACAATATTTGAGGGATTAATCTGGACGCGCGTTCGCGCCTCCAGAGAGAATAGGATCGCCCAGGCAACGACGAACAAACAAACAGCTGAAAGAAACAAGGGCTCACCTGAGATTGCTAGAAAAAGAATAAGTGGGAACCAGAGGGAAACCATGTAAAGAAACGCTGCCGCAGGTCCGGGACTTCTCCAAGTACTCACTTTCGACCCCACCACTTAAATCTACGGCCGAAGCCGTCTACAAAGCCTCCGGCAGCCATACCATGGATATGCGAGGACCAGTATATCGCTGACCTGCGGCCACTAAAACGGCTTCGCCAATAACCTCTCTTCTTCCAGCCTCGCCTAAAACTCATCCTTGGAAGTTTGCCAAACAAGTGCTTAGACTGCCACGCCTTGCTCGCATAATTTCCACCGAAGCTCGACGCCAAGGCTGTTGCACCCCACCTGGCTGATTCGCGCCTATCGGTCTGCCAATAGGAAGCTGAAATATGTGCACTGCACGCACTGCCAGCGATCCCGGGCGCCCAGGAGCACCCCCCGCGATACCAACGAGCGGCACGTGAATTCCCTGTGACTGCACGTGACTGGCGAGACCATGCGTTCTTGGCCTGACGCCATTTGCGCTTGCCCCATGACCACAAGCCGTTGAGGTCGGTCATGTTTATGGGGTCTGCGGGGTAGGTGTAGGTGTTGGCGTTTCCGCCGTAGACGGGGTCGGTGGTGGTGAAGCGGCCGGTGACGGGGTTGTACAGGCGGGCGCCCATGAGGGTGAGGCCGAAGGTGCCGGTGGGGGTGGCGCGTTCCTTTCCGCCGAGCCACCCGTACCCGGTCACTCCGTGGACCAGGCCGGTGGTGGCTGGCGTGCGGGGTGTGCCGTACTCGGTGTAGTCCGACCAGGCACTGATTCCCGTCGCGGTGTTCCCGTCACCGAGAGGAATCGTGGTCACGATGTCCCCGTGGGGGTTGGTCACCGTCAGCTCGGTCTCGGCCGTCTGGCCGCGGGTGTTCATCTGCAAGCCCAGGTCGCCACCCAGGCCGGGCAGATACCGCTCAGTGCCGCCCTCGAAGGTCACCCAGGTCGGGTTGTCCGAGTCGTCCCCGTAGTGCCGGACCAACTCACCGACTGCTGAAGCGTCCTGCGGGGTCTGTGCCCACCCCGTCGTGGACTGACCCAACCGCCGACCGGCAGCGTCACGGGTGAACGTCGTCACCACACCACCCTGCGCGACCAGTCGGGGGGCGTCGTCGTGGTAGTACCCGATCGTCAGGTCACCGTCCCCGGTGGGTGTGTCCGCCTTCGGGATGGTCGTCTGCCGACCGAACGCGCCATAGGAGTACGCGCCTTGACCGTTACCACCGGTAGTCGAGGCGTCGCCTGCGTTATACGCCCACGTTGTGGCCGCAGCAGACCCCGTGGCGCAGTCCGAGCTGGTCGTGCGGGACCGGTTGGAGTTCACGTCGAACGTGTATCTGCGCTTTTGGCAGGTCGCCGGGGCACTGTCCTGCCCCGGGGTGGTCGTCACCACACCCGCACTGAACCGCCCCGGGTTTCTTGGAGGCTCGCAAGGACCGTGATGGCAGGTGACGTCACGGGGGGTGCTGGCGGGCGGCGTCAGGTCGAGAACTAACCGATCAGACTCCGTGAAGTCGCCCAGGACGACCACGTCCCAGTGAGGGCGGCGGATCTGATGGGGCGACGCGGCGAGCGGATCGTCGGTGGTCTCCTTGAAGTAGACGACGTTCTTCTGGGCGACCTCGGTGGCGGGGTCCACCGCGACACTGAGGGACCCGTTGCGCAGCCGAGTGACGTTGCCCTGCGGCTTCCCGTAGGCCAGCAGCAACTCGAAGATGAACTCACGGTCGTAGGAATCCCGACCGCCCAGGGGAGCGACGCGCTCCTCGATGGCCTTCAGGTTCAGCCTCGCCACTGCAGTCCCTTGGTCAAGCACCCGTCTTGTACCCGTCACCCTACAGTCGGCCTTTGCGCGCGTTCAGCAGGCGCTCCGGTTCCGGGCCCAACCACCGCAGACATTCGCCATGCGGGTGCTGCGGAAGTACCGTCGAGGCAACGCGAAGACCCCGACACCGTGTGATGTCGGGGCCTTTCGTTGTCCTTGCGGTGACTCCAGCGGTGACATCGGTCCTCTTGCGACCTTCTCCATCACCTCGGTGACCAAGAATCCGCTGATATTCCAGCGGATTTGGTCGGGCTGACAGGATTTGAACCTGCGACCCCTTGACCCCCAGTCAAGTGCGCTACCAAACTGCGCCACAGCCCGATCGCCCCGCACGCGGAGCGGAGAGAACCATAACCCATCGGTGGCCCCTGCCCCAATCCGCCCCCGACGCGCGGGGTCGAGGGGCGGCTCAGCGGCGCCGGCGCTCGCGCACGCGCACCGAGATCTCGATGGGCGAGCCCTCGAAGCCGAACCGCTCACGCAGCTTGCGCTCCAGGAAGCGGCGGTAGGAGTGCTCCAGGAAGCCCGAGGCGAAGACCACGAACTTCGGCGGCCGGCTGGAGGCCTGGGTGGCGAACAGGATGCGGGGCTGCTTGCCGGAGCGCACCGGGTGCGGGTGCGCCGCGACGACCTCACCCAGGAAGGCGTTCAGCCGTCCGGTGGGGATGCGGGCGTCCCAGCTCTCCAGTGCCTGGTCCAGCGCCGGCACCAGCTTGTCGACGTGGCGCCCCCGCGTGGCGGACATGTTCACCCGCGGCGCCCAGGGCACCTGCACCAGGTCGCGCTCGATCTCGCGCTCCAGGTAGTGGCGACGCTCCTCGTCGGTGGTGTCCCACTTGTTGTACGCGATCACCAGGGCCCGACCGGAGTCGATCACCTGCTGCACCACCCGGATGTCCTGCTCGGCGATCTCCTCGCCGGCATCGATGAGGACCACGGCCACCTCGGCCTTCTCCAGCGCGCTCTGGGTGCGCAGCGAGGCGTAGAAGTCCACCCCGCGAGTCTGGTGCACGCGGCGGCGGATGCCGGCGGTGTCCACGAACATCCAGGTGCGCCCCCCCAGCTCGATGTACTCGTCCACCGGGTCCCGGGTGGTGCCGGCGACGTTATCCACGACGACGCGCTCGGACCCTGCCAGGCGATTCAGCAGCGAGGACTTGCCCACGTTCGGGCGCCCCAGCAGGGCGACCCGGCGCGGCCCGCCGACGACGCGCCCCGCATCGGACTGGGGCTCCGCCGGGAACTTGGCCAGCACCTCGTCGAGCAGGTCCCCCGAGCCCTTGCCGTGCAGCGCCGAGAGGGGCCACGGCTGACCGAGCCCCATCGACCACAGCGCCGCGGCCTCGCCCTCCAGGTGCAGGTCGTCGACCTTGTTGGCGACCAGCAGCACCGGCTTGCGTGAGCGGCGCAGCAGCTTCACGACGTCCTCGTCGGCATCGGTCGCGCCCACGGTCGCGTCGACCACGAAGATCACGACGTCCGCCAGCTCGACGGCCACCTCGGCCTGCTGTGCGACGTGCTTCTGGATGCCCTTGGCGTCGATCTCCCAGCCGCCGGTGTCCATCACCATGAACGGCACACCGTTCCACTCCGCGGGGTAGGTTACGCGGTCGCGAGTCACTCCCGGCTCGTCCTGCACCACGGCCTCGCGACGGCCCAGGAAGCGGTTCACCAAGGTGGACTTGCCCACGTTCGGGCGCCCGACAATGGCCACCACCGGCAACGACTGCACCTGGTTGCCGTGCTCGTCGAAGGCACCACCGGCCTCGATGAGGGCGGCGTCCTCCTCCTCGAGCTCGAACTCGTCCAGCCCGGCCTTCAGCGCGGTCGCGTAGGCGACCTCCACCTCGGTCTCGGGGGCGTCGGGGTCGACCTGCTCGACCGGCTGCTCGGGCTGGCCGGGCTCCAACTCGGGCTGGCCACCCTCCTCGATGGGGTCAGCCGGGCCGTCCTGCTCGCGCGGCTCGTCGTGCTCGTGCTGGTTCTCGCTCATGCTGCTCCCTGGGGGGTCCGGCCGGACCGGGCGAGCACCACCTGGACGACGGCCTCCACAGACCCGGGGAGGTCCAGGTCGGAGGTGTCGATGGTGGTGACGCCGTCGGCGGCGGTGGTGAAGTTGGAGACGGTGGAGTCGTCGCGGTCGCGGCGCAGCACCTCGTCGCGGGTGCTGTCGGAGACCTGCTGCCCCCCGGTCTGGCGCTGGCGGCGGCGCAGGCGCGCCTCCTCGTCGGCGGTCAGCAGGATGCGCACCGGTGCGTCGGGCGCGATCACGGTGGTGATGTCGCGGCCCTCGGCGACGATGCCCCGCCCGGTGGCGCTGGCCTGGGCGATGATCTCCTGCTGCCGGCGCGCGAGCTCGCCGCGCACGTCGAGGTTCGTGGCCACGGCCGAGACCGCGGCCGAGATGCGGCTCTCGCGGATGGCCCGGCTCACGTTCCGCTCCCCCACCCACACGCCGGGCGACCCCGGGTCGGTTGACTGGCGCAGCGGGGCGGTGCGCGCCAGGTGCGCCACCGCACCGACGTCGGAGAGGTCGGTCCCCGCATCGAGCGCGGCCCAGGTGAGGGCGCGGAACATGGCCCCGGTGTCGAGATAGGCCAGGTCGAAGGCCATCGCCACGGTGCGCGAGACGGTGGACTTGCCGGATCCCGAGGGCCCATCGATCGCCACGGTCACCGGCACGGACAGCTCGGCCAGCCGGGGATGACGGCGGGTCGGCGAGTAGGGCAGCCGCATCACAGCCCCACCAGCTTCATCGTGCGCGCGAGCTCGTCGGGGGTGACGGCGCGCAGGTTGCCCGGGCGCAGGTCACCCATGCGGATCTCCCCCACCTGGGTGCGCACAAGCTCCTCCACCGGGTAGCCGACCTCCTCCAGCAGGCGACGCACCACGTGCTTGCGTCCCTCATGGATCACCAGCTGCACCATGGCCCACCCGGGCTGCGAGGCGACGACGGAGAAGTCGTCGACCTTGACCACGCCGTCCTCGAGCTCGACCCCCTCACGCAGGAGGTTGCCCAAGCCCTTCTTGACCGGGCCCGGCACCTTGGCGACGTAGGTCTTGGGCACCGAGTAGCTCGGGTGCTGCAGCCGGTGGGCGAGCTCGCCGTCGTTGGTGAGCAGCAGCAGACCGGAGGTGTCCTGGTCCAGCCGGCCCACGTGGAACAGGCGCTCCTTGCGGGTGTACGTGTAGTCGCCCACGGAGAGGCGACCCTCCTCGTCCTCCATGGTGGAGATGACGCCCACGGGTTTGTTGAACACCAGGTAGACCTTGGAGTCGTCCAGCTGCACCGGCAGGCCGTCGACGGCCACCTTCTGGCGCGAGGGGTCGATGCGGACGCCCAGCTCGGTGACCGGCACCCCATCGACCTCCACGCGGCCGTCGGCGATCATCTGCTCGCAGGCACGGCGGGAGCCCAGCCCGGCGGCGGCGAGCACCTTCTGCAGGCGCTCCCCCTGGCTGGTGTGGACGTCGTGGTCCGGGCGGTTCCCGCCCGGGCGGGACCGGCGCTTGCGGACCGGCCCGAAACCGCCGGTCCCGCGCTTGCCCTGGCCGTTGGGTCGGCCGGGGCCGTTGTCGCGGCGTGTCATCCGTGCTCACTCTCCTGCGTCTGCTGCATCGTCTGGTCGGTCGGGGCGGGCTCGTCGGTGGCGACGGGCTCGTCAGGGGGCGCGGCACCCGGGTCGGGTTCCTCGGTGGTGCTGGTGTCCTGCGGGACGCGGACACCTGCTGCGATCTCCTCGAGGTCCCCGGCGTCGGGGAGGAGGGGAGCGAGGTCGGGCAACCCGCTGAGGTCGTCCAGACCCATGCGCTCGAGGAACTGGTGGGTGGTGCCGTAGAGCACCGCGCCCGAGGGTTCGCTGCCGACCTCCGCGATGAGGCCGCGCGCCGTCAGGGTGCGGACCACTCCGTCGACGTTGACGCCACGCACCGCGGCCACCCGGCCCCGACTGATCGGCTGACGGTACGCGATGACCGCCAGCGTCTCCAGCGCGGCCTGGGTGAGCCGCGCCTGTCGACCGCCGATGAGGAAGCGCTCCACCGCATCGGCGTATTCCGGGCGCGAGTACATCCGCCAGGCGCCGGCGACGGCCCGCAGGTCGAAACCCCGGCCCTGGGCGGTGTAGCCGGCGGCGAGCTCGCGCAGCGTGGCCTCGACCACCTCCACCTCGGAGCCGAGCCCCTCGGCGAGCTCCGCCGGCGTGACCGGCTCGTCGACCACCATCAGCACGGCCTCCAGGGCGGCCGGGAGGTCGGCGGGCGGGTCGGCTGGGGGGTCACCAAGCGGGCGGACCGGGTCGGCGGGCGCCGCCGCATCGTCGGGGGTGGTCGGGTGCTGGTCACTCACGGGGGTCAGTCTGCCCGGTCCCGGCCGCGGTCCACCGGACCTCCATCGGCCCCAACGGAGACGGCTGCTCGACGTCGACCGTCCCGGAACGCAGCATTTCCAGCACCCCGAGGAAGCGGCCCACCACCTCGAGGCGGGTGGAGGCGTCGCCGATGAGCTCGGCGAAGGTGAGCCGGCCCGCCCGCTGCAGCCGGGCCGTCATGAGCGCGACCTGCTCGGTGACGCTCACGGTGGGGGCGTGCAGGTGGTCGACCCCCACGACCGGCTCGGGGCGCGGGCTCAGGGCCCCGGCGGCGATGAGGGCCAGCTGCTCGGGCGAGACGGTCATGACCAGGTCCGGCAGCACGCTGGCGAAGCGCTCCTCCAGGCCGGCCATGCGGGGCACGGCGCCCCCGGCCTCCCCGGACCGCTGTGCCATCCACCCCGCCACCTGCTTGTAGGCGCGGTACTGCAGCAAACGCGCGAACAGGACGTCACGGGCCTCGATGAACTCGAGGTCCTCGATCTCCGAGCGGGTCTCGGCCGGCAGCAGGCGGTTGGCCTTGAGCTCCAGCAGGGTGGAGGCCACCACGAGGAACTCCGAGAGCTCGCTGAGCAACCAGGCCGAGGCCGCCCGGTCCCCCGCCGCCTCGGCCTGCGAGGCAGCCTGCTGGGCCTCGCGCAGGTGGGCGATGAACTCGTCGGTGACCGCGGCCAGCGCGATCTCGGTGATGTCCAGGCGGTGCTTGGAGATGAGCCCCAGGAGCAGATCGAAGGGCCCGTCGTAGGCCGCCTGGTGCACGTGGAAGGCCACCGGGCGGTGGTGGGTCAGCACACCCCCCGGGGCCTGCGGGAGCGGCTCGGCTGGCGTCGCGGTCACGGGGCCATTGTGGCCGGGGCCCTGTTCCGGGCTCAGGCGACCCCGCCGCGGGCCACGAGCTCGCGGGCCAGGCGGCGGTAGGCGTCGGCGCCGGCGTGGGTCGGGGCGTAGGTGGTGATCGGCTCCGCGGCCAGCGTGGCGTCGGGGAACTTCACCGTGCGGCGGATCGGCGTGGTGAAGACCAGCTCGCCGAAGTGCTCGGTCACGCTGGCCACGACCTCCCGGCTGTGCAGGGTGCGTCCGTCGACCATGGTGGGCAGGATGCCGTCGATCTGCAGCACGGGGTTGAGCCGGTCGGTGATCTTCTCGATGGTCTCCACCAGCAGCGCGACGCCACGCAGCGCGAAGTACTCGGTCTCCAGCGGGATGATCACGCCGTGGGCGGCCGTCAGGGCGTTCACGGTGAGCAGTCCCAGCGAGGGCTGGCAGTCGATGAGCACCACGTCGTAGTCGTCGAGCACCGGGCGCAGCACGCGGGCCAGGGCCTGCTCGCGGGCCACCTCGTTCACCAGCTGCACCTCGGCGGCGGAGAGGTCGATGTCGGCCGGCAGCACGTCGAGGCCCGGGGTGGCCGTGGTGCGCACGACCTCCCGGACGTCCAGCTCCCGCGCCGGTGCCATGAGCAGGTCGTAGATAGTCCGGTCGCCCTCGCCGGTCCGGACGCCCGTCCCCACAGTGAGCGCGCCCTGCGGGTCGAAGTCCACCAGCAGCACGCGCCGCCCCAGCTCCGCCAGGGCGGCTCCGAGGTTGATGGTGGTGGTGGTCTTGCCCACGCCGCCCTTCTGGTTGCACAGGGCGATCACCCGGGCGGGGCCGTGCTGCTGCAGCGGCGCGGGGGCCGGGAAGTCGTCGAGGCGCAGGGGTGCGGCCGGGGCCGCCTCGCTCCGTCCGCGGGGCTCGGCCGACGGCACGTCGAAGTCGGCCAGCGACGGCTGGGTCGCCATGGCGTGGTCACGGGTGTCCGAGCGATCGCTCACGGTGTAGGTCCTCTCCTGTCCGACGGGTGCCACCCTACAGCGCCCGCGCCCCGCTCCCCCATCCCTCGGGGTGAACCTCACCATCACCTCACCCTAAGGTTGAGGGTGATACCCCTCCTGCGCGCGAGGGTGCGATTCCTGGAAGACCTCCCGCAGGTGGTCCGGTGTCACTCGTGTGTAGATCTGCGTGGTCGTCACCGAGGCGTGCCCCAGCAGCTCCTGCACCACCCGCACGTCCGCCCCGCCGGCCATGAGGTGCGTGGCGTAGCTGTGGCGCAGGGTGTGGGGGCTGAGGTGCTCCCCCAGGCCCGCTCGACGCCCGGCCGCCGTCACCAGCGCCCACGCACTCTGCCGCCCGAGCCGCCGCCCGCGCTGGTTCAGCAATAGGGCCGCCCCGCCGCTGCCGCGCGCCGCCAACACCGGACGACCGGTCGCCAGCCAGTCCCCCACGGCCGCGGCCGCCGCCCCGCCCAGCGGCACGTGCCGCTCCTTGGAGCCCTTCCCCACCAACCTGACGACAAGGCCGTCTAGGTCCACGTCGTCGACGTCCAGACTGGTCACCTCCGACACCCGCGCCCCGGTGCCGTAGAGCAGCTCCAACACCGCCCGGTCGCGGCGCGCCACGGCGAGCTCGACCGCATCGGCCCCCCCCTCGACCGGGCCGGTGGACTCGATGAGGCGCGCCACCTCATCGAGGGAGAGGGCCTTGGGCAGCGGCTGGACGGCGGCGGGGGGTGCCACGTCGGCGGCGACGTCGACCTCCACCCACCCCTCGGCCAAGGCGAAGGCGTGGAACCGGCGCACCGCCACCACCATCCGCGTCACCGTGCTGCGCGCGCGGCCCGATGCGGTGAGATCGGCCAGGTGCTGCCGCACGTCCGCGGCCTGCACGGACGGCCAGCTGGTGCGCCCCGCGGCGTCCAGGTGCGCCACCCAGGCCACGAGATCCCGCCGGTAGGCGCTCGTCGTGTTGGCCGAGAGTCCGCGCTCGACCCCGAGGTGGGCCAGCCACTCCTCCACGGCGGGCCACAGTGGGCTGTCCACGGAGCTCTCGGGGGCGCGGCGACGGCTCATGCCCCCAGTGTGCGGCAGGCTGGGGGCATGGCCTGGTACTCCGCTGCTCCCGCCCGTCGCTCGCTGCAGGTGCTCGCCGACCTGCTGGTCGTCGGGTGGACCGTGATGTGGGTGCTCATCGGCCGGGCCGTCCACCACCGCACCTTGGAACGCTTCGAGCCGGCCGGCCGGCTGGTGGAGACCGGGGACCGGATCAACGACGGCGTGACGACCGCCGACGACCAGCTCGCGGACCTGCCGTGGGTCGGCGACTCCCTCAGCGGGGTGCTCGACGGGCTGCTGGGGGTCGGTGACCCCGTGGCGCAGACCGGGCAGGACCTGCTGGCCTCCGGGGAGAGCCTGGCGGACATGCTCTGGATGGTGGTGAGCGCCGGCCCGATCATCACCGCCCTAGCCGTCTGGCTGCCCTTCCGCCTCCACTTCCTGCTGCGCTCGACCACCACCGCCGCGAACCTGCGCCGGGTGGACGACCCCGAGGCGCTGCTGGCGCTCCGGGGGCTGGCGACCCTCCCGCTGGGGACGCTGGCCGCCATCGACCGCGACCCGTTGGAGGCCTGGCGCCGGGGCGACCCGGTGGTGGTGCGCGAGCTGGCCGAGGCCCAGGCGCGCACCCTGGGGGTGCAGCTACCGGCCCGCCGGTTCGAGCCCCCGCGGTGAGCCGGCCCGACCCCTCGCGCCGGGGCCCGACCCCTCGCGCCGGGGCCCGACCCCTCGCGCCGGGGCCCGACCCCTCGCGCCGGCCGGGCCCCGGGAGGTCGCCCGCTCAGAGCCCCTGCAGGTAGGGGTTGGACGCCCGCTCGTGGGCCATGGTGCTCGGTCGTCCGTGGCCGGGAAGCACCATCGTGTGGTCGTCGGTGGGGAGCACGACCTCCCGCAGGGAGCGCTGCATGGCCGCGGGGTCGCCACCCGGCAGGTCGGTGCGGCCGATGGAGCCGGCGAACAGCACGTCACCGGTGAAGGTGCTGGCCCGCAGGTCCGAGCCCGCCTGCGCCACCTGCGCGGGCACGTCCGCCACGTCGAAGAGCACGCTGCCCTCGGTGTGCCCCGGCGCGTGGCGCACGCCCCAGGTGAGACCGGCGATCTCGAGCTGCGCCGCATCGGTGAACTCGTGGACCTCGTCGGGCTCCGACCACTGGAAGGAACTGCCGTACTCCTGCTGCAGCATCGCCCACATCGGTGCGGACAAGCCCTTGCGCGGATCGGTCAGTCGGTAGCGGTCGTCGGTGTGGATGTAGGCGCCGACGGTGCCGCCGCACACCGGGGTGACGCTCGCGGTGTGGTCGAGGTGGCCGTGCGTCAGGAGGACGGCGGCAGGACGCAAACCGTTCTCGCGCAACGCATCCCGCAGTTGGTCGACCACGCCGAAGCCCGGGTCGATGACGACGCACTCCTCACCGCGATCCGGTGCGACGACGTAGCAGTTGGTACCGAAAGCGGTGGCCGGGATGGCGAGGGTGAACATGTCGGCAAGCCTAGGCGCGGCGTCGGCCGGATCCTTACCTAGACTGACCCGTGCGAACCGTCCGCCGAGAGAGGCAACCATGAACGCGGCTGAACAGACCACGTCCACCCCCGAGGGCCCCGAGGACCAGACCTCGAGCACCCCGGGGACCGTTGAGACACCCGAGCACCGGGCTCCTGAGCAGGCCGAGCAGGCGCCGGCCGAGGCCGAGCAGCCGGCCGAGCAGGCACCCGACGAGGAGCCGGCCGAGAAGACCGAGGCCGCCACCCCGGCGCCCACGCCCCGCGCGGTGCCGACCCCGGCCTCCGTGCCCACGCCCGGCGCCCTGGCCAAGAAGCGTCCTGCCCCGCCGGTGACCCCGGTCGGCGGCGCCCCCGCGCACGACCCGGCCGGCACACCGTCCGGCCATGCCGCAGGGACGGGCGGGGCGAAGGCCCGCACCAAGCCGCAGCGGGCGACCTTCACCCCCACCCCGGTCCCCGGGCCGCTGGTGGACACCTCCGGCATCACCGAGGGCGACATGGCCCGGTTCGGCTCGCTGAACGAGTCCGGTGAGGTGGTTCGCACCGACAGCGACGGCACCACCACCGTGGTCGGGTCCTATCCCGATGCGGATGCGGACGCCGCCGTGGGCTACTTCGTGCGCAAGTTCCAGGAGATCGCGGCCTCCGCGGACCTCCTGGCCCAGCGCATCCACGCCGGGAGCGTGACCGCCGCCGAGGGCCGCCAGTCCCTGGAGGCCCTGCGCGCGCACGTCGCCGACACCCCGATGGTCGGTGACTACGCCGCGCTGGGCACGGTGCTGGACGAGCTCACCGAGGCGCTGCGGGACAAGGAGCGCAGCGACCAGCAGCAGCGCGCCGAGGCCCGCGCGCAGGCCGCCGCCGAGCGCGAGAAGCTCGTGGTCGAGGCCGAGACGCTGGCGGGCACCGACCCCTCGGCCATGCACTGGAAGCAGGCCAGCGAGCGGATGCGCACCATGGTCGAGGAGTGGAAGGCCATGCAGCGGGCCCAGATCCGCCTCGACAAGCCCACCGAGAACGAGCTCTGGCAGCGTCTGGCCAGCGCCCGCAACACGTTCGACAAGGTGCGCAAGGCGCACTTCGCGGAGCTCGACGCCGAGCGGGAGCAGGCACGCCGCACCAAGGAGGACCTGGTCGCCCAGGCCCAGCGCCTGGCCTCCGGGCCGGACACCGGCTCCACCGCGGGGGCCTTCAAGCGCCTGATGCAGGAGTGGAAGCGCGCCGGCCGCGCCCAGCGCTCGGTGGACGACGCGCTGTGGGAGCAGTTCCGCGCCGCGCAGGACTCCTTCTTCAACGCCAAGGACGCCGAGGCGGCAGCGCGGGACGAGGAGTACGCGGCCAACCTCCCGGCCAAGGAGGCCCTCCTGCAGGAGGCCGAGGCCCTGCTGCCGGTGAAGGACCTCGAGTCCACCAAGCGCCAGCTGCGCGGCATCCAGGAGCGCTTCGAGGCCGCCGGCATGGTGCCGCGCAAGGACGTCAAGCGCATCGAGGGCCGCATGCGGGCCGTCGAGCAGGCCGTGCGCGAGGCCGAGGAGCTCCAGTGGAAGAAGACCTCCCCGGAGCACGCCGCACGCGCCTCGCTCTTCGCCGCCCAGCTCGAGGGCGCGGTCCAGGACCTCGAGGCCAAGCTCGCCAAGGCCGAGGCCTCGGGTGACGAGAAGCGTGCCGCCAGGGTGCGCAACGAGCTCGAGACCAAGCAGACGTGGCTCGACCAGGCGCGCGAGGGCGTGGCCGAGTTCGGGGGCGACCAGTGACCCCCCGCATCGACCGCTTCGACGCCGACGAGGTCGCCTCGGGGCTGATCTCCTACCTCGACGACTCCCCCACCCCCTTCCACGCCGTGGCCACCTCCGCGGAGATGCTCGAGGCCGAGGGGTTCACGCAGGTCGACGAGACCGCCGCCCTCCCGGCTGAGGCGGGCCGCTACTACCTGGTGCGCGGCGGCTCCCTGGTGGCCTGGAGCACCGAGGGCTTGGGCGCCGACGCGCCGGCCTCCACCGGCTTCCGGGTCGTGGGTGCCCACACGGACTCCCCCAACCTGCGCATCAAGCCCCGTCCTGACGTGACCTCCGTGGGCTTCGCCCAACTGGCCGTGGAGCCCTACGGCGGCCTCATCGCCAACTCGTGGCTGGACCGTGACCTGGGCCTGGCCGGCCGGGTGACCCTGCGCGACGCCGACGGGGTCAACGGGGTCCGGTCGGTGCTGCTGGACGTCGACGAGCCGCTGCTGCGGGTCTCCCGCCTCGCGATCCACCTGGACCGGGAGGTGCGCGAGGGCGAGGCCCTCAACGCGCAGCGCCAGCTCGTGCCCCACTGGTCGGTCTCCCCGAACGCCCCGGCCTTCACCACCTGGCTGGCCGGCCGGCTCGGGGTGGACAGTACCGACGTGCTGGGCTGGGACCTGATGACCTACGACCTCACCGGCGCGGCCCGCATCGGTCTGGACGGTGGCCTCATCGCCTCGGCCCGGCTGGACAACCTCGCCACCTCCTACGCAGCCGTCCGCGCCCTGCTCGATGCGGTGGGCGACCCCCAGGGTCCGCTCGACGCCATCCCGGTGATCGCGCTGTTCGACCACGAGGAGATCGGCTCCATGTCCGAGCGCGGCGCGTTCTCGCAGCTGTTGCCGGCCGTGCTGGAGCGCATCGTCCTGGCCCGCGGCGGCGACCGGCAGGACCACCTGCGGGCGCTGGCCTCCACGGTGATCGCCTCCGGCGACATGGCGCACGCGACGCATCCGAACTACGCCGACCGCCACGAGCCCGGCCACCACATCACGCTCAACGGTGGTCCGGTGCTGAAGATCAACACCAACCTGCGCTACGCCACGGACGGCGTCGGCACGGCCGCCTTCCGACTGGCCTGCCAGCAGGCCGGGGTACCGATGCAGGAGTTCGTGACCCGTTCCGACCTGCCCTGCGGGTCGACCGTCGGCCCGATGACGGCCGCCCTCACCGGCGCGACCACGGTGGACTTCGGCGCACCCACGCTGTCGATGCACAGCGTGCGCGAGGTGTGTGGCGCCGGCGACCAGGCCATGTACGTGGCCTGCTTGGCGTCCTTCCTCGACCCCGCCTGAGCCACCCCTCCGCGGCGCCGAAACGGGCCCCACTCCCGATGGGGGGTGGGGCCCGTTCGCTGGGTGGCGGCGGTGTGCGGATGGCCCCGCCCGTTCGTGGTGCCGGGGTGCGTCAGGCGGCGCGGGTGACCGAGTAGATCCCCTGCACCTGCTTGAGGGTGTTCACCACGTGGTCCAGGAACTCCACGTCGGCCAGCTCGAACTCGAGTCGGCCGTACGCCGTCCGCGCATCGGGCGAGCTGAAGGCCATGTCCGAGAGGACCAGCCCGAGCTCGTTGGCCACGCGGAGCACGTCCGCCACCAGACCGTTGCGGTCCAGCGCCTCCAGCGAGAGCCGGACGGTGAAGGCTCCCCGAGCCCGGTCGTCCCAGGCCACCCGAACCAGGCGCTCCGGGCTGTTGCGCAGCTGCTCCACGTTGGCGCAGTCGCTGCGGTGCACCGACACCCCGCGCCCGGTGGTCACGTAGCCCACGATGTCGTCCCCCGGCACCGGGGCACAGCACACGGCCAGGTGGCTCCAGACGTCGTCCGAGCCGACGATGTGCACCGGCGCCTCCCCCGCCTGGCGGCGACGCTCGGACACCAGCGCCTGCGGCGGCGGCAGGACCTCCTCCTCCACCTCGCCGTGGGCCTGGCGGAGCAGCTCGATGACGTGCTCCACCGATGCGCGACGCTCACCGATGGCCTGGAACACCCCATCGCGGTCGTGCACGCTCAACCGGTCGACCACGGGGCGCAGCGCGTCCTCGCGGGTCCACTGCTTCACCGGGAGGTCCGCCTTGCGCAGGGCGCGCACCAGCAGGTCGTGGCCCTGGGCGGTCATCTCCGCCTTGCGTTCGCGGCTGAACCACTGCTTGATCTTCGAGCGGGCGCGCGGGGTGGCCACGAAGGTGAACCAGTCGCGCGAGGGACCCACCCCCTCCCCCTTGGCCGTGAGGATCTCCACCGAGTCACCGTTGGAGAGCTGGCTGTCCAGGGGCACCATGCGCCCGTTGACCTTGGCGCCGACGGCCTTGTGGCCCACGTCGGTGTGGATGGCGTAGGCGAGGTCCACCGGGGTGGACCCCCGGGCCAAGGAGATGATCTTGCCCTTCGGTGTGAAGACGAAGACCTCCGGGGCGGAGATCTGGAAGCGCAGCGTGTCCATGAAGTCCTCGCTGCTGGCGTCCAGTGCGAGGTCCATGGTCTCCCGCAGCCACGAGAGGTCGTGCGTGGAGCGCGCGGCGGAGGACCGCGACTTGTAGCGCCAGTGGGCGGCCACGCCGTACTCGGCGAGGTTGTGCATCTCGTGCGTGCGGATCTGGATCTCCACCGGCTTGCCGCCGGTGCCCATCACCGTGGTGTGCAGCGACTGGTAGCCGTTGCTCTTGGGGGTGGCGATGTAGTCCTTGATGCGGTGGGGCAGCGGCGTGAACAGGGAGTGCACCAGCCCCAGGGCGTGGTAGCAGCTCGCCACGTCCTTGACCATGATCCGCAGCGCGATGAGGTCGTGGATCTCCTCGAGGGCACGCCCACGCACCGACATCTTCTGGTAGATGGACCAGTAGTGCTTCTCGCGGCCGGTGATGACCACCGGCAGGCGGGCCTCGGCCATCGCGGTCTCGAGCTGGTCCCGGATCTCCCCCAGGTACTCCTCGCGCTGCGGGGCGGCGGCCGCCACCTGGCGCACCACCTCCTCGTAGACCTCCGGCTGCGAGAACTTGAAGGACAGGTCCTCCAGCTCCCACTTGATGGCATTCATGCCCAGGCGGTGGGCCAACGGCGTGTAGATGTCCAGGGTCTCGATCGCCTTGCGGCGGGCGCTCTGCGGGGAGACGTAGCGCCAGGTGCGGGCGTTGTGCAGCCGGTCGGCCAGCTTGATGACCAGCACGCGGATGTCCTTGGACATGGCCACGATCATCTTGCGGACGGTCTCGGCCTGGGCGCTGTCGCCGTACTCCACCTTGTCGAGCTTGGTGACGCCGTCCACCAGCAGGGCGATCTCCGGCCCGAAGTCGGCCTCCAGCTGCTGCTGGCTGTAGGGGGTGTCCTCCACGGTGTCGTGCAACAGGGCCGCGGCCACGGTGGCAGCGTCCATGCCCAGGTCGGCGAGCAGCCCGGCGACCGCAACCGGGTGGGTGATGTAGGGGTCCCCGCTCTTGCGGAACTGCCCCTCGTGGGCCCGCGCGGCCACGCTGTAGGCCCGCTCCACCACCGAGAGGTCCGCACGGTCGCCGCGCTGACGCAGCCGCTTCATCAACGGCGCGAGCTCGGGGGTCTCCGTGCGCGAGGTGCCCAGCCGGGCCAGGCGCTCGCGCATGGTCCAGCCCGTCGCGGTGCGGGGCTGCTGGGTCATGCCGGGATCATACGCGGAACGCCGCCTTCCCCCCCCGCATCACGTGACGTGATCCACAGTCGGGGGGACTCCGTGCGCCCGTGGCAACCCCGAGGTCACTCCTGGACGACCAGGCTCACCACGTCGATGTCCTCGAGCTGCTTCCGTCCGGCCAGGAAGGCGAGCTCCAGCACCACCTCGACGCCGACCACGCTGGCGCCGGCGTCCCGCACGAGCGAGACACAGGCCGCGGCCGTGCCACCGGTGGCCAGGACGTCATCGACGATCAGCACGCGGTCCCCTGCCACGACGGCGTCCTTGTGCATCTCGATGGTGGCCGTCCCGTATTCGAGCGTGTAGCTGGCCGAGTGCGTCTCCCCGGGCAGCTTGCCGGCCTTGCGGACTGGGACGAAGCCGACGCCCAGGGCATAGGCCATGGCCGCGCCGAGAATGAAGCCGCGGGCCTCGATGCCCACGACGACGTCCACGTCACCCTGCCGCCGCCGGACCACGTCCTGCACGACGGCGCGGCTCGCGGCCGGGTCGCGCAGCAGTGGCGTGAAGTCCTTGAAGACCACGCCCGGCTTCGGGAACTCGGGGATGTCCTCCAGCCGGGCGCTGACCAGCGCGGCCAGCTCCTCACCCTGCGGCAGGTCCTGCGGCGTCTGGGGTGCGCTCATGTGTGGTTCTCCGGTCGGTCTCGTGCGGTGCGGCTGCGGGCGGGAGCCGGCAGGTCAGTTGCCTGCCCAGGCCGACGGGTGCCGGGGGCGTCCGCCGCCGGCGATGGTCCGCCCTGCGCCCTCCACCTCATCGGTGAGGGCGCGGCCACGGCGGGTGCGCTCCGTCTCCTCGGCATCCTGCCCGGTCTCCTCGGCATCCTGCCCGGTCTCCTCGGCCGATGCCGGCTGGTCGGCCGGCTCCTCGGCGGCCGTCCCCTGCTCCTGGCGGCGCGCCAGGATGGCGGCCGCACGCGCCCGCTGGCGCTGGCGCACCTCGGCGTCGTGGGCCTTGATCTCCGCCTCGCCCTCACGCAGCTGCACCAGCAGCGGGGTGGCGATGAAGATCGAGGAGAAGGTTCCGACGGCGATACCGATGAACAGCGCCAGCGACAGGTCGAGCAGCGTGCCCGGGCCCAGCTTCGCGAAGCCGACCACCAGGATCGCGCCGACCGGCAGCAAGGCCACCACGGAGGTGTTGATCGAGCGCACCAAGGTCTGGTTGATCGCCATGTTGGCGGCCTGCGAGTAGGTCTTCGTCTTGTGCTTGCGGGCGTCGTCGACGTTCTCGCGGACCTTGTCGAAGACCACCACGGTGTCGTACAGCGAGTAGCCGAGGATGGTCAGGAAGCCGATCACCGAGGCCGGCGAGACCTCGAAGCCGGCCAGCGCGAACGCACCGACGGTGAAGATCAGGTCGTGCAGCAGGGCCACGAGGGCGGCCAGGGCCATCTTCCAGGTGCGGAAGTACAGCGCCAGCACGCCGGAGACGAGCACCAGGAAGACACCCAGGGCCATCAGCGCCTTCTGGCTGACCTCCTGCCCCCAGGACGGGCCGACCAGCGAGCCGGCCACGTCCTGCGCCGGCACGTCGAACTCCTCGGCCAGGGCGCCGCGGGCGGCGTCCATGGCCTGCGTGCCGCCCTCGAGGCTGGCGGCCTGCACCCGCACGGTGTCGCCACCGATGATGCTGGAGCGCACCGCCTCGCCGGCGCCGACGGAGTCGGACAGAGCGTCACTGGCGCGCTCCTCGTACCCGGTGGTGTCGGAGACCCCCGCGACGCGGAAGTCCGTGCCGCCGGTGAACTCCAGGCCGAGGTTGATGCCCCGGCCGAAGAGCCCGACGAGGGTCAGGGCCAGCAGTACGGCCGAGACGAGGTACCAGATCTTGCGGCGGCCGATGAAGTCGACCTGCCGGCGACCGGTGTAGAGGTCGTTACCGAACTGTGCGAAACCCATCAGAGGGCGACCTCCGTAGTCGTGCCGGACGTCGGCGTCGGTTCGGGCAACGAGCGCACCCGTCCGCGGCCCACGTAGGTGGACTTGCGGGCGCCCAGGCTCTCGGGGTTCATGCCGGACAGCGGGTGCCCGTTGCCGAAGAACCTGGTCTGGGCCAACAGCGTGACCACCGGGTGCGTGAACAGCATGACCACGATCAGGTCGATGATCGTCGTCAGACCCAGCATGAACGCGAAGGCCTTCACGTTGGCCTCACTGAGCAGGTACAGGATGACGGCGGCCAGGAGATTCACCGCATCGGAGATGAGGATCGTGCGCCGCGCGCGCACCCATGCGGTGTCCACGGCGTTGCGCAGCGGGCGTCCCTCGCGCACCTCGTCGCGGATGCGCTCGAAGTACACGATGAAGGAGTCGGCGGTGATGCCGATGGCCACGATCAGACCGGTGATGCCGGCCATGGTCAGGCGCAGGTTGTACTGCCAGCCCAGTAGCACCACGGCCCCGTAGGCCAGCAGCGCCGCCAGCGCGAGCGAGGCCAGGGTCACCAGACCCAGGGCGCGGTACTGCAAGAGCGAGTAGATGGCCACCAGAACCAGGCCGATCACACCGGCCCAGATGCCCCAGCGCAGCTGCTCCTCACCCAGAGTGGGGCTGATCTGCTCGGAGGACTGCAGGTTGAAGCTGAACGGCAACGCTCCGAACTTCAGCTGGTCCGCCAGTGCCTTGCCCTCCTCGGCGGTGAAGTTACCGGTGATCGAGGCCTCGCCGTTGGTGATGGTCTGCCGCATGCCGGGCGCACTGATGACGTCGCCGTCGAGCAGCATCGCAAACTGGTTGTACGGGGAACCCTCCGGCTGGGCGGCCATCATGGCCGAGAGGTCGGCGAAGATGTCGGCCCCGGCGTCGTCGAGCTCCAGGTTCACGGCGATCTCGCCGGTCGGCTGGCCCTGGGCGTTCGTGGCCGGGCCGGAGGAGGCGTCGGCGATGCTCGAGCCCTGGATGCGGGTGGGGCCCAGAAGGTACTTCACCTGGCCGTCCGGGTCGCAGGCCACGACGAACTCGTCGTCGCCGGCCTTCTGGGCGGCGTCCTGTGCCTTCTCGTCGGAGCAGTCCATCTCCTCGAAGCGGGACTGGACCTCCGGCGGGATGACGATGTCCTGACCGCGCGCGTCGGGGTCAGAGGACCCCTGGTTGCCGGTGTCGCCGCCGTCGCCGGAGCCCGAGGGCGACGGCGCGGGCGACTCGCCGGAACCGGAACCGCTGGGCTCGGGCGAGTTGCTCGCACCGGACGGCGAGGCCGAGCCCGAGGGGCTGGGCGAGGAGGTGGGCTCACCCGACGGCGTCGCCTGGGCCGGCCACACCCCCTCGGCGGTGGTCGGCGAGGAACTCGGCTCGGCCGAGGCGTCACCCGAGGGCGTGGCGTCACCCGACGGGGTCGCGTCACCGGCCGGGGTGGCCTCCCCCGAGGGCTCCTCGGAGGGCTCGTACCCGGGCAGGGTATCGACGGTGTCCGGGCCGGTGGCGCTGCCCTCGACCGCGAGCACCTCGCGGAAGGTCATGCGGCTGGAGGCCTGCAGCGACTCGAGCACGGCCGGGTCCGGGGTGCCGGGCATGGCCACCGAGATGTTGCTGCCACCGAGGGTGGTCACCTCGGCCTCGGCCACACCGGAGCCGTCGACGCGCTGGCGGATGATGTTGACCGCCTGGTCGACCTGGCCGCCACTGACCTCGCCGCCCTCGATGGCCGGCTCCAGGATGAGCTGCTGTCCACCCTCGAGGTCGAGGCCGAGCAGTGGCGTCAACTGCGCCTGGGGCTTGGCGAACAGGTGGGCAGCCCCCAGCCCGCCGAAGAGCAGCATCAGCAGCAGGAGCAGCGTCAGCAGGGTGTTCACGGCCTTGGCCCGCTGGGCACGCATGTTCATCAGCGCACCCCCAGCAGGGCCATGTCGCCAGGCTTGGGCATCGACTTACCTCGGTTCGTGGTGTTCGGGGCTGTCCGCACGGGGCACAGCGGGACGTGAGTCTAGGCGAGGGGTGGTTGGTGACCGAAACGACCCGCTGGGCCGGTCGGGGGTCGGGTCCCGAGGTGCTCCCACGCGGCGGTCGTCGCCGCCCGGCCGCGTGGGGTCCGGACGATGAATCCCTCGCGCACGAGGTAGGGCTCGGCCACGGTCTCCACGGTGTCGGCCTCCTCCCCCACGGCCACCGCCAGTGTCGTCAGGCCCACCGGCCCCCCGTCGAAGCGGTGGCACAGGGCCTCGAGCACGGCCCGGTCGAGCCGGTCGAGCCCCAGCAGGTCGACATCGAACAGCGCGAGGGCCTCGCGGGCGGCCTCGGCGGAGACCACGTGCTGGCCGTGCACCTGCGCCCAGTCCCGCACGCGCCGCAGCAGGCGGTTGGCGATGCGGGGCGTACCCCGGGAGCGTCCCGCGATCTCGGAGATGCCCTCAGGCTCGCTCTCGATGCCCAGCTTCACCGCGTTCCCCGCGAGGATCGTGGCCAGGTCCTCGGCCGTGTAGTAGTCGAGGTGCCCGGTGAAGCCGAAGCGGTCGCGCAGCGGCGCCGGGAGCAGGCCGGAGCGGGTGGTCGCCCCCACGACGGTGAAGGGCGGCAGCTCCAGTGGGATGGCGGTGGCCCCGGGGCCCTTGCCGACGATGACGTCGACCCGGAAGTCCTCCATGGCGAGGTAGAGCATCTCCTCGGCGGCCCGCGACATGCGGTGGATCTCGTCGAGGAAGAGCACCTCCCCCTCGGCCAGCGAGGACAGGATCGCGGCCAGGTCCCCCGCGTGTTGGATCGCCGGGCCGGAGGTGATCCGGATGGGGGCGGCCATCTCCCCCGCCACGATCATGGCCAGGGTGGTCTTGCCCAGGCCCGGCGGGCCGGAGAGCAGGATGTGGTCGGCCGGCGCCCCCCGGCGCCGCGCCGCCTCCAGCACGAGGTGGAGCTGGTCGCGCACCCGGTCCTGGCCGGCGAGGTCCGCCAGCCGCTTGGGGCGCAGCGCCGCGTCGAAGCCCGCGTCGTCCTGCCCGGCGGCCGGGTCCACGATGCGGGGCGAGCTCTCGTCGGTGCCCGAACGGTCCCAGGGGTCGCTCACGAGGCCGCCTCCCGCAGGGCCTCACGCAGGAGGACGGGCAGCTCGGGTGGCGGCCCGGTGTCCTGGGCGTGCTGCTCCACGACCGTCCGCGTGGCCTTCGTGGCCTGAGCGGTGTTCCACCCCAGCCCTTCCAGGGCGTCGCGCACCTGCGGGGCCCACGCGGGCTCGGACGGGTCGCCGCCCGCCGACTGCTCGGTGGTCGTGGGTGCGGCGCCGCCACCGAGGTCCGCGGGCAGCTTGCCCACCAGCTCCAGCACCAGCCGCTGGGCGCCCTTCTTGCCGATGCCGGGCACGCTCGTCAACGCTGCGAGGTCCTCGGTGTGCACGGCCCGGGACAACTCGGCAGGACTGAGCACGGCGACCAGCGCCAGGGCCAGGCGCGGCCCCACCCCGGAGACGGACTGGACGGTCTCGAACACCTCGCGCGTGTCGGCGTCCAGGAACCCGAACAGGGTCAACGAGTCCTCGCGCACCACCAGCGAGGTCTCGAGCCGGGCCTCCTGCCCGGTACGCACCTCGGCGGCCACCTGCGGGGGCACCAGTACCCGCATGCCGACGCCGCCGACCTCGACCACGAGGTGGTCGAGCCCCACGTGGGTGATGGTTCCGCTCAACGAGGCGATCACCGTGTCCTCCTGCTCCGTCGTGCCTGGTCCTGGGCCGTCTGCCACCGTGCTGCGGCCCGCTCGCGCGCCGCTGCCTGGGCGGCGAGGGCCTCGGTCATGCGGTCGGGCTCCCCCCGGCCGGTGCCTGCCGCAGCGGCCAGCTGTCGTTCGCCACCGCCGCGCCAGATCTGGGCGATCGCCAGCGCGAGGGCGTCCGCCGCGTCCGCGGGGCGGGGCGCGGCGGACAGGGAGAGGATCCGCACCACCATGGAGGTCACCTGCTCCTTGCCGGCCCGGCCGTTGCCGCAGACCGCGGCCTTCACCTCACTGGGGGTGTGCTGGCCCACCTCGATGCCGGCCCGGGCAGCCGCCACCAGGGCCACGCCGCTCGCCTGCACCGTACCCATGATCGTGCTGACGTCCGAGCGGGCGAAGATCCGCTCGACGGCCACCGCATCGGGGTCGTAGGTCTCGATCCAGTCCTCGATGCGGCGGCTCACCGACAGCAGCCGCTGCTCGGGCAGGGTGTCGGCGGACGTCCGCGCCACGTCCACGGCCACCATCCGCAGGCTGCCGCCTCGGCGGCCCTCGACGACACCCAGGCCGCAGCGCGTCAGCCCGGGGTCGACGCCGAGGACCCGCACGCGATCAGTCCTCGTCCAGCTGCGCCAGCACCGCGTCCGGGACGTCGGCCGCGGCGTAGACCTCCTGCACGTCGTCGCAGTCCTCCAGCGCGTCGATCAGCCGGAACAGCTTGCGTGCCCCGTCCGCATCGAGCTCGATGGGGGTGATCGGCAGCATCTTCACGTCCGCGGAGTCGTAGTCCACGTCCGCCTGCTGCAGGGCGGTGCGCACGTCCACCATGTCCGAGGGCTCGGTGGTGATCTCGAAGCCCTCGCCCAGGTCCGTCATCTCCTCGGCACCGGCCTCGAGCACGATCTCCATGAGCTCGTCCTCGGACTTCTCGCCGCCGCTAACCGCGATGACACCCTTGCGGTGGAAGTTGAAGGTCACGGACCCGGAGTCGGCCATCTGCCCACCGTTGCGGGTCAGGGCCGTGCGCACCTCCATCACGGCGCGGTTCTTGTTGTCGCTGAGACACTCGATGATGAGGCCCACGCCGCCGGGTGCGTAGCCCTCGTAGGTCAGGGCCTGGTACTCGGCCCCGCCCGCCTCGGCCCCGGAGCCACGCTTGACCGCGCGCTCGATGTTGTCGTTGGGCACCGAGTTCTTCTTCGCCTTCTGGATGGCGTCGAACAGCGTCGGGTTGCCCGTGGGGTCGGCCCCGCCGGTGCGTGCCGCGACCTCGATGTTCTTGACGAGCTTGGCGAACAACTTGCCGCGCTTGGCGTCGATCGCCGCCTTCTTGTGCTTGGTGGTTGCCCACTTGGAGTGACCGGCCACGTTGCTCCCTCAGATCGGTACGAGTTCTGGTGCGGACGGCCGCGATCGGACGAGCGCGTAGCGGCCGCGCGGACCGGGCGCACGGGAACGCAGGGTTCCTGAGCCCGGTCGGCGCGCCATCCTATCGACCCGCGCCGACACCCAGCCGCGGCAGACCGCCCGGCGACCTCTCAGGCGGCAGAGCGCACCATCTGGACGAACAGCTCGTGCACGCGACGGTCGCCGGTCACCTCGGGGTGGAAGGAGGTCGCGAGCAGGTTCCCCTGCCGCACGGCCACGATGCGGTCGGCCGCCGCCTCCTTCGCGGCGTCACCGGCCACGGCCCGGTGGGGCACCCGGGCCAGGACCTCCACCCGGTCCCCCACCTGCTCCACCCACGGGGCACGGATGAACACCGCCGTCACCGGGTCGGCGTCCTCCCCCAGCACCGGCATCGACAGGTCGGTCTCGAAGGAGTCCACCTGGCGCCCGAAGGCGTTGCGCCGCACCGTCATGTCGATGCCGCCGAGGGTCTGCTGGTCGCGGTGCCCGTCAAGCACGCCGTCGGCGAGCATGATCATGCCCGCGCACGAGCCGTAGACCGGCAGGCCGTCGGCGATGCGGTCCCGCAGCGGCGCGACCAGGCCGAACAGCCGGCAGAGCTTGTCCATGACGGTGGACTCACCCCCGGGGACGACCAGCCCGTCGATGCGGTCGACCTCCTCGGGGCGGCGCAGCCGCAGGGTGGAGGCGCCACGGGCCTCGAGGGCCTCGACGTGCTCGCGCACGTCGCCCTGGACGGCCAGGACCCCGATGAGCGGAGTCGTCACCAGCCGCGCTCGGCCAGCCGGTGCGGCTCGGCGATGCCCTCGACGTTCAGTCCGACCATGGCCTCACCCAGACCGCGGGAGACCTCGGCGATCTTGGCCGGGTCGTCGTGGAAGGTGGTGGCCTGGACGATCGCCTTGGCGCGCTCGGCCGGGTTGCCCGACTTGAAGATGCCCGAGCCCACGAACACGCCCTCGGCGCCGAGCTGCATCATCATCGCGGCGTCGGCGGGGGTGGCGATGCCGCCGGCGGTGAACAGCACGACCGGCAGCTTGCCGGCCTGCGCCACCTCCTTGACGAGCTCGTAGGGCGCCTGCAGCTCCTTGGCGGCCACGTAGAGCTCGTCCTCGGCCATCGTCGTGAGGCGACGGATCTCCGCGCGGATGGTGCGCATGTGGGTGGTCGCGTTCGAGACGTCGCCGGTGCCGGCCTCGCCCTTCGAACGGATCATCGCGGCACCCTCGGTGATGCGGCGCAGCGCCTCGCCCAGGTTGGTGGCGCCGCAGACGAAGGGCACGTCGAAGGCGAACTTGTCGATGTGGTTCGCGTAGTCGGCGGGGGTCAGCACCTCGGACTCGTCCACATAGTCGACGCCCAGGGACTGCAGCACCTGCGCCTCGACGAAGTGACCGATGCGTGCCTTGGCCATGACCGGGATGGAGACGGCGTCGATGATCCCGTCGATGAGGTCCGGGTCGCTCATGCGCGCCACACCGCCCTGGGTGCGGATGTCGGCCGGGACGCGCTCCAGAGCCATCACCGCCACGGCGCCGGCATCCTCGGCGATGCGGGCCTGCTCGGCGGTGACCACATCCATGATCACGCCACCCTTGAGCATCTCGGCCATGCCGCGCTTCACACGGGCGGTGCCGGTGGTCGGGTTCTGCTCAGTCACGTCGGTGTGCCTTTCGGTGTACGGGGAGGCGGCTCCCGGGACGGGGAGCGCCACGGATCAGTCTACGGGGCGCCCCTCACCGCCGGGCCGCAAGTGAGGCACGTCGTCCTCCACCTGCAGCAGCTCCGGGCGCGGGGCGCCGCGCTCGACCCCCAGCAGGCGCACCGCACGACCGGACAGCAGCGGCCGGGTCGACTGCACCACCTCGTTGTGCCGCAGGCGCAGGGCGTGCACGCGCTCGGAGGCCAGGGCCAGGGCCCGCTTGGCCGACTGGCTCTGCGGTCCGGTCGACCCGTCCTCGTCGGCGCCCCCGTGCCGCGAGTGGAAGGCCCGGCGCAGGGCCTCGGTGAGGTGCTCCTCGGCCTCCAGGCGCTCGGGGCCCAGCAGGTCCCCCTCGGCCCCGCCGTCACAGGCGTCCAGGACGTCTCCGATGGTGCGCAGCACAATCACGGAGCTGGACGGGTCCAGGCAGCCCAGCCCGACGAACTCGCGGGCAGCGAGCGCTCGCCGCATGAGCGCAGCGTCCAGGGCGGCCCGGGAGGCCTCGATGCGGGCACGCGCCTCCCGCGCCCGGCCGGCGGCGCGGGAGCGCCACAGCCACAACGCACCGGCCGCGAGCACGAGCAGGCCTGCGAGCGCCCCGACACCCAGCGCCTCCACCCACCCCACGGGGTTCAGGTCAGCGGCCCTCATCGTCCCTCCACCTCGTCGTAGACACCCATGACCTCCTGTCCCACCACCTGCCAGTCGAAGCGGGCGGCGCGCGCCCGGCCGGCCTGCCGCATCCTCTCCCGCAGGGGCGGGTCGAGCACGACGTCCTCGAGCACGCGGGCGAGGTCGGCGGCGTCCCCGGCCCGGAAATGCCGGCCAGCGCCCTGCAGCACGGAGACGTACGCGGGCAGGTCGCTGGCCACCACCGGGGCGCCGGCCGCCATGGCCTCCACCAGCGTGATGCCGAAGTTCTCGCCCGTCACCTGCGGGGCGACCATCACGGTGACGCTGCGCATGAGGGAGGCCTTGTCCTGCTCGGAGAGCTCGCCCAGCCACACGATGGTGGTGCGGAACTCCGGGAAGTCCCGCTCGACCATGCTGCGCGCCTCGACCTGGCCCGGCCCGGCGACGAACACGCGGGCACCGGGCGTGCGTCGGACGATGCCGGGCAGCGCCTGCAGCAGCTGCGACAACCCCTTGCGGTGCTCGCTGGACCGCCCGATGAAGGCGAGGGTGGGCCGCCCGGGGCCCTCGGCCCACGGTGCCCGGGGCGCGGGGTCGGTGAAGCGGTGCACCCGCACACCGGTGGGGATCACCCACGGGTCCACCCCGAGGCACTCGCGCACCGAGTCCCGGGTCCCGGGTGAGACGGCGATCGAGGCAGCCAGCGGCGCGAGGACCTCCCGGACCAGGGGCAGCACCTGCCGCACGGCGTGACCGGGCGTGAGCGAGTTGTGGAAGGTGGCCACCAGAGGCAACCGGTCACCCACGACGTCCGCAGCGGTCAAGGACAGGCTCGGGGCCAGCGGCTCGTGGAGGTGCAGCAAGCTCGGCGCCGTGGTCCGCACCCAGGCCTCTACCGCTCGTCGCGGCAGCTGGCCGGAGGTGACGTGCGAGGCCGACCCGACGTAGGGCACCCGCAGGGCGCCCGGCACGACCGTGAGCCCCACGCCGTCGACCAGTCCCCAGGCCCCGGCTGCGACCGGTTCGAGTGGTGCGTCGGCGTCTGCACGCGCGGCGCTGCGCAGGGCCGCGCCCGAGCCGGTCACCGGGGCCAGCACGCTGACCCGGTGCCCCTCCGCCTGCAGGGCCCCCGCCAGGTCTCGCACGTGCGCCTGGACCCCCCCGGGGACGTCCACCGGGAAGGGGCACACCAAGCCGATGTGGCGCGTCACGCCACCTCCCGGCGGACGGCGGCCGCGCGCTGCGCCACCGTGACGGCCCCCAGGAGGGTGAGGACCCCCATCGCCACGGTCAGCGCGGCGTGCGGCAGCCCCAGCCCGACCAGGCCGGTCGTGACCAGGACGAGCAGCAGGCGCTCGGCCCGCTCGGCGATCCCGATGTCGGCCCGCACCCCTAGGCCCTCGGCGCGGGCACGGACGTAGCTCACCAAGAACCCGACGACCAGGCCGCTGAGGGTGAGCACCCCCAGGAGGGTGGCGTGGTCCGCGGACAGCGGCGCCTCGGTTCCCTCCGCGGCGGAGCGCAGCGCCCACCAGGCGATGCCGAGCAGCACCGCCGCGTCACCGACGCGGTCACAGGTGGAGTCCAGGAAGGCCCCCCAGGCGCTCGTGCGCTGCTGCTGGCGGGCCATCGCACCGTCCAGGAGGTCCGACAGGACGAACACCGTGACAACGAGCGTGCCGGCCAGGAACTGCCCCCGCGGGAAGAACCACAGGGCCGAGGCCACCACGCCCACCGTGCCCAGGACCGTCACCGCATCGGGCCCCACACCGGCGCGCAACAGGGTGCGCGCCGCGGGGTCGACGACGCGCGCGAGCGCGGGACGGGCATGACGGTTCAACATGGCGGGCACAGACTAGTCGCCGCGGAGACGCTCCCGGACGGGCCGGGATGTGACATGACGGGCACTGAGCGGATGTGCGGGACAAAGGTGTTCGCAGCGACTAGGGTTGACCACGAGCGCCCTCTTGTCGCACACCTGCGGCGCACCCCCACTCGAGGGCACTGACGAAAGGAGTCCGCTATGTGGACCATCATCGCTTGGGTCGTCGTCGGCGGCATCGCCGGCTGGATCGCCTCCAAGATCATGGGTACGGATGCCTCCATGGGCATTCCGGCCAACATCATCGTCGGCGTCATCGGCGCCGCGCTGTTCGGCTTCCTGTGGAACCTGCTCTTCGCTGACGGCAACTTCATGGACGACCCGTTCAGCATCCCGAGCTTCCTGGCCTCCATCGTGGGCGCCTGCCTGCTGCTGTTCATCGTGGGCAAGGTCACCGGTCGCCGCTGACCCTCCCCGGAGCGAAGGGCCCCGTCGGACTCGTCCGGCGGGGCCCTTTCGTGTGCCCTGCGCCGTCCGGTGGGGGCCAGGTGGCTCAGGGCGCCGGCTCCTCGGCGTGGTCCCCCCAGGCCTCGGCGAGTGCGGCACGCGTGTCCTCCAGCAGCTGCGGCACCGCCTTCGTCCGGGCCACGATGGGGAAGAAGTTCGCGTCCCCGGCCCACCGCGGGACCACGTGCTGGTGCAGGTGCTCGGCGACCCCGGCGCCGGCGATCGCCCCCTGGTTCATACCCAGGTTGAAGCCGTGGCACCCGGAGACGGCCCGCACGGTGCGCAGGGCCTGTCGGGTCAGGGCCGTGAACTCGGCCAGCGCGTCGCCCGCGAGGTCCAGGTACTCCGGCACGTGCTCGTAGGGGCAGACCAGCAGGTGGCCGGGGTTGTACGGAAAGAGGTTCATGGCCACGAAGCAGTGCTCACCGCGCGCGACGATCAGCCCGTCGGCATCGCTGCGCCGGGGGTTGTCGCAGAAGGGACAGCCCGCCGGCTCGCCCCCGCGCGAGGGGTTCGCCTCGAGGTAGGCCATCCGGTGGGGCACCCACAGGCGTTGGAAGCCGTCGGGGACGCCGGGGAGGTCGGCCGCTGACTCGGGGAGCTCGCTCATGGGTGGAGCCTAGTCATCCCCCGGTCGCGGCCCTTCCGCCGCCCCGCGCCCTCAGCGCCTTCGAAAACCATTCTGTCACTGTGATTTTCGCTGGGCATCCACCCTGGGGTTGATCTCCCTGCCGATCTGTCCTACGTTGAGCCCGCCCTCGTTCCCTTGCGGGGGTGGCGATGACCCGCTGAGTCCCACCATGTCGTCGCTGGTGTCCGACGAAAGTCGATGGTGGGAACGGAGCACCCAATCCCGACGACCTCCAGTCGTCTTGGGGTGAAGCCAGATGTCCCTCTGGCCGGTTTCACAGGAGCCGAACCCGACAGGTCATGCTTCGCAAGCGATCCTGAGATCCCTCATGTCTGCAACGACCTTTGAAATCCCTGCTGTCGTCAACCGTCGCACGATGCTGACCGGTGCGGCCGCCGCGGCCGGTGCCACCGCCCTCACCGTGGGTGGCGCCTCCGACGCCAACGCCATGACGCAGTCCTTCCGCCGTTCCATCTACCGCACCGCGCGGACCCGCGAGGGCTACCCCTACGTGTACGGCGCCGAGGGCCCCTACTCCTTCGACTGCTCCGGCCTGGTGCAGTGGGCCCACGCCCGCCACGGCATCACGCTGCCGCGCACGGCCACCACGCAGTACCGCCGCGCCCGCGCCATCTCGAAGCGCTACGCCACGCTGGGCGACATGCTCTTCATCGGCAACTACAACCACGCCTCGCACGTCGGCTTCTACGTGCCGTGGAACGGCCGCGACTACATCTTCCACTCCCCGCGTCCGGGCCGTCGCGTCGTGTGCGACCGCATCTGGACCTGGCGCTACACCACCCGCCGCTTCTACTGAGCAGCGGTCCGCTCCCCCGCGGGAGCGAGTGACTGACCCGAGGGGCCGACACGCGAACGTGTCGGCCCCTCGGTCGTGTCTCCGGCGCCGCGCTCCTCAGACCTGGGCGCGGGTGTCGATCGCCTCGCGGATCCGGGCGATCGCGTCGGCCACCGGGACCCCGTTCTCCTGGGAACCATCGCGGAAGCGGAAGGAGACGGCGCCCGCATCGCGGTCCTCGCCACCGGCGATGAGGGTGAAGGGCACCTTCGACTTGCTCGCGTTGCGGATCTTCTTGGGGAAGCGGTCGTCGCTGGCGTCGATCTCGGTGCGGATCCCCTGGGCCCGCATCTGGGCCAGGACGTCCTCGAGGTAGGGCTGGAAGTCCTCGGCCACCGGGACGCCCAGCACCTGCACCGGGGCGAGCCACACCGGGAACTGCCCGGCGTAGTGCTCCACCAGGACGCCGATGAAGCGCTCGATGGACCCGAACTTGGCCGAGTGGATCATCACCGGCTGCTGGCGCGTGCCGTCCGCCGCCGAGTACTCCAGGCCGAAGCGCTCGGGCTGGTTGAAGTCGTACTGGATGGTCGACATCTGCCAGGTGCGCCCGATGGCGTCCCGCGCCTGCACCGAGATCTTGGGCCCGTAGTAGGCGGCGCCACCCGGGTCCGGCACGAGCTCGAGCCCGGTCTCGGTCGCGACCTGCTCCAGCACCGCGGTGGCCTCGGCCCACTGCTCGTCGGTGCCGATGAACTTGTCCTTCTTGTCACCCTCCTCGGCGCGCGTGGAGAGCTCCAGGTAGTAGTCGTCCATGCCGAAGTCGCGCAGCAGCGAGAGCACGAAGTCCAGCAGGTGCTTCACCTCGCCGGGCGCCTGCTCGCGCGTCACGTAGGAGTGCGAGTCGTCCTGGGTGATCATGCGGACGCGGGTGAGCCCCTGCAACACGCCGGACTTCTCGTTGCGGTACACCGTGCCGAACTCGAAGTATCGCAGCGGCAGCTCGCGGTAGGAACGCTGCTGGGAGCGGTAGATCAGGTTGTGCATCGGGCAGTTCATGGCCTTGATGCGGTAGGCCTGCCCGTCGTCGTCGAGCTCGGGCATCATGCCGTCGGCGTAGTAGGGCAGGTGGCCCGAGGTGTGGAACAGCCCCTCCTTGGACAGGTGCGGGGTGGTCACGTAGGAGAAGCCCTCCTCCACGTGGCGCTTCCAGACGTAGTCCTCCATGGTGCGCCGCAGGATGGCGCCCTTGGGGTGGAAGACCGGCAGGCCGGGACCGACCTCTTCGGGGAAGCTGTAGAGGTCCATCTCGGCACCGAGCTTGCGGTGGTCACGGCGCTCGGCCTCGGCGAGGCGCTCCTGATAGGCCTTCAACTCCTCCTTGGAGGGCCAGGCCGTGCCGTAGACGCGCTGCAGCTGCGGGTTCTTCTCCGAGCCGCGCCAGTAGGCCGCCGCCGAGCGGGTGAGCGCGAAGCCGTTGCCGATGAGCTTGGTGCTGGGCAGGTGCGGGCCGCGGCAGAGGTCTCCCCAGGCCACGGTGCCGTCCTTGCGCACGTTGTCGTAGATGGTGAGCTGGGCGCCGCCCACCTCGGCCGAGGCACCCTCGGCGGCCTCCTCGGCGCTGCCGCCCTTGAGGCCGATCAGCTCCACCTTGTAGGGCTCGCCGGCCAGCTCCACCTGGGCGTCCGCGTCGGAGACCTCACGGCGCACGAAGGTCTGCCCCTCGTTGATGATGCGCTGCATCGTCTTGGAGAGCTTCTTCAGGTCCTCGGGGGTGAAGGGCTCGGCGACGTCGAAGTCGTAGTAGAAGCCGTCGGTGATGGGCGGGCCGATGCCGAGCTTGGCGTCCGCGAACTCCTGCTGCACCGCCTGCGCCAGCACGTGGGCGGCGGAGTGGCGCAGGATGTCCAGGCCGTCGGGCTCGTCGATGAGCACGGCCTCGACCTCGTCGCCGTCGGCGACCTCCCGGTAGAGGTCCCGCAGCTCGCCGTTCACCCGGGTCGCCACCACGCGGCGGTCGTCCCCGAACAGATCGGTGCCGGTGGTCCCCGTCTCGGCCGTACGGGATGCGCCGTTCACGGTCAGACTGATGGGGGCCATGACTTCTCCTGTTCGTGCAGCGGTCGCTGCATCGTCGATGGGGTGCGCGGTGCCCTGACGGGCGCCGGCGGGCAGTCTACGTCGGGCGGCCACCTCTCCCCCAGCCGCCGGGCACGCGAACGCCCCGGGGTCCTGGTGGACTCCCGGGGCGGTGACGGTGGGCGCAAAGGGACTCGAACCCCTGACCTCTCGCGTGTGAAGCGAACGCTCTAACCAACTGAGCTATGCGCCCGTGCACTCGCACCGACTCGTCGGTGCGACGGCAGACAGTACCCCATCGTCCAGCCCGCGCGCCAATCAGCCCGGTGGGCGTGCCGGGGTCGCCGTCCCCCGGCGCGCTCAGCGGCGCCAGACCGGCTCGCGCGGCACGCCGCCCCACTCCACGAGGAGGTCACCCCAGCGGGCCGGGATCCCCGGCGGGTGCCCCAGGAGGAGGCCGATGCACCAGACGATGGCGGTGGCCGCCACGAAGGTGACCAGCAGCATGCCGAGCCGCACCCCCCACCCCTGACGGGCGAGCCAGTGGCCGAAGGCGAGCACCTTGCCCCGCACCCAGAAGAGCACCCGGGAGGCGAAGGGGAACTCGGTGGCCAGGATGAACAGGCCCACGAACACCACGGCCCAGCCCGGCCCGGGGAAGGGCACCATGATGAGGCCGACGACGACCACCACCAGCCCGGACAGTCCCACCAGGAGCTTGTACACCGGGCCCACGCCCGGCAGGCCGCGCAGCCGGTTGCGCCACGCCCAGTCGCGCTCGTGCAACGGGACCGGCTCGGTGGGCGCCGACTGGCCCGGCGGCACCCAACGAGTGGCGGTCACGGGTCCGGGGTGGCCGCAGCGTTCTCGCGGAAGAGCTCCTGCAGACGGCGAGTCACCGGCCCCACCTCGAGCGTACGGTCGAACGAGACCCCGTGCTGCTGCGAGGGTGCCGGCGGCGCGGCCAGGCCCGGCGCCGTGGCGACCGGCGACTCGGCGATCTCCACCAGGCGGTCCACCGGCTGGATCGACCGGATGGAGCTGGTGATGAACAGCTCGTCCGCCGTGGCCAGGTCCGCCATGGGCATCTGCTCCTCGCGGACCTCGATGCCGGCCGCGCGGGCCCACTCGATCACCAGGCCGCGGGTGACGCCGGCCAGCGGCCCCCGGTCCAGGCCCGGGGTGCGCACGACCCCGTCGGTCACGACGAAGGTGTTGGAGCCGGTGCCCTCGCACAGGTCGCCGTCGCTGGTGGCGAACAGGCACTCAGTGGCGCCCACCTGCCCGGCCGCCAGCAGCATCACGGCGTTCTCGGCGTACGAGGTGGTCTTCAGGCCGGTGACCGTCGAGTACAGGTTGCGGCGCCACGGGCCCACGGCGACGGTGGTCGGCCCCTCCATGCCCGGGTCGGCAGCCAGGGCCACGATGTAGGTGGGCTCGGTCTCGTAGCGACCCGAGCCCAGCGGCCCGCGCCCTCCGGTGACCGTGTAGCGCAGGCGCGCCAGCGGTGGGACGCTCCCCTTCTCGCCCGCGGCGGCCAGCACCGCATCGATCCCCTCGTCGAGCCGGGCCCGGTCCAGCGGCGCCAGGCCGATGCCGGCGAGCGAACGCTCCATCCGGTCGTGGTGGCGGGTACGTGCGAAGACCCGGCCGTCGCGGACCTCGGCTGTCTCGAAGACCCCGTCGCCGACGGTGATGCCGTGGTCGATGGGCAGGATGGCGGCCTGGTCGGCCGGCACGAGGCGGCCATTCACCCAGACGATGGGCTGTACGTCGTTCATGGGGCCACTGTAGGACCGCGTGGACCCACCCCACCTAGGCTGCCGGTATGACAGCGCAGACGGACCCGGACCAGATCGTCGCCGACCTCCCCACCGGGGAGGATGCGTACTTCCTCCCACTGGGTGACGGCCGCTACCAGCCCACGATCCACATCCAGGGCGCCTGGCGCACCTGGGAGCACCACCTGGCCCCGGTGGTCGGCCTGGTGACCCACGAGGTGATGCGCCACGAGCCGCGCGAGGACATGCAGCTCTCGCGGCTGACCGTGGAGGCCTATGGCGTGATGCCTGCGATGCCGTCCACCATCGAGGTCCGCACCGTGCGCCCGGGGCGCACCATCGAGCTGCTCGAGGCGACGATGACGATCGGCGACCGGGTGGTCGTGCGCGCCCACGCCTGGCGCATCCAGGTGGTGGACACCGCCGAGGTCGCCGGCCAGGAGATCGAGCACCTGCCCGAGCCGGGGTCGCTGCCGGAGTGGGACGGCATGCACATGTGGAGCGGGGGATTCATCAGCTCGCTGGACTTCAAGGAGATCGAGGGTCACGGTCCGGGGCGCGGACGGGCGTGGCTGCGCACCGACCTGCCGCTGGTCAAGGACCAGGAGGTCTCCCCCATCGCCGCCGCCCTGGGCCTGTCGGACACGGCGAACGGCATCGGCCCCCGCAAGGACCCGCGGGAGTGGATGTTCCCGAACGTGGAGATCAGCATCCACATCTGGCGCCAGCCCGAGCCCGGCTGGGTGGGGCTCGACGGGCAGGTGGCGTGGGGTCCGACGGGCGCCGGGCTGACCTCCACGTGGATGCACGACGCCCACGGCGCCTTCGCCCGCATCGAGCAGTCGCTGACCGTGCGGCCGATGCCCGCGTCGCTCTGAGGCCGCGCCCCGGGCCGGCGGGGCCCGGGGCGCCGGCGCCGGCGAGCCGGTCGACACGCCCTGGTTTGGCAGCGGGCACGAACTTGGTTATTGTTGCCCAGCGCCGTCGGGACCGGGTCGTGAGAATTGGCTCAGTCGCAACGCGCAGGCGGACATAGCTCAGTTGGTAGAGCGCAACCTTGCCAAGGTTGAGGTCGCCGGTTCGAGCCCGGTTGTCCGCTCCGAGGTCCTCCGACCTCTCGAGGGTCAGACCTCATGGTGGAGTGGCCGAGAGGCGAGGCAGCGGCCTGCAAAGCCGTATACACGGGTTCGAATCCCGTCTCCACCTCGAGGTGACGCATCCGTCACCTGCACGTCGGAGTGATCCGACACGGGCGATTGGCGCAGTGGTAGCGCGCTTCCTTGACACGGAAGAGGTCACTGGTTCAAACCCAGTATCGCCCACCAGCGCAGTGGCGCCCCGGCTCCGGCCGGACGCCCCGCGCAGGCGGACATAGCTCAGTTGGTAGAGCGCAACCTTGCCAAGGTTGAGGTCGCCGGTTCGAGCCCGGTTGTCCGCTCCACGTCAGAAGGCCCGCACCCCCAGGGTGCGGGCCTTCTGCATGGCTACTCCCCCGCGTCGTCGAGCAGCCGGCGGTCGTCGAGCATCCGCCGCAGGGTGAGCCCGTTGAACGCCGCGTGGCCGTGGTTGTCGTTGTTGAAGTACACGTACGCGGGGCGCCCGCCATCGGTCAGCTCAGCCAGGCGCGGCACCCAGGCGGCCAGCTCCTCATCGGAGAAGGACCCGCCGTAGCGCCAGTTCGGGTCGGCGTTGTGGAAGCGCACGTAGGCCAGGCGTCCCGCCGCCCGGACGATGGGTTCCTGCTCGGCGATGACCGAGACCACGAACCCGGCGCCGTGGTGGTCCAGCAGGTCCAGGACCCCGTCGTCCAGCCCCTCCAGCCAGCTCTCGTGCTGGAACTCCACGGCCACCCGCACCCGCTCGGGCAGCAGGCCCAGGAAGTGGCCCAGCCGGTCGTCGTCGCGCGCCAGGTTGGCCGGCAGCTGCATCACCAGCGGCCCCGCGTGGTCGCCCAGCAGGTCCATCGTGTGCGTGATGCGCTCCACCCAGTCCTGCGGCTCGCCCAGCTTGCGGAAGTGCGTCAGGTAGCGCGAGGCCTTCACCGCCATGTCGAAGCCGTCGGGCATCCGGTCGCGCCACCCCTCGACCGTGCCGTCGGAGGGCCAGCGGTAGTGCGATCCGTCCAGCTCGACGGTGTCGAAGTGCTCGGCGTAGTAGTCGAACTGGTCCTTCACCCGCAGCTCGTCGGGGTAGAAGGTCCCGCGCCAGTGCTTGTAGGTCCACCCGGAGGTGCCGATGCGGACGTCCACCTCAGGTCCCGCAGAAGGTCACGTGGGGCGGGCAGCCCTCCGGAGCCGTGCGTGCGAGGTCGTCCAGGCCCGGGCGCTCGGTGAAGGGCTCGCGCAGCGCACCGACCAGCCGCTCGAAGGGCGCGAGGTCGCCCGCGGTCGCTGCGGCGAGCACCTCCTCGACCACGTGGTTCCGCGGGACGTAGACCGGGTTCACGGCCCGCAGGCGCGCTGCCCTCTCGGGATCGCCCGCCGCCTCGGCCTCGTCGGCCAGGGCGCGGAAGGACGCGGTGTGGTCCAGTCCCTCGGCGGTCAGGTGCTCGAGGTACTCGGCCACCCGCCCCGCATCGGGTTCGGCCAGGCCGAGCTTGGCGGAGAACACGGCGGTGTGCTCCGCCCGGTAGGTCTGGGCAAAGCCGGTGACCACCTCGGTGGCCCGCTCCACCGCCGCGTCGGCGTCGTCGTCGATGAGGGGCAGCAGCGCCTCGGCGAGCCGCGCGAGGTTCCACTGCGCGATCGCCGGCTGATTGCCGTAGGCGTAGCGGCCCTGGGTGTCGATCGAGCTGAAAACCGCCTGCGGGTCGTGGGCCTCCAGCATGGCGACGGGCCCGTAGTCGATGGTCTCGCCCAAGAGGGTCATGTTGTCGGTGTTCATCACCCCGTGCACCAGGCCGACGCCCATCCACTGCGCGACCAGGCGGGCCTGGGCGTCCGCCACGGAACGCAGCAGCGCCAGGGCGGGGGGCTCGGGGGTTCCCAGCAGCTCCGGGTGGTGCCGCTCCAGGGCGTACCGCACCAGGCGCGCGGTCACCTCCGGGCCGTGGGATGCCGCGGCGTGCTGGACGGTGCCCACGCGCAGGTGGCTGGAGGCCACCCGGGCCAGCACGGCCCCGGGCAGGGCGACCTCCCGCAGCACCTGCTCCCCCGTGGCCACCACGGCCAGGGACCGGGTGGTCGGGATGCCCACGGCGTGCACGAAGACGCTCATGAGGTGCTCCCGCAGCATCGGGCCCACGGCCGCCTTGCCGTCGCCGCCGCGGGCGAAAGGGGTGCGGCCCGATCCCTTGAGGTGCAGGTCCACGGTGCGGCCCGCGGCGTCGGTGAGCTCGCCCAGCAGCAGCGCCCGCCCGTCGCCCAGCAACGGGGAGAATCCGCCGAACTGGTGCCCCGCGTAGGCCTGGGCGACGGTCGGCGGCGCGTCGGGCAGCGCCGAGAGGTCCCCGGTCAGGAAGGCCAGGCCGGCCGCGGAGGCCAGCCACCCCGCATCGAGACCGAGGTCGGCGGCCACGGCCTCGTCGAGGGCGAGCAGCCGGGGCTCGGGCACCGACGCGGCCTCCCAGGGCTGCGAGAGCTCCGGGAGGGCCGCGGCGTACCCCTGCACCAGGTGGGGCAAGGGGGTCATGCTCAGTCCATCTGCGTGAAGTTGGCCTCGTCCGGGTTCGGGAAGAGGCGCGTGTCGGTGTCCAGCCCGGTGATCTCGGCCATGTCTCCCTGGCTCAGCTCGAAGCCGAACAGGTCGATGTTCGAGGCGATCCGCTCGGGCGTGACCGACTTGGGGATCACGATGCGGCCCTCCTGCAGGTGCCAGCGCAGGACCACCTGGCCGGGCGTGACGCCCTTCTCCTGGGCGATGCGGGTGATCGCCGGGAGGTCGAGGTCCTTGGCCTGTCCCAGCGGGGCGTAGGCCTCGACGGCCAGTCCGTGCTCGCGCGAGGCCTGCTGGGTCTCGGGCTGCTGGAAGCTGGGGTGGAGCTCGATCTGGTTGACCGCCGGCACGACCGTGGAGCCCTGGAGCAGGTCCCGCAGGTGGTGCGGCAGGAAGTTGGACACGCCGATGGCGCGCGCCAGACCGTCGCGGAAGCCCTGCTCCAGGTCCGCCCACGCCTCGCGGTAGGTGCCCAGGCCCGGGGCGGGCCAGTGGACCAGGTAGAGGTCCACCCGGTCCAGGCCCAGCTGCTCCAAGCTGGTCTCGAAGGCGGCGCGGGCGGTGCCGGCGGCCTGCTCACCGTTCCGGAGCTTGGTGGTGACGAACAACTCCTCGCGCGGGATGCCGGAGGCACGCAGCGCCTTGCCGACGGCCTCCTCGTTGGCGTAGCCCGCAGCGGTGTCGATGTGGCGGTACCCGGCCTCGAGCGCCGTCTCCACCGCCTGCTGCGTCTCGCGCGGGGGGACCTTGAAGACCCCGAAGCCCACCTGGGGCATCTCGACCCCGTTGTTCAGGGTGATCGTGGGGACGTCCTGGGGTGCTGCCATGGGTGGCCTCCTCATCGGTGGGTGTCCCCGTGGTCAGCACCCCGGACGGCGTTCGTGTTCCCGCTGCGGGGGATCAGTCCTGTGCAGCCTCGGTCTCGGTCTCGGCCTCGAGCTCCGCGACCGCCTGCGCGGCAGCCTCGGCCTCGGCCTGCTCACGAGCGGCGATCTGCTCGCGCAGGCGCTCGGTGTTGGCCTCGACGTCGAAGTCCGCCTCGGGCCACTGGAGGTCCAGCGCGTGCAGGTGCTCCAGCACCAGCTGCTGCACCGCCAGGCGGGCGTACCACTTGCGGTCGGCCGGCACGACGAACCACGGGGCGCCCTGGGTGGAGCAGCGCGTGAGGGCCACCTGGTAGGCCTCCTGGTAGTCGTCCCAGTACTCACGCTCGTCGAGGTCGCCGGGGTTGAACTTCCAGTGCTTGTCCGGGCGCTCCAGCCGCTCCATGAGCCGCTCGGACTGCTCCTGCGGCGAGATGTGCAGCATCACCTTGACCATGGTGATGCCCTCGTCGGCCAGCTCGCGCTCGAAGGCGTTGATGAGCTTGTAGCGCTCCTTCCACTTCTCCGGCGGCACCAGGTCGTGCACGCGCGCCACCAGCACGTCCTCGTAGTGGGAGCGGTCGAACACCCCGACGTGACCCGGCTCGGGCAGCTCCTTGCGGATGCGCCACAGGAAGTCGTGCTTCTTCTCCTGCGCCGTGGGTGCCTTGAAGGCCGCGATCTGCACGCCCTGCGGGTCCATCGCACCGATCACGTGGCGCATGACGCCGCCCTTGCCGGAGGTGTCCATGCCCTGCACGACCAGCAGCAGACGGCGCTTCTCCCCCCGGGTGCCGGCCGCCCACAGCCGCTCCTGCAGCTCGTCGAGCTCGTCGTTGCTGGCGGCCATGGCCAGCTTTCCCTGCACCTTGTTGCCCGTGAAGGCCGGCGTGGACCGCGGGTCGACCTCCTCCAGCCGGAAGCCGGTGTCCACCCGCAGGGCGTCGCTGAAGGGCGTGGCGCCGGGCTCGATGGCACCGGCCGCCTCCCGCTCGGCCTGCTCACGGACCTTCGCGGCCTCCTTGAGCTCCTTCGTGAGCTCCTTCTTCTGAGCCTTCGCTGCTTTCTCGACCTTCTCGAGCTTCTTCTTGGCGTCCTTCTTCTTTCCCATGAACCCACTCTGCCACCCTGTCTGCATGCGTGACCTGATGACCGGCCAGGCGCCCCTCGCCGACGCCGACCTGGCCGAGCTCTACGCCCCACCCCTCGATGCGGTGAGCCTGGGTGCCGCCCGCACCCGCGGACTGTGGGTGCGCACCAACCTGGTGACCTCCCTGGACGGCGCCGTGACCGGGCCCGATGGGGTGAGCGGCTCGCTGGGCACGGAGCCCGACGCCCGGGTGTTCGGGCTCCTGCGTGCCTTGTGCGACGTGGTGCTGGTGGGTGGCTCCACCGCCCGCCGGGAGGCCTACCGGCCGGTGACCGTCGACCCGCGCTGGGCGCCCTTCCGGACCGCTGCCGGACTGGGCGAGGAGCCACCGCTGTTGGCCGTGGTGTCCCGCAGTGGCGAGCTCGGGGCGGAGCTGACCGGGGCCGACCGGGTCCTGACGGTCGACGCGCGCGACGGGTTCGCCGGCGTGCTTCAGGACGTGCGCGACGCGGGCCACCGCGTGGTGCTCTGCGAGGGCGGGCCGTCGATCTGGCAGCAACTGCTCACCGAGGAGCTCGTGGACGAGTGGTGCCAGACCCTGGCGCCCACCCACATCGGTGGTGGCGAGGGCTCGCTCCCGGGCGCGCTGTCCACCCCCTTGCGGTGGGAGCTGGCCGGGATGCTGGAGGAGGACTCCGTGGTGCTCAGCCGCTGGCGGAGGAGTCCTGGCGCGTGACGAAGCGCTGCACCACCTGCTCCCACCCCTGCGGGTCGGTGTTCCACTCCCGGCAGTGCATGCCGGCGGGCCACTCGCTGAGGGTCACCAGGTCCGGGCGCAGCTCGGCCAGCTCCCGGGATGAGGCCACGGGGACCACCTCGTCCTGGCGGGAGTGGATCACCAGCATCCGGTGGCGCAGCTCGCCGGCGCGGTCCAGCCAGTTCATGAGCGCCAGGTCGCGCGGCTCGCTGATGGCGAAGAGGAACTTGGCCTCCTCACGCCCCATCAGGTGCCGGGCCAGCTGCTCCACCCCCGCCGGCACCCGCGCCCGGCTGGCGGCGTGCGAGAGCACCCGCCCCCAGTCGACGACCGGAGCGTCCAGCACGACGGAGGACACCGCATCGGCATGGGTCGACTGGGCGAGGGTCTGCAGGACGATCGCTCCCCCCATCGAGTAGCCGACCAGGACGATCTCGGTGGCGCCGTGCTCCACGGCGTGCTGCAGCGCGGCGTCGATGTCTCGCCACTCGGTGAGGCCCAGGTTGTAGCGGCCGTCGGCGCTGCGCGGCGCCTCGGTGTCGTTGCGGTAGGCGGGCACCAGGCAGGCGTAGCCGGCCTCGCGGAAGGGGGCGATGGCGCGGAAGCCCTCCTCGCGGCGCGCGGCGCGTCCGTGGACGGTGACCATCCAGCGGTCGTGGCGCAGCGCCGGCCCGTCGGCGACGCCCTCGGGGAGCACCTGCCAGCACGGGAAGTCCCCGATGTCGGAGGTCAGGCTCAGGTCCCGCGCCGCGAGGCCCAGGGCCTGCTGCGGGTCGCGCGGGAAGTAGTACGGGTTGAGCCGGGCAGGGCCGGGCTCCGGGAGCTCGTCGTCCACCGTGTCCAACCGGCGCACCACGCGCCCGGTGTCCTCGTGGTGCTCGATGACGTCGCTGAACCGCAGGTGCCCGTCACCGCCCTTCAGCCACAGCCCGTAGCGACCGGGCTGCAGGGTCAGACCGTTGGCCGCGAGGGTGACGGTGCGCAGGTGGGTGTCGACGGCCAGGAGCTCGCAGTCGTCGGGGTGCACCGCATCGGGGGTGAGCACGCGACGGCCGAAGTAGGCCGCGGTGCCCACCACGGCGGCACCCGTGACGGCGGCGGTGCTCCCGACCACCCAGCCGGTCACCGCCCCGATGCGTCGCCACATGGCGGCCGTCAGTGCCATGGGGCGATCCTACGCAGGGTCGCTGGAGGCATGGACAGTTGCCGGGGCGTGGGGCCTCACTCGTCCTCCACCCAGTCCAGGGTGCGCTCGACGGCCTTGGACCAGCGGCGCACCTCCCGCTCGCGCACCTCTGCGGTCATCTGCGGCTCCCAGCGGCGGGACTCGCGCCAGTGGGCGGCGAGCTCTGCGGTGTCCTGCCAGAACCCGATCGCCAACCCGGCCGCGTAGGCCGCGCCCAACGCCGTGGTCTCGCTGACCTCCGGCACGAGGACGGGAAGGCCCAGGACGTCGCTCTGGAACTGCATCAGGGTCTCGTTGACCGTCATGCCCCCATCGGCCCGCAGCTCGCTCACCTGGAGGTCGAGCTCCCGTGCGTCTGCCCGCATCGCGTCCACCACCTCGCGGGTCTGGAAACCGGTGGCCTCCAGCACGGCACGCGCGATGTGGCCCTTGTTCACGTAACGGGTCAGCCCCACCAGGGCCCCTCGCGCATCGGACCGCCAGTGCGGGGCGAACAACCCCGAGAAGGCCGGCACGAAGTAGGCGCCGCCGTTGTCCTCGACGGTGGCGGCCAGCTCCTCCACCTCGTCGGCGGTGCCGATGAGGCCGATGTTGTCGCGCAGCCACTGCACCAGGGAGCCGGTGACCGCGATGGATCCCTCCAGGGCGTACACCGGGTCGTCCTCGCCGAGCTTCCAGCACAGCGTGGTCAGCAGCCCATGGTGGGAGGTCACCGGCTCGCTGCCGGTGTTGAGCAGCAGGAAGTTGCCCGTGCCGTAGGTGTTCTTGGCCATGCCCGGGGTGAAGCAGGCCTGTCCCAGGGTGGCTGCGTGCTGGTCACCCAGGGCGCCGGCCACGGGGACGCCGGCCAGGATGCTGTCGCTGTCCACGACGCCGTAGACCTCGGAGGACGAGCGGATCGCCGGGAGCATCGACATCGGGATGTCCAGGTCCTCGCAGACGCCGGGGTCCCACTGCAGGGTGCGCAGGTCCATCAGCATCGTCCGCGAGGCGTTGGTGACGTCCGTGACGTGGACCCCGCCGCGCGGGCCGCCGGTCAGGTTCCAGATCACCCACGAGTCCGTCGTGCCGAACAGGAGGTCCCCGGCCGCGGCCCGCTCGGCGGCCCCCTCGACGTGGTGCAGGATCCAGCGCAGCTTCGGGCCGGCGAAGTAGGTGGTCAACGGCAGGCCGCACACGTCGCGGAAGCGGCCGTCCCCCATCGGCTCGCCGTCCTCACCGGGCTCACCGGCGAGCTCCTCCACGTCGGCGCGGGTGCGCGTGTCCTGCCAGACGATGGCGTTGTACACCGGCTGCCCGGTGTGGCGGTCCCAGACCACGGTCGTCTCCCGCTGGTTGGTGATACCGAGCGCCGCCACCTGCGAGGCGTTCGTGTCCGCGGCGGTGAGGGCCCCTCCCAACACCGTGCGGGTGGTGCGCCAGATCTCCATCGGGTCGTGCTCCACCCACCCCGGCCGGGGCAGCACCTGCTCGTGCTCCAGCTGGTCGGAGGCGACGATGCGGCCGTCGTGGTCGAAGACGATGGCGCGCGTGCTGGTGGTTCCCTGGTCCAGGGCGAGCACGTAGCGGGGGCTGCTCATGGGGGCACCCTGCCACGGGTCACCAGGGCATTCACGGCGCCCACGCTGCGACCCCCACACCGCACCCCCGTGGGTCACACTGGAGGCATGACGACAGCCGATGCCGGGACGCTCCCGGGCGTGATGCTCGCGAAGGCCGCCACGAGCGTGCCCTCCCCCGACGCGCTCCCGGGCGGCTGCAGCTACGAGCCCAAGTGGGACGGTTTCCGCATCCTCGTCGTACGGGGCGCCCGGGCCGACGCCGCGACGGCCGCGGGCGAGGGGGACGACGCGGTCGACCTCATCGGGCGCAGTGGGAAGTCGCTGACGCGGTACTTCCCGGAGGTGGTCGAGAAGGTGCGCGCCATCCCGGCGCCGGCGATCGTCGACGGCGAGCTGGTGGTGCGCTCCGGCGAGCCCGGGACCGAGCGGCTGGACTGGGACGCACTCTCGCAGCGCATCCACCCGGCGGCCTCCCGCATCGAGAAGCTGGCGGTCGAGACGCCCGGGGAGGTGATCTGCTTCGACCTGCTCGCCGACGACTCCGGGGAGCTGCTCGAGGAGCCCTTCGCGACCCGCCGGGAGAGGTTGGCGGCGTTGGTGGGTGGGCTTCCCGCATCGAGGGGGGTGCACCTGACGCGCGCGACGACCGATGCGGACGAGGCCGCGCGGTGGTTCACCCAGTTCGAGGGGGCGGGGCTGGACGGCATCGTGGCGAAGGGGCTGGACAGTCCGTACGAGCCCGGGAAGCGCACGATGCTGAAGGTCAAGCACAAGCGCACGGCCGATGCGGTGCTGGTGGGCTACCGGGTGCACAAGAGCGGCGCGGGCGTGGGGTCGTTGCTGCTGGGCCTCCATTCCGGTGGGGAACTGGTGCCTGTGGGCGGCATCTCGGCGTTCACCGCGGCCCGGCGGCTGGAGCTGGCCGAGGAGCTGGAGCCTCTGGTGGTGCGGACGGCGGACGGCTCGGTGGCGGCGGCCGAGCGGGAACGCAACCGGTTCACCTCGGCCAAGGACACCAGCTACGTGCCGCTGCGGCCCGAGCGGGTGGTGGAGGTGGCCTTCGACCAGCTGGAGGGGCACCGGTTCCGGCACGCGGTGCGGTTCGTCCGCTGGCGGGAGGACAAGGGGCCCACCGAGTGCACCCTGGAGCAGGTTGACGTGGCCTCCGGATACGATCTGAACGCCGTGCTGGCCGCGGATTCCTGAGGTCGCGCCCCGGCCGCCTCGCGCGGTGACCCTGCACTCCCCCACACACCCTGGAGAAGCGATGACGCCCCTGCTGCTGGAAGCCAACGCCACCGACACCTCCTGGGTCCCCGGAGCCGTGGCGGCGGCCGTCACCGGCGGGGTGGGAGTGCTGATGATGGCGCGCAGCGGGGCGTTGCCGGTGCCCGTGAAGGGGGTGGTGCGGTCGATGTCGATCGTGGCGCTGATGGTGGCCGCGGCGCTGCTGGTGCTGGGCTGGCAGGGCATGGGGTGGCTGCCGCTGGCGCTGGTGACCGTGGTGGCGCTGCTGCTGCTGTTGGCGGGGACGGGCCTGTTGGCGGCGCGGGCCCAGCGGCTGACGCGGGCGGCGCGGGGGCATCGAGACGACTGAGTGCTCGTCCACATGTACGGTTAGCGGGTGGCGCTGAACTAGAACATGTGTTAGAGTGGGTGGACGAGGTCGGGACAGGGGGTTTCGGCCGCAGCGGCTCGCGGGGGTGAGTCATGGGAACCGAGAACACCGACTCACAGGCGGGGTGCCCCGTGTCCGCTGCGCACGCCACCGTGGAGTCACGAACCGCCCGAGTTGTCGGGAGGTCCGTGGTGAGTCTGCGTTCAGGTGCTCTGGGCTCGTGCCCGCGAGGGCTGCACCCGGGGTGGTTCACCCGGCATTTTCGGGTGGTCCGGCGGGAACGGCTCCTCCCCCAGTCCGCGCTCGAGGTCGGCCTGCCACAGGTCCATGGCCCGGCTGAACGAGGCCCGGTGCTCGAGCATGCCCGCCCAGGGGTCGGGCTCGGCCAGGTGGTCGGCGATGGTGGGGATGACGACCTCGCCCGGGGTCACGCCATCGAGGCGGTCCCAGGCGACCGGGAGCGAGACCGGAGCCCCGGGCAGGGCGCGGGGGCTCCAGGCGCCGGCCAGGGTGCGATCGCGACAGTGCTGGTTGAAGTCGATGAAGCACTTGTCACCGCGCTCCTCCTTCCACCAGCGGGTGGTCACGAGCTCCGGGAGGCGCCGCTCGAGCTCGCGGGCGATGGCGATCACCCCGTGGCGCACGTCCAGGAACTCGGCCTGCGGCTCGATGGCGGCGAACACGTGCAGGCCCCGGTTGCCGGAGGTCTTCACGTAGGCGGTCAGACCCAGCTCGTCGAGCAGGTCCCGGGCCGCACGGGCGATGGTGACCACGTCGGCGAAGCCTCGCCCCGGCATCGGGTCCAGGTCGAGGCGCACCTGATCGGGGCAGTCGTTGAGCAGCTCCCCGGAGTGGTCACTCGTCCGCACCGGCCAGGGGTGGAAGGTCAGCGTGGACATCTGGGCGGCCCACACGGCAGCCCCGATCTCGTCGAGGACCACCTGCTCGTGCGAGCGCCCGCTCGGGTAGGTGCAGGTGGTGGTGCGCAGGAAGTCCGGCGCGCCCTTGGGCGGGTTCTTCGAGTAGAACTCCTCCCCCAAGATGCCCGTGGGGAAGCGCTGCAGGGTGACCGGCCGGTCGGCATTCGCCTCGAGGAAGCGGCCGGCCACCGCGACGAGGTACTCGGCGAGGTCCAGCTTCGTGACGTCCGTGGACCCCGGTTGGTCACCGGCGGGGCACATCACCCGGTCGGGACTAGAGAGGCGGAGGGAACGGACCTGCCCGTCGGGACCGGGGACCTCGAGGGTGGTTGCCTTGCTGGCCATGCGTCGAGACTAGCGGCGCGGGTGCGGATTTGTTCGCCGTCGCGACATGGCGCGTTCACCCGCACGGCATCCGGGCGGGTCACAGTGACCGACGCGCGGCACTGGAGCATGCACGACTCTGGACCACGCACGAGTCCGCACGACGCACGACACTGGGCCACGCACCATCGTGACCCCACTCACACCCCTCGCTCCCGGAAGGCCACCATGCGCCCCACCCCTCGTCGCAGCCTCGCCCTGAGCGCTGCGCTCCTCCTGCCCACCGTGTCCCTCGTGGGCCCCACCGGACCGGCCGCCCATGCGGTGAGCCCGGACGTCGTCATCAACGAGGCCTACGGCGGCGGCGGGAACTCCGGTGCCACCCTGCGCAACGACTTCGTCGAGCTGTTCAACCGGTCCGCCACCCCGGTCGACCTGACCGGGTGGACCCTGGAGTACCGCTCCGCGAACGGCACCAGCGCCCAGCGGACCCCGCTGACCGGGACCATCCAGCCCGGGGGCCACCACCTGGTGCAGCAGGCCGCCGGTGCGAACACCAGCGCCGCACCGTTGCCCACGCCCGACACCACCGGCACGGTCCCGATGTCCTCCTCCGGCGCCAAGCTGCAGCTCGTGGGGCCGGACGGCACCGTCGTCGACCTGCTGGGCTGGGGTGGCGCTGACACCGCCGAGGGCGCCCCGGCCGACCGCACCTCGAACACCACGTCCGTGGAACGCACCGAGCCCTGCTGGGACACCGACGTCAACGCCGGCGACTTCACCGTTGGCACCCCGACGCCCCAGAACTCGAGCACCCCCGTGCGCGACTGCGACGCCGTGGGCGACCCCGACCCCGGTCCCGAACCCACGACCGCCACCATCGCCGAGGTCCAGGGCGCCGCCCACCGTTCTCCCCTCGAGGGACAGGTGGTCCAGGGCGTGAACGGGGTGGTCACCGCCACCGACCGCAACGGCTTCTGGGTCCAGTCCCTCACCCCCGACGACGACCCCGCCACCAGTGAGGGCCTCTACGTCTTCAGCCGCGGCGCCGCGGAGGTGAGCACCGGTGACACCGTCGAGCTCAGTGGGACGGTCACCGAGTACCGCCCCGGCGGGTCCGGCGGCTGGGACAACCTGACCACCACGCAGCTCAGCTCTCCCCAGGTCGAGGTCACCGGCACCGCCGAGCTGCCCGCCCCGGTCGTGCTCGGCAAGGACGTCCAGGTACCCGCCCAGACCATCGAGGCCGGCGACCCCGGCTCGGTCGAGGACGACAGCACCCCCTTCCGGCCCGAGCGCGACGCGATCGACACCTACGAGTCCCTGGAGGGCATGCAGGTCGGCCTCCATGACGCCCGCGTGGTGGGCCCGACCGCCTCGTTCGGCGAGATCCCCGTGGTCCCCACCACCGCCGGCGCCCAGGCCAGCCTGGCTGGCGGCGTCGTTTACGGCGGGTACGACCAGCCCAACGCGATGCGGGTGCACCTGGACGACGCCCTCATCGGCCCCGATGCGCTGCCACAGGTCGACACCGGCGCCCGGTTCTCCGGGCTGACCCAGGGCGTGCTCGACTACTCCTACGCCAACTTCAAGCTGCAGGTCACCGAGCTCGGCCAGGTGGTGGACAGCACCTTCGACCGTGAGGTGACGCTCCCCAACCGTCGTGACGCCGTGGACGTGGCCACCTTCAACGTGGAGAACCTCTCCCCCACCGACGACTCCGGGAAGTTCGCCGGCCTGGCCGACCAGCTGGTGGAGAACCTGAACTCCCCCGACATCGTGGCCCTCGAGGAGATCCAGGACAACAACGGGTCCCAGAACGACGGCACCGTGGACTCCGGCACCACCGTCGCGAAGCTCGTCGACGCCATCGAGGAGGCCGGCGGGCCGCGCTACGAGGCCGCGTGGATCAACCCCGAGGACGGGGCCGACGGCGGCCAGCCCGGTGGCAACATCCGCAACGTCTTCCTGCACCGCACCGACGTGCCGGGCCTGCGCTTCGTCGAGCGAGCCGGTGGCGACGCCACGACCGCCACGACCGTCCAGGAGCGCGGACGCTGGGCGCGCCTCTCGGTCTCCCCCGGGCGGATCAACCCGATGAGCACCGCCTGGGAGAACTCCCGCAAGCCATTGGTCGCCGAGTACTCCTACCGGGGCCGGCCGTTGTTCGTCATCGGCGTCCACTTCGCCTCCAAGGGCGGTGACGACCCGCTGTTCGGTCGTTGGCAGCAGCCGGAGCGGCCCTCCGAGGTCCAGCGCCTGGCGCAGGCCCGGGAGGTGCGCGGATTCGTGGACTCGCTGCTGGCCAAGGACGCCACGGCCAACGTGATCGTGGCCGGCGACGTGAACGACTTCGAGTTCTCCCCAGTGACCGACACGTTGGTCGGGTCGGGTGCCACCGCGCTGCGCGACCTCCCCCGCGAGCTCGCCCCGCAGGACCGGTACACGTACAACTACCAGGGCAACTCGCAGGTGCTGGACCACATCCTGCTCTCGCGGAATCTCACCGAGTCGGCCCACCCCTTCGGAGGAGCGCCGTACGAGCACGACGTGGTGCACGTGAACGCCGACTTCCACGACCAGCTCAGCGACCACGACCCCCAGGTGGTGAGCATTCCCTGGCGGACGCTGCGCTGAGCCAGCGCGCCACGTGGAGGGCGGGGGCGGGGCGAGGGGCGTCGGGACGGCTGTGGCCAGACCCGGCGCCCCCGCCGGCTGCACGTCGAGTCCAGACCCGGCGCCCGGCCCCCCGCCGGCTGCACGTCGTGGAGCCCGGTGGGAGAATCGTGGGCATGGACATCCCCATCCTCAACTCCGCCAAGTACGCCAAGGGGCGCGACGACTCCGAGTGGCGCGAGGAGCTCTCCGCCGAGGAGTATGCCGTCCTTCGTCAGGCCGGGACCGAGCGTCCCGGCACCGGCAAGTTCGACTCCTTCGACTCCCCCGGCACCTACTCCTGCCGCGCCTGCGACACCGAGTTGTTCCGCAGCAGCACGAAGTTCGACGCGTCGTGCGGCTGGCCGGCCTTCTTCGCCCCGTTGGCCGACGACCGCGTGGAGTACCTCAAGGACAACTCACTGCCGGGCCGCCCCCGCATCGAGGCCCGGTGCGCCGCGTGCGGTTCGCACCTGGGCCACGTGTTCGAGGGCGAGGGCTTCGACACCCCCACCGACCTGCGCTACTGCATCAACTCGGTCTGCCTCACCTTCACCCCCGATGGCGGCGAAGAAGCCATCCGAGGCACCCAGGACTGAGGGGCGCCGGGCGCTGAGTGCCGTCGGCGGCGCGCGGAACTGAGCGGCGCACGCCCGGCACGCGAACACACTGAAGGGGCCACCCACCACGGGTGGCCCCCTTTCGGCTCGCCTCAGACCGCCGGGTGGTGCGGCAGCTCTCGCACCAGCTGCCCGATGGGGGTGCGCTTGCCCGTGTGGAACGGGATCTCCTCGCGCACGTGCCGCCGGGCCTCGGTCTCACGCATGGTGCGCATGAGGTCCACGATCTGCCCCAGGTCGTCGGACTCGAACGCCAGCACCCACTCGTAGTCGCCCAACCCGAATGCAGGGATGGTGTTCGCCCGCACCTCGGCGTAGTCGCGGGCCTTCTGACCGTGCTCCACGAGCATGCCGCGACGCTCGTCGGGCTCCATCAGGTACCACTCCACCGACCGCACGAAGGGGTACAGGCACAGGTACTCGCGCACCCGACCCCCGGCCAGGAAGGCCGGCACGTGGCTCTTGTTGAACTCCGCCGGCCGGTGCAGCGCCGAGACGCTCCACGTGGCGTGCGAGCGGGCCCCCAGCTCCGTGCGCCGGAAGGCCTTGAAGGCCGACTGCAGCTGGTCGTTGGACTCCGCGTGCCACCAGATGAGGTAGTCCGCACCGGCCCGCATCCCGGCCAGGTCGTAGACGCCCCGCACCTCGACCCCCTGATCGACGAGCCCACCGAAGAAGGCCTCCGCCTCGGTGGCGATCTCCTCGATGCGGTCCGCCGGCAGCGCCGCCGGCACCTCGAAGACCGACCACATCGTGTAGCGGATGGACTCGTTGATCTCCCGGACCTTGCTCGGACTGACTCGATCGCGATCGCTCATCGGGCCATTGTCCCACGGGCCACCAGCCGCGAGGCAGCGCCCCGGGCGGTCGCGATGCAGGCCGGGATGCCCACCCCGTCGTAGGCCGACCCGGCGAGCTCGATGCCGTCCAACCCGGCCACAGCGGCCCGCACCCCGGCGATCCGCTCGAGGTGCCCCACGTCGTACTGCGGCAGCCCGTGGTCCCAGCGCTGGACGACGAACTCGACCGGGTCGGGCAGCTCGGCCCCCCTGTCCTGACGCACCGCGGTCCGCAGGTCCTGCAGGGCCAACCGCGCCAGGGCCGCGTCCCCGTGCTCCAGCACCGCGTCGTCACCCGCGCGCCCCAGCGAGGCACGCACGTAGACCACGTCGTCGTCCCCCACGTGGGGCCACTTCGCAGAGCTGAACGTGGCAGCCTTGACCGCCCGCCCGTCCACCGGGGGCACGAGGAAACCCGACCGTTCCAGCGGCGGCATCGTGGCCGCTGGGAACGCGAACATCACCACCGCCATCGATGCGGTGCGCACCCCGGCCAGGTCGGCCGCGGCCTCCCGCGCCGTGCCGGCGAGCAGCCGCGCGGCCGCGGGGACGGGCACGGCCAGCAGCACCGCATCGGCCGCGATCCTCTGGCCGTCGGCCAGGGTGAGGTCCCACCCGGCCGCCTCCCGCTGCTCCCCACGGTGCTCCAGGGCCACCACCTCGGTGCCGGTCCGCAGCGTGACCCCCCGGTCCACCAGGTGGCGCGCCAGCTCCTCGGGCAGTCGCCCGAGGCCTCCCTCCAGGGAGGCGAACGGCGGCGCCGGGCGCGCCTGCGTCCCACCACTGCGATCGGTCAGCGCGGCCACGGCATCGGCCAGGGCCCCGCCCTCGCGTGCCACCTTTGCCAGGGCGGGGATGCAGGCGGTGAGCGACAGCCGTCGCGCGTCACCGGCGTAGACCCCGCCCAGCAGCGGCTCGACCAGCCGGTCGACGACCGCCGGGCCCATGCGCTGCTCGACGAAGTCGCCCACCGAGAGGTCCTCGGTGACCGGCGTGTGCTCGCACCCGGTGTCCCGGGCCCGGTCTACCTCCTCGGGGGTGAGCAGGCCCGCCGCCAGCGAGGGGTCACCGGGGACCCCCATCATCGTGCCGCGCGGCACCGGGTGGAAGCCGCCCCGCGACCACACCGACGCGGGCACCCCCGTCGGTCGGTGCAGCTCGGCGGTCAGGCCGAGCTCCTCGATGAGGTCGAGCGCCTCGGTCCGCGTCGTGAGCACCGACTCCGCACCCAGGTCGACGGGGTTCCCGGCGACCTCACGGCGCAGGAGCACGCCGCCCACCCGGTCGCGGGCCTCGAGCACCGTCACCTCGGCGGGCGGGAGCCCCTCCTGCTCGACGAGCTGCCAGGCCGCCACCAGACCACTGATGCCGCCGCCGACCACGACGACCGAGCGTGCCGGCATCAGCGGGCGGAGGTCTCGTGCACCCGTGCGGTCACGCGGGTGAGCACGTCCGGGTCGGTGGACGGCAGCACGCCGTGGCCGAGGTTGAACAGGTGGCCCGGGGCCACCCGACCGGCCTCGACGATCTCGTCGACGCGGGCCATCAGTGGCTCGTCGGGGGCGAACAGCAGGGCCGGGTCGAGATTGCCCTGCAGGGCGTACCGCCCGCCGGTGCGCTCCAGCGCGTCGGCGAGGTCGACCCGGTAGTCCACGCCCACCACCTCGGCGCCGGCCTGGCCCATCAGGTCCAGCAGCTCACCGGTGCCCACCCCGAAGTGGATGCGGGGCACCCGGCCGGCCACGGACGCCAAGGCCGCCGCGGAGTGTGGGGCGACGAAGCGCTGGTAGTCGGCACGGTTGAGGTAGCCCACCCACGAGTCGAACAGCTGCACCGCATCGGCACCGGCGTCCACCTGCACCTGCAGGAAGGCGCCGGCGATGGAGGCGAGGCGCTCGCAGAAGTCGTTCCAGAGCTCGGGGTCGCCGTGCATGAGCGCCTTGGTGCGCTCGTGGTTCTTGGACGGACCACCCTCGACGAGGTAGCTGGCCAGCGTGAACGGGGCGCCCGCGAAGCCGATGAGGGCCTGGTCGGGGCGCAGCGCGGAGCGGACGGCGGCGATCGACTCGCTGATGTCCGGGACCATGTCGGCCGTCAGGCCCGGCAGACGGTCCAGGTCGGCCCGGGTGCGGAAGGGCTCGGCCACGACGGGGCCGGTGCCGGGCACGATGTCGAGGTCCACGCCCAGCGCGTGGAGCGGCACGACGATGTCGCTGAAGAAGATGGCGGCGTCCACGTCGTGGCGGCGCACCGGCTGCAGCGTGATCTCGGTGCAGAGCTCCGGGGTGCGGCAGGCCTCGAGCATGGCGTTGCCCTCGCGCAGCGCGCGGTACTCGGGCAGGGAGCGGCCGGCCTGGCGCATGAACCACACCGGCGTGTGCGGCACCTCCTGGCCGCGGGCGGCGGCCACCAGGGTGGGCACCTGGCCGGGCTGCGCGGAGCCGTCCGGCACGGTGGTGGACGGTGCGGCGTCCAGGGACGAGGAACGAGGGGTGGCGGTGGGGTCCGTCATGGCGCCATGGTCCCACGGCGCGCCTTGCGGAGGTTGTCGGTGGGCCCCCATATCGTCGAGGCCGTGACCCCACACATCCTGCGCGGGCGCCGCGCTGCTGACCCGCAGGCAAGTCTCGACGCCCTGAGGGGGGCGCCGCCCCGCGCTGGTGTGCTCACCGAGGAGGTCCCCTCCCCCTCGCGCCTGGCCCCCACCTCCGTGGCCTTCACCGCCGAGGTGCTGGACCCCGAGGGCTCCGACGAGCCGCTGGCCACCGGCCGGCTGGTGGTGCTGCACGACCCGTCCGAGCCCGAGGAGTGGGGCGGACCGTGGCGCGTGGTCACCTTCGTGAGCACGCCGCTGGAGCCAGAGCTGGCCCATGACCCCCTGTTCGGCGACGTCGGGCGCCAGTGGGTCTCGGAGAGCCTGGCCCAGCAGAACTGCACCGTGGGCGAGCTCAGCGGCACCAGCACGCGGGTGACCTCGGAGCCGTTCGGCGGGCGGGAGCACCACGGCGTGGAGGTCGCGCTGGAGATCCGCGCCTCCTGGACCCCCCTGGACCACGACCTCCTGCGCCACCTCGAGGCGTGGCGGGACCTCCTGACGACGGTCGCCGGTGTCCCCACGCTGCCGCAGGGCGTGGTCGCGCTGCACGGGGTGGTCTGATGCCGACTCCGCTCACCCACCCCGCCGAGGACCTGCCGCCGGTCGTGGCCGACGACGCAGGACTGGCCGAGGCCGCCGCCCGGGTGGCCGCCGGGACCGGCCCGGTGGCGATCGACGCCGAGCGCGCCTCGGGCCACCGCTACGGCAACGACGCCTACCTCGTGCAGCTGCGCCGGCAGGGTGCCGGGACGCTCCTGGTGGACCCGATGGGCATCACCGACATGTCGCCCCTGGCCGAGGCCCTGGACGGGCCGGAGTGGGTGCTGCACGCCGCCACCCAGGACCTGCCCTGCCTGGCCGACCTGGGCCTGCGCCCCCGCTCCCTGTTCGACACGGAGCTCGGGGGGCGGCTGGTCGGCCTTCCCCGGGTGGGTCTGGCCGCGGTCGTCGAGCACTACCTGGACCTGACCCTGGCCAAGGAGCACTCGGCGGTGGACTGGTCCACCCGTCCGCTGCCCACCGACTGGCTGGTCTACGCGGCCCTGGACGTCGAGGTCCTGGTCGAGGTGCGTGACGCCATGGAGGCCGACCTGGAGCGGCTCGGGCGTGACGAGTGGGCCCGGCAGGAGTTCGACGCCCTGACCTCCTTCACGGCCAAGGACCACGGCGATGAGGCGTGGCGCCGCACGTCGGGGACCCACCGCATCCGCCGTCCCCGCCAGGCGGCCACGCTGCGCGAGCTGTGGCTGGTGCGTGACGAGATGGCCCGGGAGCGGGACGTCACCCCGTCGAAGGTGATGCACGACGACGCCCTGGTGGCACTGGCCACGGCACCGATGGTGGACCCCGCGGACATGGCCCCGGTCGTCCGCTACGCCCTGGCGGCCCGCGGGGCGAAGAACAGCCGGGGCGGGCGTCCCCACCGGGCGACCGGCGCCGCCGAGCGCCGTGTGCGCCGCGCGATGGCCACCCTGCAGGGGCATGCCGACCAGTGGTGGGGTGCCGTGGTCCGCGCCGCCGAGCTGCCCGAGGCCGAGCTGCCGCCGGCCAAGCTCCCCTCCGTCGGTCCCCCACCGGCGAAGGCCTGGGCCGACCGTGACCCGCGGGCTGCCGCACGGCTGGCGGCGGCCCGCGCCGAGCTGGGCGAGCTCGCGGAGGGCTACGGCGTCCCGGTGGAGAACCTCCTCACGCCCTCGCTGCTGCGGGAGGTCCTGTGGGACACCGCCGACCGGGAGCACCTACAGGCCGCCCAGGTGGACGCGGACCTGGAGGCCGGTGGCGCCCGGCCGTGGCAGCGCGAGCTGGCCGTGCCCGTCATCGTGCGCGCGGCCGAGGCCCCGGCGCCGACGGACTGACGCGAGGGAGGTGCGTCGTCGGGGGACGCTCGGGCGGGGCGTGGTCGGGTGATGTGCGCGGGGCTCCCTCGGGGCGATGCGCGTGGGGCCCGTGGTCGACGTGACACACGACTCGCCAGCCCACCTTGCGATATCTCATCCATGAGATAGCGTCGAGCCATGACTGATGAGTACTTGGCACGGATCGGGAACCTCATCCGCGACGCGCGACTGCACCGAGGCATGACGCAGACGCAGGTGGCGGACATCCTGAACACCAGCCAGAGCGCCGTGGCGCGGATGGAGCAGGGCAAGCAGAACCTCTCCCTGGAGACGGTGGCGAAGGTCAGCGAGGCGCTGGACCACGACATCGTGATCCCCGCCTCCATGCCCCAGCACCTGCGCATCGAGGGCGGACGCAAGCTGTCCGGATCGATCGACGTGCGCACCTCCAAGAACGCCGCCGTGGCCCTGCTGTGCGCCTCGCTGCTCAACCGCGGCACCACCACCCTGCGCAACCTGGCCCGCATCGAAGAGGTCAACCGCATCCTCGAGGTGCTGAACTCCATCGGCATCGAGACCAAGTGGCTGGGCGACAGCAACGACCTGCGCATCACGCCGCCGGAGACCCTCCGTCTGGAGGACATCGACGAGGCCGCGGCCCGCCGCACCCGCTCGATCATCATGTTCCTCGGCCCGCTGCTGCACCGCTACCCCGAGTTCCAGCTCCCCTACGCCGGGGGCTGCGACCTGGGCACCCGCACCGTCGGCCCGCACCTGAACTCCCTCAAGCCCTTCGGCCTGGAGGTGCTGGCCACCGACGGCCAGTACAACGCGACGGTCAACAAGAAGGCCCCGGGCCGCCCCATCGTGCTCACCGAGCGGGGCGACACCGTCACCGAGAACGCGATCATGGCCGCCGCGATGGAACCGACCACCACGGTGATCCGCAACGCCTCCAGCAACTACATGGTCCAGGACCTGTGCTTCTTCCTGGAGGAGCTGGGGGTGAAGATCGACGGCATCGGCACCACGACCCTCACCATCACCGGTGTGGAGGACATCAACGCCGACGTGGAGTACTCCCCCAGCGAGGACCCGATCGAGGCCATGAGCCTGCTGGCCGCCGCGATCGTGACCCAGTCGGAGATCACCATCAACCGAGCCCCCATCGAGTTCCTCGAGATCGAGCTGGCGACGCTCGAGCACATGGGCATGAAGTACGAGCTATCCGAGGAGTACACCTCCAAGAACGGCCGTACCCGGCTGGCGGACCTGACCTACAAGCCCGGCCCCCTGGCCGCGCCGCAGGACAAGGTCCACTCGATGCCGTACCCGGGCCTGAACATCGACAACCTGCCCTTCTTCGTCATCATCGGCGCGATGGCCGAGGGCAAGACCCTGGTGCACGACTGGGTGTACGAGAACCGCGCGATCCACCTCACCGAGCTCTCCACGCTGGGTGCGCGGGTGCAGCTGCTGGACCCGCACCGCATCCAGGTGGAGGGCCCCACCCGCTGGCGCGCCGCGGAGATCATGTGCCCGCCGGCACTGCGCCCCGGCGTCGTGATCCTGCTGGGCATGCTCGCTGCCCCCGGCACCTCGGTGCTGCGCAACGTCTACGTGATCAACCGCGGGTACGAGGCGCTGGCCGACCGGCTCAACGAGCTCGGCGCCAGCATCACGGTGTTCCGCGACATCTGAGTCGACGCAGCGGCGGGCTCGCCCCGCGACCGCCCGGAGGGGCCCTCACCAGTGGTGGGGGCCCCTCCGGCGTGTGGCGCGGGTGGACAGGCACGTGCGCGGCGTGCACTCTGCCGGTCACGTGGCGTTCACCTCGATGGGTGAGAGTGTGCGCATGGCCGCCACCCGTCATCGCCTGCCCGCCGCGGACCACAGCCCCTCCGAGGCGCGGCCGACCTACCTGACCACCGGCCGCCCCGTCGTGCTGGCCCACCGAGGCTTCGCACCGGATGGCGGGGAGAACTCGATGGCCGCCTTCGACGCGGCGGTGGCCCTGGGGTGCGAGTACGTCGAGACGGATGTCCACACCACGACCGACGGGGTCGTCGTCGCCTTCCACGACGAGTCCCTGGAGCGGGTGACCGACTCAGCGGGCCTGGTGGACGACCTGCCGTGGGAGGTGGTGCGTGCTGCCCGCATCACCGGGGACCACCCCATCCCCACCCTGGCGGAGCTGCTGCAGCGGCACCCGACGCTGCGGGTGAACATCGACCTGAAGTCGGAGGCCGCCGTGGAACCCACGGTGGCCGTGATCGAACGGCTCGGCGCCCACGACCGCGTGCTCGTGACCTCCTTCGACGACCGTCGTCGCCGGCGGGCCCTGGCCCTGCTGAGCCGACCGGTGGCCACCTCCGCCGGTGAGCGCACCACGGCCCTGATGTGGGCCGCCAGCCGGCTGCTGGTGCTGGCCGCCGGGGTGGGCGTCGTGACCGCGGAGTGGCGACGCGGACGGATGGCCCGGCCGGGGCGGCAGGTGGCCGGCACCCTGGAGTCGCTCGCCCACCGCGCCATCAGCACGGTGTCCCGGGGGGTGGGCGCCTACCAGGTGCCGGAGCACTTCCGGGGGATCCGGGTGGTGGACGACGCCTTCCTCGATGCCGCCCACCTCGCCGGGGCCCACGTCCACGTCTGGACCGTCAACGAGGTGGCGGACATGGAGCGGCTGCTCGACCTGGGCGTCGACGGCATCGTCACCGACCGCGCCGACCGGATGGTGGACCTGCTGCGCGCCCGGGGCGAGCTGCCCGGCCCCTAGTCCGCTGAGTCCAGCAACGCGGCCGCGATGGTGTCGGCGTTGAGACCGAGCTCGGCCAGCAGCTGCCCCCGCGAGGCGTGGTCCAGGAAGCGCTGCGGGATGCCGAAGGTGCGCACCTCACGCTGCGGGTACTCGGCACCCACGCGACTGCCGAGGCCACCGACCACGAGGCTGTCCTCGACCACGCTGACCCGGCCGCCGGCCCGCTCGATCTCGCTGCGCAGGCCGTCGGAGAACGGGAGCATCCACACCGGGTCCACCACCCGGACCGACCGTCCGGAGGCCCGCAGCTTCTCAGCGACCTCCAGGGCCACCGGCGCCATGGGCCCCACCGCGACCACCAGCTCGTCGACGGCACCGTCGCCGTCCTCGGTGAGCACGTCGATCCCGTCCCGCTGTGCGACCGCCTCGATCGGCTCGGGCACGGAGCCCTTGGGGAAGCGGAGCACGGTGGGCGCGTCGTCCACCTGCACGGCGTCGCGCAGCGCCTGCCGCACGCGCACCCCGTCGCGGGGGGCAGCCAGGTGCACCCCGGGCACGATGCCCACCAGCGACAGGTCCCACATGCCGTTGTGCGAGGCCCCGTCGGAACCAGTGATGCCGGCGCGGTCGAGCACGAAGGTCACCCCCTGCCGATGCAGCGCACAGTCCATGAGCAACTGGTCGAAGGCGCGGTTGAGGAAGGTGGAGTAGATGGCCACCACCGGGTGCAGCCCGGCGTAGGACATGCCGGCCGCCATGGTGACCGCGTGCTGCTCGGCGATGCCGACGTCGAACACCCGCTCGGGGAACGCCTGCTGCATCGGCTCCAGGCCCACCGGGATCAGCATCGCCGCGGTGATGGCCACGACGTCCTCCCGCTCCCCCGCCAGGTCGACGAGCTCCTCGGAGAACTCCTCGGTCCAGGCCCGGCCGGCGATCTCCAGCGGGAGCCCGGTCTCCGGGTTGATCTTGCCCACGGCGTGGAAGCGGTCGGCCTCGTCGTTGGTCGCGGGGTCGTACCCACGCCCCTTCTGGGTGATGGCGTGCACGATCACCGGACCGCCGAAGCGCTTGGCCAGACGCAGCGAGTTCTCGAGGTCCTCCAGGTCGTGACCGTCCACCGGGCCCAGGTATTTGATGCCGAGGTCCTCGAACAGGCCCTGCGGCGCCAGCATGTCCTTGACGCCCTTCTTGAAGCCGCGCAGGGCGTCGAACGCCGGCCGCCCCACCACCGGGGCGCTCTGCACGCTCTTCTTGGTCCAGCTCAGGGCCTGCTCGTACCGGCGCTGGGTCCGCAGGTGGGCCAGGTGCTCGGCCATGCCCCCGAGGGTGGGCGCGTAGGACCGCTCGTTGTCGTTCACCACGATCACCAGCGGCAGGGTCTTGTCCGCCGCGATGTTGTTCAGCGCCTCCCAGGCCATCCCCCCGGTGAGCGCACCGTCACCGATGACCGCGACCGTGGGCGTGGTGTTGCCCCGCAGCCGGTGGGCGACCGCGATGCCGTGGGCCCAGCTCAGCGAGGTGGAGGCGTGCGAGTTCTCCACCACGTCGTGCTCGGACTCCGCCCGGCAGGGGTAGCCGCTCAAGCCGCCCGCCTGGCGCAGGGTGCTGAAGTCGGTGCGCCCGGTGAGCATCTTGTGCACGTAGCTCTGGTGCCCGGTGTCGAAGACGATCGCCTCGCGCGGGGACTCGAAGACGCGATGCAGCGCGATCGTCAGCTCCACCACCCCGAGGTTCGGGCCAAGGTGCCCGCCGGTGCGGGACACGCTCTCGATGAGGCGGGTGCGGATGTCCTGAGCGAGGGCCGGCAGGCGGTCCGCTGCCAGGGCCCTGAGGTCGCTCGGGTCGCCAATGTGGTCCAACGTGCTCACGCAAAGTCCGTTCCGTCGTGGAAGGGCCCAGTCTAGAGGCGCGGGGCCCATCGTTCTCCCTGCAGTGCCTCCCGGAGAAGGGCCGCGCCACGGTGGGCCTCCGCCAGGCGACGTCCCTCGGCGGCCATGTGCTCCATCAGCGAGGGCAGGGCCTCCGGCGGGACGTGGACCCCCACGTTCAACCGGACGTCCCGCCACGCCTGACGCATCACCTCCACTTGGCCCGCCACGTGTCGCTCGGCCATCCACGCCAGCATCACCGGGTGACGGCGCCAGCCGTCGTAGGCACGGAAGTCCGCCGGGCACAGGTCCAGCAGCCAGCTCACGGCATCCTGCTGCCACCCGGGCGCGTCGACGGGGCGCACGGCGGCCGGCCAGCCGGGAGGTCCTGAGGTCATGCCTGCAGTGTATGGAACATCCGTACCAGATATCCAATGGGCGCCCCGACGCGCGTTCCAGCCCCGTCACTCCCCCGCCTGCGCGGCGAAGGTCTCCTTCACGAGGAGGGCATAGGCGTTGGCGCCCTCGATGTCGGGGTGTACACCGTCGCTCTGCAGGTACCCCGGGTTCTCCGAGGCGAGGGAGTGCCAGTCGGCCACGGCGACGTTCGGGTACTCGTCCGCGATCTGCTGCAGGTTGTCGTTCGACTCCCCGATCCAGGACGACTTGCCGTACAGGTTCACCAGCACCACCTGCCGCTCGGGCCCAAGCAGGTCGAGCGTCTCTCGCACGATCTCCGGCTCGCGCACCCCGGCGTTGGTGCCGTAGGACAGCACCACCGAGTCCCGCACGGATCCCGCATCGAGGTGTGCCCGGACCAGCGCCCGACCCTCCGGCCACTGCCGGTTGGACTTCGCCACCAGCTGCACCCCGGGGAACTTGTCCTGGAAGCCGTAGAGGCTCGAGACCACCAGGGAGTCCCCGAAGACAGTGACCTGGTCGCCCCGCGGCACGTACCACCCGGCCTCGTCCTCGCGGGATTCGCCCTCACCCGACGGGCCCTGGCCGGACTCGCCCTCGCCCGACTCGTCCTGCCCGGGGCCGTTCGACGAGGCGGTCGGGGCCGGCTCGGAGGGCTCGGGGCTCGCGGAACCGTCGTCGGAGGAGCCGTCCGACCCACTCGGCTCGTCACCGGACGAGCCCGACTCTCCGTCACCGGACTCCCCCGACGGGTCGGCACCACTGCCGGAGGACGACGACGGGCCGCCGGGGCCGACCGTCTCGACCGGCACGGAACTGGGCACCGGCACCTCGGGCTCCAGCTCGGCCAGCGCCTTCTCGTTGGCCTCGATGGCCAGCTGCGTCTCGGTCTTGTCCGGGGCCGTCGCCACGGCCACACCGCCCATCAGCAGCGCGGTCGCCGCACCACCGGCCACCAGGCGCGCCGGCGTGACCGGGACGCGGGCGGACTCCGGCGCGCTGCGCCGCACCGCCTCCACCCTGCCGAGCGTCCAAGCCCGGAAGCCCTGCCTCCGGATGGGCGTCTCCACCCAGCGGTAGCTCAGCTCGGCGACGGCCACCGTCAGCACGACCGCCACCAGCCGGAGCATCCAGTACCCCAGGGACCCGGCCTCCTGCGCCGGCAGGGCCGCCAGCATCAGCAGCAGAACCGGCCAGTGCCACAGGTAGAGCCCATAGGAGCGCTCCCCCACCCACTCCATGGGCCGCAGCTCCAACAGCGTGTGCAACCAGGTGCGCCCGGGCAGCAACGAGGCGATGACCACCGCGGTCAGCACCGAGGCCAGGACCAGTCCCCCGAGGTAGGTGACTGCACGGTCCTCCGGCATCACCCGCGAGAGCAGCAGCACGCCCGCGAGGGCCGCGAGACCCGCCGGCCCCCGCCACCGCCACCACGCCCGGCTCCGCAGCCAGCTGCCGCGGGACATCCACCAGAAGGACACCAGCACCCCGGCCATCAACCCGAACAGGTGGGAGTCGGTGCCGTAGTACGGGCGGGTCACGTCCTCGGCCGTGAAGTAGAGCACCGCCATCCACAGCGCCGAGCCCATCCCGAGGCCCAGCACCATGAGCAGGCGTGGCCGCCAGCGGGCGGAGAGCACCAGCATCAGGGCCAGAGCCGGCGGCCACAGCAGGTAGAACTGCTCCTCCACCGCCAGCGACCACAGTGGCTTGTAGAGCACGGGCTGGTTCTGGTCGAAGTAGGAGGTGCCGTGCGCGATCTCCACCCAGTTGGTGGTGAACGTCAGCCCCCCGAGGACCTGGCGCCCCAACCCGACCCGCAGGTCTCCCCCGCGGGTGACGTCCACGATCCACACCAGCGCCGTGCACACCAGCAGCACCAGCACCAGGGCCGGCAGCAGCCGTCGGATGCGCCGCATCCAGAAGGTCGGCATGTTCATGTACCCGTTGCGACGCACCTCGCGCAGCAACAGGGTGGTGATGAGGAAGCCGGAGATGACGAAGAAGACGTCGACCCCGATGAAGCCACCCGGCAGCCGATCCGGCAGGAGGTGGTACACCACCACCAGGCCGACGGCCAGCGCGCGCAGGCCGTCCAGGCCCTGGATGCGCCCGGAGTCGGCCGGGCCTGAGCCGAAGCCGGCGACGGGCTGCCCCGAGGGCACGGGGCGGCCGAGTTCCGGCTCACGGTGTTCCGGGCTCACACCACCCCTCCCTCGTTGGATCGATGGGGCACGGCGCCCCTGCTCAGGTCCGACCGGCGGACCGTTGCGCGGCCGGACCGGTCAGGACGCCGTCACGATAACGCCGGGCACCGACAGCATCGCGGACCGACGCACACCCCCCGGGGTGAGGCTCACCGCATCGAGGGGCGGGGCAGGACGCTCCCGGGGTGACGCTCACGGCATCGCGGGGCGGGGTCGCGCCCCGTACGCGGCTGCGCCCGCCCCGGTGGGGACGGGCGCAGCGTGGGCGGGCCCGCAGGGCGGACCCGCGTGGCTCAGGCAGCCAGCGAACGCAGCACGTACTGCAGGATGCCGTCGTTGCGGAAGTAGGACATCTCACCGGGGGTGTCGATGCGGACCACCGCGTCGAAGGTGATGCCCTCACCACCGTCCTTGCGGGCCGTGACCTTCAGCGTCTTCGGGGTCTCACCGTCGTTGAAGGCGGTGATCCCCTCGATGTCGAAGGTCTCGGTGCCGTCCAGGCCCAGGGACTCCGCCGTCTCACCCTCGGGGAACTGCAGGGGCAGCACACCCATGCCGATGAGGTTGGAGCGGTGGATGCGCTCGAAGCTCTGCGCGATGACGGCCTTCACGCCCAGCATGCGCGTGCCCTTGGCGGCCCAGTCACGCGAGGAGCCCGTGCCGTACTCGGCGCCGGCCAGCACGACCAGCGGCACGCCCGCCTCCTGGTAGGCCTCGGAGGCCTCGAAGATGGTGGTCTGCTCGCCACCGTCCAGGAAGTTGCGGGTGAAGCCACCCGAGACGTCGTCCAGCAGCAGGTTCTTCAGGCGGATGTTGCCGAAGGTGCCACGGACCATGACCTCGTGGTTGCCGCGACGGGAGCCGTAGGAGTTGAAGTCCTTGCGCTCCACGCCGTGCTCCTGCAGGTACTTGCCTGCGGGGCTGTCGGCCTTGATGGCACCAGCCGGGCTGATGTGGTCGGTCGTGACCGAGTCACCCAGCAGCGCCAGCACGCGCGCACCGCTGATGTCCTGCACCGGCTCCGGATCGGCCTGCATGCCCTCGAAGAAGGTGGGCTTGCGGACGTAGGTGGACTCGGCGTCCCACTCGAAGGTGTCGCCCTCGGGGGTCTCGAGCGACTTCCAGCGCTCGTCGCCCTCGAACACGTCGGCGTAGTCCTCGGTGAACATCTCGGTGGTGATCGCCTCGGCGATGACCTTCTCCACCTCGTCGGCGGCCGGCCAGATGTCCTTCAGGAAGACGTCCTTGCCCTCGGCGTCCTGACCCAGCGGCTCGGACTCGAAGTCGAAGTCCATCGTGCCCGCGAGCGCGTAGGCGACCACCAGCGGCGGGGAGGCCAGGTAGTTCATCTTCACGTCCGGGTTGATGCGGCCCTCGAAGTTGCGGTTGCCCGAGAGCACCGAGACGACGCTGAGGTCGTGCTCGTTGACCGCCTCGCTGACCTCCTCCGGCAGCGGGCCGGAGTTGCCGATGCAGGTGGTGCACCCGTAGCCGACCAGGTGGTAGCCCAGCTTCTCCAGGTACGGCCACATGCCGGTCTTGTCGTAGTACCCGGTGACGACCTGCGAGCCGGGCGCCATCGAGGTCTTGACCCACGGCTTGACCTGCAGGCCCTTCTCGACGGCGTTCTTGGCGAGCATGGCTGCGGCCATCATCACCGAGGGGTTGGAGGTGTTGGTGCAGGAGGTGATCGAGGCGATCGCCACGTGACCGTGGTCGAGCTCGGTCTCGGTCCCGTCGGCCAGCGTGATCGACACCGGGCTGGAGGGGCGACCGGCCCCGGCCTCCCCGTTCCCGTGCACCGGGCGCTCCATCTCGTGGCCCTCGGCCGTGGTGTGGCCGTCGGTGGCCGGGGCGTCGCTGGCCGGGAAGGACATGGCCGAGGCGGCGTCCACCTCGCTGCTCATGGCCGAGGCCGGCGTGGCGCCGGCGTCCCCGACGTAGTCCGGCAGGGCCTTGCGGAAGGCGGCCTTCGCGTCGGTGAGCGAGATGCGGTCCTGCGGGCGCTTCGGGCCGGCGATGGAGGGCACCACGGTGGAGAGGTCGAGCTCCAGGTACTCGGAGTAGCGGGCCTCGGCACTCGGGTCGTGCCACATGCCCTGCTCCTTGGCGTAGGCCTCGACCAGGGCAACCTGGTCGTCGGAGCGGCCGGTGAGGCGCAGGTAGTCCAGAGTCACCTCGTCGATGGGGAACATCGCGGCAGTGGAGCCGAACTCCGGCGACATGTTGCCGATCGTGGCGCGGTTGGCCAGCGGCACGGCACCGACGCCTTCGCCGTAGAACTCGACGAACTTGCCGACCACGCCGTGCTCGCGCAGCATCTCGGTGATGGTGAGCACCACGTCGGTGGCGGTGGCCCCGGCGGGGATCTCGCCGGAGAGCTTGAAGCCCACCACACGCGGGATGAGCATGGAGACGGGCTGGCCCAGCATCGCGGCCTCGGCCTCGATGCCGCCGACGCCCCAGCCCAGCACACCCAGGCCGTTGACCATGGTGGTGTGCGAGTCGGTGCCGACGCAGGTGTCGGGGTAGGCGACCATCGCCCCATCGACCTCACGGGTCATGACGGTGCGCGCCAGGTGCTCGATGTTGACCTGGTGGACGATGCCGGTGCCCGGGGGGACGACCTTGAAGTCCTCGAACGCGGTCTGGCCCCAGCGCAGGAACTGGTAGCGCTCCTCGTTGCGCTCGTACTCGATCTCGACGTTCTTCTCGAAGGCGTCGGCGGTGCCGAACACGTCGATGATCACGGAGTGGTCGATGACCAGCTCGGCCGGGGCCAGCGGGTTGATCTTGGTGGCGTCACCACCGAGCTCGGCCATCGCCTCGCGCATGGTGGCGAGGTCGACGATGCAGGGCACACCGGTGAAGTCCTGCATGATCACGCGCGCCGGCGTGTACTGGATCTCCACGCTGGGGTCGGCGTTCTCGTCCCAGTCCGCGATGGCCTTGATGTGGTCGGCGGTGATGTTCTCGCCGTCCTCGGTGCGCACCAGGTTTTCCAGCAGCACCTTGAGGCTGTAGGGCAGCGTCTCGGCGCCCTCGAGGCCCTCGACGTCCTTGATGCGGTGGATCTGGTACTCGTTGCTGCCGACCGCGAGGGTCGACTTGGCTCCGAAGCTGTCGCTCACAACCAATCCCTTCGTTGAGCCGCTCGAGGACCGCACGAGTGCGGACCGGCGACGGTGGTGGTGGTCCAGCACGCCTTCGTCCGCCGGGGCGGACGGGCTGCTGCCGTCGTCATCCATTCTGGGGCGCGGAACGGTTCTGGTCCAGACAGGGGTGCCTTCGACCGCCGCCCGGGGAGGGGATGACCTCGCTCTTTTTATCTTGACATCAAGATAATAGCAGACCTCACCCGCGCGCCCGTCGCAGCGTGGCGATCGCCTCCAGGTGGTGGGTGGTGCCGAAGGCGTCGAAGCCGACCACCCGCTCCACCTCGAGGCCCGCCTGGCGGGCGTGCCCCAGGTCCCGCCCCAGGGCCGCGGGATCGCAGGCGACGTACGCGATGCGGGAGGCGCCGCTGGCCGCGACCGCCTCCACCACGGCAGGTCCGGCCCCGGTGCGCGGCGGGTCCAGCACCACCAGGTCGGTGCCGCCCTCCCAGCGGGCCAGGGTCTCGGCCACGTCGCCCACCACCAGGTCGGCCACCGTGTGCGGGGCGTGCTCCTCCAGCGCGGCCGCGCACGCGTCGACCGCCGGCTCGCTCCCCTCGACGGCCAGCACCTCGCCGGTGGCGCCGACGGCCAGGGCCAGCGGCACCGTGAACGCCCCCGAGCCGCTGAACAGGTCCCACACCCGCTCCCCCGGACGCGGGTCCAGCTCCGCCAGCACGTGCTGCACGTAGGTGGGCACGGCGGCCGGGTGGGCCTGCCAGAACCCGCGCGCCCCCAGGTGGACCGCGAGCGGCTCCCCCTCCGGGGAGACGGTCTGCTCCTGGACGACCGGTTCGGACCCGAGAACCCGCCCTCGGTGGCCCAGCTCCACCACCACGGCGTCCCCCACCGCGGGGGCCACCACGTCGATGCCGGTGACCCCGGCCCCGCGTGGACGGCCGAGCCCCGCAGCACCCACCACCGCCTCGGTGGCGATCAGGCAGTCGTCGACCGGGACGAGCTCGTGGCTGCGGTGCCGCCGCAGGCCGGGCACGCCGTCGGCCCCGAGGGTGAACTCCACCCGGGTGCGCCAGCGCAGCCCCGCCGGCCCCTGGGTCTCGAGCGCCCGCATCTCCACCGGCCCCTCGTACCCGGCCAGGCGGCGCAGCTGGTCGGTGAGCACCTGCTGCTTGAGCTCGAGCTGGGCCTCGGGCGTCGCGTGCTGGAAGTCGCAGCCCCCGCACCCACCCGGCCCGGAGAACCGGCAGGGAGCCTCCCGCCGCCCGGGGGCCGCCCGCAGCACCCGCACCGCATCGGCGCGCAGGAAACGGCTGTCGGACCCGCCCTCGGTGACCAGCAGCTCGACCTGCTCCCCCGGCAGGGCGTGGCGCACGAAGACCACCCGCCCGTCCGGCATCCGTGCCACGCAGTGCCCCCCGTGGGCCACCTCCCCCACCTCGACCACGGCCCGCGTCCCGACGAGGTCCGACTGCCGGGGGGAAGGACGGTTCTGGCGGCGCGACATGGCCCGGAGTCTAGGCGGCACGGGGGCGGCCGGGCCCCGTCGCGCACCCAGTGGGGTCGCTCAGAGCCGGTCGTCGACGGCGGTGCGTCCGCGCACCAGCATCCACACCATGACCGCGACGGCCACCAGGTAGAGCGGCCAGCCCATGACGACCTTCGCCACGCCCAGCGCCGCCACGTTCTGAGCCAGGTACATCGGCAGCATGACGGCCACGCGCACGGCGTAGAGGGCCACCAGCACCCAGGTCAGCCGCGAGCAGACCCGCACCATCGCCCGCGAGCTGCGCCAGCGGGTGGGCTGCTGCTCGAACTGCGGGTCGCCGATCGCCACGAGGAAGCCGATGAGGGGCCAGCGCAGCAGGATCGAGGCCAGGGTCACCACGCCCCAGGCAGCGGACATCAGGATGCCGGGCAGGAAGGCGTCCTCGGCGTTGCCCGAGCGCAGCGCGAAGAAGGCGGCCAGCGCGGTGGCGACCAGGGAGGCGCCCACGTAGCGCAAGGTGCCCCCCGTGAGCAGCCGGGCCGCCGCGAGCAGCACCACGACCACGGCCGAGGCGATCACGGCGCCGGTGAGGTCCTCGCGGGCCAGCCACCAGATGACGAAGGCCACCGTCGGCAGCGCCGTCTCGAGCGAGCCGCGCCAGCCCCCGAGCGTGTCGGCCAGGCGGTGGCGGATCACCGCCTCGACGGTCTCCTCCACCCCGGTCGGGGCCGGGTGGCTCCCCGACTGCGCGGGGGCGTCGAGCGCGGCCTCCCGCGGCTCCACCGGCGGGATGGGGGTGGCCATCAGGCCGGTGCGGTTCCCGGGCGGGGCTGGCTGCGCGCCGCCATCGACCCGTTCTCCGGCGAGTCCGAGGGCAGCTCCAGCGGGAGCAGCGAGCGGGGCTCACGGGGCACGTCGTCGCGGTGGACGACGGTGGCCTTGATGAGGGCGTACATGAGGCCGGCCTTCTCGCGGTCGACGGCCGCCGGGCCGGAGATCACGGCGCGGAGGAACCAGCGCGGGCCGTCGATGCCGATGAAGCGCACCGGGGCGGTCTTGGCCCTGGCCTGGTCCGCCCCCAGCTGGCCCGTGCGGGGCATGCGGGCGTGGATCTCCGGGCCCAGCGGGCCCTCGACGACCGCGCCGTGGCTGCCGGACTTCTCCAGCCCACCCACCAGACCCTCGCGGATCTCCTTCCACAGGCCGCCCGAGATGGGGGCGGCGTAGGCCTGGAGCTGCAGGTTGGAGTCGCCCAGCAGGATGTTCACGGCCGTGACGGCGCCGGTCTTGCGGTCGGACTCCAGCCGCATCTGCATGCCGCCGACCCCGGGCACCCAGATGGAGCCCATGTCCACCCGGTTGCGCGGGGAGGGCACCTCGGAGGAGTCGTACGGCCCGGTCGCGCGCAGGCCCTCGGGGCGGGGCAGCCCCAGCGCGACGGCCTCCTCGGCCTCGGCCCGCAGCATGTCGCGCTGCGCCGAGCCCATCTCGTCGGCCTCCTCGGCCACCGGCTCGGCCGGGGTCTCCTCGGCCAGCAGCGCCTCGAGGCCGCCCATGCGGTCGACCTCGTCGGCGGAGAGGCCGAGCTCGCGCAGCTCGTCGTCGGTGAGGTCCGCGCCGCGGACGCCCCCGCCGGGGGCGGGTTCGGCGTCGCGGGGGGTGCGGGACCGCTTGAACAGTGCCATGTGCCTCGGTGTCTCCTCGTCGGTGCTGCGTGCGGTCGCCGGGTCAGCGGCCGGTGGACCCGTGCCCGCCGGTGCCGCGGTCGGTGGTGCCCAGGTGGGTCACGTCCTGGACCTCCTCGATGGGGGGCAGCTCCACGCGCTGGACGACCAGCTGGGCGATGCGGTCTCCCACCCTCACCGTAAAGGGTGCGGAGCGGTCGCTGTTCAGCAGACACACGCGGACCTCACCGCGATAGCCCGCATCGATCGTGCCGGGGGCGTTCACGATGGTGATGCCGTGGCGGGCCGCCAGCCCCGAGCGGGGGTGGACCAGCCCCACCGTGCCCGGCTCCAGGGCCAGGGCGATGCCGGTGCCCACCAAGGCGCGCTCCCCCGGCGCGAGGGTGATCTCCTCGGCTGCGTGGAGGTCCGCCCCCGCATCGCCGGCGTGGGCCCGGGAGGGAAGGGTGGCCCGCGGCGACAGCCTGGCCACCCGCAGCGGGGCCGAGGGAGTGCTCACGGTCGTCAGGCGCACTCGGAGCAGATGAGCTGCCCGTTCTTCTCCGAGGCCAGCTGGCTGCGGTGGTGCACCAGGAAGCAGGAGCTGCAGGTGAACTCGTCGGTCTGGGTGGGCAGCACGCGGACCGACAGCTCCTCGCTGGACAGGTCGGCGCCGGGCAGCTCGAAACCCTCGGCCTGCTCGGTCTCGTCGACGTCCACCTTGCCGGAGTTCGTGTCGCCGCGGCGGTTCTTCAACTCCTCGATCGAGTCGGCCTCGATGTCGTCGTCGTTCTTGCGGGGAGCGTCGTAATCGGTCGCCACAGCCATCTCCTGAAAGTGAGGGTGTCACCACGTCCGGCTGGCGTGGCACGCGCGGAGGGTGCCCCATCCGCGGAGTTTTTGCAACACCGTTACGGCGTGGGGCATTCCGCCCCCGGCTCAGGCGCCCAGACGCACCAGTTCGTCGTGCAGCCAGCGCGTCATCGCGGGCCCGCCCGCGACCACCATCGGCGCGCCGGGCGGGGAGCCGTCCAGGCCGGTGACCCGGCCCCCTGCCTCGGTCACCACGAGCAGGCCCGCAGCGTGGTCCCACACCTTCGTGCCGCTCTCGTAGTAGGCGTCCGCCCGGCCCGCGGCCACGCAGCACAGGTCGATGGCCGCCGAGCCCATCCGCCGCAGGTCGCGCACGCGCGGCAGCAGCTCCGCGGCGACGCGGCCCTGGACGGCGCGCCGCTCGGCGGCGTAGCCGAAGCCCGTGGCCACGAGGGCCTGGGCGGGGTCGGACGGCTCGCTCACGGCCAGCTCGCGGGGGCCACCCCGGGGCCCCTCCACCACGGCGCCCTGACCGGTGCCGGCGTGGAACAGCTCGCCCCACACCGGCGCACTGACGGCGCCGGCCACCGGCGTCCATGCCCCCGGCACCTGCGGGTCCCCCACCACACAGGCCACGGACACACCCCAGGCCGGCAGGCCGTAAAGGTAGTTCACCGTGCCGTCGATGGGGTCGAGCACCCAGGTCAGGCGCGGGCCGTCCCCGGCCCCCGGAGCCCCCGCGGGGACGGGGTCCCCGGGTGCGGCGGCTTCCTCCGGGACGGAGGCGGACGGCGCGGCGGCTTCCTCCGGGACGTCCCCGTACTCCTCACCGAGCACCGCGTCGCCGGGACGCAGGCGGCGCAGTTCGTCGCGCAGCCAGCGCTCACTGGCCCGGTCGGCCGCGGTCACCACGTCGGTCGCGGTCGACTTGGTGTCAGCGACGGACACCTCCTCGGGACGCCCGGCCACCAGGCGCTCCCCCGCCTCGCGGGCCAACCGGGCAGCGAGGCCGCGCAGCCCGGCCACCTCCTGGGCGGTCACGGCCGCGACGAGGCGGTCCAGCTGCTCGAGCTGACCGGGCTGGCCGGGCTGGCCGGGCTGGCCGGGCTGGCCGGGCTGGCCGGGCCCGCGCCGGCTGGACTCGTTGGGATCGTTGGGCTCAGAGGCCATCCGTGGCCTCCGCATACCCGTCCGGCTGCTCCTCGGGCGCCCCGCAGAGGGCGGGCGCGGCGGTGCGCAGGTTGGGGCAGCAGCCCGGGGCGCACTGCGAGGGCATGGGCACCGACGGGGGCCACTGCCGCAGCGTGACCTCCTCGCCCCGCGCCTCGGCGGCCCGCTCCTCGAGCAGGTCCACCAGCCCCACCACGAACTCCGGATCCACCCCCACGGTGGGCACACGGACCATCGTCAGACCCAGCTCCTCGGCGGTGGCCGCGGCCTCGACGTCCAGGTCGTAGGCCACCTCCATGTGATCGCTCACGAAGCCGATGGGGGCCACCGCCACCGCCTTGAACCCCTCGGACGCGAGCTCGGCCAGGTGGTCGTTGACGTCGGGCTCCAGCCACGGGTGGTGGGGGGCTCCGGAGCGGGAGCAGTAGGTGAGGTCGGTGCGCAGGGCGTGCCCGACGGTCGCCTCCACCTCGTCCTCGATCGCGCCGGTCAGCTGCTGGTGCTGCTGCTGGTAGACGTGGCCGTCGCTGTCGCCCGGGCCGGAGGTCTCGTCCATCGTGTCCGGGATCGAGTGGGTCACCATGACCACCGCCACCTCCTGGGGCGGGTGGTCGGCGAGGAGTCGGCGCACCGCATCGGTCACCAGGCGGGCGTTCGTCGCCGAGAAGCCCGGGTGGTGGGCGTAGGGGCGCACCTTGTCGATGCGGACCGGCGCGCCGCCCGCATCGTGGTTGTCGATGACGGCCTGCGCCAGGTTCTCCCGGTACTGGCGGCAGCTGGAGTAGCTCGAGTAGGCACTCGTGGTCAGGGCGAGCAGCCGCCGGTGGCCCGCCGCGGCGGCCTCGGCGACGGTGTCGGCCAGGAAGGGCTCGCTGTTGCGATTGCCCCACAGCACCGGCAACTCGATGCCGCGCCGCGCCAGCTCCGCCTCCAGGGCGGCCTTGAGCGCCCGGTTCTGGTCGTTGATGGGACTGCGTCCGCCGAAGTGGGAGTAGTGGGCCCCCACCTCCACCAGGCGCTCGTCGGGGATCCCGCGCCCGGCGGTCACGCGGCGCAGGAAGGGCAGCACCTCATCGGGCCCCTCGGGGCCACCGAAGGAGGTGAGCAGGACGGCGTCGTACGGGGACAAGGTGGTGTCGGTCATCCGGATTCTCCTGTGCGGCGGGCTTGGGGGGCGTGCCAGTCGAACACGATCGCAGCGATGCGGATTCCGAAGACCAGCCCGATGATGGGCCAGACCGTCTCCGGACCGATGCGGTACAGGTGGTGGGCGGCGACCGTGAGGGAGGCGCCCACCAGGGCCGGGAAGGCGTAGAGCTCGCGCCGCAACAGCTCGGGCACCTGCCCGGCCAGCACGTCACGCATCACTCCCCCGCCCACCGCTGTGACGGTGCCCACGATCACGGCGGTCACCGGCGCCACCCCGAACTCCAGCGCCTTCAGGGTGCCGGCCACGCAGAAGAAGGCCAGACCCACCGAGTCCAGCACGCGGATCGGGCGCTTCAACCGGTCCACGCCACCGTGGAGGACGAAGGTGAGCAGACCGGCGGTCAGGGCGGCCGAGATCATCCGCCAGTCCGAGACCCCCATCGGGGGCACGGCGCCGATCAACAGGTCGCGCAGGGTCCCCCCGCCCAGGCCCGTCAGCCACGCGAGGACCAGGACCCCGAACAGGTCGAGCCCGCGGCGCACCCCCACCAGGGCCCCGGAGACCGCGAAGGCGAAGACCCCGATGAGGTCGAGCGCCAGTGCCAGCGCGGGATCGAAGGGATTCATCAGCGGCATCGTACGGCGCGGCGTGGTCCCCCGGTGCGACACGGACGGCCGTGGCATGGTGCGATGGAGGCGCCCCGTACCGGAGCACCGCTGCGTCGCCACGTGGCGCCGCAGCCCCCGGCCGGCGGGGCAGGCAGACTGTTACCCCCACCGCGCCGCGGTGACGGGCCGATGGCGAGGAGTGCGCATGGACGAGCTGACCTTCCTGGGAGTCGACGACTCCGGGACCCACCTGGTCGTGCAGGAACCCTCCGGCACGCAGTACCGGCTGGAGATCACCTCGGCCCTGGTGGCAGCCCTGCACCAGCGCCCCGGGCCCACCCCGAGCACCACCACCGACACCGCGGAGACCACGATGACGCCGCGCGACGTGCAGGCGATGATCCGGGCGGGCGCCAGCGCGCAGCAGGTGTCCGAGATGTCCGGGTGGAGCACCGACAAGGTCTCCCGCTACGAGGCACCCATCCTGGCCGAGCGCGAGCACGTGGCCGCCCTGGCCCGGGCAGTGCACCTTCCCTCCTTCGGCCGCGGCCCCTCGCCCACTCTGGAGAAGCGGGCCAAGGAGCGCCTGGTGATGCGGGGGCTGCGCCCCGACGAGGCGTGGTGGGACGCCTGGCGCCTGGACGGCAACCCGTGGGCGGTGAGCCTGACCTTCGAGGCCGGCGGCCGTGAGCGGCGCGCGGTCTGGCACTTCGACGTCATCACCTCGGCCCTGTCCCCGCAGGACGACGAGGCCCGGTGGCTGAGCACGGCCGAGCAAGACGGCTTCGACTCCGACTCCGCCGCCCAGCAGGTGGACTCGCTGCAGCAGCCGGAGGGGGACCATGGACGCTCCGAGCACCAGCCGGTCAGCCACGCCGCGCGCGCCGGGGTGTCTCACGAGCGCCCGCTGCGAGCCGGCGACCCGCTCGAGCAGGAGCAGGCCGACCAGGCCTCGGGGTCCGGTGGCCAGGAGCGTCCCCAGGCGTCGGCTTGGCAGGACCAGCGCGAGGAGCAGGACCACCAGCAGGAGAAGGAGGTACGCGGTCAGGCCGGCTCGGCGGGACAGGGTGCCCCGCACCCGGACCAGCCGGCGGCCTCCGGCGACGACCGGCTGCCGCTGGAGGAGGCCGAGTCCGCACCGATCGCACCGCGGCAGCGGCAGTCCCGCCGGGGCAAGGGCCGCCCGTCGGTGCCGAGCTGGGACGACATCATGTTCGGCGGTTCCAAGAACTGACCCCGGTCAGCGGGTCGGTGGCACCGCGCAGACGTCGAGGTCGAAGGGCAGCAGCTCCCCCTCGGGGGAGCTGACCTGGGCCACGTGGGAGGTCATCCGCCGCATGAAGTGGCGGCGGCACAGCACCTCGTACTCCACCACCGGTGAGCGCTCGGTGCCGTCGGCCACATCGCCCACGGCCACCTGGTCGCCCTCCAGCACCATGTGCCCGTCCACGACGCGGGCGTTGTGCGTGGCCCGGCGGCCGCACCAGCACAGGGCCTCCACCTGCAGCAGCTGGGTGCGGTCGGCAAGCTCCAGCAGCCGCTTGCTGCCGGGGAAGAGCTCGGCCCGGAAGTCGGCGGTGATGCCGAAGGCGAAGACGTCGATCTCCAGCTCGTCCACCAGTCGTGCGAGCTGCTCCACCTGGGCGGCGGTGTAGAACTGCGCCTCGTCGCAGATGAGGTAGTGCACCGGTCGCCCCTTGCTGGCCTCGGTCACCACCATCGCGAAGAAGTCGAGCTCCTCGTGCACCTCCAGGGCCTCCCGCTGGAGGCCGAGGCGGGAGCTGACGGTGGCCTCCCCCGCACGGTCGCGGGAGGTGAAGACCAGCCCGTGCCGGCCGCGGGCCCGGTGGTTGTGGTCCATCTGCAGGGCCAGGGTGGACTTTCCGCAGTCCATGGTGCCGGTGAAGAACGCGAGCTCAGCCATGGCTCACCGGGCCGGGACGAACAGGTCGGGCACGAGCAGCTCCTCGGCGTGCAGCCCGCCGTGCCAGCCCTTGAGGGACATCTGACCGGTGCTGTCGGGCCCGGGGACGAACGCGAGGAAGGTGACGTCGGTGCCCACCACGAGCACGTCGCCGATGCGGGAGAGGTTCTCCGGGGTGGTCCCCGCACCGAACCAGCCGTTCTCCACGGCCTCGGCGCGGGAGACCACCACCGCTCCCGGCCCCGGCAGCCCCGCCTCGAGGGCGTGGGTGTCCACGGACTCCTGCCAGGCCGAGACCACGTCGGCGACCCGATGGGGGTCGGCCTCCTGCTGGCGCCCCTCCGGGCTCTCGTCCTGGCGCGGCAGGTACAGGAACCGGCACCGGGGGTCCCCCGCGACGGCAGCCACCCCATCGGTCAGGTGGGCGTGACGGGGGTCGTCGGTGCGCAACGCGCCGTCCGGCTCGATGCCGAGCATGCCGTGGTCGGCCGTCAGGGAGAAGTGCACCCCGGCCGGCAGGCCCTCGACGAGCTCGCGCAGGGCGGCGTCCAGCTGCTCCAGGGCACCCACCCAGTCCAGCGATCCGGGCCCCTGGGCGTGGCCGATCTGGTCGAGCACCGGCCAGTAGAGGTAGGCGGCGGTGGGCTCGCCGGCACTCGCCCGGCGGGCCAGATCGATCCCGGCGGCGGTCCAGCTCGCCAGGCCGTCGGCCGGCAGGTAGGTGCCGCCTCGCTGGGCGGCCCGGGTCAGTGCGGAGGTGGCGAACTTCTTCTGCCCCACGCGCACCACGCGAACCCCCGCATCGGCCAGGCGCCCGAAGAGGGTGGGCTGGGCCTGCCAGGTCAGCGGGTCCGGCCCGTCCTTCCAGCTCAGGTGGTTGAAGACCACCGAGCTGTGCGGGTCGCGGACGGCGTACCCCACGTGGCCGTGGACCGCCGGCGCGAGACCCGTGGCGTGGGTGGCCAACGAGACGGCCGTGGTGGAGGGGAAGCCGCAGACCGCGGGCACCGAGTGGGTGGTGTCCTGCAGCAGCGAGCGCAGGAAGGGCGCGTGGCCGGCGTAGCGCTGCACCAGCGACCAGCCGAGCCCGTCGACCAGGACGCTCACCACGCCGTGGGCCCGTGGCAGGTCGCGCACCGGGACGCCCGGCAGGTCGACGCCCAGGGAGGCCGCGAGACCGGCGAACGAGGAGGCCAGGCCCTGCGGCCCATAGCCCAGGGCGGCGTCGGGCCGGTCGGTGGTCAGGAGCGGGTGGGTGTTCACGGGAGGGCGCGTCACCGGCCCAGGCTCGCCTGGACGGTGCGGGCGAAGTCCAGTGCCTGCTGCACGGCCTGCGCCCCGGAGACCTCGCCGCTGACCCGCAGGGAGATGTCGTCGCCCGCGACGGTGCCCTCGTAGCCGTGGTCGCCGTCGCACTGCGGGTCGGCGCACTGCGCCGGCACCAGATCCAGCCGACTGATCGCACCCCAGCCCAGGGTGAGGGTCACCTCGCGGCCCAGGCTGCCGGGCTCGTAGTTCTCCGGGTTGGCCATGACGTGCGAGAGCACCACCCCGCGGAGCCGGGACAACGGCACGGTCTCGGTCGTCGCCATCGCCACCGGGGCGGACTCGACGTGCTCGGCGTCCCGGTCGTCCGCGTGGGCGATCACCAGCCGGCCGGGGGTCAGCACCAGCACGGTCAGATGACGCCGCACGGTCTCGGTGTCGAAGGTGGCCTCCTGGTGCACCAGGTGGGCCAGGATCTCCTGCCCGGCGACGGCCGTGGCCACCACGTCGGCCACGAGCGCCGGGTAGTAGCCGGCGGCCTCGATGTCGTCGGAGAGGTCCTGCGGCAGGGTGTCCGCCGGAACGGGCACGTCGTGGGGGCGTCCAAGCATGGGGGTCATCCTGCCACCCGGCACCGACGACCTGCCGGAGCGAGCCGGGCCCCCGTCACCGGGAGATGCTCCGCCGCCCCGCGTCCTGCCGCACCTCGGGGCGTTCCACCGTCGCCCGCGCCGCGTGCACCACCACGCCGCGGGGGGTGACCTCGACGGGGCTCAGCTGCAGCTCCGCGAGCTCGGGCACCGCATCGGCCAGCACCGACACCCGAGCGACTAGCTCCTCCAGGGCAGCCCGGTCCACACCGCGCTCGGCCAGCAGGCGACTGCCCTGGAGCGAATCCACCAGGTCGTGTACGTCCGCGTCGGTCAGCGGCGGCACGCGGTAGGAGGGGGTGCCCAGGAGGGCCGCTGTCGAGCCGTGGAAGCGCAGTGAGACCACCGGGCCGAACAGCGGGTCCTCCGTCGCGCCCACCACCAGCGGCACCGCGTCGGTGGGCCACCCACCGGCGGGCTCGCCACCGGAGCCGGTGGCCAGCTCGATACCCACGGCGGCCAGCAGCTCGGACGTCTCTTCCGGGCGCAGCTCCCGACCCACCGGGGCCGAGAGCAGCGCGTCGCTGGCGATCTCCTGGGCGGCGTCGATGGCCTGCCAGTCGATGCCCTCGGGGGCCACGAGCTCGCCGCGGGAGCTGCGCCGCCAGGCCGCGTAGCGCTCCACGGCGTTCAGGGCGCGCACCGCGTCCTCGGGGACCATGTAGGCCGGCACCACCTCGGTGACCGGACCGTCGGGCGTGTCCTTCGTGGCCGAGAGCGTCTCGTTCACCCCGTCCATGCCGGTCATGGTGGTCAGGCAGGGCTTCTCGTGGTCCAGCGCCACCTGGGCCACCGTGCGTGCCACGTCGCGCCCGTCGCCCACCAGCGGCGGGATGAAGACCGCGAGCACCGCGTGCACGGTGGGGTCCTCGAAGGCCTCGTGGAGCGCCTCGGCGATCTCCCCCATCGAGGCGTCGTGGGGCAACGAGTGCGGCTCGCGCGCCACCTGCAGCCCCCACCCCATGCACGCGTCCGCCGCGAGCGCCGCCAGCGACGTGGAGTTGCCCACCACGGCGACCCCGCGCCCGGCGGGCAGGGGCTGGTGGAGCACCAGCTGGGCGATGTTGAACATCTGGTGCAGGTTGGACACGCGGATGATGCCGCTCTGGCGCAGCATGGCGTCCAGTGCCTCCGGTCGCGCGCGGCTGCGCCGGATGAGGTGCCCCGGGGGCACGCCGTAGCCCGAGGTGCCGGACTTGATGGCGATGATCGGCTTCTTGGCCGAGAGCCGCTGACTGATGCGGAAGAACTTGCGCGCGTTGCCCAGCGTCTCCAGGTACAGCCCCACGGCGGCTGTGTCGTCGTCCTCCATCCAGTACTGCATGACGTCGTTGCCCGAGACGTCCGCCCGGTTGCCCGCCGAGACGAAGGTGGACAGGCCCACGCCGCGCTGGCGCGCCATCTGGGTGACGGACACCCCGAGCGCCCCGGACTGTGCGAAGAGCCCGAACCGGCCCCGCACCGAGGGCGCCCCGAGGGTGGCGTTCAGCGAGACCTCCGGGGAGGAGTTGCTCAACCCGTAGGAGTTCGGCCCCACCAGGCGCATGCCGTGGTAGTGCACCAGCCGCAGCAGCTCGCGCTGGCGGCGGGCGCCCTCCGGCCCGGCCTCGGCGAACCCGGCGGAGACCACCAGCACCGAGCGCACCCCGATGGCGGCGCAGTCGGCCACCACCTCGTGCACGGTGTCGGCCGGCAGGGCGATGATCGCCAGGTCGATCGGCCCGGTCACCTCCCGCACGCTGGGGGTGGTGGTGATGCCGGCGAGCTCGCCGACCTCGGGGTGCACCACCTCCAACCGGCCCTGGTACCCGCCGGCCACGATCTCGGCCAGCACCTTGTGCCCGATCGCCTCCTCACGGCGCGAGACACCGATCATGACGACCGACTCCGGCCGCAGCACGCGCACCATCGACCGCGCCTCGGCGCGCTGCTCCCGCGACTCCCGCACCTCGCGCGAGTGCTCGTTGGGCTCGATGTCGAAGGAGACGGCGATGACCCCGTCCTCGAAGCGGTGGGCCACCTCGTAGCCCGCCTCGGTGAACACGTTCATCATCTGCCGGTTCTCCGGCAGCACGTCGGCCGTGAACCGGCCCAGGCCCACCTCGTCCCCGATGGCGGCGAGGTGCTCGAGCATGACCGAGCCCAGACCCCGGCCCTGGTGCTCGTCGGCGACGTTGAAGGCCACCTCGGCGGTGGTGGGGTCGATGCGGTCGAACCGGGCGATGGCGATGATCTCGCCCCCGATCTCGGCCACGAGGGCCACCCGTTGGTCGTGGTCCACCTGGGTGAAGCGGTCGAGGTCCCGGTCGGAGAGCTCCGGGATCGCGGCGAAGAAGCGCAGGTAGCGCGAGCGCTCGGACTGGCCGCGGTGGAAGGCGGCCAGGGCCCGGCGGTCGTCGGGCCGGATCGGGCGCACGTGCGCGACGGCGCCGTCCCGCAGGACGACGTCGGCCTCCCAGGTGGCGGCCCGCGCCGCCCGGAGCTCCTCGGTGGTGGGCGCGGCATCATCCATGCCCCCAATATGGCAGAGAGACACCGCCCCCGGGCGCCGCCCGCACCGGCGGCCGGGGACTCGGGTGACGCGGGGGTGTGACGCAGCCCGCCCCGTCGGTAGTGTTCGGCCATGAGCACACCCACCGCTGAGTTCCACGCCGCCCGTGACGCCGTCCTGGCGCTGCACGACGCCGACGACGCAGCAGTCGACGCCTTCGTGATGCCCCGCCCGACGGAGTTCAACTGGGGCCTGCACCACATCGATGCCGTGGCCGCCGGCCCGCGCGCGGACACCCCCGCGCTGCGGATCGTCGACATCGTGAAGGACGGCACCCGCACCCACCAGCTGACCTGGGCCGAGGTTTCCGCCACCTCCTCCCAGATGGCCAACCACCTGCGGGACAACGGGGTCGCGCGCGGGGACCGCGTGCTGGTGATGCTCGGCAACCAGACCGAGCTGTGGCAGGTGATGGTCGGCTGCATCAAGCTCGGCGCAGAGGTCATCCCGGCCACCACCCTGCTCACCCCGGAGGACCTCACCGACCGGGTCGCCCGCGGGAAGGTGAAGCACGTCATCACCAACGCGTACGAGGCCAGGACCTTCGCCAAGGTGGACGGTGAGTTCCAGCGCTTCGCCGTCTGCGGGGACGACGAGACACCCGAGGGCTGGCTGCGCCTGGAGGACTTCGCCTCTGCCCCCACCGAGTTCACCCCCGAGGCCCCGACCCGGGCCGACGACACGATGCTGCTCTACTTCACCTCCGGCACCACCTCGGCGCCCAAGCTGGTGGAGCACACGCACACCAGCTACACCTACGGGGCCCTGTCCACCATGTTCTGGGTGGGCCTGCGCCCCGGGGACGTGCACGTGAACATCTCCTCCCCCGGCTGGGCCAAGCACGCGTGGAGCTCGTTGTTCACGCCATGGACGGCCGAGGCCACCATCCTGGTCATCAACCAGCCGCGCTTCGACGCCGCCACGCTGCTGCAGGTGCTGGCCGACGAGGGCGCCACCACCTTCTGCGCGCCGCCGACGGTCTACCGCATGCTCATCCAGCAGGACCTGGCCGCCTGGCGCGAGCGCCTGGCCATCCGCGAGATGGTCGGGGCCGGCGAGCCGCTGAACCCCGAGGTGATCCGCGCGGTCGAGAAGGGCCTGGGCGTGACCATCCGCGACGGCTTCGGCCAGACCGAGACCACCGCCCAGATCGGCAACCCGCCCGGCCGACCGCTCAAGCCCGGCTCGATGGGGCGTCCGCTGCCCGGGTACGACGTGGTGCTGCTCGATGCGGCCACCGGCACCGAGGTGACCGAACCCGGCGAGGAGGGCGAGCTGTGCCTCCGCCTCGAGGGGGCGGGAGGGCGCCCCATCGGCCTGATGGTGGGCTACCACGGTGATGCCGACCGCACCGCGGCGTCGATGCGGGACGGGGCGTACCACACCGGTGACGTGGCCATGCGTGACGCCGACGGCTACATCACCTACGTGGGGCGCGCCGACGACGTGTTCAAGGCCAGCGACTACCGCATCAGCCCGTTCGAGGTGGAGTCGGTCCTCATCGAGCACGAGCTCGTGGCCGAGGCCGCCGTGATCCCCTCCCCCGACCCGACGCGCCTGGCGGTGCCGAAGGCCTACGTCGTGCTCGTGGAGGGCACCGAGCCCAGCCGGGAGATCGCCGAGTCGATCCTGTCCTACTGCCGCGCGAACCTGGCCCCCTACAAGCGGGTGCGCCGGCTGGAGTTCGGCGAGCTGCCCAAGACGGTCTCGGGCAAGATCCGGCGCGTGGAGCTCAAGGCGCGCGAGAACGAGTTCCACCCGGTCGGCGACGACCCCACCGAGCGGGCGAGCGAGTGGGAGTTCTGGGAGAGCGACTTCCCCGACCTGAAGGGCTGAACGCCCCCTCCTGCTGCGGCCGGGCCCCACGGGTGCCCGGCCGCAGGCGCGTTGGTGCGGGCGATTCGGCCCGGTGTGGCCGATACTGACGCCCGTGCCGAAGAACTCCAAGGACCTCCAGACGCCCACGCAGGTGGCCGACACGGTCATCGACATCGACGTCGAGGAGGAGATGAGCTCGGCGTTCCTCGAGTACGCCTACTCGGTCATCTACTCCCGCGCCCTGCCCGACGCCCGCGACGGCCTCAAGCCGGTGCAGCGCCGCATCCTGTTCGGCATGGACGAGCTCGGCCTGCGCCCGGACCGCGGGTACGTGAAGTCCTCCCGCGTGGTCGGCGAGGTGATGGGCAAGTACCACCCGCACGGTGACACCGCCATCTACGACGCCCTGGTGCGCCTGGCCCAGCCCTTCTCGATGCGGGTGCCCCTGGTGGACGGCCACGGCAACTTCGGCTCGCTGGACGACGGGCCGGCCGCCAGCCGCTACACCGAGGCCCGCATGGCGCCGGCCGCGCTGCTCATGACGCAGACGCTGGACGAGGACACCGTCGACATGGTGCCCAACTACGACGACCAGCTGCTGCAGCCCGAGGTGCTCCCCGCGGCCTATCCCAACCTGCTGGTCAACGGCGCCAGCGGCATCGCGGTGGGCATGGCCACCAACATCGCCCCCCACAACATGGGTGAGGTGATCGCCGCCGCCCGCCACCTGCTGGACAACCCGGGCGCCACCGTCGAGGACCTGATGCGCTTCGTCCCCGGGCCGGACCTGCCCGGCGGCGGGCGCATCGTGGGCCTGGACGGCATCCGTGACGCCTACCGCACCGGGCGCGGGTCCTTCCGCACCCGGGCGACGGTCCGCATCGAGAACGTCACCCCCCGGCGCAAGGGGATCGTGGTCACCGAGCTGCCCTACCTGGTGGGGCCGGAGAAGGTGATCGCCAAGCTCAAGACGCAGGTGCAGGCCAAGAAGCTGCAGGGCATCGCCGACGTCAAGGACCTCACCGATCGGCACAAGGGACTGCAGCTGGTGATCGAGGTGAAGAACGGCTTCAACCCCGAGGCCGTGCTCGCCCAGCTGTACAAGCAGACGCCGATGGAGGAGTCCTTCGGCATCAACAACGTCGCCCTGGTGGACGGCCAGCCGCGCACCCTGGGGCTGCGCGAGCTGCTGGCCGTGTACGTCGACTTCCGGTGCGAGGTGGTGCGCCGCCGCACCGAGTTCCGCCTGCGCAAGAGGCAGGAGCGCCTGCACCTGGTGGAGGGCCTGCTGCTGGCGATCCTCGACATCGACGAGGTCATCCAGCTCATCCGCTCCTCGGACGACACCGCCGAGGCCCGCACGCGCCTGATGCAGGTCTTCGACCTCTCCGAGCTGCAGGCCAACTACATTCTGGAGCTGCAGCTGCGGCGCCTGACGAAGTTCTCCCGCATCGAGCTGGAGACCGAGCGCGACGACCTGCTGCGGGCGATCGAGGAGCTGCAGGCAATCCTGGCCGACGAGGCGCTGCTGCGCCGCGTGGTGAGCGACGAGCTGGCCGCCGTGGCCAAGGAGCACGCCACGCCCCGCCGCACGGTGCTGCTGGAGAGCGAGGCCGCCGCCGCGATGACGCCGGCCGCGCCGCTGGAGGTGGCCGACGACCCGGTGACCGTGGTGCTCTCCGCGACGGGGCTGGTCGCCCGCGTGCCGCGGGGCGAGGACACCCCATCGGTGCTGTCGCGCGACGACGTCCGCGCGGCCGGTGCGGGGCGCGTGGACCACGACGCGCTCGCCTCGGTGGTCGCCTCGACGGCGCGGGGCACGGTGGGTCTGGTGACCTCGACCGGGCGTCTGGTGCGCCTGTCGGTGGTGGACCTCCCGGCGCTGCCCGGCTCGGACGCCCTGGGCATGGCAGGTGGCGCACCGCTGGCCGCGTTCACCGAGCTCGCCGGCGGGGAGCGACCGCTGGCGCTGGTGCGCGTGGAGGGCGCGGAGGACTCCCCCGGGCTCGCCCTGGCCACCGCCGGCGGCGTGGTCAAGCGGGTGCGCCCGGACTACCCGGGCGGCAAGGACTCCTTCGAGGTCATCACCCTGGCCGACGGGGACGAGCTGGTGGGCGCGGTCGAGCTCGCCACCGGCGAGGAGGACCTCGTGTTCGTCACCGATGCGGCCGCGCTGCTCACGTACTCCGCCTCGCTGGTGCGCCCGCAGGGCCGCAGCGGGAGCGGGGTGGCCGGCATCAAGGTGCCCGAGGGACAGCGGGTGCTGGGCTTCGCCGCGGTGCCCGCCGCATCGGAGGACGCGATGGTGGTGACGGTCGCCGGATCATCCGGGGCCCTGCCCGGGACCGATGCGGGGACCGTCAAGGTGACGCCGCTGTCCGCCTACCCCGCCAAGGGACGCGCCACGGCCGGCGTCCGCTGCCACCGTCTGCTGAAGGGCGAGGACGGGCTGATGCTTGCCTGGGTTGGGGCCGACCCTCGGGCCGTTGACGCCACCGGCCGGGCCGTGGAGCTGCCGGAGCCCACCGAGCGGCGGGACGGGTCCGGGACGGGTGTGAGCGCCCCCATCGCGGCGATCGGCTGATCGGGGGCCAGGGTAAAGATTCGGTCAGTTTCTGTCGAGTGGCTTGATCCCTCCCCCCCGTGCCGCACTCTCTCAAAGCCCCATCAGAGGGCTCTGCCGAGAACGGAACAGACCCATGCATGGAGACCAGATTCGCGTCCGGGACTACATCTCTGACGTCAACAAGACAGATGACCGCGGCGCCCAAGGACACATCAACTTCTCCGCCCACAAGAAGCACAGCTCCGTGGGCGGTCAGTCGATCTCCTGCGGAACCGGATGGTGGAAGCACGATGAGTGGTCCTCGCCGGTGTTCACGGGCTACGGCACGGAGATGTGGCCGACGTCCGGCGTTGCCAGCAACGGGAACTCGATGCGCGCCGCGGTGAAGATTTGCCGCGACCGGCCGTGGTACCACGGTGGCGACGTGTGCTCGGCACCCCGCCACGGCGGATTCAACTCTTGATGGCCGGCATCGAGCTGCGGGACTTCTGCGTCAGACGCGGCAACCGCACGGTGCTGTCCACCGACGTGACGCACCTGGGGGACACGTTCATCACGGTCGTCGGAGTGAATGGCTCAGGGAAGAGCTCCCTCATCGGGGCCATGGCCGGGGTCCTCCCCCACCGCGGAACCATCGAGGTGGGGGGATCGTCGATCACGCGTGTCTCGGTCGGCTACGCACCGCAGAGCATCAGGTGGCCACAGCATCTGACGGCCCACGACCTGTGCGAGCTCGCCTTCCGCCTCCGGGCACCCCGGCGCGGCAGAACCGACGCGAGCGATGCAGCGGAGCAGGCACTGGCCCGTACGCGCCTCGAGCCACAGGCCGGCACTCCGGTCCACAGTCTCTCCGGGGGGCAGCGGAAGCGACTCACGGTGGCGCAGGCCCTCTGCCCGCTCCCTGGGGTGCTCCTGCTCGACGAGCCCACCTCGGAGACGGACGTCGTCTTCCGCCAGGAGTTCGCCCGTGTCCTGCACGGCATCGCCCAGGAGGTCACCGTCGTGAGCTCCACCCACCTGCTCGAGGACGTGGAGGCATGGGGCGACTACGTCACCATCGTGCAGGCAGGGGGCCTCACCAGCGCACGTCTTCCCGCACACGGGACGGACGTCCGGACGGCAGCGGTGCGGGAGATCTCCACGCAGCTGGGGCGAGGCTGACGTGGGGCTCCTCACGTGGCAACGTCCTCTCTTCTGGGTGGCATTCGTCCTCGCGCTCCTGGGGGGGGCGCGGTGGCCGTCCTGAGCAGTATCGACATCTGGAGGGTCGACCCGGGCAAGAGCGTCACAGCAGCAACATCCATCGCGGCGCTGAACACCCCCTTGACGGCGGCGATCGCGGGCTGGTCGACGCGTTCCCTCCTCGTAGACGGCCGAGGTGACTGGCTGCACAGCACCGGGCGGCTGGGCCGGATGGTGGCCCTTGGCGCACTGGTGCCGACTCTCCTGGCCCTGCTCGTTGGCCTCGAAGCCATGGCCACGACCATGGCGCTGGGCCCGGGGGAACACGTCCTGCCCTGGCTGCCCGGTGCTGTCATTGCACTGCTCCTCAGCTCCCTGACCGGTGGCGTAGTCGGTGCTGGCGTCGCTCTCCTCTGGCGGCATCCCCTGGCGCCCGTCGTGACCATGGTCGCCCTGTGGACCGCCACCGCCTTCGCCACCGACGGTTTCGTGGAGGTCTTTGCAACCGGCGGAGGACTGGGTGAGGGAGTGGGCCGCCAGTACTCGTGGGAGATCGTCACCATCCGTGCGGTGGTAGCCGCGTTGTTGGCCGGTTGCGTGCTCCTGATGGCGTGGGCGGCCACATCCGGCCCCACCACCCTGCTGCGGCTCTCCGGGCTGGCCCCCTTGGTGGTCCTCCTGACCGTGGGCACGGCGGTCACGGATGTGCAGGAGATCGTGAGCGACCCGTCGGCCGAGGCCAGCGAGTGCGCCGGGTTGGAGCCCGTGGTGTGCGTCCTGCCCGGCCACGAGAGGTACCTGCCGTCGGCCCAGGACGCGGCAGGGAACCTCTACGCACTGGACCTGCCGGTCGAGCGTGAGGCCGTCATGATCATCACGGAGCTCCCACCCGACCGGATCCAGGAGATCTTCGACTCCGAAGAACCGCGACCATTGACGAGCCGGTTGTCCACCCTGTGGATCGAGGGATCGGGCAGGGTCTCGATTGCCGCCTCCTGGGCCTCTCCCCCGGAGTGTGGGATGGCCGTGCCGTCACCTCAGGCTCTGGCCTCCCAGACGCCCCGTGCCCGCGTCATCAACTGGATGGCGACCGGTAAGGGCGACCGCCCCTCGGCCCAGGACGTCGAGGACGCTTTCTCGTGTTGACCACCCTGGCCCTGCTGGTCCTGCGACTGCACCCATGGCGGACCTGCGCGGCCCTCCTCGTGGTGGCCGCCGGCATGCACGCACTCGTGGGCCACCACACGCTGGTCATCCCCTCGCTCTCTGGGAGCACCGCCCAGGTCTCCACCGCTGCAGCCACCCTCGTGGCCACTGCCGTCATCTGGTCCTCCCGGCAGGAGGTGGCGTGGGAGGCGTGGAGAGCGGTGTTCACGAGCAGGTCGGTCACCTGGCTCTTCTCCGGTCTCACCGCCGGAGCGGCTCTGGCCGTCGCTGCGCTGCTGGAGCTCGCGGGCGTACCCACGCTCAAGGGGTGGACCAGTGCGATCGCCTGCGGGCTGGTTGCGGTGGCCCTCATTCCGTCCCGGCAGGCAGCGGTTGCAACCCTCTGGGTGGTGGTCATCCTCTCCGTGCCCCTCACGCCGGGCACCTGGGACGACAAGCCGTTCCCGTGGTGGCCGGTCCACTGGTACGGCGGCACGGTGGACCCTTGGTGGACTGCCCTGACACTGGGCAGTCCACTACTCTTCGTCGTGTCCGTGTCCCTGCGGGAGGGGTGGCAGCCACCCGAGGTCGAGGCACGCGGGCTGGAACGGTTCGGACGTTCGTGAGGAGTTCATGACGTGCCTGTCACAGAGGCAACGCTCGTCCTGGTCGTCCTGACCGTCCTGTCGTCATGTGCCGCGCTGGTGGTCGCCAGCTGCGCCTCGGGAGGGATTTCCCCGAACAACCTCATCGGACTGCGCGTCGGAAGGGCGCTCTCGAGTGACGCGGCCTGGCGGTCCGTGCACAGGGCCGCACTCTGGCCCATTGCCGCGGGGGCGCTCCTGATGGCCCTCTCCTGCGTGGGCCTCGTCCTGGACCACCACGTCGTGGACCGGGCGCCGTTCCTGTCCCCCGGGGAGTACGTGAGAGGTGGCCTGGCGGCCTTCGTCCTCTCCGTCGTCCTCGGCACGATGCTGGGGTACCGCGCCGGTGAACGGCTGTGATGCCGGAGCCTCGCCGGTGATCCTCGGGTGACGGAGCAGGGGGCACTCATCGCCTCCCTGGCCGTGGCGCTCCTGGTGTCCATGGCGTCCACCGCCAGCAACGACTCCTGACGGCCACGGGCACCCACACCCCCTCCACGGGCGCGTGGTCCACGTCACGCATACTGGCGCGGTCGTTGCCCGCCCCCACCCCGGAGGTCCCCCGTGTCCACCACCACCGCACCCAGCCCACGCACCCCATCGAGCCCACCACGCCGCGGGCAGGGGCTGATGGGGCCGGTGAACGCGTTGGTCGAGCGCTTCATCCCCTCGGCCCTGGTGTTCGCCATCGTCTTGACGCTCGTCGTGGTGCTCGCCGCCCTGCTGCTCACCGACTCCGGGCCCAAGGAGGTCGTCTCCGCCTGGGGCGTCGGGCTGGCCGGGCTACTGGCGTTCATGACCCAGATGTCGCTGGTGCTCATGCTCGGTCATGTGCTGGCCAACACCCGCCCGGTACGCGCCGGCCTGCGCCGCTTGGGTGCCATCCCCCGGGGTCGGGTGATGCCCTACGTCTTCGTGGCACTGATCACCTGCCTGGCCACCCTCATCACCTGGGGTCTCGGTCTGGTCGTCGGCGCGCTGCTGGCCAAGGAGGTGGCCAACCAGACCTCCCGCCGCGGCGAGCCCGCGCACTTCCCGCTGCTGGTGGCCACCGGGTACACCGGTATGAGCATCTGGCACATGGGCTACTCCGGCTCCGCGCCGCTGACCGCCGCCACGCCCGACTCGTTCGTCGCGGCGCAGGTGGGCGAGATCATCCCCATCACCGAGACCACCTTCTCCTGGTGGAACATGACGGCCACCGCCGTCGCGCTGCTGGTGATCCTGGGCACCGTCGCGCTGATGGCCCCGAAGGCCGGCGCCGACGTCGCTGAGATGCCTGCCCAGTCGGCCGAGACCGACTCCCCCACCCTGCCCGCGGTGGAGACGCCGGCCGATGCGGTGGACGCCTCCCGGGTGCCCACGCTCCTGCTGGGACTGCTCGTGGCCGCCTACCTCGCCATCCACTTCACCGATGGCGGCTCGCTCACCCTAGACATCGTGAACTGGTCCTTCCTGGCCCTCATCCTGCTGATCGTCAGCTCGCCGGCCGAGCTGGTGGAGCTGGTGAAGGACGCCGCGAGCAACGTGGGCGAGATCCTGCTGCAGTTCCCGCTGTACGCCGGGATCATGGGCGTGATGGCCGGCACCGGGCTCATCACGATGCTCTCGGACGCGATGGTGAACATCTCCACCCCGCAGACCTTCGGCTTCCTGGCCTTCCTCTCGGCCGGCCTGGTGAACTTCTTCGTCCCCTCCGGCGGCGGCCAGATCGCCGTGCAGGGCCCCATCCTGCTCGATGCGGCCGAGCGCCTGGGCGTGGACCCGTCGGTGGCCATCATGGCCGTGAGCTACGGCGACCAGTGGACGAACATGATCCAGCCCTTCTGGGCGCTGCCGCTGCTGGCCATTGCGGGCCTGCGGATCCGCGACATCCTGGGCTACACCACGATGATCCTCATCACCGTCGGCGTGGTGCTGTCCGCGACCCTGCTGCTGGTGGGCCCCGGGGTCTGACTCCGGCACAGCAGACGCCACGGCCCCGGTCACCCGCACGAGGTGACCGGGGCCGCGGCACGACTCACTGCTTGGCGGCTCGCCACCCCGCCTTCACGGCATCGGCCGCGGAGCAGAACCAGCGCTCTCCCTTGTCCAGCGAGATCTTGGTGCGCTCGTAGTGCGCCTGGCCCGGGGAGTGGAAGATCTTCTCCCCACTGCTGGAGATGTTCCCCTTGATGCGGCAGCTCCCGGTGGGTGCGGGTGCCGTGGGCGTGGGCTCGGGCGGGGCCACCACGGTCACCGGCTCGGTCGGGGTGGGGCTCGGCGTGGGCGTCGGGCTCGGCGTGGGCGTCGGGGTGGCACAGCCGCGCGTCGACCACATGCCCACCTTCGCGGCCCGGGCCTCCCGCTCGGCCCGCAGGTGTGCCGACCGGTTCTGGTATTCGGCTCCGTAGAGGTACTCGGCCGAGTGTCCGCGGCGGATCATCTCCACGGCCGCCGAGGTGTTGCCACGGTGCACGTGGCGCACCAGGCGGCCGTAGCGGTCACGGTTGTCCTGGGTGGGGTCGCGCACCAGCTGGACCGAGCGCCCCGCCACCAGGTCGGCCATGGCGGCCGAGGCCTCGCTGAACCCGCACTCCCCGATCTCCGGGGTGTCCAGGCCGATGATGCGGATGCGCTCGGTCCCGTTAGCGGTGGCCACGTCGATGGTGTCCCCGTCGACGACCTTCACCACCGGTCCGGACTCGCTGCTCGCTGCCCTCGCCGGGGCCACGGCCCTCTCGGTGCTCGGCGCGACCTCGGGCGTCGGGGCAGGCGCGGAGGTCGTCGAGGGCGACGCCGACGAGCTCTCCGGCGCGGGGGCGCTCGGCTCCCCCGTGGCGGTCCGCGTGGACTCCGCGCTGCGCGGGGACTGTGCCCCGGTCGGCACGGGGACGGGGGCGGCTGCCGCCCGGGCCGCCGCCGACGAGCTCTGCGGCGCGGGGTCCTTGGCAGACGCCTCCCCACCCCTGGCGGACTTCTCCACGCCCGTCGCGGAGGACTCCCCGGCCGGTGCGGGGCCGTCCGTGGGCTCGGCCGTGGCGCTTGGCTCGAGCTCTGCCGCCGCCGACGCCTCCGGACTCGACTCCGCGGGCTCTGGCTCCTCGCCGGCGACGAACGCCGCCACCATCACGGCCACGACCAGGGTGATCGTCGCCAGGACGGCGGCCGCGCAACCACAGCCGAGGCACCCCCGACGGCGGTTCATCGACGGTGGCTGTCGGTGCAGGGGGTGGATCGGGACACGGGATCTCCAAGGGTGCCGGGACGCCCAGAGAATCCGCGCGTCAGTGGGGGGGGACGCAGAAAGAGTACGTGTCACCCATCTGCCGCGCCGCGCGCCACGCGGGTCGGGATCCGCGCCACGGGCTCCTGGTCCCAGTCAGTGCATCCCACCGGCGCGAACGACGATGCGGTGAGCAGACCACGAGGGTCCGCTCACCGCATCGATGCAGGGGAGGTGCGTCACGACCGGCCGGTGGTCCGGCGGGACTCAGCGCAGGTCCTCCGGGTGGCGCACCCGCGTGGGCTTGGCGTACAGGGCCCGGTTGAGGAACCAGGTCAGGGCCCACAGGATCACCGCGATCAGCAGCAACCAGCCGGCGATCACGTACTGCTCGGTGTCACGGCCGGTCCACGGACCCACCATGTACAGGCACAGCACCGCGCCGACCCACGGGATCCACCCGGGAGCCTTGAAGTACCTGTGCTCCACCTCGTGGTCGCGCTTGCGCAGCACGATGCAGGCGATGTTCACCATGGCGAACACGGCCAGCAGCAGCAGCGCGGTGGTGCCGCCCAGCGCGGTCACCTGCCCCACGACCAGGATGAGGCCTACAGCCAGGGCGGTGGTGACGATGATCGCCACCCACGGCGACTGGCGACCCTTGTGCACCAGCGCCAGCGGGCGGGGCAGGACGTCCTGCTTGGCCATGCCGTAGAGCAGGCGGGAGGCCATCAGCATGTTGATCACCGCGGTGTTGGCCACGGCGAACATGGCGATGAACGGGTAGATCGTGTCGATCGGCAGGTTCGGCGCGCCGGCCTGCACCACCTGCAGCAGCGGGGTGTCGCCCTGGCTGAGCTGTCCCACCGGCACCAGCGCCACGGCGGTGACCGACACCAGCACGTAGATGATGGCGGTGATGACCAGACCGCTGAGCATGATCTTGGGGAAGGTCTTGACCGGGTCCTTGGTCTCCTCGGCCATGTTCACCGAGTCCTCGAAGCCCACCATGGCGAAGAACGCCAGCGAGGTGCCGGCGGTCGCGGCCAAGAAGGCGTTCTTGTCACCGCTGGTCTCGAACATCATGGCGCGGGAGAAGTCGACCGGGGCGTCACTCATGCCCGCCACGGCCCACAGGCCCACGAAGATGACCAGCATCAGACCGGTGAGCTCGATGATGGTGAGCACCACGTTGAGCCCGACCGACTCGGCCACGCCGCGGAAGTTCACCAGGGCCACGACGATCATGAAGGCCACCGCGATGCCCAGCACCGCGGCCCCCTCCGGAGCCCAGTCGAGGCCGACACCGGCCACCAGGTTCGAGGCGAAGGCCTTGGCGGCCGTGGCGGCCGAGGTGATACCCGAGGCCATCACCGTGAAGGTGACCATGAAGGTCACGAACTGCAGACCGAAGGCCTTGTGGATGAAGTTGGCGGCACCACCGGCGTGCGGGTACTTGGTGATCAGCTCCAAGTACGCGAAGGCGGTGATGATCGCGATGGTGAAGGCGATGACGAACGGCACCCACACGGCACCGCCGACCTCGCCGGCCACCTTGCCGGTGATCGCGTAGATGCCGGTTCCGAGGATGTCTCCGATGATGAACAGCAGGAGCAGCTTCGGCCCGAGGACCCGCTTGAGCTCGGTGTCCACCTCTCCGGGTGCCGAGCCGCCCTGGGCAGGGGCGTCGTGTGACGTGGCAGTACTCATGGGGTCAGAGTGATGCACGCCGGGCCGATTGACCAGACCGACACTCGGAACGTGTCCACAGTGATACCGAACTGGGTGGGCCCGCCGGGAAGCCGGCGGGGCCGGCTCGGGGATCAGGCGTCGATGCGCTCGGCGTCCAGCGTGGCGGCGTTGCTGATGATGAACTCCTTGCGCGGGGCCACATCGCTGCCCATGAGCAGGTTGAACACGTCCTCCCCCACCTGGGCGTCCCGCATCGTGATGCGGCGCAGGGTGCGGTGGGCGGGGTCCATCGTGGTCTCTGCCAGCTGGTCGGCGTCCATCTCGCCCAAACCCTTGTAGCGCTGGAGGGGGTCCTTCAACGTGCGGCCGTTGCGCTTCAGGCGGGCCAGCTCCTTGCGCAGGTGCGCCTCGGAGTAGGTGTAGACGTAGTCGTTCGCCTTGCCCCGGTTGACCACCTCGATGCGGTGCAGCGGCGGCACGGCGGCGAAGACGCGCCCTGCATCGACCATCGGCCGCATGTAGCGGAAGAACAGGGTGAGCAGCAGGGTGCGGATGTGGGCGCCGTCGACGTCGGCGTCGGTCATGATGATGATCTTGCCGTAGCGCGCCGAGGCGAGGTCGAAGCTGCGCCCCGAACCGGCCCCGATGCTCTGGATGATGGCGGCGCACTCCTCGTTGCCGAGCATGTCGGCCACGGATGCCTTCTGGGTGTTGAGGATCTTGCCGCGGATGGGCAGAAGGGCTTGGAAGTCGCTCTGCCGAGCCAGCTTCGCGGTGCCCAGTGCCGAGTCACCCTCGACGATGAACAGCTCCGAGGCCTCGGTCTCGGTGGAGCGGCAGTCCACGAGCTTGGTGGGCAGCGAGGAGGTCTCCAGGGCGTTCTTGCGCCGCTGCGTCTCCTTGTGCATGCGCGCCGAGACGCGGGACTTCATCTCGGTGACGATCTTCTCCAGCACGGCGCCCGCCTGCTGCTTGCGCCCCCGCGCGCTGCTGGTGAAGATCTCGGTCAGCTCGGTCTCCACCCCCTTGGACACGATGCTGCGCACCGCGGAGGTGCCCAGCACCTCCTTGGTCTGGCCCTCGAACTGCGGCTCGGCCAGGCGCACCGTCACCACGGCGGTCAGGCCGGCCAGGGCATCGTCCTTCTCGACCTTGTCCTTACCCGGCTTGAGCTTGCGGGAGTTGGCCTCCACCTGCTTGCGGACGACCTTGAGCAGCGCCTGCTCGAAGCCGGCCACGTGGGTGCCGCCCTTCGGGGTGGCGATGATGTTGACGAAGGACCGCTGTACGGCGTCGTACCCGGTGCCCCAGCGCAGGGCGATGTCGACCTCGCAGTCGCGCTCCACCTCGGTGGGAACCATGTGGCCCGCGTCGTCCAGGACCGGGACGGTCTCGGTGAAGGTGCCCGTGCCCTGCAGGCGCCAGGTGTCGGTGACGGCCTGGTCCGGTGCGAGGTAGTCCACGAACTCGGTGATGCCGCCGGAGTGCAGGAAGGTCTCGGTGTGGGTGGCGGTCTCCCCCGGTGTGCCGGGGATGCGGCGCTTGTCGGTGAGCCCGATCCGCAGTCCGGGGACGAGGAAGGAGGTCTGGCGGGCGCGGTCGGTCAGCTGGCGGTGGGAGAACTCCGCATCGGCCAGGAAGATCTGCGGGTCGGCCCAGTAGCGCACGCGCGTACCGGTGACACCCCGCTTGGTCTTCCCGCGCTCGATGAGCTCGCTGCCGGTGGTGAAGGGAGTGAACGGGTTGTCCGGCGAGGGCTCGCCGCCGGCGTCGTCGAAGACACCGGGCTCGCCGCGGCGGAAGCTCATGACCCAGGTCTTGCCCCCGCGGTCGACCTCGACGTCCAGGCGGGAGGACAGGGCGTTGACCACCGAGGCGCCGACGCCGTGGAGGCCTCCCGATGCGGTGTACGAGCCCCCACCGAACTTCCCGCCGGCGTGCAGCTTGGTGTACACGAGCTCCACACCGGTGAGCCCGCTGCGGGGCTCGATGTCCACTGGCACCCCGCGGCCGTCGTCGGCGACCTCGACCGAGCCGTCGGCGTGCAGGGTGACGTCCACGCCCGTGGCGAAGCCGCCGAGGGCCTCGTCGACCGAGTTGTCGATGATCTCCCACAGGCAGTGCATGAGGCCGCGGGAGTCCGTGGAGCCGATGTACATGCCCGGGCGCTTGCGCACCGCCTCGAGACCCTCGAGCACCTGGAGGTGCCGCGCGTCGTAGCTGGAGGTGCTGGTGGTCGAGGCCTTGGCAGTGCGGGGAGTCACGCAGGTCAACCTAGGTGACGGCACCGACAACCTGCCGGTGCCACTCCGCTCGCCCGACACACTGCGGGCAGTTCGGCGCCCTCCGCCCTGTCAGAAGAGGGCGGGCAGGAGGAGGCTGGCGATCCACACCCCGATGATGAGCAGGCCGGCCAGGATCTCGATGAGGATGTTGGTGCCCACCGCCTTGAGGGCCTGGACGGTGGCCTGCCAGGGGGTGAGGGCGCTGGTGCGGCGACGCGCGGATTCACTGAGGAAGACCCCGGCCACGAACCCGAGGAACAGGCCGACCACGGGGATGACGAAGAATCCGATGATGCCGAGCACCACGCCCGCCAGCAAGGTGGTGTTGCTGATGCCGGCGCGCTTCATGCGACGCCCCGGCACCAACCAGACGGCCACCGCTGCGATGGCGGCGATGGCCGTGGCCAGCCCGAAGGCCCACCAGGCGGCCGTCGTCTGCGCGACGACCGCCCACAGCAGGGTGGACCCCCAGATCAGTGCCAGCCCCGGCAGCACCAACAGGGTGCTGCCGACCAGTCCGAGGACCATGAGGGCCGCGACCACGACGCCGGTGACGACCGTCCAGTCCATGGCGGTGGGTCAGACGTGGAGCTGGGCGGTCTCGTCGAGGATCTCGACGTCGTCGCGGTCCTGCAGCGCGGGCAGGTGCTCCTGGCCGTGGTGGGCGCAGAAGTGCAGGTGCGAGCCGGCCACGGTGGCGCGGATGTAGGCGCGGGCTCCGCACCGGTCACAACGGTCGGAGTTGGTCAGGGTGGGGGCGTATGCAGTGTCCACGGTGCCTCCTTGGTGGGTACGACTCGCCGGTCCGGTCAGGTGACCGTCCCGGCTCCTTTGTAGTGGGCACAACCTCGGTCGGGGCGCAGGACTTCCGGGTTACGCCGTGGGCGCAATCAGGCGTCGCGGTCGTTGCGGCGGGCGTCCCAGCGGCCCTCGAGCCGCTGCATGAACGAGCCGTCGTCACCCTGCTCGGCGCGGCGCGCGCTGGAGCGTCGGGGACCGGCGTTGCCCGAGGGACCGCGGCCCGTCGGCCCGGGGCGCCCGGGCTTCTGACCCCGGCCCCGAGGAGCCGAGCCGCCGGCACCCGTGGGCGACGGCGTGCGCAGCCACCAGGCCACGGCGAGGATCCACAGCACGAACCCGCCGGCGCCGAACCACGGGATCTGCGACCACACGGCCACCGCGTAGAGAGCCAGCCCGGCCAGCCCCAGCGCGAGGACCACGGCGATGCGGGCCGGGGTGGCCCGGCCCGAGCTGCGCAGGGAGACCCGGCGCGCTCCGGAAGCCTGCTCGGCAAAGGGATCAGCACCGGCACCACGGCCGGGGTGGCCACCGGTGAGGAACGCGAAGGGGTCCTGAGAGTCCGGGCGGGCACTGCGCTCGATCTCCGGCATGCCGGAGTCGTCCCCGGCACCCGAGGACATCAACGAGCGCTCGAGCGCTTCGAGCCGGCTCCGCTCCTCCTCAGAGAGGGCCATGGTCACCTCCACCTCCGGCGCACCGGTCCACGGCGGGGTCACCCGCCTGCTGGGTCCAGTCTACGCATGCGCCCCCGACCCGGCCCGGCCACGGGGGCCCCGCTCCTCCGGCAGCAGGCTGGCCGGCCGGACGATGCCGGCACCGAACCGTGCGCTGGCCCGGTCCACGGCCGCATCAGCCTCCCGCCACCCCACCTCCGGCTCGTCCAGCATGCCCTGCCGCGGGGTCCGGTCGGTGGGCGTCAGGCCCGAGAGGGTGACCCGCACCATCCGCACCCGGGCCCGCTGCAGGCCCAGGGAGGCGAAGACCTCCCGTGCCACCTGGTGGATCTCCCGGCTCACGTCGCTGGGGCGCTGCAGGGTGCGGGACCGCTGGACGGTGGTGAAGTCGGCGAACCGCACCGTCACCTGTACGGTGCGCCCCATGACCCCTGCCGTGCGGGCCCGGGCGGCCACCCGGTCGGAGAGCAGCAGCAGCCGGGTCTCCACCTGGCGGGGGTCGTCGATGTCGTGGTCGAAGGTCTGCCCGTTGCCGATGGTCTTCTCGGCCACCACGGGCCGGACCCGCTGTGGGTCGCGACCCCACGCCCGCTCCGCGAGCGCCGCCCCGGCGTGGTCGCCCACGATGCGTTGCAGGGTGACCACCGGGGTGTGGGCCACCTGGGCGACAGTGGTCAGCCCGAACCGGGCCAGCTGCTCCTGGGTCTTCTCCCCCACCCCCCACAGGACGCCCACGTCCAGGGGGTGCAGGAAGGACACCACCTCGGCCGGGGTGACCTGGCGGGTGCCGTCCGGCTTGGCCTGCCCCGAGGCGACCTTGGCGACGAATGGGTTGGGGCCGATGCCCACCGAGCAGGTGATGTGCTGCTCGGCGGCCACGGTCCGCCGGATCCACTCGGCCACCTGCAGCGGGCTCCCCCACCGGCGGGAGGTGCCGGTGACGTCCAGGAAGGCCTCGTCCACGGAGGTCGGCTGCACGGCGTGGGTCACCTGTCGGAAGATCTCCATCACGGCAGCCGAGACCGCGGCGTAGCGCTCGTGGTCCGGCCGCACCACGGTGGCCTGGGGGCACAGGCGTCGGGCGCGAGCCATCGGCATCGCCGAGCGCACCCCGAAAGCGCGTGCCTCGTAAGTGGCCGAGAGCACCACCGACCGGTGGCCCCCACCGACGATGACCGGCTGACCGCGCAGTTCCGGGCGGTCCACCAGGGCCACCGACGCGTAGAAGGCGTCCATGTCCACGTGCAGGACGGCGGTCTGCTCCCGGGCTGCCACGCTCACCACCCCGAGCTCCCCGGCGAGCTGTGCCAGAGCTTGCGCGAGGGCACTCCGCCGCCCGCACCCAGCACGCGGCCACTCGCCACGGCCGGTCCGGCTGCGCCGACGTCCGCGTAGGGCGACTGGCGGTACCCCGAGGCGTGCACCAGCACCCTCCGGCCCTCCGGAGCCTCCTGTCCCTCTGCCCGTACCGCACGTGCCGCAGCCTGTCCCGCCTCGCTGCGCTCGTGCTGCACCCGGTCGGCCTCCTCCCACGCGGTGAACAGCCCACTGGCTCCCCCCGCCCGGTGAGCCTCGGTGAGCCCCGAGAGCTCCCAGGCCCCGGTGGCCCGCAGCGACACCCCCCGGGGGCCGGTCCGGCGCACGACGCCACGCACCAGCAGGAACCAGGACTGGAAGAGCACCGTGGCGTAGGGGCCCTGGACGTCCTCGAAGAAGGTCGCGTCGCTGGCACCGGTGGGGTCGTTGAGGGTCACGAAGACCACCCGCCGTCCCGACCGGACCGGAGGAGTCTGGGTGGCCACCCGCACCCCGGCCACCAGGACCTCCGCCCCGGACCGCATGGTCCGGACGTCCCGGGCCGGCGTGACGCCCAGCTCCCGCAGGGTGGGCAGGTGCGGTTCGAGCACGTGGGCCGTGACGTCCATGCCCAGGACGTCCAGCTCGTGGGCCACCTGCTCCTCCAGCGCCATCGGTGGCAGCCCGGTGGCGTCGACGGCCCGGGGAACGCCGAGCTCCAGGACCTGCTGGGTACCGTGACCGGCGCGGCGCCGGCGGTCCTGTTCGGCCCGTTCCCCGGCCAGGCGGGCGCGCTTGCCGCGGGGCCGGGGGTCGCGCCACCGCTCGAGGTCCATCAGCTCCACCAGCAGGTCGCGGCGGCGCGCCGGGGACGCGAAGGCGTCGAAGGCACCAGCCAGGACCATGCGCTCCACCAGGGGGCGGTCCACCTGCGCCCGCTGCCAAAAGTCGGCCAACGAGCTGTACGGCTGCCCCTCCACGATGCGTCGGGCATCGTCCTCGCCCAGTCCCTTCACCTCGGTCAGCGCGATCCGCACGCCCCACTGCCGTGCCCGCTGCCGCACCCGGTCGAGGGCCAGGTCGGGGTCGGGCGCGCCCGGGCCCGCCGAGGCCGGCCACTCTCCCGGGCCGGACGAGTCGGCGACCCGCTCCACCCGGTAGCCCTCACCGGAGGCGTTCACGTCCAGGCCCAGGATCTCGACGCCCAGCTCCCGGGCGTCGTCCATGATCAACCGCTTGGGGTACATGCCGGGGTCGTGGGTCAGCACCCCCGCCATGAAGTGCGCCGGGTAGTGGGTCTTCAACCAGGCCGACTGGTAGGTGGGCAGGGCGAAGGCGGCCGCGTGGGCCTTGCAGAACCCGAAGGAGGCGAAGGCTGCCAGCACCTCCCAGATGCGGTCGGCCACCTCCCCGGTGAAACCGCGGGCGGCGGCCGCCGGGCGCCACCACCGTTCCACGGCGTCCCGCCCGTCGGGCGATCCCATGGCCCGGCGCGCCTCGTCCGAGTGGGCCAGGCTCACCCCGGTGGTGGCGGTGATGATCTGCAGCACCTGCTCGTGGAAGACCACCACCCCCTCGGTGCTGCGCAGGTGCTCCTCGAGCGCCGGGTGCATGAGCAGTGGCTCCGCCCACCCCTGCCGCGCCGACAGGAAGGGGGTGATCATGTCCGACTTCACCGGCCCGGGACGGAACAGCGAGATGTCGATGATGATGTCCTCGAAGGTCTGTGGGCCGAACTTGCCAACCAGCTCCCGCTGCCCGGGGGACTCGATCTGGAAGCAGCCCAGGGTGCGGGTCGACCCGATCAGCCCGAAGGTCTCGGCGTCGTCGTGCGGCACCTGCTCCTCGTCGTCCAGGTCGAGGCGGACCCCGTGGGTGGACTCCACCAGGTCCACGGTGTGCGCCATCGCCGACTGCATGCGGATGCCCAGGACGTCCAGCTTGAGCAGCCCCATGTCCTCCACGTCGTCCTTGTCGAACTGGCTCATCGGGAAACCGATCCAGCTCTCCTCCACCGGCGTGCGGTCGCGCAGGCCCAGGTTCGACAGCACCACCCCGCACGGGTGCAGGGCGATGTGGCGCGGCAGGCCGTCCAGGCGCTCCACGAGGTCGAACATCCGCTGCAGGCGGGGGGCGTCCAACCCGGCGGCCCGCAGCTCGGGCAGGTCCCGGATGGCGGCGCGGGCGTCCCGGGCGCGCACGTGGGGGAAGGCCTTGGCGATGGCGTCCACCTCCACCGGTGGCATGCCCAGCACCGCCCCCACGTCCCGGACGGCGTGCCGCACCCGGTAGGTCTCCATCATGGACACGCAGGTCACCCGTCCCGCTCCGAACCGCTCCAGGATGCGTTCGTAGATCTCGGGGCGGCGCGCCGACTCCACGTCGATGTCGATGTCCGGCAGCTCGGCCCGCAGCGGCGAGCAGAAGCGCTCCATCAGCAGGTCGTGCCGCAACGGGTCCACCCGACTGATCCCCAGCAGGTGGTTCACCAGGGACCCGGCGCCGGAGCCCCGGGCCGCCACGCGACCCCCCACCTCGCGGATCAGGTCGCACACCCGGGCCACGGTCAGGAAGTAGGTCGGGTAGCCCAACTGCTCGATGGTGGCCAGCTCGGCCTCCATCCGCTCCCGGGCACGGCGCCGCAGTGCTGCGCCCCGGTACATCTCGTCGACCGCCCCGCGGCACCGCGCGGTCAGGCCACGTAGGGCGTCGGCGGTGTCGGTGAACCCGAGCACCTCGGGCTCGGGCAGGTGCACCGACCCGATCCCGAGGTCGTCCCGGGCGGAGAGCCCGCACTCGGCTGCCACCCCCGAGGTCGCGGCCAGCAGCTGGTCGGCGACCCGCGGTGGCTGGCCGGCCCGCTCGGCCAGCCAGTGGGCCACGCGGACCATGCTGGCCGTCGAGGCCAGGTGGGCCGCGGAGGTGCGCTGGTCGAGGTGGCGGGGGTCGAGCAGCACGTGCTGACGGGCGGCGTCCAGCACGTCGGCCACCACCACGCCCTCGGGGTCGGCGTGCCGGACCGCGGCGGTCAGCACCGCGCGCACCCCGACCTCCTGCGCCAGCTGCCACATGCGCACGGCCTGCTCTGTGCACCCCGGGGAACCAGCCGGCGCCCCGCTGCACACCAGCTCGACCACCACCACCCGACGGGCGGCAGCGGTCCCGCCCACCTGCTCGGCCACCGCCTCCACCCACCCGTGCAGCAACCGCCTGGCCTCGGACCGGCGACGCTGCAGGACCGCCTGCCCCACGTCGGAGTCCGGCCCCAGCAGCACCCGGACCGCGGGAGCAGCACCGGCCACCAGCGCCCGGGTGGTGCGGGGCTCACCCCGCTCCCCCGCCGCGTGGGTGTGGGAGACCAGCCGGCACAGCGCCGCCCACCCCACACCGTTCCCGTGCCCCGCTGCACGCCCGGCGGCCAGCACCCGCACCCGACAGTGGCTCTCGTCCACCCAGGAGCCGCCCCGGACGGGCTGCTGCCGCCGGCCGGCTCTCCGCGCGGCCGGCGGGCCGGCCGGCGCGTCGTGGGCCACGGCGAGGTCGACCCCCACCACCGGCACGATCCCGGCCTCCACACAGGCCCGGGTGAAGCGCACCGCCCCGTAGAGACCATCGCGGTCGGTCAGGGCGAGGTGGGACTGCCCCCACGCCGCTGCACGGTCCACGAGCTCCTGCGGCCGGGAGGTCCCGTACTGCAACGAGAAGCTGGAGGCCACGTGCAGGTGGGCGAAGTCAGCGCTCATCACCGCCCCTGCGCGGGCCACCCGGCCACCAGCAGCGCGGTGGCCGACGGCAGGACGGGCATGCCCAGCACACCGCGCACCTGCTGCTCGAACTCGTCCACCTGCCGCACCAGGTCGTCGGCCTCCCGCTGCGAGCAGTGCCGCCCCCGGGCGAGTGCCGCCCGGCGTTGGGCCGACCCGTTGAAGAAGATCGCCCACTCCTGCAGCTCCGGGGCGACCCCGCTCAGGAGCTCCCAGACGCTCCGGGGTCGGGATGCCTTGCCCGGCACCGTTCGGGCAGCGACCACCGCCGCCGCGGCGCGCAACGCGGCCAGGTGGGCCGCCTCGTAGCGGTCCTCGGGGGCAGGCGCCGCACACGCCTCGGCCAGGCTCGCCCGGGCCCGCTCCACCAGGTCCAGCACGGTGCCGGCCGGCGCCCCGGCGCCCACCGTCCAGGTCGGGGGGTTCGTCATCGTGGTCATCGTTCGTCTCCCTCGCGTCGTTCCTGCGGTCGTCAGTCCAGGACCCGGTCGAGCTGCCACGCAGCGCAGACACCCGCCGGGGGTGCCACCAGGTCGAAGACGCCGGTCGGGCTGTGCCGCCCCGCGCGGGCCTCCACCCGCCACACCTCCTGGTCCGCGCCGGTCTCCAGCGCCAGCCCCTCGGACTCGGTCACGTAGCGCCACCACGGGTGGCGCCGCCGCCAGCGGTCCACCACCTCGCACACCACGTAGAGCCGGCCCCGCCAGACGAAGGCATCCGGTTGACCGGCCACCCCCTGCGCCCGCACCTCCACGGCCTCGGCACATCTCCTCATCGCACGTTCCTCCTGCCGGTCCCGCTCCCCACTCCGACCCTGAGTTGGAAGAATGTTCCATGTCTCACCGCACATCCAGACGGTACGCCTGTACGACTCTTGCGGTCAAGACCCATTCATCCATACGACACCGACAACCTCCCCACACCGCCCCCACCCCCGGCGCCGGACCCGCGCCTCCCCCGGACCCGGACACGCGCCGCCGCCTACCATGTGGCGGTGACGTCACACCCCCTCGGAGACGCCTTCCAGGCCACGATCAGCGCGAGCATCACCGCCCAGATCGCCGACCACCGTGCCCACCTGACCCCCATCGATCCCGCCGCCGACGAGCTGGCGCAGGCCATCGAGTCCCTCATGCAGGGCGGCAAGCGCCTCCGGCCCGGGTTCCTCACCTGGGGCCACGTGGCCGCCGGGGGCAGTGCCGACGAGGCCACCCTCCAGGCCGCCACCGCGATGGAGTTCTTCCAGGCCGCGGCCCTGCTCCACGACGACGTCATGGACGACAGCGACACCCGCCGCGGCACCCCCGCCGCCCACCGCGTCTGGGCGCAGCGCCACCGCGAGCACGCCTTCGAGGGGTCCCCCGAGGACCACGGCATCGCCGGCGCCATCCTGGCCGGGGACCTGTGCTTGGTCTGGGCCGACGCCGCCTTCACCGGGTGCGGGTGGGAGCCCGAGCAGATGTTGCGGGCGCGCCCCACCTGGAACCTGATGCGCACCCAGCTGATGGCCGGGCAGTTCCTCGACATCCTCAACGCCGCCCGCCCCTGGGAGACACTCGATACCGACGCGCGCCACGAGCGGGTCCGCCGGGTGATGCAGTACAAGAGCGCCAAGTACTCCATCGAGCACCCGCTGCTCATCGGGGCCGACGCCGCCGGGGTCGACCCCACCACGCGCCAGCACCTCAGCGACTACGGCCTCCACCTGGGGCTCGCGTTCCAGCTGCGCGACGACGTCCTGGGCGTCTACGGCGACCCCTCGGTGACCGGCAAGCCGGCCGGGGACGACCTGCGCGAGGGCAAGCGCACCGCCCTGGTCGTGGGGGTGCTCGCAGGCGCCGACCCCGCGGACGCCGAGCGCTTCACCCACCTCCTGGGCTCACCCGACCTGTCGGCCGAGGACACCACCTGGATGCGGGATCTCATCACCTCCAGCGGCGCGGCCGACCAGGTGGAGCAGCAGATCGACACCGACCGTGACCGGGCACTGGCCGCCCTGGAGCGGGCCCGCCCCACCCTCGATACCGAGGCCGTCGAGGCACTGGTGGAGCTCGCCCACCTGACCACCCGCCGCGCGTCCTGAACACCCCGATGGGGGGCGGCGCCAGACCGGCGCCACCCCCCCCATCGATGGGTTCTCACCACGCCGCTTCGGCGGCCCTCCTGCGGATCTCCGTCTTGTGACCGGCGTGCAGGTCCTCGATCGCCGAGCCCTCGCGCAGCGTCTCGTCGGGCTCGAAGAGCCACCGGATGATGTCCTCGTCGGACATCCCCCCGTCGGACAGGACGGTGAGCGTCCCGGTGAGGTGCTTGAGCACGCCGTCGGAGTCGAAGAAGCGCGCCGGCACCTGCAGCGACTGGTTCTCCCCGCGCCGCACGCCGATGACCTCGCGGTCCTTGATCAACTGGCGCACGGAGCTGACACCCAGCCCCAGTCGTTCCACCAGGTCGGGCACGGTCAGCCACTCGATGGTGTCGAGCAGGTCCTGCTGGGCCATCTCAGGCACCTCCCAGGGTCGGGTCGTCACTGATCATCTGCGCCACCAGCAACGCGAGCTCCAGGCTCTGGTTGCGGTTCAGGCGCGGGTCGCACGGGCTCTCGTAGCGCACGCCCAGGTCGTTCTCCAGCACCGGCACCACGCCGCCGACACACTCGGTGACGTCGTTGCCCGAGAGCTCCACGTGCAGGCCGCCGGGAACCGTCCCCAGCGCGCCGTGCACCTCGAAGAAGCCCCGCACCTCGTCCACCACGTCGTCGAAGCGCCGCGTCTTGTGGCCGGTGCTGCTGGTGAAGGTGTTGCCGTGCATGGGGTCGGTCAGCCAGACCGGCTGTGCCCCCAGGTCGCGGACGGCCTGGACCACCGGCGGCAGCGCCTCGCGCACCCGGCCCGCCCCCATCCGGGAGATGAAGGTCAGGCGCCCGGGCGTGCGGTGGGGGTCCAGACGGTCCACCAGGCGACGTACGTCATCGGCCGTGGTGGTCGGGCCCAGCTTGACCCCCACCGGGTTGGTGACACTGGCCAGGAAGTCGATGTGTGCGCCATCGGGGTCGCGCGTGCGCTCGCCGCACCACAGGAAGTGGCCGGAGGTCGCGTACGGGTTGCCCGTCCGGGAGTCGATGCGGGTGAGCGGCTTCTCGTAGTCCAGCACCAGGGCCTCGTGGCTGGCGAAGAACTCCGTGGAGTGAAAGGCCGGTGAGTCGGCGCCCACGGCCTTGGTGAAGCGCAGCGCCCGCTCGATGCCACGGCTCACCTCGGCGAACTCGCGTGTGGCCTCCGTGCTCGCGTCGGCGCCCCAAGTGGCAAGGTTGCCGAGGTCGGCGTACCCACCGGTGGTCCATGCCCGCACCAGGTTCAGGGTGGCGGCGCTGGCGTTGTAGGCGGCCAGCATGCGCTGCGGGTCGTGCTCACGGGCCACGCCGTCGAAGGCGAAGGCATTGACCATGTCGCCCCGGTAGGCCGGCAACTCGACGCCATCGCGCGTCTCGGTGTCGCTGGAACGCGGCTTGCCGAACTGCCCGGCGATGCGGCCGATCTTCACCACGGGCACACCGGCGCCGTAGGTCATCACCGCGGCCATCTGCAGCAGGACGCCCACCCGGTCGCGGATGTTGACCGCGGTCACCTGGTCGAAGGTCTCGGCGCACTCGCCGGCCTGCAGCACGAAGCGCTCTCCCCGGGCGGCGGCTCCCAGGTGCTCGGTGAGGGTGTCGCACTCCTCGGCGAAGACCAGCGGGGGGTAACGGCGGAGCGTCTGCTGCACCTGCCGGGCCTGCTCCGCATCGGGCCAGGTGGGCTGCTGCGCGGCCGGCAGGTCCGCCCAGTCGACCACGTGGGCCAGGGGGTCGGCATGGGTGATCCCGAACGAGGCATTCATGAGCCCTCCGCTGCTCGTCGACTCTTGACCACACTGGAGTACTCGTCGACGTACTCCTGGCCGGTGATGGACTGGATGCGGCGCATGATCTCGTCGGTGGCGGCCCGCAGGTCGTCACGACGGGGGTGCAGAACCGCCCGGTTCTGCTCCTCGGCCGACTCGCCGGCATGCAGCGACTGCACGAACGAGGTCACGTCGAAGGGCTCGTCGAAGGTGGCGGTGAAGCTCCGCACCTTCGGCACCGAGGCCTCGATGGGCTGGATCTCGTCCACGCCCACCAGGCCCACCGGGACGACCGGGGAGCCGGTGGCCAGGGCCAGGCGGACCACACCGGTGCGCCCCCGGTAGAGGCGGCCGTCCGGGGAGCGCGTCCCCTCCGGGTAGATCCCCAGCAGGTTGCCGTCCTTGAGCACCTGCTCGGCCTCCCCCAGCGCGGCGAGGCTGGCGCGACCCCCGGACCGGTCGGTCGGGATCTGCCCGACGCCCCGGAAGAAGCCCGCCATGACCTTGCCCTTGACCCCGGGCTGGTTGAAGTACTCGGCCTTGGCCGGGTAGCGCAGCTGGCGCGGCACCACGAGCGGCAGGGCGATCGAGTCGAAGAAGCTGCTGTGGTTGGCGGCGATGATCGCCGGACCGTTGCGGGGCACGTGGTGCAGCCCGTGGACCACGGGCCGGTACAGCGCCGTGAGCGCCGGGCCCAGCGCCACGTTCTTGAGGGTCCAGTAGAGCACCTGTTCTCCTGCGTCTCGACACGACCACCACGCGGTCCGGGCGTGGTGGCAGTCCTGCTCGACGGTGTTCCTGCACCGCGGGCCCCATCTTTCCACGGCCACGACCGTGCCCCCGTGTCAGGATGGTCTCCATGGCGCCCCCCACCCCCGTCATCGAACCGGTCACCCCTCCCCTGCCCGGCGGAGAGGGCCGATACCTGCCGGGGCCGCAGGGCTCGGCCCAGGTGGTCTTGTGCCACGGCTTCACCGGGACGGCGCAATCGCTGGGGCGTTGGCCCGAGGCGCTCCAGCAGGCCGGGTTCTCCGTGGACGTTCCGCGGCTTCCCGGGCACGGACGCACCTGGCAGGCGGCGAACCGGACCGGCTGGGAGGACTGGTACCGCATCGCCGAACGGTCCCTCCTGCGCGCCAGCGAGCTCCGTCCCGCCGTGGTCGGCGGCCTGTCGATGGGGGGCGCGCTCGCCCTGGCGCTCGCCGTCGCCCACCCCGGCCGGGTGGCCGGTGTGATCTTGGTCAACCCGGCCGTCGCGGCGGTCAACCCCTTCGTGCCCCTCACCCCCCTGGTGCGCCACGTCCGGCCGTCGATGCCCGGCATCGCCGGCGACGTCGCCGATCCCGACAGTCCCGGTGAGCTGGCCTATGACCGGGTGCCCATGCACGCGTTGAACTCCCAGCGGGCCCTGTGGCGGGGAGTGCGGCGGCGGGCGCGCGAGGTCACCTGCCCGGTCCTGCTGATGCGTTCGGCCGTGGACCACGTAGTGCCGGCCCGCAGCAGTGCCAGCATCCTGCGGCGGATCTCCTCGACGGACGTCCGCGAGGTCGTGCTCGAGAACAGCTTCCACGTGGTCCCGCTCGACCACGACGCCCCCCGCGTCCACGAGGAGTCCGTGGCCTTCGCCCGCCGGGTGACCGGCGACCAGTGAGGCCTCAGCTCGTGGGCCGCTCGTCGAGCATGATCGAGGCCGCGCCGATGACGCCCGCGTCGTTGCCCAGGCTCGCCATCACCATCTCCGGCCACGGGCGGTAACCGCGACCGGTGAGATTGCGGTGGAAGGCCCGGCGAGCGGGCTCGAGCAGCAGGTCGCCGGCAGCACTCACCCCGCCGCCGATGACGATCGCCGCCGGGTCGAGGATCGCCGCGAGGCTGGCTGCGCCCTCGCCGATCCAGACCCCCAGCTCGTGGATGAGCTCCGCCGCCGCGGGGTCGCCCTCCTCGGCCACCTTCGTGACGTCGGCCCCCTCGAGCGCGTCGGGATCGCCCCCGCAGGCGCCGCTGAGGCGAGCTGCGTGGGGGGTACCGGACCGGATGAGGTCGCGGGCCTCGCGGACCAGGGCGCTGCCCGAGCCGTACTGCTCCCAGCAGCCGCGGTTGCCGCACCCGCAGCGCAGGCCGTCGCGCACCACGCGCATGTGGCCGATCTCGGCGCCCACTCCGGCAGCGCCTCGCAGGAGGGTGCCATCGTTGACGATGCCGCCGCCGATGCCGGTCCCGACGGTGATGAGGGTCATGTCGTCGTGGTCCCGGGCAGCTCCGTGGCGGAACTCCCCCCAGGCTGCCGCGTTGGCGTCGTTCTCCAGCCGGATCGGCAGGTCGACCTGGGCGGCCACCTTCGCCTTGAGGGGCTCGTCCCGCCACGCCAGGTTCGGGGCGAACAGGATGGTCTCGCCCGCGGCGTCCACCAGGCCTGCACACGCGATGCCGGCACCCACGACGTCCTCGCCCCCCGCCTTGCCCTGGAGGTCCTGGATGACCGTGGTCACGGCCTCGACGATGGCTCCGACGTCCTCGGCGGGGGTCTCGACCCGCGCCCGCTGGAGGATCTCGCCGTCCCGGACCAGGGCCCCAGCGATCTTGGTGCCTCCGATGTCGACACCGATGGCGAGGGACATACAACCTCCACAGAGAGAACGACCAGGCGGTCCGGCACGGGCGCCGGACGGGTGGGACCACCGGACGTCCCGGAGGCTGGCTCAGTCTGCCTGATCCTGGGCCCGGTCCACCACGGTCTCGAGGGTGGCCCGGGGCACACCCCGGGCCACCAGGTGGTCCCTCAGCTCGGAGGCGTCCTCCAGCTCCGGGGTGCCCCAGGCAGCGTCCACGTCGGCAACCAGGCCGGGCCGGTGGTCCGCGAGTGCCGCGACCGCCCGGTGTGCGGTGCGGTAGTCCTTGGCGCGGGCGGCCGGGGACGTCGTTACCGAGGGGTCCGACGCCGCGAGTGATCCCGGTGGCGAGCCGTGCGCGACCCACTCCGCCACCCCCTCGCGCCACCACTCCGGCTCGGCGGGGTCGATCACCTGGTCGTAGCGGGCGTGGACCAGCTCGTGCCGGAGCACCAGGCCACGGTCCGCCGGTGCCAGGTCCGCCACCCCCGGGTGCAGGACGACCTCGACGCTCCCGTCACCCGGAGACGGACAGTCCACGGCCGTGGAACCACCGGGGGACACCTGGAGTCCCCGGGTGAACCCCGGGACCGCGTCCGTGCCACCCAGGGCCTCGAACTCCTCGCGGTCCTCCACCAGGCGCACCACGACGTCTCGCGGGCCGGGCCGCGCCTCCCACCGACTCCGGACGAGCTCGTCGGCCGCGCGGACCTCATCGGGCCACGGGGTGCCGCCGGCCCCCAACGCGCCCGGACGTCCTGAGGGACCGGCACAGGACGGGGCGCCCCGGCTCCACTCACCGGGCGGGCCACCCGATCCCCCCGCACCGGCGGACGATTCCGTACCCCCGACCCCCGGCACGGGACCCTGCTCTCCCCCGCACGCCGTCACGAGCACAGCGGCACAGATCACCCCAGCCGCCCAGGGTCCAGCGCGGCGCGGAGAAGGGTGCATCACACCATTGTGACCACCCGACCCGCACCCGCCGTCGTCACGACCTCGGCCCGCAGGCCCAGCGCCGTCCCGAGCTCCACCAGGCCGCCGCGCACGAGCGCCGCGACGGCCTCCTGCTCGCGGGGGTCCAGATGGTCCTCGCACCCGCCGCCAGCGGCTCGGCGGGGCGAGTCGCCCCCCAGGTGGGTGGCACAGGCCGAGCACCCGGTCGACCCCGGCCGGTCGGTGTCCTGCTGCGTCATCCCGTGCTGCTGCATGGTCGTCTCCTCCTCGGATCCACGGGCGGGTTCGGCACCTCGCCCCGACACGAACCCACGCTAGAACACACGACCGACAACATCCGTTCCTCTGTCCACATCCCGCCCGGTCTCCGGAGGTTGTCGGCCCTCGCGTCTACGGTGCCGCCATGCCGCACAGCACCCCGCCCCGCCACGGCATCCAGGGCAGCTTCGAGGACCTGGGCACGCCGCTGGCCGACGTGACCTTCGTGGTCTTCGACCTGGAGACCACGGGGACCAGCTCGGCCGACAGCGAGATCACCGAGTTCGGGGCGGTCAAGGTGCGCGGCGGCGAGGTGGTTGGCGAGTTCCAGACCCTGGTGCGCCCCGCCGCGGGCATCCCCCCGTACATCCAGGTGCTCACCGGCATCACGACGGCGATGGTCTCGGCCGCCCCCTCCATCGAGCAGGTCCTGCCGAACTTCCTGGAGTTCGTGGGCGATGCGGTGCTCGTCGCCCACAACGCCCGCTTCGACACCGCCTTCGTCCGGCGCGCGTGCGAGCGGACCGGCCGCCCGGCGCCCGGCAACCCCGTGCTCGACACCGTCCACCTCGCCCGGCAGCTGCTCCCCCGCCCCGAGGTGCCCAACCACAAGCTCTCCACGCTGGCGGCGTACTTCCGGGCCGAAACCACACCCTCCCACCGTGCGCTCGACGACGCACGGGCCACCGTGGACGTGCTCCACGGGCTCATCGAGCGGGTGGGCCCCTTGGGTGTGCACTCGCTCGAGGAGCTGCTGGCGTACAGCCGGCACGTGCCGGAGGCGCGGCGTCGCAAGCGCACCTTGGCCGCCGACCTGCCTGAAGCCCCCGGCGTCTACCGCTTCCTCGACGCGGCCGGTGAGGTGCTCTACGTGGGCACGGCGGTCAACATCCGCCGCCGGGTGTCCCAGTACTTCACGGCCTCGGAGACCAGGCGGCGCATGGGGGACATGGTGCGCCTCGCCGAGCGCGTGGTGCCGATCGTGTGCCCCACGGCACTGGAGGCCTCCGTGCGGGAGCTGCGCCTCATCGCCGAGCACCGGCCCCGGTACAACCGCGCCGGGCTCAAGGGCGCCTCCCTGCCCTACGTGCGCCTGACCGACGAACCCTTCCCCCGCCTGTCCGTGGTGCGCGCGGTCTCGGACGACGCGGCGACCCACATCGGCCCCTTCCCCTCGGCGAGCGCCGCGAAGGAGGCGGTCCAGGCCCTCCACTCGGCCCTCCCCCTGCGTCAGTGCACCAGCCGCATCACCGAGGCCTCCGCCGCCCGCGCCACGACCGCCTGCGCCCTGGCCGACCTGGGCCGATGCGGTGCGCCCTGCACCGGCGCCATGTCCCGCTCCGAGTACGCGGAGGTCACCACGCGTGCGCGCGCTGCCCTGGCCACCGACCACCGCGAGGCCTGGCAGGCCCTGGCGGCCCGGATGGACGAGCTCGCGGGCGCCGAACGGTACGAGGAGGCCAGGGTGCTGCGGGACGGCGCCCGCGCCTACCTGCGGGCAGCCGCCCGTCGCCAGCGGCACGAGGCGCTGGCCGGTGTCCGTGAGCTGGTGGCCGCCGCCCCGATGCGGGGTGGCGGCTGGGAGCTGGTGTGCATCCGCCACGGTCGCCTCGCCGGGTCGGCCCTGGCCCCCCGGGGTGTCGACCCCATGCCGGTCGTCGAGGCCCTCACCGCCACGGCCGAGGTGGTCCGGGCACGGACCGACGGCTCCCCCGCGGCACTGCCGGGTGAGACCGACCTGGTCCTGCGCTGGCTGGAGGCCGAGGGGGTGCGCCTGGTCACCGCCTCGGACGGCTGGGCCACCCCGGTGCACTCCGCCGCCGCCGTCACCGACCTGCTCGAGGAGGCCGTCGCCGCCGACCTGCCCTCGGCCCGGTCCCGCCGCGGCCCCCGGCGCTAGGCTGGGCCCATGATCTCCGCCATCGTCCTGATCCACGCCGAGTCCGCCAAGATCCCGCAGGTGGCCCAGAGCATCGCCGAGATCCCCGGCATCGAGAAGGTGTACTCCACCGCCGGCGCGGTCGACCTCATCGCCGTGGTGCAGGTGGAGCGGCACGAGGACTTCGCCGACGTCATCGCCGACCGGCTCAACAAGGTCCAGGGCGTCACCGACACCGAGACCCACATCGCGTTCCGTACCTACTCCGCGGACGACGAGGCCCAGGCGTTCGCCATCGGCCTCGACAGCTGAGGCGGCCCACCGCGCCGGTCAGGCCGGCGGGCCGACCGGGTGGGTCACGCCGGGTAGGTGGTGCCGCGCGACGCCCGTACCCAGTCGGCCAGGACCCGCTGGGTCGAGCCGTCCGCGATCGCAGCACGCGCAGCCCGGACGCTGTCGGCCACCAGGGCGTCGAAACCCGCCTGGTCCAGCGCCCCGTCGACCGGTGAGGCTGCGGCGAGAGCCAGTCCCGCATTGAGGACGGCCGCCTCGGTGGCCGGCAGGTCGGCCCCTCCGAGGACTTGGTGGGCGACCTCGGCGTTGTGCGCGGCATCGCCACCCCGCAGCTCCTCGGTCGTGTGGTGGCGCACACCCACGACCGCCGGCTCCAGCACGAACTGCGTGACGACGCCGTCACGCACCCACCGGACGTCGGTCGGCCCAGCGGTGCTCGCCTCGTCCAGACCCTCCCGCCCCCGCATCACCACGGCGGAGGTGCCCCGGTCGGCGAACACCCCGGCCAGCAGGTCCATCACGGACTCCTGCGCACAACCCACCACCGAGACCTCGGGACGCGCCGGGTTGGTGATGGGCCCCAGGATGTTGAAGGCGGTGGGCACGCCCAGCCCACGGCGGGCAGGGGCCGCGAACCGCATCGAGGGGTGGAATGTCTGGGCAAAGCAGAAGGTGATGCCCGCCTCCTCGGCCACGCGACCAACGTCCGCGGGCTCCAGCGCCAGATCCACCCCCAGTGCCTCCAGCACGTCGGCGGCGCCCGACTTCGAGGACGCGGCCCGGTTCCCGTGCTTCACCACAGTCACACCGGCGGCCGCCGAGATGACACAGGCCATGGTGGAGATGTTGACCGTGTCGAAGCCGTCTCCCCCGGTCCCGACGATGTCGACCACGCGGCGGCCCTCACGTCGCAGGGGCAGCGGCACCGAGTGCTCCACCATCACGTCCGCCAGTGCGCGGACCTCGGCCACGGACTCCCCCTTGGCCCGCAGGGCCACGAGGAACCCGGCCACCTCGACGTCCGACGCCCGGGCGGACATCACCTCATCCATGGCCCACGATGCGGCGTCCCCACCCAGGTCCCTGCCAGCCAGCAGCTCCGAGAGGATCGAACGCCACGTGAGGTCACCGGAACTGGTCGTCATGCCGCCAGCCTAACGACGCCCCGGGACCCTCCACCGGAGCGGGTCCGGGCCGAAAAGTGCGACGCGCCGTCGTAGAGGGGGTGACCCTCCCCGGTTCACGATCGGCCATGGTCCATAATGCTCAGGTGGCGACTGCGAACTACTCCCCTGCTCCTGCCGAGATCCGCTCCAACGCACTCGGCCCGGTGACCCGACCCAACATGGCTGCGGTCGGGACGATCGTGTGGCTCGGCTCCGAGCTCATGTTCTTCGCCGGTCTATTCGCGATGTACTTCACTCTGCGGGCCGTAGCCCCGCAACTGTGGGACCTGCACACTCCCTCGCTGAACGTCCCGTTCGCGCTGGGCAACACGATGATCCTGGTGATCTCCTCCGTGTGGTGCCAGCTCGGCGTGATGAAGGCCGAGCACGGCCAGTCCTCCCGGACCGGCAGCCTCCTGCAGGTCGGCAAGTGGGGCATGCGCGAGTGGTACGTCCTCACCTACATCTTCGGCTCGGTGTTCATCGCCGGCCAGGTCTTCGAGTACGCCGAGCTGGTGCACGAGGGCTTCACCCTGCAGACCGACTCCTACACGTCGATCTTCTACCTGGCCACCGGCTTCCACGGCATCCACGTGCTGGGTGGACTCATGGCCTTCCTGTTGATCATCGGCCGGACGTTCACCACCCGCCACTACTCGCACTCGCAGGCCACCGGCGCGATCGTGACGAGCTACTACTGGCACTTCGTCGACGTGGTGTGGATCGTCCTGTTCGCCTCGATCTACCTGCTTCGGTGATGGCCGCCTCGCCCCGCCACCCCCAGTTCGCCCCTGAGTCCTCCGACGATTGGTCCGACCGATGAACTCCCTCCTCGAATACCGGCGCCACCCCGCCGCGATCTTCGTGTTGCTGCTGGCAGCCCTGGCCGTCATGGGCGGTCTCTACATGGCCCTCAAGCCCTCGGAGGTGCGCGCCGAGACGGCCGCCATGTCCGCTGAGGACGTCCAGGAGGGCAACAAGCTCTTCCAGGCCAACTGCGCCACCTGCCACGGCGCGAACGGCGAGGGCATCACCGATGCCGGGCCGTCGCTGGTGGGCGTCGGCGCTGCCGCCGTCGACTTCCAGGTCGCCACCGGCCGCATGCCGCTGGCCGCCCCCGGTGTGCAGGCCATGCGCAAGGAGCCGCAGTTCGACCAGGAGCAGATTGACCAGATGGCCGCCTTCGTGGCCAGCCTGGGTGACGGCCCGGCCGTCCCGGAGGAGCAGTACACCGACCTCGAGGGCGCTGATGCCGCCCACGGTGGTGAGCTCTTCCGCGTCAACTGCGCCATGTGCCACAACTTCAACGGCTCCGGTGGCGCCCTGACGCGCGGCAAGTACGCCCCCTCCCTGGAGGGCGTCAGCCCCAAGCACGTCTATCAGGCCATGGACACCGGCCCCCAGAACATGCCGGTCTTCAGTGACTCCAACCTGTCCCCCCAGGACAAGGAGGACATCTCGGCCTACCTGGACGAGATGCACAACGCGCCCAACCAGGGTGGTAACGACCTCGGCAACCTCGGCCCGGTGGCCGACGGTGTCTTCATCTGGACCCTGGGCATCGGACTCTTCCTCGGTGCTGCCTTCTGGCTGACGAGGAAGTCCAGCTGATGCCCCCTGCCCACATTCCCGCCCACGGAGAGGACGCCATGTCGCACGGCTCCAACCGCCCGGTGCCCCACGGTGGTGACTCCCACCACGACGTGGTGCCGGAACACTTCGAGAACCCCGGCCATCCCCCGCACGTCCTGCGTTGGGCCGACGTCGACCCCAAGGCTGCTGCACGCGCCGAGCGCCAGGTGGCAGGTCTGTTCCTGCTGTCGATCCTGGGCACCTTGGGCTTCATCGTGGCTTACTTCTGGATGGACCAGGACGCCGTGGGCACCATCCCCGGCATCGGTTCCCAGAACCTGTACCACGTGGTCCTCGGTGTGACCATGGCCCTGTCGCTGCTCGGCATCGGCCTGGGCATCGTCCACTGGTCCAAGACCCTGATGGACGACCACGAGGTCACCGAGGAGCGCCACGTGCTGGCCGCCGACGCCGAGACGCGTCAGGGTTTCGCCGACACCGTGGCCGAGGGCCTGGAGTCCTCGCAGATCATGCGTCGCCCCCTCATCAAGTACACGCTCGGTGGCGCCATGGGCCTGTTCGCCCTGCCGCTGGGCATCCAGCTGGTCGGCTCCATGGGCCCCCTCCCGGGCAACGACCTGGCGGAGACCTTCTGGGCCGAGGGCAAGCGTCTGGTCACCGACCCGGACGGCATCCCCGTGAAGGCCTCCGACGTCACGCTGGGCTCGGTCTTCCACATCCTCCCCGAGGGCATCAACGACGCCGAGCACCCGCTGGACGAGAAGGCCAAGGCCTCCGTCCTGCTCATGCGCCTGAACCCCGACGACATCAAGTCGGACAAGCAGCGCGACTGGGGCTACGAGGGCATCGTCGCCTACTCCAAGATCTGCACCCACGTCGGCTGTCCGGTGGCGCTGTACGAGCAGCAGACGCACCACCTGCTGTGCCCGTGCCACCAGTCCACCTTCGACGTGACGGAGGACTGCAAGGTGATCTTCGGCCCGGCCAAGCGCCCGCTGCCGCAGCTGAAGATCTCGGTGGACGACGAGGGTTACCTGAAGGCTGACCAGGGCTTCGCGGAGCCCGTTGGTCCGAGTTATTGGGAGCGTGAACTGTGAGCACCGCTGCAGAGTCCCGCACGGCGCGTCGCACGCGTCCGGCACCCGCCGCGCAGACGCAGCGCGGCCCCATCGAGAACGTCGCCACCTGGGTCGACGCACGCACCGGCGGTGCGGGTTTCTCGAAGTACCTGATGCGCAAGGTCTTCCCGGACCACTGGTCGTTCATGATCGGTGAGATCGCCATGTACTCCATGGTCATCTGCCTCATCACAGGCGTCTTCCTGACCATGTGGTTCATCCCGTCGATGGCACACACGGTGTACGACGGCGACTACGAGCCCCTGCGCGGCATCGGTCTGTCCGAGGCCTACGACTCGTCGCTGGCGATCAGCTTCGACATCAAGGGCGGTCTGCTCATGCGGCAGATCCACCACTGGGCCGCGCTGATCTTCATCGTCGCGATCATGCTCCACGCCCTCCGCGTGTTCTTCACCGGCGCGTTCCGCAAGCCGCGCGAGATCAACTGGGTCATCGGTTGCGCGCTGTCGATGATCGCCATCTTCGAGGGCTTCATGGGCTACTCGCTGCCGGACGACCTGCTCTCGGGTACCGGTGTGCGCGCCATGCAGGGCTTCCTGATGTCCGCCCCGATCGTCGGTACGTACTTGTCGTACATGCTCTTCGGCGGCGGCTTCCCCGGCGAGCTGATCATCCCCCGCTTCTACGCCTTCCACGTGCTGATCATCCCGGCCATCCTGGTCGGCCTGTTCGCGGTCCACATCATCTTGGTGGCCGTGCACAAGCACACCCAGTACCCCGGGCCGGGTCGCACCAACGACAACGTCGTGGGCTTCCGCGTGATGCCGGTGTACGCCGCGAAGGCCGGTGGCTTCTTCTTCATCGTGTTCGGTCTGACGGTGCTGATCTCGGCCCTGGTCACGATCAACCCGATCTGGGCCTACGGGCCCTACGAGCCCACACAGGTGACGGCTGGTTCACAGCCTGACTGGTACATGGGCTTCGCGGACGGCGCCCTGCGACTGCTGCCTGGTTGGCTGGAGTTCGTCCTCTTCGACCGGACGTTCAGCATGAACATCTTCCCGGGCTCGCTGTTCCTGATCCCGTTCATGTACGGCCTGGCCATGGTCTACCCGTTCCTCGAGGCCTGGGTGACCGGCGACGACCGTGAGCACCACCTGCTGCAGTACCCGTACAACGCGCCGGTCCGTGCCGGTCTGGGTGCCGCCTTCGTCACCGTCTACGTGGTCCTGTGGGCCGCGGCCGGTAACGACCTCATGGCCATCAAGCTGGGGCTGTCGATCAACGACATCACCATCGCCCTGCGGACGCTGTTCTTCGTCGGCCCGGTGATCGCCTTCTGGGTCACCAAGCGCATCTGCCTCTCGTTGCAGCGCCGCGACCGCGAGAAGGTGCTGCACGGGCGCGAGTCCGGCCGCATCGTCCGCACGCCGGAGGGCCGCTTCTTCGAGGCTCACGAGGAGCTCTCGCCCTACGAGCGCTGGAATCTCGTGCAGCACCCCGACTACCGGGCGCTGACCGCCGAGGAGATCGCGGGCACCGACGAGAACGGTGTGCAGCGCAAGCCGTCCTTCATGGACAAGTCGCGCGCGAAGATGACTTCGTTCTTCTTCGAGGACCGCATCCCGGCCGTGACGCCGGCCGAGCTCGCCGAGGCCCACGCCGACGAGCACCACGCGCACGACCACCACCTGGCCGCCCAGGCCAGCAACGAGGTGGCTGCCGTGGAGGAGACGCTGCAGGGCCAGAAGCGCCACTGACGCACTCCCCCGCTTGAACGGGCCGTCCTCCTTCGGGAGGGCGGCCCGTTCTCGTGCTCACCCCGCCGCGGTTTGGCGACCCCGTGGCACGTCGCCACGGTTGGCGTACTCTGCCCTGCATGGCCGCCTCCTATGCCCTGACGCTCGAACAGTTCGAGGAAGCTGTGGGCGATGCCCTGGACCGGTTGCCAGAGGCCTTGATCGACCGTATGGACAACGTGGTGATCCTCGTCGAGGAGGAACCTGACCGTGCGCAGTTGGAGAGCATCAGCGCTCCGGGCGCCCACGCCGAGGGAACGGTGCTGTACGGCCTCTACGAGGGCGTCCCCCTGCCCCAGCGCGGGGGGTTCATGCCGCCCCCGATCCCTGACCGCATCTTCATCTTCCGGGGGCCCCTCTCTCACGCATACCGCACGCCCCACGCCTTGCGGGAGCAGATCGCCGTGACGGTGCTGCACGAGGTGGGCCACCACTTCGGCATCGACGACGACCGGCTGCACGAGCTCGGCTGGGCCTGACCTCACCGGACGCCGCCGCGCGGGACTCACTCCGCCGCCCGCCCTGCGCTGCCCGCCTGCCTGCCTGCCGTCGCAGCGCGCGCTCCCCGCCCACCTGCGCGCCGTCCACTACCGCGTGGGACTCACTCCACCGCGCCACAGCACGGTCACGTGAGCCTGCGCCGGTGTAGCTGGTCCGTTCCCTCTCCGCACGCCCCTGCCCCGCCAGGCCACGGGCGCAGTTTCCGCCCACCCGGCCGGCCACCGCCGCGCGGGACTGCGCTGGCGTGGCATGGCTGCACAACGACGCGGCCCCGCCCTCCCAAGGGAGGACGGGGCCGCGTGGCGCGGTGCTCAGGACGTCAGGCGCGGTGGCTCAGACGTGGTGGGCGCCGGAGAAGTACTCGTAGACCCAACCGATCACTGCGAACACCAGGAACACCGAACCGATGTAGACGATCCACCAGCCCATGGCCACGCCGAGGAAGACCACGGCAGCGGCCAGGGCCAGCCACAGCGGCCACCAGGAGTACGGGGCGAAGTGACCGTAGTGGCCAGAGATCTGGTCGATGTGTCCGTACCGGTCGTCCTCCGGGCGCAGGCCCGGCAGGGTCTTGGCCGTGACACCGATGTACCAGCCGATCATGGCCACCATCGCCGCGGAGAGTGCGAGCCCGATGGCTCCGACCCACTCGTTCCACCCGGTCCAGAAGGAGTACACCAAGAAGAACAGCACCAGCGGGGGCACCAGGTACCAGAAGAGCTTGCCTTCAACCTTCATGGGTGTCCTCACTTCTCGGTCGTGCGGCCGGCCGCGGGGCCGTCGCTGTAGTTCGCGTCCTCGTGGGACGAGTTGCCACCGTGCACACCAGCCATGTCCGGCTCGTCCACCAGAGAACCCAGAACCTGGGAGTCAGGGGTCGGGGCGTCCAGAGCTGCCACCTCCGGGTGGTTCATGTCGAACACCGGACGCTCGGAGCGGATCCGCGGGATGGAGTTGAAGTTGTGACGCGGCGGCGGGCAGCTGGTGGCCCACTCGAGCGAGGAACCCCAACCCCACGGGTCGTCGGTGTTCACGTACTCGCCCTTCTTGTGGGTGATGTACACGTTCCAGAAGAACGGCAGCATTGATGCACCCAGAATGAACGATCCGACCGTCGAAATCTGGTTCAGGAGGGTGAACCCGTCCTCGACCATGTAGTCGGCGTAGCGACGGGGCATGCCCTCGACGCCCAGCACGTGCTGCACCAGGAAGGTGGTGTGGAAGCCGATGAACAGCATCCAGAAGTGCAGCTTGCCCAGCGGTTCGTTCAGCATCTTGCCGGTGAGCTTGGGCCACCAGAAGTAGAAGCCGGCAAACATCGTGAACACCACGGTGCCGAACACCACGTAGTGGAAGTGCGCCACCACGAAGTAGGAGTCGGTGAGGTGGAGGTCCACCGCCGGGGCGGACAGAACCACACCGGTCAGACCACCGAAGAGGAAGGTCACCATGAAGCCCAGCGACCACAGCATCGGGGTCTCAAAGCTCAGGGAACCGTTCCACATGGTGCCGATCCAGTTGAAGAACTTCACACCGGTGGGCACCGCGATCAGCATGGTCATGACGGCGAAGAAGGGCAGGAGCACCTGACCGGTGCCGTACATGTGGTGGGCCCACACCGACATCGACAGCGCCGCGATGGCCACGGCGGCCAGGATCAGCGTCTTGTACCCGAAGATCGGCTTGCGGCTGAACACCGGGATGATCTCGGAAATGATGCCGAAGAAGGGCAGGGCGATGATGTAGACCTCGGGGTGGCCGAAGAACCAGAACAGGTGCTGCCACAGCATCGCGCCACCGTTGGAGGGGTCATAGATGTGGGTCCCCACGATGCGGTCGGCCGCCATCGCGAACATGGCCGCGGTCAGCACCGGGAAGACGACCAGCACCAGGATCGAGGTAATCAGGATGGTCCACGTGAAGACTGGCATCCGGAACATCGTCATGCCCGGCGCGCGCATGCACACGATGGTCACGATGAAGTTGACCGATCCCAGGATCGTGCCGAAGCCGGCGAGGCTCAGACCCATGACCCAGAGGTCACCGCCCAGCCCCGGGCTGTAGGTCGGACCGGCCAGCGGCTGGTAGGCGAACCAGCCGAAGGAGGCCGCACCCGACGGGGACAGGAAGCTGCCCCCCGCGATGAGCCCACCGAAGAGGTAGAGCCAGTAGGCGAACATGTTGAGGCGCGGGAAGGCCACGTCCGGCGCGCCGATCTGCAGCGGCATCAGGGCGTTGGCGAAGCCCGCGAACAGCGGCGTCGCGAAGAGCAGCAGCATCACCGTGCCGTGCATGGTGAACAGCGCGTTGAACTGCTCCTTGGACTGCAGCACCTGCATGCCCGGGTCGAACAGCTCGGCGCGGATCAGCAGGGCCATCAGGCCACCGAGGCAGAACCACGCCAAGGAGGTGATGAAGTACAGGTTGCCGATGACCTTGTGGTCGGTCGTCGTGAGGTACTTGACCGCGATGGACCCTGCGCGGGTCTGCGGCCGGGTCACGGGGCGCGCCTCGTCAGCGACGCGGTGCGCTGCCCCCGGGTGAGAGATGGTTGCCATCAGTCGTCCTTCCCGCCCTTGAGCATCCAGTCGTTGTGGTTCACGTCGCGGTCCTCCACGTCGTTCTCACCATGGACCAGCTCCTTGCGGTCGTAGCCGGTGTCGAGGAAGCCGGACTTGCCCGCGTCCTCCAGCGCCTGCATCTGCTTGTCGTACTCGTCCCGCTCGACGACCTTCACCTGGAAGAGCATCTCGGAGTGGTACGCGCCGCAGAGCTCGGCGCACTTGCCCTGGTAGGTGCCGACCTCGGTGGGCGTCACCTGGAAGCGGTTGACGACACCGGGGATCATGTCCAGCTTCTGGAGGAACTGCGGGACCCAGAAGGAGTGGATGACGTCACGCGCGGTGAGCACGAACTCGGTGCGCTCGTTGACCGGGAGGTACAGGGTCGGCAGCCCCTCGGCCACGCCCTCCTCACCGGTGAGAACGGCCTGCTGACCGGACTCGTGCACGTCGTCGCTCAGGTAGTTGAAGTCCCAGCTCCACTGCTTGCCCGCCACGTGGACGATGTTCTCGGGCTCCTCGTTGAGGTCCATGAGGTCGTTCTCCAGCTTCACGTTCTGCACGAACAGGCCGGCGACCATGACGATCGGCACCACGGTGTACAGGATCTCGATGGGCATGTTGTACCGGACCTGCTTGGGCAGCTCGCTGTCGTCCTTGCGGCGGTAGGCGACGATGCACCAGGCAGTGAGTCCCCAGACGAGCACGCCGACCGCGAGGGCGGCGATCCACATGCCGACCCAGAAGGTCGTCACGCCGTCGGAGTTCTCCGTGACGCCCTCGGGGAGGTAGCCCCGCGCGATCTGGTCTGAACTTCCGCACGCGCTGAGGACCAGTGCGCCCAGGGTGGCCGCGCCGGCCAGGACCGCGGGGCGCTGCCAGCGCCGTGTGTTCTCGGGGTGCCTGTGCACTCGATGCCGCCTTCCGTGAAGCAGGGTTCGACAGTGCACGATCGTGAGACGGAGCACTGCAGTTGTGCGTTCATCCTACCCAACGTCGGAGACGACGTCCCGGGAGGCTCGCCGCCACGGATCCACCCCCTCGGTGGCGACCTCCAACCTGCGCAGGTACTCCTGCCGGTCGACGGTCCGCACCCCCATCGAGGCGAGGTGGTCGGTACGCCATTGCACGTCCACGAGGGCGTCCTGACCGGCCTGCGCCATGACCCGCGCCATCCCCACCATCGCGGCCTTCGAGGCGTCGGTGACGTGGTGGAACATCGACTCCCCGGCGAAGAATCCCCCGATCCCCACGCCGTACAGCCCGCCCACGAGCTCATGCTGGCGCCACACCTCGATGCTGTGTGCCCACCCCATCCGGTGCAGGTCACCGTAGGCGCGCCGCACCTCGGGCGTGATCCATGCCCCCTCCCGGTCCGGGTCGGCGCAGGCCTCGGTCACCGCACCGAAGGCCCGGTCGACCGTGAGCGTGAAGGTGCGCAACGAACGCCGCAGCGAGCGGCTGACGTGGATCTCCCCCGGCAGCAGGACGCCCCGCTCCACCGGGAACCACCAGCCCAGGGGTCCCCTCCCACCGGGCCCCAGCCCCATCGGGAACACGCCGTGGGAGTAGGCGGACAGCAAGGTGCCGGGGGCGAGATCGCCCCCGGCACCCAGGAGGTCCTCCTGCGGGTCCGCCGCGGCGACGGCGGACTCGAAGTCCAGGCCGCAGCGGAACCTCACGGACTCAGCTGAAGGAGTCGCCGCAGGCGCAGGAGCTGCCCGCGTTGGGGTTGTCGATGGTGAAGCCCTGCTTCTCGATGGTGTCCGCGAAGTCGATCGCCGCACCCTCCAGGTACGGAGCGCTCATGCGGTCCACCACGACCTCGACGCCGCCGAAGTCGCGGGTGGCGTCACCGTCGAGGGTGCGCTCGTCGAAGTAGAGCTGGTAGATCAGGCCCGAGCAGCCACCGGGCTGCACGCCGATGCGCAGGCGCAGGTCGTCGCGCCCCTCCTGGTCGAGGAGGCTCTTGACCTTCTCGGCCGCGACCGGGGTCAGGGTCACGCCGTGCGTGGCCTCGGACGTGGTGGTGTCCTGAACAGTCATGGTGAGTCCTCACTGATGGTGCTGCTGGAATCAATGTCAAGGGTACGCCCCTCCCCCGCGGGAACGCCCACACCGGTGTGGACATTCCGCCGCCACGGCAGGAGGCGCACCGAGATCACCCGGCGAGGACGTCGAGCAGCAGTGCCTCGGCGACGCAGACCTTCTCGAACTCGCCCAGGTGGAGGCTCTCGTTGGCCCCGTGGGCGCGCGTGTCGGGGTCCTCCACGCCGGTCACCAGAATGGACGCCTGCGGGAACTTCTCGGCGAACATCGCGATGAAGGGGATCGAACCGCCCAGGCCGATGTCCACCGCGTCGGTCCCCCAGGCGGCACCGAAGGCCGTCCGGGCCGCGTCGTAGGCCGGGCCCGTCGCGTCGGCGCTGAACCCGCTGCCGGCGTCCTGCAGGCTCACCTCCACGGTCGCACCCCAGGGGGCGTTGGCGCGCAGGTGCTGCTCGATGGCGGCATAGGCCTCCTGCGGGTCCTGGGAGGGGGCCAGACGGAAGGAGAACAGCCCGGTGGTGGAGGCCAGCAGCGTGTTGGAGGCCTCGGACACCTTCGGGGCGTCGACGCCGATGACGCTCGCGGTCGGCTTGCCCCACAGGCGCTCGGTCAGGCTGCCGGTGCCGATCAGGTGGCTGTCGGGCAGCATGCCGGACTCGGCCCGGAAATCGGCCTCGACCATCGGCAGGTCGCCCACCGCATCGGACACCAGCCCGTCGACCGCCACGTCCCCCTGCTCGTCGTGCAGGGTGGCTGCCAGGCGGGAGAACGCGGTCAGCGAGTCCAGCGCCGGGCCGCCGTACATGCCCGAGTGCACCGCGTGGCTGAGCGTCGAGACGGTGACCTGCACGCGCACCATGCCGCGCAGCGAAGTGGTCAGGGCGGGGACGCCAACCTTCCAGTTGGCCGAGTCCGCCAGGACGATGGCGTCGCACTCCAGCTTGTGCCCGTGCTTCCCCAGGATGGCCGGCAGGCTCTCGGAGCCGTACTCCTCCTCCCCCTCGACGAAGACGGTGACGCCCACCGGCGGTCGCCCGCCGTGGGCACGGAGCGCCGCCACGTGGGCCATGATGCCGGCCTTGTCGTCGGCGCACCCGCGGCCGAAGAGCCGGTCGCCCCGTCGGGTGGGCTCGAAGGGCGGGGTGTCCCAGTCCGCGTCGTCCCCGGGCGGCTGCACGTCGTGATGGGCGTAGAGGAGTACGGTCGGGGCGCCCTCGGGTGCGGGGAGGCTGCCGATGACCGCCGGGGCGCCGCCCTCGGTGACGATCTCGACCGCCAGCCCGGCGTCCTGCAGGAGCCGGGCAGTCGCCGCGGCCGAGGCCTGCACGTGCGCCTGGTCGAAGGAGGGCATCGAGACGCTGGGGATCCGCGCCAGCTCGATCAGCTCGTCGACGACCCGTGGCATGCCGGCCCGGACGGCGGCCCGCAGCTCGGCGGCGGTGGGGCGGGAGGAGGACGCGGAGGACTGGTCGTTCTGGCTCATGCCCCGACCCTATGCCGCACCGGCGGCCGTGTGGGGCCGGTCAGAGCCCGACGGGCGGTGTACTTGGCGGGCTCAGCGCAGGGCGCGCGGGGTCTCGCCCCGCTCCACGGCGGCGCGCGGAGTGCGCGAGCCGCGCATCTGGAAGCTCCGCAGGATCACGTAGCTGGTGAGTCCCTTGGTCTCGCCGGCCCGCTGGGGGAACACGCGCCCGATCTCGCCCTTCAGGCGGCGAGCCAGCATCCACCCGTCCACCAGGCCCCAGAGCAACATGCCGTAGACGGCGACGAACACACCGATGCGGACCCACGAGGACTGCTCGGGCAGATACATCATCACCACGGTGGCCACCAGCACGGTCAGCAGCACCGGCAGCATCACCTGGCCGACCGAGAACCGCCCGTCCACGCGATCGCGCACGTAGGCCCGGACCGGCCCGCGGTCCCGGGGGGCCAGGTAGCGGTCGTCACCCGCCAGCGTCCCCTGCCGGACGATCGCCCGCTGCCGTGCCCGCTCCTCGCGGTCGGCCTGCTTGGCGGCCTTGCGGTCGGCCACCACCAGGGGCTTGCGGCGCGCGGCCTCGGCCTCCCGGCGCTTGGGGGTGGGTCGTCCCTTCTTCTGCTGTCCAGCGGGGCGGGTGTCCACCTCCTGCTCCGGGAGGTCCTCGATCGTCTGCTCGGTAAGTCGGCGGGCCATGGCCCAAGGATACGGGCGGTGACATACTGCGGCGCGCAGGCACTGGGACGACCCAGCACCCACGGACGGGGAGAGACACACGATGCAGCGCGAGACGACAGGCGGGGCGCGCCGACCGGCGACCTCGCGGCGGGGGGCCGCGACTCGATGGGGGGTGGCCGCCACGGTGGCCTTGGTCGGCCCCGTGGCCCTGGCCGGCCCGGCAGCGGCCGACACCGGCACGCGGTACTGGTCCTCCTGGACAGCCGGCTGGGAGGGGTGGGAGGTCCCCGAGGACGGCCCGCGGACCGCGGTCCCCGAGGACGGATCCACGGTGGGGGTGCGGTACTCCCTGGTCCCCCGGGACACCGGTGAGGGTCGCCAGCCCCGCGCCCTGCCCGACTTCGACAGCTCGTGCCGCGACGCCACCTGGTACGAGGGCGTGAAACGGGTGGCCGTCGTCGTGGACTACGGCCGCGGCGAGGAGGCCCCGGTGGCCCGCCCGGACCACCTACCCCAGGTGGAGACCACCTGCGCCACCGTGCCGGTGGACTTCACCACCGAGCAGACGCTGCAGTCGGTGCTGGACGTGGAGGACTCCGGGCAGGGCATCTGCGCGGTCAACGGGCACCCCTCCGAGGGCTGCTCGGCCAACCTGGTGGCGGATGCCGATTCGGCGGTGCTCACCGCATCGGAGGAGCCGGTGGAGGCCGTCGTGCTCTCCCCCGAGGAGGCCAGCCACACGCCCGAGGTTCCCGAGCCCGCCTCCCCCACGCTGCCCGAGGGCGAGGAGGACGAGCCGGGCGGACCACAGACCGACGACGGATCCAGCGACGGCGGGTCCAGCGACGAGACGAGCGCCCCCGAGGAGGGTGGGGTCCCCTCCCCCACGGACTCCGAGGACGGCGCGATCGCCGACGACGCGGACCCGGGTGCCCCCGAGGAGGCCGCTGCCGTGCAGCCGGCCGGTGGCCTGGTCCCCTGGTACGCCACCCTGCTGGCGCTGGCGCTCCTGGGCGCTGGGCTGTGGCTGCTGCTGCGGCCCCTGCCGTCCACGCCCGGGCGTGCCGGGGGCCTGCGCTCCACCGTCTCCCGCCGGCTCCAGGAGCGGCGCCGCAGGCGACGCTGAGACCCACCCGCACAGATGAGGCCCGCCCCGGCTGGGGCGGGCCTCATCGGCACGCATCCTCGGTCAGGCGCGGACGCCGGCCTCCACGAACGGAGGCTTCACGAGTTCGGCGGGCACCTCGCGGCCGCGGACGTCGATGACCACCTGGTCGCCGAAGGTGTGGCTGCGGTCCACCAGCGCGATGCCGATGCCGTGGCCCAGCGTGGGCGAGAACGTGCCGGAGGTGACGACCCCGATGACGGTGCCCTCGGAGTCCTTGATCTCGTTGCCCTCCCGCGGGATGCCGCGCCCGGTCACCTTGAGGCCGCGGTTGAGGCGCCCCGACTTCGCGGCCCGCTGCTCGGCGAGCGCCTCGGAGCCCCAGAAGGACTCCTTGTCCCAGCCGACGGCCCAGGCATTGCGCGCCATGACCGGGGAGATCTCGCGGGAGAGCTCGTGGCCGTGCAGCGGGTAGCCCATCTCGGTGCGCAGGGTGTCGCGGGCACCCAGTCCCGCCGGCAGGCCGCCGCGCTCCTCGGCCGCGGCGACCAGCGCCTCCCAGAGGGCCGGGGTGGCGTCCCACGGGCAGATGATCTCGTAGCCCTTCTCCCCGGTGTAGCCGGAGCGGCAGACCACGACCTCGTGGCTCTCCCACTGGGCGTCCAGGAAGGACATGAAGTCCGGGTGGTGGGTGGGCAGGCCCAGCTCGGCCATCACCTCGTCGGCCTTCGGGCCCTGGACGGCGATGATGCCGTGCTGGGTGTGCTCGTCGGAGACGGTCACCCCGGGGGCGCGATCGGCGGCCTCGGCGGTGAGGAGCTCGGCCACCTCGGTGGCGTTGGAAGCGTTGGGCACCAGCAGGACGTCCTCGTCGGAGCGCAGGTACTGGATGAGGTCGTCGATGACGCCACCGTCGGGCGCGCAGCACATCGTGTACTGCGCCTTGCCCGGCTCGATCCGCTTCAGGTCGTTCGTGAAGCAGCTGTTGACGAAGTCCGCAGCCCGGGGGCCCGAGACCCGCACCTTGCCCATGTGGGAGACGTCGAACAGGCCCACGGCCTCACGGGTGGCGGTGTGCTCGGCCTTGACCCCGCCGCCGGGGAACTCGATCGGCATGTCCCAGCCACCGAAGTCGGCCATCTTGGCGTTGCGCGCCACGTGGGCGTCGTGGAGGGGGGACTTCTTCAGGGAGTTGTCGGTCATGGGTCGAACCGTACCGGTGACCGCGGTCACAGCACCGGGATGGGGTGCGTACGATCAAGGTGCTCTCCGCGGCCGCGCCGCGCACCCCGAAAACTGCTAGGAGAACCCATGACGAGCCTGCCCTTCGAGCTGTCCGCGTACGACCTGGAGCTCACGGTCGCCAGCGGCACCGCCGCCGAGGCGGACACCGACGCCCTGGTGCTGGGGGCCTGGGCGGTGGGCGGCAAGGCCCAGCTGGCGGATGCGGGCCTGCCCTCCGAGGCCACCGAGTCCATCACCAAGGCCCTGACCACCCTGAAGGCCACCGGCAAGATCGACAGCACGACCGTGCTCGCCGGCGCCGCCGGGACCTCCGCCGGCCTGGTCGTCGTGGCCGGCCTGGGGTCCGCCGACGCCGAGGAGCTCACCGCCGACCGCCTGCGCCGCGCCGCCGGGGCCGGCGTGCACGCCAGCGGTGGCGCCACCAGCATCACCTTCGCCCTGCCGGCCGCCGACGCCGAGGGCGCCGTCGCCGTCGCCGAGGGTGCGGCCCTGGGCGCCTACGCCGACACCCGGTACAAGAGCAAGGTCACCGAGACCGACGAGGTCGAGGCCGACGCCCCGGAGGTCCGCCGCATCGCCGTGGTCGCCCCCGAGGGCGCCGGTGAGCTCGAGGCCGGTTTCGCGCGGGCCGCCGTGCTGGGCCGCCAGATGCGCTACGCCCGTGACCTGGTGAACACCCCCGCGAACCACCTGTACCCGGAGAGCTTCGTGGCCTCCGTGCAGGCCGCGGCCCCTGCCGGCATCGAGGTGGAGGTCATGGACGACACCCAGCTGCGCGAGATGGGCGCCGGCGCGCTCTACGGCGTGGGCATGGGTTCCGAGCGCAAGCCGCGCATCGCGGTCCTGCGCTACCGCCCGCAGAACGCCACCCAGCACGTCGCCGTGGTCGGCAAGGGCATCACCTTCGACACCGGTGGCATCTCGCTGAAGCCGGGCGCCTCCATGTTCACCATGAAGATGGACATGGGTGGGGCCGCTGCCGTGGCCGGGGCGGTCTTCGCTGCCGCCGAGCTGGGCGTGGAGGCCAACATCACCGGCATCCTGTGCCTGGCCGAGAACATGCCCTCGCACAACGCGCAGCGCCCCGGTGACGTGGTCACCGCGCTGAACGGGCTGACCGTCGAGGTCCTGAACACCGACGCCGAGGGCCGCCTGGCCATGTGCGACGGCCTGGTGCTCGCCACCCGCGAGAACCCGGACCTGATCATGGACATCGCCACCCTCACCGGCGCGGCCGTGATGGCGCTGGGTGACCGCACCATCGCCGTGATGGGCAACGACGACGCCGTCCGCGACGCCGTCGTGGGCACGTCCGCCCGCACCGGCGAGCCGATGGTGGGCTTCCCCATCCCCGAGGAGGTGCGTGAGGGCGTCACCTCCTCGGTGGCCGACCTGCGCAACATCATCCCGGGCAAGCCGGCCGGCATGCAGGCCGCTGCGGCCTACCTGGAGCGCTTCGTCGGCGCCCAGGGCGGCGCGGACCACGTGACCGGCGACGCCGAGCAGATCCCGTGGGCCCACCTGGACATCGCGGGCCCGGCCTTCAACGAGGGCAGCCCCTGGGGCTACACCCCCACCGGCGGCACCGGCTCGGGCGTGCGCACGTTGCTGGCCGTCTTCGAGGACGTCCCGGTCGCCTGACCCTGCGTCGCCCGCCCCGGAGCGGGGACACGGCAGAGCCCCCACCCGGCCGGACCGGGTGGGGGCTCCGTGCACCGCGAGGGCGGCGCTCAGACGCTCTTGCGACGGAACATCTGCTGGGCGCCCGAGGTCTCGGCACCATGGGAATTGTCCACCTTGCCGTGGCGCCCCTCGGCGGACACGTCCGTGCCGCCGTGGGACTTCTTGGCCTTGAGGGCCTCCTCGAACTTGCGCTTGGTCTCGTCGGTGACGTGCTCGTTCGTCATGACTCGACCTCCTTCCCGCCGATGCTGCGACACGGCCGGTCCGCGGTGCTCGACTGGGGTCCACCCTTGCACCGGCAGCGGGCCGCGTCCACAGGGTTTCCGGCCCGGGCACGGCGCACTGGCGGGGACCGCGCACCTGGAGTCATCGGGGCGAGCCCGCGTGGCACGATGGGCCACGTTCCCCTCCCGGGCAAGGGCGCCCGTGGAGGCCGCCGACGTCAGGAGTCCCCATGCCCAGCAGCACGCCCACCCACGACCTCGTGATCCTCGGCGGCGGAAGCGGTGGTTACGCCGCGGCCCTGCGCGCCGCGGAGCTGGGCCTGACGGTCGCGCTGGTCGAGAAGGGCAAGCTGGGCGGCACCTGCCTGCACTCGGGCTGCGTCCCCACCAAGGCGCTGCTGCACGCCGCCGAGGTGGCCGACAGCACGCGTGAGAGCGACACCTTCGGCGTCAACGCGACCTTCGAGGGCATCGACATGGGCCGGGTGAACTCCTACAAGGAGGGCATCATCGGCCGCCTGCACAAGGGGCTGCAGGGCCTGGTGAAGTCCCGCAAGGTCGAGTACGTCGAGGGCGAGGGGCGCCTGACCGCCCCGAACACGGTCACCGTGGGCGACCGCGAGCTCGTGGGCAAGGACGTGGTGCTGGCCACCGGCTCCCGCCCGAAGCTCATCCCCGGCCTGGAGGTCGGCGGCCGGGTCATGACCTCCGAGCAGGCCCTGCAGCTGGACACCGTGCCGGAGTCCGTGGTGGTGCTCGGCGGCGGCGTGATCGGCGTCGAGTTTGCCAGCGTCTACACCAGCTTCGGCGCCAAGGTCACGGTCGTGGAGGGGCTCGACCGCATCGTGCCCGCCGAGGACGAGGCCGTGAGCAAGACCCTGAACCGGGCCTTCCGCAAGCGCAAGATCGACGTGCGCACGGGGGTCAGGTTCCAGTCGGTGGACAACCGCGAGGACGGCGTCACCGTCACGCTCGAGGACGGCACCGAGCTCGAGGCCGACATGCTGCTGGTCGCCATCGGCCGTGGCCCCGTCACCGAGGACATGGGCTTCGAGGAGGCCGGGGTCACCCTGGACCGCGGCTTCGTGACCGTGGACGAGAAGCTGCGCACCTCCGTGGACCACGTGTGGGCGGTCGGCGACATCGTCCCCGGTCTGCAGCTCGCCCACCGCGGCTTCGCGCAGGGTATCTTCGTGGCCGAGACGATCGCCGGACTGGACCCGACCCCCATCGACGAGTCCGGGATCCCCCGCGTCACCTACTGCGACCCGGAGATCGCCTCGGTCGGCCTCACGGAGGCCGCGGCGAAGGAGAAGTACGGCGAGGTCGAGTCCGTCGAGTACAACCTGGGCGGCAACGGCAAGAGCCAGATCCTGGGGACCCAGGGCTTCGTGAAGCTGGTGCGCCGCACCGACGGCCCCGTCGTGGGCATCCACATGGTGGGCGCCCGCATCGGCGAGCAGGTCGGCGAGGCCCAGCTCATCTACAACTGGGAGGCCATGCCCGAGGAGGTCGCGGCCCTCATCCACGCCCACCCCACCCAGAACGAGGCCCTGGGCGAGGCCCACCTGGCCCTGGCCGGCAAGCCGCTGCACGCACACAACTGAGACGAGCACGGAGCGGCGGTCGCGCCCCGGGTAGTGCGCGACCGTCGAGACCGTGGACAATGGGCCCGCAAGGGCTGGCAATGACCGCTCAACGATCTACCGAGGAGACAGGGAATGTCTGAAAAGGTGACGATGCCGGAGCTCGGCGAGTCCGTGACCGAGGGCACGGTGACCCGCTGGCTGAAGGGCGTTGGTGACGAGGTTGCGGTCGACGAGCCGCTGCTCGAGGTCTCCACCGACAAGGTGGACACCGAGATCCCCTCCCCGGTGGCGGGAGTGCTGCAGGAGATCCTCGCCGAGGAGGACGACACGGTCGAGGTCGGTGGCGACCTGGCCGTCATCGGCGACGACGAGGGTGGCTCGTCCGACGACTCGGGTGACTCCGAGGAGGACAGCGAGCCCGCCGAGGACGAGAAGGCCGAGGAGGAGCCCGCGCAGGACGAGGAGTCCGAGGAGCCGGCGCAGGACGAGGAGGCCCAGGACGACTCCGCGGACGAGAAGCCGAAGAAGTCCTCCGGTGGTGGCGGCGGCGAGGGCCAGACCGTCACGATGCCGGAGCTCGGCGAGTCCGTGACCGAGGGCACCGTCACCCGCTGGCTGAAGGAGGAGGGCGACGAGGTCGAGGTCGACGAGCCCCTGCTCGAGGTCTCCACCGACAAGGTCGACACCGAGATCCCCTCCCCCTACGCGGGTGTGCTGTCCAAGATCATCGCCGGCGAGGACGAGACCATCGAGGTCGGCGGCGAGCTCGGTGTGATCGGTGGCGAGGCCGGCGGTGACGACGCGGGCGACTCCGAGGACGAGAAGCCGAAGGAGGAGGAGAAGGCCGAGGAGAAGGCCGCCGACTCCTCCGAGGACGACTCGATGGAGGCCGGGACCGCCGAGGAGGTGGCCGCCGGCGCCGACCAGGGTGGCGACGCCGACGCGAAGGGCGAGCAGGAGAAGTCCGAGAAGCCCGCCAAGGAAGAGCCGAAGAAGGAGGAGAAGCCCGCCAAGGACCAGAAGTCCGAGGACAAGGACTCCTCCGGTTCCGACACCTACGTGACCCCCTTGGTGCGCAAGCTGGCCAAGCAGCACGGCGTGGACCTCTCCAGCCTGGAGGGTTCCGGCGTGGGTGGCCGCATCCGCAAGCAGGACGTGCTGGCCGCTGCCGAGGGCAAGGACTCCGCAAAGGCCGAGGAGCCCGCCGCCGAGGAGAAGCCCGCTGCGGAGAAGGCGTCCGCCGAGGGCAAGGACTCCGCGAAGTCCGGGTCCAAGGACTCCGGCGCTCCGGCGAAGTCCTCCGGTGGGGCCCTGGAGGGCCTGCAGGCCAAGCGCGGCACCACCGAGAAGATGAGCCGGCTGCGCAAGGTCATCGCCCAGCGCATGATGGAGTCGCTGCAGGTCTCGGCGCAGCTCACCACCGTGGTCGAGGTGGACGTCACCAAGATCGCCCGACTGCGTGACCGCACGAAGAAGGACTTCCAGGCGCGCGAGGGCGTGAAGCTCTCTTTCCTGCCCTTCTTCGCGCAGGCCGCCATCGAGGCGCTCAAGGAGCACCCGACGGTGAACGCCAGCCTGGAGGGCGACGAGATCATCTACCACGCCCAGGAGAACCTGGGTATGGCCGTCGACACCGAGAAGGGCCTGCTGGTCCCGGTCATCAAGGACGCCGGTTCGCTGAACATCGCCGGCATCGCCCGCAAGATCGACGACCTGGCCACCCGCACCCGCGACAACAAGGTGGGCCCGGACGAGCTGAGCGGCGCGACCTTCACGCTGACCAACACCGGTTCGCGCGGGGCGCTGTTCGACACGCCGATCATCAACCAACCGAACGTGGCGATCCTCGGCACCGGTGCCGTGGTGAAGCGTCCGGTCGTGGTGAGCGACGAGGACGGCCTGGAGACCATCGCCATTCGCTCGATGGTGTACCTGGCCCTGTCCTACGACCACCGCATCGTGGACGGCGCCGACGCCGCGCGCTTCCTGGGCACCATGAAGGAGCGTCTGGAGAGCGGTCAGTTCGACGTCTGATCACCGGCACCGCCGCGGCGGTTCCCCCTTGCACCCAGGGGCCCCTCACGTTCACGCGTGAGGGGCCCCTGGCCGTGTCCCGGGCCCGCCCGATGGGGTGACCCCGCCCGGGCACCGAGGGTCGCCCCGTCACCCCACAGCACCCGCAGCACCCACGCCGACCGGTCACCCGTCGGTCGGCGCGTCCTCGGCCGCGGAGAGCACCGTCCAGTCCACGAGCCGGCCCGCTCCGGCGCCATCGGCTGCCTCCAGCACCAGGCGCACGGGCACCGGGTCGCCGTCGGAGCCCTGGGCGACCGATGCGGTGAGCACCAGCCCGGACGTCCCCTTCCCCGGCACCGCCTGTAGGTCCGACACCCGGTAGCTCGGGAGCTCGACCTCCCCGCCACCGGGGCCGGTGGCACTGTCCCGCTCCCAGGCCGGGCTGCCGGGGACGACTGCCTCGGCCAGCGCCTCCTCGTCACCCTCGGCCCACGCGGCGGCGCGCGCGTCCAGCAGCGCCTCGACGTCCTCGGCGGCAGGCATCGGCCCTGCGGCCTGCGAGGGGCCCTGGCCGTCCTCGGTGGCCCCCGGCGAGGGCGGGGGCGATGTGGACGGGGGTGACGAGGACTCCGCGGCCGACGGGATGGCCTGCTCCCCGGCTGCCACGCTCCCTTCCGCGGCGGGCACCTGCGCCGCCACCGGCTCCGGAGCCGGAGCCGGAGCCGGGCGCCCCGCCCACCAGAGGCTGCCGGTCAGCAGCAGCGCCGCCGCCCCCACGGCCAGCAACCGCCCGCGCCGACGCCCCGCGCCCTGCAGCCCGCGTCGAGGCGGTTCGGCCGCCGCCGCCCGCAACGACTCCCGGAGGGCCGCAATCCGCTGGGCGTCCTGGTCCCCTGCGACGTCCTGCCCCTCGCGGTCCCCGGGGCCGTCCACCACGGGCAGGGGGTCGGTGGGCGGTTCCGGCCCCGCCTCCGGCCCCTCGCCCTCGATCACCTCGCCGGTGGCAACCCCTCCCTCCTCCACGTGTTCGTGCTTGCCCTTGCCCTCGTGTGCGTGCTCGTCCTCGTCCTCGTCCTCGTCTTGGTGCTCGACGAGTTCCTCGGTGGCACAGACGACGAAGGCCGTCACCGACGGCCGGGCGCCGGGGTTCTCCCGCAGGGACCGCTGCACCGCGACCACCACGGCCCCGGGCACCTCCCACTCCACGGACCGCACCACCTGTTCCGTGGTGGCAGCGAACTCGTACGCATCGCTCTGCACGGTGGGGGCGTCGCCATCGACCACCTCCGGCGGCTCCACCAGCCAGGGGTCCCGCCCGGCCGCGTCGGCCGGGCACAGGCGGAAGCCGCCGTCCGCGGTCCGCTCCACCGATGCGGGACTGATGCCCCCGTGGACCGCTCCCCCGCGGTGGAGCCGCGTCAGCTCCGAGCCCACGTCGCGCAGCAGGCGCACCACCTCGCGCGGTTGCGGCCTCCACCCGTCCTGCAGCAGTTCGTCCAGTCGTGCCATGACCGCAGCCTGACCCAGCAGGCGACCTCCGTGTCGTGCGCCGTCCACAGGCGTACCCTCGGGGGCATGCGTTGTGAGCACCTGGGACTCGTACCGGACACCGTGGACTACATGGAGGGCTGGGAGCTGCAGAAGCAGGTCCACCAGCAGGTCGCCGACGGCGGGGAGGACACGGTGCTGCTCTTGGAGCACACCGCGGTCTACACCGCCGGCAAGCGCACCGAGCCGCACGAGCGCCCGCTCGATGGCACCCCCGTGGTCGACGTCGACCGCGGCGGCAAGATCACCTGGCACGGCCCCGGTCAGCTGACCGGCTACCCCATCGTCCGCCTGGCCGACCCGGTGGACGTGGTGGCCCACGTGCGGCGGCTGGAGGACGTCCTGATCCGCACGGTGGCCGAGTACGGCATCGAGGCCACCCGGGTGGAGGGGCGCAGTGGTGCGTGGGTGCTGGGTGACCCGGGCTCCCCGGACCCCGCCGTGCGCCAGGACCGCAAGATCGGCGCCATCGGCATCCGCGTCAGCCGCGACGTCACCATGCACGGCTTCGCCCTGAACGTCGACTGCACGCTGGGGTGGGCCGACGGCATCGTCCCCTGCGGCATCGCCGATGCGGGGGTGACCACCCTGGCCATCGAGCTCGAGCGCGCCGGGCGGGCCCCCGTGACGGTCCGGGACGTGCTCCCGGCGGTGGAGCGCCACCTGCACGAGGTGCTGGGCGCCGTCGAGGTGGCACGGACCGCGACCCCCGCCGAGGCCGCCACCGCCTGAGCCCCGCCCGCAGACCGGCTCGGCCGGCCCGCGGCGTATCCTTGAGCACTGGCCGGGCGCCACCCCGCACGCGGGGGCCCGGGACACCATCGTCAACGCAGGGAGTCGTGAAGTGACCATCGCCCCCGAGGGTCGCCGTCTGCTGCGCGTCGAGGCGCGCAACGCCGAGACGCCGATCGAGCGCAAGCCCGAGTGGATCCGGACCACCGCCAAGATGGGACCGGAGTACCGCGAAGTGAACTCGATGGTGAAGGGCCAGGGCCTGCACACCGTGTGCCAGGAGGCCGGCTGTCCCAACATCTTTGAGTGCTGGGAGGACCGCGAGGCCACCTTCCTCATCGGTGGTGACACCTGCACCCGCCGCTGCGACTTCTGCGACATCGCCACCGGCAAGCCCCAGGCGCTGGACCCGATGGAGCCGCTGAAGGTCGCGAACTCCGTGGCCCAGATGGGGCTGCGCTACGCCACCGTCACCGGTGTGGCCCGCGACGACATGCCCGATGGCGCCGCCACCCTGTACGCCGACACGATCCGCGCCATCCACGAGCGCAACCCGAACACGGGCGTGGAGATCCTGCCGCCGGACTTCGGTGCCAAGCCCGAACTCGTCCAGAAGGTGTTCGACGCCCGCCCCGAGGTGTTCGCCCACAACTTGGAGACGGTGCCGCGCATCTTCCGCCAGATCCGCCCGGCCTTCACCTACGAGAAGTCCCTCAAGGTCATCTCCATGGCCAAGGAGGACGGTCTGCTCACGAAGTCGAACCTCATCCTGGGCATGGGCGAGGACGACGAGGAGATCCGCCAGGCGATGCGGGACCTGCGCGACGCCGGGTGCGACATCCTGACGATCACGCAGTACCTGCGGCCCTCGAAGCTGCACCACCCCATCGACCGGTGGGTGAAGCCCGAGGAGTTCGTCGCCCACAGCGAGTACGGTGAGTCCCTGGGCATGAGCATCATGGCCGGACCGCTGGTGCGCTCTTCCTACCGTGCGGGACGCCTCTGGGCCCAGACCATGAAGAAGCTGGGCCGCGAGATCCCGGAGCACCTCTCCCACCTGGGTGAGGCCGCCGACGACGGCGCCCGCCAGGAGGCCCGCACGCTCGTGGAGAAGCGTCTGAGCGCGTCCGCCTGACGGCCCCCTCCCCCTCCGAACCCACAGACCGAGGAACCAGTCCCCGCATGGCGAAGAACAAGACCACCCCCGCCGGCAAGAAGGCGAAGGCCGACAAGCCGAAGCTGACCAGCCGCATGAAGAAGACCCTGTCGCAGATCGGCGAGGTCTACCGCATGACGGCCCGGGCGAACCCGAACACCCCGTGGCTGATGCTGGCGGTCTTCCTGGGCGTCATGGTGCTGTTCGGCGTCCTCGGCCTGCTGTTCGACCTCTTCGTCTACTTCATGGTGCTCGGACTGCCGATCGCCCTGGTGGCGGTGACCTTCACCCTGGGCCGGCTGGCGCAGAAGGCGGCCTACACCCAGGTGGAGGGCCAGCCCGGTCAGGGTGGCGCCGTGCTGCAGGCCCTCGGTCGCAGCTGGTGGTACGAGCAGGAGCCCGTGGCGGCCGAGATGCCTCGCCGTGCGCGCTCGATGCAGGACATGAGCGCCGCCGCCATGGTCTTCCGCGGCGTGAGCCGTCGAGGGGTCCTGCTGGTGGCCGAGGGGCCCAAGAACGCTGCGCAGCGCATGCTCACCGCGCAGGAGAAACACGTGCACCGCATCGTCGGCCCCGAGGTCCCCGTGGCCACCTACCTGGTGGGCTCCGGTGACGACCGCACGCCGATGAGCCAGGTCATCCGCGAGGTGAAGAAGCTGCCCAAGCAGATCACGACGGCCGAGGCCGAGGCCGTGCACCGCCGCTTGACGGCAATGGGGGGCCTGAAGCAACAGGCGGGCCTGCCCAAGGGCATCGACCCACAGCGGATGCGTACCGCCAAGCGCTCCACGATGCGCTGAGGCGAACCAGCGCACGACGAAGGACGCCCTCCCCGGATCCTCCGGCGGGGGGCGTCCTTCGTCGTGTCGGGCCGTCGCGGCGGGGTCGGGTCGCGATGCGGGACGGGGGCGCCCCGGGCCGGGGCGGTCCGGCTCAGCGGCCGCGGACGATGGCGGTGCGGCGCGGCCAGTCGTGCATGGCGCGCAGGTCGCGGTCCCAGATCAGCGCGGGGATCGCCAACCCGATGAGCAGGGAGCGGGAGATCGCATCGAACAGGGTGACCGGCCGGTCGTCCAGACGGATCACCTGCAGGCCCATCACCTTGTGGCCCAGGGTGGAGCCGAGGGTGGCCACCAGGACGATGTTCTCGAGCACGAAGATGCCCAGGGTGACCAGTTGTCCGGTCCCGCCGGCCTGGAGGTCACCCCAGGTGGCCGCGGTGATGGCCAGGCAGGCGAACCAGTCGATGAACAGGGCCACCAGCCGCCGCATCAGCGGGGCGATGGAACCCGGGCCCTGCGCGGGCAAACCGAGGCGCTGCCCCGGGTGGTCCTGGTCCGGGGGCCGCTGATCCTCCGGCAGTGCCGCACGGGGTCCGCTGAGCCACGAGCCGATCTCACGTCTGTCCACGCGCACAGGGTACGGAGGGGCCCGCGGGCCGCGGCGCGCACCCCATCGAGGAGTCAGGACCCGACACGTAACCAGCCCGTAACACGCAGGTGACGCCTCGGCAAAGCCCGATCGATAGTGTGGGGGAGTCTCCTCGTCATCGACGGTCCCGACCACACGATGGCGGCCACATCTCGCTCCCAGGAGGGCACCGACGTGTTCACCAGCCCGCAAGAGGTCATCGACTACATCCGCGACGAGGAGGTGGAGTTCCTCGACATCCGCTTCTGCGACCTCCCCGGGGTGATGCAGCACTTCAACGTGCCGGCCTCCACGGTCGACGCCGAGGCCCTGGCCACCGGCCAGATGTTCGACGGCTCCTCCATCCGCGGCTTCCAGGCCATCCACGAGTCCGACATGAAGCTGCTGCCGGACGTGGCCACCGCCTACATCGACCCCTTCCGTGACGCCAAGACGCTGGTGATGAACTACTCCATCGTCGACCCCTTCACCGACGAGCCCTACGGCCGTGACCCGCGCACCATCGCCAAGCGCGCCGAGGAGTACCTGAAGACCACCGGCATCGCCGACACCGTCTTCATCGGCGCCGAGGCCGAGTTCCACGTGCTCGACGACGTCCGGTTCGAGACCAAGCCCGGCAGCGCCTTCTACGCCGTGGACGCCGAGGCCGCCGCCTGGAACACCGGCGAGGAGGAGCTCGGGGGCAACCAGGGCTACAAGGTGGGCACCAAGGGTGGGTACTTCCCGGTCTTCCCGACCGACCACTACACCGACCTGCGCGACCGCATCTGCAAGAACCTCGATGCGGTGGGCCTCGAGGTCGAGCGCAGCCACCACGAGGTGGGCTCGGCCGGCCAGCAGGAGATCAACTACAAGTTCAACACGCTGCTGCACGCCGGCGACGACATGATGAAGTTCAAGTACGTCGTCAAGGGCACCGCGTGGGAGGACGGCCGCTCGGCCACCTTCATGCCCAAGCCGGTGATGGGTGACAACGGGTCGGGCATGCACACCCACCAGAGCCTGTGGAAGGACGGCGAGCCGCTGTTCCACGACGAGAACGGCTACGCCCAGCTCTCGGACACGGCGCGCTGGTACATCGGTGGCCTGCTCAAGCACGCCCCGGCCCTGCTGGCCTTCACGAACCCGACCATCAACTCGTTCCGCCGCCTAGTGCCCGGCTACGAGGCCCCGGTGAACCTGGTGTACTCGGCGCGGAACCGCTCAGCCTGCATCCGCATCCCGATCACCGGCTCGTCCCCCAAGGCCAAGCGCGTGGAGTTCCGCGTGCCGGACCCGTCGTCCAACCCCTACCTGTGCTTCGCCGCGCAGCTGATGGCCGGCATCGACGGCATCCGCAACCGCATCGAGCCGCCGGAGCCGGTGGACAAGGACCTTTACGAGCTGCCGCCGGAGGAGCAGGACGCCATCGCCCAGCTGCCGTTCTCGCTCGACGACGCGCTCCTTGCGCTCGAGGCCGACCACGACTTCCTCACCGAGGGTGACGTGTTCACCGAGGACCTGATCGCCGCGTGGGTGGACTACAAGCGGACCCACGAGATCGAGCCGATGCGTCTGCGCCCGAACCCGTACGAGTACGAGCTGTACTTCCACATCTGATCCGGATCCCCTGGGGAACAGCACTTCTCCCCCACGGTGCCGGCATCAGGCCGCCCGTTGTCCGCACCCGCGGACAGCAGGCGGTCGTGCGTCCGGGGTGCGCCAGCCGGGGTGAGCCCGGCCGGCGCCCTCAGACCACCCGCACCAGGCCCTGGGACCGCAGGGAAGCCAGGGCCTCGGCAGTGATCGCCGGAGCGTCGGGGTGCTCCCCGAAGGCCTCCACCAGCGCCTCCTGCAACTCCCCGAGCGCGCGGGGCTCCGCGAGCCGCTCCCACAGCACCCGTCCCAGCGGGCCCAACTGGGTGACCTCGGATCCGGTCATCACCACGGCCTGGCCGTCGGTGGTGAGCACCGCGCTGGAGTGGTCCTCCCGCTGGCACCGGGCCGAGGGAGTCAACGCCTCGACCTCGCCCGGCTTCACGAGCACCTGGTCCCACGGCGCGCCGCCGACCAGCACGTCGGGCTCGTCGGCAGGCAGCCGTGGGCGGTGGGCCTGGCCCGCCACCCAGTCGGCGAGCAACCCCGAGGCCTGCTCGATCTCGGAGTAGACGAGCTCGACCACGCCCACCTCGCGCACCACCTGCGCAAGCCGCGCCAGTCCCCCGGGCGTGCGGCTGAGCGCCGAGGTCTGCGGCGCGAGGCGGCCCAGCGCCTCGGCGAGGTCCACCTCATCGAGCCGGGGCAGGATGCCCCCGTCCCGGGCGACCTCCTCCTCGTTGCGCAGGCGGCGCAGGAGCACCATGCCGGCCAGCACGGCCGACTCCCCGGGCTCTGCCATGCCCAGCTCGTCCGGCCCCACCTGGTGCTTGAGGTGGCCGCCGGCAGCCGGGTCGGTGACGACCGACAGGGGCTTGGCCAGCGGCTGGATGGTCAGGTCCTCCCCCACGGCCACGCACTCGTCGGTCAGGTAGCCCCACCCCTGCTGGGCCAGCACCCGGCTGGCCGTGGTCTTGCCCGTCCCCGAGGCGGCCACCAGCGCGACGGCGCGGTCCCCGCCCGCCACGGTGAGCGCGCCGGCGTGCAACATCAGGGCCTTGCCCACGTGCTCGGCGATCGACGACGAGATGACCCGGGAGGCGAATCGGTACCCGGACTGCTCGTCAGTGACGGTCAGGATCTGCTCGGGCAGCCGCGCGGGCTCGCCGGTGGCCGGGTGGGTGGCCCGCGCATCCGCTGCGTCAGCGACGCCAGCGGCGTCCACCGAGCGCGGCGCGGTCTCCCCTGCCGGCAGCAGCCGCACCACCCGAGTCGGCGCGGCCTCCGTGGCACACCGGGCCCAGAGTGCCGGGATGTCGTCCTGCATGCCCGACGCGTGGTCGACCACGGACCAGACGGTGCTCAGCACCTGCAGGCGGGCGATCTCCCGACCCTCCTCCCCGTCCTGGCCAGCGCGGGGAGCCGCGCCGGTGGTGGTCACCGATCGACCCCGATGTGGGTGAGCAGGAAGGCCAGCTCGAGCGCCCGGTCGCGCCAGGCGTCGTAGCGCCCGGAGCGCCCGCCGTGGCCCGCCACCATCTCGGTGCGCAGCAGCACGGGCCGCTCGATGGGGTCGTTCGTCGCCCGGGAGCGCACCATCTGCACCCACTTGGTCGGCTCCCCGCAGCCCACACGGGTGTCGTTGAGGCTGGTGGTCGCCAGCATCGCCGGGTACTGCTCCGCACGCACGTTCTCGTACGGCGTGTAGGCGGCCATGCCCTCGTAGACCTGCGGGTCCGCCAGCGGGTTGCCCCACTCGGTCCACTCCCCCACCGTCAGCGGCAGCTCCGGGTTCAGGATGGTGGTCAGTGCGTCCACAAAGGGCACGGCCAGGTGGGCCGCCCGGTACAGGTCCGGCTCCAGGTTGATCGCCGCACCGAGCAGCAGACCCCCGGCCGACCCACCCTCGACGGCGAGGCGCCCCGCATCGACCCACCCGGCATCGATGAGGGCGTGCGCGCACGCGTTGAGGTCGGTGAAGCTGTTGGCCTTGTGCTCCATGCGACCGCTCTCGTACCAGGCGCGCCCCATCTCGCCACCGCCGCGCACGTGGGCGATGGCGAAGACGACGCCCCGGTCGAGCAGGGACAGTCGGCTGATGCGGAAGTCCGGGTCGCTGGAGACCTCGTAGGCCCCGTAGCCGGTGAGCAGCCCGGGTGCGGTGCCGTCGGGCTCGAGGTCGCTGCGGCGCACCACCGAGATGGGGATGCGGGTGTCGTCGGCCGCGGTGGCCCAGAGCCGCTCCTGGGTGTAGGCGCCGGGGTCGTACCCGCCGAGGACGGGCTGCTGGCGCAGCACCGTGGGTGCGGGCAGCGGGCCACCGGCCAGGAGCGGCGCCAGGTCGTACTCGCTGGTGGTCGGCGGGGTGATCAGGGACTCGGTGACCACCTGCAGCGTGGTGGCGGTGAACTCCGGGTTCGCGCCGGCGCCGATGCTGTAGAGCGCCTCGTCGGGGGCCACGTCCACCGCGGCGCCCAGGGTCAGGCCGCCAGCGTCGTCGGTCGGGGGGGCCCCGCCGGCGTCCACCCCGCGGGGCAGCACGCGCAGGCCCGTGAGCCCGTCGCGGCGCAGGGTCACCAGCGCGAAGTGCTCGAACAGCTCGCAGCCGAGCAGGCGCTCGCCGTCGGCCGGTGGGGTGACCTGCCGCCAGTGCTCGAGCCCCGGCGCGTCGACCGTGGCGGTGGCGAGCTCCCCCTCGGGGGTGTTCACGGTGTGCACCAGCAGGAGGTCCTCACCGGCCACGTCGACGTCGTACTCCAAGCGGTCGCGGCGCGGCTGCACAACCCGCGGCTGGCTGGTGGGGTCGGTGGCGTCCACCAGCCACCACTCGCTGGAGTCCGAGGACGCCTTGCCGATGAGCACCCAGCGCTCGTCGCCCGAGGAGTCCAGCCCCATCCACCAGGCCTCGTCGGTCTCGGTGTGCAGCAGCTCGTCGGTGTCCGGGTCGGCGCCGATGGTGTGGCGCCACACCTCGTGGGGGCGCCAGGACTCGTCGACGCGCACGTAGAACAACTGGCTGGCGTCGTGGCTGAAACACAGGCCGTAGCCGACCCCGGTGATCGACTCGTCGATGCGCTCGCCGGTCGCCAGGTCCACCACGGTGACGTCGAACCGTTCGTCGCCGGTGGTGTCGGTCGCGAAGGCCAGCCGGGCGTCGTCGCGGCTGACGGTGAAACCGCCCAGGGAGAAGAAGGTGGAGTCCCCGGCCTCTGCGTTGCCGTCGAGCAGGACCTGTTCGCCCGCTGGGACGTTTCCCGCATCGAGCCGGGGGCGGTCCGCGGCGTACTCGCCCGTGGCCGCCACCCGGGCGTGGATCGGGTACTGCTGGCCCTCCACGGTGCGCGTGTAGTACCACCACTGACCGTGGCGGGCGGGCACCGAGACGTCGGTCTGCTGGGTGCGGCCGGCGATCTCACCGTAGAGGGTCTCCCGCAGGGGCGCCTGGTCGGCGAGCTGCTCGTCGGTCCAGGCGTTTTCCGCCTCCAGGTGGGCCACCACCTGGGGGTCCTCGGTGTCGCGCAACCACTCCCACGGGTCGGTGAAGACCTGGCCGTGGTGCTCGCGGACGAGGGGGCGGCGGGGTGCGACCGGGGGCTGGGAGGGGATGCTGGCAGACATGGGCTCACCCTACGGTCACGCGGCGGGGAACTATCGTGGGGTCATGCGCTTCCTCACCGCCTCCGAGTACACCGCAGACCGCGCCTGGGGCGCCCAGGACCTCACCGTGGTGGAGGGCGCCTCGGTGCGCCTGCACTGGACCGACGAACCCTACGTCTGGCACGTGAACGACGGCACCGAGGTGTTCGTCGTGCTCGACGGCACCGTGGACATGCACTACCGCGCCGACGGGGTCGAGCACACCGAGCGCCTCGCCCCGGGGCGCATCTGCGTGGCCGAGGCGGGCGACGAGCACGTGGCCCATCCCCAGGGCCCGGCCCGCATCCTCGTGGTGGAGAAGCAGGGGTCCCTCTGAGGGCCGGCGAGCCCACGCGGTGAGCAGCACCCACGGGGGGTGTAGCCCCAGCGTGTCCTGGTGTCTCCCTCACGGAGACCTCAGGACACGCTCAGGCCACCGGCAGGCAGTTCGGGCCCAGGAGCTGCTTGAGGTCACCGAAGAGGGAGTTGCTCGCCTCCACGCGGAGGCTGTCCTCCACCCGCATGACCACGCGCCGACCGGGCTGGGTGAGGTGGATCTGCACCTCGGTGGGCCCGGGGTGGTCCGAGAGCACGTTGCGCAGCTTGCCGACCACCGCGTCGGTGGTCTGGTTCATGGCCATGTGGATCATCACCGGGCCCCGGGGTCCGTCGTCGAGGTCCGGCAGGCGCAGGTCGCTGGCGAAGATCGACACCGCATCGTCCCCGCGCTTCACGCGCCCGCTGACCACGCAGACGACGTCCTGCGTCAGCATCGTGGAGACGGTCATGTAGGTGCGCGCGAAGAACAGGCACTCGATGGACCCCTCGAGGTCCTCCACCGTCGCGATCGCCCACAGTTCACCCCGCTTGTTACGCTTGGTGACCACCTGCGTGATCAGCCCGGCGATGGTGACCTCCGCCCCGTCAGGCCGGCCGTCCTCGGAGTTCAGGTGGGCGATGCTGGTGTCGCTCGCCCGGCTCAGGGCGTGCTCGATGCCGAACAGCGGGTGGTCCGAGACGTACAAACCCAGCATCTCCCGCTCGAAGGCCAGCAGGGTCTGCTTGTCCCACTCCAGGTCCGGGATCGCGGGCATGCCGCCGATGCTGGAGGCGTCGTCGCCGCCGTCCCCCATCAGCGAGGCGAACAGCGACTCCTGGCCGCGCTCCTGCTCCTTCTTCTCCCCCACCAGCGCGTCGACGTAGGCCTCGTGCACGGTCGCCAGGGCCTGCCGCTGGTGGCCCAGGTCGTCGAACGCCCCGGCCTTGATGAGGGAGTCGATGGTGCGCTTGTTGCACACCACCGCAGGGCACTTGCGCAGGAAGTCCTCGAAGGAGGTGAACTTCCCCTTCTCCTCGCGCGTGGCCACGATGGCGCGCACCACGTTGCCGCCGACGTTGCGGATGGCCTCCAGCCCGAAGCGGATGTCCTGCCCGACGGCCGCGAAGTTCGCGATGGACTCGTTGACGTCCGGCGGGAGCACCTTGATGCCCATGCGGCGGCACTCCCCCAGGTAGAGCGCGGACTTGTCCTTGTCGTCGCGCACGCTGGTGAGCAGGGCGGCCATGTACTCGGCCCGGTAGTTGGCCTTGAGGTAGGCCGTCCAGTAGGAGACCACGCCGTAGGCCGCGGTGTGGGCCTTGTTGAACGCGTAGTCGCTGAAGGGCAGCAGGATGCCCCAGAGCGTCTCCACCGCGTCCTTGGAGTAGCCGTTGGCGAGCATGCCGGCCTCGAAGTTCACGTACTCGGCGTCCAGCACCTCCTTCTTCTTCTTGCCCATCGCGCGACGCAGCAGGTCGGCGTTGCCGAGCGTGTACCCGGCCAGCTTCTGCGCGATCTCCATGACCTGCTCCTGGTAGATGATCAGCCCGTAGGTCATCTTCAGGATCGGTTCGAGCGCCTCGGTGAGCTCCGGGTGGATGTAGTCCACCGGCTGCTTGCCGTTCTTGCGCAGCGCGAAGTTGGTGTGGGCGTTGGCCCCCATCGGGCCGGGGCGGTACAGCGCGAGGGCGGCGGAGATGTCCTCGAAGTTGTCCGGCTGCATGAGCCGCAGCAGCGAGCGCATGCCGCCGCCGTCGAGCTGGAACACACCGAGGGTGTCACCGCGCGCCAGCAGCTTGTAGGCCGCCGGGTCGGTCATGTCCTTGCTCAGGGCATCGAGGTCGATCGTCTCCTCGCGGTTCATCTCGATGTTGGCGATCGCGTCATCGAGGATCGTGAGGTTGCGCAGGCCCAGGAAGTCCATCTTGACCAGGCCGAGCGTCTCGCAGCTGGGGTAGTCGAACTGCGTGATGATCTGGCCGTCGGCCTCGCGCCGCATGATCGGGATGAGGTCGATGAGGGGCTCGCTGGCCATGATGACGCCGGCCGCGTGTACCCCCCACTGGCGCTTCAGCCCCTCCAGCCCCACCGCGGTGTCGAACACCTCGCGGGCCTCGGGGTCGTTGGCGTGCAGCTCGCGGAAGTCGATGGCCTCGGCGTAGCGCGGGTGCTTCTCGTCGAAGATCCCCGACAGCGGGATGTCCTTGCCCATCACCGCCGGGGGCATGGCCTTGGTGAGCTTCTCCCCGGTGGCGAACGGGAAGCCCATCACGCGGGAGGCGTCCTTCAGGGCCTGCTTGGCCTTGATGGTGCCGTAGGTGACGATCATGGCCACGCGGTCGCTGCCGTACTTCTCGGTGACGTACTTGATGACCTCGGGGCGACGGCGTTCGTCGAAGTCGACGTCGAAGTCCGGCATCGAGGCGCGCTCGGGGTTGAGGAAGCGCTCGAAGATCAGTCCGTGCGGGATGGGGTCGAGGTCGGTGATCCCCATCGCGTACGCGCACATGGACCCCGCACCCGAGCCACGGCCCGGCCCGACCCGGATGCCGTTCTCCTTGGCCCAGTTGATGAAGTCCGCGACCACCAGGAAGTACCCCGGGTACCCCTTGTTGATGATGACGTCCTGCTCGTAGGCGGCCTGCTTCAGCGCGTAGTCCGGCACCCCCTCGGGGAAGCGACGGGCCAGCCCGGTCTGCACCTCGGAGATGAACCAGCTGGTCTCGTCGTGGCCGTCGGGGCAGGGGAAGCGCGGCATGTACCGGCCCTCGCCCTCGGTGAACTCGACGTTGCACCGCTCGGCGATGAGCAGCGTGTTGTCGCAGGCCTCGGGCACCTCGCGCCACAGGTGGCGCATCTCAGCGGCCGACTTCAGGTAGAACTCGTCGCTGTCGAACTTGAACCGGTTGGGGTCCATCAGCGTCGACCCGGACTGCACGCACAGCAGGGCACCGTGGGCCTTGGCGTCCTCCTTGTGCGTGTAGTGCAGGTCGTTGGTGGCCACCAGCGGCAGGTCGAGTTCCTTGGCGAGCTTCAGCAGGTCGGCCCGGACCTGGCGCTCGATGTCGAGCCCGTGGTCCATCAGCTCGCAGAAGAAGTTGTCCTTGCCGAAGATGTCCCGGAACTCGGCCGCGGCCTCCTTGGCCTTGTCGTACTGCCCCAGCCGCAGCCGGGTCTGCACCTCACCGGACGGGCACCCCGTGGTGGCGATGATCCCCTTGCCGTAGCGGTCCAACAGCTCGCGGTCCATGCGCGGCTTGAAGTAGAAGCCCTCGATGGAGGCCAGCGAGGACGCCCGGAAGAGGTTGTGCATGCCCTCGGTGGTCTCGGCCCACATCGTCATGTGGGTGTAGGCGCCCGAACCGGAGACGTCGTTGCGGCCCCCGTCGCCGAACTTCACCCGCGTCTTGTCCGTGCGGTGGGTGCCGGGGGTGAGGTAGGCCTCCACACCGACGATCGGCTTGGTCTCGAACTTCCGCGACTTCGACCAGAACTCGTAGGCCCCGAAGACCGACCCGTGGTCGGTGCTGGCGATGGCGGGCATGCCCATCTCGTCGGCGACGGTGAACATGTCGTCGATGCGCGCTGCACCGTCCAGCATCGAGTACTCGGTGTGGTTGTGCAGGTGGACGAAGTTCTCAGCAGACCCAGGCGCGCTCATCGCGGGTCATTCTAGGTCGCGCCACCGACAGCCTCGCCGACGGCCGGCTTCCCCCGCCCCGGTCAGCCGCGGAGCTGGTCGATGGCCGCCTGCAGGTCCTCGGAGTACTCGCTGGTGAAGGTCACCCACTCCCCGGAACCGGGGTGCGTGAAGCCCAGCTCCACGGCGTGCAGCCACTGCCGCACCAGGCCCAGGCGCTTGGCCAACGTCGGGTCCGCGCCGTAGGTCAGGTCACCGGCGCAGGGGTGGCCCATGGCCGAGAAGTGCACGCGGATCTGGTGGGTGCGCCCGGTTTCCAGGTGCACCTCCAGCAGCGACGCCGCCCGGTGGGCCTCGAGCAGCTCGTAGTGCGTGATGCTGGGGCGCCCGTTCGACATGACGGCGAACCGGTAGTCGTGGCCCGGGTGGCGTCCGATGGGGGCGTCGATGGTGCCCTGGAGCGGATCCGGCAGGCCCTGCACGAGCGTGTGGTAGGTCTTCTCGACCACGCGGTCCCGGAAGGCCTGCTTCAGCACGCTGTATGCGCGCTCGGACTTGGCCACCACCATGAGCCCGGAGGTGCCCACGTCGAGGCGCTGGACGATGCCCTGCCGCTCGGCCGCCCCGGAGGTGGAGATGCGGTAGCCCTCGGCGGCGAGCCCGCCGACCACGTCCGGGCCCTTCCACCCCACACTCGGGTGCGCGGCCACCCCGGCGGGCTTGTCCACGACGATGATCTCGGTGTCCTCGTGGACCACGCGCAGGCCGGGGATGGACTCGGTGCTCGGCAGCACCGGCGGCGCCTGGTTCTCCGGCGGCAGGGTCACCGTCACCAGCTCACCGGCCAGCAGGCGGTCCCCCTTGCCCAGGGCCTTGCTCCCCATGAGCACGCCCCCCTCGGCGGCGATGTCGGCCACCTTGTTGCGGGAGAGGCCCAGCAGCCGAGAGAGCCCCGCATCGACCCGCTCGCCCTCGAGGCCGTCGGGGACGACGACCGTCCGTGTGTCGCTCATGCGCGCTCCTGGGGGTTGTCGGGGGCCGCGTGGGGGGCATCGGCGGGGGCTGCGGGGGCCGCAACGGCCTCGTCCGCCGCGTCGGGATCGGTGGGTTCGATGCCGCGCAGGGCCAGCAGGACCACCAGGGCAGCCCCGCAGGTCACACCGATGTCGGCCACGTTGAACACCGGCCAGTTCGGCAGGGCCAGGAAGTCCACCACGTGCCCCCGCGCGAAGCCCGGCGCCCGGACGAGCCGGTCAACCAGGTTGCCGACCGCGCCGCCGGCGATCAGCCCCAGGGCCACGCCCCACGCGGGGCTGATGACCTGGCGGCTGAACCAGAGGATCGCCAGCGAGACCACCGTGGCCAGCACGGTGAACACCGGCGTGGCCGAGGTGCCCAGGCTGAAGGCGGCGCCGGGGTTGAACACCAGCCGGAGCTGCAGCAGCTCACCCAAGACGGGGACGGCCTCCCCCCGGTCGAGACGGGCCAGGGCCCATTCCTTGGTGACCTGGTCGACCACCACCCACACGGTGGCGAGACCCGCCACCAGGGGCAGGTGGCCCCGGCGGCGGGTCGGACGGTCGGAGGACGGGGTGTGGGGCGCGTTCAGCGCCGCTCCTGATGCTGCTTGCATGGCATGCACAGGGTCGCACGAGGGAAGGCCTGGAGCCGCATCTTGCCGATCGGCTCCGAGCACACCTCGCACTGTCCGTAGGTGCCGTCGGTGATGCGCCCCAGCGCGGTGGTGGTCTGCACCAGCAGCGCGCGGGAGTTCTCGGCCAGCGTCATCTCGTGCTGGCGCTCGCTGCTGAACGACCCGGCATCGGCCTCGTCGCCCTGGGAGTCGATGCTGCTGCTCACCAGCTCGAGCAGGTCCTGCTCGGCCAGCTCGAGCTCCTGGGTGAGGCGGCGCAGCTCGGCCTCGAGCTCGGTGCGCACCTCGCTCAGCTCCGCCTTGGACCAGGGGGCCTCGGCCTGTGCGACGACCAGGGCCTTCGGCTTGGCGGCCTTGCGACCGGTGAGCCGCTCACCCACCGTCGCCGGCGCCTTCGTGGCGGGAGCCTTCTTGGCGGCCGACTTTGCGGCCTTCTTCGGGGTCTTCGCCGCGGCCGTCTTCGCCGTGGCCTTCGTCGCCGGCGCCTTCTTGGCAGCGGGTTTCTTGGCAGCCGACTTCGATGAGGTCGTCTTCGTCGACGCCGTCTTCGACGCGGGTGCCTTGGTGGCCGGCGCCTTCTTCGCGGTGGACTTCACCGGGGCCTTCGTGGCGGTGGAAGCCGCCTTGGCCGGTGCCTTCTTGCTCGCGGTCGTCGTGGCCACCGCTTCTCCTCGGTTCGTCGAACACCGGCCCCGGCGCCCCTCGACAGGGGACTGCGGACGGCCTGTGACTGTGCGTGGCGTTCCCTCGCGGAACGATTGCGGGAACCATAGGCTCTTCTCGACGTGAGACAAAGCACACACCCGCTTTGTGCCCAAATCGTCACCTGCTGTTCGACCGGAGTTCACTCACGCAGGAAAGCGGAACCCGTCACCCCCAGAGGGAGCTTGCTCCCGAGCGACCTCTGGGCTGGCCCGCGTTGCGCTCCGGGGGGGCGGCCAGGAAGCGCCGCTGCTCGGCGGCCCACGCGGCGAACTCGTCGGCGCGCGATCGGAGCATGGCGTCGGACTCGGCCAGGCGCTCCCGCGCGTCCGCGATGCGCTGCTCGAGCTCCGCCAGCCTCCGTTCGACGTGCTGCTCGCGCGAGCGGGCCGACTCCTCGGCGGCCCACACGTGCTCGTCGTGCAGGCGCTGCGCGGCAGCCAACAGCTCTCCGGCCTGCGCCCCCTCGTCACCGGCCGCCTCCACCCGGTCGGCAGCGCTCGTGAGACCCGCCACGCGCTCCTTCACCCGCTCCAGCGCGGCCTCGGCCTCCGTCTGCTCACGGCGCGCCTGCTCGATGCGGTGGTGCGCGTCGAACTCCGCGCTCTCCGCCGCGTGCATGGCCGCCATGATCCGCTGGTCGGCCTCCTGCCGGACCTGCTCGGCCGAACCGGCGGGCGCAGCCGGACCGCCGGCCGGGACGAAGCCGTCGTCCGCCGTGGCCCGCCCCATCGACCCCGTCGTCGGCGGCGCGTGGGTGATCGGCTCCACCGGCCCCTCCCAGCCCCCGGCGAACTCCGGCGCCTCGCTCTGCCCGTGCAGCCGGTCGCGCAGCGACTCGTTCTCCGCGATGAGGCGACGCAGCTCCACCTGCACGCCGTCCAAGAAGTCGTTGACCTGACTCTTCTCGTACCCGGGGCGCAGCCGGGTCTCGTCGAACTCGTGCTCGAACAGGTCATCAGGGTTCAGGGGCATCCTCGTCCTCTCGCGTCACCGTCACCCTCGAGTCTGCCACGCACGACGGCCCCGCCCGGGCGGGGCGGGGCCGTCGTGTGGACGAGCAGGAGGACGGTCAGCCGAGGGGGTTGACGATCCCCATCAGGATCAGCGTGCCGATGGCCAGCACCAGGAACCCGACGTCGAGCTGGATCCCCCCGAGGTTCAGCGGCGGGATCAGCCGGCGCAGCCCCTTCAGGGGCGGGTCGGTGACCGTGAAGACGCCCTCGGCGAGCACCAGGGCCGGACCCGAGGGGCGCCAGGAGGGGGCGAACGACTGCACCCAGTCGAAGATCATCCGGACCAGCAGGGCCCAGAAGAACAGGAACAGCGCCAGGTGGAGGACGGCGAGGAGGACGACCACGGGTCAGTCGGAGCTGTTCTGGCCGGGGTTCTGGCCGGTCGGGTCGCCCTGCCCGCCTTCGGAGGACACGCCCTCCGGAGACAGCAGGAAGACCTTGTTCGTGATGCGGTCGATCGAGCCGTACAGGCCGAAGACCAGACCGGCGGCGAAGTCCACCAGGCGCTTGGCGTCACCATCGGACAGGTCGGTCAGGTTCATGATCACCGGCACGCCCTCGCGGAAACTCTCACCGATGAGCTTGGCCTCGTTGAAGGTGGCCGGGTGGATGGTCGTGATGCGGTGGATGCCGCCCATGGGAACTCCTGCGGATCGACGGGACTCGGGACGCGGCGTCACGGCGCGCTCACGCCGGTCCGCAGGGACGGGGGCCACGGCACGGCCGCGCTCCTCGCGGGGGCTGCGCGCGTCATCGTCGTCGAGGCGGTGCGCGCCGCTCTCCTCCCGACCGGGGGCCCTGCGCGGGTCACGGTCCGCCTCGTCGCGGTCGACCTCGTCGTCGTAGGCGTCGTAGCGGTCGCGCTCGTCGATCTCGGCGAAGCCCAACAGCTCCATCGTCTTGTTGAAGACACCGGCCATGTGTCGCTCCTAGCTCCCGGCTGGTCCTGACGGGCAATCGTGGGAAGTTCCGGCACGCCGCCCCCGAGGATCGACCTCCGGGGAGGCATCGGGGTCGGTCGGCGTGGTGGGGCAAGGCTAGCCCAGCGGCGGACGTGCCCCCATGATTGCCGACCCCACCCGCACGTGTGTCGCACCGGCGGCGACGGCGGCCTCCAGGTCCCCGCTCATGCCCGCCGACAGCATCGTGGCGCCCGGGTGCTCGGCCAGCACCGCGGCGTGCACCCGGGCCAGCTCGGCGAAGGCCCGGGCGGGCTCCACCTGGGGCGGGGCGACCGTCATCAGCCCGGCGAGGTCCAGCCGCTCGGACCGGTCCACCGCCGCGCACAGTTCCGGCAGGTCGTCGGGGTGGGCCCCACCACGTCCGGCGTCGGGCTCGCCACCCTCGACCACGGGGTCCAGGTCCACCTGCACGCACACGGCGAGGCGTCGGCCGTGCCGCTGCGCCCCGCGGTCCAGGGCACCCACCAGCTTGAGCCGGTCCACCGAGTGCACCAGGTCGGCGTAGCCCGCCACCGAGCCGGCCTTCTTGCTCTGCACCTGCCCGATGAAGTGCATCCGCACCGCCTCGGCCACGCCCCGCTCCCCCGCCGGCAGGTGGTCGGGCCACGCGGCGGCCTTCGCCGCGGCCTCCTGGTCGCGGTTCTCCCCCACGTCCCGGACCCCGAGGCGCACCAGCCGGGCGAGGTCCTCGGCCCCGAAGAACTTCGTGACCACCACCAGGGTGACCTCCTCGGGCGACCGCCCGGCCCGGCCACAGGCCTCCTCGATGCGGGCGAGCGTCGCCTGCAGCCCGTCGGCCAGCTCCGCGGTGCGCGCGTCGGCGTCCTCGGGCAGGGTCACCGCATCGGACCTCACGACAGGCCCCCCGAGGTCGGCGGCACCAGGCGGACCGCGCCGGCCAGCCGGCCGGTGCTGCCGTCACGGCGGTAGCTGAAGAGGTCCTCGTCCTCCAGGGTGCACCCGCGGACCCACTCACGCAGCGAGACCCCGAGGCGGGACAGCTGCTCCACCACCCCGGCGGCGACGTCGATGCTGGGGGTCCCCCAGGAGGTCCGGCCGACGGACACCGGCTCCCGTCGCTCGGCGTCGTCACGCGTCTCGGCCGGCACCTCGTAGCAGCGGCTGCACACCGACGGGCCGACGACGGCCTCGAGCCGTTGGGCCCCCCGCGCTCGCAGCTCCTGGACGGTGCGCTCCACGACCCCCGCGAGCATGCCCGGGCGCCCAGCGTGGACGACGGCACACAGACCTCGCTCACGGTCCACCAGGAGGGTCGGGGTGCAGTCGGCCACCACCACGAGGCCGGCTCCGGGCTCGAGGCCCGCCGCGTGGCGCTCGGCCGCATCGACCACCAGGCCGTCGGACTCGGGGAGCACGTGCGAACCGGCCGGGGTGTGACTGGCCGACTCGGCGTCCACCACTCGGACCGAGGCCCCGTGCACCTGGTTCATCCAGTGCAGGTCGTCCAGCCCCACGCCGAGACCCCGGGCCAGGGCCCTCCGGTGCGCGGCGACGCGCCCCGCATCGTCGCCGACGTGGTCGCCCAGATTGAAGCCGGCCATGCCGCCCTCCCCCGGGAAGTGGTCCACAGCCCGGCGGGTGAAGAGCCACTCGACCCCCCAGAGGTCATCCGCGGGGGGCAGGGACTCCTGCCACCACACGGGCGTGGCGGGGGCGTGGGAGGTGGATCCAGACGGGGTCACGGGGCACCTTCGGTCGTGTGCGGGGGAACTCCTCCATTGTGACCTCCTGGCCCCCCGGACACGCCGCAGACCCCTCCCGGCATGAACCGATGCGGGTTCAGCGCGGGAGGGGCCTGGGGTGGGGCGGGACGATCGGTCCCGGCCCGGGGTCAGGCGGTGCGGCTGGCGACCTCGGCCATCACTTCAGGAAGTCGGGCACGTCCAGGTCGGCCTGGCGCTGACCGGCCTGCTGGCCCTTCGGCTTCTGACCGGCGGGCTGCTGGCGCTTCTGCGGGGCCGGACGCTGCTGCGCGGCCTGCTGCGGGGGACGCTGGGCCTGCTGGCGCTGCGGCGCCGGCTGGGTGCCACCCTGCTGGGCCGGGCGCTGCACGGAGGGGCGGGACGGGCCACCGAAGCCCGCACCGAGGTGCCCACCGGCGGCATGCTCGCCGGCGGCCTGCTGGCCGGTCTGCGCGCTGGCGTCCTCGCGGGGGGTCGGCTCGCCACCGTCGAACCCGGCGGCGATGACGGTGACGCGCACCTCATCGCCCAGCGCGTCGTCGATGACGGTTCCGAAGATGACGTTGGCCTCCGGGTGGGCGGCCTCCTGCACCAGGCGGGCGGCCTCGTTGATCTCGAACAGACCCAGGTCGCTGCCACCCTGCACCGAGAGCAGCACGCCGTAGGCGCCGTCAATGCTGGCCTCCAGCAGCGGGCTGGAGATGGCGAGCTCCGCGGCCTCGACCGCGCGGTCCTCACCGCGGGCCGAGCCGATGCCCATGAGGGCCGAGCCGGCACCCTGCATGACCGACTTCACGTCGGCGAAGTCGAGGTTGATCAGACCCGGGGTGGTGATGAGGTCGGTGATGCCCTGCACACCCGAGAGGAGTACCTGGTCGGCCGAGCGGAAGGCGTCGAGCATGGTGACGCCCTTGTCGCTGATCGACAGCAGGCGGTCGTTCGGGATCACGATGAGGGTGTCGACCTCCTCGCGCAGCGACCCGATGCCGGACTCGGCCTGGTTCGCGCGGCGACGACCCTCGAAGGTGAAGGGGCGGGTCACCACACCGATGGTCAGCGCGCCCAGCGAGCGGGCGATGCGGGCCACGACCGGAGCGCCACCGGTGCCGGTGCCGCCACCCTCGCCGGCGGTCACGAAGACCATGTCGGCCCCCTTGAGGACCTCCTCGATCTCGTCCGCGTGGTCCTCGGCGGCCTGACGGCCCACCTCGGGGTCGGCGCCGGCGCCGAGGCCGCGGGTGAGCTCGCGGCCCACGTCCAGCTTCACGTCGGCGTCGCTCATGAGCAGCGCCTGCGCGTCGGTGTTGATGGCGATGAACTCGACGCCCTTGAGGCCCACCTCGATCATGCGGTTGATGGCGTTCACGCCGCCGCCGCCGATACCGACGACCTTGATCACGGCGAGATAGTTCTGCGGGTTTGCCATGGAGGGCTGGCCTTCCTGTGTCGGGCGCCGGGACGGCTGCCAGGTCTGTGTCGCCACCCCGTCCTGAACGGCAAGGGGTGAACTTCTACTTCACGGTCACACGTCGCGTGCCGCATGGTGAGGCGGATTCGCGGGAACCGTTCACCGATGAGGTGCACTGTACGCCGTCGACACCCGTCCCTGGGTCTGGCTGAACCCTATGTCGGACCATGGTCGCGCGCCACTCTCATCGTGGAGTTGAGGGTCATCCCTCGGGGGGCGCCGCGCGACTCACCCCTCGTGCACCACCACGGTCCCCCGCTGGGTGGCGTCGAGGGTCGCGCCGGGCGCCGGGGACTGCTCGGCGAGGATGGCCCGCACGCTGCGCTCCCGCTCGTGCAGGTCCGCCTCGTCGGTAACGTGGCCCCAGTGGACCACGCGACTGTCGGGCAGCAGCGTGGCCAGGCCGGACTCCGAGGCGCGGTACTCGCGCACCTCCTGCCGCGTCTCGTCCGACATCACGGCCAGGGTGCCGACGGCACGGCTGACCGCCTGGTCGGCCTGCCCCTCGGGTACGCCGTCGGCCAGCTGGAGCTCGGGCAGGGCAGGGGTGCCCCCACCCTCCTCGCCCCCGGGGGCCGCGCCGTCCGGGACGGTGGTGATCACCTCACCGCTGGAGGCCAGGACCTCCTGCTCGTCACCGCGCGCCCGGGTGGCCACGGCCTCCTCCAGCTGCAGCTCGAGCACGACCGTGCCGGTCAGGCCCCGACCCACGTCGGCCGCGGCCACACCGGGGACCTCCTCCAGGCGCTCCCGCGCCTCACTGCGAGGCAGGGTCGCCACCCGGTCCCCCACCCGGATCCCGGAGACGCGCTGCACCTGGGCCGGATCGGCCACCTGCTCCGACCACGGAGCGGTACTCGGCGGCGCCTCCACCCGGACGTCGACCGAACGCACCACCCACCACTGGGAACCGAGGGCCACCCAGGCGGCGCCGAGCGCCAGGAGCACCGCGATGAGGGCCCCCACCCCCCACCAGGCCCCCGGGCCCCCGGCGCCGGGCTCGGGACGCACCACGCGGCCCCGGCGCGAGCCGCCCGCGCGGCTCACGAGGCAGCGCGCAGGGCGTCGAGGACGGCCTGCCCCGCCGTGGTGACGTTCCCGGCACCGACCAGCAGCACGAGGTCGCCGGGCCGCGCCGACTCGACCACCGCGTCCGGCAGCTCCTCGAGGGAGCCCACCGCACGGTGGGAGGTCGTGAGCCGGTCGGCGATCAGCTGGCTGGAGACGCCCGGCAGGGGCTCCTCCCGCGCGCCGAAGACCGGCAGGAGGAGCACCTCGTCGGCGGCGTCCAGGCCCGCTGCGAACTCCGCGGCGAAGTCCCGCGTGCGGGAGAACAGGTGGGGTTGGAAGGCCACGACCACCCGGTGGCCGGTTTCGCGCGCCAGCGCCGCACCGGTGCGGACGACGGCGGCCACCTTGTCGCCGTTGTGGGCATAGTCGTCGACGACCACCACACCCCCGGCCTCACCCCGCACCTGGAAGCGGCGGCTGGCCCCGGCGAAGTCCGCGAGCCCCGCGAGGCTGGCCGCTTCCAGGGCGGGGTCCACAGGACCCTCGACCACCGTTGCGTCGGCGCCGGCAGCATCGCCCCCGGCACCGTGGGCACCCGTCGCGCTGGCGTGCACCACCACCGCGTGAGCGGCCGCGGCGTTGAGCAGGTTGTGCGCACCCGGAACCTTGACCCTCAAGTTCAGAGTTCGACCTGAGATATTATCCTGCAGAACGGATTCCCAGACCATGCCCCGGTGATCGGGAGTCCCGAGGTGCAGGTCGGGGGTGGCCTGGCCCTCGACCCCGAAGCCGTAGGTGATCACCCGCAGCCGGTCACGCTGACGGTCCGCGGCAGCCCGTGCGCCGGGGTCGTCCGAGCAGGCGATGAGCACTCCCCCCCGGGGAATGGTGGCCAGGAACTCGTCGTAGGCGCGCTGCACGGTCTCGAAGCTCCCGTAGAGGTCGAGGTGGTCCGGGCGCACGTTCGTCAGCACCGCCACCTCGGGACGGTAGGTGACGAAGGACCCGTCCGACTCGTCGCCCTCGATGACGAACTCGGGCGCGGTCCCCACCTCGGCATTGCGTCCACGGCCCACGAGCTCGGCCCCGATGGCGTAGCCGCAGTCACGACCGGCCGCCCGCAGCGCCCAGGCCACCATCGCGGAGGTGGACGTCTTGCCGTTGGCCCCGGCCACCACGATCCGGCGCCGCCCCTGCGTGGCCAGCGCCAGGGCCTGCGCCTGGTGCAGCACCGGCAGACCGCGCTCCCGGGCGGCCCGCAGCTCCGGCACGTCCTCCTTGGTGGCGCTCGAGACCACGACCGCGTCCACGTCCGCGACCCGCTCGGCGTCCCACCCCACCTGCGCGTCGATCCCCGCCTCGCGCAGGGAGGCCATCACGGGCAGGTCCGCCGGGTCGGAGCCGCTGACGGCCACCCCGCGGGCCGCGAGCAGCCGCGCGATGCGGGAGACCCCCGCCCCTGCGACGTTCAGCAGGTGGATCCGCTGCCAGGCATCCAGCGCGGGCAGCTCGGCGCGGAAGTCGAACCGCGTCGGCACCCCGGCGATCTCCCCGCCGCCCAGCGCGGCGCCCCGGGTGTCCCCGTTCATCGGACGGCCCTGCGGATCATCTCCACCATGTCCCCGGCGGCCGCGCCGGACCCCAGGGACGCCGCGGCCCGCGACATCGCCTGCAGGCGCGGCGCGTCCGTCGCCAGGGCCGTGAGCTCACCGGTCACCCACGCGGGGGTCACCGCATCGTTGTCGACCACGATCCCGCCTCCTGCCTCCACCACGTCGGAGGCGTTGCGTCGCTGTTCGCCGTTGCCGATCGGCAGTGGCACGTACACGGCCGGAAGGCCCACCGTCGCCAGCTCGGTCACGGTGTTGGCACCCGCCCGGCAGACCACGAGGTCGGCCGCCGCGTAGGCCAGGTCCATGCGGTCGCAGTACTCCAGCACCACGTAGCGCGGGCCCGGCCCACTGTCGTCGCGGCCGACCAGGGCCTGCGGCACCTTGCCGGCGCCGGTCAGGTGCAGCACCTGCACGCCGGAGGCCAGCAAGGCGTCGGCCGAGTGGGCGAAGGAGTCGTTGAGCTGGGCGGCCCCGAGCGACCCGCCGGTGACCAGCACGGTGGGCCGGTGGTCCGACAGGCCCAGGACGTCCAGCGCCTCGGGACGCAGCGCCGCGCGGTCCAGCCCGGAGATCTCCTCACGCAGCGGCATGCCCACCACGCGCGAGCCGCGCAGCCTGGTCTGGGTGAAGGTGGTGGCCACGTGGGGGGTGAGGCGCGCACCGAGCTTGTTGGCCAGACCGGCCACGGAGTTCTGCTCGTGGATGACGATGGGGATGCCGCGGTTGCGGGCCGCGAGGTAGGCCGGGGTCGAGACGTAGCCGCCGAAGCCCACCACGACCTCCGCCCCGGTCTCGTCCAGCACCCGCCCGGCCTGGTCAACCGCCCGCTTCATGGCGGCGGGGAAGCGCAGGGCCGCGGCTCCCGGGCGCCGCGGGAAGGGCACCTTGCCGATGGTGCGCAGCGGGTAGCCCCGCTCGGGCACCAGCCGGGCCTCCAGGCCCTCGACGGTCCCCAGCACCGTGATCCCCACCTCCGGGTGCTCACGGCGCAGGGCGTCCGCCGTCGCGATGAGGGGCGAGACGTGCCCTGCCGTACCCCCTCCGGCGAGGACGACCGAGGTCAGGGAAGTCATGGATGCCTCCAACGGCGTGTGTCAGGACCCGGACGCCGTGCCCGGGTGGTCGGTCGCCAGTCTCTCAGGAGCGAGGGCGCCGACGGGTGACCGCGCGCCCGCCTGTTGCGGGCTGCTTCCCACCGGTGCCAGCGGAACGAGCGCCCGCCGCCCGCGGGGAGCTCGAGCGGGTTCCGGCCGACCGGGTCGAGGCCGACCGAGCGCCGGCTGTTCGGGTGCGCGGCGAGCGGGTGCCGGACGAGCGCTTGCGTGCCCGCCCGGTCCCGGGAACCTGCGCCCGGGCGAAGGCGACGAGCACCCCCATCGCCCCCAGCGCGGCCACGAGGGCCGAGCCACCGGAGGAGACCAGCGGCAGGGGGACACCGATGATCGGCAGCAGGCCGATGACCGACCCGATGTTGATCATCGCCTGGCCCAGCAGCCACGCCATGATCCCGCCGGTGGCGATGCGGGTGAACGTGTCCCGCGTGCCGGCGATCACCCGGTAGCAGACGAAGCCGATGGTTGCGAAGAGCCCGATCACCCCGCAGGCGCCGAGCATGCCGAGCTCCTCGCCGATGACGGCGAAGATGAAGTCGTTGTGCGGCTCGGGCAGGTAGAACCACTTCTCGCGGCTGGCCCCCAGACCGACGCCCCACCAGCCACCGTCGGCCAAGGCGTACTCCCCGTGGACCTTCTGGTAGCAGTTCTCCTGGTGAGGGTCCGAGCAGTCGTTGAGCCACACCGCGATGCGCCCCATGCGGTTGCTCGAGGTCACCGCCAGCACCCCGGCCGCCGCGGCGGCGGCCCCGAGCCCGAGGCCCATCCACACCAGGGAGATCCCGGCCACCCACAGCATGCCCACGGCGACGGCCAGCAGCACCAGCGCCGAACCGAGGTCCCGCCCCGCCAGCACGAGCCCCACGCAGATCGCCACCACCGGCACGACGAAGGGCACCATCAGGTGCAGGAACTCGCGCAGCCGTGGCACCTTGTGCGCCAGCAGGTAGGCCCCGCCCAGCACGAGTCCCAGCTTGAGGAACTCCGAGGGCTGCACGGTCTGCCCACCCACGAGGATCCAGTTGCGGTTCCCCTTGGCCGCCACGCCCAGCGGGGTGAACACCAGCGCCTGCAGGGCGATCGTCACCAGCAGCGCGGGCACGGCCAACCGGCGGATCCACGCCACGGGCAGGAACGCGATCACCGCGGCCCCGGCCAGACCCAGACCCGCGAAGGTGGCCTGCTTGACCCCCTCGGCGTAGCTCGACCCGGACTCGGAGAAGGAGGTCACCGACGAGGCCGAGAGGACCATCACCAGACCCAGCACCAGCAGGGCCAACGGGGCGGCGACCGCGAGGCGCGCCACGGTGACCGGCCGCTGCAGCCAGTCGGTGAACTGTTCCCAGCGCGAGACGTGCGTCCCCACGTGCGTGGCCTCAGCCATCAGCCCGGTCGGGCCCGTCGTCCTGCCCGCCGTGGAGGCGCCGGACCTCCTGGGCGAACAGGTCCCCGCGCTCGCCGTAGTTGGAGAACATGTCGATCGACGCAGCGGCCGGGGCCAGCAGCACCATGTCGCCGGCGGCGGCGCGCGCGGTGGCGGCCGTCACCGCATCGGTCACGGCGCGGCGCGGGTCGGTGTGCTCGATGTGGTCGACGGGCACCTCGGGCGCGTGGCGGGCGACGGCCTCGGCGATCACCCGCGCGTCCTTGCCGAGCAGGACCACGGCCTGCAGCCGGTCGGCCACTGCGGCGACCAGCTCGTCGACCTCCGCCCCCTTGAGGTCTCCCCCGGCCACCCACACGATGCGGTCGCTCGCGGTGAGCGCGGCGGCCGCGGCGTGCGGGTTGGTCGCCTTGGAGTCGTCCACCCAGGTGATGCCGTCGGCCACCAGCACGGTCTCCATGCGGTGCGGGTCCGCGCGGAAGGCGCGCAGGCCGGCGCGGATGGCGGCTGGCTGCACCCCGTGCGCGCGCGCCAGGGCCGCGGCCGCCAGCGCATTGGCCACCAGGTGCGGCGCGGGGGCCACACCATCGCGGGTCAGGTCCTCGAGCGTGCCCAGCTCGGCGGCGGAGTTCTGCCGGTCGTCCACGAAGGCGCGGTCGGCCAGGACGTCCTCGACCAGACCCAGCTCCGAGAGGCCCGGGGTGCCCAGGCCGAAACCGACCGCCCGGCAGCCCTCGACGACATCGGCCTGCTCCACCAGCGTCCGTGTGACCTCGTCCTGCACGTTGTACACGGCGGCCACCTGGGCGTTGTGGTGGATGCGCCCCTTGTCCCCGGCGTAGGCCTCGATGCTGCCGTGCCAGTCCACGTGGTCGGCCGCGATGTTCAGGACGCAGGACGCCTCCGGGGAGACGGTCCAGGTGTGGTGCAGCTGGAAGCTGGAGAGCTCCACGGCGATCGCCCCGAACCGGGTGGGGTCCAGGATCGCCTCCATGATCGGGGTACCGACGTTCCCGGCGGCCACGGCGCGCTCGCCGCCCGCCTCGAGCATCGCGGTGAGCATGCGCACCACCGTGGTCTTGCCGTTGGTGCCGGTGACGCAGAGCCACGGAGCGGCGCCCTGCGACGGGCGCATGCGCCAGGCGAGCTCGACCTCGCTCCACACCGGGATCCCGGCACGCCGGGCGGCCTCCAGCAGCGGTGTGGAGGGGCGCAGGCCCGGGGAGGTGACGACCACCTCGGCCCCCTGCTCGTCCAGCGCCTTTGTACACGCGGCGACCGCGTGGTCCCCGGTGGCGAACCAGCCGGCGGCGGCCTCCCCGGTGACGAGCTCGGCGCCCAGGATGCCCAGCAGCCGGGCGCGCTCGGCCAGCTGGGTGCCGGGCTCGGGCTCCTTGCCCTCCAGCACCGTGACCCGGGCCTGCTGCTCCAGCAGGGCATCGGCCGCGGCGAAACCGCTGACCCCCAGACCGACGACCACCACTCGCAGCCCGGCCCAGTCGGCCTCCCGGCAGGTCAGGCGTCCGCCCCGCGGCTCCGGGCTGGCGAAGCCCGTCTCCAAGGGCACCAGCCCCGCCATCAGCGCACCAGCCAGTCGGTGTAGAACAACGCCATGCCGGCGCCGACGAACAGGCCGCCGAGGATCCAGAAGCGGATCACGACGTTCACCTCGGGCCAGCCGAGCATCTCGAAGTGGTGGTGGATGGGGGTCATCTTGAACACGCGCTTTCCGGTGGACTTGAACGAGCCCACCTGGATCATGACCGAGATGGTCTCCATGACGAAGACACCGGCGATCACGACGACCAGCAGCTCGGTGCGGGTCACGATGGCCACGCCGGCCAGTGCCCCGCCCAGGGCCAGCGACCCGGTGTCACCCATGAAGATCTTGGCCGGGGAGGCGTTCCACCACAGGAAGCCGATGCAGGCACCGGCCACCGAGGCGCAGATGACCGCGACGTCCAGCGGGTCGCGGACGGTGTAGCAGGCCCCGGTGTCCACCATCGAGCAGTTCTGGGAGAACTGGAAGAACGCGATGAGGGTGTAGGCGGCGAAGACGATGGCTGCCAGACCGGTCAGCAGCCCGTCCAGTCCGTCGGTGAGGTTGGTGCCGTTGGACATGCCGGCGATGATCAGCCCGGCCCACAGCACGAAGAGCAGCACCCCGCCGACGGCGCCGGCGGCAGCCAGGTCGAAGGGGGTGTCGCGCACCCACGAGATGGCGGTGCTCGCCGGGGTGGCCCCGTCGGCGTTGGGGAACTGCAGCGCCAGCACCGCGAACACGGTGGCCACGGTGAACTGGGCGATGAGCTTCTGCACCGAGGTCAGGCCCAGGTTGTGCTTGCGCGCGATCTTCAGGTAGTCGTCGGCGAACCCGATGGCGCCCATGCCGACCATGAGGAACATGAGCAGCACTCCCGTCCAGGACGGCGGTTCCCACCGGGCCAGCAGGGCCGCGACGTAGCCCAGGACCGCGGCGACCACGATCACGAACCCGCCCATGGTGGGCGTGCCGAGCTTCACGTGGTGCGAGGTGGGCCCGTCGTCCCGGATGTACTGCCCGTAGCGCTTGGACTGCAGGTAGCGGATGAAGGCGGGCATGCCCAGGAGCACGACCAGCAGCGACACCGCTGCCCCGACGACGACGCCGATCACGCGACCACTCCTGCGACCTGGTCACCGAGCACGCGCATCCCGGAGTCCCGGGAGGACTTGAACAGGACGACGTCCTGGTCCACCAGCTGGTCCTCCAACACGCTGCGGGCCTCCTCGGAATCGTGCACGCTGATCACCACGGGCCCATCCTGCCCTGCCGCGGTGGAGACGTCGTGGACTCCCTCGCCGATGGGTGCGGCCGTGTCGCCCACCACCAGAACGACGTCCACGCCCACCTCGGCGGCGTGGCGCCCCACCTCACGGTGTCGTGCCGCAGAGTCCGGGCCCAGCTCGAGCATGCCGGCCAGCACCGCCCAGGTGCGGCGGCCGTGTGCCATGTCACGCAGTGCGGTGAGGGCAGCCCGCATCGACTCGGGGTTCGCGTTGTAGCCGTCGTTGATGACCATCACCCCGTCGGGGCGCTCGGTGACCTCCATGCGCCAGCGACTGATGGCCTCCGCGCGGGACAGGGCGGCCACCGCATCGGCGGTGTCCACACCCACGTGCCGGACGGCCAGGAGGACGGCCAGGGCGTTGGCGGCCATGTGGGCCCCCCGCACCCGCAGGTGCACCGGGTGGCGCTCGGTCCCGCCCTGCCCGCGCACGGCCACGGTGAAGCGCGCCCGGCCGGCCTCGTCCAACGCGAGGTCCTCGGCCCAGGCGGTCACGGACTCGTCACGGACGGCCCGGTCCGCATCGAGGGAGAAGTACTGCACCTCACCCGAGGTGACGCGCTCCGACATGGCCGCCACCAACGGGTCGTCGGCGTTCAGGACGGCCAGCCCGTCGGCCGGGAGCCCCTCGACGATGGCGGCCTTCGTGTCGGCGATCCCCTGCTGGCTGCCGAAGCCCCCCAGGTGCGCCGACCCCACGTTGAGCACGATGCCGACGCGCGGCGGCGCGATGGCCGTCAGGTACGCGATGTGGCCGGGCCCCGAGGCGCCCATCTCGGCGACGAGGTACTCCGTGGTGGGCTCGATCCGGCACACCGTCAGCGGGACGCCCACCTCGGAGTTGTAGGACTCGATGGGGGCGATGGTGGGCCCGGCCTCGGCCAGCACCTGCCCCAACAGGTCCTTGGTGGAGGTCTTGCCCGAGGAGCCCGTCACCGCGACGACCTGCAGGTCGGGCAGCTCGTCGACCATCCAGCGCGCCAGGCGGGCGAAGGCCTCCTGCACGTCCGGCACCAGCACGTACGTGCCGGGGACCTCGCGCTCCGCGAGCGAGGCGACGGCACCGTTCCCCAGTGCAGCCTCGACGAAGTCGTGGCCGTCGGCGCTCTCTCCACGGCGGGCCACGTAGAGCGAGCCCGCCTCGGCCAGGCGCGAGTCGGTCACGACGGGGCCCGTGAGGACCAGCTCCCCGTCACCGGCGAGCGTGCCGCCCACCACCTGGGCGAGCTGTCGGGTGGTCAGCTGGATCACGGGGTCTGCTCCTGGGGTTTGGACGGGGTCGAGCCTGCATTCTCCCCCGACTCCGGGGAGGGGGACGCACTGCCATCGGCGCCGGTGGTCGTGGCCGGGGCGGAGCCGCCGGCGTCGGGCTCCTCGGACCCCGCGGAGGGCCCGGACCCGCTCGGGCCACCGGAGGAGTCCTCGCCCACCAGGTCGTTGGGGTCGTAGCTCAGCGGCGGGTACTCGGCCTCCCGCGACGAGGGCGCCACGCCCTCCTGGCGCAGGGCGAACCCCATCAGCTCGGAGAAGACCGGCCCGGCGACCACACCACCCCAGGGGGACACCTCGGGCTTCTGCACGGTCACGCTCACCACCAGCTCCGGGTCGTCGGCCGGCGCGTACCCGGCGAAGGACGCGGTGACGCCGTCGTAGCCGCCCTTCTCGGGGTCGTAGCGCTGGGCCGTGGAGGTCTTGCCGGCCACGGCGTACCCGGGGACGGCCGCCTGCGGGGCGGTGCCCTCCTCGGTGGGGACGGCCGTGAGCATGCGCGACACCGCATCGGCGGTCTGCTCGCTGACCACGCGCGTGCCCGCATCGCGCTCGGTGGGCTCCCACTCGCCGCCCTCCTCGCGGGTGGCGGCGACCAGGCGCGGCTTCACGCGCACGCCGTCGTTGGCGAGCGTCTGGAAGACCGTGTTCTGCTGGATGGCGGTGGCCGAGACGCCCTGGCCGAACATGACCGTGAAGTACTGCGTGTCGCTCCACGTGTCCGGGTCGGCGAGGATGCCGGACGACTCACCGGGGAAGCCCAGCCCCGAGCCCTCCCCCAGCCCGAAGCCCTTCATGTAGTCGTGGAGGCGGTCGCGGCCGAGCTCCTCACCGGCCATGATCGTGCCGATGTTGGAGGAGGTCGCCAGCGCGCCGGCGAAGGTCAGGTAGCGGTTGCCCGGGAAGTCGTGGGAGTCCTTGAACTCCTTGTCGGCCCGCGGCAGCCGGTTGGGTACCACGAGCTTGGTCTCCGGGGCCACCAGGCCCTCCTCCAGTGCGGCCGCGGCCGTGATCACCTTGCCGGTGGAGCCGGGCTCGAACACCTCGGTGAAGATCGGGTTCTGCCGGTCGCGGGGGTCCTCGACCTTGCCCTTCGGGTCAAACCCCGGGTAGGAGGCGGCCGCGAGCACGTCGCCGTTGGTGCGCTGCACCACGGCCGTGCCGGAGAGGCCGCCCATGTCCTGGACGCGCTTCGCGAGCAGCTCCTCGGCCTTGAACTGGATGTCGGCGTCGATGGTGAGCTGCACGTCGCGGCCCGACTGGGCCTCGCTGATGTCCACCGCGGTGGTCGCGATGCGCCCACCGGTGGCCGACCGCTGGTAGGCAATGGTGCCCGGGGTCCCCGACAGGGTCTTCTCCGCCACGGCCTCGATGCCGCCGGAGCCCACCTGCTGGGCGTTCACCCAGCCGATGAGGGGCGCGGACGTGGAGCCCAGCGGGTAGGTGCGCACGCTGGAGGGCTCGGAGCGCACGCCCGGCAGCCGGAGCTCCTGGACCGCCCGCCAGTCGGTGGGGGTGACGTCCTTGGCCACGTAGAGGAACCGCCCGGGAGCGTCTTCGATCCGCTTCTGGAGCTCGGCGGCGTCGAGCTGAAGGACCTCGGCCAGCGCCTCGGCGCTGCCCTGGGCCCCGGAGTCGAGTCCCCGCTTCTCGCTTCCCTTGAAGTCCCGCAGCAACTCGGGGTCCGCGGTGACGTGCCGGGTCGAGACGCTGCGAGCGAGCACGGTGCCCGAGGAGTCCGTCACCGCGCCGCGCAGTGCCGGGACGCGCTCGGTGTGCATGCGCGAGGCCATGGCCGTCTCGGCGAGGGCCGGCCCGTCGAGGGCCTGCAGGCGGAAGAGCTGGCCGACGAACAGCGTGAACACGAAGGTGGCCACCACCAGCAACCAGCGCGCACGGCGGACCGGGTGCCCGGGCGCCGCGCTGCTGGTCCGGCGCCGGGAGCGGCGACGGGTCTGGGTCACGGTCATGCGGTGGTCTCTCGCTGATCAGTCGGAGGCGGGGGTGGACTTCTGGCTGGGCTGCGCGGTGGGCTCGTCGTCGGCCTTCTTCGCCGGCTTCTTCTCGGCGGGCTTCTTCTTGGCGGGCTCGTCCTTCTTGGCCTGGTTCGACTCCTCGCCCTTGTCGTCCTTCTCGTCGGACTCGTCAGCGGGCGCACCGCCCGCCCCGTTGCCCGCGCCGTTGTCCGCCGCCGATGCGGGGGCCTGGGGGGCGGCCTCGGCCTCCCCCAGCACGGCCCCGGTCTCGGGGTCGACGTAGCCCATCGTGCCAGCCGGCACCATGCCCAGCTGCTCGGCGCGCGCCGAGAGCTGCTCGGGGGAGCTCATCTCGTCGACCTGTGCCTCCACGGACAACCGGGTCTCGGTGGCCTGCCGGTGGGAGGACTGGGCCTCGGCGAGGTGGAAGGCCCCCTCGCCGCGGGCGGTGTTGAAGACCAGGGAGGCGACCATGGCCGCGACCACGATGAGGACGCACAGGAGGGCGAACGCCTTGTGCGAGCAGGTGCTGACGTACCCGCGGGCCGAGCGCATGCCGGCCCCGGCCACGCAGCCGACAGCACGGCCCCAGTCCGCCGGACGCAGGGCCGACAGCGACGGGGCCGCCGTGCGCGACGGGCGAGTTCCACGGCCCGGGGCCGGGCGGGTGACACCCCGGCCACGCAGCCCTCGCAGACCCCTCGGGCCACTCCACGGTGCTGTGGTCATCGGTTCCCCCTCCCGGAGGGTCGGTCGGTGGTGCGGGTGCGCTCGGCCACGCGCAGGCGGGCCGAGCTGGACCGGCGGTTCACGGCGCGCTCCCCCTCATCGGGCTGCTCGGCCCCACGCGTGGCCAGGCGCAGCCACGGTGCGTGCTCGGGCAGCTCCACGGGCAGGCCCTCCGGCGCGCTCGAGGTGGCCCCCGCGGCGAAGGCCTGCTTGGTGAGGCGGTCCTCCAGCGAGTGGTAGGAGAGAACGGCCAGTCGTCCGCCGACGGCCAGGTGGTCCAGCGCGCGGTGCACGGTGGTCGCCCAGATGGACAGCTCGCTGTTCACCTCGATGCGGAGGGCCTGGAAGGTGCGCTTGGCCGGGTGTCCCCCGGTGCGCTGTGAGGCCGCGGGCACGGTGCGCTCCAGCAGCTCCACGAGGCGCGCCGAGTCGGTGAACGGCTCGGTCTCCCGCTCTCGCAACACGGCGGAGGCGATCTTGCCGGCGAAGCGCTCCTCGCCGTACTCCTTGAGCACACGAGCCAGGTCGCCGTGGCCATAGGTGTTCAGCACGTCCGCGGCCGATTGCCCGACCGTCGGGTTCATGCGCATGTCCAGCGGGGCGTTGCGGGAGTATGAGAAGCCGCGGCCGACCTCGTCGAGCTGCAGGGAGGAGACGCCCAGGTCGAACAGCATCGACTGCGCGGAGTCCACGCCCAGTCGATCCAGTGCCGGGCCCACCTCGTCGTAGGTGCCGTGGTGGGCCACGAAGCGGTGACCGAACCGGGCCAGTCGCTCGCTGGCGAGCTCGATGGCCTGCGGGTCGCGGTCGATGCCCACCACCCGTGCGTGGCCGAAGCGCTCCAGCAGGGCCTCGGCGTGGCCACCCATGCCCAGGGTGCCGTCCAGGTGCACTGCACCGTCGACCCCGTCCAGGGCCGGGGCCAGGAGGTCGAGGATGCGGGGCAGCATCACCGGGACGTGCCGGGTGCTGGTGGGCGGCTGGCCGTCGGTGGGTGTGGTCATTGCCCCTCCTCTCCTGCAGTGGGTCCGGTCGGTGTCGCGGTGGTCCGGGTGGGTCTGGCGGATGTCTCGGTCTGGGTGGGCGGGTGTCGTGGTCGGGCTGGTCGGCCGGGGTGCGGGCCGGCCTGCTGGGCGGGTCCCCTCCGGCTGCGCCCGGCACCGGGGAAGGTGTGCCGGATGCGGCGCGGCGGGGGCCGGCCCAGCAGGACGTCACAGGAGTCCCGGGACCACCTCCTCCGACTGCTCGGAGAAGGACTGCTCGGTGCTCTCCAGGTAGCTCTCCCACGCGGCGCTGTCCCAGATCTCGGCCCGGTTGCCGGTACCGATCACCGTGCACTCCCGGCTGAGCCCGGCGTACTCCCGGAGCGTCGGCGGGATCACGATGCGGCCCTGCTTGTCCGGCACCTCGTCGGAGGCGCCCGAGAGGAACACGCGCTGGAAGTCGCGTACGGCCTTGCTGCTCACGGGAGTGGACTGCATGGCCGCGGCGATCCGCTCGAACTCCGCCATCGGGAAGACGTAGAGGCAGCGCTCCTGACCACGGGTGATCACCAGGCCGTGGGCGAGCTTGTCGCGGTACTTGGCCGGGAGGAACAGGCGCCCCTTCTCGTCGAGGCGAGGCGTGTGGGTTCCGAGGAACATCGGGGCTCACCTCGTCTCCTGGTAGGGGTGCTTCCGCGCCGGCACGAAGGCCGCTGGAGTCGTCGCTGGATTGGCGCCACCCTACTCCACTTCGCTCCACTTCCAGACCCCTTTACTCCCCGGCGCTCACCCCCCGGCCTTTGCCCCTGTGATACCGGGGATTTCGGATGCCTTGCGGCGCGCCGTCCCGTCACGGCCCGCGACCACTCCGCACAGGGTCCCGACGAGAACACGCCAAATCTCCGTCTCTCACCCCGGAGGGGTGGAGCAAAGTGGGGGACGTGGGCTGCTGCGCCGTGTCAGGGGCGTGAGGCACGATGGGCCCATGTCGACTCCCTTCCCGTCCCGCTCGGTCTCGGACGTCCGGGCCGGCGCAGACGCGCTGCGTCGTGCCGTGTCCTCGGTGGTCCACCTGAACGAGGAGGTGCTCGACACGGTCCTGGTGACCCTGCTGTCGGGCGGACACCTGCTGTTGCACGACGTGCCCGGCGTCGGCAAGACGACCCTCGCCCGCGCCCTGGCCACCGCCAGCGGCGGCAGTGTCGGGCGCATCCAGTTCACGCCCGACCTGCTCCCCGGCGACGTCACCGGCGTGAGCGTCTGGCGCGCCGACCGCAGCGAGTTCGAGTTCCACCCCGGCCCCGTGTTCGCGAACGTGGTGGTCGCCGACGAGATCAACCGCGCCTCACCGAAGACCCAGTCGGCGCTGTTGGAGGCCATGGCCGAGCACAACGTCACGGTCGATGGGGTGACCCGCCCACTGCCGCAGCCCTTCCTGGTCATGGCGACGCAGAACCCCATCGAGATGGAGGGGACCTACGCCCTGCCGGAGGCGCAGCGCGACCGTTTCACCTGCGAGACCTCCCTGGGCTACCCGACCCGCGAGGCCGAGATGGCGATGCTGGGCGAGCAGACCGGGGACGACCCGCTCGCGCAGCTGCGGCCGGTGATGAGCGTGGACGACCTGCACAGCCTGGTGGCCGCGGCCCGGCAGGTCCATGCCTCCGAGGGGCTGCGTGGATACGTCGTCGACCTGGTCGCAGCCACCCGCCACTCCCCCGACGTGGTCCTGGGCGCCTCGCCCCGTTCCTCGGTGCACCTGCTCCGGGCGGCCACCGCCCACGCCGCCCTGCAGGGCCGGGACGCCGCGACCCCGGACGACGTCCAACGGGTGGCGCCGTGGACCCTGCCCCACCGGCTCATCGTGGAGCACGACGTGGACAGCACCGAGCTGGTGCGCCGCATCCTGGGCTCGGTGCAGGTGCACCGGACCGGCGCCTGAGCGGCCCGCGCCCGATGGCTGCCGCCTCCGCCTCCGCGTCGTCCCGTCGGCTCCCCGGATTCACGCTGCGCGGGTGGGTCCTGGTCCTCGCGGGCCTGGTGCTGGTGGGCGTCGGACAGTACTTCGCCCTGGGCGACCTGAGCCGGCTGGGCGTGCTGCTCGTCGCCCTGCCCGGCCTGACCTGGCTGCTCGGACTGGGATCGGTGCGCACGACCCACACGGACCTGACGGCCACGCCGCAGACCCCGCGCGCGGGCGACCCGGTGGGCCTGCGCGTGGCCACCCGCTCGACCGTCCCCCTGCCCGGCGCCCCGGTCGTGACCCACCTCCCGGTGCACGCCACCTGGGGACCCATGGTCGAGCTGGGCACCCTCACGGTGCGCCAGGAGGAGACCGTGCAGGAGGTCACCGTGCGCCCCACCCACCGCGGTCTCTACGAGGTGGGGCCGCTGCTGGTGGACCGCTCCGACCCGTTCGGCCTGACCCGGCAGGCCTTCACCGAGTCCGGTGAGGCGCTGACCGTGACGGTGCTACCCCGCACCATCGACTACCCCGGGACGCGGGTGCGCCGGCTGGTGCAGGACGCCGCCCAGCGCACCGTGACCATGCGCCCCACGACCGATGCGGTGGACGCCGCCGCCGTGCGCGAGTACGGGCGCGGCGACGACGTGCGCCGCATCCACTGGCGCAGCACGGCACGCACCGGCGACCTCATGGTCCGCCACGACGACACCGAGGTGAAGCCCTGGCTGCTCCTCTGCATCGACGAGGGTGCACCGTGGGGTGCCCGCGCCGAGGGCGCGACCGGCGTCTACCCGGGGCCCCCGGCCTTCGAGGCCGCGGTGCGGGTGGCCGCGACCCTGGTGGAGTCCGCGGCCCGCGCCGGGCTGGAGGTGCGTCTGCTCACCGCCGCCGGCCTCGAGGAGGGGCTGCACCAACGCGCTGTGCGCACCGCCGACGCCCTGGCCCACCTGGCCACCGTCGCCCCCAGCGGCCGCCGCCCCGAGGACTTCGTCGAGCACGCCCTGGGCGCCACGCGGGCGGGTGGGCTGCCCTTCCTGGTGACCACGGGCCGAACGCCTGCCGACACCGGCGCCCTGGGTGAGCGCCACCCCCGGCACCCCGGCACCGCGCTGCTCGTGGGCGGGGAGCCGGCCGATGGGGCGTCCGACCACCGTGAGACCGCGGCCTACGCCCTGCGACGGGGTGGGTGGCGCGTGTCCTCCTGGACCGGTGGCGGCGCAGCGGGGGCCGCTGGGCACGACGGCGCACCCGGCCCGTCCACGTTCGGGCCCCCCGGACCCTCCGATGCCGAGGTGCGCCGGGCCATGGACCTCCTGACGCGCGCGACCTCCCGAGGAGAGACCGCATGAGCACCCCGACCCCGCAGGCCGCCCCGCGCCCTCCGCGGGCCCAGTCCCCCGGCGGTGGTCTGCTCCGCCGCCTCTGGGACCGCACCGAGCCCCTGTCGGCCGCCCTGGTGGCCGGCCTGTGCCTGCTGACCATCTGGCCGGCACGCCAGCTCTTCGAGGACGCCGGCTGGTGGGGTTCGGCCATCGTGCTCACCGTGGGTCTCGTGGCCGTCGCCGCCCTGGTGCGTCTGGTGACCGGGTCGCCCGTCCTGGCCTCGGTGGTCCAGTTCGTCACCGCGCTGGTCCTGCTGCTGCGGTCCTCCCTGGCCGACACGCTGTGGGCCGGCATCGTCCCGACACCCCGGACCGCCAGCGCCATCAGCGAGCACGTCCGGGTGACCGGTCAGCTGCTCGCCGAGAGCGCGGCGCCGGTTCCTGCCCACCCATCCCTCACGGTCACCCTCCTGAGCGTCATCGCGCTGCTCGTGCTGTTCACCGATGCGGCGGTCCACACCCTGCGCTCGGTGCTGCTGGGCGCCATCGCCCCACTGCTGGTCTTCGTGATTCTGGCTGCGAACCGCACCACCCACGAGCCGTGGTGGTGGTTCCTGCTGCTCGCCGCGGCCTGGGCCGGCCTGCTCGCACTCCACCACTCCGCCGAGACAGCGCCGGCCTCCGGGCAGGGGCGTGGCATCCTGGGTGCCCCCGGGCGGGGGGCGATGCTCACCACGGCGGCCGCGCTGACCACCCTGGGCGTCGTCGCGGCGCTGGCGATTCCCTCGGTGCTGCCTGAGCGCGAGCAACGTCTGGTCGGCCGCGGCCTGGCCACGGACAGCTCGCTGGCCACGGTCGACTTCACCGAGACCCTCGACCTCGAGGCCGACCTGCGCAGTGACGACGAGCGCCCCGTGCTCCTGTGGCACACCGAGAGCGATTCGCCCGGCCCGCTGCGCATCACGGCCACCAATCGCTTCGCCAACGACCGGTGGTCGCCGCAGGAGGGCCGCGCCGCCGCGGAGGTGTTGCCGGACCCCACGGCCGTGGACGGTGCGGTGCCCGACCGCCTGCCGCGGGTGGAGTGGTCCGGCGAGCTGGATTCCACCGAGGAGGACTTCGCGGTGACCGCCAACGGGATCCCGACCCCCTTCGTGGCGACTCCCTCCTTCCCGGTGGACCTGAGTTCCCCCGTCGCGGTGACGGGTGACCCGATCACGGGTGCGGTGTGGGTCGGCGAGGACGCCAACCGCTATGAGGGCACGGCGTTGGAGCCCACGGTGCCGGAGGAGCTGCCGGACCCCGCCGAGCCCCAGGGGCTGTCGGAGACGTACACCGAGGTACCCGAGGGGCTGCAGGACACGATCTCGCAGCTGAACGCCGAGGTGCTCGACCCCGACGACGCGCCCCTGGACAAGGCCCGGACCATGCAGTCCTTCCTGCGCAACGGGGACTTCGAGTACTCCCTCGACGCCGCCGAGCCGCAGGACGGCGAGTCGATGGTGCAGGCCTTCCTGCGCGAGAAGCGCGGGTACTGCACGCAGTACGCCACCACGATGATCATGATGGCCCGCGAACAGGGCATCCCCGCCCGCATGGCGATCGGCATGCTGCCCGGCGAGCAGACCGCCAGCGACCTGGGCCGCGGGTCCGACGTCGGCCCCGAGCGCGTGGTGCAGCGCAACGACGCCCACGCCTGGCCGGAGCTGTACTTCGAGGGCGTGGGGTGGCTGCGCTTCGAGCCGACCCCCTCCAGCCGGGCCGCTGCGGTGCCGGCCTACAGCCAGCCGGTGGGCGCCGACGCGAGCGCGTCGCCCTCCCCCTCCGAGGCGTCCCCGTCCCCGGCCTCGCCCTCCCCTTCCGAGGCGTCCCCCTCGCCGTCCCAGGCCTCGCCCTCCCCGTCGCCGTCGTCCGCCGAGGACGGCGACGACGAGGGTGGTTCCACGGGCTGGTGGCGGGTGCTGCTGACGTGGTTGGCGGTCCTGCTGGTCGCCGCCCTGGCCCTGGCCTACCTGCCCTGGCGGGCGCGCCAGGCGCGCAAGCGGATCCGCGAGGGCGAGCAGTCGCCCTGGTCGGGCGCGTGGGAGGTGCTGCGCCTGGACCTGTTGGACCGGGGAGTGAGCACCCTGCCCACGGACTCCGTGCGCACCCAGGCCAGTGCGGTGCTGCGACAGCGTCCCGACGTGGACGTCGACACGCTCCAGGAGCTGGCCCACCGAGCCGAGGCCGCCCGATACGCCCGACCGTCCACGGACGCCGGGGACGCCGCCGCGGCCGACACGCTGCGGAAACAGCTGCTGACGTGGCTGGACCACGACGAGTCCGCCGTCGACCGGACCCGCCGGCGGCTGTTCCCGGCCTCCGCCACCCGCTGAGGCCGGGGCTCCGCCGGGTCACCCTGCCCGGGGCGACCCACGCGACAGGGCGCCACCCCCCCATCGGAGGTGGCGCCCTGTGGCGTGCTGTGAGGCCGGGGCTCAGTCCAGGTAGTCCCGCAGCACCTGCGAGCGGCTCGGGTGGCGCAGCTTCGACATCGTCTTGGACTCGATCTGGCGGATGCGCTCGCGGGTCACCCCGTAGACGCGGCCGATCTCGTCGAGCGTCTTGGGCTGGCCGTCGGCCAGGCCGAAGCGCATGGAGACCACACCGGCCTCGCGCTCGGAGAGGGTGTCAAGCACCGAGTGCAGCTGCTCCTGCAGCAGGGTGAAGCTCACCGCATCGGAGGGGACGACCGCCTCGGAGTCCTCGATGAGGTCACCGAACTCGGAGTCGCCGTCCTCGCCCAGCGGGGTGTGCAGGGAGATCGGCTCACGCCCGTACTTCTGGACCTCGACGACCTTCTCGGGGGTCATGTCGAGCTCCTTGGCGAGCTCCTCCGGGGTGGGCTCGCGGCCCAGGTCCTGCAGCATCTGGCGCTGCACGCGGGCCAGCTTGTTGATGACCTCGACCATGTGCACCGGGATGCGGATGGTGCGGGCCTGGTCGGCCATGGCGCGCGTGATGGCCTGCCGGATCCACCAGGTCGCGTAGGTGGAGAACTTGTAGCCCTTGGTGTAGTCGAACTTCTCAACCGCACGGATCAGGCCCAGGTTGCCCTCCTGGATCAGGTCCAGGAAGAGCATGCCGCGGCCGGTGTAGCGCTTGGCCAGCGAGACCACCAGGCGGAGGTTGGCCTCCAGCAGGTGGTTCTTGGCGTTCTTGCCGTCGGAGGCCACCCACCACAGCTCTCGCTTGAGCTTGGCGTCGATCTTGTCACCGGAGTTCAGGCGCTGCTCGGCGAACAGGCCGGCCTCGATCCGCTTGGCGAGGTCCACCTCCTGCTCGGCGTTCAGCAGCGCGACCTTGCCGATCTGCTTCAGGTAGTCCTTCACCGCGTCGGCGGTGGCACCGGCGGTGACGACCTGCTGGGCCGGGGCGTCGTCCTCGTCGTCCGCGCGCAGCACGAACCCGCGGGACTCCGACGCCTCCTCCTCCGCAGCCTTCTGCGGGGCGACCTGCGAGGTCTCGCCGGCCACCAGCTCGACGGTGTCCTTGCCCTCGAGCTTGGCGCGCTCCTCGGCCTCGTCCTCGGCCGCGATCTCGTCCAGCTCCGGCGCGTCGGCCGAGGCGTTGCGGGCGTTGGTCTCCGCCGCGGACTTCGCCGTGGTCTTGGTCGCGGCCTTGCCCTTGGCGGTGGACTTCGCCGCGGTGCCCTTCGCGGCCTTCGTGGCCTTGCGGGTGGTGCTGGCGGTGCCCTTGGCCGGGGTCGACTTGGCGGCCGCGCCCTTGGTCGGAGTCGACTTGGTGGTGGCCTTGCTGGTGGTCGACTTGGCGGTCGTGGACTTGGCCGTCGCGCTCTTGGCGGTCGTGGACTTGGCCGTCGTGGACTTGGCGGTGGTGGCCTTGCTGGTGGTCGACTTGGCGGTCGCGGACTTGGCCGTCGTGCTCTTGGCGGTCGTGGACTTGGCCGTCCGCGAACGCGTCGCGCGCGGCTTCACCCCCCGCTGCACCTGGGCGAGCCGGGCCGCGGTCTCCTGGTCGAAGTGCACCTCGACGCCCTGGGAGCGGAGGTTCTTGAGCAGGCGCTGTGCCTGGGTGGGCGTCAGGTCGGCCCCCTCGATGGCCGCCTGGACCTTGTCGGTGGCGACCTTGCCGTTGTCGACGGCGCGCTCCACGAACTCGATGAGTCCCGGCTTGTCCAACATCTGCTTTCCCAGCACCGCGGTCACAGGCTCGCTCACGGTGGGGTTCTCTGCGGACTTCTCGGAGGTGGGGGGAGTCACGAAGCGGATCCTTCCGGGTGGTATCACGGGCGCGACGAACCACCGGGCACGGAATCATGGGGAGTCGACGAGGTCACCCCGAATGGGTGAGGGTCGATCGATGACGTGCGGAGGAGACGTGCTGAGGGGTTCCGATGGCGGTCCTCCCTCGTCCGCCCTCTCGCCGGGCTGGTGGAACATGACCATTATAAAAAACCACCCCGCGCTCTGTCGCGCGGGGTGGTCCTGAGGGGTCCCGGGCGGCTCCGCAGACCGCTGTGACCGCGATGACTGGAAGGGTCCTCAGACCGCCTTGACCGCGATGACCGGGCACGGCGCCTCGAGCAGGATCCTTTGGGCGTTTGAGCCCAAGAGCAGCTTGCCCACCGGGGTGCGACGCCGCAGGCCGATGACGATCACGGCCTCCTGACCGCTGGACGCGGCCGACTCCGCCACCTCGATGAGGTCCTCCGAGGGCTCGTTGCCGCGGTCGAAGTCCAGTCGCTCCAGCGCGACACCGGCCTCCTCCAAGTCCTTCTCGGCAGCCTCCAGCTCGCGCACGAAGGCCCGGGTGGAGTCCGCCCCCGACCCCTTGCCCGTGCGTGCGGAGTGGACGACCTGCAACGGCTCCTGACGACGGATCGCCTCGGCGACGCCGAACTTCAGAGCGGCGCGGCCCTCGTCCGACGCGATGTATCCAACGATGACTGCCATGGTGGGGTTCTCCTGCAGGTAGTGACCAGTGGGCTCAACGTAGGCGCCCGTTCGTGTCCAGTGCATCACACCCGGCGCTGACCCGGCGGGCCGGGCTTCCCTCCATCGGGATCCCGTGGTGCACCAGCCGCAGCAACAGCCCGCTGAGGGTGTGACCCGGTTCGGCGTCCAGCGCCCGCTCCAGCAGGAAGCGCGCGACGATCCCGTCGCCGTGCCACCACGCCCACAGCCCCGCCAGACAGGCCACCGGCGCCGCACACGTGGTGGGCAGCACGGCGGTCAGCGTCCGCAGGTTCTGCGTCACCGCCCATCCCGTCCACCGGTCCTCGCCGACCACGGAGGCCGGCTCGCCCAGCGCCTGCTCGACCGCGGCCCGCGCGTCGGGGTCCAGGGCCTCCAGGGGCATGCCCCCCGGGGTCAGCCACGCGATGAGCGCGTCACGTACCGGCACCGACCGCGCCGCCCACAGGACCGCCGCGAGCTCCGGCGGCCCGAACTCCGCGGCCGGCTCGTGCACCACGCGCCGCCACTGCTCCAGCGACTCCTTGCGCAGTCGGGTGTTCCCCTTGCGGCCGGTCCAGCGCTTCGTGGCCGCGGCCAGCTCCTGCGGGTCGAGCTGCGCCCCCTCCCCTTCGACCCAGGGCGCCAGCAGCGCCTCCGGGGACTCGTGCACCACGGCCCCCTCGGCGATGAGGGCCGTCGCCGCGGCGGACTCGTGCAGGCTGGGCACCGGCTGCGGCTCCCCGCACTCCAGGTCTCCACACGGGCAGTCCGGGCGCCACCAGGAGCCCTCACAGACCAGGGCCACCCCCATCACGTCGATGCCGGTCTCCGCCAGCCAGTCGGCGGACTGGTGCAGCAGCGCCCCCACGTAGTCCTGGTCCATCGGGTCGGACAGGTAGCCGATGAGGGTGAGCCGCCGCAGGTCGGCGTGCAGCAGGGCCGGCAGCACGCTCTGGACCAGCTCGCGGGCGTCGAGGTGCGCATGGCTCCAGTGGTCCGGCGGCGGGAGCGCCACCCGCTGGAGCGCCACGCGCCCCTCGGGGGTCGGGCACACCAGCACCACCGCATCGGTGGGGGTGAAGCCCGCCAGCAGTGGCACCACGGTGAGCAGGTCGGGGAGGTCTCGGACTTTGGGGATCGTCGTCATGCCCCCATGCCACCGGCCCCGGCCCACCTCGTGGGTGGGGCCGGGGCCGGTGGTGTGGGTGGGCCGTTGCTTTCCCGCGGAGGACGTGGCGACCTGTTGACGAAGCCCTCAGACGCGGGGCAGCTCCTCGCGCGCGTGGTCGAGGATGCGGTTGAACAGGTAGACGTCCAGGGCCGCACCGATGACGCCACCGGCCAGCGGGATCGCCTTGCCCAGGCGGGTCAGCACCTTCTCACCGGTCTGGGCCAGGATGCGGAAGCCCACGGCCTTGTTGACCACCATCAGAGCCGGGGCCGGCAGCTGGCGGCTGGCCAGCGAGGCCAGACGGCCCCCGGAGACCAGGGTGGCGGGGATACCCGCCGAGGTGAGGATGTCCCGGGCGTCGGCGCCCACCAGCGTCAGCAGGATCGCCGAGCGGAGCTCGGGCTGCTGCACGTCGTGGCCACGCAGGTGGGCGATCGCCGCGATGGCGCGGGTCGAGAGCAGGTAGAACTCCAGCACGTTGGCCGGCAGCGCGACCGGCAGGGTGATCAGGCCACCCAGCCCGGTGGCGAAGCCGCCACCAGCGATCTTGCGGAAGTGGTCCTTGGCGATGGCCTTCTCGGCCTTCTCGACGTCGCCCTTGGCGGCGACCAGGGCCTGCTCGGCCACCTTCTGCGCGCCCTTCACCGGGCCGACACCGTCGATGCCGACCTTCAGCAGGCGGTCGGCCAGGCTGTGTGCGGCCTTGTCGAGCAGGCCGGGGTCCTCGGTCTGGGCGGCAGCAGCTGCCCGTCGTTCGAGCTCCTTGTCCTTCTTGGACGAGAAAAAGCCCATCGTTCCTCCTCGGGTGCAGGCGAATACGGTCCGGTGGTCGAATCTATCCGAGAACTCAGCCCCACACCGTCGAACCGCCGCGGCCCGCAGGCGGACCGTCGTCATCGGGGTCCGCGGGGCGGTCGTCGCTGCCGTCGGCGCCCGACTCGTCGTCCGGCTCACCGTCGCCCGGCTCGTTCGGCGCGTCCTCCATCGTGGCGCCGGAGGCCAGCCACTCCTCCAGGTCGGAGGCGATCTCGTCGGGGCTGGGCAGCTTGGCCACGTCGTGCGCGGTCAGGCTGCGGCGCTGCTGAGAGCTCATGAACTCGTCGAACTGCTGCTCCATGGTGCGCACCACCTCGAGCGCCTCAGGGTTGGACTCCACCAGCTCGTCCAGCTCCCGGCGGTTCACCTCGGCCCGCTTCTCCAGGTCGTCCATGGGCACCTCGATCCCGGTGGCCTCCGAGATCGCGTGCAGGGCGGCCACGGTGCCGTCCAGCATCTCCCGGTCGGCCAGGTAGCCCGGGACGTGGATGGCGAAGCCGATGGTGTCGATCCCCGCCTCCGCGAAGCGCACGTGGGCCAGGCCGTCGACGTGGCCAGGGACCTGCATGGTGCCGAACACCGATGCGTGATCGGCGATGAGGCGCTCGTCCGAGGCGTAGGCGGTCAGCCCGGTCGGCCGCGTGTGGGGCACCTGCATGGGCGCCCCGTTGGCCGAGACCAGGGTGCGGACGCCGAACTCCTGCGCCAGCATCAGCAGGGCCATGAGGAAGCGCTCCCACTGGTAGTCCGGCTCGGGGCCGTTGAGCAGCAGGAAGTGGCGCCCGTTGGGGTCGGTGACGCGGTGGACCACCAGGCTCGGCATGTCCACCGAGATGTAGCGGTCGCGCTGGAAGGTCAGCAACGGCCGGCGGGCGCGGTAGTCCAGCAGTGCGTCGACGTCGAAGGACGCGACCACCCGGGACTCCATGGTGGAGAGCACGTGGGCCACCGCGTTCTTCTCGACGTCGCCGGCATCGACCAGTCCCCCGGTGGCCAGCCACAGGGTGTCGGTCCGCACCGACCGGGGGTCGATGTCGGCCGGGTCCTCGATCCGGAACAGCTCGCTGGGGTCCTGCACGGGGGGTCCTCCCTTGTGGATGCGTGGTGCCACGATAGGCGGCGCACCGCCTGGTGGCGCGGGCGACCGTGTGGGGTCAACGCCCCGCGCCGCGGCTCTGTTCCAGTGCCTTCTCGACGGCGTCCATGGCCGCGTAGATGCGCTTCTCGCTCACGGCGTGTGCGGTCCCGAGCTGCTGGGCGAACAGGCTGACCCGCAGCTCCTCGGTCATCCAGCGCAGCGCGCGGACGTCCGGCCGCAGCCGCTCCAGCTCGTCCAGGCCCGCCAGCAGGTCGGCCCGCTCGCGCTCCACGGTCTGCACCACGGCCAGCCGCTCGGTGTCCCGCGCGAGATCCGTCGGTGCCTTGGCCGCCCGCTGCTCCATGGCCTGCAGGTAGCGAGGCAGGTGCCGCACCTGCTCGTAGCCGGCGTGGGTCAGGAAACCCGGGTGCACCAGCCCCCGCAGCTGGGCGGTCAGGTCCTCCCGCAGCGGCGCCAGGCGCGGTGCCGTCATCGACTCCACCGCGCGCTCCACGGCCGGCACGCCCGCGAGCACCTTCCCGGCGGCGCCCACCATCTCCAGGATGCGGGGCGCGGCCTGCTGCACGGCGGTGGCCTGCACCTGCTCGAAGGCCTCCCGGGTGCGCACCGTCCCGGCCGCGGCCAGGCGCTCGGCGATCACCGAGTCCACCGCCGCCGCCAACGCGTCCTCCAGCAGGGCCTGGGTGGAGCCGTGCGGCGCGGCCCCCAGGGCCAGCTTGGTCTGGTTGTCCACGCTGCGCAGGATGCGGTTCCACGGCGGGTTGAAGCCGGCCAGCACCAGGCGGCGCAGGCCGAGTGCGTGCTCGTGGGCCGCCTGGCGGGGGTCGGCGAACACCTGCACCCCGGCCGTCGTCCCCTCGTCGACCAGGGCGGGCCAGCCCTGCACACCGCCGTCGTCGAAGTGGGCTGGCAGCTCGTCAAGGGTCCAGCTGGTCAGCCCCGATGCGGTGAGTCCGGCCGCCGCTCCCGCCACGGCCTCCTGCAGCGAGCCCGCGAGCTGCGCCTGCAGGGCCGTCAGGTCGTTGCCCTCGGCGAGCACCGTGGGCCGCTGGCGCGGCCCGCGTCGGCCGCGGGACCCCTTGCCGCGCGGGGCACCGCCTCCCGCGCCCTTCCCTCCCGGGACCCTGCCGCCCTCGCCCGGGGCGTCCTCGGTGACCCGGAAGGTCATGCGCAGGTGTGCAGGGACCGCGGCGGTGTCCATGTCCGCCGGGTCCAGCGGCGTGCCGGTCCGCCGCGTCAACGCACCGGCGAGCGCGGCAGCGAAGGTGCCGCTCCCCCGCATCGGCTCCGTCGCGGTCCCCGTGGGCGCGTCGGCGAGTTGCTCGGACAGGTCCTTCAGCGCCGCCGCCGCGTGGTCCGGCGCGGGTACGAAGGACCGGCGCACCGCCTTGGGCAGCGAGCGCAGCAGGGCCACCGCGAGCTCCTCGCGCAGGCCGGGCACCTGCCAGTCGAAGCCCTCGTCGCGCACCCGGTTGAGCTGGCTGAGCGTCAGGTGGGCCGTCACCCCATCGGCCTCGGTGCCGGGCTCGAACTGGTAGGTGAGGGGCAGCTCGACGTCACCCTGCACCCAGGTGGCCGGGAAGTCCGCGAGGTCCACACCGCTGGAGTCCTCGCCGACCACCTCCTCGACCGAGAGGTCCAGCAGGTGCGGCTCCGTGCGGCGGTGGGACTTCCACCAGCTGTCGAAGTGCGCGGCGGAGACCACCTCGGCGGGCAGGCGCTCGTCGTAGAAGGCGAACAGGGCCTCGTCGTCGAGCAGGTCCCGGCGCCGCGAGCGGGCCTCGAGCTGCTCCACCTCGGCGAGCACCTTCTTGTTGTGCCCCCAGAAGGCGTGGCCGGTCTGCCAGTCCCCCTCCACCAGCGCGTGCCGGATGAAGAGCTCCCGCGCCAGCGGGGCATCCACCGTCGCGAGGCCCACCTGCCGCCCGGCGACCAGCGGGATGCCCAGCAGGGTCACGCGCTCGTCGGCCACCGCCGAGGCCCGCTTGGCCGACCAGCGTGGCTCGGAGTACTGCCGCTTCACCAGGTGGTCGGCGGCCTCCTCCACCCACGCGGGGTCCACCGTCGCGTTCGTGCGGGCCCACAGGCGGGTGGTCTCCACCAGCTCGGCGGACATGATCCAGTCCGGGCGGGTGCGGAACAGCCCCGAGCCGGGCTGGATGGAGAAGTGCGCCCCGCGGGCGCCCAGGTAGTCCCGGGTCTCCCGGTCGCGCAGGCCCACCTGGCTCAGCAGCCCGGGCAGCAGGCTGCGGTGCACCACCTCGGCCTTCGCAGGGTCCACCGGCGCGAAGCCGTGGTCGCGCTGGCGGGTGCGGTCGGACTCCAGGCCCAGCGAGGAGTCCTGCCAGCCCAGGCCCTTGACCACGCTGCGCAGCTGATGGTGTACGTCCACCCACTCCCGCAGGCGCAGGTAGTGCAGGAACTCGGCACGGCACAGCCGGCGGAAGGCCGAGCCGGAGAGGCTGCCCTTGCGCTCCCGGGCGTACTGCCACAGGTTCAGCAGGGCGACGAAGTCGGAGTTCTCGTCCTTGAAGCGGGCGTGCAGCTGGTCGGCGCGCTCGCGCTTCTCGGCCGGCCGCTCCCGCGGGTCCTGGATGGACAGCCCGGCCACGATCACGAGCACCTCGGCCAGCGCCCCGCGGCGGTGGGCCTCCAACAGCATCCGCGCCAGGCGGGGGTCGGCGGGGATGGAGGCGAGCTCGCGCCCCTCGGGGGTCAGCGTCACGACACCGCCGCGGGAGGCGGTCTCCCGGGTCACGGCACCCAGCTCGTGCAGCAGGCGCAGGCCGTCGGTGATCTGGCGTGGGTCCGGCGGGTCGACGAAGCCGAAGCGCTGCACGTCCCCCAGGCCCAGGTGGGCCATCTGCAGGATCACGCTGGCCAGCGAGGTGCGCTGGATCTCCGGGTCGGTGAACTCGGGGCGGGCCTCGAAGTCCTCCTGCGAGTACAGGCGGATGCAGATGCCCGCGCTCACGCGCCCCGAGCGTCCCGCCCGCTGGTTGGCCGAGGCCCGGGAGATCTTCTCGATGGGGAGGCGCTGCACCTTGAGCCGTTGGCTGTACCGCGAGATGCGGGCCGTGCCGGTGTCCACCACGTACCGGATGCCGGGCACGGTCAGCGAGGTCTCCGCGACGTTGGTGGCCAGCACCACGCGCCGCGTGGAGTGGGGGGCGAAGACGCGCTGCTGCTCGGCGGAGGAGAGGCGGCCGTAGAGCGGGACGATCTCGGTGCCGGGCAGCTTCAGCCCCTCCAGCGCCTCGGTCGCGTCACGGATCTCCCGCTCCCCGGAGCAGAAGACCAGGATGTCGCGATCCTGCGGGCGGGGGTCGTCCGGGCCGATGACCTCGGTCCACAGCTCCTGCACGGCCTGGCCGATGCCGGTGACCTGGTCGATGTCGTCCTCGCCGTAGACGGTCTCGTCGTAGCCCTCGGGGTCGGCCAGCGCGGCAACGTTCGACGTCTCCTGGAGGCTGAGGGGCCGGTAGCGGATCTCCACCGGGTAGGTGCGCCCCGACACCTCGACGATGGGGGCAGGGTTGCCCTCCGCGTCCGCGAAGTGGTGGGCGAAGCGCTCGGGGTCGATGGTCGCCGAGGTGATGATCACCTTGAGGTCGGGCCGCCGCGGGAGCAGCTGCTGCAGGTACCCGAGGATGAAGTCGATGGTGAGGCTGCGCTCGTGGGCCTCATCGATGATGAGGGTGTCGTAGGCCCGCAGATCCCGGTCGAACTGCATCTGGTTGAGCAGGATGCCGTCGGTCATCACCTTCACGAGCGTCGTGGGGCTCGAGAGGTCGGTGAAGCGCACCTGGTAGCCCACCGGCCCCTGCGGGTCCTCGAGCTCGACCCCGAGCTCGTGCGCGATGCGGTCGGCCACCGACCGGGCGGCGATGCGGCGGGGCTGGGTGTGGCCGATCATCCCGGTCACGCCACGGCCCAACTCCAGGCAGATCTTGGGCAGCTGGGTGGTCTTGCCCGAGCCCGTCTCGCCGGCCACGACGACCACCTGATGATCGCGGATGGCGGCCGCCAGGTCGTCCTTGCGGTCGACCACAGGCAGGTCTGGCCAGCGCAGGGCCGGGACGGACGCGCGGCGCGCCTCGACCTGCTCGGGGGTCAGGCGGCGCGGGCCACGCCGGGTTCCCCGGCCGCGGCCGGACCGCCGCTGCCCCCGGCCACCACCGGAACGGCGCTTTCCGGCGCCCCGGGGGCCACCGGAACGGCCCTGCTCAGTCATCGTCTCGGGCGTCGGCGGACACCCCGGGGTCCTCGTACAGCGGCAGGCGGACCTGCCCGGTGCGCAGCGCGCCGCGCCCGATCATGTGCGCCGCCACCGGCGCGGTGAGGAACTGGAAGAGAACGGCCAGCACCAGGGCGCCCCACACGGGCCACTCCCGCACCACCAAGCCGAACCCGATGGCCATGAGCACCAGGCCCATCGTCTGCGGCTTGGTGGCCGCGTGCATGCGGGTCAGCACGTCGGGGAAGCGCACCAGACCGATCCCGGCCACCAGCGACAACAGGGCGCCCACCAGCAAGAAGGAGGCGCCGGCAATCTGCAGGGCGTCGTTCACGAGGGCCTCCCGTCCGCGGACATGTCCACCCGCTCGTCCCGAGCCCACCCGGTGTCCCGGTCGCGGGCGGCATAGCGGGCCGCGGCCACCGCCCCCAGGAAGACCACCAGGGACAACGAGACCAGCAGGGTCACCGCCTGCGCCAGGCCCCACCAGGCCCCCATGAGACAGAAGAAGCCCAGCAGGATGCTGACCAGCAGGTCCGAGCCCACCATCCGGTCCAAGACTGTGGGGCCGCGCACGATGCGCACCAGGGCCAGGGCCGAGGCGGCGATGAGGGCCGCCGCGGCGCCCCACATCAGCCACGTCGCGATCTCGTTCATCGGTCCTCCCGGCGGTAGTCGGCGTCGAAGGCGGCCAGCACCCGGCGCTCCTGGGCCAGGCAGTCCTGCCGCAGGCGCTCGGCGTCCTCCTCCGAGCGCACGCCCAGGCAGTGCACGTGGGCGATGCCGGTGGCGTCGTCGAGGTCGATCACCATGGTGCCCGGCACCAGCGTGATCAGCTCGGAGGTGATGGTCTGGAAGAGCTCCTCCTCAGCCTGGAACTGCACCACCACCATCGCGGCGTCCGTCCGCCGCCCCGGCAGCACCGCCAGCAGCGTCACCTCCACGACGGCCCCCACCAGGTCGCGCAGGAAGACGGCCACCAGCACGACGAAGGACCAAGGGCGGAAAGTGCCGTTCACCCGCATCCGGGGCAGCGGCGAGGCCAGCGAGACCATGAGCCCCAGGGCGAGACCACCGAAGATGATCATCGGCGAGTAGGAGCCCCAGGCGATCATCCACACCACCACGAGCCACAGCAGTGGGAACAGCTGGATGCGGCGCAGCATCAGTGGTCACCGCCCTTCGGCTCCGGGTAGTTCTCCGCCATCGCGTCCGCGGCGTCGGAGACGGCCGTGAGGTAGCTGTGGCGGTTCACCAGGTCCCCCGCGGCCCGCTCGGAGATGCCGTAGATGGGGCCGGCGAAGACCGTGAGGCCCAGCCCGAGCAACACCATCGTGCCGGTGGGGACGAACAGGCCGGGGCCGATGCGCTCGGCCCGCTGGCCCATGCCCTCCTCCTTGCTCTCGGCGCCCCAGAAGGACTTCGCCCAGGTTTTGGCGATGGCGTAGAGCGTCAGCACGGAGGTGACCACACTGCCGACGATGAGCACCCACATCATCTCCGTGCCGATCTGCGCGGCGGCCCGCATCAGGCCCACCTTGCCGATGAAGCCGGAGAAGGGCGGGATGCCGGCGAGGTTCATGGCCGGGATGAACCACAGCACTGCGAGCCACGGGGCCGTGCGGATGAGGCCGCCGAGCCGGTCCAGCGTGCTGACCCCGGTACGCCGCTGCACCATGCCCGTCACCAGGAACAGCGTGGCCTGGATGAGGATGTGGTGGATGACGTAGAAGATCGCGGCGGCGATGCCGGCAGCCGTGCCGATCGCCAGACCGAAGAGCATGTAGCCGATGTGGCTGACCAACGTGAAGCTGATCATCCGCTTGACCTCGGTCTGCGCCACGGCCCCCAGGATGCCCACGACCATGGTCAGCAGGGCGGCCCACAGCAGCAGGTCCTGCAAGATCCCGCCGGGGAAGATCAGCGTCTGGGTGCGGATCATCGCGTACACGCCCACCTTGGTGAGCAGACCGGCGAAGACAGCGGTCACCGGGGCCGGGGCCGTCGGGTAGGAGTCCGGCAGCCAGCTCGACATGGGGAACACCGCGGCCTTCACCGCGAAGCCCACCAGCAGCATCGACTGGAGCAGCACCTGCGTGCCCTGCGGGAGGTCCCCCATCCGCTCGGCCACCTGCGCGAGGTTCACCGTGCCGGTGGCCGTGTAGACCATCGCGACGGCGAACAGGAAGACCGTGGAGCTCAACAGGGAGACGAAGGTGTAGGTGACACCGGCCCGCACGCGCGAGGCGGTGCCGCCCAGGGTCAGCAGCACGAAGCTCGCGCCCAGCAGCACCTCGAAGCCCACGTACATGTGGAACAGGTCGCCGGAGACGAAGGTGGTGGCCACGCCCGCGGCCAGCACCAGCAGCGAGGGGTGGAAGATCGGCAGCGGTGCCTTGCCCCCGGCCTCCTGGTCGAAGGACTCGCGCCCCTCACCGTTGGAGTACCAGAGCACCCCGAGGATCACGGTGAACCCCACGATCAGCATCAGTGCCGAGAGGCGGTCGACCACCAGGACGATGCCCTCGTAGGGGATCCACGCCGCGGTCGGCACCACCTGCGGGCCGTCGGTGTCAGCCGCCCAGAGCAGCACCACCGAGCCCACGAGGCAGGCGGCCACGACGGCGGTGGAAATCACGCGCTGGACAGTGGTGTGGCGGCCAGCCGCCAGCGTCACCGCGGAGGCCAGCAGCGGCAGCATCACCAACAGCGGGACGATGAAGGAGACGTTGAGGTCGTTCACCGCGCACCTCCTGTCGTGTCCACGGGCGGTTGGTCGTCGTCGCGGGGCTGGAAGGCCCGGCTGCGGTGGCGGCGGATCTCCCGGCGGCGTTCGCGGAAGCGCCGCACCGCCTGCTCCATGTAGTGGTCACCGGTGTCGTCGACGTCGTCATCACCGATGTCGTCCGGGGTGAGGTCGTCGTCGCCCTCGAAATCCGAGCCGGACATGTCGGCCCGGTCGGCCCGCAGCACGATGCGCAGGTCCTCGGGGTCGTGCGTGACCCGGTCGGTCCCGCTGAGCTGCCAGGACCGGTGCGCCAGGGCGAGCAGGAACGAGACCAGACCCAACGAGATGACGATGGCGGTGAGCATCATCGCCTGCGGCAGCGGGTCGGCCATCGCGGCGGACGGCACCTCCTCGATCAGCGGCGGCTTGCCGGGAGGACCGGACGCTGCCAGGAAGAGCAGGTTCACCCCGTTGCCGACCAGGATGAAGCCCAGGAGCATCCGGACGATGGAGCGCGCCAGCATCAGGTAGACCCCGGCGCCGGCCAGGACGGCACCGGCGACGATCAGGGCGAGGGAGGGGGCCATGGCCTCGCTCATGCGTCGACCTCCGGGCGCTCGATGGGACGTTCGGTGTGGCGCAGGCCGTAGCGGACGAACTCGTCGTCGGCGTGGCGGCTCAACGCATCACGGTCGCCGTCCCCGCGCTCGCTGGCGATCTGCTGGTCGACGCCGTCACCCAGGCTGGTGAGCAGCCCGACGCCCATGCCGAGCACCACCAGGTAGACGCCGATGTCGAAGAAGGCGGGCGTCACCAGGTGCAGGTTGCCCAGCACCGGGATGTCGAGGTCGAAGACCCAGCTCTGCAGCGGCTCGCCGCCGGCCATCATCCCCAGCACGCCGGTGGTGACGGCCAGGAAGAGACCGCCGCCCATCAGCGTGCCCGAGAGCACCGGCGCGGCCGCGCGCAGCTCGTCACCCTCACCGGCGAGGTAGCGGACGGTCAGGGCCAGCGTGGCGATGAGGCCGCCCGCGAAGCCACCGCCGGGGGCGTCGTGACCCACCAGCAGGACGAACAGGCTCCAGACCAGCATGCCGTGGAAGATCAGGCGGGTCACGACCTCGAGCACCGCCGAGCGACGGGTTGCCTTCATGCGGCTCGCGTCGGCCAGCCAGCGGCTGCCCTCGGTGTCGGGCTCGTGGTGGACCGCACGGCGGGTGCGGGACACCGAGGCGGCGGCGCGGGCGGTCTCCAGCACCTCCTCGCGCAGGAAGACCAGGCTGGCCACACCGGTGGCGCAGACGAGCACCACAGCGATCTCACCCATCGTGTCCCAACCTCGGGTGTCCACGAGGATCACGTTCACGATGTTGTGCCCGCCGCCCTTGGTGTAGGCGGTCTCGAGCAGCCCCCCGCTCGCCGGCGGGTGCATGCGCGAGGCCGCGGCCACCAAGGCCACGATCGCGAGCACCCCGGCCACGCCCACCGCGATGACGATGCGGGCGGCGCGCTCGACCGTGCGCGGGGTGTCGGGGAAGCGTCCGGCCATGCGTCGCAGCACCAGGATGAAGATGACGATGGAGATGCTCTCCACCATCAGCTGGGTCAGGGCCAGGTCCGGCGCGCCGTAGAGCATGAACAGTGCCGCGGTGCCGTACCCGGTGACACCCACCAGGATCACCGCGCGCAGGCGGCGGGTGGACAGTGCACCCCAGACGGCCGCGGCGATGGTGACCAGCGCGACGCCGAGCTGCGCCCACGAGTCCATGAGCGTGAACTGCGTGGGGAAGGGCACCTCCTGGAACACCAGCACCCCCACCGGCACCGCGATGGACACGGCGAAGACAATGCCGAGGGTGACCGGCAACGAGCCGCGCTGCGATGCACCGGTGACCGAGAGCGCCAACCGGTCGACCGACCGCATCGAGAGGAGGAACGCACGCTCGGCACCCGGCAGGTCCAGGGCGGCCACCCCGCGCTGGAAGGAGTTGATCTGGCGGCGTCGCAGGTGCAGCAGCACACCGACGGCGAAGGTGAGCGCCGTGAAGGCCAGGACCGGGGTCCACCCGTGCCACAGACCGAGGTGCAGCGGGTGCTCCGAGGCGGCCCACCAGCCGGAGTAGTTGCCCAACCACGGCTCGAGCACCGTCTTGCTGGTCAGACCCAGCACGATCGTGCACACGGCCAGCAGGGCGGGGCTGAACTGCAGGAAGAAGCCCGGGTCGTGCACCTCGGTGAGCGGCTTGGTGCGCTGGGTGCGGAAGGCGCCCCACAGGAAGCGGGCGGAGTACGCGAAGGTCATCATCGAGCCGACGAGGATGAACACGAAGGTGACGCCCTCGACCGTGAACCAGCCGTGCTCCACCGGGTTGAAGACGGTGTAGGCGCCCTCCTTGCTCACGAAGCCCAGCAGCGGAGGCACACCCGCCATCGAGGCCGCGGAGACGCAGGCGGTCGCGAACAGCACCGGCATGCTTCTTGCCAGCCCCGAGAGGCGGCGCAGGTCACGCGTGCCGGTGCAGTGGTCGATGGCGCCGACGACCAGGAACAACGAGCCCTTGAACAGGGCGTGGGCCACCAGCAAGGTCAGTCCGGCCAGCGCGGCGTCCTGGGTGCCGTGGCCGACGACCAGCACGAGGAAGCCCAGCTGCGAGACGGTGCCGTAGGCCAGGACCAGCTTGATGTCGACCTGCCGCAGGGAGCGCCAGGCCCCCAACAGCATGGTGGGGCCACCCAGCAGCAGCACCGTCCACTTCCACACGTCCAGGTCCGCGAAGGCCGGGGCGAAGCGGGCGATGAGGTAGATGCCCGCCTTCACCATCGCCGCGGCGTGGAGGTAGGCGCTCACGGGGGTGGGCGCGGCCATGGCCCCCGGCAGCCAGAAGTGGAAGGGCACCATCGCGGACTTGGTGATCGCGCCCACCAGCAGCAGCACGACCGAGGCGGTCACCAGCGGGCCGGCCTCGGGCGGGTGGGCCATCAGCGCACTGATCGAGTAGCTGCCGGTCGCCTGCCCCAGCCCCACGATGCCGACGAGCATGGCCAGGCCGCCGCTGGCGGTGATGATCAGCGCCTCCATGGCCGCGGAGCGCGAGTGCCGGGAGGTGATGCGGTGCCCGATCAGCAGGAAGGACAGCACCGACGTGATCTCCCAGAACACGTACAGCACCAGCATGTTGTCGGTGGTGACCAGCCCCAGCATCGCGCCGGCGAAGGCGGTCAGGGAGCCGGCGAACAGACCCAGGCCCGGCTCGTCGTCCTCGAAGTAGCCGACGCAGTAGATGAGCACCAGCGTGCCGATGAACACGACCACCATGGCCAGCACCCAGCTGAGGGAGTCCAGACGGAAGTCGAGGTTCATGCCCAGCTGGTGGACCCAGGTCCACGACTCGGTGACCGCCGGCGGCAGCCCCCCGGCGCCCTGGCCGACCTCGTGGTGGGGGTGGTCGGTCGATCCCGCGTGGACCGCCGGCGCCTTGGCCACGAGGTAGACCACGGAGGCCAACGAGGGCAGGGCCAGCGGCAGGAAGGCCTTCGATCCCAGCGCGCGCACCAGCATCGGAGCGCACAGGGCGGCCACGAGGTGCGCCAGGATCAACGCGAGCACGGGCACCCCCTGGTGCGTGGTGGGACGGAGCGGGACGGGGAGGAGTCTACGCGCCGGGTCACAGGATCTGACTGAAGGCGTGCAGGGTGAACCCCACCAGGCCGCCCACCACCGTGCCGTTGATGCGGATGAACTGCAGGTCGCGCCCCACGTAGGACTCCAGCAGGCGCGAGGTCTCGTGGGCGTCCCACCGCTCGACGGTCCCGGAGATCACACTGGCGACCTCCGCACCGTGCCGCTCCACCAGGCCGGCGACCAGCTCGGCACTGCGGCGGTCGAGCACCTCGCAGGCCCGCGGGTCGCCGGCCAGGCTGCCGGCCCCGTCGGCCAGGGCGAGGGCCAGCCGGCGCGGCAGGGGCCCGTCCGGGTCGGCCAGCGCCTCGGTGAGGACGGTGGCCAGGCCCTCCCACAGCTCGGCGACGGTGCCGGCCGCCGAGGGGTCGGTGAGGATCCGCTCCTGCATACGGGCCATGGCCTCGGCGGTGGCCTCGTCGTGCTGGAGGTCGCGGGCGAGGTCACCCAGCAGGTCGTCGATGCTGGCGCGGATGCGGTGGTCGGGGGTGCGCTGGACGTCCCTCGTCCAGCCCAGCAGCTCGGCGTGGATGCGGGAGACCACCGCGTCGTCGACCCACTGGGGCGACCACCACGGGGCGCGGGTGCGGACGATGAACTGCACCCGATCCGGGTTGGCCTCCAGCCACGAGACCAGCTCGTCGACCACGAGGTCCACCAGGCGGTGGTGCGACCCGGTGCGCAGCACCTCCTGCAGCCACCGGCCCGCCAGCGGCGCCAGCGGCTCCTGTGCCAGCCGAGGGAGGAGCTGCTCGGCCGCGAGCTCGCGGACGGTCTCGGTGTCGGCGGCCCGCAGCGCGCGGCGCAGGGCGGGCAGTGCCTCGGTGACCACGGTGCGGGCGTGGTCGGGGTCGGAGGCCCATCCGGCCACACGGCGGGTGACCCCGGCCTGCACCCAACGCTCGGTGACCGTGTCCGGGGTGAGGAAGTTGGTGGCCACGAACGACTCCAGGGCGGCGCCGATCTCGTCCTTGCGCCGCGGGATGATCGCCGTGTGCGGCACCGGGATGCCCAACGGGTGGCGGAACAGGGCCGTCACCGCGAACCAGTCGGCGATCGCGCCGACCATCGCGGCCTCGGCGGTGGCGTGGAGGTAGCCCCAGGGGCCGCCCTCGGGGGTCAGCAGGAAGACCAGGGCGGCCAGTGCCAGCAGGCCCGTGGCCACCCACTGCATCCGGCGCAACGCGTCACCATCGGGCCTCATGGCGTCATGGTTCCACGGCGACGGGGGTCCGGGTTCACGCGCCCGGTCCGCCCCGGGCGCCACGGGCACCGTGGTCGTACCCTGAGCGCATGTCGACGCTCGCGCCCCTGTCCCAGCACCTCCGCGACACCGCAACGGCCCACCCCCGGGTGGTCGCACAGCGTGAGTTGGTGGACGAGGTCTGGCAGGAGTGGACCTATGCGGAGTTCGCCGAGCGCTGCCGGGGCCTGGCCGTCCATCTGGTGGCCGCGGGCCTCGCGGTCGGCGACCGGGTGGCGATCGTCTCCCCCAACTGCCCGGCCTGGTCGGTCGTGGACTACGGCGCGATGTCCGCCGGTGCCAGCGTCGTGCCGGTCCACCTGGCCTCCAGCACCGAGCAGAAGACCTACGTGCTGCGGCACAGCCAGGCCCACGTGGTCGCGGTCCTCGGGGACGAGGAGCTCGCCCGCGTGGCCGGCCTGCTGGCGGACGAGGGGGTCCGCCAGGTGATCGCCATCGAGTGCTCGCAGGACGCCCGGGAGTCCGCGGCGACGGTGCTCGGTGCCGAGGTGGTCGACCTCGAGGAGGCCATCTCAGCCGGCCACGCCGCCCCGGCGAGCACGCACGCTGAGGTGGCTCGCCGCATCGACTCCGCGGACCTCGACGCCCTGGCGACGGTGCTCTACACCTCCGGCACGACGGGCACGCCGAAGGCAGTCCCGCTGACGCACCGCAACCTCACCACCCAGTTCGCGACCATCGCCGACCGCTTCGACTTCACCCCCGGCCAGCGCTCGCTGAGCTTCCTGCCCCTCTCGCACGCGCTGGAGCGGGCCTGGGCGGCGTTCGGTGTGCAGCAGGGGCTGACGATCGCCTACTGCCGCAACCCCAAGGAGGTGCAGCCGCTGCTGGCGGCCGCCGAGCCACAGGTGATGGTGAGCGTGCCGCGCCTGTACGAGCGCGTGTACGCCGGTGCCCACGCGAACGCGGACTCCTCCCGGATCACCCGCGCCCTGTTCGACTGGGCCCTGCGGGTGGGCCTGCGGCGCAACCGGCGGCGGAGGAGCGGACTGCCGGTGGAGCCGTGGGCCGAGGCGGCCTACCGGGTGGCCGACCGACTGGTACTCCACCGCATCCGCGACGTGCTGGGCGGGCCCAAGACCTGCATGGCCGTGGGTGGCGCGGCGCTGCGGCGGGAGGTCGAGGAGTTCCTGCTGGCGGCGGACCTGCTGGTCTCGCAGGGATACGGGCTGTCGGAGACCTCACCGGTGATCTCCTGCCCGGGGGTACGTGACTGGCGCTTCGGCACGGTGGGGCGTCCGATCGCCGGCATGGAGGTGCGGATCGTGCCCCAGCCGGATGGGCCCGACACGCCCGGAGTCGGCGAGATCCAGGCGCGTGGTGACGGGGTGTTCGCCGGCTACCTGCCCAACGCTGACGGCACCGACCCCAACGAGGGGGCGTTCACCGAGGACGGATGGTTCCGCACCGGTGACCTGGGGCGGCTCGACGAGGACGGGTACCTGACGCTGACGGGGCGTTCGAAGGAGATCATCGTCACCGACGGTGGACGCAACATCGCCCCGGCGGCCATCGAGGGGGTGCTGGACAGTGACTCCCTCATCGAGTACTCGATGGTGGTCGGTGACGGGCGGCCCTACCTGGTGGCGGTCGTCTCCCCCGATGCGGCGGCCTGTGCCGAGGCGTTCCCGGGGGCCTCTGCCCGGGACCTGGCCCGAGCCATCACCGAGCGCGTCACCGAGCTGACCTCTGACATGGCCCGCTACGAGCGGATCACCAAGGTCGTCGTGGCCGAGGAGCCGTTCACCATGGAGGGTGGGGAGCTGACGCCGACCCTGAAGGTGCGTCGGGCCGTGGTGGCCGACAAGTGGGCCGAGGAGATCGACGCCCTCTACCGCTGATCGCTCGCGGGGAGCCCGCCCGTCCGTGGGCGGCAGGGGCGCTTCAGTCCTTGGGCGGCAGGAACACGATGCGGTCGCTCAGCTCGAAGGCCTGGACGACGTCGAGCACCGTGTCCTCGGGGTCGCGCACCCCGAACACGACGGGGAAGGTGCTCGTCTCCCCCATGCCCAGGTCCTGTGCCGGCAACGAGTTGATGCCGTTGCCGGAGTCGAAGACCCGTGAGGCCTGCTCCCCCGCGCTCTGACCGCCGATGCGGAAGTCGCTCAGACGGAACTCCTGCGGGGACCGGTTGGTGAGGGTCACCTCGAACAGCAGGAACTGGCTGTAGCCCTCGGACCCGGCCGCGGCACTGGAGGGAACGAACGACTCGCCCGGGGTGATGTGGGCGACCAGTCCGGACTCCCACCGGTAGGCCTCGCCGCGGTGTGGGATGCCGGGTTCCTCGATGACCCGTCCCCGCGCGTCGGCGGGCTGGTCCCCATCGATGCTGGAGCTCGGCGACGACTCGTCGGACGGGCTGGGGTCCCCCTCGGACGCGGAGTCGGACTCGTCCCCCGAGGAGCTCGGGTCTCCGCCGGGCCCGGAATGGGACTGCGAGTCGGTCGGGAACGGGGTCGTCCCGTCGGTCGCACTGTGGCTGTCCGGGTCGCTCTCGGGGTCCGAGCCGTCGGTCGGGTCGGTCGGGCCCACAGGCGGCACCTCGCCGGAGTCGGTGGGAGCGACGTCGTCGGAGGTCGGAGCCGGGTCCGTCTGGTCGTCGGTCAGCGAGCCGGAGTCGGCATCGGTCGGGCTGGTCGACTCAGGCACGTCGGTGGACGACTCATCCGGGTTCGACGACTCGTCGTCGGAACTCGTCTCGGTGCTGGTCTCGGACTCACTGGGTTCGCTGGACTCGCTGGTGGTCGTGTCCGTGGAGCGCGACTCCTCCGAGGGGTCGTCGCCCCCGATGCCGATGGAGATCCCGCCGCAGCTCGCCACGAGCGTTCCCGTGAGCAAAGCACCAGCCACGAGACCTGTCCCCCGCTGCCAGCTGCGAGCACGCGCCCCTCGCCCAGACGCGGGCGTCGCCAGACGGCTCCGCGAGGAGCGGCGGCTCGGCAACGACATCATCCCCATGTCTCCTGGTCCCTCGGCATGCTGGCGCCTCATGGTACGCCCAGAGCCCCAGAGGCTGCGGAGCGCTGCCGCCGCCTCCCGTGCCCACGCCGCTGCCCCGAGATCTCTGCACAGCCGCCTTCCGGTGCCGAGTGGCCACGCGGGCGTGTGACCTTGCGCGCGGCGACATCCCGCGGGCCACGGCATCCGGGGCGTCGGGGTGCGGGGTGCGGGGTGCCGCTGGTGTAGTACATGTGGACGAGCGCCCACCGTGTCGAGACACACCCACCCGACCTGTGGAAACCCCCAGCCCCACCCCACCCACACCACAGGGGGCCGACGCACCCGCGCAGCCAACCCACCCTGCCCCACCAATGAGACACTGACGCCTGCCCTCCCTGCCCGGGCACCGCCTACCCACGAAGGAGTGACAGTGGCGCTCAGTGTGTTCGACCTGTTCTCGATCGGCATCGGCCCCTCCAGCTCGCACACGGTCGGCCCCATGCGCGCCGCCGTCATGTTCGCCGAGCGCATGGAGAGCGAGGGCGTCCTCGAACGCACCCACCGCATCCACGCCCAGCTGTACGGCTCCCTCGGCGCCACCGGCGTCGGCCACGGCTCCGACAAGGCCGTCCTCCTGGGCCTGTCCGGGGAGCGCCCCGAGATCTGCGACCCCCGCGCGGTCGAGGGCACCCTCGAGGTCATCCGCCGCGAGAAGCGCCTCCCCCTGCTGGGCAAGCACGACATCACCTTCGATGAGGACACCGACCTCGTCCTGCACCGCCGCAAGTCCCTCCCGGTCCACCCCAACGGCATGAGCTTCACCGCCTACGACGAGGCCGGCGAGGTCCTCAGCGACCACGTCTACTACTCCGTCGGCGGCGGCTTCGTCGTCAACGAGAACGCCGACGGCGACTCCGCCATCGTCGAGGACGACACCCCGCTGCCCCACCACTTCACCACCGGTGACCGCCTCCTGGAGATCTGCCGCGAGACCGGCATGACCATCCCCCAGGTCATGATGGAGAACGAGAAGGTCTGGCGCTCCGAGGCCGAGGTCCGTGAGGGCCTGCTCAAGATCTGGTCGGTCATGCAGGAGTGCGTCCACAACGGCACGCACGCCTCCGGCACCCTCCCCGGCGGCCTGAAGGTCCCCCGCCGCGCCCCCGCCCTGTGGGAGGCCCTCGAGGAGGCCGGCAAGGAGTCCACCGACCCGCTGCACGGCATGGACTGGATCACCGTCTACGCCCTGGCGGTCAACGAGGAGAACGCCTCCGGCGGCCGCGTGGTCACCGCCCCCACCAACGGCGCTGCCGGCATCATCCCGGCCGTCCTGCACTACTACGTCGACTTCGTGCCCGGCGCGGACGACGAGGGCGTCGTCGACTTCCTCCTCACCGCCGGCGCCATCGGCGTCATCTTCAAGGAGAACGCCTCGATCTCCGGCGCCGAGGTGGGCTGCCAGGGCGAGGTCGGCTCGGCCTGTGCCATGGCCTCCGGCGCGTTCGCCCAGGTGATCGGCGGCAACGCCCTGCAGGTAGAGAACGCCGCCGAGATCGGCATGGAGCACAACCTCGGCCTCACCTGTGATCCCGTCGGCGGCCTGGTGCAGATCCCCTGCATCGAGCGCAATGCCGTCGCCTCGGTCAAGGCGATCACCGCCGCCCGTACCGCCCTGCGCGGCGACGGCTCCCACATCGTCAGCCTGGACAAGGTCGTCAAGACGATGCGGGAGACCGGCGCCGACATGAAGGTCAAGTACAAGGAAACCGCGCGCGGCGGCCTGGCGGTGAACGTCATCGAGTGCTGACCGCCTCCGTGTGACGCGAACGGCGCCTGCCCTCCCCGATGCGGGAGCGCAGGCGCCGTCGTGTGTCCACCCCGCGCCCGGACGGGCGCGGGGTGGACCGCCTCAGCGGGCGTTGTAGAAGGGGTTGTTCTCCTTGCGCCACATCAGGACGATGATGACCAGCGCAAGCAGGGCCACCAGGACCGAGACCACCGTGGACAGCAGACCCGCCTGCGCCCCGGTCGGCATGAACAGGCCGATGAGGGTGAACAGGATGTTCAGCACACCGAGCACGGTGCCGGTGATGCGGGCCCAGTTCATGCCCTTGCCGTTCGCCCAGGCGTGCAGGAACCACAGCAGCGCACCGACGACGCCCAGCAGAACGGCGGTGATGATGCCGAAGGTCACGCTGCCGTCGACGACCTGGTCGGTGACCTCCTGGCCGTTGGCCTCGAGCTGCTCACGCACCGCATCGCGCATCTGGTCGCCCATGAAGAAGGCCGGGAGCATGCCCAGCAGCTGCACGATGCCGCCGAGCCACATGAGCTTGACGGCGAGGTCGAGGGGCTTGGGGCGGGTCAGGGGACCGCGCTGGCCGTGGTGCTCGTCGAGGGACGGGGCGGCCTGGAAGCCGCCGGGCTGGTTGTAGGTCATGGCAATCCTCGTGGTCGGGGTCGATGGGGGACGCTCACCGCGTGTGGACGGCGAACGTCCATTGTGGGGCCCCGGGCGCCACACGGCCCCCTTCCCGGGTCCGACCACGGGCGGACGTTCGACCCCCGCCCCCGATGCGTTGAACCCGCCCCCGCGCCCCGGTCAACCCTCCAGCACCGCGGCCACCGCCTCGCGGGCCGCCGCCGGGTCCGCAGCGCCCAGGGCCGCCTCCGCCGCCGCGCGGCACTGCGCGTCGGTGGCCCGCGACAGCCGCTCCCCCACGGCGCTGACGGCACCGGCCGCCATCGACAGCGAACTCACGCCCAGGCCCACCAGCACGCACGCCAGGTCCGGGTCCGCCGCGGCCTCGCCACAGACCCCCACGGGTGCCCCCGCCGCCGCACCGGCCCGTGCGGTCATCTCCACCAGCCGCAGCACCGCCGGCTGCCAGGGATCGGTCAGCCCAGCCAGCGAGGCCGTCATCCGGTCGGCGGCCATCGTGTACTGCGCGAGGTCGTTCGTGCCGATCGAGACGAAGTCCACCTCGCGCACCAGCGCCTCGGCCTGCAGCGCCAGCGCCGGCACCTCCACCATCACTCCGGCCCGCAGCCCCCGCGAGCGCACCTGCTCGGCGAACGCGCGCGCCTCGGCGACGGTCGCCACCATCGGGGCCATGACCCAGGCGTCGGCGGCGTCCACCCCGGCCTGCGACGCGGCCCGCGCCACCGCATCGAGCTGCCGCTCCAGCAGCCCCGGGTCCACCTGCGCCAGGCGGTACCCGCGCACCCCCAGGGCGGGGTTCGGCTCGTCGGGCAGGGTGGCGAAGGCCAGCGGCTTGTCCGACCCCGCATCGAGGGTGCGCAGCACCACCTTGTGCCCGGCGAACGCGCCGAACACCTCGGCGTAGCGCGCCGCTTGGTCGTCCACGGTGGGTTCGGAACGTGCACCCAGGAAGAGCAGCTCGGTGCGGAACAGGCCCACCCCCTGGGCGTGCCCGGCCGCGGCGGCCCGCGCCCCGGCCCCGTCCTGCACGTTGGCCAGCAGCTCCACGCCCGTCCCGTCGGCCGTGCGGGCCGGCCCCGACCACGCCTCGATGCGGGCACGCCGGTCGGCGTCCTGCGCCACCCGCCGCGCCGCCTCCTCGGCGTCGACCCCCCGGTCGAGCGTCCCGGCGCCCCCGTCCACCAGCACCGACTCCCCCGCCTCCAGCGCCTCGAGCCCGGCCACCCCGACCACGCAGGGGATGCCGTGCTGCCGGGCGATGATCGAGGTGTGGCTGGTCGGGCCGCCGGCGCTGGTGACGATGGCCACCACCTGCTGCGGGTCGAGCCCCGCGGTGTCGGCGGGGGCGAGGTCCTCGGCGCACAGCACCGACGGCTCGGCGGGCGTGGGCACACCCGGCTCGGGCTGGCCGGTGAGCTCTGCGACCACGCGGTCACGGACGTCCCGCAGGTCGGTGGTGCGCTCGGCCATCACCCCGCCGAGCTTCTCGAAGGTCTCGATGAAGCCCCCGATGGCGTGCGTTGTCGCCACCGCGGCCGGTTGCCCGGCCTCCACGGCCTGACGGGCCTGCTTGGCCCACCCGGTGTCCCGCGCAATGCCGGCCGTGGCCGCCAGCACCTCGGCCGCCGCGCCCGTGACCGCCGCAGCGCGCTCCTCCAGGCGGCTGGCCACGGCCTCGATCGCCGTCGCCAGACGCTCGGCCTCGGCCTCGCGCTCCCCCGCGGGCAGTTCGGCGCCGCTGGCGGGGGCCTCGGGGCGGGGCCGCGCCCACACCACCGGGGCGTGCACCACGCCCGGCACCACCGGGGTGCCGGTGAGCTGGCGGGGCTGGTCTTCCGGGGTGCTGGTCGCGGGGACGCGGGGCACGGGATCCTCCTGGGGCGTGGTCACGCACGGGAGCCGGGGCCCGCGGCGTGTGGACTGCCCCTCAGTCTGCCCGCCGGACGACCACCTGTCCGCGCGGGCCGCACCGCGCGTCGCCACGCCCGGCCCCGCACCCGCGCGTCGCCACGCCGGGCCCCGCACCTGCGGGGCCCGCCCCCCCATCGACCCCGGTCTGTGTGGGGAGCGCGGTCTGCGTGGCACCCTGTCCCCCATCGATCCCGGCCGCCCCGCGCGGCCCGCCCCCTGTGAGAGGACCACCCCATGGCCAGCAAGACCGTCACCGTCGGCTCCGCCGTCGGCCTGCACGCCCGCCCTGCCGCCGTCATCGCCGCCGCAGCGGGTGAGGTCGAGGCCGACGTGCAGATCGCCCTGGCCGGGGGTGACCCCGTGGACGCCTCCTCGAGCCTCATGATCATGACCCTGGGCGCCGAGCAGGGCGCCGAGGTCACGGTCACCAGCGACGACGAGGCGGCCGTGGAGAAGGTCGCCGCCCTCGTGGAGCAGGACCTCGACGCCTGAGGCCTCCCCACCCCACCCACAAACTGTCGTCCCCTCGTCCACACTGACCCGTGTCCGCACGGCAGTGTGGACGAGGGGACGACAGTTTGTGCACAGCAGATGCGTTGGCTGGCCGTCGAGGGGCCAGCGGGCACCACATCGTCCACAGGGCCACCGGGTCTCCCCGACCCCGGCCGTCCGCGGGGCGCGACGCTGGCACCCATGGACCGAGACACCACCCCAGGACCGACTCACCCGGGCCCCGTGTCCCAGGACCATGGTGGGAGCCCGCGGCCCGAGCCCGGCACCGTGCACCTCCTGGACCACGTGCGGTGGCGGGACGGCGTCACCACCCTCGCCCGACTCGAGGCCGTCCACGTCTCCCCGTCCTCGCTGGCCCGGGCCGTCCGGCTCGGGCTGTGTTGGCGTCCGGCTCCGGGCATCGTGGCCCGCGGGCAACGCCCGGAGGATTCCGGAGCAGTCCACCGCCTGCGCACCCTCGGGTACCTCCTCCACCGTCCCGGCGAGTGCGCCGCATCGGCCACTGCACTGACGATGTGGGGCCTCCCACTGCTCGGCCGGCCCGGTCCCGTGCACCTCGGGGGCCCGCGCGGCCGTATCCGGCAGGGCGCCGGTGCCCTGCGCCTCCTGCCCCACCACGCACCTCCCGAGAGCGTCGTTCCGCCCGGGTGCCGCGAGACCTGGGCTGTCAGTGACCTGCCCCGGGCGCTGGTGGCGCACGCCTCGGAGCGGGAGTCGACGGTTGCCGCAGCCCTGGTTCCTCTGGATGCTGCCCTGCAGCGCCGGCTCGTGACCCGTGACGAGGTCGCCGAGGTGGTCCAGCCCAACCGGTGGGGGGTCCGCAAGGCGCGCGCCGTCCTGGACCTGGCGGATGCCGGGAGCGAGTCCCCCGGTGAGACCCTCACCCGCCTGGCGCTGGTACGCGGCGGTTTGCGGCCCACCAGTCAGGTGCGCATCGCCACCCGCGAGGGCACCTACCGAGTGGACCTGCTCCTGGAGGCCGAGCGGATCGTCGTGGAGTTCGACGGGGCGGTGAAGTACGACGGGGTGCAGGGGCGCGACGCACTGGTCGCGGAGAAGCGACGCGAGGACGCCCTGCGCGAGGCCGGGTACAACGTCCTGCGCGTGACCTGGCGGGACGTGGTGACTGCGGATGCCGCCGGGCGCCTGCTCCATCGGGTGCAACAACTCACACGTCAGGTGGGGCGGCGCCCGGGCGGGGGCTGACGCGGGCGGCGACACCGACCCGCAGTTCTGTCTTCTCCCCGTCCACCGTGACCCGTGTCCGCGCGTCAGGGTGGACGGGGAGAAGACAGTTTGCTTGGGGGCATGGTTTGCGTGGGAGGGCGTTGGGCGGGGGCTCAGCAGTCCGGCCGCACCACCCACTCCCCGCGCCGCAGCACGCCGCGGACTCCCCACTGCTCGTCCAGCACCACCGCGTCGGCCACACCGCCGGCGCGGAGGTGCCCGATGCCGGGCGCCGGCTCACCACCACAGCTCAGGCCGGGGGCCGGGAGGCCGACCTCCCTGCCGGGCGCCGGCTCACCCAGCCCCACCATCGATGCGGGCGCGCTCGTCACCGCACGCAGCACCGCCTCGGGCTCCACCCCCGCCACCTCGATGGCGTGGCGCACCGCATCGGCCAGGGTCAAGGTGCTGCCCGCGATGGCGCCCCCGTCCACCAGCCGGGCCACGCCGTCGGTCACGCGCACGGCCAACCCCCCGAGCCGATAGTCCCCGTCGGGCTGCCCGGCGGCGGACATGGCATCGGTGACCAGCACCGCCCGCTCGCCGGCGATCCGCATCGCGCCGGCAAGGATCGGCGGGGCGAGGTGCACCCCGTCGGCGATCAGCTCGATCCACACCCGGTCGTCCTCCAACGCCGCCGTCACCGGCCCGGGATCCCGGTGGTGGATCCCCCGCATCGCGTTGAACAGGTGCGTGGCCGCCGTGGCGCCGCCGGCGAACGCCCGCGCCGCCTGCTCGTGCGTCGCGTCGGTGTGGCCCACGGCCGCCACGATCCCCCGCTCAGTCAGCGCCGTCACGAACTCCTGCCCGCCCGCGAGCTCGGGCGCGAGGGTCACCATCCGCACCCCACCCGCGGCAGCCTCCTGGATGCGGTCGAGCGCCGCCGGGTCCGGGGCCTGCAGCAGCTCCGGGTCGTGGGCGCCGCGGTGGTCGGGGCTGAGCCACGGCCCCTCCAGGTGGATGCCCAGCAGGTCCCCGGACGCGACGAACGGCGCCAGGGTGCGGGCCCGCTCGCACAGGTCGCCGATGCCCTCGGTGACCGTGGACGCCATCGAGCTGGTGGTCCCGGCGGCGCGGTGGGTGGCGAGCACGCGGGCGATGCCGTCGGCGTCGTCGGAGAAGGACGCTCCCCCGCCGCCGTGGCAGTGGACGTCGACGAATCCGGGCGCCAGGGTCCAGCCGCGCGGCAGGTCGACGACCGCCCCCTCCGGTGCGGGAGACCCACCCTCCGATGCGGGGAGCGCGACGTCCGCCGGGAGCGCGGCGTCCGCCGGGAGCGCACCGCCCGGCCGGGACGCACTGTCCGCGGGCCCACCCCGGGCCTCAACGAGCGCGGCGACCCGGTCACCCTCGACGTGGAGGGTGGCCGGGCCGCCGAACCGGTGGCCGTCGAAGAGGCGGTGGGTGCGCAGGAGCATGGCCCCATCCTCACCCACGCCGGCCCCCGGTGCCCCGCAGCGCTGCGGGCCACCGGGTCGGCCGGGACGGGCAGGGTCGGCCGGGACGGTCAGGCCGAGGTGTCCGCCTGCACCATCGAGTCCTGCCCCTCCTCCTCACGACCGGGGGTCCGCAGGTTCCACCACCGGATCACGGCGCGGAACAGCACGTAGTAGATGATCGCGTAGACCACCCCGATGCCCAGGATCCACAACGGTTTGGTGGCGATGTTGAAGTTCAGCGCGTAGTCGATGAACCCGGCGGAGAAGCCGAAGCCGTCCTTGATGCCCAGGGCGTTGGTCAGCGCGATGGACGAGCCGGTGAGCACCGCGTGGATGACGTACAGCGGCCAGGCGACGAACATGAACGCGAACTCCAGCGGCTCGGTGATGCCGGTGAGGAAGCTGGTCAGCGCCGCGGAGATCATGATGCCGCCGGTGGCCTTGCGGTTCTCCGGCTTGGCCTCGTGCCAGATGGCCATGGCCGCGGCCGGCAGGGCGAACATCATGATCGGGAAGAAGCCGGTCATGAACGCACCGGCGGTGGGGTCGCCGTTGAGGAAGCGGGCGATGTCGCCGGTGTGGGTCTTGCCGCCGGCCTCGAACTCGCCCAGGGCGAACCACGGCACGCTGTTGAGCACGTGGTGCAGGCCGAACGGGATGAGCAGGCGGTTCGCCGTGCCGTAGATGAAGCCACCCAGGATGTCGTTGGCGGCCACCCACTGGGAGAGGTTCGTCAGCCCGATGTCGAAGGGCTTGTACAGGAAGCTCATGAGCACGGAGATGACGAGCATGGCCAGCGAGGTCACGATCGGCACGAAACGGCGGCCCCCGAAGAAGCCCAGGTAGTCGGGCAGCTTGATGCGGTGGTACTTCTGCCACGGCCAGGCGGCCACCAGACCGCTGATGATGCCGCCGAAGACGTTGAAGTTGATGAGCTCCTGCTCCTCACCCTCCGGCGCGGCACCGAGGATGAGGGGGCTCATCGCGTCACCCACGCCCTTGAACACGAGGTAGCCCACCACCGCCGCGAGCGCGGTCGACCCGTCGGCCTTGCGCGCCATACCGATGGCCAGGCCGATGGCGAACAGCAGCGGCAGGTTGGCGAACAGCGCGTCACCGGCGGCGCCGATGACGGCGGCCGGGGTCTCCCAGCCGAGCCCGTCGGCGCCGAGCATGTCCGGCTGGCCGAAGCGCAGCAGCAGCGCCGCCGCGGGCAGCGCCGCGATCGGCAGCATCAGCGACTTGCCGAACTTCTGCAGCCAGGCGAAGGCCGCAGAGTCGGTCAAGCGCTTCTTCGGCTCGGTCGTCAGGCCGCCCTCGGGCGGCTCGCCGGCGAGACCGGTCTCGTCCACAGTGCTCATGGTCGTGCTCCTCGATGGGGGGTGGGTGCCGCTCGTCGGCTGGGTGCGTGCGGTGGCGGGGGGCCACCCGGCGGGGTCCGGCGCCCTGCCCTAGCGTGGGGTGCGGGGCTCCGAGACCTCCGTGACACCACGCAGAGGGGAAGAAGTGATGGACTCCACACCACGTGGCGCCGACCCGCAGACCATCGCCGGCCGGCACATGGCCGCCGAGATCGCCGAGCAGCCCGAGGCGGTCGCCCGCACCCTGGACCACCTGCTGCCGGTGCGCCCCGAGCTCACCCGGCTTCTGCAGGGCGCCCAGCGCGTCACCTTCTGCGCGCGGGGCTCCAGCGACAACGCGGCCCTCTACGGCCGCTACCTGATGGAGGCCCGGTGCCAGATCGCCTCCGGCCACGTGGCCCCGAGCATCGCCACCCACTACCGCACGGACACCGACCTTACGGGCGCCGTCGTGGTGAGCATCAGCCAGTCCGGCCGCACCGAGGAGATCGTGGCCGGCCAGGAGTGGGCCCGTCGCAACGGTGCGCGCACGGTGGCGATCACCAACTACGACGACTCCCCGCTGGCGGCCGCGGCCGACATCGCGCTGGTGACGCGCGCCGGGCAGGAGCAGGCCGTCCCGGCCACCAAGACCTACACCACCCAGTTGGCCGCCGTCGCCGTCCTGGCCGCGGCCGCGACCGACCTCCGCGGCGCCAACCAGCCCGACGCCTGGGAGGCGGAGCTCGCCGGCGTGCCGGCGGCCATGCAGTCACTCCTGAACCGTGCGGACGCCGTGGCCCCGCTGGTGGCCGCCTGGCAGGAGCGCCCCGACATGGTCGTCACCTCCCGCGGCATCTGCCTGGGCACCGCCCTGGAGACGGCCCTGAAGGCGGAGGAGACCTGCCTGCGCTCGGTGCGCGCCTACTCCTACGCCGACCTGCGGCACGGCCCCATTGCGGCGGTGGACAGCAGCGAGGCGATCACCCTGCTCGCCCCGGCGGACGGACCGATGGTGGCGCCCCTGACCGACCTCGCCACGCAGGTGGCCGAGCGGGGCGCGCGGGTGGTCGGCATCGGCGGGGACGCCGCGTTCGCCGCGGCGGTCGCCCACCACGTGCCCGGGCCGGACCTGCCCGAGCACCTCGCGCCGCTGGGGCTCGTGCTGCCGGGGCAGCTCGCCTGCCTGGACCTCGCCCGCCGCACCGGGCTCGACCCCGACTCCCCCGAGGGCCTGCGCAAGGTCACCCGCACCGACCGCGGCTGACGCCCACCGGGGGCTCGATGCGGGGAGCACACCTCTTCCTGCCGGCCGCCCCGGGTGGGATGATGGTCCTTCCCCATCCCTCCCAGGAGGCACCCATGAACAAGGCCGAGCAGATCCTCGCCGCCCTCGGCGGCTCCGACAACGTCGTCGACATCGAGCCCTGCATCACGCGGCTGCGCACGACGGTGAAGGACCCGGCGAAGGTGGACCAGGCGGCCCTGAAGGCCTCCGGCGCCCACGGCGTGATGGCCGCCGGCACCGTCGTGCAGGTCGTGGTCGGTCCGCAAGCCGACACCATCGCCGAGGACATCGAGGACCTGCGGTGACCGACGTCCTGGCCCCCTGCGCCGGGACGGTGCTGCCGCTGGCCGAGGTGCCGGACCAGGTCTTCGCCACGCAGATGGTGGGCGCCGGCGTCGCCGTCGACCCGCTGCGGCCGGAGGGCAACCCCGGACGCGTCACCGTGGTCTCCCCGCTCGCCGGCACGCTGCTCAAGGTCCACCCCCACGCCTTCGTGGTGATGGGCGAGGGCCAGGGCGTGCTGGTGCACTTGGGCATCGACACCGTCCAGCTCGAGGGCGAGGGATTCGAGGTGCACGTGGCCGAGAAGGACACCGTCGCCGCCGGCGATCCGATCGTCTCCTGGGACCCCGCCGCCGTCGATGCGGGGGGCCGCAGCGCGCTGGTGCCGGTGGTGGTCATGGACTCCCCCGCCGACAGCATCGAGCCCGCCGCCACCGGTGAGGTGACGACGGGTCAGGTGCTCTTCGCGCTCTGAGGACGGATCCCCGGGGCGGACCGCTCCCGCTGTGGGAGTCTCCCCCGGGGCACCGGCCTCGGGGGATCGCCCTGTCAGCGGGTGGCTGCCGGGGGTGCCAGCGGCCGCTCCCCGGAGGGCGCCTGCAGGTCGCGACGGTCCTCGCGCAGCGGGTGGTACATGGTGAACGAGTCGAACCACCGGGTGGAGGCCGGCAGGAAGAGCAGCGCCGTGGCCACGGCGCCCACGGCCAGCATGGCGCCGGCCAGCACTTGCATGGCCTGGTTGAGCGCGATGCCCCCGCCGAGAGCCCAACTCCCCAGCGCCAGGAGACCGGTGAGGAAGAGCCCGACGACGATGGGGCGGCTGGGACCTTCCCCGCGCAGGGTCACGACGGCGCCGGTGAGCCACAGCAGGGCCGAGGCCGCGCCGAGCACCAGCGAGGTGCCGTTGACCACCTGCCGTGCCTGCTCGGCATCCCCACTCCACCCCCTGACCGCGGCGTCACGGAGCCGGTCGTTGACCTCCTCGGGAGTCACCAGCCCACCGGTGTCGACCCACCACCCCCGGGTGGCCCCCAGCGCCCACACCAGCGAGAGCCCGGCACCCAGCACCATCAGCCCAGCGGCGGCCGGGACCGCAGCGGGTCGGTTCGGTTGGCGCTCGTTGCGGGTCATGGGGTCTCCTCGGGGTCGGCCCTCAGGCGGCGTGCTCGTAGTGAAGCAGGTCACACCGGGCGCCGCGTCAACCCCTGGTCGCATTCGCGGGATACTGCGGTCATGAGTGATGTGTCCCTCCTGCCTGCTGCCGCCGCCGGCGCGGGCCTCCTGCTGGCGGCCGTGTACGCCGCGAGCGGCGTCGCCAAGGTCCGCGAACCCGCCAGCACCTCCAGCGCCTTCCACGAGCTGCGCCTGCCCCGGTGGTTGCACCGGGTGGGTGCCCCCCGGCTGCTCGGGCCGGCGGAAATCGCCCTGGCGGTCGCGCTGCTGCTCCTTCCCGCGCCCTGGTACTGGCTGCCCGCCGTGGCCACCCTGGTGCTCGGCATCGTCTACACGGTGTTGATCGTGCGCGCGCTGGGCTTCGACGTGCCCGTCACCTGCGGCTGCTTCGGCGCCCTGGGGCAGGGCGCGGTCACCCGCTCCACCGTGGTGCGCAACCTGGTGCTCGTCGCCCTGGGGGCGGCCACCGTCGCCGACGCCGCGACCGGCGGCAGCATCATCGGCCGCTTGCTCGACGGCGCCGAGCTGTGGTGGTGGGCCCTGGTGCTCGCCGCGGCCGTGGCGCTGACCTGGCTCATCACCGGCGACACCGGGGCCGCGGGCGACGAGCGGGGGGCGAGTGCTCACCCCATCGGGGCCGATGGGGTGAGCCCCGCCGCGGGCGGGAACGAAGCCGAGCTCGACTACCAGCGCCTGCCCATCCCCTTCGTCCAGGTGAAGGGCGACGACGGGCCGATCCGGCTGCGCGAGCTCGCGGCCCAGCAGGCCCAGCTCGTGCTCTGGGTGAGCCTGGGCTGCGGCAGCTGCCAGGGCGCGCTGCAGCGGGCCGAGCGGTTCGCGGCCGAGTTCGACCAGGTGGGGGTGCTCGTCGTGACCACCACCCCCACCGCGGTCGACGACCCGCTGCGCCCGCGCGGCGCCACGGTCGCCTACGACGAGGACCAGCAGCTGCGCACCATGCTGGAGCTGCGCGCCACCCCGTCGGCCGTGCTGCTGGGCGCCGACGGGCTCCTGGCCGGCGGCCCGGTGGCCGGCGGCCCGGCGAGCCTCGAGTTCATCGACGAGGTCACCGAGCAGCTGCGCGGGGCCACCGAGCCGGCTCCGACCGGCGAGCCTGCCGAGGCCGGCCGGTCCGAGCGCCCCTGAGGGCCGGGGTCACTCGGCGGGGATGACGGTGCCCTCGTAGTTCTCGCCGATGTAGGACGTGACCTCCTCGCTGCGCAGCAGCTCCGCGAGCTTCTGGAGGTCCTCGTCCTGGGCGTCCTCGGTGCGCGTCACCAGCAGGTTGGCGTACGGGTTGCCCTCGGACTCCTCCAGGGCCAGGGAGTCCTGCGTGGGCGAGAGGTCGGCCTCGATGGCGTAGTTACCGTTGATCACCGCGGCGTCCACGTCCCCCAGGGAGCGCGGCAGCTGCGCGGCCTCCAGCTCCACGATCTGAGGACCGCCGTCGGCCACGTCGGCGGGCGTGGGGGCGGAGTCGCCGGTGTCCGCGAGCTCCAGCACGCCGTGGGCTGCCAGCAGCTTCAGGGCGCGCCCGGCGTTGGAGGGGTCGTTGGGGATGGCGACCTTGTTGCCACCGCCGAGCTCCGAGAGGTCCTCCACCTTCTCGGAGTACACGCCCAGCGGCTCCAGGTGGACGGCGCCGATGCTCTCGAAGTCGAAGCCGCCGCTGGCCTCCTGCTCGGCCAGGTAGGGCTCGTGCTGGAAGTAGTTCGCGTCCAGGTCCCCGGCGTCGAGCGCCTGGTTGGGCTGGACGTAGTCGGTGAACTCGACGACCTCGATCTCCAAACCGGCGTCGGCGGCGAGCTCGTCCTTGACGAAGGTGAGGATCTCGCCGTGGGGCACGGGGTTCACACCCACCTTCAGGACCTTCGCCTCCCCGGAGTCGCCCCCGCCCGCGGCGGTGTCCTCCTCCCCGCAGGCGGCGAGGGTGATCGATGCGGTGAGCGCGGCGGTCAGCGCCAGCGCGGCGCGGCGGGTGGGACCCGTCGTGGAGAGGCGGGGCGAGCGGGGCGAGCGGGGCGAGCGGGACATGGGATCTCCTCGGGAGGGTCGGGGTGTGTGGGTGTGGGGGTGGGTGTGGTGGTGTGGGTGTGGGCCTCGTGGCGGGTCAGTCGATCTGCACGACCGTGCCCTGCCAGGTGTCCTGGATGTAGGTGCCGACCTCGTCGCCCTTCAGGACCTCGGCCAGGGCGGTGATCCGCTCGTCCTCGGCCTGGTCGGCGGTCGTCACGAGGTTGATGACGAATCGCTCGTCGCGGGGGTCCTCCGCGGCCAGGGCGTCGTCCACCTTCAGCTGGTTCTGGACGGCGTAGTTGCCGGGCACGGCCGACAGGTCGGCGTCGCCCACCGAGCGCGGCGTCTGGGCGGCCTCGACCGGCACGAACTCCAGACCCTTGGGGTTGTCCTGGATGTCCTCCGGGGTGGGCGGGGTGTCGCCGGTGTCGGCCAGCGTGATGAGCCCCTCCTCCTCCAGCAGCCACAGGCCGCGGGCGCCGTTGGCGGGGTCGTTCGGCACGGCCACGCGGGCGCCCTCGGGGAGCTCCTCCAGGGAGTCGAACTCCTCGGAGTACAGCCCCATCGGCTGGTTGGAGATGGGCGAGACGATCTCGAAGTCGTAGCCGGCGGACTCCTCCTGGCTGGCCAGGAACACCTTGTGCTGGTAGTAGTTCGCGTCCACCGAGCCCTCCTGCAGGGCCACGTTGGGCTGCAGGTAGTCGGTGAACTCCACCACCTCGAGCTCGAAGCCGTGCTCGGCGTCCAGGCCCTCCTCGTCCACCCAGCGCAGGATGTCCGAGTGGGGGGTGGGGGTGGCTGCGACGCGCAGTACCTCGCCGTCGCCCTCGGCGGCGGCGTCCCCGCCGCAGGCACTCAGGGCCAGCGGGCTCAGGGCGAGGGCGGCGACGGCCGCGGTGCGGGCGGGGGTCCAGCGGGAACGGGTGGACGGGGTCATGGTGATCTCCTGGGTGCGTGGGGGTGTCGATGAGGGATCGGTGCGGTGAGGGGTGACCGCGGTGGCGCGGGCGCCGACGTGGGGGGCCGCGCCGCGGGGCTGCCGGCGGACGCGCCGGGTGCTTCAGTGCCGGGTGGCGCGGGCGAGCAGGTCGCCGACGAACTGGACGGCCACCACCAGTGCCATGAGCACCACCACACAGGCGAGGGTGACGGTCATGTCGAAGCGCTGGTAGCCGTAGCGGATGGCCAGGTCGCCCAGTCCGCCGCCGCCGATCGCGCCGGCCATGGCCGAGTAGCCGATGAGCGCCACGACGGTGACCGTGGTCCCCGCAATGAGCCCCGGCAGTGCCTCGGGCAACAGGACCGAGCGGACGATCTGGGTGCGGCTCGCCCCCATCGAGGAGGCGGCCTCCACCTTGCCGGGGTCGACCTCTCGCAGGGCGTTCTCCACCAGGCGGGCGAGGAAGGGGATGGCACCCAGGGTGAGCGGCACCGCAGCGGCGGTGGGGCCGATGGTGGTGCCGGCCAGCACCTTGGTCAGCGGGGCGATGAGCACCAGCAGGATGATGAACGGGATGGAGCGGCCGGCGTTCACCACGGCGCCGATGACGGTGTTGAGGGTGCGGTTCGGCAGCACGCCGCCGGGGGCGGTGGCCACGAGCAGCACGCCCAGCGGCACACCGAACAGCAGGCCGATGGTGGAGGACAGGCCCACCATGTAGAGGGTGTCGACGGTGCCGTCGAGGAGCTCGGTGAGAAGGCGGTCGCTGGTCATGCGGGGAGCTCCTGTCGGGTGGTCGCGGTGGTGGGGGCGGTCCAGCCGGCGGGCTGGACGAGGAGGTCGAGGGTCCCGACGCGGGCGCCGTGGAGGTTCTCCACCCGGGCTGCGGCCACCTGCACGCTGTTGCCGGCGGCGGTGAGCTCGGCGATCACCCGGGTCTCGTCCTGGGTGGCCAGGTCGACGGTGACGATGCGGGAGCCGGCCGGCAGGTCCGCGGCGTCCAGGCCGCGGACCGGGCGGGGCACCAGCTGGGTGGCCAGGGCGCTGCCGCGGTTGCTGGCGACCTCGGCGAGGGTGCCGGACTCCACGACGCGCCCGGCGGAGAGCAGGGTCACCGCATCGGCCACGCGGGTGATGACGTCCATCTCGTGCGTGATGAGGACGGTGGTCAGCCCGAGGTCGGCGGTGAGCTCGCGCAACAGGTCCAGCACGCTGGCGGTGGTCTCGGGGTCCAGGGCGCTGGTGGCCTCGTCGCAGAGCAGCACGGTCGGGTTGGTCACCAGTGCTCGGGCGATGGCGACGCGCTGCTTCTGGCCACCGGAGAGCTGGCGCGGGTGGGCGCCGGCGCGCTCGGCCAGCCCCACCCGGTCCAGCAGCTCGGTGGCGCGGCGGGCACGCTCCCGTCGGCCGACCCCGGCGAGCTCCAGCGGCAGGGCGACGTTCTCCAGCGCGGTGCGGGAGTCCAACAGGTTGAAGTGCTGGAAGATCATGCCGATCTCGCGGCGGGCGCGGCGCACCTCGGCGGCGGACAGGGCCGTGAGCTCCCGGCCGTCCACGGTGACGCGGCCGCTGGTGGGCCGCTCGAGCAGGTTGATGCAGCGCACCAGCGTGGACTTGCCGGACCCCGACGGGCCCACCACACCGTGCACCTGGCCCCGGTCGATCTGGAGCGAGACGTCGTCCAGCGCGTGGACCGCCTCACCCCCGCCACGGGCCGGGTAGGTCTTGGAAATGTTCTCCAACGTAATCATGAATGTCCTTTTCGGGCACAACGAACAGACCCAATCGGACATCAGGGAATGCATAGGCAGACCCAGTGTCCGCCGGGCACGACGAAACGGGGGGTACGTGGGTTCAGAGGGCCTGACGGCTCATTGGGTCCGCATGGATCCGCCACATCAGGGCGGGACGGGGACGGCCAGAGCTGCTGTCAGGACCTCGTCCGCATGTGCATTCGCATGATTCCTCCATCGATTCCGGCGTTAGCACCCTCACCCGATGACGGGGGGTTGCTGCGGTTTCAAAGAGCCAGATCTCTCCACCGCTCTGGATACAGTGCGGCAAATATACGACCCGGGTGGGGCTTCGTCCAAATCGGCCCCACGGGGCGCGCCGGGAGGGGCGCCGGACCGACCGGCTCGGTAGCGTGGGCGTCAGGTGCGGGGCTGCCTGCCCCGCCGACACCCGTCCGGGCCCGCCCGGACCACGACACGAGAGGGGAACGCCGATGAAGCTCTTCGGCAAGATCCTGTTCTGGTTGGGCGTCCTGTCGTTGATCCTCGGGATCATCGGCGCGGTGCTGACCGGTTCGAAGTGGGACGACGTGCAGGACATGCTGTCCGTCGACCAGGAGATCAGCGGCACGGCCACCGTCGCGATGGAGAGCGGGGAGACCCGCAGCATCCTCGCGAAGGAGGGCGTCAGCGGTTCCTGCGACATCACCGCGCCGGACGGCACCGACGTGCCGTTCGACGCAAACACGGCCCCGGCGGTGGACGGCTGGTCCATGAAGGGCGTCTTCACCGCCCCGGAGGCCGGCGACTACACGATCGACTGCGGCGACGCCGGCTTCGGCGTCAGCGAGCCGCTGGCAATCGGTGACGCCCTGTGGCTGGGCCTGGGCGTGCTCGCCGCGATCATCCTGATCCCGCTGGGCCTGCTGCTCCTGCTGATCGGCGGTCTGCTGTGGTTCTTCGGCCGCAAGAAGGACCGTCCCAAGCACTCGAACTACACCAACGGTGAGTACTCCGACCAGTTCTCCCGCTCCGCCCCGTACTCGCAGCGCGACGGCCAGGTGCCCCCGGGCCCGGGCCAGTACGACGACCGCAACAACACCATGGGCTACGGCGCCGCCGGTGCTGGTGCTGCTGGGGCCGGCGCTGCCGGTGCCTACGGCGTCACGCACGACGACGGTGACCGCCGCGACGGCCGGGTGCTCGACGGTGAGCGCCCCCAGTACGGCGAGCGTGCCGGGGGCGGCTACGACGCCGGCCAGCCGGTGCGCGACGACCGTGGCTTCGACCAGCCCATGCGCGACGAGGACCGCGGCTTCGGTCGTCCGCTGGACGGCGAGCAGGTGCACGGCGACCGTTCGGGCTCCACGAGCGGCTTTGGCCGTCCGCTGGACGACCGCTCCCAGGGCATCGACGGTGACCGCCGCGACGACCGTGGTGACCTCGGTGGCCGCGACGACCGCGGTGACCGCCCGTGGAACGGTGGGGGCACCACGCCTCCCCCGCCCCCCAGCGGCAACTGATCGCTCGGAGGCGCTGACCGGCTGAGGCCGGTCGCCCGGGTACGGACAGAGCCCCCATGGCCCTCGTGACCACGGGGGCTCTGTCGTGTGCGGGAAGGGGTCAGGCCTGCTCGGCCTCGACCATCACCGCGCCAGTGCCACTCCACCGCGCCACAGCACGGTGAAATGAGCCCCCAGCGGTGGCGGAGGGCCCCGGGGTGTGGCCCCCGCGCGTCGTCGCGCCGTTGCGGTCCCGTGGGAAAACGTTCTGGCACCGTGAGAAGCAGAACGACCCGCCAGCGAAGACCACCGCCACCGCACCCCAGGAGACCCCATGGCCACCACGACCGCCCCACCCGGCACCCAGCCCGAACAGCGCGGGGGCTTCACCCTCATCGGCCCCGGCCTGGTCGTTGCGGCCACCGGTGTGGGCGCCGCGGACCTGGTGGCCACCGTCATCGCCGGGCAGAAGTTCGGCTACGCCCTGCTGTGGGCCGTCATCGTCGGCTGCGTCCTGAAGATCGCCCTCGTGGAGGGAGCCGGTCGCTACAGCCTGGCCACCGGCCACACCATCTACGAGGGCTGGCGCAGCCTGGGCCGGTGGACCTCCTGGTACTTCGCCCCCTACATCGTCATCTGGGGCTTCGTGTACGGCGCCGCGGCCATGGCCGGCACCGGCATCCCCCTGAACGCCCTGCTCCCCAGCCTCTCGGTGGCCTGGTGGGGGGTCATCTCCGGTCTCATCGGCGCCGGCCTGGTGCTGGTGAGCCGCTACGCCGTGTTCGAGAAGATCTGCGCCGCACTGGTGGGCGTCATGTTCGTGGTGATGGTGCTGGCCGCCGCGTTCACGGTGCCGAACCTGGGTGAGCTGGCAGCCGGCCTGGTGCCCAGCATCCCCGAGGGCGGCCTGGTGAACCTGCTGTCGGTCGCCGGCGGTGTGGGCGGCACGATCACCCTGGCGGCCTACGGCTACTGGATCCGCGAGAAGGGCTGGACCACCGACGGCCACATGCGCCTGATGCGCGTGGACAACACGGTGGCCTACGTAGTGACCGGCATCTTCGTGATCGCCACCCTCATCGTGGGTGCGGAGCTGCTGTACTCCTCCAACCAGGCCGTCGCCGGTGGTGAGAAGGGCCTGCTGCAGCTCTCCGACGTGCTGGCCGAGCGCTACGGACGCTTCGTGGGCACCCTGTTCCTGGTGGGCTTCTGGGCCGCGGCGATGTCCTCCCTCATCGGCGTGTGGAACGGCGTCTCGATGATGTTCGCGGACTTCGCGGGCGACGCCCTGGGCAAGCCCGAGAACCACCCGGACCGCCAGGCGCGCGGCAAGTGGTACGTCGCCTACGTCCTGTGGCTGACCTTCCCGCCCATGATCATGATGTTCGTGGGCGAGCCGGTCTGGCTGATCCTGGCCTACGGCGTGCTGGGCGCGTTCTTCATGCCCTTCCTGGCCGTGACGCTGCTGTGGATCCTCAACAGCGACCGCACGCCGGCCATCTGGCGCAACACGTGGCTGAGCAACGTCCTGCTGGTGATCTGCACGGCGCTGTTCGCCTACCTGGCGGCGCAGCAGCTGGTGAACCTGGGCGGTCAGCTGGCCGAGTTCGTCCGCGGTCTGTGACCACCTCACCGGTGGCCGGACCCGCCGCCGGCTCGCGTCAGCGCGGGTGGGTCACCGGTTCGCGTCAGCGCGGGCCGGTGACTCGTCGCCGGAGGAGAACCCCCGCATCAGGATGCGGAGCACGGCCCAGCCGGCGAGCGCCATGGTGATCCACCAGACCACCTCGTCGGGCGTGTACCCGGCCTCGGCGAACACGTCGAGGTGGGACACCCCGTCCATCAGCTCCTCGCCGAACACCAGCAGCACGAGGAAGACCAGCCAGTTGCCCGCGAGCAGCTGACCCAGCCAGGGGTTGAGCAGCCCCAGACCGCCGGCCACGGCCGCCCACAGCAGGCACCACACCCACTTACCGACCCCGCCCGACGATGCAGAGACGTCCGTCGGCTGGGCGGTGCGCGACCGGCCGGTGGTGCTGCGCCCGGCGTCCCGGATGAGCCGGTCCTGCATGATGCTCGGGGCGTTGTCTCCCCCGGCGTCGGCCTCTGACGTGTTCGCCCGCGGCCCCGGCGAGGGCGCCGACTGGGGTGTGGCCATGCCGCGGGACTGCAGGAGCCGCTCGGCCTGCTCCCGGCTGCGCTGCTCCGCCTGGGCGTTGAGGTGCTGCAGGTACTGCTCCGGGGTCATCCGCGACGGGTCCACTGACATGCCGCCATGGTGGCACGCCCCCACCCGGGAGTCCGCCCCAAGGCGGGGCGACGGCCGGGGCCTGGCGGGAGAGACTGGGCGCATTCCGTCCCCGCGAGAAAGCGTGCCGCCGTGCAACTGACCGGGAAGATCTTCACCCTGCTGGGAGTCCTCGGACTCGTGGGGGCCGTCGTCCTCGGCGTCCTGGGCGTCCGCTCGGGTCTGGCCACCAATGAGGCCGTCCAGAGCGGGCAGGAGGTCGGTCAGTCGCTGACGGCCGAGCTGGAGAGCGGTGACACCTACCTGCTCACGCTGCCGCTGGACTCCGAATCGGCCACCTGTGCCGTGTCGGGGCCCGACGGCGGTGCCGTGGGGAGCAACCCCACCGAGGACGACGAGATCATGGCCGAGGGCACCGTGGACCTCGTCGGCGCCCTCCACCCGGACGCCTCGGGGGAGCACGTCATTCGCTGCTCCTCCCCCGAGGTGAAGCTCACCGATCCCGTCGACTCGATGGGGTACGCGTGGGCCGGGCTGGGCGTGATCGGCGCCCTGCTGCTCGGTGTGGGCTCGGCGGCTCTGCTTCTCTTGGGCATCATCCTGTGGATCTGGGGTGCTAACCGCGACCGTGACCGCCGCGACCGCTGGGGCAACCCGGGCGGAGGCTACGGCGGCGGCTACGGGGGTATCGGTGGCTACGGCGGCGGGGGCTACCCCCAGCAGCCGCAGGACCCCGGCGCCGGTCAGCCCGGCGGCGGTCAGCAGGGCGGCTGGGGCCAGGGCGGCCCGGGGCAGCAGCCGGGCTCCGGCGCCTACCCCGCTCCCCCGCCCCCGCCGCAGGGGCCGCAGGACCGCGCCCCCTGGTCCTGATCACCGCCCACCCGATGGGGTGACGCCCGCACCGCGCGGGCGTCACCCCATCGGTCTGTGGGGCGAGCCCTCGCGCTCCCCCGCATCGGGCAAGAAGGGTGTTCGGGGTTGTCCATGGTTCGGTCAAGAGCCCCGGATCAGCCCCCGGGGCGTGCTTACCGTCTGGTCAACAGCCGTCCACCCGGGCGGATCAACTCGGAGGTTCCCTCATGTCTCGTCGTTCCCTCGCCCTGCTCGCGCCGCTGGCCGTCACCGGTCTGGTCGCTGCCACCCCGGCCGCCGCGCACCCGATGCTCGATGGTGGGGCCTCGCCGTTCGCCGCGCCCGTCGTCGCCGATGCGGGGCACGCCGGCCACAACCACGCCCACCACGCCGGCGACGGCCACGACCATGGCGCGGCGCAGGCCGAGGACTGCGTGATTCCGCAGGACGCACGCAGCAAGCCGGGCTTCGTCCCCAAGGACAACAACACCCTCACGCCCGAGGAGACCGCGGCACACGAGGCACAGCTGGAGAAGACGCTCGCGGCCAAGGGCCTGGCGGTCGGGTCCGACGGCAAGCTGGAGCGCCTCAACCCCTTCGGCCTGGGCGACGGTACTGATGCGGTGCAGGCCCGGGCCACCTACGAGGTGCCGGTGCACTTCCACGTGATCACCTCCTCCTCTGGCGAGGGCGCGGTGAGCGCGTCGCAGATCAACCAGCAGATGGACGTGCTGAGCGCCGCCTATGCCGATGCCGGGTTCTCGTTTACGCTGGCCTCCACCGAGGAGACCGCGAACGACGCCTGGTACGGGGTGACCCCGGACTCGTCCGCCGAGCAGCAGATGAAGTCCACGCTGCACAAGGGTGACGCGGGTGACCTGAACATCTACACGGCCAACATCGGCCAGGGCCTGCTGGGTTGGGCAACCTTCCCGACCAACGCACCCACCAGTGACGACGGCGTGGTGGTGCTGAACGAGTCCCTGCCGGGCGGTTCGGCCGCGCCGTACAACGAGGGCGACACCGGCACCCACGAGGTGGGCCACTGGCTGGGGCTGTACCACACCTTCCAGGGCGGCTGTGCGGGCGGCGACCAGGTGGACGACACCGCGCCGGAGGCCTCGGCCGCCTCCGGTTGCCCCGAGGGTCGTGACACGTGTACCGCCCCGGGCACCGACCCGATCCGCAACTTCATGGACTACTCGGACGACGCGTGCATGGACCACTTCACGCCCGGCCAGGTGGACCGGATGCACCAGCACTGGACGGCCTACCGCGCCTGAGCGCAGACCCGGCCCCGATGGGGGTCGCTGATGGGATGAGGTACCCCCGCCGCTGTGGCGGGGGCACCTCGGCGTGTGGGGGTGTGTGCGAGGGCGGATGTCGGTAAGAGCTGGCAAGCTGCCGGGATGAGTGAGCAGGACTTGCCCCAAGGTTTCTACGACCAGTTGCTCACCCAGGAGCTCGCTGCCAAGGTGCAGGCGTCACCGTGGACGGCCCGTGTCGAGGACATTCCGGACGCGGAGAGTGCTGAGCGCGGCGCCCGGCACATCGCTGCAGCCGTGGCGGAGGTGCTCCGGTCTCGCCCCGCCGCTGAGCGGTCCGCCGTGGTGGATCGGTTAGTGGATTTCCTCGGGGCAGAGCGGCAGCTTCTCGGTCCGGAAGGGTTCCGCCGATTGGTGTCCCTGGTGGAGGAGTCTCGCCCCGGTCAGCCGCCCCGCTATGAGGCGCGCCCGTCGACGCCCCTGTCTGACGCGGCGCTGCTGACCAACGCCGAGGGAGAGCCCTCCGTGGGCCGCGAGATCGCCTCGGAGATGCTGAGTGCGGATCGCGTGGACCTGCTGTGCGCCTTCATCAAGTTCGAGGGGCTGCGCACCATGGAGCGGGAGCTGAAGCGTCTGAAGGATCTGCACATCCCCTTCCGTGTGATCACCACGACCTACATGGGGGCGACCGACGCTCGAGCCATAGCCCGCCTCGTGGAGAACTTCGGCGCCCAGGTCAAGGTTCACTACGAGTCGCGCCAGACCCGACTGCACGCCAAAGCGTGGATGTTCCACCGCGACACGTCCTTTCACACCGCGTACGTCGGAAGCTCCAATCTCTCCCGGTCCGCCCTGATCGATGGGGTGGAGTGGAACGTGCGCCTGTCACACCACACGACGCCCCACCTCTTGGAGAAGTTTCGAGCCACTTTCGAGACCTACTGGAACGACGAGTCATTCGAGACTTTTGACCCCAGCCGCGACGCCGACCGACTGCACGACGCTCTGGCAGAAGCGAGCGGGCGCTCCCGAGGGGCGAGCACCGTCCTCGACCTGTCCGGGCTTGCTCACCGCCCGTACCCCTTCCAGCAGGTGATGTTGGATGCTCTCGAAGCTGAGCGCGTCGAGCACGACCGTCACCGGAACCTGCTGGTGGCCGCCACGGGTACTGGCAAGACGGTCGTGGCCGCGTTCGACTACAAGCGTTTGTGCGAAGCCACGAACACTCCCCGCCGGCTGTTGTTCGTCGCGCACCGGTGGGAGATTCTCGTGCAGGCTCGACGGACCTACCGCGAGATCTTGGGCGATGGGACGTTCGGCGAGATGCTGGGCAGAGGCGAGGAGCCCCGACGGTGGGAGCACGTCTTCGCCACCGTGCAGTCCCTCACGGCCGAACGGCTGGGGCAGCTGCCCAGGGATCACTTCGATGTCGTGGTGATCGACGAGTTCCACCACGCGCAGGCTGCGACCTATCGCCGTCTGCTCACTGCCCTGCAACCCGCGGAGCTCCTCGGCCTCACGGCGACTCCCGAGCGTGCTGATGGGGTGGACGTTCGGCAGGAGTTCTTCGGCGGCCGAGCGGCTCACGAGCTCAGGCTGTGGGATGCCTTGAGCGAGGGCCTCCTCACTCCCTTCCACTACTTCGGCGTCCACGACAACACCGACCTGTCCGCAGTGGCCTTCACCCGCGGTCGGTACGACGCCGCCACGCTGGAGTCGCTGTACACCGGGAACGACGCTCGTGTGCTGCTCGTGCTCAAGGCTGTGCGAGACAAGGTGCTCGACCCACGCCAGATGCGCGCCATCGGGTTCTGTGTCGGCGTGCAGCATGCGCAGTTCATGGCCCGAAAGTTCACCGAGGCCGGCATCCCCGCCCGGGCAGTCACCGGGGAATCGAACGATGAAGAGCGATCCTCAGTCCGCCAAGACCTGCATCACCGGAAGATCAACGTCGTCTTCACCGCGGACCTCTACAACGAAGGTGTGGACCTGCCTGAGGTCGACACGGTTCTGTTCTTGCGCCCCACTGAGAGCTCAACGATCTTCCTGCAGCAACTCGGCCGCGGGTTGCGACGTCATCACGACAAGGCGGTGCTCACTGCCCTGGACTTCGTCGGGCACCAGCATGCGAACTTCCGCCTCGAGCAGCGCTTTACCGCGATGACCGGCCTGTCCCGCCAGCGGTTGGCTGACGCAACTGAACACGGCTTCCCCTTCCTCCCCTCGGGCACGCAGATCGTGCTGGACGACGTGGCCCAGGAGGAGCTGCTCCGGAGCATCCGTGAATCCCTCCACCTGACCCGGAGACATCTGCTGCGCGAGTTGGGCGCACAAGGCGCCTTGTCGTTGCAGAGCTTCTCCCAGCACCTGGGGGTGCCCCCTGAAGCCGTTCTCAAACGCGGTGCGTGGACGAGCCTGCGACGCGAAGCCGGCCTCGTGGACCAGCCGGCGACCACGGCGGCCCCGGAGACTCCCTTCAATGCGTCGGACGTCCTCCACGTAGACGACATGGCACGCATCCACGGCTATCGCCTGTGGCTCAGTTCGGACGCTCCTCGCTATTCGGAGGCCTCCCCTACACAGCAGACTTACGGGCGCATGCTGCAGGCACTGCTGTTGTCTCGCACGCCCAGTCACGGCCTTGAAGCCGACCTCGCGGAGCTGTCGCAGAACCCCATGTCCTGCGCCGAGCTTCTCGCTGGGTTGGAGATCGCCGAGGGCTCAATCCACCGCATCCCCCAGCCGCTGGGTGGACGGCTGTCGACCTGCGGAATGCAATCCCACGCCACCTATACGCGCGCGGAGATCCTGGCGGCCTTGGGTCTTATTCCTGACGCCGCAGGCCGCACCGTCCACCAATCGGGTGTGGCGTACTCGCAGCAGTGGGAGGTCGATGCCCTCCTCACCACACTCGTGAAGTCCGACGCGACGTTCTCCCCCACCACCATGTACCGGGACTACGCCCTGAGCCCCACCCGGTTCCATTGGGAGTCTCAATCCGCCACCTCCCCCGGGAGTCCGACCGGCCAGCGCTACATCCACCACGAGCAGCGCGGCTCAACCGTTCTGCTGTTCGTGCGTCAGAACCAGAAGACCGAGTGGGGCGCGGCTGAGCCGTTCGTTCTCTTGGGGACGGCACGCTTCGTCGAGACCGAGGGCGCCAAGCCCATGCAGGTGGTCTGGGAACTGGACCGCCCCATGCCTACGGAGATGTACCAGCACGCCCGAGCCGTCGCCTAAGAGCCGTAACCGCAGCAGCTGCACCTGGGCTGACCCCGTTTCGTGGGTCCAGTCGTTATGAGAGTCGTCCTGTTGCCCGCGGTCGCGGGCAGGGAGACTGGTCAGATCATGACGAACAGCAGGAAGCGTCACACCCCGGAGCAGGTCGTCCGTAAGCTCGGGCAGGCCGACAGGATGCTCACCGATGGTCAGGACGTCGCGGCGGTGTGCCGGGAGCTGGGGGTGTCCGAGCAGACGTACTACCGGTGGCGGAACCAGTACGGCGGCCTCAAGGCCGACGACGCAAAGCGCCTGAAGGAGTTGGAGAAGCAGAACGCGACCCTGAAGCGTCTGCTCGCGGAAGCGGAGCTGGAGAAGGCCGCGCTCAAGGAGCTGGCTGAGGGAAACTTCTAAGCCCGGACAGGCGCCGCGCCGCCGTCGATCACCTCAAGCGCAAGTTGCGGGTGAGCGAACGGATGGCGTGCCGTCTGGTCGGGCTGAGCCGCTCCGCGTACCGGCGACCGCTCAAGGGCGACACGGTCACGGACCCGGATCGGGCGCTCAGGGAGTGGCTGCGCGCCTGGGCGAAGGACCATCCCCGCTACGGGTATCGGCGGGCGTATCACGACGCCCGCGCCGAGGGGTGGGTGGTGAACCACAAGAAGATCCAACGCCTGTGGCGTGACGAAGGGCTCCGGGTCCCGCAGCGGCGTCGACGCAAGCGCGTCGGGTCCTCGACCGTCGACGCGCCGACGGCGGACGCGCCGAACGTGGTGTGGGCGGTGGACTTCCAGTTCGACGCCGACGAGCACGGACGACCGATCAAGATCTGCTCGATCGTCGACGAACACACCCGGGAGTGCATCGGCGGCCTCGTGGAGCGCTCGATTACCGCCGACCGACTCACCGCCCACCTCGAGGACCTCGTCGCCGCCCGGGGCGCCCCGGCGGTGCTCAGGTCGGACAACGGGCCGGAGTTCATCAGCGAGGCGATGGCCGACTGGGCCGGCACCCGCACCGGCCTGTCCTACATCCCTCCGGGCTCGCCGTGGCGCAACGGGTACGTCGAGTCGTTCAACAGCCGGATCCGCGACGAGTGCCTCAACATCAACAGCTTCTACTCGCTGCTGCACGCACAGGTCATCATCGGCGACTGGAAGGACGAGTACAACCACCACCGCCGGCACTCCTCGCTCGGCTACCTAACCCCAGCCGAGTACGCTCGGCAGTGCACCCATCAAATGGAAACCGACGACTCACAGAACGTCCGGACCGAATGAAGGGGGCGGCTCACACCCCTGCGAACTCACCGCTAGGTTGAGGCCACGGCGAAGGGAGAGTCCATGGCGCGCGGCGCACACTGGTCGGCCGAAGAGAACGTGGCGACCGTCGCCGCGTACCTCGAGATGCTTACCCTGCAGTTCCGGAACGAGGCCTACCGCAAGGTGGATTTCACGCGCCGGGTGGCCGAGCAGACCGGCCGGTCCACCAGCGCTGTCGAGTACAAGTTCCGCAACGTGAGCGCTGCCCTTCAGCGCCTGGACCTTCCGTGGATCCCAGGGTTTACTGGCTCTTCACGAACGAGGGTGTAGTCGGTTGAGCGCGTCGGTGGCCGGGTAGGGGTCGAGGTCTCCCGGATGATGGAAGTTCTTCACGCTCGCCATCCCGAAAGACCTCGACGTGCTCCACCCTACTTTCGCGACCCCTGACCTGACCACGTTCTGCCGCCTCGACGAGCTCGGCCTCGTCGCCGTCGGCCAGCTGATCGAGCCGGATCGGGCCACGATCGAATGCCGCGTCGTCGAGGACGACCCGCGGTGTCGGAAGTGCGGTGTCGAGGGCGTGCCACGGGACACGGTGACGCGCCCGCTGGCGCATGAACCGTTCGGGCACCGGCCGACGACCCTGCTGGTGCGGGTGCGCCGGTACCGGTGCGGACACTGCCGGCGCACGTGGCGGCAGGACATGACGCGGGCAGCGGCGCCGCGTGCGAAGATCTCCCGCGGCGGCCTGGAGTGGGCGCTGCGGGGCATCGTCATCGACCACCTCACCGTCACCCGCGTCGCCGCAGGTCTCGGGGTGTCCTGGAGTGCCGCGAACGCCGCCGTCCTCGCGGAAGGCAAGCGGCGCCTGATCGACGACCCCGCCCGGTTCGACGGGGTCACCACGATCGGTGTCGACGAGCACGTCTGGCGACACACGAGGCTGGGCGACAAGTACGTCACCGTGATCATCGACCTCACGCCCGCGAGGAACAAGACCGGGCCGGCGAGGCTGCTGGACATGGTCGAGGGCCGCTCCAAGGCGGTGTTCAAGCAGTGGCTCGCCGCCCGCCCCGCGGACTGGGCGAAGCGGATCGAGGTGGTCGCGATGGACGGCTTCGCCGGGTTCAAGACCGCTGCCGCCGAGGAACTCCCCGACGCCGTCCCCGTCATGGACCCGTTCCACGTGGTCCGCCTCGCCGGCGACGCGCTGGATGTCTGCCGGCGTCGGGTCCAGCAAGACACCACCGGTCACCGCGGGCTCAAGGGCGACCCGCTCTACAAAGCCCGCCGCACCCTGCACACCGGGGCGAGCCTGCTCACCGACCGGCAGCGGGCACGCCTGGACGCAGTGTTCGCGAGCGAGGAGCACGTCGAGGTCGAGGCGACCTGGGGCATCTACCAGCGCATCGTCGCGGCCTACCGGGAGCCCGACAAGAAGAAAGCGAAGGCGATGATGCAGGAGGTGATCGCTGCGATCAGCAGCGGCGTTCCCGCGGCGCTCGTCGAGGTCCGCAAGCTCGGCCGGACCATGAAGCAGCGGGCGGGCGACATCCTCGCGTTCTTCGACCGCCCCGGCACCAGCAACGGCCCGACCGAGGCCATCAACGGGCGACTCGAACACCTCCGCGGCTCCGCCCTCGGCTTCCGCAACCTCACCCACTACATCGCTCGGTCGCTGCTCGAAGCCGGAGGGTTCAGACCCGCGCTACACCCTCGTTCGTGAAGAGCCGGTTTACTCCAGCCGACAATCTTCAGCGATCACTTCTCGAGGAGACGATGCGGCAGTTCCAGGGCCGCACCCTGGAGGATGACGCCCGCGACTTCGTCTTGGCAGAGCCACCTCAGCCACAGGCCGGCTTTGAGTTCACCACCACCTTGCCGCCCGAGCGTGTGGACTTCTCGTCCTTCGCGCGGCATCGTCGAGCGCTCAAACTCGACTACCTGCGCCTTGAGGCAGCCAACCGAGAACTCGGGCTCCGCGGCGAGCAAGCCGTGGTGACTTATGAACGCCAACGCCTCATCCGCGCCGGACGCGAAGACCTAGCAGCGCGGGTGCGGCACACGTCCGTGGACGAGGGAGATGGGCTCGGCTACGACATCGCCTCCTACGACCTCAGCGGTGAAACCCGATTCATCGAGGTCAAGACCACCCGGCGCCCCAGTGGCGCGCGGTTCTACGTCAGCCGCAACGAGGTGGAGTTCAGCCGGGAAGAGAAGGACAGGTTCTCTCTGTACCGCGTCAGCAACTTCACGAGCGACTCCGCCAAGATCTTCACTCTCGACGGGGCCATCGACGACACCTGCGAGCTGACGCCGACGGAGTTCTTGGCCCAGGCTCGCGCTCCTCTGGCCGCCGCGCCCACCCCCTGACCGTCACCCGCGGTGGGCCACCCCCACGGCGTGCGCCCAGGCGGCGATTTCGGCGGGCAGCTCCGGGGCGACGGCGCCCGCATCGAGCAGGGCGATCGCGTCCGGCGCGGGCACCCGCTCCCCGCTCCCCCGCGTGAGGAAGCGACCGGCCACCCATCCGCGGGCCACCTGGCGACCACCGCGGCTGAACAGCTGCTCCAGGTAGACCACGCGCTGGTCCCAACCCACCACGCGAGTGGTGATCTCGAACCGCTGCCCCAGGGTCAGTGACCGCTTGTAGGTGACCGTCTGGGAGGCCACCACCGGGTACCACCGGCGCTCGTTCAACAGCGGGAAGCCGCCCACGTCGGCGATGTAGTTGCTGCGCGCCACGTCCATCATCTGCAGGTACGTGCCGTTGTTCACGTGGAGGTAGAAGTCGAGATCGCCCGGGCGCACCCGCATCCGCGTCACGGAGGGGTCCAACACCCCCATCTCCGGCACCGGTCGCCGCGGGCGGAGGGTGGCGCGGGTGAGCTGCACCTGCCGCGCCACGTCAGCGCACCCCGCCGTCACGGTCGCGGTCGCTCTCGCCATCGCGGCGCCCGTTGCCGAACCACCCGCCGGCGTACAGCGCTCCCGCCACCAGCAACGGCTGGAAGAACAGCCGTCCCAGGCGCTTGGCGTCCGTGTCCAGCCCGAAGGCGTCCACACCCTCGGTGTACTGCGCGATGTTCCCCGGGAAGATCGCCACGTAGAAGGCCGCCAGCGCCAACCCGGAGTAGCGCCGGTAGCGCGGGAACGCCAGCAGGGCCACCCCCTGGGCGACCTCGGCCACCCCCGAGCCCACCACCACCAGGTCCTCGCCCACCGGCACCCACTTGGGCACCTGCGCGGTGAACTCCTCCCGCGCGAAGGTCAGGTGTGAGACGCCCGCGAAGGTCATGAACCCACCCAAGGCCAGACGGACGACGTGCTGCGCAACTCTCTGAGCTCTCATGCGGCGACCCTACGGCGCGACCGCGCACCCCGCACGAGGGGAACACCAACCCCACCGCCGCTCGTTGACCCCCGCGCACGCATCACCCCATCGAGAGGCGTACACCGTGAACGACATCCCGACCACCACCCGGCAGATCGTGCTGGCCTCCCGCCCGCAGGGCGAGCCGACGGCCGAGAACTTCCGCCTGGAGGACGCCCCCCTGGCGGACCTCCAGGACGGGCAGGTGCTGGTCCGCACCTCGCTGATGAGCGTGGACCCCTACATGCGTGGCCGCATGAACGACGTCAAGTCCTACGTCCCTCCGTTCCAGGTGGACCAGCCCCTCACCGGCCACGCCGTGGGCACCGTCATCGCCTCCCGCAGCGACGACCTGCCCGTCGGCACCGAGGTCACCCACTTCAACGGATGGCGCGAACACACCGTCCTCGACGCCGACGACGCCACGCGGGTGGACACCGAGCAGGTCGGCCAGGCCCCCTACCTGGGCGTGCTGGGCATGCCCGGCCTCACCGCCTACGCCGGCCTGTTCCACGTGGGCGAGTTCGCCGAGGGCGACACCGTCTTCGTCTCCGGCGCGGCCGGTGCCGTCGGCTCCCTCGTGGGCCAGATGGCCAAGCTCGCCGGCGCCGGGCGCGTGGTGGGCAGCGCGGGCTCGCCCGAGAAGCTGGAGCGCCTGCGCCAGCTGGGCTTCGATGCGGTGATCAACTACAAGGACGGGGACCTCGGCGGGCAGCTGCGCGAGGCGGCTCCCGACGGCATCGACCTGTACTTCGACAACGTCGGCGGCGACCATCTGGAGGCCGCCCTGTCGCGCATGAACACCCACGGCCGGGTGGTGATGTGCGGGGCGATCTCGCAGTACAACGCCACCGAGCCGCCCCCGGCGCCCCGCAACCTCGCCCTGGCCATCGGCAAGTGCCTCACCCTGCGCGGCTTCGTCGTGGGCGCCTACGACCACGTGCGCGCCGAGTTCCTGCAGCGCGTCCAGCCGTGGCTCGCGCACGGCCAGCTGGACTGGGACGTCACCGAGCGCACCGGGCTGGAGAACGCCCCGGACGCCTTCCTCGAGCTGTTCTCCGGCGGCAACACCGGGAAGATGGTCGTCCGCCTCTGATCCCCGATGGGGGGTCAGTGCCCGGGCACGTGGCGGGTGGCCTCACGGACCCGCTGGGAGATGCGGTGGTTCACGAACGCCAGGGGCACGATCGCCAGCACCGCCGAGAGGCACATCAGCGCGCCGGGCACCCCCGTGGGGACGGCGGTGAAGTAGGCCAGCCCGATGCCGAGCCCCAGCCCGGTGACGATCATCGCCATCGCGCCCATTACCCACGGCCGGGCCCGCAGGTGCACCGCGCGGCGGCACCCGTCGCAGTGGGAGGACTGGCGGCTGTCCAGCATCAGGACGCCGGTGGTCCCGCCCACGGGGCGGCCCGCCGCGCGCAGGTCGAGCGTCAGGACGGCCAGCAACAGCACCAGCAACACGCCGATCAGCATCGCCTGGGGGGTCACGGGGCCATGCTCCCGTTGAGCTGTGCCGTCCTGTCGGTGGACGAGGGGGTGGCCGCGCGCCGACCGGCCCAGGGCAACCACGCCTCCACCACGAAGCTGCCCTCCTGCCGGCCGGCCTCCAGCTCGCCCCCGGCCAGGGCGACGCGCTCGGCCATGCCCGTGAGCCCCATGCCGCCGCTGACGACGTCCGAGGGCGCCTCCTCGGGGGCAGGCAGGGGGTTCTCCACCCGCAAGGTCAGTCCGCGGCCCGGCGCACCCCCCATCTCGATGAGGATCGGGTGCCCCGGCGCGTGCTTGCAGGCGTTCGTCACCGCCTCCTGCACCACCCGGTAGGCGTGACGGCTGGTCGACCCCGGCAGGCTCTCGTGGATCTGCACCCACAGGCGCTCGGGCACCTCGAGGTCGATGGTGCAGCCCATGCCCGCGGTCTCGTCCACCATCGTGGGGAGGCGGCACAGGTCGGGCACCTGGGGTGACCCCTCGACGGGGGCACCGTCGGCGTCGGTGGAGCGCAGGACGCCGAGGATCTCACGCAGGTCCTCCAACGCCGTGCGGGCCTGGCCGGCGATGGTCCCGGCCGCCTGGCGCACCTCATCGGCCGGCATGTCCTGGCGGTAGGCCAGCGCACCGGCGTGCATGGACACCACCGACAGGCGGTGGCCGAGCGCGTCGTGCATCTCGCGGGCGATGGCGGCGCGCTCGGCCAAGCGGGCCTGCGCCACGCGGGCCACCTGCTCCCGCTCGGCGGCGGCGGACTGCTGCTCGACGGCCCAGGCCAGCTCGCGCCGGGCGCCGATGTTCCAGCCCAGCAGCACGAACACCAGCGCCACCATCAGCAGGAACGTCTGGTTGGCGAGGAAGTCGACGGCGCCCCAGCCGGTCTCGTGCTCAAGCACCCAGCGGTCCATGGCCGTCTGCACGACCCACGAGGCCGGGGCCAGGCACGCCAGGGCGACGAGGATGGGGATCACGCGGCGCCGGCTGGACAGGGAGACCAGCGCGTAGAGGTAGGCCGCGATCGCGAAGGATGAGAAGGGCATCAGCGCGCCGGTCAGGACGGCCACGACCACCGGCCAGCGGCGACGGGCCAACAGCAGGGGCACCGCGACGAGGCCGAGGCCGATGTCGATGAGGCGGAGCTCCTCCAGCTGGGCCCGCAGCTCGGGGTCCTCGATGCCGCCCACGAAGCCGTAGGAGAGCATGTGGATGATGGCTCCCACCGCCACGACGAAGGCGATCCGCACGGCGTTCTGGCGCCAGGTGGGGTTCACCTGGGGAGCGCTGTGCGACGGCTCGGGACCCCTCAGGGTCGCAAGCCGCTCCCCCAGCCGGTGCCGCGCGCTCATCAGGGTGATGCTACTGGGCGAGGACGCCATGGGGACACGTGGTCTGGGCGACACGGCTCCCCATCCCCGCAAACTGTCTTCTCCCCGTCCAACCCGACGCACGGGCACGGGTCGCGTTGGACGGGGAGACGACAGAATCGGTCCTTGCCGCCAGCCACCGCCGATGCGGCTCGCCCCGGACGCACAGGACCCCGCCCGGGCACGGTGCCCGGACGGGGTCCCTCAGCGGAGCGTGACTGCCGGGTGGCTCGTCACCCGGCAGTCACTCGGCTCGATCAGCTGCAGCCGGAGGTGCTGCCGCAGCCCTCGCAGATGTGGCAGGAGCCGGCGGGGCGCATCTTGATCCCGCAGGTCATGCACAGCGGGGCGTCGGCGGCCTTGCCGAACTTCGCCTCCATCAGCTCGGCCGAGGAGTGCACGCCGGCGGCAACGGTCTGGGCGTTGCCGGCCACGGTGGCCTGGGCGTCGGCCGCGGCCTCACCCTCCACGGCGGTGTCAGCGGCCTCGACCTGCTGGGCGCTGGTCGAGCCCTCCGGACGCTTGGCCGCGGCCGGGGCGATCGACTGGCTGTAGGACTCGAGCTGCGACTCCATGGACTCCTCGTCCTCACCCTCACCGGACTGGGGCGCGTACGACCCGGTCTCGAGCTGGCGCGAACGCTCCTCGGCGGTGTGGATGCCCATGAAGTCACGGGTGTCGAAGTCCATGTAGTCCAGGGCCAACCGGCGGAACACGTAGTCCATCAGCGACTGGGCCATGCGGACGTCCTGGTCGTCGGTCATGCCGGCCGGCTCGAAGCGCAGGTTGCTGAACTTCTCCACGTAGGTCTCCAGCGGCACGCCGTACTGCAGGCCCACCGAGACGGCGATCGAGAACGCGTCCATCACCCCGGCCAGGGTGGAGCCCTGCTTGCCGAACTTCAGGAAGATCTCGCCCAGCGAGCCGTCCTCGTAGGTGCCGGCGGTCAGGTAGCCCTCGGCCCCACCCACGGCGAAGCTCGTGGTCTGCGCGGTGCGGCGCTTCGGCAGGCGGCGGCGCACCGGGCGGTACTCGATGACCTTCTCCACCGGGGCGGCGGACGCCTCGGAGGCCGGGGTGCCGTCGTCGGCCGAGCCCTTGTTCTCGCCCTTGCCGCTGGAGAGCGGCTGGCCCACCTTGCAGTTGTCGCGGTAGACGGCCAGCGCCTTCAGGCCGGACTTCCAGCCCTCCAGGTAGACCTCCTCGATCTCCTCGACGGTCGCCCGCTCCGGCAGGTTCACCGTCTTGGAGATGGCGCCGGACAGGAAGGGCTGCACGGCCGCCATCATGCGGACGTGGCCCATCGGCGCGATGGCGCGCTCCCCCATCGCGGTGTCGAAGATCTCGTAGTGCTCCTCGGCCAGACCGGGGGCGTCCACCACGTGACCGTGCTCGGCGATGTACTCGACGATGGCGTCGGTGGCCGCCTGGTCGTAGCCCAGCAGCTTCAGCGCGCGCGGGATGGTCTGGTTGACGATCTGCATCGACCCGCCACCGACGAGCTTCTTGAACTTGACCAGCGAGAAGTCAGGCTCGATGCCGGTGGTGTCGCAGTCCATCATGAAGCCGATGGTGCCGGTCGGCGCGAGCACGGAGGCCTGCGCGTTGCGGTAGCCGTGCTCGTCGCCCAGGGCCACGACGGCGTCCCAGGCCTCGGTCGCGGCGTCCTGGATGTGGGCGTCCATCTCGTGCAGCGGCGCGAGCTCGGCGTTCGCGTCGCGGTGCTGGCGCATCACGCGGTTGTGCGCCTCGGCGTTGCGGGCGTAGCCGTTGTACGGGCCCACGACGGCGGCCAGCTCGGCGGAGCGCTTGTAGGACGCACCGGTGAGCAGCGAGGTGATGGCGGCGGCCAGCTGGCGGCCACCCTCGGAGTCGTAGCCGTGGCCGGTGGCCATGAGCAGGGCGCCCAGGTTGGCGTAGCCGATGCCCAGCTGGCGGAAGTTGCGGGTGGTCTCGCCGATCGGGTCGGTCGGGAAGTCCGCGAAGCAGATGGAGATGTCCATCGCGGTGATGACCAGCTCGGTCACGGCCTGGAAGCGCTCGACGTCGAAGGTGTCGTCGTCGTTGAGGAACTTCAGCAGGTTCAGGCTCGCAAGGTTGCACGACGAGTTGTCCAGCGACATGTACTCCGAGCACGGGTTGGACGCGTTGATGCGGCCCGACTCGGGGTTGGTGTGCCAGTGGTTGATGGTGTCGTCGTACTGGATGCCCGGGTCGGCGCACTCCCATGCGGCCTTGGCCATGCGGGTGAACAGGTCCGCCGCGTTCACGGTCTCGATCACGTCGCCGGTGGAGCGCGAGCGCAGCCCGAACTCCTCGCCGTTCTCCACGGCGCGCATGAACTCGTCGGAGACGCGCACCGAGTTGTTGGCGTTCTGGTACTGCACGGAGGTGATGTCGTCGCCGCCGAGGTCCATGTCGAAGCCCGCGTCACGCAGGGCGCGGATCTTGTCCTCCTCGCGCGCCTTGGTGTCGATGAACTCCACGATGTCCGGGTGGTCCACGTCCAGCACGACCATCTTGGCCGCACGACGGGTGGCGCCACCGGACTTGATGGTGCCCGCCGAGGCGTCGGCACCGCGCATGAAGGACACCGGGCCCGAGGCGTTGCCACCGGAGCTCAGGAGCTCCTTGGAGGAGCGGATGCGCGAGAGGTTCAGGCCGGCGCCGGAGCCACCCTTGAAGATGAAGCCCTCCTCGCGGTACCAGTTCAGGATCGAGTCCATGGAGTCGTCCACGGACAGGATGAAGCAGGCCGACACCTGCTGCGGGCTCTTGGTGCCCACGTTGAACCACACCGGGGAGTTGAACGAGAAGATCTGGTGCAGCAGCGCGTAGGTGAGCTCGTGCTCGAACACCAGCGCGTCGTCCTCGGTGGCGAAGTAGCCGTGCTTCTTGCCCGCCCCCACGTAGGTGAGCACCACGCGGTCGATGAGCTGCTTCAGCCCCGTCTCGCGGGCGGGGGTGCCCACTGCACCGCGGAAGTACTTGGTGGTGACGATGGTGGAGGCGTTCGCCGACCAGAAGGACGGGAACTCGACGTCCTCCTGGCGGAAGATCACCTCACCGGTCTTCCAGTTGGTCTGCTCGACCGTGCGCTTCTCCCAGGTCACCTCGTCGTAGGGGTGCACGCCGGGGGTGGTGTGGATGCGGTTGATCGTCAGTCCACCGCCCGACTGCTGGGTCGCTGCGGGAGCCTGTGTGGTGTCGGTCATGACCTCTCCTGTGTGGGGCGGGTGGGCGGCCGGGCCGCCGGGTGTCTCTTCGGGTGGGTTCGTGCAGGGGGGCGCGATGCGGTGAGCGTGTCAGCGAGCGCCGACAACCTCGGGCTCCGTGGCGCCCGGTGCCGGGCCCTCACGGGTGGCGTCCTGGCGCAGCTCGGCGATGGCGTCCTCGAAGTCCGCCAGCGAGTCGAAGTTGCGGTACACCGAGGCGAACCGCAGGTAGGCCACGAGGTCGAGCTCGCGCAGGACGGGCAGGACCGCCATGCCGATCTCGTGGGCGTCGATCTCTGCGTGGCCACAGGCGCGGATGTTCTCCTCCACCTGCTGGGCCAGCAGCATCAGCTGGTCGTCGGTGACGGGCCGTCCCTGGCACGCCTTGCGCACCCCGGACATCACCTTGTCGCGCCGGAAGGGCTCGCTGGCCCCGGAGCGCTTGACCACGCTGAGGGTCGCCGACTCGATGGTGCCGAAGCGGCGCTCGCAGGCCGCGCACTGGCGCCGCCGACGGATCAGCGTGCCCTCGTCCTGGACGCGCGAGTCCACCACCTTGGTGTCCTCGTGGCGGCAGAATGGACAGTGCACGGAAACCCCTAGTTTGCGCGAAATGTGGCTTATCTTGTGGTCCTGAGCAGTTCCGACCACTAGATGTAGAGACTACGGGTCGATGGGGCGTGGTGCAAGCAGCGGCCGGGGACGACTGGGTCACACCCGCCAGGAGCGCACCGGCGCACCGATGCACACCCCCGGCAGCGGCGCGTCGCACCCCGTGGACCGCACCGGCGGGTCACCACGTCGGGACGGTCATCTCCTCGGCCCGGAAGTCGAGCTCCACCCCGTCCTGGGTCACCTGCACACCGGTCCACCGCAGGCCCTCGAAGGTCGGCAGGTAGACGTACGTGGACACCCGCGGCAGGAGCCCGTCGATGACGTCCTGGGGGACGTCCACCTCATCGAGGCTGGCCTGGGCGTCCTGCAGCCCGAGCTGGCCGGAGCGGCTGTCCACGACCGGCCGCCCGGTGACGCGGACCGGGAGCCGCTCCCCCAGGACGCCCACCTGGGTGGTGATCGTGAGCATGCCGTCGTCGTCGCCGGAAAGCTCCACCCCGGTCACGCGGGAGAGGTCCTCCCACCGGGTCGCCGCCCTGCCCGAGCCGCTGCCGATGACGACCTCGCCCCCGGCCAGGCCGCGCACGTCCTGGGCCACCACGTCGACGTCCAGCACGATCTCCTCGGCCAGCACGGTCGCCACGGCGCCGTCGACCTGCCCGGTGATGCGGTCGTAGTCGTCCCGCACGACCTGCCAGGTGGCCGGCCAGCCCTCCACGTCCGCCGTCACCCGCCCGTCGGCCACCTGGCCGACCTCGGACTCGATACGGTTCTCCACGTACTGGCGCAGGAAGACGTCACCCACCACCAGCCCGAGCACGACCGCCAGCAGCACCACGAGGCCGATGAGGCGGCGACGCGTGAACCAGGGGCTCACCGGCGCCTCCACAGGGCCCACGACAGGCCCAGCGTGGTGAGCGACAGCACACCCACCGCGCCGGCCAGCAGCGGCACCAGCCACGCCGGCCCCGTCTCCCCCGAGGCACCAGCGGCCCGGGCGTCGCCGTCACCCGACCCACCCTCGGGGCCGTCGCCCGCGCCCGTGGAGGTGTCCGCCGTGGGCTCCGCGTCCCCCGAGGGCGACACGGTGGGCCCGGCCCCCGGGTCGTCGCTGGGAGGCGGGTCTACCCACGGCTCGGGGGGCGGCCCCGACGGCTCCTCCGGGGCCGCAGCCGCCTCGCCCACCAGCCGGGCGAGCTCCTCGGCGGCGGTCCGCACCACGTCGGTGCTGTAGCCGCCGTGGACTGGGCGGGCGGCGGCGAACTCGTCCTGCATCGAGCTCGATGAGGTGAGCATCCGGCTCATCGCCGGGGCCGCGTCGCACACGAGGTCACCCTCGCTGCACACGGAGAGGATGCGGGAGTACAGCCGGGCGGGCACCACCTCGTGCGCGGTGTTCAGGGTCCCGGCGATCACCCCGTTGGAGACCTTGCCCTCGTGCAGGGCGAAGACCTCGTCCACCAGGTTGTGCACCGCCTCGCGCCGCGTGGTGTCGTCACCGGGGCGGGCCTGCGCGCGCAGGTAGGTCAGCGTGGCCGCCAGACCGATGGCGGGCGTGTCCACCTGGCCGTCGACCTCCCGGGCGTTCTGCCCCGGGTGGTGGGCAGGGTTCCCGAGCAGCAGCGCGCCGGCGAGCGTCGAGCTGTCCGCGCCGCCGGCGACGGCCCGGGTGATCACCTGTGCGCCCTGCGAGAAGCCCACCAGGAGCACCTGCTGGCCCGGGCAGCGCCGGGCGCTCTGGCCAAGCACGCGGGTGAGCTCCTGGGAGCCCTCCTCCACCGAGTCGAAGTAGTCCGAGCTGGGAGGGGCCGGGTCCAGCACGTGCGCCTCGAGGTCGTGGGTCCCCAGCGTGTGCGGGGACACCGCCGGGTAGTCCAGCCAGATCTGGTTGGCGGGCCGGTCGAGCTCCTCGGACAGGATCGTCCGCACACCCTCGACCGTTCCGCCCCACGGGGCCTTCTCCCCCGAGCCGCGCACGCCGACGAACAGCACGTCCCGGCAGGGCAGCGAGTCCACGCCCCAGGAGGGCGTGGGGTCCGCGGACCACGAGGGGTGGGCTCCCGCCCGGTCCGCGGCGACGGGCACGGAGCCGGAGGGGGCCGCACCCGCGGGCGCCGCGCCGCCGAACCCCAGCCCCTGGACCACTGCTGCCAAAGAGAGTGCGACGGCTGCTCGACGGGCTGCCCGGCCGGGGCGCGCGCTCGCCCGGGGCACCCCCGAGGGGCCGGGCGCGGGACGTCGGCGAGCACTCACGGAACCCATTGTGGCGGTGTCGTCACCCGCCGCGCGAGGTTGTGTGGTGGAGTGGCGCCATGGACCTCGCGATGCCCGCTCCGAACGAGACCGACCGCCTGCACGCCATGACCCGCAACCGCGGGGACCAGGACACCATCACCGCCCTGTGGAAGGTCGGCTTCGCGCTGCCCCGCTGGTGGTTCCTGCCGGCCGGCCCGGAGGGCTCGGTCGCCCCCGCTGCCGCCGAGATCGAGGGCGTGATGATGCTGCTGGGCTTCACCAGCAGCGAGCGGGCGCGGCACTTCGCGGTGGAGCAGGGGATGATCGACCCCGAGCAGCCCGCCGACCTCCTGGCCAAGGAGCCCATCGAGATCGTCCGCGGTGCCGGGGACTTCCTCACCGCCGGCATCAAGGGTGTGGTGATGGACGTGCACATCTCCGGGTGGTTCGCACCGTTCGAGGGCCTGGGCCCGATGTGGCGTCGCGCCACCGGCACGCCCCTCGACTGAACACCCCCGCCGGCACGGCCCACACCCGTCCCGGTCGGTCGAGCACCGCCCAGGGCACCCAGGGCTCAGGGGCGCGGAACGACCAGCTCCTGGCCCGCCTCCACCTGCGAGGTGCCCAGACCGTTGGCCTCCTGGACCATCAGCACGCCCTGCTCCACCGGGATCCCCGGCAGGTGCTCGGCCGCCACGTGGCTCAGGGTCTCCCCGGGCCCGACGACGACCCGCTGCGAGCCGGCGTCCCCGCCGACCCCCGCGGCCTGCCAGGCCAGCAGGAGCACCACGACCACGGCCAGCGCGAGCCCCAGCAGCTGCCGGGCCATCCGGCCCCGGGCCGTGAGGCGCATGCGCGGCGCCGTCGTTCCAGCACGTCCGCCCGCGACAGCTCGTCGGCCGGCGGGCCTCATCTCCATCGTCATCGCAGTCATGCCATCTCCTTCGGTCGGGCGAACGGAACCCTCGACCCCGGGGACCGGTCCCTGTTCGAACGCGTCGTACGGGTCCATCCACAGGCTGAGACGTGTGTCCGTCGCAACTCTGTACGATGTGTAGCACAGGTGAGCGACGATCGCCAAGACACGCCCGAACGAATGTCCGCGCTGGCAGGCTTTCCGTCGTAGTCTGTGACCACACGGTTGGCGGGAGCTCGTTGCTCCCCACCTGGTTCACCGGGTCTCCCGGGGAGCGGGTGGAGCGATCTCCCGACAACACCCGAAGTCAAGCGGTGACCACCGACAACATCGAGGAATCGTTGGAATCTCAACGAATCGAATGAGGACCTGGTCCTCACGATGGCGGCGGCGTGATCCGGCCACGACGGACGACGACCGCCTCGACGACCCGCGAAGGGGGAACACCATGGCCATCCGGAAGAACGAGCCCGGGCTGCGGAACACCGAGCCACTGACCGAACGACAGACGCGTGTACTGGAGGTCATCCGCCGCTCCATCGACGAGCGCGGGTACCCGCCGAGCATGCGTGAGATCGCTGAGCAGGTGGAGCTGGCCTCGGCCAGCTCCGTGCAGCACCAGCTCAACGCCCTGCAGCGCAAGGGCTACATCCGCCGCGACCCCAACCGCCCCCGGGCGCTGGAGATCCTCGATGCCGCCTGGCCCGGGGACCGCGGCTACCGCAAGCTCGACGAGGAGACCTGGGACCCGTCCGAGGCCGCGGACAACCACCCGCCGGCCTCGTACGTACCGGTGGTGGGGCAGATCGCCGCCGGCGGCCCGATCCTGGCCGAGGAGCACATCGAGGACGTCTTCCCGCTCCCCCGCCAGATCGTGGGCGACGGTGAGCTCTTCCTGCTGCGCGTCAAGGGCGACTCGATGGTGGACGCCGCCATCTGCGACGGCGACTGGGTGGTCGTGCGCCGCCAGCAGGCCGCCATCAACGGCGACATCGTGGCCGCGATGCTCGACGACGAGGCGACGGTGAAGACCTACAAGAAGGTCAAGAACCAGATCTGGCTGCAGCCGCACAACCCGCTGTTCGACCCCATCGACGGCAACGACGCCACCATCCTGGGCAAGGTCACCGCGGTGCTGCGTCGGGTCTGATCCCCACGCCGAGCACGTCGGCCACGGCCGCCAGGGTCGTGTCCACCATCGCGTCGATCGTGAGGCTCGCCTCGCGGTCGGCGCGGTGCCACCCCCGGGTGACCACCGCGACCGGCCCGCCGGCGCGGTGCACGTGCCGCGCGAAGCGGTAGCCGCTCATCACCTTCAGGCTCGAGCCGAGCACCAGCAGGCCGTCGGCGGCGTCCACCATCGCGTAGGCGTCGGCGACGCGCGGCTTGGGGACGTTCTCCCCGAAGTAGACGACGTCCGGCTTCAGCTCGTCCGAGCCGCAGACCAAGCACTCCACCGTGCGGAACGCGGCCACGGTCTCCTCGTCCAGTGCGACGTCACCGTCGGGCCGCACCTGCGCCCCGCCCAGCACGATGTCGCGGTGGTGCGGGTTCGCCGCGGCCAACCGCGCCTGGATGCTCTCGCGCGACTCGGCCGCCCCACAGACCAGGCAGACGATGGCCGAGAGCGTCCCGTGCAGCTCGAGCACGTCCGGGGACCCGGCCCGCTGGTGCAGCCCGTCGACGTTCTGCGTGATCACCCCGGTGATGCCTGCCACGGCACCGGAGACCACGCCCTCGGTCTGCAGCGCCGCCAGGAGGCGGTGCCCCGCGTTCGGCTGCGCCCCGGTGAACCGCTCCCAGCCCACGAAGGCCCGCGCCCAGTACCGGCGTCGCGACTCGGGGCCGGCGCGGAAGTCGCCGATCGTCATCGGCTGGACGCGGCGCACCCCATCGGGCCCGCGGTAGTCCGGGATCCCCGATGCGGTGGACATGCCCGCCCCGGTCACCACGGCCAGGCGGTGGCGCTCCAGCAGGCGGGCGAGCGCCTCGACCTCCTGCGGCGCGGCCTCCACCGGGGGCGGGAGCGTCACGACCGGCGCCAGCTCGGGGACGCCCTGGTCGCCCGACCCACCGGCGCCCGGCACCCCCTCAGCGGACACGACGCTCCCTCCCGGAGCGAGGGGGACGGCGCCCCAGCACGGACATGCGCCCCGAGCCCCGCAGCGCCCGCAGCGCCACGTCGGGATCGGCCACCTCGGGGTGCGGGTAGCGCGCCGGCGCGTCACGCATGATCAGCTGCGGGGCGTAGCGGCGCACCGCTGAGTCCGCGACCCCGTACCCGTGGCGCTCGATGATCTTCTGCTCGGCCTCGCTGAATGAGTCCATGTCCGTGCGGATCTGGTTGATCCGCACCGCCACCTCGATGGGGTAGCTCTGCGGCACGCGCGAGTCCATCGCCCAGGTCGCCCCCTCCAGGACCCCCCAGTTGAAGGCCGAGTGCAGCCACCGAAGCCGGGTGACCTCACCGCCGCCGGAGGCGATGGAGATCACGTGCAGGATCCGGCCCAGCGGCGTCCGGGCGCTGCGGGCGCGGAAGACCGCCCCCCCGTCGCTGACGAGCACCCCGGCGTGGTCGCGCCACACCGGCTCGAGGGCGAGATTGTCGTAGATCCCCCCGTCCACGAGCTGGATGGTGCGGTCGATGCGGGGCGCCGCAGCCGCATCGACCTGCCCCACGCGTCCCCCGGAGAGGTCGAACGCGGAGGCCTCGAGGTCGAACGGGGCGAAGTAGGGCGGGTAGGCGCTCGAGGCGGCGACCGCATCGGCGATGCGGAGCCCCGCCGGTGGCGCGCCGTACCCCAGCCGGTAGTCACCCACCCGGCCGTGCGGCGGGTGGGCGCGGGAGTCCGCGAAGGTCCAGTTCACGCCGTGGGCGAGCTCGGTGGCCTCCACCACCACGGCGGGCCCGCTGGTGCGGTGGCCGTCGCGCAGGTCGCGGGCCCACCAGTCGATGTGGTCGACGAAGCGGTCGGCGAGCGCGCGGGAGCTGGTGTCGGCCGAGCGGCGCACCTTGGGGCCGAAGCCGGACACCATCGCCCGGGTGCGCAGGTTCTGGCGCGTCAGGCGGCGCAGGGGTTCGGCCACGTACTCGTCGAAGCCGCGGACTCGCGGCGCGGAGAACAGCCCACCGGGCACGGTGTCGCCGCGCGGGAGCGGCGGGGCGGTGGGATCGGGTTCCACCAGGTCGGCGGAGTCGATGCTCTCGGACAGGTCGTGCGGGTCCGGCCACTCGAGGCGCGGGTCGGCCAGCAGCATCGCGGCGATGGACCCACCGGAGACGGCCGAGACGGTGCGGAGCTGCCCGAGCATCCCCAGCTCGTTCAGGCGGCGCAGTGCCCCGAGGTGGAACAGCGCCGCACGGAAGCCCCCACCGGAGAGGCACAGCGCGGTGCCCCGGCGCGGACCGCGCCAGCTGGGGCCGTGGTGCGCCTCGTCCCGGGCGGCAGCCATCTGCGCGCCGGCGGGGTCCGGAAGGTGGGTCTCGGGCACGGAAGCATCACACCACATCGGGCCCGTGCCCCGGGACGGCGACGGGGTGCCGATCGGTGTGGTGCGCCCCCTCCGGCAGCGCACCACACCGGACCGGGGCTCAGCCCCGCAGGGATCCCCCGGCAGTGGACGACACGAAGGGGGTGAGGACCCCCAAGGCGGCCTCGACGTCGGCCTGCGTGTTCCACACGTGGAAGCTCAGGCGCACTCCCCCGGCACGCTGCGAGAGCGTCAGGCCCGCGCGCGCAGCGGCCACGGCGGCCTCGTCGGGCAGGCCCAGGCTGACGATCGCCGAGTCGGAGTCATCCAGGCCCATCCCCCGCCGGAACGCGTTGGTGAGGGCCACCGAGTGGTCACGCAGCTGCGTCGCCGGCACCTGCACGAAGTCCTCCAGCGCCGCGACCGCCCCGGGCCACAGCGGCCACCCGGGCGAGACGTCGAAGCGGGAGGCGCGGCCGGAGAGCTGCATGGCCGGGCCGTACATGGAGTCCCAGATGACCTCGCCGGCGTACCACCCCGCGTTCACCGGGACCAGTGCCTCCATGGCCCGGTCCGAGACGGTCATGTATGCGACGCCGCGCGGGTGGCACATCCACTTGTAGGCCGAGCACACGGTGACGTCGACCGCCGAGGCGTCCACCGGGGACCAGCCGACGGACTGGGTGGTGTCGCACACGGTCAGGGCGCCGACTTCCGATGCGGCGCCCGTCACCTCATCGATGCCGGTGAGGCTCCCGCAGGCGGACTGGCTGTGGCTGAACACGACCGCGGCCGTGTTCTCGCCCAGCGAGGAGCACAGCTCCGCCCGGGGCACGGAGCGCACGGTGATGCGGCCGCCCTCGCGGGTGGGGTGCGGGCGGTCGGCCTGCACCAGGAAGGGGTAGACGAGGCTCGAGAAGTCGCCGTCCACCACGACCACCTCGCCCCCGTCGGGGACCCCTGCGGCGATCATGCCGGCGAACACGGAGGTCTGCGAGCCCGTGGCCACCCGCTCCGGACGGACACCCACCAGGCCGGCGTACAGGGCCCGCGCGCGCTCCACGTCGTCGTGGTAGGTCACCGGGGAGACGTCGCCGGTGGTCCAGCGCCGGGCGTCGCGCGCCATCGCCTCGGTGGTGGAGCGGGTCGGCAGGCCACAGGTCGCGGCGTTGAGGTAGCCCCCGGTGGTGGCGAACTGGTCGCGCAGCCAGGCGAGGTCGCGCGTCCCGGCGGCACCGGGGGCCGGCTGTGAGGCGTCGGAGGCCGACGGGGCAGCGGCGTGGACGGCGTCCACGGCGGGGGCCGACGGGGCAGCGGCGTGGACGGCGTCCACGGCGGGGGCGGAGGTGGGAGCGGCGACCATGACCCCATCCTCGGCGCTTGAGACGGATTACACAATGGCGCGACACTTTTCCCGCGCCAAACAAGAGGTTACAGTTGAGGGATGATTGACACGGCAGGGCTGCGCATCATGCGTGCCATCTCGGAGCAGGGGTCCTTCACGGCGGCTGCCCACTCACTGGGCTACACCCAGCCGGCCATCTCGCAGATGGTCCGGCGGCTGGAGGGACGTATCGGCACTCCTCTGGTGGAGCGCCAAGGACGGACCGTCCGGCTCACCCAAGCCGGGCAGGTCCTCGCCCGGCACGCTGTCACCGTGCTGAGCCTGCTCGACACCGCCGAGCAGGAGCTCAGCGCCCTGGCCGGACTGCAGTCCGGACGGGTGCGCGTGGCCGCGTTCCCCTCATCGAGCGCCGCCCTGGTGCCCCACGCCCTGCGCGACCTGCGCGCCGAGCACCCCGCCATCGAGATCCAGCTCACCGAGGCGGAGCCGCCGGAGTCGCTGGCCGCCCTGCGTGACGGCCGCTGCGACCTGGCCGTGGCCTTCTCCCACAGCGGCACCCCCGTGGGGCGCGAGGTGGACGACCTGGCCGGGCTGGAGATCCGCGACATCCTCACCGACGAGATGCTGATCGCCCTGCCGGAGGACCACCCCCAGGCGGGCGGCGACACCGTGGCCCTCGCCGCGCTGGCCGACGACCCCTGGATCGCTGGGTGCGCCCGCTGCCGCGGCCACCTGATGCACCTGGGCCAAGAGGCCGGGTTCATCCCCCGCGTCGAGTTCCAGACCGAGGACTACGTCGCGGTGCTGGGGCTGGTCTCCGCAGGGCTCGGGGCGGCGCTGGTGCCGCGGATGGTGCTGCGCCACGTCCGCCACGAGGGCGTGGTGGCGCTGCCGCTGAGCCAGCGCTCGGAGCGGACCATCCACGCAGTCACCACGGCGGACCTCCTGCGGGTGCCCGCCGTGGCCGCGATGATGGACTCGCTGTGCCGGGCGGCGGGCGAGATGGCCCCCGAGCAGGTCGTCACGGCCCGCGATGCCGGACACCCGACCACCGACGACCTCGCGGAGCGCTTCGGCGGCTGACGGCGCCACCGCTGTGATGGGCCGGTGACGGGCGGGCGCGCTCCGCCGGCGACTGCCGGTCACAAGCGGGCCCACCACAGACCCGTGTCACTGGCCCCGACGGCGACGTCTCCGTGCTCGACCGTCCCGACCACGGTGCTTCCCGCGGCGTCGAGCCGTTCCAGGGTCGCCGGCGCCGGGTGACCGTGGTCGTTGTCGCGGCCGGCACTCACCAGCGCCAGCGGCGCGCCCCGGGCCAGCAGTGCCTCCCCCTGGCGGGCCGACCCGTGGTGCGGCACCTTCAGGGGCCTCCTCCCGACGCAGCCTCTCCTCCTCCTCACGGCGGCGGCGCTCCTGCTCCATCCGCACGGCTCGCTCGCTCGCCTCGTCGACGGCGGCGAGCACCTCGGGCAGCCGGTCCTCGACCGTGATGCGGGCACCGTCGGTCCACGAGGCGCCGGTCTTCCTCCCGTCGCGGTCCGTGAGGTGCAGCCGCAGCCGGCCGTCGCCGACGTAGTCGTAGGTCGGCGTCCAGGCGTACTGGCCCTTGGCGCGACGAGCAGCCTCCTCCTTCGTGTCCTCGTGGGGACACCGCTTCGTCACCTCGCTGAACACGATCCTGACGGGAGCGTGCCCGGCGTCGAGCAGGAGCAGAGCCTGGCTGTCGTAGCGCAGGTAGGTGCCGCGGTAGCCGTCGGACTCCTGGCGCGCCTCCACGGGTTTGACCATCCACCCGCGCGCCAGCGCCCCCGTGACGAGCGCGTGGGCGATCAGCACGCACCGGCGGCGCAAGGGCGTCGGCAGGCGTCCGGACCGGTCCCTGAGCTCCTTGACGGCCGGGGGCGGCCGACGGACGACCTGGCGCAGCGGGACCTGCGCCTCGCGCTCCTGCGATGCCACGACGGGCTCCGGCTCCTCGGCGGCCGCCGGGGACGTCCGCGTGGTCTTCGGCCCAGCGGGGCGCGCGGCACCGCGCCGTCGCGGCGTCGCCGGCCCCTCGTCCCTCTCGGGCTCCCCCGGGTACCTGCCGTGCTCGACGAAGTACCGACCCGCGTCCGTGAGCTCTGCCGTCCACCTGCCGCCCGGGCGGCAGGTGGACGAGGCCGCGCGGGGCGAGCGCTGCTGCGCTCTGCTTCATGTCCGGGCGCGGCGGGTCATGGGAGCCGCCGGCTGCGAGCCAGTCGAGCACCGTGCGCTGGGCGTCGTTGACAGGTCGGGGTGCTGTGGACCTTATGACTTACTCTGCAGCAACTCGGGCCCACGTCATGGCTTGTTGCGCCACACGTCTGACATCACCCTCGCAGTCACGTCGACGTCGCTGAGGTCCAGGTTGCGAGGGGTAGAGACTCCGAATAGATGAAGCGCCAGCGCCACGTACCGATTCACCTCGGTCCTCAACGCGCGCAACTGGTTCGCGAGCAGCTGGGGATCTGGATAGTTGGTAGGCGTCGCGGGCGGGTTGTACGCGCGGAGGAACTCAATGCACGCCTGCTGGATCTCCTGTGCGATCTCGGCGGCCTCCTCACTCTCGACCAAGCTCAGTGTGCTGCGCGCGAATTCCCTGGCTTCGGAAACTGACTTCGTGACCTGGTCGCCGACCTCTAGGGCGATGTCTTCGAAGAAGGCACGGCGAGCGTCGATGAAGTCGACGAGGGACTGGAGCTCGGCTCCATCGGTGCGAACCAGCGAGGAGGAGAGTCCACCGCCAGTGGCGCTCGCGGATGCACCCGTGATGCGTCGGCGGTACTTCTTCGGGCCGCGTCGTGTGGGCATGCCGTCATTGTACCGCAGGCTGGGCCCAATTCGACGGTGCGGGACCGTCCAACACGGTGCACGACGTCGTCCATCAACCGACCGCCCTACCGAGCTCGTCGAGGTCCTCGGGCTTGATCTTGCGAGCGCCGACGACCCGGCAGAACTCGCCCGGGCTCATCGCGCCGTCGTCGACCGCGGCCAGCATCGCGCGCGTGAACCTGCGCCCGTTGTACTTGCGGACGGCGTTGACTGGCTTGGGCTGGCGCGCCTGCTTCTTCGGCCTGCCGCGGAAGGCCTCGCCGAGCTCGCGCAGGTGCTCGCATGCCACGTCCCACCCGAGGAGCTTGAGGCCCTGGGCGCGGACGACCAGCGCACTGGGGGTCACCTTGAGCTCGTCCGCCGCGTGCTGGATCGCGTCGAGCGACGACAGGTCCAGGGAGCGCACGAGCTGCTCGGGCATGAGCATCTCCCCGACGATCGCGTACTCCGGCGGCGGAGCGTCGCGCAGGGTTGTCGTGTCCATCGTGACGGCCCTGAACATCTTGCGGCCGATGAGGGCGGTGAACAGTGCCAGGGTGAAGAGCTGCCGCCCGGTGGGCTTCCTCGTCCTCGCCGTGGCTGCCTCCCGCGAGGAACACGTAGGGGGCCTTCGCGTCTGGGACCGTGAGGCCGCTGAACAGGATCTTGGCGAGGGACTGCGGCATGTAGCCCTGGACGCTCCTGGCCACCAGGACGTGGGCCGCTTCCAGGTGCTCGAAGTACAGATTCAATGCCGCCTGCTTGGTCTTCTGGGCCCTAAGGTCCTCCCCGCTCAGCCCGAGCACGCCGAACAGGGCGAGGGCGTCCTGCTGCGGCGTCCGGGCGCGCGGGCGAGATGGCCTCCGAGCAACCGACGGCCTGAGCCACTGCCCCACGGGGGGGCACTGGTCCCATGGAACACCTCGGACGCCGGACCGTCCTGGCCACGCTGCTCGTCGCCCCGCTGGCCGCCTGCGGCGGCATGCTGGGCGACCCCGACGACCTCGCAGAGCACTTCGGCGGCTGACGGCGCCGGCGCCGCGGGGACGGTGCGCCGGCGACGGGCGGGGAGCCAGTGACGGGCGGAGCGGCCACGGTGGAGCGCGCTGCTCCGCCGGCGGCTGCCGGTCACAAGCGGGCCCACCACAGACCCGTGTCACTGGCCCCGACGGCGACGTCTCCGTGCTCGACCGTCCCGACCACGGTGCTTCCCGCGGCGTCGAGCCGTTCCAGGGTCGCCGGCGCCGGGTGGCCGTGGTCGTTGTCGCGGCCGGCACTCACCAGCGCCAGCGGCGCGCCCCGGGCCAGCAGTGCCTCCCCCTGGCGGGCCGACCCGTGGTGCGGCACCTTCAGCACGTCCACGGGCACCTCGGCGGTCAGGGCCTGTACCGCCGCCCCACCGGTCTTCTCCAGGTCCCCCGTGAGCAACACCCGCACCGGTGCCGCACCACCGTCTGCCGGGACCCAGGCACCGCCGGCCGCCCCTGCTGCCGGCCCGGCCGCTCCCACCTCGGCGTGGAGCACGAGGCTGCCGTCGTTGCGGCGGTCGTCGGGGGCCACGTCCACCCCGGCGCGGGGCCACACGGCCGTCAGGCGGGCCGCACCCAGGTCCACCCGGTCCCCTGCGGCGAACGGCTCGATGGGGGTGCCCCGGGCGCGCGCGACCTCCCGCCACTCCGCGGGGTGCCCCGGCTGCATCGGACGGGCGAGCTCGGACGGCGACGCCCAGACGGCGCCAACGGGCACCGCATCGAGCACGGCTCCCAGGTTCCCCGAGTGGTCGGCGTGCGCGTGGGTGACCACCACGGCATCCAGGGCACGGACCCCCGCTGCGCGCAGGCAGGAGGGCGTGCGGGCGCCAGGGGGTCCGGTGTCCACCAGTACCGCACGGTCGGGAGCGGTGCGCACCAGGAAGGCGTCCCCCTGGCCCACGTCGCACATCACCACGCGCCAGTCGGTCGCGGCGCCGGCGCTGCCGAGGCCGGGCACCGCCGCAGGGAGGCGCGGCCCGGCCCAGAGCACCCCGAGCACCAGCGCCGTGCACCCGGCCGAGGCCGTCACCATGTCGCGCCACCGGCCGGGCCGGGCCAGCAGACGCACCAGCGGGGGGCCGCTCACAACCACCAGGGCCAGGACCACCGCCAGCACGAGCCCTCCCCGGCCGTCGGCGGGCCAGGGAACCGCCCCGTGGGGAACCGCGGCCCCGGCCCGGGCAATCCACCCGATCACCTGCGCCGGAGCCGCGGCCACCCAGGCGATGGCGTCGGCGAGGGGCTCGGCCACCGGGTGCACCAGCACCACCACCACACCGCCGACCGTCGCCGGGGCCACCAGCGGGGCCGCAGCCAGGTTGGTGAGCAGGCCCACCACACTCACCTGCCCCTGCAGCATCGCCACCACGGGGGCCGTCGTCAGCGCCGCGGCCACCGGGATCACCAACGCCTGCGCCACCGGTTCGGGCACCGCCGGCCAGCGCCGCCGCAGCGCCTCGGCCCAGGGCCGCACGAAGAGCACCAGGCCGAGCGTGGCCAGCACCGAGAGCGCGAACCCGTAGGACCGCGCGAGCCACGGGTCCCACACCAGCAGGAGCACCATGCTCGTGGCCAGTGCCGGCAGCGAGGCCGCCCGGCGCGAGGCGGTCATGCCCACCAGGGCCACGCCGCCCATCACCCCGGCGCGCAGCACCGACGGCTCGGGGCGCGCGAGCACCACGAACCCTCCCAGCGCCAACGCGGCCGCCCACGGTCTGAGGCGTCGCGGCACGCCCACCCCCGTGCACACCCACAGCACGGCACCCACCACGATCGCGACGTTGGACCCGCTCACCGCGCTGAGGTGGGTCATGCCGGTCTCGTTCATGGCTTCGGTGAGCTCCTCGGGCGTCAGCGAGGTGTCGCCCAGGACCAGGCCGGGCACCAGGCCGCGGGCATCGGTCCAGACCGGGTCCATCGACTCACGCAGCCCCTCGCGCAGGCTCTCGGCCACCCGCCAGCCCCCGCCCGGCGGCCGGACCTCCTGCGGCCCCTTCGCCGGCGACAGCACGGCCACCACGTCGTCCCCGGGGTCGCTGGGCTCCACCAGGCCGGTCACCTCCAGCCGGGTGCGCCATGTGAGCTCGTCCCAGCCCGAGCCGGGCCGCGCGATCACCAGCACCGGCGCGTTGGCCGCCGACTCCTGCCCGCGGTGCTCGATGCGGTGTGCCCGGGCCCGCAGCAGCACCAGCTCGCTGCGTCCGAAGCGCCCCTCGCTCACCACCCGCCGGGCGTCGGCGGTGAGGGTGACCTCGGCGCTGACGACCGCCTCCTCGGCGATGGCCCGGGCCACCAGGCCCTGCTGCCGGGAGGTCTCGGCCAGGGTGGAGACCCCCAGCAGCAGGGCAGTGAGGATGCCGCTGAGCGTGAGCACCGCCGCCCCCACCCGGGCGCGGTCCCGCCCGGGCCGCCGGAACCACCACAGGCCACCGGCGGCCACCAGGGCGCACCCGCCGACGCAGGCCCAGCGCAGCGGGGCGCCCCAGGCCAGGCCGGCGGCAGCCACCGCCCAGGCGACCAGCGCGGGGACCAGCAGCCGGAGGTCGAGCCGTGACCGGTCACGTGCCCCGGCCGCGTGGCTGCTCACCCGACCCTCACGTGCGGCCGCAGCGTGGCCAGGGTCTTCTCCCCGATGCCGCTGACCTCCATCAGCTCGTCCACGGTGGTGAACTGCCCGTTCTCCTTCCGCCAGGCCAGGATGTGCTCCGCGGTCACCGGCCCCACGCCGGGAAGCTCCTCGAGCGCGGCCTGGTCGGCGGTGTTGAGGTCGAGCGGGCCCCCGTCACCCGCCGCGCCGCCGCCCGCCGGGGCACCGGGTGCACCCGCCCCCGGAGCGCCGGGCCCACCAGCAGCCGCCGGGGACGGGGGCTCCTCGCCGGGACGCAGCGCCAGGATCTGCTCCCCGTCGGTCACCGGCCGGGCCAGGTTGAGGCGCTGCTCGTCCGCCTGCCCGGTCAGACCGCCGGCGGCCTCCACCGCGTCCCCAACCCGGCTCCCGGCCGGCACCCGCACCACCCCGGGGCGGCGGACCTCCCCCACGACGTGGACGGTCGCCGCGGCCTGGGCGCTCGCCGCGCCGGACGCCGGGTCCTGCCCGGCGTCCGCGCCCGGGGACGGGTCCTGGGCACCCGCCGGACCCGGAGCCGCGGGGTCACCGCCGACGGCGCCGGCCGAGCCTGCCTCCCCGGAGGCCACCGTCTCCGCACCCTGAACGTCCGCGTCCGCCGGCCGCTCGACCGGGTGCGGCGCTGCCTGCCGGCCGGACCACCAGGTCCACCCGCCCAGCGCCACCACCAGCAGGAGCGCTGCCAGCGCCACCCATCGCAGGACCGAGGCCTGGACGCCCCACCGGGCACCGGCCACCGACTCCGGCACCTCCACCGCCGACGAGAACACCCGGGCCGCCTGCCCGCGCGCCGGACCACGTCCGGGCTGCTGCCCGGCGTCGTTCCGCTCCCGCTTCGGTTCCCAGACCACCCGCTCCTCGGGTTCGTTCTCCATGGTCATCACCCCCGCGCCGCACGCTAGGTGGGTGGTCCACGGCGGCCGGGCTCCCCGCATCGGGGCCTGTGGACGAGCGCCCGCGCCCCGCCCGGGCCCCCGGCCCCTGCCGCTGCCGCTGCATCAGGAAACCCTCACGCACCCCTCACGGCCCCTTCACGAGGGGTCTCCACACTCTCCACCACCAAGAACACCCGGTTCTTCGTCATCGGCAACCGCGTGGACGGCACCCTGCAGTGCAAGAGCAACCGCCCCGTGCCGACCGGTTCCAAGAACGTCGTCCAGGGCAACAAGGAAGGTCAGTGCAAGCGCTTCTGACCCGCTCGTGACGCCCGGTGGCCGGTGATCCCCCCATGGTCACCGGTCACCGGGCGTCCGGGCGCGGCAGTCCGTCCGCGGGGCAGCCGGCGTCCCTCAGGGTGCGGGCGTCCAGCGCCCCGGGTCGCCCTCCACCCGCGGCGAGACCACGATGGCGACCGTCCCCACCCCGGTGTGCGCGCCGACCGTGGCGCCCAGCCGGCTGATGCGCACCGCGACGGTGTCGTCCACCGCGGCCCGCAGTGCCGCCGCCATCTCCTTCGCCGTCTCGGGGCGCTCCAGGTGGTGCACCGTGACGTCCACCGCGGTGCCCTCACCATCGGAGAACTCGTCGTCGGTGAGGCTGTCGATGACGGCGTCCGCCGCCGTCGTGGCCGTCTCCTGACCCCACGCGAGCAGGGCCTGTCGGGCGGCCCGCAGGGTGCGCACCTTCTGCCAGCCGTCCACCGACCCGTCACGGGCCACCTGCAGCAACGGCTTCACCGACAGCGCCGTGCCCAGGAAGGCCTGCGCCGCCCCGATGCGGCCACCTCGCCGCAGGCGGTCGAGCGACTCCACCACGAAGCGCACCTGGGTGCGGTCGATGGTCCGGTTGACCACGTCCACCACCGCGTCCAGGTCCGCCCCGGCCGCCGCGGCCCGCGCGCCGGCCAGCACCGGCGCGGCCAGCCCGCCCGAGACGCTCCGGGAGTCGATCACCGTGACCGGCAGCTCCAGCATCGATGCGGTGGACCGCGCCACGTCGCCGGTCGCCGACATCTTGCTCGAGAGGTGGACGCTGACGACGTGCTCGGCCCCGGCGTCCAGGGCCGAGCGCCACGCGGCCTCGAACTCCGAGGGCCCCGGCGAGGCGGTGGTCACCGCGGCGCGGGAGTCGAGCGCGGAGGCCAGGCGCTCCGCATCGAGGTCAACGCCCTCCCGGTGGCTGGTGCCGTCCACGACGACGTGGAGCGGAACCATGCCCACGCCCCAGCCGAGCTCGCCGAGGGACGCGTCGCCGCCGTCCCCCAGCGCGAGCGCGAGCTCGGCGGTGGAGTCGGTGACCAGCGCGACGGACTGCGGCATCGGTGCCACCTCAGACCACGATGTTGACGAGGGTCGGGGCCTTCACGATCACCTTGCGCACCGGCGCGCCGTCGATGAACTGCTGCACCCGCTCGCTGGCCAGTGCCTGCGCCTCCAGGTCGTCGGCGGGGATCTCCGGGGAGACCTCGAGGCGGTCACGGACCTTGCCCTTGATCTGCACCACGCAGGTGACCGTCTCGGCCACCAGCATCGCCTCATCGGCCTGGGGGAAGGGCTCGGTGGCCAGGGAGCTCTCGTGCCCCAGGCGGCTCCACAGCTCCTCGGCGACGTGCGGGGCCAGCGGGGCCACCATCTGCACGAGCGGCTCGGCCACCTCACGCGGCACGGCCGGCAGCTTGGTGACGGTGTTCGTCAGCTCGATCAGCTTGGAGACCGCCGTGTTGAAGCGCAGGTTCTCGAAGTCGTCGGCCACACCCGCGATCGTGCGGTGCAGGGCGCGCAGGGTCTCGTCCTGGGCGGCGTCGTCGGTCACCAGCAGCTCACCGGTGGTCTCGTCCACGATCGCGCGCCACAGCCGCTGCAGGAAGCGCTGCGAACCCACCACGGCCCGCGTCTCCCACGGGCGGGAGGCGTCCAGCGGCCCCATCGACATCTCGTAGACGCGGAAGACGTCCGCGCCGTACTGCGCGCACATCTCATCCGGCGTCACCACGTTCTTCAGAGACTTGCCCATCTTCCCGTACTCGCGGGTGACCGGCTGGCCCTCCCACTCGTACAGGATGCCGTTCTGCGCCCGGGGGTGGTCGGGGGCCTGGGTCTCGGTGACCTCCGCCGCCGGCACCGGCTGGCCCCGGTCGTCGCGGAACGCGAAGGCCTGCACCATGCCCTGGTTGAACAGGCGGCGGAAGGGCTCGTCGGAGCTCAGGTGGCCCAGGTCGAACAGCACCTTGTGCCAGAAGCGCGCGTACAGCAGGTGCAGCACCGCGTGCTCCACGCCGCCGACGTACAGGTCCACGCCGCCGGGGTCGTCCGCGACGCCCTCGCCGAAACCGCGGCCCGGGCCCATCCAGTACTCCTCGACCGCCGGGTCCACGAAGGCCTGGTCGTTGGTGGGGTCGGTGTAGCGCAGCTCGTACCAGCAGGAGCCAGCCCAGTTGGGCATCGTGTTGGTCTCGCGCCGGTACTGCTGGGGGCCGTCTCCCAGGTCGAGCGTGACGTTCACCCAGTCGGCGTTGCGGCCCAGCGGCGACTCGGGCTGGGTGTCCCAGTCCTCCGGGTCGTAGGTCTTGGGGCTGTAGTCGGCCACCTCGGGCAGCTCGACGGGCAGCTGGTCGGCCGGCACCGCGTGGGCGCGGCCGTCGGCGTCCCACACGATGGGGAAGGGCTCACCCCAGTAGCGCTGGCGGCTGAACAGCCAGTCCCGCAGCTTGTAGGTGATGGTGCGGTGCCCGGACCCGGTGGACTCCAGGTGGGCGATGATGCGGTCCTTCGCCTCGGCGACGCCCAGCCCGTTCAGGTCGACCTGCTCGTTGGCGGAGTTGATCGCCGGGCCCTCACCGGTGAAGGCGGTGTCCTCGTCGTGGCCCTCGCTGGGCTGCACGGTGCGGACGATCGGCAGCTCGTAGGTGGTCGCGAAGTCCCAGTCGCGCTGGTCCTGGGCGGGGACAGCCATGATCGCTCCGGTGCCGTACCCCATCAGCACGTAGTCGGCCATGAACACCGGCACACGCTCCTCGGTGACCGGGTTGGTGGCCCAGATGCCGGTGAACACGCCGGTCTTGGCGCGGTCGTCCGCCTGCCGGTCCAGGTCGGACTTGCGGGCAGCCGCCTGCCGGTAGGCCGCGACCGCCTCGGCCGGGGTGGCGTGCCCGCCGGTCCAGGCCTCCCCGGTGCCCTCCGGCCACTGGGCCGGCACCGCATCGGCCACCGGGTGCTCCGGGGCGACGACCATGAAGGTGGCGCCGAACAGGGTGTCCGGGCGGGTGGTGAAGACCTCCAGCCGGGTGCGGCCGTCGGCATCGGCGGGCAGGGAGGCGGCGTTGGGGACGGCCACCTCGAAGAACACGGCGGCGCCGGTGCTGCGGCCGATCCAGTTGCGCTGCATGGAGGCCACCGACTCGGGCCACTGCAGGCGGTCCAGGTCATCGACCAGGCGGTCGGCGTAAGCGGTGATCCGCATCATCCACTGCGGCAGGTTGCGCTTGAAGACCGGGAAGTTGCCACGCTCCGAACGGCCGTCGGCGGTGACCTCCTCGTTGGCCACCACCGTGCCCAGGCCCGGCACCCAGTTCACCGGGGCGTCGCTCAGGTAGGCCAGACGGCGGGCGTCGACCGCGTCGGCGCGCTCCCCCGCATCGAGCTCGTCCCAGGGGCGGCCGTCGGGGGTGGGCACCTCGCCGCTCGCGTAGGCGGCCTCCAGCTCCTCGATGGGGCGCGCGCGGCCCGTGGTGCCGGGGCGGCGACCCGGGGCCTGGGGGTCGTACCAGGAGTTGTAGACCTGCAGGAAGATCCACTGCGTCCAGCGGTAGTAGTCCGGGTCGATGGTGGCGAAGGTGCGCTGGTCGTCGTGGCTCAGACCCAGCTGGCGCAGCTGCCGGCGGTAGGTCTCCATGTTGGCCTCGGTGGTGGTGCGCGGGTGCTGGCCGGTGGCGACGGCATACTGCTCCGCGGGCAGGCCGAAAGCGTCGAAGCCCATCGTGTAGAGGACGTTGCGGCCGGTGGTGCGCTGGTAGCGGGCGTAGACGTCGGTGGCGATGAAGCCCAGCGGGTGGCCCACGTGCAGGCCCGCGCCCGAGGGGTACGGGAACATGTCCTGGATCATCACCTTCGGGCGGGCGGCGACGGCCTCGCGCTCGGAGGGGTCCGCGGGGGCCAGGTCACCGGTGGGGTTGGGCGCCCGGAAGGTGCCCTCAGCGGCCCAGCGGTCCTGCCAGCGGGCCTCGATCTCGTTGGCCAGTTGCGGGGTGTACCGGAACGGGGTCTCGTTGCGGTCGTTCTCGCTCATGGGCTCTCCTGGCGGGCGGTGTGTGCGGTGGTCTGGACGGTGCGGGGGTGCGGGTGGTGCGGGTCATCTGGGTCGTGCGCGTCGTGCGGGTCATCTCGTGCGGTCTGCTCGGTGCCTGCCTGCCGCCCCGGCCTCGTGCCGCCGAGCGCCCCGACATGAAAAAGCCCCTCGCGCAAGGAGGGGTGGCCGCGACGCGGTGTGCGTACGCGGCTAGCGAAGGAGCAGAGTGTCCGCCGACATGGGGTCAGCGTAGCGCAGAGACACACTGAGCTGCTGCGGGCGGCGAGGTGGGAGCTTCACCACTCGAACGCCACACAGGAGGAACCGTCCCCCTCAGCGGGAACTCCACCACTCCGACGCCACACAGTAGGGAACCTCCCCCTCCGCGGGAGTTCCAGCCAACGGGGACGTCACCACTCCCCCGGGCCCGTTTCCACGCCGGCACCAGTACCCCGGCACCGGCGGCAGGCAGTGGCCCCCGAGAGCCACCCCGCATGGCGCAGCATCAGCGCCACGTCCCGCGCCACCGCGCAGGGGTCGCTGACCACGTCGTGCCACCCGAACCGCAGCGTCGCCCACCCGTCCAGCTGGTTGACGTTGTCGCGTCGACGGTCACGGAAAGCGCCCTCCCCCACGTGACCGAGCCGGCCGTCCAGCTCCACCACCACGCGCTGTGCCTCATAGGCCACGTCCACTCGTCCCGTCCCGACGCCCCCGTCCGCCGACCTGACGGGGCGAGGAAGCTGCTGCGCCATCCGCGGCAGTCCGTGCGGACGATGCACCTCATTCACGTAACGTCGCTCCAACTCGGACGCCGTCCCGTGGGCCGCATCCCGCAACGCCGCCACGATGAGGGCGCGCCCCTTCAACCGACCACGTTCGCCGAGCCGCTCCAGGAGCCGCACGGGGGTGGTGCGCCGCGAACCCACTGCCCGGCACAGCCAGGTGAACAGTTGGTCGTCGCCGACGCCCTGCACCACATCGAGCACGGTGTCGTCCACACGGGTCATCCGCACGGTGCCCGGGAGGGAGGGCAGTCTCTCGCCCGGTGACTCCCGTCGGATGCGGATCCCCGGCGGTGGGCTCAGCACAGCCTTCTGCGGCACGAGCAGGCTCAGGCCACTCGGTTCGGCGGCCCACCCCTGCTCGTGGGCGGCGCTCAGTCCCCCGAGCCGCGCCTCCGGCCAACGAGCCAGCGCTGCAGCAACCCGCACCTTCCACGGGACCAGACCGCACACGTACCACTCCCGGGAGCGGCTGCTGCCCCGGTCCGCGAGGAACCTCAGGCACTCGACGGTCGGGGTGGTCCAGTAGACCCCGGGCAGGAGCCGCGGCCACCGCTGGGCAGCGCGCTGGAACACACTCTCCGGGATGCCAGCGGCGCGGGCCTCGGAACGGGTCACGAGTCCGTGCCGCGAGTGCGCAATCGGCAGGAGCGCTTCGTAGGTCACCGGATCCACCGCCACAGGGCACCAGATGCGGAAGGCTCCCCGCGCTGGTCTGGCGCTCTCGCTGTGGACACGCAGAGCGCTCGATCGTCACCGCGACGATGCCTGTGAGTGTGCGAGGTGGTGGGTGCGACGTGGTGGTTGGTCACGGCGCGTGAGTGGGTGTGGCGCGGAGAGCGGGAGGTTCCCCACACCATCGCTACACAGTGGGAAAACTCCCCCACAGCGGGAACTTCCATGCCCTGAACGGCCGGTTCGACGGGCGGTGCGCCGGAGCGGGGCACCGCTGAGGGGCGGCCCCCAGGGCACACGAACGGGGCGGCCACCCGAAGGTGACCGCCCCGTCAGGCGCGTGCGGCGTCAGCTCAGAGAGCCGCGGCCCGCTTCGCCATGGCCGACTTCTTGTTGGCGGCCTGGTTCTTGTGGATCACGCCCTTGCTCACGGCCTTGTCCAGCTTCTTGCTGGCCGTCTGCAGCGCGTCCTGCGCCGCGGTGGCGTCGCCCGACTCGGCGGCGGCACGGAACTTGCGGATCCAGGTGCGCAGCTCCGACTTGTACGCGCGGTTGCGCTCGGTGCGCTTCGCGTTGGTCAGAACGCGCTTCTTCTGCGACTTGATGTTCGCCACGTGGGTCTCTCCCAATGAGGTCGTTGATGTTTGAGTCACTGCGCTCCCCACCGTCCACGTCGAGATCACTCGATGGTGTGGCGTCGCGGGGTGACGCTAGAGGGCGAGAGCATTCGCTCGGGACCGGACGTGGGGATGCCCGTGGTTGAGCGGTACTCGCAAAGCTTGGCCGTCGCGCACGACCCTCTGGCGCGCTGGCAACGCCGGACAGGCTACCGCATCACCGCCGATGCGCCAGCATCCCGCACCGTGGCGCCCGCCGAATCCAGGCCTCCGCGCCACAGCCCCCCGGCCCCTCAACCGTGCAGCCGGCAGATCTCGTCCACCACCCGCTCCACCGCCGAGTGCGGGTCCCGCGCCGCACCCTTCACCTCGTGGTCACACCGCGCCAGGGCCGTCACCGCCGCGCCGAGCCGCTCCCCGTCCCAGCCCCTCATCATCCGCCGTGCCTTGTCCACCATGAACGGCGCCATGCCCAGCTCCTTGGCAACCTGCGCCGACCCGCGGTTCCCCGCCGAGGCCACCAACCCGATCTGCCGCGCCTGCCCGGCCATCACCGCCACGATCGGCACCGGGTCCAGCCCGCCGATCATCGCGTGCCGCACCAGCCGCAGGGCCTCGGCCCGCTGCCCGGTGAAGGCCGCCTCGGCCACCTTGAAGCCCGTCGTCTCCACCTTGCCCCCGTGGTAGAGGTTCACCTCCTCGGTGGTGACCGTCCCCTCGGTGTCCGCGATCAGCTGGGCACACGCCGCCGCCAGGGTGCGCGCGTCCCCTCCGGCCGCGGCCACCAGCACCTCGACGGCATCGCTGTCGATGCGGCGCCGCGCCACCCGGAACTCCTTCTGCACGAAGTTCGCCTTGTCCCCGTCCCGCTTCAGCGCCGGCGCCTCGATGGTGTGCGCGTGCGCCCGCGCCATCGCGTCCAGCACCCGCTTGTGCTTGGTGCCCGACCGGTGCGAGACCACCAGCACGTTCCCCTCGCCGGGGTCGGCCACCGCCGCGGCCACCTCGTCGCCGAGCTGCTCGCCGGCCACCTCGAAGTTCCGCACCACCACCACCGTCCCGCCCCCGAACAGGCTGGGACTCAGCGCCATCGCCACGTCCCCCGGGGTATGGGCCTCCGCCTGCACGCGCACCACGTCGACCTCCGGGTCCACGGCCCGCGCCGACTCCACCACCTGCTCGACGGCACGGTCGATCAACAGGTCCTCGGGGCCCTTGATCAGCACCAGCGGGGGCAGCGCGGCCATGTCAGTCCTCCTCCGGTGCGGCGTGCTCGGCCTCTTCACGCGGCCCACCCGACGGCTCGGTCAGGCTGAGCTCCAACAGCTCGATGCGGGCGGCCACCCCGTCCGGCGCACGGTCGACGGCCCGCGCCACGTCCTCGATGCGCGCGACCCCCGCCTCGTCCCGCGCGGCTTCCACCGCTGTGGCCAGCGCCTCGTCGTCCGCAGCCGTCCACGCCTCGCCACCGGTCACGGCGGTCCGCGCCGAGCGCGACACCGGCGGTGCCCCGGCCCGACCGCTGCCCACCAGGGCACGGGCCGCGACCTCGGCCACCGGCAACGGCTCGGGTGCCGTGGCGTCCAGCCGCTGCAACGCGCCCAGCACCAGCGCCCGGTCCTGGGTGGGCCAGAAAGGCGGCAAGCTCTTCTGCAGGAAGCCGGCGTACCGGGCGGTGACCATGCGCGGGTCGAGGAAGGCCACCACCCCGCGGTCGTCGGCCCGGCGCACCAGGCGTCCGCTGCCCTGCGCCAGACGCAGTGCTGCGTGGGTCGCGGAGACGGCCATGAACCCGTTGCCCCCGTTCCGCGCGATCGCCTGCGAGCGCGCGGAGCTGAGCGGGTCGTCCGGGCGCGGGAAGGGGATGCGGTCGATCAGCACCAGCTGGCAGGCCGACCCGGGCACGTCGACGCCCTGCCACAGCGACAGCGTGCCGAACAGGCAGGTCCGCGCGTCCGCGGCGAAGCGGCGCACGAGCGTGGGCAACTGATCCTCGCCCTGGCACAGCACCTCGAACTCGTCCCCCAGCCGCTCGCGCATCTCGTCGGCGGCGGCGCGGGCGGCCCGCATCGAGGAGAACAGGCCCAAGGTGCGCCCGCCGGCGGCCCGGATGAGGGCCTCGATCTCGTCCACCTGCTCCGGCGCCGTGCCGTCACGCCCCGGCGCGGGGAGGTGCCCGGCGACGTAGGCCATGGCCTGCTTGGGGTAGTCGAAGGGGCTGCCGACGTCCACCCCGTTCCACGACGGCGCCCCGGCCCCGAGCAGCCCGAGCGTGCCGGCCAGTGCATCGAAGGAGCCGCCGAGCTCCAGGGTGGCCGAGGTCATCACCACGGTGCGCTCGGTGAAGACCTTCTCGCGCAGCAGCATCGCCACACTCATGGGCGCCACCCGCAGCACGTTGCGGCGCTGGTTCGAGCGGCCGTCCGGAGCCACCCACACCACGTCGAGCTCCCGCTCCTCCAGCAGCCGCTGCGCGACGTCCCCCACCTCGTCCACGGCGGCCCGGGCTGTCTGCTGCGGTCCGTCGGCCTTCTCCCCCTTCTCGGGCTTGAGGTCCGTGCTCACGCCGCGGGCGGCATCGCGCAGCACCACCAGCGCGTCGGCGAGTGCGTCCGGCAGGCTCCGCAGGGTGCCCTCGGGCAGGGGGTCCAGCGCCTGGGACAGTGCCTCCTCGGCTTCCTCCAGCCGGTCGGTGTCCGCGAACTTGCCGGCCTTGCGCGCCGCGATCGCCACCGTGCCCGGCGTGAGCTCGTCGGTGGCCACGCCGGTCACGCGGTCCACCAGCTCGTGGGCCTCGTCGACGACCAGCAGGTCGTGCTCCGGCAGCATCGACCGCCCCTCGATGGCGTCGATCGCCAGGAAGGCGTGGTTGGTCACGATGACGTCCACGTCCTTGGCGGCCTCCCGCGAGAGCTCGACGAAGCACTCCGAGGCCACCGGGCAGCGGGAGGCGCCGAAGCATTCGCGGGCCGAGACCGACACCTGGCGCCAAGCCCGGTGGGAGACGCCCGGCACCAGCTCGTCACGGTCGCCGGACTCGGTGATCTGCGCCCACTCGCGCAGCCGGACGACCTCCTCCCCCAGCGCCGAGCGGTCCGCGTCCACCTGCCCCATCGAGACCAGAGCGTCGGCGTCGTCGTCCGGGAAGCCACCCAGCAGCTTGTGCTGGCAGAGGTAGTTGTTGCGCCCCTTCACCAGGGCGTAGGTGATGGGGCGACCCATCTCCGAGCGCAGCGCCTCGGCCACGCGGGGCAGGTCACGGTCCACGATCTGCGCCTGCAGGGCGAGCGTCGCAGTGGCCACGACCACGGGCTTGCCGGTGGCCACCGCGTGCGCCACGGCGGGCACCAGGTAGGCCAGGGACTTGCCCGTGCCGGTTCCGGCCTGCACCAGCAGGTGCTCGGAGGTGTTCACCGCCCGGGCCACCTCCGCCGTCATGCGCGCCTGCCCCTCCCGGGGCGAACCTCCCACCGCCGCAACGGCTTCGGTCAGCAGGTCGCCGACCTCGTGCGAGCCGAGTGCGGTGGGCGAGGTGGCGACGGGCATGGGAGAACTCTAGGTCGTCACCCGCCAGCAGGTCCCGCCGCCGGTGCGCACTGTGGACCGTGGGAGCCGACCGGCCCCGCCCCGGTCAGTCCTGTGGACCGTGGGCGCAGATGAGGTGAGCCACCAGCGCGGTCCACCCGCACTGGTGCGAGGCGCCCAGCCCCACGCCGGTGTCGCCGTCGAAGTACTCGCTGAACGTGGGGTGGACGTCCCACAGCTCGCCGGCGGGGTGGTGGGTCGGCGTGCCCGGGCGACGGCCGTCCCCATCGGGTAGGAAGAGCGACACCAGCCGCCCGCGCAGGTCGGCCGCGATCTCGCTGAGCGGCACCTGCTGCCCGGACCCGGTGGGGAACTCCTGCGTGGCCGACGGGTCCGCCTCGGCCATCACGGCCAGCGCGTCCAGCAGCAGCAGGTTGGTCGGGAACCAGATCGGCCCGCGCCAGTTCGAGTTGCCGCCGAACATCGCGTTGTCCGAGACGCCCGGGGTGTAGTGCAGCTCGAAGTCCCGTCCGTCGAGGGTCGCGGAGACCCCCTCGCGGTGGGCGGCCGACAGCGAGCGCAACCCGAACGGCGAGAGGAACTCCCCCTCATCGAGCATGCGGGACAGGATCCGCGCCCGGCGCTCAGCACCCACCAGGGTGAGCATCGCCGACCGGTCCTCCTCGCCGCCGAGCACCACCAGCCCCTTGGTCAGATGGGGGCGACGCTCCTGCAGCCAGTCCACCTCGGCGTGGAAGCCGTGCAGCTCGCTCCACACCCAGGTCGGCACCACGCCCACGGCCATCAGCGGCAGCAGGCCCACGGTCGAGCGGACCTTCAGCTGCTCGGCCGTCCCCTCGGGGGTCACCAGCGAGTCGTAGAAGAAGCCGTCCTCGCCGTTCCACAGCGTTACGCCCCCGGAGCCCGGGGACTCCATCGCCCGGTCGATCCGCAGGAAGTACTCGAAGAAGGTGGTGCAGGCCCCGTCCCAGGAGGCGTCCTCGCGGCTCAGCTCGAGGGCCACCCGAAGCATCGACAGCGAGAAGAAGGCCATCCAGCTGGTGGCGTCGCTCTGCTCCAGGCGCACCCCTTCGGGCGTGGCCGAGCGGTCGAAGAAGGCGATGTTGTCCATGCCCAGGAAGCCCCCGGTGAACAGGAACGAGCCCTCCGGGTCCTTGCGGTTGACCCACCACTGGAAGTTCATCATCAGCTTGGTGAAGGTCTGCACCAGGAAGCCGCGGTCCCAGGCGCCGTCGAGCCGGTAGACCTGCCAGCAGGCCCAAGCGTGCACCGGCGGGTTGGTGTCGCCGAAGTCCCACTCGTAGGCCGGGAGCTGCCCGTTGGGGTGCTGTGCCCACTCACGCACCATGAGCACCAGCTGCGCCTTGGCGAACGCCGGGTCGACGTGCGCCATCGCGACGGTGTGGAAGGCCGTGTCCCAGGTGGCGAACCACGGGTACTCCCACTCGTCCGGCATCGAGATGACGTCGGCGAGGTCCAGGTGGCTCCAGTCGGTGTTCCGGCCGGTGGCCGCGGTCTGGCGGGCGGCCGGCGGCGGGGGGGATGCGGGGTCGCCCTCCAACCACTGGCTCACCGAGTAGCGGTAGAGCTGCTTGGCCCACATCAGTCCGGCGAACGCGCGGCGGGCCACATGCCTCTCCTCGTCGCTGACCGTGGCGGGGATCACCTCGCCGTAGAACTCGTCGGCCTCCGCCCGGCGCGCGGCGAGCACCTCCTCGATGCCGTCGAGCGTCACCCCCCGCTGGGCTCCCCAGGCCGAGGGCATGGGTGCCGCGACGGCGGCCGGGCGCTCCGGGTCGCCGGTGGCCGGGGCCATGCCGGCCAGGCGCACGTCCACGCTGACCGACTGCCCGGGCTCCACGGCCTCGAACACGAAGTGCCAGGCGCACTTGGTGCCGGTCTGCTCCGGGTTGCCCGCGCCCTGCCCGTGCACCACCGCGCGGTCCACCGCGTTCTTCGGATAGGGACTGCCGGTGGACTCGGCGCCGAACACTGCCGCCTCGTCGGTCTCGTTTTCGCAGAAGATCATCGATGCCGGAGCGTTGCCCTGACCGTCGACGGCCGTCGCCTCGTAGGTGCCGAGCCACTCGTGCTCGGCGCGCACGCGCGCTGCCGACACCGCATCGTCGCCGTCGGCGCCCGTCCGGCGCAGGCTGGGCCGCCGATCGTCGCGGCCCCAGGACCAGGTGTTGCGGAACCACAGCTGTGGCACCAGGTGCACCGGGGCGGCCTCGGGACCGTGATTCGTGGCGATGATGCGCACCACGACGTCGGTCTCGCTGGCCTTGGCGTGCTGCACCTCGACGTCGAAGAAGCGGTTGCCCTCCAGCAGGCCCAGGTCGGCGAGCTCCACCTCGTCGTCGGCGAAGCCCGCGGCGGCGTTGCGCTCGACGAGCTCGCTGTAGGGGAACGCGGCCTGCGGGTAGCGGTAGAGGTAGGAGCTCCAGGAATGGGTGGGGGTGGCGTCCTGCGCCCACCAGTACTCCTTGGCGTCCTCGCCGTGGTTGCCCTGCGGGCCGGACAGCCCGAACAGGCGCTCCTTCAGGCGGTCGTCCTGCCCGTTCCACAGGCCCAGCCCGAGGTTCAGGAAGCCGAAGCGGTCGCTGATCGCCGCCAGGCCGTCCTCACCCCATCGGTAGGCGCGCTGGTGGGCGTGGTCGAAGGGGAAGTAGGTCCAGGCGTCCCCGTCGGCGGAGTAGTCCTCGCGCACGGTCCCCCACTGCCGTGCGGCGGTGTACGGCCCCCACAGCCGCCAGGGATCGTCCTGTCCCGGGGACTGTTCGAGGCGCTGGTGCTCGGCGGAGGTCCTGGGCTGGTCCGGCATCGGAGGCTGCTGGGTCACGTGGCACAAGTCTGCCAAACCAAACCGGCGCACACCGCTCTCGCGTGATGTGATTCCCACGACCCCACAGTTCTGCCCGCTCCCCGAGAGGCCCCCTCATGCGCAGCACCACCCTGCTGATCACCGCTGGTCTGCTGACCGCCGCACCGGCGGCTGGCGCGACGCCAGCGAGCCCGCTCCTGTCCGCTTCCGATACCGAGGCGCGCGCGTGCGCCGCGGACAGCGGCGTCACGGTCGTGGTCCAGATGCCGGATGCGACCCACACCGGGTGCGCGAAGGGCGACCCGGCCAGCGGTGAGGAGGCGCTGACCCAGGCCGGTTTCGAGCTGCGCCACGACGACTCCGGCATGGTCTGCGCCATCGGTCGTGAGGACACCTGGTACCCGCAGGAGGGCGAGGAGGGGTGGACCTGCGGGGACTTCGATGGCACTTTCTGGAGCTACTGGACGGCGGACGAGGCGGACCGCCGGTGGACCTCCTCGCAGGTGGGAGCCGCGGAGCACGACCCGGCGGTGGGCGAGGCCATCGGCTGGCGTCACGGGGACGGCCAGCAGGCACCCGAAGGGGGTGTGCCCGTCGCGGCGGAGGCCTCTCGTGGGTCCAGCACCAGCTCCCCCTCCTCTGCATCGGACTCCCCCACGGCGAGCGACGCCGCATCGGACTCCCCCTCCACACAGGACCCTGGGCCGGCCGCAGACGGCGCCGCCCAGGGTGACTCCGCGTGGCGCACCTGGGCCCTGGTCGGCGGTGCCCTGCTGATCGGGGCGGGCGTGGTGGCGGCGGTGCTGCGGAGGCGTTGAGACGCGTTCGACCCTGTCCCGGAGGGCCTGCACGGTGGTAGCCTCGCCGTCGAGGTCCGACGTGGGGAAAGCCGGTGGGAATCCGGCACTGACCCGCAACCGTGAGGCGCGCGCGCCGCAGTCGGATTGCCCGCCCGGACCTCGGCTCACACACCCGCCGAGGTCTGCGGGGAGCCGGTCGCCATCGTCTGGCCACCCGTTCGCAGACCTGGAACGAAAGGCCGACCATGCCCCGTACCCACCGACTGCTTGCTGCCGGGTTTGCAGCCAGCCTCGCTCTCTCCCTGCCCGTGTCCGCTTCGGCCTTCGGCGGGGCGCCCGCCCTGGGCCAGCCGGTGCTGGCCGCCCACCACGCCTCGGAGTCCCACGCCGCGGCCGACTGGATCGTGGCACAGCTGGCCGGTGAGGACCACTTCGCCGCCGGGGGTGACACCGTGGACGCGTTGGTGGCGCTGGCCGCCGCCGGCAACCACGACGACGTCGCCAAGAAGCTGGGTACCTACCTGCAGAACAGCCCGGACGCGAAGGGCTACGCGAGCGTGCAGCCGGGTGCGGCCGCCAAGGTCGTCATCGGCCTTGATGCGGTGTGCATGGACACCAGCGCCTACGACCAGCTGATGACCGCTGACATGGATGCCGAGGGCAACCTGCCCGGCTTCGCCTCGGCCTTCAACCACGCCCTGGTGATCATCGCTCTGGAGCGCTCCGGGCAGGAGATCCCGCCGCAGCTGGTGACCAAGCTGAAGAGCTGGCAGACGGCCGCCGACGGCGGCTTCGAGTACGACGACTTCATGACCGGCGAGAAGGTCTACGACGTCGATGGCGGTGCCATGGGTGCCATGGCCCTGAAGGTGGCCGGCGAGGAGGCCGCGGCTGACCGGGCGCTGGACTCGCTGCGCGCCCACCAGGAGGGTCCGGGCTACTGGCCGAACTACTCGCCGGTGAACTCGACCGGTCTGGTGGTGCATGCGATGGAGATCGACGACCGCGACGTGTCGAAGGCCCAGGCCTGGATGAAGACCCAGCAGCTGACGGATGGCGGTTTCCCGGCCTCCCTGGACGGCGACAAGTCCAACGTGATGGCCACCATCCAGGGCATGCAGGGGATTGCCGGCGCCGGCTACACCAACGCTGACATCGGCTGCGCCACCCCGAGCCCCGAGCCGACCACGCCGGAGCCCACGACGCCCGAACCCACCAGCCCCGAGCCGACCACGCCGGAGCCCACGACGCCCGAACCCACCAGCCCCGAGCCGACCACGCCGGAGCCCACGACGCCCGAACCCACCAGCCCCGAGCCGACCACGCCGGAGCCCACGACGCCCGAACCCACCAGCCCCGAGCCGAGCGAGACCGACCCGACCGGCCCCGTCGTGGACACTGGCGTGACCACCGGTGGCAACGGCGAACTCGCCGTCGCCGCCATGGCGGGTCTGCTGACCCTCGCCGGCGGCACCGTGGCCGCATCCCGCCTGCGCCGCGACGGGAAGTGATGACGATGCGTCGCGCGACTCAGCTGACCAGCTCCATGGGAGCCGCCTCCCTCATCGCCCTGGGCCTGTCCGCCGGCGCTGTGGCCCCGGCGTCGGCGGCTCCGGGCCTGGACCGTGCGTGCAAGGACGGGGAGGGCATCACCGTGGTGGTGCAGGACCCCAACCGGACGGTGACCCGATGCGGCCTGGGTGATGCCGCGAACGGCGCCGAGGCGCTGGAGAACGCGGGCTTCACCATCGACTACCGGGAGCCGGGGTTCATCTGCCGCATCGGCTACCAGGGCACCTGGTTCCCTGGGGGCGACCTGTCGGACGACAAGCCCTGCGTGGAGTTCCCGCCCGGCGGTGGGTACATCTACTGGGCGTACTTCCACACCACCTCCCCCCAGAACCCGTGGACCTACTCGCAGTTCGGCGTGCTGAACCGAGACCCGGCGCTGAACTCCGTGGAGGGGTGGCGGTGGGGCACCGGCCAGGAACAGCCGAACAACGGCACGGTTCCGCCGTACCACGTGGAGCCCAGTCCGGAGCCGACGACCCCGGAGCCCACCACTCCCGAGCCGACGACCCCGGAGCCCACCACTCCCGAGCCGACGACCCCGGAGCCCACCAGCCCCGAGCCGACGACCCCGGAGCCCACCAGCCCCGAGCCGACGACCCCGGAGCCCACCAGCCCCGAGCCGACGACCCCGGAGCCCACCAGCCCCGAGCCGACGACCCCGGAGCCCACCAGCCCCGAGCCGACGACCCCGGAGCCCACCAGCCCCGAGCCGACGACCCCGGAGCCCACCAGCCCCGAGCCGACGACCCCGGAGCCCACCAGCCCCGAGCCGACGACCCCGGAGCCCACCAGCCCCGAGCCGACGACCCCGGAGCCCACCAGCCCCGAGCCGACGACCCCGGAGCCCACCAGCCCCGAGCCGACGACCCCGGAGCCCACCAGCCCCGAGCCGACGACCCCGGAGCCCACCAGCCCCGAGCCGACGACCCCGGAGCCCACCAGCCCCGAGCCGACGACCCCGGAGCCCACCAGCCCCGAGCCGACGACCCCGGAGCCGAGTGAGACCGACCCGACCGGCCCCGTCGTGGACACCGGCGTGACCACCGGTGGCAACGGCGAACTCGCCATCGCCACCCTTGCCGGCCTGCTCGCACTGGCCGGAGGAACTGTCGCCGCGACGCGCCTGCGCCGCCGCTGATCCCCCCTGCCCCGCCGCGTCCCCCCGACGCGGCGGGGCCCCTCCTTCCCCCTCCCGGAGACCCGCATGACCACTCCTGCCGACCGCGCCCCACACAACTCCCCCCGCCTGACCGGCACCCTGGGGAGGGTTCTCACCGCGGCCGTCCTGGTCTCAAGCGCCACGGTGGCGGGCCCCACCTGGTCGCAACCGGCCCACGCCGCCGGAAAGCCGGGCGCCTGCGCCAAGGGCGAGGGGGTCACCGTCATCGTGCAGGACCCCAACAACAACGTCATGCGCTGCTCGCCGGGCGACCCCGCCAACGGCGAGGAGGCCCTCAAGGGGGCCGGCTTCACCATCGTGCACAACTACTCGGGCCTGATCTGCCAGATCGGCTACGGGGACATCATGTACCCGCAGGAGTGCCCCCAGCTGCCGATGCCCTACTGGTCCTACTGGCAGGCCCAGCACCCGGGCGACAGCTGGTACTACTCCGACTGGGGCGCCATCACCTACGACCCCGACATCGACGACTTCGAGGGGTGGCGCTTCGGCGTCGGCCACACGACCCCGAACAACGGCATCGTGCCGCTGTACGCCGGGCAGAGCGGACCGCAGCCCGCCCCGGCGCCGCCGGAGAACATGCCTCGTGGCGTGGTGCCTTCGGGCGACTCCGGCGTCAACGACGGCAGCTGGGACGGCGGGGACTACTCCGACGGTGACCCCAACCACCCCGGGGAGACGTTCACGCCCTCTCCCACCACCACGGCACCGGCCCCCACCTCACCGCCGACGTCGTCCCGGCCGGACCCCACGACATCGCGGCCGACCACGAAGTCACCCCAGCCCACCCGCACGGACGCGCCGCGGTCAACTGCCCCCCGCCCGACCAGTGCACCGAAGACCTCCGCACCGAAGCCATCCGAGGAGGCGACCTCCCGCCCCGCTGGCACGGACGCTCCGCCGAAGTCCTCCACCGAAGGCTCCACCAGCAGCAGGTCGACCGGTGGCTCCGCCCCACGCTCCTCCGGAGAGGCCACCGACGACACGTCGGTTCGGTCTTCCCCCCAACCCACCGCACCGGGCACAGCGGACTCCGGCCCCACCGGGCCGGCGCAGGCAGGGACCCCTGAGGCCGACCGCTCGAGCCAGAACCCCACCGGACAGGAGCGCAGTTCCTCATCGACGTCCGCGGCGACGCCGCCCCAGCCCGCCGCCGGTGAGTCCGAGGCGGATGCTGCCGCGAACTCATCGCAGAGCCCCTCCAGCAGCAGCCAGCCCGTCCCCACCAGTGAGGCCGCCGCGAGCGACCCCGCCGCCCCCGTCGGCGAGCCCACGCGCAACGAGAACGCCGCCGGGCCGTCCGGTGAGGCGCCCGGCTCCGGATACGGCAGCCTGCTGCTGACCGGAGGTCTGTTGGCCGCCGTCGCCGCTGGCGTCGGTGCGTGGCTGCGTTTCGGCCGGAGGTGAGCGCCAGCTACCAAGCACGCCCCTCGCTGCCCGGCCGCACCGCAGCCGGTGGTCAGCGAGAGCGCGAGCGACACGACGGGGACGCCACAGGGCGCGAGCACTCGCCGGCCGGGGACTCCTCAGCCCGCACCGTCGGCCGCCGGCTGCACCCGTGGGCCTGGTGGGTGTGGGCCCTGGGCACCGCCGCCGCGGTCTCCTTGACCACCAACCCCCTTCTGGTGCTCCTGGTTGCCGCCGCCGTCGTGGTGGTCACCTTGGTGAAGCGGTCCGATGACGTGTGGGCACGCAGCATCGCCGCCTACCTCTACCTGGCCGCCGCGATCATCGTCATCCGCGTGTTCTTCCAGATCGTCGTCGGCGCCGACCGGCCCGGCGGGGTGCTGTTCACGCTGCCGGAGATCCCGCTGCCCGAGTGGGCAGCTGGCATCCGCCTGGGGGGACCGGTCCGCACCGAGTTCTTGATCATCACCGTCTACGACGCCCTGCGCCTGGGCACGATGCTGTTGTGCGTGGGCGCCGCGAACGCGCTGGCAAACCCGCGGCGCGCGCTGCGCTCGGTGCCCAGCGCGCTGTACGAGGTGTCCGTGGCCGTGGTGATCGCCCTGACCGTCGCCCCCCAGCTGGTGGTCTCCGCCGTGCAGGCCCGGCGGGCCCGACGGCTGCGCGGGGGCGGCGCGAAGGGGTTGCGGGCGGTGCGGGCGGTCCTGATCCCGGTGCTGGAGAACGCCGTCGAGCAGTCCATGGCCCTGGCCGCCGGCATGGAGTCCCGCGGCTTCGGTCGAACTCGCACCGGACGGGGGCGGTGGCTGGTGACCGTGCTGGTGCTGGCCGCGGCCAGCCTCATCGCCTACGGCGTGTTCATGGTGCTCGGCAGCCCTGGCGGACTGATGACGGTGCCCTACCTCCCGCTGTGGACGGGGCAGCTGGCACTGCCGCTCGGCATCGCCCTGGCGGTGGTGGCGTTCTGGTGGTCCGGTCGCCGCATCCGCACCACGCGCTACCGGCCGGACCCCTGGCGGGCTCCGGAGACCCTTGTGTGTGCCGCCGCGTTGGCCGCACTGGCCGTCATGATGTGGCTCGGCGGGTCGTTCGAGGCGGTGGGTCTGGACACCCCGCTGCGCCAGGCCTGGCTGATCCCCCCGGTGGAGCCGCTCGCCTTCCCCCAGCTCCACCCCTTGATGATGGTGGTGCCAGCCCTCGTGGTGCTGCCTGTGCTGCTGGCCCCGCGCCCACCGGCCGCCATCCGGCGGGCGGCTCGCCTCCACCCGACCGAGGAGTCCTGGTGACCGACGCGATCGTCCTGTCCGCCGTGAGCTTCCGCCACGCCGACTCGCCCCGGCCAGTGCTCGACAGCATCGACCTGACCGTCCGCGAGGGCGACCTGGCGCTGGTGGCCGGCCGTACGGGGGCGGGTAAGTCGACCCTGCTGGGTCTCCTCAACGGCCTGACGCCCCACTTCAGCGGGGGCACCCTCGCCGGCGACGTGCGCGTGCACGGCCGCTCCACCCGCACCCACGCGCCGCGGGACATGGCCGACCTCGTCGGTTACGTCGGCCAGGACCCGCTGGCCGGCTTCGTCACCGACACGGTCGAGGACGAGGTTGCCTACGGCATGGAGCAGCTCGGCATCGGTCCCGAGGCGATGCGCAAACGGGTGGAGGAGACCCTGGACGTGATGGGCATCGCCGACCTGCGGCGCCGGGTGCTGGCCGAGCTCTCCGGCGGCCAGCAGCAGCGGGTCGCCATCGCCTCGGTGCTCGCCGCCCAGCCGCGGGTCCTGGTGCTCGACGAGCCGACCAGCGCCCTTGACCCCACGAGTGCGCAGGACGTGCTCTCGGCGGTCACCACCCTGGTGCACGAGGTGGGCTTGACCGTGGTGCTGGCCGAGCACCGCCTGGAGCGGGTCATGCACGCCGCCGACCAGATGATCTGGGTGCCCGGTGACGGTTCGGTCGTCTCCGGGGACCCACGGGACGTCCTGGCCCGCGCCGAGATCCACCCGCCCTTGTCACGGTTGGCCCGCGCGGTGGGATGGGGATCGGTACCCCTGTCGGTGCGGGAGGCACGACGCCGCATCGCTGATGAGGGAGGGCCGGAGCGGCTGCTCGCCCCGACGGACCAGGGCCCACTCGACGGATCCGTCGCCCCGGCAGGTGCGAGGGCGACCGATGTGGCGTCATCGTCTCGCGCCCTCGAGGCCGAGCCCCCGACCCGGCCTTCACGACGCACGCAGGCTTTGGGACGCCGCACGGCCGCGGGCATCCGGTTAGCCCTGGCGGCCCGCGGCATCCGGGTGGAGCACGGGGACCTGCTGGCCGTGGCCGACGTGGACCTCGACCTCGCCGCCGGCGAGGTGGTGGCGCTGATGGGGCGCAACGGGTCCGGCAAGTCCTCGCTGCTGTGGGCGCTGCAGGGCACCGGCAAGCGGACCGCGGGCCGGGTGCGCACTGGCGACGGCTCCGACCCGAGTGACCTGTCCCCCGCCGAAGCCCGACGGCACGTCACCCTGGTGCCGCAGGAGGCCAGCTCGCTGCTGTGGTTGGAGTCGGTGGACGCCGAGCTCGCCCAGGCCGACCAGGAGTCCGGGGCTGCGCCGGGCAGCGGGTGGCAGGTGCTGGAGCGGCTGGGAGTCCCCCTGCCGGGCGACGCCCACCCCCGGGACCTGTCCGAGGGGCAGCGGCTGGCCCTGGTTCTGGCCATCCAGCTCACCGCGGCCCCGGACGCGGTGCTCCTGGACGAGCCGACGCGCGGCCTGGACTATGCCGCCAAGGACCACCTGGGCACGATGCTGAACACCCTGGCCGCCGACGGCGCCACCGTGGTGGTGGCCACCCACGACGTCGAGTTCGCCGCCGGGGCCACCACCCGGATGCTGTTGATGGCCGACGGCGACCTGGTGGCCGACGGGCCCACCGCCCAGGTGGCGACCAGCTCCCCCACCTTCGCCCCCCAGGTGTCCAAGGTGTTCGCACCGCACCACGTGTTGACCACCGAGCAGCTGCGCCCGGCACAGGGGACGGCATGAGCAGCCCTGTGTCCACCTCAGGCGTCCAGCCGGTCGAGGGCGACCGCTCGCCCGTGCGGGAGGTGCGCGGCCGCATCGAGAGCCGGGCGGTCCACATCGACCTGCGTGGTGCGGTGATGTTGGCTTTCGTTGCCGTGGTCGGCCTGCTCGCCTTCACCTGGCCGCTGCTGGTCACGCCCGACTCGTCCCTGGCGGGGTCCACCCAGGCGCCGCTGGTGTTCGCGCTGATCCTGCCGGTGGTCATCGGACTGGCCCTGAGCGAGCTGACCGGTGAGGGCATGGACGTCAAGGCGTTGGCGATGTTGGGGGTGCTGTCCGCGGTGGGTGCGGTGCTGCGCCCCCTGGGTGCCGGGACGGCCGGCATCGAGACGGTCTTCTTCCTGCTGGTGCTGGGCGGGCGCGTGTTCGGGCCGGGATTCGGCTTCATTCTGGGCAACACCACGCTGTTCGCCTCGGCGCTGCTGACCGCCGGAGTGGGGCCGTGGCTGCCCTTCCAGATGATCAGCTCCGGCTTCGTCGGGCTGGGGGCGGGCTTGCTGCCGCGCTGCCGTGGCTGGCTGGAGATCGGGCTGCTGGCGCTCTACGGCATCGTGTCGGCGTTCATGTTCGGCATGTTGATGGACCTGTCCTTCTGGCCCTTCAACCTGGGCACGGGAACCGACGCGTCCTACTCCCCCGACCTGAGCGCCTGGGAGAACCTGCAGCGCTTCTGGGTGTTCAACCTGGCCACCGCGATGGGGTGGAACACCGGCCGGGCGATCACGAACACGGTGTTCATCGTGCTGGTGGGCCCGGCCGTTCTGACGGTGCTGCGCCGCGCCGCTAGGCGCGCCCAGTTCGTCTGACCCCCGGGGTCATCCACGCCCAGGGCGGTCCTCGTTCTGAGCCACCCAGTCGAGTGTCTCCCAGTCGGGGGTCATCTCCGGCTCCCACGCGACATCGGTGTCACCGCTGGAGACCCTCCACCGCACGGCGCCGACAGTCCCGGGGGGGTGTTGACGGCGGCGGGCCAGGAAGGTCAGCCCACGCCTCAGCGCGCCTGCACCACCGGCGTCAGCGCCCCGGCGAGGTCGGCGTTGATGCGCGCCACCAGGTGCGTGCCCTCGGGCAGGTGGCGCTCGGCGAGCACCTCGCCCTCGGAGTGGATGCGGGCCACCAGGTCGCCGCGCTCGTAGGGCACCACCACGTCCACCTCGATGTCGGGGCGCGGCAGCTCGGACTCCACCAGCTCACGGAGCTCGGTGATGCCCTGACCGGTCCGGGCGGAGACGGCGATCGACCGCTTCTCCGTGCGCAGCAGGCGGGCAACCACCTCGGGGTCGGCGGCATCGGCCTTGTTGATGACGATGATCTCGTTCATCGAGTCCGCGCCCTTCTCGTCCAAGACCTCCGAGAGCACCTCGCGCACCGCGGAGATCTGGTTCTCGGGGTCCGGGTGGGAGCCGTCCACGACGTGCAGCACGAGGTCGGCGTCGGCGACCTCCTCCAGCGTGGAGCGGAAGGCCTCCACCAGCTGGTGCGGCAGCGAACGCACGAACCCCACGGTGTCGGCGAGGGTGAACACGCGACCGTCGGCGGTCTCGGTGCGCCGGACGGTCGGGTCCAGCGTGGCGAACAGCTGGTTCTCCACCAGCACCCCGGCCCGGGTCAGGCGGTTCAGCAGCGAGGACTTGCCGGCGTTGGTGTAGCCCGCGATCACCACGGAGGGCACCTGGTGGTCCTTGCGCGAGGAGCGCTTGGTGTCGCGCACCGTCTTCATCTGCGCGATCTGCTTGCGCAGCTTGGCCATCTGGGTGTTGATGCGGCGGCGGTCCAGCTCGATCTTCGTCTCACCGGGTCCACGGGAGCCGATGCCCTCACCGCCGGCGACCCGTCCACCGGCCTGGCGGGACATCGACTCACCCCAGCCACGCAGGCGCGGCAGCAGGTACTGCAGCTGCGCGAGCTCCACCTGCGCACGACCCTCCCGGGACTTCGCGTGCTGGGCGAAGATGTCCAGGATCAGAGCGGTGCGGTCCACCACCTTCACCTTGATGACGTCCTCCAGGGCACGCCGCTGGCTGGGGGCCAGCTCGTCGTCGGCGATGACGGTGTCCGCCCCCTCCGCCGCGACGATGTCGCGGAGCTCTGCGGCCTTGCCCGAGCCCATCCAGGTGGCGGGGTCCGGCTTCTGACGGCGCTGGATCACCCCGGTGAGCACCGTGGACCCGGCCGTCTCGGCCAGCGCGGCCAGCTCGGCCAGGGAGTTCTCGGCCTCCTCGGCGGTGCCCTCGGTCTGCACGTGGGCGAGCACGACGCGTTCGAGCCGCACCTGGCGGTACTCGACCTCGGAGATGTCCTCGAGCTCGGTGGAGAGCGAGTCGATGCGGCGCAGCGCGCGCCGCTCCTCGCGGTCGTACTGCTCACCGTCGTAGTGCTCGCCCTCCCGGTCGTCGTAGCCGTCGGGGTCCTGCGACAGGGCGGCGGCGCGGCGCAGGGCCGGCGGCCCGTCCACCTCATCGACCCCGCGGGGGTCCTGGGGCGTCGCGGTGTTCACCTGGTCCTCGCGCTCGAACTCGGCGGGGGACGTGGGGGTGTGGGTCATGGTCTCCTTCGGTGGGTCAGGTCATGCAGCCTGACACTGTTCAACGCCGCGCGCCACGGATTTCTGCCCGCACCCACCCCGAGCCGATGGGGTGACCCGCCCGGCGCGAGCATGCTGACCCCATCGGACCGGGGGCTGGACTCAGCGCACCAGGCCGGCCCACTGCTCCATCGTCAGGTGGTTGGCGGCCAGGTGCTGGGCGAGGTCCTTGCCCACCCAGCGCCAGTGCCACGCCTCGTACCGGTAGCCCGTCTCGGCCTGGCGCCCCTGCGGGTAGCGCAGCACCCACCCGTGCTCGGCGGCGTGCTCCACCAGCCACTGCCCCCGTTCGCTGTCCGTCACCGGCTGCGGGTACGTGGGCATGTCGGCGATGTCGATCGCCAGCCCCATCTGGTGCTCGCTGCGTCCCGGGGCGGCGACGTAGACCATCAGGTGGTCGGGGTCCTGTTCCTTGAAGTACTCCCAGGTCCGTTCCTGCTCGGCGAACGACCGGTAGGCGGCGTTCAGCCGCAGGTCGATGCCGTCGGCAGCCGCGGCAGCCCGCAGCTCGTCCCAGGCCCGGGACGCCTGCGGCACCAGGCGCATCTCCGCGCCCTGCTTGGCGGCTCCCTCGACGACGACCAGCTCCTCGGGCTCCCACCCCTCGGGGAGCGCGTTGGCCCGGTTGACGATGGTGTGCGGGCCCACCTCGGTGACCGGACGGGGGGTGATGCTCTCGGGGTGCAGGTACTGGCCCTGGAACCGTGCGCCTCCCTCACCGGGACGGGGGTTGGGTGCGGCGTCCTGCGAGGGCTGGGGCGTCGGCGCGGCGCCGTCCCCCTGCGAGGGGGCGGGAGCCTCGTCGGCGGATGGCGCGCTGGTGCCGTCGGACGGCGGCGGGCTGACCCCGTCGGAGGAGGGGGTGCCGCTCGGGCTGCTCGAGTTGCTGGACCCGCTCGGCGGCGGAGGCGACCGGTCCACCATCGCGTCCCCGGCGCACCCTCCCAGCGCCAGACCTGCTGCGAGCAGCAGTCCTGCGCGGACGACGCCGCGCGTTCCCCACCTGTTGGACATCATCGCCTCACCCTAGGGGCCGGGCAGGCGCGAGGGGCGTCCACCGAGCGGTGGATGCCCCTCGCGCGCAACGGGATGCTGTCGCCCACCTGTCGGGTGCCTGTCACACCCCGAGCAGCGCGTCCACGCGGGCCCGGGCCGTGCGGAGCGCGGACCCCGTGCTCACACCGGTGTCGATGATGGGGCCGGTCTCAGCCGGCTGCATCTGCCGACTCCACAGCACCGCGCCCTCGGCATCACGCAACGAGGCCGTGAGGACGCCGTCGGAGTCGATGTCCACGTGGCCGAAGAACTGGTTGCCCGCCCGGGGGGACTCACCCGGTTCACCGGCCACCTTCTGGAACTCCACCCGGGGCCCGAACGTGCCGTCGAGGTCGTTGGGGCCGAAGGTGCCGGCGTTGACCGGCCCGGCGACCAGCTCCCAGAAGGGCTCGAAGTCCTTGAACGCCGCGCGGCTCGGGTCGTAGTGGTGCGCAGCGCAGTAGTGCACGTCCGCGGTCACGAAGAGCACACCGCTGATGCCGTGGTGCTTGATGGCGCTCAACAGCACGGCGATCTCCTGCTCCCGTCCCAGCGGACGGCCCGGGTCGGCGTTCCCGACGCCTTCCTGCGCCAGTTCCCCGTCCGGCACCACGAGCCCCAACGGCAGGTCCGCGGCGATGACCTTCCACGTGGCCCTCGACCCGCGCAGCTCGCGGATCAGCCAGTTCAACTGGGAGCGCCCGAGCAACGGAGTGGTCCGGTCCTCGGTGTTCGCAGTGTTGGTTCCCTTGTGCGTGCGCATGTCCACGCTGAACACGTCGAGGTGGCGTCCGCGCCGGATGGTGCGGTGGATGCGGCCCCCACCCGCAGGAGTCCAGAACTTGCGGCCGTGCCCGTCCGCCAGGGGCTGGTACTCGAAGAAGGCCCGGCGGGCTCGAGAAGCCAGGACGTCCACGCGGCGCTCACGGTCGTAGCGCTCGTCGTCGATCACCTCACCGGGGTACCAGTTGTTCGTGGTCTCGTGGTCGTCCCACTGGGCGATCACGGGCACCCGCGAGTACAGGTGTCGCACGTTGTCGTCCACCAGGTTGTAGCGGTGGCGGCCGCGGAACTGCCGCAGGTCCTGGGCCACCTCGGTCACCTCGTCGATCAGGAGGTTGCGCCACACCTGCCCGTCGGCCTCCACCACGGTCTCCTCGAGCGGGCCGTCGGCGTAGATGGTGTCGCCGGAGTGGATGAAGAAGTCGGGTTCGGTGGCGGCCATGGCCGCGTAGGTCCGCATGCCTCCGAGGTCCGGGTTGATGCCCCAGCCCTGACCGGCGGTGTCGCCCGTCCACACGAACGAGGTGGCGCCATCGGTGTGGTCGCCGGTGGTGAAGCTGCCGGTGGCACGTTCCCCCTCGCGCCCCTCCTTGTCGACGAAGCTCACCGTCACCTCGTGCCGCGCCCCGGGGCGCAGACCGGTGAGCTGCACCTTGGCCGTGTGGTCGCGCGAGGCATCGGCCCACGGGCCCTCCAGGCGGCGGGAGCGACCGGTGTCGTCGGTGAGCGTCACCAGCATCCGTCCCGGGACGGACGAGCGTGACCAGACGATGCCGGCATCGGTGCCCACGTCCCCGAACTGCAGGCCGGAGGTCAGCTCGGGGCGGGCGGTGGTGAGTCCCGCGACACCGGGTGCCACCAGGGCGGTGGTGGCCCCGGCAGCGGTGCCGGCCAACAGGGTTCGGCGGGAGACGGCAGGCAGGGTGGAGTGACGAGGGTTCATGCCGGCAGCCTGTCCTTGGCGGGTGTACCGGCGGTGGCCTCGAGGTGGCCACGCGGTGTGCCGGTCATGGCGATCCTGTAAACCCCCGGCCACGGATAGGCTCTGCGGCCATGGCGGACCACTACTTCAGCGCGACCCCCGCGAGCCCCGCCGAGCAGCGCGAGATCACCGTGGAGCTCGCCGGGGAGCGACGCAGGGTGGTCACCGCCGGCGGGGTGTTCTCCGCCGAGCACCTCGACCACGCAACGGCCTTCCTGCTCGATGCCGTGCCGGTGCCCGAGGCGCTCGCGGCGCGCGGCGAGGGCGTGCAGCTGCTCGACATCGGGTGCGGCTGGGGGCCGATTGCCCTCTCCCTGGCCCTCCAGGCACCGCAGGCCACCGTGTGGGCGGCGGAGGTGAACGAGCGCGCCGCCGACCTGGCCCGAGCGAACGCCGCCCGCCTGGGGGTGCTGGCCGAGCGCCCCGGAGCCCCGGGGGTGCACGTGGTGGCCCCGGAGGAGGTGCCCGATGAGGCGCGCTTCGACGGCATCTGGTCGAACCCGCCGATCCGCGTGGGCAAGGAGGCGCTGCACGAGATCCTGGCCCACTGGCTGCCGCGGCTGCGGGCCGACGGCGCGGCCTGGCTGGTGGTGGGCAAGAACCTCGGCGCACCCTCGCTGCAGCGGTGGATCGGCGAGTTGTCCGGCAACTTCAGCCCAGAGGCTTCAGATGGCACCCTTCAGGTGGATTCCTTCACTTGTGACCGGGTGGCTCGCCACAAGGGCTTCTGGGTGCTCGAGGCCCGCCCGGCCTGAACCGGGCGTGGACGGCGGGATGTGCTCGCCCCCGCAACCGGGCGACGCGCGGCGGGCGACGCTCACCCCATCCGCTTCTCCCACACGCCCTCGAGGCTCACCGGACGGAAGCCCAGCGCGGTGTTGATGGCCAGCATGTGCGCGTTCTCCCCGGCGTTCCACGTGTGGATGCGCCGCACCTGCGGCCACTCGGCCACTGCCCGCCGCAGGGCCGCCACCTTCACGAGGGTGCCCAGTCGGTGGCCCCGGTGCTCGGCGGCCACCAGCGTGTCCTCCTGATAGCACGCCTCCGGCCGGCGGCTCGGCGTCGTCAGGTACGTGTAGGCCACCGCCTGCCCCGATGCGGTGTGCCGCGCCATCGCGAACACCGAGCGCATGCCGAGCTCCTCCCGCCGCACGTCGTTCTCCTCGACTCGCTTCGGCGACCACACGGCCTCCTCGCGCTCGGAGTCACCGTGCGGGACGTCGGTGCTCATGCGGCGGTACAGGTCGACCATCCCGCCCACGTGCTCCGGCGGAGTGCGACCGCCCCAGGTCACGACCTCGTACCCGCGGGCGTGGGCCAGCGCGTCGGCCTCCAGGGTCTCGGCCCGGGCGATGCCGTCGGCGGGGTCCAGCTGGGAGTGCACCTCCGTCTGCACCAGCCGGTACCCGTGCCCCAGGGCGAAGGAGCAGGGTGCATCGGTGCGGTCCAGCGTGCCCGCGCCGGTCGGTGCCTCCAGCGCCTCGGGGGACCCGGGCTCGGCCGACCGGTTGTGACCGCTGTAGGTGCCCAGCACGGCGCGGCCGTGCGCCCGGGCGATCCACTCGGCGGCCTCCTGCAGGGCCGACCCCACGCCCCGCCGACGCTCGGACGGCAGCACACCGAGGTCGAGGTCCATCCGGTCGAGGTCTTCCTGGAGCGGGATCCCGCAGTGCACCGACCCGAGAAGACGAACCCCCTCCTCTACCGCGCCCCGCCCGGGGACGAGCGGCAGGCCGGTTTCCGTCTCGCTGGCCCCTGTCAGACCGTCGGGCAGCCGGCTAAGCGCGACGACCATCCAGTGGCGGCGCGAGGCGCCGGGCTGCAGCGCCCGCAACACCCCGTCTGGGCCGTTGCCGGTGAAGTCGTCGTGACCGAGGAGGTCCCGGCTCACCGCGGCGTGCTGCTCCACCAGCTGCTCGGTGAGGTGCGAGGGCGGGGCGTCGGAGGGGGTGGCGTCGAGGACGGCGAGCACGAAGTCGTCGGTCATGGCGCCCACCCCATCACCACCGGGCACCGCTCGGCCACGCATTTTCCGCGCCGGATCCGCCCCGTGCTCGCACCGCTCAGCCGCGACCGGCCGCCTGCACCACGGCGAGGGCCTGCTCCACCATGTCCGGTGCGTCGTGCTCCAGCCAGTGGATGCGCGGGTCCGGCCGGTACCAGGCACGCTGCCGCCGGGCCAGGCGCCGCGTGCCCTGCTGGGTGTCGGCGATCGCCTCGGCCTGCGTCATCTCCCCGTCGAGCTGCGCGAGCGCCTGGGCGTACCCGATGGCACGCCGCGCCGTCCGCCCAGGACCGGCCCGCAGGCCGGCGGCGTCCAGGGCCCTCGCCTCCTCGAGCAGGCCCGCGGCCCACATCCGCTCCACCCGGGCGTCGATGCGGGGGTGCAGCACCGCATCGTCGGCCCGCAGCCCGATGAGGACGCTCGGCACGAGGAACTCGCGCGTCGGCATCGTCGAGGAGAACGGCCGCCCGGTGAGCTCGATGACCTCCAGCGCGCGCACCACCCGTCGTCCATTCCGCGGCTCGATGCCGCCGGCGGCCCGGGGATCCAGTCGCTCCAGCTCCGCGAACAGCACCTCCACCCCCTCGGCCTCGAGGCGGGCCTCCAGGGCTGCCCGCACCGCCGGGTCCGTGGGCGGGATCTCGAGCCGGTCCAGCAGCGCCCGCACGTAGAGCCCGGTGCCGCCCACCACCACGGGCACGTGCCCCCGCTGCCGGATGCCGGCGATGTCCTGGCGCCCCGCGGACTGGAAGCGCGCCACGGTCGCCTCCTGCGTCACGTCCAGCACGTCCAGCTGGTGGTGCGGGATCCCGCGGCGCTCGGCCACCGGCAGCTTGGCGGTGCCGATGTCCATGCCCCGGTACAGCTGCGAGGCGTCGGCATTGACCACCTCACCGGCGAGCCGCTCCGCCAGCGCCAGCCCCAGGTCCGACTTGCCGGTGGCGGTCTGCCCGACCACGGCCACGATGGGGGTAGGCCCGGCCAGCGGGTGGTCCGGGGTCGGGCGGGAGGCGGTGGCGTTTGGCATCGGGCCCATTCTCCCGCACCAACGCGCCCCCGCAGCCCTCGCTCCCCCGCCTACGCTGAGCCCATGACCACCCAGCACATCGAGTTCCACGTCGTCGCCGACTCCACCGGCGACACCGCGGCCCGGGTGGCGCGCGCCACCGCGGCGCAGTTCCCCGACATCGAGACCCACATCGTGCGCCACCCGCGCATCACCACCGAGGACACGCTGCGCTCGGTGATGGGCCGCATCGAGAACGACGCCCACCAGGTGGTGGTGTTCTCCACCATCGTCGACGACCGCCTGCACGCCCTGGTGCACGAGCTCGCCCAGCAGGCCCACCTCGAGCACGTGGACATGCTGGGCCCGGCCCTCGAGGCGGTGGAGCGGGTCGCCGACCGGCAGGCCGAGCACAAGGTGCGCCCGGTGGGCATCAGCGCGGACTACTTCACCCGCATCGCGGCGATGGAGTACGCCGTGGCCAACGACGACGGAAACATGGGGCAGACGCTCGACCAGGCCGACATCGTGCTCATCGGCGTCTCCCGGTCAGGCAAGACGCCGCTGTCGATGTACCTGGGCTACCTGGGCTACAAGACCGCCAACATCCCGCTGGTCAACGGCATCGAGCCGCCCGCGGAGCTGTTCGACGTGCCGCGCTGGAAGGTGGTGGGCCTGGTGATCGACCCGGAGCGGCTCCAGGACATCCGCTCGCGGCGCGTGAGGTCCCTCGGCGGCCGGCAGGGGCGCGACGGCTACGCCGACCTGATGAAGATCTACGAGGAGCTCGACCACGCCGACCAGATCTTCCGCCGCGTGGGGTGCCCCACCATCAACACCACCGAGCTGGCCCTCGAGGAGTCCGCCGGACGCGTCATTGAACTGGTGGAGAACCGGCGCGCTACTCTTCGCGGGTGACCGCGCCCCGGGTGCGGCACGTTGCCTGCGCCACAACGACGTGACCTGGAGGATCCGCATGACCGGCGGTGCCACGAAGTACACCTACGACCTCTCCGAGGGCGACATCTCGATGAAGCCCCTGCTCGGAGGCAAGGGGGCCAACCTGTCCGAGATGATCAAGCTCGGCGTGCCCGTGCCGGACGGCTTCACGGTCACCACCGCGGCCTGCATCGACACCATGAACAACGGGGGGCAGTGGCCCGCCGAGCTGTGGGGCCAGGTCGAGGACTCGCTCGCCCGCTTCGAGGAGCGCGCCGGCCGTCGCCTGGGCGACCCCGCCCAGCCGCTGCTGGTCTCGGTCCGCTCCGGTGCCGTCATCTCGATGCCGGGCATGATGGACACCATCCTCAACCTGGGTGTCAGCGACGAGACCGTGGGCTCGCTGGCCTCGGAGTTCGGCGAGCGCTTCGCCTGGGACACCTACCGCCGCTTCATCCAGATGTACGGCGACGTGGTCGAGGGTGTGCCGCACCACGCCTACGAGGACGCCCTGTCGGCCCTGAAGGCCGAGCGCGGGGTCGAGAACGACACCGACCTCTCCGCCGAGGACCTCAAGGGCCTGGTCGAGACCTTCAAGCAGGTCTCCCGCGACCACATGGGCGCCGAGTTCCCCACCGACCCCAAGGAGCAGCTGAAGCGCGCCGTGAACGCGGTGTTCTCCTCCTGGGGCACCCCCCGCGCCGGCGTCTACCGCAAGGCCAACGGCATCCCGGACGACCTGGGCACCGCCGTGAACGTCATGCAGATGGTGTTCGGCAACCGTGGCGAGACCTCCGCCACCGGCGTGTGCTTCACCCGCAACCCCTCCACCGGCGCCCAGGAGCTGTACGGCGAGTTCCTCGTCAACGCCCAGGGCGAGGACGTCGTGGCCGGCATCCGCACGCCGAAGCCGCTGGCGGAGATGGAGTCCGTCCTGCCCGAGGCCTACGGCCAGCTGCTGGACACCATGCGCCGCCTGGAGGAGCACCACGGCGACATGCAGGACATCGAGTTCACCGTCGAGGACGGCAAGCTCTACCTGCTGCAGACCCGCAACGGCAAGCGCACCGCCCCGGCGGCCTTCAAGATCGCCGTGGACATGGTGAACGAGGGCAAGCTGGACAAGGCCGGCGCGCTCAAGCGCATCGAGCCGATGCAGCTCGACCAGCTGCTGCACCCCGCGATCGACCCGAGCCACGGCCAGGAGCCGGTCACCAAGGGCCTGAACGCCTCCCCGGGTGCGGCAGTCGGCGAGGTCGTCTTCGATGCGGAGACGGCGGCCGAGCGCGGCAAGGCCGGTGAGAAGGTGGTCCTGGTCCGCTGGGAGACCACCCCGGACGACATCGCCGGCGTGATCGTCGCGCAGGGCGTCCTGACCGCACACGGCGGTATGACCTCCCACGCGGCCGTGGTGGCCCGGGGGATGGGCAAGCCGTGCGTGGCCGGTGCCTCGAAGATCAAGATCGACACCGAGGGCAAGAAGCTCACCATCGGTGACACGGTCCTGGCCGAGGGCGACATGATCACCCTCGACGGCTCCACCGGTGAGGTCTACGCCGCGGCGCTGGACCTGGTGCCGCCGCAGCTGAACGAGGACTTCAACACCATCGTGGGCTGGGCCGACGAGATCCGCCGCCTGGACGTGCGCACGAACGCCGACACCGGCGCGGATGCCGCGAAGGCCCGTGAGTTCGGCGCCCAGGGCATCGGCCTGTGCCGCACCGAGCACATGTTCATGGAGGCTGACCGCCTGCCGGCCGTGCGGAAGATGATCCTCTCGGAGTCCGATGAGGCGCGCACGCAGGCCCTCGCAGAGATCCTGCCGCTGCAGCAGGAGGACTTCGAGGCGATCTTCGACGCGATGACGGGCCTGCCGGTGACGGTGCGCCTGCTCGACCCGCCGATGCACGAGTTCCTGCCGAACCTCGTGGACCAGGCCCTGCTGGTGCAGCGCCTGGAGATCGAGGGTCGCGGCGACGACGACGCCGAGCTCTCCGAGGCCCGCACGCTGCTCGCCCAGGTGAAGAAGCTCACCGAGCAGAACCCGATGCTGGGCACGCGCGGTGTGCGCCTGGCCCTGCTCTACCCGGAGATCCCCGCGATGCAGACGCGCGCCATCGTGCGCGCCGCCCTGGCCTCCAAGCAGCGGGGCAACGACCCGCACGTGGAGATCATGGTGCCGATCGTGGCGTACGCCGAGGAGCTCAAGCGCATGCGCGCCATCATCGAGGACACGGTGGCCGAGGAGCTCGAGGCCGCCGGCGAGGAGCTGGACTACACCATCGGCACCATGATCGAGCTGCCCCGCGCTGCGGTGACGGCCGACCAGATCGCCGAGCACGCCGACTTCTTCAGCTTCGGGACCAACGACCTGACGCAGACCGGCGTGGGCATCTCCCGCGACGACGCCGAGGGTGCGTTCCTCGCGCACTACGTGGACGACGACATCGTCCCGGGCAACCCCTTTGCGTCGATCGACGTCGACGGCGTGGGCGGCCTGGTGCGGATCGGTGCCGAGAAGGGCCGGTCCACCAAGGCCGACCTGAAGCTCGGTGTCTGCGGCGAGCACGGTGGCGACCCGGCCTCCATCGCGCTGTTCGAGGAGCTGGGCCTGAGCTACGTCTCCTGCTCCCCCTACCGGGTGCCGATCGCCCGCTTCGCCGCCGCCCGTGCGGTCCTGGACGCCCAGGAGAAGTGAGCCTCCGGCGCGTGTGAGCGCCGCCGCAGGGCGGCCCCGGGATCTCCGGGGCCGCCCTGCGGCGTCTCCCGGCTCGGGGAAGCTCGACCGGGCCGGGTGACCGCTGGGTTCAGCCGGCGAACGCCCGCACCGGTAGACCCCTCACCCCGGGCTGCACCGTGAACAGCGAACCGGCCAGCTGGTCGTCGTCGTCCTCGGCCATCCCCTCCCGCGAGGTGGTGATGAACAGCGTCGCCAGGTCGTCCCCGCCGAACGTGCAGGCGGTCACCAACGGGGTGGGCAGCTCGACCACCTGCTCGAGGGTCCCCTCCGGGCTGTAGCAGTGCACGGCGCTGCCGCGGTGCATCGCCGTCCAGATGTTGCCCTCGGCGTCCACCGTCAGCCCGTCGGGCCGGCCGTCGGGCCCGGTGTCCACCAGGGTGCGCCGGTTCACCAGACCGGCCTCCGGGGCGTGGTCGAAGACGTCGATCCGCTGCTCGTGGGTGTCGTTGTAGTAGGCCAGCCGCCCGTCCGGGCTGTGGTCCAGGCCGTTGGAGATGGTCACCTCCGGCAGCACCGTGGTCACCGTGCCGTCGGGCGCCAAGCGGTACAAGCTCGCCGCGCCCGGGGTGCGGTCGTACGGCATCGAGCCGCAGTAGAAGTGCCCCTCGGGGTCCACCGCCCCCTCGTTCATGCGCAGGTTCGCGTCCTGCCAGAGCTCGATGCGGCGCAGCGCACCGTCGGCGTCCTCCAGGGCGAACCCCCGCTCGATGCCGTACACCAGCCCCCCGTTCGTGCGGGGGCGTACGCAGGCCACCACGCTGTCGACGTGCCGGCGGTCGATGCGGTCGCCGCGCAGGGTGAGCACGTCCCCATCGAGCATGTCCACCCAAGTCAGTCCCCCGTGGTCGGGCAGCCACACCGGTCCTTCCCCGTGGTAAGCGACCCGGTCGGTGAGGCGTTCAGCGCGCATGGTGCTCCCTCGCTGGTGGTGTCCCTGGAGCCCCAGACTCAACCACCGCCCCAGCGGCGCGCAACCGGGCCGGCGTTCACCCGGCCGATCGGGCGTGCCCCTCCGGCGCTGCGTCCACCCTGGCGCCGACGCGGGAGCCGGAGGCTGGACCGTCTCCGAATGGGGGACCGCTGCTCACGGGGCTCCTGGGGGCCGGCCGGGTGCGGCGTGAGCCCCCCCCCGCGACGACGTTGTCAGGCTGAACCGACAACCCCGTGGGGAAGTAAAAGTAGTGCCGTCTTGATCGGCTAGTTTCTGCGGTTCTCAATCTATTGAGGTGATCAAGTAGGCGTGGAGTGGTCACTGGCGGAGATACGTCAAAACGGCTTGCACGCGTTTGTGGGAGGCCTCGTCGGTGTCCAGGTCGAGCTTGGCGAAGATGCGGTTGATGTGCTTGGCGATCGCCGCATCGCTGACCACGAGTGCCCGGGCGATGGCGGTGTTGGTCTTGCCTTCGGCCATGAGTGCGAGGACGTCGATCTCGCGGGGCGTGAGGGCGTCCAGGCGGGATCGGCGGCGCAGCAGTTCGCGGACGACTTGGGGGTCGATGACTTGGCCACCGTCGGCGATGGTGTCGAGCGCGGTAAAGAACTCCTCGACGTTGCCGACGCGGTCTTTGAGGAGGTAGCCGATCCCGCCGTCGCCGGTGGTGAGCAGCTCGGCGGCGGCGCGTCGGGAGACGATCTGGGAGAGCACGAGGATCGGTTCGGCCCGGTTGATGAGCCGGAGTGCGCGTGCGGCCTGGATGCCTTCGTCGGTGTACGTCGGCGGCATCCGCACATCGATGATCGACACATCGGGAGCATGGGCGCGGACGGCGTCGAGGAGGTCCTCCCCGTTCTCGACAGCGGCGACGACATCATGGCCGGCCGTGTGCAGCAGACTCTTCAGTCCTTCGCGTATGAGTGCGGCGTCTTCGGCGATCACGATGCGCATGGGACCTCCAAACTGATGCGGGTCGGGCCGCCGACCGGGCTGACGAGGTGGACCCGGCCGCCGAGCGTCTCGATGCGGTCGATTACGCCGAGCAGGCCGGTGCCGTCCGGATCCGCGCCGCCTGCTCCGTCGTCTTCGACGGTCACGAAGATGCGACCTTCCTCGGTTTGGTGGCCGAGGAGGCGAACGTTGGTCGCGCGGGCGTGTTTGAGCACGTTGGTGAACAGTTCGCTGGTCGCGAAGTAGACCCCGACTTGCACGTCGGTCGGGAGTTCGGAGGGGAGGTCGATGGTGACCGTCGTGGTGATGCCTGCGGTCTCCGTGCTGGCGGCGAGGTCGTCGAGGGCACCGGTCAGGTCGTTCTCGCGCAGCGCGGCGGGGAAGATGTCGTGCACGATCTGGCGGAGCTCCTCGACGGCGCGGCGGGCGTCGTGGCCGGCCTGGTCGATGAGGTCGGTGACGTCGTGGCCGCGGTCGTGCTGGTAGCGCATCGTTCCGAGTGTCATCACGAGCGCGGTGAGGCGCTGCTGGGCTCCGTCGTGGAGGTCGCGTTCGATCCTGCGGCGTTCGGCGTCGAACGCGTCGGTGACGCGGGCACGGGAGCGGGTGAGCCCTTCGACCTGAGCGGACAGCTCTGGGGCGGGTTCGGTGATCAGCATCCGGGCGAGGTAGCGCTGCCCCTCCGCGAGGAGGGTGACGGCGTAGAGGCCGGCGATCAGGAGAACGAGGCCGAGCACGCAGAGCAGAACCTGAGCGAGAGGGTCACGCTGGATCGCGGTCGTGCCCGGGTCGACGGTCGCCGGATCCACTCCCAAGATGCTGAACACGACCAGGAGCCCACTGGACGTGGCGAGCATGCCCGGCATCAGCAGCCCCAACGTCAGGACGGCGAAGTTCAGCACCGACAGCGGGACCAGGAGCGCACCGTGCAGCAGTTCGGTCCAGCTGATCCGCTCCCTCGCCCGCACACGGATCCACGCCGCCAGCCCTGCCCGCGGGCCCGGGACGTGCGGGTTCGGGATCGGTGCGAGATCGAGCAACCTGAGCCGGTGCCGTTCGAGGTGCCCGAGCGGCACACCGGCAAAGGTCAGCAGCGGCCAGCAACTCACGAGCCAGACCGCGGCGACCAGCGGGGTGCTGAGCAGAAAGGCGAGGCACCGCCACGGCCAAGACGTGAACAGCAGGCGGCCCGGATGGCGGCGCAGCGCGACACCGGGGGTCGTGACTCTCGGCTGCCTGTCTCGCATGCCTCCCATTGTCGCGGGCGCTCCTGGAGCTTCCCGCTGGCGCACGCTCAGCCCCGTCTTCGTCATGCCGCCCGCAGCCCCACCGCGACATCGGCGCGCAACGAGGCCCGAGCAGGCCACCACTGCACGAGGAAGAGCACCAGCCACGCCAGAACGAACCCGAGAACCAGGGTCATCCACGGCACAGAGACGATCGGATGACCGGCGTAAGCGGCCGAGCTGATGGCCGTCGTCGCCACGGTGATGACGATCGGGACGAGCGCGAGCACGGTGCCGGTCAGCGCGAGGAGGCACGACTGCCAGACGTACCAGAGGGTGATGCGGCGGCTGGGCATCCCGGCGATCCGCAGCAGCGAGTGCTCGCGTTCGAGATCACGCGAGGCGAGCGAGACGACCGCGGCAGAGGTGACTAGGAGGACGAAGGAGATCAGCGCGGCCATGATGAGCGTGTCGGCGAGGTTCGTCTCCACCGAGCTGTCGAAGGACCTGACCACGGCTGCCGCTGACTCGACGGAGGTGAGGATGACGCCCACACCGCCGATGCCCGCCGCCAGTGGGGCGATGGTGTTCGCACTCGTCCCCGCCCGCTCGACGGCGGCCTTGCCCGCCAGTAGCCCCGTGACGCTGCCCACGGCCCCGGCCAGGTGGCCCAGACCCGCGAGCGCGACGGGAATGAGGAGCGGGCCGACGACGTAGATGAACAGCACCGCCGAGATGCCGGCGTTCATGGCGAGGTTGAACATCACCGCCACACCGGCCTCGGATCGGCCCATGACGGCCGCGGCGACCACCATCGCCAGCGAGGACACGAGCAGGATCACTGCGAGTGGTGCCCGCCACCACCAGCCCTTCCGGCGACGGCCGGGAACGGCACGGAAGACCTCGATCGCCTGCGTCCGCGACGCTCGATGCGCCGGCCCGAACGCCCCGAGCATGCAGGTGGCCACCCCCAGGAGCAGGGACACGAGCCAGGCGAGGATCGACGGCGGCAGGATCGGGGCGTCGAAGCCCGGCGCGGCCATCTGGTTGAATGCCGGGACGACGAGATAGCTCAGGCCGAGCGCGAGGACCGATCCGGGCACGGCACCGATGCACGCCGCCGTCGCGACCAGCGCCCAGATGCTGCGCCTGACATCGTTCGGCGTGGCCCCCACAAGACGCCACTGGGAGAACGTGCGCCGAGTGGACTCCACGGTCGCGATGCCGACGACCGTCAGCGAGAACAGCGCGAGGGCGGCGACGAGCAGGTAGATCGTTTCGGACACGATCGTGAACTCGGTGATCGCATGGCCCTGCGCCGAGACTGCGGCGATGAAGCGGGCGTCGTGGGTCCAGGCGAACTGCGCGGTGCACAACCCGACCAGCATGGTCACGCCGGCGACCGTGGCGATCGCCGGCCACCAGCTGCCGAGATCGGACAGAAGGATGCGACGAGCGTACTTGTGCATGTCACCTGCCTCCGAGCCGTGCCATGGTGTGGAGGATCTCGTCCACGCCGAGCCGCCCGGTGACATGGGCGATCATCCCGTCGCGCATGAACACGATCCGATCGGCCAACGCGGCGGACTCGACGTCGTGGGTGACCATCACGACCGAGCAGTCCTGGGTGGCCAGCTCACGCAAGACCCGCAGCACGATACCGGTATTGGCGGTGTCGAGCGCGCCGGTGGGCTCATCGGCGAAGATCACCGACGGCCGCATCAGGATCGCCCGGCATAGAGCCGCCCGCTGCTGCTCACCCCCGGACAGCGTGCTCACCCGCGCCGAACGCTTCTCCGTCAGACCGAACCGGGCGAGGATGTCCGTCACCGCGTCGGCATCGATTCTCCGCTTGGCCAAGGCATGAGGGAGCCGGACGTTCTCCTCCACGGTGAGGTAGCCGATGAGGTTGTACTGCTGGAACACGAAACTCGCCGTCCCACGAAGGAACCGGGTGCGCTTCTCGTCGCCGAGCGAGTACAGATCCGTTCCGTTGACCCAGACCTGCCCCTGGTCCGGCTTGTCGAGGCCGCTGAGGCAATACAGCAAGGATGTCTTGCCCGCACCGCTGGGGCCGACCACGGCGGTGAGTCCACCACCGCTCAGGTCCAGAGAGACACCCCGAAGGATGGGAGGCTGCCCGACGCTGCCGGGGGGGATCTTGACGATCTGCTCGGCGTGAATCGTCGACGCAGGAGGGGCCGGTGCCTGATGAAGAACCATACGTCCATCTCACGCCGCAAGCGCCCCTCCGTCGATGACGCTGCCACCCCAATCGGAGGTAACCCCAGCGTTACCCCTCACCGCCCAAGTTGAGTCCCGCATAGTGGTGTAGCGCGGTGGCCCCGTGATCGTCCCGGACATGGACGCGGTCACCGTGTGATCCTTCGAGTCAACCTTCCACAGAATCCTCGAACGGAGTCATCACGATGACCGCACCCCACATTGTGGACCCTGCCGGCCTGCTGGGCGAAGCCCTGGCCGAGGCGTCCCCGGACTTGATGCGCCACCTGCTGCAGGAAGTGATCAACGCCCTGCTGTCGGCAGACGCCGACGCGGTGGTCGGCGCCGAGTACGGCCGCCCCAGCCAGACCCGCACCGCCCAACGCAACGGGTACCGCCACCGGGACCTGGACACCCGGGTCGGCACGATCGACGTGGCCGTCCCGAAGCTCCGCACCGGGACCTACTTCCCCCAGTGGCTCCTGGAGCGCCGCAAGCGGGCCGAGTCGGCCCTGATCACCGTCGTGGCCGACTGCTACCTCGCCGGAGTGAGCACTCGACGGATGGACAAACTGGTCAAGACACTGGGGATCGACAGCCTGTCGAAGTCGCAGGTCTCCCGAATGGCCGCCGAGCTCGACGAGCACGTCGAGGAGTTCCGCCACCGCCCCCTGGACACCGCCGGCCCCTGGACCTTCATATCGGCTGACGCGCTGACGATGAAGGTCCGTGAAGGCGGCAGAGTCATCAACACCGTCGCTCTGATCGCCACCGGTGTGAACAACGACGGTCGCCGGGAGGTCCTGGGCCTTCGCGTGGCCACCGGGGAGACCCACTCGGCGTGGAACGAGTTCTTCGCCGATCTCGTCGCCCGCGGCCTGACCGGTGTCCAGCTGGTCACCTCTGATGCCCACGTCGGTCTGGTCGAGGCGCTGCGGGCGAACCTGCCCGGCGCTACCTGGCAGCGATGCCGCACCCACTACGCCGCCAACCTCATGGCCACCTGCCCCAAGAGCATGTGGCCGGCGGTCAAGGCCATGCTGCATAGCGTGTACGACCAGCCCGACGCCCCCGCAGTCGAGGCCCAGTTCGACCGACTGCTGGACTACGTCGCCGAGAAGCTCCCGGACGTGCACGACCACCTGGACGCTGCCCGGGCAGACATCCTGGCCTTCACCGCCTTCCCCAAGGACGTGTGGTCCCAGATCTGGTCGAACAACCCCGCCGAACGGCTCAACCGGGAGATCCGCCGCCGCACCGACAGCGTGGGGATCTTTCCCAACCGGGCCGCCGTTGTCCGCCTCGTCGGAGCCGTCCTGGCCGAACAAACCGACGAATGGGCCGAGGGCCGCCGCTACATGGGCCTGGACCTCCTGGCCCGCTGCCGCCTGCACCTCGTCACCACCCCCGAGGAGACCACCACGACCACCACCCTGCCCGCCCTCACCGCCTAAACCACCAACCCCACGACCCGAAGGATGCCGCTACACCACTCCACGGGACTTGACCACCGCCCACGCCAGCCAAGCGGCACCACATGCAAGCGAGAACGCCGTCCGGTCGTGAACGTAGCGGCATCTCCTTGGGCATGGTTTCAGGCGAGTTGTAGGAGATCGCGGAGGTTGCCTCGACCATCTGGCGTGAGCCTGACCGCTCGGCCGTCTCCGATGCGGCTGATCCAGCGCTGCGCGAACAGGGCCGCGCAGAGGGAGACTCCCAGGGGCCCGGCCAGATGAGGACGTCGTTCCGTCGTATCCAGGCAGGGCTTGCCGCGATGCTCGGACAGATCGAGACGGTGACGTGCGGCCCACGCTGTGCCGGCGCCGGTGAGCCGCCAGTCCTCATCGAGATGACCGTGTGAGCGGAGGGCGTCAGTGAGGTGGAGGCCGAGACGCCCAGCGAGATGCTTGTAGCAGGTGCGCCCCTCGCGGAATCGCCTCGTCCGGTCGGACGCGCTCAGGCTCGGCGCCGTCGGGAGCGTGTGACCGCTGACGGCGGCGAGGCGTTCGAGGAGTTCCGCGATCTGATCACCGGCGAGGGTGACGTAGCGGTGCTTGCCCTGCCGGACGTCGACGGTGATACCAGCCTCGGCAAGCCGGTACAGGTGCTCGGTCGCGGTAGAGCGCGCGATACCGCAGAGCGTCGCCAGCTCGCCCGGCGTCCAGGCGCGCCCGTCCATCAGCGCCGTGCACATCACCGCCCGTGACGGGTCGGCCAGCGCCGCCGCGACCGGCGCGATACTCGGCGCCGCTTCGGGGAAGGTCCGCTCCATGCCCCCCATTCTCCCGCCCGAACGGTTCGGCGGCCACCGAACCATCCGCGTGGGAGCGTCGTAGCTGAACGCAGTACGACGAGAGGAAACCCATGGGGCAACGGGCAAGCAGTGCAGGGACATGGGTCGTCGTCGCCGGCTACTTCCTCGTGATGCTGGACACCACGATCGTGAATATCGCCCTGCCCCACCTCGGCACCGGTCTGTCAGTCTCACCGGGTGGCCTGGCGTGGATCATGGACGCGTACACGCTCGTGTTCGCCGCCCTGCTGCTGCCCGCCGGCAGCGCCTGCGACCAGTACGGGGCGCGCCGCGTCTACCTGACCGGCATCGCCGTGTTCGCGCTCGCCTCGATCGCGTGCGCCCTGGCCCCGAACGCTGGCCTGCTCATCGCGTCCCGCGCGATCCAAGGTATCGGGGCGGCCGCGGTCGTACCGGCCACCCTCGCCCTGATCACCGAGCTCTTCACCGACCCCGCCGCACGAGCCACAGCGGTCGGACTGTGGGGCGCGGCCGGCGGCGTGGCCGCGGCGGTCGGGCCGCTGCTCGGCGGCGTGCTCCTCGACGGAATCGGCTGGCGCGCCGCTTTCTGGGTCAACGTGCCCGTCGTCGTCGCCATAGCGATTGGCGCCCTCCGGTCTCTGCCCGCCCGTACCGCGAGACCGGGCCGGCTCGACGCGGCCGGTCAGATGCTGGCGATCCTGGCGCTGGCCGGGTTGACGTTCGCGATCATCGACACCGGCGACCACGGCCTCACCGCCCGTGCGGCCGCCGGGTTCGCTGTCGCGGTCCTGGCTGCAGTCGGGTTCGTGTGGCACGAGCGCCGCAGCCGGACGCCGATGCTGCCACTGTCGATCTTCTCCGCGCCCGGATTCTCCACGGCGACGGTGGTCGGGTTCGTGCTGAACTTCAGCTTCTTCGGGCAACTGCTCGCACTCACCCTGTACATCCAGGACACCCGTGGCCTCGCACCCGCGATCGCGGGGCTCGTCATGGCCCCGCAAGCACTCGGCGCGATCATCGGCGCCCCGCTCGGCGGCCGCATCACCGCCGCACACACCCCACAGCGGGCGATGCTCACCGGCCTCGCGATCGGCACGGCAGGATTCGCGAGTCTGATGATCTTCGACACCTCTACCCCTTACCCGGTGGTGGCGATCCTGACATTCGTCGCAGGGCTGGGAATGGCGATCGCGATGCCCGCGGCGACCAGCGCCGCGGTCTCCGCCGCCCCGGACACCCTGACGGGGATCGCCGGAAGCGTGATCAACGCCGCCAGACAGACCGGCAGCGTCGTCGGCGTCGCCGTGCTCGGCAGCCTCGCAACCGGGTTCGGCAACATCACCGGCTTCCGAGCCGCAGCCCTCGGAGCGGCGATCGCCTTCGCTCTCGGCCTCGCTCTCGTCCTCTGGAACGCCGTGAACAAGCAGTCGCTCTATTCCTGAAGGCGGAACCCTGCCTCGGTGTAGCGGCAGCGTCGGTTACGGCGTCGGCTCACCTGGTGGGTATGACGGTCTCGATGCGGGTGATGTCGGCTGGCGACGGGTATGAGTATCTCCTGCGCACCGTCGCCGCCGGTGACGGCGATCGTTCCCTGTCGACTCCGCTGACGAGGTACTACTCGGAGGAGGGCACGCCGTCGGGCCGGTCAGTCCACGGCGCAGGGCGCCACCGCGACGTCGGGCTTCGGGGGCTGGCCGACCTGCGGCATCCCGAGGCCCACGGCCGGCTTCTTGGCCGGCATGCCCTGGGCGCGCTCCCAGGCGTCGCCCCCGGCGGTGCGGCGCACGGAGAAGGTGCCGCCGGTGACCGCGGAGTCGGCGATGAGGTTGTGCGGCGCGCCGTAGGTGACCTCCACGGTGACCATGTCGCCCGGGCGGGGGCGCTCCGCATCGGGCAGGTCGGCCGGGAGGGCGAAGTGGACCAGACGGTTGTCGTCGGCGCGGCCGGACATGCGGTGGGTCTCGGCGTCCTTGCGTCCCTCACCGGGGGCGACGAGCACCTCGACGGTGCGCCCCTCCTGCGTGCGATTCTCCTCCCAGGAGATGCGCTCCTGCAGCTCGATGAGGCGGTCGAAGCGGTCCTGGACGACGGCCTTGGGGACCTGGTCGGCCATCTCCGCGGCGGGGGTGCCGGGGCGGATGGAGTACTGGAAGGTGAACGCGCTGGAGAAGCGGCTGGCCTCCACCACACGGAGGGTCTCGGCGAAGTCCTCCTCGGTCTCGCCGGGGAAGCCGACGATGAGGTCCGTGGTGATCGCGGCGTGCGGGATCTGCTCGCGCACGCGGTCGAGGATGCCGAGGAACTTCTTGGAGCGGTAGCTGCGGCGCATGTCCTTGAGCACCTTGTCCGAGCCGGCCTGCAGCGGCATGTGGAGGCTCGGCATGACATTGGGCGTCTCGGCCATGGCGTCGATCACGTCATCGGTGAAGGCCGCCGGGTGCGGGCTGGTGAAGCGGACGCGCTCCAGGCCCTCGATCTCACCGCAGGCGCGCAGGAGCTTGCTGAACGCCTGCCGGTCGCCGAACTCGACGCCGTAGGTGTTGACGTTCTGGCCCAGGAGCGTGATCTCCACGACGCCCTGCTCCACCAGCGCGCGCACCTCAGCCAGGATGTCGCCGGGGCGGCGGTCCTTCTCCTTGCCGCGCAACGCCGGGACGATGCAGAAGGTGCAGGTGTTGTTGCAGCCGACGGAGATGGAGACCCAGCCGGAGTACGCGGAGTCGCGCCGCGTGGGCAGCGTGGAGGGGAAGGTCTCCAACGCCTCGAGGATCTCGACCTGCGCCTCCTGGTTGTGGCGGGCGCGCTCCAGCAGCACCGGCAGGGAGCCGATGTTGTGGGTGCCGAAGACCACGTCCACCCACGGGGCCCTGGCCACGATGGTGTCGCGATCCTTCTGCGCCAGGCAGCCCCCGACGGCGATCTGCAGGTCGGGGTTCTCCCGCTTGGCCTGCCGCAGCTGACCGAGGTTGCCGTAGAGCTTGTTGGCGGCGTTCTCGCGCACCGCGCAGGTGTTGAACACCACGACGTCGGCGACCTCGGGGCGTTCGGCGGGCTCGACCGCATCGAGGTCCGTGTAGCCCGCGCCTTCCAGCAGCCCGGAGAGGCGCTCGGAGTCGTGGACGTTCATCTGGCACCCGTGGGTGCGGACGTCATAGGTCTTGGGGGTGGCGGTGCTCATCGTGCCCACCAGAATACGGGGCGCCGCCAAATCGACCGGCGCCGCGGTCGGCGCAGGCAGGTGCCACGATGGACCCATGAGCGACGTCATCAAGATCAATGCCATCACCGTGCCCGCTGACTCGGGCGACGAGCTGGCCCGCCGCTTCGCCGCCCGTGCCGGCGCGGTGGACGGCCAGCCGGGTTTCAAGGGCTTCGAGCTGCTGCGCCCCACCGACGGGCGGACCACCTGGCTGGTGGTGACCCGCTGGGAGGACGAGGCGTCCTTCGAGGCGTGGACCTCCGGGCAGGAGTTCCAGCGCACCCACGGTGGCCAGGGCAAGGACAGCGTGAGCGGTGACGGCCACGGCGGCGGCCACGGCCACGCTGGCGGTGAGGCTGCCGGTGAGCAGCGCCAGAAGCCGGTGGGCATGAGCGCCGAGCTGTGGTCCTACGACGTCGCCGGCGGCTCGCAGGGCTGACGCGGCCGCCCGGAGGACACGGAGCGGTGAAACACCCCCTCAGCGGGAGGTTCACCACTCCCTGGCGACATTGTGGGAAAACTCCCGCCCGCCCGCACGGGAACCGCCCCCGAGCTGCCTGCCGCCGACTGCACGGACGCCGGGCGCGAGCTCGCCGGCGAGGAGGCCTACCTCGAGCGGCCCGAGCCGGCGCGCTTCGTGGCCGAGGGCGGCTTCACCCGCTCCCTCGAGCGCTTCCACACCGAGTTCTGCCGCACCACAAACCCCGCGCAGGCCGAGCGCACCGTGGCCAAGCACAGCACCGCCCTGTGGCGCGATGCGGTGAAGCGCGCCCAGGGCAAGGGGCCGGTGAGGGGGACGCTGAGCGCCGGCGACGACCGCCCCCTCTACTGGACCCGGCTGGCCATGGCCGCCACGCTGCGGCAGTGGGGCCCGCAGTTCGCTCTCTCCGAGGCGGACCGGCAGGGCCTCATCGACGACCTCGACCGCATCTCCCGCCGGCAGGTGGACGCCTTCGCCACCACCAGCCAGGGACGGCCCGGGCAGTTCGACCTCGAGGCAGTCAACGGTGCCTGGCGCGGGGGCTTCACGCCGCCCGAGCCGGTCACCACCGACTGCCCGGCCCCGGCCAACCCGGGAACCGTCCGCGAGGACGGGCCCACGCCGGGGTCCCAGGCCCGCGCCGGCGGTGGGGGCGACTACCTCTCGAACGAGATCGCCTACCGTGCCACGTTGCTGCGCGACGCGTTGGGTCTGGGGGCGCCCGGCGGGCACATCCACACCCCGGTGCTGGAGGGCCTCGATGCCGAGAACCCGGCCGAGCTGACCAACCCCACCTTCGAGGCGAACCGCGAAGCGATCACGGCGCAGGTGCAGGCCCTCGTGACCGAAGTGGGCCGCTCGGTGCAGTGACTCAGGGCGTCCGGTCCGCGCAGTGACTCAGTCGCGGCGGTGCTCGGGGTCCTGGTCCAGCGCCTCCCGGATGACCGAGTAGGCCAGCTCCCCGGAGTACCCCTTGCGGGCGAGCATGCCGGCCAGCCGACGGGTCTTCACCTGCCGGTCCAGGCCGGACATGGTGCGCAGCTTCTTGGCCACCAGCTCCTCGGCGCGGGCCCGCTCGCCTTCGGCGGTGACCTCTGCATCCAGGGCCACCTCGGCCGTCTGTTCGTCCACGCCCTTCTTGCGCAGCTCGTGCGCCAGCCCGCGCCGGGCCAGACCGCGGCCCTGCTGCTGCGAACGCACGAGCATGTGGGCGTAGGCCTCGTCGTCGACCAGGCCGACCGCCTCCATGCGGTCCAGCACCTCGGCGGCCACGTCGGGGTCGCAGTTCCGCTGGAGGAGCTTGTCCTCGAGCTGCTTGCGACTGCGCGGCGCCGCCGTCAGCTGCCGCAGCACGATCGCGCGAGCGACCTCGTACGGGTCCGCCTCGGACTCCTGCGCGGCGGGGTCCTCCGGGGGCGGGGTCGTCGAGCGCCCGCGCACCGATCCGCCGACAACCACCCCGTCGTCGCCGGCGGAACCGCCTTCCCCCGCCGCGATCCGGCGCAGCTCCTCCATGTCCACGCCCTCCGCCCCGGAGTGCCCTCGGGCACGGGCCGAACCCCGACGCGGGGTCGACGCATCGGGGTTCGGTGTCATGGGTCCGTCACTCATCGGCAGCAGCCGACGGGCGGAGGGTGCGCTCGGCAGAGCGCTGCTGAGGGGTCACGGTCAGAAGGTGACCTCGACCTCGTCTGCCGCCGGGGCGTCCCGCAGGGCCGCGGCTTCGGCGTCGACGTCGTCCACGGGGGCGTTCGGGTCGACCCCGATGCCGAGCTTCGCCTTGATCTTGCGGTCGAGCTCCTCGGTGAGGTCGGGGTTGTCCTTAAGGAACTGGCGGGCGTTCTCCTTGCCCTGCCCCAGCTGGTCTCCCTCGTAGGTGTACCAGGCACCCGACTTGCGGATGAAGCCGTGCTCCACCCCCATGTCGATGATTCCGCCCTCGCGGGAGATGCCCTGGCCGTAGAGGATGTCGAACTCGGCCTGCTTGAACGGCGGGGACACCTTGTTCTTGACGATCTTGGCACGGGTGCGGTTGCCCACCGCGTCGGTCCCGTCCTTCAGCGTCTCGATGCGGCGCACGTCGATGCGCACGGAGGCGTAGAACTTCAACGCCTTTCCACCGGTGGTCGTCTCCGGGGAGCCGAACATCACACCGATCTTCTCGCGCAGCTGGTTGATGAAGATGGCCGTGGTGCCGGTGTTGCTCAGGGCGCCGGTGATCTTGCGCAGCGCCTGGCTCATGAGCCGGGCCTGCAGACCCACGTGGGAGTCACCCATCTCACCCTCGATCTCCGCACGGGGCACCAGCGCCGCCACAGAGTCGATGACGATGATGTCCAGCGCGCCGGAGCGGATCAGCATGTCCGCGATCTCCAGCGCCTGCTCACCGGTGTCCGGCTGCGAGACCAGCAGGTTGTCGACGTCGACGCCCAGCTTCTTGGCGTACTCCGGGTCCAGCGCGTGCTCGGCGTCGATGAAGGCCGCGATCCCGCCGGCCTTCTGGGCGTTCGCCACGGCGTGCAGGGCCACGGTCGTCTTACCGGAGGACTCCGGGCCGTACACCTCGATGACACGGCCCCGCGGCAGACCGCCCAGACCCAGTGCCACGTCCAGGGCGATGGACCCGGTCGGGATCGTGGCGATCGGCGGACGGGTGTCGTCGCCCAGACGCATCACCGCGCCCTTGCCGTGCTGCTTCTCGATCTGGGACATCACCGCATCGAGCGACCTCGTACGCTCCGCGTTCGGGTCCGCGTTGTTCTTGCCGGCCATGCTCACCACTTCCTTCTCACATCGGGTCGGGCGCGCCCACCTTCGACGCAGTACCTCCCACAAGCCCGTGTGGTTGATCCCCGCACGGCACTTCCGGGTCTGCATCAGACGCTAGGTCCCCCCACCGACAACCTCCGGGGACACGGGTCCACGGTGTGGACGAGCGCCCCCAGCCCGTCGTGGGCGAGGTGACCTGTGAGTAGCGTACAGAACAACTGTTCGCACCGCCACCGACGACTGTTCGGCGTGTCGCTCAGCGCAACGAGCCTCCGGCACGGCCGCCCGCACCGCCCCCGGCTCCCGGCCGCCGTCCCTGGTCACGGCCCAGCTGCCGCTCCGGGGGGACGTCGAAGTCCTCACACAGCGCCCGCCAGATGTCGCGCGGCGGCACGTCCTGCGCCAGCGCGGCATCCACCGTCAGGTCCCCGGGAATGGACGAGAGCACGTGGTTCCCCGTGATGTGGGCCGTCATTCCGGCGCCGAACTCGTCGGTCATGAGCTCCCTCAATTGGCTGATTCGCATGGATGAAGTCTCACATTCGGGCGGGTCCGGAGCGAAACGGTCGCGCCGGGAGCAGGATTGTGCTTGGCTCGGTAGTGAAAGGGACATCGGCAGATCGCCACCGTCCCGAGACGACGCAAGGAGAATTCACCATGCGTAGCACTCGTTCCATCGCTCTGGCCATCGCGCTGGCCGCCACCCCCGTCGCCGCCGTGACCGCCCCCGCCGCTATGGCGTCGGAGACGTCTTCGGCCTCTGAGAGCACCACCACCTCCTCCGAGTCCACCGAGAACAACGAGGACGACGGCTTCGACTTCCCGTGGGGCCTGCTGGGTCTGCTGGGTCTGGCCGGTCTGCTGGGCGGCCGCAAGAAGGAGCAGCCGGAGGTGGGTCACACCCCCCGTGACCGCACGACCGACACCTACCGCGCCAACGACACCCACCGCACCGACCCGACCCGTCGTGACGATGACGACGTGCGCGTCGTGGACGCCAACAACAACCGCGTCGGCGGCACCGACACGCGCCGCGACGGCATCGTCGGCAGGGCCGACGACCGCTTCGGTGACGGCGACGGCCGTCTCGACGGCGACGACCTGCCGGGCACGCGCCGCTGAACGCAGCGCTGACCGCACGCTGAGAAGGGGCCGGGTGGAGCGATCCACCCGGCCCCTTCCGTGTGTCCTCGATGGGGTGAGCCTCACCCCAGGAGCGCCACCACGGCCAGCACCACCGGCAGCGAGAGCATCGTGGTGGCGAACACCGCATCGCGTGCCACCACCTCCCCGCGGCGGTAGATGGTCGCCAACAGGAACACGTTCTGCGCGGTGGGCAGCGCCGCGGTGACCACGGCCACCAGCAGGGCGTGCCCCTCCAGCCCCCAGGCCACGGCGAGCCCCCACGCCACCAGCGGCATCACGATCAGCTTGAGGACGGACGCGACGACCACTTCGCGCCGTCCCCCACCGACAAACGGGACCGGCCCCCATCGCAGCGACATGCCGTAGGCCAGCAGCATGGCCGGCACGGCCAGCCCCGCGATGAGGTCCAGCGGCCCGCGCACCCCCTGGGGCACCTGCCAGCCCGACGCCGCCACCGCCAGTGCCAGCAGTGAGGCCACCGTGAGCGGGTTCAACCCCGAGGCCAGGACCGAGCGCAGCCTCCCCTGACCCGCCCGCTGCCGGTCGGCGGAGTCGAGCACCGCCAGGCCGATGGGTTGCAGCACGAGCAGCTGCCCCAGCAGCACCGGTGTGGCGTACACGGCGTCGCCCAGCACGTAGACCGCGATGGGGATGCCCAGGTTCCCCGCGTTCACGTACCCCGCGGCGAAGGCGCCGATGACCGTCTCCCCCGGCCCGACACCCCATCGCCGCGCGAGCAGGACCGAGACGGCGGCCACCGTGAGCGCCGCCCCCAGGGTGATCACCAGGTGGGGGCCCAGCACGCTGCCCAGGGGCGCGGCGGAGATGACGGTGAACAGCAGCACCGGGGTCGCCACCGTGAAGGTGACCCGGCTGAGCGCCTCGATGCTGGCGTGCGGCACCAGCTCGCGGGAGGCCAGGAACCACCCGACGGCCACCACACCACCGATGGTCCAGAACCCCTCGAAGACAGCCAGCACGAGGACGATCATCCCCGACCGCGAGGTTGTCGGCGCACGGTGGCAGGCTGGCCCCGATGTCCGATGACGTGCTGCAGCGGTTCTCCCCTCCCACCCGCGCGTGGTTCGAGGCGAACTTCGCTGCGCCCACCGCCGCGCAGGCCGGGGCGTGGGACGCGATCAGCCGCGGGGAGAACACGGTCGTGGTGGCCCCGACCGGCTCGGGCAAGACGCTCTCGGCCTTCCTGTGGTCCCTCGACCGGTTCGTCCCGCACGGCGACCAGCAGCGCCCCGAGGCGCCGTGCAGCGTCATCTACGTCTCGCCGCTGAAGGCCCTGGCGGTGGACGTGGAGCGCAACCTCTCGGCGCCCCTGTCCGGCATCGGACACGCGGCCACCCGACTGGGGGGCGAGGCGCCGCAGGTGAGTGTCTCGTTGCGCTCTGGGGACACCCCGGCGGCCGAGCGTCGCCGGTTCGCCAGCGGCGGGGCCGACGTCCTGATCACCACCCCGGAGTCGTTGTACCTGCTGCTCACCTCACGGGCCCGGGAGCAGCTGACCGGGGTGACCACCGTGATCGTCGACGAGGTCCACGCGCTGGCCGGCACGAAGCGGGGCGCCCACCTCGCGCTCTCCCTGGAGCGCCTGGACGCGATGCTGGAGCGGCCCGCGCAGCGGATCGGGCTCTCGGCGACGGTCCGCCCGGTGGACGAGGTGGGGCGCTGGTTGACGGGCGGGCGCCCGGTGACGATCGTCCAGCCACCGGCCGAGAAGGCGTGGGAGCTGTCCGTCCACGCCGACGTGCCGGACATGGCCGACCTGAGCACCGCGCCCCAGGTCTCGCCCGCCCAGCCCGATGCGGGGAGCGTGCCGGGCGGGGCGGGTGCGGCGGCCTCGGCGGGCGACAGCGCGCCGGGAGCGCCCGGCGTGCCAGGCACCTCGGACGTCGAGTCCGAGCTCTCCCTTCCGGAGCACCTCACGCTGGCGGACCTCTCCCCGGAGGTGGCGGGGGCCGATCCCCGCGACCGGGCGAGCATCTGGCCCCACGTGGAGCACCGCATCGTCGAGGAGATCGCACGCCACACCTCGACCCTGGTGTTCTGCAACTCGCGCCGGTCGGCCGAGCGGCTGACGGCGCGGCTCAACGAGATCTGGGCCGAGCGGGTGGCCCTGGCCGACACCGACGCGGGCAGCGCAGCCGAAGCCGACGAGGGTGCGGGCGGCGGCGACACCGACCGCGGCAGCGCAGGACGAGTCACCGCATCGAGCCCCCGATCGCCCGCCGAGATGATGGCGCAGGCCGGCGCCTCGGCCGGGGCACCCGCGGTGCTGGCGCGGGCGCATCATGGGTCGGTGAGCAAGGAGCACCGGGCCGAGATCGAGGACGCGCTGAAGGCCGGCACGCTCCCGGCCGTGGTGGCGACGAGCTCGCTGGAGCTCGGCATCGACATGGGCGCGGTGGACCTGGTGGTCCAGGTGGAGTCCCCGCCCAGCGTGGCCAGCGGCCTGCAGCGGGTCGGGCGCGCCGGCCACCAGGTGGGGGCGGTCAGCCGCGGCAGCTTCCACGCCCTGCACCGACAGGACCTGCTGGAGACCGCGGTGGTGGTCGAGCAGATGCGCAGCGGCGGCATCGAGGCGCTGCGGATCCCCGCGAACCCGCTGGACGTGCTCGCCCAGCAGGTGGTCGCAGCGTGTGCCATGGACGACTGGTCGGTCGGGGAGCTGCACACGATGGTGCGGCGCGCGGCCCCGTGGTCGGATCTCTCGCGCGCGGTGCTGGAGTCCGTCCTGGAGATGCTCACCGGCCGCTACCCCTCGGAGGACTTCGCCGACCTGCGGCCCCGGCTGGTCTGGGACCGCGTGGACGACCTGCTGACCGCCCGCCCCGGGGCGCAGCGCCTGGCCATCCTGTCCGGCGGCACCATCCCCGACCGCGGGCTCTTCGGTGTCTTCCTCGCCGGCGGGGGCGGACCGGGCCGGCGGGTCGGTGAGCTGGACGAGGAGATGGTCTACGAGTCCCGGGTGGGCGACGTCTTCACCCTCGGCACCTCGTCGTGGCGCATCGAGGACATCACGCACGACCAGGTGCTGGTCTCCCCCGCGCCCGGCCAGCCGGGAAAGCTCCCCTTCTGGCACGGCGACGGGCTGGGACGGCCGGCGGAGCTGGGCGGCCACCTGGGTGCCTTCGTGCGCGAGCTCGCCACCGGCGACGAGGCGACCCTGAGGGCCCGGCTGACCGACGGCGGTCTGGACGAGTGGGCCGTGGACAACGTGCTGGCCCACGTGGCCGCGCAGGCCGAGGCCACCACCGCGGTGCCGGACGACCGCACCGTGGTGGTGGAGCGCTTCCGCGACGAGCTGGGCGACTGGCGGGTGGTCATCCACTCCCCCTGGGGCTCCCCCGTCCACGCCCCGTGGGCGCTGGTGCTGGCCGAGCGGCTGCGCCAGCGCTTCGGGGTGGACGTGCAGGCCCTGCACGCCGACGACGGCATCGTGCTGCGCCTGCCGGACCTCGGGGGGTGGGACGCGTGGGCCGTGCCCGATGCGGTGGCCCCCGCCGGCGCGCCGGGTGGCGGTGCTGGTGGACCCGTCGGCGCGCCGGGTGACGGGGCCGACGCTGCGGCCAGCGGCACCGTGGCCCTGGACGCCCGCTCGCTGGACGTCGCCCTCGGGGAGCTCGTGGCCCTGGACCCGGAGGAGGTCCACGACGAGGTGACCGCCCTCATCGGCGGCTCCGCGCTCTTCGCCTCCCGCTTCCGCGAGTGCGCGGCGCGGGCACTGCTGCTCCCCCGGCGCCGGCCCGACCGGCGGCAGGCCCTGTGGCAGCAGCGCCAGCGGGCTGCGTCGCTGCTCGAGGTGGCGGCGGGGCACCCGGAGTTCCCGATCGTCCTGGAGGCCGTCCGCGAGGTGGTTCAGGACGTCTACGACGTGCCTGCCCTGACGGCGCTGATGCGGCGTCTCGCCGGGCGCGAGGTGCGGCTGAGCTTCGTGGAGACCCCCACCGCCAGCCCCTTCGCGCAGAACCTGATGTTCGGCTACGTGGCGCAGTTCCTCTACGAGGGCGACTCCCCGCTGGCCGAGCGGCGAGCCGCGGCCCTGGCGCTGGACCCCACGCTGCTCGCCGACCTGCTGGGGCGGTCCGACGGCACGCAGCTGCGGGACCTGCTGGACCCGCAGGCCGTGGCCGACACCGAGGCCGAGCTGCAGCACACCGCCGTCGACCGCCGGGCCCGCCACGCGGAGGACCTGGCGGACCTGCTGCGCGTGCTGGGTCCGCTCGATGACGCGGAGCTCGCCGCCCGCAGCGTGCCCGAGGGCGACCCGGCCGCCTGGACGGCCGAGCTGGAGGGCGCGCGCCGCATCGTGCGGGTGCCGGTGGGCGGGCGGGACTGCTGGGCGGTGGTGGAGGACGTGGCCCGGCTGCGGGACGCGCTGGGGGTGCCGGTGCCGCCGGGCATCCCCCAGGCCGCCATGGTGGTGAGCACCGACCCGCTGACCGACCTGCTGGTGCGCCACGCCCGCACCCACGGGCCCTTCCGCGCCGAGGCACTGGCCGAGCGGTACGGGCTGGGGCGGGCCGTCGTGGTGGCGGCGCTGCGCGAGCTGGTGCGCTCCGGACGCGTGGGCGAGGGGGCTCTGCTGCCGACGGCCCTGGGCGGCCGGGACACCGACGACGGGGTGGGCCCGGACTTCTGCGACGCCGACGTGCTGCGCCGGCTGCGGCGCCGCTCCCTGGCCGCGTTGCGCGCCGAGGTCGAGCCGGTGGACGGCGACGACTTCGCGCGCTTCGTGCTGCGCTGGCAGGGCCTGGAGGACCCCGGCCGCGGGGTGGATGCGGTGGCCCGCGCCCTGGAGCAGCTCACGGGCGCGGTGCTGCCCGCCAGTGCGGTGGAGAGCGTGGTGCTGCCGGCCCGGGTGCGGGACTACGCGCCGGGGATGCTGGACGAGCTGTTGGCCACCGGCGAGTTCCTGTGGGTCTCGCACGGGCTGCTGGCCGGGGACGACCTGTGGGTCTCCTTCCACCCGGCCGACCAGGCGGAGGCCACGCTGCCGCTCGCGCAGGAGGACCCGGACCGCGCGTCTGGGCTGGTGCGCGAGCTTCTCACCACGCGCGGCGCGATGCGGTGGGCGGACCTGCGCACAGCGCACCAGGGCGCCCGTGCGGACGATGCGGACCCGGTGCACCTGAGCACCGACACCCAGTGGACCGATGCCGTGTGGGACCTGGTCGGGCAGGGTCGGGCCACCTGCGACACCTTTGCACCGGTTCGCGCCCGCCTGGCCGGGGGCCGGACCACGCAGAAGACCCGTCCCCGGGCCCGGCGGGCGCGGTTGTCGGGGCGCCCCGCATCGTTGCAGGGGCTGAGCGGCGCGGCGGTGCGCCGGGACCGCCCGGTCTCCACGCCGGACGTGCTGGCCGGCCGCTGGTCGGTGCTGCCCGAGCGGGACGATGACCCCACGGTGCGGGCCGTCGCCGCCGCGGAGGTGGCCCTCGACCGTCACGGGGTGGTGACGCGGGGCGCCGTGGCCGCGGAGGAGGTGGCCGGCGGCTTCAGCGCGCTGTACAAGGTGCTGGCGGCCGCGGAGGACGCCGGACGGGTGCGGCGGGGCTACTTCGTCGACGGTCTGGGCGCCGCCCAGTTCGCGACCGCGGGAGCCGTCGACCTGCTGCGGGGCGAGCAGCCCCGGGTGCAGGCGCGCCTGCTCAGTGCCTGCGACCCCGCCGTCGTCCACGGGGCGGCCCTGCCCTGGCCCGAGACCACCGGCGGCGGCCACCGTCCGTCACGGAAGGCCGGTGCGCTGGTGGCCCTCGTGGAGGGCGTGCCGGCCGTGTGGTGGGAGCGCGGTGGCCGCACGGCGCTGACCTTCACCCTCGACCCCGAGGCGCTCGCGCAGGCCGCCGAGGTGGCGGCGCGGGCGGTGCGGGAGCGCCGCATCGCGGGCCTGTCGGTGGAGACCATCGACGGGGAGGCGGCCCTGCGCACCGAGTCACCGCTGGTGGCCGCGCTCGAGGCCGCGGGCTTCGGGGCGACGCCGAAGGGGTGGAGGCTCCGTGCCTGAGGGCGACACCGTCTGGCGCACCGCGCGGCGGCTGCACCTGGCGCTGGCCGGGCGCGAGCTCACCCGCACCGACCTGCGCTGGCCGTCGCTGGCCACGGTGGACCTGACGGGGCGCACCACCCTCGAGGTGGTGGCCCGCGGCAAGCACCTGCTGCACCGCATCGAGGGCGGGCTGACGCTGCACTCCCACCTGCGCATGGAGGGGTCGTGGCGGGTGCACCCCGCGCCGGGTCCACGCCGCGTCCCGAGCACGACGCGCGCGGTGGTGGCCAGCACGGAGTTCGTGGCGGTCGGCACCTCGCTGGGCATGCTGGACCTGGCGGACACCCGCGCCGAGGACGACCTCGTGGGGCACCTCGGGCCGGACCTGTTGGGGCCGGACTGGGACCGGGACCGGGCGATGGCCGGTTACGCCGCGGCGGGGTCCCGCCCCCTCGGGGAGGCGCTGCTGGACCAGCGGATCGCCGCCGGAATCGGCACCATGTACGCCGCGGAGTCGCTCTTCCTGCGTCGGGTGTCACCGTGGACGACGGTGGCCGAGCTGACCACCGACCAGCTGTGGCGCGTGGTGGACACGGCCCGGCAGGCGCTGCTGGTCAACTGCGCCCGCGCGGTGCAGCGGACCACCCCGGACACGATGCGGGAGCTGAAGTGGGTCCACGGGCGCGCCGACCGTCCCTGCCTGAACTGCGGTACCCCGATCCGGGTGGACCCGATCGGCGCCGCCCCGGCCGACCGGGTGATGTTCCACTGTCCGGTCTGCCAGCCACGGACGTCCTGACCGCTAGGTGTACTGCTCGGGGACGTTGATCGAGGCTTCGTCACCTCCCGTGGTACTTTTGAGGCAGCGTCGCGTGCCGGTGGCAGTCTGTGTCAGGCATGGAGGCGCCGAACCCCTGGGAGGCCGACGGTGTTTTCGCCGCACCCAGCGTCGCCGCGTGACTAACCGCGAGCGTCCAGTCCAGATCACGTCAGCAGTTGGCCGGCGCTTGCGCGGGTCACTACCGCCGACTTTTCGCGCCCCTAGGCCCATGTGTCTTCACATGGGCCACTTCTGCATGCCCCAAGATCAATAGGAGACGTCCATGACTGCCCGGTTCAACCACATCATCATCCCGGCCCATGACGCCGAAGAATCCGCCAAATTCTACCGGGAGCTGCTGGAGGCCAAGTCGGCCCCCGCCTGGGGTCCCTTTGCTCACGTGCTGCTCGATGACGGCGTGCTGTTGCAGTTCGTTCGTCCGCCCAGCACCTTCAGTGAACTGCACTTTGCCTTCCTAGTCGACGACGAGCACTTCGCTCGCAATTTGGCTTCACTTGTCAGCACCGGAACCGACTACTGGGCAGACCCTCAGCGAACGCTTCGCGCCCAAGTCCGGAGGGAAGAGGATGCTCGCGCCCTCTACGTCCTTGACCCATTCGGCCACCTTGTCGAACTCCTTACCCGCCCATACGTCTAACGGGGAGCCGTGCTGATGATTCTTTTCTCCTCACGACCACCCGGCTGAACCGGCTTGCAAACGTCGACCGTGCTACAGGTGAACCTCTCCGCCGCTACGAGCACGACTACCCGGGATCGCTCGTGCATGTGGATGTGAAGAAGCTCGGGAACATCTCCGACGGCGGCGGCTGGCGCTATGTCGGCCGCCGCCAAGGCGAGAAGAACCGCTCCGCTACCCCGGGCAAGCCGCGGAGTAAGTGGCACAACCCCAAGCTCGAGTACGCGTTCGTACACACCGTCATCGACGACCACTCCCGCGTCGCTTACAGCGAGGTTCACGACGACGAAACCGCGATCACCGCCGTCGCCGTCCTGCACCGGGCGGTCGACTGGTTCGTCGACCGCAGCGTCATCATCGAACGCGTCCTGTCGGACAACGGCGCCGCGTATCGGTCCTTCCTGTGGCGTGACGCCTGCGAGGCACTTCGGATCACCCCGAAACGGACTCGCCCGTATCGGCCTCAGACCAATGGGAAAGTCGAGAGGCTTCATCGAACCATGGCCGACGGTTGGGCCTCCGGGACTGCTGAGGGTTTGGTTGATACCTGATCTGTGGGGACTGGGTCCCTGCTGGAAGGATGTCACCATGCCTGCACCTCTCCCCAAGGAGTTTGGTGACGACGTGATCGCGGTGGCTCGCCGTGGCGATGCGCCGATCGCGCAGACAGCGAAAGACTTCGGGATCTCGGAATCAACCCTGCGCAACTGGCTCCGCCAGGCCGACGTCGAGGACGGCGCCCGTCCGGGCGTGAGCAAGGCCGAGTCCGAGGAGGTGCGTGCCCTGAAGCGCCGTAACCGGTTGCTGGAGCAGGAGAACGAGGTCCTACGCCGAGCAGCGGCGTACCTGTCACAGGCGAACCTGAAGCTGGGCCAGTCCCCAAAATGACCTACCCGCTGGTCGGTGACCTTGCCGCTGACGGGATCCCCGTCACGGTGGCCTGCCGGGTGCTGAAGTTCTCCCCGCAGGCGTTCTACGCCTGGTGCGCCCACCCGGTCAGCGACCCGGGACCTGGTGGATGCCTACGCGATGAACGCCGCGTACGAGATCCACGCCGAGGACCCTGGACTGGGGTATCGATTCATCGCTGATGAACTCGCGGACGCCGGTCATGCCCTTGAAGCGTCCTGGGTTTCGTTCCGATCTACTTCCTCAAGGAGGATCGGGTCATGCCCCAGAAGTACAGCCCCGATTTCAAGGCTCGTGCCCTGAAGCTCATCGAAGAACGCGTCCGTGCCGAGCAGTGCTCTGGCTGGGTTGCCTGCATCGCCGTCGGCGAAGCTCTCGGCGGGATCTCACCCCACACGCTGCGGAACTGGTGGAAGCAGGACCGCATCGACCAAGGTGAGGCTCCAGGGTTGAGCACCGCTGAGGCCGAGGAGATCACCAAGCTGCGCAGGGAGAACCTCGAGCTGCGACGCGCGAACGAGATCCTGCGCAAGGCGTCGGCTTTTTTCGCAGCGGAGCTCGACCGCCCCACGACGAGATGATCCGGTTCATCGACGAGCACCGCGATCAGTTCGGGGTCGAGGCCATCTGCCGCACGCTGAGTGCGACGGAGTGTGGGTTCATCACCTCCCGCGCCTACCGCGCAGCGAAGAGACGACCTGCCTCCGCGAGGGCTCAACGAGACGAGCTCCTCATCGAGGAGCTCGAGCGGATCCACGCGGAGAACTACAGCGTGTACGGGGTGCGGAAGATGCACCACGCGATGCGGCGTGCCGGGTGGGAGGTCGGCCGTGACCAGGTCGCCCGGCTCATGCGCGCCGCTGGCCTGCAGGGGGTGCGGCGGGACCGCAAGCCCCTGACCACGCGCCCGACCGGTCAGCCGGATCACCGGCCGGACCTGGTGGAACGTCGCTTCGTCGCGGATCGTCCTCATCAGCTGTGGGTCGCTGACATCACCTACGTGCGGACGATCACTGGGTTCTGCTATGTCGCGTTCATCACCGACGTCTACTCCCGGCGCATCGTCGGTTGGGCGGTCTTGTCCAGCCTCCACACCGCGGGGCTGCCGCTGCTGGCCCTCGAGCACGCGCTGCTGAGCACGGGAGCCAGCCGTGGCAGGCAGGGCCTGGTGCACCACAGTGACCGGGGCAGCCAGGGCGGATTCAACTGGTCGTCGCAACACCTCGATCAGGAGGTGTCAGATGGTTCGTCGTCAACAGGCAGCAGACAGGGCGGTTCGTCCGAAGCTCCGTTCGCCGGGGCATCCGAAGTTCCAGAAGCCCGTCGAGGCGGCGTTCTGGGGCGAGATCGCGAAAGGACTGCTCGCGGAGGAAGCCGCGGGCGCCTGTGGCGTGGCGCCCGCGGTCGGCGCGAGATGGTTCCGACACGCTGGCGGCATGGCGCCGTTCGACATCACTCAGCAGCCATCGGGTCGCTACCTCTCGTTCGTTGAGCGTGAGGAGATCGCGATCCTCAAGGAGAAGGGCAAGGGCGTTCGCGAGATCGCCCGCGCGATCGGTCGTGATGCCGGGACGATCTCTCGTGAATTGCGGCGCAACGCGGCCACGCGGGGCGGGAAGCTGGAGTATCGGGCGTCGGTCGCGCAGTGGAAGGCGGACATGGCGGCGAAGCGACCGAAGGTTGCGAAGCTTGTCGCGAACCCGCGGCTGCGCGCGTATGTCGCTGATCGCCTGTCGGGGAAGATAACGCGCCCTGATGGCACAGTCGTCACCGGTCCCGAGCCGCCGCGGTTCACCGGGAGAGGCAAGCCGCACCGGAAAGACAGGGCATGGTCCTGGGCTTGGAGTCCAGAGCAGATCTCGCACCGGTTGAAGATCGATTTCCCGGATGATGAGTCCATGCGCATCAGCCCGGAGGCGATCTACCAGTCGCTCTATATCGAGGGTCGTGGCGCGCTCAAGCGCGAGCTCGTCTGGAACCTCCGCACGGGCCGGGCGTTGCGCGTCCCGAGGGAGCGGTCACGGCGGAAGACCTGGGCGCACGTCACGCCGGAGACGCTCATCAGCGAACGGCCAGCGGAGGCCGCCGATCGCGCGGTCCCGGGCCATTGGGAGGGTGACCTGCTGATCGGGTTGGAGCGCTCCGCGGTCGGCACGGTCGTCGAGCGCAAGACCCGTTACACGTTGCTCGTCCATCTCCCACGGGAGGAGGGCTATCGGCATAAGGAGACGCCGAAGAACGGGCCGGCCCTGGCGGGCTACGGCGCCATCACGATGAAGAGCGCCCTCGCGAACACGATGTCGACGTTGCCGGCCCAGCTGGCGCGGTCGTTGACCTGGGATCGCGGCAAGGAGATGTCCGCGCACGCGCAGTTCCGCGTCGAGACGGGCATCCCAGTGTTCTTCGCTGATCCGCAGTCGCCCTGGCAGCGCGGGACGAACGAGAACACCAACGGGTTGCTGCGACAGTACTTCCCGAAGGGCACCGACCTGTCCCGATGGAGCGCTGAAGACATCGAAGCCGTCGCATTCGCACTGAACACGCGGCCTCGGAAGTCGCTCGGATGGATGACGCCCGCGGAGGCATTCAATGAGCAGCTACTGTTGCTCCAACAGGCCGGTGTTGCATCGACTGGTTGAGCCCGGTCAGTTCCGGTCGCGCACCTACCTCTGCGCGCTGCACCGGCATGGCCTGACCGGGTCCATGGGGCGTGTGGCCTCCAGCGCGGACAACGCCGCGATGGAGTCCTTCTTCGCCCTGGTGCACAAGAACGTCCTGAACAGCCGCCGCTGGGCCACCCGGGAGCAGCTCCGGCTGGCCATCGTCACCTGGATCGAGCGGACCTACCACCGCAGACGCCGGCAACGGGCTCTGGGCAAGACCACCCCGATCGAGTTTGAGACCATCTACTGGCCCGCTCACGCGGCCTGAAACACCACACCCGAAGTGTCAACCAAACCTACAGCGGTCCCGTGCCCGTTAATCCGGCTCTTCGGAGTTGAGCGTGGGTCATGGGGTGAGTCCTCCGCCGATGAGGAGCATGCGCAGTCGGTAGTTGTGGCGGTTGCGGAAGCCGCGCGCGACGCGGCGGTGGAGCTCGATCAGACCGTTGATGGCCTGGAGTGCCTCCGTTGGACGCCCCGCCGGTGTCGAAGTACGCCAGCAGCGGCCCGGACCATCGCTTCAAGGTGCGGCCCAGGCGTTTGACCTCGCGGATGGGACTGGTCGGCAGGATCTCGAGCAGGCGCTGCGCGGCGGCCCGGCCGACGGTGGGGGTGGGGGCGTGGAACAGGGCCCGGACGTCCTGGGCGACCTGCCAGGCGAGCTCCACCTCGACGTGCGCCTCGTGAGCGGTGAACGCCGCGGTCAGGCGGGCTCGTTGCCGGTCAGAGATGTTCTCGACCCCAGCGCGCAGCAGGGTCCTGATCCCGTACAAGGGGTCGCCCCTGCGCCCGCGGTGGCCGGTGGTGTCCTGCTGGACCCGGCAACGGACGAAAGTCCACGCACGCGGTGGCGAGCTTCACCACGTGGAAGGCGTCCACGACCGCGGTCGCGTCGGCGAGGTGGTCATCGATCGCGTTCTTGTACCCACCGAAGGGGTCCAGCGTGGCGATCTGCACCCCGCCGCGGAAGACCTGCCCCCGGTCAGTGAGCCACGCCCCGTACACGGCGCCAGAACGGCCCGGGACGAGGTCGAGCAGCCGGGCACGGGTCCGGCCGTCCTGGTCGCGGGTCAGGTCGACCATCCCGGTCAGCATCCTCAGGTCCGCGGCCCCGGGTGCGCGGATCGACGTGGTGCCACACGCTGGGGGCACCTCCCGCTTGGAGCGGTAGCGCGGGGGGGGGGAATCATCGACCCCGAGCATGGACACCCCGTCGAACCGGGCCGGGTCGGCCTCCAGGACCTCCAGGTGGGTACGGACGGCACGCCACAGGGTGTGCCAGTCCACCCCCAGCCGGCGGGCCAGACCTGAGATCGAAGCGTGCTCGCCGCGCAGTTCGCGCACTGCCCAGGACACCGCCCGGGTGGTCAACGTGCCCCGTGGTGGGGCCACCGACGGGTCCTGCTCGGTGAAGCTCGCACCAGGGCAGAGGGCCTCTCGGCACACGTATCTGCGCTTGGCCCACACCAGTCGCACCGGTCTGCCGAACGAGGGCGCGTCGACCAACACCACCTCGTCACGGCCGTGGCCGGTGGCCACCACCCCACAGTGCGGGCACCCGGCCGGCCCCGGCACGGACTCCACGTGCACCACCAGCCCAGCATCACCGTCATCCACCACCCCGGTGACGCTCATCGCCGGCAACCCCAGCCACGTCTGACAGGCACCACACGAGGCAGCAGGGCACGGGGAAGTAGGCTCAGGCACCCCTCGAGGTCCTTGGCGATCCGAGGGGGTAGAAGTCCTCAGATCATGCCCGGGACCTCGACCCCTACCCCCAAGCACCCACGCTCAACTCCGAAGAGCCGGCAAAGGGGACGTTGATGAGGAATACCGAGCCCCACCAGAACCGCTCCAGGAGCAGGCCTCCAACGAGCGGACCGAAGGCAATGCCACCGATCGAGACACTCGACCAAACAGCGATGGCGACGTTGCGCTCATCCTCGTCCTCGAACGTGAACCGGATGATCGCGAGTGTCGCGGGCAGCATCAGTGCTGCACCCACCGCGAGTAGTGCCCGCGCGACGATCAGCACCCACGCGTTTGGAGAGAAGGCTGCGAGTAGGGAAGCTATCCCGAACGCGCTGATGCCAATCTAGAAAACCAGCTTGTGTCCGAACCTATCCCCGAGCGTCCCAGTGCCCAGCAGTAGGCCAGTCATGACGAGGGGGTACATGTTGATGATCCACAGTGACTCACTTACGCTCGCCGACAACTCGTCCGCCAGAAGAGGCACGACCACGTAGAGAATCGAAGTGTCGACCGTTGCAAGCAGCAAACCGAGAGAGACGACGGTGAGCACGAACCACCGTGTGCGCTGCGAGGCCGGCGCAGGGGATCTTGAATCATCTCAGCCTTTCAATATGCCGATACGTCGTCAAAGCGCGGTAGATTTGGGAGCCGCGTACAGGGAGCATGAAAGTCAGACTCCCGATCATTGGCGCATGTGCTCGGAGGCAAGTCGCGCGAAGATGAGGGTGTCGGTCCATTCGCCCTTGCTGAACCAGTCCTGGACGTGATGTGCTTCGAGCCGGAGCCCGACACGACGAGCCAGTGCTGCCGAGGCGCTGTTGCGGGCATCCATCTGCGCGGTGATGCGGTGGAGCCGGTAGTGGTCAAACCCGAGGGCGAGTACTGCTCGGACGGCTTCGCTGGCGAAACCTTGCCCACCGTGCGCCGGGTCGAGAACCCACCCGATCTCGCCTTGACGGTGCTCGTGATCGGTGAGCCACAACGCGACGTCTCCGATCGGGACGCCGTCATGCTCGATGACCAGCGCAAGCGCGCCAGTCTCGCCATCGATGTCAGTCTTCGCTAGGCGTTCGGTGAGCTTGTCGTGGGTGACTTCCGCGGTCCATGGCTCGTCCAGCAGGTAGCGGGCAACGTCGGGTCGCGAGTACAGCTCGTGAAGCCATTCGGCATCGTCGGCGTTATGCGGACGGAGCCGAAGCCGCTCCGTCGCCAACGGCCACTGGGCGGTGGGCTTGAGATCGCGCCGGTAATGGAATAGTTCCTCGCGCTGTCCTGCGGGCGTGGTCCCGACGGCTCGCTCGACCTCATGGAACCCTGCGTTCGTCAAGCACCGCTTGGAGGCCTTGTTCTCCAGGAGCGTGCGTGCTGTCAAGCTTCGCAGTCCACTGTTGCGTGCGAAGCGCGATGCCAACTCCAGGCCCCGACGAGCGTGCCCTGCTCCCCGCGCATCCGGATGAATCCAGAACCCGACCTCGGCAGCCTCGGAGCTGACGTCGAAGAGCACCAAGGAGCCCACAAACCGGTCCGTCTCGGCGTCGGCAAGTGCGAGGACTGCCAGCGTGCCGCACGACAGACCCTCAGCAACCTCGTCACGGATCATCCGTCGCACGGACTCGGGGGTGTAGTCGGACTCGGGCAGGTGGCCGAAGCGCCGCACAGCTTCATCCTTGGTGCCGGCTGCATACGCGTCTGCGTCCAGCTCAGAGAGGGGGCGTAGGCGAGTGTTCTCAAAGGTGATCGGGAGGGTGGTGGCATCCAGCATGCGCTAAACCTAACATAGAATGGATAGCTAACTGAAGCGTGTTTGGTTAGGCTGGTGGGGTGAGCTACTGGGAACATCGCAAACCTGTGCGACGCCTCCGCGCAGTGGACATCGGGGAGGTTGCGAGGGCATCGGTGAGGCTGCTGGACGAAGGCGGGTTGAGGGCCCTCACCCTGCGATCTGTGGCGCAACAGGTGGGTGTCGCTCCAGCCAGCCTGTACTCCCGCGTCGAATCCGTCGACGATCTGTTCGACCTCGCCCTCGACACAGCGCTTGCAGACGATCCCGTGATGTCCGAGTCGATCCGCAACGCCGACCTGCCTGCCCTGATGCACGCCTTCTTCGCGCACCTCACGACCCACCGGTGGGCCGGTCAGGTCATCGGCATGCGCGCACCCAGGGGGCCCGCGTACCTGGCCCTTTCCGAGCGGATGTGCGTCCTGCTCGAACAAGCAGGCACCCCGGATCCGCTGGGAGCCGCGTATCTGCTGTCGAACCTGGTGATCGGCGCCTCCCTGACCGCTCCGATGGCGCCTGACGAGAAGCGCGTCGCCATCGACCCTGAGCGAGCCCCCACCTATGCGCGACTCCACGCGACGCACCACATCAGCCCGCACGAGATCCTCGCCGACGGCATCGCGGCACTCCTGTCTTGAGGGGACCTTATGATTCGGGGCTGCCCTGTGCTGCTGATGGCCACTGGCTAGTACCCGTGCGAGATCGGGCAATCGCAGTGCGCCGATAACTGGAAGGGCTCATCCCGACGATGGCGGTGAACTGCTGTGCGGCGTAGCCGCGACTGTGCCACCCGACGTGTGTCATGGCGACACCGATCGGAAGATCAGTCTCGACCAGGAGCTCGGCCAGCCGGTGGGCCCTAATGTGAGCGAGGTACCGCATGGGCGGCATCCCGAATCGTTGTGTGAACGCTCTGCCCAGCTGGGATGTGGATAGATGGACCAGTGTGGCGAGGTCACGGAGCCGCCAATCCCGTTCAGGAGCTTCCGCGAGTAGTCTTGCTGCCAGTTCTGTCGCTGTTTCACCGGAACGGTGCTCCGTGGCACTACTGGCTGCTGGCGTGTAGGAGCAGCCTTGGTGCCGCACTGCGATGCTCATCGACGGCGCCTCCTCGACTTCGGCTGCTGCGTCCGAGCACGGTGTACAGGCGGCGATGAACCCGTGGTCTTGAACAAGTCCACCCATACCTCGACGGGCATGTCCTTCGGCAGGTCCGCAGTGTTCATGCCGTGGCGTGTCAGCCACGCCTGTGGTGAGCCGAGTGCGGTGGTGCGTGCGAGAATCTGGGCGAGCCCGCGGCCGGGACCGGTGTAGACGCGGTGGACTAGGGCATGGAACTGGCGTCGCCGTGCCGGGGACAGCAGCGGATGTTCGCGACGGTGAATGGCAAGGATTCCGCCGTCGACTCCCGGACGCGGGGTGAACGCGCGAGCGGGAACACGACTGTGCAGGGTGAAATCGAACCAAGGCGCCCATTGGGCCGTCATCATCGTGGCACCGCCGACGCCCGCTCTGCGCCGCGCGACTTCCCATTGCACGAGCACGATTGCATCGGTCCATGCCGGGGAGTGCAGAATCTGTCGCAGCATGGCCGTGGTCTGGTGAAACGGCAGGTTCCCGACGAGCACATGCGCGGACGTTGGAAGCCGGTAGGCCAGGAAGTCGTCGGCGACGACCTCGACATGTGGCCCCAGCCGCTCGGCCAGGCGTTGGGCGAGCCGGGTGTCGATCTCGACGGCTGTCACCGGTCGCCCGAGCTGGGCCAGCGGCGAGGTGAGTGCTCCGTCACCGGGGCCGATCTCAATGATCGGGCCATCGGTGGCGGCCACGAGCCGCGTGATCGTGGCGATAGTGGATGGGTCAGTCAGGAAGTTCTGGCCGTGCTCATGACGGCCACCTCGATAGGTAGGCACTGTTTGCTCCGTGGTTGTGGCGGAGCCGGGCACGCTGAAAGAGCCGCCCGGCCGTGATCACCGGGGGCGGGAGCAACAACCTGTGGAGGGTGCTCGCCGCCGTCAGCGGCTGCGCAGACGCAGCGAAGCAGTGCCGTAAACCAACATGCCGACCAGCGTAGGCGACCCCACCGCCACTCAGCGACTCAATATCCCGTCTCTGCTCAAAGACGCGGAGATCCGTATCACTGCGGCTCTTCGGAGTTGAGCGTGGGTGCTTGGGGGTAGGGGTCGAGGTCCCGGGCATGATCTGAGGACTTCTACCCCCTCGGATCGCCAAGGACCTCGAGGGGTGCCTGAGCCTACTTCCCCGTGCCCTGCTGCCTCGTGTGGTGCCTGTCAGACGTGGCTGGGGTTGCCGGCGATGAGCGTCACCGGTGTGGTGGATGACGGTGATGCTGGGCTGGTGGTGCACGTGGAGTCCGTGCCGGGGCCGGCCGGGTGCCCGCACTGTGGGGTGGTGGCCACCGGCCACGGCCGTGACGAGGTGGTGTTGGTCGACGCGCCCTCGTTCGGCAGACCGGTGCGACTGGTGTGGGCCAAGCGCAGATACGTGTGCCGAGAGGCCCTCTGCCCTGGTGCGAGCTTCACCGAGCAGGACCCGTCGGTGGCCCCACCACGGGGCACGTTGACCACCCGGGCGGTGTCCTGGGCAGTGCGCGAACTGCGCGGCGAGCACGCTTCGATCTCAGGTCTGGCCCGCCGGCTGGGGGTGGACTGGCACACCCTGTGGCGTGCCGTCCGTACCCACCTGGAGGTCCTGGAGGCCGACCCGGCCCGGTTCGACGGGGTGTCCATGCTCGGGGTCGATGATTCCCCCCCCCCGCGCTACCGCTCCAAGCGGGAGGTGCCCCCAGCGTGTGGCACCACGTCGATCCGCGCACCCGGGGCCGCGGACCTGAGGATGCTGACCGGGATGGTCGACCTGACCCGCGACCAGGACGGCCGGACCCGTGCCCGGCTGCTCGACCTCGTCCCGGGCCGTTCTGGCGCCGTGTACGGGGCGTGGCTCACTGACCGGGGGCAGGTCTTCCGCGGCGGGGTGCAGATCGCCACGCTGGACCCCTTCGGTGGGTACAAGAACGCGATCGATGACCACCTCGCCGACGCGACCGCGGTCGTGGACGCCTTCCACGTGGTGAAGCTCGCCACCGCGTGCGTGGACTTTCGTCCGTTGCCGGGTCCAGCAGGACACCACCGGCCACCGCGGGCGCAGGGGCGACCCCTTGTACGGGATCAGGACCCTGCTGCGCGCTGGGGTCGAGAACATCTCTGACCGGCAACGAGCCCGCCTGACCGCGGCGTTCACCGCTCACGAGGCGCACGTCGAGGTGGAGCTCGCCTGGCAGGTCGCCCAGGACGTCCGGGCCCTGTTCCACGCCCCCACCCCCACCGTCGGCCGGGCCGCCGCGCAGCGCCTGCTCGAGATCCTGCCGACCAGTCCCATCCGCGAGGTCAAACGCCTGGACCGCACCCTGCAACGATGGTCCGCACCCCTGCTGGCCTACTACGACACCGGCGGAGCATCCAACGGCGGCACCGAAGCCATCAACGGACTGATCGAGCTCCACCGCCGCGTCGCGCGCGGCTTCCGCAACCGCCACAACTACCGACTCCGCATGCTCCTCATCGGCGGAGGACTCACCCCATGACCCACGCTCAACTCCGAAGAGCCGCTAATCCTCGATGTGCACTCGAACACCGTGCTCGCCGGGGCGGACATGCGGCGCGAGCTCCCACTCCGGGGTGTAGTCGCCGGTGAACTGCGGCCGGTACGGGATCGGCTCATCGGTGAACAATCCGTCGAGGCGCCGACGGAGATCGTCGCGTGCTCGCTCGTAGTCGGTGATGCGGTCGGCGCTGGGAAGCGCCCACGGCGAGAGGACGCTCATCCCGGTGTAGGCGAAAGTGCCGTGAAGCAGCCCAAAGAGCAGTTCGTGCAGCTCACCGGACTTCCCACGCGGACCGATGGCGTGCGGCCGGTCTCCGAGCGTGGTGACCACAAGCGCCCGCTTGCCGACGAACGGCCCCTGCTCGAAGCGTAGCCGCCGGCCGGTGGCGGGATCGGAGCCGAACGCGAAGCCACTGACGAACACCCGGTCGAACCACCCTTTGAGGATGGCAGGCATCCCGTACCACCACAGCGGGAACTGGACGACGACCGCGTCCGCTCGGCGAAGCTTCGCCTGCTCATCGACGATCTCAGCCGGCTGGGTGCCGGAGATGTAGGCGTCCCGGGTGTCGATGCTCACGCGGAACACTCCCGGCTCGTCACCGGCGACGTGCCCTCCGTCCGGAGCCCGCACGACCGGGTCCCACCCCATCGCGTAGAGATCAGACTCGACGACGGTATACCCAAGGCGGCACAAGTGTTCGACACCATCTCGACGTAGGCTGCCGTTCAAGGAGGATGGTTCGGGGTGGGCGCTGATCCAGAGGACTGTCGAAGCGGTGGTGTCGGTGCGGTGCATGTTCTCGATGATCTCGGATTAGAGTAGGTTCCACCAGTACGGACATTTTTGTCGCCAGGAGGGGTCATGCGTCTGCCGGTGTCGCGAGCGATGGAGGTCTGCCCGGTCGAGGTCGCGATCTCCGTGCTGGGAGGAACGTGGAAGCTCACGCTGGTCAAGCATCTTCTGGGCGGCACGCGGCGTTTCAATGAGCTTGGCCGACTCGTTCCTCTGGCGAACACGAAGACGCTGACCCGGCAGCTCCGTGAGCTTGAGGAAGACGGCATCGTCCGGCGCACGGCATATCCCGAGGTGCCACCGCGGGTCGAGTACGACCTCACCGAACGGGGTCGATCCCTCGAGCAGCTGGTGGACGCGATGGATGAGTGGGGTGCCGCGTTCGCCAGGCAACAGCGACCTTGATCACACGCGGTTACCCACGGGACACCATCCCGCCCTCCGATAAGTTCTCATCTCGGCACCTATCACGCTCGTTGATTGACCAGGCGTGATGCAGCCGTTGGTGACAGCGATGGTTTAGGCAGCGGCTGCTGCCGTGGTGGTGATCTTGTCCTCGTACTCGATGGGGGTCAACCCTCCTTGTGAGTCCTGTGGGCGTTGGCGGTGGTACTTGCGCTCGATCCAGACCACGATGGCCAGGTGAAGCTCCTGGCGGGTGGCTCAGCGGCGCTGGTTGAGCACGTTGGTCTGCAACAGGGACCAGAAGCTCTCCATGGCGGCGTTGTCTCCCGCTGCGCCGACGCGGCCCATCGAGCCGACCATGGCGTGACGGTTCAGCGCGTGGCCCATCTTGCGGGAGCGAAACTGCGATCCTCGGTCGGCGTGCAGGATGCAGCCGGCGACATCGTGGCCTTCGGCTTTGCGGCGGGCGACGGCGTTGTTGAGCGCGTCGACGGCCAGCGTCGCGGGCATCCGGTCGCTGATCGAGTAGCCCACGACGCGGTGGCCGCAGGCGTCTTTGATCGCGCAGCAGTAGAGCTTGCCCTCGCCCGTCCGGTGCTCGGTGATGTCGCCGAACCAGACCTTGTTGGGTGCGTCGGCGGTGAACATCCGTTGCACGTGGTCATCAAAGACTGGCGGACCCGTCTTGGTGCCCTTGCCGCGTCGTCGACGCTGCGCCGCCGAGAGGATCCCTGATTCTGAGCACAGCGCCCACGCGGTGCGCCTGCTCATCGACCAGCCCGCCTCCCTCACCTCGTGGCCGAGGAATCGGTAACCGAAAGTCGGATCCTCCAGATGGACGTCGTGCAGGGCGTTGATCCGGTGCGCCTGGACCCACTCAGCAGACGTGACCGGGTTCTCGAGCCAGCGGTAGTACAGCTGGCGGGCAAGCTTCAGAACCCGACACGCGACCGTGACGGGGACCCCGCCTTCGGCCAGCTCGCGCACGAGCGGGTAGATCATTTTGACGAGCCACCCAGCTTCAGGTTCGCCTGGGACAGGTAGGCCGCGGCTCGGCGCAGGACCTCGTTCTCTTGCTCCAGCAGCCGGTTGTGGCGCTTGAGCTCACGCAGCTCTGCTGCCTTATCAGAGGTCCTGCCTTGACGTTTGCCGTCCTCGACATCGGCGGCCTTGAGCCAGTTCGTGAGCGTGGCCTCGGCGATCTCGAAGTCCTCAGCGATCTGCTTCAGGGTGGTCTTCGAATCTCGCCCGCGACCGACAGCGACCACGTCCTCGCGGAACTCTTGCGGATAGGGAGCAGGCATAGCGACATCCTCTCCTCTGATGCTGCGCACCAGAAGTCAGCTGTCACCTATCGCTGCATCACGCCCCTACCCGGGATCGCTCGTGCATGTGGATGTGAAGAAGCTCGGGAACATCCCCGACGGCGGCGGCTGGCGCTATGTGTACTGACCGGAGAGGTTAGTTGACCTGGGCTGGTTGGCGTCCGAAGTCGGTGGTGAGCCAGTCCTCGATGGACGTGGGGGGAAAGTCCGGCAGGTCGAAGTCGCGAGGTGCTGGCCGTGGGCTTGCGTCGTGGATGCGGTCGAGGCGGAACAAGCGCCAGTCGTCGCGCTTCGTGTCGAAGGCAACTAGGTACCAGATGCCGTTGCGCAGGACGTGTCGGTACGGGTTCACGAGGCGTTCGGTGACTTCGCCGTGCTGGTCGGTGTAGGTGAATTGCAGGTGCTGCTGCTGGGCGACGGCCTCGGCCAGCAGGCCGAGCAGATGCCAGTCCGCGGTCTTGGCGACGGGGGTGATCACCTGGGTCGCCAGGGCGGTCGCTGCAGCTCGGTGTCGTAGGCGTGGTGGCAGGAGCTGTTCGAGTTTGGCCCGCACGGCCGCGGCGGCGGTGTCCGGGCTTCCGGCTTCCAGGATCAGCAGCCCCGTGACCAGGGAACAGACTTCGTCGGCATCAAGCAGCAGAGGCGGGATCTTGATGCTCGGCACCAGTCGGTAGGTGCCGCCCGGTCCGGGCGCGGAGCGGATGTCGTAACCGAGGGACCGCAAGCGGGAGATGTCCCGGCGAACGGTGCGCTCTGCGATGTCGAGGTGCCGTGCTAGCTCTAAAGCTGTCCAGGCGCGTCGGGTCTGTAACAGCGATAGCAATACCAAGGCGCGTGAGGAGGGGCTGTCCATGCGTACATTCTCGAACAAGTTGAGGACCAGATTAGGCCGGATCTCTAGTTAGCGTAGTGGGCACGACCTCACGAAGGGACCCCGCATGCGAATCGCGGTCACCACCCCGATGGGCCACGTCGGCCGACACGTCACAACAATGCTGATCCGAGCAGGAGTCAGGCCACTGCTACTGGCCCGCAGCCCCGAGAAGATTCCCCAGGCGGTGCGTAGCCATGCTGATGTGGTGCAGGCCGACTCCACCAACCCCGATCAGGTCACCGCGGCGACACACGGCGTGGATGCTCTCTATTGGGTCGATCCCAGCGTTCTGTCAGCCGATCCTCTCACGGACTACGCCGCGGCCACCCACACGGTGGTGGAGGCGGTCACCGCCAACCGGATCGGTCGCGTTGTGTTCCAGAGCAGTGTGGGTGCCGAGAAGCGCAATGGCGTCGGTGAAATCGACGGCCTCGCCGCTACCGAAGTCGCCCTGGACGGCCTCGACGTGGACGTCACCCACCTGCGCTGCGGGTACTTCTTCACCAACCTGCTTCTGGACGTCGAGGCCGTACGGCAAGGAAGCGTCCAGACAGTTCTGCCCCCAGATCACGCCTTCAGTTGGGTGGCTCCCCGCGACATCGCCGAGGTCGCCACCCTCAGACTGCTGAACACCGCGAGGTCCGGACACCGGATCCAGGCGGTGCATGGTCCGCAGGACCTGTCCTGGCAGCAGGTGGCCGAGATCTTGAGTGCCCAGGTCGGCTACCCGGTGCGGGTCGAGCAGATCAGTGACGAGGCTATGCGCGAGCAGTACCTGACCGCAGGGATGCCTCCTGGGATGGCCGACGCCGTTCTGGGCATGAGCACAGGGCTGCGCGATGACTTCGAACCCGAACAGCCACGATCCCTGGCCACGACGACACCCACCACGCTGACCAGCTGGATTCACGACGAACTACTCCCCGAGCTCTGACCGAACAGAACATCCCCCGACGGGCGGCCTTCTTGCGGAGGCCGCCCGTCTCTCATGAGGAGAGCCCATGTCCCATCCCAATGCAGCCCTGACTCCGCGCCACCGCCTGATCGTCGGCCGCCTCGTCGTCGACGAGGGCTGGACGGTCAGCGAGGTCGCCGCTCGGTTCCAGGTCTCCTGGCCAACCGTGAAGCGCTGGGCAGACCGCTACCGCGCCGGCCAGCCCATGCAGGACCGCAGCTCCCGACCCCACCGGTCGCCAAACAAGACGAGCAGGAAGATCAAGTTGAGTCCCGCATAGTGGTGTAGCGCGGTGGCCACGATGTGCCCGGACATGGGTGCGGTCACCGTGTGATCCTTCGAGTCAACCTTCCACAGAATCCTCGAACGGAGTCATCACGATGACCGCACCTCACATTGTGGACCCTGCCGGCCTGCTGAGCGAAGCCCTGGCCGAAGCCTCGCCGGACCTGATGCGCCACTTGCTGCAGCAGACCATCAACGCCCTGCTGTCCGCAGACGCCGACGCGGTGGTCGGCGCCGAGTACGGCCGCCCCAGCACGACCCGTACCGCCCAGCGCAACGGGTACCGTCACCGCGACCTGGACACCCGCGTGGGCACGATCGACGTGGCCGTTCCCAAGCTCCGCACCGGGACCTACTTCCCCGAGTGGCTGTTGGAACGCCGCAAGCGGGCCGAAACCGCGCTGATCACCGTCGTGGCCGACTGCTATCTGGCCGGGGTGTCCACCCGCCGCATGGACAAGCTGGTCAAGACCCTCGGTATCGACGGCCTGTCGAAGTCCCAGGTCTCGCGGATGGCCGCCGAACTCGACGAGCACGTCGAGGAGTTCCGGCACCGGCCCCTGGACACCGCCGGGCCGTGGACCTTCATCGCGGCCGACGCCCTGACCATGAAGGTCCGTGAAGGCGGCAGGGTCATCAACACCGTCGCGTTGATCGCCACCGGGGTGAACAACGATGGCCACCGCGAAGTCCTGGGCCTGCGCGTAGCAACCGGAGAGACCGGGGCGGCATGGAACGAGTTCTTCGCCGACCTCGTCGCCCGCGGCCTGACCGGTGTGCAGCTCGTGACCTCTGACGCCCACACCGGTCTGGTCGAAGCGCTGCGGGCCAACCTGCCCGGCGCGACCTGGCAACGCTGCCGCACGCACTACGCAGCCAACCTCATGTCGGTCACTCCCAAGAGCATGTGGCCAGCAGTCAAGGCCATGCTGCACAGCGTGTACGACCAGCCCGACGCCCCCGCGGTGGACGCCCAGTTCGACCGGCTCCTGGACTACGTCCAGACCAAGCTTCCCGAGGTCCACGCCCACCTGGACGCCGCTGAGGCCGACATCCTCGCGTTCACCAATTTCCCGAAGGACGTGTGGTCCCAGATCTGGTCGAACAACCCCGCCGAACGCCTCAACCGTGAGATCCGCCGCCGCACCGACAGTGTCGGGATCTTCCCCACCCGCCAGGCCGTGGTCCGTCTCGTCGGGGCCGTCCTGGCCGAGCAAACCGACGAATGGGCCGAAGGCCGCCGCTACCTGGGCCTGGACCTCCTGGCCCGCTGCCGCATGCACCTCATCCCCACCCCCCAGGAGGACACCACCACGACCACCGAGCTACCCGCCCTCACCGCCTGACAAACCACCCCACGACCCGAAGGACACCGCTACACCACTACCCGGGACTTGACCGAAGATCACCAGACGTTGCATCACTCTGAGGCTGCGCCTGAGGGAGGGGCTGGTGCAGTTGGCCTGCCGGCTGGGAATCGCTCCCTCGACCGTCCACCGCATCCTGCGCAACGCCCGCCTGAACCGGCTCTCGCATGTCGACCGCGCGACCGGAGAGCCGATTCGGCGCTACGAGCACGACCACCCAGGCGCGATGCTTCATGTCGATGTGAAGAAGCTCGGAAACATCCCCGACGGCGGAGGCTGGCGCTACGTTGGCCGCCAGCAGGGCGAGAAGATCCGCGCCTCGACACCGGGCAAGCCCAGGAACAAGTACAGCGACCCGTTGATGGGCAAGGCCTACGTCCACACCGTCATTGACGATCACACCCGCGTGGCGTATGCCGAGATCCACGATGATGAGACCGCTCCGACCGCCACCGCTGTGCTGGTCCGAGCCGTTGAGTGGTTCAACCAGCGGGGCGTCACCGTCGAACGAGTCCTGTCAGACAACGGCGGTGCCTACCGATCACATCTGTGGCGCGAGACCTGCGCCGAACTCGGCATCACGCACAAGCGCACTCGGCCGTATCGTCCGCAGACCAACGGGAAGGTCGAGCGTTTCCATCGCACCATGGCCGACGGGTGGGCCTACGCCCGCTGCTACACATCCGAAGCCGAACGACGCGGCGAACTCGACGGATGGCTGCACTACTACAACCGCCACCGACCCCACACAGCCTGCGGGAACAAGCCGCCCTTCTCACGATTGACCAACGTCACCGGTCAGTACAGCTATGTCGGCCGCCGCCAAGGCGAGAAGAACCGCTCCGCTACCCCGGGCAAGCCGCGGAGTAAGTGGCACAACCCCAAGCTCGAGTACGCGTTCGTACACACCGTCATCGACCACTCCCGCCTCGCTTACAGCGAGGTTCACGACGACGAAACCGCGATCACCGCCGTCGCCGTCCTGCACCGGGCGGTCGACTGGTTCGTCGACCGCAGCGTCATCATGGAACGCGTCCTGTCGGACAACGGCGCCGCGTATCGGTCCTTCCTGTGGCGTGACGCCTGCGAGGCACTTCGGGTCACCCCGAAACGGACTCGCCCGTATCGGCCTCAGACCAATGGGAAAGTCGAGAGGCTTCATCGAACCATGGCCGACGGTTGGGCCTACTCACGTTGCTACACCTCCGAGGGTGATCGTCGTGCTTCCCTCGACGGATGGCTGCACCAGTACAACCAGCACCGGCCACACAGCGCCTGCGATAACCAGCCGCCGTTCTCACGTTTGATCAACGTCCCCGATCAGTACAGCAAGGGCACCGTCGCAGCGTCCTGACGGGGCACGGCGGTCACGACCGAGCCGCACGCCCTCCCCGCGACAAGCGGGAAGGGCGTGCGGCGGGTTGGTCTCAGCCGACGGGGGTCGGGCGGAGCACCTGCTCCGGCGGGCCCCCCAGCGGCATGTTGGCCGGCGAGTCCGGCACGTTGACGGCCTCCTCGGCCTCGGCGATGGCCACTCGGACGGCCACGTCGTTCAGCATCTGCGAGACCGGCAACTCCAGTGCGCGGCAGATGGTGGCCAGCATCTCCGAGCTGGCCTCCTTCTCCCCGCGCTCCACCTCGCTGAGGTAGCCCAGGGAGACGGCTGCGTCCGAGGACACCTGGCGCAGGGTGCGCCCCTGGTGCCGACGGCGCTCACGCAGGACGTCGCCGACCTCGCGTCGAATGATCACCATGCGCGCCTCCTGCGTCTCGTGGGTCAGATCGGGTTCCCAGGGTCACCTGTCAGTGCGTCGTGTCCCCGAGGGGTTCAGTGAAGTCTAGTTGCCTGAGAATTTCCTGCAGCGCCGCCTCCACAGAAGCGCGTCGCACCGCGGTGCGGTCCCCGGAGAAACAGAACGCCCTGTGGGCGGTGGTTTGTTCCCCCGCCGCGACTCTCGCCACCCCGACGTACACCGTGCCGGCCGGGTGACCGTCCGTCGGACCGGGCCCCGCCACGCCGGTGGTCGACAGTCCCCAGGTGGCGTCACCCCATCGGGCCACGCCGGCAGCCATCTGCTCGGCGACGTCGGCGTGGACCGGGCCCTCGCGCGCGAGGAGCCCCGCATCGACGCCCAGCGCGGAGGCCTTGAGGTCGGTGGCGTAGGAGACCGCTCCCCCGCGCAGGGCCAGCGAGGCGCCGGGCACGTCGGTGAGGGCGGCGCAGACCAGCCCGCCGGTGAGGGACTCGGCGACCGCCAGGGTCTCCCCCCGCCGCGTGAGCTGCTCGATGAGGGTGCGCGCCAGGTCGTCGCCCTGCCCGCCGGTCACGAGCGCGCGCGCCCCTTGGCCCACAGGCGGCGGGCGTCCAGCAGGTAGTCGATGCCGGTCACCACCGTCACGACCACGGCGGCCACCATCACCACCCAGGCGATGGTGGCCACGACGCCGCCGACGGGCATCAGCATCAGGCCCACGGCCACGGACTGCAGCACGGTCTTGAGCTTGCCGCCGCGGCTCGCGGCCATCACGCCGTAGCGGATCACCACGAAGCGCACCACGGTGATCAGCAGCTCGCGGGCCAGGATGACGATGGTCACCCACCAGGGCAGCAGGTCGATCGCGCTGAGGCAGATCAACGCCGAGCCGATGAGGGTCTTGTCGGCGATCGGGTCGGCGATCTTGCCGAAGCTCGTGATCAGGTTGTGGCGGCGCGCGAGGTCGCCGTCGATGCGGTCGGTGATGGCCGCCAGGGCGAACACCGCGAACGCCCACCACAGCTCCAGGTGCTCGCCCCCGGCGCCGGGGTCGAGCAGCAGCAGCCACACGAAGACGGGCACCATCAGGATGCGGAGCACGGTCAGCGCGTTCGCGATGTTCCACGGGCTCGGCTCGGGGGCCGCCGCCTGGTCCGCGCCGGCCGCGGGGGTCCCGGGTGCGGTGCTCACGCCGTTTCCTCCTCGATGCGGGCCACCAGGTCCACGCCCTGGCTGTCGACCACCGTGGCGCGCACGATGTCGCCGACCGCCACGTCGGCGGGGGCGCCGGCGGCGTCGACGAGGATCGTCACCCCATCGACCTCCGGGCCCTGCTGCTCGGGGCGGCCGACCACCTGGGTGCCGGCCTCGCCCTCGTCCTCGTGGGCCTCCACCAGGACGCTCACCGCGTCACCGACGCGGTCGGCGGCCCGCTGGGCCATGACCTCCTCGGCGAGGTCGCGGATGTGGGCGACGCGCTCGTCGATGACCTCCTGCGGGAGCTTGCCGTCGAGCTTCTCCCCCTCCGTGCCGTCCTCGTCGGAGTAGCCGAATACGCCAAGCACGTCGAGCTGGGCGCGGGTGACGAAGTCGGCGAGGACCTCGACGTCCTGCTCAGTCTCGCCCGGGAAGCCGCAGATGACGTTGGAGCGCAGCCCCGCATCGGGCGAGGCAGTGCGCACCTGGTCGATGAGGCCGAGGAAGCCCTCGGCGTCGCCGAAGCGGCGCATGCGGCGCAGCAGCGGCCCGGAGGCGTGCTGGAAGGACAGGTCGAAGTAGGGCACGACGCCGGGGGTCTCGACCATGGCGCGGAGCAGTTCGGGGCGCATCTCGGCAGGCTGAAGGTAGCTCACGCGGACGCGCTCGATGCCGTCGATGGCAGCCAGCTCCGGCAGCATCGTGTCCAGCAGGCGGAGGTCGCCGAGGTCCTTGCCGTAGGAGGTGGTGTTCTCGCTGACGAGGAAGACCTCCTTGACACCGTTCTCCGCCAACCAGTGCGCCTCGGCGAGGACGTCCGTGGGGCGACGCGAGAGGTAGGCGCCGCGGAAGGCCGGGATGGCGCAGAAGGAGCAGCGGCGGTCGCAGCCGGAGGCGATCTTCAGCGGCGCCCAGGGCTTGTCGTTCAGGCGGCGGCGGATGATCGTCGAGGGGCCCGATGCGGGGGCGGGCGCGTCCAGGCGGGCGTCGGCGGGCTCGACGGGAGTCACCGCATCGTCCTGAACGGTCAGGCCGGCTTCGGCGAGGTCCTCGGCGGAGGCGGTGCCGTGGCCGGGCAGGGAGACGCTGGCGGCGCTGCCCTGGCGGGCGACGGGCGAGAGCGGGAGCAGCTTGCGGCGGTCGCCGGGGGTGTGGGCCTCGGGCGAGTGGCCGGCCAGCACGGCGCGCAGGGACGAGGACATGTCGGCGTAGGAGTCGAAGCCGAGGACGGCATCGGCCTCGGGGAGCTCGGCGGCGAGCTCGTTGCCGTAGCGCTCGGCGAGGCAGCCGACGGCGACGACGGCGCCGGTGCGGCCCTCCTCCTTGAGGTCGTGGGCGTCCAGGACGGCGTCGATGGAGTCCTTCTTGGCCTGGTCCACGAAGCCACAGGTGTTGACCACGGTGACGTCCGCGCCATCGGCCTCGTCGACGAGTTCCCAGCCGGCGGCGGCCAAGCGGCCGGCCAGCTCCTCGGAGTCCACCTCGTTGCGGGTGCACCCGAGGGTCGCGATGTGGACGCTGCGGCGCTCGGTGTCGGGCGCTGCGGCGCGGTCGGTGGTGGCAGAGCTCATGGGTCAAGGGTAGGCGGCCGCGCGCGGGGTAGGGGCCGGGTGGCGCTGCGGCGGGGGCTTGGTGATGCGACGCACACGGTGGGGGTGGGTGGGATGGTCGGGGCGGTTGGGCGGGGCGGCCCTGGTCAGGTGGGGGGTTGGACGAGTTCGGTGGTGTATTCGGTGGGGGTCAGGGTGATGGGGTTGCCGGTGACTTCGACGTCGATTCCCAGGGGTCGCCAGGGGCCGCCGTCCAGGGAGTAGCGGCCGGTGTAGGTGGCGGTGATGCGGGGTTGGACGGGGTCGGTGGTCTCGTAGGTGTGGGTGATGGTGCCGTCGGGGTAGGGGGCGCCGGTGTTGGTGGTGGGGCCGTGGGTGGTGCCGTCGCCGTAGTCGTAGGTGATGTTCTTCAGCTCGGGCATGATCTTGAGGTCGCGGCCGAGCATCTGTGCTGGCGGGATGGCGCGGACCTCGCCGGATTCGTAGCCGGCTTCGGCGAAGTCGGTCGTGAAGTAGACTGGTTTGTTGACCAGTGGGTCGGTGCGGGGTGGGTCGGTGGCCGGGACCGGTAGGGCGAACTTCGTGACTGTGAAGGCCTTGGCGATGCGCGCGTCCGCGACCTGGCCGGACCGGCCGGGGATGGCCTCGGGGAAGCAGGTGCGGGCCTGTCAGATGGTCTGTGTAAGCCGTACTGAGAGGAACGGTGAAGGATCATGACCATGACTGACAAGGAGCAGCGGGCTGGTGCCCAGCCCTCGGGGCAGGACTTGGTGGAGGAGTTGAAGGCTTCGGGGCAGTTGGACGGCTTGTTCGCGCAGATCGATGCCGGGCAGGTTGAGCTGACCGGGGATGGTGGTTTCGTCCCGGCGTTGGTGAAGGCTGCCCTGGAGCGTGGGTTGCAGGCCGAGCTCAGCAGTCACCTGGGCTACGAGAAGGGCTCGGTGGACGCTTCAGCGCACAGCAACTCGCGCAACGGGTCCACCCCGAAGACGGTCGCCTCAGAGGTGGGATCGATCGAGTTGGACGTCCCCCGGGACCGGGACGGGTCGTTCACTCCCCGCCTGGTCCCCAAGGGTCAGCGTCGGCTGGGCGGGTTGGACGACATGATCATCAGCCTCTACGCCGGGGGCATGACGATCCGGGAGATCCAGCACCACCTGGCTGGCACGATCGGCACCGAGCTGTCCCACGAGACGATCAGCAAGATCACCGACGCGGTCGCCCAGGAGGTGCTGGCCTGGCAGGACCGGCCGTTGGAGGAGTTCTACCCGGTGCTCTACCTAGACGCGATCCGGGTCAAGATCCGCCAGGACCATCAGGTGCTCAATCGGGCGGCCTATCTCGCGGTCGGTGTCGATCTGGAGGGTGTCAAGCACGTCCTGGGGATCTGGGTCCAGGACACCGAGGGATCGGCGTTCTGGGCTCACGTGTGCGCCGACCTGGCCAACCGTGGCGTGTCCGACGTGCTGATCGTGTGCTGCGACGGGCTCAAGGGGCTGCCAGAGGCGATCGAGGCGACCTGGCCGGACTCGATGGTCCAGACCTGCGTGGTCCACCTGATCCGCGCGTCCACACGGTTCGTGTCGTACACCGACCGCAAGAAGGTCGCCAAGGAGCTCAAGCCGATCTACACCGCCGCCACCGAGCAGGCCGCCAGAGCCGCGTTGGAGGACTTCGCGGCCAGCGAGATGGGCCGGAAGTACCCCTCGGCGGTCGCGACCTGGCAGGCAGCGTGGGAGCGGTTCGTCCCGTTCCTGGCCTTCCCGCCGATGCTGCGGCGGGTGATCTACACGACGAACTCCATCGAGTCGTTGAACTATCAGCTGCGGAAGGTCACCAAGTCCCGCGGGCACTTCCCCTCGACCGACGCCGCGGTCAAGCTGCTGTGGCTGGCGATCTGCAACATCGAGGACCGACGAGCCGCTGAACGAGCCCGTGAGAAGGGCAAGCCGGCGGCCGAACGCAAAGCCAAGGGCCGCCTCGTCCAGGGCCAGGTCGTCACCAACTGGAAACAGGCACTGGCCCAACTCGCAGCGGCCTACCCCGACCGAATCAACCCCTACCTGTGAACACCCCCGCTTACACAGAAACCTTGACAAGCCCGCAGGTGCTGCCGATCTCCTCCCACGTGGACTGGACACTGTCGTCCTCGGTCAGCAACTCCCGACGAGCGATCACCATCCACGGACCATCACCTGGAGCCGTGTCGCACTTGATCTCGGCCTCGGTGCACATGTTGCCCTCAGAGGAACCCGGGGTCCGCCCAGAACACATCGGCTGCGACGAGTACTCGTAGTACGACACCGGCGGATCCTTCGGACGCGCCGGTGCCGAGTCCGGCGGGAACTCATCCGCGAGGGCCTGTACTTGCTCAAGCGTCAGGCCGACGGACACGCCATCACCATCACGATCACAGTCGACGTAGGAGTCGCACGCCGTGACGCTGTTCAATGCGAGCAGAGTCTCCGCGATCACTGGTCGAGTTCCACCCATTCGCCAGCGGTGGGGTCGGTGGGGATCTTGTCGATCCGCCAGCCGCCGGCGTAGTGCATGTTCAGGCGGAGTCCCAGTCCGTCGATCGCCGGTAGGTCCTTGATCTTTTCCCCCGAGGCGTCCACTTGACGAGCGGGAGGTTGGCTTACCACCACGATGACCTCGTGCGTCGATGGGCTCTCCCCGCCAGCGACGTGAGTGCCGACGATGCGCGCAGCCTCCCCCTCCTGATGTTCTCCTGACTGTTCCTGCTCGCGAAAGGTCTGCTCGTAGTTTGCGCACTGCCGACAGGTGGGTGCAGAGAATTGTTCGATCGCGCCAGCTTGGGGTTGCTGCCAGAGGTGGTTGAGGGTCTCGACGTACCAGCGGGCGAAGGCCTCGGCGCCTTCCTCGGAGTTCTCCTTGGCCGCTGGGGGCATCGGTGGCAGGCTGGCGGCGTCGCCGGAGGGCGGGCTGGCCCCGTCGGAGGGTGACGGGGTCGCACTGCCCGAGCCAGAGGGGGCGGGGCTGGACGGGCTGGGCGAGGTGCCCGCATCGGAGGGCGAGACCGACGGGCTCGGATCCTCGCTGGGTCCCGTATCGGTCGGCTCGCTGGAGGGCGAGCCAGAAGGACTGGTCTCGCCGGCGGGGCTGGATTCTTCGGCGGGGCCGGAGGAGCTCGGGGAGGGTGGGTCCTGTGCCTCGTCGGAGCAGGCGGCCAGCGTGAGGGAACCGGCCAGGGCGGCGGTCAGGAGCATGTGTCGTGTGGTGTTCATCAGGGCCTCGAGGGGTCGACGTCTCTGCTGCTTTTGCACCATGGCACAACCCCCGGGCCCGGGGAACGGTTTGTCCACAGGATCTGGGTAAAGACTTGACCAAGGTTCACCGGCGGCCGTGCTCCCCCTGTCGTAGTCCACAGGTGGGCCGGGCATCCGATAGACGGCGGGCACTCGTCCACATGTACTATCTAGGGCTTGACTGTTGTCGGTGGTGTGTACTAGTCTGGGGGTAGTTGGTTGGACAGGGGGTTCGACCACACAGCCCGGGAGGGGGTGCTCCATGGCCATGACCACAACCGCGTCGACCCAGTCGACGACCGATGATGCCGTCGCGGTAGCCCGGGAAGCCTTCGCGGCCGTGCACACCGCCGCCGACCACGCCCTGGCCGCGGTCGCGGCACTGGGGTCGACCGACCTGCCGTTGGACGTGGCGACCTTGGAGTGGCTCGTCCAGGAAGCCCAACGCGTGGTCAACCGGCACGACCGGATCAGGATCCGCGCCCTGGATGTGGTGCGTCGTACCCGGGAGGCTGGCGGGTCGCACCACGACAACGACGCCCAGTTCACCGCCGGACGCACCCACACCGACCCCCGAGGCGCCGCCCGCGACACCCACCTCGCCAAAGCCCTCGGCAACCAACCCCCCACACCCCCGCCAAACGGTCCCAAGGGCGCTCCCCCGGCGGGCCCTGAAGGTGCAGGCGAGCTCGGCGACGGCACGCACGGCGACCACGGCCCGGGCGGCGCACCCGGTGACGCGCCGGATACGGGTGCTGATGGTGCTGATGGTGTTTTGTCGCCGACGGCTGCGGCTTGGGACGCCGGGCTGATCACCCGCGAGCACGCACTGATCATCACCGGCGCTCTGGACGACCTGCCCGAGCACCTCACCGACGGGCAGCGCCTGACCGTCGAAGAAGGGCTGGTCGCCAAGGCCCAACAGGTCAACCCCGCCACCCTGCGCAAGGCAGCCAAACGAGCCCTGGAAGCACTCGACCTGCCCGACGCCGAGGTCGACGCCCACCACGACCAGCTCCTGCACAACCAAGAACGCGCAGCGTGGGACGCCGCGAGCTTCTGGATGCGCGACAACCACGACGGGACCTGGTTCGGACAGTTCACCCTGCCCGAACTCCAAGCCCACATGCTCAAGAAAGCCCTCGAAGCCCTCACCAACCCCCGCCGCCGCACGAACCACCCCAACAACCCCAAGGCGGGCAATGGCGCAGCCGAAGGCGGCGTCGCGCCGACGGGAGCTGGCATGGCCGCACCGACGGGTGATGGTCGGTTCGACCGGGCAGTGCGTGACCAGCAGCGCGGACAAGCACTGGCCGAGCTCATCGACCACCTGCCCACCGACCAGCTCGGCACCAAGATCAACGCCACCGTGCTGATCCGCACCGACCTGGCCACCCTCCGCGGCGAAACAGACCGGGCCGGGATCACCGACACCGGCACCGAGATCTCCACCAGCGAACTACGCCGCCTGGCCAGCAACGCCGGACTCATCCCCATCGTCATGAACGGCACCACCATCCCCCTGGACCTCGGAAGGCAACGCCGGTTCTTCACAGACTCCCAACGAGCAGCCCTGGCACTGGTCTACGACACCTGCGCCGCCGGCGACTGCGACCGACCCTTCGCCTGGTGCGAAATCCACCACGCCCAACCCTGGAAACCCGTCCACGGACCCGACGGACAACTCCTCCACCCCGGCGCAGGCAAAACCGACCTCACCAACGCCATCCCCCTGTGCGGCAAACACCACCGCCAACTCACCGACCACCGCCTGACCCACACCATCCACCGCGACCACCACGGCAAAGCCGCCATCACCTACACCTGGCGCAAACCCGGAGACCCCTGGAACACCAGCGACCCCTGGAACCAGGCCACACCACCCACCGCACCCCCCCACCAACCCCCGCAAGGAACCAGTGACCCCCCGCCCCGGGCCACCACCCCACCGACCCCCGGCACCCGCGCCTGGCCGACCCCAGACACCCGTCCATGACCACCGGACGTCCATCCATGACCGCCACCCATGGGAGCCATCCCATGACCAGCTCCGGTCACCCCCAGATGAGCTCGGCCGGCCTGCCGCACGAGGCCCTGGCCACCGCCGGGCGAGGCAGGACACCCGCCGGGCACAATGGCGGTATGACTGACATCGCTGCCGTGCGTTCCATGCTGCGCGAGTTCCCACTCGTCGACGGCCACAACGACCTTCCGTGGCGGCTGCACGCCCTGTCGCAGGCCGATGCCGAGTCGACCGATCTGACCGTCGCCGACATCGGAGCCGGGACCCTGGGGACGGCCACGCAGACCCACACCGACCTGCCTCGCCTGCTGGACGGCGGCATCGGTGCGCAGTTCTGGAGCGTGTTCGTCCCGGCCCACCTCTCCGGTGACGACGCCGTCTCCATGACCCTGGAGCAGATCGACCGGGTGCGCGCCCTGGTCGAGATGTTCCCCGACCGCCTCGAGCTGGCAGACACGGCCGCCGACGTGCGCCGCATCCACGCGTCGGGCCGCATCGCGAGCCTCATGGGTGCTGAGGGCGGCCACAGCATCAACAACTCCCTGGCGACGCTCCGCATCCTGCGTGAGCTCGGGGTGCGGTACATGACCCTGACCCACAACAGCAATGTCGACTGGGCGGACAGCGCGACCGACGACGAGAACATCGGCGGGCTGAGCCGCTTCGGCACCGAGGTGGTGGCCGAGATGAACCGGATCGGCATGCTCGTGGACCTTTCGCACGTCTCGGCAGGCACGATGCGGGACGCTCTGGCCGCCTCCCGCGCCCCCGTCGTGTTCACCCACTCCGGTGCGCGCTCGGTCACTGACCACCCGCGCAACGTCCCCGATGACGTCCTGGACCGCTTGGCCTCGAACGGTGGCGTCTGCATGGCGACCTTCGTGCCCAGCTTCGTCAACCAGGGCGCCGCGGACCACCGCTTCGAGCGGGAGGACGCTGCCCGGGCTGCGGGCCTCGAACCCACCTCCGACGGATGGCACCCCTTCCTCGACCGGTACATGGAGGAGCACCCGCCCCCCGTGGCCACGATGGACGACGTGGTGGCACACATCGAGCACCTGCGTGAGGTCGCGGGGATCGACCACATCGGGCTCGGCGGCGACTATGACGGCACGCCCACCCTGCCCGAGGGTCTCGAGGACGTGACCGGCTACCCACGCCTGCTGGCCGCGCTGGCGGACCGCGGATGGAGCCGGGACGACCTGGAGAAGCTCGCGGGGGCCAACATCCTGCGTGTGCTCGAGGCTGCGGACACCGTGGCCGACGTGTTGAGCGACGAGCCCGGGCGGCGGTGGCGCATCGAGCAGCTGGACAGCTGAGGGTCCGCGGGCCCGCGGGGCTGGGCTGGACGTCTGAGGGCCCCGGGCCCCGGGCCCCGGGCCCCGGGCCCGCGAGGCTGGCGGGTCGGCTGGTGGCTCTGGGTCGTACCGAGCCGCGGCTCAGCGGCCGCGGAACTTGGCCAGGGTCAGGCCTAGGAGGCGCGCGACCACCAGGGCCACGTAGTTCATGCCCGCCAGCTCCTCGAGGATGATGAACGACCGGGCGTGGTTGCCAGCCGGGGCGATGTCGGACAGCCCGGTGCCGGTCATGGTCGTCGCCGACAGGAAGATCAGCTCGAACCAGCTCAACTGCTCGCCGTGGGGAGCAGCGAACGACCCCGGCCAGATCGCCTGCACCGCACCGTAGGTGTAGGCAAAGGCCCACACCGCCACGGTGAACGTCGCTCCGGTGGCCCACAACTCGTCGCTGGTGACCCAGTTGTCCGCGAACATGTAGACCAGCAGCGCGAACACCACGTAGAAGTAGAAGATCGCGTGGAAGACCATCGAGGCCAGGTAGACCGCGTCGTTGTCCGGCGCGATCACTTCCCACACCGTCAGCACCGCGGCCGGGCCACCCACCAGCACACCCACCCAGGTGAGCATGGGCGTCCGTCGGACTGCCCGCAGGGCCAGCACCAGCACCAGCAGCCCGAGCAGCGCGAGCGTCAGCCGCCCCGGACCGGACTCGGTCGTGAACGGGTACGCGATGATGCTGAGCAGCTGCACCACCAACAGCACTGCCGACGGGTTGGCAGCGATGCCTCGCCGCACCTTGACGTGCCACGGCGTCGGCGGACGCACCGTGTTGCGGTACATCAGCGTCCCGTCAACTGCCAGGCGTCTTCGTCGTCATCCTCGTCGTCCTCGGACGAAACCGCGTGCTCCCCGACGTCCACCCCGGCGTAGCGGTCACGCATGCCCCGGACCGATCCATCGGATGCCGCGCCGTGGTCGCCGCTCCCACGGCCAGCGGCCCCGCCCGCAGCACCGCCACGGGCATCGTGGTCGGCAGCGCCGTCCTCGTATCCGTCGTAGGAGCCCTCATCGTCCGAAGACGCGTCGTCACCGAGGCTGTCCTCGGCCTGGCCGCCCTGGCCGCTCCCGGCCGCCGCCTCTCGGTCCTCCTCGGGCTCCTGGCCCTTCAACCGCGCCAGCGTGGCCGGCAGGTCCTCCGGACGCACCAGCACGTCACGCGCCTTCGAACCCTCCGAGGGCCCGACGATCTCGCGGGACTCCATCAGGTCCATCAGGCGCCCGGCCTTGGCGAACCCGACACGGAGCTTGCGCTGCAGCATCGAGGTGGACCCGAACTGGGTGTTCACCACCAGCTCGGTCGCCTGCAGCAGCACGTCGAGGTCGTCGCCGATGTCCTCGTCGATCCCCTTGCTCGGCGCGGCCTGCTGCACGTCCTCGCGGTAGTTCGGCGCCAGCTGCCCCTTCACGTGGGCGACGACGTCCTCGATCTCGGACTCGTTCACCCAGGCGCCCTGCACGCGCAGGGTGCGGCTCGCCCCCATCGGCAGGAAGAGGGCGTCACCCTGCCCGATGAGCTTCTCGGCACCGGGCTGGTCGAGCACCACGCGGGAGTCGGCCAGCGACGAGGTCGCGAACGCCATCCGGCTGGGCACATTGGCCTTGATGAGACCCGTCACCACGTCCACCGACGGGCGCTGGGTGGCCAGCACCAGGTGGATGCCGGCCGCACGCGCCAGCTGCGTGATGCGCACGACCGACTCCTCGACGTCGCGCGGGGCCACCATCATCAGGTCGGCGAGCTCGTCCACGACCACGAGCAGGTAGGGATAGGGCTGCAGGTCGCGCTGCGAACCCTCGGGCACCTTGACCTTGCCCGAGCGCACGGCCTTGTTGAACTCGTCGATGTGCTTGTAGCCGTAGTTCGCGAGGTCGTCGTAGCGCTGGTCCATCTCGCGCACCACCCACTGCAGGGCCTCGGCGGCCTTCTTCGGGCTGGTGATGATGGGCGTGATGAGGTGCGGGATCCCCTCGTAGGCGGTGAGTTCCACCCGCTTGGGGTCCACGAGCACCATCCGCACCTCCTCCGGCGTCGCGCGCACGAGGATGGAGGTGATCATCGAGTTCACGAAGCTCGACTTTCCCGAGCCCGTGGCACCGGCCACCAGCAGGTGGGGCATCTTCGCGAGGTTGGCGATGACGTAGCCGCCCTCGACGTCCTTGCCCACGCCCATGACCATCGGGTGGGTGTGGTTGCGCGCCTTCTCGCTGCGCAGCACGTCACCCAGCGACACGTTCTCGCGGTCGGTGTTCGGGATCTCGATGCCAATGGCGGACTTGCCGGGGATCGGCGAGAGGATCCGCACCTCCGCCGAGGCGACGGCATAGGAGATGTTCTTGCTCAGCGCGGTGATGCGCTCGACCTTCACGCCCGGGCCGAGCTCGATCTCGTAGCGCGTCACGGTGGGGCCACGGGTGAAGCCCGCCACCACGGCGTCGACGTTGAACTCCTCGAAGGTGTTCGTCAGCGCCGCCACCACGGCATCGTTCGCGGCGGAGCGCTCCTTGTGCGGCGTCCCCGGCTTGAGCAAGGCCGTGTCCGGGAGCGTGTACGTAATGTCACCCGAGAGGGCCAGCTGCTCCACCCGCTGCGGGAGCTGGGTGGTCGGCGGGGGCACGGGGTCGGAGTCGCCCTGGGCCGCAGCGGGCCGCGCACCCGGCTTGGCGCCGGGCCGCACGCCGGGACGGGCCCCCGGGCGGGAGGGCTTGGCACCGCCCGATGCGGGGTCGCCGCCGTCGTCGATCGACCCACCCTGGACCTCCAGCGCCCGGGTGGCAGCGCGCTCGTCCTCGCGCGACCCCGCATCGGCCTTGCGGGTGCGGCGCGCGGTCCGCACCGGACGGCGCGAGGAGTCGTCCACCTCCGCGGCCTGGTCGAACGGAATGCTCTCGTCCTCGACCACCTCGCGCCGGCGGCGACGCGACCGGCTGGGCGCCGCGTCGTCGTCCTCGTCGGCGCGGGTGCGACGCGGCAGGCCGCGGGAGTCCCGCTCCACGTCCTCGTCGTCGGGGTGGCCGGTGTGGAAGAGCGAGTCACCCAGGTCCGCGAGGCGCTCGGGGATGCGATGCACGGGCGTGGCAGTCAGCACCAGCAGCGCGAACAGGGCCAGCAGCGCCAGCACCACCACGGCACCGATGCCGGTGAGCCCCACCCGCAGCGGGTTCGCGATGAGGTAGCCGAGCATGCCGCCACCGGCGCGCACCTGGGCCAGGCCGTGGGTGGCGTCGGGGAAGCCCTGCACGGCGTGGGTGAGCCCGCAGGCGGCGAACACCGCGGCGATCGAGCCCACCATCAGGCGGGCGTTGTCGGCGGAGTCGGCGGGCCGTCGCATCATGTGCACTCCGGCCCAGGCCAGCAACAGGGGCACCGCCATGGCCACTAGGCCGAAGGTACCGGCGGCCACCGCGTGGATGGCACCGCCCAGCGCCCCGGACAGGCCCCACCACTCGCGCAGGGCGACGATGACGGCGAGCGCGAGCAGGAGGAAGGCCACCCCGTCGCGGGCGTGGTCGCGCTCGAGGCCCCGGGCGGACCCGCCCACGCTGCGGACGGCTCCCCCGACCACGCCGGTCACACCGTTCCAGAGGCCGGTCACGGCACGGCCGAGCAGACCGGTCCCGCCGCCGGCGCCGCCGGACGTGCCACGGCTGGTCGTGCGGGCACCGGAGCCCCGGGAGCCGGCGGCACGCGCCCCGGACCCCTTGGCCGACGCCTTCGAGCCGGCACCCTTCGCACCCGAGGCCTTGGCTCCGGGCGCCTTCGCGCCGGACGCACGCGAGCCCGCCGCCGTCCCGGAGCGGGAACGCGTCCCGGTGCCGGCCGAGCGTGTGCTGGTCTCCGTCTCGGCACGGCGCCTGGACCCACCGGAACGCGGGGCGTTGCGAGGGGCCGAGGACGAGCGACGGGTGCGGGAATCTGCCACGGGCCCACCCTAGGCCGCGACGCCGACAGCCACGCCCACCCACGCCGCCGCGCCGACCGACCGGGCGGTGACACGCACCACCACCGACCACCGGGAGGCGCCTCGGTGAAGGGAGTACCCTTGATCTTCATGAGTGAAGGCACAGCACTGAAGGCTCCGTTGCGGGAGCGTCGGTTCGTCGTGACCGCCGACCAGCAGTCCTCCCGCCACCGCGCCGACGCCGTGCCCGGGATGCTCGGCGTGCTCTCGGACCTGCCCGGCGCCCCCACCGCTGACGGGGGGCTGGTCTTCGACCGCGCCGCCGGCGACGAGATCCAGGGGCTGGTGACCTCGGGGGCGGCGGTCGTGGAGGTCGTGCAGGCGCTGCTGCGCACGGGCGGGTGGCGCATCGGCATCGGCCTGGGGCCCGTGGAGGAGCCGCTGCCCACCTCGGTCCGCGAGGCCCGCGGCCCGGCCTTCATCGCCGCCCGGCGGGCCGTGGAGCGCAGCCACCGCTGCCCGCAGCCCGTCGCCCTGGACGCGAACACCGGTGTCGATGCGGAGCTCGACGCCCCGGAGTCCTCCCCCCTGCGCCACGCCGAGACGGCGCTCTGGCTGTGGGCGGCCGTGTTGGCGCGCCGGACCGACGAGGGGTGGGAGGTCGCCGAGCTGATGCAGGCCGCGTCGACCCAGAAGGAGGTGGCAGCGACCCTCGGCGTCTCGGCGAGCGCGGTCAGCCAGCGGCTGCGCACGGCCGGCTGGGTGGAGTCCCGGCGCGGGGCCGCCCTGGTCGCCGCTCTCCTGGAGGCTGCACACGACGACTGTGCGACGCTGGGCGCCGACGCGGCACGGTCCGACGCAGCGCAGTGCGGTGAGACGACCAGCGACGCCCCGGCTGGCGAGGAGACGGCATGAACTGGTGGGACCCGCAGGTCATCCCGGTGGTGCTGCTGTGCGGCGCGGCGGCGGCCTTCCTGGGCAGCCCGGTGGTGGTCTGGTTCCTCTCGCACGTGGAGTCGCCGGACCCCGACGGCATCGAGCTCCCAGGCGGTCGATGGATCGGCCTGCTGGAGCGCATCGGCACGTTCGCGGCGGTCCTGGTGGGCTCGGCGCCGGCGTTGGCGCTCGTGGTCGCCGTGAAGGGGCTGGGCCGCTACCCCGAGCTGCGGACGGCCAAGAACAGCGCGGTCTCCGAGCGCTTCATCATCGGCACGTTCGCCAGCATCCTGTGGGCGTGCGCGTGGGCCGGCGTCGCACGCCTGGTGATCCACCTGCTCGGGTGAGCGCGGGCGCACGCGAAGGGCGGGGCACCGCATCACGCGATACCCCGCCCTGCTGCGGCGACGACCTCAGATGGTGCTGCGGACGTCCGTCAGGCCCAGCTCGACGACGTGCTGCGGCGCGGACGAGGTCCCTGCCCCGAAGCGGCCACCCAGCGGGTCCTGGTTGGGGCCGGTGCCGTAGACCGTGATGTCGCGGTCCGAGCGGATCGCGCCCGTGGCAATCATGTGGTTCATGGCCGACACCGACAACCGGGCGCAGCCGTGGCTGTCCGGGTACGGCGGGATGAACGTGGAGCCGTGGATGGCGTAGCCACCCGGCGCGAAGAAGTACGGGCGCCACATGCGTCCCAGCTGGCCGACGCGCCATCCGGAGTCCGTGTTCCACATGCTGCGCCAGGTGCCACGCGGCGTCTTGGCGTGCGGGTACCACTTCTTGTTGTACCAGTAGCCCTTGCCGTTGCCGGTGGACGTGTTGTGCACCTGCTTGACCTGGCCGTCGACCACGTAGAAGAGCAGCTGTCGGTCGAGGTCGATCTCGATGTAGCGGCCCTTGGTGGTCTTCACCGGGATCCGCGGCTGGCGGATGGCCGCCAGCCAGGTGGAGTTGCCGACCACGCCGTCGCGGCGCAGCCCGTAGGCCTTCTGCACGGCCCAGACGGCCTGCTCGGTCTGCGCGCCGTAGACGCCGTCCGGCGTCCCGGCCCAGAAACCGGCCGAGCGGATCTTGCGCTGGAAGTACAGCACGTCGTCGTTGCGGTCCCCCTTGCGCAGCGTGCGCCGCTGCACCTGGTAGGCCGCCGACGCGCTGGACGCCGCAGCGAGGCCCGTGGCGCCGGTCGCAGCGACCGCCGCAGCGCCCGTGACCGCCTGACGACGGGTGATGGTGGGAAGTGTGGTGCGGGACATCGTCCTCTCCTTCTGTTCGACCGGGCCATCGCTCCGGTCAGCGATGGTCCCCTCCCCCGGGAGTCTCCCGGGTTGTCCGGCCGGTGTGTCCACCGTACGCGGAACCGCCCCGCGCGGGTAGGGCAGACGAGGTCCTGTGCGCGGACTGTGCGCGATCTGTGATGCGATGCCCGCCCGCGGGGCGACGTCCGGTCCCTCGCTGGGCGCAGGCCCACCTCCGCTCGACACCGGACCCTCCCCCGGCCCGATGGGGGATCTCCCCGTGCCCATGGGGTCCCTCGCCGGCCCGATGGGGGAACCACACCGGGCCCGACGCGGGCACTCGTCTCAGCCCATCTCCCAGCAGCGGGTGTGCCAGTGGCGCCGCTCCTCGACCCCGAGCATGCCGTCGTTGGGCCAGACCACGTAGTGGCCGGTCGACGAGGCGACCTCGTGCTGGCACCCGGGGCAGCGGTAGACCTTCAGCTCGCCGTTGCCGCGCAGGGTGCGCACCACGAACTCCCGGCCGCCGCGCCACTCGGTCCGGTCGGGCGTGTGCACCAGGCCTCCGCCCACCGGGCCGCGGGGGCTCGCGGACTGGCGGGCCCGGGCACTCCCCCGGGCCCCGCCGCGGCGTCGTGCCCTGCCCACGCTCAGGCGCCGAAGGGCAGGTCCAGCACCGCGTGGTCCACCAGGCTGGCGGCGGGCGCCAGGCCCGGCTCCTGCGTGGCCCCGAACAGCTCGGACTGCACGTCGAGCACGTGGGCGGCACCGAGGTGGTCGAGCAGGGCGAACGGCCCCATCGGGTAGCCACAGCCGTGGACCATCGCGGTATCGATGTCCTCGGAGCTGGCGTAGCCCGACTGCGCCATGAGCACCGCCTCGTTGAGGAAGGGCACCAGCAGCCATTCGACCACGAGCCCCGGCTGGTCCCGCACCACCACGGGCGTCAACCCGGCCCTCTGCACCAGGGCACGGACCGTGGCCTCCACCTCGGGCGCCGTGGTCGTGATCCGCCCGAACTCGATGAGGCGACCGTACGGCGTGGCCTCGTGGAGCACCGCCCGCAGCGAGGCCATGTGGCGCCCGCTGGTGACCGCGAGGTCCACGGTGGAGTCCGCGGTCAGGGACACGATCACCGCATCGGGCTCCAGCACGCGGCCCAGCTCCAGGAAGAGCGCGTCGAGCTCCACCAGGGCGGCGTCCTCCTCGAGCTCCTCGTCGTCGAGCTCGTCCCAGTCCACCTCGGTGGACTCGACCAGCTCGGCGGCCTCGACGACCACCTGCGCGCGCGACAGCACGGAGAGGTCGTCGCCGGCCTCCTCGATGCGGAGCACCTCCAGCCCCGCGCCCGAGAAGGCCTCCGCGAGCTCCCCGGCTGCGTCCCCTGCGCCGATCACGCCCACGACGGACACGTCGCGGGCCGGCGCGGCGGCGTCATCGGCGGACTGCGCGGCGGCCGCCCGGGCCTCCTCGGAGTACGGGTGGAAGCCCGCGCCGCTCTTGCGGCCCAGCAGGCCGGCGTTCACCATCGTGGCCAGCTCGTAGGAGGGCGCATGCATGGCCTTGTGGGTCAGCGAGTGGATGACCCCGCCGATGCCGTTGCACACGTCCAGCCCGACCATGTCCATGAGGGTGAGCGGCCCCATCGGCAGCCCGGCGCCCACGTGCATCGCGGTGTCGAGGTCCTCGGCGCTCACCGCGCCGTCGAAGTACAGCTGGCCGGAGCGGTTCATGTAGCCGTAGAGCAGGTGGTTGGCCACGAAGCCGGCCCGGTCGGCCACCACCACGGGCTCCTTGCCCAGGCGGGTGGCGAGCTCGGCCACGGCGGCCACGGCGTCGTCGTCGGTGGTCGGTGTGTGGATGACCTCCACGAGCTTCTGCACCGGCGCGGGGTTGAAGAAGTGCATCCCGACCACGCGGTTGCGGCGCTGCGTGCCGGAGGCGATCTCGGTGACCGACAGGCTGGAGGTGTTCGTGGCGAGGATCGCCTCGGGCTTGGTGGCGGCATCGAGCTTGCCGAAGATGTCGTGCTTGATCGCCATCTTCTCGGGCACCGCCTCGACCACCAGGTCCACCTCGGCGAGGTCCGCCAGGTCGGCGGTGAAGGTCACCGCATCGAGGATGCCGGCGCGGTCCGCCTCGTCCAGCTTGCCCTTCTCCACGGCGCGGGCGGTGGACTTCTCCAGCAACCCGCGGCCGCGCTCGGCCAGCTCGGGGCTCATCTCCACGCCGACCACGCGCAGGCCTCCGCGCGCGAAGACCTCCACGATCCCGGCGCCCATGGTGCCCAGTCCGACAATTCCCACCGATGCGATCTGCGTCATGCCCCCACTCTCCCATCCCCGATGGGGTGGCGCGCCGCCCGGCCGACGCCAGCCGGGGTGCCGCCCACCTCCGGGGCCCGATCGGGCGCCGGGACCCTCGGCACCGGGCGCCTCGCATAGGGTGCAGCCCGTGCGACTCGTGATTGCCCGCTGCCAGGTCGACTACTCCGGCGCGTTGACCGCCCACCTGCCCCTGGCCACCCGCCTGCTGGTGGTGAAGGCCGACGGCTCGGTGCTGGTGCACTCCGACGGCGGCTCCTACAAGCCCCTGAACTGGATGAGCCCGCCGTGCGTGCTCGTGGAGTCCGACCCCAGCGACGAGCAGGCCGATGCGGGCGTGGAGCGGGTCTGGACCGTCACCCACACCAAGTCCGGCGAACAGCTGGTGATCGAGATCCACGAGGTCCTCGAGGAACTGCAGCGCGACCTCGGCGTGGACCCCGGACTGGTCAAGGACGGTGTGGAGGCGCAGCTGCAGGCCCTGCTGGCCGAGCACGTCACGACGCTCGGCGAGGGGTGGCGGCTGGTCCGCCGCGAGTGGATGACCCCCATCGGGCCGGTCGACCTGCTCTGCAAGGACGACCACGGGCGCACCGTCGCCGTGGAGATCAAGCGCCGCGGCGGCATCGACGGGGTGGAGCAGCTGACCCGCTACCTCGAGCTGCTCAACCGCGACCCGCACCTGGCCCCGGTGCAGGGCGTGTTCGCCGCCCAGGTGATCCGGCCGCAGGCGCGCACGCTGGCCGAGGACCGCGGCATCCGTTGCGTGACCCTGGACTACGACGCCCTGCGCGGCCTGGACGACGCCGAGGGCAAGCTGTTCTGAGGGCGCCCGTCGGGTGCACCCCGGCGCCGGGGTGACAGGCTGGCCCCATGGTCAACCTCACGCGCATCTACACCCGCACCGGCGACGACGGCACGACCGGGCTGGGCGACTTCGGCCGCACCTCCAAGGACGACCCGCGGCTGGTGGCCTACGCCGACACCGACGAGGCCAACGCAGCCCTGGGCGTCGCGATGCTGCACGCCGGCGAGCGGACGGACATCGCCGAGGTGGTGCGCCGCATCCAGAACGAGCTGTTCGACGTCGGCGCGGACCTGTCGCTCCCCCTGCGCGCGAGCTACGAGTACGAGCCGCTGCGGGTGACCCAGGAGTGGATCGACGACCTGGAGGCCGACTGCGACCGCTTCAACGAGGGGCTGCCGACGCTGCGCAGCTTCATCCTGCCGGGGGGCGGGGAGCTCTCGGCCCACCTGCACGTGGCACGCACGGTCGCCCGGCGCGCGGAGCGGGCAGCCTGGACCGCGGTGGCGGTGCACGGGACGGACCCGGCGCAGGAGGGCGCCGAGAAGGGCACCGGAGGGGTCTCGGTCCTGCCGGGCAAGTACCTCAACCGGCTCTCGGACCTGCTGTTCATCCTCGCCCGGAGCGCTGCCGGGGCCGAGGGGGACGTGCTGTGGGAGCCGGGTGGCGGGCGCAACCAGCAGCCGGAGCGTCGTCGCGGGACCCGCCAGGAGGGGTGAGGCGCGGGCCCAGGGACCCAGCGCCACCGAGTGCCCGGAACGGATGGAACACCGGCTCAGAGACCCAGCGCCACCGAGTGCCCGGGCGGCAGCGTCTCCTGCCAGGCCCGCAGCGCGCGCCCGTCCCCCGGGGGCAGCGCCACGTCGAGCGTGACCTCGGCCCCGGCGAGCCTTGCCCCGGCACCCGCCTGGTCCCCGGTGAGCCGGACCCATCGCGCACTGGCACGCGGGGCCGCCTCATCGAGCCACTCGAGCTCGATGGTGGTGCGCCGCAGCGCGAGGTAGGGCGTGGTCCCGGCCCCCCACAGGCCGTGGAACTCCAGCGCGCGCGGCCCCATCCTCATGATTGCCGGGCGCGAGTCGTCCCCCCGGCGCACCGTGCACACGGCCGTGGAGTGCCCACCGGCGATGCGGATGCGCCGCCACCAGGTGAAGGCCACGAAGCAGACGAGGACGACGACCAGCAGACCGACGACGAGCTCGACGACGAGGAGAGGTTGGTCCACGCGGGTCAGTCGGTGAGCGCGCCCGCGTCGACCTTCTCGGCCACCACGGTCACTCGGTCGCTGTCCACGGACAGGAAACCGGTGTCGATGGTCACCTCCTGCTTGCCCGATGCGGTGTGGATGCCCACGGTGCCGGAGACCAGCGCACCGAGCAGCGGGGTGTGGCCGGGCATGATGCCGAGCTCCCCGTCGGTGGTGCGGGCCGTCACCATGGAGGCCTCGCCGCTCCAGACCTCGCGATCAGCAGCAACGAGGTCGACAGTCAGGTGGCTCACCGGGTACTCCTGGGGGGTCGGGGGTGGTGGGGTCACATACTACGCGGCCCCGCGCCAGTGCCTCGCCGCCCCGTCAGCCGGCAGCGCGCTCGCGCGGCGTCGGGTCCTGCGGCATCGGCTCCAGCGGGTCGGGCGTGGCGCCGGTGAGGTCGTTGAGCCACCGCATCAGGTGGAAGACGCCCACCGCGGCGGCCGTGCCGAGCGCGATGCCGGCGAAGGTCACGTCTCCGAAGACCCACGTGAAGTCCGCGATGCCGATCACCAGCGCCACCCCGGCCGTGGTCAGGTTGATGGGGTGGGAGAAGTCCACCCGGTTCTCCATCCAGATGCGCACCCCCAGCACGCCGATCATGCCGTAGAGCACCGTGGAGACTCCCCCGAGCACCCCGGGCGGGATGGTGGCGATGAGGGCGCCCACCTTGGGCGACATGCTCAGCAGCAGCGCGGCCAGGCCGGCCACCAGGTAGGCGGCCGTGGAGTACACCTTCGTCGCGGCCATGACGCCGATGTTCTCGGCGTAGGTCGTGGTGCCCGAGCCACCGCCGGAGCCGGCCAACGTCGTGGCCAGGCCGTCGGCCACCAGGGCGCGCCCCATCATCGGGTCGAGGTCCTGGCCCGTCATGGAGGCCACCGACTTCACGTGCCCGACGTTCTCGGCCACGAGTACCAGCACCACGGGCACGAAGAGCGCGAGCACCGCGATGTCGAAGGTGGGCGTCGTGAACTCCGGCAGCCCCACCCAGTCGGCTGCCCGGACCCGGGCGAAGTCGACCTCGCCGCGCAGGACCGCGACCACGTAGCCCGCCGTCACGCCGATGAGGATCGACAGCCGGCCCAGCAGACCGCGCAGTGCGACGGTCGCCAGCACGACGGCCAGCAGGGTGAGGAAGGCCGTCAGCGGGGCCTTCATGAAGTTGTCCTTGGCGGCCGGTGCCAGGTTCAGCCCGATGAGGGCGACGATGGCGCCGGTGACCAGCGGCGGCATCAGCCGGGTGATCCACCGGTGGCCTGCCAGGTGCACCACGAGGCCGATGCCGACCAGCGCGATGCCGGTGAGCACCACTCCGCCGAGCGCCCCGGACTGCCCGTGGGCGGCCGTGGCGGCACCGATCGGTGCGATGAACGCGAAGGACGAGCCCAGGTAGCTGGGGATCCGTCCGGCAGTGACCACCAGGAAGAGCAGTGTGCCCACGCCGGAGAAGAACAGCGTGGTGGCCGGCGGGAAGCCCGTGAGCAGCGGCACCAGGAAGGTGGCCCCGAACATGGCGACCACGTGCTGGGCGCCGATGCCGGCGGTGCGTCCCCAGCTCAGGCGTTCGCGGGGGTGCACGACGGCACCGGGGGCGATGGTGCGACCGTCGCCGTGCAGGCGCCAGAAGTCTGCGGATGACCAGGACATGGGACTCCTCCGGGGAGCGGCGGGGGCGGGGCACCCGGTGGTGCGGCAGGTGCCGACGGTGCAGGCTCCGCCCGTTCGGCGGGGTGGGCAGCCGCGAGGTCGTGGTCAGTGCCACGATGAGCCCATGCCGACGACCGACTCGACGACTCACGACGCGCCCGCCGCAGGGTACCCGGACTTCATCGAGGTCTACCCGAACGCGCTCTCGGGCGACACCTGCCGTGCCATCCGCGAGGCCTTCGAGGCCAGCAGCGCCCAAGCCCCCGGCAGCACCGGCGGTGGGGTGAACCCGGACCTCAAGGATTCCGTGGACGTGTTCATCTCCGACCGGCCCGAGTGGCGCGAGCTCGAAGCCGAGCTGGTGACCGCGGCGAGCCGGTGCCTGGTGCAGTACGTGCGGAAGTACCCGCACGTCCTCATCGCCCCGATGGTCTTCCACCACCAGCTGCCCGACGGCACGAGCACCCGGATCACCGAGGAGCACGTGGCGGACATGTCGGACGCGGACCTCATCGCGATGGCCGGCACCGCACTGCGCCCCGGGGGCATCAACGTACAGCGGTACACCGCCGACGCCGGCGGCTACCCCTACTGGCACTGCGAGACGATGCCGCGCGACGCCTCCCACGAGACGCTCCACCGCCACTGCCTGTGGACGGTCTACCTGAACGACGACTTCGCCGAGGGCGGGACCGAGTTCCTGTACCAGGACCGGCTGGTGGAGCCGCGCACCGGGTCGCTCCTGATCGCACCCGCCGCGTTCACGCACACCCACCGGGGGAACATGCCCCGCGGTGGGGACAAGTACATCGCCACCAGCTGGTTCCTCTTCCACCGGAAGTGAGGCCGCCCCTCCTGGGCGGGCGGCCCCTCCCGTGAGCCGGGGGTCCCCCGGGGCGCGGGGACCGACGACGAAGGCCCCCACCACACGGTGGGGGCCTTCTGGGTGCTGCGGCTCAGGTGAGCCGGCAGGCAATGGTCAGCTGTTCTCCAGCTCGTGCGCCTGGCGCTCGACGTCCTCGAGGCCACCACACATGAAGAACGCCTGCTCGGGCAGGTGGTCGTACTCGCCGTCGGCGATCTTGGTGAACGCCTCGATGGTGTCGCTCAGCGGCACGGTCGAACCCTCGATGCCGGTGAACTGCTTGGCGACGTAGGTGTTCTGCGACAGGAAGCGCTGGATGCGACGGGCGCGGCCGACGAGGATCTTGTCCTCCTCGGAGAGCTCGTCGATACCCAGGATCGCGATGATGTCCTGCAGCTCCTTGTAGCGCTGGAGGATCGACTTCACGCGGGCCGCCGTGTCGTAGTGGTCCCGCGCGATGTAGCGCGGGTCCAGGATGCGGCTGGTGGAGGTCAGCGGGTCCACGGCCGGGTAGATACCCATGGACGCGATCGGGCGGGAGAGCTCGGTCGTGGCGTCCAGGTGGGCGAAGGTCGTGGCCGGGGCCGGGTCGGTGTAGTCGTCGGCCGGCACGTAGATGGCCTGCATCGAGGTGATCGAGTGACCACGCGTCGAGGTGATGCGCTCCTGGAGCACACCCATCTCGTCGGCCAGCGTCGGCTGGTAACCCACGGCCGAGGGCATGCGGCCCAGCAGCGTGGAGACCTCGGAACCGGCCTGCGTGAAGCGGAAGATGTTGTCGATGAAGAGCAGCACGTCCTGCTTCTGCACGTCACGGAAGTACTCGGCCATCGTCAGGGCCGACAGGGCGACGCGCAGACGCGTGCCCGGCGGCTCGTCCATCTGACCGAAGACGAGGGCGGTCTGCCCGAGGACGCCGGCCTCCTCCATCTCGACCATGAGGTCGTTGCCCTCACGGGTGCGCTCGCCGACACCGGCGAACACCGACACACCACCGTGGTCGCGGGCCACACGGGCGATCATCTCCTGGATGAGCACCGTCTTGCCCACACCGGCACCACCGAACAGTCCGATCTTCCCGCCCTGCACGTAGGGGGTCAGCAGGTCGATGACCTTGATGCCAGTCTCGAACATCTGGGTCTTGGACTCGAGCTTGTCGAAGTCCGGCGCGTTGCGGTGGATGCCCCAGCGCTCGGTCACCTCGAGGGTCTGGCCCTCCTCCAGGTTCAGGCAGTCACCGGTGGCGTTGAAGACCTTGCCCAGGGTGACGTCACCGACCGGCACGCTGATGGGGCCGCCGGTGTCGCGCACCTCGGAACCGCGGACGAGGCCGTCGGTCGGCTGCAGCGAGATGGCGCGGACCAGGTTGTCACCGATGTTCTGGGCGACCTCGAGGTTCAGCGTCTTGGTCTCTCCCGCGAGGTCGACGTCGACCTTCAGGAGGTTGTAGATGGACGGCACTGCGTCCGGCGGGAACTCGACGTCGACGACCGGCCCGATGATCCGAGCCAGACGTCCGACGCCGCCGCCCTGCTGGGTGTCGGAGGAGCGCTCCGCGGCAATGGTGGCGTTCATGTGATCCGTTTCCTTCTTGTCCGTCACTGCTCGGTCACTTGGCGTCCGCGAGGGCAGCGGAGCCGCCCACGATTTCGCTGATTTCCTGCGTGATGTCGGCCTGACGCGCCTGGTTGGCCAGTCGCGTGTAGTCCTTGATGAGGTCCTCGGCGTTGTCCGTCGCGGACTTCATCGCTCGCTGCCGGGCGGCCAACTCGGAGGCGGCCGACTGCAGCAACATGTTGTAGATGCGCGAGGAGACGTACTGCGGCAGCAGCGCGTCGAGCACCTCGTCGGCGCTGGGCTCGAAGTCGTACTCCGGCGTCAGGGAGTCCACACCGGTCGCGGCGTGCTGGTCCTGACCGGCCACCGTCTCGTCATCGGCGTCGACGACCTCCAGCGGGAGCAGGCGCGCGGCCGTGACCTCCTGGGTCACCATGTTGACGAAGCGCGTGTAGACCACGTGCACCTCATCGACTCCGCCCTCGTCGGTCGGGGTCAGGAAGGCCTCGATGATCGCGTCGGAGATCTCCCGCGCGTCCTCGACCGTGGGGGCGTCGGAGAAGCCGGCCCAGTTCTTGACCCACTCGCGGTTGCGGAAGCGGTAGTAGCCCTCGCTCTTGCGTCCCACCAGGTACGGCGCGACCTCCAGGCCCTCCTCGTCCCGCAGCTGCTCGGTGAGGCGGTCGGCGAACTTCATCGGCGCCGACGGGTAGGCACCCGCCAGGCCGCGGTCGGAGGAGATCACCACGACGGCTGCCCGCACGCGCTTCTCGCGCTCGGTGGTCAGCGGGTGGTCCTCGTTGGAGTTCGTCGCGACGGCCGAGACGGCCTTCGTCAGGGCCCGCGCATAGGGCGAGGTCTCCGCAACGCGCGTCCGCGCCTTGATCACGCGCGAGGCAGCAATGAGCTCCATCGCCTTGGTGATCTTCTTGGTCGCCTTGACGGACTTGATGCGTTGGCGGTACTCCCGCGTCCCCGCTGCCATGTCGTTCCGCCTTCCGGTGGTGGTCAGTGCACGTTCTCATCGGTCCCGCCGAGGGCGGGCGGCCGCCGCGTCCTGCGCGCGGCCGGTGACCCGGTCACCCGGGTCGTCCGCCCCTCATCGGGGCGGTGCCGGTGGGGCCGGGGAGGGCGAGCCCTCCCCGGCGTCCACTCAGCGCTTCGCCTTGACGATCCGCTCCTGGTTGACGTCGCCGTCGCCCAGCTCGGGGGTGTTCTCGTCGGCCTCGTCGGAACCCGGGCGGATGCCGGCGTCGTCGGAGGGTGCGAACTGCTTCTTGAAGGCGGTCATGGAGCTCTCGAGCTCGCCCTCGGCATCCTCGGAGAGCTTGCCGCTCTCCACGATGGAGGAGAACAGGCCAGAGTGCTCACGGCGCAGGAAGTCCAGGTACTCGGACTCGAAGCGGCGCACGTCCTCCACCGGCACGTCGTCCAGGTGGCCGTTGGTACCGGCCCAGACGACCGCCACCTGCTCCTCGACGTTCATCGGCGAGGACTGCGGCTGCTTCAGCAGCTCCACCATGCGCGCACCGCGGGCCAGCTGGGCCTTGGAGGCGGCGTCCAGGTCGGAGGCGAACATCGCGAACGCCTCCATCTCACGGAACTGCGCGAGGTCGGTACGCAGACGACCGGAGACCGACTTCATCGCCTTGATCTGCGCGGCACCGCCGACTCGGGACACCGACACACCCACGTTGATGGCGGGGCGGACACCCGAGTTGAACAGGTCGGACTCGAGGAAGATCTGCCCGTCGGTGATCGAGATGACGTTCGTCGGGATGTAGGCCGAGATGTCGCCGGCCTTGGTCTCGATGATCGGCAGCCCGGTCATGGAACCGGCACCCATGTCGTCGCTCAGCTTGGCGCAACGCTCCAGCAGCCGGCTGTGCAGGTAGAACACGTCACCCGGGTAGGCCTCACGGCCCGGCGGGCGGCGCAGCAGCAGCGACACGGCGCGGTAGGCCTCGGCCTGCTTGCTCAGGTCGTCGAAGACGATCAGCACGTGCTTGCCGTCGTACATCCAGTGCTGGCCCAGGGCCGAGCCGGTGTACGGGGCGAGGTACTTGAAGCCGGCCGCGTCGGACGCCGGGGCGGCGACGATGGTCGTGTACTCCAGGGCGCCGTTCTCCTCGAGGGTGCGACGCACCTCCGCGATGGTGGAGCCCTTCTGGCCGATCGCCACGTAGATGCAGCGCACCTGCTGGTTGACGTCGCCGGACTCCCAGTTGCGGCGCTGGTTCAGGATCGTGTCCACCGCGACCGTGGTCTTGCCGGTCTGGCGGTCACCGATGATCAGCTGACGCTGGCCACGGCCGATCGGCACCATCGAGTCCACGGCCTTGATGCCGGTCTGCATCGGCTCGTGCACCGACTTGCGCTCGACCACGCTGGGGGCCTGCAGCTCGAGGGCGCGACGCTCGCCGGACTGGATCTCGCCCAGGCCGTCGATGGGCTCACCCAGCGGGTTCACCACGCGGCCCAGGAAGTTGTCACCCACGGGGACGGACAGGACCTCACCGGTGCGGCGGACCTCCATCCCCTCCTCGATGCCGGCGAAGTCGCCCAGGACGACCACACCGATCTCGTGCACGTCGAGGTTGAGCGCGAGGCCCAGCGTCCCGTCGGCGAACTTCAGCAGCTCATTCGTCATCGCCGAGGGCAGGCCCTCGACGTGGGCGATGCCGTCACCGGCGTCGCTCACACGGCCCACCTCCTGGCTGGCAGCAGCCTGGGGCTCGTACGACGCGACGAACGAGTCCAGCGCGTCCCGGATCTCCTCCGGACGGATCGACAGCTCCGTCATGATCTCTCCTTGGTGGGCCGCTCGTGGGCCCGGGTCAGTGTCTCGGCCGATGTTCTGGGGGTGCGGGTGGAGGCGCTCAGTCGCGCCCGACCATCCCGTCGCGGGCCTCGGCCAGGCGGCGCGAGACGGTGCCATCGATCACGTCGTCCGCGATCTCGATGCGGACGCCACCGACGACGTCCGGGTCGATGACGGTGTTCAGCGTGATGTCACGGCCGTACTGCTTGGCGAGGGCGACCCGCAGGCGCTCCTGCTGGTCGTCGCTCATCTCCACGGCCGTGTGGGCCACGGCCGTGAGCCGCTCGGCGCGGGCCGCGGCGATCTCGCGGTAGGCCCGCAGGGCCAGGTCGAAGCGCAGCGACTTCGCGCCGCCCACCGCCTGGCGGACCAGGCGCAGGGTCTCGGGTGCCACCTTCGAGCCGAGGATCTTGTCCACGAGCTCGGACTTGGCCTCCCGGTCCACCCGACGGTCGGTCAGCGTGGACCGCAGCTCGGCGTGGTCGGTGAACTGCTGCTCCACCGCGAACAGCTCGTCGGTGACGCGCTGTCCGTTGCCCGACCGCTCGGCGGAGTCGAGGACGGCCTCGACACCCAGGCGGATGATCGCCTCCCCGAGGTCGCCCTCGGTGCGCCAGCGCTGGCTGGCGGCGGTGTGGACGACGGTGCGGGTGGGCTCCGACGCGGACGCGAACACCTTGGCCGCCAGGCCTGCCCGGTCCTCGCCCTCACGGGTGGGGTCGGTCAGCGCCCGCCGCAGCTGTCCACTGTCGCCCAGGACCTCGGCCACGCCGAAGAGCTGGTCGGCCAGGTCCATGCCCTGCGCCCCGGCGCCGAGCTGCTGCTCGAGCGCCTGGCGGGTGGTGGTGTACGCACCGATCGAAGTCCCCTGCATCAGCGGGCCTTGCCGGTCGCGCTCGCGGAACCCGACTCGAGCTCGCTCAGGAAGCGGTCGACCAGACCCTTCTGGCGGGTCTCGTCGGTCAGCGACTCACCGACGATGCGGCCGGCCAGGTCGGTCGAGAGACGGCCGACCTCACCGCGCAGCTGGACCTGGGCCTGCTGGCGCTCCGAGGCGATCTGCTTCTGGGCGGTCTCCAGGACCCGGGCGGCCTCGGCGTCAGCCTGCTGACGCTTCTCCGCACGGATGGCGTCGCCCTCCTCGCGAGCCTTCTCACGGATGGCGTTGGCCTCCGCGCGAGCCTCGGCGAGCTGCGACTCGTACTTCTGCTGGGCAGCCCTGGCCTCGGCCTCGGCCTCCTCGGCACGAGCCATGCCACCCTCGATGGCGTCACGGCGCTCGGCATATGCCTTCTCCATGGCCGGCACGAAGAACTTGCTGGCCACGTAGTAGACGATGCCGATGGCGATGAGACCGAAGATGAGCTCGGGCAGGTACGGGATCAGCGCGTCGGTGCCGGAACGACCGGCCGCGTGCTCCTCGCCCTCAGCCAGCACACTCAGGTTGTGCACGGTGTCTCCTTCAACGGATTCAACAGGGGGTGTGGATCGCCGGGGCGGTCCACGTGGTGACGCGGATCCGTCAGAGGATGAAGGTCAGCACGAAGCCCAGGATGGCCAGCGCCTCGGCGATGGCCATACCCAGGATGGCGATCGGCTGCAGGAGCGAGCGGGACTCGGGCTGGCGAGCCACACCGTTGATGTAGGCGGCGAAGATCAGGCCGACGGCGATGGCCGGGCCGATGGTGGCGAGACCGTAACCGACGAGGTTCAGCGAGCCTTCCATGGATTTCCTCTTTCCTTGTGTCCCGCGCGGTCCTTCCACGCGGGGCGGGTTCAGTGGGTGGTGCTCTTCAGTTGTGCGTCATGCAGCGTGTGGGCGGGGTGGTCCCCGCGGTGTGCCCGGTGGGCGGTGGTGCTCAGTGGTCCTCGGAAAGCGACGAGCCGATGTAGCTGGCCGACAGGAGGGTGAACACGTAGGCCTGCAGACCCTGGATCAGGATCTCGAAGACGGTCATGAGCAGACCCATGATCCAGGAGCCAGCGCCGGCGATGGCCAACAGCGGGCCCGAGTTCACCAAGAACCAGCCACCCATGATGAACAGCACCAGGGCCATGTGGCCGGCGAGCATGTTGCCGAAGAGTCGCAGCGCGAGCGTCAGCGGCTGGGTGATGGTCTTGGAGACGAACTCCAGCAGGAAGACCATGGGGACGATCGGCTTGGGCAGCCCAGCGGGCACGAAGGTCTTGAGGTAGCCGACCAAGCCGTGCTTGCGGATGCCGACCACGTTGTAGACCACGTACACGATCAGCGTCAGCACGATCGGGAAGGCGATGGACGCCATCGTGGGCATCTGCACCGGGGGGATGACGCCCATCAGGTTGTTCACCAGGATGAACACGAAGAGCGAGAAGAGCAGCGGCACGAACGGCTTGAACTTCTCACCGCCGATGAGGTCGCGGGCGATGCCGTTGCGCACGAAGTCGTAGATGCCCTCGGTGACGAACATGCCCTTCGAGGGCACGACCGCGGCGCGCTTGGCGGCCCAGAGCATCCAGGCACACAGGCCCGCGGTCACGAGCAGGGCCACCAGCATCTGCCGGGTGAAGGCGTAGCCGCCCACCTCGAACAGGGGGAGCCAGAAGTCGTTGGTGCTCGGCGAGTGGAACTCGACGTCCGCCAACAAGGCCGGTGCGTGGCTCACGTGTTACTCCTCCACGGGGTCAGGGGTCCCGACCCCGATCTCGTGCGCCGATGCACGGGGTCAGACGGCGTCGAAGCACTTGTTCGTCATCACCGCCCGGGTGTTCGAGCCCCTCGGGGCCCACCTGCGGGCAGGTCGAACCAACGATGCTTCGTCGTTGTCAGGCGTCACCATACCTGAGGATGAGCACGTACATGGACAATCCCACCCCGGTGAGGATCGACACCGGCATCAGCCACCTCCAGCCGGTGGCCCACTCGAGCACCCAGCCCAGGCCCGCGAAGGCCGCGATGCTGGTGAGCAGCGTGGCCAGGACGGCCATGCCGAGGTCCGCGCCGCGACTGCTGCCGCCGCGCCAGGCCTCTTTCTCCCACTCGCCCTCCGGCTCGTCGTCACCCACCCAGGGGCCCTTGTACTCAGCCACGACCTGCCCCCTCGGCGGCGTCGTCGTGGCTCACCGCGGCGTCGCCCACACCGGGAGCACCGGGATCCACGAACACCATCGCGTGGCGGCCGGCGACGTAGCCCTGCACCACGCCGGCCTGCCAGGCGATGACGGCGAGCCCACCCACCAGGGCGAACACGAGACCGTCGGACCACGGCACGAGGAAGACCGCAGCGGCGAAGATGCCGACCTGCAGGAAGAAGACCAGTAGCGCCATCGGCACCACCAGGGCCGGCGCCCCGTCCAGCACGGTCCGCACCATCACCAGCCCGGCGGTGAGCACCATCATCGTCACCAGGCAGACCCCGGCCGCGGTCACCGCACCCTCGGGGCCACGGGTCCACAGCGCGGTCGGGACGGACACGGCCAGCACCAGCAGCGAGGCCAGCGGGCCACGCACCAGCATCAGGCGCCACGGGTCACGGTTCACGAGCCTCCTCCGTGGGCGACGTGCCGCCGCGGCACCACCCAGGTGACCAGGGCCGCCAGCACCACCAGCGACACCAGCAGCAGCAGGGCGGCCCACTCCGGGGCGAAGTTGAAGGCCAGCACTCCCCCGGCGACGCCACCGGCCCACAGGTACATGGTCAGGACGGCCGACCGGTGGGAGTGGCCCAGCCGCAGCAGCTGGTGGTGCAGGTGGCGCGCATCGGCGTCCCACGGCTTCTGCCCGGCCCGGGTGCGCCGTACCACCGCCAGCACCATGTCCACCAGCGGCACGGCGATCACGGCCACCGGCAGCGCCAGCGGCAGCACCACCGCGGCGGTCTGCGAAGGCGTCCCCACGGCGGCGGGGTCCACCGTGCCGGTCAACGAGATGGTGGCTGCGGCGACCAGCAGCCCCAGCAGCAGCGACCCCGCATCACCCATGAACAACCGGGAGGGGTGGAAGTTGTGGGGCAGGAAGCCGGCGCACACCCCCACCAGGACGGCCGTGATGAAGGTGGCCGTCGAGAACACGTTCGGGGGGTCGTAGGTGTGCGAGAGCTCGTAGCTCCACACGAAGAAGGCCGCCGAGGCGATGCCCACCATGCCCGCCGCGAGTCCGTCCAGACCGTCCACGAAGTTCACCGCGTTCATGGTGGCCACGACCAGCAGGATGGTCAGCGCCAGCGAGACCGGGCCCGGCAGGACCGTGTAGCCCTGGATGGGGAGGCTCACCAGCGTGACGCCGAACGCTGCCAGCACCGTGGCCGCCGCGAGCTGTCCTCCGAGCTTGAGCGCCCAGTGCAGGTCCCACCGGTCGTCAGCCGCCCCCAGCAGGCTGACCACGACCGCGGCCAGCAGGATCCCCTGGATCTGGGTGTCGGCGAAGATCTGGCTGAGGTAGGGCAGGCGCGCGGCCATGAGCGTCGCCGCGAGCAGACCCGCCAGCATCGCCAGTCCCCCCAGGCGGGGCTTGGGCATCACGTGGACGTCGCGGCCGCGCACCGGTGTGATCGCCCCGGCGCGGATGGCGAACCAGCGCACCAACGGTGTGATCGCGAAGGTCACCGACCCGGCGATGAGCATGATGAGGAGGTATTCACGCACCGAAGGACACCTCCTGGGATCGGGCAGGGGTCAGCGGCCGCCGCATCGGGTGCGGCGGCCGCTGGTCCCTCAGCGCTTGTATGCGGGGAACTCGGCGGTCAGCTGGTCGACCTGGGCACGGATCTCGCGGGAGACGGCTCCCTCGCGGTCCCCGTCGCCCTGGGTGACGGCCTTGGCGATGAGGTCGGCGATGGTCTGCATCTGCTCGACACCCATGCCCTGGGTGGTGACGGCCGGCGTGCCCACACGCACGCCGGAGGCGAGCATCGGGGGCGCCGGGTCGAACGGGATGGTGTTCTTGTTGAGCACCAGGCCCGCGGCGTCACAGCGCGCCTCGGCATCCTTGCCGGAGACGCCCAGCCCCTGCAGGTCGTGCAGCGACAGGTGGGTGTCGGTGCCGCCGGAGATCGGCCGCAGGCCGTGCTCCCCCAGCGCGCCGGCCAGCTTCTTGGAGTTCTCCACCACCGCGGCGGCGTACTCCTTGTAGGCCGGCTGCATGCACTCGTGGAAGTTGACCGCCTTGGCGGCGACGGCGTGCATGAGGGGGCCACCCTGCATCATCGGGAAGACGGCCTTGTCGATCTTGCTGGCGTGCTCCGCCTTGCAGACGATCGCGCCACCGCGCGGGCCGCGCAGCACCTTGTGGGTGGTGAACGAGACCACGTCGGCGTGGGGCACCGGAGAGGGGATCACGCCACCGGCGACCAGGCCGATGAAGTGCGCGGCGTCCACCCAGAAGATGGCACCGACCTCGTCGGCGATGGCACGGAAGCGCTCGAAGTCGATCAGGCGCGGGATGGCCGAGCCGCCCGCCAGGATGATCTTGGGGCGGTGCTCCTTGGCCAGGCGCTCGACCTCGTCGTAGTCGATGTGCTCGGTCTCGGCGTTCACGCCGTAGTGCACGGCGTTGAACCACTTGCCGGAGAAGCTCACCTTGAACCCGTGGGTGAGGTGGCCACCATGGTCGAGGCTCATGGCCAGGATGGTGTCGCCGGGCTTGGCGAACGCGCCGTAGACGGCCTGGTTGGCCGAGGCCCCCGAGTGCGGCTGCACGTTCGCGTGGTCGGCGGCGAAGAGCTCCTTGGCGCGGGCGATGGCCAGGTCCTCGGCCTTGTCGACCTCGGAACAGCCGCCGTAGTAGCGCTTGCCGGAGTACCCCTCGGCGTACTTGTTGGAGAGCGTGGACCCCAGCGCCGTCAGCACGGCGGGGCTGGTCTGGTTCTCGCTGGCGATGAGCTGGATGCCCGTCCGCTGGCGCTCCAGCTCCGAGAGCAGGATCCCTGCCATCTCGGGGTCCTGCTGCTCCAGCATCGCGTAGTCCGGACCGAAGAAGGGGGTCTCGCTCATCGTGTGCTCCTGTCGTCGTTGACGGGGTCGTTCGGCGCGGCGTCCTCCACCGCGTGGGCGTCGTGCGCCCGGCCACCGTGCAGCCTACGCGCCGGGCTGTCCTGCACCTCGTGACCAGCGGTGTCCACGCCGACGACGTCGAACTCCTGGCCCACCGGCACCGCGACGGTGCGCAGGGTGGAGGCGGTGGGCTGGTGCACCTGGGCCACCCCGTCGTCCTGGATGGGGTGGGCGTCGCCCCGCTCGGCGTCCGCACCGGGGGCGTGCTCCGCCTCCCGTGCGGCCCCCGGCTCGTGGGCAGCGTCCGCGGGGTCTGCGGGCTGCGCCCAGAGGCTCGTCGCACCGGTCGAGCGGCCGGGACCGGCCGGGGTGGTGGGAGTGGTCGGGGCGTCCGTCTCGCCGCCGGCCCGCTCGCGCCGCTCCAGCTCGGCCAGCCAGGCCTCGTGCTCGGCCTCCTCGCGGCGCCCGGCCTCCTCGTCCTCGTCGTCGATCTCGTCGCCGATGACGGGCACGTCGTCCGGGCTGCCCACCGGGGCCTCACTGGTGGGGCCCTCACCGGTCGGTCCCCCGTCACCGGCGGGGGCCGGGGTCGTGGAGCGACCGGCGGCCTTGAGCTCCTTCTCCAGGGCCTCCCGGTCGGCGGCGGGCTCGGGCTCGGCCGGCGAGAGCCGCAGGTGCACGTCGGGGCCGATCACCTCCTCCAGGCGCTCCACCGACAGCGCCCCCAGGCGCAGGATCACGGGGCTGGGGCGGGTGCAGTCCACGATCGTCGAGGGTCGGTTGCCCGCGGTGGGGCCGCCGTCCAGGTAGACCTCCACCGCCGACCCGAGCTGGGTCGCGGCCTCCAGCACCGAGGTGGCCGCCGGCTGACCGGTGACGTTGGCACTGGTCACGGCCAGCGGGCCGGTGCGGGTCAGCAGCCGCAGGGCCAGGTCGTGGTCCGGCATCCGCAGGGCCACGGTGCCGTTGGTCTCCCCCAGGTCCCACTGCAGGGAGGGCTGCGCCTGCACCACGACGGTGAGCGGTCCGGGCCACAGCTCGCGGATGAGCGTCTTGACGTAGGGCTGCAGGGAGGTCGCCAGCCCGTCGACGGTGCGCACCGAGGGCACCAGCACCGGCGGCGGCATGGCGGCGGAGCGCTGCTTGGCGGCCAGCACGTTCGGCACGCCGTCGGGGTGGAAGGGGTCGGCAGCGACGCCGTAGACGGTGTCGGTGGGCATCACGATGACACGCCCCTCGCCGAGCGCCTCGGTCGCGGCGCCGAACGCCTCGTCACGCTGCTCGTCCGTGGGGTCGGTGCAGTCGAACACCGGGCTCATGCCTGTCCTCCTGTGTGGGCTCGGGGCAGTCTGTCACGCGCGGGCGATCGCCCCGGAATCCCAGCCGGTGCGAGGATCGGCCCATGACCCCGGAACGCCGACCGAGCACCCGCGACCCCCGCTGGACCGACCGGGCCCTCGGGGAGGCCGAGGTGCGGGAGGCCGCCCAGACCGCCGCCCACCTACTGCGGTGCAGCCTGGAGGAGCTGGACCTGCGCGGCACCGAGCTGTCCGGCACCACCTTCGAGGAGTGCTCGGCGGTCGGCAGCCGGTTCGACCACGCCACCGCCGACGGCGTCACCGTGACCGGGGGCAGCTGGACCGGCACCCGGTGGGAGGGCGCCGACCTGTGCGACGCCCGGTTCGATGCGGCGGACCTCACCAACGCGGTGTTCGACAAGGCCTTGCTCACCGGCGCCAGGTTCACCGGCAGCCGCCTGAGCGGGGCCAGCCTGCGGGAGACGCGGGGCATGGGCTTCACCCTCAGCGGCGGGACGGCCTTCGCCGTCGACCTGACGGGGGCCGGGCTCTCCGGCAACGCCTTCGCCGGGGCGCGCCTGACCGATGCGGTGCTCCGCGGCACCGACCTGCGGGGCGCCACCTTCGACGGGTGCGACCTGCTCGGCGCGGAGATCGAGGGCGCGGACCTGGTCGGGGCGGACCTGCGGGCGGCGGGGCTGCCGGAGGACCTCCCCCTGACGGCTCTGGGGGGTGCCGTGCTGACGCCGGGTCAGCTCTCCCGGTTGGCCGCCGCCCAGTGGGGCATCGTCGTCGCGGAGGTCTGACCACCCCGGCGGCGCGCTGTGGGGCGTGCAGGCGGGCTCAGCCGCGGCCGGGCCAGCGCGCCTCGACCACCCGGGGACGGCCGGCGAGGTCGAGGTGGTCGGCCAGCTGGTCGAACCCGATCTCCTCCAGGGCCCGGGGCAGCGACTCCCCCTGACTGTCGTCGTGCTCCATGAGCAGCCAGCCCCCGGGGCGCAGCAGGACGCGAGCGTGCCGCGCCAGCTCCACTGGCAGGACGAGCCCGTCGGCCGATCCGCCGTAGAGCGCCTGCCGGGGGTCGTGCTCGCGGGCCTCGGGCTCGAGCGGCTCCGCGCCCTCGGGAACGTAGGGAGGGTTGCTCACCACGACGTCCACCAACCCTTCCCGGTCGACGAACTCCTCCCGCGCATCGCTCACCCTGAGGTCGACGGTCACCCCGACGGCCTCGATGTTCCGCTCGGCGTACTCGGCCGCCCGGGGGTCCTGCTCCACCGCGCGCAGGGTGGCGGTGGGCACCGCCTGCCCCGCCTCGGCCCGGTCCGCCAGCCGCCGGGCGAGCCCCAGCACCACGGCCCCGCTGCCGGTGCAGAGGTCCACCACCTCGACCTGCGCCTCAGGGCCAGCCCCACCGGCGAGCGCCAGCACCCGCTCGGCCGCGAGCTCCACCAGCAGCTCGGTCTCCGGCCGAGGCACGAACACCCCCGGCCCCACCTCGAGCCCCAGCCCGGCGAACCAGGCGGTCCCGGTCACGTGCTGCAGGGGCTCCCGGGCCTCCCGCCGCTGCACGCCGGCCTCGAAGCGTTCCCTCCGCGGGTCGTCGCCGGCCAGCGCGTGCCCCAGTAGCACCCGACGGTGCAGCTCCCCCGGCTCGCAGTCCAGGGCGTGGGCGAGCAGGGCGGCGGCGTCGGCCGCGGGGCTCGGGCACCCCGCATCGGCCAGGCGGGTGGTGGCGGACCGCAGCAGGGCGTCCAGGGCGACCGGCTCCACGGCTCAGCCCTCCCCGGCGAGCAGCTGGGCCTCGTGGTCGGCCACCAGGGAGTCGATCACCGCATCGAGGTCCCCGTCCAGCACCGCCGGCAGGTTGTGCGCCTTGTACCCCGTGCGGTGGTCGCTCACCCGGCTCTCCGGGAAGTTGTACGTCCGCACCCGCTCGCTGCGGTCCACGGTGCGCACCTGCGCGCGGCGGGCCTGCGAGACCTCCGCCTGGGCCTCCTCCAGCGCCATCCGCCGCAGCCGGGAGGCCAGCACCCGCAGGGCCGCCTCCTTGTTCTGCAGCTGGGACTTCTCGTTCTGGCAGGTCACGACCACGCCGGTGGGTAGGTGCGTGAGGCGGACGGCCGAGTCGGTGGTGTTGACGCTCTGCCCACCCGGGCCCGAGCTGCGGTAGACGTCCACCTTGAGGTCGGCCGGGGCGATCTCCACCTCACCGGGGTCGTCGACCTCCGGCAGCACCAGCACCCCCACCGCCGAGGTGTGGATGCGCCCCTGCGACTCGGTGACCGGCACCCGCTGCACCCGGTGGACTCCCCCCTCGAACTTCAGCCGCGCCCACGGTGCGTCGCCCGGCTCCCCCGCACCCCGGGCCCGGATCGCCACCCGGGCGTCCTTCACCCCGCCCAGGTCCGATGCGGTGGACTCCAGCACCGTGGCCGCCCACCCGCGACGCTCGGCGTGGCGCAGGTACATGCGCACGAGCTCGTGGGCGAAGAGGGCGGACTCCTGACCGCCCTCCCCTGCCTTGACCTCGAGGATGACGTCCCGGTCGTCGTCCGGGTCGCGGGGCACCAGGGCGCGGGTGAGGGCCTCCTGCGCGGCCTCGAGCTCCTCGACCAGGGCCGGCAGCTCGGCCGCGAAGTCCGGCTCCTCGGCGGCCAGCTCGCGGGCGGCGGCGAGATCCTGCTCGGCGGCCTCCCGGCGGGCGGCCGCACGGGCCACGGGCTCGAGGGCCGCGTAGCCCCGAGCCGCGGCGCGGAAGCGTGCCGGGTCACCGACCACCTCCGGCCGGGCCATCTCGGCCTCGAGCCGTGCGTGCTCGGCCAGCGCCTCGCCCAGTGCCTCACTCATCGTCACGTCCTCCTGCGGACATGATGATGGCCGGGGACCCCCGTGGGGTACCCGGCCATGACCAGATGTCTCAGTTGCCGGCCTTGTTGCCGTAGCGCTGCTGGAAGCGGGCCACGCGACCACCGGTGTCCAGGATCTTCTGCTTGCCGGTGTAGAAGGGGTGGCACTGGCTGCACACGTCCACGCTCATGCGGCCGCCGTCGGCGGTGCTGCGGGTCGTGAAGGTGCTGCCGCAGGTGCACACGACCTCGGTGGTGTCATACGCGGGGTGAATGTCCTTGCGCATGGTGTCTCCTTGCTCAGGGGGTGATGCCCGGGTCGTCCGCGTGCCCGTGTGGACGGATCGCCGCGTGCCGCTGCTGAGGTGCCCATCTCGACGCACTGGTCATGACCTACTGGTCACGACGTGCTGATCAGGATGACCAGCAGGAGGCGTGACGTGAACCGGACGCAACGACCTATTGTGCCACTGCCGTGCCCTGCCGCCAAACGGGCCCCGGGACCACCCTCGGCAGCGTGGTGCGGGACACGTCCACCTGCGGGCCCATGTGTGCCGGACCACACGCGAACTACAGTTCATCGCATGGTGGACTTTCTCCAAGAATCTCCGTGGTTGTGGTGGCTCGGCGCCGCCCTCGCCTTGGGCGCCGTGGAGATGATGACACTCGACTTCATGTTCCTGATGCTGGCGATCGGCGCCCTCGTGGCGATGGTCCTGGCCGCCCTGGGCCTGGGTTTCACCGGCCAGGTGGTCACCTTCGCCCTGGCCTCGCTGCTGCTGCTCTTCCTCGTGCGCCCGGTGCTCAAGCGCCGCCTGTTGGAGAACACCCCGCTGGCCGTGACCAACGCCGCGGCGCTGAAGGGCCGCGACGCCCTGGTCACCGAGCCCGTCACCGAGCTGGCCGGCACCGTGAAGCTCGCCGGTGAGACGTGGACGGCCCGCCCGCAGTGGGACGGTGAGACCTTCGCCATCGGCGAGCGCGTCCGCATCGCCCGCATCGAGGGTGCGACGGCCCGCATCGAGCGCCTCGCGGCCTGACACACGCCGGACCCCTCCCCGAGTCCCCGACCCGACCGAACGACCGACCCGTCCCCAAGGAGGAGACGTGCCCGAAGTCATCACAGCAGTGGTCCTGATACTGCTGCTCCTGTTCGTCGTCGTGGTGCTGGTGCGATCGATCATGATCGTGCCGCAGGCCACTGCGGTGATCGTGGAGCGCCTGGGCCGCTACAGCAAGACGCTGGACGCCGGCCTGAACCTGCTCATCCCGTTCGTCGACAAGTCGCGCGCCCGCGTCGACCTGCGTGAGCAGGTCGTCAGCTTCCCGCCGCAGCCGGTGATCACCAGCGACAACCTGGTGGTCTCCATCGACACCGTCATCTACTTCCAGGTCACCGACCCGAAGTCCGCCACCTACGAGATCGCGAACTACATCTCGGGTATCGAGCAGCTCACGGTCACCACCCTGCGAAACGTGATCGGTTCGCTGGACCTGGAGCAGACCCTGACCAGCCGCGACCAGATCAACGGCCGCCTGCGCGGCGTGCTGGACGAGGCCACCGGCCGCTGGGGCATCCGCGTGAACCGCGTGGAGCTCAAGGCGATCGACCCGCCGCCCAGCGTGCAGGACTCGATGGAGAAGCAGATGCGCGCCGAGCGTGACCGTCGCGCGGCCATCCTGAACGCCGAGGGTGTGAAGCAGTCGCAAATCCTGACGGCCGAGGGTGAGAAGCAGGCAGCCATCCTGACCGCCGAGGGTGACGCGCAGGCCTCGGTGCTGCGCGCCCAGGGTGAGTCGCGCGCCATCATGCAGGTGTTCGACGCCATCCACCGCGGCAACCCGAACAGCAAGGTCTTCGCCTACCAGTACCTGCAGGCGTTGCCCAAGATCTCCGAGGGCGAGGCGAACAAGATGTTCTTCTTCCCCAGCGAGATCACCGACGCGCTCAAGGGCGTGGGCGGCGTGCTGGGCGGCCAGCCCGGGCTCGACGACGGGCGCGGTTCGGTCCACGAGACCAACACGATGGGCGAGCCGATGACGCTCGACATCGAGGAGACCAACCTGGAGGACCCGGCCGAGGCGCTGCGCAAGGCGCGCGCAGAGGCCCGTGGCGCCACCGACGAGGTCGCCGACTCGGCCACCGCTCGACGCGGTTCCGCTGCGGGCATGGGCGGTCTGGGCGGCTCCACCCCGGCAGGTGGCTCGGCCATCCAGAGCAACCCGGGGCTGGACACGCACGCGGACGACGAGCCGCAGCGCAACTCTCCCATGCGGGACGACCAGCCGGGCCGTGAGCCCGGTCAGGGTGGCCAGCAGTGGCCGCAGGACGGCCCCGAGGGTCGCCCGCAGGGCTGACACCGGCGCCCACCCGGCAATCGACGAAGGGCCGCTCCCGCACAGTGCGGGAGCGGCCCTTCGGGCTGTGGGGGTGCCGGTCGGCCCGGTCGGCCCACCGGGGTCAGAGCGGCGTGTTCTCCGCCGGGACCTGCTCCGATGCGGGGACCGGCCCCGGCGCGTGCCGGCACCGAACGGCGAGCCGCCGAGCTCCTCGCGGCCGTGGGGCTCGAGCAGCCAGGCCATGTCCGGCCCCGCGGGCACGATGCCGGTGGGGTTCACCTCGCGGTGCACCTCGTAGTAGTGCTGCTTGATCTGCTCGAAGTCCGTGGTGTCGCCGAAGCCCGGGGTCTGGAAGAGGTCCCGCAGGTAGGCCGAGAGCACCGGCATCGCCCGCAGCGTGGAGCGGTTGCACTTGAAGTGCCCCTGGTACACCGGGTCGAAGCGCACCAGCGTGGTGAACAGCCGGATGTCGGCCTCGGTGATGTGCTCGCCCACCAGGTAGCGGCGGTCGGCCAAGTGCTCCTCCAGCCAGTCCAGCGCCGTCCAGAGCCGGTCGTAGGCGTCCTCGTAGGCCTGCTGGTCGGCCGCGAAGCCGCAGCGGTAGACGCCGTTGTTCACCTCGGTGTAGATGCGCTTCATGATCGGGTCCATCTCGGCCCGCAGCGCCTCGGGGTACAGGTCCGGCGCCCCCTCGCGGTGGTGCGCGGTCCACTCGCTGGAGAAGTCGAGCGTCAGCTGTGCGAAGTCGTTGGTGACCACTTGCCCGGAGGCCACCTCCACCATCGCCGGGACGGTGATGCCCAGCGGGTAGTCGGGCACGCGGGCGTTGTAGCACTCGCGCAGCCGGTGCACCCCGAGCACGGGGTCGAGGCCGTCGGGATCGAGGTCGAAGTTCCAGGAGGCCTCGCCGTGCACGGGGTGGGCCAGGCCCAGGGAGATGACCTCCTCCAGGCCCAGCAGGCGGCGCACGATGACGGTGCGGTGCGCCCACGGGCAGGCCCGTGCGGCGACCAGCCGGTAGCGGCCGGCCTCCACCGGCCAGGTCATCTCCCCCACCTTCTCGCCGGTCGGGCCGGGGGTGGGGGCGTCGGCGGAGATGCGGTCGGCGAGGTAGCGGGTGTCTCGTTCGAAGGCGCCCTCACTGGACGCGTTGCGGGCCGGGGCCTCATCCGTGGTCATGTGTTCACGGTAGGCCCCGGCCCGGTCCGGCGGGTGAGGCGGGCTCACCCCATCAAGGAGGGATGAGGTGAGCTCACCCCATCGAAGAGGGTCAGTCCTCCTCGTCCTCCAGCTTGATCGAGGAGGTCTGCTGCACCTGCATCAGGAACTCGCCGTTGCTGCCGGTCTTGCGCATGCGGTCCAGCAGCAGCTCGATCGAGGCCTGGCTGTCCAGCGCGGAGAGCACGCGGCGCAGCTTCCAGACCACCTTGAGCTCCTCGGCGTTGAGGAGGATCTCCTCCTTGCGGGTGCCCGAGGCGTTGACGTCCACGGCCGGGAAGATGCGGCGGTCGGCGAGCTGGCGCGAGAGACGCAGCTCCATGTTGCCGGTGCCCTTGAACTCCTCGAAGATCACCTCGTCCATCTTCGATCCGGTCTCCACCAGCGCCGTGGCGAGGATGGTGAGCGAGCCACCGTTCTCGATGTTGCGCGCGGCACCGAAGAAGCGCTTCGGCGGGTACAGCGCCGAGGAGTCCACACCACCGGACAGGATCCGGCCGGAGGCGGGCGCCGCGATGTTGTAGGCGCGGCCCAGACGGGTGATGGAGTCCAGCAGCACCACCACGTCCTTGCCCATCTCCACGAGACGCTTGGCGCGCTCGATGGCGAGCTCGGCCACGATCGTGTGGTCGTCGGCGGGACGGTCGAAGGTGGAGGCGATGACCTCACCGGCGACCGTGCGCTGCATGTCGGTGACCTCCTCGGGGCGCTCGTCCACCAGGACGATCATGAGGTGCGCCTCGGGGTTGTTCTCCGTGATGGCGTTGGCGATGGCCTGCAGGATCATCGTCTTGCCGGCCTTCGGCGGGGCCACGATGAGGCCGCGCTGGCCCTTGCCGATCGGCGCCACCAGGTCGATGATCCGGTTGGTGTAGTTCTTCTGGCCGTTCTCCAGGCGCATGCGGTGCTGCGGGTAGAGCGGCGTGAGCTTGCCGAACTCCACGCGGCGGCGCGCATCCTCGGGGTCCAGGCCGTTGACCTGGTCAACCTTCACCAAGGCGTTGAACTTGTTCTTGTTCGCCTTCTGGTTGCGGCGGCCCTGCTGCGGGGTGGGCGTCGAGTTGTCGTCCTCGAGGTCGTGACGCGGCTTGATGCGGCCGATCACGGCGTCACCCTTGCGCAGGCCGTGGCGCTTGATCATCTGCATGGGCACGTAGACGTCGCTCGGGCCGGGCAGGTAGCCGGTGGTGCGCACGAACCCGTAGGAGTCGAGCACGTCCAGGATGCCGGCGATCGGCACCAGGTCGGCGTCGTTGTCCTGGCCGCCGCGGTTCTGGTTGCGGTCCTGGTTGCGGTTCTGCTGGCCACCGCCCTGCTGGTCCCCGCGGTCCTGGCGGCCGTCGCGGTCGCCCCGGCCGTCGCGGTTCTGCTGACCGCCCTGCTGATCGTCGTCCCCACGACCGCGGCCCCGGTTGCGACGGTTGCGGCGGCTGCGGCGTCGTCCGCCGCGCTCGTCGTCCTCGTCGTCGCCGCCCCGGTCCGGTCCGTTGTCCCCACGGCTGTCCTGGCCCTGACGGGGGTCGTCCTGGGCGCGGTCGCCCCGGTTGCCGCGGTCCCCGCGGGACTCGCGCTGCTGGCCGTCCTGCTCGTCGCGGTCCTCGCGCTGGCCCCGGTCGTCGCGCTCGTCGGTCTGCGGTGCCTGCTGGAACTGCTGCTCACGCTGGGTGCGGGCGTCGTCCTGCTGGTCCCGGGAGCTGCGGTCGTCCTGGCCCTGCTGGCCGCGCGCACCGCGCTCGTCCTGCTGGTGGTCGTCCTGCTGGCCGTCCTGACCGGACTCGCCGCGGGTGCGGCCGCCACGGCGACCACGACGGGTGCGGCCGGAGCCGCCGTCGCTGTCGTCGCCCTCATCGGACGTGTTCTGGGTGCCGCGCGTCCCCGGGGCGTCCTGGACGTCCTCGGGGGTCGACGCGGCCGCGTTCTCGGGGGCGTCGGAGGTCGTGGTGCCGGCGGTGGGAGCCTGCCCCGCATCGCTGGTGGCGCGGGTGCGCTCACGGCGGGGGGCGGCCTGCTCGGCCTGCTCGGTCTCCCCACCCTGTGCGGCCGCGGACGGCTGGGCGGACCCGGCGTCCACGCGCGCCTGGCGGATCTCGGCGACCAGGTCCCCCTTGCGCTTCTTGGTGGTGTCGATGCCCATGCTGGCGGCCAGCTCCTGGAGCTCGGCCAGGCGGAGAACGCTCAGGGCCGTGGAACGCTTCGGGTTCTCGGCCGGCTGGGTCATGTCAATCATGCATGTCCTTCCAACCTGCGCCAGAGGGGCGCAGAAGTGATGGATTCGGCGCGACGCCAGGCGCGCCGTACGGCGCGGGGACGGTCGTGCTCGGTTACTGGCCGATGAGGATCGCCGTGCTGGCGAGCGGTCGTTCAACCGGGTTCGTCATCACAGTCGGATCAGACCCATGCGACTGCGTGGGATCCGCGGGACGACCCTCGGGCCGGGAGATGCCGGAGTGGAACGAGTGTTCCTGCCGACGCTCGTCACACTATCACCGGCCGAGACGCCCCGGGGCACCCCGTGCTGCGAGCACGCCGGGCAGTGTTGGGCGGGCTTGTCGGCTCAGCCGGCCGGCGGGGACGCTGCGGCCAGCTGAGCCGCGGCTCACATGCGCTCGGGCGCCGAGACCCCCAGCAGGTCCAGCCCACGGCGCAGCACCACGCCGGTGGCGTCGTTCAGCATCAGCCGGCTGCGGTGCAAGTCGGTGACCTCCTCACCGTCGCGCGGGCGCACGCGGCAGGCGTCGTACCACTTGTGGAAGGCACCGGCCAGGCCCTCGAGGTAGCGGGCCACCCGGTGCGGCTCACGCAACTCGGCGGCCTGGGCCACCACGCGCGGGAAGTCGCCCAGCGCGGCCAGCAACGTCGCCTCGGTGGGGTCATTCAGCAGGGACGGGTCGAAGCCCTCGGCGCGGCTCACCCCATCGGCGGCGGCGAGGCGCGCGACGTTCGCGGTGCGCGCGTGGGCGTACTGCACGTAGAAGACCGGGTTGTCGTTGGTCTGCTTGCGCAGCTCCTCGCCGTCGAGCTCCAGCGGGGTGTCCGCCGGGTAGCGGCCCAGCGAGTAACGGATGGCGTCGGCGCCGATCCACTCGAGCATGTCGCGCAGGTCCACCACGTTGCCGGCGCGCTTGCTCAGGCGGGCACCGTTGATGCTGATGAGCTGGCCGATGCGGATCTCGATGTCCTTGGCCGGGTCGTCACCGGCGGCGGCGCTGATGGCCTTGAGGCGGTTGACGTAGCCGTGGTGGTCGGCGCCCAGCAGGTAGATCTTCTCGGTGAAGCCGCGGTCCTTCTTGCTGAGGTAGTAGGCGGCGTCGGAGGCGAAGTAGGTGGGCTCGCCGTTGGCGCGCACCAGCACGCGGTCCTTGTCGTCGGTGAAGTCGGTGGTGCGCAGCCAGACCGCGCCGCCCTCCTCGTAGACGTGGCCCTGCTCGCGCAGGCGCTCCACGGCCTTCTCCACCAAGCCGCTGGAATGCAGGCTGGCCTCGGAGAACCAGACGTCGAAGTGCACGCCGAAGGCGTCCAGCGTGTCCTTGATCTGCTGCAGCATCATCGGGTAGCCGAGCTCGCGGGCAGCGGTGACAGCCTCGTCCTGCGGGAGCTCGGCCAGGTCGGGGCGCTGCTCCAGCGCGGCGGCGCCGAGCTCCTGGACGTACTCGCCGGGGTAGCCGCCCTCGGGGGTGGGCTCGCCCTTCGCCGCGGCTAGGACGCTGGCGCCAAACTTGTCCATCTGGGCGCCGGCGTCGTTGATGTAGTACTCGGCGGTGACGTCGGCGCCGCTCGCGGCGAGCAGTCGCCGCATCGAGTCGCCCAGGGCGGCCCAGCGGGTGTGGCCGACGTGCAGGTGGCCGGTGGGGTTGGCCGAGATGAACTCGAGGTTGATGGTGTGGCCAGTCAGGGCGTCGTTGTTGCCGTAGGTGGCGTCCCCCTCGACGATGGTGCGGGCCAGCTCACCAGCGCTCGCCGCATCGAGGGTGATGTTGAGGAAGCCGGGGCCGGCGATGTCGACGGCGGCCACCCCCTCGGCCTCGCGCAGGCGGGCGGCCACGATCTCGGCGAACTCGCGCGGGTTCATGCCGGCCTTCTTGGCCAGCTGCAGGGCGATGTTGCTGGCCCAGTCGCCGTGGTTGCGGTCCTTGGGTCGCTCCACGCGCACCTCGGCCGGGATCTCGACGGCGATCTGTCCGTCGGCGACGGCCGCCTCGAGGGCGGCGGTGATGGCCTGGGCGAGCTGCTCGGGAGTCATGCGCGAACCCTACCGAGGTGCGCTGGTAGGGTGTCCCCTCGGTTCATCAGTCCGGCTCTTGGCCGGTTGTGTGGACACCGTGCCCCCGTAGCTCAGGGGATAGAGCACCGCCCTCCGGAGGCGGGAGCGCAGGTTCGAATCCTGCCGGGGGCGCACGGAACGCAGGCCCCGGTCCACCACGGACCGGGGCCTGCGGCGTGCTTGGGGTGGTGCGGTGGCGGCGCCCAGCTCGTCAGTCGTCGCAGATTGCACGGCGTTCGTCGCACATTGCACCGTGCGCCCCCAAACCCTGAAATCTGCGACGCCACACGTGCAAAGTGCGACGACTCACTTGCCCAGCCCCAGCGTTCCCAGGCATCCACCGGCGCACGGCCCCGACCCCAGGCGCGTCCGTCCACAGCCGACGGTCCTGTCTGCCACGCGCGACGGCCCATCCACCGGCCCCACCATCCCCACGCCCGCAGAACTGCCGGCCCGACGAGGCTGCGGCCCATGAACACCGGCCCCCGCATACCGGACCCCCGGACAGAGCCGCCCGTCAACAGTCCGCAGCGCTTCCGCTACAGCGAGGGCATCGCGGCGGGGCTCACCCCGAACCAGCTCCGTCATCGCGGCTGGCACGTTCCGACCTTCGGCGCCCGCGCCCGCACCATCCCCAGCTCAGCCGCCGAGGACCTCCTCGCCTTCTGGCAGGGCATGCCTTCACGCACCGCATTCAGCTGTGACTCGGCCGCCGTCCTGCTGGGAATCCCCACCCCCTACCGGGCACGCGCCGGCGACCCGGTCCACGTTCGCCGCGAAGGCCACCTGCGAGCGCGACGCCCGCGCCTCATCGGCCACGGGGGCCTCGAGCACCGCCAGGTCGAGACCGTCCAGGGCGTGGCAGTCACCTCCGCGCCGGACACCTGGCTGGACCTCGCGGCTCCGGGGCACTGGGGCCTCCAAGCGCTCGTCGTTGCCGGTGATGCTGTGGTCAATCGGTGGACAGGCTCACCACCGGAGAGCCTCTCCGAGGTCCTGCAGCGCCGGCCCAGGTCTCCGGGGCACCGCATCGCACGGCAGGCACTGGCCTACATCCGTACCGGGTCGCGCTCCCCCACCGAGTCACAGGTCCGCTTCTGGATGATGCTCAAGGGACTTCCCGAGCCGCTGCTGAACCACACCGTCCTCTCCGATGCGGGCGCGTTCGTCGGCGAGGTGGACTTCGCTTGGGAGGAGCACCGGCTGGCGGTCGAGTACGACGGCGGCTACCACTACGCCGACCCCGAGGCGCTGCAGAAGACGCTCCGCCGCCGCGAACGACTGATGGATGCGGGCTGGCACCCCATCACCCTCACGAAGCAGGATCTTCGTCGCGGCCCGGACGCTCCGTGGCTGGCGGACCTCGCCCAGCGGCTGCTCCCTCGACAGTGAGCCGCCGCAGGCCGGGACGTACAGGATCGGGCGCCGAGGCGGTGTCCGCATTGGTGCTCCTGAGTCGTCGCAGATTGCAGAACAGTCGTCGCAGATTGCGCTGAGACCCCCGATTCTGTGCAATCTGCGACGCCTCAACTGCAATCTGCGACGACTGAGGGTGGCGCGCCCGACCGTTGGCGATCAGTCACGCCGGGCGCCCGTCACCGGGGGGGGCATGCGCCGGGCACCGGAGGTGAGGCACCGGTGCCTGGGCCGGGGAGCTGGCACCGGGGGGCACCGGGGGCCGGGGAGCTGGCACCGGGGGGCACCGGGGGCCGGGGAGCTGGCACCGGGGGGCACCGGGGGGCGCGGCCGGGCAACCACTCCACCCACCGGATCCCCCCACGGGATGACGGATGTCACCCCGAATGGTCCCCCAGTTCACACTCCGGGACCACGGGGCGGTGATCTGATGAACCAGTACCCAGACCACGGCTCCCGTGAGCCCTCCACACCCATGGGGGTGACATGAGCACTGCGATGACAGACCAGGCGCCCGGGCCCGCAGCCCCGCAGCCCACCGGGCCCGCCCACGGCCACGGCGGCCAGGGCGCCCGCGTCGAGATCCAGAACCTCTCCAAGCACTACGGCAGTTTCCGCGCCGTCGACGACCTGTCGTTCACGGTCGAGCCCGGCCGCATCACCGGCTTCCTGGGCCCCAACGGATCGGGCAAGACCACCACGTTGCGCATGCTGCTGGGGCTGATCCGCAAGACCAGCGGCACCGCCACCATCGACGGCCGGGACTACCGGTCCATCAAGCGCCCGCTCCACACCGTGGGCGCAGCCCTGGAGGCCACGAACTTCCACCCGAACCGCTCCGGTCGCAACCACCTGCGCACCATCGCGGCCACCCACGGCATCCCCGACTCGCGCGTCGACGAGCTGCTGGAGCTCGTGGGCATCCCCGGCGCCGCCCGCAAGAAAGCAGGCGGCTACTCCATGGGCATGCGCCAGCGACTCGGCCTCGCGACGGCCCTCCTGGGCGACCCCCGCGTGCTCGTCCTCGACGAGCCGGCCAACGGCTTGGACCCGCAGGGCATCCGCTGGCTCCGCGGCGTCCTGCACCACCTGGCGCACGACCAGGGCAAGACCATCCTGGTCAGCTCGCACATGCTCTCCGAGGTACAGCAGACCGTCGACGACGTCGTGATCATCGCCAACGGGCGCAAGATCGCCGCCGGTCCCCTCGCGGAGCTGGAGGGCACCACCGGCACCCGTGTCCGGACGCGCGACCCGCAGGCCCTGGCGGCCGTCCTGTCCGACCGCGGCACCCGCGCCACGGTGCTCGAGGACGGCCATCTGGACATCGAGAGCGAGGACGCCGAGTTCATCGGCGACACCGCCCTGGCAGCCGGTCAACCCATCTACGGCATGTCCACCACCCGCAGCGACCTCGAGGAGATGTTCGTCCGTCTCACCGAGCAGCACGGCAACCGCAACGAGGAGGCCTGACATGGGCGGCGCACTGAGGTCCGAGCTCCGCAAGCTCTTCACCACCAAGTTCGTCTGGGGCATGGCGCTGGTCGTCCTGCTCCTCTCGGCCGGCCTGTCGGCCTTCCTGGGATGGGCCGTCACCTTCGACGTTCCCGAGGGAACGCAGGGCGGCCCCCCCGACTTCAGCGACCTCGAGCTCGCCCAGCAGGTCTACCGAGCGCCCACGATGTGGGTGTACCTCCTGGCGCTCACCGCCGCGGCGCTCTTCGTGGGCTCCGAGGAGCGGTACAAGACCGTCACCTCCACCGCCCTGGCCGTGCCGCAGCGCTGGCAGACCATCGTCGCCAAGGCGTTCGTCGTGGCGCTCATGGGCCTGATCCTGGGCGTGACCCAGCTGGTGGGTGCGGTGGGCGCCGGCAGCCTGGTGCTGGCGGTCAACGACGCGGCAGCCTTCCCGGAGCCGGCCGAACTCGCGAAGACGTTCGGCGCCGTGCTCCTGGCCATCGTCCTGTGGAGCTTGATCGGCCTCGGTCTGGGCTCGGTCGTGTCCAGCCCCATCGTCACCGTCCTGATCGGCGTGGTGGGTGCACTGGTGGCCGACGTCGGCCTGCAGATCATCGCGGGCTTCGTCGACTGGATCGCCGACGTGGCGCCCTACCTCCCCGGGCCGGCCACCGGTGCCCTGATGGGGACGGACGACGAGTTCCTGTTCTGGGACGCTCTCTCGCAGTGGCAGGGCGGGCTGGTGCTCCTGGCCTACGCCCTGGTGCTGACCCTCGTGGGCATCTTCATCTACCGGCGCAAGGACGTGGGCTGACGCACCACCCGAGGGTGCTCGATGCGGTGACCCACCCCATCGAGCACCTCACCCCACCACACCGCCGCGGGGCGGGCGGACGACCACCACGGTCGCCGCCCGCCCCGCGGCGTCCCCACCTCCCTCCCCCGCGCCACGCGGGCATTAGGCTGGACCCCAGCAGTGATGTGGGGTGCCACCCGGAGGCAGCCCCGCACAGGACGATCACACTCGAGTTCAGGGAAGAAGGCGCATCCACCGTGGCCGAGAACCACTCCTCCGACGCCCAGGCCACCTTCGGGGCCAATGACTGGCTCGTGGAGGACAAGTACGAACAGTTCCAGCAGGACCCGAGCTCGGTGGGTCCGGAGTGGCAGGAGCTGTTCGCCACGTGGTCGCCCGAGGGTGGTCAGGCGCCGTCCGATGCGGGGGCCGCACCCTCCGCCGGCAAGGCCCCGCGGGACTCGAAGCCGGCCGAGGAGGCCAAGCAGAAGGCCCCGGCCAAGGACGCCGAGAAGCAGAAGGACGCCGGCAAGCAGGCAGATACCGGGAAGCAGAAGGACACCGCCGCCGGCCGCACCGAGGACAAGGCCGAGCAGCACCAGTCCCCCACCTCGCAGGACGGGAAGGACGCCCAGAAGTCCAGCGCGTCCAAGAGCTCGGGCAGCACCGAGAAGGTCTCCCCCTCCCAGAAGCGCTCCGTGGTGAACACCGAGGCCGAGACCCTGGGCGAGGAGCTCAACCCGCCGCGCCGCCGCCCGCTGAGCCGCGACATGCCCAGCCCCCGCGACGTGCAGGGTGAGGCCGAGCCGAGCACCGAGAAGATCAAGGGCACCGCCGGCGCCATCGTCAAGGCCATGGACGCCTCCCTGACCGTCCCCACCGCCACCTCCGTGCGTGCGGTGCCGGCCAAGGCCCTCATCGACAACCGCATCGTCATCAACGGCCACCTCGCCCGCAACCGCGGCGGGAAGATCAGCTTCACCCACCTCATCGGGTACGCGCTGGTGAAGGCCGTCCGCGCCATGCCGGACATGAACTTCGTCTACGGCACCGACGAGAAGGACAAGCCGCAGGTCACCAACCCCGGCACCCTCAACCTCGGCATCGCCATCGACATGAAGAAGCCGGACGGCAGCCGCACGCTGCTGGTGCCGAGCATCAAGCACGCCGACCAGATGGACTTCACCCAGTTCTGGTACGCCTACGACGCCCTGGTGGCCAAGGCCCGTGACAACAAGCTCGACATCGCCGACCTCTCCGGCACCACGATGTCGCTGACCAACCCCGGCGGCATCGGCACCACCCACTCGGTGCCCCGCCTCATGAGCGGCCAGGCGGCCATCATCGGCGTCGGCGCGCTGGAGTACCCGGCGGAGTTCCAGGGCATGTCCCCCGAACGCATCGCCGAGGACGCGGTCAGCAAGATCCTGACGCTGACCTCCACCTACGACCACCGCGTCATCCAGGGTGCCGCCTCCGGTGAGTTCCTCAAGCTGGTGCACGGCTACCTCAACGGCGAGGACGGTTTCTACGACGAGATCTTCCAGAGCCTGCGCATCCCCTACGAGCCGGTCCGCTGGACCCCGGACATCGCCGCGGTCCACGAGAACGACCTCTCCAAGGACGCCCGCGTGCAGGCCCTCATCCAGGCCTACCGCGAGCGCGGCCACCTCATGGCCGACACCGACCCGCTGGAGTACCAGCTGCGTCGCCACCCGGACCTGGACATCAACACCCACGGCCTCACGCTGTGGGACCTGGACCGCGAGTTCCCCACCAACGGCTTCGGGGGCGCCGACCGCCTGCCGCTGCGCGACATCCTGGGCATCCTGCGTGACTCCTACTGCCGCACCATCGGCGTGGAGTACATGTACATCTCCGACCCGGTGCAGCGCCGCTGGATGCAGGAGCAGCTCGAGCAGCCCTTCGAGAAGCCGGGCCGCGAGGAGCAGCTCAACCTGCTGGGCCGCCTGAACGCCGCCGAGGCCTTCGAGACCTTCCTGCAGACCAAGTTCGTCGGCCAGAAGCGCTTCAGCCTGGAGGGCGGCGAGTCCGTCATCGCGATGCTGGACACCATCCTGCGCGGGGCGGCCGCCGACGGTCTCGACGAGGTGTGCATCGGCATGCCGCACCGCGGTCGCCTCAACGTGCTGGCCAACATCGCCGGCAAGTCCTACGCGCAGATCTTCCGCGAGTTCGAGGGCGAGTCGGGCGCGACCAGCGGCTCCGGTGACGTGAAGTACCACCTGGGCACCTCCGGCACCTTCACCGACGACGAGGGCAACGAGGTGGGCGTCTACCTGGCCGCCAACCCGTCGCACCTGGAGGCCGTGAACCCGGTGCTCGAGGGCATCGCCCGCGCCAAGCAGGACCGCCTGGCCACGAACGGCGAGTACCCGGTGCTGCCGATCCTGATGCACGGCGACGCCGCGTTCGCCGGCCAGGGCGTGGTGGCCGAGACGCTGCAGATGAGCCGGCTGTCGGGCTACAAGACCGGCGGCACCATCCACATCGTCGTGAACAACCAGGTGGGCTTCACCACCTCCCCGCTGGAGGGCCGCACCTCGCGCTACTCCACGGACGTGGCCAAGATGATCGAGGCGCCGGTGTTCCACGTGAACGGCGACGACCCCGAGGCGTGCGCCCGCGTGGCCGAGGTGGCCTTCGCCTACCGCGAGGCCTTCCACAAGGACGTCGTGATTGACCTGGTCTGCTACCGCCGCCGCGGTCACAACGAGGGCGACGACCCCTCGATGACGCAGCCGCAGATGTACACGATGGTCAACAACAAGCGCTCGGTGCGAAAGATCTACCAGGACTCGCTGCTGGGCCGTGGTGACATCGACGAGGACGACGCGAAGGCGATGCTGAAGGACTACCAGCAGAAGCTGGAGTCGGTCTTCACCGAGACCAAGCAGGCCCTCAAGGAGGCCGCCGAGGAGGACAAGGGCCAGGGCGAGGCCGGCGCGGAGCCGGTGGCGCACGGCTGGGACAGCCCCACCGACACCTCCCTGTCGGCCGAGGACCTGGACAAGCTCGGATCGGTGTGGGCCGACGTGCCCGAGGGCTTCACCATCCACCCGAAGCTCACCAAGCTGCTCGAGCGCCGCAAGAAGATGGCCGCCGAGGGCGGGGTCGACTGGGGCATGGGCGAGCTGCTGGCCTTCGGGGCCACGCTGGCCGGTGGCCGCAGCGTCCGCATGAGCGGCCAGGACAGCCGCCGCGGCACCTTCACCCAGCGCCACGCCGTGCTGGTGGACAACGTGACCGCCGACGAGTGGACCCCGCTGCGCCACATCGCTGACGACCAGGGGCGCTTCGACATCTACGACTCGCTCCTCAGCGAGTACGCGGTGCTGGGCTTCGAGTACGGCTACGCGGTGGAGGACACCGAGGGCCTGGTGGTCTGGGAGGCGCAGTTCGGCGACTTCGTCGACGGCGCGCAGACCATCATCGACGAGTTCATCGCCTCCTCGGAGCAGAAGTGGAACCAGCGCTCCCGCGTGGTGCTGCTGCTGCCGCACGGCTACGAGGGCCAGGGCCCGGACCACTCCTCGGCCCGCATCGAGCGCTTCCTGACGCTCTTCGCGGAGCAGAACATGACCGTGGCCTACCCCTCGACGCCGGCCAACCACTTCCACCTGTTGCGCAAGCAGGCCGAGAGCGAGCCGGGCCGTCCGCTGGTGGTGTTCACCCCGAAGCAGCTGCTGCGCCTGAAGGCGGCGGTCAGCCCCATCGAGGAGTTCACCGACGGCCAGTTCCAGCCCGTCATCGCCGACCCCACCTCGCCCGAGGCGAACACGGTCAAGCGGGTGCTGGTCTGCTCCAGCCGCGTCTACTACGACCTCGCCGCCGAGCGTGAGAAGCGTGGTGCCGATGACGTGGCGATCATCCGTGTGGAGCAGCTCGCCCCCATCCCTGGCAAGGAGCTGGTCGAGGCGCTGGGGGCGTACCCGGACGCCGAGCTGGTGTGGGTGCAGGACGAGCCCCGCAACCAGGGTGCGTGGCCGTTCATGGCGATGAACCTGCCCGAGGTGTTCGCCGAGCACGGCGAGGAGCGCTCGCTGCGCGTGGTGAGCCGCCCGGCGGCGGCCTCCCCCGCCACCGGCGTGAACTCCACGCACAAGGACGAGCAGGGCGACCTCATCCGTCGCGCGTTCGAGGCCTGAGGTGATGGAGGACTTCCGCAAGGCATACCACCGTGAGCTCGCGCTGGCGCTGGACATCACCGATGGGGTGACGGCCGGCGAGGACCAACTCCCCGCCGGCTGGCACCTGCGCAAGCCGGTGGCGGCCGAGACCCCGGCCATGACCCGGCTGCTCGCCGCCCACCAGGAGCGGGTGCTCGGCAAGGCGTCCGCCGCCTGGGCCGACGTCGACGACCGCGTGCTGGGGCGGGGGGCGGAGTTCCGCTTCCATCGCATCGCGCAGGACGCCGACGGGCAGGCGCGCGGCTGGGTGAACGTGAACGACCGCGCCGTGCACCGCGTGATGATCGACGTGTACCTCGACCCGGCACTGGTGGCCGGCGAGGTGGACGGCGCCGATGCGGCAGCGGTCTGGGACGCGCTGTTCGCCTGGGGCCGTGCCGCGGCGATCCGCATGGCCTGGCGCCGTGGCGTCTCCGAGACGGTGCTGGACTCCAGCCCGTACGAGGCGGACGAGTTCACCCGCGAGCGCCTGGCCGCGGCCGGCTTCCACAAAGAGCGCACCTGGTGGCAGATGCGCCGCCCGGTGACCCCCGAGGAGGCCGACCCGGAGACCCTGGGCCCACCCAAGGAGGGCCTGGTGATCCGCAGGGTGGACCAGAACACCTCCGGCCGGCTGCCCAACGAGGACGACCTGCGCGCCGTGCACGCGGCGTTGGAGGACTCCTTCCGCGACCACTTCAACAGCCAGCCCGAGCCCTTCCTGGAGTTCGTCAGCCGGCTGCGCGAGGAGCGCTCCCACCGCTGGGACCACTGGTGGCTGGCCGAGCTGGCCGAGGACGGCACCGCCGCGGGTGCCGTGATCGCTGCCGCGGTGCTGGACGACGGTGACCTGGACGAGCAGCTGCGCCGCGCCGAGGAGGGCCTGCAGCAGGCCGTCCCGGAGGCCGTGGGCAGCTACATCGAGTACATCGGCGTGACCCGGGCCGCCCGCGGCCGCGGTGCGGCCAAGGGTCTGCTGCACGCGGTGATCCGCGACGCGGCGGAGCGGGGCCGTGCGTTCGTGGACCTGGAGGTGGACGCCGACTCCCCCACCAACGCCCACGAGATCTACTCGGCGATGGGGTGGCGCACCAAGTACGCCACCGAGACCTGGCACGCCCCGCTGCAGGTGCCGCAGGACTGAGGCACGTCGACAGCACCCGCACTGCCGGGTGATGATGTGCCCCGGACCGCGGTGCCCGCACCGAGAAACCCCGAGACCCACGAGACCCAAGGAGCTGGCGTGAGCGACTCCCGCCCCATCTACCCCAGTGACAGCACCCGCACCACCTTCGACTCCAAGCAGCAGTTCTCGGTGAGCGAGGGGCAGCGGCGCATCGGGCTGTGCTTCGTGGGCGACGGCTCGGTCTCCGGGTACGGCGACGACCGTGCGCTGGGCTGGGTGGGCCGCGTGATGGCCCGCACCCCGCTGGAGCACGTGGACGTGGCCGCCTACAACCTGGGCGTGGTGGGGGCGAACTCCGCGCACCTGCTGGGCCGCTGGCGCACCGAGTGCGACCCGCGCTGGGGTGGCCGCAACGAGCGGCGCCTGGTGATCGGCGTTGGCGGGGGCGACCCGGAGGCGGCGCTGACCACGGCCCGCTCGCGCCTCAACGTGGCGAACATGCTGGACGATGCGGCCACGCACGGCATCGCGACCTTCGTGGTGAGCCCCACCCCGCGGGCGGACGAGATCGCGAACGAGAAGCTGAACGCCATCGTGGAGGCGCAGGCCGACGTGTGCGCCCGCCGCGGGGTGCCCTTCGTGGACTGCTTCACGCCCCTGCTGGGCCACGAGCAGTGGGAGTCCGACCTGCTGAACGGCGACGGCCGCAACCCGGGCCGCACCGGGTACGGGCTGGTGGCCTGGCTGGTGCTCAACGGCGGGTGGGCCCGCTGGATGCGCCTCGGCGAGTGATCCCCGCCCGCCGATGAGGGGTGGCGCGCCCGTGGGGTCGGCCCGCCGGTGAGGCTGGGCCTGGCCCGCGTCGCGGGGCGCTCCATGGAGCCAACCCTGCGCCCCGGCGACCTCGTGGTGGTGCTGCACGGCGCCCCGGTCCGTCCGGGGCGCCTCGTCGTGTGCCGCCTCCCCGACGGGCCGATGGGGGCGCGTCCGCTGGGCATCAAGCGCGCCGTGTGCCGCCGCATCGATGGGGGGACGGTGGCCTGGTGGGTGCGCAGCGACAACCAGGACCAGGGGACGGACTCGCGCACCTTCGGGGCGGTGCCGGCGGCGGACGTGCTGGCGGTGGGCCTAGCGCGGGTGCCGCGCTGGGTGACGCGCCTGGCGAGCAGGGGCTCGGGCGCTGGGTGACGCGCCCCCATCCCCCTGGCGGGTGACGCGCCTCATGCCGTCGTCGGAGGCCTCCGGAGGGCTCACCGGGCTAGGGTGAGCCACCACCCCAGAGGGGTCCGGGGCCGGGGACGGCCGTCGTCTACCGCCGACGCCCCGCTGACGAGCAGGAGCAGACAGTGCAGCAGGACACCACGCAGGCCCGACGCGACCCGCGCGCCGAGGTGATCGAGGACACCCGACCGTGGGGCCGCTTCGAGCAGTTCACCCACAATGAGGTCTCCACGGTGAAGCTCATCACCGTCGCCCCGGGCCAGCGCCTCTCCCTGCAGGTGCACGAGCACCGCGACGAGCTGTGGGTGGTCACCCGTGGCCCGGTGACGGCGCAGGTGGGCGACGAGATCTCCACCGTCGGGGTGGGCGGGCGCGTCTGGATCCCCCGCGGTGTGAACCACCGCCTGGGCAACGAGGGCACCGAGGAGGGCCAGGTGCTCGAAGTGGCCTTCGGCACCTTCGACGAGGACGACATCGAGCGCCTCGAGGACGACTACTCCCGCGGCTGAGGCCTTTTCGCCCCCGTGTTCTCTTTCCGGACCACTCTCCGCTAGGTTCAGGGAGCCTCCACCCACGGGTGGACGGTCATCACACACCACCGAGGGAGAGGGACGGCGTGCCGACTGACGTCCGCCGAGAGCTGGCGATTCGTGACCGGAGGGTCCGCTACCTGTGGGCCGCCATCGATGCGGTGGTGTGGTTCACCGCCGTGTGGGTGGCCACCAGCCTCCGGTTCGACTTCAACGTCGAGAACACCATGGGCTGGGGCACGCTCGCCGTCGCCGTCGTGGCCGGCCTGCTGCACGTGGCCGTCGGTTTCGTCGTCGGGCCGTACGCCGTCGGCCACCAGCGGGGCTCGTTCGAGGAGGCCACCGACCTCGGCCGCGCAGTGCTGATCACCATGGTGCCCGTCTTCATCTGGGCGCTGCTCTCGAGCCCCGTCGTGGTGCCCCGCAGCGTGCCGCTGATCGCCGGGCCGCTGGCGTTGGCCGGCATGCTCGCCGTGCGCTTCGTGGTGCGCTCCCGCACCACGAAACAGGCCGCTCACGCCGACCGCGAGCACCGCGCCCTGATCTTCGGGGCCGGCTCCGCAGGCCGCCAGCTGGTGCGCTCCATCATCCAGGACCCGGGCGCGGCCTACGAGCCGGTCGGGTTCGTCGACGACTCCCCCACCAAGGCGCGCCTCCGCATCGACGGCGTGAAGGTGCTGGGCACCCGGCGTGACCTGAAGGACCTGGCGGAGACGCACGACGCGAGCCACCTCATCATCGCGCTGCCAAACGCAGATGCCGGCCTGTTGCGCGAGCTCAGCGACCTGGGGGCCGCCGCGGGCCTGCGCACGATGGTGCTGCCCCCCATCGCCAGCATCGCCGACGGGCGCCCGCAGGTGTCCGACCTGCGCGACATCAACCTGGCCGACCTGCTGGGCCGCCGCCCGATCGAGCTCGACCAGGGCGCCATCGCCAACGAGCTCTCGGGCAAGGTGGTGCTGGTGACCGGTGCCGGTGGGTCGATCGGCTCGGAGCTGGCCCGCCAGATCTCCAAGTTCGGCCCGGCCAAGCTGCTGCTGCTGGAACGCGACGAGAGATCGCTGCAGTCCACGTCCATGAGCCTGACGGGCCACGGCCTGCTGGACTCCGACGACCTGGTGCTGGCCGACATCCGCGACCTGCAGGGCCTCCACGAGGTCTTCCAGACGCACCGCCCCGACGTGGTCTTCCACGCCGCGGCGCTCAAGCACCTGCCGCTGTTGGAGGCCTACCCGCACGAGGCGTGGCTGACCAACGTGCGGGGCACCCACAACGTGCTCACCGCCGCCGCCGCGAGCGGCGTCACCACCTTCGTCAATGTCTCCACCGACAAGGCGGCCAACCCCACCAGCGTGCTGGGCTACTCCAAGCGGCTGGCGGAGCGCATCACCAGCGACTTCGGCCGCAAGGAGCCGGGCCGCTACGTCTCGGTGCGCTTCGGCAACGTGCTGGGCTCCCGCGGCTCGGTGATCCCGGCTTTCACCTCCCAGATCCGCTCCGGCGGCCCGGTGACGGTGACGCACCCGGACGTGGAGCGCTACTTCATGCTCATCCCCGAGGCCTGCCAGCTGGTCATGCAGGCCGCCGCCATCGGCCACGACGGCGAGGTGATGGTGCTGGACATGGGCACCCCGGTGAAGATCGTGGACGTGGCCAAGCGCCTCATCGGCATGTCCGGCAAGCGCGACATCGAGATCGTCTACACCGGCTTGCGCCCGGGCGAGAAGATGAGCGAGGAGCTGTTCAAGCCCGGCGACGAGGCCCGCGTGACCGGCCACGAGCTGGTCTCCGCGGTGGACGTGCCGCTGCTGGACCGCGACGTGGTGCGTGACCTGACCTTCCCCGACCACGCCAGCGCACGGGCCTACATGGACCGCGAGGCCACCTTCGACCTGACGCAGCGACGCAGCGACGATACGCAGAGCAACGTCACCATCACCCAGGACCACCCCACCGACCGCGACTGAGGGCGCCCCACGCCCCCACCCCTCGCACTGGGAACGCGGAGGTACTAGCGTGGGGCAGGACGTACGAACCAGTGAAAGGTTGTGTCATGTTCTCCGGAATCTCCCGCATGCTCGCCCCCACCCTCGAGGTGAGCGCCCACTGCGACCTCCCCTGTGGTGTGTACGACCCCGCCCAGGCCCGCATCGAGGCCGAGTCCATCAAGGGCATCATCGAGAAGGTGGAGGGTGAGAAGGCCGGCGACGCCGACTTCCGCACCCGCGCCATCATCATCAAGGAGCAGCGCGCCGAGCTCGTGAAGCACCACCTGTGGGTGCTGTGGACCGACTACTTCAAGCCCCCGCACTTCGAGAAGTACCCGCAGCTGCACACCCTGGTGAACGAGGCCACCAAGTTGGCCGGTGCCTCGGGCACCAAGGGCGCACTGGACCTGGACAAGGCCAACGAGCTGCTGGCCAAGATCGACGAGATCGCCGAGATCTTCTGGGAGACCAAGAAGGCGGCCTGAGCCTCGCTCACCCTCCCGCAGATGGGCCGGTCGGAACTCCCGACGGGCCCATCTGCATCCCAGGGGGGGTTCAGGGTAGGTTTCCGTTCATGACTGACGACCTCCAGACAGCCGTTGACCTCGCCACGGGTGCTGGCCAACAACTCCTCGCGGTACGGGCACAGTGGCGGGGGGCCGACCCGAAGGCCCTGAAGGATCTTGGGGACCGGACGGCGCAGGCGTGGCTGGCCGCGGAGTTAGCCCGGCGATGCCCCGAGGATGCCGTACTGAGCGAGGAGGCGGAGGATGTCCTGGACCGGTCGGCCGCCCGCCGGGTGTGGATCATCGATCCGCTGGACGGCACGCGCGAGTTCAGTGAGCCGCCTCGGGACGACTGGGCCGTTCACGTGGCGTTGTGGGAGGACGGTGAACTGACCACGGGGGCGGTGGCACGACCCGGGGCGGGCATCACCTACCACAGCGCGGAGGGGCAACCGCTGGCGGAGCGGAGCGAGGGCCCCATTCGACTCGCCGTCTCGCGATCACGACCGCCGGCCTTCGTCGACGATCTAAAGAATCGGCTGGATGGCGAGCTGGTCCCGATGGGGTCTGCAGGCGTCAAGGTGATGTCGGTCGTCTCGGGTGAGTGCGACGCATACGTGCACGCTGGCGGCCAGTACGAGTGGGACTCCGCCGCACCCGTGGCCGTGGCCCGCGCCCACGGACTCGTCACTCACCGGGTCGACGGGAGCCCACTGGTCTACAACCGCGAGAACCCGTGGTTGCCGGATCTGGTGGTGGCTCGGCCCGAGGTCCACGATGAGGTCGTGGCGGCCCTCGCCGAGATCAACCTCCCGGACTGAACCCGGAATCAGTCCGAGCGCAGCCGGGTGACCACGTGCCGCGCCGCGGCCACCACCTCGGGGTCGAACTCGTACCCCTGCTGCATGGAGATGCGTGAGAGCGCGGCCTCCAGGGCGGTCGCGGTGCGCTGCCCCTCGGCGTAGTCGTCCACGGCGTTGGCCACCTTGAGGATGCGGGCGCCGCGGGGCACGTCGGCCCGGTACATGACGTGGTCGATGAAGAGGTGCGCCTGGTGGTGCAGCGTGCCGATCACCGCGGGGTCGGCGGGCAGCTCAGCGGCGATCTCGGCCGAGCGGGCGGCGATGCGCTGCTGGTCACGCGGGGCGAGCAGGCTGGTGCTGCCGTCCTTGATGCGCGTGTTCAGCGAGACCAGGCCCACGTCGTGCATGAGGCCCGCCAGCCGCAGGTGGGCGAGCTCGGTGTCGGTGAGCCCGAGCCCCTCGCCGATGCCCACGGCCACCTCGGCGACGCGCTGGCCGTGGTCGGCGCGGGTGTGGCCGGCGACGTCGGGCAGGCGCGCCAGGGCGGTGACCGTCTCCTGAGCCACAGCAAGCGCGCGGGTGCGCCCCTGCAGGGCGGCGGCGATGTTCACCAGCGGGCTGAGCGCGATGGGGGCGAACCACCAGCCGATGACCGGCACGCCGGCCACCAGGGCGGCGGCGGTGGCGGCGATGCTCACCAGCGCGAAGCCCTCCGTGGCGCGCAGGGCCCGCAGGCCGCGCAGCTGGCCCCGCCCGCGCCCGGCCATCACCTCCAGGCACAGGCCGAGCCCGGCGACGAGCAGCACCACCACGGGCATCCACCCGGTGGGGATGGGCGCGGCCGCCACGGTGCCGGCCGCGACCCCGGTGAGGGCGGACACGCCGAACCACCCGGTGGCGTCCGGTAGCAGCGACGAGTCGGGGCTGGGCCGCAGCGAGAGGGCCAGGGCGGCGAGGCTGGTCACCAGCGCGGCCCCGATTGCCGTGAGGCACCCCCGCCACCCGCCGTCGCCGACGAGGGGCACGAGCCCCACCAGGCCGATCTGCGCGGCCCGGCCGACCAGCCACATGGCCACGTGCGTGTGGGGCCAGCGCCAACGCACCACCACGGCGAGCAGCAGCAGGAGCGCCAGGACGGTGGCGCCGCCCAGCGCGGCGCTCACGAGGCACCTCGCAGGTCAGCGGGCAGGTCGTGCCGCCACCACGCCGGGCGCTCCTGGACGGGCACCTCCGCGGCACGCAGCACCGGGCGTGCGCTGCGCAAGGCGGCGACCACCCGGGGCTCGTAGGCGCCGTCGAGGGCCAGCAGGTCGCAGATGCCGTCCACGTCGAGCCCGGGCCGCTCGGCCACCAGGGCGTCGACCGCATCGGCCACCTGCAGCACGCGCAGCTCGAGGGGGCGGGACTCGTCGGAGGCGCCCCGGTGGGGGCCGTGGGGCGCGTCCGACGGGTTGGTGGAGTCATGGCTCTGGCGGATGAGGTCGGCCGCCGCGTCCAGGAAGGGCAGCCCCTCGAGCATGCGGGCACCCTGGGCGGCGTGCCCCTGCTCCCGCTCCCCGACCTCCGGGGGCAGGGCGACGAAGCCGATGTCGTGCAGGCGGGCCGCCAGGTCCAGGCTCTCCAGCTGGTGGGGGCCGAGGCGCAGGTGGCGCCCGATCTCCTTGGCGTACTCGGCCACCCGGGCGCCGTGCAGCTCCACGTAGGGGTCGCTGGCCTGGGCTGCGCGGCTGAGGGTGCGCAGGGCGCGCGTCTGGCCCACCTCGGCGGTCTGGATGGTGTTGACCACGGCCATGTGCACCATCAGCGGCACGGCGGCCAGCAGCAGGCCCACGCCGTGGGGCTTGATGGCCCAGGCCAGGAGGGCCAGGACGACGGCGCCCATGATCTGGTTGGCCCACCCGGCGCGCAGGACCCCCGTGGCGTCACGGACCAGGGCGGGCAGGCGGTGACCCCGGATCAGGGCCAGGCCAGGCACGATGAGCAGCACGTTGGTCAACAGTTGCACCAGCGCACCGACGGCCACGGGGATCGCGACATGGTGGAGTGCGTGCTCGGCATGCCAGATCGGCCGTCCTCCTGCCGCGACGAAACCCCACCAGCCAGCGCAGCTCATGATGACGAAGCTGGCCATGTTGTAGGTCTGCACCATGGGCAAGTGCTTGCGCGGCATGACGAACGGCGCGAGACACCCCAACAACGCCCCCCACGGCCCCGCCACGGTCCAACTGAAGGCCTGGACAGCGCCCATGAGGGATTGCCCCAGGCCCAACCACCGGGTGACGGCTGAGTGGCGGTGGGCGACGAACGCGAGGACCGCTGTGAGCAATGCCCACGCCCACATCCAGAAGGTGAGCGGCGGAGACCACCACAACGTCATGGTGCCGACGGCCAGAGCCGTCGGCACCATGAACCACAGGAGGCGCGTCATGCGCTCATTGCATCAGTCAACGAGGCGGTCCACCAGCTCGATGGAGGTGTTGGCCACCGGGGCAACGAGCTCGATGGAGGTGTTCGCAACCGGGGCCACCAACTCGATGGAGGTGTTGGCCAGCGGCGCAACCAACTCGATCGACGTGTTCGCCAGCGGCGCGATCAATTCGATGGAGGTGTTCGCGAGGTGCGCACCGGCCATCGCGACGTCGTACAGGGCGGTGATCGTCTCAACGAACATGGGGGACTCCTCGGGTGGGTCGGGGCGTGTTGCCTCCACCCAGTGTCAACCGGCTCCCAGTGTTCTCCAAGCCGAGGGGGCACTTCTTGGGGGAATCTTTACCTTCCACCCAGCGCACCCTCAGGTTCACCGGCCTGCCTCAGGCAGCGCTCAGCCCTGTCGGCGCACCACGGTCACGCTGGTGTGGATCGAGGTGACGATCCGGCGGCGCAGTTCGGTGGGCGCCGGCTGGCAGGCGCAGGAGCGTCGGATGAGCTCCTTGAGCCGCGCGTCGCGCTGGTACTCCTCCATGCAGGGGCCGCACTCGTCGAGGTGCGCTTGGATCGCGGCACAGTCCGCCTCGGACACCTCACCGTCGAGGTAGGCGTACAGCTCCTCGACGAACTCGTGGCACATCCGCTTCACGAGGAGACCTCCTTACCCTGGGACTGCCGGCCGAAGCCGCGTTCGGCTCCGTACTCGGCCAACAGCTCCCGCAGCTGCTTTCTTCCCCGGTGCAGGCGAGACATCACGGTGCCGATCGGCGTGTCCATGATCTCCGCGATCTCCTTGTAGGCGAAGCCCTCCACGTCGGCCAGGTACACCGCTAGGCGGAACTCCTCACTCAGCTGGGCCAGGGCGTCGGTCACTTGGGAGTCGGCGATGTGGTCCAGCGCCTCGGTCTCCGCAGAACGCAGCCCCTTGGCGGTGTGCGACTCCGCTGCGGCCAGCTGGTAGTCCTCCACCTCGGCGGCGTCGGACTGCAGTGGCTGGCGCTGCTTCTTGCGGTAGGTGTTGATGTACGTGTTGGTGAGAATGCGGTACATCCACGCCTTGAGGTTGGTGCCCGGCTTGTACTGGTGGAACGCCGCGTACGCCTTGGCGTAGGTCTCCTGCACCAGGTCCTCGGCGTCGGTCGGGTTACGCGTGGTGCGCAGTGCCGCGCTGTACAACTGGTCCAGGTGGGGCAGCGCCTCGCGCTCGAAGCGCGCTGCGCGCTGCTCGGGCGTCTCGTTCTCGACGTCGACCGCCTGGTCCTGGAGCTCGATCGCCTCGTCCGACTCGGCATCGTGCATGGTAGGCGTCATCACCGGTTCTCCTCGCGGATGCTCATCGCGCCCATGCTAGGCGCCAGCCCCGCGACGTGCCCTGCTTGTTCGCCCTCGGCGCAGGCTCAGCCCGAAGTAGGGTGCCCGGACGGGAACCGGAAGCCGGACCCCAGCAGATCGGCCAACGGAGGAGCCGAGGCGTCACGAGCCGAGCGGATGAAGTCATCGTCCGGCAGGGGCCACCGGACACCCAGTGCAGGGTCCAGGGCATCGAAACCGTGCTCCGTCACCCCCGCGAAGTTGTCGTCAACGCCGATCAGGACCACGGATCCCTCGGTCAGGGAGAGGAATCCGTGCGCCACCCCGGCGGGGCAGAGGACCGCCGTCGGATCGCTCCCCTCCACGTGCACCTCGGCCACTCCACGGAAGGTCGGGCTGTCCTGGCGCAGATCGATCAGCACATCCCAGACGGCCCCCGCTGCGCACGTGATGAGCTTCGTGTGCCCCGGGTGCTCCGCAACGTGGAAGCCGCGCAGGGCCCCACGGCGGTTGGTGAGCACCGACACCTGGTCGAGGGTGAACCGCGTGGTCGCGTCGGCCTCCCTCAGCGCGGCGGGCACCAGCATGCGCCCACGTCCTCGCTCATCGCTGCCCCCGCCCAGCGGAAAGAGGTAGGCCCCGTCCACCGGGAGTGCTCGAGGGGCGAGCTCAGCCGTCACCATGCTCACGCCGCGTTCACGGGCAGGCCGTTCCCCGCCAGGACCGACGGTGAAGCCAGGTAGGAGCCCGCCAGCAGCGGGAGGGCCACGGTGGCCACCCGCGGGTCGCGGGCAGCGAGGCCAGCAGCCCCGGTGGCGAGGCCCACTGCAGTGGAAACCTTCCAGTGCGCCAGGCCGGCATCGGACACCAGTCGCTGGTAGGCGTGCTCGCGATGGGCCTCGAACAGGGGCTCACCACGCCGAGCCCGCCGCACCAGCGTGGTCCCCGTGTCGGCGAGGTAGAGGGTCAGTGGAGCGGCAGCGGGCAGCAGACGCCGGACGCGCTCGCCGTCCTCGGCGCGCAGGAAGGCCTGCAACGCCGTGACCGCCATGGAGGCCCCGAACAGGTAGCTTCCGACATCACCCAGGAACATCCGCGCACGGGGCATGTTGAACGGCAGGAAGCCAGCGGCCATGCCCGCGGTGAGGCACCCCTGCGTGGCCTCGACGCCACCGAGGCCGGCAGCCGAGAGTCCCCAAGCGACGGCCGTGCAGCCAGTGATGCCATTGATGCCGTCCATGAAGTTCACGGCGTTGACCACAGCCGGGACTCCCACCGCCCCCAGGGCTCCACCTGCAGTGCCGCCCTCCCAGGCGCCGAGCAGGGCACCCGTGGCCAGCTGGGCCCCGAGTCGTGTGCTGGCGGGCAGGTCGTGCTGGTCGTCCAGGTGGCCGACTGCTGCGAGTGCGGCCGTGGCCAGGGCCCACGACGCGGACACAGGCACCCCCAGCCGCCGGGCCACCACCACGCCCACTGCGCCACCCACGAGGCAGGCTCGGCCTCCACCCCGAGGCGTGGGGCGCTCGTGCGAGGACCGGGCGTTGGGGACGTCCATCCGGTTCGCCCTGCGGAGCGTGCGCTCCACGACGGGTGCAGCAGCAGCAGTTCCGAGGGCGGTGGCCAGCAGAGCGAGACCTCGAGTTCGGCGCATGACTCTCCACGGGTGCATAGACGGTCGGGCGGGTGCCGCCCACCCCGGAATGTACAGGCGCAGCCGTGGCCGCGAACACGTGCCGGGAGCTGCCCGAGGTCGTCCCTCGGCCACCCCGGAACCCCCCATGGCCCATGACTATGCTGTCAGCGCACCACACGGAAGTCGGCCCTGCTCGGGCGGCGTCCTACCCCCACCACCGGCCCGGAGGAGCACCCGGCATGAAGATCGGGATCATCTCGCACTGGTACGACCCCGAGGGCGGCGCAGCCGCAGGCCCCGGCACCATCGCCCGAGCCCTGCGGGACCGGGGCCACGATGTCCACGTCGTCACCGGGTTCCCGATCTACCCCCGCGGCGAGATCTTCGAGGGCTACCGCAACCGCCCCTACCAGCGGGAGGTCCTGGAGGGGGTGACCGTCCACCGCTGCGCCATCTACCCCAGCCACGACACCTCTGCCGCCAAGCGGATGGCCAACTACCTCAGCTTCGCCGCGTCCAGCTCCGTGGTTGCCCCCAAGGTCCTGGGGGATGTCGATGTGTGCTATGTCTACTCGAGTCCCGTGACCACCGGATTCGCCGCCATGGCCCTGCGGTCTCTGCGCGGTGTGCCCTACGTGATGCACGTCCAGGACCTCTGGCCGGACAGCGTCACCGCGAGCGGTTTCGTCGGGGGGCGCAAGGCCGAGCTGACCGAGAAGGCCCTCCACGCGGCCTGCACCGCCATGTACCGCAGCGCTGCACACGTCGCCGTCATCTCACCGGGCATGCGCACCCTGCTGGCCGAGCGTGGCGCCCCCCTGGAGAAGACCAGTGTGGTACCGAACTGGGCCGAGGAGCGCTCCTTCTACCCCGCCGAGCGCTCGGACTCCCGCCGGGAGGCCTTGGGCATCACCTCCCCGTTCACGGTGATGTACGCCGGGAACCATGGTGAGATGCAGAACCTGTGGGTGGTGCTGGACGCCGCCGAGCGCCTGCTCGACGACCCGCGGATCGGCTTCGCCCTGGTGGGCGACGGTGTGCTGAAGCAGGAACTGGTGGCTGCGGCCGAACAGCGCGGCCTGCACAACATCACGTTCATCGAGCCGCAGCCGTTCTCCGAGATGGCCGCCGTGCTCGCGTGCGCCGACGCGCAGATCGTGAGCCTCAAGGACGAGCCCCTGTACCGCACCACCACCCCGAGCAAGATCCAGGCGAACCTCGCTGCGGGTCAGCCGATCATCGCGGCACTCACGGGGGACGCAGCCGAGGTCGTCCGCGCCAGTGGCGGGACCGCGGTCGCCCCAGGTGATGCCGCGGGCCTGGCGTCGGGCGTGCAGGAGCTCGCCTCCCTGTCCCCCGAGCAGCTGGCTGCACGGGGTCAGCGGGCCCGCGCCTACTACGACTCGACCTTCTCGGAGCGGTCCGTGGGGGACGCTCTCGAGGGCCTCCTCGCCGAGCACCGCCGGAAGGGCCTCTCGTGAACGTCCTCGTCCTGGGCTCCCGCGGGTTCGTCGGGACGGCAGTCTGTGCCGCGCTGCGGGAGCAGGGCCACGATGTGACCACCGCGGTGGCCCCGCGCGTCCAGACCGACGAGATCTCCGCGGCTCAGCGCGAGCAGTTCGTGGGCGAGATCCAGGCCGCCCTCGGGGGGTGCGACGCCGTCGTGAACGCCGCGGGTGTGCCCGATGCCACCGGCAGCGACTACGACGCGATGGTCGGGGCCAACACGGTGCTGCCCGGCATCGTGGCCGAGGCCGCACGACGACTCGGTCTCCGTTGCGTGCACGTGAGCAGCGCGGCCGTGCAGGGCGACAAGGAGGTGCTCGACTCCTCCGATGACGTGCGCCCCTTCTCCCCTTACTCGGAGTCCAAGGTCCGTGGTGAGCGCGAGGCCCTCCAGCAGGGCGGTGAGGTGGTCGTGTACCGCCCACCTGGCGTGCACGGCGCCAACCGTGACGTCACGCGCACCGTGGCACGGCTGGCGGGCTCTCCTCTCTCCTCGGTGGCCGGCGACGGCAGCCATCCGGCGGCGCAGGCGCTCATCGGCAACGTAGGTGCGGCGGTCGCCACCCTGGCGACCCACCCGGACACCCCGCCGCGGGTGGTGCACCATCCGTGGGAGGGCCAGACGACGGCCTCGCTCCTCCGCGCCCTCGGCGGCCGCGAGCCGGTGCACCTGCCTTCCGCGCTCGCCCGCGGCCTCGTCGAGGTGGCCCGAGCCGCCGGGCGCGTGCGTCCCGGGCTCGCGGGGCACGCGCGCCGCCTCGAGGTGCTCTGGTTCGGCCAGTCACAGGCCCCGAGCTGGCTCGATAGCATCCAATGGGTCGCCCCGGATGGACGAGAGTCCTGGGAAGCCCTCGGTCGCAGCATTCGCACCTCGAACAAGGAGACACATGACTGACCTCCACGGCACCCGCATCGCCATCACCGGAGGCACCGGTTCCTTCGGGAAGACGATGGTGAAGGCCCTCCTTGACGAGGGTGTGGACCAGATCAACATCCTGAGCCGCGACGAGGCCAAGCAGGACGAGATGCGCCACGCGATGGCGGACCCCCGGCTGCGCTTCTTCCTCGGCGACATCCGCGACCGCGACAGCGTGGACAACGCCTTCATCGGCGTGGACTACGCCTTCCACGCGGCCGCCCTCAAGCAGGTGCCCAGCTGTGAGTTCTTCCCGGACCAGGCGGTCAAGACCAACGTCACCGGTAGCCACAACGTGATCCAGGCTGCGCACGACGCCGGTGTGCGGTCGCTGGTGTGCCTGTCCACGGACAAGGCCGTCTACCCGGTGAACGCCATGGGCATGAGCAAGGCCCTCATGGAGAAGACCGCCCAGGCCTTCGCCCGCAACAACCCCGACTCCCCCACCACCGTCTCCATCACCCGCTACGGCAACGTGATGTACTCCCGCGGCTCGGTCATCCCCCTGTTCGTCAAGCAGCTGCGCGAGGGCAAGCCCCTGTCCATCACCGAGCCGGCCATGACGCGCTTCCTGATGTCGCTGGAGGAGTCGGTCGATCTGGTGAAGCACGCCTTCTTCCACGCGGAGCCGGGGGACCTCTTCGTCAAGAAGGCCCCCGCGTGCACGGTGGGCACGCTCGCCCGCGCCGTGGCGGTGGTGTTCGACCGCCCGGAGCACGAGATCCGCAAGATCGGCATCCGTCACGGCGAGAAGATGTACGAGACGCTGCTCTCCGGCGAGGAGATGCGCAAGGCCACCGACCAAGGCGACTACTACCGTGTGCCGCTGGATGCCCGGAACCTCGACTACACCAAGTACGTGGACGACGGCGACGACCTCCCGGTGCTGGAGGAGGAGTTTGACTCCAACACCGCCGAGCAGATGGACGTGGAGCAGACCGCTGAGCTGGTCCGCTCCCTGCCCGAGGTGCAGGAGATCCTGGCGAACGGGGGCATCTGATGCGCATCGTCCTGACCGGCGCCCGTGGATTCATGGGCTGGCACACCCGCCTGCGCCTGCACGCGCTGACCGACCACGAGGTCGTCGCCGTGGGCCGCGAGGAGTGGGGTGACCTGCCACGGCTCGTCCGTGAGGCCGACGCGGTCATCCACATCGCCGGGGTGAACCGCGCCCGCGACACCGAGGGCGGCATGTCCGCCGACGAGCAGGTCAACGAGGGCAACGTGCGGTTGGCCCGGGAGCTGGCCGAGGCCGTGCGCGGCGCCGGCCACCCGGTCCGCGTGGTGTACGCCAACAGCATCCAGGCTGGGAACGGCACCCCGTACGGGGCTGGCAAGCAGCGTGCCGGTGAGGTGCTCCGTGAGGCTGCCGAAGCAGGTGGTGGCCACCTCACCGAGGTGATGCTGCCCAACCTGTTCGGCGAGCACTGCCGGCCGAACTACAACTCCTTCACCGCCACCTTCATTGACAAGGTGATCAACGGTGAGGAGCCCACCATCAACGACAACCCGGTGAATCTGCTGCACGCCCAGCGGGCAGCAGCGGCACTGCTTGAGGGTCTGGAGACCTCCGAGCCGGTGCTGGAGCCGCGCGGTGAGGATGTCGGCGTGCAGCAGGTGTGGGACCTGCTGGTGGAGTTCCACTCCTCCTACGTCGAGCGCGGGGAGATCCCCGACCTCTCGACGCCCTTCCGCATCGACCTGTTCAACTCCTACCGGGCCGCGCTCTTCCCCCAGCACTACCCGGTCCAGCTCACGCCGCACGCCGACGACCGCGGCTTCTTCGTCGAGACCGTCCGCTGCGCCGGCGGGCAGGGCCAGTCGTCCATCTCGACGACCGTCCCGGGCATCACCCGCGGCGAGCACTACCACCTGAGCAAGATCGAGCGCTTCGCCGTGGTCCAGGGCACCGGCCGGATGAGTCTGCGCAAGATGTTCACCGACGAGGTCATCGACTTCGACGTCACCGGTGACCAGACCGCCGCGGTGGACATGCCGGTCGGCTGGGTCCACAACATCACCAACACCGGGGATGACATCCTCATCACCCAGTTCTGGGTCCACGAGTTCTTCGACCCCGAGAACCCCGACACCTTCCCCGAGCCGGTCCGTCCGGCCGCCGATGCCGAGGAGAACGCCCGATGAAGGTCATGACCGTGGTGGGCACGCGCCCCGAGCTCATTCGCCTCGCTCGTGTGATCCACCGCCTGGACGGGACCGCCGGCGTGGAGCACGTGCTCGTGCACACCGGCCAGAACTACGACTACACCCTCAACGAGGTGTTCTTCGAGGACCTGGACCTGCGCAAGCCGGACCACATGCTGGGCGTGGACACCTCCTCGCTGGGCGCCGTGCTCGGTGGCACCCTCGTGGCCGCCGAGAAGGTGATGCGGGAGGAGGAGCCCGACGCCGTGCTCGTGCTCGGCGACACGAACTCCTGCATCGCCGCCCTCATGGCCCGACGACTGCGGATCCCGACCTACCACATGGAGGCCGGCAACCGCTGCTTCGACCTCAACGTGCCGGAGGAGACCAACCGCCGGATGGTGGACCACGTCTCGGACTTCAACCTCGTGTACACCGAGCACGCCCGGCGCAACCTGCTGGCCGAGGGCCTGCACCCCCGGCGCATCCTCAAGACCGGCTCCCCCATGCGCGAGGTGCTCAACGCCTACCGCGACCAGATCGACGCCTCCACGGTGCTGGCGGACAAGGGCCTCACCGAGGGCGCCTACTTCCTGGTGAGCGCCCACCGCGAGGAGAACGTGGACCGCCCCGAGCGCCTGCAGCAGCTGCTGGACTGCCTGACCGCCGTGCACGCGCACTTCGGCCTGCCGGTGTTCGTCTCCACCCACCCGCGCACCCGCAAGCGCCTGGAGGCGCTCCCGGACTGGAGCGAGCCCGAGGGCATCATCTTCAGCGAGCCGCTGGGCTTCCACGACTACAACAAGCTGCAGCTCTCGGCCGCCTGCGTGCTCAGCGACTCCGGCACCATCGCGGAGGAGAGCTCGCTCCTGGGCTTCCCGGCCGTGACCCTGCGGGACTCGATCGAGCGCCCGGAGGCCCTCGACACCGGCGGCATCATGATGACCGGCCTGCACGCCGAGGACTGCGTGGCTGCAGTGCAGGTGGCGATGGACTCCGGCTACACCCGCGAGGGCGTCTCGCACCTCACCCCGGACGACTACCTCATCGACAACACGAGCGAGCGGACCGTGAAGTTCATCCTCTCCACCGCGCACCGCCACCACCAGTGGGCAGGGATCCGGGTGGGAGCATGAACCCGGCCAGTCGAGCTGGCAAGACCCCTCGCAGATCCGGTGGGGGATCCACGGTGGAGCGCTCGTTGCGCGCCGCCGGGTTCCAGACCGGGGCCGAGGGTGTCAGCCTGGTCGAGACAGCACGCCCCTCCCGCCAACCACTCCGAGCGGTGCTGGCGCAGAATGCCTGGACGGTCATCCCCCACGAGGACTATGCGCGCCTGAGCGCTCCGTACCCGCCTCGCTGGCGCGCCCGTATGGCCGCACGGCGGGCGGTGGCCCAGTTCAACCTCCGCCGGGCCGAGAAGGTCGTGGTGCTCTCCGAGGCCATGGGGCGGATGGTGGAGCGGGTGACGACTGTCCCCGTCGAGGTGTGCCCTGTCGTGGCGCCCCTGGACATCCCGTTCGCGCCGGTCGGGCCGGCTCCTGCTGAGCTGCGCCCCGTGGTCGTGGTGCCCGGCACCATGACCTGGTACAAGCGGCCGCAGTCGGCCCTGCACATCGCGGACGACCTGCGCCGCGTGTGGGGCACCGAGCTGGCCGTCGACTTCCTGGGGGACGATGACGGTTCCGGCACGTGGCAGGCGACGCAGGCCGAGGCCGACCGCCTGGGCCTCTCCATCAGCCTGCGCACGGCCGACCGCCAGTGCATGTTCGAGGCGCTCCGCACCTCGGCCGTCACGGTGGTCCCCAGCGAGCTCGAGTCGCTGAGCTTCTGCCTCGCCGAGGCCCTGCTGCTGAGCCCTCGCGTCATCGCCAGCGGCATCGAGGTCCACCGCGAGGTGGCCGACGCCCTGGGACGGGAGCCCGTCTTCGTGGAGCACTGGCAGCCGCACGACCCCCCGATCACTCCCCGCGCCGCTGTGAACAGTGCGGACGCCACCCAACAATGGTCGCGCGTGGGTGAGGCCCTCGGCCTGCCGCGTGCAACGGAAGGATCTCGCGCATGACGGGACAGGACATCACCAGGCAGCTGGGCAAGCGGACGGAGGAGCAGCTCCGGCGCGCAGCGGCCGAGGGCACTCGGCGCATCGCCCTCCGGTTCGGCGACACCCTGCCGATGTGGCTCGGCTGCGGTTTCCCGAAGTCCGGCACCGTGTGGCTCTGCCAGCTGATGGGGACGTACCTGGGGGTCCCCTACCCCCGCGACTACCGACTGCCGATCGCCATGTCGTCGGTCATCCACTCGCACTGGGCCTACCGCCCCGAGTTCCCCACCACCGCCTACATCGCCCGTGACGGCCGCGACGTCATGGTCTCGACCTACTTCTACTACACCCGCGCCCTGACGCTGGACAAGAGCCCCCGCCGCAAGGAGCAGCTGACGGCCCTGTTCCACCGTCTCTACGGCCCCTCCTTCGACCCCGCAGCGTCGCGCGAGAACATGGCGACCTTCGTCGAGCACGAGCTGAGCAACCCGCGGGCGACGCATGGTGTGACCTGGCCGCAGCACATCGCCGACTGGTGGGATCGCCCGCAGGTGCACCACACGACCTACGAGGCACTGCTCGCGGACACCACCGCGGAGTTCTCCCGCCTCATGACCGACCTGACCGGGCAGGAGGCCGACCCGGTCAAGATCCAGGCCAGCGTCGACCGGTTCGCGTTCGCGTCCGCCACAGGACGAAAGGCCGGTCAGGAGGACACCTCCAGCTTCCAGCGCAAGGGGATCGCCGGGGACTGGCGCAACCACTTCGACCGCACGGCGGCCGAGGCCTTTGACGCGGTCGCCGGCGACGCCCTCATCACGCTGGGCTACGAAAGGGATCACTCGTGGGTCGAAACTGTGTGACCACCACCCTCACGGAGTTGAAGAAGCCTGCGCGGGCCGCAGCCCGCCACCTGGCGCTCGACGCCCTGGCCCTGCGTGACCGCATGACGGGGAGCGTGACGGGGCTGCTGCAGACGCCGCGTGTCCACCTCCTGTACCTGCACGCCGTCCCCGTCCACGAGGAACCGGCCTTCCGCGCGCTCCTGGACCGTCTGGCCAAGGACCACGAGTTCGTCACCCACGACGAGGCGGTCCGACGCATCCGCACCGGTGACATCACGGCACCAGCGGTGAGCTTCAGCTTCGACGACGCGTTCGCCAGCAACTACCGCACGGCCTCGATCCTCGAGGAGTACGGAACGCGCGGGATGTTCTTCGTTCCTGCCGACATGCCGGGCACCGGAACGGTGGAGGGCACGCGCAGGCTGTTCGGCTACGAGCAGAATGTGACCGAGCCGGGCATGACATGGGCGCAGATCGACGAGCTGCGCGAGCGGGGTCATGGCATCGGCAGCCACACCTGCACGCACGCCAACCTCGCGGAGGTCCCGGTCGCCGACGCACGCGAGGAGATTCGCCGCGCGCACGAGGTGCTCACCGCCCGCTATGGCGACGTCCCGCACTTCGCCTGGCCCTTCGGGCGGACCTTCCACATCACCCCCGAGCTCGTGGAGACCGTCTTCGAGACGGGGCACACCACGTGCAGCTCTGCGGTGCGCGGCTCGCACTGCGGCGCCTCCCCCGACGACGCCGAGCGGCCGCTCGTCCTGCTCCGCGACCACGTCATGACGAGCTGGCCCCTGGAGCACACCCTGCACCTGCTGTCCCGCAGCGCCGCCTCGCCCCGCCCCCCGTGGACCCAGTACCCCCAGGAGTGGACCCGATGACCAGTCCCGACCTCATCGTGATCGGTGCCCAGAAGTGCGGGACCACCACCCTGTACGAGGACCTCTCGCAGCACCCTCAGATCCGGCTGACGGAGAAGGAGTCCTCGCACCTCCTGGCACCCGACGCGACTCAGAGCCGCGAACTCTATTCGCGGACAGCCGTTCCCCCCGAGGGGCGGCTGGTGGAGGTCAGCACCGAGTACGCGATGCGCCCGCTCAACGACCCGGCGCAGCGAGCTCACGAGGTCGCGCCGGACGCCCACATCGTGTACATCGTCCGGGACCCCATTGCCCGCCTGATCAGTCACCACCACCACGAGGTCGCAGCCCGCACGGTGGTCGGTGACATCGAGGAGGCCGTCCGGACCGTTCCCCGGCTCGTCGACTACAGCCGGTACGCGTACCAGCTGGAGCCGTGGCTCGAGGCCTACGGCCCGCAGCAGGTGACCGTCCTGAAGTTCGAGGACTACATGGCGGACCGCGACCACGGGGTGGCGTCACTGCACGCCCTCATGGGCCTCCCCGAGGTGCCGCTGGAGGACGCCACGACCCAGCACAACGCGGCCACGACAAAGCGCGTGGCAGTTGGCGTTGGAGGCGTGGTGGCCCGCAGCTGGTTCTACCGCACGGTCGTTCGGCCGCGGATCCCGCAGGGCGCGAAGGCCACCGCGAAGGCCATGCTGCTCCCGAAGGCGCCGCCCCGGCCATCCCCTCCGTCCCAGGAGACGCTCGACCGCCTGGTCGCTGAACTGACACCCGAAGTGGAGGCCCTGGCCTCCCTGATCTCGACTGCCCCGTGGTGGGACCTGGAGGAGAAATGGTCAGCCTGAAGTCGCTCGCCCGCCGATCCGCGTGGGTCGTCCCCGAGGCCGCCGCGGAGTTCCCCGCCCGCGGGGGCGGATGGCTCGTCGGAATCCTCCAGCCCCACCACGCGCAGGGCGTGGAGGGCCTCGTGCGAGGGGCATTCTGGGGTCGTCGCGTGGGCGCGCGAGGCCTCAGCGTCGGGAGGAACTGCATCCTGGACGGCGCGAACCTCCACATCGGCCGGGACGTCCGCATTCACGCTGGCGCCCAGATCATCACTGGCCGCACCGGACACGTCACCATTGGCGCGCACTCGCACGTGGCCCGCCAGACCGTGATCTCCGGCCTCGGGGGTGTGACACTGGGCGAGCACTGCGCCATCGGGCCCGCCGTGACGATCTTCTCGAGCACCACCGACCTGGCCGGCCGCCCGCTCGGGACCGTTCCGGCTAAACGAAAGCCCGTCGTGATCGGCAATGAGGTGTACGTGGGCGCCGGGGCACGCATCAGTCCCGGGGTCACGATCGGTGACGGAGCCGTCATCGGTGCGGGAGCGGTCGTGGTGTCGGACGTGCCTGCCTGGCACATCGCGAAGGGCGTCCCCGCCCGCTCCACCCCGCGCACGGACGTGACCCTGCCGGAGGGGATGTGACGACGGCTGGGGCAGAGCCGCGGCCGCGCAGCCTCCGACGCAACTTCACCTCCGTCCTCGGCGCCAACACGCTCTATCGCCTCAGCCAGTGGCTGCTGATCGCGTTCATCGCCCAGTGGGGAACCAAGGAGATGGTGGGCTACTTCGCCTTGGCCCAGGCCATCACTGCCCCCGTCTACCTCACGGTCGGGCTCAACCTCCGCGCGGCGCGGGCCACAGATGTCAGCCGACGCTGGACGGCCAGCCAGTACGGCAGCCTGCGGGAGATCCTCAACGCCGCATCACTCCTGCTGTCCTGCGCCCTGGCGTGGCTGGTCTCCCCCAGCATCGACTTCCTCCTGCTGGTGGCAGCGGTGGCCTGGAGCAAGGCCTCTGAGGCCTCGAGCCAACTGTCCTACGGCTACTGGCAGCTCCGTGAGCGGCTGGACCTCATGTCCAGGAGCCTGTACCTGCGCTCCGCGTTGGGAGCCGCCAGCTTCGCGGCCGTCTTCTGGTTCACTCGCGACCTCCTGTGGGGGTGCGTGGTGATGGCACTGGGGTGGACCTTGGTCACTGTCCTGCACGACCGCCCCGTGGAGGCACGCCTACGCCGGGACGACCCGGCTGACTCCCCGATGCCGGAGGCTGGTGCCACCCGGGCCTCGCTGGCCCGTGAGGCCCTGCCTCTCGGAGTCACCGCCGGTATCTCGTCGGTCACTCTCAACATCCCCCGCTACGCCCTGCAGTTCTTCCTCGGGACCGGCAGTCTCGGCCTGTTCGCCGCGCTCGCCTACCTGGGCCAGACCATCTCCATGGTCACCGGGTCCTTGGCCGACTCGATGATCGCCCGCCTCGCTCGCGCCGCCCAGGCCGGACGGCGCAGGCAGTTCCTCCGGAACCTCGGCATCCTCGCCGGCTTCTCCTGTGCCGTGTCACTCGTCGTCCTACTCGGCGCTGCCGCCGTCGGTGCACCCATGACGAGACTGCTCCTCGGCGAGGAGTACGTGAACCAGCCGGTGCTCCTCACGCTGCTCGCAGGCGCCGCCTTCGCCACACTCCAGCGCGTGCTGGGCCGCGGCCTCCAGGGCGGACGACGATTCAGGGAGTTCCTCATCATGAACGGGGTGACGGCGGTCGGGGCCCTGGTGGCCGCGGTCACCCTGATCCCGAATTGGGGTCTGATGGGGGCAGCTCTCACCTCCGGCCTGGGATTCTTCCTGGGTTGTCTCGTGGGCTTGTACTACATCTGGCGCATGGTCCAGCGGATGAAGCCCATCGAGGCGGCTGAGGCACCCTGACCCTGACCCGATCGCGGGGTGTCTGTCGGGTCTGGTCCACGAACTCTGGGGCCCGTGGGCCCTTGATGGGCGGAAGGATTCGACGCCTGCAGGGGCGGCCGGCACCGGTCGGTCCTGACCCACCCGACGGCCTCCACCAAACCACCACGGTTTGGGCAGACAGCGCGTCTGACGCGCCCACTCGCCTACGGCGCTCAGCGCAAGAGGACCAACGACGCCCGCCGACACCGCGCCTGAGGTCCCCCCGGGACTGCTGAGGGTTTGGTTGATACCTGATCTGTGGGGACTGGGTCCCTGCTGGAAGGATGTCACCATGCCTGCACCTCTCCCCAAGGAGTTCCGTGACGACGTGATCGCGGTGGCTCGCCGTGGCGATGCGCCGATCGCGCAGACGGCGAAAGACTTCGGGATCTCGGAATCAACCCTGCGCAACTGGCTCCGCCAGGCCGACGTCGAGGACGGCGCCCGTCCGGGCGTGACCAAGGCCGAGTCCGAGGAGGTGCGTGCCCTGAAGCGCCGTAACCGGTTGCTGGAGCAGGAGAACGAGGTCCTGCGCCGAGCAGCGGCGTACCTGTCACAGGCGAACCTGAAGCTGGGCCAGTCCCCAAAATGACCTACCCGCTGGTCCGTGACCTTGCCGCTGACGGGATCCCCGTCACGGTGGCCTGCCGGGTGCTGAAGTTCTCCCCGCAGGCGTTCTACGCCTGGTGCGCCCACCCGGTCAGCGACCGGGACCTGGTGGATGCCTACGCGATGAACGCCGCGTATGAGATCCACGCCGAGGACCCTGGACTGGGGTATCGATTCATCGCTGATGAACTCGCGGACGCCGGTCATGCCCTGTCTGAGCGACGCGTGTGGAAGATCTGCCACCAGGGGCAGATCGTCTCCGCGCACTCCAGTACCCGGGGGCGACGGAAGAAGCCCGGCCCGCCGGTCCACGACGACCTCGTCCAGCGCGATTTCACCGCCGAGGCCCCGAATCGGTTGTGGTTGACCGACATCACTGAGCACCCCACGGCCGAGGGGAAGTTGTACCTGTGCGCCGTGAAGGACGTCTGGTCACGGCGGATCGTGGGGTACTCCATCAATGACCGGATGACCTCCCAGCTGGCCGTCGACGCTCTGGAGATGGCCGTGGCTCGACGGGGTCGTGACCAGATCGCCGGGTGCGTGGTCCACGCCGACCGGGGCAGCCAGTTCCGGTCGCGCACGTACCTCTGCGCGCTGCACCGGCATGGCCTGACCGGGTCCATGGGTCGGGTGGCTTCCAGCGCGGACAACGCCGCGATGGAGTCCTTCTTCGCCCTGGTGCAGAAGAACGTCCTGAACAGCCGTCGCTGGGCCACCCGGGAGCAGCTCCGGCTGGCCATCTTCACGTGGATCGAGCGGACCTACCACCGCAGACGCCGGCAACGGGCTCTGGGCAAGACCACCCCGATCGAGTTTGAGACCATCTACTGGCCCGCACACGCGGCCTGAAACACCAAACCTGAAGTGTCAACCAAACCTGCAGCAGTCCCCCCGCCCTGACCGGTCGGACCACACCCAAAACCGATCCTCAGCTCTCGTCCGCCGAGTCTGGCCACACGCTGCACAGCGTGACGGCAAAGAGAATGCACACGAACGCCTCGAGACTCTTGAACGCTGCGCCTCCTACACCGGAGGTGAGTGTGAAGGCGCCGAAGCGGAGCAGCCCGCAGCAGAAGAGCACGACCCAGGCCGTGTTCCTGTAGTCGATGTTCTTCAATCGCGAGATGAGTCCTACCAGGATCCCAGCCAGAACTGTTCCTACGACGATGCCGGGCCACTGCCAGTTCCACCACATCTCCGCCACCACTCCCGGCGGCACCCCCGAACGGCCGTTGCCGTAGATGTATTCGCCGACGATGGGGCCAGGATTCACGATGGGCTTGGTCGGCCACACGGCCCGAGGGATGGGCGCCGCCAGCCATCCGGTGATGGTGCGCCCGTTCGCCGCTGGGAGGACCTCGGGCGTGTTACCGATGATGTGGGAGGCGTTGTACAGGTCCGCGAAGTTGCGGTTGTAGATGATCGACTCCTCGACAGCATCCAGTGCCAGCACGGAGGAGACCGAGACCTCCGACGAGCTGGAGCCTCGCGCCAAGGTGATGAAGTTGATGCTGGCGATCGTCACCACCCCGACCAGGACCAGCGCCCACAAACGGAAGGGGCGGCGCAACATGGCGGCAATGGCCAAGGTGACAAAGATCGTGTAGACGATGTCCGACCTTGAACTGGTCACGATCGGGAAGATGCAGCTCAGGAGGAAGAGGAACACTCCCCCCACCACCTCGAAGGACAGGAGCGGGAACTTGTGCCCCGGGCGCAGGACGTAGGCGACGTGCAGCCAGAAGGCCACGACGCAGAACTGCGTCAGGGAGCGCTGGATCCCGTGGCTCTCGTAGTCCTGGGACATCTCCGTGCCTCCACTGGCCTGCTTGCCGGAGAAGTCCGAGAGGTCGAGTCCACCCGTAGCCTGGATGTAGCTCACCAGCCCAAACGTCCCGATGAGAGCGCACAGGATGATGACGAGCGGCGTTGACGGCCCGAGCACGGGCTTGCTGAAGGCGCGCAAGGGGCTGTTCTCCATCCTCCGCTCGGGCCGTGCCCACATGTAGCCCAGGACGAACAGGGCGAAGCCCAGCAGGTAGATGGCGCCGTTGTGGGCAAAGAACGCCCAGTCGCGGCCCAGGAGGAACAAGACGTCGAAGGACCGCGTGCCCTCTTCGCCGAAGCGGACGTACAGGGGACGCAATCCGCCCGCGACATAGGTGATGGCCATCACCGCTGTCCAGGGGCCGTAGGGTGAGTAATCCTTGCGAAGAGCCGGCAGAGTCACCAGGCAACAGGTCGCTGAGCCGATCGCGATGGGCCAGTACGAGGGGAAGGACAACGCCCTCGTGGCAGCCACCAACGCGATCGCCAGCCAGGCCAGCAGGACAAGGCCAGGAACGGCGCTCCCCTTGCCCGAGGCACGGGGGACGTCACCGACCGTGATCTCGGGGGCGACGGTGCTCATGCCCCGAAAGCCTTCAGTGCGAGTCGAGCGGGTGCCGTCAACAAGGCGATGACCCGCTGTTGGCCCTCCGTCAGCTCAGAGCGCCACCTCGTGTCCTCCCGCAGGGTGATCGTCGACCTACCCCGCCCGGGGTTGCCAACCGCCGCATGACTCACGCTCGCCAGCTGCACCGTGTCGTCGTCGAAAACGCCGTAAGCCACCTCGATCCCGCGTGGGGCCAGCAGCGCGCGAACTGTGCCAGGACCATCCGCCACGAAGTCCTCGTAGCCGACGACGCTCGCCCTGGTCGGACGCCCCAGCCGGGCAGCCACGAGGGCGTTCAGGTTCGCCCACGACCAACGTGCCACACCCGTGAGGAGGCTGCCGCCAGGTGGGGCCGACTCTGCGTTGCCACGCTCCACCCCCCGGGAACGAAGCGTCGAGGAGACGACGGCTTCCGGACGACGTACCAGGTGTACGAGGTCGTAGTCAGCGCCGCACAGGTGCAGGAACAGGACTCCAGGGGTCGTCTTGGAGGTGTCGACGACCAGCTCCGCACCCGACTCGCGTGCCGCCGCCGCCACCAGCACCCTGGTCGCCTCCACGAGTCGCCGCACGTCGGCCGGCCACTCAGCAGGATCCTGTCGCCGAAGCTGCAGCAGCTCCGTGGGCCGACTCGTGCGCGCGAGCCGCGCCCTAGTGGCAGCCAGCTCCGCATAGGCGTCATGAGAGGCGCCCGTTTGCTGCTCCACCACATCCAAGGCCGCGGCCCACAGGGGGCACATCGCGATCGGGAGTCCACAAGCGCAGTGGTTGCCGCGCGCAAGGTCCCGCCAGAACAGGGAGATCTCGCCCACGTTGAGAACGCCCGGCTGAGCGCCCAGAACCTCCCCGAGGAGCGTTGAGCCGCTACGCGCTGCACCCGTGACATAGATCGTCGGCGGATAGGTGAACGAATTGCGAGCCACACTGTCATCCATCGACGTCTCCTGCGAGCTTGTTCAAGCGAACGATTTCCTGACGTGCTCCCTCAATGGTGTTCTCCTCGAGGGTGGTGGTGGGAGCGTCCTCCAGGGTGATGCCCGAGATCTGGGTTCCACGGGTATCGATGATCTTGTTCTTGCGGACCGTGACATTCTTCGCCAAGGTCACCCGGATGCCCACCCTTCCGTGGTCGCGCCTGTCGCCGTTGCGATTCTGCCCGTTGTCTACGAGGACGTTGCCCTCTACGAGGATGTTCCCGGCGGTGCCGCTACCCCGTGTGCCGACGTAGATCCCCGCCGTGTCGCACTCACGAATCTCATTGCCGATCACCTTGGCGTCGTGGCAGTGGGAGATTGTCATGCCGACATCGCCACCCCCCACGGAGCGGTTCTCCCGAGCCTCGACGTCGCGGGCGAAACGGATCGCGATCTGATCAGCGGTACCCGGTTGCTCTGGGTCGCGGTACGACCGCCCCGGGCCGTCGACCTGGTTGCCCGTCACCTTGAGGCCCCGCGTGTCGTGGCCGGCCGTTCCCGTGATGACCAAGGGGTACCGGGAGGCGCCCCCGGGGCGTAGGTCGCTGACGCGGCAATCGGCGATCTCGACCTGTGAGAAGCGCCCACTCCCCTTCTGTTGGAGATAGATCCCCCGCTGCGACCAGTTGGCGACCTCGACACCCTCCAGCCGGACCCCGGAGCCCCCGCCCACAAGGCTCACGCCAGTAGCTAGCCCGTCGAGGAGGCACTGCTTGACCACCAGATCTCGCGGCATCCCGTGCGCCATGATGCCCAACGCGGCTGAGGTGCCCACCACCTCGCAGTTCTCGATCTGGACGTTCCTCGCTTCGCGCACCACCTGAATGCCGGAGATCAGGGGAGCCCCCCGGGACTCGATCCTCAGACCCGACAAGTGGGCGCCCGACTCCAGGATCACTGCGGACTTCAGCCGACCGGCGGCGTAGAGAAGAGCGCCCTCGTCCCCGGCCAGAGCCACCCCCGTTGGGACCTGAAGTGGTCTGTCGAGGCGGTACCCGCCCTCGCGGCTCTCCAAACGCACCGTCTCCCCAGGCCGCGCACCGCGGAGCTGGTCGCGAATCTGCTTGAGGCCCGGCCGGTCGGGCGTCTCCTCTGGAGGAGTCGAACACGCTGCCACGACCGTCACTCCTGCTCCCAGCACAGCCGCCAGCACCGGGCGTCGCGAGACGCCCGGTGCCCGTAGTCCCGATGGACCATCGTTGCGGTGAGTCACCCCTCAGCCGTTCACCATGCCCGCGCCGACGGTGACTCCGGTGGCCTCGTCGATGAGGATGAACGAGCCCGTCGTCTTGTTGCGCTCGTACGGGTCGACCATGAGCGGCTGCGCCGAACGGATCTGCACGCGGCCGAGCTCGTTGAGGGCCAGCTCCCCGGCCTCCAGGTCACGGTGCAGCGAATTCACGTCCAGCCGGTAGTCCACCGACTTGACGAGGCACTTCACCTGTCGGGTCGTGTGCTTGATGAGCAGCTTCGACTTCGGCTTGAGCGTCTTCGCACCGTCCATCCAGCAGACCATCGCGTCGATGTCCTGGCTGGGCTCGGGCGCGTTGTGGGGGCGGCAGATCATGTCCCCACGGCTGATGTCCACGTCGTCCTCCAGACGCAGCGTGACGGACATCGGCGGGAAGGCCTCATCCACCTCCTGCTCCGCGAGGTCGACACCCGCGACGGTCGAGGTCATGCCGCTGGGCAGCACCATCACCTCGTCGCCCTTCTTGAAGACGCCTCCGGCCACCTGACCACCGTAGCCACGGTAGTCGTGGAACTGGTCGGACTTCGGTCGGATCACGTACTGCACCGGGAACCGGGCATCAGTCATGTCGCGGTCGGCGCCCACGTAGACGTTCTCCAGGTGGTGCAGCAGCGAGGAGCCCTCGTACCACGGCATGTTCTCGCTGCGGTGCACCACGTTGTCACCGGCCAGAGCCGAGATCGGGATGATCTCGAGGTCCGGGGCGTTCAGCTTGGTGGCGAACGCCTCGAACTCCTTGCGGATCTCCTCGAAGCGCTCCTGGGAGTAGTCCACGAGGTCCATCTTGTTGACGCACAGGACCATGTGGGGAACGCGCAGCAGCGACAGCAGCACCGCGTGGCGGCGCGACTGCTCGGTGAGCCCGTTGCGAGCGTCCACCAGCACCAGACCAAGGTCGGCGGTCGAGGCACCGGTCACCATGTTCCGGGTGTACTGCACGTGGCCCGGGGTGTCGGCGATGATGAACTTGCGCTTGGGCGTCGCGAAGTAGCGGTAGGCCACGTCGATGGTGATGCCCTGCTCGCGCTCCGAGCGCAGACCATCAGTCAGCAGCGCCAGGTCGGTGTAGTCGAAGCCCTTGTCCTTGGAGGTCTTCTCCACCGACTCCAGCTGGTCCTCGAAGATCGACTTCGAGTCCATGAGCAGTCGACCGATGAGGGTCGACTTGCCGTCGTCCACCGAGCCAGCAGTAGCGAAGCGCAGCAGGTCGAGACCGAGTTCGGTACCCATCAGAAGTAGCCCTCCTTCTTGCGGTCCTCCATGGCGGCCTCGGAGAACTTGTCGTCACCACGGGTGGCACCACGCTCGGTGATGCGGGAAGCGGCCACTTCCTCGATGATCTTCTCCACGGTGTCGGCATCCGACTCCAGGCACCCGGTGAGCGTCATGTCACCGACCGTGCGGAAGCGCACCTGACGCTCGGAGACGGTCTCGCCCTCACGCAGCGGGTTGTTCTCGGTCTCCGTGAAGAGCATGCCGCCCCGCTCGAAGACGCGACGCTGGTGGGCGAAGTAGATCTCCGGGATGTCGACCTTCTCGCGGCCGATGTAGTCCCAGATGTCCAGCTCGGTCCAGTTCGACAGCGGGAAGATGCGCATGTGCTCGCCCTCGTGGATGCGCCCGTTGTACAGGCTCCACAGCTCGGGGCGCTGGTTCTTCGGGTCCCACTGGCCGAACTCGTCGCGGTGGGAGTAGACGCGCTCCTTGGCGCGCGCCTTCTCCTCGTCACGGCGGCCGCCACCGAAGGCAGCGGTGTAGCCCTCGGACTCCAGCGCGTGGAGGAGGGTGCCGATCTGCAGGCGGTTGCGCGGCGTCTTGCCGTCATCCACCACGATGCCGTCCTTGATGGCCTGCTCGACCGACGCGACGTGCAGGCGAAGGCCCAGTCGCTCCACCCACCGGTCACGGCACGCGAGCACCTCGGGGAAGTCGTAGCCGGTGTCGACCTGCAGCACCGGGAACGGCACCTTGGCCGGGTAGAACGCCTTCTCCGCGAGCCGGAGCATCACGATGGAGTCCTTGCCGCCGGAGAACATGAGCACGGGCTTCTCGAACTCCGCGGCGACCTCGCGGAAAATGTGAATCGACTCGGCTTCGAGCTCGTCGAGCTGCGACAACCGGTAGTCGGGATGAGTCGACATGTGCGACCTCTCTCCTGTCGGACTGGGGGTTCTTGTGCACCCTACTCGGTGCGGAGAGCCCTCCACGCCGGGGTCAGCGCCCCCGCGCGGGAGGTACCTCAGGACGTGCTGGACCACTGCTCCACAGCCGCCTCACGCTCTTCCTCGGTGAAGAAGTGGCGGGCGAAGGGGCTGTCGTAGATCTCCCGCAGCCGCTGCTCGGGGAGGGTCACCAGCTCGCGCACCCGCGCGTAGAGGGCGCCGTACCCCTTGTTGCTGGAGTCGTTCACCCGCCCACCCATGGCAATCGGCTGACCCAGCAGGTCGCGGGTCATCCCGGGGAAGGCGCGATCGAGCATGTCGTGACGGGCGATGGCGACTCGACGGTTGCCCTCACCTGCGACCTGGTACCCCTGCTCACGGTCAAACTCCCCGGCATACACATCGACGCCCATGAAGTCGTTGACCTCGCGATCCACCCAACCCACCGTCACCTCGTGGTCGAAGTCGGAGACGAAGACCTCCGCAAGCTCCTCGGCGCGCGAGAGCGAGAAGTCCGTCAGCGGCCGGTGGTCGGACGTGTACCGCTCCGTGTTCTGGAAGAAGTCCGACAGGTTCTTGGCCATGGGGTCACGGACCACCGAGAGCATGACGACGGGCTTGTCCAGCTCCTCGAGGACCTTGGGCCCCAGTGCCTTCGTCGTGTAGACGGTCCGGCGAGGGGCGAGGCCCTCCATCTCCTCGTCGATGCCCGCCATGTACCGCGGATTCATGCGGTGGGTGTGGAAGATGGTGTCCTTCGGCCCCACCTGACCGGAGAGGGCAGCGACCATGGCCTTGGAGCCCACCTTGCCTGGGGTGTGCACGAGGATGATGCGCTCCGAGCGGTCCCACTCACGCTGGGTACGCGCTGTCTCCAGGCCTCCGATCACGGCCCCCTGGAGGGCGTTGCCGTACCGCCCCTTGGGCCAGACGTAAGCCCGCCACAGGGCGTCCTGGACCTTGCTGCGAAGCGTCATCTACCCATCTCCCTCACCACGACTCTGGACGCCGGTCAGCATGCCATACTCCCGGTCATGGCCGATGAATCCATGCGCCCTCTGACCGGAACCCCTGAGGCGCTCGACGCCTTCGATCGGGCCCGCCTGGGCTGGCCCGCGGAGGTGGCCGCAACCCCTGCCGCGAGCCTCTTCGAGAACCTCGACCCCGCGGCTCCCCCGGTGGACTCCATCCGGGTCCTCGATGCCGAGGGTGCCCCTGCGGGAGACCTCGTGGACATCACCTGGTCGCAGGGCCTGGTCAGCGGTCGCATGGTGCCGGCCGAGTCCCCCAGCAGCATGCCCTTCGAGCATCTCCGCCCGCGCCCGCAGGACCTCGAGGGACTCACTGAGCTGGTCCATGTCCGTGATGGAGAGCCCCAGCTCTCACCCCCTCCTGCCGGCGCGAGGACTGGAGTGCTGGTGACCCGCTCGCTGCGGACCGCCGAAGGGGCCGTCTCCCGGGCAGCCGTGCGCATCCTCCGGAGCACCCTTGAGGAGGCCGGGGACCAGTCCCTCCCCGTGTGGCACCTTCCCATGGCCGATCACGTGGTCGAGCCCACGCTGGGTCAGATCGGTCTCGACGTGCGACCCGCTCCTGCTGCGCAGCGTTCCTCACCCCAGGGCGCCGTCATCCTCTTCAGCGGTCTCTCTGGTTCGGGCAAGTCGACGCTGGCACGGCGCCTCCGGGACCGGCTGATCGAGGAGACCCAGCGCTCCGTCGTGCTGCTCGACGGGGACGTCGTCCGCCGTCACCTGTCTGCCGGCCTGGGCTTCTCCCCCGCCGACAGGGAGGTCAACGTCAAGCGGATCGGGTGGGTCGCCGCGCAGATCGCTGGCGAGGGCGCCATCGCGATCTGCAGCCCCATCGCGCCCTTCGAGTCGTCCAGGCGGGCCATCGAGGAGATGGCGCACGAGGAGGACGCCAGCTTCGCTCTGATCCACGTGGCCACGCCCCTGGAGGAGTGTGAGCGCCGTGACCGCAAGGGCCTCTACGCGCGCGCTCGGGCTGGAGAGATCCCGGACTTCACGGGGGTGAGCTCCCCCTATGAGGTCCCGGAGGCTCCGACCCTCAGGATCGACACGACGGGGATCTCCGTGGACGAGGCCCTGGACCGCGTCGTCGCTTCCCTCGCTCCGCTGAACCTCTTCGAAGGTGTGCAGGCATGACCGAGCTGCTGACCAGCGGCGCCCTTGGCCTCCTCGTCGTGAGCTTCGGCATCGGCATCGTCATCGGGTTGACCGGGATGGGCGGCGGTGCCCTGATGACCCCGGCCCTGATCATGCTCGGCATCCCCCCGGCCGCCGCTGTCTCCAATGACCTCGTGGCCGCGGCGGTGAACAAGTCCGTCGGTGCGGCCGTCCACTGGCGCAACGGCTCCCCCCACCTCGGCATCACCCTGTGGCTCCTGATCGGCTCCGTCCCGATGGCCTTTGCGGGCGGTTTCATCGTCTCAGCCCTGGGTGGGCACGAGGAGAGCGGTCAGGACGTCCTGCGCCTCATCATCGGTGGAGCCCTGCTCGTTGCTGCGACCACCTACGTCCTGAGGACCTACCTCCACTTCAGCCGCACCCTGAACCTGCTGGAGCAGGGGCTGACCCCTGACACCGACGGGCACCCCAAGGCTCGCCCCATCCCCACCCTGATCGTGGGCGCTGTGGGCGGCCTGCTCGTGGGAATCACCAGCGTCGGCTCGGGCACCCTGATCATGGTGTGCCTGCTCCTCCTCTACCCGACGCTGAGCGCGGTGAGGATGGTGGGGACGGACCTGCTGCAGGCCATCCCCCTGGTCACAGCCGCTGCCATCTCGCATGCGCTGACCACGGGGGTCGACCTCGAGATCCTCATCCCGCTGCTGGTGAGCGGTGCTCCCGGTACCTACCTCGGGGCCAAGCTGACCGGCATGGTCTCGCAGTCCGTCAGCCGGCGCGGCATCGCCATCGTGCTGACCGTGACGGCGGCCAAGATGCTGGGCCTGCCCAACGTGTGGGTGGGATTCCTCGGCGCCGGCCTGCTGATCCTCGGACCGCTCGCCTGGGCCCTCCTGCGCCGCACCCTGGGCCTCCCCACCTTTGGCGCCCTCAACGCGGAGGAGATGGAAGAGGTTGCTCTGAACCGGAGCTCATCTCGAGGATGAACCGCCGGAGCACCGTGAGCGGATCCAACGATTCGCTCTCGGTGCTCCCACCGCAGGGAGGCCGCTGACAGCTCCTCAGCGGGGACCCTGCCGCGGAACCCGGGTCCCTGAGCCGGTGGCACTCTTCGCTCGGCGTCCCCGGCGTCTGCGGAGGCCCCTGAGGACCTCCCTTCCGGTTCGCCACAGATTGTCCGAGTCCCGGACCCGGTAGTACCAGATTCGGAGCACTCGCTTGTGGGCCCTGGCCTCCCATCGCGATCTCACGCGACCTGACGTCGCCGCGGAGAAGTCCTCCAGCACGATCCCCAGCACGGGTTCTGCACCCAGGTCCGCGGCGAGCCGGTGCATCTCGTTCCGCTCGGACGAGGTCAGGGCTGCCCACGCATCAGCGATCTCCGCATGCTTCCGTGAGCCGCGTCGATTCCGGGCCGCGTGCAGACCAATGAGCACGGCGTGCGCGGGCCGATCAACGGTGGTGCAGGGCCTGCCGGCGAGCTCCACGGGCGCGGCGCAACTCCAGAGCACCTCGAAGGCACGGTCGGCAGGAACATCGATACCGGGAAACCAGCGGTGGACATCGATGGCGATGCTCCACTCGTCCGAGACGACCTCCACGGAATGGGCCCAGGACTCCTTGACCGCGCCCAGGTCCCCCACGAAGCCATGAGCGCAGAGCAGGTCGAGCAGGTCCTGAAACCGGCCCGGCTCCACAAGGACGTCGACATCCATGGACAACCGGCTGTAGCCCAGGGCCTGCTCCGCAGCAGGCCCCTTGACCAAGAGCGTGCGGATATCGGCCGACCCAGCGAGAAAGTCCACCAGTGCCGAACCCAGCGCAACACGCTCCCGGATGGAGAGGCCGTCAGGCGTGGCAGGTGGTCTGTTCATCGTCGCCAGCCTACAAGCGATGGGCGGCCTATTCTCGGACCATGTGCGGACGCTATGCAGCCAGCGCCAACCCCGCCGAGCTGGTCGAGGTCTTCGAGGTGGAGGCGGACCGTACCGCCGAGCCCTCGGCCGCGGTGGTGAAGAACCCGCAGACGCCACCGCCCGGCCAGCCGGACTGGAACATGGCCCCGAGCAAGCAGGCCCCCGTCGTCCTCACCCGCGCCCCGAAGGACGACCCGGACCACGCCGTTCGGCAGCTCCGGCTGCTCAGCTGGGGACTCGTGCCGCCGTGGGCCAAGGACATCTCAGTGGGCAACCGGATGATCAACGCGCGCAGCGAGACCCTCTTCGAGAAGCGCACCTTCGCCGGGCCGGCCAAGCGCCGACGCTGCCTCGGGCCGGCGGACGGCTGGTACGAGTGGCAGGCCTCCCCGGTGGCCACGACCGCCGCCGGAAAGCCGCGCAAGCAGCCCTTCTTCATGTCCCGGCTCGATGGCGCCCAGCTCGCCTTCGCCGGCATCTACGAGTTCCACAAGCCGACCGGCGCGCAGGACAGTGCCGACTGGGTGGTGAGCTTCGCGATCCTCACCACCGCTGCCGAGCCCGGGCTGGACCGCCTCCACGACCGCCAGCCCGTGGTCCTCGACCCGGCGGACTGGGAGGCCTGGCTGGACCCCACGGCCACCGACGAGTCCGACGTGCTCGACGTCCTCGAGGCCCAGCCCGAGGGCCGCTTCCAGGCGTGGCCCGTCAGCCCCGCGGTGAGCCGGGTGGCCACGAACGGCCCCGAGCTCACGCAGCCTATCCCGGCCGACCAGCTCGTGGGGGTCCTCGACCCCGCGACCGGGGAGATCATCGGCGGCTGAGGGCCCCCACCACCCGCCACGGCCGGTGAGACATGCCTCACGACCCCCGCCTCTCAGCGGGCGGCTCCCTGCGGCCGCGCGGTACTGTCGAATCAGTACACCGACCCCATCCGTATGATCGCCCGCCCGATGCTCGGCGGCATCTTCGTTGCCACCGGCATGAACCACATCAAGAGCCCCGACTACGGCGCAGAGGTTGCCCAGGGCTTCAACGACCAGGTTCTGGAGCCCGTGGGTCTGGGCGCCGACGGCCCCACTCTCATGAAGGTGCACGGCTACGTCTCCGTGGTCGCCGGTGCCGGCCTGGCCCTCGGCGTGGCCCCCCGCCTGTGCGCGCTCGCGCTGGCCGCGGACGTCACCGCCGTGAACCTCACCGCCAACCGCTTCTGGGAGCAGGAGGGCGAGGAGCGCCAGGGCACGCAGATCCAGTTCATGAAGGACCTGGCCATCGCCGGTGGTCTGCTGATCGCCTCGGTGGACACCGCCGGCAAGCCGGGTCTGGCCTGGCGCGCGCAGCACGCTGCCGAGGCCGCCGGCCACCGCGCCGACCACCTGGGCACCATCGCTGGCCTGAAGAAGGACATCGTGAGCCTGCAGGCCGAGAACAAGGCCCTCAAGACCAAGGCCGCCGTCAGCGGCTCCGCGGGCAAGGCCACCGGCAAGGCCGCGGGCGTCACCGGCCTGCTGGGCAGCCAGGCCAAGGCCGGCAAGAAGGCCTTCGCCGCCAAGAAGCGCAAGGACTCCTTCATCGACCGTGCGCTGGACGCGGTCGAGGACTCCTACAACACTGCCAAGAAGAAGGTCGCCTGAGCACCAGGCCGATCACATGAGCAGCAACCCGACGGGGCGCGAGGACCACACCGGTGGCACCTCGCGCCCCGCGGCGTACCCCGCCCCCACCGCGACCGGCCCACTGGACGCCACCGTGCACGTCCCGGGCTCCAAGTCCTGGACCAACCGCTGGCTGGCCCTGGCTGCCCTGGCCAGCGGCCCCAGCACCCTGCACTCGCCCTTGGACGCCCGCGACACCCGCCTGATGGCCAGCGCCCTGCACCCCAGCGACCCCGACGACGCCACCGTCGAGGTGGACGCCAGCGCCTCCTCCCAGTTCGTCAGCGCCCTGCTGCTGGCCGGCTGCACGGTGCACTCCGGCCTGACGGTCCGGGCCACCGGCACCGTGCCGAGCCGCCCCCACATCGACATGACCTGCCACGCCCTGCAGCAGGTGGGCGTCGTGGCCGAGCAACGCGACGAGACCAGCTGGTGGGTGGAGGGCAAGCGCCCCGACCCCTTCGAGGTGACGGTGGAGCCGGACCTCTCCAGCGCCGCGGTGTTCGCCGCGGCCGCCGCCGTGGCCGGCGGCACCGTCACCCTGCCCGGGTGGCCCCGCTCCACCACGCAGGCCGGCGACACCATCCGCGACCTCCTGACCCGGATGGGGGCGCGCTGCGAGCTGACCGAGGCCGGCCTGCGCGTCACCGGCGGCGAGCTCCACGGCATCGAGGCCGACCTCTCCGCCGCAGGCGAGCTGACGCCCGTGGTCGCGGCCACGGCAGCCCTGGCGGACTCCCCCAGCCGGCTCACCGGCATCGGCCACCTGCGCGGCCACGAGACCGACCGGCTGGCCGCCCTGGCCACCGAGATCAACGCCCTGGGCGGCGAGGTGCGCGAGCTGCCCGACGGCCTGGAGATCACCCCCCGGCCGCTGCACGGGGGATCGTTCGCGACCTACCACGACCACCGGCTGGCGATGGCGGGCGCGCTGCTCGGGCTGCGCGTGCCCGGCATCGAAGTGCAGGACATCGCCACCACCGCCAAGACCGTGCCCGGGTTCGACCACCTCTGGGGCGCCATGCTGGAGGGGGACACCTGATGGCACGCAACCTGGCCACCTACTCCGAGGCCGACGCGAAGATCCGCCCCAACAAGCGTGGCTCGCGGCCGCGCACCAAGCAGCGCCCGGCGCACGAGGACGCAGCGACCGGGCAGGTGCTGGCCGTCGACCGGGGGCGCTTCGACGTGCTGGTCGGTGGGGTGCGCGTGCGGGCCATGAAGGCCCGCGAGCTGGGGCGCAAGGGGATCGTCGTCGGCGACCAGGTGTCTCTGGTGGGCGACGTCTCCGGAGATCCGGACGCGCTCGCCCGGATCGTGCGCCGCGAGGCCCGCGAGACGCTGCTGCGCCGCACCGCCGACGACACCGATGAATCGCCCGGGGTTTCTTGGAGGCTCTGATCCCACGGAAGGATGCAGAGCATGCCAGCACCATGGAAGTACCCCGACGAGCTGCGGGAGCGGGCCACACGGATGACGGTCGAGCCGACGTGATGGTGGGTGCGGGAGCGGTGGTCGCCCGCGACGTGCCCGACGGGGTCACCGTGGCCGGGGTACCCGCCCGCGTCATCGGCTGAGGGAGTCAGCCCTCATAACCCCGCGGGTTGCCTCGCTGCCAGCGCCAGGTGTCGGCAGCCATCTCCGCCAGCCGCTTCTCGGCCCGCCAGCCCAGCTCGTCCGCCGCCTTGTCCACCGAGGCGAACGCCTGCGCCAGGTCCCCCGCCCGGCGCGGGCCCACCCGCACCGGGATCTCCCGGCCGGTGACCTGGCGGAATGCCTCCACCATCTGCAGCACCGAGACCCCTCCCCCGGTGCCCAGGTTCCAGACGCCCACCGGGTGGTCCATTCGCGCCAGCTGGTCCAGCGCCGCCACGTGGCCCCGCGCCAGGTCGTCCACATGGATGTAGTCCCGAACCCCCGTGCCGTCCACGGTGTCGTAGTCGTCCCCGTGAACCGTCAGGTGCTCGCGGCGCCCGACCGCCACCTGCGCGATGTAGGGCACCAGATTGTTGGGGATGCCCTGCGGGTCCTCCCCGATCAGCCCGGACTCGTGGGCCCCGATGGGGTTGAAGTACCGCAGCAGCGCGATCCGCCACGCGGCGTCCGCGGCGGCCAGGTCGCGCAGCACCTGCTCGATGAAGACCTTGGTCCAGCCATACGGGTTCGTCGCCCCGGTGGGGGCGTCCTCCGCCAGGGGCGACACCCCATCGGGGCCGTAGACGGTGGCCGAGGACGAGAACACCAGCTGGCGCACCCCGTGGCGGGTCATGGCCTCCAGCAGGTTGAACGTTGACTCGAGGTTGGTGCGGTAGTAGCGCAGGGGCTGCTCCACGCTCTCCCCCACCGCCTTCAGGCCGGCGAAGTGGATGACCGCGTCGAACCCGCGGGAGACCACCTGGTCGGTGGCGTCGCGGTCCAGCAGGTCCACCTGGTGGAAGGTGATTGGCCCGCCGGCGATGTGGCCCATCCGCTCCAGGGCCACCGGGGAGGAGTTGGACAGGTTGTCCAGCACCTCCACCTCGTGGCCCTCGGCCAGCAGGAGCAGGGTCGTGTGGGAGCCGATGTAGCCGGCTCCGCCCGTCACCAGGATGCGCATGGGCCCACGCTAGCCGTCCGCCGGGGTCACGTCGCACCCCCCGAGCCGCAGGGACCCCGGCGGGGGGCGGGAGGACGTTCGTGACAGGTCTCACACAAGGGTTCGATGTTCCTCAAAACCCCTGTGTGGCAAAGGCTTGCTCGGGGGCGACAGCGCGCTGACAGAATCAGCGTTGCGCCGGGGCCCGCACGAGGGTCACACTGAACAACACCTGGACGCAGCCCCACCGCTGCTCGGGCCGCTGGCTGATCCCCCGCGCGGCCCGGATCCCCTCTGCTGCGGGCGTCCCCCATCAGCAAGGAGCCCTCCTCATGCCCCCCCGCCCCCTGCTCTCGCGCACCCTGAGCGCCCTGACCCTCACCTCCCTGGGCCTATTCACCCCGGCCACCGCCCAGGCCGCTGACGCCCCGGCCCCCTCGGTGCAGGTCGTCGCCGACCCCAGCATCGAGCTGGTAGTGCTGGTGCTCGATGACGGGTCGCCGACGGTGGACGCGTACACCGACCGACTGGTCCGCGAGGGCGTGCCCCACCGGCTGGTGAACCTGAACGCCGCCGACCGGCCCACCATCGACGCGTCCTTCCTGACCGTCGGCGGTCGCGCCGACCACGCCGCCTTCCAGGGCGTCATCACCCCCAACTCGGCTCCCGCGCAGCTCTCCGAGGCGGAGGCGGACGCCCTGCGCGACTGGCAGGCGCGCTTCGCCATCCGCCAAATCTCGGCCTACGTCTACCCCTCGGCCGCCGTCGGCCTGCAGACCCCCGAGGCCGCCGGGCCCCTGGACGACAGCACCCTCCAGGTGACCCCCAGCGCCCGGGCCGGCGCGTTCAGCTACCTTGACGGCCCGGTGCCGGTGGACGACGTGAACCCCGCGGTCACCGAGACCTACGGGTACCGCGCCGCCGCGCTGGAGGGAGGCGCCGAGGCGGTGGCCACCAGCAGCGCGCCGTCGGGAGCCACCGCGGTGATGACCGGCATCCACCGCGCCGACGGCCGGGAGGAGATGTTCAACACCTTCTCCTTCAACCGCTACCAGGTTCACACCCGCATCCTGGTCCACGGCCAGATCGAGTGGCTGACCCGCGGCATCCACTTGGGCAGCTACAGCAACGCGTTCTCCGTGCACTCCGACGACACGTTCAGCGCCAGCAGCCTGTGGAGCCCCCACGGCAACTGCACCATCGGCGCCGGGTGCGACCCGGCCCAGGTGCTCCCCGACGAGCCGGCCACCGCCCGGATGGACGCGGCCGACGTGGAGTTCATGCGCTCCTGGCAGCAGCAGTGGGGCCTGAAGATCGACCAGGCCTTCAACGGCGCCGGCTCCCGGGAGTACGCCGCCACCCACGGCACCGACCCGTTGCTGGCCGCGCTGCGCACCCGACCCCGCGACTTTCGCTTCATCAACCACACCTGGAGTCACCGCCACCTGGGCTGCGAGCGCCAGTACGACCCGGTGACCGGCGCTGCCAGCTGCCAGCGGGATGCCGCCGGCGCCGTGGTGACCGTGCCCCGGGCCACCCTCGTCGAGGAGATCCGGCGCAATCTGGACTTTGCGTTCTGGAACGGCCTGCCGGTGGACCGCACCGAGCTGATCACCGGGGAACACTCCGGCCTGCTGGGTGACCCGGAGCTGTCCACCGACAACCCGAACCTGGGCGGCGCGCTGCGTAGCACCGGGGTGCGGTGGATCGCCGCGGACAACAGCCGCGACCCGTGGCAGCGCCCGGTGGGCCCGGCCCTCACCGTGCCCCGCCACCCGATGAACATCTTCTACAACGCGGCCACCGAAGAGCAGCAGGTGGACGAGTACACCTGGATCTACTCCTCCCGGGCGGACGGTGGCTCCGGCCACTGCGAGACCGACCCCCGCACCACCTGCCTGCCCCCGCTGAGCGGGGCGGAGGACTTTCAGGACGTGCTGGTGCCCCGGGAGGCGGCCAACGCCCTCTCCCGCGTGGTGAACAACGACGCCCGCCCGCACTACGTACACCAGGCCAACCAGACCGGCGATCGCATCATCTACCCGGTGCTGGAGCGTCTGCTGACCGACTACCGCGCGATCTTCGCCGACAACACGCCGCTGGTGAACCCCACCCAGGCGGAGGCCGGTGAGCAGCTGCGCGCTGCGGCGGCCTGGCAGGCCGAGGGCGACGCCCGCGCCACCTGGCGCGGCGGCCGGGTGCAGCTGCGCGCCACCGGCGACGGCGCCACCATCCCGGTCTCGATGCCGGCCGGCACCACCAGTGGCTGGTCCCGCCTGCCCCAGGAGTACGCCGGCAAGGCCGTGGGCACCTACGAGGTTGGCACCTGGCTGCCGCGCACCCTCACCGTTCCCGGCGACGGATGGGGTGCCTCGGCCACGAGGTCCTCGTGACCGCGCCGCCCGTGCGGGTGGCGATGGTCACGGAGGGCACCTATCCCTACACGACCGGCGGCGTCAGCACGTGGTGTGACCAGCTGGTGCAGGGCATCGACGTGTCCTTCGACCTGGTCGCCCTGACCGGGACGGGGACCGAGGAGCTGCGGTGGGAGCTGCCGGCCTCGGTCCGGAGCGTGCAGCAGGTGGGCGTGTGGGCACGCTGCGAACCCACACGCACCCGACGGGAGCACCGCCGGGCCCTGCGGGACGTCACCACCCGGATGTGGGATGCGGTCATCGCGCCCTCCGACGGGCGCACCGACGAGTTCGACGCCGCGATCGCGGACTGGCTCGAGCTGGCCCGGGAGACGTCGGTGAGCGCGCTGCTCACCCGCGAGGGGTCCCTGGGCGGGCTTCTGGATGCCTGGAACCGGCACGCCGGGGACCTGCCGCCCCTCTCGGTGGCCGAGGCCGCACGCGCCTGCGGCCTGGTGGACCGCACCCTGGCCCTGGCCGACACGCGGCTGGCCGACGACATCGACGTCGTCCACGCCACCGGCAGCGGCCCCACCTCGCTGGTGGCGATGGCGCACGAGGCCCGCACCGGTGCCCGGTGGCTGCTCACCGAGCACGGGGTGCAGCTGCGGGAGCGCTACCTGGCGGCCGCGGACGAGAGCAGCTGGTCGGTCCGCCGGGCCGTCACCTCCTTCCACCGGCATCTGGCGGGGCTGGCCTGCCGACGGGCCGACCGGTTGCTGCCGGTCACCGAGTTCAACGCGCGGTGGGAACGGCGCCTTGGGGCCCCGGCGTCCGCCATCCGGGTCATCCACAACGGGGTGGAGGTGGACCGGTACCCCGTGATCGAGCGCGAGCCGGAGGTGCCCACCACGGCCTTCGTCGGCCGCATCGACCCGCTGAAGGACCTGGCCACCCTGATCCGGGCCCACGCCCTGGTGCGCCAGCGGGTGCCGGACGCACGGCTGCGGCTGTTCGGCCCGCTGAACGACGCCAACCGTGAGTACGCCGCCAGCCTGGAGCAGGTGGTGGACGAGCTGGGGGTGGGCGACAGCGTGACCTTCGAGGGGGCCTCCCCCGGCAGCCGCCCCGGCTTCGAGACCGGCCACGTAGTGGCCATGTCCAGCATCAGCGAGGGCCTGCCCTTCGGCCTCATTGAGGCGATGATGTGCGGCCGCGCCACCGTCTCCACCGACGTCGGCGGGGTGTCCGACTGCGTGGACGAGGAACAGACCGTCGGGGCGCTGGTCCCGGCCCGTGACCCGCAGGCCCTGGCCGACGAGCTGGCCCACCTGCTGACCGACCACGAGGCGCGCCACACGATGGGGCGCCGCGCCGCGGTGTGGGCGCGCGAGCGCTTCGACCTGCGCCAGTGCCTGGAGGCCTACCACGAGGAGTACCTGCACGCAGCCGAGACCCGGACCCGCTGATGCCCTCCTCCGTCGCGCCCCGCCCCCCGGCGGACCCCGGGCCGGACGTCGCCCAGGCTGCCGCCGGGGCGGTGGACTCGTGGGACATGACCGCGCGGATCGAGGCGGCCGGCGTCACCGACCGCACGGCGCGCGCACTGTGGGGGCACCCGGACGTCTTCTCCATGGCCGAGGAGATCTACGCCGAGCAGGAGGCCCCGCCGACCCGGCGGCACGCCATGGTGCAGCGGCGGCTCATGACCGCCTCCCTGCGGCGGGCCCTGCTCATCGTGGCGTGCGCGCTGCTCTCGGCCGCGGTCCAGCACGCCCTGGGCATCTCGGTGCTGGCGATGGGCACGGCCGGCGGGTTGGGGTGGGTCGCCGGTCAGACCGTGGCCGGGACCTCCTGGCACGCCCTGGGTGCCGGCCAGCCCCAGCGCGCGCTCGACGTGGGCTGGTGGCTGGCCCAGCGGCTGGTGCAGGGCAGCCTGGTGCTGGTCCTGCTGTACGCCGCGCTGGTCCCGGACCGGGTGGAGATGGTGCTGGTCTGCCTGGGGTGGATGGTGCTGACCTGTTGTCTGTCCCTGTTGCTGGTGGTCAACCGCTACGGCGGCGCGCTACTGGCCTGCGGGGCCGCGGCCGGGCTGGCATGGCTCCTGCAGTGGCCGCTGGACGGGCGGGCCGAGCAGTGGGCCGTGGCCGGCGTCGCCCTCACCTGCGTGCTGGGGGTGGCCTGCGCCGTGGTGCTCCGCACCACCCACGTCTGGCGGGTGCCCGCGCCCACCGGCACCGAGGCCCGCGCCGCGGTGCCTCCCCTGCTGCAGGCGCTGGTGCTGGTGGTGGCCCTCCTGCTGGCCCTGAACGCGGCCCCCGCGAACGCGACCACCGCGATGGTCGCGGGTATCGTCGGGGCCATGTGCCTGCTGGACCCGTGGATCACCGGCGTCCGGGTGAGCCTCGCGAACGTCGCCCACCGGAGCACCTCCCTGGGGTGGTCCCGCAGCGCCGCGTGGTCGCTGGTGCTGGCCACCTCCGTGGCCACCGCACTGGTCTGCGCGGGAGCCGTGCTGCTGGCCGCCCCGCTCCTGCAGATCCCTGCCCCCGGGGCGCGGGGGGCCGCCTACGCCGCGGCCGGGTTCGGCGTGCCGGCGGCCCTCTCGGCCCTGCTGGCGGCGTTCGGTGACAAGTGGGGTCCCCTGGTCCCCGCCGTCGGCGCCCTGGTGACCGCCTGGGCGGCCCTGGCGCTGGACCGGGCCCTGTGGGTGGTGGTGGTCGCCGCCCTGTGCACCGCGGTGAGCCTGCTGTACAGCATCCGCCACTTCCACGACGCGCGGGTGTTCGTGTGACCACGCCAGAGCACGTCCGGGTGCCCCGCCCCGCGCCGGGGTGGCCGCTGTACGCCCACCCCGTCACCCACCCCGCCGTGTGGGAGCGCGCCACCGCGATGGCGGCCAGCTGGCGGCAGTGGGGCGACGGCCTGGTGGTCGTCAACGTCCACGACGGTCCCGGTGACCAGCGGTCGTGGCAGGCCTACCAGCCCGCCCTCTGTGCTCTCACGACGGCGGCCCCCGCCCCCTGCATCGCGGGGTACGTGCACACCGGATGGGGGCGGCGAGCCGTCGAGGCGGTGCTGGCGGACGCCGCCACCTGGCAACAGCGTGACGGGCTGCGCACGCTCATGCTGGACGAGTGGTGCAGCGGCGACGAGCACCCCGAGCAGGTGGACCGCTCGCTGCGCCTGCTCGAGCTCCTGCGGCCCGACTGGGAGCGGGTGGTGGTCAACCCCGGGCGCCGGTTGGCCCCCGGGTACGCCCGCCGCCTGGACGGCCTGGTGGACGCCGCCTGCACCGCCGAGGAATCCGGCAGCGCCATGCCGCCGGAGCCGGAGCCGGGTCACCTGCCGGACGGTGCCCTGCGGTGGACCCTGGTGCACTCGGCCCCGCAGGGACGTGCGGTCCCCGGCGTGCTCGGGGCGGACCTGGCGTGGTGCACCGCCTCAGCCCCACCCCACCCCTGGGACGGCAGCGGCTCCGCCACGGCGCCGTGATCCCGCCCGGGGCGGGGCCGGGGGGCGGGCGCGGCGGGCAGGGACACGCCGCGCGCGCCCCCGGGGGCGGGGACGGCGCTGCTCCAGGACGAGGACGCGTTGCTGGCCCTGTGGACCCTGCAGGGGCTGGCGTACCACGGTTTCGACGGCGTCGGCGGTCGGTGGGAGGTGGACTACCGCCTCGTGCACCTGCGGGTGGCCCTGGAGGACGCCCTCGAGCGGGCGTTGCGCCCCCTCATCGAGCCAGCCGTGGCCCGGCACCTGGCCGCGGCGCGGGAGGACCTCGCGACAACACTGTTCGCCCTGCCCGACGCCGAGTTCACCGACGCGCCCTCGCTGGCGGTCCGGGCCCGGCGCTCGCTGACCCTGGAGCAGTGGCGGGAGGTGCTGGTCCTGAAGTCCGCCTACCAGCTCAAGGAGGCCGACCCGCACACCTTCGCCCTGCCGCGCCTGCCGATGCCGGCCAAGCTGGCGATGTTGGAGATCCAGGTCGACGAGTACGGCAACTGCCGCGCCGAGGACGTGCATTCGGGGCTGTTCGCCCGGGCGATGACCGCCGTCGGGCTGGACCCCACCTACGGCGCCTACGTGGATGCCTGGCCCGCCCCGGTGCTCGCGGCCAACGTCGCCCTCGGGTGGTGGGCCTCCCGGCGTGACTGGGCCGGGGCCGTGGCGGGGCACCTGGCCATGATCGAGACGACCAGCTCGCTGCCCTGCCAGCAGTACGTGGCCGGTGCCCGACGGCTGGGGCTAGACCGGGAGGCGTGGGCGTACTTCGACGAGCACGTGGAGGCCGACGCCGCCCACGAGCAGGTCGCGATCCGGCAGATGTGCCCCGCCGTCGTGGAGGCCGAGGGGCCGGAGCGGATGCTGTTCGGGTTCCTCGCCGGCCTGTACCTCGACGGGGAGGTGGGGCGTCACGCCATCGAGCAGTGGGATGCGGGGCGCAGCGCCCTGCACGAGGCGGCCCCCGCGCTGGCTGCCGCGGGAGCCGCGTGAGCGACCCCGCCGACCTGCCGGTCCAGGCCCTACCGGCAGGGTCGGTGGAGGTGACCGAGTGCCCCGGCGGGCCGGCGCTGCTGCGCGGCGCCACCCACGTGGTCGACGCGGCGGGTGAGACGCACCCGGTCACGCGCCCCGTCGTCGCGGTGTGCCGGTGCGAGTCCTCTGGCAGGCTCCCCTGGTGCGACGGGACGCACAAGCTGCTCGGCGCGCCGTCTCGCCCGTGACCCTCCGGACCCACTGGGCCCGCCGGACGGTGGGCCCAGTGTCAGCGCCCGCGACGACGTGGTCCCCGCGCCACCCTCCGAGACGGGGGTGACGCGGGGACCACGGGGAGCCACCCGCGGTGCGGGGGCGCAGGACTCACTCCCAGGGCGAGCAGATGTCCTTCTCGCAGGGCGGGAAGGCGGGGATGGCGACCGTCTCGGTGAGCGTGTACACCTTGCCGTCGACGGCCACGGTGTAGGTGACCTCCACGGAGATGTTGGCCGAGTCGTCCGAGAGCAGGAAGAAGACGACGTCGCCGCCGCCGGGCTCGATGGTGTAGCTGTCCTGGTTCTGGTCGTTGGCCCAGGTGAGCTCCTTGCCGTCGGGGCCGACGATGTCGACGATGGTCACCGTGCCGTCGACCTCGGACTCATTCGAGAAGTGGACGGCGATGCGGTAGGCCTTCTGGCCCCGGCTCTTGCCCGGGAACTTGCAGCTGCCCTCCGCCTCCCCGTCGATGACGATGGGGGTGTCCGGCGTGGGCGAGGCGGCTAGGGCCGGGGCGGCGGTGGCGACGGCGATGGCGGGCGCGGTCCAGGCGGCGCCCTGGACGAGCGTGCGGCGCGAGATGGTCATGGTGTTTCCCCTTCTGAGAGCATGGTGTCTGTCCCCTGTGGACACTGACTCCCCCACCGTAGGCTGAGCCGCATCCACGACAAAGCCCTTCCCACCCGCGTGACAGCGCCGTGACAGCAGTGCCGAAAATAATGGACCGGACGACACGCAGGAGGGAACCCGTTGACCACCACCGACCTCATGCGGCCGGCCCGGCGACAGGCCCACGTCCTGCTCGCCTGCTTGGCCCTGGGCCTCATTGCCGCCGCCGTGTGGACCGCTCTGCAACCGGTCCGTTACACCGCGCACGCCGTGGGCTTCGTCCACGGCACGAACAGCGAGTCCACCACGCAGTCGTACTCCGCCACCCTGCTGGCGGAGAAGCGCACCCAGCCCTACCTGCCGCTGGTGAGCAGCCTGCCTCTGGTCGAGCAGGTGCGCGAGGCCCTCCAGCTGGAGGAGAGCCCCACCACCATCGCCTCTTGGCTGACGGCCGCGGCCCCGAGAGCAGCGTGAACCTGACGATCACGGCCAAGGCGTCCACCCCGCGCGACGCCCAGGCGATCGCGAACGCGGCCATGCAGGCGACGGCCGACCGCGCCGTGGAGATCGAGGGGGGAAAGACCGAGCTGGAGCTGGTGCCACTGGAGACGGCCACGCTGCCCACCTCCCCCTCGGAGCCGCTGCCGGCGCGCAGCCTGGCCCTCGGCGGTCTGGCTGGACTGGCCCTCGGGTTCGGCGTCGGCAACTGCTGAGCGACCCAGCCCCCGGGTGACGTGTTACACGCAGCGTGCGGCGGCGGTCCAGATGCCTGCACGATAGGCTCGAAGCAGACCATCACCCGTCCCGAGGAGGACAGCATGGACCCCATCCGTATGATCGCCCGCCCGATGCTCGGCGGCATCTTCGTCGCCACCGGCATGAACCACATCAAGAACCCCGACTACGGCGCAGAGGTTGCCCAGGGCTTCAACGACCAGGTTCTGGAGCCCGTGGGTCTGGGCGCCGACGGCCCCACTCTCATGAAGGTGCACGGCTACGTCTCCGTGGTCGCCGGTGCCGGTCTGGCCCTCGGCGTGGCCCCCCGCCTGTGCGCGCTCGCGCTCGCCGCGGACGTCACCGCCGTGAACCTCACCGCCAACCGCTTCTGGGAGCAGGAGGGCGAGGAGCGCCAGGGCACGCAGATCCAGTTCCTGAAGGACCTGGCCATCGCCGGTGGTCTGCTGATCGCCTCGGTGGACACCAAGGGCAAGCCGGGTCTGGCCTGGCGCGCGCAGCACGCTGCCGAGGCCGCCGGCCACCGCGCCGACCACCTGGGCACCATCGCCGGCCTGAAGAAGGACATCGCGGGCCTGCAGGCCGAGAACAAGGCCCTCAAGGCCAAGGCCGCCGTGAGCGGCTCCGCGGGCAAGGCCACCGGCAAGGCCGCGGGCGTCACCGGCCTGCTGGGCAGCCAGGCCAAGGCCGGCAAGAAGGCCTTCGCCGCCAAGAAGCGCAAGGACTCCTTCATCGACCGTGCGCTGGACGCCGTCGAGGACTCCTACAACACTGCCAAGAAGAAGGTCGCCTGAGCACCAGGCCGATCACATGAGCAGCAACCCGACGGGGCGCGAGGACCACACCGGTGGCAGCTCGCGCCCCGCGGCGTACCCCGCCCCCACCGCGACCGGCCCACTGGACGCCACCGTGCACGTCCCGGGCTCCAAGTCCTGGACCAACCGCTGGCTCGCCCTGGCCGCCCTGGCCAGCGGCCCCAGCACCCTGCACTCCCCCCTGGACGCCCGCGACACCCGCCTGATGGCCGGCGCCCTGCGCGCCTTCGGCCACGACGTCCGGATCGATGCGGGCAGCACCGGCGCCGCCTGGCGGGTCACCCCCGCACACCGCTGGCACGCGCCGGCCGAGCCCATCGACTGCGGCCTGGCCGGCACCGTCCTGCGCTTCCTGGTGCCGCTGGCCTCACTGGCCCACGGCCCGGTCACCTTCACCGGTGACGAGCGCCTCGGCCACCGCCCCCTGGAACCCCTGCTCGATGCGGTGCGCTCCCTGGGCCTGACCGTCAGCACCGGGCTGCACGGCCACGCCGGCCGCACGGCGGACCGGGCCGATTCCACCGCCACCGGGGCCGGCGTCCTGCCGCTGCTGATGGCCGGCGCCCTGCACCCCAGCGACCCCGACGACGCCACCGTGGAGGTGGACGCCAGCGCCTCCTCCCAGTTCGTCAGCGCCCTGCTGCTGGCCGGCTGCACCGTGCACTCCGGCCTGACGGTCCGGGCCACCGGCACCGTGCCGAGCCGCCCCCACATCGACATGACCTGCCACGCCCTGCAGCAGGTGGGCGTCGTGGCCGAGCAACGCGACGAGACCAGCTGGTGGGTGGAGGGCAAGCGCCCCGACCCCTTCGAGGTGACGGTGGAGCCGGACCTCTCCAGCGCGGCCGTGTTCGCCGCGGCCGCCGCCGTGGCCGGCGGCACCGTCACCCTGCCCGGGTGGCCCCGCTCCACCACCCAGGCCGGCGACACCATCCGCGACCTCCTGACCCGGATGGGGGCGCACTGCGAGCTGACCGACGCCGGCCTGCGCGTCACCGGCGGCGAGCTCCACGGCATCGAGGCCGACCTCTCCGCCGCGGGCGAGCTGACGCCCGTGGTCGCGGCCACGGCAGCCCTGGCGGACTCCCCCAGCCGGCTCACCGGCATCGGCCACCTGCGCGGCCACGAGACCGACCGGCTGGCCGCCCTGGCCACCGAGATCAACGCCCTGGGCGGCGAGGTACGCGAGCTGCCCGACGGGCTGGAGATCACCCCCCGGCCGCTGCACAGGGGTTCGTTCGCGACCTACCACGACCACCGGCTGGCGATGGCGGGCGCGCTACTCGGGCTGCGCGTGCCCGGCATCGAGGTGCAGGACATTGACACCACCGCCAAGACCGTGCCCGGGTTCGACCGCCTCTGGGAGTCCATGCTGGGCATGAGCGCAGGGCAGGGCTCGGAGCCGATGCTGGGCGGGGACGCCTGATGGCACGCAACCTGGCCACCTACTCCGAGGCCGACGTGAAGATGCGCCCCAACAAGCGCGGCTCGCGCCCCCGCACCAAGCAGCGCCCGGCGCACTCCGATGCCGCGACCGGGCAGGTGCTGGCCGTCGACCGGGGGCGCTTCGACGTGCTGGTCGATGAGGTGCGCGTGCGGGCCATGAAGGCCCGCGAACTGGGCCGCAAGGGAATCGTCGTCGGCGACCAGGTGTCGCTGGTGGGGGACGTCTCGGGAGACCCGGACGCGCTCGCCCGGATCGTGCGCCGCGAGGCCCGCGAGACGCTGCTGCGCCGCACCGCCGACGACACCGACCCGGTGGAGCGCGTGCTGGTCGCGAACGTCTCGCGCATGCTGATCGTGACCGCCGCGGCCGACCCGGAGCCGCGCCCGCGCCTCATCGACCGTTGCCTGGTGGCCGCCTGGGAGGCCGGCATCGAGCCGGTGCTGGTGATCACCAAGGCCGACCTCGCCGACCCCGCCGAGCTGCTGGCGCAGTACGCGGCGCTGGACGTGCCCACCGTGGTGGTCGCGCGCGCCGGGGAGGACCCACACGTGGGGCTCGCCGCGGTGCACGAGCTGGTGGCCGACCGGTGGACCGTGCTGGTGGGGCACTCCGGGGTGGGCAAGTCGACCCTGGTGAACGAGCTGGTGCCCGGTGCGGGGCGCGCCGTGGGCGGGGTGAACGACACCACCGGCCGCGGGCGGCACACGAGCACCTCCGCGGTGGCCCTGGAGCTGCCGGACGGTGGCTGGGTGGTGGACACCCCCGGCATCCGGTCGTTCGGGCTGGCGCACGTGGACCCCGAGGCGCTGGTGGGGCTGTTCCCCGACCTGGCGCCGGGCACCGAGGAGTGCCCCCGAGGGTGCCCCCACGAGGGCGTGGACGACTGCGGGCTGGACGGCTGGGTGGCCGCGGGGAATGCCGGCCCCGGCGGGGCACAGCGACTGGACTCGCTGCGGCGGCTGCTGCGCGCCCGCGGCGGCGAGGACCCCGGGAGTTAGCCGGCCGGGTTTCCGAAGCCACACGGCGGACTGACGAGCTGTGAAACACATCATGCGCGCTATTCGCAGTGAAAGGCACTATGGGACAAGGGGTCCGACATCGCTCATCAGAACCACACGCATCCGAGATCTTCGTCACGCCATCCGGGCGTGGTAACTTTGAGGGGACCTTCGCTACCATCTAGATCGGCCCAGCCAGTGGGCCTCAGGTTGTCCCGAGGAGATCCCATGACCAGCAACACCACCACGCGCCGCACCGTTCTGCGCGGCGCCGCCTGGACCGCCCCAGCCGTCGTCGTCGCCGGGTCCGCCCCGGCCCTCGCAGCCAGCACCGACCCGTGTGAGCCCACCCCGGTGACCGTCGACTGGGAGTCTGCAAACTACGTGCGGGTCTCCCCCTATGAGGGTTACTACACGATCCCGCTGTCGGACGGCTCGACCATGCAACTGGACATCCGCGCCAAGTTCGAGAACATGAGGCCGAACGGTGAGCGAACCACCGACGACCAGCTGAAGTTGAGCACATTCGACATCGGCGGTACTGGGGAGCCCGGCCTCATCCTCCACCAGAACGACTTTGGGCACCGCAGGCTTAACGGTTACCAGACGGTCACCTTCACCTTCGACCGCACCCTGACCACCCTGGACTTCCAGATCACGGACATCGACTGGAACCCGGACGACTTCCGTGACGCGGTCCGCCCGGGCAGCAACCTCGTTGCGACCCCCCAAGACACCCTCGAGGTGACGCGTTCGGGCTTCTACCGGCCCAAGGTAACCGGCGCAACCGATAACGACTCCGGTGACAACAACCTGAAGCTGCACGGCGAGCAGATCACGGAGTTCACCGTCGAGTACGCCAACCACGACCGCGGCTACGACCCGAAGGAGGACCGCGCACAGCGCGTCTTCTTCACGGACTTCGAGCTGACCGTGCCGCCCATCGGCTGCCCCTGATCACCCACTCCGCCGCGACGCGGGTCACAGCGGCCCCTGCCGGAGCCGCGCTCCGGCAGGGGCCGCTTGCTGTGCGCGTCGGGCGGCCAACCGGCCCGCCGAGCTCCGCCTGGGTCATGGGCGTCGCAGGGCGGCAGTGATGCTCACGCGGTCCGCGTGGTTCAGAACTCCGCGTCGTCCCGGGTCTCGCTGCCCGTGGTCTTCTCGGGGACAGCGTCGGCGCCCCCGATCTCGGTCTCGTCAGTGAAAGCCGGGCGGCCCCACGGCTGCCCCGGAGCCGTCACGCCTCCACGAGTGTCTGGTGGTCCGACAGGCCCGCCAAGCCGTCGCCCCACACCGAGGTGTCACCCACGAGCACCATCACCCAGCGGCCACCGCTCCAGCGGCGCCAGGCGTCCACCATCGCGGCGGCGTCCAGCTCGGCCAACTCGGCCAAGGTGCGCGTCGTGTACTCCGGTGTGAGCCCGTCCAGCGCCAGCACCGCGGCCTCGTGCGCGACCACCTGCGCGGTGGCGTACCGCATGGGCGCCGTCAACAGCGCGTAGTCCCGCGCCTCGGTGGCGGCCCTCTCCTCGATGCCGTCACGCACCGTCCGCAGCAGACGCACCATCTCGTGCACTGCCTCCGCCGTGGCCTCGGTGGTGAAGCTCCCCGAGACGGTGAACTCCCCCACCCGCGAGCGCGGACGGAAACCCGCACGCATGCCGTAGGTCCACCCCTTCTCCTCACGGAGCACCGCATCGAGCAGGGACGCCGGCGACGCGCCCACGTGCACCGCCAAGGGTGCATAGGGGGCGAAGCCACCCTCGGCGTGCCGCGTCGGGCCGAGCCAGCCCAATCGCACCTCGGTCTGCGCGGCGCCGGGACGGTCGACCGTCAGCACCTCCAGCGGGGGCTGGGCCTCCTCCCCCGCCGTCTCGATGGGGGCGCCGTCGCCACGGCCTGCGCCGTCGCCTTCGCCTGCCGCGTCGCTCGCCGGCGCCGCACCTGCCGCACCGGTCTCGCGACCGGGCACCTCGGCGGCGTCCGCAGCAGCCTCCGCAGCCTCCTCGGGCCACTGGGCCACCTGCTCGGACCACGGGTCCACGAGCTCGCGCTGCACCATCGCGGCCACCTCCTGCGCACCCTGACCCGCCAGGTCACCGGCCACCACCACCTCAGCACGCGCCGGGCGCACCCACGCGCGGTGGTGGGCGCGCACCGCATCGACCGTGACGGCCTGCACGGTCTCCGCGCTCCCGGCACCCGGACGGCCCTCGCGCGCGTCGGCGCCGTGCAACAGCGCGGCGAACTCGCGCGCGGCCCGGCTGGCCGGGGAGTTCAGCTCCTGGGCGATGTCGAACAGCCGCCCCCGCACCTCCCGGGCCACCGCGGCCTCGGGGAAGGACGGCTCCGCGAGCACCTCCGCCAGCAGCCGCAGGCCCTGGGCCAGGCGGTCCGGCGTGGCCTCGAGGCCCACCAGCAGGCCGAACTCCGAGGAGATCACCGAGAAGTCCACCCCGAGGCGCTCGAACGCCCGGGCCACCTGGTCGGCGTCCTTGGAGCCCGTGCCCTCCTCCAGGGTGGCTGCCACGATGACGCCCACGCCCTCGATCTCCCGCGGCTCGGCCGCCCACGGCATGGGCACGGCCACCTCCACGCTGACGACCTTCTGCCCGGGCAGGTCGAACACGCGCACCCCGCCGGCACCGGTCAGGTCGAGCTGCGCGGACTGCGGGTAGGCCCAGGCCCGCGGCTGCTCCACGGCGGGCGCCTGCGAACGGTCCGCCGCGGTGGCCTGGGCCGCGCCGGCGGCGCTGGTCTGCGAACGGTCGGTCTGCGACATCACACGGCCTCCTGCGGTTGGAAGGTGAGCACCTCGAAGGCGCCGGGCTGCCACCAGGCCTCGGCGGCGCGCTGGACGTCCTCGGCCGTCACGGCCTGCAGCTCGTCCAGCCAGTGCCAGGCCCGCTCGGCACCACCGCGCAGGGTGGCGAAGTGGCCCAGCACGTCGGCCCGGTCGTCGTGGTGGGCCAGTGACGACAGCCAGGACCGCTCGGTGTCCGCCAGGACGGTCGCGATGTCGTCCGCGCTCACCCCATCGGTCGCGACCCGTCCGAGCTCCTCCACCACGTCCAGCGCGACCCGGCGCGGGTCGTGGCCATCGGCCACATCGGCCACCACCAGCCCCGGTGAGACGCCGGCGGCCGAGCCCATCACGTGGCCCTGCACGCCGTGGACGCTCTCGTCCCGGCGCAACAGGCGCTGCGCCAGCCGCGAGGAGGCCAACCCGGCCACCACGTCCATCGCCAGCGACAACGGCAGGTGGTCGTGGTGCTCCTCGCCCGGCGCGCGGAAGGTGACGTGCACGCGCGGGGACGGCACCGCATCGGGCACGGTCGCAAAGCGCGGGCCGTCACCGGTGAGCGGGCCCAGCGGCGCCAGGGGCGGCGTCTCGGCCGGCTCGGCGGGGGCCCGCCACTGGCCGAACCAGTGGGCCACCCGCTCCAGCGCGTGCTCCGGCTCCACGTCGCCCACCAGGGTGAGCACCGTGGTGTCCGGGCGGTAGTGGCGGGCGTGGAAGGCGCGCGCGTCGGCCAACGAGGCCGCCGCGAGGTCGTCCATGGAGCCGATCGTCGGGTGGTGGTACGGGTGCCCGGCCGGGAACAGCGCGGCCTGGATGCGGTGGAACGCGCTGCCGTACGGCTGGTTGTCGTAGCGCTGGCGCTTCTCCTCCACCACCACCGACCGCTGATTGTCGAGGGTGCCCTGGTCGAGCGCCTCGCGCAGGTGCAGGTGGCGGTCGGACTCCAGCCACAGCGCCAGGTCCAGCGCGCCGGAGGGCAAGGTCTCGAAGTAGTTGGTGCGGTCCAGTGAGGTGGTGGCGTTCGCGGACCCGCCCACGGCCATCAACCGCGAGAAGTGCTCGCCGGTGGCCACGTTCGCCGAGCCCTGGAACATCAGGTGCTCGAAGAGATGCGCGAACCCGGTGTGGCCCGGCGCCTCATGGCCGCTGCCGACACGGACCCACAGGTTGACGGCCACCACCGGCGCCGTGTGGTCGGGCTGCACCACCACCCGCAGTCCGTTGGGCAGGGAACACTCGACGAGGGGGAGGTCCAAGGGCATGGCGTCACCCTACGTCGACGCCCCCCCGCATCGAGTCGATGTGGGGGGCGTCGTCAGCGGCGGTCGAGGACCGCGGCGGCTCAGGCCTGGCCGCGCTCCACCTGGCGCATGTCCGGGGCGTCGGCGTCGCGGACCTGCTCCAGCTCCTTCGAGGAGCCTGCCCCGGTGGCGTCGGCCACCCAGGACTTCAGCGCGACCGCACGGTTGCGCAGACCCGGCAGGTAGAACAGGTGGATGCCCAGCCACATCAGCCACGCCGGGGTGCGGGTGAGCTCGAACTTCTTGTCCGCGCCGATGTAGCCCACACCCTTGCCGCGGGCGATGATCGCGAAGGAACCCTTGTCGTGGTACTCGTACGGCTCGGTGCTGTCCAGGCCCACGGTGCGGCGGGCGATGGTCTCACCGGCGTGCGTGCCGGTCTGCATGGCGTTCTGCGCCACGCCGGGCACCTTGGCCACCATGTCGCCGACGAAGAAGATCTCCGGGTGGCCCGGCAGCGTCAGGTCGTCCTGGACGGTGATGCGGCCCGCGCGGTCGGCCTCGGCGCCGGCCTTGTCGGCCACGATCTTGCCGATGCCCGCGGCCTGCACGCCGGCGGCCCAGATCTTGGTGTCGGCCTCGATGCGCTCGGGCTCCTGGCCCTTCACGGTCAGGGTGATGGACTCCGCATCGACGTCGGTGGCCATGCTGTTGAGGCGCACCTCCACACCGAGCTCCTCCAGCTGGCGCTGCGCGGAGCGGCCGAGCTTCTCGGAGAACGGCGGCATGACCTGGCCCAGGCCCTCGACGAGCAGGATGCGGGCCTGCGTGGTGTCGATGTGCTGGTAGGAATCCACCAGCGTGCGGTGGCAGATCTCGGCCAGTTGACCGACGAGCTCCAGGCCGGTGGGGCCGGCGCCGACGACCACGAAGGTCAGGGCCTTGCGGGCGTCCTCCATGCGGCCGGCGGCAGCAGCGGCCTCGGCGCGGTCGAAGGAGTCGAAGATGAGGGAGCGCAGGTAGAGGGCGTCCTCGACGGTCTTCATACCGGGCGCGAACTCGGCGAAGTGGTCGTTGCCGAAGTAGGACTGGCCGGCGCCCGCGGCGAAGATGACCTCGTCGTAGGGGTAGCGCGACTCCTGCTCATCGGCGGTGGCAATGACGGCCTTGCCGTCGACGTCGATGTCGGTGACCTCGGCTTGCACGATGCGGACGTTGTCCTGGCCGCCCAGGACCTCGCCGATGGTGGGGGCGATCTCCTGCTCGGCGATCATGCCCGTGGCGACCTGGTACAGCATCGGCACGAAGAGGAAGGTGTCGGTCTTGCTGATGAGGGTGATCTCGACGTTCGCGTCGGCCAGCGCCTTCGCGGCGGAGATGCCACCGAAACCGGAACCGACGATCACGACGCGGCGGCGGCCGGTCGCGACGGGGGCGGTGGTGTTCTGAGCGGACTCAACGGACACGTGGATCTCCTCGGTGATCGCATGCAGGCGGGGTGAGCCCCGAAGGCTCGCCCCTACGGTAGCCGGTCGACCCCGGTGGTCGTGCCCTAGTGCGCCGTTGGGTCGGCGGGCGGCAGTGTCCGATGGGGGCTGTGACGGCCTGGGCCGGACAAGGGCACCCGCACATGCGAGAGGCCCGGAACCGTGTGGTTCCGGGCCTCTCGGGCGCTTGCGGGCCAGTGGCCCTCGACGCGTTGGTAGCGGGGGCAGGATTTGAACCTGCGACCTCCGGGTTATGAGCCCGGCGAGCTACCGAACTGCTCCACCCCGCGTCGGCGATTGCCTACTTTACGGGAGGGATCGGTAGGACGCAAATCGGCCACCTGCCGGCCACCGGGCGTTCACTCGGTGGGGGTCTCCTCACCCTTCGCCGGGTCGGGTGCCTGCTGGTCGGAGCCATCGCCCTGCCCCTCATCGGCCGGGGGCACTCAACACGACGGAGTCACCTCTCGGGTCGAGGAACGCCCCGTCGCCCGGGGTGAGTCGTCGCAGATCGCAAGAGAGTCGTCGTTGTTTGCGCGTTATCGGCAGATTCGGCGCAAATTGCGACGACTCGTCTGCAGAGTGCGACGACCGGCCAAGCCCAGGGGCCCGCTGCACCGTCGCCCGCGCAGTCTGCGACGACCGGTGGCTTGGGGCCGGCCGCGTGGGGGCGCTCCGGTGGCCGGCCGCGTGGGAGTTCCCACGCTGCCGGCCACCGGCGTTCACTCGGTGGGGGTCTCCTCGCCCTCGGCCGGGTCGGGCGCCTGCTGGTCGGAGCCCTCGCCCTCGGCCGGGTCGGGCGCCTGCTGGTCGGAGCCCTCGCCCTCGGCCGGGTCGGGTGCCTGCTGGTCGGAGCCCTCGCCCTGCCCCTCACTGGCCGGGTCCTCCGGCCCGAGGTTGGCACTGCCGCCCTCCGGCGCGGCCTCGGTGGCCCGGCGGATGGCGTCGCGCAGCTCCTCCTGGGCGTCACCGTAGGCGGCGAAGTCGCCGTCCTGCAGCGCCTGGTCGGCTGCCTGCATGGCGGCGCGCGCGTCCTCCAGGGCGGCGTTCAGCGCAGCCTCGTCGGGCGTGCCGGGCTGCTCACCCTGGCCATCACCGGAACCATCGCCCTGGCCATCGCCCTCGCCGTCCTCACCGGAACCGTCGCCCTCGCCGTCCTCACCGGAACCGTCGCCCTCGCCGTCCTCACCGGAGAACAGCTGCGACAGCGCCGAGTCCAGGGTGTCGCCCCAGGCCAGGTCGTTGCCGAAGGCCACGACCACCAGGCGCAGCAGCGGGTAGCTGGAGTCCGAGGTGGACTGCACGTAGATCGGCTCCACGTACAGCACGCCCCCGCCCACCGGCAGCGTCAGCTGGTTGCCGAACTGGACGTCCGACCCGCGCTGCTGGTTCAGCGACAGGAACTGCGACAACGTCTGCGAGAAGTCCGGCGACGAGTTGTTCGACGACTCCAGGTCGTTCTGCACCTGGCCCGGTCCGGGCACGGAGGTCTCGCGCGGGAGCTCCAGCACCCGCAGCTCGCCGTACCCGTCACGGGGCGCCCCCGCATCGGCCCCCGCATCGGCATCCACGGCGAGGAAGCCCGAGAGGACCTCGCGCTCACCCACCGGCTTGAAGGTGCTGGTCAGGCTGAAGCGCGGCTCCTCCTGCCCGGGCATCTGCACGCCCAGGTAGTACGGCGGCTGCACCACGGCCTCGTTGTCCTGCGTCGGGTCCGGCGGCACGCGCCAGAAGTCCTGCCCACCGAAGAAGGCCCCGGGCGTGGTCACGTGGTAGCGCTGCAGCATCTCTCGCTGGGCCTTGAACAGGTCCTGCGGGTAGCGCAGGTGGCTCATCAGCTCCTCGCCGATCTCCGCCCGCGGCTTCACCGTGTCCGGGAAGGCCTGCTGCCAGGCCTTCAGCATCGGGTCCTCCTCGTCCCACGCGTACAGGGTGACCGAACCGTCGTAGGCATCCACGGTGGCCTTCACCGAGTTGCGCAGGTAGTTCACCCGCCCGCTGGCGTTGGCCACGTTCGCACTCGATGCGGTGGTGCCGTCCGCCGTCGCCTGCTCCAGGTTCGTCGTCTCCGAGTAGGGGTAGCGCGAGGAGGTCGTGTACCCGTCCACGATCCACACGATGCGGCCGTCGACCACGGAGGGGAAGGCGTCCCCATCGAGGGTCAGCCAGGGGGCCACGCGCTCCACGCGCTCGCGCGGCGTGCGGTGGTCCAGCAGGCGAGACTCGCTGTTGAACGCGTCCGCCAGCAGGAAGTTGCCCTCGCGGTACTTCACCGCGTACGCGAACCGGTTGATCCAGTTGCCCACCGGCACGCCACCGGCGCCCTGGTAGGTGGTGTTGGCCTGGCCGGTCTCCGAGCCGTCCGGGCGGTCGAGCTCGCGCGGCTCCGCATCGTCCGGTGCGCCGACGATCGAGTACACCGGCGAGAACTCCCCGAAGTACACGCGCGGCTCGTACTCCCCCGGGCCCAGCTGCTGCGTCGGCGGGATGTTGCGCTCGGTGAACACCGGCTCACCCTTGGAGGACTTCTCCGAGGAGTCCAGCGCCACCATGCCGAAACCGTGCGTGTAGACCGTGTGATCGTTCACCCAGTTGCGCTGCGAGGCGGAGATGCCGTCCAGGTCGAGCTCTCGGACGGCCACCACGTGCTCCTCCTGGGCACCGTCCACCTCGTAGCGGTCCACGTCGAGCGTGTCCGGGAACTGGTAGTAGTTGCGGATTCCCTGCAGCTGCTTGACCGTCGGGCTGATGACCGAGGGGTCCATGAGGCGGATGCCGGGGATGGACTTGCGGTCCTCGGCCAGGACGCTCGGGGTGGCGGCGGTGCGGGCGTCGTAGGGGATGACCTCCACGTCGTCGATGCCGTAGGCCGCCCGGGTGGCGTCGATGCCGCGCTGGATGAAAGGCGCCTCGCGGCTGGCCTCCGAGGGGACGACGAAGAAGCGCTGCAGCAGGGCCGGGTAGAGGTTCAAGCCCACCAGCGAGCTCGCGACCAGCAGGGCCACGCTGGCCACCGGGAGCTTCCAGCTGCGCTCGCGCGCGGCCCACAACACCACGAGCGCGACCACGACGGTGGTCAGCGCGAGGATCGCCAGCATCGGGATGCGGGCGTGCACGTCGGTGTACCCCGGCCCCGCGGTGCGCCCGCCCATGACGGTGGTCATCTCCCAGCGCTGCACCAGGAAGTCCAGCGCCTTGACCAGCAGCGCGGCCGCCGTCAGACCGCCGATCTGCCAGGCGGCGGGCTGAGTGACGTGGCGGCCGCCATGCAGCGGACGCACCGAGAGCGCCCCCGAGAGGTAGTGCGTGGCCAGGTTGACCACCAGTGCGATCACCAGCGCGGCGAGCAAGACGTCGACGAGCACCGACAGGAAGGGCACGGTGAACACGTAGAAGCCGATGTCGTGGCCGAACTGCGGATCGGTCTCGCCGAAGGGCTGGCGGTTCCACCACAGCATCGCCTGCCGCCACGCGCTGGAGAGGGCCAGGCCCATGAACAGGCCGGTGATGGCGGGGGCGCCGAGCTGGATGAGCCGGCGCGACCCGGCGGCCTGCTCGCGGTACTTCTCCAGCGGGTCGTAGGCCGCCATGCGCGGGTCGCGCGTGGGCCGGTAGCGGTAGGCCGCCCACAGCGCCCCGGCGACCAGCGCCCAGGTGACGGCGAAGCCCAGCACGAAGAGACCCGTGGCCCACAGCACCACGCGCAGGTACACACCCTGGTGGTCCACCGAGCGGTACCACAGCACGTCCGTCCAGACCGTGGACAGGAAGGTGGCCACGACGGTCAGCACCATCAGGCCGGCCACGACCAGCGCGATCCTCCCGGCTCCGGTGCGCGGGCGGGGCAGGGGTGGCGCCATCGAGGCCGTCCTTCGTCTCACAGGTGGGGATTGCGGGTGCCCAGCGTAGGCCACACCCCCGGCGACGATGCCGGCGGATGCGCCAGACTGTGCGGGTGACTGACGACGCCACCCAGAGCACCCCCACCCCCGAGCTGTCCGACGCCGACCGCGGGGCCACGCCGGGCCCCGAGCGCGCCGACCTGCCCCCCGCCGACCTGCTGCAGGTGGCCCAGGAGACCGAGCAGCACGTGGCCGCCGACGGATGGGGTCAGCGCGAGCGAGTGTTCGCGCTGGTTCCCACGGCCGACCTGGTGGCGGCCGAGCCGTCGCTGGCCGATGCGCTGGCCGGCGCGGGGCGGTACTCGTCGATCGAGCAGGAGCTGCCGGAGGGCGTCGAGCTGGGGGAGTACCTCGGCCGGCTCGCCTGGCCGCGCTCGGTGACCGGGTGCGCGCTGGCGGTGGAGCGCCTGCGGGCCGCGCCCGCGGCCGAGGGCGAGACGGCCGGCGAGGCGAGCGACGCCGCATCGGGGGGCGGCGCGGGCGACACCGCATCGGGGACCGGGACCGAGCCCGTGCGCCTGCTGGTGGTGGCCACGCGCGAGGGCGAGCGCTTCACGCTGGTGCGGTTCGCGGCCCACGACAGCGACGACGCCGTGGCGGTCGGCGCAGAGGTGGGCACCGACCTGCAGGCAGCGCTGGGGACGACGCTCGAGGGCTGAGCCACCAGCGGTCAGCCCTGGGAGGTGACGTCCTCGCAGGTCTCGAGCTCGCCGGTCTCCCCCGCGGCGATCGCCTCCACGGCGGCCAGCGCCTCGGGGAAGTCGGTCACCGCCACGTGCGTCATACCGTCGGGGACGTTGCCCAGCACCTGGTCGCAGTTGTCGTCCGGCGCCAGGAACCAGGTGGCCCCGGCCTCCTTGGCCCCGTCCATCTTCTGCGGGATGCCGTCGATGGGGCCCACCCGTCCGTCGGTGCTGATGGTCCCCGTCCCGGCGATGTCCTTCCCGCCGGTGAGCGGCCCGGGGGTGAGCTTGTCGTAGATGCCCAGCGCCAGCATCATGCCGGCCGACGGGCCCCCGACCGCGCCGGCGTGCACCGTCACGTCCACGTCACTCTCGGCCATCGTGGCCAGCCCCACACCCACGACGGTGCGGCCCTCCATCTCGGTGGTGGGCACCTTGAGGGTCTTGGTGGAGCCGTCGCGCTCCACCTCCACGGTCACCTCATCGCCCGGGTCGACCTCCTGGATGGCCTGCTGGACGGCCTCCAGCGCGGTCGCCTTGACCCCGTCGACGGACAGGATGACGTCCTCGGCCTCCAGCACACCCTCGGCCGGGGCGTCGGGCATCACCTGCGCCACGACGACCTCCTCGCTGACCTCGATGCCGGCCGCGCGCAGCGCCACGGTCGCCGCCCCGGACTGCGAGCCCACCATCTGGGCGGTGCTGACCTGCTCGACCTCCTGCTCGGTGACCTTCTCGGGGAAGACCTGGCTGCGCGGCAGGATCTCGTCCTCGCCCCCCAGCCAGGACCCGGCGAGGTCCCACCAGCTCACCTCGTGCCCCGGGCCGCCGTACATGGAGATGGTGGTCATGCGCAGGGCGCCCTCTGTGGGGTGGGTCTCGTGGCCATCGACGCTGATCATCGGAGCGTCACCTGGACCGTCCTCGGAGAGCACGTCGTAGGCGTGGCCCGGCTTGAACACCACGTAGGGGGCTGTGATGAGGTTGGACAGGAGCACGGCCAGCACGACGGCCAGGGCGCCCACCAGCAGGAGGACCGCCCCCAGCCGGCGGCCCGCCGAGCGGGACCGCCCACGTGTGCTGCCGTGGTCGGAGTCGGGCGCCCAGGTCATTGCGACATCATCGCACCGTGCTCGTGGCGGGAAGTGATGCCGGCCTGCGGGTGTTGCACGCAGGACCACCGATCGGGAGGAACTCATGAGCCAAGACAACCTGCCCCAGGGCAGCTCGGGCGCCGACGACGGCGAGAACCCGGACGGCGAGGGGTCGGGCAACGACCCCATGAAGGACATGCTCCGGCAGTTCCTCGGCGACGCCGTGGACTCCCCGGAGGTGGACGAGATGCTCTCGGCCCTGGGGCTGAACGGCGCGGGCGCCCCCGGTGCCGGTGCTGGTGGCGGCGCGATGGGGGGCAACCCGATGGCCGCGATGATGGCCAACAACCCGGCCGCCTTCGGCGCCATGCAGGCGCAGTTCCAGCAGATGTTCGCCGGCGGTGACGAGGCCGTGAACGCCACCCTCGCCACCGACGTCGCCCGCCGCGCCGCCGCCCAGGGTGGCGACTCCTCGGTGGGCGAGGCCTCGCAGCGCGACGTGGAGCAGGTGAGCAACGTGGCCTCGCTGTGGCTGGACGCCGTCACCGAGTTCCCCGCCCTGGACGGACCCGCCCGCGTCGTGAGCCGCGCCGAGTGGGTGGAGAGCACCATGCCCTCCTGGGTGGAGGCCCTCACCCCCCTGGCCGATGGGGTGAACGACGCCGTGAGCGCCTCGCTCACCGACCGCCTCGGCGACGACCCCGAGGCCCTGCAGCAGCAGCTCCCGCCGGGTATGGGCCTGCCACCGGGTGTGGACATGAGCGCGATCATGGGGCAGATGGCGCCGATGATGCGCAAGATGTCCAGCTCCATGTTCTCCATGCAGCTGGGCCAGGCCGCCGGCGCGCTGAGCCACGAGGTGGTCTCCGGCACCGACGTCGGCCTGCCCCTGGTGGGCGGTGAGCAGGTGCTGATGCTGCCGGCGAACGTGCGGGACTTCGCCGAGGGCCTGGAGATCGACCCGGCCGAGGTGATGCTCTTCCTGACCGTGCGCGAGAGCGCCCGCCAGCGCCTCTACGCCGGCGCCCCGTGGGTGCGCAGCCAGGTGCTCGAGGCCGTGCGGGCGTACGCCGCGGACATGCGCCTGGACACCGAGGGCATCGAGTCCAAGGTGGCCCAGGTGGACCCGACCGATCCCGAGGCCATGCAGAAGGTGCTGGCCGACGGGCTGTTCCACCCCGAGCCGAGCGAGTCCCAGAAGGCGGCCCTCACGCGGCTGGAGACCTGGCTGGCCCTGGTGGAGGGCTGGGTGGACGTGGTTACCGACCGCGCCACCCGCGGGACGCTGCCCCACGCCGACGCGCTGGCCGAGGTGGTCCGCCGCCGCCGCGCCACGCAGGGCCCGGCCGAGAAGACCTTCTCCGGGCTGGTGGGACTGGAGCTGCGCCCCCGCCGGATGCGGGACGCCGCCAACCTGTTCGCCGCCATGGAGGACAAGCACGGTGCCGCTGCGCGCGATGCGGTCTGGGACCACCCGGACGTAGCCCCCGATGCGGCCGCCCTGGACGATGTCCTGGGCTTCGTGCAGGCCTGGGGCACCTCTGCCCCCGGCGAGATCACGGGCACTGACTTCGACACCGAGCTGGCCAAGCTGCTCGATGCCGAGGGCAGCGGTCCGGGCGGTCTGAGCGGGTCCACCGGTCCGGCCGGGGACGGCCCCACGCAGGGCGACGGCGACGACTCCGGTCAGGACGGCCCCGCCAAGGGCTGACCCCCTGACTCCCACCCACAGGTGGGTTCACCCCTGCGGGTGGGCCCACCCATGGGAGACGCCGGACAGGAAGACCATCGCGTCGGCGTACCGCGGGTAACGCTGCACGAGTGCCTTGAACGCCGGCCCGTGGTTGGCCTCCACGAGGTGCGCCAGTTCGTGGACGACCACCGCGTCGACCACCCAGTCCGGCATGCCCTGCACCGCGTCGCTGATGCGGATGGTCCGCCGCCCCGTGTGGCACGAACCCCACCGGGCCTGCTGGTTGGTCACCCACCGGATCTCGGCCGGGGTGGCCAGTCCCTCGAAGTAGCTGCGGTTGAGCCGGTGGGCCCGGCGCTCCAGCGCCCCCTGGTCGGCCTCGTTGGCCCTTCGCCGCACCATCTTCTGCACCAGGGCGTGCACCGCGTCGGCCTCGGCCTGCGGGCTCATGCCGGCCGGCACGGCCACCTCGACCACGCCGTCCACCCACCGCGCCGAGAGCGTCTTGCGGCGCCGCTCACTGCGGGTGATCACGACCTCGGGCTGCGGTGCCTGTGGAACGACGGGCTCGCCGGGGCCGAAGGTCCCCTCCCAGCCGTCGTCCCGCCGCTGGGCTCCCCCATCGATGGCTTCCCCCCACATGGTCACTCTCCTCGGAAATTCGGTGTACGTCGTTCGGATGCTGCGGCGATCCCCTCGCGCAGGTCGGCCGTGGTGAGCGTGACCCCTTGGGCCAGTGCCTCCCACTGCAGGGCATCGGCCAGCGAACGGTGCCCGCCGTCGCGCAGAGCCACCGTCGTCAGCCGTTCGGCCTGCGGCGCGGTGTCGGCCACCGCCCGGGCCATCTCGAGGGCCTCTGGCAGCACCTGCTCGGCCGGGACCGACCGCGAGGCGAGCCCCAGGCCGACGGCCTCGGCCCCCCGCACCCGGCGTCCCGTCAGCAGCATGTCCCGGGCGACCGGGAGCCCCACCGCCTGCGGAAGCAGCCACGTGGAGGCCATGCCCGGGTGCAGCCCCAAGGCGGTGAACGGCATGGCGAGCGCCGCCTCATCGGCCACGACCCGCAGGTCGCAGGCGAGGGCGACGGCCAGGCCGGCCCCGATCGCATGGCCGTTGACGGCCGCGATGGTGGGCACCTCCACCCGGCCGATCGACAGCCAGGTGGCGTAGAAGCGCGCCATCCGCTCCCGCAGCAGGGTCGCCGGCGCGTCCGGCTCGGCGACGATCCAGTCGAGCTGGCCACCGGCGCAGAAGGCCGGGCCGCGACCAGTGACGACCACCGCGCGCAGGGCACGCCGCCCGGCGAGCTCGGCCACCACCTGCTCCCAGGAGGCGGTCATCTCCTCGCTCATGGCGTTGCGCTTGTCGGGCAGCGCGAGCTCGACCACGGCGATCTCGCCGGATCCGTGCGGCACGAGGTGCAGGGCGAGGTCCGGGTGGTCGGTGGTCACGGCATCGGGTGGCAGGTGGCTGGCGGCGCTGGTCATGGGGAGCACGCTAGCCGCGCCCGCCGACAGGCCCGTCGCCCCGCCCCTGGGGATGTGGACGAGCAGCGCCGTCGGCGTCGTCCGACCACCGGTGGCCGGACGACGCCCTCGGAGCCGACCACCCCGGAACGCGTGGGGCACTGCCTGAGCCGGCCGCCTGTGGACGAGCGGCGACCCCGTCGACGCGGCGGGTGTCAGGGTGCCGGGCATGGCCGAACTCGTCCGACTCCCCCACAGCCTGCGACCGGTGCTGCGCCACGACGGCGTGGTGCAGCTGGGCAGTCCCCCGGGCCGCTGCGTGGAGGTGCCCGGGCTCACCCGTGGCGAGTACACCTACCTGTGCGCGCTGGCCTCACCGCAGTCGCCGCGCAGCCACCGCCGGGCGCTGCGCGAGTCCGGGCTGGACCAGGCGACGCGGGACCGGTTGATCGCCCGCCTGCGCGAGCTCGATGCCGTGGTGGACGTCTCGGACCCGGCCCACGTGCGCGAGATGTGCGGCGCGCGCCGGGACCGCCTGCGCGGGGCCCTGCACCACCTGCTCGCCTCCGGGGCGACCGGCGGGTGGGAGACGATCGAGGCCCGCGACCGGGCGACGGTGGTGGTGGACCACGGACCGCCGTGGGCCGGCTGCGAGTCGGTGGGCACGGTGGCCAGTGGCCTGCTGGAGCGGCTGGACCAGGGGGGCGTGGGGCACCTGGTGGGGCCGGCTGCGGCACAGCGGTGGTGGCACGACCTGGGGGACGTGGGCTCGAGCGAGCTGGCGAGCCTGGTGGTGCCGGTGTTCTCCGCCCGGACCGATGCGGTGATGCTGCGTCAGCTGGTGGAGGTGGGCATCCCACACCTGCCGGTGGTGGTCACCGCGGGATGGGTGAGCGTCGGGCCGCTGGTCCGGCCCGGTGGTGCGTGCACCGAGTGCGTGGTGCGGCACGAGGTGCCGGCCGAGCAGGTGGTCACCGAGTGGTTCGGCAGACTCCAGGAGTCGCCGCAGGTGCTGCCGGGTGCCGCCGAGGGCAATCCGCCGGAGGACCTGGTGGACTGGGCGGTCCGATGGGGTGGGCGCACCGCGCTGTGGGCGCTCGACGGGGCAGCCGGCACAGGGGCTGGGGGCGGCACCGGGGAGCAGGTGGCCACGCGGGTCAGCGTGATCGCCCACTCCCCGATGCCCCGGGTGGAGCAGTTCGGGGTGCACCCGGACTGCTGGTGCGCCCGCAGGGCGTAACGGCGCCGCGCCAGCGGGCTGCACGGCAACCGGCGGCGCGCCGCCGTGGTGTGCTGCCGCATCAGGCCGCGATGGGGTGCTTGCGCGGACGTCCTCGCGGACGCTTTCGCGGCAGCACCCGGCCGGCCTCGATGAGCTCGCCGCCCCACACACCCCAGGGCTCGCGGCGCTCCAAGGCACCCTCGAGGCAGAGGGTGCGCACGGGGCAGGCGTGGCACAGGGACTTGGCGTACTCGACACCCGTGGGGGTGTCGGCGAACCAGGTGTCGGGGTCGTTCTCGAGGCAGGGCAGGGGGCGCCCGGCCACACGGGCTTGGTCGATGAGTGTCTGGTGATCTGCCAGGGCCAACATGCCTGGGAGTTCCTTCCGAGGTCTTCGGGTGGGTCCCTGCGCCGCACGGGGGCAGGGAGCGGCACGCGCCGAGGCGACGTGCAAGGGCAGCAGGTGCCGAGGGGAGTCGATGCGGTGCCCGCAGACTCAGGACGCGGGGGCCGGGGGTGCCGGCGCGCCAGACGTCAGCCCAGAGGCAGAACCGCGATGAGGTGGGAGCGGGCCTGCACAGGACGGCGGTCGGCTGTCACAGGGGCAACGCGGAGACGCGCGGCGTGAGCCACGGCGTTGATGTTCATCGTGTTGATCATGGTTTCGCTCCTCCTTCCTCACTCGCGGTCAGATGCCCACCCGGCAGGACCGCACGCGGCCCCGGAAGGTGTGAGCCCACACTATGCACACCGCCTCACCGGCGGCAATCCCTTTTTCCCGGATGCGGGTTTCGTGGCCGAACCGAGACCTTGGGACCCACGTGCGGGGCCGTGACCATGCGCGAGGTGCCGGGCCTGGTCAGGCGGCCGGCCTCAGGCCTCGGCCTCGAACTTCTCGGCGACCTCCTGCGGGTCCGCCCCGCCCAGCACCCGGATGACGTCCGGCCCGAAGCGCTCCAGCTTGGCCCGGCCCACCCCGGAGACCCCGGCGAGGTCCTCCACGGCGTGCGGGTCAGCGGTGGCGATGCCCTCCAGCGTCGCGTCGTTGAAGATCACGAACGCCGGCTTGGAGAGCTTCAGCGCCAACGCCTTGCGCCAGGCTTTCAACGCCTCGAAGGTCTCGACGTCGTAGTCCGGCGGGCAGTCCGCGCACCGCCCCACCTTGGCCTGGGTGGCGTTCTCCAGCGGGGTGCCGCACTGCCGGCACACCGCGGGCCGCCGCCGGGAGCGCTTCTTCCCGGGGCCGGTTGGCCGCTTCTCCGAGACGGCCTCCTGCCCCAGCACCGAGGCCGCACCGGCCAGGAAGCGCGACGGCTCGCGCTCGCTGCGCGCCCCCGCCCTGCCCCGCGCCCGGGTGAGGAACAGCCGGTCCTCCGCGCGGGTGATGCCGACGTAGGCCAACCGACGCTCCTCCGCGACGGCCTCCGGGGTGCGCGCCAGCGAGATCGGCATCAACCCCTCCGAGCAACCGACGATGAAGACCACCGGCCACTCCAGGCCCTTGGCCGCGTGCAGGGAGGCGAGGGTCACCCCATCCATCGCCGGGGCGTGCTGCTCGGCGGACCGGCGGTCGAGCTCGGCCACGAGGTCACCCATCCGGGCGTCGGGGTTCACCGCGGCGAGGTCCTCGGCCACGGACACCAGCGCCTGCAGGGACTCCCAGCGCTCCCGCTGCGCGCCGCTGGAGGCGGGCGGCTCGTGCGTCCACCCCGCCCCGGAGAGCACGTCGGTGGTCAGCCGCACCAGCGGCACCTCGCCGTCGTCGCTGCGCACCGCACCCCGCAGCAGCACGATGCCAGCCCGCACCTCCTGCCGTGCGAAGAAGCGCTCCCCGCCACGCACCAGGTAGGGCACCCCGGCGCGGGCGAGCGCGGTCTCGATCGCCTCGGACTGCCCGTTCGTGCGGAAGAGCACGGCGACGTCGCCCGGGGTCACGTCCTCCTGCGCCGTGAGCTGCCCGATGCGGTCGGCCACCCAGCGGGCCTCGGCCTCGTCGTCGTCGTGCACGCTCAGCTCGGGCTCGGGGCCGAGGGGGCGCTGCGAGTGCAGCTCCACCCGTCCCCCGGCGGCCTGCGGGTCCGCCGCGATCACCGCGTTGGCCACCTGCAGGATCTGCGGCGTGGACCGGTAGTTGCGGTGCAGCACCACCGAGGTGGTCTGCGGGTGCCGCGAGGGGAACTCCAGCAGGTGGCGCGGTGAGGCACCGGTGAAGGTGTAGATGGTCTGCGCCGCATCGCCCACCACGCAGACGTCGTGCCGCTCCCCCATCCACGCCTCCAGCAGGGCCTGCTGCACGGCATTGACGTCCTGGTACTCGTCCACCACGAAGTGGCGGTACTGCGAGCGGATGGTGCGCGCCACGTCCGGACGGTCGCGCAGGATGGCCAGCATGGACAGCAGCACGTCCTCGAAGTCCATGACCCCGCGGTCGCTGGCCACCTCGCCGTAGACCTCCAGCAGGCGGGCCATGGCCGAGGGGTCCAGTCCCCCGGCGGCCCGGGCCAGACGGCGCGCCTCGGCCGGGTAGGTGGCCGGCGTCAGCAACGACACCTTGGCCCACTCCACCTCGGCCGCGAGATCACGGATGGCCGCTCGGTCCACCTCCAGGCGCAGGCGACTGGCCGCCTCGGCCACCAACGGTGCCTTGGAGGCGATGATCTGCGGCGGCGCCCCACCCACCACCTGCGGGTGGAAGTACTGCAGCTGCCGCAGCGCCGCGGCGTGGAAGGTCCGCGCCTGCACACCCGGCACCCCGAGCCCCCGCAGGCGGGTGCGCATCTCCCCCGCGGCGCGGGCCGTGAAGGTCACCGCGAGCACCTGCTGGGCGGGGAAGGCCCCGGCGTGCACCCCGTAGGCGATGCGGTGGGTGATGGCGCGGGTCTTGCCCGTGCCGGCACCGGCCAGCACCCGCATGGCCCCGACCGGATTGGCCGCTACCTGCCGCTGCTCGGGGTCGAGCCCCTGGAGGATCTGCTCGGGATCAGCCACGCACGGACCCCCGCAGCTCCTGCGCCACCGGCAACGGACCGCCATACCAGTGCTCGATCAACCGCCGCGCGATGGAGAACGGCCCGGGAAGACCCACCTCGCGGGCCGTCAGCGCCTCGGCGAGCTCCTGCCGGGAGAACCAGCGGGCCTGGGCGATCTCGTCGCGCTCCAGCGCCATCGGCTCGATCGTGTCGGGCTGGGCACCGGCCTGCGCCGTGAACCCCACCATCAACGATGCGGGGAACGGCCACGGCTGCGAGCCGAAGTACCGCACGTCCGCCACCTCGACGCTCACCTCCTCGTACACCTCCCGGGCGACCGCCTCCTCCAGCGTCTCGCCGGGTTCCACGAAACCAGCCAGCACCGACAACCTCCCCTGCGGCCAGGTGCTCCCCCGTGCCAGCAGCAGGCGGTCCCGGTCGTCCACCACCGCCATGATCACCGCGGTGTCCGTGCGCGGGAAGTGCAGCTGCCCGCTGGAGTCCCGGCGCACCCAGCCGCTGGCGACCACCTCGGTCTCCTCGCCGGTGGTCGGCGAGTAGCGGTGTCGCTGGTGCCAGCGGGCCAGCGCCACCGCCGTCATCGCGGCCTGGCGGTCGTCCTCCGACAACCCGGTGCCCACCACCTTGAGGTCCTGCCAGGCGGCCCCCTCCGGCAGGGTGAGCGACTCCTCATCGGGCACGACCACGGCCACCAACGGGCCGCGGGCACCCTGCCCCAGGAAGACCTCCACGCCGTCGGGGGCGCCGTCCTCATCGAGGTCGGCCGCCAGCGATCCGGCCGGGGCGTGCTGCCACAGCACACGCGGCGAGTCCTCGCCCACCATCGCCACCGACCCGCCAGCGGTCACCCACAGCCGGTGGTGAGCCCCGTCACGGTGCCACCCCGGACGACCGTCCACCGCGCCGCGCAACCACGCGGATCGGCGCACGGCCGGGCCCGGGGAGGGGTCTGCAGAAGGGTGGTCGGTCGGGTGCTGAGGGGAGTTGGCCACCCCCCCAGCGTAGGCGGGGCACTTACAGTGTCGCCATGGAACCGGCGCCCTACCTCGCCCTCGTCGTGGCCCTGTCCGTGGCCTGCCAATGGGTCGCCTGGAGGTGGAAGGTCCCCTCCCTGCTGCTGCTGCTGGTCATCGGGTTCGGCCTGGGGCGGGTCGTCGTGCCCGACGAGGTGCTCGGGCAGTCGATGCTGTTCAGCCTCGTGCAGCTGGCGGTCGGCATCATCCTGTTCGAGGGGGCGCTGGGGTTGCGCTTCCGGCAGGTGCGGGACCTGGGCAGACCCATCCTGCGCCTGTGCACGTGGACGGTGCTGGTCACCTGGGTGCTGGTCACGCTCATGGCCTGGGCGCTGGGCTTCGACATCCGCGCGGCGCTGCTGGTCGGCGCGATCCTGACGGTCACCGGACCCACCGTCATCAACCCCATCCTGCGCACCCTGCGCCCCACCCGCCGCGTCTCCCAGCTGCTGCGCTGGGAGGGAATCGTGGTGGACCCCATCGGCGCCATCCTCGCCGTGCTGGTGCTGCAGGTGGTCACCGCCGCGGGGCGCACCGGTCCGTTCCTGGACGCCGTGCTCACCCTCTCCCGCGCGGTGGGCATCGCGGTGCTGATCTCCGCGGTCTCGGCCTGGCTGCTGACCTGGATGATGAAGCAGGACCTGATCCCCGACTACCTGCAGGGCGTCACCTTCCTAGCCGTCGCCCTGGGCGGCATGACCGCCAGCAACTACGTGCAGGCCGAGTCCGGGCTGCTGACCGTGACCCTGCTGGGCATCCTGCTGGCCAACCAGCCGGACCTGCACATCAACCACATCATCGAGTTCAAGGAACACCTGCAGGTGTTGTTCGTCGGCGCCCTGTTCGTGGTCCTCGCCGGGCGGGTGGAGCCCGCGGCGCTGGTGGACGTGGCCCCCGTGGCCTTCGTGTTCATCCTGGGGCTGGTGGTCATCCGGGTGGTGGCGATCGCCATCGGCCTGTACGGCACCGAGGTCACCCGCGAGGAGAAGACGCTGATGATGTTGATGGCGCCGCGCGGCATCGTGGCGGCGGCCATCACCTCGATCTTCGCCCTGGAGTTCAGCCACGCCGCAGACAACGCGATCTCGGTGGGTGAGCAGGCCCGGGCCGACGGCGACCACGCGCAGGCAGCCACGCTGTTCGAGCGCGCCAGCGACCTCTACGCCCTCTCCACCCAGGTGGACACCCTGGTGCCGCTGGTCTTCCTGGTGATCGTCTGCACCGTGGCGCTCTACGGCCTGGGGGTGGGCCGGCTGGCCGAGCGGCTGGGCCTAGCCACCACCAGCCCCCGCGGGGTGCTCTTCTCCGGCACCGGCCCGTGGGTGGTGCCGGCCGCCAAGCGGTTGCGCGAGCTCGGCGTGCCCACCCTCATCGTGGCCCGCGAGCGCGGCGACCTGCGCCAGGCCCGCATGTCCGGGCTGCGCACCGAGGCCGCCTCGATCATCAGCGAGTACGCGGTGGAGGACATGGACCTCGCCGGCATCAAGTCGATGGTGTGCGCCACGCGAGACGACGGCACCAACGCCATCGCCGCCTCGGAGTTCGGGCACGTGCTGGGCCGGCAGAACGTGTTCAGCCTCAAGCGCGACGAGGAGCAGAACCACGCGCGGCGCGCGACCGCGGGCCACCTCATCGGGAACATCGCCTTCTCACCGCCCACCGACTACGACGGGCTGCTGCAGCGCAGCCGCAACGGGCACCGGGTCTCCTCGGTGCCGCTCACCGAGGAGTTCACCTCCACGGACTTCTGGGCCGAGCACCCCGAGGCGGTGGTGCTGTTCGTGCACAACGAGTCCACCACCCGCGTGGCCTCGGGCAAGCAGGAGGAGGGCGAGCCGGGCGACACCTTCGTGGCCCTGCTGCCGGTCGACGACGGCACCCCGCTCGCGCGCGGGGCGACCATCGACGCGACGGGCTCCGCGAGCAGTGGACGCTGAGGTCGACGTGAGAAGGTGTGCGCTCATCATCGGGAGGTGCAGGTGAACACGAGGGTGCGGCCCACATGGGCCCGGATGGCCGCGTGGGCCGTGGCGACGGTCCCGACGATCAGCCCGCGCGAGGTCGCGTGGGTGGACCCCCGCGCCACCCGCCACGAGCTCGCCCAGGTGACCGGTGAGGACTCGGCGCGCTGGGCGGTGCGGCACACGACGGGCGCCCCCTCGCCCGGGGAGCGGCTCGCCGACGCCCTGCCCACGGACCTGCCGGGCGCCCCACCCCGACCGGCCGGCGCCACGACGCTGGGTGACGGATCCACCATCACGGTGCGCCCGTGGGTCGAGGGGCGTGCGCTGCGCTGGGTGATGGTGCGCCCCGGCGACCCCGTGGTGGAGGAGTTCGCCGCCTTCCTGGCCGCCCTCCACGGCACCGACGTGCGGACCCTGGCCCCCGACGCGCCCCACCAGTCCGATGGGGTGACCGGCGCACCCGACGCCACGCCCACCGCCGAGGACCTGCGCGCCGAGCGCCTGGAGACCCTCGACCAGGCCGCCACCACCGGGCTGGTGCCCCCGCGCCTGCTCGGCCGTTGGGAGGAGGCACTGGAGGACACCGAGCTGTGGGACATCACCCCCACGGTCGTGCACGGTCGCCTGGCCGACGAGCACGTGCTGGTCACCCCCGACCACGAGCTCGCTGCCGTGATGGGGTGGAGCGACGCCCACGTGGGTGACCCCGCCGAGGACTTCGCCGTGCTGAGCACCTCGGCCAGCCCGGACGTGCTGAGCACCGTGCGGGCCAGCTACGACCGGCGGACCGGCCGGACGGACGAGCGCCTGCTGGAGCGGGCCCGGCTGGTGGCCGAGATGGCCAGCCTGCCGGCCCTCGTCGAGGCCCACGCCCGCGGGGACCGGGACGCGCTCGCCGACATCCAGTCCGACCTCTCCCACCGTTCGCGGCTGCTGGCCGAGGCCGAGGAGCTCGACGCCTGGGAGTGAGCGTCGCGCAGGGCGGGGCTGGCCGCTCGAGCCGACCGCTCGGGCGGGAGGGTCCGCTCAGGCCGGGGGCTCGCCCAGCAACCGGACGAGCTGCTCCAGGCGCTCGCCGTCGGGCAGCTCGGGGCGGACCGTCACCCCATCGGCAGCGTGGAAGAAGGCCCCACCCACGGTGGCGGGGTCGATGCCGCGCCACGCCGCGAAGGCCTGGCGGTAGCAGGCGAGCTGGACGGCCGCCGCGCCGACCTCTGCCTCCCGGGGGGAGGACGAGGTCTTCCAGTCGACCACCACCCACTCCAGCCCGGCGTCGCGCTCGGCCCGGGTGGCGGGGAAGATCGCGTCCGCCCGGCCGCGCACCGTCAGACCCGCCACGTTGGTCTGCAGCGGCAGCTCGACCCAGGTGGGCGTGCGGCCCGACCACTCGCTGGCGACGAAGTGCTCCTGGAACCGGCGCAGGTCCGCCTCCCCCGGCGCGCGGGTGCGCAGGCGGGGCCCGTCGAGTGCCAGCCCGTCCTGCGGCGCACCCGGTGCGGCCCGCTCCTCCTGCGCGTCCCGTTCCTCGTGCGCGTCCCACTCCCCCTGCGATTCCTGCGGCAGGTCCGGCACGTCGAACAGGCGCGCCGGGGCCCACTGCGACTCCACCCAAGCGTGGAAGTCCGTGCCCTGCCTCGCGGCCCGGGCCGGCGGGGTGGGGACCGGACGGGCGAGGAAGCGCCGGGCGCCAGGGTCCCGGGCCAGTGCCACCAGGGAGCTCGTGCTGACGTGCCGCAGCGGCTCGATGTCAGGCTGGTCGGCGGCATCGCGTTCCGCGAGCAGCAGGCGCACGTCCTGCCGGAAGCGCAGCAGGTGCTCCCGGGAGTCCTCAGCCAGGCCCGTCCACCCGGGCTCGGAGCCCGGGGCGGTCTCCAGGGCCAGGCCCACCTCGGCCGCCGCCGCGGCGTGGGCGTGGTGCTCCAGGTCCTCGGCCTCCGGGCGGGGCCACAGCGCCGTGCGGGGGGTGGCCGTCACGGGGTTCTCGGGCACCGGGTCCGTCGGCGGCATCTCCACCCAGGTGCCCGGTGCGCAGTCGTCCAGCACCTCCAGCAGGAAGTCGCTGGTGGGCGTGGGTGCCGCCGAGGTGCCCCACACCGCGGACGAGAGGTGCAGCAGTCGGCGCGCGCGGGTGACGGCCACGTAGGCCAGGCGGCGCTCCTCCTGCAGACCGCGCTCGCCGTTGGCCCGGGCGAAGTCCTTCATGGCGGTCTCGAAGTCCGCCTTGTCCGGGTCCGCCGGGAGCGACCACTCCGGCAGCGAGGGGGCGTCCCCCCGCAGGGCGAAGGGCAGCATCCCCGAGGCCGGGGCCCACCAGGCACTGTCGGTGGCCGGCCGCGCCACCCACTCGGGACCCTCGGGGCGCACCGTGCCTGTGCCTGAGGGGAAGGTGCCGGCGACCAGCCCGGGCACCCACACCGCATCCCACTCCAGCCCCTTGGAGGCGTGCACGGTGAGCACCTGCACCGCGGAAGGGTCCACCTCCACGGCGCCGGGCTCCAGGGCGCCCTCGTGCTGCTCGGCGGCGCTCAGCCAGCCCATCAGCGCCGAGAGGCTCGGTTCGCGGGTGCCGGCCTCGGCGAAGGTGGCCACGTGCTCGTGGAAGGCCTCCAGGTGGGCGCGGGCCCGCCACGGCGGCACGTCCGTGCGCGAGGCCAGCTCGACGTCCACCCCGAGCGCCTGCTCGGCCACCAGCGCCAGCTCGCCGACGCCCCGGTGCTGGGCGCCGAGGCACTGGGTGACAGCCTCGGCCAGCGAGGCCAGACGGGCCCGGGCCAGGTCACTGACGGCCTCCCCCTGCGGCCCGGTCCACCCGGCCTCCACCGGGGTGAGCACCGCATCGAGCAGCGTGACCGCGAGCTGTTGGTGGTCGCGCCGTTCGGCAGATCCCTCGTCACCGGGGCTGCGCACGCCCCACCGCCGCTCGAGCTCGCGGCGCCAGGCGTGCAGACCCACCAGGTCCGCAGCGCCCAGCCGGGCGGCGGGCCCGGTGAGCAGCCGCATCAGGTGGTCCCCCCGGGTGGGGTCGTCCACGACGCCCAGCAGCGCCCGCACGTCCGCGACCTCGGGCACCAGCAGCAGGCCCCCCAGGCCCACCACCTCGTAGGGCAGGCCCGCGGCCTCCAAGGCCTCGGTCACCACCGGGAACTGCGAGCGCTTGCGGCACAGCACCGCGGCGCCGAGCTCCCCGGGCGCCCAGTGCTCCGCCAGCCACGCCGCGCCGGCCCGGGCCTCGTCGGCAGGGGTCCCGAACCGGCTGGCGGTGACCGGTGGGCCCTCGTCGGTGCCCGGGCGCGGGCGCAGTGCCGGCAGGTCCAGGGCGCTGCGCTCGCGGAGGGGCTCGGCCACCCGGTTGGCCACCCGCAGCACGCGGCCGGAGTTGCGCCAGCTGGTGGACAGGTGGCGCTCGGTGGCGTCGAAGGACTCCACGAACGACTCCATCGTGCGCGCCGAGGCCCCCCGGAAGCCGTAGATGGACTGGTGGGGGTCCCCCACGGCGGTGACGCTCAGCGTGGGGTCGCCGGCGAACACGCCCCGGACCACCGACAGCTGCGCCTCGGTGGTGTCTTGGAACTCGTCCAGCAGCACCGCCCGGCTGCGGGCCCGCTCCACCCGGCCCACCGCGGCGTGGCCGCGCGCCAACCGGGCCGAGAGCTGCGTCTGGTCGGAGAACTCCAGCACCTGGCGTTCGGCCTTGAGCTCCTGCCAGCGCTGCACCATCGGCACCAGCGCCCGGCGGACGGCCAGCGTGGCCTGCGCCTTCAGCACGTCGGCGTACGGCCGGCCCGAGCGGTTGGGGGCGACGGTGCCCAGCAGTTCGTCCAGGCGGTCGAGCTCGCGTTCCACCTGCTCGCCGCTCACGAGGTGGTCGCCCATCTGGCCGGCGAGCGTCAGCACCCCCTGCACCGCGCCCTCGATGCTGGTCAGCCCCGGTGGCAGCTCACCGGGCCAGGTGGTAACCAGGTCGGTCACCCCCTGCCAGGCCTCCACCGCCGAGAGCACCCGCGCGCCGGGCTCGATGCCCAGCCGCAGCCCGTGCTCGGCCACGATGCCGCCGCTCCACGCGTTGTAGGTGGAGACCACCGGCGGCTGCAGCTCCTCGGCCGCCAGCACCCCCGCCCGCACCAGCGCGTCCAGCCTCGCCGCGAGCCGCTCGGAGAGCTCGGCAGCGGCCTTGCGGGTGAAGGTCAGCCCCAGCACCTGGTCGGAGCGCACCAGCCGGTTGGCCACCAGCCAGACCACACGGGCGGCCATGGTCTCGGTCTTGCCCGACCCGGCCCCGGCCACCACCAGCTGCGCCGGGTCGCGGGTCTCGATGACGGCGGCCTGCTCCGGCGTCGGCCGGTGCTGGCCCAACAGGTCGGCGAGGTCCGCCGCGCCCCAGTGCACCGCCCGCTCCGGCTGCACCGCCCGCTCTGACTGCCCCGGCTGCCCCGTCATGCGACCTCCCTCCCCTCGGGCACCGCCGGGCAGCTGGACCTCACCGGGCACCCGCGGCACGCGTCACCGACGGTGGCCAGGTGCCGGGGCTGCACCATGCCCTGCCCGGCCTGCGCGACGCGCTCCCGGTGGTCGACCTCTCCCTCGTCCAGGGGCGGCTGGCGCCGGTCGATGGTGCCGATCCGCTCGCCGGAGTCCAGTTGCACCAGCGAGGCGCCCCCGGCGACGGTCCCCTGCTCGAACGCGCCGGCGGCCACGGCCACTTGGTAGGCGCCCAGCTGCGGGTTCCCCGGCAGCTCCGAGGGCGGCCCGACGAATCCCGTCTTCAGGTCCGCCACGTGCAGCGCGCCGGAGGACGGGTGCCGCTCCAGGCGGTCGACGCGCCCCGCCAGGCGCACCCCCTCGGCCTCGACCGCGAGCGGCAGCTCGGTGCCCACCAGCTCCCGGCCGGATTCCCGGCGGTAGATCTCGTAGCGGCGGAGCCACTCGGCCATGCGCTCCCGCTCCCGCCGGGACCACCAGACCTCCGGCGAGCCCAGCTCGGCCCAGCGGCGCTCGGCCTCGGCCGCGAGCGCCGGCACCGGATCCTCCGGCCGTTCGGCCAGCAGGTCGTGCAGGAGGATGCCCAGCTCCTGCGAGCGTCCCGGCGGGGTGCTCCCCCCGTGCGTGCTGAGGAACCAGCGCAGGGCACAGTCCTGGTAGGTACCCAGCGCCGAGGGGCGCACCGACGGCACCGTGTCCGCCGGCCACGGTGCCCGGGCCGAGGTCACCTGCCGCAGGGCCCACCACTGCTCCGGGTGAGCGCGTGGCACCTCGGAGCGCACCAGCGCCGCGAGCTCGGCGGCCCAGGCCGCGCGGGCCCCGGGGTCGATGCGGTGCTCCCCGGGTGCACTGTCCTCCCCGGTGTCCGCGCCGGCCGCCGCCAGCAGCTCACGGCGGGCCAGCGCCACCTGGTGACGCAGGTCCAGCGGTGGCTCCCAGGGCGCCCACGGCCGCTCCTCAGCACCGTCGGGCAGCGGCTCCACCAGGTTCAGCAGCGCTGACGGGGACTCCTCGGTGTCGCGGACGGCCGTCACCAGCAGGCACCGAGTGGCGCGGGTGCAGGCCACGAGGAACTGCCGGGTCTCGTCGTGCCGCACGCTCGCGAGCTCGTCGGCCACGGTGGCCGCGCGGCCCTCCACGAGGTCCACCAGCCGCGAGGAGCCCACCAGCGAGCCCCGCAGCCGCAGGTCGGGCCACACCCCCGCCTGCACGCCGACGACGGACACCACCTCCCACTCGTGCCCGGCGGCCGTCTGCGGGGTGAGCACCTGGACGGCGTCACGCTGCCGCCCCAGGACGAGTGAGTCGCGCGCCACCTGGGAAGACCGCATCCAGTCCACGAAGACGTCGGGCCCCGCGCCGGGGCGCCGCTCCACGAACTGCTCGGCGGCCGCGAACAGGCCCAGCACAGCGTCGAGCTCTCGGTCGGCCCGCCGCCCGGCCACCCCGCCGGCCAGGGCCTGCCGCTGCCAGCCGCTCGCCAGACCCAGGCCGTCCCACACCGCCCACAGGACGGTCTCCGCATCGACCCCCAGCGCCCAACCGCGGCCGTCGGGCGTGCGCCGGGCCGCGGCCACCCCCGCGTGCAGGGCGGTGGCGAGGCGGCGCAGGGCCCCGGTCTCCGCGCCGCGCCGCTCCCACGGGTGCGCCGGGTCCAGCACCGCCTGCTCGAGCAGCTCGCCGCTGGTGACGCCGGTTGGAGCACCCGCCTCGGCACGCAGCACGCGCCGCAGCCGGCGCACGGAAGTCTGGTCCAGGCCACCGACCGGCGAGGTCAGCCAGCCGGTGATGCGCTCCTGGTCCACCACCGCCGCCGATCCGGCGCCCTGCCCGGCGAACGCACCGGGGCGCAGCCGCGCGAGATCGAGCGCGGCGACCACCAGGTCCAGCAACGTCGCGACCACGGGCTGCCCGGTGACCGGCTGCCCCCCGCCGGAGACCTGCACCGGCACCCCGGCCCGCTCCAGGGCACGGCGGACCTGCTCCGTGCGCCCCCGGCCGCGCGCGACCACCGCCATGCGCCCCCAGGGCACACCGGCCAACACGTGCTCCCGGCGCAGCACCGTCGAGACGTGCGAGAGCTCGGCGTGCACGCTGGGGAACACCAGTGCAGCGGCCTCCTCCGGCCGCACGGACCCACCTGCCACCCCCGGCCCGTCACCAGCCTCCGAGGGGGCCACCCCGGGGCCTCCCGACCCCTCGCCGTCCGCCCGGGGCCCCGGCCGCCGGTGCTCCACGCCGTGCGCGCCGATCCGCTCGGCGATGCGCCCGGCGACCGCCCGCAGCGCCGGACCGTGCCGGTGGGAGCAGGGCAGCACCTCCGACACGCCGTCGCGCGCCCACTCCAGGAAGGCCCCGGGCCGGGCACCGCGGAAACCCTGCACTGCAGCATCGGGATCGCCGGCCAGCACCCACCGCGCCCGGGGGGTGCGCCGGGCCAGGGCGTCCATGAGCGCGAGGGTGCCTGCCGTGAGCTCCTGCGCGTCGTCCACCAGCACCAGCTGCAACCGGCCGGCTGCGTCCTCGGCCACCTCGTCGTCCACGACCAGCAGGTCGGCCGCGGCGGCCACCACCCACGCGGCGTCGACCGCTGCCTGCGAGGACAGCGCGGTCACCTGCTCGTACTCCCGCATCAGCCGCCCGGCAGCCCGCCACAGCCCGGGGGTCCCGTCGGGCCCCTGACGGTCGTCGAACTCCGCGAGCTCCCCGGCGGTGACGCCGTGCTCCACCGCCCGCATGAACAGGTCACGCACTTGGTCGCGGAAGCCCTGTGTGCCCAGCGCCGCGCGCACCGCCTCCGGCCACCCCGCCGCATCGGCCGCGGCGTCGTCCTGCGCGGCGGACGCCAGCAGCTCGGCCAGCACCGCGTCCTGGTCGGCACCCGTGAGCAGGGTGGGCGCTGGCGCGTCGGTGAGCCGCGCGTGGTGGCCCAGCACGGCGAACCCGAAGGCCTGGTGGGAGTGCACCGGCATGCCCGTGGTCGCGTGGGGCCAGCGCTCCTCGAGCCGCTCGCGCAGCATCGTGGCCGTCAGGCGCGTTGGGGTGAGCACCAGCACCTGCGAGAGGTCACCCCCCGCCTCGAGGTGGGCGACGACCTCCTCGACGACCCGGGTGGACTTGCCCGTCCCCGGCGCGCCCAGCACCACGTGCACACCCGGGCGACCCGGCGGGTGCGTCACGGGGGGCGAGGAGGCGGCGGGCGACATGGGTCCCATCCCACCAGCCGTCACCGACAACCTCCCCGACCGGCGGGGCCCAGCGGAGAGCTCACCAGATGGGCAGGTCGGGGTCGACCTCCTGGGCCCACTGCATCAGGCCGCCGTCGAGCACGTAGACCCCCTGCATGCCCTGGGCGTGCAGCTGACGCGCGGCCTCGGCCGAGCGTCGCCCGTTGCGGCAGTAGACAACCACGTTGTCGTGCGGTCCGAACACCTCGCGGGCGGCCCCCTGGCGCACCTCGTCGAGCTCGAGGTGGAAGGAGCCCTCCAGCGAGGCCACCTCGCGCTCGTGGGCGCCGCGGACGTCCAGCAGCACGAAAGGCTCGAACTCCTCCCGGTTCTGCAGCATCTCCTGCAGGGTCGTCGCGCCGATGAGGGGCGGCTCCCAGGCGTCCTCGCCAGCCGCCAGGGGGATGGCCTCGGTCTGCGCCCAGGCCCGCTCGTTCGCCGCGGCCGGACGGCACACCGGGCACTGCGGGTCGGCCGCGCGCCGGTCGTCGGTCCACTGCTGGGTGAGGGTGTCCACGTGCAGGATCCAACCCAGCAGCGGCTCCCCCAGCGCCAGGAGCAGCTTGAGCGTCTCGCTCACCATGACCATGCCCACCTGGCCGGTCACCGGCCCGAACACGCCGGCCTCGGTGAACTTCAGCTCCGTGGAGCTCGAGGGCTCGATGTCCGGGGTGCACTCCGAGCACGGACCGTAGGGCGGCCACCAGACGGCCACCCGGCCGCCGAACTGCTCGACCGAGCCCCAGACGTGCGGGACGCCCAGCTCGGCGCTCACCCGCGCCAGCACACGGCGGCTGGCCGCGTGGTCGGTGCAGTCCACGATGACGTCGTAGCGCTCGAGCAGCTCGAGCGCGTTCTCCTCGGTAACGTAGCCCTCCACGGGCCGGACGGTGACGCGGTCGTTGATGCGGTGCACCCCGGCGGCGGCTGCCTCGACCTTGGGCCGGCCTACCCACTCGGTGGCGAAGATCGGCTTGCGTTGGAGGTTGGAGAGCTCCACCGCATCGACGTCGGCCACGAGGATCTCGGCGACGCCCGCCCCGGCCAGGTACTCCAGCACCGGGGAGGCCAGGCCCCCCAGGCCGACCACCGCCACCCGGGCCGCGGACCAGCGCCGCTGCCCGACCATGCCGATGCCGGGCGTCGCGATGTGGCGGGCGTACCGCTGCACCGTGGCGCGGTCGAACTCACCGGCCATGTCCGTCAGGGGGTGTCCCGGGCCGGGCATGCGGGGTTCGGCTGTCGCCGGGGAGGGTTCGGGGTCGATCACGGCGGGGGACATGCGGTCACCCTACGCAGGGTGCGCCCGCGGGGGACGACCTACGCTGGTGCCCGACGCCCCGGCCGGGCCCCGTCCCGGCCACCCCACGACGCAGAAGTGAGGAACACCATGGACATCCGCATCGGCATCCGCGAGGTCGCCCGCGAGGTCACCCTCGAGTCCAACCAGGCCGCCTCCGAGGTGGAGGCCTTGGTCACCGCCGCCCTGTCCGGCGAGAGCCAGGTGCTCACCCTGGAGGACACCCACGGCCGCAAGGTGATCGTTCCGGCCGCCCACATCGGCTACGTCGACCTCGGCAGCGAGGACCGCGGCCGCGTGGGCTTCGGCACCGTCTGACCGACACCCCCTGCCACGCCCCGCCGCCCGGGGCGCCGGGTGGCCCTAGGATGAGGCCGACACCCGGTGCCCGGTCGGCACACCGTGAACGGGGCGAGACGCCCCCACGCCGCACGCGCGGCCCTGCGCGAACGCGCCTGAAGACATCTCCGATCGGCCCGCAGCCAGCGCCCCGGCGCGCGATCAGGAGATCCATGACCGACAAGACCTTCGCCGACTTCGGCATCCACCCCGACATCGTGGCCGCACTCGAGGCCGGTGGGATCACCCACCCCTTCCCCATCCAGTCGATGACCCTGCCGGTCGCGCTGGACCGGCAGGACATCATCGGCCAGGCCAAGACCGGTACCGGCAAGACGCTCGGCTTCGGCGTGCCGATGGTGCAGAACGTCGTCGGCCCGAACCACGAGGGCTACGACCAGCTGGAGCGCCCCGGAGCCCCGCAGGCCCTGGCCGTGGCCCCCACCCGTGAGCTCGCACTGCAGGTGGCCACGGACCTGGAACGCGCCGCCGCGCGCCTCGGCGTGCGCGTCCTCACCGTCTACGGAGGGCGCGCCTACGAGCCGCAGATCGAGGCGCTGGAGCGCGGCGTGGAGATCGTCGTGGGCACCCCCGGGCGCCTCATCGACCTCGCCGAGCGCGGCCACCTGACCCTTGCTCACGCGCGCACCGTCGTGCTCGACGAAGCCGACGAGATGCTCGACCTGGGCTTCCTCCCCGATGTGGAGAAGCTGCTGGCGATGACCCCGGCCGGGCGTCACACGATGCTGTTCTCGGCCACCATGCCGGGTGCCGTGGTCGCCATGGCGCGCCGCTACATGAACCAGCCCACCCACATCCGCGCGATGGAGGAGGTGCCGGGCGCCGGCGCCACGGTGGAGGCCATCGACCAGTTCGTCTACCGCGCCCACGCGATGGACAAGGTCGAGATGGTCGCGCGGCTGCTGCAGTCCGAGGGGCGCGGGCTCACCATCGTGTTCACCCGCACCAAGCGCACGGCCGCCAAGGTGGCGGAGCAGCTGGTGGAGCGCGGGTTCGCCGCGGCCGCCATCCACGGCGACCTCGGCCAGGGCGCCCGCGAGCAGGCGCTGCGCGCCTTCCGCACCGGCAAGGTCGACGTGCTGGTGGCCACCGACGTGGCGGCCCGCGGCATCGACGTCGAGGACGTCACCCATGTCGTGAACTACCAGTGCCCCGAGGACGAGAAGACCTACCTGCACCGCATCGGCCGCACCGGCCGCGCGGGCAAGAACGGTGTCGCCGTCACGCTGGTGGACTGGGACGACCTGCACCGCTGGGCCGTGATCAACCGGGCTCTGGAGCTGGGCGCCCCGGAGCCGGCCGAGACCTACTCCACCTCCGCCCACTTCTACGCCGACCAGCGCATCCCGGCCGAGGTGACCGGCGAGCTGCCCTCCGCCCAGCGCACCCGCGCGGGGCTGAAGGCCGAGGAGCTCGACGACGCCGGCGACCTGAAGTCCTCCCAGCGCGGCGGCGACCGGTCTGCGGGCGGACGTGGCGGTCAGGGCGGCCGCGGTGGACAGGGTGGCCGCGGGGGCCGGGACGACCAGGGCTCCCGCGAGCGCGGCGGCCGCAGCGAGTCCAGCCGCACCGCGCCGGTGTCCGAGAACGCTGACGAGGGCGCGCGCCGGCCCCGTCGCCGCCGTCGCACCCGGGGCGGCGCCCAGGGCTGAGCCCCCACGCAACGCACGGCGCCCCGGACCCCCGCCACAGGGTGTCCGGGGCGCCGTGCGTTCAGCGCGCCAGGAACTCCCCGAAGACCTCCAGCGGCGTGGTGTTCTCCGCCATCCGGTTGGGCTTGCCCGCCCCGTGGTAGTCGCTGGAGCCCAGCGGCACCAGGCCCAGGGCGCGGGCCCAGTGCGCGGCCAGCTCGCGCTCAGCGGCGTCGTGGTCACGGTGGTCCACCTCGATACCCTGCAGCCCCAGGTCCACCATCTCCTCGACCTCCTCGCGGGTGACGCTGCGCCCGCGCAGGGCCGCCAGCGGGTGGGCCAGGGCCACCACGCCCCCGGCCTCCCGCACGGCGCGCAGCACGTCGGCCGCCGCGGGCACGGGGTGGGGCAGGTTGTACCGGCCACCGCGCCCCAGCGGACCGGCGAAGGCCTCGTCGCGGTCGGCCACGGTGCCCGCGGCCACCAGGGCGTCGGCGATGTGGGGGCGCCCCGGGGTGGCCCCGGTCGGCACGTGGGCCCACACCTCCTGGGGCGTCCACCCCAGGTCCTCGGCCACCATCGCCGCCATCCGGTCCATCCGCTCGTGGCGCCCGCGGACGGTGGCCTGCAGCAGCTCCACCAGCGCCGGATTGCCGGGCTCCAGCCGGTGGGCCAGCAGGTGCACCGAGACGGGACGCTCCCCGATGCGCGGCACCTGTGCGCTCACCTCGATGCCGCCGAGCACCTGCACCCCCAGCGCCTCCCCGGCGGCCAGGGCCTCCACCCACCCGGAGGTGGTGTCGTGGTCGGTCAGCGCCACGGCGCCCAGCCCCAGCTCGGCGGCGGTGCGCACCAGCTCGGCGGGCGCCTGGGTGCCGTCGGAGGCCGCGGAGTGCGTGTGGGGGTCGATGCGGTGGCGCAGGTCGTTGCTCACGTCTCCACCACCCGGCTGGCCTTGCGCTCCGACCGGCTCATGCCGTTCAGGGCCCGGTAGAGCCAGGTGCCGAGGCTGACGCCGGCCGCCAGGGCCAGACCGCTGGCCACGGCCGAGAAGATCTGCTGCAGACCCGAGGTGTAGGTGGCCGGGTCGTTGTCCATGAGCTGGAAGAGGCCTCGGTAGACCATGCCACCGGGCAGGAAGGGCGCGATCACCGCAGTGGTCAGCGCCAGCGAGGGGACGTGCAGCACGCGGGCGGCCCACTGCGCCAGGAAGGACACGAACGCCACCGCCACCAGGATGCGCATCTCGTAGGTCAGCCCGCCGGCGTCCACCACCCAGTACACGGCGAAGGCGGTGGCGCCCAGCATCGAGGACAGGACGGCCGCCCGCATCGAGGCGTAGGTGGCGATCGCAGAGAAGAAGCAGAACACCGCCGAGCTGAGCACCAGGGTGCTCAGGTCCTCCGAAAGGTAGGGCCGGTTCAGGATGGTCATGCTCAGGCCGGCCCGGCGGGCGGCGGACAGGACCAGCGAGACCCCGATCGCCACGCCGCCGGTCATCATCACCACCTCGAAGGCGCGCGCCCCGGCGGTCACGTAGTAGCCGTCCAACGCGTCCTGCGCGGTACCGACCACGCCCAGGCCGGCCAGCAGCACGATGATGCCCGCGGCCACGATGAGCGAGTGGTACTGGTCGCCCGGCGGGTCAAGCGGGATTCCGCCGAGGGTCGGTTGGTACTTCTCGATGGCGTAGATGGCCACCGCAATGCTCGTGGGGATCATGGCCGCCACGACCTGGCCGAAGAAGGGCGGCAGACCCCACCGGCCGAGGCGGGAGAGGGTCTGGTCGATGAACAGGGCCGAGAAGAAGGTGAGGATCCAGGTGACCCACTCCGCGCCGAGCAGGGCGGAGATGGCCGCTCCCATCATCGCCAACGAGACGCTGGCCACCCACGGCCGGTAGGCGCGCGGCGCATGGAGGATCTCCTCCAGGCGGGCCGAGGCCGCATCGAGGTCGCCGGGGGTCCGGGCCAGGCTGTTGACGAAGGCCTGGAGCCGCTCGACGACCATGTAGTCCGCCGTGCGGGCGCGCACCACGCGCATCACCGACAGGGGGTCCTCGCCCATGCCGCGGTGGATGCTGACGGTGATCGAGGTGAACGTGATGTCCACGTGCGCCGAGCGGACCCCGAAGGCGCTGGTCAGGCGCAGCAGGGTGGCCACCACGTCGGCCGCCGGGGTGCCGGCCGCGAGCAGAGCCTCCCCGGTGCGCAGCGCGAGGTCGATGACGTGACGACCGCGCCGTTCGTCGAGGTCCCGGTCGCCGGAGTCCACCAGGGGGCTCGCCGAGGTCTTCGTGGGCCGCACGACGTCCGCGAGGCGGATGGCCCGGCGGCGGGTGCCGCCCTGGATGGTGCCGGGCGTGAGTTGCTCCTGCACCCCGGGGGCCAGGACGAACGTCTCGTCCCGTCCGGTGGCCACCGAACTGGCCTGCAGCGGCTGGGTTCCGGCGACGGTCACGAGGGGTGCGGGGGTGCCGGAGCTCGTGGGGGTGCCGGTCTCGGTTGCCCGCCCGGCGCCCGGTCCGGTCGGTCCCGGCGCGGTCCGGTCCGACGCCCCCCGGGCCACGGACTTCAGGGAGCGCGGTGCACGGGACGGGGACACGCGGGTAACTGTCGCCCGGGAGCCCGCCGTTCCACAAGTCCGGGCCCGCCGGGGGCGGCCGCGGCCGGACCGGACCGGCGGCCGGCGGGTCCGCCCCGCGTGACACACTGCACAGGTGAGTGAAGAGCAGAAGCAGCAAGACCACCGCAGCCGACCCTATGGTGAGAACTTCCGCGCGTTCATCGCCGCCGACTGGGCCGAGCGCGACTTCTCCGGAGTGCGGCCGCTGGAGGCGGCCCAGTACGCGGCTCCCCGACGTGCGGCGCTGGCCGAGAAGTTCCCCGGCGAGACCCTGGTGGTGCCCGCCGGCGGACTGAAGGTGCGCTCCAACGACACCGACTACGTCTTCCGCCCGCACTCGGCCTTCGCGCACCTGACCGGACTGGGCGCCGACCGCGAGCCCGATGCGGTGCTCGTCATCCGCGCCGGTGAGGCCGGCGCCGAGCCGGAGGCGATCTTCTACTTCCGCCCCATGGCCGCGCGGGACTCCGAGGAGTTCTTCGCCGACTCCCGCTACGGCGAGTTCTGGGTGGGGCCGCGCCCCGTGGAGGAGGACATCCGCCGCGAGCTCGGTCTGGACGCCCGCCACGTGGACCAGCTGGAGGCGGACCTGGAGACCGACGCCGAGCGACTGCGCGTCGTGCCCGACGCCGACCGCGAGATGACCGAGCTGGTGCGCCGTGTGCGCGGCGACGCAGCCGGCGACGCCGGGCAGGCCGCCCGCGCCCAGGACGACGAGCTGGCCCACGCCTGCTCGCTGCTCCGCCTGGTGAAGGACGACTGGGAGGCCGACCAGCTGCGCGCGGCGGTGCAGGCCACCGGCCGCGCCTTCGACGCCGTCATCGAGAACCTGGACGAGGCGGTCGAGCGCGGCCGCGGCGAACGCTGGATCGAGGGGGTCTTCGGCCTCCACGCACGCCACGCGGGCAACGGGGTGGGCTACGACTCCATCGTGGCCTCCGGCGACCACGCGAACACGCTGCACTGGATCCGCAACACCGGCGACATGAAGCCCGGCGACCTGTTGCTGCTGGACGCCGGCGTGGAGGTGGACTCGCTGTTCACCGCCGACGTGACCCGCACGCTGCCGATCAACGGCACCTTCACCGAGACCCAGCGCAAGATCTACGACGCGGTCTACGCGGCGCAGGAGGCCGGTATCGCAGCGGTGAAGCCGGGCAACAAGTTCGGTGACGTGCACGCCGCGGCCATCCGCGTGATCGCCGAGCACCTGCACTCCTGGGGCCTGCTCCCCGAGGGCGTCAGCGTGGAGGACTCCCTGAAGCCGGAGGGCCAGTACCACCGCCGGTGGATGGTGCACGGCACGAGCCACCACCTGGGCATCGACGTGCACGACTGCGCCCTGGCGCGCCGCGAGGAGTACCTCGGCGCCGAGCTGCTGCCGGGCATGTGCCTGACCGTCGAGCCCGGCCTGTACTTCAAGGCCGACGACCTGAAGGTGCCCGAGGAGTTCCGCGGCATCGGCGTCCGCATCGAAGACGACGTGCTGGTCACCGAGGACGGGTGCGAGAACCTCTCGGGCTTCATGCCCCGGACGGCCGACGAGGTCGAGGCCTGGATGGCCCGCCTGCGCGGCTGACCCGCCTCCGGACGCCCCACCACAGGCCCCACCACACCAGGCAGCCGGCCACCAGCGCCAGCGCCAGGTGGCCCAGGAAGCCGACCAGGCCGACGGCCACCGCCAGCAGCACCTCCCGGGAGCCCTCCAGGTCACGCAAGAGCGTGATGTGGAGGGCTCCGGCGACTGCCAGCAGCGCCGCGAGCACCACCACCGGGAAGTGCGCCAGCACCCCGGCCAGCCCCGCCCCGACCCCCAGTGCGAGCGCCAGGAGCACCGCCCCCATCGCGACGGGGGCGGCCCCGGTCCGCGCCCCGAAGGACCGGTGGGCGGTCATGCCCCCGGCCCCGTGGCAGACCGGCATGCCCCCCATCGCGCCGGCCAGCAGGTTCGCCGCTCCCAGGGTGCTCGCCAGCCGGCCGGGCGTCACCCGCTGGGCGCGGCGGCCGTAGTAGGTGCGGGCCACGTCCGCGGTGGCCACGCAGGAGTTCGCGAAGGTCAGCGGCAACTGCGGCAGCACCAGGGCCACGCTGGCCGTCAGCAGCGCCGAGCCGGTGAGCCCCGGCCGGTGCAGCGCCGAGGGGCCCCAGTCCACGCCGCCGGAGTGCGTGGCCAGCATCACCGCCACCCCCGCCACCACCAGCACCAGCGCCGAGGCCCACCGGCGCAGCAGCACCGCACCCAGCGCGAGCAGCCCCGCCACCGCCACCGCTGCGGCCGGCCCCAGCAGCGAACCCAGCTGCGGCCCGGTGAAGCTCACCGGCGGGTCGGCGGCCAGCCCCCAGGCGAGCTGCAGGAAGAGCAGCCCCACCGAGAGCTGCACACCCCGCACCACCGGGCGCGGCACCCAGCGCGCCACCGCATCGATGCCGCCAGTGGCCCCCAGCCCGAGGAAGAGCACCCCCATCACCAGCGCGCCGGCGGCGATCACGTCCGCCCCCAGGCCCTGGGCCACGGCGATGGCGCCGAAGGCCTTCAGCGGCTGCACCGGCACCGGCACCCGGTAGACGAGCCCGGCGGTCAGGTACAACAGCCCTGCCGGCAGCAGCACGGCGGTGGCAGAGAGGCCATTGACCAGCACCAGCGCCACGGCGATCGGCACCAGCACCCCCAGGTCGGCCACGGCGCCGGCCAGCTCGCGGGCGTCCCACCGCCACTGCGGGGCCGACGGCGCGGGGTCGGCGGCGCTGACCGGCACCGGGAGGGGGCGCGCGTCGGGTGTGGCCATGACCGCATCGTACGAAGACGTCGCGGCAGCGATAGGCTCGACGGGATGCAGACCCCGCTGACGGTCACCGTGATCACGGTCTCCGACCGCGTCGCGGCCGGGGTGCGTGAGGACCGCTCGGGTCCGCTCGCCCTGGAGCTCGCGACCGCTGTCCTCGACGTGCCGGTCGACCTGCGCGTCGTCCCCGACGGCGCCGATGCGGTGACCGGTGCGGTGCGCGCGGCGCTCGCCCGTGGCTCCCGCCTGGTCGTGACCACCGGCGGCACCGGCGTCTCCCCCCGCGACCGCACCCCCGAGGGCACCGCACCGGTGCTGGACCGCGAGCTGCCCGGCGTCGCCGAGGCCATCCGTCGCGCCGGGGCCGAGCAGACGCCGCACGCCGTGTTGACCCGGGGACTGGTGGGCGTCGTCGATGCGGCCGACGGCCACCCCGGCGCCGTCGTGGCGAACCTGCCGGGCAGCACCGGCGGCGTCCGCGACGGACTGGCCGTGCTGCTGCCCCTGGTTCCGCACCTGCTCGACCAGCTGGGCGGGGGTGACCACGCGTGATCCCCGACGACGCGTCCCACGACCGCACGGGCGCCCCGCCCCGGGTCCACGACCCCCGGGTGGACGACCCGCGGGTCGTGCACGCCCGCATCAGCGACGAGCCGCTGGAGCCGGCTGCCCTGGAGCGTCTCGTGACCGAGCCGCACGTGGGCGCGGTGACCACCTTCACCGGGCGCGTCCGCGACCACGACCCGCAGGCCGCCGGCGAGGTGGTCGCGCTGGACTACAGCTGCCACCCGGACGCCGAGCGGGCGCTGCACGAGGTGGCGGCCGACGTGCTCGCGGAGCACGACCCCCACGGTGGGACGCGCGTGGCGGTGGCACACCGCATCGGGCGTCTGGAGGTCGGTGACCCGGCGATCGTCGTGGCGGTCGCCGCGGCCCACCGGGCGGTCACCTTCGCCGTCTGCGAGGCCCTGGTGGAGCAGGTCAAGGCCCGGGTGCCGGTGTGGAAGCACCAGCGCGAGGCCGACGGGCGGTCGACGTGGTCGAACCTGGGGGTCTCGTGAGCACCCCCGGACTGGTCGACCGCTTCGGCCGCGTGCACACCGACCTGCGGATCTCGCTGATCGACAAGTGCAACCTGCGCTGCACCTACTGCCTACCAGCCGAGGGCGTGCCGTGGATGGCCAAGGACGAGCTGCTGAGCCGCGAGGAGCTGCGCGCGATTGCTGCGGTAGCCGTCGCCAGCGGCATCACCGAGATCCGGCTCACCGGCGGGGAGCCGCTGCTGCGCCCGGACCTCGAGGACCTGGTGGCCGACCTCGCGTCGCTGGAGGGCGAGGACGGCCCCGTCGAGCTCTCGATGACGACCAACGGCATCGGGCTGCACCACCGCGCCCACCGCCTGGCCGATGCGGGGCTGGCGCGCGTGAACATCAGCCTGGACACGGTGGACCCGGAGACCTTCCGGACGATGACGCGCCGCCCGCGCCTCGACGCGGTGCTCGCGGGCGTGGACGCCGCGCTGGCCGCCGACCTGCGCCCGGTGAAGATCAACGCCGTGCTGATGCGGGGGCAGAACGACCACCAGGCGGTGGACCTGTTGACCTGGGCCGTCGAGCGCGGGGTGGAGCTGCGCTTCATCGAGCAGATGCCGCTGGATGCCGGGCACACCTGGGAGCGCGGCGACATGGTCACCCGCGCCGAGGTCATGGCGGCGCTCGAGCAGCGCTTCACACTCACCCCGCTGCCCGGGCGCGGGGCCGCGCCGGCCGAGCGCTTCCTGGTGGACGGCGGCCCGGCGGTGGTGGGCCTCATCGCCTCGGTGACGGCGCCCTTCTGCGGCGCCTGTGACCGGCTGCGGGTGACGGCCGACGGCCAGCTGCGCTCTTGCCTGTTCGCGCGCTCCGAGACCGACCTGCGCGGTCCGCTGCGGGCCGGGGCGGACCACGCCGAGCTCGCGGCACTGTTCCGCGAGGCGACGCTGGGCAAGCAGCCGGGGCACGGCATCGACGACCCCGGGTTCCTGCAGCCCCCGCGGCCCATGAGCGCCATCGGCGGCTGAGGCAGGCCGGTGACGCGAGAGGGGTGGGCCTGGCGCTGCGAACGCCGCTCAGCCGCCGGCGAAGGGCGGGAGCACGTCCACCACCGAGCCCGCGGGCACGGGCGTGGCCGGCTCCGCCCGGCGGCCCTCCACGAGCACCGCGCAGCGTGCGGCCACCGCCCCCAACCGGGCGCCGTGGCGTTCGGTGGCGGCCTCCAGCAGCTCAGCCACCGTGGCGCCGGGGTAGTCGCCCTCGGCACAGCCCGCGGCCTCCGCGGCGGCGGCGAACCAGCGCACCCGGGCGCTCACGGGGTGCCCTTCGCGTCGTCCTGGGCAGCGTCCTGCACTCCCTCGCGCGCGGCGACCACCGCCGAGATGCGCTCGCACCCGTCGGTCATCGACAGCTCGGGGTCCTTCGCCAGGGCCAGCCCGAGCACGAACGCGGTGACCGGCGCCATCGGCCGGTCGACCCCGTGGGCGACCTCCTTGGTCAGGTCCAGCACCGCACGGACGTCCACCTGCGCGGGATCCAGGTGGAACGCGGCGCAGACCTCGGTCAACCAGGTGCGCCACTCCTCGGGCAGGTGCCCAGCGCGACCGTCAGGGGCGGAAGCCCCCGACGATGGGGTCTCGGTGCTCATGGCGTGCTCCTCTCGCATCAGTCGGTCGGTCCACCGCGCGTGGTCCGACCACGTGTCCACATCCTCCACCGCCGCCGGTGCGGGGCGGACCTCGATGCGGCCCAGCTCACCCACCAGCGCCCGCAGCGGCCGGCCCTGCGGGTCGCCGAGCCGGTCGGCCGCCGCGGCCAGGGCGTCCCGGCGGTAGGCGCCCAGCAGCCACTGCGGCCGGCCGTCACCGTCCACCGCGACCACGGCCTGGGTGTTCGGGCCCGGTGGCCGCGCATCCGATGGCGTGACGTTCGGTGGCGCCGCGCCCGGCGGCATGGCTGCAGAGGACGACGCGCCGCCGGGGACCTTTTCCTCCAGCACGGCGAGCAGCTCCGGCACCACCTCATCGGCCCCGGGGAGGTCGCAGGCCAGCAGCAGCACCCAGTCCGCGGACGGCCTGGGCTGTGCAGCGAGCCGCTCCAGGCCCGCGACCACGCCGGCGGCCGGCCCACCGCCGGGCGGTTCCTCGCGCGTCAGCAGCACGCCCTCGGGCACGGGCACCTCCCCCACGACCACCACCTGCCGTGCCGCGCCGGTCGCGGCCAGCACGTGGTCCATCAACCGCTGCCCCGCCAGCTCGACCTCCCCCTTGGAGACCCCGCCCAGACGCCGCCCGGCGCCCCCGGCGAGCACCACCGCATCGACGACGGGCCTCATGCGCCCTCGTCCGGACGCACCCAGGTGCCGCTGCGGCCGCCCTCCTTGCGCACCAGCCGCACATCCCGGATGTGCGCGCTGCGATCGGCGCCCTTCACCATGTCGATCACCGCGAGCGCCGCCACCGACACCGCGGTGAGCGCCTCCATCTCCACGCCCGTGCGGTCGGCGGTCCGCACGGTGGCCTCGATGGCGACGCCGTTGTCGGTCACCTCCAGGTCGACCACCGCCCCGTGCACTCCGATGGTGTGCGCCAGCGGCAGCAGCTCCGGGGTGCGCTTGGCGGCCTGGATACCGGCCACTCGCGCCACCGCCAGCACGTCGCCCTTGGGCAGGCTCCCCGAGCGCAGCAGCTCGACCACCTCGGATGAGCAGGCCACCTGCCCGTGGGCGGTGGCGGCGCGCACGGTGGGCTGCTTGGCGGTCACGTCGACCATGCGGGCGTGGCCCGCGGCGTCGAGGTGGGTGAACGGCTGGGGGGCGGGTGCGGGGTCGGTCATCAGAACCTCATCAGGGGGTGGACGTCCCCGGGGCGGACGTCGGTGACGTCCTCGGGGACCGCGAACAGGGCGTCGGCGCGGGCCAGGGCAGTGACCATGTGGGAGGCCGACCCGCGCTGGTGGGAGGGGGTCGCGACCAGGCGCCCCGCATCGTCGGTGGCGGTGACGACGGGCACCAGCTGGCGACGCCCGGGCGGGCTGCTCCACGCGCTGCCCGCGGCGGCCGTCCCCCACGCCGGCGCGGCGCTGGCCGTGAGCGCGCTGAGCACCGCGCGGCCGAACAGCTGCCAGGACACCGCCGCGGAGAGCGGGTTGCCCGGGAAGGCCAGCACGGGGACCCCACCCCAAGTCGCGTGGCCCTGCGGCTTGCCCGGCTGCATGCGGACGTGGCGGAAGGTGCCCTCGCCCGCATCGCCCAGGACGATGCGGGCGACGTCGTAGGTGCCCACGCTCACCCCGCCGGACAGCACGATGAGGTCGCACGCCGCGGCGAGCTCGTCGAGGCGGGCGGTGAAGGTGGCCTCGTCATCGGGCACGGGTGGGCCGGTCACGACCTCGGCGCCGGCCTGGCGCGCCGCAGCGGCGAGGAACACGCCGTTGCTCTCATGGATCTGGCCGCGCCGCAGCGCACCGCCGCCGGTCACGAGCTCGTCGCCGGTAGCCAACACGCCCACCACGGGGCGACGGCGGACCTGCACGGTGGCCACCCCGGTCCCGGCCAGGGCCCCCAGGGCCGCGGGGTCGAGCAGGGTGCCGGCGGGCAGCACCAGGTCGCCGGCGGCCAGGTCCTCCCCCGCCCCGCGGACGTGGGCACCGGTTCCCCCGCGCGGCACCTCGGTCACGGTGACCTCGTCCTCCCCGGCGTCGGTGAGCTCCACCGGGACGACCGTGTCGGCGTCCGTGGGCACGGCGGCCCCGGTCATGATGCGGGCGCACTCCCCCGCCGCCAGGGCCGGGTCCTGCGCCGAGCCGGCGGGCAGGTCGGCCACCACGCGCAGCCGCACCGGCAGGGCGCCGGCCAGATCCGCGCCGCGGACGGCGTACCCGTCCATGGCCGAGTTCGCGAACGCCGGCACGTCCCCGCCGGAGCGGGCGTCCCGCGCCAGCACGCGCCCGACCGCCGATGCGGTGTCGACCGTCTCGCTGGCCACGGGGCCGTCCACGAGAGCGACCACCTCGGACCGGTACTCCTCGATGCTGAGCACCTCGCGCGGGGTGGTCACGAGCGGCCTCCTGGGGGGTGGGTGCGGGCTTCGGGCGGCACGGGTGGCATCCGGCCGGGCGCGACGGCCACGTGCTAGGCCGCCCGGGGGTTCAGTAGCGGGGCAGGCTGGGGTCGACCTGCTCGCGCCAGGCCAGCATCCCACCCGCGAGCACCGAAACGCCCGGGACACCCCATCGGCGCAGGTGGTCGGCGGCCAGCGCGGCCCGGACCCCGGCCTTGCACACGCACACGACCGCGGGGCCGCCTTCTCGGGGGCCCCCTTCTCCGGTGTCCGGCTCGGGGCCACCGGCCAGGCCCGCCGCGCCCAGCACGCCGGCCGCCCGGAGCTCAGCCCTGGCCGCGGCGGGGTCGTCCAGGATGCGGTCGAGCGGCAGGTGCACCGCGCCGGGGACCACCCCCATCGCGAGCTCCCCGGGGCTGCGCACGTCGAGCACCACCGGGCGGGCGTCCGAGGCGAGGGCGGCAGCGAGCGCGGTGGGGGTGACCTCCGGGGCGTCCGCGGGCTCGCCCCGTCCCGCGGACTCCGTGGCTGCCGCCCGCTCGCTGGGGTGTGCAGCCCGCGTGGGCTCCTCGGGCTGCGCGTGGTGCACGGGGGCGTCACCGGCGGGCACTCCGGCGCGGCCCGCACCGGCGAGCGGGAGCTCGGCGAACCGCATCGCGGCCGCGTCCACGAAGACGAGGCGACCCAGCATCGACTCGCCCGTCCCGGTGACCAGACGCACCACCTCCAGCGCCAGGGCCGAGCCCACGAGCCCGCACAGGGCGCCCAGGATCCCCGCGTCACCGCAGGCGGGCACGGTGGCCGGGTCCGGGGCGTGCGGGAACAGGTCGGTCAGGCGCACCGGGTCGACCGGAGGGGTGCCGGGCGCGGGGCGGGGCGCTGCCCAGAAGGTCGTGAGCTGGGCCTGGTCGCGCATCAGTGCGGCCCAGACGACCGGCAGTCCGAGCTCCGCGGCGGCGGCATCGAGCACGTAGCGGGTGGGGAAGTTGTCGGTGCCGTCCACCACCAGGTCGTGGCCGCGCAGCAGGTCGACGGCATTCTCGGCGGTCACCCGGCGCTGGACCACGTGCAGCTCGGTCTCGGTGCCCGTGGCCCGCAGCGACTCCGCGGCGCTGACGGCCTTGGGACGGCCGACGTCGTCCAGGCCGTGGAGCACCTGGCGCTGGAGGTTGCTGGACTCCACCAGGTCGTCGTCGATGAGGGTGAGCGCGCCGATCCCCGCCGCGGCCAGGTACTGCAAGACCGGGCACCCCAGTCCGCCGGCGCCCACCACGGCCACCCGGGCGGCTCGCAGCCGGCGCTGCCCGGTCAGGCCCAGCCTGGGCAGCAGGACGTGCCGGGCGTAGCGCTCGACCTGCGCCACCGACAACTCACCCGCCGGCTCGACGAGGGGCGCGAGGCGGCGGGGGGTCGGTGGATCCGGGTGCACGGCGGCGGGCCCCATCACGTGGGGAGGGCTCAGCCCTGCGGGTCGCGCTGGGCGTGCGGGTCCTGGGCCGGCTGCTGGCCGTACTGCGGCTGCCCCTGCGGCGCGTGCCCCTGCGGCTCCTGCTGGCCGTACTGGGGCTGGCCGGCCGCCGTCGCCCTCTCCTGACGGCGCGCTTCGTCCACGGCCTCGCCGTAGGTGCGCTTCGGCCCCTCGTGCACCGGGGTCGCCTGCGCGTTCAGACCGAGCAGCTCGCGCGCGGAGGCCACCTGGGCCGACTCGGCGAGGATCTCGTAGCTCGTGGCCACGACGGCGGTCACCGAGGTGAAGTCACGGCGGCCCCTCGTCATGGCGTAGCCCAGCGCTGCCCACACGGCACCGAAGAAGGCACCGGCCAGCAGGGTGGTGGCCAGGATGGCCCAGAAGCCGTCGTCGCTGAAGAGCGACATGATCAGGCCCACGAAGGCACCCAGCCACAGGCCGCTGAGCAGGCCCCCCAGGAGCACCCGGCCCCAGGAGAGCCGCCCGGTGACCCGCTCCACCTGACGCAGGTCGCTGCCCACGATGGCCAGCTGGTCCACCGGGAAGCCCTTGTCGCTGAGGTGGTCGACGGCGCCCTGCGCCTCGGAGTAGTCGTCGTAGGTCGCCACGGAGCGGGGGTTCTTCAGCTCCAGCAACGACCGTCCGGCGCCCAACCCGGCCTGGGGTCCCATACCTGCCTGCGTGCTCATGGGCCCAGTCTCTCCCAGATCCCTGATCGTTGCCTGAGAACCTGCCGAGCGGCCGCCCGACTACCCTGAGCCCGTGAGTGCAGCCCGTGTCTTCGTGTCCCGCCTCATCGGTCTCGGCGTGTTCGACCCCATCGGTGACCGGGTCGGGCAGGTCCGCGACGTGGTGGTCCAGCACTCATCGGCCCGCCAGGTGACCCGCGTCATCGGCCTGGTGCTGGAGGTGCCCGGGCGGCGCCGGGTCTTCCTGCCGATGACCCGCATCACCTCCATCGACGCCGGGCAGGTGATCACCACCGGCTTGCTGAACATGCGCCGCTTCGAGCGCCGCCCCCGCGAGGTGCTCGTGCAGTCCGAGCTCTTCGACCGCCAGGTGCACGTGCGCCTCGACGAGGACGACGCCTTCGACGCGACGGTCGAGGACATCGGCATCACCCAGCAGCGCAACCGGGACTGGCACGTCGCCAAGGTGTTCGTGCGCAAGGCCGACCCCACGCAGCGCCGTCGCCTCAACCTCCGTCGACGGGGGGAGACCCTGGTGGTGGACGTCGATGCGGTGAGCGGCCTGCACACCGAGGACGCCCGGCAGGGGGCGGACCGCCTCATCGAGTCCTTCGAGGAGCTGAAGCCCGCGGACGTCGCCGACGCCCTGCAGGAGCTCACCCCCAAGCGCCGTCGCGAGGTGGCCGACGCCCTGCCGGACGAGAAGCTCGCCGACGTGCTGGAGGAGCTGCCCGAGGAAGACCGGGTCGCGATCGTTGCGGACCTGAGCACCGACCGTGCCGCGGACGTGCTGGAGGCCATGCAGCCCGACGACGCCGCCGACCTGCTGGGCGAGCTGCCCGACGAGACCGCGGCCGAGCTGCTGGGGGCGATGGAGCCCGAGGAGGCCGAGCCGCTGCGCACGCTGCTGACCTACGGCGAGGACACCGCGGGCGGCATGATGACGACCGAGCCGGTGATCTTGGGCGCGGACGCCTCCATCGCCGAAGCCCTGGCCACCGTCCGCCGGGCGGAGCTCCACCCGGCCCTGGCCGCGATGGTGTTCGTCTGCCGCTCCCCGCTGGAGGTCCCCACCGGCAAGCTGCTGGGCGTGGTGCACCTGCAGCGGATGCTGCGCGAGCCCCCGCACGAGTCGATCGGCGCCGTGGTGGACAGCGACATCGAGCCGCTCGACGTGGACGCCAGCCTCGGTGAGGTGACGCGCTCGATGGCGAACTACAACATGATCTCGCTGCCCGTCGTGGACTCCGAGCGTCGGCTGCTCGGCGCGGTCACCGTGGACGACGTGCTGGACCACATCCTCCCGGACGACTGGCGCGAGGACCGTGACGAAGCGGCCCCGGACGTGACCGCGGCCCTCAGCGTGCAGGACGAGGAGGCAGCCCATGGCGCTTGAGACCGACCCGGACGAGCGCGCCCAGCGCCTGCGCGAGCTGCGGGAGCGCCGCGACCGACGCAAGGCGGTGGGCGGCGCCGCCGTCCGCAGCGGGACGCGCACCCCGGCGCCGAAGCCGACCGACCGCACCGAGCCGGGCGGCGGCCTGGCCACCCCACAGGCGACCCGTCGGCGCCTGCCCCGGCCGCGGGTGGACTCCGAGGCCTTCGGTCGCGCGAGCGAGTCCTTCGCCCGGTTCATGGGCACCCCGCAGTTCCTGCTGTGGATGAGCCTGTTCGTGGTGGTGTGGCTGGGCTGGAACACGTTCATGCCCGAGAGTGCGCAGTTCGACCCGCGGGCGCTGAACTACACGCTGCTGACGCTGATCCTCTCCCTGCAGGCCTCCTACGCCGCCCCGCTGATCCTGCTCGCACAGAACCGGCAGGACGACCGCGACCGCGTCAGCATCGAGCAGGACCGCGCCCGCGACGAGCGGAACCTGGCCGACACCGAGTTCATCACCCGCGAGGTGGCCTCGTTGCGGCTGACGGTGGGCGAGATGGCCAGCCGTGACTACGTGCGCTCCGAGCTGCGCGACCTGCTGACCGACCTGCTGGAGGAGCTGGACGAGCGCGAGGCCCGCCGCGCGGAGGACCCCGTCGACCCCGACCCCGCCCCGGACACGGCGCAGGACGCAGCACCCACCGAGGCCCCCACCTCCCCCCGGTGTGGGGGTGCCACCCGCAGTGGCACGTACGATGGAGGGCATGCCCACTCCTGATCTCGACGCCATCCGCAGTGCCCTGAGCACCGTCCAGGACCCGGAGATCCGCCGCCCGATCACGGAGATCGGGATGGTCGGTGACGTCCGCCTCGACGAGGCCGACCCCGGCCACGTCACGGTCCGGATCCTGCTCACCATCGCCGGCTGCCCGATGAAGTCCACCCTCGAGAAGGACGTCACGGCGGCGGTCTCCCAGGTGGACTCCGTCGAGCGCGTCACGGTCGAGATGGGCGTCATGGACGAGCAGCAGCGCGCCCAGCTCAAGCAGACGCTGCGCGGCGGCCAGGCCGAGCGCGAGATCCCCTTCCAGCGCCCGGACAACATGACCCGCATCTACGCCGTCGCCTCCGGCAAGGGCGGCGTGGGCAAGTCCTCGGTCACCGTGAACCTCGCGGCCTCGATGGCCGCCCAGGGCATGAAGGTGGGCGTGGTGGACGCCGACATCTACGGATTCTCGGTGCCGCGCATGCTGGGCGTGACCCACCAGCCCACGCAGGTCGACGAGATGATCATGCCCCCGCTGGCACACGACGTGAAGGTCATCTCCATCGGCATGTTCGTGCCCGGCAACCAGCCGGTCGTGTGGCGTGGCCCGATGCTGCACCGCGCCCTGCAGCAGTTCCTCTCCGACGTCTTCTGGGGCGACCTCGACGTGCTCCTGCTCGACCTGCCCCCGGGCACCGGTGACATCGCCATCTCCGTGGCGCAGATGCTCCCGGGCTCGGAGCTGCTAGTGGTCACCACCCCGCAGCAGGCCGCGGCCGAGGTGGCCGAGCGCGCCGGCGCCATCGCCATGCAGACCAAGCAGCGCGTGGCCGGCGTCATCGAGAACATGTCCTGGCTGGAGCTGCCCGACGGCACCCGCCAGGAGATCTTCGGCTCCGGTGGCGGTCAGACCGTCGCCGACTCACTGAGCCGCACCATGGGCGGCGAGGTGCCGCTGCTGGGCCAGGTGCCGCTGGACACCCGTCTGCGCGAGGGCGGCGATGCGGGGACGCCGGTCGTCCTCTCGGCGCCCGACAGCGCCGCCGGGTCGGCCCTGAACGACATCGCCTCCGGCCTGGCCCAGCGGGCCCGTGGCCTGTCCGGCCGCAAGCTGGGCATCAGCCCGGTCTGACCCGTCCGGTACGTGCCGCGGCCCTCCCCATCGATGCGCTGATGGGGAGGGCCTCCTCGCGTCGGGGGCCGTGCCGGCGGGCCGCTGCGGGCGGCCGGGCGCGACCGGGGGGCTCAGGTGGCGTCGGTGTCGAAGGGGGTGGGGGCCAGCGGGTCGTAACCGTGCGGGTTGCCCCAGCGGCGCCCCGCACCCTCGAGGGCGTGCCGGGACGGTGCCACGGCGGCCTCGGACTCCTCCACCCCGGCGGGGGTGTCGTCGGCCGGGTCCGGCGCGAACGGGTTGAGCGACTCCACGTCCTCCATCAGCGCCTCGCGGACGATGCGCTTGGGGTTGTACTGGCGCGGGTCCCACTTGCGCCAGTCGAGGTCGATGTCGTCGCCCACCTGCTCGCGCAGGTCCCCCTTGGCCTGGTTGGCCATGTCCCGCGCCTGACGGATCCAGCGGCGGACGTTCTCCACGGCACCGGGAAGCCGGTCGGGGCCGATGATCACCAGGACCACCACCATGATCAGCAGCAGCTCCCACTGCGACATCCCGAAGATGTTCACCTGCGTGCTCCCGTCCTGGTCGTCGGTGCCACCGGCCCGAGCGCACGGCAGCATGGCCCCCTCCACCGGGAGCGTGCAGGCACAGTGTGCCAGTCCCCCGTCACGGCATCACCGCCGCGGCCACCCCCGCGCCCACCGGCACGATCACCGCATCGGAGTCGAGCTCGCGCCACTCCTCCAGCACCGAGCGGACCAGGTGGGTGCCACTGCTGCGGTCCACGGGGTCGGCGAGGCGGCCGTCCAGCCCCACACCGACCATCGCCAGCAGCCCGCCGGAGCGCACCAGGCGGCGCGCCTGCTGCACCTGCTCGGCCAGGTCGGGGCTCGTGGCGTCCAGCACCACCAGGTCGTAGGCCGCGTCCCGCAGCCGGTTCATGACCTCCCCGGGGTTCCCCGGCATGACGCGCCAGCGGTGCTGCGGAACCCCCGCGGAGGCCGTCGCGCGCCGGGTCAGCGCGGCCTCGGCCTCGTGGTCGATGCAGGTGAGCGCTCCGTCGGTGGGCATGCCCTGCAGGATCCACAGGGGCAGCGCTCCCCCGAGTGTGGTGGCCGTCACCGCCGCCCGGGCCCGCGAGGTGCGGGCGAACATGCGCAACAGGGCCCCCTCGGCCGCCGCGTCGCGACCGCGGGCCACCGTGCGGGCCAGGTCGGCCGCGTCGGACGCCCCGGCCGGTGGCGTCGACCAGTGCTCGGCGTACCCCACCAGTGCGGCCTGCTCACGATTCATGGGGCCACACTATGCGCCCACGCGCCGGGCGGATGACGGGCAGGCCCCCACCCGCAGGGGCGAGGGCCTGTCAAGAGTGCCGTGACGGCTGGTCAGCCACCGACGCAGTCGTTGATGACCCTGCCGAGGTCCTTGGCCTCGTCGGGAGTCATCTCCACGACCAAGCGACCACCGCCCTCCAGGGGCATGCGCAGGACGATCCCGCGGCCCTCCTTGGTCATCTCCAGAGGGCCGTCGCCGGTGCGGGGCTTCATGGCAGCCATGATCTACCTTTCGTCGTCGTGCCGATCGCTCGTGCGGCATCGGCACCGGATGGTCCAGCAGGCGCAGGACCGCTGTCGCGGGACCCATTATCTCTCATTCCCCGCAGTGGTACCCGCCGACGGCTCCCGGGGGGCGGATCGTCACCCAATCGCAACCGATCCGGGCGCGCGGGCTCCCGGTGTGCGGGCTCAGGTGGCAGGCTCGGGTCATCACCCCCGACGCCCAGGAGGACGCCCCGTGAGCGACCAGCCCGCCCCCACCGACCAGCCCGACCAGCCCGTCCTGCTCGACCTCACCGACGGGGTCGCGACGGTCACCATCAACCGCCCCGACGCCATGAACGCGGTGGACACGGCCGTGAAGGAGGGGCTGCTGCAGACCCTGCAGCAGGTGGCCGAGGACCCGCTGGCCCGGGCCGTGGTGCTCACCGGGGCCGGGGACCGCGCCTTCTGCGTGGGGCAGGACCTCAAGGAGCACATCCGCCTGCTCGACGAGCCGGACCCGTGGGCGACCGTGACCGACCACTACAACCCCATCGTGACCCTGCTGGCAGGCATGGACAAGCCCGTGATCGCCCGCATCAACGGCGCCTGTGCCGGCGCCGGCGCGGCCTTCGCCATGGCCTGCGACCTGCGGATCATGGCTGAGGGGGCCGCCGTCACCTTCGCGTTCTCCGGCATCGGGCTCTCGTGCGACTCCGGCACCAGCTGGCACCTGCCGCGGCTGGTGGGGCCGGCCCGGGCCACCGAGCTGCTCATGCTGGGCGCCAAGCTCTCCGCGACCGAGGCCCTCGAGATGGGGCTCGTGGGCACCGTGGTGCCGGCCGCGGAGCTGGACCAGGCCGTGGACGCGCTCGCCCAGCGCCTGGCGCAGGGACCCACGCTGGCCTTCGCCGGCATCAAGTCCTCGCTGCGCACCGCCCAGGGGACGGACCTGGCCGGCGCGCTGGCCTTCGAGGCCACGCAGATGAAGCGCACCGGGTCCAGCCGCGACCACCGCGGCGCCGTGCAGGCCTTCCTGGCCAAGGAGCAGCCGGTCTTCACCGGCGAGTGAGTCAGCGGCGGCGGATGCCGGCCTCGGCCTCGTCGATCGCGCGGCGCAGGTTCTTGTCCACCGCGCGCTCCACCGCCCCGGCGGCGCCGGGGGTGGAGGTCTTCACGGCCTCGCGCCAGGAGACCCGGCAGCCGCGCGGGTGCGGGGTCAGCGTGACGTCGCACCAGCCGGCCACCTTGGCGCCCACCCGGCGCAGCGAGAACGCGGCGGCGCCGCCGGCGGGCGGCGTCCAACGGGTGACCTTCAGCGCGTCGCGCGCCGAGACGAGCCCCACCGGCGTGCGCGCCTCAAAGGTCCATCCCACGGCCACCGGGCCGGGAGCGGCCGAGGTGACCCGGTAGGGGGTGAACCGGCCCTCACCGCCGAAGTCGGCGACCAACGGCCACAGGGCCTCGACGGGGGCGTGCGCGAAGCGCTCCACCTCGAACGACTTCACGATGTTCCTCTCGGGTCCGGGACGGGGGCGTGGGGCAGTGGACGGTCCGAACAGTGCGGACGGTGCCTGTCACCCTGCCATGAAACGGCCTGCGTCACAGGTTGGCGGGGCGCTGGGAACGCATCTCGGCGAGGGCGGCATCGCGGTGCTCCAGCTCCTCGGCCATGCGGCGCAGCATGTCGTCGACCTCCGCCATCCGGTAGCCCCGGACCGCAGTAGGCAGTCGCAGGCCCCGGACGTCCTCGGGGTGCAGGGGACCGTCGGGCAGGTGCACCGCGGCGTCACCGGGGATCTCGGGCGCCAGTGCACCTTCCCCCGCCGGGAGCCGGCCAATGACCACGGCGGCCACCCAGGCCACGACACACGCCAGCAGGGCAATGAGAACGACGACCATGGCGCTGATCATGACATGCCGGAGCCCCACCGGCCCGCCGAGGCCTCACTCCGGGGGGCGCCCCCTCCGGGCTGCCCCGGGGTTCTCCACGATGTGGCGGACGGCCTCGGCCGGGTCGTCGGTGAGGTGGAGCAGGTCGAGGTCCTTCGGCGAGATCATCCCGCGCTCGACCAGGACGGTGCGCAGCCAGTCCAGCAGGGGCTGCCAGAAGTCCGTCCCGATGAGCACGATGGGGAAGTGCGTCACCTTGCCGGTCTGCACCAACGTCAGCGCCTCGAACAGCTCGTCGAGGGTGCCGAAGCCCCCCGGGAGCACGATGAACCCGCTGGCGTACTTGACGAACATCGTCTTGCGGACGAAGAAGTAGCGGAAGTTGACCCCGAGGTCGACGAAGTCGTTGAGCCCCGCCTCGAAGGGCAGCTCGATGCCCAGGCCGATGCTGTCTCCTCCGGCCTCCTGCGCCCCGCGGTTGGCGGCCTCCATGGTGCCCGGGCCGCCGCCGGTGATGACGGCGTACCCGGCCTCGACCAGCTGGCGCCCCACCTCGAGGCCGTAGGCGTAGGCCGGGGAATCCGCGGCGGCCCGGGCCGAGCCGAAGACGCTCACAGCCGGCCCGAGCTCCGCCAGCGCACCGAAGCCCTCCACGAACTCGGCCTGGATGCGCATGACGCGCCACGGGTCGGTGTGGATGAAGGCGCCCTGGCCGTCGTTGCGCAGCAGCCGCTCGTCGGTGGTCTCCTCCGGCACCCGACGGCCCCGCAGGCGCAAGGGGCCCCTGAAGTAGTCGTGGCGCCGGGCCGGGAGCCCCTCGGGCTGCGGGACCTCACGGCTGGGGTCCGTGGCGGCTCCCGCCCCCTCGGGGAGGTCGCCGTCCCAGGGGTCGTTCGGTGCCTGCCTGCTCGTCGTGTTCACCGCATCACGGTAACCGCCCCGCCCTGCAGGTGCAGGACGGGGCGGGACCGGGGTGGTGCCGGGGAACTCGTTCAGGCGGTGGGGTAGTCCCGCTGCTCCGAACCGGTGTAGATCTGGCGCGGGCGGCCGATCTTGGTGTTCTCGTCGTTGATCATCTCGCGGTACTGGGCGATCCAGCCGGGCAGACGGCCGATGGCGAACAGCACCGTGAACATGTCGGTCGGGAAGCCCATGGCCTGGTAGATCAGGCCGGTGTAGAAGTCCACGTTCGGGTAGAGCTTGCGCTGCACGAAGTAGTCGTCCTCGAGGGCGACCTTCTCCAGCTGCATGGCGATCTCGAGCTGCTCGTCCCCGGCGCCCAGGTGCTCCAGCACCTCGTCGGCGGTCTTCTTCACGATGGCGGCGCGCGGGTCGTAGTTCTTGTAGACCCGGTGGCCGAAGCCCATCAGCTTGACGCCGTCCTCCTTGTTCTTAACCTTGCGGACGAACTCCTCGACACCGCCCTCGAGGTTCTGGATCTCCTCGAGCATCTCCAGCACGGCCTGGTTGGCACCCCCGTGCAGCGGGCCCCACAGGGCCTGCACACCGGCGGAGATGGAGCCGTAGAGGTTGGTGTTGGCCGACCCGACCAGGCGCACCGTGGAGGTGGAGCAGTTCTGCTCGTGGTCGGCGTGCAGCACGAAGAGCATGTCCAACGCGCGGACCATGCGCTCGTCGAGCTCGTAGTTGCCCTCGGCGTCCGCGAAGGTCATGCGCAGGAAGTTCTCCACCACGGTCAGGCTGGTGTCGGCCTGCATCGGCGGGAGGCCCTGGCGGTTGCGGTAGGCGTTGGCGGCCAGCACCGGCACCTGCCCCATCAGGCGGCGGGAGGCGTTCTCCAGCTGCTCGGGGTCGAAGGGGTCGAGGTTCTCGGTGTCGTAGGTGCACAGGGCGGAGATCGCCGAGGAGAGCACCGGCATCGGGTGGGCGTCGGTGGGGAAGGACTTGAAGAAGTCCTTCATGCCCTCGGGCATCTCGGCGCGGGCGCGGACGTCTTCGCGGAAGGACTCGAGCTCCCGCTCGGAGGGGAGCTCACCGTCCATCAGCAGCTTGGCGACCTCCATGAAGGTGGACTTCTCGGCCAGCTGCTCGATGGGGTAGCCGCGGTACCTCAGGATCCCCTCGTCGCCGTCGATGAACGTGATCGCCGAGGAGCACGAGGCCGTGTTCACGAAACCCACGTCGAGGGTCACGTTGCCGGTCTCCTTGCGGAGGGCGGAGATGTCGTAGCCGTTGTCACCCTCGACGGACGCGATGAAGGGGAACTCCAGCGTGACGTCCTCGTGGGTGAAGGTGGCGGGTGCCTTGTCGGCGGTCATGCTCATCCTCTCGGGGAGCCCGCGCACGGCGGGCACTCAGCGGGGCGGGGACACCGCGCGGGCGGTGTCCGGTCAACAGGGTCCAGGTCAGGCGTCACCCTGCGGTGGCAGGGCGGAGATCAGCGGGTGGTCCTTGGGGATCATCCCCATCTTGGCGGCGCCACCGGGCGAGCCCAGGTCGTCGAAGAAGTCGACGTTCGCCGTGTAGTAGTCGGCCCACTCCTCGGGGAGGTCGTCCTCGTAGTAGATGGCCTCGACGGGGCAGACGGGCTCGCAGGCACCACAGTCGACGCACTCGTCGGGGTGGATGTACAGCGAGCGCTCACCCTCGTAGATGCAGTCGACCGGGCACTCGTCGATGCAGGCCTTGTCCTTGACGTCCACGCACGGCAAAGCGATGACGTAGGTCACGCGAATCCTCCTGGCTGCTGGGCACGGCGGATGTCAGGGTCTCCCACCGGCTCCTCATTCTATGGTCTGTGGCCCGGTGCGGGCACGATGGGGGTCATCCGCCTCAGTCCCCCGAGGCCGAACCGCTGGGCTGCGGTGTCGAGGACCCGCTGGGCTCCGGCTCCGCCGAGCTGCTCGGCGTCCCCTCGGGGCGGCCGTCCTCCTCCTGCGCCTCCGCATCGGCCTGCTCGTCCTCGCGCAGCTCGCGCTCGGCCTCGGCGCGGGCGTCGTCCTTCACGTCCTGCTCGCGCTGCGAGAAGGGGCGGTACTCGTCGGACGGGGGCTCCTGCGAGCCCGAGTACTCCGGGGACTCGGGGTTGGTGCAGAACACCTCGTCGCTGGGGTCGTAGTGCGTCTCGATGACCTCGGTGCGCTCCTCGCCGTCGTGGTCCCCGTACGGGGTGAGGATCCGCTCCACGGTCACGTCGAAGCCGTCGACCCCGCCCTGATCCACGCACTCGGGGTCGTTGCTGTGGTACTTGCGGAAGGGCACCACGTTCTGGCGTGGCCGGGTGGTGGCGTCCACGTCGTACTGCTTCTCGCCGTAGAGGCTCATGATGAGCTCCCGGCCGTCCAGCTGGGCGCTGATGATCATGGGCGAGCCGGTGTCGTTGGTCCACGCGTTGTCGATGGCCGGGTACCAGAGCGTCGCCTCACGCCCCTCGGGGTAGCGGGCGATGTAGTAGCTGTGCGGCTTGTGCTCGTCCAGCTGTACCCCGGCGATGAAGGCCATGTTGTACACGGCCGTGGAGACCTGGGACAGCCCGCCGCCGACCGCATGGGACAGCGTGCCGTTGCTGATGACGTGGGCCTCCTCGTACCCGGCCTCCTTGGTGGGCTCCCCCATCACCTCGAGCAGACTGAACTGCTCGCCGGCGGGCACCACCGTGCCGTGGATCTTGCGGGTGAGGGTGCGGATGTTGCGGGTGCGGCCCTCGTTCCCCTCCCCGCCCGGGAGCATGGTGGTGAAGGTGGACAGGTGCTGGGCGGTCCACCCGTCCCCGAGCTCGTACGGCCGGGTGACGCTGACGGTGACCCGCGCCTCACGCTCCTGGGCGCGCACCGCGTCGCGCACGCCCTGCTCGATGTCGCCCGTGGAGACCGAGCGCCCGACCTGCGCAGGCTCGATGCGGACGCTGCCGTCCTCCAGCCGCAGGCTCGCCTCCCGGGCCTCCCGGTCGGAGAAGGGGTGGTCGTCCGGCAACCCGTCGCGCCAGCGGGTGGCGTCCACCTCGAGGGCGGGTTCGCGGGCCGTGCCGCCGATGGAGACCATCTCCGCGATCTGGTCCGCCGGGATCGTCACCCGGTGGGTGGCGGTCAGCTCGTCCTGTGCCGAGGCGCTGGCGGACGAGCCGTCGGAGGGCTCGGGCGACGCCGGGTCGGCCGACTCGCCGGACGGGCCCTGGCGCGGCCCCTCGACGGGAACGGCCACGAGCGTGACGGGCGCGGACAGGGCGGGCTCGACGACCTGGTCGGCGAAGCGCCGCAGCACCGCGGCGGTGACCTCCGGCTCCACCTCCTCGACGGTGCCCTCGACCCGGTGCTCGCGTGGCCAAGCGTCCTGCACCGACTCCCCGGTCTCGCGGACGTCGAGCGCCGAACCGGTCGACCCCTCGGTCACCTCGACCTCGGCACCGCGCAGCTCGATGGTGGCGCGCGTGGCCGGGACGTCGATCTCCGCGGAGAGGTCGCGCAGGCGGTCGTGCAGGCGCCCCTCGTCGAGGGTGACCGCCCAGTCGCGGTCCACTTGGTCGGTGGCCCGTGCCCAGAGGTCCCGCGGGTCCCAGGTACGACCCGTCGTACCCCGCATGCTCCGGGCGACGGCGTAGCCCAGACCGAGCTCCTGCGGGGTGAACTCGTGCTCCTCGCCCGCGGCCACGACGGTGACCGGCTGCTGCATCAGACGCTCCGCCTCCTGCTCCAGGGAGCGCTCCGCCTCGTCGGGGGCCATGCTGCTCACGTCGACGCCGCCCACGGTCAGGTGCGAGGGTGTGGTGCGCCCGACCACGAACACCAGCGCCAGGTAGATCAACGCCACTAGGCCCATCAGCAGGAAGAGGGACGCCACGAGGCTCTGCCAGCTGCTCCCGGCCTGCCGGGGGGAGGAACTCACAGGAGGCCCCGCATCCGGCCCCGGTGGAAGAGCAGCGGGTCGGCGCCGGCCGCGGCCTCCCCCTCCGAGACGTCCTCGACCAGCCCGACGAACAAGGTGTGGTCACCCAGCACCGCCCGGTGGACGACCCGGCACTCGGCCCGGGCCGAGGCCTCCTCGAGCAAGGGCAGACCCGTCATCGGACCAGAATAGGCGGGCACCTGGTCCAACTGCCCCGCAAGCGGTCGGCCCGGCGTGGCCAACCACTCCCCGTGGCCGCGGGCCGAGGCCGGCAGCACGTTCACCGTGAACACGCCGCTGGCCTCGAGGGCCTCGCAGAAGCGGGCCGCGTTGTCGATGCAGACGGCCAGCAAGACAGGGTGCAGGGACACCGACATCACGGCGTTCGCGGTCATCGCGTGCTCCCCCGCCCCCAGGCGCGTGGTGAGGACGGTCACCCCGGTGGCGAAGTGCCCCATCGCCGAGCGGAAGTCCTCGCGGCTCGCCATCGGACCAGCCAACGGGGCTCGCAGGTCGGAGTCCCCGGTGACGATGCGCCCAGAGGCGGGGTCCAGCCACGAGTAGCCCTCCGCCGGAGCGGCACGGTGGGCCACGAGATTGGTCATCGCCCACCACCCGTCGTGCTCGGCCACTTGAGTGGCGTGGGCGCGACGGGCGCGAGAGACCGCCTCGAGGCTGGAGGGGGTGCCGTGGACCTCGTGGGTGACGTCGTTGTCGGCGCGCACCCCGGAGGCGAGGGCGTCGACCTCCACGGCACCGGGGCGGCGCTCCGCATCGGGCCCGTCCGGGTGGGGCACGAGCACCCCGGCGGTCGGGCGGCCCCGGAACGAGCCCGAGGGGGGCACCGCCTCGACCCGCTCGGCCACCCACCGGCGGCCCTCCTGCTCCCAGGAGCGCGGGGTGACCACCGCGAAGAGCTGCGGCCGCTCCGCAACCGGCATGGTGCGCACCGCGGCCACCGTCGCCCGGTGGGCCGCCACGTGGTCCGGGTGGCCGTAGCCGCCGGTCTCGTCGTAGGTGAGCACGATGCGGGCGCCCACCCGGCGGATCTCCTCCCGGACCAGGTCGGCGAGCTCGGCCCGGTCGGCGTTGACCAGGGCCCGGGGGTGTTCCGCCTCGGAGCTTCCGGCCATGCCGGAGTCGCGGTAGCGCACGGCCGTGGGGTTCGGCACGCCCGGCTCCTCTCCCAGCACCCGGTGCTCCACCCCGAGGGCAGCGCAGGCGACCGCCAACTCGCCTCGGCGGTGCGGCGCGAGGTCCGCGGTGCCCTCCAGGTGCCGCAGCTCGGCCGGCAGCACCTCTCCGTGGTCTCCCAGCGTGCAGGTCAGCACGTGCACCGGGTGCCCACGCTCGGCCAGGGTGGCCAGGGCGACCCCGGTGGCCAGCGTCTCGTCGTCGGGGTGGGCGTGGACCGCAAGGACGGGGACGGTGGCCGGGGCGTCGGAGGGCATGGCCCCACGGTAGGCAACGAACCGTCCGCGCGCGCCGCACGGGGCCGGGCTCCGTTCACCCTGTGGTCACCGAAGGGCGTTATCTTGCCGACATGCAGATGGAACTGCGCGAGTACATCGACCGTCTCTCCCGCGAGGGGTACACGGTCCGCGACGACCAGGGGTCGGACCCGGACCTCATCGACCCCGGCGGCCGCGCGGTGGAGACCTGGCGGGAGAACTACCCGTACGCCGAGCGTATGACGCGCGAGGACTACGACGTGGAGAAGTACCTGCTGCAGGTGGAGCTCATCAAGCTGCAGAACCACACCCTGAACACCGGGCAGCGCCACATCCTGGTCTTCGAGGGGCGCGACGCCGCCGGCAAGGGCGGCACCATCAAGCGCTTCACGGAGCACCTGAACCCCCGATTCGCCCGCGTGGTGGCGCTCAACAAGCCCAGCGAGCGCGAGCTGGGCCAGTGGTACTTCCAGCGCTACGTCAACCACTTCCCCACCGCCGGCGAGATGGTCTTCTTCGACCGCTCCTGGTACAACCGCGCCGGGGTGGAGCGGGTCATGGACTTCAGCACCCGTGACGACTACGAACAATTCATGGAACAGGCACCGCAGCTGGAGAAGATGATCACCGACGCGGGGACGACGCTCACCAAGTTCTGGTTCTCCGTGACCGCCCACGAGCAGCGCACCCGCTTCGCCATCCGCCAGATCGACCCGGTGCGGCGCTGGAAGCTCTCCCCCATGGACCTGGCCTCGCTGGACAAGTGGGACGCCTACACCGAGGCCAAGGAGGAGATGTTCGCCCGCACGGACGTCGACTGGGCGCCGTGGATCACGATCAAGTCCAACGACAAGAAGCGGGGCCGCATCAACGCCATGCGCTACTTCCTGAGCCAGTTCGACTACGAGGGCAAGGACACCGACATCGTGGGCTCACCCGACCCGCAGATCGTGAAGCGCGCGAAGGACACCATCGGCGACTGACGCGCCGGGTCTCCGCACCACCGCGCCCCCCACCGCCGCGCCCCGATGAGGGGTGGCTGCCTCGGGCTGTTGCACTGCCCCTACAGTGTTCGGGCCCACCGTCCGACCTGGAGGACCTCTTGCGACGCACCGACGTCCCCACCACGGCCCACGGGTCGACCCTGCTGCGCGCGGACGAGTCGCAGAACCCCTCCGGCAGCGACAACGCCTGGACACTGACCCTGTTCGGGACCGCCGTGGGCGCGGGGATCCTGTTCCTGCCACTCAACGCCGGCGCCGGCGGCTTCTGGCCGCTCGTGATCGGCACGCTGCTGGTCTTCCCCATGACCTTCCTGGCCCACCGGGCGCTGGCCCGCTTCGTGGTCTCCGGCGACGACCCCGAGACCGACATCACCGAGCTCTCGCGGGAGAAGTTCGGGGAGGGCAAGGGCCTGCTGGTCACGGCCTTGTACGCGCTGTGCTTCCTGCCGATTCTGCCCATCTACGGCGTGGCGGTGACCAACTCCGTGAGCAGCCTGCTGGAGAACCAGCTGGGCTGGACCGGCGTGCCCCGGTGGCTGCTCTCGCTGGTGCTGGTGGGACTGCTGATGTCCGTGGTCGTCGCCAGCCAGAAGGTGATGCTGTGGGTGGCCCAAGTGGTCGTCTACCCGCTGATCGTGATGCTGTCCATCGCCACCGCGATGCTGGTGCCGGACTGGTCCTTCGAGGGCGCCACCGAGTGGCCCGGGCTGGGGCCGCTGCTGATGAGCGTGTGGCTGATGATCCCGGTGCTGGTGTTCGCGTTCAACCACGCCGCGGCCGTCTCCTCCTTCTCGATGGCCATGGAGCGGGCCCACGGTGAGGACGCCGAGCGCCGCGCCTCGAAGGTGCTCTTCCGCTCGGCCCTGCTGCTGGTGGTCTTCACGATGGGCTTCGTGTGGTCCTGCGTGCTGGCGCTGGGCCCCGACGGCGTGGTCACCGCCCGCGAGGCCAACCTGCCGGTGCTCTCCCACCTGGCCAACGAGCGCGGTGACTGGTTCTTCACGGTCCTCGGCCCGCTGGTGACCATCGCCGCGATCGTCTCTTCCTTCTTCGGCCACTACCTGGGCGCCTCCGAGGGGCTGATCGGCCTGACCCGTGCCGTGGCCGACCGTGAGCAGCGGATCAGCGACCGCACCATGAAGATCGCCGCCGCGGTGGTCATCTTCGCCGTCACCTGGGGAGCGGCGATCCTGAACCCGGGCATCCTGGCCACCATCGAGTCCCTGTCCGGACCGGTCATGGCGATGCTGATCTTCCTGCTGCCCATGTACGCGGTGGCCACGGTGCCGGCCCTGGCGCGGTACCGGGGCTCCTGGCAGAACTGGTTCCTGGTCCTCATCGGGCTGCTCGCCGTCGGCGGTGTGCTCTTCGGCTTCGTGCGCTGAGCCGGCGAACGCCTGCGGCACTGCCGGCGGGCACGAGAACGGGCGCCCACCCCCGGCGGGGGTGGGCGCCCGTTCTCGCGGAGTCACGTCCGGCGCGGCGCGCCGGACGTGACTGGTGGGCCTCAGGCGTTCTTGGCGCGCCGCGCGTCACGACCGCGCGTCACCGCATCGAGGACGACCTTGCGGATGCGGATGGCCTCGGGCGTCACCTCCACGCACTCGTCCTCGCGACAGAACTCCAGTGACTGCTCCAGGCTCATGGCGCGCGGCGGGGCGAGGCGCTCGAGCACCTCGGCGCCGGCGGAGCGCACGTTGGTGAGCTTCTTCTCCTTGGTGATGTTCACGTCCATGTCGTCGGCGCGCGAGTTCTCGCCCACGATCATGCCCTCGTACACCTCGGTGGTGGGGCTGATGAACAGCGTGCCGCGCTCCTGGATGTTGAACATCGCATACGAGGTCGCGGTCCCCGCGCGGTCGGACACCAGCGACCCGGAGATGCGGGTGCGGATCTCGCCGAACCACGGCTCATACCCGTCGAAGATGTGGTGGGCGATGCCGGTGCCGCGGGTCTCGGTGAGGAACTCGGTGCGGAAGCCGATGAGGCCGCGGCTCGGCACGCGGAACTCCATGCGCACCCAGCCGGTGCCGTGGTTCGACATCTCCTCCATGCGGCCCTTGCGGCTGGCCAGCACCTGCGTGATCGCACCGAGGAACTCCTCCGGGGCGTCGATGGTGAGGGCCTCGACCGGCTCGTGGACCTTGCCGTCCACCTCCTTGGTGACCACCTGCGGCTTGCCGACGGTGAGCTCGTAGCCCTCGCGGCGCATCTGCTCCACCAGGATGGCCAGCGCCAGCTCGCCACGACCCTGGACCTCCCAGGCGTCGGGACGCTCGGTCGGGAGGATCTTCAGGGACACGTTGCCGACCAGCTCGGACTCGAGGCGGTCCTTCACGAGGCGCGCGGTGACCTTGGAGCCCTTCACCCGGCCGGCCAGCGGCGAGGTGTTGGTGCCGATGGTCATGGAGATGGCGGGCTCGTCCACGTGGATCAGCGGCAGGGCCACCGGGTTCTCCGGGTCGGCCAGCGTCTCGCCGATCATCACCTCGGAGATGCCCGCGACGGCGACGATGTCACCGGGGCCGGCCTCCTCGGCGGGGCCGCGCTCCAGGCCCTCGGTCACGAGCAGCTCCGAGAGCCGCACGTTCGACACGGTGCCGTCACGCTTCATCCACGCGACCGTCTGGCCCTTGCGCAGCGTGCCGTTCTTGATGCGCACCAGCGCCAGGCGGCCGAGGAAGTTCGAGGAGTCCAGGTTGGTCACGTGGGCCTGCAGCGGGGCCTCGTCGTCGTAGACCGGGGCGGGCACGGTCTGCATGATGGTGCGGAAGAGCGGCTCCAGGTCCGGGTTCTCCGGCAGCTGGCCGTCGCCCGGGTTGTCCAGCGAGGCGCGCCCGGCCTTGCCGGAGGCGTAGATGATCGGGAAGTCGATCTGCTCCTCCTCGGCACCCAGGTCCATGAAGAGCTCGTACACCTCGTCGATGACGGCGGCGCACCGCGCGTCGGGACGGTCGACCTTGTTGATGACCAGGATCACCGGCATCTTGGCGTCCAGCGCCTTGCGCAGCACGAACCGGGTCTGGGGCAGGGGGCCCTCGGAGGCGTCGACGAGCAGCACGACACCGTCCACCATCGAGAGACCGCGCTCGACCTCGCCACCGAAGTCAGCGTGGCCGGGGGTGTCGATGATGTTGATCACCACGCCGTCGTCGCCGACGCCCTCCACCTCCTGGGCGGCCGGGCCGCGGTAGTGCACGGCCGTGTTCTTCGCGAGGATGGTGATGCCCTTCTCCCGCTCGAGATCACCGGAGTCCATCGCCCGTTCGTCCACCTTCGAGTGTTCACCGAACACCCCGGACTGGTGGAGCATCGCGTCCACGAGGGTCGTCTTGCCATGGTCGACGTGGGCCACGATGGCCACATTGCGCCGGTCGGCGCGGGAGGTTTGCGTCATGGGCTCCAGTATCCCGCAGGATGCGGGCAGGTCACGAATTGGTGTCAATCACCCCCCCGGCGGGCCGTGGTTGCTGACACCACCGCCCGGGCCCGCATAGCGTTTGCGACACATCGGCCGCTGGACGGCCACAGGTCGCGAACCGGGCTCCCGCTCGGCCGCGAGACACGCTGAGGAGAGCTCATGAGCACCAACCGCAAGGCGGCCATCGCGGCCAGCATCTGCGCCGCAGCGCTCACCCTGACGGCCTGCGCCGACTCGGAGCGCGAAGAGGGTGGCGGTGGCGGCAACGAGGGCAGCAACTCCGGCAACGGCGGGGAGGGTGCCTCCGGAGGCACCCTGACCTTCGGTGCCACGGGCGAGCCCAAGCTGTTCGACCCCTTCTACGCCACCGACGGCGAGACCTTCCGCATCACCCGCCAGATCTTCGAGGGCCTGCTGGAGATCAAGCCCGGCACCGCCGAGGTCGGCCCCGGGCTGGCCACCGAGTGGGAGTCCAACGACGACGGCACCGAGTGGACCTTCACCCTCAAGGAGGGCGTGAAGTTCCACGACGGCACCCCCTTCAACGCCGAGGCCGTGTGCAAGAACTTCGAGCGCATGTACGACCAGAAGGGCGCCGGCCAGAGCCCTTCGGTCTCCGCCTACTGGCAGGACACCATGGGCGGCTTCAAGGACGGCAAGGCCGAGTCCCTCTACGAGGGCTGCGAGGCCCCGGAGGACAACAAGGCGGTCATCACGATCGCGAACTCGACCTCCAAGTTCCCCACCATGCTCACGCTCGCCGCGCTGGCCATGCAGTCGCCCACGGCCATGGACAAGTACAAGGCCAACGAGGTCAAGGCGCAGGGCGAGGGGTTCGTGTACCCCGAGTACGCCACGAAGCACCCGACCGGCACCGGCCCGTTCACCTTCGACAAGTACGACACGTCGAACAAGACGATCACCATCAAGCGCAACGAGGACTACCACGGCGACAAGGCCAAGCTCGACGAGGTGATCTTCAAGGTGATCCCGGACGAGTCCACTCGCAAGCAGGAGCTGAAGGCCGGCTCCATCGACGGGTACGACCTGCCCAACCCCATCGACTGGAAGTCGCTCGAGGACGAGGGCCACCAGGTGATGAAGCGCGACCCGTTCAACATCCTGTACCTGGGCCTGAACCCCACCGAGAACGAGAAGCTCAAGGACCCGAACGTCCGCAGGGCGATCGCCATGGCGATCAACCGCGAGGAGCTGAAGACCACGCAGCTGCCCGAGAACGCGGAGGTGGCCAGCCAGTTCATGCCCAGCACCGTGAAGGGCTACAACGACGAGCTCGAGGCGATCCCCCATGACGTGGAGGAGGCCAAGAAGCTGCTGAAGGAGGCTGGGGCCGAGAACCTCGAGCTCGAGTTCTGGTGGCCGGCCGAGGTCTCGCGCCCCTACATGCCGGACCCGCAGAAGATCTTCGAGGCCGTGCGCGCTGACCTGGAGGAGGCAGGGATCACGGTCAAGGCCAACTCCAAGCCGTGGAACGGTGGCTACCTGGACGGCGTGGACACCGGCCAGGCCCAGGCCTTCCTGCTCGGCTGGACCGGTGACTACGACTCCCCGGACAACTTCATCGGCACCTTCTTCGGCAGCACCGAGAACCGCTTCGCCACCGGCGAGTACGAGTGGGGTCAGGAGCTCGCGAAGGACCTGAAGGACGCCGACGCCATCGTCGACGACGCCGAGCGCGAGGCGAAGTACAAGGAGCTCAACGCCCAGCTCGTGGAGGAGTACCTGCCGGCCGTGCCGCTGACCCACTCACCGCCCGCCATCGTGGTGAGCCAGAACGTCGAGGGCCTGGTCTCCTCGCCGCTGACCGGCGAGCAGTTCGACACGGTCTCCATCAAGGAGTGACCGGGCGAGGCGGGCCCCTCCCCTTGGGGGACCCGCCGCCGGGCCCCGGCGCCTGGGGTGTCCGACCGACACCCCGGGCGCCCCCGTTCCGGGCCCCTCCCCCTGAGCCCTGAGCCCTGAGCCCTGAGCCCTGACCACCCCATCCGAGGACCACCCCCTCCTCCCCGGACCACCCGACAGGAGTGCGCCCTTGATCCGCTTCATCGCGCGCCGTCTGCTGCAGATGGTGCTCGTCCTGCTCGTGTTGAGCCTGCTGCTCTTCTTTTGGCTCCGCTCCCTGCCCGGCGGGGCGGTCGGTGCCCTGCTGGGCGACCGCGGCACCCCCGAGGCACGGGCGGCGCTCGAGGCCCAACTCGGCCTCGACCAACCGCTGCCGATGCAGTACGTCGCCTTCGTGCAGCGCTGCCTCTCCGGAGACTTCGGGGTCTCCACGGCCCTGCTGCCCGGCACTCCGGTGACCGACATCCTCATCGAGCGCGCACCGGCCACCATCGAGCTGTCCGTCCTCGCCATCCTGTTGGCCACCGCGGCGGGCATCCCCCTGGGCTACTTGGCCGCGCGCCGCCACGGCGGCATCTTCGACAACCTGTCGGTCGTCAGCTCGCTGGTGGGCGTGGCCGTGCCCGTCTTCTTCCTCGCGTACATGCTGCGCTGGTTGTTCGCCGTCGAGCTGGGCTGGCTCCCGGTCTCCGGCCGCCAGGACCCCGGGCTGGACGCGACGCACATCACGAACTTCTTCATCCTCGACGGCCTGATGACGCGGGAGTGGGACGCCGCCTGGGATGCCTTCAAGCACCTGATCCTGCCGGCACTGGCGCTCGCCTCGATCCCGTTCGCGGTGATCTTCCGCATCACCCGCGCCTCGGTGTTGGAGGTGCTCGACGAGGACTACGTGCGCACCGCCCAGTCCAAGGGGCTGGCCAGCCGCGTGATCCGCGGGCGCCACGTGATGCGCAACGCCATGATCCCGGTGGTCACCATCATCGGCCTCCAGGTGGGTGCGCTGCTCGCCGGCGCCGTGCTGACCGAGAAGGTCTTCTCGATCGCCGGTCTGGGCAATGCCCTGGCCGTCTCCTTCACCCAGCGCGACTACCCGATGCTGCAGCTGCTGATCATGGTGGCGGCCGGTGTCTACGTGGTCGTCAACCTGATCGTCGACATCCTCTACGCGGTCATCGACCCGCGCGTCCGGACGAGGTGAGTGCCATGACCCAACCGAATCCCAGCGTGCTCATCGACCAGGCGGTCGACGAGGCCGGAGCCGTCGACGAGGGCAAGGGTGAATCCCTCTGGATGGGCGCCTGGAAGCGCCTGCGCACGAACGTCGCCTTCCTCATCGGCCTGACGATCGTCGTGGTCTTCGTCATCCTGGCGATTACGGCCCCTTGGATCGCACCCCACGACGCGACCGAACGTCTTCTCCTCGGAGACGTGACCCCCTCCACCCCCATCCCCGAGGGCAAGCCCGGCTTCCCGCTAGGCGGCGACGACCGAGGGCGTGACCTGCTCAGCCGGCTCATCGTCGGCAGCCAGCAGACCCTCATGGTCGGCGTGCTCGCCACCCTCGGCGGCTTCGTCGGCGGCCTGGTCCTGGGCACCCTCGCCGGCGCCCTCGGGGGTTGGGTGGACGCCGTGGTGATGCGCGTCGTCGACGTGATGCTCTCCATCCCGTCGCTGCTGATGGCCTTCTCCATCGCCGCGCTGTTCTCCGAGCCCACCCTGGAAACGGTCATCGTGGCCATCGCGATCGTGCAGGTGCCGATCTTCGCCCGCCTGCTGCGCGGGTCGATGCTGGCCCAACGCGAGAGCGACCACATCCTGGCCGCGCGCTCCGCCGGCGTGAAGTTCGGCCCCATCGTGTTCCGCCACATGCTGCCCAACGCCATGGGTCCAGTCATCGTCCAGTCGACGCTGGTGGTGGCCACGGCCATCATCGATGCCGCCGCCCTGAGCTTCCTGGGCGTCGGCAGCGCCGACACCCGCAAGCCCGAGTGGGGCCAGATGCTGGGCTCCGCCCAGAACTACATCGACTCCTACCCGCACCTGGCCATCTATCCGGCCCTCTGCATCATCGTCGTGGCCCTCGGGTTCACGCTGATGGGCGAGGCGCTCCGGGAGGCCCTCGACCCGAAGAGCCGGAGGTGACGCGCATGAGCACCGCAGCGTCTGCCGCGTCCAGCACCACCCTGTCCGCCAACGCCGAACGGGTGCGCTCCGGGGAGCCCCTGCTCTCCGTGCGCGACCTGTCCATCCAGTTCACCCGCCGTGGGACCGAGCCCTTCCAGGCCGTCGACGGTGTCTCCTTCGACGTCCACCCCGGCCAGACCCTGGGCCTGGTCGGCGAGTCCGGGTGCGGCAAGTCCGTGACCTCGCTGGCCATCATGGGCTTGCTGCCGAAGCGCGGGTCGCGCGTGTCCGGCGAGGTGCTCTTCGAGGGCACCGACCTGCTCCGCCTGCGTCCCGAGGAGATGCGCAGCCGCCGCGGTCGGGACCTGGGCATGATCTTCCAGGACCCGCTCAGCTCGCTGAACCCGGTGGTCCCCATCGGCCTGCAGGTCAGTGAGGTGCTGGAGCGCCACAAGGGCCTGAAGCGCAAGGAGGCCATGAGCCGGGCCAAGGAGATGCTCGACAAGGTGGGCATCCCCGACCCGGAGCGCCGGCTCAAGGAGTACCCGCACCAGTTGTCCGGCGGCATGCGCCAGCGCGCGCTGATCGCCATGGCCCTGGCCTGCGAGCCGCGGCTGCTCATCGCCGACGAGCCCACCACCGCGCTCGACGTGACCATCCAGGCGCAGATCCTGCAGCTGCTCAAGGACCTGGTCCGTGAGTCGAACACGGCGCTGATCATGATCACGCACGACCTCGGCGTCGTGGCCGGGCTGTGCGACGAGGTCAACGTCCTGTACGGCGGCCGCATCGTCGAGCGCGGCGAGCGCCACCCGCTGTTCGCGCACCCGCGGCACCCGTACACCACCGGCCTGCTGGGATCCATCCCCAGCCTGGGCGGCGACCGCAACGCCGAGCTCACCCCCATCCCCGGCTCCGTGGTGGACAACCTGCCGTGGACCAGTGCGTGCGCCTTCGCCCCGCGCTGCTCCCAGCCGATCGAGGTGTGCACCCGGGTGAGCCCCGAGCTGGTGGGCGACGACGTGGTCTCCGACGACCGCCAGCTGCGCTGCCACAACCCCGTCCAGGAGGCGCGATGAGCACGAATATCGACGACTACCCCGGCCCCGTGGCGGCCGGCCAGGACGCCCCGGTGGCCGGCGACGGCCCCGGCGAGGCCCCCGCATCGGGCCGTCGCGTCGGTGAGGCCGGGCGTGGTGACGTGCTGGTGGAGGTGCGCGACCTGAAGGTCCACTTCCCCATCAAGCGCGGCATCATCTTCGACCGCACCGTGGGCCACGTGAAGGCTGTGGACGGCATGAGCATGACCATCCGTCGCGGCGAGACCTACGGGCTGGTCGGTGAGTCCGGCTGTGGCAAGTCGACCTTCGGGCGCGCGCTGCTGCAGCTGGAGCCGATCACCGAGGGGACCGTGCACTTCGACGGCAAGGACCTCACCGAGTTCAAGGGCGAGGCCCTGCGCAAGCAGCGTCGCCACATGCAGATGGTCTTCCAGGACCCGATGGGCTCCCTGGACCCGCGGCAGACGGTGGAGTCGCTGCTGTACGAGGGCATGTCGGCCCACAACATGACCACGGACAAGAAGGGTGCCCGGCGTCGGCTGAAGGAGCTGCTCCACGAGGTGGGCCTGCCGGCGAGCGCGCTGGGCAAGTACCCGCACGAGTTCTCCGGCGGCCAGCGGCAGCGCATCGGCATCGCCCGGGCGCTGGCTCTGGACCCCGAGCTGATCGTGGCCGACGAGCCGGTCTCCGCGCTGGACGTCTCGGTGCAGGCCCAGGTCATCAACCTGCTGCGCAAGGTGCAGAAGCAGTACGACCTCACCTACCTGGTGATCGCGCACGACCTGGCCGTGGTGCGGCACATCTCCGACACGGTGGGCGTGATGTACCTGGGCGGGCTGGTCGAGGAGGCCGATGCGGAGGAGCTCTATACTGCTCCGCTGCACCCGTACACGCGGGCGCTGATGTCGGCTGTTCCGGTCCCGGACCCGGTGGTGGAGGACTCCCGCGAGCAGATCCTGCTGCAGGGCGACCTCCCCTCGCCGGCGAACCCGCCGAGCGGGTGCCGGTTCCGGACGCGCTGCCCGTTCGTGCAGGAGGAGCGCTGCTCCACCGAGCGGCCGGAGCTGCGGACCGTGGACCTGCCAGGCGTGACCAGCACCCACCGGGTGGCCTGCCACTACGTGGAGCAGATCTTCCACGGGGAGATCCAGCCGCACGCCATCGAGGTGGAGGCCGGTCCGGACGCGCACTCGGCCGAGGACACCGCCATTCAGAACGACGACCGCCCGCTGGTGGTCTGAACGGGGCCGTCGGCCCGAAGGAGGACGTGCAGGCATGGCGACGCCCCGTGTGCACCCGAACGGTGACGTCCACCGGACGGGCGACCGGCTGAACTGGCTGCGCGCCGCCGTGCTCGGCGCGAACGACGGCATCGTGTCCACGGCCGGCCTCGTGGTCGGCGTGGCCGGTGCCACGGCGGACTCGCGGGTCCTGTTCATCACCGGGCTGGCCGGTCTGGTGGCAGGGTCGCTGAGCATGGCGGCCGGCGAGTACGTCTCGGTCTCCAGCCAGCGTGATGCTGAGCGCCAGCTGGTCCGCGACGAGCGGCGCCACCTGGCGGAGATGCCCGACTTCGAGCGGCGCGAGCTGGTCGAGATGCTGCAGGAGCGCGGGATCTCAGAGCCGCTGGCGCACCAGGTGGCCGACCAGCTCGATGAGGAGGCCGCCCTCCAGGTGCACAGCGAGCTGGAGTTCGGCGTCACCCCCGGCGAGGAGGTGAACCCGTGGAGCGCGGCGATCGCCTCGATGATCGCGTTCGCGCTCGGGGCCGTGCTGCCGCTGCTGGCGATCGTCCTCTCCCCCGAGGCCTCCCGGGTGGCCATCACGGCGGTCTCGGTGCTGGTGGCCCTGGCCGTGACCGGGTACTCCAGCGCGAGGCTCTCGGACGCGCCGCCGGGAGTCGCCGTGGTGCGCAACTGCCTGGGTGGCGCCCTGGCGATGGCGTTGACCTACGCTGTCGGCTCGGCCCTCTGACCCGGGCCGCGCTGCCGCCAGAGCACCCGAGCCGAGGCACCCCCGGGCACCTGGTGCCCCGTCCACCGTGCACCGGGCACCCCGTGGGCCCGGCACCCTGCGCGCCGGGCGCCCCCGGCCCACGCACCCCGCATCATCCCGCCACCGTCGAAGGAGCGACCATGTCGTCCGCGACCCCCCGCATCCTGGTCATCCAGCAAGAGGAGAACTGCCCCGCCGGCCTGCTCGGGGAGGTGTGGGAGGACCGCGGGGTGGAGATCGACCTCGTGCGCGCCTGGGAGCACTGGCCTGCCGATATCGCCGAGCGCCTGGAGGCCTGCGACGGGCTGCTCGTCCTCGGCGGCGAGATGGGCGCGCACGACGACGACCGCTTCGCCTGGCTGACCCCCACCAAGGAGCTGATCCGCCGGGCCGAGGCGGCTGCCGTCCCGCAGCTCGGCACCTGCCTGGGGCACCAGCTGATGGCGGTGGCCCACGGCGGGCGGGTGGCGGTGAACCCCAACGGCCACGCCACCGGGCTGGCACCGGTGGCCCTGACGCCCGCGGGCGGGTCCGACCCGGTGCTGGCACCGCGCGACGGCGCACCCCTGGTGATGTGGAACAACGACGTGGTGGTCGACCTGCCGGACAACGCGACCGTGCTGGCCCACAACCCGGACGGGTCCCTCCAGGCCGCTCGCTTCGGCCGCCACGGCCTCGGGATCCAGGGCCACCCCGAGGCCGGGCCCCGCATCTTCAACTCCTGGACGATCGACAAGCCGAGCGCCGAGCAGGCCCGCCAGGACGGCATCGACGTCGCCGAGGCCGCCGGCCGCGTGGCCGTCGCGGAGGGCCAGCTCCGTGCCGCGTGGACGCCGCTGGCGCACTGGTTCGCCGACCAGGCCGAGGCCCACGCCGCCGCCCGCCGCTGACGGGGTGCCGGGTGGGCCGGCGCCGGACGGGTCCGCTCAGTGCGTGAGGATGGCCACCGGGCAGTGCGCGTCGGCCAGGACCCCTTGGCTCACCGAGCCCAGCAGGGCGCCGGCGACACCGCCGCGGCCCCGCGAGCCCACGACCACCAGGTCGGCCTCCTTGGAGCCCTCGACCAGGGCCGAGACCGGGCGCCCGTGGACGGCCTGGACCTCCACCTCCACGTCGGCCAGCTCCGGGGTGGCGGCCTTGACCTCGGCGACGACCTCCTGGACCGAGCCCTCGAGGTCGGCCACGATGCCGCGCCACTCCTGGGAGTCCGGCTCGGTGACGACGTACCCGTTCACGACGGCCATGTGCCAGGTGGTGACCGCCCGCACGCGCAGGCCCCACTTGTGGGCGGCGTCCATCGCGAAGTGCAGGGCCTTGGAGCTGTCGCGGCTGCCGTCGACGCCCACCAGCAGCAGGCCACGGGTCTCGCGGCTCACCTCGGGGCCCACGACGACCACGGGGCAGGTGGCGTGCATGGCCACCGTGAGGCTGGTGGAACCCAGCAGGAAACGGGTCAGGCCGTGCTTGCGAGCCGTGCCCACGACGATCAGCTGCGCCTTGTCCTGGGCCTCCAGCAGCGCCTGGCTGCCGGTGTTCCACGGGGCGCTGAAGGTCAGCTCGGGTGCCTCCTCCAAGCCGCCGAGGATGTCCAGCACGTGCTCGTGGACCTCCCGGCCGGCGTCCACCTCGTCGCCCTGCTGGGTGAGCAGGGGCGCGTCCATGCCGAACCCGACCGGCGCGTAGGCGGTGGCCATGGTCTCCTGCGCGTGGATGGCGTGGAGCCCCACACCGCGCCGCAGTGCCGAGCGCGCTGCCCAGCCCACGACCTCGCGGTCGCGTTCGGTGCCGTCCACCCCCACCACCACGACGTTCTCGGGAATGGCCCGTGCTCGGCTGGTGTCGCCCATGACTCCTCCTCGGTGAGATCTGCCCCCAGCCTATTGCCCGGCTCCGCGCGGCACAGCACGGGTCCGGCACACGTGCGGCGCGGGTGCCGGACCCATCGCCGACCGACCCGAGGCGCACTCGTAGCGCCCGTCCTCGCACGGCCCAAAATCCCCCGAACAGATACTCGGTGAAGCAAGAACGTGACATGTGCATGACCCTTCGTTATGGTCGAGCCCCGTCACAGCCCATCACCGATCCCCCGGAGAGTGCATGCCCCTGGTCGTCCAGAAGTATGGCGGGTCCTCCGTCGCCGATGCCGATTCGATCCGCCGCGTGGCGCGCCGTGTGGCCGCCACCCGCGATGCGGGACACGAGGTGGTGGTCGTGGTCTCCGCCATGGGCGACACGACCGACGACCTGATCGACCTCAGCCGCGAGATCACCTCGAGCCCGTCGCAGCGCGAGCTCGACCAGCTCCTGACCGCCGGTGAGCAGATCTCCAGCGCCCTGCTGGCGATGGCCCTGCACGAGTTCGACGCGCCGGCCACCAGCTTCACCGGCCGCCAGGCCGGGCTGCGCACCACCGACTCCTTCGGTGCGGCCCGCATCACCGAGATCAACCCCTCGCGCCTGCGCTCCTCCCTCGATGAGGGGTGCGTCGCCATCGTCGCCGGCTTCCAGGGCTGGACCGCCGACGAGCACACCACGACCCTGGGCCGTGGGGGCTCGGACACGACCGCGGTGGCCCTGGCGGCAGCGCTGGACGCCGACGTGTGCGAGATCTACTCGGACGTGGACGGCATGTTCACCGCCGACCCGCGCGTGGTGCCGACCGCCCAGCGGATCGACTTCCTGACCTACCCCGACGCCACCGAGCTCGCGGCGCACGGGGCCAAGATCCTGCACCTGCGCGCCGTCGAGTTCGCCCAGCGCCACGGCGTGCGCCTGCACGTGCGATCGAGCTTCACCGAGCAGCCCGGGACGTGGGTCGCCGCCTCCCGGGAGGACCTGCCCGCCGGGTGGGCCACGACCCGCACCGACGAGACCACCGACCCCCAGCAGACCGAGGACAACCCCATGGAAGAGCCGCTCATCCAGGGCGTCGCCCACACGCGTGACCAGGCGATGCTGACCGTCGTGAACATCCCCGACAAGCCGGGGCGTGCCGCATCGATCTTCGCGGCGCTCTCCCAGGCCGTCTCCGTCATCGACGTGCTGGGCCAGACCCACACGGCCCGGGAGAACGGCCTGGTGGACTTCTCGTTCGCCCTGCCCACCGAGGACGCCGAGCGGGCGCGCACCGCGCTGCTCGAGATGCAGGACGAGCTGGAGTTCACCGACGTTTCGGTGGACGAGGGGGTCGGCAAGATTTCCGTCAGCGGCCACGGCGTGCGCTCGAACGCGGAGGTCCCCGCGCAGCTGATGCGGGCGCTGGCCGACGCGGGCATCACGGTGAACATGTTCACCACCTCCGAGGCCCGCATCTCCGTGGTCGTCGCCGACCACCAGGTGGAGGACGCCGCCCGCGCCATCCACTCGGCCTTCGGCCTGGACGGCGACACCGAGGCGGTCGTCCACGCGGGCACCGGTCGATGAGCCCGGACCCCGTGAACCCGACTCCCCAGGAGGACCCCGTGAGCAACTCCCCCCGCCCCACCATCGCCGTCGTCGGCGCGACCGGGCAGGTCGGCACCGTGATGCTGAAGCTGCTGACCGAGCGCTCGGTGCCGGTCGGCACGCTGCGCCTGTTCGCCTCGTCCCGCTCGGCCGGCAAGGTCATGGAGTGGACCGACGGGCAGGGCACCACCCACCAGATCACCGTCGAGGACGTGGCGGCCACCTCCACCGAGGACCTGCGCGGCATCGACATCGCCCTGTTCTCGGCCGGCGGCAGCACCTCGAAGGAGCACTCCCCCCGCTTCGCCGAGGCCGGCGCCGTGGTCGTGGACAACTCCTCGGCCTTCCGCCGCGACCCCGAGGTGCCGCTGGTGGTCAGCGAGGTGAACCCGCAGGCCGCCACCGAGCGCCCCAAGGGCATCATCGCCAACCCCAACTGCACCACCATGGCCGCGATGCCGGTGCTCAAGGCCCTGCACGACGCCGCCGGCCTGGCACGTCTGCAGGTGGCCACGTACCAGGCGGTCTCCGGCTCCGGCCTGGCCGGCGTGGACGAGCTCGCGGGCCAGGTGCGCGCCGCGACCGGCGCCGGCGAGGGCGCGCTGGAGTCCCTGGTGCACGACGGCCACGCCCTGGACGCGGAACTGCCCGAGCCCTCGGCGTACGCGGCCCCCATCGCGTTCAACGCGCTCCCGCTGGCCGGGTCGGTCGTCGAGGACGGCTCCGAGGAGACCGACGAGGAGCAGAAGCTCCGCAACGAGTCCCGCAAGATCCTGGGGCTGCCCGACCTGCTGGTCTCCGGCACCTGCGTGCGCATTCCGGTGATGACCGGCCACGCGCTGGCGGTGCACGCCCAGTTCGACCGCGCCATCGACGCCGAGGAGGCACGGACGCTGCTGCAGGAGGCCCCGGGCGTGCAGCTGGCCGACCTACCCACCCCGCTCGAGGCGACCGGCATCGACGACGTCCTGGTGGGCCGCGTGCGCGCCGACCAGTCCGTGCCCGACGGCAAGGGCCTGGTGCTCTTCGTCGCCGGCGACAACCTCCGCAAGGGTGCGGCCCTGAACGCTGTCCAGGTGGCCGAGGTCCTCATCGAGCAGGGGGTGGGCGCATGACGAGCGACGCGCAGCCCACGGGTGCGGACGCCCAGCCCGCGGTCACCTTCCGCGCGGCAACCCTGGACGACGGCGCCGCCATGTGGCGGATCGCCCGGGACAGCCAGGTGCTCGACGTCAACACCTCCTACGCCTACCTGCTCATGGCGCGGGACTTCGGCGCCCACAGCGCCGTGGCCGAGGTGGACGGCGAGATCGTCGGCTACTGCATGTCCTACCTGCGCCCGCAGGACCCGGACACCGTCTTCGTATGGCAGATCGCCGTGGACGCCTCGCAGCGGGGCCGCGGCCTGGCCGGGCGGTTGCTCGATGCCGTGGTGGACGCCACCGGCGCCCGCGCCCTGGAGAGCACGGTGACGACGGACAACGACGCCTCCAACGCGCTGTTCGCCCGCTTCGCCGAGCGCCGCGGCGCGACCGAGACCGTCACCGAGTTCATCACCCGCGACCACTTCCCCCCCGACGACGTGCACGACGCGGAGCTGCTGCACCGCATCGAGCCCCTGACGCCGGCCTGACCGGGCGGGCCCCTGACCCCATCACCGTGAACAACCCCCTCTCGAGGAGGACCTGACCATGAGCGAGACCCAGACCACTGCGACCGCCGGCTCCACCGAGCACCGCGACGGCGACACCAGCATCTTCGGCGCCCGCGAGTCGTCCGTGCGCTCCTACTGCCGCCAGTGGCCGGTGGTGTTCACCACCGCCCGCGGCGCGCACCAGCAGACCGAGACCGGCGAGGAGTACCTCGACTTCTTCGCCGGCGCCGGCGCCCTGAACTACGGGCACAACAACCCCGCCATCAAGGGCGCGATGATGGACCACCTGGCGCAGGACGTCGTGATCCACTCGATGGACATGCACACCCCCGCCAAGCGGCACTTCCTGGAGGTGCTGACCTCCCACGTCCTGGAGCCGCGCGGCATGGACCACAAGGTCCTCATGCCCGGCCCGACGGGCACCAACACGGTCGAGGCGGCGCTGAAGGCCGTGCGCAAGGCGACGGGCCGCAGCGAGGTCGTGGCCTTCACCAACGGCTTCCACGGCATGACCCTGGGCTCGCTGTCGGTGACGGCCAACAAGATGAAGCGCGCCGGTGCCGGCGTGCCGCTGACGGACACCCAGCAGGTGGCGTACGACTCTCACACCCCGTCCGATGGCGACGACTTGGTGGACCTCGACCAGCTCGACGCGCAGTGGGCTGCGGCGAGCACCGAGGACCTGCCCGCGGGCGCCATCGTGGAGCTCGTGCAGGGTGAGGGCGGGCTGAACGCCGCCTCGATGGAGTGGGTGAAGAAGCTGGCCGACCTCTGCGCCAAGCACGACGTGAAGCTGATCGTCGATGACGTGCAGGCCGGCTGTGGCCGCACCGGCACCTTCTTCTCGTTCGAGCCCGCGGGCATCACGCCGGACGTGGTGTGCCTCAGCAAGTCGCTGTCCGGCCTGGGGCTGCCGTTCGCCATCACGCTGATCCGCCCCGAGCTCGACCAGTGGACCCCGGGCGAGCACAACGGCACCTTCCGCGGCTTCACGCCCGCGTTCGTCACCGCCGCCGCTGCCATCGAGAACTACTGGGCCGACGACGCCTTCGGCGCCGAGGTGCGCGCCAAGGCCGAGCGTCTGCACGAGGGCCTGGCGACGATCGCCGCGAACGCCTCCGGTTCTGCCGAGGTGCGGGGACGCGGCCTGATGTGCGGCATCGCCTTCGAGGACCCCGAGGCCGCGGGCAAGATCGCTGCGGCCGCGTTCGAGCGCCACCTGATGGTGGAGACCTCCGGCCCGTCCGACGAGGTCGTGAAGCTCCTGCCGCCGCTGACGGTCACCGACGAGGAGATCGACGAGGCGCTGCGGATCCTCACGGAGTCCGTCGCTGCCGTCGGCGCCTAACGGCCCCAGCGAGGGCCCGCCCCACACCCCACGAACCACTGACACACAGAGCCTGAGAGAAGGAGACACACATGAAGGTCATGCACCTGGACGAGCTGAACGGCACCGAGAACGACGTCGAGCACGGCAACTGGCGCTCCCGCCGGTTCTTCCTGGCCGACGAGGGCGTCGGCTTCAGTTTCCACGTCACGGTCCTGAAGGCCGGCACGAGCACGGACATGTGGTACGCCAACCACGTGGAGTGCGTGTACGTCTACCAGGGTTCCGGCACGCTGGTGAACCGCGACACCGGCGAGGAGCACGAGCTGCGCCCCGGGACCATGTACCTGCTGAACGACTCGGACAAGCACACCCTCATCGCCGATGAGGACGTCCACTGCACCTGCGTGTTCAACCCGCCGGTGACCGGACGCGAGGTCCACGACGAGAACGGCGTGTACCCCCTGCTGGACGCTGAGGGCAACCGCCTGGACACGCCCAAGGCCTGAGCTGGACGGGACCCATGGGGTCCTCATTCCTGCTGTGGAGGGAGTCGCCCCGCGCGGGCGGCTCCCACCACGGCACCCGCCGAAAGGAACGACCCACGGATCGCACCACCGCGTGCACACGAGGAGGTTCAACGTGACCACCACGAGTGTCAAGCCCATCGCACCATCCGCCCGGCCGGGTGACACGGCCGAGCCCCACGACCGGTACCCCACCCGTACGGGCGATCGCCCCGCGGTCCTGGAACGCACTGACCCGGTCGTGGTGGGAGGCCCGGATGACGGCCCCTTCGACGGACGCGAGCTCGACCACATCGAGACCGCGGGCTACGCCCAGGTGCCGGAACTGTTCTCCCCTGTCGAGATCAACCGCATGCGCGAGGAGTTGGACGTTCTCTCCCGGGACGAGCACGTCTTGGCCGACGAGCGCACCATCACCGAGGCCGGGAGCGGACAGCTCCGCACGGTCTTCGAAGTGCACCGCTCGAACGAGTTGTTCCGCTCGGTGGCCCACGACCCGCGACTGGTGGCCCGGGCCGAGCAGGTGCTCGGCGGGCCGGTGACCATCCACCAGAGCCGGGTGAACTTCAAGCCGGGCTTCGCGGGCAAGGAGTTCTCGTGGCACTCGGACTTCGAGACCTGGCACGCGGAGGACGGGATGCCCACCCCGCGGGCGATCAGCGTCTCGATCGCCCTGACCGACAACCACACGTACAACGGCCCGCTGATGATCATGCCGGGCTCGCACCGCCACTACGTGTCGTGCGTCGGTGAGACACCCGAGGACAACTACAAGTCCTCGCTGGTGATGCAGGGAGCCGGCACGCCGGATCAGGACGTCCTCACCCGCATGTACGAGCGCCACGGCATCGACGTGCTGACGGGCGCCGCCGGTGGAGCCACCTGGTTCGACTCGAACTGCATGCACGCCTCGAACGGCAACATCACCCCCGCGCCCCGGTCGAACGTTTTCATCGTGTTCACCGCGGCGGACAACCAGTGCGGTGAGCCCTTCGCAGCGCCTGCCCCCCGCCCGGAGTTCCTGGGCGCACGGCGGGAGCGCGAGATCCTGACGACGCGGTGACAGGTGGCCCGCCCGTGGCTGGTGCTCCCACCCGCGACGGGTGGACCACCAGCCGCTGGTGGGAGCACCCCGTGCGGGCTCCGGCTCCCGTGCGGGGCGGGCGGGCGCTCGACCCGATCGCCCCGGGCCCGCCGTCAGCCGCGGTGCTGCTGCGCAAGGCGGGTGAGGTCCTCGAGCTCCTTGAGCATGCCGCGCACACCGTCGGCCACGGGCTTCGGCGGCTCGACGGAACCGTCCTCCTGCAGGGAGTCGAACAGCGGGAGGGACACCTGGTTGCGGGCCTGCAGCATGTTCGCGTTGGCCACGATCCCCCGCCAGTGCTCCACCGCGCGGGCGCCCGAGAGCGCGCCGTAGCTGACGAAGGCGATCGACTTCTTCACCCACTCGACGTAGAGGACGTCGAAGGCGTTCTTCAGAGCAGCAGGCACCGAGTGGTTGTACTCGGCCGTGATGAAGATGTACCCGTCGAACGTGGCGATCTTCTCGGCCCACGTGATGGTGGCGGGGTTCTCGTACTCGCCGTTGGCCGCGCCGGGAACCGTGGGCTCGCTCAGCAGCGGGAGGTCGAACTCGGCCAGGTCCACCAGCTCGTAGGTCACATCGTTCGACTCCGAGCCCTCCTGGTGAGCGGTCACCTGGTCCATGAACCAGGTAGCGACCTTCTCGCCCTTGCGGCCGGGACGGGTGCTGCCGATGATCACGCCAATGCGCATGGATTCTCCTCAGAAGAGTCTCGGGGGGGATTGCGCGCCCACGATACGCACCCGCTGGGTGACGCGTCACCTCAGCCGTGCGCGAGCACGCCCAGGGGGGGTGCTCACCCCGGAAGAGTTCGAGACGCTCCACAGGCGTCACCCGAGAGCCCGAACCCGCACAGTAGCGGCAGAGAATCCGGGCCGATTCACCCCGTCCAACCCCCACCTGACCGAACGCCAGAGACCCCCACGAGGCCGCGCACCACCCCACGACTTCGCACCAGCCACCCCCCACCACTTAGGCTGGAGGCAAGACGGCACCCACCCCCCAGCGCGAGGGCGCTGACGCGTGGGTACCCATCCGAGACGAGGGAGAACACCCCAGATGGCCAAGATCAGTTGGACCCGCACCGATGAGGCGCCGCTCCTGGCGACCTACTCGCTCAAGCCGATCGTGGAGGCCTTCGCCACCACGGCCGACATCGACGTCGAGACCCGTGACATCTCTCTGGCCGGTCGCATCCTGGCGCAGTTCCCCGAGCAGCTCTCCGAGGACCAGCGCGTCGAGGACGCCCTGGGCAACCTCGGTGACCTCGCCAAGACGCCCGAGGCGAACATCATCAAGCTGCCCAACATCTCCGCCTCCGTGCCGCAGCTCAAGGAGGCCATCACCGAGCTGCAGGGCCAGGGTTACGCCATCCCGGACTACCCCGAGGACCCGCAGACCGACGAGGACCGCGCCGTCCGCGCCACGTACGACGCCGTCAAGGGCTCCGCAGTGAACCCCGTGCTGCGCGAGGGCAACTCCGACCGCCGCGCCCCCCAGGCCGTCAAGAACTTCGCCCGCAAGCACCCGCACTCCATGGGCGAGTGGTCGGCCGACTCCCGCACCCGCGTGGCCACCATGGGCGAGGACGACTTCGCCTCCCACGAGAAGTCCGTGGTCATCAAGGGCGACGACACCCTGACCATCCAGCTGGTCGACGACTCCGGCCAGACCACCGTGCTCAAGGACGGCATCACGGTCCTCGACGGCGAGGTCGTGGACGCCACCTTCCTGGACGTCAAGGCCCTCAACACCTTCCTCTCGGAGCAGGTGGAGCTCGCACAGTCCGAGGACCTCCTGTTCTCCATCCACCTCAAGGCCACGATGATGAAGGTCTCCGACCCCATCATCTTCGGCCACGTCGTGCGCGCCTTCCTGCCGGCCGTCTTCGCCGAGCACGGCGATGCCCTCCGCGAGGCCGGCCTCTCCCCCAACGACGGCCTCGCCGCCATCCTCTCCGGCCTGAAGAACCTCCCGGCCGAGACCGCCGATGCGGTGCAGTCCAGCATCGACCAGGGCCTCACCGACGGCCCCGACCTGGCGATGGTCGACTCGCGCAAGGGCATCACCAACCTCCACGTGCCGAGCGACGTCATCATCGACGCCTCCATGCCGGCCATGATCCGCACCAGCGGCCAGATGTGGAACAAGAACGACGAGCAGCAGGACACCCTCGCCGTCATCCCCGACAGCTCCTACGCCGGCGTCTACCAGACCGTCATCGAGGACTGCCAGGAGAACGGCGCCTTCGACCCCACCACCATGGGTTCGGTTCCGAACGTCGGGCTGATGGCACAGAAGGCCGAGGAGTACGGCTCCCACGACAAGACCTTCGAGGTGCCCTCCAGCGGCACCATGCAGGTCGTCGACTCCTCCGGCGAGGTGCTGCTGCAGCACAAGGTCTCCGCCGGTGACATCTGGCGCGCCTGCCAGACCAAGGACGCCCCCATCCGCGACTGGGTGAAGCTGGCCGTCAACCGCGCCCGCGCCTCGGAGACCCCCGCCGTGTTCTGGCTGGACTCCGAGCGCGCCCACGACGCGCAGCTCATCAAGAAGGTCGAGAAGTACCTCACCGAGCACGACACCGAGGGCCTCGACATCCGCATCATGGCCCCCGAGGAGGCGACCCAGTTCTCGCTGGACCGCATCCGCAAGGGCGAGGACACCATCAGCGTCACCGGCAACGTCCTGCGTGACTACAACACCGACCTCTTCCCCATCCTGGAGCTCGGCACGAGCGCCAAGATGCTGTCGGTGGTGCCGCTGATGAACGGCGGTGGCCTGTTCGAGACCGGCGCCGGTGGCTCCGCCCCGAAGCACGTGGACCAGCTGGTCGAGGAGAACCACCTGCGCTGGGACTCCCTGGGCGAGTTCCTGGCCCTGGCCGAGAGCCTGGACCACGTGGCCGAGCACGAGGACAACCCCAAGGCCCGCGTGCTGGCCGACGCCCTCGGCCGCGCCACGGAGACCCTGCTGGACGAGGGCCGCTCCCCCAGCCGCAAGGTCGGCGAGATCGACAACCGCGGCAGCCACTTCTACCTCGCCCTGTACTGGGCCAGGGAGCTGGCCGCGCAGTCGGAGGACGCCGAACTGGCGAAGACCTTCGGCGCCCTGGCCGAGAAGCTGGGCGCCCAGGAGCAGCAGATCGCCGACGAGCTGCTCTCCGCCCAGGGTGACGCGGTCGACCTCGGTGGCTACTACCACCCGGACGACGCGAAGACCGCCGCCGTGATGCGCCCGTCGACGACCTTCACCACGATCATCGACGAGTTCGCGCAGGCCTGACCCGCCCGGCCCCGACCGCACCGGGCCCATCGACCGCTGGCCGCGCTCCCTCCTGGGGGCGCGGCCAGCATCGTCCTCGGACCCGATGGGGTGAGCCGCGCCCCGGGCAGGGCTGACGCTCAGGGGGAGGTCGCGACCTCCTCGACCGAGCGGTGCAGCTCCGGGGGTCGGAGCGCCGGGCCGAGCAGCCCGCACCCGGCCACCAGCAGCCCACCGACCGCCAGGACCGCCATCTCCGCAGGCCGCTCCCCGACCACGCCCTGCACCCACGGCAGCCACACCGGCCAGAGCGCGGGCAGGACGATCGAGAGCGAGTACGCCGTCCCGTACCCGGTGGACCGCACCTCTGCCGGCCAGCGCTCCGACAGGTAGGCGCCCACCGGCCCGTAGGCGGTCACGGTCACGACCTGGAGTGCCACCACACCAGCAGCCACACCCCAGGCGCCCGCGGCACCGCCGGCACCCGCCAGCGTCAGCCACCACAGGACCGGTGCCGCCACGGCCGTCACCAGCCCGGCCCCCACGAAGAACACCCGCCGGCCAGCCAGCGTCGACAGGTGCCCGGTCACCGACATTACGAGGGCCTGCGCCACGGCCGCGGCCGCCATCACCAGCGACACCTCACCGGCACCCAGGCCCAGCTCGGTGCCCAGCAGTCCGGTCATCGCGATGACCACCATGTTCGTGAGGCACCACAACCCGGTCATCAGGCCGAAGACCTGCCAGAGGACCGCGCGTGCCGCCCGACGAGCAGCTCCACCAGCCCGGGGCGCCGCACGGCAGGACGACCACCGCCATCCACCGCACCCGCTTGCCCACCCGCACCCACCGCCACTGCTCCCCCGTGCGCGGTCGCCACCTCCCGCCGCCGCGCGGCCCCGGGCTCGTCCACCAGGCTCCGCGCGTAGTAGAGGTACACCCCCAGCGAGGCCACCGCGCCGGCGCCGAACACCACCCGCCACCCCCACTGGGCGTACTGCTCCGGGCCCAGCAGCCACAGCAACCCGGCCGTGCTGCCGGCGATCGCGGCCTGGGCCCACGGCGCCATCGCCATGATCAACCCCGAGACCAGCCCTCGCCGCCGGGGTGGGCTCCACTCCATCGCCAGCGGGATCGCCGCGGTGTACTCCCCGGCGAGGAACACGCCCCCGAGGAAGCGCAGCAACAGGATCACCACCACCGACGCGATCCCGATGCTCGCGTGCGAGGGCACCACCGCGATGCCCGCCGTGCACGCCGCCGTCCCCAGGATGGCCACCCGCGTGGTCGCCGTCCGCCCCACCCGGTCGGCCAGCGGGCCGAACACCATCGCCCCCACCGGCCGGCCCAGCAGGGTGGCCACGACCACCCAGGAGCCCACCACCGCGAGCGCCCGTTCCCCCGCGATGGTGGGCAACGCCGGTGCGAGCGCCACCAGCGGCAGGAAGATGTGCACCTGGTCGACGAAGTTGCCGAACACCCCGGCCCGCAGCGCCGCCCGCCCCGGGGCAGGGGAACGCGGCGCACCCACGGGGCGGGGCCGTCGCCCCGACGACCGACGCGGGCGCGCCGGGCCCGCCGCCCGGGACGCATCCCGGGCGGCGAGGGCCGTGTTGCTCACGGCCTGGTGCTCAACTCGACGAACACCGGCTCGCCGACGGCCGCGGCACCCGCCTCGGCGGCCATCTGCCCGCCGTAGGCCTCGTTGATGTCACGACTGATCCGCATCGAGCAGAACTTCGGCCCGCACATCGAGCAGAACTGCGCGTTCTTGGCCGGCTCGGCCGGCAGCGTCTCGTCGTGGAACTCCTGCGCGGTCACCGGGTCCAGCGCCAGCGCGAACTGGTCGTGCCAACGGAACTCGAAGCGCGCCTTACTCATGGCGTCGTCCCAGTCCCGGGCCCGCGGGTGGCCCTTGGCGACGTCCGCGGCGTGCGCGGCGATCTTGTAGGTGATCACCCCGGTCTTCACGTCGTCCCGGTTCGGCAGGCCCAGGTGCTCCTTCGGCGTGACGTAGCAGAGCATCGCCGTGCCGTGTTGGGCGATGGGGGCCGCCCCGATGGCACTGGTGATGTGGTCGTAGCCCGGCGCGATGTCGGTGGCCAGCGGGCCCAGCGTGTAGAAGGGCGCCCCGTGGCACCACTCCTGCTCCAGGTCCACGTTCTCCTTGACCAGGTGCAGCGGCACGTGGCCGGGGCCCTCCACCATCACCTGCACGTCGTGCTCCCAGGCCCGCTGCGTCAGCTCGCCCAGGGTGCGCAGCTCGGCCAGCTGGGCGGCGTCGTTCGCGTCGGCCAGCGACCCCGGCCGCAGCCCGTCGCCCAGCGAGAAGGCGACGTCGTGCGCGGCGAAGATCTCACACAGCTCGTCGAAGTGCTCGTACAGGAACGACTCGCGGCGGTGGGCCATGCACCACCCGGCCATGATCGACCCGCCGCGGGAGACGATGCCGGTCACACGCCCGGCCGTCAGAGGCACGTGCCGCCGCCGCACCCCGGCGTGCACGGTCATGTAGTCCACGCCCTGCTCTGCCTGCTCGACAACCGTGTCGCGGAAGACCTCCCATGTGAGCTCCTCGGCCACGCCGTCGACCTTCTCCAGGGCCTGGTAGATGGGGACCGTGCCGATCGGCACCGGGGAGTTGCGCAGGATCCACTCCCGCGTGGTGTGGATGTCCTCCCCGGTGGAGAGATCCATCACCGTGTCGGCGCCCCAGCGGGTGGCCCAGGACATCTTCTCCACCTCCTCGGCGATCGAGGAGGTGACGGCCGAGTTGCCGATGTTGGCGTTCACCTTGGTGAGGAAGGCCCGGCCGATGACCATCGGCTCGGACTCGGGGTGGTTCACGTTCGCCGGAATGATGGCGCGCCCCGCCGCCACCTCCGAGCGCACCAGCTCCACCTCGCAGCCCTCGCGCAGGGCCACGTACCGCATCTCGGGGGTGATCTCGCCCCGGCGGGCGTAGTGCAGCTGCGTCACCGTCCGGCCCGGCTGCGCGCGCCGCGGCTCCTGCACCCGACCCCGCCACGCCTGCGAGGGCTCCCCGCGCCGCAGGGCCGAGCGCCCGTCGTCGGCGAGGTCACGCTCCCGCCCGGCATGGGTCGCGGTGTCGCCGCGCGCCTCGATCCACGCCTGCCGCACCGGTTCCAGGCCCACCTGCGGGTCGGACCCCGGCCCCATCGTGCGGTACACGACGAAGTCCTCGTTGGGGCTGCCGTCCGGGGAGTCGTGCTGGCTGATCGCCGTCATCGGCACGGTCACCTCCCCGTCGGTCACGGTCACCAGGCGGTGCTGGGGGTGATTCTCGGGGTGCTGCTCGAGGCGGGCCTCGCACTGCTGGTCGGTCTCATGGGTGCACGACATCGTCGTCCTCGCTTCCTCCGCCGGTGCTAACCGGACAGGTTCGAACGGTCCGGACGGCAACAGTCCGCTCTCAGCTCGTGCCCGAGCTCCCGTGGGGTACGCCACACACCCTAACCACGCCGATGCGGTGAGCCCACCCGGGTGCGTCGCCTCCTCCTCGCCCCTCGGCCAACGATGCCGACCAGCCTGCTGCCGCTAGGCTGTCCCGGCCCCCTCACCTCACCCCACCCCAGCCCGGAGGTTCCCCATGGCCGGCGGACTCGCTGCCCTGCTCGACGACATCGCCGCCATGGCGCGCCTGGCCGCGGCCAGCGTGGACGACGTGGCTGCCGGCGCGGCCAAGGCCAGCACCAAGGCGGCCGGCGTGGTGGTGGACGACGCCGCGGTGACCCCGCAGTACCTGGAGGGCGCGGAGCCCAACCGTGAGCTGCCGATGATCTGGCGCATCGCCAAGGGGTCGCTGCGGAACAAGGCGATCATCGTGCCGGTGCTGCTGCTCCTCAGCCAGTTCGCCCCCTGGATCCTGACGCCCCTGCTGATGCTCGGCGGCACCTACCTGTGCTTCGAGGGCGCGGAGAAGGTCTGGGAGAAGATCTCCGGCCACGGTGACGACGGCAAGGCCGCCGACGAGCGCTCGGAGCAGGACGAGGAGCAGGTGGTCAAGAGCGCCATCACCACCGACTTCGTGCTCTCCTGCGAGATCCTGGTCATCTCCCTCAACGAGGTGACCGACCAGTCCCTGCTGAGCCGCGGACTGATCCTGGTCGTGGTGGCGCTGCTCATGACCGTCGTGGTCTACGGCGCGGTCGCCCTCATCGTGAAGATGGACGACGTGGGCCTGCACCTGGCCAAGAAGAACGATGAGGGCTCGGCGGGCCACAAGCTGGGCCGCGGCATGGTCAAGGCCATGCCCACCGTGCTGGACATCATCGGCTTCGTCGGGATGCTGGCCATGCTCTGGGTGGGTGGCCACATCATCATGGTCGGCATCGACGAGTACGGCCTGAGCGCCCCCTATGACCTCGCCCACCACCTCGCCGACATGGTCGCGGGCACCCCCGTGATCGGTGGCCTGCTGGCCTGGCTCGCCGACACCCTGGTGGCGATGGCGCTGGGCCTCGTCTGGGGCGCGATCATCGTGGCGGTGCTGCACGTGCTGCCCTTCGGCCCGTTCGCCCACGAGGTGGAACACGGCAAGCACGGCAGCGGATACCGTCGCGACGAGAAGGCCAAGGACGCCGGGCGCGAGCCGGCCCACGCAGCAGCCGGCACCGGCACCGGCACCGGCACGCAGCTCACGGACGACGAGGCCTCGGCCGACGGCGCCACCCGGGCCCCGCAGGGCTGACACCGGTGCATCCTCCCGTCGTGCCGCGGCGCCCGTCCCCCCTGGGCGGGCGCCGTCCGCATCGTGACGAGCTGGCCCGGTTCGCCAACGAGACGGTAGACGACGTGCTGCACGATGCGGTGCGACTCCTCATCGTGGGCGTGAACCCAGGGCTCTGGACGGCGGCGGTCAACGCCCCCTTCGCCCGCCCGGGCAACCGCTTCTGGCCGTCGCTCCACCGAGCGGGCCTGACCGACCGCCAGCTGGACGTGACCCACGGGCTGTCCGATGCGGACGCGGCCCACCTGCGCGAGCGCGGCATCGGCATCACCAACCTGGTGGCCCGGGCCTCGGTGCGCGCCGACGAGCTCGGCGCCGAGGAACTGCGTCTGGGGCACCACCGCCTGGAGGGCCTGGTGCAGGGACTGCACGCCGGCACGGGGCGGCTCCCCGTGGTGGCGGTCGCGGGGATCACGGCCTTCCGGACGGCCTGGGGCGACCGCCACGCCCAGCTCGGCCGCCAGGAGGGGCGGGTCGCCGGTGCTCCCTTGTGGGTGGTGCCCCAACCCAGCGGGCTCAACGCGCACGAGAACATCGACACCCTGGCCGACAAGTGGCGCCAGGTGGCCGCCGAGGTCGACTGGCCGGCGGGCCTCAGCCGTCGACGACCTTCAGGCCGATGACGCAGCCGATAAGGCCCAGCAGGAGCAGCAGCTTGGCGATGCTGAACGGCTCCTCACCGGTGGCGACGGCGTAGGCCACGGTGGTCGAGGCACCCACGGCCACCCACACGGCGTAGGCGGTGCCGGTGGGCAGGTCCTTCATCGCCCACCACAGTCCGCCGAGCGAGACGGCGCTGCCGAGCACGAAGGCCGTGATGGCCCCGACGCTCTGCGGTCCCTCGATCTTCCCCAGGGCGGTGGCCCAGACGGCCTCGAACATCCCCGAGAGGATGAGCACGATCCACGCCATGACAGACACGCTCCTCGTGGTCGTCTTTGCGCGTGACCGGGTACGACCACCCTCGTCCGGGAGCCGGTTGGGCCCACGGGAGGCTAGCAAATTCCCCACGTGCAGGGCCCCGCGCCGCTGTGGCCGCGGGGGCCCTGCACGGTCAGGTCACGGCGAGGTGTAGCCGCCGTCGACCAGGTGGTAGCTGCCGGTGATGAAGGACGCGTCGTCCGAGAGCAGGAAGGTCACCAGGTGCGCGACCTCCTCGGCCTTGCCCAGCCGCCCGATGGGGTGGAGCGCCACCAGGCCCTCGCGGGCGCTGTCGTCCATGCCCTGGAGCAGCGGGGTGTCGATGTAGGCCGGACCCACCGCGTTGATCCGCACACCACGCGGCCCGTAGTCCACGCCAGCCTGCTTGGTGAGCCCCACCACGCCGTGCTTGGACGCGGTGTAGGCCGAGTTGCCCACCCCCGTGGCCACGGTGCCGTGGATGGAGGCCATGTTCACGATGGAACCGCCGCCGGCTGCCTCGATGGCGGGCAGCTCGTAGCGCATGCCGTAGAGCACGCCGTTGAGGTTGACGTTGATGACCTTCAACCAGTCCTCCGGGGCGAGCTCGCCGGCCGGGTCCGTGGTGCCCCCGATACCGGCGTTGTTCACCGCGTGGTGCAGCCCGCCGAAGGTCTCCACGGCAAAGTCCACCGCTGCCTTGTTGGCGTCGGGGTCGGAGGCGTCCTGCTCGAACGGGGCGGCCTCACCGCCGGTGGAGGTGATGCTCTCGGCCACCCGCGTGGCCGCGGCGAGGTCGATGTCGGCCACCACGACCTTGCAGCCCTGCCGGGCGAGGTCGACGCAGCACGCCTCCCCGATGCCGGAACCACCCCCGGTGACCAGTGCCACCCTGCCCTCGAAACCTGCATACACCGTGTGCTCTGCCATGGCCGTCCTCCTGGTTGCGGTGGCGCGGGGTGCACCACCCTCACCACCCGGTCTACCGCCTCATCGCCCCGCGCACAAGTGCCGGGAATAGTCAGGCCGGCCCACCTGTTACCTGACACGTCACCTTTCCTCCACCCGCCCGCCAGGAGCGTCATGCAGTTCGGCATCTTCACCATTGGGGACGTCACCACCGACCCCACGGCCGGCCGCACCCCCACCGAGAACGAGCGCATCCGCAACACGGTGGAGATCGCCCTCAAGGCCGAGGAGATCGGCCTGGACGTCTTCGCCACCGGTGAGCACCACAACCCGCCGTTCATCGCGCCGGCCAACCCGCCGATCCTCATGGCGGCCATCGCCGCGCAGACCAAGCGCCTGCAGCTCACCACCGCGACCACCCTCATCACCACCAACGACCCGGTGCGCCTCGCCGAGGACTACGCCTACGTGCAGCACCTCTCCAGCGGCCGCGTCGACCTGATGCTGGGCCGCGGCAACACCGGCCCGGTCTACCCCTGGTTCGGCAAGGACATCCGCGAGGGCGTGAACCTCGCCATCGAGAACTACGCCCTGCTGCACAAGCTGTGGCGCGAGGAGGAGGTCACCTGGCAGGGCCGCTACCGCACGCCGCTGCACAGCTTCACGGCCACCCCGCGCCCGCTGGACGGCATCCCGCCCTTCGTGTGGCACGGCTCCATCCGCTCGCCGGAGATCGCCGAGCAGGCCGCGTACTACGGCAACGGGTTCTTCGCCAACCACATCTTCTGGCCGGCCCACCACACCCAGCAGATGGTGGAGCGCTACCGCCAGCGCTTCGCCCACTACGGCCACGGCACCCCCGAGCAGGCGATCGTCGGCCTGGGCGGCCAGTTCTTCATGCGCCGCAACAGCCAGGACGCCGTGCGCGAGTTCCGCCCGTACTTCGACAACGCGCCGGTGTACGGCGGGGGCCCCTCGCTGGATGAGTTCTCGCGCAACACGCCGCTGACCGTCGGCAGCCCGCAGGAGGTCATCGAGCGCACCCTGTCCTTCCGCGAGTACGTGGGCGACTACCAGCGCCAGCTCTTCCTCATCGACCACGCGGGGCTGCCCCAGAAGGTCGTGCTCGAGCAGCTGGACCTGCTCGGGGAGATCCTGCCCACGCTCCGCAAGGAGTTCGATGCGGTGCGCGCCCCCGGCGTGCCCGACGCCCCCACCCACGCCGCCGCCCTGGCCGCCGGCCGGGGCACGCAGGCCGCAGCCACGCCCGCCACGGACCGCTGGACCGGCACCCGGGCGGAGGACCACAACACCCTGGAGGCCGACTGATGACCCACCTCGCCGTCGTGAGCGCAGGGCTGCGCTCCCCCTCATCCACCCGCACGCTGGCCGACCGTCTCGCCGAGGCGAGCGAGCAAGCCCTGCCGGGTCCGGTCGAGACCACCGTGGTGGAGGTGCGCGAGCACGCCCACGCGATCGCCGACGCGCTGCTCACCGGGTTCACCAGCGACGACCTCGAGGCGGCGCTGACCGCCGTGCAAGAGGCCGACGCCGTGATCGTGGTGACCCCCACCTTCCAGGCCTCCTACGCGGGACTGTTCAAGTCCTTCGTGGACCTGGTGGCCCCCAACACCCTGCGAGGGACCCCCGTGCTCCTGGCCGCCACCGGCGGCTCCGAGCGCCACTCGCTGGTGGTCGAGCACGCCCTGCGGCCGCTGTTCTCCTACCTCGGAGCGGCCACCGTGCCCACCGGCGTCTACGCCGCGACCGCGGACTTCGGCGACGGCACCCTCGCCCTGGACCGCCGCATCGACCGGGCCGCCTCCGAGCTCGCCGCCCTGACCGCCGGGCCCGGCTCCGGCCGGGGACTCAGCGCCGCGGCGAACGTCTCGGACGACCCTCTGACCGAGGCCCGGCGCACGCTGGGCCGGGCCAGCGGCAGCGACATCGGGGACTTTGGCGACGTGCTGCGCTCCCTGGGCCAGTAGCGACCCGCCACACATCATCGACGACCGCCGGCCCCGGCACGGTCGTCATCGGCGTCGAGGCCGCCGGCCGTGGCTGGGGCGCTACACCTCCCATCGGACCTCGCCGGCCTCCTTGTCCGGTCGCCACCCCCGCCAGACCGCCTGCCGCACCCGCTGGTCGCGCGTGCGCCCGGCCAGGGACACCTCGCCCACCAGCCGCGGCGTCACCCACCAGGCGTCCGTGCGGTCGGCCGCCGGCACGTCGTCCACCGGGGGCGTCTTGCGCTCGATGCGGCGCAGCGTCTTCTCGATGTCGGCCAGCTGGGCGGCGCTGAAGCCCGTCCCCACCCGGCCGGCGTAGCGCAGTTCGCCCTCGTCGTCCCCCACCGCCACCAGCAGCGACCCGATGCCACCGGACCGGCCGCCGCGCCCCTGCCGGACCCCGATGACGACCACCTCCTGGTGGCGTTGCGTCTTGAGCTTCACCCACGCCGAACCGCGCTGGCCGGGCAGATAGACCGCATCGACCCGCTTGGCGACGACCCCCTCCAGCCCCAGCCCCCGGCTCGCCCGCTGCGCCTGGGCGAGGGTGCCGGTGTGGGCCGGCGGCACCGACACGGCATCGCCACCAGTACCCAGCACCTCGCGCAGGAGCTCGCGTCGTTCACCCCAGGGGATGCGCAGCAGGGAGCGCTGCCGGTCCTCCGGGTCCCCGGGCGCGCCGAGCTGCAGCAGGTCGAAGACGAGATAGCGCAGCTCGATGGGGTCGCCGGCCGCGTTGACGCCGGGCCCGTCGCCGAGCGCCGCCTGCAGCAGACCGAAGTCGGGGCGGCCCCGGTCGTCCAACGCCACCAGCTCGCCATCGAGGACGGCCCCGCCCCGCTCGGCCGCCTCCCCCCGCAGCAGCCGGGTGAGTTCGACGGCCGCGGGGAAGGTGTCGGTCAGGTCCTTTCCGTTGCGGCTGGCAAGCACGACGGCGCCCTCGCGCTCGGCACCGGCATCGGCATCGGCATCGGCATCGGCAGGACCCTGCCCCGCCGTCCGGACCCCCGCGACCACGCGATAGCCGTCCCACTTCATCTCGAACGCCCACTCCTGGCCGCCGGCCACCGCCCGCTCCACCTGCTCCGGGGTCCCGGCCGTGGCCGCCATCGCCGCCGGCAGGTCGGCCACGGTGAACCCCGGCGCGGGCCGCCGGCGCAAGGCCCTTCTGGCGGTGCGCGAGTCCGACCGGTCAGCACGGGACCGGCTCGGTGACGGTGCCGCCGTCACCTCCTCGGGGGAACCGTCTTGGGGATGCCCCGCCCCGGGCTGCTCGTCGGTGAGGCGCAGCAGCCAGTTGCGCTCGCTGCCCATGCCGGTGGCCTGGATGAGGGCGAACCGGCGTGGCACCCCGCCGAGCCCCCCATCGGGGCGGCCGTGCAGGACGGCGATCACCTCCTTGCCCTCCCGCCACTTCTTGCGCTCGTAGGTGCCCGCGTCCCAGATGGTCACCTCGCCGGCGCCGTACTCCCCCGCGGCGATGGTGCCCTCGAACGTGCCGTACTCCAGCGGGTGGTCCTCGGTCATGACCGCCAGCCGGTTGGTGTCGTGCTCCAGCGGCGGCCCCTTGGGCACGGCCCAGGAGACCAGCACGCCGGAGTGCTCCAGCCGGAAGTCCCAGTGCAGGCTGCTGGCGTGGTGCTCCTGGATCACGAAGCTCGGCAGCTCCCCGTCCGGCGCCTCGCGCTCCCGCGGCGGGTCGGCCGGCACCGGCTCGGCGGTCCGGTCGGGGTCCCGCATCGAGCGGTAGGTCCTCAGCCGGTCGGGCGCCGGCGACGACACCTCGCCAGCACCCCCGGGCCCCGTGCCCGCCCCCAGGCTCGCGACGGGGTCGATGCCGTCCGCGACCCGGTCGAGCACCTCATCGAGCTCGAGCTGCGCGAGGCCCGGGTCGTCGAGCTCCTCCCACGTACGGGGGGCGGCCACCGTCGGCCGGGCGCGGCCGCGCAACGAGTACGGAGCCACGGTGGTCTTGGAGGCGTTGTTCTGGCTCCAGTCCAGGAACACCTTCCCGGCCCGGCGGGCACGCTTCATGGTGGAGACGACGAGGTCCGGGTGGTCGGCCTCCAAGGCCCGCGCGAGCTCGTGGGCGACCGCCGAGACCGCCTCGGCATCGTGCGTCCCGTCGAGCGCGGCGTACAGGTGGATGCCCTTCGACCCCGAGGTCACGGGGAAGGCCTCCAGCGCCATGCCGTCGAGCACCTCGCGGCACCACCGCGCCACCTGGGCGCACTCGGTCAGCCCCACCCCCTCGCCGGGGTCGAGGTCCAGCACCAGCCGGTCGGGGCGGCGGGGCTGCCCGTCGGGCCCGAAGCGCCACTGCGGGGTGTGCAGCTCCAGTGCCGCCACCTGGGCGAACCAGGCCAACACCGCCGCCTCGGTGGCCAGCGGGTAGGAGTTCGCCCGGTTGGCGTGCACGATCCGCCCGGTGGGGATCCAGTCCGGCGCCGAGTCCTCCAGGTCCTTGCGGAAGAACACCTCCCCCGGGTCGCCCTCCGTGCCTACCCCGTCGACCCAGCGCTTGCGCGTCACCGGACGGCCCGCCAGCTGCGGCAGCAGGACCTCGGCCACCGACAGGTAGTAGTGCACGACGTCGGCCTTGGTGGTGCCCGCCTCGGGGTAGAGCACCTTGTCCAGGCTGGAGACCGAGAGGGTGCGCTCGCCCACGCGGACGGTCCTGCGCTCGCTGCGGGCCATGCGGGTCCTCTCCACGGGGGGGCGTCCCTGCGAGGGTAGTCGCGGGACCGGGCGCTCGCCCGGGCTGGAACGGAGCCCGACGCGCGGCAGGACGGCCGTCGTGATGGGGGACGCGAACTCCCGCCCCGGCTCGGCCACCTGGGACGAGCTCACCCGCGGTGGCGGGCCGCAGGACGCGTGGGCGTTGGGGCGGCGGCTGACCCCGCCCTGGGGGACGGTGAGCAGCTACCGGCAGCCCCGCATCGGCCGGCGGATCGACTGGATGGTGGTGGGTCACGGCATCGCGGTCGAGGGGGTGGGGGTCAACGCCGCGCGCCCGGGTGGGGTGGCCGGATCCGACCACGAGCCCGTGCAGGCCGTGGTGACCCTGCACGACGACCGCTGACGCCTGGCGAGCGGGCCACCGGGCCCACCGCTGGGGCGACAGCCCACCCCATCGCCCCTACGCTGGGGCCATGCGTGCAGTGTGGAGCGGTGCCATCTCGTTCGGACTGGTCAACGTGCCGGTCAAGGCCTACACCGCCGTGGAGGACCACGACATCTCCTTCCACCAGGTGCACGACGCCGATGGGGGACGCATCCGCTACCAACGCACCTGCGAGGTGTGCGGCAAGAAGGTCGACTACCAGAACATCGACAAGGCCTACTCCGAGGGGGACGACACGATCATCCTCTCGGCCGAGGAGCTCAAGGAGCTGCCCGCGGCGGAGGACAAGGAGATCGAGGTGCTCCAGTTCGTCCCGGCCGACCAGGTGGACCCGATCATGTTCGAGCGCAGCTACTTCCTGGAGCCCGAGGAGAAGTCGCCGAAGTCCTACCTGCTGCTGCGCCAGACCCTGCAGGACACCGACCGCGTGGCCATCGTGCAGTTCTCGCTGCGCAACAAGACCCGGCTGGGCGCCCTACGAGTGCGGGACAAGGTGCTCCTGCTGCAGGGGATGCTGTGGGCCGACGAGGTCCGCGAGGTCGAGTTCGCCGGGACGAAGTCACGGGCCAAGATCGGGGAGAAGGAGCTCAAGCTCTCCGCTGCGCTCGTGGAGCAGTACGCCTCGGACTTCACCCCCGAGGAGTTCGAGGACGAGTACCAGGTGGAGCTGCGTGAGCTCATCGACGCCAAGCTCGAGGCCGGGGACACGCTCGACACCGACGCCACCGAGGGCAAGGCAGCCCCCGACGGCGCAGCGGAGGCGGATGACGACGCCGAGGTGATCGACCTGATGGAGGCGCTCAAGTCGTCCCTGGACCGCAAGGCGGGCGGCTCGGGCTCGGGTGAGAAGTCGACCTCCTCGGCGAAGAAGTCCGGTTCTAGCAGCAAGAGCGGCTCCGGTTCGTCGGGCGGCTCGGGCAGCAAGAAGAGCACGTCGAAGAAGACCTCCACGTCTTCGAAAAAGACTTCCGGGTCCGCCAGCAAGAGCGCCTGAGGCCAACGCAGCCACTCCGCGGTGCCACGACCGGCGCCCGGCGGCGTCACCCCATCGTCTTCTGACCGTCCAGGGCCTCGCGGATGATGTCGGCGTGTCCTGCATGCTGGCTCACCTCGGCCAGCACGTGAAGCGCCACTCGCCGGACGGACCAGCGCGCCCCCTGCTCGAACCACGGAGCCTCTGGCAGGTCGTGCTCGGCCTCCAGGTCCGCCGATCCGAGGAACTCCTCCGTAGCCGCTGCGACCTCGAGGACCCGCTCCCGCAGCCGATCCAGGGTCTCCGTCTCCGACAGCTCGAAGCGGGTGTCGACCCATTCGCTGCCCGCCCAGTCATCCCCGGAGGCCTGCGACTGCGCTTCCACCGCCTCCCAGTCGACCTCGGTGGAGTACACGCCACTGCCTGACATCGCCTGCGCGCCGCGGGCCGCGAACGCCATCCACTCCTCCTCGGTGTCCGCCACGTGCTTCAACAACCCCGCCACTGTGAGCTCACTGACGGTGCTGCGGGTCCGGGCCTGCTCCTCACTCAGACCCTGGGCGGCCTGCAGCAGGAAACCGCGGTGGCGAGCCAGTGCCTCGATGAGGGTGTCGCGCTCGGTCATGGTCCCTCCCCTGTCCTGGTTGATCCGTTGTCCCCACGCTAGCGCCGCCCGGTGACAACCTGCCCGATTCCGACCGCAACCGGGCTCAGGAACATCGGGGCGCCGTTAGGGTCTCTGCATGACCGGGCGGGCGGACAGGACCCCGCAACGACACGAGGGGGGTGACTATGAGCGACACCACAGGTAGATCCACGGGGCGGCCACGGACCGCCGAGGAGCTCCACGGGCAGTGGCGCACCCGCGGCGAGGTCGTGCTGGAGGCGGTGAACGCCTCGGCGTACCTCGTCTCGAACATCTTCTTCGGCCTGAGCGTCGCCCCGGGGGTCACCGGCCTGACCTTGCTGGTCCTGGCGATCGCCGTGGGCGCCGTGCGGTTGGGGATCATCGCGGGAGCGCTGGTGGCACTCTCCCTGACGCTGGTGGCCTTCGGCGCGCGGCAGCGCCGGGCCTGTCACCGTCGCCCTGCGCCGGTGTGGGCCGTCGACCGGCGGGGTGTCACCATCGACGGGGTGGGGCCCGTCCCCTGGGGCGAGCTCGAACCGCCCCGGTGGCGGCTGGAGTTCACCCCCACCCATGGAGGCCTCAACTGGGTCCGGGCCCTCTCCCTGACGCTGGTGGCCCTCGGCGCGCGGCAGCGCCGGGCCCTCGACCTCCACCCGCAGGCGCGCGCGGTACTCAACGTGGCCGCGACCCCGGTGGGCTCGCACACCCCCCTGCTCCACCCGGTGCGGATCCCGATGATGAAGGGAACCCCCCGCGGGGAGTTCGTCGCCTTCCTGGCCCAGGCCCACGCAGAGATGAGGAACCCATGACGCCGCACCCTGCCTCGAGCCCCCGCCCCGGGGTGTCGGGACAGCAGTCCGGAACCCCCGGCACGGGAGGTCGCCGCTCGGCAGAGGACCTCCTGGCCGAGTGGCGGGCTCGCGGCGAGGTCGTCGTCGAGGCGGCCCGTCCGGCGTTCCTGTTCGCCTCCTCCATCCTGCTTCCGCTCAGCATCGGGGCGCTCCTGTTCGGCCTCGTGGCTGCCGGCGTCGCGGTGGTCCAGTCCGAGCCCTCGGCCGCGGTCGCCGCCGTCGGCGTGTTCGCGCTCGCGATCGCCCTCGCGGCCGGCGCGTGGTGGGCGCGACGTGCCAGCCGCAGCCGCCCGGGGCGCGTGTGGGTGGTCAGCCGGCAAGGCATCACCATCGACGGGGTGGGGCCCATTCCCTGGGGCGACCTCGAACCGCCGACCCAGCGCATGGAGCCCGCTCCGCGGGACGAGGGCAACCAGCTGGCCCTGGTGATGCCCTTCACCCCCGCGGGTCAGCAGCAGGCCGACCTGCTGGACCCCTCCCTGCGAGCGGTGCTCAACGAGAACGCCGCCCCCCGGGTGTTCGGCACCCCACGGGTGACCTCGGTGCGCATCGTGGCGATGAAGGGCACCTCCCAGCGTGAGTTCTTCCGCTTCTTGACGTGGGCCCACACCGAGCGGACCGGGTCGTGACCCGGTAGCCGCACGAGGTGCAGGTCGCGGCCCACCAGGCCGTCGGGAAGCGCCGCCACCTGCCGGTCGCTCGCGGTCCCGTGGGCTGGGAGAATGCCTCCCCGTGACCGGACGTGCGATGTGGGATGGACAGGCCGACCTGCGGTGGTCGATGGAGCAGCTCGCCGACGAGGCCCTCGACCGCGCGGGGGTCGAGCTCGACGCCCGCGGCTTCCTGGTGGGCCTGCCGGAGCACGACCCCGGCCTGCCGGTGGTGATCGAGCCCTCCCGGCGCGCCTTCGACGTCACCGGCCTGGACAGGCTGATGGAGGCCGCCCAGCGCCAGTTCGAGGCCCTGCCGGAGCCGGAGGAGCAGGACGAGTTCACCGCATCGGAGCACTACGACGCCGCGCGCCTGGAGGGGTGCCGCCGGCAGGTGGTGGCCGAGGCCCTGACCACGGGCGCCCGCTTCGCCGACCGGACGCTGCGGGTGGGCCTGAGCGTGGTGGTGGGCGAGTACCGGGTCTTCCCCGTGCTGGCCGTGCGCAAGGCCGCCCTGGAGTCGCTCCCGCGGCTGCACCGCCACCAGGTCGGTGGTCTGCCGGTGGACGAGTCCTTCCCCGAGGCGATCATCACCGACGTGCTGCGCGCCGTCTCCCGCGAGCTCGACCGCGTGGTGCCCACCACCCTGATGGGCATCGATGCGGGGGCCATCCTGCGGTCGGCCGCCGACAGCTTCGTCAACGGCGTCGTCTCCCGCACCGGGCAGGACTTCTCGCACGGCCTGCGCGACGCCCTCGATGCGGTGTCGGCCGAGACCTACGAGGGCCGCGCGAGCCTCGGGTCGATGGTGCTGGCGGCCCGGGAGCACCCGGCGGTCACCGCGGACATCCACTTCGACCACGAGACCGCCCTGTCGGCACCGAGCCTGTTCCGCAAGATGCTGGAGATGTCCGGCCGGGGCCTGCGGCTGCTCACCGACGGGCGGGTGGCCTTCGGCCTGGGTTCGCTCTCCGGGACCTACGACGCCTCCACCGAGGAGTGCTTCGTCATCGACGTGGTCGGCAACGGCGCGTGGGAGCTGTGGCACGGCGGCACGGCGCTGTTGCGCATGGACCACGGGCAGCCGTCGGTGCCGACCGAGGCCATGGACCCCGACACCTTCGCCGACACGGTGCGCCGGGTCTTCGGCCAGGACGGCGACGCCGAGGTGCTGTGGGACATGGCCCAGGCCTGCGCCGGGCAGCAGCACGGCACGATGCTGGTGGTGCACCCCGACGCGGCCACCGAGGGCCGGCGGCTGTTGCCGCAGGCGTTCACCATCACCCCGACGGTGCTGGGCGAGCGGGCCTTCCGCACGCTGACGAAGATCGACGGCGCGGTGCTGGTCGACCCGCGCGGCGCGTGCCACGCGGTGGGCGTGATCCTCGATGGGGCTGCCACCGGCACCGGGGACGGCAGCCGGGGAGCGCGCTACAACTCGGCGATCCGGTACCTGGCCGGTCAGGGGCGTGGCTCGATGGTGATCATCGTCAGCGAGGACGGCAAGATCGATCTGTTGCCGACCCTCATGCGCCGGGTGAGGCGGCAGACCGTGCAAACGCGGGTGGACCAGTTCCTGGAGGCCGTCGAGGACCACGAGGACTACGAGAAGCTCGCCCGCCTGGACCGCTCGTGCCAGCAGCTCGAGTTCTATCTCACCCAGGAGCAGTGCGAGGCCCTCAACAGCGCCCGGGAGGCCGTGGAGGACCGCCGGTGGGCCGAGGACCGGGTGCGCCTGCAGGTGGTCCCCGTGCAACCGCACCCCGCGATGGACGAGTCCTACTTCATCGATCCGGACTGATCTCGGCCGCGCCGGTCCGAGCCCGTCCGAGCTGCTCCGGCCGGCTCGTCCCCGCTGCCCGGAGCGCCGCCCGGTCTCGTTACGATCGACTCCCCTAGGGGAGGAGGAGCAGGCATGGGTGCCGGCCACGACCACGCGCACGCCACGGCGAGCACGGCCCGCTCGCGGCTGGCGGTCGCCTTCGCCCTGACCTCCTTGGTCGCGGTCTCCCAGGCCGTGGGCAGCGTCGTCACCGGCAGCCTGGCCCTGCTCACCGACACCGCCCACGCCCTGGTCGACGCCTCGGGACTCCTGGTGGCCCTCGTGGCGGCCACGATGATGACCCGGCCGGCCAGCAGCGCCCGCACCTGGGGCTTCGCCCGGCTGGAGGTGCTCGCAGCCCTGGCCCAGGCCACCCTGCTCGTCGTCGTCGGGATCTACACCGCCGTCGAGGGCGTCCGGCGGCTCTCGGCTCCCCCGGAGGTGCCGCCCGGTGAGCTCCTGGTCTTCGGCGTCGTGGGCCTGGTGGTCAACCTCCTGGCCATGCTGGTCCTCGCCGGTGGGCGCGACGCCAGCCTCAACATGCGCGCCGCCTTCCTGGAGGTGCTCAACGACGCGCTGGGCTCGGTCGGGGTCATCGTCGCGGCCCTGACGATCCGCTTCACCGGCTTCCTGCGGGCCGACGCCCTGGCCGGCCTGTTCATCGCCGCGCTCATCGTCCCCCGGGCCGTGCGGATCCTGCGCGTGGCGCTGCGCATCCTCATGGAGTACACCCCGGAGGGGGTCGACCTGGACGAGGTGCGCCGCCACCTGCTGGAGCGGGACCACGTCCTGGACGTCCACGACCTCCACGCCTCGGCGATCGGCACGAACTTGCCCATCCTCTCGGCCCACGTGGTGGTCGAGGAACGCTGCTTCGAGTCCGCCCACGCGCTGGAGATCCTGCAGGACATGCACGAGTGCCTGCGCACGGACTTCCCGGTGGCCTTCGAGCATGCCACGATCCAGCTGGAGACCCCGGCCATCCACGCGCAGGAGCCGACACACAGCCTGCACGACTGAGACGGGGCTGCGCCGTCGGCAGCCCCACAGGGAGGACCCCGTGACCGCACTGATCCCCGACCCGGGCCAGCGACTGCTCGGCGAGCTGCTGAACCGCGGCACCGTCGTGGTGCCGGTGACCCGGATCGGCGCCGCCTGGGTGGTGGGCGGGCTGTCCGCTGCCGCCGCCTCCGTCGCCCTGCTCGGCGCTCTCGGCGTGGTCCTGGTGCTGACCCAGGAGGGAGGCACCGGGGCCGCGCTCGCGGTGGCCGCGGGGACGGCGCTGCTGCTGGCCGTCACGGTGGTCGCCCTGGTCCTCGTGCGCCGCGGTGGGCACCGGCCGGTGGGCCAGTGGGTCCTGGACGCCCGGGGCGTGACGGTCGACGGTGTCGGACCGGTCCCCTGGGGCGACCTGCTGCCCCCGGAGCACCGGATGGAGTCGGCCCCTCGCGACGACGGCTACCGCCGGGTCCTCGTCATGCCGCTGACCGAGGCCGGTCAGCAGCGCGCGCTGGGGCTGGCCCCTGCGCAGCGACGGGTGCTCAACGAGGCCGTTCGCCCCACCGTCTGGGGACCCCGACCGCTGCAGACGCTGCTGGTCCGCCCCACCCCCGAGCTCTCGCAGGAGGAGCTCGGGGCCGTGCTGGAGCAGTCCCGCCAGGCCGCGCTGACCGGCCGGGTCCCGGTGCCCCGCTGAGGAGGCAACCCCGGCCCCGCGGCCCGGCTGAGCCGGGCGGGTGTCGGCCGGCTGCCCGCTCCTCAGGAGTGGGGCAGGAGCATCGTCACCGTCAGCGTGGTCGGCTCCAGGGCCGTCACGGCGTGGCGCAGCATCGGCGTGAGGTGGAGCATCTCGCCGGGCGCCAGCTCGATCGGGCCGTCGGGGAGCGTGAGCTCGACCCGGCCCCGGTGCACCTGGATGATCACCGGGTGTCGGGCCGCGTGGTCGGCCAGCACGTCACCGGCGGCGAACTCGAAGACCACGACCTTCCCAGCCTCGGTGGCCAGGACGTTCTTCGCCCCGGGTCGGCCGCCACGGGACTCCGCCTCGCCGAGGAGCGGGACCCGGGTGGCGGTGCCGGGGTCGTCGTCACTGCCGGCGGCGGTGCCGTCCACGTGGTCGTCGAGCGTCATGGGTTCCTCCTTCATCGGGTCGCCGGACGGTCCCCGGCGTGTTCCGGGGACTGCGGCCCCGTCAGGTCAGGGCAGGTTCCAAGCGCGGTGTGGGCTCGGCCGGGGCAGGCTCACCACGCCAGCGGAGCACCACCTTGCGGAGCTCGTCGAACCAGAGCACGCACGAGGCCAGGGCCAGGCACTTCAGCCACTGGTCGAGGGTGAGCGCCTCGGTGCCGAAGGCCGCCTGCAGGAAGGGCACGTGCACCACGGCCACCTGCGAGACCAGGCCGAAGGCCAGCGACAGCCACAGCCAGCGGTTGGTGAAGAGGCGGTGGAAGGCCGAGACGGTCTCCGAGCGCGAGTTCAGCGCGTTGAACAGCTGCGCGAGCACCAGCGTGGTGAAGGCCGCGGTGCGGGCGTTCTCCACCGACTGGTGCCCCTCGACGAGCCCGCCGGGCAGCTCCATGTCCAGGGCCAGCAGGGTCACCACGGCCATCACCAGGCCGATGGTGAGGATCCCAGTCCACATCCGGGTGTTGATGACCCGCTCGGAGAGCGGGCGGGGTCGGGCGGCCATGACGTCCTCGGTCTCGGGGTCGATCCCCATCGCGAGCGCCGGCGCCGAGTCGGTGACGAGGTTGATCCAGAGGATCTGCGTGGCCAGCAGTGGGGCGACGACGGCCTCCCCGTGGCCGGTCAGGCCGAGGTACTCGGCGAGCATCACGCCGAGGAACATCGTGAGGACCTCACCCATGTTCGAGGAGAGCAGGTAGCGCAGGAACTTGCGGATGTTGGCGAAGATCACCCGCCCCTGCCGCACCGCGGAGACGATCGTGGAGAAGTTGTCGTCCACGAGGATCATGTCCGCGGCCTGCTTGGAGACCTCGGTCCCGGTGACGCCCATCGCCACCCCGATGTCGGCCTTGCGCAGGGCCGGGGCGTCGTTCACCCCGTCGCCGGTCATGGAGACGATCTGCCCCTCGGCCTGCAGGGCGGCGATGAGCTGGAGCTTGTGCTCCGGAGCCACCCGGGCGAAGACGGAGACCTCCCGGACCACCTCGCGCAGCTGCGCGTCGTCCATCCCGTCGAGCTCCGGACCGGCGACCGCCCGGGCGCCCTGCCCGACGATGCCGAGCTCCTGGGCGATCCGCAGGGCGGTGGCCGGGTGGTCCCCGGTGATCATCACGACGCGGATGCCGGCCCGATGCGCCTCGGCCACGGCCTCGGCGGCCTCGGTGCGGGGCGGGTCGATGATGCCGACCGTCCCGACGAGGATCAGCCCCTCCTCGAGCGCCAGGCCCGCCTCGCCGTCGAGGGAGCCGTCGCCGGCCAGGGCCGCCTCGTACTCCCCCGGCTCCAGCGGCCGGTAGGCCACGGCGAGGGTACGCAGGGCCTGGTCGGACATCTCGGCGACGTCGCGCTCCACCTGCTCCCGGTCGGCGGCGGTGAGATCCACGACGCGCTCCCCCTCCCGGGCCCGGGTGCAGTGCTCGAGCAGCACGTCGGGGGCGCCCTTGGCGACGAGGGTCCGCTGGACGCGGCCCTCCGCGTCGGTGTGGTCGGCGTCCTCGACGACCACCGACATCATCTTGCGGTCCGAGGTGAAGGGCACCTCCCCGATCCGGGTGAACCGCTCCTGCCGCCGCTGGGTCAGGCCGGCCTTCTGCTCGGCCACGACGAAGGCCGCCTCGGTGGGGTCGCCGATGACCGACCACGAGCCGTCCTCCTCCTGCCGGACCTCGGCGTCCGAGGCCAGGGTGCCGCCGCTGAGGACGACGATGTCCTCCTCGCGCAGGTCCAGCTCGGGGTCCTGCTCCAGCAGCGGGGACCCCTCGACGAGCACATCCCCCTCCGGTGCGTAGCCGACCCCGCTGATCTCGGCCGCGCCGGAGCGGGAGCGGACCCGCACCATCGTCATCTCGTTGCGGGTCAGGGTGCCGGTCTTGTCCGAGCAGATCACCGAGGCCGAGCCGAGCGTCTCCACCGAGGAGAGCGACTTGATGATGGCGTTGCGCCGGCTCATCGCCTGCACGCCGATGGAGAGCACGAGCGAGAGGATCGCCGGCAACCCCTCGGGGACGGCGGCCACGGCCAGCGAGACGCCGAGCAGGAGCACGTCGACGGCGTCCTGGGCGGTGCGGATGTCGCTGGTGAGCGCGACCGCCCCCATGACCACCAGGGCGATGACGATGACCGACCGGCCGAGCACCTTGCCGACGCCGGCGATCTCCTTCTCCAGCGGGGTGGACTCCTGCTCGGTCTCGTTGAGCATCCGGGCGATGTGCCCCATCTCGGTGCCCATGCCGGTCTCGGTCACCACGGCCCGCCCCAGTCCCTGGGTGACCGCGGTGCCCTTGAAGACCATGTTCGTCCGGTCGCCCAGCGGGACGTGCTCGGCGAGCGTGGCCGGGGACTTGGTGACCGGCTGGGATTCCCCGGTCAGCGAGGCCTCGGCCACCTGCAGCGAGGAGGCGCGCAGGAGGCGGGCGTCGGCCGGGACCGAGTCGCCCTCGGCGAGGACCAGCAGGTCACCGGGGACCACCTCGGTGGCGGGGACGCGCAGCTGCTGGCCGTCGCGCACCACCCCGGCGGTCACCTCGGACATCCGCTGCAGGGCGGCCACCGCGTCGGCGGCCTTGCCCTCCTGGACGTAGCCGATGATCGCGTTGGCGACCACGATGAGCAGGATGACCACGGCGTCGACCGGGAGGCCTTGGGCCCCCTCGAACCACCAGGCCGCCACCGAGATGACGATGGCGGCCAGGAGCAGGTGGATCAGCGGGTCGGAGAACTGGCGGGCGAGGCGCTTCCAGGCCGGTTCCGGGGGCTCGGCGTCGAGCTCGTTGGGGCCGTGCTGCGCCAGCCGGGTGGCGGCCTCGGCCGAGCTCAGACCGTGCTCGGGGTCCGTCCCCAGCTCGGTGGCCACCTCCGGCCCGTCGACCAGGGCCCAGTCGCGCTCCTGATCGGCGACGACCGGGGTGCTGAACGATGCGGCGTGACCCATGTCTCCACGCTAGCCGCCTTCCCCGACAGGCCGCCCGCGGGCCCCAGGGTCAGTCCTCGGGGTCCACCTCCTGGCCGCCCATGAACTCCTCGACCCACTCGGGGAAGCCGTCCTTCTCGGGGAGCGCCCACTCGGCCGGTACGTCGATGCCCTGAGCGGTGACCCAGGCCCGGAAGTCCGCGACCGCCTCGGGCTCCTCCGGCGGGCACTGGAGGGCGAGGAGGTCGACCTCGTCGAAGCCCACCGCGAGCATGGCGAGCAGGTCGCGCGGGTTCTCGGCGACCGTGCCGGTCTCCCCGTCGGAGCCGAGGACCACGGCGTGCACCTCACCGCCGTCGCGCCACAGTGCCAGCCACGAGCCGTCGCCCGAGGCCTCCGCGATGGGGAGGAGCCCGTCGGGCGTCCGCCCGTCGAACCAGTCGGCGAGGTCGAGACCGACCGCGAAGACCGGCCGAGCTGCTCGTCGTCGGGATACGCGGTGAGGAAGGGGCCCTCTTCGCCCTTCACGACGTGGCCCTGCTCCTCCATCCAGAAGAAGGCCTGCTCGAGCTCTGCGGGAAGGGGGCCCACGAGGGGTGGTCGGCGGTCAGCTAGTCCCCGAGGCGTGACATGCGGCCAACCTAACCAGTCGGCCCACGCCGGGAAAAGGGTGAGTCCGCGACACCAGCCCAGACGGCCGCCGAGCCGCGCCTCCGCCGCCCGGGGAGCCCGTGCAGGCTTCGGGGTGAGGTCGGACTCGCAGAGTCCCACGAGCTCCTCCGATGCCACGACCTCGAGCAGCCAGAAGGCCTCCGAGTCCACCGAGAGCCGGTACTGGCCCGCCACCGAGGGCGAGGAACTCTTTGGCGTGATGACCAGCGTCGAGGGCAGGAGGGGCGACACCGAGGTGGTCTTCCAGGGCGAGGAGGCAGAGATCACCTTCACTCAGCCCAAGAACGCCACCCCGAAGGGCTGACGCCCGCAACACCCCGCTGGGGCTGGTCAGTCACCGCAGACTGACCAGCCCTGGCCCGGCTGGCCCCGCTGAGCGAGCGCGAGCGGGAGGTGGTCGGCGCCGTGGCCCGGGGACTGAGCAACGCCGAGATCGCCGCCGAGCTCTTCCTCTCCGAGGCGACCGTCAAGGCACACCTGGCGCACGTCGTCACGAAGCTGGACGCCAACCGCACCCAGGTGGCGACCCTCGGTCACGACGCGGGGCTCGACGAGACCGGCTGAGCCTCAGCCGTCCTGGCCGAGGATCTCCTCGATCGTGATCCGGAGAGCCCTTGCGTGCTGGGACACCACCTGCCACACGATCTCGTAGTCCACGGCGTCGTACTCGTGGGCGATGCGGTTTCTCATGCCGATGGCACGCCTCCACGTGGGATCCGCACGTCGCTCCTCGAGGAACTCTTCGGGAAGCCGACGCACGGCCTCACCCAGCTTCAGCACCAAGGAGTCCGCGGCCAGGTGGGGCACACCCAACTCCGGGTCGGAGTCGAACCACCCACGCCCTCTGGCGGCGAGGGCCTCGGCTCGGAGACAGAGCCGGTGGACGTCGTGTAGGCGTGCAGCCGTCCCCGGCTCGAGCTCACGGAGCGTGCTCACAGGGCCACCGCGGTCCGCAGGATCTCGTGCCCGGGGCGGAGCGCTCGGGAGGCCACGAGTTCGACCGGCACCTCCAGCAGGGCCTCGGCCTCCTCGGCGGCGTCGATGAGCTCCAGCAGATCAAGCTGAGGTGTGACGTCGACGAGAACGTCGAGATCGCTCCCGGGGACGTCCTCACGACGTGCCACGGACCCGAAGACGCGGGGGTTGGTCAACCCGTGACTGGCAAGCAGGGCGATGAGCGCAGACCGGTGCCGCGCCAGGGCGCGCCCCGGCGTCGTGACCGGCATCGTCTCCATGGCCTCATGCTATCGAGAAGGCCCGTCAGGGACCCAGGGCCGACACCACCACGTGAGCCTCAGCCGCCGGAGCGCGGGGCGTACATGATCACGGCCATGCCGAGCAGACAGACCGCAGCGCCGAGGAGGTCCCAGCGGTCGGGCCGGTAGCCGTCGGCCACCATCCCCCAGAGGATCGAGCCGGCGACGAAGACGCCCCCGTAGGCGGCCAGGACCCGGCCGAACTCCCCCTCGGGCTGCCAGCTGGCGACCACCCCGTAGAGCCCCAGCGCGATGACCCCGGCGCCGACCCAGACCAGCCCGCGGTGCTCGCGCAGTCCCTGCCAGACCAGCCAGGCGCCCCCGATCTCGCAGAGGGCCGCGAGCACGAAGAGTCCCAGCGAGCGCAGCGTGTCCATGGCTCAGGCCCCGCGGGCCACGAGCGGCATCTCGCGCACCGTGCCGGCCAGCAGGTCGACCACGGCGATGCGGCCCACCAGGGGCCGCCCCTGCCCGGTGAGCAGCTTGACCGCCTCCGCGGCCTGCCAGGCACCGAGCATCGCCGGGGTGGCCCCGAGGATCTGCGGCGGGGCGGGCAGCTCCTCGCGCATGGCGCTGGCGTCCTCCCACTGCGGCCCGCCGGGGACGAACACGCTGAGCACGCCCTGCCAGCCGTCGATCGCCGACCAGATCCAGGGCACGCCGGCCTCCCGGCAACTCGTCGAGATGGCCGTGCGGGAGGCGACCTTGTCGGTGCAGTCGAGCACCACGTCGAAGCCCTGCACGAACTCGGCGTCCTGTGCGGTGAGGCGGCGGACCTCCCCCTCGATCCGCGACTCGGGCGAGAGCTCCCGCATGCGGGCCACGACCCGCTCCACCTTGAGCGCACCGAGGTCGGCGTGCGTGAAGAGGGTCTGCCGGTTGAGATTGCTCAGCTCCACGACGTCGTCGTCGAGGAGCACGACCCGCCCCACCCCGCTGGCCACGAGCGCGGGGATCGCCCCGGCCCCCAGCCCGCCGCAGCCCACGACGAGCGCCGAGGAGGCCCGCAGCACCCGGTTGCCCTCCTCGAGCAGCACCCGCTGCCGGGCCCACTGGTCGTCCTGCAGCGCGTCAGCACTCACCGAGACCCACCCACTCGTCACTCCAGTCCGTGAAGACCTGCTTCTTCCACACCGGCACCCGCTCCTTGATGCGCTCCACCAGCTCGGCGCAGGCCGGGAAGGCCCCCGCCCGGTGGGCCGAGGCGCAGCCGGCCACCAGGGCCACCTCGCCGATCGCCAGATCGCCCACCCGATGCTGGGCCACAGCCACCACGTCGAACTCCGCCTCGATCTCGGCGACCACCTCTGCCAGCACGCGCTCGGCCTCCGGGTGGGCGGAGTAGCCCAGCGAGACCACGGACCGGCCGTGGTCGTGGTCACGGACGACGCCCTCGAAGAGCACGACGGCGCCGTGGGTCCGGTCGGCCAGGTCCGCCCGGACGGCCGCCGCCTCCAGCGGGGTGGACTGGACGGTGGAGGCAGGCATGCGGCCCAGCGTACGGCGCAGGCAGGATGGGCCCATGACCCAGCCCCACTCCGCCCCGCAGACCGCCTGGCAGCGCACCCCGGCCGAGCACGCCGCAGCCGTCACCGCGCTCGCGCCGAGCCCCCGCACCGAGCGGCTCCCCCGTGCCGCAGGGGGCCGACACCGTGGTGCCGGTGGAGCTCACGGACATCCCCCGCGGACCGGTCCCGCTGCCCCAGGAGGTCCGCGTGGACGAGCTGCCGGCCGGGGACAACATCCGCGCCGCCGGCAGCGACGTGACCACCGGGCAGGTCGTGGCGGAGGCCGGGACGGTCCTCGACGCCCTCACCCTGGGCGCCGTCGCCGCGGTGGGGGTGGCCGAGGTCGAGGCCACCCGCCCGGTGCGGGTCCGGGCCGTGGCCACGGGGGACGAGCTGGCCCCGCTGGGCACCGAGCTGGGCCCGGGGCAGCTCCCGGACTGCAACTCCTGGCTGGTGCACGGCCTGGCCACGGCGCTCGGCCATCCCACCGAGCGGGTCCTGCTCGACCACGACGACCCGGAGGAGCTCGGCCGCCGCCTGCCGGAGCTCACCGCGGACACCGACCTGCTCGTCTTCACCGGCGGGGTGAGCGCCGGCGCCTTCGAGGTGGTCCGCCAGTGCCTGGAGCCCCGCGGCATCGAGTTCGGGCAGGTGTCCATGCAGCCGGGCAAGCCGCAGGGCGTCGGGCAGCTCGACGGCGTGACCGTGCTCTGCCTGCCGGGCAACCCGGTCTCGGCGGTCGTGTCCTTCCTGGCCTTCGCCCGCCCGTGGCTGGATGCCGCCAGCGGCCGGGAGACCCCCGGGCCGGTGACGACCGTGCTCGGCGACGGGTGGGCCAAGAAGCCGGGCCGCACCCAGTACATGCCCGTCACCCTCAGCCCCGAGGAGGGCCGGCTGGTGGCCCGGCGGCGCAGCGCCGAGGGCTCCCTCTCGCACCTGGCCTCCCGCCTGGCGGGGGTGGACGGATTCGCGATCGTCCCGGCTGCGGCCGAGGGCGTGCAGGAGGGGGACCTCGTCGAGGTCATGATGGTGCCATGAGCCAACCCTTCACCCATCTCGACGAGCAGGGCGCCGCCCGCATGGTCGACGTCACCCACAAGCAACCGACCGTGCGGCACGCGACCGCGCGGGCCACGGTGGAGCTCGGGCCCACCGTGGCCACGGTCATGGACGACGGCGAGGTCCCCAAGGGGGACGTGCTGGCGGTGGCCCGCATCGCCGGCATCGCGGCGGCCAAGCGGGCGCCGGACCTGCTGCCCCTGGCCCACGTCATCGGCGTGCACCACGCCCGCATCGAGCTGGAGCGCGAGGGCGAGCTGCTCACCATCACCGCCGAGTGCGGCACCGCCGACCGCACCGGGGTGGAGATGGAGGCCCTCACCGCCGCGAGCGTGGCCGCCCTGGCCGTGGTGGACATGGTCAAGGGGCTCGACAAGGCCGTCCGCATCGGCGGGGTGGAGCTGATCGCGAAGTCCGGCGGCAAGTCCGGCGACTGGCACCGCGAGGGCTGAGCCCGCCCACCGGGTCCCGGGGCCGGCGGCCCCTCAGTGGTCACCGCCGCGCACCTGGTCGAGCAGGTGGTCCAGCAGCGGATCGAGCACGCCGATCGCGTCGCGCACCCCGCCGGTGCTGCCGGGCAGGGTGATGACGACGGTCCGCCCGTGCTCCCCCTCGACGAGGCCGGCCACCCCCCGGGTGAGCGGCGCCCCGGCCACGCCCTTCGCCGCGCCGACGGCCCGCACCTGCTCGATGATCCCTGGGATCTCGACGCACAGCAGGGGCGCGACCACCTCGGGTGTGCGGTCGCGGGGCGTGACCCCGGTGCCGCCGGTGGTGAGCACGAGCTCGGCCCCCGCCTCGACGGCCCGCCGCACGGCCTGCGCCACGGGCTCCCCGTCCGGCACCACCACCCGCTCCACCGTGTGCCCCCTCCCGGCCAGCCACTCGGCGAGCAGCGGCCCGGAGCGGTCCTCGGCTCGACCGGCGCTCGGCCGGTCCGACGCGGTGACGACGTGACTGGTGACCATGTCCCGCATCGTAGGGTTGAGGTCATGTCCCACCTGCCGCTCGTCGACCGGTTCGGCCGGGTGGCCACGGACCTACGACTCTCCGTGACCGACGTCTGCAACCTGCGCTGCACCTACTGCCTGCCGGAGGTGGTCGACGGCTGGCTGCCCCGTGCCGAGGTCCTGGACCGCGAGGAGCTCGTCCGCCTCGCCCGCATCGGCACCCGGACCCTGGGCATCGAGAAGATCCGCCTCACCGGGGGCGAGCCGCTCACCCGCCCCGACCTGGTCGAGATCGTCGCCGACCTGCACCGCGCCCTGCCCGAGGTGGAGCTGGCGCTCACCACGAACGGTCTCGGCCTGGCCCGGAAGGCCGGTGCCCTGCGCGAGGCCGGGCTGTCCCGCGTGAACGTCTCCCTGGACACCGTCGACCGGCACACCTACGCCCAGATCACCCGCCGGGGCCGCCTCGACGAGGTGCTCGAGGGGCTCTCCGCGGCGGTCGCGGCCGGGCTCACCCCGGTGAAGGTCAACTGCGTCCCCACCCGCGGGATCAACGACGACGGCCTGCTCGACCTCGTGGACCACTGCGTCGAGACCGGCTGCGAGCTGCGCTTCATCGAGCAGATGCCGATCGGTGCCCCCCGCGACTGGGCCCGGGAGAACCTCGTGACCGCCCAGGAGGTGCGCGCCCAGGTCGCCACCCGGTACGAGCTGCGCGAGGTGCCGGCCCGCGGGGCCGCTCCCGCCGAGCTCTTCGACCTGTGGCGCGACGGGGAGCAGATGGGCCGGATCGGCACCATCGCCTCGGTCACCGAGCCCTTCTGCGGCTCCTGCGACCGCACCCGGATCTCCGCCGACGGCCAGCTGCGCTCCTGCCTGTTCTCGCAGGACGAGACCGACCTGCGCGGCCTGCTCCGCGGCGGCGCGGACGACGAGCAGATCGCCCGCGCCTGGCTGGGCACGATGGCCGCCAAGCCCCGCGCCCACGGCTCGGACGCCGGTGGCTTCGGCGAGGACTTCGTGCAACCCGAGCGACCCATGAACGCGATCGGAGGATGACGACCATGACCCTGCAGATCCGCTGGTACGCCGGCGCGGCCCAGGCTGCCGGCACCGAGTCCGAGACGGCCACCCTCAGCGGGCCCGGCAGCATCCGGGAGGTGCTCGCCGCCCACCGCCCGGGCGCGGCGGCCGTCCTGGAGCGCTGCAGCTTCCTCGTCGACGGCCGCCGCCTGGAGGGTGAGGAGCCCTTCCCCACCGAGGCCGGCACGCTCGACGTGCTGCCGCCCTTCGCCGGCGGATGAGAACCGGCGAGGAGGTCACCCTCGAGAACACCGCAGCAATCGTTCTCTCCGGCGGGCGATCCGCCCGCATGGGGAGGCCGAAGCACGCGCTCGTGCGGGACGGTGTGACGCTGCTGGAGATCGCGCTCTCAGCCTGCCCCGGGGCGCGTCCGGTCGTGCTCGTGGGACCGGTCTCCCTCCGCGCCGAGCTGAACGGCCCGCCCCAGCCGGAGCACCTCGTCGTGACCCGCGAGGACCCGCCGGGCGGGGGACCGTGCGCGGGCCTGGCGGCCGGCATCGAGCGGGTGCCGGCCGGGGTGGAATGGGTCCAGCTGCTCACCTGCGACCTCCCCCGGGCCCCGGAGGTCGTGGCCGCCCTTGCCGCCGTCGAGCCTCCCCGCGGGGCCGCGGCGGTTGTGGCCACGGACTCCTCCGGGTGGCCCCAGCTGCTCTGTGGCCGCTACCGGGCGGCACCCCTGCGGGCCGCGCTGGCCGGGGAGGTGCGGGACCGCTCGGCGCGCCGGGTGCTCGGTGATCTCGTCCGTCAGGAGATCCCGCTCGAGGACGTGCTCCTCGCCGACGTGGACGACCCGGACGCCGCCCGGCGGGCCGGGTTCAGCCCGCCCGGCGGCTGGTGAAGCGGGACAGCCCACCGGCCCACCGCCCGCGCAGGGCCACGATGACCAGCGCCGAGACGAGCAGGAGCACCACGCTCAGGGTGATCGCGGCCTGCGGGTCCGTCTGCATCGTGAGGTAGACGGCCAGCGGCATCGTCTGCGTGCTGCCGGGCAGGTTGCCGGCGAACACGATGGTGGCCCCGAACTCCCCCAGCGCCCGCGCCCAGCACAGGACGGTGCCTGCCACGAGCGAGGGCAGGGCCAGCGGCAGGGTGACGCGGCGGAAGGTCTGCCAGGCGTCGGCCCCGCACGTCCAGGCCGCCTCCTCGAGGCTGCGGTCCCGCTGGGCGAGGGCACCGTCCACGGTGGTCACGAGGAAGGGCATCGCCACGAAGGTCTGGGCCAGCACCACCGCGGCCGGGGTGAAGGGCAGGGTGACGCCGAACCAGGCGTCGAGCCGCTGCCCCAGGAGCCCGGTGCGCCCGAAGGCCATGAGCAGGGCGACACCGCCGACGGCCGGGGGCAGGACCAGGGGCAGGGTCACCAGGGCGCGCACCCCGGCGGCCACCCGGCGGCGGAACGCTCCCCGCTGGTCGCTCGCTGCCAGCCACCAGGCCAGGGGGACGCCGCACAGGACCGAGAGCGCCGTGGCCACGCTCGAGCTGGTCAGCGAGAGCACGAGGGCCTGCTGGACCGACTCCCGCCCCAGCACCCCGGGCATCGCGACCCAGTCGGCCCGAAGCAGGAGCGCCACCAGCGGCACGGCCACGAGGGCCACGGCCGCGGCCGCCAGCAGCGCCAGCGGCGCGGCTGACCAGTCGGTGCCGGACCGACGGGAGACCGGTGGGGTGGGCCTCGTCATGGCGCCGGGGCGAAGCCGGCCTCGTCGAGGGCGCGCCCGCCGTCCTCGGACCGAACCGCGTCGACGAGCTGCTGCGCCAGGTCGGCCTGCGCGCTGCCCTCGACGACGGCGATCGGGTAGTCGGTCGTCCCCGCGGCCCGCTCCGGGAGGTCGATACCCCGCACCCGGTCCCCCGCCGCCCGGACGTCGGTGGCGTAGACGAGCCCGGCGTCCACCTCGTCGAGCTCCGCCTTGGCCAGGACGGCGCGCACGTCAGGCTCGAGGGTGGCCGGCTCCACGTCCAGCCCCTGGTCGGCGAGCACGGCCTCGGCCAGCGCACCGCAGGGCACCTCCGGCTGGCAGAGCGCGAGCTCGACCCCCGGCCGTGCCAGGTCGGCCAGCCCGTGGACGTCACCGGGGTTGCTCGGCGGCACAGCCAGCTGGAGGCGGTTGCGGGCGAAGACCTCCGGGGAGCCCACCCGCCCCGCCTCCACGGCCGGGGCGAGGGTGCGCTCGTCCGCGGTCGCGATCACGTCGGCGGGGGCCCCGGCGGCCACCTGCGCGGCCAGGGCGGAGGAGCCCCCGAAGCTCAGCCGCACGGTGGTCCCGGGGTGGTCCTCCTCGAACTGCCCGGCGATCTCCTCGAAGGGCTCCCGCAGGCTGGCGGCGGCCAGCACGGTGAGGGTGCGCTCCTGTCCCTCACCCCCGTCCACCCCGGGCCCGGCGGGATCCGCACCTCACCCGGCCAGCAGGGGCAGACCGAGGAGCAGGACGGGCCAGCGAGCTGTCACGGAACCTCCCCGGGCCGGCTGGGCGCGACCGCTCGACGACGTGGACGACTGGGGCCGGACCGAGCCGGCGTCCGCGACAGGTTACTGCCCCTGCGAAGGCAGGTCCCGGCCCGACCGGGGCCGTCCGCTCCCGCCCCGACCTCAGCGGAGTGGCGGTGGCACCCTGAGGGCATGGCACGCCTGCTCCTGGTCCACCACTCCCCCTCGGCAACCACCACGGCGCTCACCGACGCCGTGCTCGGAGGAGCCCGCGACGACGCCATCGAGGGGGTGGAGGTCCACGTCCGTCCCGCCCTGGAGGCCACGGCCGAAGAGGTCCTCGCCGCGGACGCCGTCCTCCTGGGCACCTCGGCCAACTTCGGCTACATGTCGGGGGCCCTGAAGCACTTCTTCGACCGCACCTTCCTGGACATCGGCGGTGGCCTCGGCACGGACGGTGGTGCGACCGGTGGGCACGAGAGCACCCGTACCATCCCCTACGGGCTCTACGTCCACGGCCGCTACGACCTGACCGGCGCGGTGCGCTCGGTCGAGTCGATCGTGTCCGCCCTGCCCTGGCGGCGGGCCGCTCCCGTGCTGGAGGTGCTCGGCGACCTCGGCCCCACCGCGCTGGAGCAGGCCCACGAGCTCGGGGCCACGCTCGCCGCCCTGGTCTCGCCCGGAGGCTGACCCCTCCCCCGGGGACGACCGGCCCACCCCCGCGGACCCGTTAGGATTGTGCGGCCTGTGTCCTCGCCGGGACGCACACCATCCCGACCCCCTGGGGAGAGAGAACATGCCCATCCACACCCGTCGCCGGACCACCCCGCTCCGCCGGCGTGCGCTGCTGTCCGGAGCGCTCGTCGCCGGTGTCGGCCTGTCGGCCTGCTCGCCGCAGGCACCCACCGAGGTGATGCCCGAGCGCTTCGTCGACCCGCCCTACCTGGCGGAGGACATGGACGCCCAGGAGCAGGCCGAGGCCGAGGAGGCCTGGGAGCAGATCTCGGGCTGGGCCCTGGACAACGCGACCAGCGAGGGGGCGCTCGACCCCGAGAGGCCCACCACCGCCGCGGACCTGACCGAGCCCGTGGTCCGGCAGATGACCCCCCGTAGCGCGAAGGCCTGGGAGCGGCACGTGGAGGCCGACCTCGCCGGCGATCTCGACGCCCGCGACACGGTGAACCTCCTGCACTTCCACGAGTGGCCCAAGAACTTCAACCGACGCCGGATGGAACCGGTCCATCACGGCTCCTGGGTGACCGACGGCGAGGTGTACCCGGCCGAGGGCGAGGGATTCGACATCTCGATGACCGTCGTCACCCGAGCCGGTCTGACCTGGGACAAGCAGCTGGTCTCGCAGGACGTCAACCGCCGGGTGAACCTGCGGGTCGTCCCCGAGGGCGACCGCTGGCTGGTGGCGAACTACGACGGGAAGCTCCGCATCACCCCCTCGGCCAAGGACGTCTCCCCCAACGTCTGACCCGTCGCCGCGCGACGAAGGAGGCGGGGACGAGCGCCCGGGTGGCATGACCCACCAGCCACTCCAACGGTCCCTGCCGCTGCACGCTCAGCCAGGCCAGCGCGAAGACGACGACGACCAGCACCTGCAGGGCGAACTCCACCCCCACCCCGAAGGTCTCCAGGGGGAGCAGCAGCATCAGCAGGTGCAGGCAGTAGAGCGTGAGGGTCATGCGTCCGGGCGCCGTGAGCAGCAGCAGCGACCGCGAGAGCAGGGTCCCCAGCCCGAGCATGACGCCGATCACCAGGAGGGCGACACCGCTGGTGCGGAGCAGGTCCACCGGCGTCCCGCTGTGCGGGGCGATCGTGCTGAGCCACCACCAGGAGGTGGTGGGGACGGTGCCGTCCGGCCCCCAGACGAGGAGGTCAGCCGTCTCGTCCAGGGTCCACCCGGCTGCCATCTGCCCCTCGGCCACGTGCTCCAGCGCCCCCAGCGGCCCGGTGAGCACCTGGTAGACCACCCAGGAGAGGGCCGTGACGGCCACGCCGGCCAGCGCCAGGTGCACCGCCGAGATGCGCCGCCGCAGCCGCAGGCGGCCGATGCCCATCCCCAGCAGGATGTAGGGCAGCCAGCTCAGGGCGGGGAAGAGTCCGGTGACCACCAGGGTCTCCAGGAACTCGAGCGGCCGCGTGAACAGGTCCCCGGGGACCAGGTTGCCCAGGTCCGGCACCGGGTCGCCCTGCCGGAGCCAGTAGCTCAGCACCGGGCCCAGCACGGCCCCGACCGCGGCGAGGACGAAGAGCGGCCTGGCGCGCAGCCCGAGGAAAGGGATCGCCAGGGCGAACAGGGCCGCCAGGTAGGGCAGGATCACGCCGGCCGCGTCAACCGGGATGATCAGCCCCATGATCAGGCCGATGGCCAGGATGAGGATCGCCCGCACCCCCTGCCGCAGCATCGGCGTCCAGCGGCCCCGGGAGAGCGGCCGCGATCCCCCGCTCATGAGCGCCAGCGACACTCCGGCGAGGACGGCGAAGAGCGCCGAGGCCGTGCCCGAGGCCACCGTCCACGCGGGGTGGACCGTGATCTCGGGGGTGAAGGCGGGAAAGATGTGGACCGATATCATGCCCAGCAGCGCCAGCCCTCGGGCCGCGTCGAGACCGGTCAGGCGGTGCTCCGTCGGCCCCTGGTCCTCCGGGGTCGCCCGCCCCGCCGGCTCGCACGCGTGCGGGGTGTCGGGGACGACCTCGGTGCTCAGACCGGTGTTGGGCCCGTCCAGGGAGTCGAAGGAGGTGGCGGCGTCCGAGACGAACTCGGTGGCGCGGATGGCGGGACTCATCGGGCGACCTCCAGGGTCTTCTCAACGGTGGTGGCGTCCTCGACCGCGGCCCGGACCGGCTGGGCCGGGATGCCCTGCCAGACGGTCCGTGCCGGCGTCGTCTCACCCTTCATGACCAGCGAGAGGGCCCGCAGGCGCGACCTCTCCTGCACGTCGGAGCCGTAGAGGACCACGGAGCGGGCACCGACCTCGGCCTCGTCCGCGACCCGCACCTCGTCCATCTTCATGACGCGGTCCTCGAAGAGGTGGGTCTGCAGCGAGACCGCGGGGCCGATGTATGCACGGCGCCCGATCGAGACCAGGTCGAACTCGGTGATGTAGGTGGACTCCACCAGGGCGTGGCGGCCCACCCGCACACCGAACAGGCGGAGCACCGGGCCGAGCATCGGGGTGCCCTGGAGGTGCATGAGCAGCACCGGCACCGCCGCGGCCTCGAACACGCCCGTGACGAGCTCGCTGACGCGCACGAACTGGCTCCACAGCGGCTCGACGCGCTTCCGGTAGCGGCCCATGAGCACCCACTTCATGAGGGCCACGAAGAGCGTCGTGGCCAGTCCGGCGAGCATGGCCACCGCCGGCAGGAGCATGATCATGGCCCACACGGGCAGCTCGGCGAAGGCCAGGGCCGAGGCCACCTGGAGGGTGGCGAAGGTGGACAGACCGAGCAGCGTGCCCGGCAGCGTGGCGCGCACGAACTCGATGAGATAGCGACCGATCACGACCTTGCGCGAGGGACGGTAGGTGTCCTCCTCGGAGTAGCCCTCGAACATCTCGCGCTGCGGGAGGAAGAAGGAGGGCGAGCCGAGCCAGGACTCACCGGGCTGGATGCCGGCGGCCGGCGGGGTGGACCCCACGCCGAGCAGGCTGTCCTGCCCCATCTTCGACCCCGAGGGGACGAAGGCGGCGTTGCCGACGAAGGCCCGCTCCCCGACCTCGGTGGGCCGGAAGGCGACGTGCCCGCGGCAGTAGGTCGCGCTGCCGACCGAGGCCATGTCGGCCACGAACGACTCGTCGTGCAGGGTCAGCAGGCTGGGGTCGATGTTGGCGATCGTGGACACCTCGGCCCGCTTGCCCACCCGGGCGCCCAGCAGCCGGAGCCACGGCGGGGTGTACAGCGTCGAGTACATGCTGTTGGTGAGCAGGAGGCTGGCCTCCAGGAGCCGGTCGGCGAACCACTTGTCGACGCCCAGCTGGGAGCGCAGGTGGTGGATCCCCACCGGCATCCGGGGCAGGCCGAAGTTCCGCAGCCCCAGGATGAGAGCGCAGGCGCTCACCACGAAGAGGGGGCCGGTGAGCAGCGAGGCGAGCAGCCCCCACCAGACGCCGCCCGCGAGGAGCGTGGCCCACACCAGGACCACGGGCAGCAGCAGCGCCAGCATCGGGAGGAGCTCCAGCCCGAGCACGCCCCACACGAAGCCGACGACCTGGGTCAGCCCCCAGCGGCGCGGCGCTCGGTCGCAGGCGGCCATCGTCACGACGATGTCGTCCCCGGGGGCGGGCACCACGGTGGCCGGCGAGCCGGCACGGACCTCGCCGGGGGGCATCGTGAGGTCGGGGCCGACGACCGACTGCTCCTGCACCATCGCGCCGATCCCGATCTCGCAGGGGGCGACCACCACGGAGTTGGCCAGGACGGTGGAGTCCTCGCGCAGGTGGATGTCCCCCACCTCGATGCGACCGCCGGACACCGACCAGGCGTCCAGGCGGGTGGCGTACCCGATCGCGACCCCCGCGTCGATCGTCACCCGCGCGGGCAGGGTGGTGATCGGCGTCCCGACGTGGGCGGAGTCGTCCACCCGGGCGCCGGCCAGCCGGAGGTAGGGCGCGGCCAGGGCCGAGCCGGCGAGGTGGTTCATCGGGGAGAGCTCCATGGCCCGGCCGGCCATCCACACCCGCAGGTGCTCCATCGAGTAGAGCGGGTAGCTGCCCGGCTTCACGTCGCCCAGCAGGCGGGCCACGACGAGCGGGCCGACCCAGCGGGTTCCCAGGTAGGAGATCGGCAGCGAGACCGCCATGAGCTGCAGCAGGCTGATCGACGGCACACCCGAGTACCACCAGTAGGCGAGGGCCACCGGCGACATGGCGACCATGAGCATGAGCAGCACGGCCACGGCCTGGGCCAGGCCGAAGAGCCAGATCCGGCCCGTCGAGGCGTGCTCGATCGGCTCGGTGGTGAGGGCCTCGCCCACGTCCTCGGTGGCCCCGCTCTCGTCGAGGGTGCCGGCCATGCCGCGGACGGTGGGCGTGGCGTAGAGGTCCATCACCGACAGCTGGGCCCCTCGCGGGTCCTCGCGCAGACGGGAGACGAGAGAGGCCGCGACCAACGAGTGACCACCGAGGTCGTCGAAGAAGTTGGCCTGCACGGACAGCTGGTCGGGCTCCACCCCGAAGGCGTCGGCCCAGACCCCGGCCATCCACTCCTCGGTCGGGGTCGCGGGCGGGACGTGCTCACCGCCACCGACTAGGCGCGGGGTGCTCGGCCGAGGCAGGGCCTTGCGGTCGACCTTGCCGCTGGGCAGCATCGGCATCTCGTCGATGGTCTCGAGGAACGAGGGGACCATGTAGGACGGGAGCGTGTCCCGCATGTCCTCCCACAGCTTCTGCCGCAGGCCGTCGACGTCGGTCTCGTCCTCGTTCACCGTGATGTAGCCGGCCAGGTCGCCACCACCACCGTCGGGCCAGTAGTTGACCGCGGCGGTGGGCACCCGCGGGTCGCGCATCATCACGCTCTCGATCTCACCGAGGTCCACGCGGTGGCCGCGGATCTTCACCTCGGCGTCGGCGCGGCCCAGGTAGACGATCTCGCCGTCCTCCTGGAAGCGCGCCAGGTCACCGGTGCGGTAGATCCGCTCCCCGGAGCCCTCGGGGTCCTGAATGAACCGGTCGACGTTGAGCTCGGGGCGGTTGATGTAGCCGCGGGCCACACCGGGGCCGCCGATGCACAGCTCGCCGACCTCACCGAAGGGCACCGGCTGGCGGTCGTCGTCGAGGATCGTCGCGGTGTAGGTGGGCACGGGCACACCGATGGTCACCGCCCGACCCGGCCGCAGGACGCCCCAGGTGCAGGTCACGGTCGCCTCGGTGGGTCCGTAGGTGTTGAGCATGCGCCGACCGGGGGCCCAGCGCTCGACGAGCTCGGCCGGGCAGGCCTCGCCGCCGACCATCACCGAGCGGATCGAGTCGATGGTGCGCTCGACGGTCGAGAGCACGGTGGGCACGCAGTAGAGGATCGTGATCCCGCGGGTCTCGAGGAACTCGGTGAGCCCGGCCCCGACGCGGCGAGCGTCGGTCGGGCCGGCCACCAGGGTCGCGCCGGCCGCCCAGGTGGGCCAGACCTCCTCGATGGCGAAGTCGAAGGCGATCGTCATGCCCTGGTAGATGCGGTCGGTCTCCCGGACGTCGTACACCTCGGTGATGACGTGGATGAAGTTGACGATGCTGCTCTGGGCGACGTCCACGCCCTTCGGCCGACCGCTGGAGCCCGAGGTGTAGATGATGTAGGCCGTCGGGTCGTCGAGCCCGTCCGGGGCGGGCCGCGTGGTCGGGGCCGCGGCCACCGCGTCCTGGGTCGACGGGTCGTCGAGCAGCAGCACCGGGGCGGCGCTGGCGTGGTGCGCCGGGATCCCGGAGGTGGACAGCAGCATCGACAGCGAGCTGTCCTCGGAGATGAAGCTCACACGGTCCGAGGGCGAGGCGGGGTCGATCGGCACGAAGGCGCAGCCAGCCTTCATGATGCCCAGCAGGCCGACGTACATCTCCAGCGAGCGGTTCAGGAGCAGGCCGATGCGCTGGCCGGGCTCGACGCCCCGGTCCCGCAGGTGGTGGGCCAGGGCGTTGCCCAGCGCGTCCAGCTCCGCATAGGTCAGCCGCCGGTCCTCGAGCTCCAGGGCCACGTGGTGGGGAACGCGGTCCACACTGGCCTCGAAGTACTGGTGCATCCGCTCCTGCATGGGCGGGCGGACGCCCGAGAGCTCGATCAGCTCGGTGGGCGACTTCAGACGATCCGGCTCGGTTGGCGTCTGCAGGGCCACAGACTCCCCCTCAGGTGTTGGGTCAACGTCTCGGGTGACCGGCGGGCCGTCGGGCCACAGGCACGGTCTCTGCCACTTTACACCCCCCGGAGGGGGTTCCCGAACCATCCCGCCTGCTGGTCAGGCCCCGGGGGTCGGGGTACCAAAGCGTCGCTCGAACACCACCAGAGCCGTGACCACCACGGCGCCGAGGAAGGCCAGCAGGACCGGCCCGGTCACCGGGTCAGCCGGGGATGTCAGGGCACCGGTCTCGTGCTCCCCGACGACCTCCTGCCAGGGCCACAGCGCCCGCAGGGAGCCGATCATCAGCCCGCTCATGGCCAGCAGGGTGACCCGGCGGTGGCGCAGCAGGAAGTAGCGGATGACACGCACGAAGGAGGCCAGCCCGACCATCGCCCCGAGGCCGAAGACGGCGATGTAGGTGAGATCGCGCTCGTCGATGGCGGCCATGGTGGGGGCGTAGAGGCCGATGGCCAGCAGGAAGAAGGAGCCGGAGACCCCCGGCACGACGAGCGCGCAGATGGCGACCGCCGCAGCGAGGAAGACCACGAGGAGGTTCGGCTGCATCCGGGTCTCCCCGCCGGCCATGCTGACCAGCAGGAAGCTGATGACGGCGGCCACGACCACGACGAGCACGGCGGCGACCGGGGAGAGCGTGGGACGCCCGGCGGCCTCGTCGTCGCGACGGCTGTCACGGGCCATGAGGAGCGGGACCGCGATGGAGGCCACCACGAGCCCCAGGAAGAGGCCGCGGGCGTGCTCGGGGTGGTCGACCACGAGATCGGCCATGGCCCCGGCAGCCAGCAGGACGGCCGCGAGCATGCCGGCCATGACCGGCACCAGAAGGCCCCACGAGCTCTGGCGCAGCTGACCGACGAAACCATTCCACCGGTCGGGCCCCTGGACCAGCCGCTTGAGGGCGGACAGGACGTGGGCGGCGGAGTCGAGCAGCTCGTCGTAGACCCCGGTGACCAGGGCGACGGTGCCGCCGGAGACCCCCGGGACGAGCTCGGCCATGCCGATGAGGACCCCGCGGACGAGGTTGAGCAGGATGCCGAGCGGCGTCTGCCGACCGGTGGGTGCTCCGGGGGACGGGGCCTCGTGGGCGGCGTCCTGCGCGATCTGGCTGGTCATGGAGTGTGCTCTTCGTCCTTCGGTCGGCACGGGGTCCGGGGGACTGTATCCACCCCGCGGCCGACGGCAGGAATCCGCGACGGGCACGATGAGGACATGAACGCTGTCCCCTGCCCCTGCGGCTCGCCGGACTTCTCGACCTGCTGCGGTCCCCACCTGGCCGCAGAGACGCTGCCACCCACCGCGGAGGCACTCATGCGCTCGCGCTACTCCGCCTTCGCCCGCGGGGACTCCGAGCACCTGTGGCGCACCTGGCACCCCCGTACCCGTCCGGCCTCGGTGGATCTCGGCGACGCCGAGTGGACCGGGCTGGAGGTGCACGAGGTGGTGGGCGGCCGGCCCGGGCAGACCGAGGGCGTGGTGGAGTTCACGGCCCGCTCCCGGCAACCCGACGGGTCGTGCGAGGCGTTGCGCGAGCGCTCCCGCTTCGCAGTGCGGGCCGGGCGCTGGTTCTACGTGGACGGCGAGCAGCGCTGAGGCGCAACGCCAGCACCGGCGCTCGGGTGCGCTCAGCCTGCCAGCTCGGTCAACCCGTCCAGATCGAGCAGGGCGATCTCGGCACCGGAGACCTCGACCAGGCCCCGCTTCTCCAGCCGTGCCAGGGCACGGCTGAACGACTCGGGCGTGACACCCAGGTAGGAGGCCACCTCCCGCTTGCGCATGGGCAGGCTCACCCGGACGTCCCGTCCCTGCACGGCGGCCGGCAGGTCCAGCAGGTAGTCGGCCAGGCGGGCTGCCATGTCGGTGCTGGTCAGGCGGGCGATGCGCTGCTCGGCGTCGGCCAGCCGCCGACTCATGGCCCCGAGCAGGTCGCGCGTGATGCGCGGGTGCTCCCCCATCAGCCCCGCGAGCTGGTCGTGCTGGAACACGCAGGCCACGACCGGTTCGATCGCGGTGGCCGTGTGGTCGGCGGGCCCACCGGCCAGCAAGGGGTGCTCCCCCACCACCTGCCCGGGGGCCACCGTGCGGACGATCCGCTGGGTGCCGTCGGCCCGGCCGTGGGTCAGCTTCACCGTTCCCTCGTGCAGCACGAACAGCTGACCGACCTCCTCGCCCTGCCGGTAGAAGTCGTGCCCGGCCTCCACCATCTCGGGGTGCGCGCAGGAGGCCACCTGTTGCTGGGCCTCCGGGTCGAGGCCGGCGAAGATCGGCACCTGGGTCACGCAGAGGTCCTGAGGCATGGATCCATCCTGCCTCGCCCGGCTTGATCTTGGTCAAGGAGACCTGGGGCGGACCTTCCTACCGTGAGGGCATCGACGGAGATCCCGTCGAGGACGGAAGGACGAATCATGACGAACACCGCTCTGCAGCACACCACCCTTCGCGCACAGGGGTTCTCCTGCCCCTCCTGCGTCAGCAAGATCGAGAAGCAGGTCCAGCGCCTTCCCGGCGTGGAGAAGGTCGAGGTGAAGTTCGCGAGCTCCCGGGTCGAGGTCGACCACGCGGAGTCCGTGACCCCCGAGGATCTCGTGGCAGCCGTCCGCAAGGCCGGGTACGAGTCCTCCCCCTCCGTCTTCTGAGCACGGGGCCCTCACCCCGAACGCCACCCAGCACCTCGCGAAAGGACTCCCATGACCCGGCCGCCCCTCTGGCGGCGCCTCGAGGGCTCCCCCTGGACCATCCCCGCCCTGGCCGCGCTGCTCGTGGTCGTCTCGTGGACGCTGGGCTGGTCCGGGCGGGACGGCGCGGCCGACCTGGTCATGCTGGCGGCCGCGGTGGTGGCGGGTCACCGCATCGCTCTCAGCGCCGTGCGCGCGCTGCTCAACCGGGTGGTCGGGATCGACCTGCTGGTCACGGTCGCCGCCGTCGGTGCCGTCCTGGTCGACAACTACTGGGAGGCCGCGGCGGTGACCACGCTGTTCGCGATCGGCGGGGCGCTGGAGGCCATGACCCTGGCCCGCACCCGATCGGCCCTCTCCGAGCTGGTGGACTCCGCCCCGGACATGGCCATGGTGGTGCGTGAGGGTGTCGAGACCGAGGTCCCGGCCCACGAGGTCCGCCCGGACGAGGTGGTGATCATCAAGGCCGGTGGCATCGTGCCCGTCGACGGCGAGGTCTTCGGCGGCCGGGCCGCGGTGAACGAGGCCAGCATCACCGGCGAGTCGATCCCGGTGGAGAAGACCGAGGGCGACCCCGTCTACGCCGGCACCGTCCTGACCGGGGGCCACGTCCGGGCCCGGGCCGTCTCCATCGGCGCCGAGACCACTCTGGCCCGGATCATCCGCCGGGTCGAGGACGCGCAGGACGCCAAGGCCCGCACGCAGACCTTCATGGAGCGCTTCTCCCGCTGGTACACCCCGGGCATCGTCCTGATGGCCCTGGTGACCGGTCTGGTCACCAGGAACGTGGAGCTGGCCCTGACCCTGCTGGTCATCGGCTGCCCCGGCGCGCTGGTGATCTCCATCCCCGTCGCCCTCGTGGCCGGGATCGGTCGCGGCGCACGGTCCGGGGTGCTCATCAAGGGTGGTGAGCACCTGGAACGGGCCGCCACCGTCGACGCGGTCGCACTGGACAAGACCGGCACCCTCACTGCCGGGGCGCCGGAGCTCACCGACGTCGTCCCCGTGACCCCGGGGGTCGACCGTGAGGAGGTGCTCCGTGCCGCCGCTCTGGCCGAGGTGGGCAGCGAGCACCCCCTGGCCGAGCCGATCGTCCGCCGAGCCCGCCAGGAGGGCCTGCTCGTGGGGAGCCCCGAGGGTGACTTCCGCCCCGTGGTGGGGCACGGCATCGTCGCCAGGGTCGAGGGGCGGACCATCGCGGTGGGCAAGCCCGAGCTGGGTGAGCAGGCATTCCCCGGCACCGACGCCACGGCCCTGCGGGAGCTCGTGGACGAGCTCGGGAGCCGGGGGCGCACGGCCATGGCCGTGGTCCGCGACGGAGAGCCGCTGGGCGTGGTGGCCGTCGCCGACACCCTGCGCCCCGAGTCCGCCGACGTGGTGGAACAGCTCCACCGCAGCGGTGTGAAGCGCGTGCTGATGCTCACCGGTGACCGCGAGTCGGTGGCCAGGGCCGTGGCCGCCGAGGTGGGTGACCTCGAGGTCCACGCCGGCCTCCTGCCGGAGGACAAGCTCGCCATCATCGAGCAGCTCCGGGCCGAGGGGCACCGGGTGGCCATGGTGGGAGACGGGGTGAACGACGCCCCGGCCCTGGCGAGCGCCGACATCGGCATCGCGATGGGTGCAGCGGGCAGCGGCCTCGCGGTGGAGACCGCGGACGTGGCCCTGATGGCCGACCGCATCGACCGGGTCGGCGACGCCCTGGGCCTGGCCCGCTCCACGGTGCGCGTGATGCACCAGAACATCGTGATCGCCCTGGTGACGGTGGCCCTGCTGCTGGCCGGTGTCTTCGCCGGCGGTGTGACCATGAGTCTGGGCATGCTGGTGCACGAGGCCTCGGTGCTGGTGGTCATCGTGAACGCGATGCGCCTGCTGCATCACGAGCCGTGGGGTCACCGCTAAGGTGATGGTTCTTCCTCACTCCCCGCCCCCGAGCCAGCAGAGGTCCCATGTCTTCCCGCATCCACCACCCCGGCCTGCGTTCCAAGGGGGACTGCTGAGGGTTTGGTTGATACCTGATCTGTGGGGACTGGGTCCCTGCTGGAAGGATGTCACCATGCCTGCACCTCTCCCCAAGGAGTTCCGTGACGACGTGATCGGTGTCGCCCGTCGTGGCGAGGCGTCGATCGCGCAGACGGCGAAAGACTTCGGGATCTCGGAATCAACCCTGCGCAACTGGCTCCGCCAGGCCGACGTCGAGGACGGCGCCCGTCCGGGCGTGACGGTGGCCGAGTCCGAGGAGGTGCGTGCCCTGAAGCGCCGTAACCGGTTGCTGGAGCAGGAGAACGAGGTCCTGCGCCGAGCAGCGGCGTACCTGTCACAGGCGAACCTGAAGCTGGGCCAGTCCCCAAAGTGACCTACCCGCTGGTCCGTGACCTTGCCGCTGACGGGATCCCCGTCACGGTGACCTGCCGGGTGCTGAAGTTCTCCCCGCAGGCGTTCTACGCCTGGTGCGCCCACCCGGTCAGCGACCGGGACCTGGTGGATGCCTACGCGATGAACGCCGCGTACGAGATCCACGCCGAGGACCCCGCACTGGGGTATCGATTCATCGCTGATGAACTCGCGGACGCCGGTCATGCCCTGTCTGAGCGGCGCGTGTGGAAGATCTGCCACCAGGGGCAGATCGTCTCCGCGCACTCCCGTACCCGGGGACGATGGAAGAAGCCCGGCCCACCGGTCCACGACGACCTCGTCCAGCGCGATTTCACCGCCGAGGCCCCGAATCGGTTGTGGTTGACCGACATCACCGAGCACCCCACGGCCGAGGGGAAGTTGTACCTGTGCGCCGTGAAGGACGTCTGGTCACGGCGGATCGTGGGGTACTCCATCAATGACCGGATGACCTCCCAGCTGGCCGTCGACGCCCTGGAGATGGCCATCGCCCGCCGGGGCCGCGACACCACCGCCGGGTGCGTGGTCCACGCCGACCGGGGCAGCCAGTTCCGGTCGCGCACGTACCTCTGCGCGCTGCACCGGCATGGCCTGACCGGGTCCATGGGTCGGGTGGCTTCCAGCGCGGACAACGCCGCGATGGAGTCCTTCTTCGCCCTGGTGCAGAAGAACGTCCTGAACAGCCGCCGCTGGGCCACCCGGGAGCAGCTCCGGCTGGCCATCGTCACCTGGATCGAGCGGACCTACCACCGCAGACGCCGGCAACGGGCTCTGGGCAAGACCACCCCGATCGAGTTTGAGACCATCTACTGGCCCGCTCACGCGGCCTGAAACACCACACCCGAAGTGTCAACCAAACCTACAGCAGTCCCGACCTCGAGAAACGCGTCCGCACTCTCGACGCCGGAATTGGCGAACGCCCTGGCCTCGAAGCGGTGTGCCACACCTATCTCGGCTTCGTGCGCGAGCACCCGCGCCTATACGACGCCATGTTCACGAACCCCACGCCACTACCCTTTGCGGACAACGAGACTCCGCCTGAACTCACCGGTGCGTTCAACGCGCTCACGGAGCACGTGGCTCGACAAGCGCCTCACATCGGCGACGCGGTAGCCGCAGCCGAGCTCCTGTGGGCCTGCTGTCACGGCCTGGCCACACTCCAGGCATCTGCGCGCATTCCCGCAGATCGCATCGATGAACACATCGGCCACATCGACCGGATGATCACCCGCCGGGGCACGCAGGGCGAAGACCCAGCGTGAACCCAGGCCGGCTGGGCCTGCCCCTCCCAGCCAGCACGTCTGGGTCAGAATCGACTAGATGTGATGTCCAGGGAGGTTGTTGCGGGACTCGCTGATAGGTGAAGGCCTCCTGTTGCGAGAGTGGAGCTGTCTAAGAACCGCTTCGCGCACCCAGGAGGCCTTCATGTCCCACGCTAACGCCGCTCTGACTCCACGCGCTCGGATGCGGCTGGCCAAGCTCATCGTCGAAGAGGGGTGGCCGGTGGCCGTGGCAGCCAAGATGTTCCTGGTCTCACCACCCACGGCCCGCAAATGGGCTGCCCGGTACCGGGACGAGGGACCGGCCGGGATGACAGATCGCACCAGCCGGCCCCACGTGATGCCGACCAAGACACCACCAGCAGTGGTGAAGAAGATCGTGAAGGCCAGGTGGCGACGCCGGCTCGGCCCGGTACAGATCGCCGGCGAGCTGGGCATGCCAGCCTCCACGGTCCATGCCGTGCTCGTGCGCTGCCGGCTGAACCGGCTGGCCCGCATCGACCGGGTCACCGGTGAACCAGTCCGCCGGTACGAGCACCCCTACCCCGGGTCGCTGATCCACGTCGACGTCACGAAGTTCGGACGGATCCCTGACGGGGGTGGGCACCGCTTCGTCGGCCGGCAGCGGGGCCTGAAGCACCGTGCGGCGACGTCGGACCGGGAAGGCACCCGCGACCACCGGCACCAGCCACGACTGGGCGTGGGGCACCTGCACACCGTGATCGATGACCACTCCCGGGTCGCCTACGTCGAGGTGCACGCCGATGAACGCAAGGAAACCGCGATCGGTGTGCTGCGCCGGGCCGTCGCGTGGTTCGCCGACCGTGGCGTCACGGTCGAGCGGGTGCTGTCGGACAACGGTTCGGCCTACAGGTCCGGCGCCTGGAGCCAGGCCTGCGCCGACCTGGGGATCACCCCCAGACGGACCCGCCCGTATCGGCCGCAGACCAACGGGAAGATCTGTGAGTATCGCTGGTGGTGCTGGACCGTGCTGGCCTGACCCCGGCGAAGGTATGACCGTGGTGTCCTGCGTTCGATTTGTCGGTCAGCTGCGGTCCAGCACCCTGGTGCTCGCCGACCCGACGGAACTGACCTGATAGGAGCTTGCCTCGCGGTCCCGTCACAGACCTGTCGTCCGCTAGGTCGGCGTGCTCCCACACCCTGCTGCCCACTGAACAGGAAGGGCCTGTCAGATGGTCTGTGTAAGCCGTACTGAGAGGAACGGTGAAGGATCATGACCATGACTGACAAGGAGCAGCGGGCTGGTGCCCAGCCCTCGGGGCAGGACTTGGTGGAGGAGTTGAAGGCTTCGGGGCAGTTGGACGGCTTGTTCGCGCAGATCGATGCCGGGCAGGTTGAGCTGACCGGGGATGGTGGTTTCGTCCCGGCGTTGGTGAAGGCTGCCCTGGAGCGTGGGTTGCAGGCCGAGCTCAGCAGTCACCTGGGCTACGAGAAGGGCTCGGTGGACGCTTCAGCGCACAGCAACTCGCGCAACGGGTCCACCCCGAAGACGGTCGCCTCAGAGGTGGGATCGATCGAGTTGGACGTCCCCCGGGACCGGGACGGGTCGTTCACTCCCCGCCTGGTCCCCAAGGGTCAGCGTCGGCTGGGCGGGTTGGACGACATGATCATCAGCCTCTACGCCGGGGGCATGACGATCCGGGAGATCCAGCACCACCTGGCTGGCACGATCGGCACCGAGCTGTCCCACGAGACGATCAGCAAGATCACCGACGCGGTCGCCCAGGAGGTGCTGGCCTGGCAGGTCCGGCCGTTGGAGGAGTTCTACCCGGTGCTCTACCTGGACGCGATCCGGGTCAAGATCCGCCAGGACCACCAGGTGCTCAACCGGGCGGCCTATCTCGCGGTCGGTGTCGATCTGGAGGGTGTCAAGCACGTCCTGGGGATCTGGGTCCAGGACACCGAGGGATCGGCGTTCTGGGCTCACGTGTGCGCCGACCTGGCCAACCGTGGCGTGTCCGACGTGCTGATCGTGTGCTGCGACGGGCTCAAGGGGCTGCCAGAGGCGATCGAGGCGACCTGGCCGGACTCGATGGTCCAGACCTGCGTGGTCCACCTGATCCGCGCGTCCACACGGTTCGTGTCGTACACCGACCGCAAGAAGGTCGCCAAGGAGCTCAAGCCGATCTACACCGCCGCCACCGAGCAGGCCGCCAGAGCCGCGTTGGAGGACTTCGCGGCCAGCGAGATGGGCCGGAAGTACCCCTCGGCGGTCGCGACCTGGCAGGCAGCGTGGGAGCGGTTCGTCCCGTTCCTGGCCTTCCCGCCGATGCTGCGGCGGGTGATCTACACGACGAACTCCATCGAGTCGTTGAACTATCAGCTGCGGAAGGTCACCAAGTCCCGCGGGCACTTCCCCTCGACCGACGCCGCGGTCAAGCTGCTGTGGCTGGCGATCTGCAACATCGAGGACCGACGAGCCGCTGAACGAGCCCGTGAGAAGGGCAAGCCGGCGGCCGAACGCAAGGCCAAGGGCCGCCTCGTCCAGGGCCAGGTCGTCACCAACTGGAAACAGGCACTGGCCCAACTCGCAGCGGCCTACCCCGACCGAATCAACCCCTACCTGTGAACACCCCCGCTTACACAGAAACCTTGACAAGCCCAACAGGACCCTGATGACCCTCACTACCGTCCCGTCCCCGACCTTCGCGACCGATGTCATGGGCAACGTCGGGGGTGTCGATACCCACAAGGCCACTCATTACGCGGCCCTGGTCGATGCCCGAGGCCACCTTCTGGCACATCAGGAGTTCCCGGCCAACGAGCGCGGCTACCACGCGATGTTGGATTGGTTCCTCGAGCACGGTCCTCTGGAGGCCGTCGGCGTCGAGAGCACCGGGAGTTTCGGTGCGAGCTTGGCACGGTTCCTGACCGGCAAGAAGGTGCACGTCGTCGAGGCCAACAGTCTCAACGTGACGGTCAGGCGTCGCGACGGAAAGTCCGACCGGCTCGACGCGGAACAGGTCGCCCGGGCTGTCCTGAGCCAGGCTTCAACCGCGATTCCGAAGAGCAAGAACGGCGCCGTCGAGGTCATCCGGGCCCTGCGGGTTACGCGGACCAGCGCCGTCAAGGCCAAGACGCAGACGTTCAACACATTGTGGGGCCTCATCATCGGTTCGCCGTCGGTGCTGCGGGACGAGCTCACCGCCTTGAGCAAGCGCACGCTGATCAAGCGCTGTTTGGCGCTGCGTCCCGAAACCACAGACCTGTTGAGCCTGGCAAGCCGCCCGGACCGTCTCCTGCTCGCGGGCACCAAGACAGCCCTGCGTGACTTAGCCCGGCGGTGGAGGAGCCTGGACGAGGAGATCGCAGCCCTGAACCGCCAGATCGATGGCCTGGTCCGTCAAGCAGCGCCCGAGCTGGTGGCCTTACACGGTGTCGGGGCCGAGGTCGCCGGCCAGTTCCTGGTCACCGTCGGCGACAACAACAACCGCATCCACAGCGAGGCCGCGTTCGCCAAGCTCTGCGGTGTCGCTCCACAGCCGGCAAGCAGCGGCCGCACCACAGGCAGGCACCGCCTCAGCCGAGGAGGTGACCGCGCTGCAAACAGCGCCCTTTACATCGTCGCCCTGGTCAGGATGCGGCGACACCAACCCACCATCGACTACGTCCAACGACGGACAGCCGAGGGCCTCAGCAAGCGAGAGATCATCCGATGCCTCAAGCGCTACATCGCCCGAGAGATCTACGCCAACCTGCCCCGTCAGGCATCCGAACCCCCTTCGCCAGTACCCCTGACAACGGCCGCTTGACAAACATAGGAGCATCGAACGCTTCCACCGCACCCTGGCCGACGGCTGGGCCTACGCCCGGCTCTACACCAGTGAGACCGAACGACGCGACGCCCTACCAGGGTGGATCCACTTCTACAATCACCACCGGGTCCACTCCGCGATCGGAGCCCCACCCGTCACCAGGCTCAACAACCTGGCTGGACATCACAACTAGACGTTGAACCGGAACTCCACCACGTCGCCGTCGGCCATGACGTACTCCTTGCCCTCCATGCGGACCTTGCCGGCCTCCTTGGCGGCGTTCATCGAGCCCAGCTCGTCCAGGTCCTCGAAGCTCACCACCTCAGCCTTGATGAAGCCCTTCTCGAAGTCCGTGTGGATCACGCCGGCAGCCTTCGGGGCGGTCCAGCCCTTGTGGATCGTCCAGGCGCGCGTCTCCTTGGGCCCGGCCGTCAGGTAGGTCTGCAGCCCCAGGGTGTGGAATCCCTTGCGCGCCAGCTGGTGCAGCCCCGGCTCGTCGATGCCGACGCTCTCCAGCAGCTCCGCGGCCTCGGCCTCGTCCAGCTCGGCCAGCTCGGACTCCAGCTGCGCGTTGAGGAAGATCGCGTCCGCCGGGGCCACCAGCTCGCTCATGCGCGCCTTGAACGCGTCGTCGGTCACCTGGTCCTCGTCCACGTTGATCACGTAGATGAACGGCTTGGTGGTGAGCAGACCCAGCTGCGCGGCCTCCTCCATGTCGACTCCGGCGGCCTCACCACGGGCGAAGAGCGTATGGCCCTCCTCCAGCACACCGCGGGCCTTGACGGCGGTGTCGAGCACCGACTTCTCGATCTTCTTGCCCTTGACCTCCTTCTCGAGGCGCGGGATCGCGTTCTCGAGGGTCTGCAGGTCGGCGAGCACCAGCTCGGTGTTGATCGTCTCGAGGTCACCCGCCGGGTCGACGCGACCGTCGACGTGGTGCACGTCGGTGTCCACGAAGGCGCGGACCACCTGGCAGATCGCGTCGGCCTCGCGGATGTTGGCGAGGAACTTGTTGCCCAGCCCCTCCCCCTCGGAGGCGCCGCGCACGATGCCGGCGATGTCCACGAAGCTCACCGTCGCCGGCAGGATCTTCTCCGAACCGAAGATCTCGGCCAGCCGCGCCAGCCGCTCGTCCGGCAGCGGGACCACGCCCACGTTCGGCTCGATCGTCGCGAACGGGTAGTTCGCGGCGAGCACGTTGTTCTTGGTCAGCGCGTTGAACATGGTCGACTTGCCGACGTTGGGGAGACCGACGATTCCGATGGTGAGTGCCACGAGCGCGGAGTCTACGTGGCCGGACGAGCCCTCAGTCCGCCAGCACGCGCCCGCGCCGCCAGAGGACGGTCACGCACACCGCGGCCGCCGAGGTGCACGCCAGCATCGCCAGCCCCATCGGGAGCGCCCCCTCCCCCGGCAGAAGCCCGGCCAGCGGGGTGGTCACCCCGCTGATGCTGAACTGCAGCGCCCCGAGCACCGCCGTAGCCGAGCCGGCCGCCTCCCCGTGCCGGGTCAGGGCCAGCGCCGGCCCGTTGGGGAAACTCAGCCCGCCGGCCGAGACCGCCACGAAGAGCGGCACGACCACGCCCCACAGACCACCGATGCCGAGCAGCGCGCAGAGCACGACCCCCAGCGCCCCGGTCACGCCCATCGTGATGCCGGTGGTGAGGAGCCGCAGCGGGTGCCAGCGCTGCACGGCCCGCCCGTTGACCTGCGCCAGGACCACCAGCCCCACCGCGTTGGCGCCGAAGGCCAGCCCGAACTGCTGCTCGCTGAGGCCGAAGCCACCCTGCAGCACGAAGCTCGCCCCCGAGATGTAGCTGAACATGGCGGCGAACATCAGCCCCGCGGTGGCGGCCAGGAGGAGGAAGTCCGGGTCGGAGAGGATCCCCCGGTAGGTGCCCAGGAGCGCCGCGGGGCGCAGCGAGCGACGCCGCTGCGGGGGCAGGCTCTCGCGGAGGAAGAGGGCGGCCAGCAGGAGCTGCACCAGGGCGATCCCGCCGAGCACGAGGAACACCCCGCGCCAGTCGGTGCGGGTGAGGATCAGCCCGCCCAGGGTCGGGGCCAGGACCGGTGCCGCACCGTTGACCAGGGCCAGGTGGCTCATCGTGCGCGCCGCCGCCCGGCCGGCGAAGTGGTCCCGCACCATCGCCATCGCGGTCACCGACACCGCGGAGGTCGCCAGCCCCTGGAGCAACCGGGCCGCGGCGAGCACCGTCACCGAGGTGGCCGTGGCACAGAGCAGGGAGGCCACCACGTGGAGGGCCAGCCCCACCAGCAGCGGTCGCCGCCGACCGAAGGCGTCGGAGGCCGGGCCGTTCACGAGCTGGCCCAGTCCCATCCCCAGCAGGGTGCCCGAGAGGGTCAGCTGGACCGCCGCCTGCGTGGTGAGCAGCTCGTCCTGGATGGCCGGGAGCGCCGGCAGGTAGGTGTCGATCGTCAGCGGCCCCAGCGCGGTGAGCGCGCCGAGGACGAGGACCAGCTGGAGGTAGTCGCGCCCGGCCGGGGCCGAGGCGGCGGAAGGCCCCGGGGTCGGCGCGGAGGAGGGTGCGGTCACGAGGGCACAGTCTGCCGTCCGGCCACGAGGTCGCGGCGGAGACGGCATCCGGTGCAGCGCTTCTCGCTGCCCGGCATCATGCCCCCGAGGCGCCCTGTCGGACCGGGCGGGCGCCGTGGCATGAGGGGGGAAATGCACGTGCCGCTGAACGCACTCGCAGGACGATCGGGCCGATCCTCGGCGACGCGACTGACGGGGGTCCTGCTCGCAGCCAGCCTGGGGCTGTCCGCCTGCACCCCGCAGTCGCGCTCGGAGGTGCTGCCCGAGCGCTACGTCGATCCGCCGCGGATCGCCGAGTCCCTGGACGACAGCGAGACCGAGGAGGCGGAGGAGGCCTGGGACCAGATCACCGGCTGGGCCCTGGACAACGCCACCGAGGAGGACCTCCTCGACCCCGACCGCCCCTCCCGGGAGGAGGCCCTCACCACACCGGTGACCGAGCGGATGACCCCTGAGACCGCCGAGGCCTGGCAGGAGTTCGTCGACGCCGACCTGGCCGGCGACCGGGAGGCCCGCGACACGGTGAACCTCCTGCGCTTCCACGAGTGGCCGGCGAAGTTCCACGCCCGCCGCATGGAGCCCGTCCACCACCGCTCGTGGATCACCGCGGGCACGGTGCGCCCCGTGGACGGGGAGGCCTACGAGCTGAGGTTCACCCTCGTGACCCGGGCCGGCCTCACCTGGGAGAAGTCCCTCGTGGAGCGAGACATCAACCGACGCCTCAAGCTGCGCGTGGTCCCCGACGGGGACCGCTGGGTGGTGGAGGACTTCGACGGCGAGCTGCGCATCGCCCCTCCCCGGAGAACCGGCAGCCGGTGCTGTGACCCGGCGACGACCGGCCCCGTGACCGCAGACCGGTGACCTCAGCAGAGGTCGTGCCGCCGGACCTCGGCCGCCACCCGCGGGCGGCGGCCCCACCGGCTGCCCAGCACGGCCACCGCACCGACACAGGAGCCCACGGCGACGTCCTGCCCCCGCAGGGAGGGCACCCGCGGCAGGCGTGCCACCCACTCGCCCGACCCGCCACGGGCACCGGTCACGGTCACCGCGGACAGGGGGACCGCCAGCCCGCAGCCGGCCGCCTTGAGCACCGACTCCTTGCGGGCGAACGCCCTCCGCACCCCGGCGAGCCCCGTTGCCGGGCCTGACTCCAGCTCACGTGGGCTGAACACGTCCGCCGGCCGGGGCACGTCCCCGCACGGTCCGACGAGGTCCAGGCCGATGGCCGGCACCCGACCCCACCACCTCGCGTCGGTCGCGGCCACCGCGACGACCCAGCCACCCTGACCGTCCGGGGCGCGGGAGGTGCTGAACTGGACGGCGCCACCGGGGAGGCGAGGGCGCCCGTGGGGACCACCGCACCACTCGCAGGAGCGCACCGGCGCCGGGAGCCGGGCCTGCGGCACCCCCAGGCGACGGGCCAGCAGGAGGTCACGCAGCCTCCAGCCGGCCTCCCGTCGGGCATGGGGGTCGGCCCCCACCGGTGTCCAGAGCACCTCCACGCGGAGGCGTCGGGTCACCGTCCGACGAGACCCGTCACCGCGGTGGCCAGGTCCATGGCCAGGTCCCGGGTGGAGTTCTGCGGGGGCTCGAGACCGGCGTCGGTGTACCAGTCGACGGTCGCCTCCGGGTGCGGGCCCGTCAGACCGACCCACCCCCGTTCCCACCGGGAGAGGGTCGCCGCCACGTCGCCGTTGACGTAGCGGGCGAGGACCCGGATCCAGGGGTCCTGCTCGTCGACGAGCAGGACCGGCGCGTCCTGGACGAACACCTCGCGCCACTGGCCCCGCCACTGGATCGTCGTCGTGGCAGGGTCACCGTGCGTCACGTCGGCCCCGGGCCGCCGGAACCACTGGTCGGTGTCGCCACCGCCACGGATGATCCCGTAGCCCGGCCCCTGCCCGGCGAGGTAGGCGCCGAGGCAGAAGCCGAGGTACCCGCCCCCGCCGGCCACGTAGGGGGCGACGAGGTCGACATCGGGGCCGATCCGCTCCCACTCGTCCTGGACCGTGCCCCCGCCGGGGTGGGCCAGCACCAGCGGACCCTTGGCCAGTGCCTCCCCCAGGCTCATCTCCTCGCCGGGCCCGACGTAGTGGCACCACACGCCCAGCGGCTCCAGGATGGCCGCGACTGTCTCGGCACACCCGGGCACCGCCCCCCTGCCGCGGAACACCGCCGCCCAAGGTCCGAACCGTTCCGTGCTCATGCGCGATACCTCTCCTGCCGGGTGAGCTGCTGCACTGACAGGTCAAACGCTAGCGGGGCCTCGCCCCCGGTGGGGAGCCGAGGGCACGTGACACCTCCGGCACTCGTCCCGGGGCTGCTCCCTCCTCCCGGCCCGGAGCCGGGGCCGTGGCTGTCGGTAGTGGCTGCGATGCTGCGCGCATGTCAGAGGACCCCACCACCCTCCTGCCCGTGCTGCTCGTCTGCGCCCTGGCCCTGCTGGCCCTCGGGACGCTGCTCGGCTGGTGGGCCCGGGGCGCGCGAGGATCCACCCAGCTGGCTGTCCTGCGGGAGCGTTCGCGGTCCCTGCAGGAGCGGGCCGAGCGGGCGGAGACGAGCCTGCAGGAGCGCGAGGCCGAGGCCGCCTCCAGCGCCCGCGTCCTGGAGGCCGTCACGCCGGTGCAGCGCAGCCTGGAACGGATGGAGCGGCAGGTCACCGCCCTGGAGCGCGACCGGGTGGAGCAGTTCGGGGAGGTCGGCGAGCGGCTGCGACACGTGGCCGCCTCCACCGAACGCCTCGACGCAGCGACCACCTCCCTGGCCGGGTCGCTGGCCTCCAGCGGGGTGCGCGGCACCTGGGGGGAGACCCAGCTGCGGCGGCTGGTCGAGCACGCGGGGATGCTCGCCCGGGTGGACTTCGACGAGCAGGTCCGCGCGGTGAGCGACCACGACCGCGAGGTGCGCCCCGACATGGTGGTGAACCTCCCTGACGACCGGGTCGTGGTGCTGGACGCCAAGGCCCCGATGACCGCCTTCCTCACCGCCCAGGAGGTCGACGAGGCCGACCGGCCCGGGCTGCTCACCCAGCACGCCAAGGCCCTGCGCCAGCACGTCGACACCCTGTCCGGGAAGGCCTACTGGAGCGCGTTCCGCCGCACCCCCCAGTTCGTGGTCTGCTTCGTCCCCACCGACGCCACCCTGGCCGCCGCGCTGCAGGCCGACCCGGCGCTCTACGACGACGCCCTGGCCAAGGAGGTTGTGCTCGCCTCGCCGGCCACCACGATGGCGCTGCTGCGCACCGTGGCGCTCACCTGGCAGCACGACACCGTCGAGCGCAACGCCGAGGAGGTGCTGCTGCTCGGCCGCCAGCTCCACGAACGGCTGGCCACCACCGCCGGGCACCTGGACCAGATGGGCCGCCAGCTCACCCGCACCGTCGAGAGCTACAACCAGCTGGTGGGCGGCCTCGAGTCGCGGGTCCTGGTCAGCGCCCGGCGGTTCACCGACCTCGGGCTCCCGGGTGAGGAGCTGCCGCACGCGCCGGGGGTCACCGCCGCAGCGCGCCCGCTGACGGCGCCCGAATTGACCGCCCGAACTGACCGCCCGAACGAATAAGACGACCGACGTCACGGCCACCCGGACCTCTCCACCGCACAACCCCTCCGGCCGCGAGATCCCACCCCCCATCGGGACTGGGTGATGCGTCACATGTTTAGGCTGGGGGGCATGAAGGCATTCGGATTCCTGAGTTTTGGCCACTACGGCGGCGACCCCTCACGCGGCGGACTGAGTGCCCGGCAGATGTTGCACGACGCGGTCGACATCGCCGTCGGCGCGGATGAGCTGGGCGTGAACAACGCCTCCTTCCGCGTACACCACTTCGCCCCCCAGTCCGCCGCTCCCTTCCCCCTGCTGGCCGCGGCCGCAGCGCGCACGCGGCGGATCGAGGTGGGCACCGGCGTGATCGACATGCGCTAGCGCATATGGGGGTTGTAATGCTCGAAGGCAGGCGCTGCCGCGGACGACTCGACCCTGCCATCGTGGTAGCTGGTCCGGTGAAGCCTCAGACCGAGGACGCTTGACCTTGCCCCTGGGGGAAGGCGTCAAGTGGTTTGCAGGTGGTCACAACGCCACCGGCAATACGGAAAGAGGACGTGATCTGAAATGGCACTCAACATCGCAGCCGAAGAGCGGCAGACTGTTCACTACATCGGCGTTCCCATCAGCGCCCGATTCTCGGAATTCGGCGCGCCCGGCGGGCCGAACGAGGCGATCCCGCGGATCTATCAGTGGCTGGGCGAGCACCAGGTTGCGCCGCTTGGCGGGCCTCTCTACGTCTACCGTCACATCGGAAACAGTGATGACACGGTTGACCTCACCGTCGCGGTGCCGATCGCCGGACCGGTCAAGCCGACAGACGGTCTCGTTCTCGGTGCCCTCCCGGCAGGCACCTACGTCGTCGGCCGTCATGTCGGCGCGCCCGATGCCATCCCGGCGGCGCACAGCGAGGTCAAGAAATGGGCCGAGGCCAACGGGCATCGCCTCGACGTCCTCGAAGACGACAACGGTGGACTGTGGACCGGCCACGCGGAGCACTTCCTCACCGATCCCGCAGAAGAGCCGGACCGCTCCAAGTGGGCCACCGATCTGCTGTTCAAGACCGTCTGAGCGCGCAGAGCCTTCGATAGACTGGGCTCTTGAGGAGGGGCATGGCTGATCTGATGACGATTGGGGAGTTCGCGGCGGCCACATGGCTGTCGCCGAAGGCGCTCCGGCTCTACGACCGGAACGGTCTTCTCTCGCCCGATGCGGTCGATCCGTTCAATGGCTATCGGAAGTACAGCCACTCTCAGATCGAAGTCGCCCGTCTCGTCACCATGCTCCGGCGCATCGACATGCCCCTTGACCAGATCAGGGAGCTGCTGGGACTGCCTGAAGATGAAAGATCAGCCTTCGTAACGCGTTATCGGGAAGCCGAAGCGGAGCGGCACGCACGTCGCCAATCCCTGGCTCGCTTCATCGAGCACGCGGTCGCAGAGGGCTCGTTGGACGGACACGGCCAGCCTGGATCCTCCCGGTTTGAGGTATCGCTGCGAACCGTTCCAGACAGCGCGGTTCTGACATCGACCCGGCACACGTCCGCTCGCGAGCTGCCTGATGTCATTCGCTCCAGTGCAGCGAAACTCCTGCAGCTCGCGGACGGACGCGGCGGTGCAATCGGTGGGCTCGTCGTGATCTACCACGGCCAAGTCGGCTGGGAGTCCGACGGGCCCATCGAGGTCTGTGTGCCGCTCCGCGACGCGGAGCGTGCCCATCGAGTGGAACGCAAGCATTTGCAGCTGTTCACTCGCGTCGTTTCCGAGGATGTGCAGTTCCCCAGGATTCTCGCGGCGTTCGAAGCGGTCCAGATGCGTGCTCGTCAACTCGGTTTCGCCCATGCGGGACCGCCGCGAGAAATCTACACGCCAGATAGTCAAGACTCGGTGCCGCGATGTGAGGTTGCATTGCCGGTCACCACAAATGAAGGACAGTTGAGCATATGAAAATCGTTCTTCCCACGGACTGCGGGAATGCGCCGAGAATCGCCATAGTCGGAGAGTTCGTCACTAACTGGGCGAAGAGCGACGCCGAGGCCATGACCGCATGGTTGACCGATGACGTGACCTGGACAGTCGCCGGTCGAGAGGCCGCCAGTGACGTTGTCCCGGCCGACTTCGCGTGCCCGGGCAGCATGCCCAACTACCTCGAAGTCAATACGATCATCACGCACGGCCGACTCGCTTCCTGTGATGGCTTCGTAGATTCTGAGTCAGTCCGAATGCACTTCAGTCACGTGTTCAAGTTCGCGAGCACGTCGAAGGCTGCCAAGATTAGGGAGGTCCGAACGTATCTCAGCGAGTGCGCTTAGCGCATGTCGCGGTTACAACACCCGTTCGCGTAAGCTTGGTTGCATGGTTCAACTGGTATCGCTGAGGAAGACGAATGAGGTCGCGGCATACGTTCGCGCCTCAATGGACCGCAAGGGCGATCGGTGGACCGTCGATACCCAGCTGCGCAAGATCAGGGCTCTGGCCGAGGCCAAGGACTGGAACGTGGTCGAGGTCTACGAGGACAACGCCGTGTCGGCGACGAAGAAGCGCCGCGCTGGTACCCGGTGGGCCGAGATGCTGGAGGACGCCCGAGCGGGCCGGTTCTCAATGGTCGTCGCCGTGGACATGGACCGCCTCCTGCGCAGCACCAAGGACCTCAACACGTTGATCGACCTCGGCCTGCGGGTCGTCACGGTGGACGGCGAGATCGACCTCTCGACGGCGGACGGCGAGTTCCGGGCGACGATGCTCGCCGCCCTCGCACGGTTCGAGGCCCGGCGCAAGGCCGAGCGCCAGATCAGGTCGAATGAGCGCCGCCGCGCAGAAGGCATTCCCACGTCGGCCTGGAAAGCGTTCGGCTGGACGCGAGATGGCGAGTTGATCCCCGAGGAGGCCGAGGCCATCCAGCGGGCGTTCGATGCGTTCCTTGGCGAGCCGTCGCTGTCGATCCGACGCATCCGCGAGGACTTGAACGCAGCCGGCCATCTCACGGCCCGCGGCTCCGAATTCTCCGTTGACGCGGTGCGCTACCTCCTGGCCAACCCGCTCTACGCCGGCTACATCAAGCACTACGCGTCAGGCGAGCTGTACCCGGTCCAGGGCGAGGCGTTCCCGCCCATCGTCGGCGAGCAGACATGGCGGGCCGCGGTGGCGAAGCTGGAGGACAACGTGCGGAGGTCGGCGAGGCAGGGCAACCAGCCGAAGTACCTCCTCTCCACGATCGGGCTGTGCGGGAAGTGCGGCGCGACGCTTGTCTCGGGGACGAACAGCCGCAAGCAGCCGACGTACCGTTGCGGCGAGCATTTCCACCTCACCCGCCAACGGGAGCCCCTCGATGCGATGGTCACCGAGGCGGTGCTCACTCGCCTGTCCTCGGTGGACGTGCACGACCTTGTGATGCCGCAGGAAGACGCTGGGCCGGACCGCGAAGAGCTGCTGACTGAGCGGAACGCCCTGGTCGAGCGCGTCAAGGAGCTGAGCCCGCTGCTGCGCGACATTCACCAGCCCGTGCTGGAGATCACCGCGGCAATCAACGACGTGAAAGCTCGCATCGACGAGATCGACGCGGAGCTGCTCGACCGCTCGGTGTCGGTGGCGGCGAAGCTGCTCGAGGACATTGACGAGTCGGTCGGCACCGCGGAGCGCCGCGAGGTGGTCGAGTCGAAGTGGAAGGAGTTGGACGTGGACCGTCGCCGGATGCTCGTGGACGAGCTGGTGACGGTGACCATCGAGCCCATCGTTCCTGGTCACGTGAAGTTCGACCCCGATCTCATTCGGATAGAGCCTCGTCGCAACTGACTCATGAGTCGACTCGACATTGCAATGGTGAGTCGAGTCATGAGAGAATGGTTGCAGACAAGAAGATCCCACCGGGGCCGCGACTTCGAAGCGCGGGGTTCTGCTCCCGGATGAGTAGCCGGTCAAACAGCCCAACTACCGTGGCGGGGAACCGGAAGCACACTCATGTTTGAGGACTTCCGATGTCTGTCGTTATCGACGCTCCCCGCGCATTTGCGCTGGACCATCCTGGGCTCGACCAGGACCCGACCCCCGTTTCGCAGGCTGATGGGTTCGATCCCGTCATCGCCGCCGCCCGTGCCGCCGGTCGCCGGGCCGGTGAGCGCCTGGCACTCACGCCACTGACCCCGCGCCAGCGCGCCGCCGTCGCCGCCGTGATGGGCGGTGATCGCTGATGAGCGCCAACTCCGCTGCTTTCGATCACGTCAACGCGTTCCGCTGGCGTCTGGGCGACCCCTCCCTCACCGACTCCGAGGCCCGTGTCTACGACCTTGGAGTGCTCCGCTCCGTGCTGGAGGAGGCCGTCGAGATCGCCGTCGCCGATGCCCGCGCCGATGGGGTGACCTGGGCCAAGATCGGCGATGCCCTCGGCGTCACGCACCAGGCCGCGATCAAGCGCTACCGCAAGGGCGGTGCCCGATGAGCACCGCCGACCGCACCATCACCATCGTCCCCGCCGACCTGACCCCGCCCGGAGGGCCTGGCCTGGCACCCGCCGAAGGCGGGCTGCCCGTCGTCGTGATGACGGTCCGCAGCCGTGCTTCGCACTCCAAGAGTTTCGGGAGCCTCATTCGTTCCTACGGGCGCGGCAAGGGCTTGTCGATTGCCGCGCCTTGCGACAGCATGCCTGGTCAGCAGCCGGTTCCACCCCCGCTCCGTCGCGTCGCCCCACGGGATCATTTGGTGCCTCATTTGGGGGTCAATAGGGGGTCATTTAGGCGCCGCACTTCCTCTGGGGGCCTCCGCGCCGCCCGCGACGAGGGTGGTCGCCGTGGCTAAGCAGGAGAACAACCCGACCAGCATCGGGCTCACGCAGTACCTCGATCCGTCGTACTGGACCTGGGCCGCCGAGGATCCGAACGGGGCTGCGCTGCTCCAGCAGGGGGCCGGACCGATCCTCGCTTACGTGGTGCAGCGGCTCGAGGCTATCGGCTGCGAGGTCACCGAGGCCTACGGCATCGTGCACGACAAGGACGAGCGCGAGGTCTGGAGCGACACGGAGAAAGCCCTCGTGGTCGAGCCGAAGCCGGATCACTTGCACGCGGTGATCAAGTTCGCAAGTCGTGCGAAGAGCGCTCCGCTGGATCGGCTCGCGTTCGGCATCGGCGTCGAGCCCCAGTACGTCGAGAAGCCGGGTCGCGGACGGTACGCCTTCGACAACATGCTGTCGTATCTGACGCACGTGAAGTACGCCGACAAGCACCAGTACGCGCCGTCTGAGGTCGCCACGGTGCGCGGGCCGGACTACCTCGGCATCGACGCGCAGCGCCGCGAGACGTGGCTCAAGGGCCGCGCCCACGTGAAGAAGAAGGTCGTCGCCGAGAACTTCGAGGACATGCGCGAGCGGGTGCTCCAGGGCGAGATCACTCGCGACCAGATCATGCTCACCGACGAGCTGTTCGACATCTACTCGCGACACCAGCGGGAGATCGACGACGCCCTTTCGGCCTACGGCCAGCGCCGCGCGTACCGGGCGGCGGCGAAGCTCCGCGCCGGTGCCTTCTCGACGCATGTCGTGTTCGTCCACGGGGACGCCGGGATCGGCAAGACGCGGTTCGCCACGGACTTCATCACGTCGGCGATCGACGCGACGAACACCCACGGCGAGCGGTGGCAGGTCTACCGGGCCGCGACGGGGAACCCTCTCGATGACTGGCGGGGCGAGGAGGTGCTGCTGCTGGACGATCTGCGGGCTTCGGCAATGGACGCGAACGACTGGTTGCTGCTGCTCGATCCGTACAACGCCTCGCCCGCGAAGGCGCGCTACAAGAACAAGGGCGAGGTGGCTCCGCGGCTGATCGTCATCACGGCCACCATCGAGCCGGTCGAATTCTTCTTCTACGCACGCCAGAAGGGCAATGTGGACGAGGCACTGGACCAGTTCATCCGTCGCCTGGCGTCGGTGGTGAAGGTATTCCGGGCCGACGACATCAACCGCTACCTCGTGCAGCACATCGGGAAGATCGAGCCCTACGAGTGGCATCAGTGCAGCCTCCCGGCTTCCGCGCACACCCCGGGCGTCAACGGCAACGCCTACCACCAGCAGGTGGCTCCGTCGCGCGAGCTCACCTACGGCCCGGAGAGCTCCGTGGAGCACGACGCCGACAGCGCCGTCGTCGAGCTGTTGAGCGGGCTCGCGGTGCGCAGCCCCGATGTGCCGCTGGCACTGGTCGCGGGAGGTGCCGCATGAGCACCCATCAGTATCCGCTCTCCCAGGGGGTCGAGGGGGCCGGAGGCCCCTCGCAAGCAGCCGGGGAGGACATGAGCGTCAGCGAAATGTCCGACACGGCTACTGCTTGCCACTCTGGCGTACAGGTGGAGCAGCAGGCCGACTCCCAGGTGAACACCGGTCGGGCTGATGCGGAGGCTGTGCGGCAGAGTCACGGCGGCGCGAAGCGTCGTCGTGGCAGCGGCGGGCGGCTCGATACCCGCTTCGATGACGCCACGCTCGGGGCGCTTCGCACTCGTGCGGAGCGGCTCGGGCTGGCTCCGAGCACGTGGGTGCGGGCCGTCGTGCGCGATGCCCTGCACGCCTCCCGGAGCGAGGAGTTGGATGCCGCCGTGGCCGCGCACCTGCTCGGCGTCGAGTCCCGCGTCCAGGCCTCGGCGGACGCCCGCGAGCTGGCCGGGCAGGTGCGCCCGCTGGCGATCAACGTCAACGACCTGGACCGCCGCGCGCGGGCCGGGGAGGCCGTGGCGCTGTCGGCGGAGGTGCCCGAGCTGATCGAGCTGCTGCGCGAGGTCCGGGCGCTGCTCGGTGATCGGGCGGCGTCATGAGCACCACGCACTACAGCCCGAGCACGAGCGCCGCAGACACCGAGCGCTACATCCGGGGCAAGGAGGACGAGCGCGGGGTCGCGATCACGTGCGATGTTCCGGGAGGCCCCGGCGCGTTCTCGGCGCGTGCTCGCGCGCTCACGCAGAACATGAAGCGCGACGTCGAGGCCCTGCACTACCGCCAGTCGTTCAGCGATGAGGAGTTCGACCCGAAGAACCCGGAAGACGTGCAGCGGGTCAATGACTTGGGCTACATGCTTGCGAAGAAGATGCACCCTCGATCCGACTGCCTCGTTGTCACTCACACCGATGGGCGGGGCGGCAAGGCACACAACCATGTCTTGGTCATCAACCACGACAACGAGACGGAGAAAGCACTCAGCGACTACCGCACGTTCCACGACCGCAAGGCCGGGAATCAGCGCGGCGTGCAGTCGGCGAACGACGAGCTGATGCGCGAGCACGGGCTCTCGGTCGTGAAGCAGCTGGAACGCGCGCCGCAGGACTGGGAGCTGCGCCGCGAGGACTTCGCCGAAGGGTCGCTGGACCGCGAGATGGGCGACCGGATGAGCGCCGCACTGGCCGATTCCCGCGCGGTGGACAAGGCCGGTCTGGAATCGGTGATCGAGGAGCAGAACCAGCAGCACCACGACGGGGAGCGGGTGCCGCGAATGCGGCTGCACGCCGCCGTCAGCAAGAAGGGAAAGAACGTCGGCAAGGAGACGTGGACGCTCTACATCGAGGACCGCCGTGGCGAGTCCGGTCGCGCCGAGCGCCGCAAGCGCACGAGCGCCCTCTCGGCGGACTTCACACCGGAGGGCGCGCAGGCGTTCTTCGACTACCACCAGCAGCAGAAGGAGCAGGACCATGAGCGCAGCGCTCGACAGGCTGAAGCAGCAGAACGTGCAGAGCGGATCGCCGCAGCAGCTCGGCAGTCCGGAGACGATGGAGGCGTTGACCTCGATCCTCGCCGCCGTCGAGGCGCAGAACGCGCGGCTCGACCGGCTGGCCGAGCAGCAGAAGAAGCTCGCGGGGTTCGTGAAGGTCATGGACGAGGAGATGAGCAAGCGCAACGACCGGGCGTCGACCTCGCAGCCGTCCGTCAGCACGTCGTCGCAGATCGAGAGCGTCGCCAGCAGGCTGAGCGAGATCGAGAGCACGCTCGGCGAGTTCGTGCAGTGTCTCGACGGGAAGCGGCTGCAGAGCGCCTCGCAGAGCTTGATCAACGAGACGCAGAAGAGTCACGCGGCTACGGCCTCGGCGGTTGAGAAGCTGAAGGCGCAGGCCGACGAGAACAGGGCGCTGGTGAGCAGGGTCGGCGGTGCCGTGCAGCGGATCGAGAAGCGCACCGACGAGCGGGTCGAGAAGGCCGTCGAGAAGGTCGCCGGGCAGGCCTCGGCGACGATGACGGCGAACCTCGACGCCTCGAACGAGCGCGCTGAGCGGATCATGCAGGCGACGGCGAAGCTGGAGGCCCGTCAGCTCTGGTCGGCAGCCGCTTCGATGTGCCTAGTCCTCCTGCCGGTCGCCGCCGTGATCCTCGGCATGTGGATGTCCGTCGCCGGGCTCGTCTCGGGCTGGGGCTGGGTCCTGGAGAACGGCATCGGACCATGGCATCACATCGGCCGGAGCCTGGTCGTGATCCTCGGCACTGCAGGAGTTGGCTACGCCCTCTTCGTGTCTGTCCGGTGGGTCGCCGGCCTGGTGGGTACCTGGAAGGACAGTTAGTTCTGGGGGCGCTCGTTGAACTGGAGCTTGTGGCCATCGGGAGCGTCGACCGTTGCGTATGTGCCCCAGGGCTCGCGGGTAACGTCGGAGGTCGTCGCGCCGCGAGCACGCAGTTCTTCAACGGTGGCCACAACATCGTCGGCGGCGAACGTCAGGAACGCGCCTTCACCGGGCTGTTTTCCGAACGACTCAGCCGAGGCGAGGACGATGGATGTTTGGGCATCGGAAGGCTTGACCTCCAACCAACGCGAACCTTCGTCCATATCTGCATCCATGACGACATCGAAGCCGAGAATGTCCCGGTAGAACTCCAGAGTGGAGTCCTGATCGCTGACGTAGAGCACGGCTGAGGCTATTGAAGTGATCATGCATCCGATGCTACCGGAGGCTGCTCCGATGCATCACAGATCGCCAGCCCGGGGACTGGGCACTCGAGTGTTACAACCGCGACATGCGCTACGAGAACCCGCTCTACCTCGCCGAGGAAGCAGCCGCGCTGGACCTCTTGGCCGACGGCCGCGTGGCCCTGGGCGTCTCCCGAGGCAGCCCCGAGCCGGCGGACCGCGGATGGGAAGCCTTCGGGTACACCGGGTCCACCGACCCGCGCGGGGCAGACATCGCTCGCGCCAAGTTCGAGCTGTTCCGCAAGGCCATCTCCGGCGAGCCCATGGCCCGTGCAGCCGAGCAGCCCTACGGCGCCCCGGTGCGCCCGGGCCAGGGCCTGCGGGTCGAGCCGCACTCCGAGGACCTCGTGCGCCGCATCTGGTGGGGCGCCGGTTCCCGCGAGACCGCGGAGAGCACCGGCCGCCAGGGGCTGAACCTCATGAGCTCCACCCTGCTCACCGAGGCCACGGGCGCGTCCTTCGGTGACCTGCAGGCCGAGCAGATCGAGCGCTACCGCGCTGCGTTCCGCGAGGCCGGGCACACGCACACCCCGCGGGTCTCGGTTTCCCGGAGCGTCTTCCCCATCGTCACGCAGCAGGACAAGATGCTGTTCGGGGTGCGCGGCGGCCAGGACGGGGACCAGATCGGCATCATCGACGGCCACCGGTCGACCTTCGGGCGGACCTACGCCGGGGAGCCGGACGAGCTCATCGAGCAGCTCCAGGCCGATGCGGCGGTGCAGGCAGCGGACACGCTCATGTTGACCATCCCCTCACAGGCCGGGGTGGACCTCAACCTGCACATCCTGGAGAGTTTCGCCCAGCACGTGGCCCCGGCCCTGGGCTGGAAGCCCAACACCGAGGGTCCCGTGCAGGGCGACCCGGTGTCCTGAGGCCGCCCCCGGTGGCGCTTGGCAACTACCGTAGACCACCACGCCAGAGGGCCGGCAGCGGACATATCCGCTACCGGCCCTCGTGGTGCTCAAAGGCTCATGGAAGAGCCCCCGCATCGTGCCGGATCTCGGTGGAGGTGTCGTCCATCCCCGAGGCGCGCAGGTCGCGGCGCAGCTCACCGGGCAGCTGGAAGAGCATCTTCTCCTCGGCCGCGGTGAACACGTCCACGTCGAGGTAGCCGCGGGCGGCGAGGTCGTCCAGCACATCACGCACCAGGATCTCCGGCACCGAGGCACCCGAGGAGACACCGACGGTCTCCACGCCCTCGAACCACTCGTCCTGCAGCTCGGCGGCGTAGTCGACCAGGTACCCGTCCCGTGCCCCGTGCTCCAGCGCCACCTCCACGAGGCGGACCGAGTTCGAGGAGTTGCGCGAGCCCACCACGAGCATCAGGTCCAGCTCGGGGGCCATCTGCTTCACGGCCAGCTGGCGGTTCTGCGTGGCGTAGCAGATGTCGTCGCTCGGCGGGTCCTGCAGGGAGGGGAACTTCTCGCGCAGCAGACGCACGGTCTCCATCGTCTCGTCCACGCTCAGGGTGGTCTGCGAGAGCCACACGACCTTCTCCGGGTCGCGCACCTCCACGTCCTTCACACCCTCGGGGCCGTCCACGAGGATCACGTGCTCGGGAGCCTCACCGGCGGTGCCGACGACTTCCTCGTGCCCCTCGTGGCCGATCAGCAGGATGTCGTAGTCGTCGTCGGCGAAGCGCACGGCCTCGCGGTGCACCTTGGTGACCAGCGGGCAGGTCGCGTCGATGGACTTCAGGCTGCGAGCCTTGGCCTCCTCGTGCACGATCGGGGCCACGCCGTGGGCGGAGAAGATGACCGTGGCGCCCTCGGGCACTTCGTCGGTCTCCTCCACGAACACCGCACCCCGGCGGCGCAGGGTGTCCACCACGTGCTTGTTATGCACGATCTCCTTGCGGACGTAGACCGGTGCGCCGTACAGCTCGAGGGCCTTCTCGACCGTGACGACGGCCCGGTCGACGCCGGCGCAGTAGCCGCGGGGGGCGGCCAGCAGGACGCGCTTGGTCTCTTGGGTCGTCTGGGTATCCACACCTCGATTCTAGGTGCCCAACCTGAACGGGCGCCCATCCACCACCTCGGGCGACCCTCCCCGGCCGGGCGGCCCCGGGCGCCTAGAGTTCCGGCATGAGCCAGCCCAGCACCTCCCTGCCCCAGAAGGCAGCGCAGACCACCGCTGAGGCACCGTGGCCGCTGCGCACCCTGGCCCGCAAGATCGACGAGTACGTGGACCGCATGTCCGCCCTGTGGGTGGAGGGCCAGCTGGTCGAGATCTCCCGCCGTGAGGGCGCACGGTGGGTCTGGATGACCCTGCGCGACACCGACGCCGACTTCTCGATGCGGGTGATGGCGCCCCTGGGCGTCGTCGACGGGGTCCAGCCCCCGCTGCAGCAGGGCGCCCGCGTGGTCATGCAGGCCAAGCCGCGCTTCTACACCAAGAACGGGTCGCTCAGCCTGTCCTGCCGTGCCATCCGCCACGTGGGGGTGGGCGAGCTGCTCGCCCGCGTGGAGCAGCTCAAGAAGCAGCTGGCCGCCGAGGGCGTGTTCGATGCGGGGCGCAAGCGCGCCCTGCCCTTCCTCCCCCGCCGCGTGGGTCTGGTGTGCGGCCGCAACTCGGCCGCGGAGAAGGACGTGGTCGAGAACGCCCGGCGGCGGTGGCCGGCCACCGAGTTCGTCATCCAGAACGTCGTGGTGCAGGGTCCGGGAGCCGTGACGGCCGTGATCGCCGCCGTCGAGGAGCTGCAACGCACCCCGCAGGTGGACGTCATCATCATCTCGCGCGGCGGGGGGAGCTTCGAGGACCTGCTGCCCTTCAGCAACGAGGCCATGATCCGGGCGGTGGCGGCGTGCCCGGTGCCCACCGTGAGCGCCATCGGCCACGACGTGGACACCCCGCTGCTGGACCTCGTGGCCGACGTCCGTGCCTCCACGCCCACCGACGCCGCCAAGCTGGTGGTGCCCGACGCCGCCGCGGAGGAGCGGGGGATCACCCAGGGCCGGGAGCGCCTGCGCCGCGCCCTGACCGGCCGGCTGGCGGCGGAGCGGCAGGGCCTCACGGCGGTGCGGCAGCGGCCGGTGATGGCCGACCCGACGGTGATGGTGACCCGGCCCCGGGCCGAGCTCGAGCGGGCCCGCCAGGCCGGCGAGCGGGCGCAGGCCCGGCGACTCACCGGCGAGCAGCAACGGGTGACCGCCACCCGCGGCCACCTGCGCGCCCTCAGCCCCCTGGGCACCCTGGAGCGCGGGTACTCGGTGCTGCGCACCCCCGACGGGCACGTGGTGACCTCCCGCGACGAGGTCGAGGCCGACCAGTTGCTCCGCGTCACCGTGGCCGATGGCGACTTCGCCACCCGGGTCCTGGGCGGCTGACACCTCCTGCGCGCCCCCATCCATCCAGACCCCCGCGCCCTGTTTCCACTCCCCGAACCACCCGACTCCCCACTCCCCCGAATTCCCCGACTCCCCGACTCCCCGACTCCCGAGAGAGGACACCCATGACCGAGCAGCCCATCGGTGACGAGACCACCGAGGCCCCAGAGACCACCGAGCCGCAGACCCCGGAGGCCGAGGCCGACGACACGCAGGAGGCCCCTGACAGCGCCGGGACCGAGGACGCCGCAGAGGGCCAGGCCGCCACCGGGGACCAAAACACCACCGGCGAGTCGGCGAAGGCCCCAAAGGCGGCCCACACCGACGTCGCGGGCCTGAGCTACGAGCAGGCCCGCGAGGAGCTGGTCGGCATCGTGGCCACCCTGGAGCGCGGCGAGCGCCCGCTGGAGGAGTCCATGGAGCTGTGGGAGCGCGGCGAGGCCTTGGCCGACCACTGCGCCTCCTGGCTGGACGCCGCCCAGCAGCGCATCACCGAGCGCGTCGAGTCACGGCAGGGCACCGCAGGCACCGCAGGCACCGTGTCGAGCGCCGAGGGCGGTCCGTCAGCCGGCTGAGGGCGACCCCTCGCCCGCCGGGGCCGGGGCGCTGCTGCCCTCGAAGCGCAGCGCCTCCACCAGGGTGCGCAGCTCCTCCTCGGGGGCATCGCCGCTGACGACCACGGCCGTGTCGTCCGGCGCGTCGGCCAGCACCGCCGAGCGGCGCTCCGGGTCAGGCCGCAGCGTCAGCTGCCAGGTGCGCCCGTCGGCCTCCAGGGTCCCCTCCTCCTGCGCCTCCCCCGTCTTCAGGTCGATCCACGGCTCGATGCCGGCGCGCTCCCCCTCGGCGGCCACGATCCGCTGGTCGAGGCTCAGGTGCTTGCCCTGCGGGGTGCTGTAGGTGACGTGCCAGACCCGGTCCTTGCCCTCGTCACGCAGCTGGGCGTGGGTGGCGTTCCACTCCTGCGGCAGGTCGACGGCCTCGACGACGTCACGGCCGAGCTCGCGCTGGGTGGTCATGGTCTGCTGCCGGGCGTCCACGGTCCGCTCGGGCAGCTGGTCGGGGCGGGCCACCATCGCCACCCACACCAGCACGATGCCCACGACGATGAGGGAGGACCAGATCATGCTGCGCCACGACCCCATCCCACGGCGTCGCTGGGGGGCAGGCGGCTGCGGGGTCCGGTCGGTCATACCGCGCATTCTCCCATCGTCGACGCGCTAGGCTCACCGGTGCCCCGGGTCACCGCCGACTCGCGGTCGCCGACGTCCCAGGAGAGTTCATGACCACCACGTCCACGTCCCCCCTGCGCGCTGATCGCAACCTGGCCATGGAGCTGGTGCGCGTCACCGAGTCGGCCTCCATCGCCGCCGGACGCTGGGTGGGCCGCGGCGACAAGAACACCGCCGACGGCGCTGCGGTGGCCGCCATGCGCGAGATGATCTCGACGGTCGCCATGAACGGCGTCGTCGTCATCGGCGAGGGCGAGAAGGACAACGCCCCGATGTTGTACAACGGCGAGCGCGTGGGTGACGGGGCCGGAGCCGAGGTGGACGTGGCTGTGGACCCCATCGACGGCACGACGCTGACCGCCAAGGGCATGCCGAACGCCGTCTCGGTGATGGCGGTCGCCCAGCGCGGTTCGATGTACGACCCCAGCGCCGTGTTCTACATGGAGAAGATCGCCGTCGGCCCGCAGGCCAAGGACGCCATCGACATCGCGGCCAGCACCGGCGACAACGTCCGCAACGTGGCCAAGGCGCTGGGCAAGGACGTCGAGGACCTCACGGTCGTCGTCCTGGACCGCCCCCGCCACGACCAGCTCGTGTCCGAGATCCGTGAGGCCGGCGCCCGCATCCGCTTCATCTCCGACGGCGACGTCGCCGGCGCCATCATGGCCGCCCGCCCGACCTCCGGCATCGACATGCTCATGGGCATCGGTGGCACCCCCGAGGGGATCATCGCGGCCTGCGCCATGAAGTGCATGGGCGGCGCCATCCAGGGCCGTCTGTGGCCGCAGGACGACGCCGAGCGCGCCAAGGCCGAGGAGGCCGGGCACGACCTGAGCCGCGTCCTGACCACCGACGAGCTCGTCACCGGCGACTGCTACTTCGTGGCGACGGGCATCACCGACGGCGAGCTGCTGGACGGCGTGCGCTACCACGGCGGCGGCGCCGAGACCCACTCCCTGGTCATGCGCTCGGCCTCCGGCACCATCCGCGAGGTCATCGGCCGCCACCAGCTGCAGAAGGTCACCGAAGTCCCGTGACCGGCACCGGCGGCGTCCTGGTCGTCGGTGAGGCCCTCGTCGACGTCGTCCACCCCGCCGATGGGGGGCCGCCCGCCGAGCACGTCGGCGGCTCCCCCGCGAACGTCGCCATGGGCCTGGCTCGGCTCGGCCACCCCGCCTGGCTGGCGACGCACGTCGGCACCGACGAGCGGGGCGACCGCATCGCCGCGACCGTGCACGAGGCCGGCACCGGCCTCGCCCCGGGCAGCCGCGCCGCCGAGCGCACACCCACGGCCGTGGCGCGCTTGGACGCCGCCGGCGCGGCGCAGTACACCTTCGACCTGACCTGGCAGTACGACGCCGCTGCGGTGCAAAGGCACCTGGACGCCACCGGCGGGGTGGGGCACGTGCACACCGGCAGCCTGGCCGCGGTCCTCGCCCCGGGCGCCGAGGCACTCCGAGAGCACCTGCAGCAGCTGCGGGCGACGCACACCCTCTCCTACGACCCCAACGCGCGCCCCGGGGTGATGGGGGCGGCGCGTCATGCGCGCGCCGCGAGCGAGCAGTTCGTGGCCCTGGCGGACGTCGTGAAGTGCAGCGACGAGGACCTCGCCTGGTTCCAGCCCGACAGCTCCTGGGAGGAGGCCGCAGGCCACCTCCTGGAACTCGGACCGCACCTGGCGGTCGTGACCCGGGGCGGTGAGGGCGCCACGGCACTGCTGCGCACGGGCGAGGCGTCGACGGTCGGTGAGGTGGCGCGGGTGGACGTCCCTGCGCCGAGCGTGAGGGTGGCCGACACGGTGGGCGCCGGGGACTCGTTCATGGCGGGGCTGCTCTCCGGGCTGCTCGAGGCCGGCATCCTGGGCGCGCGGGGCGCGACGGACACCGATGAGGGGTCACCCCATCGGCCTTGTGGGGTGTGGAGCACCGAGGCGGTTCAGGCAGCCGTGGAGCGTGGCGTGGCGACCGCGGCCTGGACGGTGCAGCGCCCCGGGGCCGGCGGCCCGAGCCGCGCGGAACTCCCCGGGGCCTGACGCACCCGGCCGATCCAGCCTCAGCGCTGGGCGCGCTCCTGCTCGGCCCCCTCACGCGCGGCACCGTCACGGTCAGCGCTTTCCTGCTCGGCGCCGTCGCGCTCCCGGGCCCGCTCGAGCGCCCGCTTGCGCAGCTCCTCCTGCTCCTTCGCGATCTGCTGGGCCGCGCGGTCGTCGCGGGTGAAGTTCTCCCCGCTCTCGGGGTCGAAGACGTGCATCTGGCGCGGGTCGAAGATCAGCTCGGCGTCGTCACCCTCCACGATGCGGCTCTGGGTCGAGAGGTTCACGACCAGCTGGGTGCGTGCACCCTCGCCGTCCAGCTCCTTCTCCAGCTCGTCCAGGTGCTCCAGCACGCTCGGCTCGGCCTCGAAGGGAATGTAGGCGTACTGCTCGTTGCCCAGCCACTCCGTCTGGTCGATGGGGGCGGTGAAGCGAGCGCCCTCACGCGGGGCGTCCGGGGCGGCGGTGTCCTTGAAGTGCTCGGGGCGGATGCCGCAGATCACGATGTCCTTGTGGGCCACGCGCTTGGCCAGCACCGGCGCCATCGGCACCGTCGTGAAGGGCAGTTCGAGCTGGTCGCCCTTCACGCGCGCGGGCACGAAGTTCATGGGCGGGGAGCCGATGAAGCCGGCCACGAACAGGTTGATCGGCTGCTCGTAGAGTTCCCGCGGCGAGGCCACCTGCTGCAGCTCACCCTTCTTCAGGACCGCCACGCGGTCGCCGAGGGTCATGGCCTCGGTCTGGTCGTGCGTCACGTACACGGTGGTGATGCCCAGCCGGCGCTGCATGCGCGCGATCTCGGTACGCATCTGCCCACGGAGCTTGGCGTCCAGGTTGGACAGCGGCTCGTCGAACAGGAAGGCCTCGGCGTTGCGGACGATCGCGCGCCCCATCGCGACGCGCTGGCGCTGGCCCCCGGAGAGGTTGCCGGGCTTGCGGTGGAGGTGGTCGCCGAGCTCCAGCATCTCCGCGGCCGCGTTCACACGCCGGGTGATCTCGTCGTTGGACATCGAGCCCTTCGCCAGCCGCAGCGGGAAGGCGATGTTCTCGAAGACCGACATGTGCGGGTACAGCGCGTAGTTCTGGAACACCATCGCCAGGTTGCGGTCTTTCGGCGCCAGGTCGTTCACGACCTTCTCGCCGATGGTGAGCTCCCCGCTGGTGATGTCCTCCAACCCGACGATCATGCGCAGCAGCGTGGACTTACCGGAACCGGACGGGCCCACCAGGATCACGAACTCCCCGTCCGCGATGTCCAGGTCGACGCCCTTCACCGCATGGAAGCCGTCGGGGTAGGTCTTCTCGATGTCCTTGAGGGTGATGCGAGCCATGAGAACTCTCCTTGCGTCGGAAGCAGTCGTGGGACGTCGCGGGCGTCAGCCCTTGACGGCTCCCGAGGTGAGGCCGGCGACAATCTGGCGCTGGAAGAGCAGCACCAGGATGACCACCGGGATGGTGACGATGACCGAGGCCGCTGCGATGGCGCCGGTCGGCTGCTGGAACTGGCTCGCGCCGGTGAAGAAGGCCAGCGCGGCCGGCACGGTGCGTGCCTGCTCACTGGACAACGACACCGCGAACACGAAGTCGTTCCATGCGGTGAAGAACACGATGATGGCCGTGGTGAACACACCCGGCAGGGCCAGCGGCACGATCACCTTGCGGAAGGCCTGCCAGCTGGTGGCACCGTCCACCTGGGCCGCCTGCTCCATCTCCCACGGGATCTGCTGGAAGAACGCCGTCAGCGTCCAGATGGCCAGCGGGAGCGTGAGCGACAGGTAGGGGATGACCAGGCCGGGGATGGTGTCGAACAGGCCGATGGTGCGCCACACGTTGAAGATCGGCGTCACCAGCGAGACCACGGGGAAGAAGCTGACCGTCAGCGCGGTGAACAGGATCATGCCCTTGCCGGGGAACTTCAGCCGGCTGATCGCGTACGCACACAGCGTGGCGAGCGCCACCGAGATCACGGTGGCCAGAAGGCAGATCACGATCGAGTTGATCAGCGCCGGGACGAACAGCGGCTGCGCGTCGCCGGTGAGGATCAGCGTGTAGTTGTCCCAGGTGAACCCCTCGCCGGTGGGCCAGAAGTTGCCGAAGGTGTTGAGCTCGGTGTTCGACTGGGCCGCGTCGCTCTTGACGGACAGGGCGAACATCCACAGCAGCGGGATCATCGTGTAGGCGATCACCAGCAGCGAGATGAGGAACAGGGGCCACTTGCCCTTGGTGGAGGTCGGCTGGTCAGCCATGGCCGCTCACTTCCCTTCCGTCAGGTTGACGTTGAACACCTTGACGAAGATGAACGCGATGATCACCACGTAGAGGAACAGCAGCACCGACAGTGCCGAGCCGAGCCCGATGTCCATGCGTTCGATGGTCTGGCGGTAGACCACCATCGAGAGTGTCGAGGTGTCGTTCGCACCGCCGGTCATGATGAACGGGTTGTCGAAGATGCGGAAGGCATCCAGGGTGCGGAACAGCAGCGCCACCATCACGGCGGCCTTCATGTTGGGCAGGACCACCTTGGTCAGGCGCTGCCAGAAGCTGGCGCCGTCCACCTTGGCGGCCTCCTCCATCGCGCCGTCGATCTGCGCCAGACCGGCGAGCAGCAGCAGCGACATGAACGGGGTGGTCTTCCAGATCTCGGACATCGAGATGACCGTGACGGCCGGCCAGAACGAGCCGAACCAGTTGAAGTCGGCGCCGAAGGCTCCGAAGGTCAGCGTGTTGGCCCAGTGGTTCACGAAGCCGGTGTCCACGCGGAAGGCGTACAGCCAGGCGTAGGCCGAGACCACGGTGATGATCGAGTACGGGATCAGCACGATGGTGCGCAGCGTCCGCCGCGGCAGCACCACCCGGTGCATCAGCAGGGCGATGCCGAAGCCCAGCACGAGCTCGACCACCACGGTGATGACGGTGATGAGGGCCGTGACGCCCGTGGCCTGCCACCAGTAGCCGTCCGAGAGGGCCGTGACGTAGTTGTTGAGCCCGACGAAGGCCTTGCTGTCGGGGTCGGTGAGCCGGAAGCGGAACAGCGAGTTGTACAGGGCGTACAGGATCGGGAAGAGCGTGACCCCGATCATGATGAGGAAGGCCGGAGCGCTCAGCATCCAGCCGAGGTTGCGTTCCCCCCGGGCCCGGTCGCTCATCCTGCGCTTGCCGGCCCGGGGGGTGCCCCCGGCCTCCGGTGCGTGGTCGACGGCGGTGCTCACAGCAGCTTCTCCCCTCGGATCACGGCCAGGATGAACTCCTGCGCCTGCTTCGGCGTGCTGTCAGGGCCGACCTCGTCGGGCGGGCTGAACGAACGCTGCAGCCCGGTGGAGATGTCGCTGTAGAACTGGCTCTGGGGACGCGGGACCGCTTCGTCCAGCGACTCGCGCAGCAACTCCGCCATCGGGAACTGCTCCTTGATCTCCGGCTCGTCGAACACCTTCTGGCGCGAGGCCGGGTTGCCGATGTTCTTCATGTACATCGTCTGGTGCTCGTGGTTGGCGATGCACCGGATGGCATCGTAGGACTCCTGCGGGGCGTCGCTGCCGGCGTTCACGCCCAGCTCGATGCCACCGAACGGCGGGGCGCTGTCCTCGCCCTCGACGGTGGCCGGGAAGCGCGCCCACCCGATGTCGTCGATGAACTTCACCCCGTTCGCCGGGAAGGCAGCCCACACGTACGGCCAGTTGACCATGAACCCGGAGCTGGCCGGCGAGGAGAAGCTGTTGAGGGCCACCGTCTCGTCCGTGGTGCCCAGGGCCGGTCCGCCGACGCCGGTGGAGGAGATCTTCTCGATGATGGCGGCGGCCTTGCGCCCGGCCTCGCTGTCGATGCCGAGCTCGGTCTCGTCCGCCTTCGCACCGGGGTTCTTCACGATCTCGCCTCCGGCGCCGGCGATCAGGGCGTTGATCCAGACCGCGTAGCCCTCGTAGGGCATCGCCTGCACGCCCACGGTCTTGTCCTGGCTGGCGGCGGCCTCGGTGATCTGGTCCCAGGTGACGGGCTTGCTCATGTCCAGACCCGCGGCCTCGGCCACGGACTTGCGGTACCAGAGCACCTGCGTGTTGGCCCAGAACGGCACGGCCACCAGTTCGCCCTGCCAGGTGGAGGCCTCGATGGCCGACTCCACACGGTCCTCGGTGAACTCGTCCTCGAGCTCCTCCGGCACGTCCGCGAGGAACCCGGCGTTCGCGAGCTCGGCCACGAAGACCGGGTCCATGCTCATGATGTCGACGCCCGGGTCACCGGCGGCGACGCGGCGCAGGAGCTGCACGCGCTGGTCGCTGGCGCTGCGGGGGAGCAGCTCTGTACGGATCGTGTAGGCCCCGTTGGACGCCTCGGAGCACTGGCGTGCGATCTGGGCCTGCCCGCCACCGTTGGGGTTGTTGCCCCCGCCGTCGGGGTTGATGTACCAGGTCAGCTCCTTCGACCCGCCGGCGGGTTCCTCAGAACCCCCGCACCCCGTGACGACCAGGGCGCCGAGTGCCACGCCGGTGGCCCATCGCGCCTGTGTGCTGCGCCGTCCCATGCGACTCTCCTCTCGATGCAGGCTCTGGGCTGATCCTGTGCTCCCACCGGACCATGGGTCACCCCTGCCGCAGGGCAGAACACGCTGGTTCACCCGATGTTCACGTGCTCCTCGGGCCACCCTATGCACGCCGGGCGACCCCCCGGGGGGCGGGACCGGACGTTTACCGAATTGAGACCTGGGCTCGGCTCGCCCCCCTGACCCGGCGCCCCCCGTGGTGAAATGACCCCATGCAGGACGACTCCCCCACCCCCGCGGAGGCCTGGGCCACGATGCTGGAGGGCAACGCCCGCTTCGTGGCCGACGCCCCCCAGCACCCCAACCAGGACGCGGCCCGGCGCGCCACCCTCACCGCCGGCCAAGCCCCCTTCGCCACCGTCTTCGGCTGCGCGGACTCCCGGGTGGCGGCCGAGATGATCTTCGACCGCGGCATCGGCGACCTGTTCGTCACCCGCACCGCCGGCCAGGTGATGGACTCCGCGGTGCTCGGCACGCTCGAGTTCGGCAGCCACGTGCTGGGGATCCCCCTCATCGTGGTGCTGGGCCACGACTCGTGCGGCGCCGTGAGCTCCGCCCTGGACGCCCACGCCACCGGCACCCTGCCCCCGGGCCACCTGTCGGACGTCGTGCAGAAGGTGACCCCCAGCGTGCTGATGGCGCACCGCGCCGGGGTGACCGACGCCCGGGGCGTGATGGAGCATCACGTGGCCGCCACGGTGGACCTGCTGCCGGAGCGCTCCCGCCTCATCGGCGAGCGCCTGGAGGACGGCACGCTCGGCATCGTCGGGGCGGCCTACGACCTCGCGAACGGCACCATCCGCGAGGTGGCCCGCCAGGGGCTCTGACCCTCGTGGCGCCCGCCCGGAGACTGACCGGCGGGCCGCCGACCCACCCCCGGTGCGCCGCCCGGGAAGGGCGGCGCACCGCATCGGATCACAGCGCCAGCGACTGCCGCACCACGTCGGCGAGCTGCTCGGCCTTGGCCGCGGCGAGGTCGGCCGTCGGCGCCTCCACCATCACGCGGACCACCGGCTCGGTGCCGGACTTGCGCAGCAGGACACGACCGCCCGTGCCCAGCTCGGCCTCCACCTCGGCCACGGCCTGCGCGACGGCGGCGTCGCCCTCGAGACGCTCCTTGTCCACGTCCTTGACGTTGATCAGCTGCTGCGGCAGCAGCTCCATGCAGCTGGCGAGCTCCGCCAGGGTCTTGCCGGTCTCCGCGACGCGCGCGGCCAGCATCAGGCCCGTGAGGACCCCGTCGCCGGTGGTCCCGTGCTCGAGCATGATCACGTGACCGGACTGCTCACCGCCGAGGGTGTGGCCACCCGCGCGCATGTCCTCCAGCACGTAGCGATCGCCCACCTTGGAGCGCAGCACGGTGATGCCCGCGGTCTCCATGGCCTGCACCAGGCCCTGGTTGGACATGACGGTGGCCACGAGCGTGTCGTTGGCCAGGTCCCCGCGGTCCTTGAGGGCCAGGGCGAGCAGCGCCATCACCTGGTCGCCGGTGATCTCGTTGCCCTCGGCGTCCACGGCCAGGCAGCGGTCGGCGTCGCCGTCGAAGGCCACGCCGAAGTCCGCCCCGTAGGAGGGCACGGCGGCCTGCAGCGGACCCAGGTGGGTGGAACCACAGCCGTCGTTGATGTTGAGGCCGTCGGGGTCGTTGCCGATGACGGTCACCTTGGCACCGGCCTCGCGGAAGGCGCGCGAGCCCACCTCGCTGGCCGCACCGTTGGCGGCGTCGATGACGACGTGCAGCCCGTCGAGGCGGTTGGGCAGGGCATCCAGCAGGTGCTCGACGTAGGCGTCGGCACCGCGCTCGTAGGTGAAGACCCGGCCGACCTCGGCGCCGGTGGGGCGCTCCCAGTCCGCGCCCATGCCGGCCTCGATGCGGTCCTCCAGCTCGTCGGGGAGCTTGAACCCGCCGTCGGCGAAGAACTTGATGCCGTTGTCCGGCATCGGGTTGTGGGAGGCCGAGAGCATGGCGCCCAGGCAGGCGTGCGTGGTCTTGGTGAGGAAGGCGATGGCGGGCGTCGGCAGCACACCGGCGTCGTAGACGTCCAGGCCGGCCGAGGCGAGCCCGGCCACGGTGGCGGCGCTGAGGAACTCGCCGCTGGCCCGCGGGTCGCGGCCCACGATGGCGTGGGGGCGCGTGTTGCGCTCCGGGTCCTCCGAGGAGTGGGTCGTCAGGGCCCGGGGGCTCACCTCCTCAGCGCTCAGCACCTCGCGCGCCGCGGACAGCGACAGGCCCAGGGCGAGCTCGGGGGTGATGTCCGCGTTGGCCAGGCCGCGGGCGCCGTCGGTTCCGAAAAGTCGTGGCATACCGGGCACTGTACCGACGGCTCCGGCCCGCGCCCCCGCTTTCGGACGTGGCGACCTTCACACGGCACCGGGGGACAGCGTGCCGAGCGCCGCACCTGCGCCCCCCGGCAGGAGCCCTGCGGTGACCGCCCCCAGACGGCCGAAGGGCCTCCGCCAGCTGGCGGAGGCCCTTCGGGGACAACGAGGTCGGTCAGCGCTTGTCGGGGACAACGAGGTCGGTCAGCGCTTGCTGAACTGCGAGGCCTTGCGGGCCTTCTTGAGACCGGCCTTCTTGCGCTCGGTCGCACGCGGGTCACGCGTCAGGAAGCCGGCCTTCTTCAGGGCCGGGCGGTTGAGCTCGGAGTCGATCCCGTTCAGCGCACGGGCCACACCCAGACGGACGGCGCCGGCCTGGCCGGACTTGCCACCGCCGTGGACGCGGACCATCACGTCGAACTGGTCCTTGAGCTCCAGCAGCGTCAGCGGGTCGTTGACCTCCTGCTGGTGCAGCTTGTTGGGGAAGTACTCCTCCAGCGACAGACCGTTGATGGTCCAGGTGCCGGAGCCCGGCACGAGGCGCACGCGGGCCACGGCCTGCTTGCGACGGCCCAGACCGGCACCGGGGCCGGAAGCCATCGGGCGACGCTCGCCGCCGGCGGCCTGCGCCTCGCCTGCCGGGGCGGACTCGGAGGTGTAGGACGTCATCGGGATCTCGTCACCCTCGACGTCGGTGATCTCGGTGGTGTTCTCAGCCACGGGTTTCTCCTTGGTGTCTGTTCTGCGCGGGGCCCGTGGCCTTACTGCGCAACCTGGGTGATCTCGAAGGGCTGGGGCTGCTGCGCGGCGTGCGGGTGCTCGGCGCCGGCGTAGACCTTCAGCTTGGTGATCTGCTGACGGCCCAGACGGTTCTTGGGGAGCATGCCGCGGACGGCCTTCTCCACCGCACGGGTGGGGTGCTTCTCCAGCATCTCGGCGTAGTTCTCCGAGCGCAGGCCGCCCGGGAAGCCGGAGTGGCGGTAGGCACGCTTCTGGGCGAGCTTGGCGCCGGTCAGGGCCACCTTCTCGGCGTTGATGATGATGACGTAGTCGCCGGTGTCGACGTGGGGCGCGAAGTTCGCCTTGTGCTTGCCGCGCAGCAGCGCTGCGGTGTGGCTCGCGAGGCGGCCGAGCACCACGTCGGTGGCGTCGATGACGTGCCAGACGCGGCCGTCCAGGATCTCCGCCTGCTTCGGGGTGTGGGTACGCATGAATCGCACTTTCTCGAGGGTCGTACAGGGGGTCGCGCGCTGACGGGTGCCGGCCACAGTGGGTCTCGTCCACCTGGTGAGGTGACGGACAGCGTCGTGGTGATGCTCCCGGCGCAGCGCCGACCCCCTAGTTTACGGGCCCCGCCGCCAGTGCCCAAGTCGCTGCCGCCGGGGCTCGAATCGTTGGAACGATGCGGCGTACGGCCCCTTCGACGGGTCCCGCACTGGGCTGTGCACACATACTGTGCACAGGTATTGTGCACAGTATGGCTCCTCCTCATCCTCCCGCTGGGACCGGCCGCGCCGACCCCCGCGCGCTCGCCCACCCGATGCGGACCCGCCTCGTCACCGAGCTGCGGCTGCACGGCACCGCCACGTCCGCCGACCTCGCGCGGCGACTGGACACGAACACCGGGGTGACCAGTTACCACCTGCGCGCACTCGAGGCCGCCGGGTTCGTCACCGCCGAGGACGGCCCCGGCCGCCGGCGCTTCTGGTCCGCGGTCCAGGACTCCTGGACCCCGGCCGGGGAGCCGGGAGAGGCGGGGGAGGCTGACGAGACGGAGGCAGCACTGTCGACCTGGCTCGACCACGACCTGGTGGACCTCTTCACCCGGCGGGCGCACACCCACATCGACACCGCGACCGAGGACCCCGCCTGGGCTGCGGCGACCGGACTGCAGGACGGGGCGGTGCTGGTGAGCGCCGACCAGGCGGTGGCCCTGCGGGCCGAGCTCGATGCGGTGGTGGCTCGCTACCGCCGCATCGGCCAGGGCACGCCCGGCGCCCGGCGCGTGGTGGCCTGGACGGCCCTGCTGCCGGTGGAGTGAACGGGTGCGTCAGGCCGCCCCGCCGGACGGGGCGGGCAGGTCCCCCGTCCGGCGGGGCGGCCTGCCGAACGGGGCGAACAGCGCGAAGGGCGCAGGCGAGTCAGGCGAGCGGCGCCCGCATCGCGCGGCTCTCGGCCGAACGGGCGGCGAGCTCCTCGTCCGGCGGGTAGTCCACCGCCACCAGGGTGAGGCCGTGCGCCGGCATCACCTGCACCGCCCCGAGCCGTTCACGACCCTCCTGCACCTGCCGGGGCCAGTCGACGGGCTGCCGCCCCTCGCCCACGGGCACGACTGCCCCCACGAGAGCCCGCACCATCGAGTGGCAGAAGGCGTCGGCCGAGACCTCCCCCACCACCCAGCCCTGCTCATCCCGGTGCCAGGTGAAGCGCTCCAGGGTGCGCACGGTGGTGGCCCCCTCGCGCGGCTTGCAGAACGCGGCGAAGTCCCCCAACCCCACGAGCTGCTGTGCGGCGGCGTGCATGGCCTCGGCGTCCAGGGGCTTGCGCCACGCCACGACCATTCCGCGCCGCCGGGGATCGAGGGTCTCTCGCCGGTCGCACAGCAGGTAGCGGTAGTGACGCCGCAGGGCGGAGAAGCGCGCGTCGAAGGCGTCGGGGACCTCGGTGGCGCGGTGGACGACCAGGTCCGCAGGAAGCACTCCGGCCAAGCGGGTCACGAGCGCCTCGGCCGGGGCCCGGTCGGAACGCCCGGGCACCGCAGCCCACGCCGCGTGGGCCACGTCCAGGTGGCACACGGCACCGGTGGCGTGCACGCCCGCATCGGTCCGCCCGGCCACGGTGAGCGAGACATCCTGCGCGCGCAGGACGGTGGCGAGGCCACGCTCGAGCGTCTCCTGCACCGTCCGCAGCCCCGGTTGGGTGGCCCACCCGTGGAAGTCACGGCCGTCGTAGGCGAAGTCGAGGCGAAGGCGCGGCATGGGCGCGAGGGTACCGGCGCACGAGACGGCCGCGTGCGCCACCGTGATGACCCACACAGGGTCAGGACACGAGCCACCGCTCAGGCCTCACCTAGGCTCGAACCCATGCCCGAGCACCCCGATCTCACGCGCCTGGGCGCGGTCCTGTTCGACCTCGACGGCGTCCTCACCCCCACCGCCGACGTGCACCAGCAGGCTTGGGCGGACCTCTTCACCGCCTTCCTGGCCGAGCACGCCGCCCACACCGGCGAGGCCATCGCGCCGTACACCGCGCAGGACTACTACGACCACGTCGACGGCAAGCCCCGCTACGACGGCGTCCGCGACCTGCTCGCCTCGCGCGGCATCACCCTGCCCGAGGGCACCGCCGACGACGCCCCGGACGCCCCGACCGTCCGCGGGCTGGGCAACCGCAAGAACGCCACCTTCACCGCCATCCTCGCCCGCGATGGGGTGGCCCCCTACGCCGGGTCCGTCGCCCTGGTGGAGCACCTCGCCGCCGTCGGCACGCCGATGGCCATCGTCTCCTCGTCAACCAACGCCACCGCCGTCCTGCGCGCCGCCGGCCTGGACCACCACTTCCCGGTGGTCGTCGACGGCCGCGTCGCCGCCGAGCGCGATCTGCCGGGCAAGCCCGCCCCCGACACCTTCCTGGCCGCCGCCGAGCAGCTCGGCGTCTCCCCCGCATCGACCGCCGTGTTCGAGGACGCGACCTCGGGCGTGAAGGCGGCAGCCGACGGCGGTTTCACCCAGGTCATCGGCGTGGACCGCGGCGCCGGGGCCACCGCCCTGACCGATGCCGGGGCCACCCTCGTGATCACCGACCTCCAGGAGCTCGTCCCGTGACCGCCGCGAACCACGTCACCGCCCACGCCGACGGCGCACCCCGCACCGACCCGATGGACCGCACGCGCTTCCCCATCGACCCCTGGCGGCTCGTGGAGACCGCTTGCCGCAGCGAGGACCTCGGCCACACCGAGACCCTCTTCGCCGTGGCCAACGGCTACCTGGGCCTGCGGGGCAACCCCGAGGAGGGCCGCGAGGCCCACACCCACGGCACCTTCGTCAACGGCGTCCACGAGACCTGGCGCATCAAGCACGCCGAGGAGGCCTATGGCTTCGCCAAGGTGGGCCAGACGATCGTCAACGCCCCCGACGCCAAGCTGATGAAGCTGTACGTGGACGACGAGCCCTTCATCCTGGCCACGGCGGACATCGAGTCCTACGAGCGCTCCCTGGACATGCGGGCGGGCACCCTCACCCGCGACGTCGTGTGGCGCACTCCCGCGGGCAAGCGGGTGCGCGTGCACTCCGAGCGCCTCGTCTCGTTCGCGGAACGGCACCTCGCGCTGCTCTCCCTGGAGGTCCAGATGCTGAGTGGTGACGCGGCGCTGACCGTGTCGAGCCAGATCCTCAACCGCCAGGACGGCAGCGACGAGTACGCCGTCGACTCCAAGTCCCTGGGCGCCGGTTTCGACCCGCGCAAGGCCGCCACCTTCGGGCACCGCGTGCTGCAGTCGCAGGCCCAGGAGACCACCGACCGGCGCCTGGCGATGGGGTGGCGCACCACCAACTCGCGCATGACGCTCGGCGTGGGCGTGGAGCACCAGGTGACGACCGATGCGGAGGTGCGCCCCAGCCAGGTGGTCACCGAGGACCAGGCCAAGCAGGTCTACGCCTTCCGCCTGCAGGAGGGGCAGAGCTTCCGCCTGGACAAGTGGGTCAGCTACCACTCCTCCACCGGGGTGCCGGTGCCGGAGCTGCTCGACCGCTGCCACCGCACCCTGGACCGACTGGCCTCCGAGGGCGTCGCCGCCGCGCACGCCGCCCAGGCCGACTGGCTCGCGGACTTCTGGGCCAACGCCGACGTGGAGGTGCCCGCCGACCCGGCCATCCAGCAGGCCGTGCGCTACGCCTTGTTCTCGCTGGCGCAGGCCACCGGCCGCGCGGACCGCGAGGGCATCCCGGCCAAGGGCGTCACGGGCAGCGGCTACGAGGGCCACTACTTCTGGGACACCGAGGCCTACGTGGTGCCGTTCCTGACCTACACGATGCCGCACCTGGCCCGCAACGCCCTCCACTTCCGCTCGCGGTTGCTGCCCAAGGCCCGGGAGCGCGCCGCCGACCTCGCCCTGGAGGGCGCGCTGTTCCCCTGGCGCACCATCAACGGCGAGGAGGCCAGCGCCTACTACGCGGCCGGCACCGCCCAGTACCACATCGACGCCGACGTGGCCTACGCCCTGACCAAGTACCTCGACGCCACCGGTGACGAGCACCTCGCCCGGCGCGACGCCGTCGACATCCTCGTGGGCACCGCACGGATGTGGGCCGACCTCGGGTTCTGGCGGCACGGCGACGAGCCGAGCTTCCACATCCACAGCGTCACCGGACCGGACGAGTACACCGCGGTGGTGAACAACAACCTCTTCACCAACGTCATGGCCCGGTACAACCTGGAGCGCGCCGCCAGCGCCCTCGCCCGGCTCGCGGAGGAGGACCCGCAGGCCCACTCCGAGGCCGTCGAGCGGCTGGACCTCCGCGAGGACGAGGCACAGACCTGGGAGCGCCTCGCCGCTGCCGTGCACATCCCCTACGACGAGGCCCTCGGCATCCACCCCCAGGACGAGCACTTCCTGGACCGGGAGATCTGGGACCTGGCGGCCACCCCACCGGAGAAGCACCCGCTGCTGCTGCACTACCACCCGTTGGTGATCTACCGCTACCAGGTGCTCAAGCAGGCCGACGTGGTGCTGGCACTGTTCCTGCAGGGCGACCGGTTCACCCTCGAGCAGAAGCGGGCGAACTTCGAGTACTACGACCCCATCACCACCGGGGACTCCACCCTCTCGGCCGTCGTGCAGTCGATCATGGCCGCCGAGGTCGGGTACCACCGCATGGCGCTGGACTACTTCCTGCGGGCGCTCTACGTGGACCTGGCCGACGCCCACTCCAACACCGAGGACGGCATGCACATCGCCAACTCGGGCGGCGTGTGGAGCGCCCTGGTCTCCGGCTTCGGCGGCATGCGCGCCGTCGCTGGCCAGCTCACCTTCGACCCGCGCCTCCCCGAGGACTGGGACGAGATCACCTTCCGGGTGCAGTGGCGGGGCAGCCGGTTGCGCATCCGCGTGGCGCAGGAGTCCATGGAGCTCACCGCCGAGACCGGCCCGGCCAGCGGCGCGGAGCCGGTCACCCTCATCGTGCGGGGTGAGCCGGTGTCCGTCGGCCCGGAGACCACCACGGTCGCCCTGGACGGACAGGGAGAGCGTCTCGATGCGGTGCTCTCGCCCGGGTGCCAGGTCGGCCGGGCCCGCGCCGACGGGACCGTCATCACGGCCAGCACCCCCGAGGAGGGCGCCGCGACCACCACCTGAGCCCGCCCCGGCCCGGACGGTTGCGAACACGACGCAGCCCCCCACCTCGCAGGAGGTGGGGGGCTGCGTCGTGTGGTTCTGCCTGCGGTCAGCTGCCGGCCTTCGTGAAGCCAGCGGCCTCGGCGTCGGCCTCGCTCTTGAACCAGACCTCGGCAACGGTCGACTCGAACCAGCGGCCACCGGGCTGGTGGTACTTGCCGGAGTCCATGTTGCCCTTGACCGTGTACTCCTCGGAGGGAGCGGCACCGTCGGCCAGGGCGTTGGCGGCCCCGGTCGGCAGGTCCTTGCCGGACTTGGTCTTGCCGGCCTCGATCGCGTCGCCCTCGGCGACCGCGGCGTCAGCAGCCACAGCGGCGTCGGCAGCGTCCACGGTGTCCGTGGTCGCGTCGGCCGGGGTCTCGGCAGCGGTGTCCTCCACCGGCACGGCGGCCGATGCGGCGTCGACCTCAGCGGTCTCCTCCGCGGCGGGGGCAGCCGCGGCGCGGGCGGCGTTCTGGTTCGCGCGCTCGGCCTCGGTCACGACGGCCTTGCGGGCCACCGGCTCGCGGACGAGCTCGATGACGGCCATCGGCGCGTTGTCACCGTTGCGCGGCGCGATCTTCACGACGCGGGTGTAGCCACCCTCGCGGTCGGCCACGTCGGGGGCGATCTCGGTGAACAGCTTGTGCACGACGGACTTGTCGCGGATCACGGTCATGACCTTGCGACGGTTGTGCAGGTCACCCTTCTTGGCGAAGGTGATCATCCGCTCGGCCAGGGGGCGCAGGCGCTTGGCCTTGGCCTCCGTGGTCGTGATGCGGTCGTGCTCGAACAGCGAGGTGGCCAGGTTGGCCAGCAGCAGCCGCTCGTGCGCCGGGCCACTGCCCAGGCGCGGGCCCTTCTTCGGGGTAGGCATGTGATTTCTCCTGTGCTTTCCAAGTGTCAGCGACGCCCGCTGCGCGGTCGTCGGATGTCACTGCGGGCGGACCCTCAGTACTGCTCGTCCTCGAGGACCTCGTCGTCGGCGGCCTCGTCCTCGTCGCGGTCGAGCACGATGGTGGACGGGTCGAAGTCGGCCGGCGTGTCCTTGAGGGCCAGACCGAGCTTGTGGAGCTCGACCTGCACCTCGTCGATGGACTTGTTGCCGAAGTTGCGGATGTCCAGCAGGTCCGCCTGGCTGCGTGCCACGAGCTCACCCACGGTGTGGATGCCCTCGCGCTTCAGGCAGTTGTAGGAACGCACGGACAGGTTGAGCTCCTCCACCGGCAACGCCAGGTCGGCGGCCAGCGAGGCGTCCGTCTGCACGGTGCCCATCTCGATGCCCTCGGCCTCGACGTTGAGATCGCGCGCCAGACCGAAGAGCTCCACCAGCGTCTTGCCGGCCGAGGCCATGGCATCGGCCGGGGACATGGAGTTCTTGGTCTCGACGTCGACGATCAGCTTGTCGAAGTCGGTGCGCTGCTCGACACGGGTGGCCTCCACCTTGTAGGTGACCGACAGCACCGGCGAGTAGATGGAGTCGACCGGGATCCGGCCGATCTCCTGCTCGCCGCCCTTGTTCTGCTGCGCCGAGACGTAGCCGCGGCCACGCTCGATGGTGAGCTCGAGGTCGATCGCACCCTCGTCGTTCAGCGCACCCAGGTAGAGGTCGGGGTTGTGCACCTCGACACCTGCCGGGCAGCTGATGTCGGCACCGGTCATCTCACCCGAACCCTGCTTGCGCAGGTAGGCCACCACGGGCTCGTCGTGCTCCGAGGAGAAGACGAGGGACTTGATGTTGAGGATGAGCTCGGTGACGTCCTCCTTCACACCGGGAACGGTGGAGAACTCGTGCAGCACACCGTCGATGCGGATGCTGGTGACCGCGGCACCCGGGATGCTCGAGAGCAGGGTGCGGCGGAGCGAGTTGCCGAGGGTGTAGCCGAAGCCGGGCTCCAGCGGCTCGATGGTGAACCGGGAACGGGCCTCGGAGACCTTCTCCTCGGAGAGGGTGGGGCGCTGGGCAATCAGCACGTGCGTTTCCTTTCCGCGCAGCGACCGCTATATGACGCTGCTGGCAGTGACACCCGACGCGCGCGTCGGGCCAGGGGCTCCGGTGGCATCTGTCGACCACCGGAGCCGGTGCACCTGGCAGTGGGCCGGGTGCGGTGGCGACCGGAGTCGCTGATCAGTTCTTGGAGTAGAGCTCCACGATGAGCTGCTCGGCCAGAACGGTGTCGATCTGCTCCCGCACCGGGCGGTCGAAGATGAGGACGCGCAGCGAACCGGGCACGACCTTCATCCAAGCCGGGACCGGGCGCTCACCAAAGGTCTCGCGAGCGATCTCGAACGGCTGGGTCTCGGCCGACTTCGGACGGACGTCGATGATGTCGAACTTCGACACCTGGATCGACGGCACGTCGACGCGCTGGCCGTTCAGCAGGAAGTGACCGTGGGTCACCAACTGACGGGCGGCCCGGCGGGTCGGCGCGATGCCGGCGCGGTAGATGACGTTGTCCAGACGCGACTCGAGGATGGTCAGCAGGTTGTCACCGGTCTTGCCGGGACGACGAGCGGCCTCCGCGTAGTAGCGACGGAACTGCTTCTCCATGACGCCGTACATGAAGCGGGCCTTCTGCTTCTCCTGCAGCTGGGCCAGGTACTCCTTCTCCTGCGTCCGACGACGCCCGTGCATGCCGGGCGGGTACGGGCGGGCGTCGAAGCTCTTGTCGCTGCCGACGAGGTCGACCTTGAGACGGCGGGACTTCTTGGTGATGGGGCCGGTGTAACGAGCCATGATTCAGTCCTTTCCTCTCAGAACCGACGACGCTTGGGCGGACGAACACCGTTGTGGGCGACCGGCGTCACATCAGAGATGGAGCCGACCTCCAGGCCGGTGGCGGTGAGGGAACGGATGGCGGTCTCACGACCGGGGCCCGGGCCCTTGACGAACACGTCGACCTTCTTCATGCCGTGCTCCATGGCACGACGGGCAGCGGCCTCGGCGGCCATCTGCGCGGCGTAGGGGGTCGACTTGCGGGAGCCCTTGAAGCCGACCTGGCCGGCGGAGGCCCACGCGATCACGGCGCCACTGGGGTCCGTGATGGAGATGATGGTGTTGTTGAACGTCGAGCGAATGTGCGCGTGGCCTGCCGCGACGTTCTTCTTGACACGACGGCGCGTGCGCGAGGCCGCGGCGCGAGTCTTGGGGGGCATGCTTACTCCTGACTAGAGCTGGGGGGTGAGGAGGCTGAGCGGGGGCTCAGGCCTTCTTCTTGCCGGAAACCGTCTTCTTGGGGCCCTTGCGCGTACGCGCGTTGGTCTTGGTGCGCTGGCCGCGCACCGGGAGGCCACGGCGGTGGCGCAGGCCCTGGTAGCTACCGATCTCGACCTTGCGGCGGATGTCGGCGGCCACCTCACGGCGGAGGTCACCCTCGAGCTGGAAGTTGCCCTCGAGGAAGTCACGCAGAGCGACGAGCTGCTCGTCGTTCAGGTCCTTCACCCGGGTGGAGCGGTCGATACCGCAGGCCTCGACGGCCTGCAGGGCGCGGGTACGACCCACACCGAAGATGTACGTGAGGCCGATCTCCACGCGCTTGTCACGCGGGAGGTCGACACCGATGAGACGTGCCATCGTGTTCCTTGTCTGTGGTCGTGGAGGTCTGGTGCACCACCAACCCGGGGTTCCACTGCCTCTGGATGATCCAGTGGGTCCGGTCCCCGGCCTCCACGCCGGGGGTGACGTCCCGCAGCTCTGCGGGGGTCGGGTGATGCATTGTCATCATGCTGTTGTCAAGCAGTCGCCCCCGACGGTGCGGGGACGTGCGATCCGTGTCGCGTGCGGCGAGTGCGTCAGCCCTGGCGCTGCTTGTGGCGCAGGTTGTCGCAGATCACCATGACTCGGCCGTTGCGGCGAATCACCTTGCACTTGTCACAGATCTTCTTGACGCTCGGCTGAACCTTCATGTGCCAGTGCCTTCGGATCGTGCGCACACGCCCGCGGGGCGGACCCCACAGGCGTGAACGGTGCGGATGGTGGGTGAGGCTGGGGAGCGCGGGGCTCCTCAGCGGTGGCGGAAGACGATGCGACCGCGGGACAGGTCGTACGGGCTGAGCTCCACCACCACGCGGTCCTCGGGGAGGATCCGGATGTAGTGCTGTCGCATCTTGCCCGAGATGTGGGCGAGAACCACGTGGCCGTTGGTCAGCTCCACGCGGAACATTGCGTTCGGCAGAGCCTCGACGATCGTGCCCTCGACCTCAATGACGCCGTCCTTCTTGGCCATGTCCTCCGCTACTCACTTGGTCGGCCTCCCCCCGGATGGGTTCGGCCATAGACTGCGGGCTCGGCGCCCCTCCAGCCCGAGGGCGCGAGGTGGACACACGAATACCCGACTGGTCAGCCTATCGCAGAAGGCCGCCGGGCACGAATCCGGGTCAGTCGCCCAGCGGAGCGAAGGTCGCACCCACCTCGGCCAGGCCGGCCGCTCCCCCATCCAGCTCGGTGAGCACCCAGAGCCCGCCCTCGGTCACGGCCACCGTGTTCTCCCAGTGGCAGGCGCGCGACCCGTCCTGCGTGACGACCGTCCAGTCGTCGGCGAGGGTGCGGTTGTCGGGGCTCCCCAGGGTCACCATCGGCTCGATGGCGACGGTCAACCCCTTCGGCACCGTGCCACCGGAACCCCGCGCCGCGTAGTTCGGGATCCACGGCTCCATGTGCATCTCCCGGCCGATCCCGTGGCCGCCGTACTCCTCGACGATGCCGTAGGTCAGGCCGCGCTGTGCCTCGCGCTCCTCGAGCAGCTCCTGGATGGCGTCCCCGATGGCGAAGAGCCGCCCCCCGGTACGCAGGGCCGCGATGCCGTGCCACATCGAGAGGCGCGTGTCCTCCACCAGGGCGTCGGTCGCCTCGTCGGCAGGGGCTCCGGGCACCACCCAGGAGCGCGCCGCGTCGCCGTGCCACCCGTCCACGATCGCGCCGCAGTCCACGCTCACCAGGTCACCGGCGGCCAGGCGCCGCTCCCCCGGGATGCCGTGGACGACCTCGTCGTTGACGCTCACGCAGAGGGAGCCCGGGAAGCCGTGGTAGCCCTTGAAGCTCGGGACCGCGCCGTCGCCGCGGATGGAGCCCTCCGCGATGGCGTCGAGCTCACCGGTGGTGCGACCCGGCTCGAGCGACTCCCGCACCAACTCCAGGGTGCGGGCGACGACCAGGCCGGCGACCCGCATCGCCCCCAGCTGCTGGTCGCTCTTCCCCGTGAGCCGCTTGCCGCACCCCAGCACGTCAGGCCGGGCCGGCGATGGGGTCGAGCACCTCGGTGATGCGGGCGGTCACCTCATCGACCTCGCCCAGCCCGTCCACGCGCTCGAGCAGGCCGCGCTTGTCGTAGGCCTCGCTGAGCGGCGCGGTCTGCTCGGTGTAGACGTCCATGCGGTGACGGACGACCTCCTCGGTGTCGTCCTCGCGGCCCTCGACCTCGGCGCGCTTGAGCAGGCGCTGGACGACCTCCTCGGTGTCCACCACGAGCTCGATCACGACGTCGAGCGACTGACCGGTGGCCCGCAGCATCGTGTCCAGCGCCTCGACCTGGCCGAGATTGCGCGGGTAGCCGTCCAGCAGGAAGCCCTCCTGGGCGTCGGTCTGCGCGAGCCGGTCCTCCACGATGCGGTTGGTCAGCTCGTCGGGCACCAGGGCACCCGATGCGGTGATCTCCTTGACCTGCTTGCCCAGCTCGGTCTCCGCCTTGATGTTGGCGCGGAAGATGTCGCCGGTGGAGATGGCCGGAATGCCGTAGCGCTCGGCGATGAGCGCGGCCTGGGTGCCCTTGCCGGCCCCGGGGGGGCCGAGGATGATCATGCGGGTCATCGGAGGAATCCTTCGTACTCGTGCTGCTGCAACTTGGACTCGATCTGCTTCACGGTCTGCAGTCCGACACCCACGACGATGAGCAGCGAGGCACCGCCGAAGGGGAAGTCACCGATCGCGCCGAGGCGGTCGAACGCGTAGAGCGGGATCAGGGCCAGGATGCCCAGGTACAGGGCACCGGGGGCCGTGATGCGGTTCAGGACGTAGCGCAGGTACTGGGCCGTCGGGCGGCCGGCACGCACGCCCGGCACGAAACCGCCATAGCGTTTCATGGAGTCCGCGACGTCGTCCGGGTCGAAGGTGATCGACGTGTAGAAGAAGGCGAAGAAGACGATGAGCGCGAAGTACACGATCACGTAGACCGGGTCGGTGCTCATCTGCAGGTGCCGCGAGACCCACTCCACCCAGGCCGGCGGACGCGAGCCGTCGTTGGGCGTCTGGAACTGCGCCACCATCATCGGCAGCATCAGGATGGAACTGGCGAAGATGATCGGGATCACGTTCGCCATGTTGAGCTTGAGCGGGATGTAGGTCGAGGTGCCGCCGTACATGCGGCGACCGACCATGCGCTTTGCGTACTGCACCGGGACCCGGCGCTGGCACTGCTCCACGAACACGACGATGGTGAGGATCACCAGGCCGAGCAGCAGCACCATCGCGAACTTGTCCCAGCCACGGTCCTTGATGGCCCACAACGAGCCGGGGAAGCCGGCGGCGATGGCCGTGAAGATCAGCAGCGACATGCCGTTGCCGATGCCCTTCTCGGTGATGGTCTCACCGAGCCACATCACCAGGCCGGTGCCGGCGGTGAGGGTCAGCACCATCAGGGCCACGGTGCCCAGCGACTCGCTGGTCATGACCGTCGGGCACTGGGCAGGGGTGCCACCGAAGAGCTGGTGGGGGTTGCGCGCGAAGCTGATGAGCGTGGTCGACTGCAGCACGGCCAGACCGATGGTCAGGTAGCGCGTGTACTGCGTCATCTTCGCCTGGCCCGCGGAGCCCTCCTGCTTGAGGCGCTCGAAGTGCGGGATCACCACGGTGAGCAGCTGCACGATGATGCTCGCGGTGATGTAGGGCATGATCCCCAGCGCGAAGATCGACAGCTGGAGCAGCGCTCCCCCGGAGAACATGTTCGTCAGGCCCAGCAGGGAGTTCGTCCCCGCGCCGTTGGCCTGGCAGGTCTGCACGAGGCTGTAGTCGATGCCGGGTGTGGGCACGTGCGACCCGAGGCGGAAGAGCGCCATGATCGCGAGCGTGAACAGCAACTTGCCACGCAGGTCGGGAGTCAGGAACGCCCGACCGAATGAGCTGAGCACGAAACCTCCATGTGGACCGACCTGCGGCGGCCGTCCAGTCGATCGTGCCGGGGGGCACGTCCTACGGGTGGGTGGGCGGTGCGACCTCTACCGGTCGACCCACGATGGCGCATGTGGCGCTAGGTGACCCTAACACCAGCAGGGCCCCACTCCGTCAGTGACGGGTGGGACCCTGCAAGGTTGTGGTCCGAGGACCTCAGAGCGTGGTGGTGGTGGAGCCACCCGCAGCGGAGATCTTCTGCTCGGCCGAAGCCGAGAACTTGTCGGCGGTCACGTTGACCGCGACCGAGATCTCACCGGAACCCAGCACCTTGACGGGCTGGTTCTTGCGGATGAGGCCGGCCTCGACCAGGGTCGCGGCGTTCACCTCGCCGCCCTGCGGGAAGTGCGTGGCGATCTGGTCCACGTTCACGACCTGGTAGGTCACCTTGAACGGGTTCTTGAAGCCACGCAGCTTCGGCAGACGCATGTGCAGCGGCGTCTGGCCACCCTCGAACCGCTCGGGCACCTGGTAACGAGCCTTCGTTCCCTTGGTACCGCGACCGGCGGTCTTGCCCTTCGACGCCTCACCACGACCCACACGGGTCTTGGCTTTCTTGGCACCGGGGGCGGGACGGAGGTCGTGGACCTTCAGCGGCGACTCGGCCGCCGCGGCCTGAGCCGCGTTCGTCTCCTTGGTTGCCATCCTCAGTTCACCTCCTCCATCGTCACCAGGTGGGTGACGCTCTTGACCATGCCCCGGATCTCCGGGCGGTCCGGCTTCTCGACCGTGTGGCCGATCCGCTTCAGGCCGAGGCTGCGCAGCGTCTCACGGTGCTGCGGCTTCGAGCCGATCGCGGAACGGACCTGGGTCACCTTGAGCGTGGCCATCAGGCCCCCTCTCCGGCAGCCGCGGCACGGGCGCGCAGCATCGCGGCCGGGGCCACGTCCTCGAGCGGCAGACCACGGCGCGCGGCCACGGCCTCCGGCTGCTCGAGCTGCTTCAGTGCCTTCACCGTGGCGTGCACGATGTTGATCTGGTTGTCCGAACCCAACGACTTGGTGAGCACGTCGTGGATGCCGGCGCACTCCAGGACGGCGCGGACCGGACCACCGGCGATCACACCGGTACCCGGCGAGGCCGGACGGAGCATGACGATGCCGGCAGCATCCTCACCCTGAGTGGGGTGCGGGATGGTGCCGCCGATGCGGGCGACGCGGAAGAAGTTCTTCTTCGCCTCCTCGACACCCTTGGAGATCGCCAGCGGCACCTCCTTGGCCTTGCCGTAGCCGACGCCGACGTTGCCGTCACCGTCGCCCACCACGACCAGGGCGGTGAAGCTGAAGCGACGACCACCCTTCACGACCTTGGCGACGCGGTTGATGGTGACGACGCGCTCGAGGTACTGGTTGCCCTCGTCGCGACCGCCGTCACGGCCACCGCGGCCACCACGGCCACCACGGTCGTTGCCGCCGCGGCCACCGCGGTCGTTGCGGTCGTTGCCGGACCGCTCGTTGGTGCGGTCACCAGCGCTGGTCTTCTGAGCCTCTGCGCCGGTGAGCTCGCCTCCCTGCTGAGTCTCAGCCATCAGAGGTCCTTTCCCTGAGTTGCATGGGTCATGTCAGTCATCACAGCGCCAGACCGCCCTCACGGGCACCGTCGGCCACCGCGGCGACGCGACCGGCGTACCGGTTGCCCCCACGGTCCAGGACGACGGCCTCGACACCAGCGGCCTTGGCGCGCTCGGCGACGAGCTCGCCGACCTTGCGGGCCTTGGCGGACTTGTCACCCTCGGCGCCACGCAGCTCGGTCTCCATGGTGGACGCCGACGCGAGGGTCTTGCCCTGCACGTCGTCGATCACCTGGACGAACATGTGACGGCTCGACCGGTGCACGGCCAGACGGGGACGCTCGGCCGTGCCGGAGACCTTCTTGCGCAGACGGGCGTGGCGACGGTCGCGCGCGGCGACGTTGCCCTTGGCGCGCTTCACGATCTTTGCCATGGCTTACTTACCAGCCTTTCCGACCTTGCGGCGGATGTGCTCGCCTTCGTAGCGCACACCCTTGGCCTTGTACGGGTCGGGCTTGCGCAGCTTGCGGATGTTGGCCGCGACCTCGCCCACGAGCTGCTTGTCGATGCCGCTCACGGAGAACCGGGTCGGGCTCTCGACGGCGAAGGTGATGCCCTCGGGGGCCTTCACCAGGATCGGGTGCGAGTAGCCCAGGGCGAACTCGAGGTCCGAGCCCTTGGCCACCACGCGGTAACCGGTGCCGTTGATCTCGAGGGTCTTGGAGTACCCCTCGGTCACACCGACCACCATGTTCTGCACCAGACTGCGGCTCAGACCGTGACGGGCGCGGGAGTCGCGCTCGTCGTCCGGGCGGGACAGCTCCACGGCACCCTCGTCGTTCTTCGCGGCCGTGATCGGTCCGGGGATCGTGACGGAGAGCTCACCCTTGGGGCCCTTGACCTTCACGTCCTGGCCATCGATGGTCACGTCGACACCACTGGGCACAGTGACGGGAAGACGTCCAATACGAGACATTCTCTAGTTCCTTCCTCGTCCTGGGCTCACCAGACGTAGGCGAGGACTTCCCCACCCACGCCCTTGGCTGCAGCCTGCTTGTCGGTCAGAAGGCCCGACGAGGTCGACAGGATCGCGATACCCAGGCCACCAAGGACCTTGGGCAGGTTGGTCGACTTCGCGTACACACGCAGGCCGGGCTTGGACACCCGACGAACACCTGCGATGGAACGCTCCCGGTTCGGGCCGTACTTCAGGGAGATGACGAGGGTCTTGCCGACCTCCGCCTCCTCCTCGGTCCACTCACCGATGTAACCCTCGGCCTTGAGGATGTCAGCGATGTGGGCCTTCAGCTTCGAGAACGGCATGCGGACCTCGTCGTGCTGCGCCGAGTTGGCGTTGCGCACGCGGGTCAGCATGTCCGCGATCGGATCAGTCATGGTCATGGGCAGTCGCGCCCTTCCTCATCCTGGTTTCGCCGGGTGGAGCGGTGGTCCGCTCCCCTCGCGCCGCAGCGCACCCGGGGACCTGTGATGGAGTGGAGTGGATGGAGAACGTGGGTCACCAAGAGGACTTGGTGACGCCCGGGAGCTGGCCGGCGTGGGCCATCTCGCGCAGGCAGATGCGGCACAGGCCGAACTTGCGGTACACCGAGTGCGGGCGTCCGCACCGCTGGCACCGCGTGTAGGCGCGCACGGCGAACTTCTGCTTCTTGGCAGCCTTGTTCTTCAGAGCGGTCTTCGCCACGATCAGTTCTCCTTGAACGGGAAGCCCAGCGCGCGAAGCAGCGCACGGCCCTCGTCGTCGGTCTCGGCGGTGGTCACGACCGTGATGTCCATCCCGCGGACGCGGTCGATCTTGTCCTGGTCGATCTCGTGGAACATGGACTGCTCCGTGAGACCGAAGGTGTAGTTGCCCTTGCCGTCGAACTGCTTCGGCGACAGGCCGCGGAAGTCGCGGATACGGGGCAGCGCCACCGACACCAGGCGGTCCAGGAACTCCCACATGCGGTCGCCACGCAGGGTGACGTTCGCACCGATGGGCATGCCCTCACGCAGCTTGAACTGCGCGATGGACTTCGTGGCCCGGTTCACCCGCGGCTTCTGGCCGGTGATGGTGGTCAGGTCGCGGATCGCGCCGTCGATGAGCTTGGAGTCGCGGGCGGCGTCGCCCACACCCATGTTCACGACGACCTTGGTGACGCCGGGGATCTGCATCACGTTGGCGTAGCCGAACTCGGACTTCAGCGCCTCGCGGATCTCAGAGCGGTAACGCTCCTTCAGACGCGGCACCGGACGCTCGGCCGGAGCAGCGGTCTGCTCGGTCATCTCAGTGGTCTCACTCATGCCAGGTCCTTGCCCGAGCGCACGGACACGCGGGTCCGGGTGGCCTTGGTGCGGCCGTTGCGCTCGACGTTCTCGACACGCGTGCGAACGCGGGTCGGCGTGTTGGTCTCCGGGTCCACCAGCGCCACGTTGGACACGTGGATGGGGGCCTCGACGGTCTGGATGCCGCCGGCGCCACCGCCCACACCAGCCTTGGTGTGCTTGGTCACGCGGTTGATGCCCTCCACGAGCACGCGGTTGCGCTCGGGGTAGACCTCGATCACACGACCGGTCTTGCCGCGGTCACCGCCGTTCTCCTGCTTGCGGCCGGTCACCACCTGGACCAGGTCGTTCTTCTTGATCTTCATCTTCGCCATGGCTCAGATCACCTCCGGGGCCAGCGACACGATGCGCATGAACTGGTTGTCACGCAGCTCGCGGCCGACCGGGCCGAAGATGCGGGTGCCACGGGGCTCCCCGTCGGCCTTGAGGATGACGGCGGCGTTCTCGTCGAAGCGGATGTAGCTGCCGTCGGGACGGCGCCGCTCCTTCGTCGTGCGAACGATGACCGCCTTGACGACGTCACCCTTCTTCACGTTGCCGCCGGGGATGGCGTCCTTCACCGACGCGACGATCGTGTCGCCGATGCCGGCGTAACGACGGCCCGAACCACCGAGAACACGGATGCAAAGGATCTCCTTGGCACCGGTGTTGTCGGCGACGCGCAGTCGCGACTCCTGCTGGATCACTGCAAACTCCTGTCGTCGAGCAGGTTCTCACCCCGCCGTACGGGGGTGAGCCTTGCCGAACCGGATGGGCTGAAGGTGGGGGCGGGCACCGGGGTCCCGCGGGCGCGGGGCCGGGCGGGACCACAGTGCGGGCCCCCACCATCGATGGGTCTTACTTGGCCTTCTCCACGACCTCGACCAGGCGCCAGCGCTTGGTCGCAGAGGTCGGGCGGGTCTCGGCGATGCGGACGAGGTCGCCGACACCGGCGGTGTTCTCCTCGTCGTGCGCCTTGACCTTCTTGGTCTTGCGGATGACCTTGCCGTACAGAGCGTGCTTCACGTGCTCCTCGAGTGCGACGGTGATGGTCTTCTCCATCTTGTCGGACACGACGTAGCCGCGGCGCTCCTTGCGGAACTGACGGCCACCGGGAGCCAGCAGCTTGCCGGACTCGGACACCTCGGGCGTGGTCTGCTCGGACATCAGGCCTCCTGGGCGGCGCGGCCGATGTTGAGCTCGCGCTCGCGCATCTCGGTGTAGATACGGGCGATGTCCTTGCGGACCGCGCGGAGGCGGCTGCTGTTGGACAGCTGGCCCGTGGCGGACTGGAAACGCAGGTTGAACAGCTCCTGCTTCGCCTCGGCCAGGGCGTCACGCAGGCCCTGGTCGTCCAGGCCGCGCAGGTCGGTCATCGTCTTGTCGTCGGAGCCGAGCGCCATCAGGCGTCACCACCCTCACGTGCCACGATGCGGCACTTCATCGGAAGCTTGTGCATGGCCAGTCGGAGCGCCTCGCGGGCGACGTCGTCGGTCACACCCGAGAGCTCGAACATGATGCGGCCCGGCTTGACGTTGGCGACCCACCACTCCGGCGAACCCTTACCGGAACCCATGCGGACCTCGGCAGGCTTCTTGGTCAGCGGACGGTCGGGGTAGATGTTGATCCACACCTTTCCGCCTCGCTTGATGTAGCGGGTCATCGCGATACGAGCGGACTCGATCTGACGGTTGGTGACGTAGGCGGGGCCCAGGGCCTGGATGCCGTAGTCACCGAAGGCCAGCTGCGTGCCGCCCTTCGAGGCGCCACCACGCTTGGGGTGGTGCTGCTTGCGGTGCTTCACACGACGCGGGATCAGCATCAGTTCTCGCCTCCCTCGGCGGCCTTGGCCTCACCGGCACCGGCCGGTGCGGCGTCCGGAGCGTCACGACGCGGGCCACGACCGCGGCCACGCGGGGCGTCGCCACCGCGGCCACGGGGACCGCCACCGGGACGGTCGCCCCGGCCACGACGCTGCTGCGGCGCGTTCGCCTGCTCGCGAGCGAGCTCCTTGTCGGTCATGTCGCCCTGGTAGATCCAGACCTTGACACCGATGCGGCCGAACGTCGTACGTGCCTCGTAGAAGCCGTAGTCGATGTTGGCGCGCAGGGTGTGCAGCGGCACACGACCCTCGCGGTAGAACTCCGTGCGGCTCATCTCGGCGCCACCGAGGCGACCCGAGCACTGCACCCGGATGCCCTTGGCACCGGCGCGCTGCGCGGACTGGATGCCCTTCTTCATGGCGCGACGGGTCGACACACGAGCAGACAGCTGCTCGGCGATGCCCTGGGCCACGAGCTGGGCGACGGCCTCGGGGTTCTTCACCTCGAGGATGTTGAGCTGGACCTGCTTGCCGGTCAGCTTCTCGAGCTGGCCACGCAGACGGTCCGCCTCGGCGCCACGGCGACCGATGACGATGCCCGGGCGAGCGGTGTGGATGTCCACACGCACGCGGTCACGGGTGCGCTCGATCTCGACCTTGGCGATGCCGGCGCGCTCCATGCCGCTGGACAGCAGCTTGCGGATGGCGACGTCCTCGCCCACGAAGTCGGCGTAACGCTGACCCTCGGCAGAGGAGTCGGCGAACCAGCGGCTCTTGTGGTCGGTGGTGATGCCCAGACGGAAGCCGTGCGGGTTGATCTTCTGACCCATCAGCGGGTCCCTCCCTTGGCATTCTCGTCGGTCTCCTGCGACACGAGCACGGTGATGTGGCTCGTGCGCTTCAGGATCTTGCTGGCCCGCCCCTGCGCACGGGGGCGGAACCGCTTCATGCTCGGGCCCTCGTCGACGTAGGCCTCGCTGATGACCAGCGAGCTCTCGTCGAAGGCCGTGGCGTCACGGTCGGCCATGAACCGGGCGTTCGCAATAGCGCTCTGCAGCACCTTCATCACCGGCTCGCTCGCACCCTGCGGGGCGAACTGCAGCACGGCCAGGGCCTCAGAGGCCTGCTTGCCACGGATCAGGTCCACGACGCGGCGAGCCTTCATGGGCGTCACGCGGACGTACCGCGCCTGCGCCTTGGCTTCCATGTCAGTCCCTCTTCAATCGTTCTGGTGGTGAGTGAATGTGATCGCGGATGCGATCACGGTGCTGAGATCAGCGACGGCCCTTGCGGTCGTCCTTGACGTGACCACGGAAGGTCTTCGTCGGGGCGAACTCGCCGAGCTTGTGGCCAACCATCGACTCGGTCACGAAGACCGGGACGTGCTTGCGGCCGTCGTGCACGGCCAGGGTGTGGCCGAGCATGTCCGGGGTGATCATCGACCGGCGGGACCAGGTCTTGATCACGTTCTTGGTGCCGGCTTCGTTCTGGGCGTCCACCTTCTTGGCAAGGTGGTCGTCGACGAAGGGGCCCTTCTTGAGGCTACGAGGCATCTCAGGTGCTCCTATCAGCGCTTCTTGCCGGTGCGGCGGCGGCGAACGATCATCTTGTCGCTGCCCTTGCCCTTCTTGCGGGTGCGGCCCTCCGGCTTGCCCCAGGGGCTCACCGGGTGACGGCCACCCGAGGTACGACCCTCGCCACCACCGTGCGGGTGGTCGACCGGGTTCATCACGACACCACGCACGGACGGGCGCTTGCCCTTCCAGCGCATGCGGCCGGCCTTGCCCCAGTTGATGTTCGACTGCTCGGCGTTGCCGACCTCGCCGATGCTGGCGCGGCAGCGGGCGTCCACGTTGCGGATCTCGCCGGACGGCATACGCAGCTGGGCGTAGGGGCCGTCCTTGGCGACGAGCTGCACGCGGGTACCGGCCGACCGGGCGATCTTGGCGCCGCCACCGGGGCGGAGCTCGATCGCGTGGATCACCGTGCCGACGGGGATGTTGCGCAGCGGCAGGTTGTTGCCCGGCTTGATGTCGGCCGTAGGGCCGGACTCCACCTGGGCGCCCTGCGCGAGGTTGCGCGGCGCGATGATGTAGCGCTTCTCGCCGTCTGCGTAGTGCAGCAGCGCGATGCGCGCCGTGCGGTTGGGGTCGTACTCGATGTGGGCGACCTTCGCCGGCACGCCGTCCTTGTCTGCCCGACGAAAGTCGATCAGACGGTAAGCGCGCTTGTGACCACCACCGATGTGCCGGGTGGTGATGCGGCCGGAGGCGTTGCGGCCACCGGACTTGGTCAGCGGACGCACCAGCGACTTCTCGGGGGTGCTGCGCGTGACCTCGACGAAGTCCGCGGCGCTCGAGCCGCGGCGGCCCGGGGTCGTGGGCTTGTGCTTGCGGATTGCCATGATTTAGGTCCTAGCTCCGTACTCGTGTCTCGTATCGACGTTTCGGGCGGCTCAGTTGCCGGCGCCGAAGATGTCGATCGAGCCTTCCTTGAGCGTGACGATGGCGCGCTTGGTGTCCTTGCGACGGCCCATGCCGAAGCGAGTACGGCGGGCCTTGCCCTGGCGATTCATCGTGTGGACCGAGTCGACCTTGACGTCGAAGACCTTCTCGACGGCCAGCTTGATCTCGGTCTTGTTGGCACGCGGGTCAACCAGGAAGGTGTACTTGCCCTCGTCCAGCAGGGCATAGGACTTCTCGGAGACGACCGGCGCGAAGAGGATGTCGCGCGGGTCCTTGTTGACCTGGGTGCTCGACTCGGTGTTCGGGGTGCTCACTGGGCAACCTCCTGCGTCGCAGCGTTCGTGTCGGCAGCGGCCTTCTGGCCACCGGCGATGAAGGCGTCCAGCGCACCGGCCGTGAAGAACACGTCATCGGCGCACATGACGTCGTAGGTGTTCAGCTGGTCGGCGAACAGGGCGTGCACGTTCTGCAGGTTGCGCAGGCTCATCAGCGACAGCTCGTCACCACGCTCCAGCACGACCAGCAGGTTGCGACGCTCGGTCTGACCACGCAGCAGGGCGTTGACCGCCTTGCTCGAGGGCGCGTCGCCCTCGAGGACGGCGCTCAGCACGTGGATGCGGCCGTGACGGGCACGGTCGGACAGCGCGCCACGCAGCGCGGCGGCCTTCATCTTCTTGGGGGTCCGCTGGGCGTAGTCGCGGGGCTGCGGGCCGTGGACGATGCCACCGCCTGCGAACTGCGGTGCGCGCGTCGAACCCTGGCGGGCGCGACCAGTGCCCTTCTGGCGGTAGGGCTTGCGGCCACCGCCCCGCACCTCGGCGCGGGTCTTGGTGGAGTGCGTGCCCTGGCGTGCAGCGGCCAGCTGGGCCACGACGACCTGGTGGATCAGCGGCACGTTGGCAGCCACGTCGAAGATCTCGGCGGGCAGCTCAACCGAACCGGTGGCCTTGCCAGCGGGGCTGATGATGTCGATCGTCGGCATGTCAGGCTCCCTTCGCGGCGGAGCGCACGAGGACCAGGCCGCCACGGGCGCCGGGGACGGCACCCTTGATCAGCAGGAGGCCCTTGTCGGCGTCCACGGCGTGGATCGTGAGGTTCTGGGTGGTCTGACGCTCGCCGCCCATGCGACCCGCCATGCGGGTGCCGCGGAAGACGCGACCGGGGGTGGCGCAGCCACCGATGGAACCGGGCTTGCGGTGGTTGCGGTGCGCACCGTGGGAGGCGCTGACACCAGCGAACCCGTGGCGCTTCATGACACCGGCGAAACCCTTGCCCTTGGTGGTGCCGGTGACGTCGACCGTCGCACCGTTCTCGAAGGTCTCCACGGTGAGCTCCTGGCCCAGCTCGTAGGAACCCGAGTCAGCAGTGCGCAGCTCGGTCACGTGACGACGCGGCGTGACGCCGGCCTTCTCGAAGTGACCGCGCAGGGGGTTGCTGACCTTGCGGGGGTCGATGTCGCCGGTGGCGATCTGGACGGCGCCGTAGCCGTCGGTGTCCTGGGTGCGAATCTGCGTCACCACGTTCGGGGCGACCTGCACGACGGTCACGGGCACGAGACGGTTGTCCTCGTCCCAGACCTGGGTCATGCCGAGCTTCGTGCCCAGAACGCCGGCGACGGTGCGCTGCATGGTGTTCTCAGTCATCGTGGCGCTCACAGCTTGATCTCGATGTTCACGTCAGCCGGCAGGTCGAGACGCATCAGGGAGTCCACGGCCTTGGGGGTCGGGTCCACGATGTCGATCAGACGCTTGTGCGTCCGCATCTCGAAGTGCTCTCGGCTGTCCTTGTACTTGTGCGGGGACCGGATGACGCAGAAGACATTCTTCTCCGTCGGGAGGGGCACAGGGCCCACCACGGTCGCGCCCGCACGGGTCACGGTGTCCACGATCTTCCGCGCCGAGGAGTCGATGACCTCATGGTCATACGACTTCAGCCGGATGCGGATCTTCTGTCCCGCCATCGGTTCGTTGACTCTCTCTCGTCGTGCCGCTAATGGTCTTGGCGGCCATCCCCCCGACCCACGCTCTCGGGTGTGTCGCCCTTGCGGGACACACCACACCGTCGGCGTCGTTCCGGGGTGGGGGATCGGCGTGGCCGTTCCCCTGGATGACCGGGTTCGTGCTCCGGCCGGGCAGTGACCGTCCCCAGGGGAAGTGGAGCACGACTCCACGGTCGGACCTGCCTCGTCCAGAAAGGCGATCGGCTGCCTCCGCGTCGGTGACCTCATCCTGGCCGCCCGGATACGTGGTGTTCACGTCCGGCCGGTGGAGCCCGGTCACGCTGTGGGGACAGGCAGATACATCGCCCAACAAGCAACTTCCCTAGTGTGGCACAGAGCGGTCCGGGCACCAAATCCGTGCGGGCGTGACCCGCATCGCCCGGCCGTCACACCAGCGTGACGCACCAGGCCAGCACCGGCGCGACCACGAGGGCTGGGAGCAGGTCCCCCACCGGAACGGTGCGGATGCGCAGCAACCCCAGGGCGATCCCGATGAGCAACAAGCCACCCGCCGCGGTCATGACGTCAACGGCGTACAGGGGGACCACCTCCCCTGCCAGCCGGCCCACCAGCGTCAGGAGCCCCTGCACCACGAGGACCGACAGGGCGGAGAACACGACCCCGACGCCGAAGGCCGAGGCAAAGGCCAGCGCCGCGAAGAAGTCCAGGGCGGACTTCAGCGCGAGCTGTTCGATGCCCAGTCCCAGGCCGTCGCTCAGGGCCCCCAACACCGTCAACGGCCCCACGCAGAAGAGCAGGGACGCCGAGGTCCACCCCTGCACGAAGCGCTCCTGCGGCGTGGCCTCGTGATCAGGCTCCTGCGCGTTCGCCCCATCGGGGCCGGGGCCGTCCTCGCCCCCCTCGGCCAGGACGTCCTGCACGCCCGTCCGGTCCAGGCGCCGTTGCAGCCACCCGGCCACCCCCTCCATGCGCCGCTCGATCTGCAGGGCCGAGCCCGTCACGCCACCGATCAGCAGCGCGCCGAGCACCAACAACACGGGGACCCCCTCCCCCACGGCAGCGACCAGGTCCTGCGAGGTGACCGCCACCACCGACAGACCCGCCATCATCAGCGTCACCAGCCCCAGCCCGTCCGTGACGACGTCGTGGATGCGCTGCGGCAACCGGGAACCGAAGGCGATGCCCGCCGCGGACCCCATCAGCACCGCGACCACGTTGAGCAGGGTCCCCGCGCCGGGGAAGAGTCCGTCCATGGCGGACAGCGTAGGGACCGCCACCCACGCCGAAGGCCCCCGACCCCTTGCGGGATCGGAGGCCTTCGTCAACGCGGCTGAGCGCGTCGGCGCAGTGCCCTCGCGGGCGCTGGATCAGTCCAGGATCTTGGTGACCTGGCCGGCGCCGACCGTACGACCACCCTCACGGATGGCGAACTTCAGACCGTCCTCCATGGCGACGGGCTGGATCAGCTCGACGGACATCTCGGTGTTGTCACCGGGCATGACCATCTCGGTGCCCTCCGGCAGGTCGACCACACCGGTCACGTCGGTGGTGCGGAAGTAGAACTGCGGGCGGTAGTTGTCGTAGAACGGGGTGTGACGGCCACCCTCGTCCTTGGACAGGATGTAGACCGAGCCCTCGAACTTCTTGTGCGGGGTGATCGAGCCCGGCTTGCAGATGACCTGACCGCGCTCGACGTCCTCGCGCTTGGTGCCACGGAGCAGCAGGCCGACGTTCTCACCGGCGCGGCCCTCGTCGAGCAGCTTGCGGAACATCTCGATGCCGGTGACCGTGGTGGACTGCTTCTCCTCCTGGATGCCGACGATCTCGATCTCGTCGTTGACGTTCAGGATGCCACGCTCGATACGACCGGTCACCACGGTGCCGCGACCGGTGATGGTGAACACGTCCTCGACCGGCATGAGGAAGGGCTTATCGATGTCGCGCTCCGGCTCCGGGATCGCCTTGTCGACCTCGGTCATCAGCTCGATGATCTGGTCGCCCCACTTCTCGTCGCCCTCGAGGGCCTTCAGAGCAGACACCTGGACCACCGGGACGTCGTCGCCCGGGAAGTCGTACTCCGAGAGGAGCTCACGGACCTCCATCTCGACGAGCTCCATGATCTCCTCGTCGTCGACCATGTCGGACTTGTTGAGCGCCACGCAGATGTACGGAACGCCGACCTGGCGGGCCAGGAGGACGTGCTCCTTGGTCTGCGGCATCGGGCCGTCGGTGGCGGCGACCACGAGGATGGCGCCGTCCATCTGGGCAGCACCGGTGATCATGTTCTTCACGTAGTCAGCGTGACCGGGGCAGTCGACGTGCGCGTAGTGGCGCTCCTCGGTCTGGTACTCGATGTGGGAGATCGAGATCGTGATGCCGCGCTGCTTCTCCTCCGGAGCCTTGTCGATGGTGTCGAAAGGCGACGCCTCGTTCAGCTCGGGGTAACGGTCGTGCAGCACCTTGGAGATGGCAGCCGTCAGCGTCGTCTTGCCGTGGTCGATGTGACCGATGGTGCCGATGTTGACGTGCGGCTTGCTCCGCTCGAACTTTGCCTTCGCCACTGGGGTCCTCCTGTTGGACGTGTGGTGTCACGCTGGGGTCACCGCGGGATTGCGGTGGTCAGTGCGTGAGTATTGCTGGTTACTGGGAAGTGTTGCGAATCAGGCTCACAGAGTGTACCCGTGAGGGCTCACTCGCCACGAACCTTCTTGACGATCTCCTCGGCGACGCTCTTGGGAACCTCGCCGTAGGAGTCGAACTGCATCGAGTAGTTGGCGCGACCCTGGGTCTTGGACCGCAGGTCACCGACGTACCCGAACATCTCGGACAGCGGCACCGTGCCGCGCACGACCTTCGCACCCGAGGCGTCCTCCATCGACTGGATGGTGCCACGACGCGAGTTGATGTCGCCGATGACGTCGCCCATGTACTCCTCGGGCGTGCGCACCTCGACCGCCATCATCGGCTCGAGGAGAACCGGGTTGGCCTTGCGGACGGCCTCCTTGAGCGCCATGGAACCGGCGATCTTGAACGCCATCTCACTCGAGTCGACGTCGTGGTAGGCGCCATCGAGCAGCGTCGCCTTGATGCCGACCAGCGGGTAGCCGGCGAGGACACCGAGCTGCATGGCCTCCTGGATGCCCTGGTCCACCGAGGGGATGTACTCACGCGGCACGCGACCACCGGTGACGGCGTTCTCGAACTCGTAGAGCGCCGCGTCCTCGTCGCCCTGCTCCAGCGGCTCGAACTTGAGCTGGACCTTGGCGAACTGACCCGAACCACCGGTCTGCTTCTTGTGGGTGTAGTCCAGCTTGTCGACCGTGCCGCGAATGGTCTCGCGGTAGGCCACCTGCGGGGCGCCCACGTTGGCCTCGACCTTGAACTCACGCTTCATGCGGTCCACCAGGATGTCCAGGTGGAGCTCGCCCATGCCGCCGATGACGGTCTGGCCCGTGTCCTCGTCGAGGTTCACAGTGAAGGTGGGGTCCTCCTCGGCCAGCTTCTGGATGGCCGTGGAGAGCTTCTCCTGGTCACCCTTCGTCTTCGGCTCGATGGCGACGTGGATGACCGGCGCCGGGAAGGTCATGGACTCCAGGACGGCCGGCTTCTCCGGCGACGACAGCGTGTCACCGGTGGTGGTGTCCTTGAGGCCGATCACCGCGTAGATGTGGCCCGCGGAGACCTTCTCGACCGGGTTCTCCTTGTTGGCGTGCATCTGGAACAGCTTGCCCAGACGCTCCTTCTTGCCCTTGGTGGCGTTGAGCACGGCCGAACCGGACGTGATCTCACCGGAGTACACGCGGATGTAAGTCAGCGTGCCGAAGAAGGGGTGCGTGGCGATCTTGAAGGCCAGGGCCGCGAAGGGCTCGTCCGAGGACGGCTTGCGCAGCACCACGTTCTCCTCGTCGCCCGGCAGGTGACCCTCGATCGGGGGCAGGTCCACCGGGGAGGGCAGGTAGGCCACGACGGCGTCGAGCAGCGGCTGCACGCCCTTGTTCTTGAAGGCGGTGCCACAGAACACGGGGTTGACCTCGCCCGCGAGGGTGAGGGTACGCACGCCGGCGCGGATCTCGTCCTCGGTCAGGTCCTCGCCGCCCAGGTACTTCTCGAGCAGCGCCTCGTCGGACTCGGCGACCTTCTCCACCAGGGCAGCGCGGTACTCGTCAGCCTTGTCCTGCAGGTCGGCCGGGATCTCCTCGATCTGGTAGGCCTCGCCCAGCGGGGTCTCCTTGGACCAGGTGAACGCCTTCATGGTGACCAGGTCGACCATGCCGATGAAGTCGGACTCCGCACCGATGGGCAACTGCATGACGAGCGGGTTCGCGCCGAGGCGGTCGACCATCGTCTGCACGGAGTAGTAGAAGTCCGCGCCCATCTTGTCCATCTTGTTGATGAAGCACATGCGGGGCACGCCGTACTTGTCGGCCTGGCGCCACACGGTCTCGGACTGGGGCTCGACACCCTCCTTGCCGTCGAAGACGGCGACGGCGCCGTCCAGGACGCGGAGGTTGCGCTCCACCTCGACCGTGAAGTCCACGTGGCCGGGCGTGTCGATCAGGTTGATCTGCGTGCCCTTCCAGAAGGAGGTGACAGCAGCGGAGGTGATGGTGATGCCCCGCTCCTTCTCCTGCTCCATCCAGTCGGTCGTCGACGCACCGTCGTGGGTCTCACCCATCTTGTGGTTCACACCCGTGTAGAACAGGATGCGCTCGGTGGTCGTGGTCTTTCCGGCATCGATGTGCGCCATGATGCCGATGTTGCGGACCTGCTTGAGGTCCGTGAGGACGTCCTGTGCCACGGTCTCTCTTCTCGCTCGAGTGTGTGTTCGTCAGGGTGGCCTGCGGGGGTGCAGGCGCCGGGACGGTGGTCACCGGGGGCAGGGACTGCTCCCGGTGACCACCCGGTCACCAGCGGTAGTGCGCGAACGCCTTGTTGGCCTCGGCCATCTTGTGCGTGTCCTCGCGACGCTTCACCGCGGCACCCAGGCCGTTGGACGCGTCGAGGATCTCGTTCATGAGGCGCTCGGTCATCGTCTTCTCGCGACGCTGGCGGGCGTAGCCCACCAGCCAGCGCAGGGACAGCGTGGTCGCACGACCGGGCTTGACCTCGATCGGCACCTGGTAGGTGGCGCCACCCACGCGGCGGGACTTGACCTCGAGGGCCGGACGGATGTTGTCCAGCGCGCGCTTGAGGGTCTGGACGGGGTCCGTGCCGGTCTTCTCCTGAACGCCCTCGAGGGCGCCGTAGACGATGGACTCGGCGACGGACTTCTTGCCGTCCAGCAGGATCTTGTTCACCAGCTGGGTGACCAGCTGCGACCCGTGCACCGGGTCGACGGCCAACGGACGCTTGGGAGCGGGGCCCTTACGAGGCATTACTTCTTCTCCTTCTTGGCGCCGTAGTGCGAACGTGCCTGGTTGCGGTCCTTGACGCCCTGGGCGTCGAGGGCACCGCGGATGATCTTGTAGCGGACACCCGGGAGGTCCTTCACGCCGCCGCCACGCACGAGCACGATGGAGTGCTCCTGCAGGTTGTGGCCGACGCCGGGGATGTAGGCCGTGACCTCGATGCCGCTGGTCAGGCGCACACGCGCAACCTTGCGGAGGGCCGAGTTCGGCTTCTTCGGGGTGGTCGTGTACACGCGGGTGCACACGCCACGACGCTGGGGCGAGCCCTTGAGGGCCGGGGCGTCAAGCTTCTTGACCTTGTCCCGGCGGCCCTTGCGGACCAGCTGGTTGATGGTAGGCACTGATGAAACTCCGTGTTTCGTCGTTGTCGCCGCAGACGCGGCTCCTGGGTCAGTCGTGCGACGGTCGGGCTGGGGTCACGCGGGAGCGCTGGGCTCCGCACGCGGAACGACCACCCGAGGTGAGTCGCACGCTCCTCCACCTGCACTTCCGTGCCCCGCACGCGAGGGATCGGGCCCGTCTCCCACGAGGGGTTCCGGTCGACCGTCCGGTGCGCGGGCGGCTCGGCTGCCCGGCAGAGGTGACGCGAGATGGACCCACGCCAATCGAGGAGTCTATGACACGCACGGGATGCGGACAAATCGAGGAGGGCCCACCCGCAGTGCGCGGGTGGGCCCTCCTCCGGTGGCCGACGGCCGGGGCCGTCAGGCCGCGATCACCAGCGGTAGTCGCCGGTGTCGACCTCGTCGAGGCGGACGGCCTCGCCGGTGCCCTCGCCGAAGGTCGAGAAGTCGAAGCTCTCGAAGTCGGTCATCGAGTACGCCTGGGCCTTCGCCTCCTCGGTGGGCTCCACCGTCACGTTGCGGTAGCGCTGCAGCCCGGTACCGGCCGGGATGAGCTTTCCGAGGATGACGTTCTCCTTGAGGCCCAGCAGCGGGTCGCCCTTGCCGTGCATCGCGGCCTCGGTGAGGACGCGGGTCGTCTCCTGGAAGGAGGCGGCCGACAGCCAGGACTCCGTGGCCAACGAGGCCTTGGTGATGCCCATCAGCTCAGGACGACCGGAGGCGGGCTTGCCACCCTCGGCCACCACGCGGCGGTTCTCGGTCTCGAAGCGGGACCGCTCCACCAGGTCACCGGCGAGCAGGTTGGCCTCGCCCTCCTCGATGATCGTGATGCGGCGCAGCATCTGCCGCACGATGACCTCGATGTGCTTCTGGTGGATCGACACACCCTGCTGGCGGTACACGCCCTGGACCTCGTCCACGAGGTGCTGCTGCACCGCACGCGGACCGAGGATGCGCAGGACCTGCTTCGGGTCGACGGCACCCATGACCAGCTGCTGCCCGGCCTCGACGGCCTGGCCCTCCTCGACCAGCACGCGGGCGCGCTTGCCGACGAGGTAGGCGTGCTCCTCGGTGCCGTCGTCCGGCACCAGGATGATGCGGCGCTGCTTGTCCGCGTCCTCGATGCGGATGCGACCCGCGGCCTCGGCGATCGGGGCCACACCCTTGGGGGTACGGGCCTCGAACAGCTCGACCACACGCGGCAGACCCTGCGTGATGTCGTCACCGGCCACACCACCGGTGTGGAAGGTACGCATCGTCAGCTGGGTACCGGGCTCACCGATCGACTGCGCGGCGACGATGCCGACGGCCTCACCAATGTCCACCAGCTGGCCGGTGGCCAGCGAGCGGCCGTAGCACTTGGCACAGGTGCCGACGGAGGACTGGCAGGTGAGCACCGAGCGCACCTTGACCTTGTCCACGCCCGCGGCGACGAGCTGCTCGATGAGCACGTCACCCAGGTCGTCACCCGCCTCGGCGACGGTCACACCATCGGCCTCGACGTCCTCGGCGATCGTCCGGGCGTAGGCGCTCGACTCGACCTCCTCGTCCATCACGACGGTGCCGTCCGAGCCGCGGTGACCGATGGTCACCTCGACACCGCGACCGGTGCCACAGTCGGCCTCGCGGACGATGACGTCCTGCGAGACGTCCACCAGACGACGGGTCAGGTAGCCCGAGTCCGCGGTACGCAGGGCGGTGTCGGCCAGACCCTTGCGGGCACCGTGCGTCGAGATGAAGAACTCCAGCACCGTCAGGCCCTCGCGGAACGAGGCCTTGATCGGACGCGGGATGATCTCGCCCTTCGGGTTGGCCATCAGGCCACGCATGCCAGCGATCTGACGCAGCTGGAACCAGTTACCACGGGCACCGGAGGTGACCATGCGGTAGATGGGGTTGTCGGCCGGGAAGTTGGCCTCCATCACCTTCGCGACCTCGTTGGTCGCCTGGGTCCAGATCTCGATGAGCTCCTGACGGCGCTCGTCGTCGGTGATCAGACCGCGCTCGTACTGGACCTGGACCTTGGCGGCCTTGGTCTCGTAACCCTCGAGGATGTCGGTCTTGTTGTCCGGCACCACGACGTCGGAGATGGCCACGGTCGTGCCCGAGCGGGACGCCCAGTAGAAGCCGTTCTCCTTCAACGCGTCCAGCGAGGCGGCTACGTCGACCTTGTCGTAGCGCTCAGCCAGGGCGTTGATGATGTTGGACAGGACCTTCTTGTCCACCGGGTTGTTGACGAACGGGAAGTTCTCCGGCAGGGACTCGTTGAAGATCGCCCGGCCCAGCGTCGTCGGGAGCGTCAGCACCGGGGCGTAGCCCTTGTCGTCGAGCTCCACCTCGCCCTCGAAGTCCGCCGGCGGCACGACGTGCGGCAGGCGCATGACGACCGGGGTGCCCAGCTGGATCTCGCCCCGGTCGAAGGCCATGCGGGCCTCGGCCTGGCTGGTGAAGTGACGCATGTCCTTCACCTCGGTCTCCTCGGTGCCGAGCACCTGGGAGGTGAGGTGGTACAGGCCGATGATCATGTCCTGGGTGGGCATGGTCACCGGTCGACCGTCGGCCGGCTTCAGGATGTTGTTGCTCGACAGCATCAGGATGCGGGCCTCGGCCTGCGCCTCGGCGGACAGCGGCACGTGCACGGCCATCTGGTCACCGTCGAAGTCGGCGTTGAAAGCGGTGCAGACCAGCGGGTGGATCTGGATCGCCTTGCCCTCGATCAGCTGCGGCTCGAAGGCCTGGATGCCGAGGCGGTGCAGCGTGGGCGCACGGTTCAGCAGCACCGGGTGCTCGGTGATGACCTCTTCGAGGACGTCCCACACCATCGGGTTCTGGCGCTCGACCATGCGCTTGGCCGACTTGATGTTCTGCGCGTGGTCGAGGTCGACCAGGCGCTTCATCACGAACGGCTTGAAGAGCTCCAGGGCCATCTGCTTGGGCAGACCACACTGGTGCAGCTTCAGCTGCGGACCCACCACGATGACCGAACGGCCCGAGTAGTCCACGCGCTTGCCCAGCAGGTTCTGGCGGAAACGCCCCTGCTTGCCCTTGAGCATGTCGGACAGCGACTTCAGCGGGCGGTTGCCCGGCCCGGTGACCGGACGACCGCGACGACCGTTGTCGAACAGCGAGTCGACCGACTCCTGCAGCATCCGCTTCTCGTTGTTGATGATGATCTCGGGGGCACCGAGGTCCAACAGGCGCTTGAGGCGGTTGTTGCGGTTGATGACGCGGCGGTACAGGTCGTTCAGGTCGGAGGTCGCGAAGCGGCCACCGTCCAGCTGCACCATCGGGCGCAGGTCCGGCGGGATGACCGGGACGGCGTCCAGGACCATGCCCTGCGGCTCGTTGTCCGTGGTCAGGAAAGCCGTGACGACCTTCAGTCGCTTCAGGGCACGGGTCTTCTTCTGGCCCTTGCCGGTGGCGATGATCTCGCGCAGCTTCTCGGCCTCGGCCTCGAGGTCGAAGTCCTGCAGCAGCTTCTGCAGCGCCGCGGCACCCATGCCGCCCTCGAAGTACATGCCGAAGCGGTCACGCATCTCGCGGAAGAGCATCTCGTCGCCCTCGAGGTCCTGGACCTTGAGGTTCTTGAAGCGGTCCCAGACCTGCTCCACGCGCTCGATCTGCTGGTCGGCGCGCTTGCGGATCTGGTTCATCTCGCGCTCCGCGGAGTCGCGGACCTTGCGCTTGGCGTCGGACTTGGCGCCCTCGGCCTCGAGCGCGGCGATGTCGGTCTCGAGCTTCTTGGCCCGGGCCTCCACGTCCGCGTCCCGACGGTTCTCGGCAGCCTTGATCTCGGTCTGGATCTCGGCCTCGAGCGAGGGCAGGTCGTTGTGGCGACCCTCCACGTCCACCGAGGTGATCACGTAGGCCGCGAAGTAGATGACCTTCTCGAGGTCCTTCGGCGCCAGGTCGAGCAGGTAGCCGAGGCGGCTGGGCACACCCTTGAAGTACCAGATGTGCGTGACCGGGGCGGCCAGCTCGATGTGGCCCATGCGCTCACGGCGCACGGCCGAACGGGTCACCTCGACGCCGCAGCGCTCACAGATGATGCCCTTGAAGCGGACGCGCTTGTACTTGCCGCAGTAGCACTCCCAGTCCCGGGTGGGACCGAAGATCTTCTCGCAGAAGAGTCCGTCCTTCTCGGGCTTCAGGGTGCGGTAGTTGATCGTCTCGGGCTTCTTGACCTCGCCGTGGCTCCACTGGCGGATGTCCTCGGCCGTTGCCTGGCCGATGCGAAGCTCGTCGAAGAAGTTGACGTCGAGCACAGATGTCCTTCTCTCGTGTTCCGGGGGCTAGAGGGTTTGCTCGGGGTCTTCTCAGACCTCTTCGACCGAGCTCGGCTCCCGCCGGCTCAGGTCGATGCCGAGCTCCTCCGCCGCGCGGAAGACCTCCTGGTCCTGCTCGCGCAGGTCGATGTTCTGGCCGTCGGTCGAGAGGACCTCGACGTTCAGGCACAGGGACTGCATCTCCTTGATGAGCACCTTGAAGGACTCGGGGATGCCGGGCTCGGGGACGTTCTCGCCCTTGACGATGGACTCGTAGACCTTCACGCGGCCGGTCACGTCGTCCGACTTGATGGTCAGCAGCTCCTGCAGGGCGTAGGCGGCGCCGTACGCCTCCAGGGCCCAGACCTCCATCTCGCCGAAGCGCTGGCCGCCGAACTGGGCCTTACCGCCCAGCGGCTGCTGCGTGATCATCGAGTACGGGCCGGTCGAGCGGGCGTGGATCTTCTCGTCCACCAGGTGGTGGAGCTTGAGGATGTACATGTAGCCCACGGACACCGGCTCCGGGTACGGCTCACCGGTGCGGCCGTCGAACAGCTGGGCCTTGCCCGAGCCGTCGATGAGGCGCTGACCGTCGCGCGAGGGGATCGTCGAGTCGAGCAGGCCGGTGATCTCCTCCTCGCGGGCGCCGTCGAACACCGGGGTGGCCACACGGGTCCACGGGCCGGCCTCGCGGTGCTCCTCGGCGAGGTTCTCGGCCCACTCGGGCGAGCCCTCGATCTTCCAGCCGTTCGCAGCCGCCCAGCCGAGGTGCAGCTCGAGCACCTGGCCGACGTTCATGCGGCTGGGCACACCCAGCGGGTTCAGCACGACGTCCACCGGGGTGCCGTCGGGCAGGAAGGGCATGTCCTCGACCGGCAGGATCTTGGAGATGACGCCCTTGTTGCCGTGGCGGCCGGCGAGCTTGTCACCATCGGTGATCTTGCGCTTGTTGGCCACGTAGACGCGCACCATCTGGTTCACGCCCGGGGGCAGCTCGTCGCCCTCCTCGCGGTCGAAGACCTTCACGCCGATGACCGTGCCGGTCTCGCCGTGCGGCACCTTCATGGAGGTGTCGCGCACCTCGCGGGCCTTCTCGCCGAAGATGGCGCGCAGCAGGCGCTCCTCCGGGGTCAGCTCGGTCTCACCCTTGGGCGTGACCTTGCCGACGAGCAGGTCGCCGTCGCGGACCTCGGCACCGATGCGGATGATGCCGCGCTCGTCCAGGTCGGCCAGCACCTCGTCGGAGACGTTCGGGATGTCCCGCGTGATCTCCTCCGGGCCCAGCTTGGTGTCGCGGGCGTCGATCTCGTGCTCCTCGATGTGGATCGAGGAGAGCGTGTCGTCCTGCACGAGGCGCTGCGACAGGATGATCGCGTCCTCGTAGTTGTAGCCCTCCCACGGCATGAAGGCCACGAGCAGGTTCTTGCCCAGCGCCATCTCACCGTTGTCGGTGGAGGGGCCGTCGGCGATCAGCTGGCCCTTCTCGACGTGGTCACCCGCCGCCACGACGACCCGCTGGTTGTAGCAGGTGCCCTGGTTGGAGCGGCTGAACTTGTCGATGCGGTAGCTCTGGTAGGTGCCGTCGTCGTTCTGCGCCGTCACCAGGTCGGCGGAGACCGACTGGATGACGCCGGCCTTCTCGGCACGCACGACGTCGCCGGTGTCCAGCGCGGCGCGGTACTCGATGCCGGTACCCACCAGCGGGGCCTCGGCCTTCACCAGCGGCACGCCCTGGCGCTGCATGTTCGCGCCCATCAGGGCGCGGTTGGCGTCGTCGTGCTCCAGGAAGGGGATCATCGCCGTGGCGGCGGACACCATCTGGCGCGGCGAGACGTCCATGTAGTGCACCTCGTCGCGCGGCACGAACTCGACCTCGCCGCCCTTGGAGCGGACCAGCACGCGCTCACCGGCGAACTGGCCGTCCTCGGTCAGCGGCGCGTTGGCCTGCGCGATGACGAAGTCGTCCTCCTCGTCGGCGGTCAGGTACTCCACGTCATCGGTGACGAAGCCGCCCTTGACCTTGCGGTAGGGGGTCTCGACGAAGCCGAACGGGTTGATCCGCCCGTAGGAGGCCAGGGCGCCGATCAGACCGATGTTCGGGCCTTCCGGCGTCTCGATGGGGCACATGCGGCCGTAGTGCGACGGGTGGACGTCGCGGACCTCCATGCCGGCGCGGTCACGGGACAAACCACCGGGGCCCAAGGCGCTGAGGCGACGCTTGTGCGTCAGCCCGGCCAGCGGGTTGTTCTGGTCCATGAACTGCGAGAGCTGGCTGGTGCCGAAGAACTCGCGGATCGCCGCCACGACCGGACGGATGTTGATCAGCGTCTGCGGCGTGATCGCCTCGACGTCCTGGGTGGTCATGCGCTCCCGGACGACGCGCTCCATGCGGGACAGACCGGTGCGGACCTGGTTCTGGATGAGCTCACCCACGGTGCGCAGACGACGGTTGCCGAAGTGGTCGATGTCGTCGGTCTCGACCCGCAGGTCCACGGCCTCGCCGTGGCGGACGCCCTCCATCGTGGTCTCGCCGGCGTGCAGCGCGACGATGTACTTGATGGTGCGCACCACGTCGTCCACGCTGAGCGTGGAGTCGGTCAGCGGGGCGTCCAGGCCCAGCTTCTTGTTGATCTTGTAGCGGCCGACCTTCGCGAGGTCGTAGCGCTTGCCGTTGAAGTAGAGGTTGTCCAGCAGGTTCTGGGCGGCCTCGACGGTCGGCGGCTCCCCCGGGCGCAGCTTGCGGTAGATGTCCAGCAGGGCCTCGTCCTGGTTGGCCGTGTGGTCCTTCTCCAGCGTCGCGCGGATGGACTCGTACTGGCCGAACTCCTCGAGGATCTGCGCCTCGGTCCAGCCGAGGGCCTTGAGCAGGACGGTGACGGACTGCTTGCGCTTGCGGTCGACGCGCACGCCGACCATGTCCTTCTTGTCGACCTCGAACTCCAGCCACGCACCACGGCTGGGGATGACCTTCGCGGAGTAGACCTCCTTGTCGGTCGCGCGGTCGATGGAGCGCTCGAAGTAGACGCCCGGGGAACGCACGATCTGGGACACCACGACACGCTCGGTGCCGTTGATGATGAAGGTGCCGCGCTTGGTCATCAACGGGAAGTCGCCCATGAAGACGGTCTGCGACTTGATCTCGCCGGTCTCGCCGTTCATGAACTCGGCGGTCACGAACAGGGGCGCCGAGTAGGTCATGTCCCGCTCGATGCACTCCTCCTCGGTGTACTTGATCTCCTCGAAGCGGTGCTCGGAGAAGCTCAGGGACATCGTCTCCGAGAAGTCCTCGATGGGGGAGATCTCCTCGAAGATGTCCTCCAGACCCGAGGTGGTGGAGGTGTCGTTGCGACCTGCGGCCGAAGCCTCGGCGACCCGCTCCTGCCAGGCCTCGTTGCCGAGGAGCCAGTCGAAGCTCTCGGTCTGGAGCGCCAGGAGGTCGGGGACCTCGAGGGGCTCGTGGATGCGGGAGAACGACAGACGCCCGGAAGCGGTGCGTGCGGTCGAGACGTTCTGGTCAGCAGTGCGCGAGGCAGCCAAGGAGTGTCCTTCCTCAAGGCCATGCATGTTCGGTGCGGTCACGCTGCGGGCCGAACCCCCCGGTGCCCTCCCCACGGGCTGCTGCTCACCGACCGTCGCTGCGGGCCACTGCCCCGATGTCCGCCGTCCTCCGGCCGTGGGCCACAGGTGGAGGAACGATCATCGGGACTCTGGTCCGCCACGCCACCGGGGCGTGGTGCTGGTCAGGTGCTGCCAGTGACGCCAGTTCCTCTCACACGCGGAGCGGAGGAGCCGGCGGACATCTGGCGCGCGAGCGTCATGAGGAGAGATAGAGGGCAAGGGCAGCGCAACGAGTTAGAGTACACGACCACCCCGGACACGTCAACAGACGACGGAGCGCCGCCGCGGCCCCCTCGCGCCGGCCCCGCGTCCAGGACCCACCCCGGTCCCTCATGCGTGCTCCGTGAAGCGCTTGAACTGTGCCCCACGCCACCCTGCCGGGTCAATCCGACACGCAGGCGCGTGGCGCCGGTGTCGGGCCGTCGGGCCGCTACAGGTCAGCCGGCGAGGTGGCCCCAGCGGTCGCGGAGCTGCTCCCAGGGTCCGGCGGCCACCATCCGACCGGCCACCAGGACGACCACCCGGTCCGCCCGGGACAGCGCCGCGCGCTTGGAGCTGGCCCCCACCACCGTGGAACCGCGCTCCTGGAGGGCACCCCACAACTCGAGCTCCGTGCGGGCGTCCAGGGCGCTCGAGACGTCGTCGGCGAGCACCAGCTCGGCGTCGGCGGCGAGGGCCCGGGCCAGGGCGAGCCGCTGGACCTGGCCGCCGGACAGGCGGACGCCCCGGTGCCCGACCAGGGAGTCCACTCCCCCGGCCTGCGACACGTCCGGCCCGAGACGAGCGACGTCGATCGCCCCCTCCAAGGCCCGCTCGTGGTCGAGCCGGAGGTTTTCCGCGAAGCTCCCGGACATCACGCGCGGGACCTGGGCCACCCAGGCCACCCGTCCGGGCCGGAGGAAGGTCTCCGGCTCCTCCACCACCTCGCCGTTCCACCGGATCGTCCCGGTCCCGTACTCGAGCCCGGCCAAGCCGCGCAGCAGGCTGGACTTCCCCGAGCCCACCGGGCCGACCAGGAGCACCAGCTCCCCGGGTCCGACACGGAGGTCAACCCCCTCCACGCCCACGGTGCCGTCGTCGTGCACCACCGAGAAGTCCTCGAGCTCCAGCTGCCGCAGGGGGGCCCGCGGCAGCTCGACCGGGCCGGGGGCGGTCCCGGCCTCCAGGTCGACCCCCTCGGGCAGCCGGACCAGGTCCCGACCTGCGGCGAACTCGTGGGTCGCCTGCTGCCAGGAGCGCACCCCCGGCGCCTCGGTCACGACGGCCCCGGCGACCTGGCCGAAGTAGACGAACCCGAGCACGGTGCTGGCCACCAGCAGAGTGGTCGACAGGTCCCAGATCCCGCGCACGTGGGCCCACCAGGCCCCGACGGCAGCGGCCTGGAGCAGGGTCGGCGGGAGTCCCATGAGGGCCGCGGAGACCCGGTGCTCCAGCACCGCGGCCTCCACCCGCCCCCGGTCGAGCTCGAGCAGGTGGGCGCGCACCTGCGGCATCCGTCCCGCGAGCTTGACGGTGCGGGCGGACTCCAGCGCGGAGCCCACGGCACGCCCGAACTCGGCCCGGAGAGCCGAGGCGCGTGTCGCGGAACGCCCCGCGACGGGCCGACCGAGGGCCGAGACCAGCGCCGAGGCCACCATCACCACCAGGAGGAGCAGCCCGCTGGTGACGTGCCCGGAGACCACCGCGGTGAACACGACGACGAGCAGGCCGTTGCAGACGTCGACCCACCGGTCGGTGTACCGGACGTAGCGGTCGGCGTCCATGGCGCGGGCGACGACCTCCCCGGCCGGCTCCTTGGCCGTGCGCCGCTGGTCGGTCTGCCCCACCAGGACGTTCATCCTCACCCGGAGCATGAGGTCGACCCACCAGCGGGGGTAGCGCAGGACGCCGGCTGCGAGCAGCAGCGGGGCGGCCAGGAGTGCCACGACGATGACCCCCACCCAGAACCAGGGGCTCTCGCCGGCCTGGAGGGTCTCCACCAGACGCCCCCAGGCCCAGGCCGTTCCGGCCCCCACGGCTCCGGTCAGCGAGAGGAGGAGGAAAAGGAGCACCGAGAGCAGTCCCCACTCCGGCCGGGTGGTGATCGCCCGCCAGACCGCACGGGCCAGCGCCGGCGCTCGGCCGGCGACACGGCTGGGTGGGGGCGTCGTCACCCGTCGGGCGGTCCCGATCCCCCGCCCAGCGTCCTCCTGGGCCGCACCTGCGGGCGGTGCGACGAGCTCGGCCGAGGACGCCGGGGGCTCCTCCCCCACCTCCCGCTCCGCCTCGCTCGCCGCGGAGAGCAGGTCCCGGAAGTGCCCCTCCTGCAGGGACAGGTCGGCGTGCGAGCCGAACTGAGAGATCCGGCCCGCGTCGAGCACCGCCACGAGATCAGCCCGCTCGATCGTGCCCAGCCGGTGGGCCACGAGGATGCCGGTGCGGCCGGTCAGGAGCCGCTCGGAGGCCCGCACCACCCGTTGCTCGGTGAGCGGGTCCATGCGGGCCGTCGCCTCGTCGAGCACCACCACCCGGACGTCGCGGATGAGCAGGCGGGCGAAGGCCAGGAGCTGCTCCTCTCCCGCCGACAGGGTCAGCCCGCCGGGACCGAGCGGCGTGTGGATGCCCTCGGGGAGGGCTGCCACCCAGTCGGTGAGTCCCAGCTCAGCGACCACCGCCTCGACCTCGTGGTCCGGCCGGTCGTCGAAGAGAGTGATGTTCTGGGCCAGCGTGCCGGCGAGGACCTCGGTGCGCTGCGTGACCGTGCCCACCGTCTCCCGCAGGGAGGCCAGGTCCGTGTCCGTGACGTCCTGTCCCCCGAGGAGGACCGTCCCGGCAGGCGGTTCGATCGCCCGGGTCACCATCGAGGCCAGGGTGGACTTGCCGGAGCCGGTGCGCCCGACGAGGGCCAGGGTCTGGCCCGCCGGGAGGTGCAGGTCGATCCCCTGCAGGGCGAAGGTCCCCTCGCCGTAGGAGAAGGTGAGATCCCGGACGGTGAGGTCCAGCGGCCCCTCGGGGACCGGCGCACCGCCCGCCGGCTCCGGCTCGGAGTCCATGATCTGCCGCACCCGGATCACCGCCCCCATGCCCGCCTGCAGGTCCGGGAGGCGCTCGGCGAGCTGCGACATCACCCCCACGAAGCGGCTGCTCACCAGGAAGAGCGTGACCAGCGCCGACACCCCCAGGGCCCCGCCCTCCACCGCCAGGGCGCCCCCGACCACCAGGAGCACCATGAGGAGCTGCAGGGTCAGGCCGCTGCGGAGGATCACCGTGATCTCCTGGCGCAGCACCGCCAGGAAGCGCCGGTGGACCTCTGCCGAGAGCTCGGCCAGGCGACGCACCGCGAAGGGCTGCCCGAGGCTCGTGCGCAGGTCGTCCCGCGCGGCGATCCCCTCCTCCAGCGCCGCGGCGTGGGCGGTGAAGGCGGCCTCCTCGTGCACCTTGAGCTCCGCGATCCGGGGGAGCAACGGACGGATGACCACGAGCGTGAGCACCCCGATGGCCGGGAAGAGGAACCATGCCGGCCACCAGGTCAGCCCCGCGACCACCCACATCGGGACGATCGTCACGAGGGTCGACAGGACACCCCAGAGGATGTCCCGGCTCAGGGAGCCGATCTCGTAGGCGTCGTCGTCGATCCGGTCGAGCAGCTCGCCGACGGCCTGGTCCCCGAGCGCGGAGACCGGCTGGGCGGTGACGGCACGCAGGACGTCCCGTCGCAGCTCCCCCTCGGCCCGGTCGACCTCCCCCACCCAGAGCACGCGTCCCAGCGCGTCGAGGAGGGCGCCCCCCACCAGCGCCAGCGCCAGCCAGCCGACCAGGCCCATGCGGGCGTCCTCGGCGAGCCGGCCCGCCAGCACCGCCCCGACCGACTGGCCGACGCCACCCACCGTGAGCACGAGCAGCGCCCCTGCCGAGACCGGGGTGGCCAGCCGCCGCCAGGTCACGGGGCGGGGCGGGGTGGTGGGCACGTCGGCGCTCGGAATCACCCGCGCACAGTAACCCCCCCTCCGACACGCGCACCGCATTTTCCCCACCCCGGACACGCCACGGGCGGGCCCCCCGCAGTGGGGAGCCCGCCCGTGGACGGAGAGGGGGTCAGCGACCCCCGGAGATCACTTGACCTCGACGGTGGCGCCAGCGCCCTCGAGGGCCTCCTTGGCCTTGTCGGCCTCCTCCTTGGAGACACCCTCCAGGACGGCCTTGGGGGCGCCGTCCACGAGGTCCTTGGCCTCCTTCAGACCCAGGGAGGTCAGACCGCGCACCTCCTTGATGACGCCGATCTTCTTGTCACCGGCGGCAGCCAGGATGACGTCGAACTCGGTCTTCTCCTCGGCGGCGTCACCGGCGTCACCGGCAGCGGCCGGGGCGGCACCGGCGACCGCGACCGGGGCGGCGGCGGTGACCTCGAAGACCTCCTCGAACTGCTTCACGAACTCGGAGAGCTCGATGAGGGTCATCTCCTTGAACTGCTCGATGAGCTCGTCGTTGCTGAGCTTGGCCATGATGGCTTCCTTTCGTTCCTGCCGTGAGTGGCGTTGCCCGGGATCGGGCGGTGTTTCAGGGGGCTGATGCGCGGGAGGGGTCCCGGGCGATCAGTTGTCGTCGCCACCCTCGGCGACGTCGGTGTCGGTCTGCTCGTCCGCGGCCGGGGCCTCGGCGGAGTCGGCGGGGGCGCCGGAGACCGGGCCCTCCGTCTCGACCTTGGCGCGCAGGGCCTCGGCCAGGCGCGCCATCTGGGCCGGGGCGCCGTTGAGCAGCGCCGCGGTGTTGGCCATCGGAGCCTTCATCGCGCCGGCCAGCTTGGCCAGCAGGACCTCGCGGCTCTCCAGGCTGGCGAGCTTCGTCAGGTCGTCGGCCGTGTAGGCCTGACCGTCGACGAGACCGGCCTTGATGACCAGAGCCTCGTTCTCCTTGGCGAAGTCACGCAGGCCCTTGGCCACCTCGACCGCGTCACCGGTGACGAAGGCGATGGCGGTGGGGCCGGACAGGTAGCCGTCGAACGCGTCGACGCCCGCCTCGGCCGCCGCACGGGCGGTCAGCGTGTTCTTCACCACGGAGTACGTCGCGTTGCCGCGGAGCGCCTTGCGGAGCTCCGCCATCTGCGCCACGGTCAAGCCGCGGTACTCGGTCAGCACGGCCGCGTTCGAGTCGCGCAGCTGAGACGCGATCTCGGCGATGACGGCATCCTTCTGGGGATTCGCCATGTGGGCCTCCTTACAGTGGTGGTGCCGGGCCCCACGAACGAAAAAACCCCGTGCGCAGGCACGGGGCAAACTCCCGCGGATCGTGCACGTCACCTCCTGGGAGGGAACGTGACGGCTCCACCGGAACTCGTCTCACACCTACGCGGGTCGTCCGTCGAGCGGAACCTTCGATGGTGTCCGGCATGCCTCTGCACCGAGGACTCACAGCAGAACACCAACGACCGGCGGTCATTGGTCCAGCCAACGATAGCCGCCTGTGCGCGCCAGCGCAAAGCCGGGGCGCGGGGCAGGGGGTGACCCAGCATCCCGAACCCCTGGTCGCTGTCAACGGTGGGTTGACAACGGCACGCACTCCTCGACACGCTTGCCCCATGGCTCCCCGTCTCGTCACCGTCGTCGCGTTCGTCGCACTCACCGTCGTCAGCACCCTGCACCCCACGCTGGCGGACGGGGGGTTGTGGGGCCGGTGGGCCACTGCTGCCCTCGGGGCCCTCGCGACCCTCGTGGGTGTCTGGTGCGCACCGCTGTTCGCCGCCGACGGCGCCCTGCCCGGCACCCTCTTCGCCCGGTGGCGCCCGGAGTGGGACCGACCCAAGACCCTCCAGGTGCTCTCGGGAACCATCGCCACCGCAGTCCTGGTGCTGGCGCTGCAGTTCCAACCGGGCACGGCAGCCATCCTGGGGATTGCCGTCGCGATCGGGGTGGGGGCGCTGCTCCCCGCGCCGGGTAGGGTCGACGCCCAGCACGACGCCGCCAACCCGCACGCCCACCGCGACGCGTGACCGACGCTGGAGCCGCCGACCACACCGCGGCCGTCGACGCCGTGCGCCGTGCCCTGGCCTCCCGTGAGGCTGCCCTTGCCGCCGGGGCCCGCGCCGAGCAGGAGCTGGTCGATGCAGTGCACGCGGCCCGCCGCGTGGGGCTCAGCTGGCAGCAGCTCGCTGACCTGCTGGGGGTCACCCGCCAGGCGGCGGCCCAGCGGTTCGGTGGGGGGCCCACCGACGCCCCACCGGTCCCCGGCCGTTCCCCCATGTACGACCACGGGGGACCCGTCGACGACCCAGTCGGTGACCGGGTGGGACGCTTGGCCACCACGGCCCTCGAGCGCCTGCTGGAACACGACATCGCCACCCTGCGGCGTCTGCTCAGCAGCACCGCCCGGCGACAGCTCACTCACCAGGTGCTCTCGGAGCTCGCCGAAGAGCTGCCCGACGCCGTGGGCCCCGTCTGGCGGCTGGAACCGCCCACGACCCACACGCCGGAGGGGGCCGTCCCTGCCACCGGGGCGCTGCCGCTGGTCGCCCGCATCGAGCTCGTGGCCGAGCACGGCCGCCCCGTCGCCCACGTCCTGGTGGGCCGCGCGGGCAGCATCGCCGGTCTCAGCATCCGCCCCTCGGACGCCCACGAGAGCTGGCCCCTCTGAGCGGCGGACGCACCGGAGCCCGCCCCACCGTTCGGTGGGACGGGCTCCGGTCAGTGCGGCGGTGCCGCGGTGCGCCGGGCGACGCGGTGGGTCACTCGCTCTTGGAAGCGATCTCCAGCGGGATGCCGGGGCCCATCGTCGTGCTCAGCACGGCGCGGGTGATGTAGCGACCCTTGGAGGCCGACGGCTTCAGACGCATGATCTCGTCCATCGCGGCGTCGAAGTTCTCCACCAACTGCTCAGTGGGGAAGGACGACTTGCCGATGATGAAGTGCACGTTGGCGTGCTTGTCGTTGCGGAACTCGATCTTGCCGCCCTTGATGTCGTTGACGGCCTTGGCGACGTCCATGGTCACCGTGCCGGTCTTCGGGTTCGGCATCAGGCCACGGGGACCCAGCACCTTGCCCAGACGACCGACCTTGCCCATGAGGTCCGGGGTCGCGACGACGGCGTCGAAGTCGAGCCACCCGCCGGCCACCTTCTCGATGAGCTCGTCGGAGCCGACGTGGTCGGCGCCCGCCTCACGCGCGGCCTCGGCCTTCTCGGCGTTCGCGAAGACGAGCACGCGGGCGGTCTTGCCGGTACCGTTCGGCAGGTTGACGGTGCCGCGGACCATCTGGTCGGCCTTGCGCGGGTCGATGCCCAGGCGCAGGGAGACGTCGACGGTGGAGTCCCACGTGGTGGTGGAGATCTCCTGGGCCAGGGCGATCGCCTCGGCGGGGGCGTAGGCCTTGCCGGCCTCGATCTTCTCCGCTGCGGCGCGGTAGTTCTTGCTGCGCTTCATGATTCTCCTGATGTGCGTGGTGGGAGTTCGTGGTCGTGCGGGCCAGCGCTGGCCCTACCACTGGGGGTGGGCCGGTGCAGGTGCACCGGCACGGGGGCCTCAGCCCTCGACGGTGATGCCCATGGAGCGGGCGGTGCCGGCGATGATGCGCTTGGCCATGTCGAGGTCGTTGGCGTTGAGGTCGGCCATCTTCAGCTCGGCGATCTCGGCGATCTGGGCGTCGCTGATCTTGCCGACCTTGGTCACGTGCGGCTCACCGGAACCCTTGGGGACGCCCGCAGCCTTCTTGATGAGCTGGGCGGCCGGCGGGGTCTTGGTGATGAAGGTGAAGGAGCGGTCCTCGTAGACCGTGATCTCCACCGGGATGATGTTGCCGCGCTGGTTCTCCGTCGCAGCGTTGTACGCCTTGACGAAGTCCATGATGTTGACACCGGCGGCACCGAGGGCCGGGCCGACCGGGGGCGCCGGGGTGGCGGCACCGGCCTCGATCTGCAGCTTGATGAAGCTGGCGACCTTCTTCTTGGGAGCCATGTGAGTTCCTCTTTCGTTGTGGGCCGACGCCGTGGGCGATGACCCGGTTGCATGACCACCGTCGCGCACGGTGGCTGGTCAGGACCCGTGGAGGGTCCGGCGGCGCGGGGCACGGGGCCCCGCTGCCCGCATCAGATCTTGGCGACCTGGTTGAACGCGAGCTCGACCGGGGTCTCCCGGCCGAAGATCGAGACCAGCACCTGCACCTTGCGTGCTTCGACGTTGATCTCGGAGATCGTGGCAGGAAGGGTCTCGAACGGACCCTCCATGACGGTGACGGCCTCGCCGACCTCGAAGTCGACGAGTGGCATCTGGGGGGTGCCGGACTTCGGCTCCACCGTGGTGGCGCCCTCCTGGGAGCCGGCAGCGGCCTGGGCCTGCGACTCGAAGTCGGGGGCCAGCATGTCGAAGACCTCGCCGAGGCTCAGCGGCACCGGGTCAGTGGCGTTGCCGACGAATCCGGTCACACCCGGGGTGTTGCGGACGGTGCCCCAGGAGGCGTTCGTCAGGTCCATGCGCACCAGGCAGTACCCGGGCATGCGGACGCGCTCGACGGTCTTCTTCTGGTTGTTCTTGATCTCGGTGACCGTCTCCATGGGCACCTCGGCCTGGAAGATGTAGTCCTCCATGTTCATGGAGACCGCACGCTGCTCCAGGTTGGCCTTCACCCGCTTCTCGTAGCCGGCGTAGGTGTGGAGCACGTACCAGTCACCGAACTGGCCACGCAGCATGTCGCGGAACTCGGCGGCCTGGTCCTCGGCGGTGGGGGTGGCGTCCTCGTCGGACTCCCCCTCGGCGGCAGCCTCGTCGGTCGCGTCCCCCTCCGCGTCGGCGGCGGACTCGTCAGCGGCGTCGGCAGCGGCCTCGTCGTCCGCGGCGTCCACGGAGTCACCCTCGGGGGCCTCGTCGGGCTGCGGGGCAGCGTCAGCCCCGGCCACCTCGACCTCATCGGCCACGGTGGCCTCCTCGACGGCCTGGTCGGCCTCGACCTCGGTCGCCGGATCGGGCGTCTGCTCGGACATGCTCTGGTACCTCCACGTGAACTGATGGCCGATTGCCGTGGACGGCGCCCACGTCGGCCGCGGCCCTGGCGGGCCTGCTGGCGGCAGCCCCCTACTCAGGGGCCCGCGCCCGGTCTCAGCCGAAGACGAAGCTGATGAGGCGCGAGAACAACTGGTCGAGTCCGAACACGAACGCCATGAGCACCACCACGAACACGATCACGACGATGGTGTAGCTCACGAGCTCGTCCCGCGTCGGGCGGACGATCTTCCGCAGCTCATCGATGACCTGCTGCAGGAACAGCACGACAGCACTGGAGAAACGGGAAATCGGGTTGTTGCCGCGGGGTTTGCGCTCCCGCAGGGGCACCTCGGCGTTCGGATCGGCCGGGGCCGGGCCGCGCTCGGCAGTAGCCGGGCTGTGCTCGGTCACGGTGGACTCCTTCACGTACTGGTGCCGCGGGGACGGACTGCGCAGGGCATGAGGGACTCGAACCCCCAACCCCCGGTTTTGGAGACCGGTGCTCTACCAATTGAGCTAATGCCCTTCGACGTCCGGGTGGGGTGGACGTCGAGGCGGCGCATCGCGTCGATGCACCGACCGGGCACTCTACTGCAGTCGCGGGGCGGATTTCCACCCGGCCCCCGTGACGGCCCCCTCATGCAGCACTCAGGAACTCCTCATGGCCGGCTGCCAGAATGTCCCCATGACACCGGACCAGTCCGCACCGCAGCAGCCCGCCCGCGTCTCCCGCCGCATCGGCGCGATCGCCGAATCCGCGACGCTGGCGGTCACCGCCAAGGCGAAGGAGCTCAAGGCCCAGGGCCGGCCCGTCATCGGCTTCGGCGCCGGCGAGCCCGACTTCCCGACCCCGGACCACGTGGTCGAGGCCGCGGCCGCGGCCTGCCACGACCCGGCGAACCACCGATACACCGCTGCCGGCGGCCTGCCCGAGCTGAAGCAGGCCATCATCGAGGCCACCGCGCGCCACTCCGGACTGGAGCTGACGCCCCAGCAGGTGCTGGTGACCAATGGCGGTAAGCAGGCCGTCTACAACACCTTCGCCGCCCTCATCGACCCCGGTGACGAGGTGCTGCTGCCCGCGCCCTACTGGACGACCTACCCGGAGTCCATCGCGCTGGCGGGCGGGACGCCCGTCGAGGTGTTCGCCGACGAGACCCAGGAGTACAAGGTCACCGTCGAGCAGCTCGAGGCCGCCCGCACCGGGAAGACCAAGGCCCTGGTGTTCGTCTCCCCGTCCAACCCCACCGGCGCCGTGTTCACGCGCGACGAGATGGAGAAGATCGGCCGCTGGGCCCTGGAGCACGGCATCTGGGTGGTGACCGACGAGATCTACGAGCACCTCGTCTACGGCGACGCCGAGTTCCACTCGGTGCCGGTCGTGGTGCCGGAGCTGGCCGACACCTGCGTGGTGCTCAACGGGGTGGCCAAGACCTATGCGATGACGGGCTGGCGCGTGGGCTGGATGGCCGGCCCCGCCGACATCATCAAGGCCGCGACCAACCTGCAGTCGCACGCGACCTCCAACGTGGCCAACGTCTCCCAGCGCGCCGCGATCGCCGCCCTGAACGGCGGGCTGGAGGACGTGCACCGTATGGGCGAGGCCTTCGACCGCCGTCGCCGGACCATGGTGGCGATGCTCAACGAGATCGACGGGGTGGAGTGCCCGATCCCCGAGGGCGCCTTCTACGCCTACCCGTCGGTCAAGGGTGTTCTGGGCAAGCAGATCCGCGGCCAGCGTCCGCAGACCTCCTTGGAGCTGGCCGAGCTGATCCTCACCGAGGCCGAGGTGGCCGTGGTGCCGGGCGAGGCCTTCGGGCCGTCGGGCTACCTGCGCCTCGCCTACGCACTGGGCGACGAGGACCTGGTGGAGGGCGTGGCCCGGATCCAGCGCTTGCTGGCCGAGGCGAGGGACTGACCGGCGCGCACGACGCGCGACACCCAAGGGCCGGTCACCACGTGCCATGTGGTGACCGGCCCTTGGGTGTCGTGCGGGGCCCGAAAGGACGGGCCGCGCGGTCACGGGGTCACGACCGCCCATCCGGCGCTGAGCGGTGACTCACTCGCCATACGAGCAGACGGGACTGCTGTAGGTTCGGTTGACACTTCGGGTGTGGTGTTTCAGGCCGCGTGAGCGGGCCAGTAGATGGTCTCAAACTCGATCGGGGTGGTCTTGCCCAGAGCCCGTTGCCGGCGTCTGCGGTGGTAGGTCCGCTCGATCCAGGTGACGATGGCCAGCCGGAGCTGCTCCCGGGTGGCCCAGCGGCGGCTGTTCAGGACGTTCTTCTGCACCAGGGCGAAGAAGGACTCCATCGCGGCGTTGTCCGCGCTGGAAGCCACCCGACCCATGGACCCGGTCAGGCCATGCCGGTGCAGCGCGCAGAGGTACGTGCGCGACCGGAACTGGGCGAGTTCAACCTGTCGATGCAACACCGGGTTGTTGAAGGGAGCGTAGTTGCTCGTCGAAGACCTCGGCGGGGGTCTTCCACCCGAGGACCTTGCGGGGGCGGTTGTTGAGGGTGTACGCGACGGCCTCGAGGTCTTCGGCCGACCAGCGCGACAGGTCCGTGCCTTTGGGGAAGTACTGCCGCAGCAGCCCGTTGGTGTTCTCGTTGGTCGGCCGCTGCCAGGGCGAGTGCGGGTCGGCGAAGAACACCTTGGTGCCGGTCTCCAGCGCGAACGTCGCGTGGCCGGACAGTTCCTTGCCGCGGTCCCAGGTGATGGTCTTGCGCAGCTGCTCGGGCAGCGTGGTCATCGACGCGGTCAGCGCGGCGTTCATCGCCACGGCACCGTAGCCACCCAGCGCTGGCCCGTTCTTCACGTACGGCGTCTCGCCATGGCCTTCCATGCGCGGCAGGTGCACCAGCAGGGTGGCGCGGCTGCTGCGTTCGACGAGGGTGCCGATCGCCGACCTACCGGTTCCGATGATCAGATCGCCCTCCCAATGTCCGTGCACCGCCCGGTCATCGGCCTCGGCCGGACGCTCGGACAGGACCACATCAGCGGTGACATGCCCCTGCGCCTTGTTCCGGGACCGCTCCCGCGGACGACGCAGAGCCCGGCCGGTGCGCAGGCAGGCGACCAGTTCGCGCTGGAGCGCGCCGCGGCCCTGGATGAACAGCGACTGGTAGATCGCCTCGTGGCTGATGCGCATGGACTCATCATCGGGGAAGTCGACCTTCAGACGCTGGCTGATCTGCTCCGGGCTCCATGCCCTCGACCAGCGACGATCCGCCCGGCGGGCCTTGTTCAAGCCCTTCCATGCCGGTGGTGTCGGACCATCGACGAACGTGCCGTCAGGTCGACGGATGCTGCCAGCGAGCCGCTCTTGGACGTACTCCCGCAACCGGTCGTTCTTGACGAGCTTCGCGGTCTTGGGACGCTTCGCAGCCTGCTGAGCCTTCCACTGCGCCACCACCGCCCGGTACTCCTGCTTCCCGCTCCTGGTCGCGGCGTTGCGGCGCAGCTCACGCGAGATCGCCCCAGGGTCACGGCCGATCGCGCGCGCGATCTCGCGCACGCCCTGACCTCGGGCGCGCAGGATCGCGATCTCCTCGCGTTCCTCGAAAGACAGGTAGCGGCCGGTGGGTTCAACCAGCGAGATCGGTGGCATGCCGCCAGCGTGACGAAACCAGCGAGAACCGACCGGCACGGACACGCCCACCCTCACCGCAGCCTCGGCCGAGGTGATACCCGTGGCGATCAATCGCCAGAACTGACGCTGGACCGCACGCGAGGGCTCAGGCCGGCCCGGCGAACGCATCGGCGGGCGCAACGCCCGATCAGCACGCCACTGTCGACGAAGCCCCTCCGGCACATCGCTGGTCTTCCTGCTCCAGTCCACCGTCGCCATCCCTGACCACCTCCGCACTGAAGGTGTTGCGACGACCAGTTGAATCCACCCTGGCTGCCCCGGTCGGCGTGGACCACGCACCCGGCGGTGGTGTCGCGGCCCCGGCGGGCGATGGCCATCTCCAGGGCGTCGACGGCCAGCTGGGAGGTCATCCGGTCATTGATGGAGTACCCCACGATCCGCCGTGACCAGACGTCCTTCACGGCGCACAGGTACAACTTCCCCTCGGCCGTGGGGTGCTCGGTGATGTCGGTCAACCACAACCGACTCGGGGCCTCGGCGGTGAAATCGCGCTGGACGAGGTCGTCGGGGACCGGCGGGCCGGGCTTCTTCCACCGACCCCGGGTACGGGAGTGCGCGGAGACGATCTGCCCCTGGTGGCAGATCTTCCACACGCGTCGCTCAGACAGGGCATGACCGGCGTCCGCGAGTTCATCAGCGATGAATCGATACCCCAGTCCAGGGTCCTCGGCGTGGATCTCGTACGCGGCGTTCATCGCGTAGGCATCCACCAGGTCCCGGTCGCTGACCGGGTGGGCACACCAGGCGTAGAACGCCTGCGGGGAGAACTTCAGCACCCGGCAGGTCACCGTGACGGGGATCCCGTCAGCGGCAAGGTCACGGACCAGCGGGTAGGTCACTTTGGGGACTGGCCCAGCTTCAGGTTCGCCTGTGACAGGTACGCCGCTGCTCGGCGCAGGACCTCGTTCTCCTGCTCCAGCAACCGGTTACGGCGCTTCAGGGCACGCACCTCCTCGGACTCGGCCACCGTCACGCCCGGACGGGCGCCGTCCTCGACGTCGGCCTGGCGGAGCCAGTTGCGCAGGGTTGATTCCGAGATCCCGAAGTCTTTCGCCGTCTGCGCGATCGACGCCTCGCCACGACGGGCGACACCGATCACGTCGTCACGGAACTCCTTGGGGAGAGGTGCAGGCATGGTGACATCCTTCCAGCAGGGACCCAGTCCCCACAGATCAGGTATCAACCAAACCCTCAGCAGTCCCCCGGCCGAACCGCGCTCACGATGTCCGGCCGAACCTGTGCCTGTCATTGACAGAAGATCTATCACCGATAACCTGGTGCCATGATCTTCACGGGCCTCGTCATCACCGCTCTATCCGGTCTGGCCATTGCCGCCATCGGCTTGATGTACCTTCTCGCACCCAGGGCCGCCGCCACCTCCTTCGGACTCACGGAGATCCCCGAGTCCAGCAGCACGCCCTGGCTGCGAATCAAAGGAGTGCGCGATGCAACCTGCGGTGTCGTCGCTGGGGTGCTCCTGCTGACCGCCCCCCTCGACACAATCGGATGGGCTGTGCTCGCGTTCGCACTCATCCCACTCGGAGACGCAGCAACGGTTCTCGCCTCACGAGGAAGTCGGCTGGCCGCGTGGTGCATCCACGCGCCGACCGCCCTGCTCATGATTGTCGGGGCCGCCCTCCTGATTATGGGGTCCCGATGAACAGCCGCAGCACCGATACGACACCGCGCGAACGCCGAAAACTCGCCCGTCGCCAGCAGATCATCGAGTTGGCTCGCCAGATAGCCGAAGCAGACGGCTGGGAGGCGGTCACGACTCGTCGACTCGCGGACGGCATCGACTTCAGCCAACCGGTGCTCTACCAACACTTCTCCAGCCGCGAAGATGTGATCCGGACCGTCACCCTCCAAGGGTTCGCCGACCTCGAGCAACGCGTCCGCGCTCTCGACGCCGGAATCGGCGAACGCCCTGGCCTCGAAGCGGTATGCCACACCTATCTCGGCTTCGTGCGCGAGCATCCGCGCCTATACGAGGCCATGTTCACGAACCCCACGCCACTACCCTTTGCGGACACCCATACTCCACCTGAACTCACCGGCGCGTTCAACGCGCTCACGGAGCATGTGGCTCGCCAAGCGCCTCACATCGACGACGCGGTAGCCGCAGCCGAGCTCCTGTGGGCCTGCTGTCACGGCCTGGCCACACTCCAGGCATCTGCGCGCATTCCCGCAGATCGCATCGATGAACACATCGGCCACATCGACCGGATGATCACCCGCCGGGGCACGCAGGGCGAAGACCCAGCGTGAACCCAGGCCGGCTGGGCCTGCCCCTCCCAGCCAGCACGTCTGGGCCAGAATCAACTACACGTTGAACCGGAACTCCACCACGTCGCCGCAGATACCAACCTCTGTGAACCCGGCGAATCCCCAAAAATGACGGCCCTCGACTGGCTCGGCAATTATCGAGCTCGCCGAGCGGGGGGCGCAACCCAGGTTGACAACCCGTCACTTAGCAACGTAGGTTGACGGCATGGACTCTCCGCGGATCGCAGCAGTAGCAGCCGATACCAGCGACCCGAAAGCAGGATTGCGGGCCGTAGCGTCCTTGCGCGTACTCGCGGACACCTTGGAACTTCGACAGGTCGAGGCCGCGTTGCGCTCGGGCATGAGTTGGCAGGAGATCGCCGACGCGCTCGGAGTGACGCGACAAGCCGCCCACAAGAAGCACTCCAAAAGAATTGACCCAGCGATCTCGACACCCAGGAGGAACAGATGAACAAACTCGTCCGCGCCGCTCAAACCAGCCAATCGCTGTCCCTGGCCGCCATGGAGGAAGCATCCCGGCTCGGGCTCCGCGAAGCCGACATCGACCACCTGTTCCTCGCATTGGTGGCTCATCCCAATCCAGGGTGGGTTCGGAAGCCGCCTGTCTCGAGCAGGCTGCGGGCGATGTAGTTGGTGAGGTTGCGGAAGCCGAGGGCGGAGCCGCGTAGGTGTTCGAGGCGGCCGTTGAGGGCTTCGGTGGGTCCGTTGGAGGTACCGGGCCGCTCGAAGTAGGCCAGGACGTCGGCGGCGCGCTGGTTCAGGGTCCGGCCGAGGCGACGGAGCTCGACGAGGGCCGCGGGCACGCCGTCGCGGAGGGCGTCGATGACGGCGGTCATCGCCGCGCGGGCGGTTGCCCGGTCGGGGTGTCGGTAGGCGGCGATCATCCGTTGCAGGATGCCCCACGTGGCCTCGACCTCGACGTGGTCGGGGTTGGTGAACAGGACGATGAGTCGTTCTCGTTGGCGGTCGGTGAGCAGGTCCTCTCCGGTGTGTAGGGTGCGCCGGGCCCGGTAGAGCGGGTCGTTCTTGAGGCCGCGGTGGCCGTGGAGGTCTTGTTGGACCCGGCGGCGGCAGGAGTCCAGGGCGTCCCCGGCGAGGCGCACGACGTGGAAGGGGTCCATCACCGCGAGGGCGCACGGGAGCTCTTCGGCGGCTGCGGTCTTGAAGCCGGTGGGGGCACCGCCCGCTGCGATACTCCGCGTCAGCGGCGCAGCCGGGGGAAACCCATCCATCGCGACCACCTCCACGGCGTCACGCCACGCCTGTGGCCGCTCGGCGAGCCAGGTCTTGAACGCGGCCTTGGACCGGCCTTCGACCATGTCCAGCAACCGGGCGGGGCCGGTGTCGTCTCGGATCGGGGTGAGGTCGATGATCACGGTGACGTACTTCTCGCCCTTGCGCGTGTGCCGCCACACGTGCTCGTCGACCCCGACCACCTTCACCCCCTCGAACCGGGCCGGGTCACCGATCAGGACGCGCCGGCCCTCGGCCAGGACGGCGTCGTTGGCGGTGTCCCACGCCACCGCCAACGCCTCGGCGACCCGAGCGATGGTCAGGTGCTGCACGACCAGCGCGAGCAACGCCCAGCGCAGCCCACCGCGGGAGATCTTGGCCCTCGGCTCCGCCGCCGCAGTGGTGTCCTGCCGCCACATCCGCGCGCAGCCGGTGCACCGGTACCGGCGGACCGCGACCAGCAACGTCGTGGGTCGCCACCCGAACGGCTCGTGTGCCAGGCGTCGCGTGACCACGTCGTGCACGGTCCCCTCACAGCCACACCGCCGGCACCACCGGTCATCATCGACGACCCGGCAGGCCAGCACCGCCCGGTCCGGCTCGAGGCGTTGCCCGGTCACCTCCAACCCGAGGCCGTCGAGGCGGCAGAACGTCGTCAGATCAGGCGTGGTGCAGGTACCGTCAGGCATGTCGAGGTCTTCCAGGTGGGGAGTGTGAGAACTCCCATCATGTGGAGACCTCGACGCCTACCCCAGGACCGACGCGCCGCCCCGCGACCCACCCTGGATTGGGAAGAGCCCTTTTCTCGTGATCCACTGTGCACACAGCACGCTAGCCACCCCCCCCGGTTGGTCAAGGACTCCATGAGGCAGCCAGGCCATTCGCACGGAAGGCAAAGCGTCCTCCACACGGCGAGCTCCCGAGGGAACAGGCGGCCGAACGGGGCCCACACCCCCTGCACCGCCGGGGCCGGGGTGACAGACTCGGGTCATGAGCAACGACACCTTCCCCCGCCCCGCCGAGAACCTCGACTCCGTCGACGGCTTGGTCGACCCGGACCAGGAGACCACCACTGACGGCACCCTGTCCTTCGACGACGAGCCCGACACCGCGGCCGAGGAGGTCGACGTCCAGCAGGAGTACGGCGAGGTCACCGCCGAGGACCTGAGCACCGACGAGCTCGTGCAGGACGGCAGCGAGCTGGTCGAGGACGCCGATGCCTCGGCCGACCTGGAGCTCACCGACGCCGATCCCGGGACCGACGACCAGGACCGGCTGGTGAACGAGCAAGCCGGCACGGGCTCCGGCGCCGGCGCGCCCAGCGACCCGAGCGTCGACCATACCGCCGCGGCGGACCCGAACGACCCCGTGGACCCCACCGGCACCGACGGCGGCAGCGCCGACGACGCGACCGAGGCACCCCTGGCGGATGAGGTCTGATCCCGCCACCCCCTCCGGCGGCCCGACCGACGAGGGGCTGGTGACCGGGGGGCTCGTCACCGCGGGCGACCCGGTGCTCGACCTCCCCAAGGCGCACCTGCACCTGCACTTCACGGGGTCGATGCGGATCGACACCCTGCGTGACCTCGCCCGCCAGAAGGGCATGCGCCTGCCGTCAGCCCTGGTGGACGAGTGGCCGCCGCGCCTGCGCGCCACCGACGAACGCGGGTGGTTCCGTTTCCAACGGCTCTACGACGCCGCCCGCGCCTGCGTCACCACCGAGGCGGACATGCGCCGCATCGTGCGCGAGGCCGCGATCGACGACGCCGCCGAGGGCTCCCACTGGCTCGAGATCCAGGTGGACCCGACCAGCTACGCCCCGCACGTCGGGGGCATCACCCCGGCCTTGGAGATCGTCCTCGACGAGGCCCGCCTGGCCAGTGCCGAGGAGGGGATCGGCGTGGCCGTCGTCGTGGCCGCCAGCCGCACCCGGCACCCCTACGACGCCCGCACCCTGGCCCGCCTCGCCGCGCAGTACGCCGGGGACGGGCCCGGCGAGGTGGTGGGCTTCGGCCTGTCGAACGACGAGCGCCGCGGCGACACCGCCGCCTTCGGCCGCGCGTTCGAGATCGCCCGCCGTGCCGGGCTGGCGTCCCTCCCCCACGCCGGGGAGCTGCTGGGCCCGCAGCACGTCACCGACGCCCTGGACTCGCTGGGCCCGGACCGGCTCGGGCACGGCGTGCGCTCGGTGGAGGACCCCGACGTGCTCGCCGAGGTGGTGCGCCGCGGCATCGCGCTGGAGGTCTGCCCGGGCAGCAACGTGGCGCTGGGCGTCTACTCCGCGCTCGCCGAGGTGCCCCTGCGCCGCCTGCTCGATGCGGGGGCGGTCGTCGCGCTCGGGGCCGACGACCCGCTGCTGTTCGGCTCCCGACTCGCCGACCAGTACGTGGCCGCACGCGACGTGCACGGCCTGGGCGCCGCGGAGCTGGGCGACCTCGCCCGGGCGTCGTTCACCGCCAGCCGGGCACCGCAGGAGGTGCGGGACGCCGCCGAACGCGGCATCAGCGCCTGGGTGGCCCAGCAGTCCTGACGGACGGGTCAGAGCTGGTGGCCGACGAACACCGGCTCGTTCACCAACCGCACCCCGAAGGCGTCCTCGACGCCCTCGCGGATCTCGCGCGCCAGATTGGCGACGTCTGCCGCGCGGGCGCCGCCCCGGTTCGTGATGGCCAGCGGGTGCTTGGTCGACAGGGCCGCCGGCCCCGGCATCGCGTAGCCCTTGCCGTAGCCGGCCTTGTCGATCAGCCACGCGGCACTGGTCTTGACCAGCCCCTCACCGGCGTCGAACTCCGGCGGCTCGGGCGCGTTCGGCCCCATCCGCTCGATGACGTGGGCCCGGACGTCGTCCATCTGGGCGGTCGTGATGATCGGGTTGGTGAAGAACGAGCCACAGGACCACGTGTCGTGGTCGTCGGCGTCCCAGACCATGCCCCGCTGGCGCCGCTGAGCCAGCACGGCCTCCCGAGCGTCCGCCAAGGGGACGCGCTCCCCCATCGCGACGTCGAGCCCCTGCGCCAGGGCGGCGTAGCCGACGGGCTGCGAGAGCTCGCTGCGCTCCAGGGAGAAGGTGACCGCCAGGACGACGTAACGCCCCGTCGACCCCTTCCGGGTGCGCTTGAACACCGAGTCGCGGTAGGCGAACCCGCAGTCGGCGGCGCTGAACCGCTCGAGCTCGCCCGAGTCACGATCCAGCACCTCCACCCCCGTGATCGTCTGCGAGACGTCCTGCCCGTAGGCCCCGACGTTCTGGATGGGGGTCGACCCGACACAGCCGGGGATGCCGGAGAGCGCCTCGACGCCGCTCCACCCCTGCTCCACCGCGTGGGCGACGAACCCGTCCCAGGGCTCTCCCGCGGCGGCGCGCACCAGGACGCGCTCGCCCGACCGGCCGGGCTCGCCACCGTCACCAGCGGGCCGCACCGCGTCCTCGAGCAGCTCGATGCCCCGCGTGGCGACCTGGACGACGGTGCCGGCAAAACCCGCATCGCTGATGACGAGGTTGGACCCACCGGAGACGAGAAGCAGGTCCTCCCCGGCCTCGTCCGCGGCGCGGACCGCGGCCACCAGGTCGTCGGTGCTCCCGGCGCGCACCAGGGTGCGGGCCGGGCCGCCCACCCGCAGCGTCGTCAGCGGCGCCAGCGGTGCGTCGTGCTCGACGGTCGAGGCCTCCGAGAGCGCGGGGGTGCTCATGCGCGGTCCCCGGAGAGGTCGACCACGGCGGTGGCCCTGCCCAGCACGGGCTTGGAGGCGCCCTCAGCGGTGACGGCGAGCTTCAGGGTGACCGTCTGGTCCTCGACGGCCTGCACGGTCGCCACCAGCGTCAGGACCGCCTCCCCGGGGTCCGGCACGACCACCGGCGCGGAGAAGCGCGTGGAGATCGAGGTGACCCGCGCGGGATCGCCCGCCCAGGACGCGATGCAGCTGGCGACCTGCCCCATCGTGAGCATGCCGTGGGCCAGGACGCCGGGCAGGCCGACCTCGGAGGCGATGCGGTCGCTCCAGTGGATGGGGTTGTGGTCACCCGACGCGCCGGCGTACGCGATGAGGTCCGCGCGCGTGAGGCGGATCGCCCGCTCGAGGACCTGGTCGCCCACGGTGAGCTCCGAGGCCTCCGGGGGGGTGGTGCAGGGGGTGTCGACGTAACGGGTCATCAGGCGTCCTTCCCAGCGGCGGGGGCGGCGTCCGGCGCGGACCCTGCGCCCTCCGGGGCGGGCTCCGGTGTCGTGGCGATGACGAGTGTGGAGGTACCGGTCGCCACGAGCTCGTCGGCGGCGTCCCGCACCTGCGTGGACAGCGACAGCATGCACGTGGTGCCGACCATCTTCGCGCTGGTCACCTCGGTGGTGGCGGTGAGCTCGTCGCCGGCGACGACGGGACGCTCGTGCGTGAACGCCTGCGCCCCGTGCACGACGTTCTGCAGCCGGATGCCCAGGTCGGGGTCGGCCAGCATCAGGAAGTCCGCGGCCTGCGTCACCTTCACGACGAAGGTCGGCGGCGCCACGAGGTCGCCGTAGCCCGCCGCCACGGCGGACTCCACGTGGTGGTGCAGCGGGTGCGTGGCACCCACCGCGCGGGCGAAGTCCCGGATGGCGGGACGCGCCACCTGGTAGGGGTCCGACAACGTCCAACGGCGGCCGCTGACCCGTTCGGCGAGGGTGCCGGGGGACGCGGCGGGGGTGTCCTGGGGCGTCATGCCCCAAACCCTATGCGACCGGGGACGCCGCGAGGGCCGCCCCCGTGGTAGGAGCGGCCCTCGCTGGTGTGCGTCGGTGCGGACCTCAGCGGGTCTCGCGGTGCGCGGTGTGGGACTGGCAGCGCGCGCAGAACTTCTTCAACTCAAGACGGTCGGGGTTGTTCCGACGGTTCTTCTTGGTGATGTAGTTGCGCTCCTTGCAGTCCGTGCACGCCAGAGTGATCTTCGGGCGGACGTCAGCGCTCTTGCTGGCCATGGGGCAACCTGCTCTCGGACGATGGTTCGTGGTGTGCCCTGGACGGGCACGGTGTCGGGCCCTGGTCCAGGGCCGTCTACCAGTAGCGGGGAGGGGGCTCGATCCCCTGACCTCACGATTATGAGTCGTGCGCTCTAACCAGCTGAGCTACCCCGCCTCGGCGGGATGACCGACCGGCTGGTCGGCCTCCACCAGAGCCCCCAAACGGAATCGAACCGTTGACCTTCTCCTTACCATGGAGACGCTCTGCCGACTGAGCTATGGGGGCCTGCGGCGTGAACCGCTCGGAGAATCTTACACACGCACCCCGAGAAGCGCCAATCGGCTCCAGCACGCCGAAACTCGGCTCACCCCAGGGGGCTCACCACCCCGGTCATGTGCACGATCGAGGGGTCCTTCGCGGTCACGGCGATCTGCACCGGCCGCGCGCCGGCGCGACCGGTGCCACCCGGAGTGCCGCCCGCGGCCGCCGCGAGGTCGCCCGGGGTCGTCGAGGAGGTCCGCAGGGCGACGGTCGAGGGCAGGAACAGCGGCTTGCCGAACTGCACCTCGATCTCGTGGACCTCCGGCACCCGGGGTCCCAGCGCGGCCACCGCACGGGCGGCGGTGTACATGCCGTGCGCGATGGCGCGCTTGAACCCGAACGCCTTGGCTGTGAGCTTCGAGAGGTGGATGGGATTGGCGTCGCCGGCCACCCCGGCGTAGCGCCGGCCGGTGTCGGCCCCAAGCCGCCACCGGGCCCGCTCGGGCAACGCCCCGGCATCGACCGCCCCGTGCGACGGGCCGGCTGCGTCACCAGGCGCGCCCTCCAGTCGCGCGCCACGGGCCAGGTAGTCGCTCCAGCCCTCCCACACCACGCGCCCGTCGACCTCCGCCGAGGCGGCGAGGGTCACGAGCACCCCCTTGGGGTGGCTCGCGAGCCCGTCGGCCCACACCGAGAGGGTGGGTTCGGCATCGGGCGCGACCGGGGCGTGCATGCGCCAGCGGTTGGCGATGTGCACCAGGCCCAGGACGGCCAGCGGGAAGTCCGTGGCCGTCATCAGCTTCATCTGCAGGCCGAAGGTGCGCACGTGCAGCCAGGTCGAGGGGACCGGACCGCCCAGCGAGTACCCGCAGAGGCGCGCGTAGTCGGCGAGCTCGCGGGTGGACCACCCCGCATCGGCCACCACGAGGCGGCGTGCCGGCAGGTCGTCGGGGCCGAGGGACGAACGGCCCTTCGCGCGGACCGCCCGCCCGAACAGGGAGACCGGGCTGGGGACCGCGTCCAGGTGCTCGACCTCGAGATCGCGACGGGAGGGTGCGGGGGTGGCAGCCCCGGACGACGGGATACCGGGCGTGCTGGCTCGGGTCGACATGTCAGGCTCCCAACTGGCTCTGGCCGCAGACCCGCAGCACCTGGCCCGTGACCCCGCCGTTGGCAGGACGGGCGAGGAACGCGATGGTCTCGGCGACGTCCACCGGCAGGCCACCCTGCGCCATCGAGTTGATGCGCCGGCCCACCTCGCGGGTGACCGCGGGGATCTTGCCGGTCATCTCGGTCTCGATGAAGCCCGGGGCCACGGCGTTCACCGTCACGCCCCGCGGGGCGAGAGTCGGCGCCATCGAGCGCACCATACCCATGACCCCGGCCTTGGAGGCGGCGTAGTTCGCCTGCCCCCGGTTGCCGCCGATGCCCGAGGTGGAGGCCACGCCGACGATGGCACTGCCCGCACCGAGGCCGCCGTCGATGCCGGACAGCAGCACCTCGTTGATGCCGAACTGCGCCTGCAGGTTCACCTGCAGCACCGAGTTCCAGCGGGCAGCGTCGGTGTTCACCAGCAGCTTGTCGCGCGTGATGCCGGCGTTGTGGACGATCGCGTGGAGCCGGTCCGCACCGGACCGGACCACGGCGGCGGCGAGGCGCTCCCCCGCATCGGCGGCGGTGATGTCCAGCTGCAGCGCCACCCCGCCGATCTCGTTCATGACCGCGGCGAGCGCGTCACCGGCGGGCGGCACGTCCACGCCGATCACGCGCGCCCCGTCACGGGCGAAGGTGCGGGCGATGTCGGCGCCGATGCCGCGCGCAGCGCCCGTGACCACCACGGTGGCACCGGCGTACGGCTGCGCGTCGGCGGCTTGCGGGTCCAGCCAGCCCAGGGCCTCGCCCGACCGCCCCGCGACCGACTGCGAGACGCGCAGCGGCTGGCCCGAGACGTAGGCCGAGCGGGCCGAGAGGAAGAACTCCAACGGCTCGACCAGCTCCGGCGCGATGGCCGCGGCCACCTGACCGCCGTCGGCACCAGCGCCCGCGGCCCGACCGAGGCCCGGGTCCACCCAGAGCAGGTTGGCCGTGGCACCGCCGCGCAGCTCCTTGCCGATGGAGCGCATGATGCCCTCGAGGGCCTGGGCAGCAGCCACCTGCTCGGTGGGAGCGCCCGACGCGACCAGGGCGTCGGGCGTGGTGCCCAGCACCAGGACCCGTCCACTGCGGGCGAGGCGCTTGAGGGTGGCCCGTGCGGCGCGGCGCAGCAGGTCGAGGTCGGCCAAGGTGGTGGCCGCGGTCATGTCCAGCACCAGCGCGGCGGGGCGCGCGTCGCCGGCAACCTGCTGCGGTGCCTCGTCGGCCTGCTCCACCGGCAGCTCGGGGCGCAGCACCTCCACCCCGTGGCCGGCGAGGAAGGTCTCGACCTGACCCAGCAGCGGGGCGGCCCCGGCACCGGCGAGCACGGCCGGGCCGTCCAGCAGCAGCTGGCCCGGCTCGTAGCGGCGAAGCGGCACCGGGCGGGGCAGCCCCAGCGTGCTGGCGAGCTTGGCCCCGAGGTCGGAGTTCACGAAGTTCAGGTAGCCGTCCCGCGAGCGGTTCACAGCGCCTCCAGTCGTCGCACGGTCATCGGTCCTCACGTCGCGCCCGGCCATCACACGGCCTCCAGGATCGCGACGACACCCTGACCACCGGCGGCGCAGATGGAGATGAGCCCGCGGCCGCTGCCCTTCTGGTGCAGCAGCTGGGCGAGCGTGCCGACGATGCGGCCGCCGGTGGCGGCGAAGGGGTGCCCCGCAGCCAGCGAGGAGCCCTTGACGTTCAACCGGCTGCGGTCGATGGCCCCCAGCGCTCCGGGCAACCCCAGCCGGGTGCGGCAGAACTCCTCGTCCTCCCACGCTGCCAGCGTGACCTCGACCGTGGAGGCGAACGCCTCGTGGATCTCGTAGAAGTCGAAGTCCTGCAGGCTCACGCCCTGGCGCTCGAGCAGACGCGGCACCGCGAAGATCGGGGCGGTGAGCAGCCCGTCGTCGCCGTGGACGTAGTCGACGGCCGCCACCTCGGCGTCCACGAAGCGCGCCAGCGGGGTCAGCCGGTGCTGCGCGGCCCACTCGGGCGAGGAGAGCAGCACAGCCGCCGCCCCGTCGGTGAGCGGCGTGGAGTTCCCGGCGGTGAGCGTCCCCGGCTGGCCCGCGTAGCCGTCCTTGCCGAAGACGACCTTGAGCCCGGCCAGCTTCTCCTCGGTGGTGTCCGGCCGCAGGAACGCGTCGCGCGACAGACCCAGGTAGGGCGTCACCAGCTTGTCGAAGAAGCCCTCGTCCCAGGCCGCGGCGAGGTTCTGGTGGCTGCGCACCGCGAGCGCGTCCTGCGCCTCGCGCGTGATCTTCCACTCGGCCGCCGTGCGGGCCATGTGCTCCCCCATCGACAGGCCGGTGCGGGGCTCTGCGTTCTGGGGGGACTCCGGCGCGAGGTCGCCGGGGCGGATGGAGCCCAGCGCCTTGAGCTTCTGGGCCGGCTTCTTGGCGTGGGAGAGGTCGAGCAGCGCCCGGCGCAGGCCGTCGCCCAGGGAGATCGGGGCGTCCGATGCGGTGTCGACCCCGGCGCCGATGCCCGCCTCGATCTGGCCGGCGGCGATCTTGTTGGCCACCTGGATGACCGTCTCCAGACCCGTGCCACAGGCCTGCTGCAGGTCGTAGGCAGGGGTGCGCGCGTCCAGGGCCGAGCCCAGGACGGCCTCGCGGGTGAGGTTGAAGTCCCGGGCGTGCTTGAGCACGGCGCCGGCTGCGACCTCACCCAGTCGCTCACCGGCCAGCCCGTAGCGGGCGACCAGCCCGTCGAGCGTGGCGGTGAGCATGTCCTGGTTGCTGGCCTGGGCGTAGTGCCCACCGGCCTTGGCGAAGGGGATGCGGTTGGCGCCCACCACGAGCGCGGTGCCCCGGGGGGTGGGAGGGTGGTGCTCGGCCATGCTGCGAACTCCTGGTGTGAGAGCGGGGTGCTGCAGATCTCGGTCACCCGACGCCTGGCGCGGCGGCCCTGACGGGCCCGGCCACACGCTGGGTCTGCTGCCGAGAATAACAGGTACACGACGTTCCGTATATGGTCATTTCCGGCTACAGTGACGCGCATGGAGACCCTGCCGCACGGCGCCGCGCGCCGGATCGACGGACGGACCACACGGTGGGACGCCCACCGGGCGCGACGCCGGGCCGAGCTGACCCAGGCGGCCCTGCGCGCACTGCGCCGGCACGGTCCCGGCATCGGCATGGAGGAGATCGCCGCGGAGGCCTGCACCTCCCGCACCGTGCTCTACCGGCACCTCGGTGACCGGGCCGGCGCCTGGCGCGCCGTCATCGAGTCCGTCGACGCCCTGGTCTGGGGCGACATGGCCGCCGCCACCGAGGCCGCCGGCACCCAGCGGAGCCCGCGGACGGTGATCGCGGCCATCACCGACTCCTACCTGGCCCTCGTGGAGCGGGACCCCGAGATCTACCGCTTCGTCGTGACCCGTCCGCTCAACGACACCGACGGGGACGACCCCGTGGCCGGCATGTCGAGCCGCATGGGCGAACGCCTCACCCCGGTGATGGAGCACCTGCTGCGGACCGCCGCACGCGCCGGCGGGGCAGCCGGGGCGGCGTCCGTGACCAGCGAGACCGCGCGCACCCTGGCCCACGGGCTGGTGGGCCTGGTGCGCTTCGTCTGCGAGGACTGGGTCTCCCGCCACGACCGCCCGCCCCGTGAGCAGCTGGTGAACGAGGTGGCCGAGCTCTTCGGCGCGCGCTTCGACGCGATCGCCGCCGGGCCCGCCACGCCCCGTGCCGCCCAGCCGGGCCCCCAGGACACACCCTGCACGCACCCCACCCCAGGAGCGACCCGATGACCACCACGCCGACCCCCGAGCTCACCGCCGCGATCACCGCCTGCCTCGACGGGCACTGGGCCGGCACCCGCCAGCGCATCCGCGCCGAGGTGGACCCGCACACGGTGCTCCTCCCGGCCGAGGGATCGCTGGAGGACAAGCGGGCTGCCACCACCGCGGCCCTCCTGCAGCTGGCCGAGCAAGACCTCGCCGGCATGGGCTACGCCGAGACCGGTGGCGCCCGCAACGACGTCGGCGGCACCGTCGTCGCCTTCGAGACGATCGCGGCCCTGGACCTCTCGCTCACGGTGAAGATGGGCGTCCAGTTCGGACTGTTCGGTGGCGCGATCTCCAACCTGGGCAACCCCGAGCAGCACGCCGCCTGGCTGCCGTTGACCGGGAGCGGCGAGCTGCTGGGCTGCTTCGCGATGACGGAGGTGGGCCACGGCTCGGACGTGCAGTCCCTGGAGACCACGGCCACCTACGACGCGGCCACCGGCGAGTTCGTCATCGACTCCCCCACCCGCTCGTCCACGAAGACCTACATCGGCAACGCCGCCCGCGACGGGCAGATGGCCGTCGTCTTCGCGCAGCTCATCACCCCCGACGACGACTCGCTGCCGGACGGCATCGAGGACGACGACCCGACGCACCGGGGCATCCACGCCCTGGTGGTGCCAATCCGCGACGAGGCCGGCCAGCCGATGCCGGGCGTCACCCTCGGCGACAACGGCGCCAAGGGCGGCCTGCCGGGCGTGGACAACGGCACCATCAGCTTCGACGCGGTCCGCGTGCCGCGCGGCAACCTGCTGGACCGCTTCGGCGCCGTGGACGCCCAGGGGGTCTACAGCTCCCCCATCGACTCCCCCGGGCGGCGCTTCTTCACGATGCTGGGCACGCTCGTGCGTGGGCGTGTGAGCGTCGGTGGCGGGGCGAGCTCGGCCGCCCGGGCGGGGCTCACCATCGCCACCCGATACGCCGCGCAGCGCTCGCAGTTCGACGGGCCCGACGGCGAGGTGACCCTGCTGGACTACCGGGCGCACCAGCGCAAGCTGCTGCCCGCCATCGCCCGCAGCTACGCCTTCGCGTTCGCGCAGAACGAGCTGGTGGAGACCCTCGACGAGATCCAGACCGCGGACCCCGCCGACCGCGACGAGCGTGCCCAGCGCGAGCTGGAGTCTCGCGCCGCGGGGCTGAAGGCGGTGCAGACCGAGGAGGCCAACCGGGTGCTGCAGCTCTGCCGCGAGGCGTGCGGCGGCGCGGGCTACATGGCCACCTCCGGCCTGACCCAGCGGCGCATGGACGCCGACGTGTTCGCCACCTTCGAGGGCGACAACACGGTGCTGCTGCAGCTGGTGGCCAAGGGCCTGCTGACCAACTACTCCAAGGCCATCGGCTCGCTGAACATGACCGGCATGCTGCGCTTCGGCGCCACCCAGTTCTCCGGGGTGGTCATCGAGCGCACCGCGGCCAAGGGGTTCGTGAACCGGCTCGTGGAGGCCGCCCGCCGCCGCGACACCGAGGACGTGGTGATGGACCGCGCGTGGCAGGTGGAGTGCTTCGAGTTCCGGGAGAAGCACCTGCTGGAGACCGCTGCGCAGCGGATGCGGCGTGCGGACCGCGGCACCGAGGCCGAGCAGTTCGCCGCGTTCAACGACGTGCAGGACCACCTGCTGCTGGCGGCGCGCGCCCACATCGACCGGGTGGTGCTGGAGGCCTTCGCCCAGCAGGTCGAGGAGTGCGAGGACCCGGCACTGACCGAGCTGCTCGACCAGGTGTGCGACCTGTACGCCCTGTCGGTGATCGAGGAGAACGCCGCCTGGTTCCTGGAGCACGAGCACATGCGCCCGGCGAAGTCGAAGTCCGTCACGTCCACGATCAACGCCCTGTGCGCCGACCTGCGCCCGCACGCGGTGACCCTGGTGGACGCCTTCGCGATCCCGGACGCCTGGCTGGCCAGCACCCTGCTCGACGGGCAGGACGACGCGGGGCTCGTGCGGGAGGACTGAGCCGCGGGAGCACTCAGGCCGCGGGATGCGGGGCCGCGGGCGACCGAGGTCGAGCGACCACAGCGGCCGCAGCGACGGGGCGGGGCCCGGAGGACGTTCCTCCGGGCCCCGCCCTCTGCGTGACCGGCGTCTTGGCGCTCAGCCACCGGCGTGGCGCTCCCGCACCGCGCAGAGCCCGTCCTCCAGGGAGGTGCCGCGGTTCCACGGCATCAGGGCCAGCGCACCCGCCATCGGGCAGGCGCCGGTGGCTCCGGAGGTGGCCAGGCCGGCCCCGACGCCGGCGGCGGCCCACTTCACGGCCGGGACGCGCGTGGAGGCCACGACGGCCGTCAGCACCATGGCGCCGGCCACGAAACGCACCTGCCGCTGCATGTCCCACACGCCGGTGCCGGTGCCCTCGCGGGTCTCGCCGCCGGCCTGCTCCCAGGCGACCATCCCGCCCTCGAGCACGGCCGGGGCGCTCGCTGCGGGCAGGTGGCCGCGCAGCGCCTCGGCAGCAGAGCGGGCGCGGTTGCCCGAGCGGCAGATGACGACGACCTCGCCACAGGCCGACAGCTCGCGGGCCACGCGCGCAGGGTCCTCCTGGATGCGGTGCAGCGGCAGCAGGACCGCGCCGGGGACGTGGCCGGCCCCGAACTCACCGTCGGTGCGCACGTCGAGCAGCAGCGGGGTCTGCCCGCCGGCGTCGAGGGCGCGGCGCAGGTCGGCCACGGAGCGGATGCCGGGGGTGCCGGACTCCTGACCGCTGGTCGACTCGGTGGTGGGCGCGAGGTTGGTCATGGTGGTCATGGGTTCTCCTTGCAGGTGTGGACAGAAGGGTGTTCGTTGGGACGGGGTGGCCGGCGTGCTCAGGCCAGGGCGGTCTCGAGCAGCGTGACCGCGGCGACGACCACCAGCAGCACGCTGAAGGCCGCCTGCAGGCGGTGGGCCGGCAGGGCGGCGCCGATGCGGCCACCGACGACGCTGGCCACCATCGCCGTGGCGGTGAAGGCCAGCGTGATCGGCCAGTCCAGCGCCAGCCCCCCGTCGAACGCACGGACGGCCAGGGCCGAGGCGGCGCTGATGAGGATGACCAGCAGCGAGGTGCCGACGGCACGTCCCATGGGCAGGCCGAGCACCAGGGCCAGGGCCGGCACGACGGCGAATCCGCCCCCGACGCCGAAGAAGCCGGTGAGGAAGCCGACCGCCGAGGCCGCGAGCACCACGGGCAGCACGCGCGCGGTGTCCACCCTCAACGGGCGGAAGGAGACCAGCGCCCGGCGGGTGCTCACCGCATCGGACTGGCCGGCCCGCTGCCGACGTCGGCCGGCGGCCGCCCGCCGCCACATGAGGGCTGCGACGACGAGGAGCAGCAGCCCGAAGGCCGTCAGCAGCGCCGCCTCGGGGACGGTGCGGGAGGCCACGGCACCGGCGGCGGACCCCGCGATGCCGAGCACGCCGAAGACGATGCCCTCGCCCCAGACGACCCGGCCGCCGCGGGAGTGCTGGGCGATGCCGACGAGGCTGGTGAGCCCGACGATCACCAACGAGGTGGTGGTCGCCTGGTGCGGGTCCTGCCCCAGCAGGTAGATCAGGGCCGGGATGGCGATGATCGCCCCGCCGCCCCCCATCGACCCCATGAGGAGGCCGACGAGGGCGCCGACGCCGAGGACGATGGCCCAAGTCACGGGGTAATGGCCAGACCGCTGTTGGCCGCGTTGTCGAAGCCGTCGTCGATGGCGACGACCCGGTGACCGGCGCGGGCCAGGAGGGAGGCCGCCACCGAGGCGCGGAAGCCGCCGGCGCAGTGCACCCACAGCTCGGCCCGCGGGTCGAGCCCCGCGACGAGCTCGCCCTGGCGCAGGTCGCCCATCTGGGTCAGCGGCAGGTTCACCGCGCCCTCGAGGTGGCCGTCCTCCCACTCCGCGCGCTGGCGGACGTCGACGATCGTCACCTCCCGGTGGTGCCGGACGTCGCGCAGCTGGGCGAAGGTCGCCTGCGGGAAGCTCTGGACGGCCCGGTCGGTCCAGTCGGACGGCGAGCCCGTGGCGTGACCGGCGAGGGTCTCCTCGATGCCGATGCGGGAGAGCTCGCGCACCGCCTCGTCCACCTGGTCGGCGTCCTGGCCGAGGAGCACCAGCGGGGTCTCCCACGGGATCAGCCAGCCGAGGTAGGTGGCGAACTGGCCCTCCAGGTCGATGCTGATGGTGCCCTCGACATGCCCCTCGGCGAAGGCCCGGCGGCTGCGGAGGTCCACCACCCAGTGCCCGGCGGCCAGTGCGTCGGCGATGACCTCCCGGTCCGCGACGGCCGGGCGCTCCAGCACGGCGGCCGAGGGACCGGAGGCGTTGGCGGGGGCCATGTGCCGATAGTAGGCCGGGTAGGCGGCCAGGCCCTCGTACAGCTCGGCGAGCCACTGGTCGCGCTCCTGGTGCATCACCGGGTTCTGCTGGCGCTCGGCCCCGATGGTGGAGCTGTCGCCGGCGGTCTGCGTGGCCGAGCAGAAGCTGCCGAAGCCGTGGGTGGGCATGATGCGCGTCTCGTCCGGCAGCTCCCGGGCCAGCCGGTGGGCGGAGTCGTACTGGTGGTGGGCGAGCGCCTCGGTGTGGTCGGGGCCCAGCAGGTCCGGGCGGCCGGTGGAGCCGAAGAGCAGGGAGCCGCCGGTGAACACGGCCGGCTCGGACCCGTCGGCGGGGGTCACGACGTAGGACAGGTGGGTGAAGGTGTGGCCCGGGGTGGACAGGGCGCGCACGGTGAGGCTGCCCACGGCGAACTCCTCGCCGTCACGGATGCCGTGGCGCTCGAAGGACACCTCGTCCTCGGCGTTGACGTAGTAGGTGGCACCGACCTGCTGGGCCAGCGCGTGCCCGCCGGTGACGTAGTCGTTGTGGATGTGGGTCTCGGCGACGGCGGTGATCGTCACCCCGGCACGCTCGGCCGCCTCCAGCACGCGGTCGATGTCGCGCTGCGGGTCGACGACCAGGGCCTCCCGGTCGTCGTGGACCAGGTAGCTGCGGTCGCCCAGGGACGGGGTCTCGATGATCTCGATCTGCATGGTCTGGGTCTCCTCCCGAGGGGTCATGGCCGGAAGAGTAATACCCCCCGGGGTACCTCCGCAAACATAGGGGTGGGGGTATAGGATGTGGTCTTGGTGACAGCCGGTGACAGCAGGAGCCCGGCCCGTCAGGCCCCACCCCCCAACCACCCCACCAGGAGGTTCCCGTGCACCTGCCCCCCGAGGAGACCGCCCCCGTCCTCAACCGCCTGCGTCGCGCCCGCGGCCAGCTCGATGCCGTGATCCGGATGCTGGAGGAGGAGCAGGACTGCCGTGCCGTCATGACCCAGCTGGCCGCTGCCTCGAAGGCCGTCGACCGCGCAGGCTTCACCCTCGTGGCCACCGGGATGCGCCACTGCCTCGTGGAGGAGGACCGGGAGAACCGGGAGGACGCGACGGGCGCCGACGGCGGAGCCGACGACCCGAACCGCCTCACCCTGGCGCAGATGGAGAAGCTCTTCCTGACCCTCACCTGAGGTGCCGGACACGACGAAGGGGCCCACCCGCATCGAGTGCAGGTGGGCCCCTTCGGTCACGCGGGCGGGAGGTGCTCAGGCCCCCAGCGCGGTGCGCACGGCACCGATGATCGCGTCGATGTCCTCCTCGCTGGAGGTCAGCGGCGGGGCCAGGCGGATGGTGGAACCGTGGGTGTCCTTGGCCAGGACGCCGGCCTCCATGAGCTTCTCGCAGGCCTCGCGCCCGGTCATGAGCTCGGGGTCGATGTCGAGCCCCGCCCACAGGCCGCGGGTGCGAACGGCCACCAGGCCCTTGCCCATGAGCGACTCGAGGCCCTCGGCCAGCTGCTTGCCGCGCTCCTGGGCGGCCTTCTGGTGCTCGCCGGTGGCCAGCATCTTCACGACCTCGTGGCCGACGGCGGCCGCGAGCGGGTTGCCACCGAAGGTGGAGCCGTGGGTGCCCTTGGTGATCACGTTCATGATGTCGGCGTTCGCCACCACCGCGGAGACCGGCACGATGCCGCCGCCGAGCGCCTTGCCCAGGGTGTAGACGTCGGCCTCGACACCCTCGTACTGGCAGGCCAGCGTGGTGCCGGTGCGGCCCAGGCCGGACTGGATCTCGTCGGCGATCATCAGCACGTTGTTCTCGCGGGTGATCTCGCGCACCTCGGCCAGGTAGCCCTCCGGCGGGATCACGACGCCGCCCTCACCCTGGATGGGCTCGAGCATCACGGCGACGGTGTCCGGGGTGATGGCATCGCGGATGGCCTGCGCGTTGCCGTACTCCACGATCTCGAAGCCGGGCGCGTACGGGCCGAAGCCGCCGCGGGCCTCCTCGTCGGTGGAGAAGCTGATGATGGTGGAGGTGCGGCCGTGGAAGTTGCCGTCCATCACGATGATGTGCTGCTTGCCGTTCTCGACGCCCTTGACGTCGGCGCCCCACTTGCGGGCGATCTTGAGGGCGGTCTCCACGGCCTCGGCACCGGTGTTCATCGGCAGCACCATGTCCTTGCCGATGAGGGCGGCCAGGTCACGCACGAACGGGCCGAGCCGGTCGGAGTGGAAGGCGCGGGAGGTCAGCGTCATCGTGCCGAGCTGTGCGCGCGCCGCCTCGACGAGGCGCTCGTTGCCGTGGCCGAAGTTCAGCGCGGAGTACCCAGCCAACGCGTCGATGTAGGTCTTGCCCGCCACGTCGGTGACCTGGGCGTTGTGCCCCTCGGCCAGCACGACGGGCAGCGGACCGTAGTTGTGAGCCGCGTGCTCGTCCTCGAGGCCGATGTACCACTGCGGGTCGTTCGAGTTCTGGTCGTCGGGCAGGTCCACGGGAGTCACAGTCTGGGTCATCCTTCCCACGGTAGTCCTGCCGGTGATCCTGCGGCCAACCCACCCCCGGACCGGACGGTCTGCGGCCCGGGGCACGAGGCTCGGTCAGGTCTCCAGCGCGACCCCCGTGCGGTCCGGCAGCAGCGTCGTCGCCAGGGCCGCCAGGCAGAAGGCCACGGCGAACACCGCGAAGACTCCCGCCGCCCCGATGCCCGGCAGCAGGACGGGCACCAGCAGCGGGGCGATGATGCTGGCGATGCGGCCGAAACCCGCCGCCGCCCCGGCACCGGACCCCCGCAGGCGGGTGGGGTAGATCTCCGGGGTGACCGCGTAGAGCGCACCCCAGGCGCCGAGGTTGAAGAAGGACAGCGCCGCACCGGTGGCCAACAGCACCGGCAGCGAGTCCGCCATGCCGAACAGGACCGCCGAGGCCGCGGAGCCGGCCAGGAAGGTGGCCAGGGTCGCGCGGCGCCCCCAGACCTCGATGAGCACGGCCGCCAGCAGGTAGCCCGGCAGCTGGGCCAGCGTCATGATCAGGACGTACCCGAAGGACTGCACGATGTCGAAGCCGCGGTCCACGAGCAGGGTCGGCAGCCAGATGAAGGCGCCGTAGTACGAGAAGTTGACCAGGAACCAGATGGCCCAGATGCCCACCGTGCGGCGCGCGAACCGACCGGACCACAGGCCCTCGGTGACCCGGTTCGCGCGGCGGGTGCTCCCCGCATCGGCGGGGGCGCGCGGGGTGGGCGGGGCGTCGGGTGCGGCGGGGTCGGCGGGCGCGGTGTGGGTGGGCGCCGCGTCCTCGAAGCGGCGGACGACCCGTTCGGCCTCAGCGCTACGCCCCTGGGAGGCGAGCCAGAGCGGCGACTCGGGCAGACCCCATCGGATGACGGCCGCGTAGAGGGCAGGCACCACACCCAGGGCGAGGGCCCAGCGCCACCCGAAGTCCGGCACGACGAAGTAGCCGATGGCCGCGGCGAGGATCCAGCCCACGGCCCAGAAGGACTCCAGGGCGACCACCATGCGGCCCCGGATACGGGTGGGGGACAGCTCCGAGACGAGCGTCGAGGCCACCGGGAGCTCCGCCCCCAGCCCCAGCCCCACCAGGAAGCGGAAGGCGAGCAGCGCCCCCAGCGACCAGGCCAGGGCGCTGGCGCCGGTGGCCAGGCCGTAGACCAGCAGGGTCGCCGCGAAGACGTTGCGGCGCCCGAAGCGGTCGGCCAGCAGCCCGCCGAAGGTTGCACCGATCGCCATGCCGAGGAAGCCGATGGAGGCCACCCAGGAGAGCTCGGTCTTGCCCAGCCCCCACTCCGCGGCCAGGGCGGCCATCACGAACGAGATGAGGCCCACGTCCATGGCGTCCAGGGCCCAGCCGACCCCGGACCCGGTGATGAGCTTGCGGTGCTGGGCGTTGAAGCGCAGCCCGCCCAAGCGCTGGCCCAGGTCAGCTGCCTGGGTGGCGTTTTGGTCGGGGGTCTGCAGCCCTCCCGCGGGTCGCCCGCCGGAGGGGGGAAGGGCAGGGCGCGACAACGTGGCCATGGCGCTCCTTTGCGCTGAGCTGCTGGGTCTTGCACCCCGGCCGGCCGACTGTCGGAACCGGGTACACGACGGGCCCCGGGGAGGATCCTCCCCGGGGCCCGGATGGTGGCAGGTGCAGGATTCGAACCTGCGTAGGCTTTCGCCGACGGATTTACAGTCCGCTTCCATTGGCCGCTCGGACAACCTGCCAAACTGCGGGGCGATACTAGCCCGAGCACCCGGGATGACCAAACCGGCGTCCCCCGACCGACAGGAGCTTCCCCATGGCCAGCGAATCGTCCTTCGACGTCGTCAGCAAGGTGGACCGCCAGGAGGTGGACAACGCCGTCAACCAGGCGGCCAAGGAGATCGGCACGCGATACGACTTCCGGAACGTCGGCGCCTCGGTGGAGCTGAACGGCGACAACCTGATGCTGAAGGCCAACACCGCCGAGCGCGTGCTGGCGGTGCTGGACGTGCTGCAGACCAAGCTCGTGAAGCGCGGGGTGTCCCTGAAGTCCGTGGACTTCGGCGAGGACTCCGAGCCCAAGCCCTCCGGCAAGGAGTACCGCCTGGAGGGGGTGCTCAAGGAGGGCCTCAGCCAGGAGAACGCCAAGAAGGTCACCAAGCTGATCCGCGACGAGTTCGGCAAGACCGTCAAGACGGTCATCCAGGGTGACGAGGTGCGTGTGAGCTCCAAGAGCCGCGACGACCTGCAGGCCGTCCAGCGGGCCCTGAAGGCCGCCGCCGACATCGACGCCGCCCTGAGCTTCACCAACTACAGGTGACGGGCGCGGGCGCCCGCTGACGCCCGCCCTGCGCACCCTCCCGGGCCGTGGTGGGGTCCTGCGCACCCTCCCGGGCCGTGGTCATGCCCCGTGCCGCTCCTGCGAGCGCAGCACCTCCGTCAGGACCGCCCGCTGGTCGACCATGCTGCGGCGCACCGCGGGCGAGACCGTGCCACCGGCCAGGACGGCGTCCACCGCGTCGGCCGTGGCCTGCGTGGGCACCGGCAGCGGGAACGCGAGCTGGGCCACACGGGCCAGCGCGTCCTCCCCGACCACGCCGGAGAGGGCCGGCACCTCCGTGAGGTAGCGCTCCACGTAGCCCGCGAGCACCTCCGGCTCGCCGGAGGACCAAAAGCCCTGTGCGAGGTTGTTCCGCTCATAGTTGCTGCGGCCGGACTCCCGGCCCGCAAGCTCCGCCCACGCCCAGGCCTTCGACTCCGCATCGGGCTGCGCGGCCCGCGCCATGAGCGCCGAGAGCTGCCCGGAGAGCGACGTGTCGTGCTGCGCCATGAGCTCCAGCTCGCCGTCCAGGGCCCCGAGCTGCGCCAGGCGCTTGACGGCCTGCCACCGGAAGTCGTCATCGGCCTCCAGGCCCTCGGGCAGGTCCTGCCCCCGCGCCCAGCGGCGCAGCTCCTCGGCATCGGAGGAACAGCTGGCCACCACCCGGGCCCCGAGCCACGCGGTCGTCGTGCCCGGCTCGGCGGTGGCCGTGCGCTCCCGGCCCGCGGCCGCGAGCGCCTCGAGCAGACCCTCCCGCTCGGCGGCGGGGACCATGGTGCGCACGAAGCGTGCGGTGGAGGCACCGGCCGTGGCCAGGATCGAGGCGTCGGACTCCGCCGGGAAGGCCCGGGTGAAGGTCGCCACGAGCTCGCGCGGGTCGGTCTCCCCCTCGGCCACCGCATCGAAGAGGGCGGCCCACAACATCGCCCGCGTCACCGGCTCGTCCACCTGCGGCAGCTGAGCGGGCAGCGCGGCCAGGGACTCCGCATCGAGCACCGCCGTGGCCCAGGTGGTGTCGGCGGCGTTGGGGACCACCAGGCGCGGCACGGGGCGGCCCGCCAGCTCCGGCACCTCCACGCGGTCGGCGTCCAGCTCCAGCTCCACCTCCCAGGCGCGGTCGCCGTCGGTCCACCCCGCGATGGTGAGGGCGTGGGGGCGGTTCGCCGGCGCACCGGCGGCATCCTGCGGCTGGTCGCGCACGACCGTCGCCGTCTCGATGACCGGCACCCCGTCGGCGTCCTGCCGCGTGGTGAGCTCCACCGAGATCCGGTCGAGCCCCGCGGTCTCCAACCACGCCGCCGCCCAGCCCTGGACGTCACGACCGGACGCGCTCTCCATGGACCCCAGGAAGTCCGCCAGCGTGGCGTTGCCGTAGGCGTGCGTGGTGAGGTGGTCGCGCACGCCTGAGATGAAGTGCTCGTCCCCCATCCACTCGATGAGCTGCCGCAGCGCCGAGGCGCCCTTGGCGTAGCTGATGCCGTCGAAGTTCTGCAGCGCGGTGTCGCCGTCGTGCGCCGGGGCGCCGGCCACCGGGTGGGTGGAGGGCGAGCGCTCGGCGGCGTACCCCCACGGCTTGCGACCGACGCCGAAGTCCACCCAGGCCTCGGTGAACTCGGTGGCCGCGACGCACGCGCGGTGCGCCATGTACTCGGCGAACGACTCGTTGAGCCACAGGTCGTCCCACCAGACGGGGGTCACCAGGTCGCCGAACCACATGTGCGCCATCTCGTGGGCGATGGTGTTCGTGCGTGAGAGCAGGCCCTGCCGGGTGATCGCCCCCTGGAAGACGAACTGGTCCCGGAAGGTCACGCAGCCGGGGTTCTCCATGGCACCGGCGTTGAACTCCGGCACGAAGATCTGGTGGTACTCGCCGAACGGGTAGTCGATGCCGAAGAGCTCGTGGAAGTAGCTCATGCACTGGCGGGTGACCTCGAACATCTGCGGGGCCTGGGCCGCAAGCTCCTCGGCCAGCGAGGCCCGGGCGTGCAGCACCAGCGGCACCACCTGGCCGTCCGGGCCGCGCCAGGTGTCGCGCTGCTGCACGTACGGCCCGGCGCACACGGTGACGAAGTAGGTGGACAGCGGCTTGGTGGTGGCCAGGCGCCACTGCCCGTCACCCTCGTGGACCGGGTCGCCGTTGCCGGTGACGACCCACTCCCGGGGCGCGGTGACCGTCACCGTGTAGGGCGCCTTGAGGTCCGGCTGGTCGAAGCAGGCGAAGACCTTGGGCGCGGCGTCCAGGAAGAGGTGCCCGTAGACGTACTCCCGGTGGTCCTCGGGGTCCACCGACCGGTGCAGCCCCTGGCCGTCGTTGGAGAAGGGCATGGTGGCGCGCACGCAGAGGGTGTTGCGCCCCTCGTCCGGCGTGATCGGCAGGCGCCCGTCGACGACCGTGGCTGGGTCCAGCGCCACGTCGTTCAGCTCCACCTCGTGGACGTCGACCGCCTTGAGGTCCACGAAGGTCGGCTCGGCCGCAGCGGCCCGGAAGACGATCCGGGTGTCGGACTCGAAGGTCGTCGAGCTGGTTGTCAGGTCCAGGTCCACCTCCATCGACTCCACGTCGATGAGGGACGCACGGGCCTGGGCTTCGTCACGGGTCAGCGAGGGCATGGGCCCCATCCTGCCTGTCCCGCCGCGACCCCCACCACCCGGTTGATGCTCAACGCCCGGTGCCGTGCCGCGCCATCGCCTCCAGGCGCGCCACCCGCTGGTCCATCGGCGGGTGGGTGGAGAACAGCTTGGCCACGTCGCTGCCCCGGAAGGGGTTCGCGATCATCATGTGGCTCACGCTCTCGAGCCTGGGCTCGGGACGCAGCGGGCGCGCCGAGGCGCCGGCCTCGATCTTGCGGAGCGCACTGGCCAGCGCGAGCGGGTCACCGGTCAGGTGGGCTCCGTCCTCGTCCGCGTCGAACTCGCGGGTGCGGCTGATCGCCAGCTGGATCACGGTCGCCCCCAGCGGCGCCAACAGGGCCATCGCCAGCATCGCCAGCGGGTTCGGACGGTCCTGCCCGCCGCCGAAGAAGAACATCATCTGCGCGATGGAGGTGATCACACCGGAGATCGCCGAGGCCACCGCCGAGGTGAGGATGTCGCGGTTGTAGACGTGCATGAGCTCGTGGCCAAGCACGCCGCGCAGCTCCCGCTCGTCGAGCAGCCCCAGGATGCCCGTGGTGCAGCAGACCGCCGCGTTCTGCGGGTTGCGGCCGGTGGCGAAGGCGTTCGGGGCGCTGGTGGGCGAGATGTACAGGCGCGGCATCGGCTGCCCCGCCGTGGCCGCGAGCTCGGTGACGATGCGGTGCATCTCCGGCGCCTCGTGCGGCCCCACCTCGCGGGCCCGCATCGCGCGGATCGCCAGCTTGTCGGAGTTCCAGTACGTGTACGCCGTGGAGAGCAGGCCGAAGACGGCGAAGAGCCAGATGAAGCGGCCGCCGCCGATGAGCGCCCCCATCGCCAGGAAGAGGGCCCAGATGAGCGCGAACAACAGCGTGGTCTTCAAACCGTTGTGATGCTTCCTCATGGCCGAATCCTGCCACTGCCCGCAGCCTCCTAGACTGACCGGGTGACAGATCCCTCCCGCTCCCCCTCCACCGAGACCGCGGGCTGGAAGCTCCTCGCCGTCCTGCTGGTGCCGCTGTTCATGGCCTTGGTGGCCGTCTCCGTGGTGAACGTGGCGCTGGCCCCCATCGGCGACTCCCTGGAGGCCTCCTCCTCCCAGTTGCAGTGGGTGGTCTCCGGCTACGCCCTGGCCTTCGGGGTGCTGCTGGTGCCCGCGGGCCGACTGGGCGACCTCATCGGCCGCCGGCGGCTCCTGCTGCTCGGCGTGGGCGTGTTCACCGCCGGCTCCCTCGGCGCCGCGGTGGCCCCCTCCTCGGAGTTCCTCAACGCCGCGCGCGTGGCGCAGGGCCTCGGCTCGGGCCTCATCAACCCGCAGACGATCGGCCTGATCCAGAAGCACTTCACCGGCCAGTCCCGCGCGCGGGCCTTCGCGACCATGGCCACCACGGTCGCGCTCGCCACCGCCGTGGGACCGGTGCTGGGCGGCTTCCTCATCGAGGTGCTCGGGCCGGAGGCGGGCTGGCGGTGGATGTTCGCCCTCAACGTGCCGCTGGGCGTGGCGACCGTGGTGCTCGGCCTGCGCTGGCTGCCCGACGACAGCGCCGCCCGGGGCTCCAAGCCGGACCTCGACCCGTGGGGCACCCTCCTGCTCGGGGCGACGGTGCTGAGCGTGATGTTCCCCTTCGTGGAGCGTCGCGGGGGCGTGCTGGGGTGGGCGCCGCTGGCGCTCGGGGCCCTGCTGCTGGTGGCCTTCCTGGCCTGGGAGCGCCGGTACCGCGCCGCCGGACGGGCCCCGGTGGTGGACCTGAGCATGTTCTCCAGCGAGCCCTTCCGCAACGGCATCGCCGTGGTCTCCATCCACTTCCTGGGCGCCACCAGCATCTTCCTGGTGATCCCGCTGTGGATGCAGATGCATCTGGGGCACAGCGCGTTCGCCGCGGCCCTGGTGCTGCTGCCCTCCTCGGTGGCCGCGGGGCTCTCTGCCCAGTTCGCCGGGCGGCGGGTGCTGCAGTGGGGGCGCAAGCTGGTCATCGGCGGCTTCTGCGTGGTGATCTCCGCGCTGCTGCTGATGGCGGTGCTGACGCCCTTCATCGAGGACGGCCGCCTGCCGTGGTGGACGGCCGCGTTCGCCGCCGTCCTCATCGGCCTGGGCCAGGGCAGCGTGGTCAGCCCGAACACGACCCTGACGCTGCAGGCCATGGACTCCCGCCAGGGCGGGGTCGCCGGGGGACTCATGTCGCTCGGACAGCGCGTGGGCACCGCGATCGGCACCGCCCTGGTGCCGGGCGTGCTCTTCGCGATGGTGGGCGCCGGCCACCCCTGGTCGGACGCCTTCCGCGTCACCCTCCTGACCATCGTGGTCATCGCAGCGATCGCCCTGGCGATCAGCGTGGTCGACCTGCGGCGTGAACAGCGCGAGCGCACGAACTCCCCGGAAGGAGCCCGATGACCTCCCAGACCCCTGCCGGGAACGACACCCCGACACCCGGTGGCGGCACCCGGGCGCCCGCCCCGTGGGGCGTGGCCTACGGCTTCGGCGCCTACCTGCTGTGGGGCGCCTTCCCGCTGTACTTCGCAGCCCTGGCCCCTGCGGGCCCGTGGGAGATCCTCGCCCACCGGGTGGTGTGGTCCCTCGTCTTCTGCCTGCTGCTGCTCGGCGCGCTGCGCCAGCTCGGTGCGCTGCGCTCGCTGTTCACGCCGGCCCGCCGCGCGGTGACCATGGTCGCCGCGGGGGTGACGATCGGCATCAACTGGACGATCTACGTGGCCGCCGTGACCACGGGGCACGTCACCGAGGCCGCGCTGGGCTACTTCATGAACCCGCTGGCCACGGTCATCATCGGCGTGGTCGTCCTGCGCGAGAAGCTGCGCCCGATGCAGTGGGTGGCCGTCGCCATCGCGTCGGTGGCCGCGGTCTACCTGACGATCGACTACGGCCAGCCGCCGTGGATCTCCCTCTCGCTGGCCCTCAGCTTCGCCACCTACGGCCTGATCAAGAAGCAGGTGGGCGGCAAGGTCTCGGCCGTGCACTCGCTCACCGCCGAGACGATCGCCCTGTTCCCGGTGGCCGTCGCCATCCTGGTGTGGCTGGCCCTGTCCCCCGCCGGGTCGACCGTCACCCACCAGACCTTCACCGGCCACGGGGTGGACCACATGCTCTGGCTGGCCTCCGCCGGCATCGCGACGGCGATCCCGCTGCTGCTCTTCGCGGCCGCGGCCTCCCGGGTGACCCTGGTGACCATCGGCCTGCTGCAGTTCGTCACCCCCATCCTGCAGCTGTTGGTGGGCGTGACGATCATGGGCGAGACCATGCCCGCCAGCCGGTGGGTCGGGTTCGGGATCGTCTGGGTGGCCCTGGTGGTGCTGATGGCGGACACCGTGGCCGCGGCCGGACGACGCCGTCGCCACGACCGGCTGGCCCGATCCGCGACGAGCCTCTCGGGCACCTGAGCCAGGCGGGGTGAGCCAAGCGGGGTGATCAGGCCCGGCGCAGGGACCCGCTGGTCCCGGGCGCGGGCACCCGGGACCGGCGGGCTGGCGCCTCCCGGCACCCACCGGTCACTGACCGGTCACCGGGCGTTCACCACGCCAACACCAGCGGTCCATGTGCTCTCCCTAGGGTCACGGACTGGGCCCTCACGCCCACCACCCCTCGTCCATCCCGACCCCTGCGGAGAACCCATGCGCAACGAAGGCCGTCGCCTCCTGCCCCTCCTGACCCAGCCCCTCACCGGTGGCCGTCAGTCCATGACCTGCAAGTACCGCTGCGCCGACCAGTGCGCGCAGCCCACGCCGAACACCTCCGACAACACCTACTTCGGCGACGTCGTGGCCGACGGCGCCAGCCGCCGCCAGGTGCTCCTGGCCGGCGGCCTGGGCCTCGCGGCCGCCGCTGCGGCCGGGACCGCCAACATGCCGTCCGCCGGCGCCGCGAACGTGCAGACCGAGGGCGCGAACGTCCTGGGCTTCGACCCGATCGTCCCCACCCCCGCCGACGTGGACGAGCTCCGCGTGCCGGACGGCTTCGAGTGGAAGGCCATCTCCAGCTGGGGTGACCCCATCCGCGCCGGTGCCCCGAAGCTGGACTTCGAGAACCAGACCGAGGCCGCGCAGCTCGAGCAGGTCGGCTACAACGCCGACTTCGTCACCGTGGTCCCCACCGGCAAGCACACCGCCGTCCTGGGCTTCAACAACGAGTACGTGAACCCCGAGCTGATGTGGCAGTCCGCCGCCGACGGCGAGGACCTCACCGACGAGCAGATCCGCATCACGATGGCGGCGCACGGCCTGACCATCGTCGGCCTGAAGCGCGGCAACGACAAGCAGTTCTACCGCCACGACCTGTCCTCCCCGCTGAACCGCCGCATCCACATGGGCACCGAGTTCACCCTCACCGGTGCCGCGGCCGGCCACGACCTCATGAAGACCTCCGCCGACCCGAGCGGCACGGTCGTGCTGGGCACGAACAACAACTGCGCCGGTGGCCTGACCCCCTGGGGCACCATCCTCTCCGGTGAGGAGAACTGGCACGGGTACTTCGCCGGCGCCGGCGCCCCGGCCGAGATGGCCGAGGAGATCGAGCGCTACGGCATCGGCGACGAGGGCCGCTTCGCCTGGGAGAAGGTCGACGACCGCTTCTCGCTGGCCGCCGAGCCGAACGAGACCCACCGCTTCGGCTACATCGTGGAGGTCGACCCCACCGACCCGACCTCGACGCCGGTGAAGCACACCGCCCTGGGCCGCTTCAAGCACGAGGGCGGCAACACGATCATCGCCGACAACGGCAAGGTCGTGGTCTACATGGGCGACGACGAGCGCTACGACTACATGTACAAGTTCGTCTCCGCCGGCACCTACAAGGAGGGCGACAAGAAGCACAACATGTCGCTGCTCTCCGAGGGCGACCTCTACGTCGCCAAGTTCACCGGCGACGGCTTCGAGGACGGCGTCTGCGACGGCACCGGCACCTGGATCCCGCTGGTCAAGGACGGCAAGAGCGCCGTCGAGGGCATGTCCGTGGCCGAGGTGCTCATCTTCACCCGCATCGCCGCCGACAAGGTGGGCCCCACCAAGATGGACCGCCCCGAGGACGTCGAGCCCAACCCGGTCAACCGCAAGATCTACGCCGCGCTGACCAACAACTCCAAGCGCTCGCCCTCCGAGATCGACGAGGCCAACCCGCGCGCCGAGAACAAGCACGGCCACATCATCGAGCTCACCGAGGCCGGTGGCGACCACACGGCCGAGGAGTTCACGTGGATGCTGGTGCTCATCGCCGGTGACCCCACCGACCCCACCACCTACTTCGCCGGCTACGACAAGTCCCGGGTGGCCCCCATCTCCTGCCCGGACAACGTGGCCTTCGACTCGGTGGGCAACCTGTGGATCGCCACCGACGGCATGCCCAGCGGCCTCGGTCACTGCGACGGCCTCTACATCATGCCGGTGGAGGGTGAGGACCGCGGCAAGCTGCAGCAGTTCCTCTCCGTCCCCGCCGCCGCCGAGTGCTGCGGCCCCTGGATCGGCGCTGACGGCACCTCGGTGTTCATCGCCGTCCAGCACCCCGGTGAGGCCGACGGCGCGTCCCCGGCCCACCCGGTCTCGGTCTTCCCCTACGACGACTACCGCCAGCCGCGTCCGGCCGTCGTCGAGGTGAAGCGCAAGGCCGGTGGCCCGATCATCGACACCGGCGTCGCGTCCGGTTCGGCCTTCGGCAACGCCCAGGCCCGCGTGGGTTCGCTCCTCGGCTGACCCTCCCCGCGCCAGAGCGGCCCGCTCCCCTCACGGGGCGGGCCGCTCTGCTGTGTCGATGGGGTGAGCATCGGCCGCTCAGCCGGGCCCGCCCGGTGTCTCCCCCGCAGCGGCGCCTCACCCACCGCCCTGGGTGCGCCCCGTCAGGCCACGCGGTCGGCGACGGCGTGCACGAGCTGCCGCAGCGCGTCCGGCACCTCACCGTCGCCCAGCGGCTCCAGCATCGACTCGGTCTGGCGGGCGTAGGCCAGGGTGAACTCGCGGGCCTCCTGCAGGCCCGGGTGTGCGCGCAGCATGCCCAGGGCCTCGGACAGGTCCTCCTCGGCCACCGGCCCGGCGAGTAGCTCGCGCAGGCGGGCGCTCCCCGCATCGGTGCTGCGGCGGGCGAACAACACCGGCAGCGTGGCCTTGCCCTCGCGGAGGTCGGTCCCAGGCGTCTTGCCGGACTCCTCCGCATCGGAGGCGACGTCCAACAGGTCGTCGGCCAGCTGGAAGACCAGCCCCAGGCGCTCCCCGAACGCGCCCATCAGCTCCACGGTCGCCGCGTCGCAGCCGGAGAACTGCGCCCCGTAGCACGCGGCGGCGGCGATGAGGGCGCCGGTCTTGTCGGCGAGCACCCCGAGCAGGTGGTCCACCGGGTCGACGCCGGCGGGCACGGGCCGCTCGTCCCGGATCTGCCCCGCGCACAGGCGCACGAAGGTGTCGGCCTGCAGGCGCACCGCCTCCGGCCCCAGCTCCGCCACCAGGGCCGAGGACTTGCCGAACAGCATGTCGCCCACCACCACGGAGGTGGCGTTGCCGTAGCGGGCGTTGGCGCTGGGCACGCCCCGGCGCAGGTCGGCGTCGTCCATGACGTCGTCGTGGTAGAGCGAGGCCAGGTGCACCAGCTCCACCGCGGCGGCGGCCTTGACGACCTCGGGGGTGGGGCCGTCCCCGAGCCCGGAGACCAGCAGGGCGAGCTGGGGGCGGAAGCGCTTGCCGCCGGCCTGCATCAGGTAGGCCGACGCCTCGGCGATGAAGGGGTCGTCGTGCTGGACAACCTCGGCCAGCAGGGCGTCGACCTGCTGCATGCCGGACGCGACGCCGCTCAGGCCCGCGTCAGGGCGCGCATTCTCCACAGTGGTTCCTCGAGTGTGCAGGGTCATGGGCAGGCGAGTCAGCGTCCCGCGGGGCAGTGGGCCGTGTGCAGGGCGACCACGCCACCGGAGAGGTTACGCACCTCCACGCCCGTCCACCCGGCAGCCTCCACCATGCGGCGGACCCCGTCCCGGTCCGGCCAGTCCGCGATCGACTCGGCGAGGTAGTGGTAGCTCTCCGGGTTGGAGGACACGCGGCTGGCGATCGCCGGCAGGGCCTTCATCAGGTAGGTGTCGTACACCGTCCGGAAGGGTGCGAAGGTCGGGCTGGAGAACTCGCACAGCACCAACCGGCCGCCCGGGCGGGTGACGCGTGCCATCTCACGCAGCGCCAGGGCCGGGTCGGCCACGTTGCGCAGCGCGAAGCTGATGGTGGTGACGTCGAACGATGCGTCCTCGAAGGGCAGGTCCATCGCGTCGGCGTGGGTGAACGGCATGTCCGGGCGGCGGCGTCGGCCCTCGGCGAGCATGCCCTCGGAGAAGTCGGCAGGCACGACATCGGCACCCGCATCGGCCAGCGGCTCGCTGGAGGTGCCGGTGCCGGCGCCAAGGTCCAGGATGCGCATTCCCGGACGCGGGGCGATGGTGCGGGTGACGGCTCGCCGCCAGAGGCGGGCCTGCCCCATCGACAGGACGTCGTTGGTGCAGTCGTAGCGGGGTGCGACCTCATCGAACATCGAGGAGACGTGCGAGGGGTCCTTCGCGAGGCTGGCGCGGGTCATGGGCCCAGTCTCCCACCCGGTCACCCCAGCTCGGTGGGTGGATACGCTCACCGGCGATGACCGCCGCCGACCAGCCCCGTGACCCCGCCACCCCCGCGACCGGGCGAGCCCCCACCTCCGCGCGGATCCCCCGACTCGTGGTGCGCACCGAGGTCCACCCCTCCGATGGGGTGAGCCTCGGCAAGGTGCTCCCCCGGGTGGCCCCGCAGGAGGTCACCGCGTGGATCCGCCGCCGTGAGGGCATGGTCGGCTGGGGGCGGGCGGCCTCGGTGACGCTGGTCGGTGAGGAGTCGGGGCCCGACCGGTGGGAGCGCCTGAGCCAGTGGTGGCGGCAGGTGGCGCAGGAGGCGCGTGAGGAGGTCGTGGCCGACTCGTCGGTGCCCCAGGGGGGCGACGGGTCGCTGCCCCGAGGCGCTGGGCTGGTGGCGTGGGCGTCCATGGCCTTCAGCGACGACTCCCCGGAGGGTTCGGTGCTCGTGGTGCCCGAGGTGGTCGTGGGGGTGAAGGACGACGTGGCCTGGGTGACGCGCATCGAGGTCGCCGGGGAGGCGACCGAGGGTGCGGCTGCCGAGGGTGCGACGCCGGCCGGCATCCCGCAGCGCTCGGACGACCCGCCCTCGGCGCCCACCCGCATCGAGGAGGGGCCGGGCGGGACCCCGGCGGAGGGCTGGCCGGCGGTGGTGCAACGCGGGATCGACGCGATCCGCTCCGGGCGAGCCGACAAGGTGGTGCTGGCCCGGGACGTCGTGGCCACGGCCCCCGAGCCGCTGGACGTGCGCTGGCTCCTCCACCGGCTGGTCGGTGCCTACCCGGACACGTGGACCTTCGCCGTCGACGGACTGGTGGGTGCCACGCCCGAGATGCTCGTGCGCCTGGACGACGGGCACGTGTTCTCGCGGGTGCTGGCCGGGACCGCGTCGCGGGCTGCCGATGTGGAGGACGACCAGCACGCTGCCGACGACCTGCTCGCGAGCCGCAAGGACCTCTCCGAACACGCCTTTGCCGTGGAGTCGGTGGTCGAGCGTCTGTCGCCGCTGTGCACTGCGGTGGTGGCGCCCCGGTCGCCGGCCCTGCTCACGTTGCCCAACGTCTTCCACCTGGTCAGTGACCTGGACGGACGGGCGGTGCCCGGTACGACGGTGTTGGAGCTCGCGGGGGCGCTGCACCCGAGCGCTGCGGTCGGTGGGACGCCCCGCGTGGTGGCGCTGGACCTCATCCGGGAGCTCGAGGGACGTGACCGGGGCCGCTACGCCGGGCCCGTGGGCTGGATGGATGCGCGTGGCGACGGCGACATGGGCATCGCGCTGCGCACCGGCCAGATCGAGGCCGAGGACCCGTGCAGCCTGCGGATGTGGGCCGGTGGCGGCATCATGGCCGACTCCGACCCGCAGGCCGAGTACGCCGAGACCGGGGCCAAGCTGGCACCCATGCGTTCGGCCCTCAGCGGCGACTGAGGCCTGGCCGCCGGGCCGCCAGCCCGGAAGGCGGTCCCCAGCGCAACCCATCCCGCACGACGGTCCCGGGAGGGAGTTTTCAGCGCAGCCACCCATCGCAACCACCGCAGGGCGGTCCCGACGTTTCGCGTCGGACAACCACCCAGCCGCGGCCTCAGGGCGTGAGGCCCACCTCGACCACGCGTAGACCGGACGGCTCGGACGCCAGCGCGTCCTGCAGGGCCTGCGCCGTCACCACCCGGGTGTGCTCCACCCCGTGGGCCCGTGCCAGGTGTCCGATGTCGGTACCCGTAGGCGTGGTGAACACCCGCCGGAAGGTGTGTGCGCCGTGGGCCTCCAGGTGCTCCGGGCGGCCGTACTCCAGGTCCCCGAAGATGGCGCCTCCGTCGTCGTTGAGCACCACGACGGTGAGGTCGGGCCGTGGCTCCCCGGGGCCGATCGCCAGGGCGTTGGCGTCGTGGAGAAAGGTCAGGTCGCCCACCAGCGCCGTCGTCGGGCCGTGAGTGAGGGCCCACCCTGCGGCCGTCGACAGGCAGCCGTCGATCCCTGCCAGTCCGCGGTTCCCAAGGATGCCCGTGACCCCGCGGCCGGGCCCGTCGAGGGCCAGGTCCAGCGACCGGGGTGCCCGCGAACTGCCCAGGAAGAGCAGGCCCCGGACGTTGCTGGCCACGACGGCTGCAGCCGTCGCCGTGGTGAGGGGCTGCTCCCCGGCAGCGACCGCACGGGAGGTCGTCGGCCCCTCCCCGGCAACCGTCACGCCGGGGGCCAGTGACACCTCCCCGCCAGGTGCCGCGCCGGGGGCCCTGGTCTCCTCCTCTGGGGCCAGTGCACTGGGGGCCGTGGGCGACGAGGACCGCTGCCGGCCGGCGTCGTGCCATGCCTGCCACCATGCGCACTCGCTGCCCCCGGCCAGTTCGCCACCCGCTGTCTCGCCCGCAGCAGGACGCAGCACCAGAGGGTGCACGACCTCCGCGCGATGACCCGGGTCCGGCCACGCGGTGGACGCACTGACCACCTCGACGCGCACGCCGGGACGCGCCAGGAACCGACCGGCCACCCGGTGCAGGGTCAGGCGGCCCACGACGAGCACGCGCTCCGGGGTGTGGTCCGCCAGGAACTCCTCGTCACCCAGCAGGTGGACCCCACCTGGCACGGCCGAGTCCCCACCGAACCGGCTGAAGGGCTCAGCGACGACCGGCCACCCTCGCCGTCGCGCCCCCGCCTGGACGGCCCGGGCCACGGACGGAGAGCCCAGGTCCCCGACCAGCACCACGGTCCGCTCCGGACCCTCTGGCAGGTCCGCCTCAAGGGTGCGGCCTTCCCGATCCGACTCGAGGGTTCGACCATCCCGATCCGCCTCCGGGGTTCGGTCGGCGAGGTGTGCCCCCGGAGATCCGTCGACCACGCGACCGGGAACAGCGGTCCAGGGTGCCCCGCCGGCTCGGCCGGCCACCGCATCAGCCACGCCGGGGACCGTCCCCTCCGCATCAACTGGAGCGGCTGCCCCATCGAGTCCAAGACCCGGCCCGCCCGTGGCCACGAGGGGGTCCCGGAGCGGCAGGTTGAGGTGCACCGGACCCGCATCGCCCCCGAGTGCTCCCATGGCGGCGGCCCAGCAGCGGTCGACGGCGGTGCGCCAGGACCGCGCCTCGACGGCGGCCTGGCCCGTCATTGCCTCTCCCAGGACTCCCTGCGGGGCCTCCATACCCGCGGCGGGCGTGCCGAGGTCGACCGCAAGGCGCACGGTGGGGAAGAGCCCCGGCTGATGCGTGGTCTGGTTCGCCCCCGTCCCGCGCAACTCCGGGGGACGGTCGGCCGTCAGTGCGAGGAGCGGGACCCGCTGGTGGTGGGCCTCCAGCATGGCGGGGTGCAGGTTCGCCACCGCAGTGCCTGAGGTGGTGACCACGGGGACCATCCGCCCCGATGCAGCTGCCATGCCGAGGGCCAGGAAGGCGGCCGTGCGCTCGTCGGTACGGACGTGGACGCGCAGCGGAACGTCGGGGTCGGCGTCCGCAGCTGCGAGGGCGTAGGCGAGTGGGGCCGACCGGGACCCGGGGCACAGAACTGCCTCGCGCACGCCGCACCGGACGAGTTCGTCGATGATGACGCGGGCAGCCAGGGTCGAGGGGTTCACGGGGCCCATTGTGACCCGAGGGGAAGTGCCACGAGGGTCGGCGGCATGCGGGGTGGCTGGGTGTGGGGGTGGGCATGGTGGTTTCTTTCAGGGGTGGATGTGGATGGTGATGCGGCCGTTGGGTTCGCGGGTGGTGGTGTGGCCGGTGGTGGGTTGTTCGATGAGGCGGTTGTGGCTTCCGCAGACCGGTGCGGCGTTGGACAGGTCGGTCCGTCCACGGGCGTCGGGTGATGTGTCACGCCGGTCGGTGGGGTCGTGCTGGTCGGTGGGGTCGTGCTGGTCGGGTGTGGTGGGTGGGGTGGTGGGTTGTGCCCATCCGGGGGGTGCTCCGCGGGGTGCTTTCCAGGGGTTGACGTGGTGCATCTGGCACCAGGAGAAGGGTCGGTCGCAGTCCGCGACGGCGCACTCGTCGTACAGGTGGGCCAGGGCCATGCGTTGGGACTCGGTGAAGAACCGGCGTTGGGTTCCCAGGTCCAACGGCAGGGACTGTCCACCCATCACGGTCGGGATGATCCCGGCCCCGGCAGCGATCCGGCGGACCTGCCCGGCCGAGAGCTTCTGCCCGGTGTCGGTCAGCCCGGCCCGGTCGGTCTGACCCCGCAGGGTCTCCAGGTCGGTCGAGACGATCACGGTGTACGCGGTCTTGGAACCCAGCCCGCCAGTGGGCAGGTGATCGATCAGGTCCGCCAGCGCCTGCCCCTTGGCCGTGGCCCAGTCCCGAGCCACCTCACCGGACCCCACCCCAGCCACCGCACCAGCCGCACTAGCCGCACCAGGGGCGCCAGACGTGGCGCCGGGCGCAGTGGCCGCACCGGTCGCGCCAGCCGTGGCGCCGGTATTGCCCGTGCTGGCTTTGGTGTGGGTTTTTGTGCGGTTCTTGGTGCGGGTGGGGGAGGTCATCGAGGACAGGACCTTCTCCAGGAGCTTGGCCTGCAGGGTCGGCACGGTGAACTTGCCGTGGGAGACACCGTGGCCGGTGTGGTGGACCGTGAAGGACGCCGCAGCGTATGCCTGGTGCTCTTCGGTGGCGATCAGGTCGTTCTCGTGGGCATCGACGACCTCGGCCGGGACGTCCAAGATCTCGATCGCCCGGCGGGCGACCTTCCGCAGGGAGGCCGGACGCAACCGGCGGGCCCGCTCGACCAGGTCGACCTCGAGGGTGTGGAGCTGCTCGGGGGTCACCCAGTCAGGGACCGTGGCCAACGCGCCCTGGATCACCGCCACGTGCTCCTTGGACAACACCCCAGCATCAAACGGGCTCTTCACGAACGAGGGTGTAGTCGGTTGAGCGCGTCGGTGGCCGGGTAGGGGTCGAGGTCTCCCGGATGATGGAAGTTCTTCACGCTCGCCATCCCGAAAGACCTCGACGTGCTCCACCCTACTTTCGCGACCCCTGACCTGACCACGTTCTGCCGCCTCGACGAGCTCGGCCTCGTCGCCGTCGGCCAGCTGATCGAGCCGGATCGGGCCACGATCGAATGCCGCGTCGTCGAGGACGACCCGCGGTGTCGGAAGTGCGGTGTCGAGGGCGTGCCACGGGACACGGTGACGCGCCCGCTGGCGCATGAACCGTTCGGGCACCGGCCGACGACCCTGCTGGTGCGGGTGCGCCGGTACCGGTGCGGACACTGCCGGCGCACGTGGCGGCAGGACATGACGCGGGCAGCGGCGCCGCGTGCGAAGATCTCCCGCGGCGGCCTGGAGTGGGCGCTGCGGGGCATCGTCATCGACCACCTCACCGTCACCCGCGTCGCCGCAGGTCTCGGGGTGTCCTGGAGTGCCGCGAACGCCGCCGTCCTCGCGGAAGGCAAGCGGCGCCTGATCGACGACCCCGCCCGGTTCGACGGGGTCACCACGATCGGTGTCGACGAGCACGTCTGGCGACACACGAGGCTGGGCGACAAGTACGTCACCGTGATCATCGACCTCACGCCCGCGAGGAACAAGACCGGGCCGGCGAGGCTGCTGGACATGGTCGAGGGCCGCTCCAAGGCGGTGTTCAAGCAGTGGCTCGCCGCCCGCCCCGCGGACTGGGCGAAGCGGATCGAGGTGGTCGCGATGGACGGCTTCGCCGGGTTCAAGACCGCTGCCGCCGAGGAACTCCCCGACGCCGTCCCCGTCATGGACCCGTTCCACGTGGTCCGCCTCGCCGGCGACGCGCTGGATGTCTGCCGGCGTCGGGTCCAGCAAGACACCACCGGTCACCGCGGGCTCAAGGGCGACCCGCTCTACAAAGCCCGCCGCACCCTGCACACCGGGGCGAGCCTGCTCACCGACCGGCAGCGGGCACGCCTGGACGCAGTGTTCGCGAGCGAGGAGCACGTCGAGGTCGAGGCGACCTGGGGCATCTACCAGCGCATCGTCGCGGCCTACCGGGAGCCCGACAAGAAGAAAGCGAAGGCGATGATGCAGGAGGTGATCGCTGCGATCAGCAGCGGCGTTCCCGCGGCGCTCGTCGAGGTCCGCAAGCTCGGCCGGACCATGAAGCAGCGGGCGGGCGACATCCTCGCGTTCTTCGACCGCCCCGGCACCAGCAACGGCCCGACCGAGGCCATCAACGGGCGACTCGAACACCTCCGCGGCTCCGCCCTCGGCTTCCGCAACCTCACCCACTACATCGCTCGGTCGCTGCTCGAAGCCGGAGGGTTCAGACCCGCGCTACACCCTCGTTCGTGAAGAGCCATCAAACGCCACCCCCACCGGCGACCGCACCACCCCACCAACCGGGCCACCCGGGCCGTTGTGGCCGGGGTCTCGGGGTCGCCATCGGGGCTGGGTGTGGGGGCGGCGTTGCCCAGCCCTTCGGCCAGGCGTCCGTCGCGGGCTGCTGAGGGGCCGTCCATCCGTCCGGCCGACCCGAACAGCTGCCCCTCGTCCAGGTGCTTGGCCCGGCCGGCCTCCCGCTCGGCCTTGGCCACCGCACCCAACCGCAACCGGGCCGACTCCAACCGGTTACGCGCCCGAGAGACCTCCGCCTCGGCCTCACGCACCACCACCATCGACACACCCGAAGCAGAGTCCTCGGGCGCCGGGGCCGGGGCAGAGAGCTCGGCGATCGAGACGAGCAGCTCGTCGATCTGTGCGTGGATCCCCACGACCACCCCCACCACCCGCACACCAACAGCACCACCAGGAGCACCAGCAGCACCAGGGGCGTGGGGAGTCCTGGGGGCGTCCACGGCCCCAGGGGTGCCCGGCACCGGGCCGGCCCCCGCCACAGGTTGTGCTGCCACCGGGACCACCCCCTTCCAGGCCTGAACGTCCCCTGGTCACCAGAACCCCCGTCCTGCTGACCACACCCCAAGAATAGTACACACCACCGACACAATGCAAGCCCCGGCTAGTACATGTTGACGAGCGCCCACCATGCCGAGACACACCCACCCGGCCTGTGGACAACCCCCAGCCCCACCCCGCCCACACCACAGGGGGCCGACGCACCCGCGCCGGCCCCCCCATCGCCCCCTGAACCCCCAGCGCCCCCCGTCAGCGCTGCTGCAACCCCAGGATCGCCAGCGCCTTCTCCCGCATCTCCACCTTGCGCACCTTGCCGGTCACCGTCATCGGGAACGACTCCACCACGTGCACGTACCGCGGGATCTTGTAGTGCGCCAACTGCCCGCTGCAGAACTCCCGTACCCCGTCGGCGTCCACACTCTCGGCGCCCTCACGCAGCACCACCCAGGCCATCAGCTCCTCGCCGTACTTCTCGTCGGGCACGCCGATCACCTGCACGTCCTGCACCGACGGGTGCCCGTACAGGAACTCCTCGATCTCCCGCGGGTAGATGTTCTCCCCGCCACGGATCACCATGTCCTTCATGCGCCCAGTGACGGCCACGTACCCGTCGTCGGCCATCACGGCCAGGTCACCGGTGTGCATCCACCGCGCGGCGTCGATCGCCTCCGCGGTCTTCTCCGGCTGCTCCCAGTAGCCCAGCATCACCGAGTACCCGCGCGTGCAGAGTTCCCCGGTCTCCCCGCGCGGCACGGGCCGGCCGGTCACCGGGTCCACCACCTTCACCTCCACGTGCGGCATCACGCGACCGACGGTCTCGGTGCGGTGGGGCACATCGTCATCGGCCATGGTCATCAGCGACACCGGCGAGGTCTCGGTCATGCCGTAGCAGATCGCCACCTCACCCATGTTCATCTCCGACATCACCCGCCGCATGATCTCCGCCGGGCAGGGCGAGCCGGCCATGATGCCGGTGCGCAGGTGCGAGAGGTCGTACTCGGCCTCCTGCTTGTCCAGCAGCCCCAGCTCGGCGATGAACATCGTCGGCACGCCGTAGAGGCTGGTGCACTGCTCGTCGGAGACCGCCTGCAGGGTGGCTGCCGGCTCGAAGCTGGGCGCCGGAATCACCATGCACGCCCCGTGCGTGGTGGCCGCCAGATTCCCCATCACCATGCCGAAGCAGTGGTAGAAGGGCACCGGCAGGCAGATGCGGTCGGCCTCGGTGTAGTTGACCCGCTCCCCCACGAAGTACCCGTTGTTCAGGATGTTGTGGTGGCTCAAGGTCGCACCCTTCGGGAAGCCCGTGGTCCCCGACGTGTACTGGATGTTGATGGGGTCGTCCGCCCCCAGCTCGCCCTGGCGCGCCGCGAGCGCCGCCGCGTCCACCTCATCCGATGCGGCCACGAGCGCCTCCCAGCTCTCGTCACCGATGAAGACGACCTCCTCCAGGGTCTCGATGCGGGGACGCACCTTCTTGACCATCGCCCGGTAGTTGCTCGTCTTGTGCTGGATGGCGCTCACCAGCCAGCGCATGCCCGACTGCTCGATGACGTAGACAGCTCGTGCTCACGGTAGGCCGGGTTCACGTTCACCAGCACCGCCCCCACCTTGGCGGTGGCGTACTGCAGCAGGGTCCACTCCGCGCAGTTCGGCGACCAGATGCCGATGCGGTCACCCACCCCCAGACCGCGCGCCATCAGTCCGCGGGCCAGCCGGTCCACGTCCGCCACGAACTCCGCGTAGGTCCAGCGCCGCCCCGAGGCGCTCTCCACCAGGGCCTCGCGGTCCCCGAAACGGGCGGCCGTCGCGTCCAGGTTGTCGCCGATGGTCTGCCCCAACAGGGGCAGCTCACTGGGACCGGACACGTAGGACAGGGCAGTGCTTTCACGCGACATGGGGTCCTCCTGGGGAGCGTGAGGCGGGTCACAACTCCCCCCAGAATGCCATGGACCCGTGCGGTTCTGCCCACCCGCACCCTCCCCCCGCCGGCCCCCACGAGCGCTCCATGAGCAAACCCTCATGCGCTCCTCACGGCCACCTCACGGCGCCTCCCTACCTTGAGGTCATCGCCCACCGCGACAGACCCCCAGCGGGCCAGCCCGACCGGCCCACCCTCGAGACAGGAGTCGACATGACTGCCACGCTCATCACCGCCGTGACCGACACGTTCCCCCCCACCACCGGCCTCCCCCAGCACACCGAGGCCGCCGACCCGACCGTCGTGCCCGAGGCGGGCGCCCACTCCGTGGCCAGCCAGCAGCCGGGTGTCCACGCCACCCCGGTCGACGCCGAGCGCCTCCTGCGCGCCAAGAAGGCCTACACCACCCGCTACGTCGCCGAGCGCCTCGCCCGGACCCCCTCGGGCCTGCAGCTGATCTCCGGCGCCGACGTGGCCCCCCGCGCCGGGCAGGTCGTCCTGGCCCGCATCGTCTCCCTCGGCCAGCACAAGAAGCTGCCGGACCCGGGCGGCCGCCGCCAGACCCTCTACCCCGGCGACGAGATCCTGCTGGCCTACGGCGACCGCTACGCCCCCGACCAGTTCGAGGCCGAGGTCCCCGACTCCCTGGCCCTGACGAACCTCGCCGCCGCCGGCGGCCTGGCCGCCCACGTCACCGACCGCCACGGCAGCACCTCCGAGGCCACCCTCATCGAGCCCCTCGGCCTGCTGGCCCGCGGCGACGGCAGCATCGTCACCCTGCGCGACGTCGCCCCCCGCTCCGTGCACCCCGCCGCCGAGCTGGCCGCCGAGCGCCCCGCGAACGGCCCCCAGGTCGTGTACGTCGTCGGCAGCTCCATGAACGCCGGCAAGACCACCGCCGTGGCCAACGTGGTGCGCGGCCTCTCCCTGGCCGGCCTGACGGTCGCCGCGGGCAAGGCCACCGGCACCGGCGCCTGGGGCGACCCGGGCCTGTTCCTGGACTCCGGTGCGTCCACCGTCCTGGACTTCACGGACTTCGGCTACGGCAGCACCTTCCGCATCGGCCTGCAGGAGACCGTCGACCTGGTGGCCTCCGTCCGCCACGAGCTCTCGCAGGACGCCCCCGACGTGGTCGTCATCGAGATCGCCGACGGCCTCTACCAGCGCGAGACCAGCCACCTGATCCGCAGCGGCGCCCTGGGCGACGACGTGCACGCGGTCGTCCTCGCCGTCGGCGAGGCCCTCGGCGCCGTCACGGGCGTGGCCGAGCTGCGCTCCGCCGGGCTGCCGGTGGCCGGTGTCAGCGGCGCCATCACCGCTTCCCCGATGGCCTCCCGTGAGGCCGATGCGGTGATCGACCTGCCGCTGGTCGACACCTTCGCCCTGGCCGAGCCGGCGACCGTCCGCGAGTTCCTGGGGCTCTGAACCGATGCTGACCCGCAACACCCTCCTCGCCGGGGAGGAGCAGACGGCCCACGAGGCGGCCGCCGAGCTCCCCCCGGTGTGGAAGGGCGTCCGCCGCCTGTACCTCGGCGGCCTGGTGGCCTCCGGCGTCGCCCAGGCAGCGGCTGCTGCGGGCATCGCCTGGTTCACCCCCCAGCTGTTCGATGCGGCGACCCCCGCCGCCCGCTGGACCCTCACCATCGGCCTGCTCAGCGCGGCCGTCACGGTGGGCGCCCTGCGCTGGGCGGAGTGGGTGCTCGCCGAGGTGCTCGGCCAGCACTACGTCCTGGAGCTGCGCCGCCTGCTGGTGGCCACGGCCCTGCGCCCCGGCCGCCACTCCAACCTCGGTGTACTGGTGGCCCGCACCACCAACGACCTCTCGGCCATCCGCAGCTGGGTGGCCATGGGCATCGCCCCCCTCGTCAGCGGCATCCCGCTCCTGGTGGGCGTCGTGGTCGCCCTGTTCCTCATGGCCTGGGAGATCGCCGCCGCGGTCGCCATCGCCCTGCTGGTGATGGCCGTGCTGCTGTACGCCCTCTCGGGCCCGGTCCTCCGCCGCAGCCGCGAGCTGCGCCGCCACCGTGGCCGCATGGCCTCCTACATCGCCGACACAGTGCAGGCCGCCCCGGCCATCCGCGCCGCCGGCGGTGAGCACCGCGAGCTCAAGAACGTCGACGAGCACAGCAACACCGTCCGCAGCCTGGCCGTGCGCCGCGCCCGCCTCGCCGGCGTGATGCGGGGTGGCGCCGCCTCGGTGGCCGTGATCGCCATCATCCTCGCGGGGGTCACCTCGGTCTGGACCGACCTGACCCCCGCGCGCCTCACCACCGCCCTGCTGCTGGTGGGCCTCGTCTCCACACCGGTGCAGGACATGGGCCGGGTGGGTGAGTACCGCCAGGGCTACCTGGCCGCGAGCCTCGTCCTGGCCAAGGCCCTGCGCCGCGGCACCCCCTCCGCCGATGCGGCCAGCACCCCCTCCGGCGCCGACGCACCGTCCGCCGAGGACGACGCGGGCAGCACCCGGTCTGGTCCTCCGGCCCGCCGGCGCTCCCGCCCCACCCGTGGCCTGCTGCACATCAACGGGCTGCAGGACGGCGGGGACACCCTGCCCGAGCTGCTTGCCACCCCCGGCTCCCGCATCCACCTGCGCAGCGCGAACCCCGAGCGGGCCGCCCGCGTGGTGGCGGCCCTGGTGGGCGACGCGCAGCCCGAGGACGGCTGGGTGGAGCTCGACGGCTGGGACCTCCCGGCGGTCAACTCCAAGCGCCGCCGGCGACTGCTGGGCTACGTCGCCGCCGACGTGCCGGTGGAGCACGGCCGCATCGCCCGCGCCGTCCGCTACCGCCGCCCCGACCTGGACAAGCCGGTGGGCCCGGTGCTCGCCGCCGTCGGCCTCGACGAGGTGGTCGCCGCCCTGCCCAAGGGTGAGCGCACCACCCTGCGCCGCGGTGGTGAGCCCCTGACCCGGGAGCAGCGCGTGCTGCTCCACCTGGCCCGCGGCCTCTACGGCAAGCCCAAGCTCCTCGTGCTCGATGACGTGCACGACCGTCTGTCCGACGCCTCCCGGGCGCGCGTCCGGTCCGCCCTCGCCGACTACCCCGGCATCGTGCTGGCCACCGGCGACGACCCGCTCCCGGACTGGCACGTCTGGGACCTGGACTCCTCCACCCCGCTCTGGCTGGTCCAGCGCGGCGCCACCCGACAGTCCGACTCCACCACTGAAGCCGAGAGTGTGCGATGAAGAAGTACCTGCCCGCCCTGATCACGGTCGCCGTCCTGGCGATCATCGTCCCGGTGCTCGCCCTGGCCATGCGCCTGCCCGGCGGCCCCGACCTGGGGGACCTGTCCTCCGGGCCGGAGAACCCGCCCGCCGCGAGCTCGCCCGCCGAGGCCGGCCCCACCGGCGCCGAGAGCTCGTCCCCGGCCAGCGCCTCCGGCAGCTCCAACGCCTCCGGTAGCTCCTCCGGCACCTCGTCCTCGGCCTTCGCCGACGCCCCCGGTGGCGGTGAGGGCTCGGCGACCTCGGGGCCCAGCACGTCCGGGTCCCCCAGCTCCACGGAGCCCACGCGCAGCAGCGCCCCGCAGCCCACCGAGACGACCCGCAGCAAGGACACCGCCAGCTCGCAGGCCCCGTCCACCCCCCGGAGCGCGGCCGAACCGACCCCCGAGCGCACCACCGAGCCGGCCCCCCGCCCCACCTCGGAGCCCACCGTCGCACCGGCGCCGCCCCGCCCCACCGCCGAGGACCCCCGACCGGTGCGGCCCAGCACCTCGTCGACGACACGGACCCCCCGGGAGGTGCCGCGCACGGTCACCCGCACGGCCAAGCCGACGCCGACACCGACGCCCACGCCGACCCAGCCCCCCGGTGACGACGACGGGGACGACGATGACGATGATGATGGCGACGACTGGGACGACGACGATGATGACGACGACGACTGGGACGACGACGACGATGATGACGATGACGACGACTGACGGCTGCGATGCCCGCTGACCCCCGCTCCCGCACGCTGGGGTTGCGCGGCCGCATCGTCCTGTGGCTCGTCGCGATCGTCGCGGTCGCGCTGACCGCCCTGATCACCCTCACCTACGGGCTCGCGCGCGCCGACAACGCCGACCGGGCCAACCAGGACGTCATCCAGGAGCTGCGCGAGTTCCAGCAGTTCCGCCAGGAAGGGCTGGACCCCTCGACGGGCAAGCCCTTCACCAGCACGGCCGGGCTCCTCGAGGTCTTCCTGGCCCGTCAGCAGCCCAGCGCCAGCGAGCTGCTGGTGGGCCGCACCGCCTCCGGCGACATCATGCAGGTGTCCGGCCCCTCCGTGGAGGACCCCGCCGGGCTCCTGTCGGAGGACCAGCTCTGGGCGGACCTCGAGGGTGCCCAGTCCGGCATCGTCGACACCCGCCTGGGCGAGGCGCGCTACGCCCGCAGCTCGGTGCAGGTGGGCGAGACCTCCGGCACCCTGACCGTCCTGTCCTTCCCCGGCCAGAACGATGCGGTGCTGACCTCAGTGCTGAAGCGCGCGGCCCCGGTGGCCGCCCTCGCACTGGTCCTGGCCGGCCTGGCCGGGTGGTTCGTCTCCGGCCGGATCCTCTCCCCGCTGCGGAGCTTCCAGAACGCCGCCCAGGAGATCACCGAGCGCGACCTCACGCGACGGCTGCCCGTCAGCGGTGACGACGAGCTGGCCGAGGGGACCACGGAGCTCGATGGGCAGCGTCTGACGCAGGCGCTGCTGCAGCTGGCCCGCAACGCCGCGCAGCACACCCAGGACGGTGACCGCATCCACCTCGCCTCCCGCTGGGTGACCAGTGGCGCCGGGCAGTGGTCGCTGGCGTTCACCGTGGCCGACCACGGCCCCGGCGTGCCCCCGGGCCACGAGAAGAAGATCTTCGAGCGCTTCCACCGCGCCGGCGGGGGCGACCCCCACCACCCCGGCGCCGGGCTGGGCCTGCCCATCGTGCGCGCCATCGCCGAGGGTCACGGCGGCTCGGTCTCGGTGGCCCCCACCCCCGGCGGCGGCGCCACCTTCACCCTGCTGGTCCCGGTGGAGAACCACACCCCCGCGCCCGCCGACGACGCACTCGACGAGCAGGCCGACCCCGGAGAGGACGACTGAGGTGCCCCACATCCTGATCATCGAGGACAACGACCGGATTGCCTCCTTCATCGACAAGGGGCTGCGTGCCGCCGGATACCAGACCGAGGTGGTCGGCGACGGCCGCACCGGACTGACGCTGGCCATGCACGGCGGCTTCGACCTCGTGGTGCTCGATCTGGGCCTGCCCGGCATGGACGGCACCGACCTGCTGGAGAACCTGCGCGGGCAGGGCGTCTCGGTGCCCGTCGTGGTCCTCACCGCCCGGGACACGGTGGAGGACACCGTCTCCGCGCTGGAGGGCGGCGCGAACGACTACATGACCAAGCCCTTCCAGTTCGCCGAGCTGCTGGCCCGCGTGCGGGTCCGTCTGGCCGACACCACCGAGGTGCCCACGGCGAAGGACGGCATGGTCGTGGAGGCCGGCGGCCTGGCCCTGGACCACCGCACCCGCGAGGTCCGCGGCGACGGCGTGCAGACCTCCCTGACCTCCCGCGAGTTCGGCCTGTTGGCCACCTTCATGCGCCACCCGGGCCAGGTGCTGAGCCGCCAGCAGCTGCTGGCGGAGGTGTGGGGCGTGGACCACGACCCCCACTCCAACGTGGTCGACGTCTGCGTGCGCCAGCTGCGCACCAAGGTGGGCAGCGACCACATCGAGACGGTCCGCGGCGTCGGCTACCGCTTCCGCTGAGTGCGCGGGAGCCCGACCGCGCCCCTGCGACTACCGTGGGCCGGATGACCCCTCCCTCGACACCCGGTGGCGGCTTCCGCTCCCTGGCCGCAGACCTGCGAGGCCGGAGTGTCGACGAACTGGCCGACCTCCTGCTCGCCCGGCCCGACCTCGCACGCCACTCCGTGGAGGACCTCTCCGCCCTGGCGGCGGCGGCCACCACGACCACGTCCACCACCCGCGCCCTGGACTCCCTGGACCGCCCCACGCTGCAGGTGCTCGAGGCCGCCCTGGTGCTGGCCCCCACCGGCGCCGACGAGGTGGCCCGCGCCGTCGACGCCCCGCTGCGCGAGGTGACCTCCCGACTCGACCGGCTGTGGACGGCCGCCCTGCTGTGGCGCAGCCCGGAGGGCCTGCGCCCCGTGCGGATCCTCTCCGAGCTCCTGCCCTCCCCCGCCGGCCTCGCGCCGGCCAGCGAGGCGGGGGCCCCCGGGGCCGCCCCCGCCGCGACCGGCCCGTCGCTGAAGGACCAGCTCGCCACCGTGTCCGATGCGGGCAGCGCCCTCCTGCGAGCCCTCACCTGGGGGCCCGGCGTGGGCACCGTGACGGCCAGCGCGCCGGCCGCCACCCAGGAGGCCCGGCGGGAGCTGGTGGCCGCCGGGCTGCTGGTGGACCGGTCGGCCACCACGGTCCAGCTGCCGCGCGAGGTGGCGCTCGCCCTGCGCCAGGGCCGCACGCACCGCTCCCTCGACGTGGAACCACCCGCCCCCGAGACCGGCGCGGCCCGCCGGGACGCGCCGTTGGTGGACGCCGCCGCGGCCGAGACCTCGGGGCTGCTTTCCCTCACCGACGAGCTGCTGCTGACCCTGGAGGTCCACCCGCCGGCCGTGCTGGCCAACGGCGGCCTCGGCGTCCGGGAGGTGACGGCCGTCGAGCGGCGCCTGGGCATCGACGCCCCCGCCGCGCACCTGCTGCTGACGGTGGCGCACGCCGCCGGGCTCATGGAGGTCGGGGCTTGGCCGGGGGCAAGCGACGGGCACCGTTGGGGCCCCACGCCGGCCGCCGACCGCTGGCAGCAGCTCCCTGACCCCGAACGCGCCGCGCAGTTGTTGGACGCCTGGTGGTCCACGCCGCTCGACCCCGACGCCACCGGCACCACCGCGCCCCCCGGCCGGCGCGCCGGCGCGCGCACGGGCCCGGCTCCGGACGCCGGTTCCGGCCGGTCGAAGCGCGTCAACGCCCTGTCGGAGGCCGCGTCCTCCCCCACTGCCCGGCACCGCCGGCAGGAGCTGCTGGGCGAGCTCGCCGCCCTGGGCGAGGAGTCCGGCACCGTCGAGGAGCTCCTCGCCCGCTGGGCCTGGCGCCACCCGCTGCGCCGTCCGCCCGCACCGGAGGCCGTGGCCGGGGTCCTGGAGCAGGCGCGCCTGCTGGGCCTGGCCGCCACCCCCATCACGCAGCGCGACCGCTGGGTGGCCAGCCCCTGGCTCGTGGCCCTGGCCGAGCGGCCCGAGGAGCTCGCCGCCACGCTCGCCGAGCACCTGCCCGAGGCCACCTCCTCGATGCTGGTGCAGGCCGACCTGACCGCGGTGGTCCCCGGGCGGCCCACCCCCGAGCTCACGCGCCTGCTGCACACCACCACCGACGTGGAGTCCCGCGGCGGGGCGACCACCCACCGCTTCAGCGAGCGGAGCCTGCGCCGCGCCCTGGACGCCGGGCACCCCGCATCGGAGGTCCGCGAGCGCGTCGCGGCCGCCTCGGCGACGGGCCTGCCGCAACCGGTTGAGTTCCTGCTCCGCGAGGTCGCGGCGGGCCACGGCCGGGTGCACGTCGGCGACGCCCGGGCGGTGCTGGTGGTCGACGACCCCGCCCTGGCCACGCGCATGGTCCACGACCCGCAGCTGTCCCCCCTCGGGCTGGAGCAGGCGGCCCCGACGGTGGTCACCTCGCGCCTGCCCGCCGCCCAGGCGCGCGCCTTCCTGCGCGACCACGGTTACGGCCCCTCGGTCGGCGAGGGTGCGGCGGGCGTCCCGGCACGGGTCACCCCGCGCACCGCGCCGCCGGTCGCCTCCCGGCCCCTCACCCGCGAGCTCGCCCTCGACCGGGCGCGGTCCCTCACCGAGGCCACGGCCCCGGAGGAGGGCGACGGCCCCGGGCGAGCAGCCGCCCCCACCGCGCCACGGATGCAGAGCCGCGACCCGATGGTGGTGCTCGCCCTGTTGCGCGAGGCCGCCCAGGATGGGGCGCCGGTGTGGATCTGGCACACCGACGACCTCGGCGCGGTGCGGACCACCCTGGTCACGCCCACCTCCGTGGACGGTGGCCGGCTGTATGCGGTGAAGGACGCCGAGAAGCTCACGCGGACCTGGAGCATCCACCGCATCGTGGGGGCCGCGGCGGGGGTGTGAGGTGGTCGGCAGCACGCGTGGTAAGGAGAAGGGTCAATCTCGCGTAGACTGGCCCCATGGCAGTTCCGAAGCGCAAGATGTCCCGTTCCAACACCCGCCACCGTCGCTCGCAGTGGAAGGCCCAGGTGCCGACCCTGCAGACGCACACCATTGACGGCCAGGAGGTCACTGTGCCTCGCCGTCTGGTGAACGCCGTGAAGCGCGGTCTGATCAAGCTCTGAGCAGCGCAGTGGGAACACCCACCAGCACTGCTGACGCAGGGCCCTGAGGAGTCTGACTCCTCAGGGCCCTGTTTCGTGTCCGCTCAGAAGATGCGCACCCGGTCGGCCTCGTCCAGCCACATCCCGTCCCCCGGCTGGGTGCCGAAGGCCTCGTGGAAGGCGTCCAGGTTGCGGGCGACGTTCGCCCGGGCGTCCATGGGCGCGTGCGGGTCGATCGCGAGCAGGCGCTTGGCCTCCGCCTCGCGCGCGACCCCGTTCCAGATCTGCGCCCAGGCCAGGAAGAAGCGCTGGTCGCCGGTGAGCCCCTCGAGCTCCGGGGCCGGCTCACCCCCCAGCGCGATGCGGTAGGCCGCCAGGCCGATCGCCAGCCCACCCAGGTCGCCGATGTTCTCGCCGACCGTCAGCCCACCGTTGACGTGGGTGCCGGGTGCGTCGGCGGGCTCCACCGCATCGAACTGCGCGATGAGCTGCTGGGCCAGGGCGTCGAAGCGCTCCCGGTCCTCGGCGGTCCACCAGTCCTCCAACGCCCCGGAGGCCGCGTAGCGCGAGCCCTGGTCGTCGAAGCCGTGGCCGATCTCGTGGCCGATGACGCCACCGATGCCGCCGTAGTTCGCCGCGTCGTCCGCGGTGGCGTCGAAGAAGGGCGGCTGCAGGATGGCGGCCGGGAACACGATCTCGTTCAGGCCCGGGTTGTAGTAGGCGTTGACGGTCTGCGGGGGCATGAACCACTCGTCGCGGTCCACCGGCTGGCCGATCTTGCGCAGCTCGCGGCGGGTCTCCGAGAGCGCGGCCCGGCGGGCGTTGCCCATCAGGTCGCCGGCGTCGGCGTCCAGGTCGGAGTAGTCCTTCCAGGTCTCCGGGTAGCCGATCTTGGGCCGGAAGGCCTCCAGCTTCTCCAGCGCGCGCTCGCGGGTGTCGTCCCCCATCCACGGCACGTCGGCGAAGCGGCGGCGGTAGGCCTCGGTGAGGTTGGCGACGAGCTCCTCCATGGCCTGCTTGTGCGAGGGCGGGAAGTGCTCGGCGACGTACAGCTTGCCCACCAGCTCGCCGGCGGCCCCCTCGACGAAGGCGACCCCGCGCTTCCAGCGGTCGCGCAGCTCCGGGGCACCGGTGAGGGTGCGGCCGTAGAAGTCGAAGTTCTCCTCGACCACGGCGGACGGCAAGTAGGGGGCCCGCGAGGTGACCACGCGCCAGGCGAGCCAGTCGCGCCAGGTGTCGATGGCGGCGGCGTCCGGGCCGTCGAGCAGCTCCGGCAGGGCCCGCAGGAAGGTGTGCTGGCGGGCGATCACGCGCTCGAGCCCCGCGGCCGGCAGCCCCAGCGCCTCGGCCCAGGCCTCGAGGTGCAGGCCCTCGGTGGCGCCGAGCAGCTCCTCGCGCGTCCAGGGGGTGAAGGACTTCACCGCATCGCGGGTGGCGACGGCGTCCCAGTGGCGGGCGGCGATCTGCTGCTCGAGGTCCACCACGCGCCGGGAGAGGTCCTGCGCGGCGGCGTCGTCCTGCACCAGGCCGGCGGTACGCGCCTGGCGTGCGACGTGCTCGCGGTAGGCGGCCAGCACCTCGGCGTGCTGCTCCTCGCGGTAGTAGGCCTCGTCGGGCAGCCCGATGCCGGCCTGCTCCAGGTAGACCGAGTAGCGGTCGGGGTGCTCGTTGTCGTTGTCCACGAAGGGCATCAGCAGCCCCGCCACCCCGGTGGCCTGGAGGGCGCCCAGCGCACGAGCGAGCGACTCCGCATCGGTCACGCCGCGGACGATCTCGAGGTCGGGCCCCAGCGCGTCCAGCCCGGCGGTCTCGACGGCCTGCTCGTCCATGAACGACGCGAAGAGCGCACCCACCGTGCCGGCCTCGGAGTCGCCGGCGTCCTGCCCGGCGCGGTCGGCCGCGGCCTCGATGAGGGCGCGTACGTCCGCCTCGGCCTTCTCCCGCAGCTGGTGGAAGGTGCCGTAGACCGACCGGTCGGCCGGGATCTCGTGCGTCGCACGCCAGGTGCCGTTGGCGTGGAGGAAGAGGTTGTCCTGCGGGCGCACCGCGAGGTCGCGGTCGCCCAGCTTGAGTCCGAGGTTCGCAGAAGTCATGGCGACACTGTGCCACCCGTCACAGGCGCTGCGGCACCCGGTGGAGGGCCCGGGCACGACGAAGCCCCGCGAACACGTGGTCGCGGGGCTCGGTCGGTGCTCGGTCGGTGTCAGTCGCCCAGGGCGCCCAGCCCCTTGGAGTACTGGGTGAGCGAGGCGAACTCCCAGTGCCAGTACTCGGGCTTGTAGGCGCCCTCGCGGGCCCAGCTCGGGTTCTCCCACCCGAAGCGGGGGGCGTTGGCGTCCAGCCAGTTGTACTTGGCGGTGCCGAAACCCAGCTCGCTCTCGGGCTCGCTGAGGTCGCAGGCCGCGGCCCAGCCGTGCTGCGAGGTACCCGGGGTGGCGGCCCAGAAACCGCGGCGGATCTTGTAGAGCACCTGCGTCTCGTAGGTGCGGTAGCACTCGCCGAGCTTGAGGTCGTGGCCGAAGGTGTTCTTGAACTCCTTGTTCAGACCCGCCAGCGGGGCGACGGCGTCGCACTGCAGCAGCTGGTGCTCCTGACCCGGGATGGGGTTGTCGCACAGCGTGTTCGGGTCGAGGCGGCCGTTCGAGCCGGTGTAGGCGTAGTGCACGTCGGTGAGGTGCGCCACGGGCACGAAGCTGGTGGGGCCGGCCTGGAACCACTGGCCGTCGGCCGTGAAGTTGCCGCGCAGCACGTAGCCCTCGGCCACGGAGCCCTTGTAGCCTGAGCCGTAACTGGGCCCGGCGTACACGCCGGTGAACTGGGCGCCCCCGGCGGGGTTGACGTACCGGATGACCTCGGCCGTGGGCGGCTCCGGCGTCGGCGGCGTGGGGGGCTCGGGCGGGGTCGGGGGCTCCGGCGTCGGGTCCACCGAGCCGTCCTCCACCTTGGTGGCGAAGGTGTGCCAGAAGTAGCCGAGGTCCGTCTGGACCCAGCCGTTCACGTCGGTGCCGGTCACCTCGGCGCCGCGGGGCGCCACGCCGATCACCTGGTAGCGCATGCCCGGGCCGGACCGCAGGTTCACCGACCGGTCGATGCGGTAGGTGTCACCGGGAGCTGGGCCGGGCTCCGGGGTCGGCGGGGTGGGGGCCTCGTCGACCTGCTTCACGTAGGCGCCGTGGACGAAACCGTCAGCGGTCTGCACCCACCCGTTGTCGAGCTTCGTGCCGGCCACCTGCGTGCCGGGGGTGTACAGGCCCACGATCGACGACCGGGCCGTGGCCTCGGCGCGGACGTTGAGGTAGGTGGTGACCTCGAAGGTGGCCTCACCCGGGGTCGGCGGCTCCGGCGTGGGCGGCTCCGGGGTGGGGTCGGCCTCGTTGGCCTCGAGCCAGTACCCGTGGACGTAACCGCCATCGATCTGCACCCAGCCGTTGTCCAGGGGCGTGCCGTGGACGACGTCCCCCTTCTCCAGCAGGTCGACCCGGGCCGAGGCGTCGGTGGGGGCGGAGCGGACATTCAGGTACCAGGCGGTCACGGTGTACGACTGTGACTCCGTGGCGTGTGCGTGAGCGGCCGAGGCAGCAATCCCTGCAGCACCGAGCCCGAGGGCGGTACCAGCGAGAGCTGTCGACACCCGCGGCAGGCGCGCGGACGAGAGCATGGAGGGTCCTTGAGGGGTCTGGGATGGTAATCCGAACGAACATTTCCGACACCACAGGGACGTGCGGTGCCGTTCCGCACAATGTCGGTCAAGGGGGGGCGTGTCAAGCACACCGCGCCGATCGTGAACTTCCCGTGACATCCGGGAGAACACGCGGCAACGCCTGCGGCTAGAAAACAGGATGCCCGCGCAGTGCCCGAGGCATGATGGGGTGCACCGCGCGGCACCCCTCGCCGCCGCACCCTGCCCCCTCACTCCCCATCGGAGCCCCTCATGAACAATCGCGCCACGCGCCAGTCGTCTGCGGACCTGCTGGAGCAACGCGACAGCCTCGACTCCACCCTCAAGCCGCACTGGGTGTGGGCCATCGCCCTGGGCTCGGCCATCGGCTGGGGCGCCTTCGTGCTGCCCACCGACTGGCTGGCCACCGCCGGGCCGCTGGGAACCGCCATCGGACTGACCATTGGCGCGGCCCTCATGTGCCTCATCGCCGTCAGCTACGGAATCCTCATCCGCACCTTCCCCGTCTCCGGTGGTGAGTTCGCCTACGCCTTCAATGCGTTCGGCCGGAACCACGCCTTTGCCTGCGGGTGGTTCCTCACCCTCGGATATGCCTCGATCGTGGCCCTGAACGCCTCGGCCGTGGCCCTGCTCTTCCGCCGGCTGCTGCCGGACCTGGTGGAGTGGGTGCCGCTGTGGGAGATCGCCGGGTGGCAGGTCTACCTCGGCGAGGTCGTCGTCGCGAGCCTGGCCCTGGTGGCCTTCGCGGTGCTCAACACCCGCGGCACCGCCCTGTCGGGCCGCACCCAGTTCCTCATGGTGATGGCGATGCTGGTGGGCGTCGCCCTCATCCTGGTCGGTGTGCTGATCCACCCGGACGGCATGTGGGCCAACGTCTCCCCCGGCTTCCCCGAGGGGGTTGCACCGACCGCGGCGATCCTCGGCATCGTGGCCATCGCCCCGTGGGCCTTCGTGGGCTTCGACAACGTGCCGCAGGCCGCCGAGGAGTTCGACTTCCCGCCGGCCAAGGCCTTCGCCCTGATCGTCTTCGCCATCGTGGCCGCCGCGGCCATCTACATCGCGATGACGGTGGCCACGGCCGCCTCGCAGAAGTGGGAGGGCCTCGTCGCCTCCGAGCCGCTGTGGGGCACCGCCGACGGCCTGAGCAACCTTTTCGGCTCCGTGGGGCTGCTGGTCCTGGGCCTCTCGGTGGCCATGGGTGTCTCCACCGGCCTGAACGGCTTCTACGTGGCCGCCAGCCGCCTGCTGTTCGCGATGGGGCGTGCCCGGGTGATCCCGGAGCGCTTCGCGGGTCTGAACTCCCACCGCGCCCCGGCCTTCGCGGTCGTGTTCGTGATGGCCGTGTGCCTGCTCTCCCCGTGGTTCGGCCGTCAGGCCCTGTCGTGGATCGTGGACATGAGCTCCATCGGCGTGACGATCGCCTACACCTACACCTGCCTGGCGGCGTTCAAGATGCTGCGCTGGAGCAACGCCCCGGCCGACCCCACCGAGCCGGAGGGCAGCCGCTCCACGGTGCGAAAGGTCCTGGCGCTTCTGGGCGCCCTGGCCGGTGTCTGCTTCCTGCTGCTGCTCCTGGTGCCCGGCTCCCCGGCCGCGTTGAAGATGCCCTCCCTCATCGCACTGGGGGTCTGGGTGGCCCTGGGCCTGGTGTTCTGGGTGTCGCGCCGCAAGGCGGTGGCCGCCACCTCCGAGGAGGAGATGCGCACCCTCATCCTGGGTGAGCACCTCGAGAAGTCCGACGCCGTGCCCAGCACGACGGCCTGAGTTCCTGGGGCCTCGTCGGTCCCCCCATGAACGGCCCGTCCTGGGGATCCCGGGACGGGCCGTTCTGCGTGCGCGGGCAGGCCGGGCCCGCCCCGGCCGCGGGCTCAGCCGGCGAGCGCCTTGACCACGCGGCTGACCGAGGGCTTGCCCAGCTGCTCGGCCATCCACACCGACGTGGCCACCAGCTTCTCCAGGTCCACCCCGTGCTCGATGCCCATGCCCTCCAGGGCCCAGACCAGGTCCTCGGTGGCCAGGTTGCCGGTCGCGGACTTCGCGTAGGGGCACCCGCCCAGGCCCCCGGCCGAGGCGTCCACCACGCGCACGCCCCGGGAGAGCGCCGCCATCGTGTTCGACAGGGCCTGGCCGTAGGTGTCGTGGAAGTGCACGCCGATGCGGTCGGTGCCCAGCCCCACGTCCTCCAGACCGTCCAGCAGGTGGTGCACGTGCGCGTACGTGCCCACGCCGATGGTGTCGCCCAGGCTGAGCTGGTCGCAGCCCAGGTCCATCAGCCGCTGGCAGGTGTCCACCACCTGGGACACCGGCACCGGTCCCTCCCACGGGTCGCCGAAGCACATGGAGACGTACGCGCGCACCCACATGCCCTCGGCCCGGGCCTGCTCCACCACCGGGGCGAACATCTCGAACTGCTCCTCGCGCCCCCGGTTGAGGTTCTTCTGCGCGAACGCCTCGGTGGCCGAACCGAACACCGCGATGCTGCTCAGCCCCAGCTCCTGCGCTCGCTCCAGGCCCTTCATGTTCGGCACGAGCACCGGGCGCTTCGGCCCCGTGGCCAGGTCGCCGAGCTGCCCGATGAGCTCGGCGGCGTCGCCCAGCTGCGGCACCCACTTCTGCGGGACGAAGCTCGTGGTCTCCACCGTGTCGAGCCCGGCATCCAGCAGCCGCCGCACGAACTCGGCCTTCACCGCGGTGGGGATCACGCCCTTCTCGTTCTGCAGGCCGTCGCGCGGGCCGACCTCGTAGATCGTCACGGCATCGGGCATGCCCCCCACGGCACCCACCTCGGGGGCGAGGGAGCGGACGGTCTCAATCTGGGCAGTGCGCATGGGGACTCCTCGGTCCGATGGTGTTCTCACCCCCAGTGTCTCAACCCACCCGGCCGGGCGGTGGCCCACCCGCGCGACGGAACACCGCACCGGGCCACCGCGTTGACGCCCCCATGACCGGCCCCCTCATCGTCCAGAGCGACAAGTCCGTCCTCCTCGAGGTCGACCACGACGGCTACGAGGCCGCCCGCCGCGCCATCGCACCCTTCGCCGAGCTCGAGCGCGCCCCCGAGCACGTGCACACCTACCGCATCACCCCGCTCGCCCTGTGGAACGCCCGCGCCGCCGGCCTCGATGCGGAGCAGGTGGTCGACGCGCTGGTCACCCACAGCCGCTTCCCCGTACCGCAGCCGCTGCTCATCGACGTGGCCGAGACGATGGACCGCTACGGCCGCCTCACCCTGGAGCAGCACCCCACGGCCGGCCTGGTGCTGCACTCCACCGACCCCGCCGTGCTCACCGAGGTGCGCCGCCACAAGAAGATCGCCCCGATGCTGGGAGCGGACGTCGACGCCGCGACGGTCGCCGTGCACCCGTCCGAGCGCGGTGCCATCAAGAGCGAGCTCATCAACGTGGGCTGGCCCGCCGACGACAAGGCGGGCTACGTCGACGGCGAGGCCCACCCCATCGGGCTCGAGGGCGACTGGGGCCTGCGCCCCTACCAGGAGCACGCGGTGGACGGGTTCACCGACGGCGGCTCCGGGGTGGTCGTGCTGCCCTGCGGGGCCGGCAAGACGCTGGTGGGCGCCGGGGCGATGGCCCGCCAGGAGACCACCACGCTGATCCTGGTGACGAACACGATGTCGGCCCGCCAGTGGAAGGCCGAGCTGCTGCGCCGCACCACCCTCACCGAGGAGGAGATCGGCGAGTACTCCGGCACCGTCAAGGAGGTCCGCCCGGTCACCATCGCGACCTACCAGGTGCTCACCACGCGCCGCAAGGGCGTCTACACCCACCTGGACCTGCTGGACGCCCGCGACTGGGGCCTGATCATCTACGACGAGGTGCACCTGCTGCCCGCGCCGATCTTCCGCATGACGGCCGACCTGCAGGCCCGCCGTCGGCTGGGGCTCACGGCCACCCTGGTGCGCGAGGACGGCCGCGAGAACGAGGTGTTCAGCCTCATCGGCCCGCAGCGCTACAACGCGCCGTGGAAGGACATCGAGGCCCAGGGCTGGATCGCCCCGGCGGACTGCGTGGAGGTGCGCACCACCCTGCCGGAGTCCGAGCGCATGGCCTACGCCACGGCCGAGGCCGACCAGCGCTACCGGCTCGCCGCCTGCGCCGACGTGAAGCTGCCGGTGCTCGACCGCATCGTGGAGCACCACGCCGGCGAGGCAACCCTGGTGATCGGCCAGTACCTCGACCAGCTCGAGGAGATCGCGGGCCGGCTGGACTGCGACATCATCACCGGGGAGACGCCGCAGAAGGAGCGCGGCCGGCTGTTCGAGGCCTTCCGCTCCGGGGAGATCACCCGCCTGGTGGTCAGCAAGGTGGCCAACTTCTCCATCGACCTCCCCGAGGCCTCGGTGGCCATCCAGGTCTCCGGCACCTTCGGCTCACGGCAGGAGGAGGCCCAGCGGCTCGGCCGCGTGCTGCGCCCGAAGAGCGACGGCCGCACCGCGCACTTCTACACCGTCGTCACGCGGGACACCGTCGATGCGGAGTTCGCCGCCCACCGCCAGCGCTTCCTCGCCGAGCAGGGCTACGCCTACCGCATCCTCGATGCCGAGGAGGTGCCGGACGCGCTGGTGACCGGCGACTGACCCGCCACGGCCGGGCGCGATGCGGTCGGGCCCGCGACGCCGGCCCCCTGCGCGCCGGCCGGAGCGGCGCGCCAGGCGGTGCTCGGCCCGCCGCGCAGCACGCCGGCGCCGAGCACCCCGAGAAGCAGCAGGAACATGAGCAGGTAGTCGTTGCCGACGATCATCTGCAGGGGATTCCAGTCCAACTCCTGCATGCGCCGGGCAGGGGCCCACCAGTGCGCGTCGGCCACCAGCACCAGGGCCACCACGGCGGCGAGCGCCTGCAGGTGCGCCGCCTTGAACCGGAGCAGCGGTGCCACCCGCGGCGCGGACTCCCACAGCGCCACCACCAGCGGGATGGCCCACACCCAGTGGTGCGTCCAGGCGATCGGCGAGGCCACCACCACCGCCAGCGAGGCGACGAAGAAGCCGAGCACGCGCTCCCCGTGGAGGGTCAGCCAGGCCCCGACGGCCACGATGGCCACCGACACCACCCCGCCCACCAGCAGCCAGGCCAGCGTCGCCGCATCGGTGTCGGGCCCGAACCAGCGGCTCATGAAGCCCATCACCGACTGGTTGCCCAGGTACTCCTTGGGCATCGAGTGGGCGATGGCGTCGCTCATGTGGTTGGGCTCCCCGCCGGCCGATGCAGGGAGCGTGTCCAGCCAGAAGGCGCGGGCCGTGCCCGGCGTGACGACGAACGAGACCCCGATGGTGGCCACGAAGGTGCCGGTGGCCACTGCCGCCGCCCGCCACTGGCGGGTCAGGAGCAGCCAGGCCAGGAAGGTGAGCGGCGAGAGCTTGATGCCGGCCGCGATGCCCAGGCCGACGCCCCGCCACCAGCGGTCGCGCCCCGTGGCGAGGTCGGCCGTGATGAGGGCGGCCAGGATGAGGTTGACCTGTCCGAAGTGCATGGTCAGCCACACCGGCTCGGCCACCATGGCGGCCACGAGCATCACGGTGGCCACCACGACCCCCACGCCGGCTCGCCCCAGCGCCACGTGCAGCAGGAAGGCCACGCAGGCGATCGAGACCAGCAGGGTCAGGGCGGAGCCCAGCCACGGGCTCACCCAGGCCATCGGCAGGAAGGCCAGCAGCGCGAACGGCGGGTAGGTGAAGGTCAGCTGTGAGCTGGTGTAGGTGAGGTTGTAGACATTGTCACCCTCCAGCAACGCCCTGACGCCGCCGGTGTAGACCCGCAGGTCCAGCGGCGGGTCCTCGCGCATCACGAGCATGGTGAGCACGGCCGCGCTGAGCAGCACGAAGGCCGGCAGCCACACCGCCGGTGAGGTGCCGCGACGCTCTCCCGGGTCCGCGGCCCAGGGCTCAGCACGCCCCGCGGGAACCACCCGCGGGGCCGCCGCGGTCATGCGTCGGACCCCACGCCCCCGCGGCCGGCCAGCAGCTCGCGCACCTGCCGCGCCGCCAACGGCACCAGGGCCACCGTCAGCAACAGACCGCCCCACACGTACGCGTTCCCCAACACCATCTGCCATGCGTTCCACTCCAGTTCGCGTCCGTCCCGGGAGGGGACCCACCAGATCACCTGCAGCACTGCCGCAGCCAGCATGCCCCCCGCAGCCCACCGCGCCAGGCGGGGCACGTCCTTCCGGGCTGCCGAGCACAGTACCGCCAGCGCCAGGGGGACCATCCACACCCAGTGGTGGGACCAGCTCACCGGGGAGGCCAGCAGCATCCCGATCGAGGCCACCCAGAGCCCGGCGGAACGGTCGCCCAGGGCGCTCAGGCGCGCCGCGGCCAGCACCAGCACCACACCCACCACCACCGAGATGACGAACCACGCCGGGTCGAGCGCCGGGGCCTCGTCGCCCAGGAAGCGCGCGAGCACGCCCTTGACCGACTGGTTGGCCACGTAGCTGGGCGCGCCGATCCGCCCCGTCTCCGGCAACACCTCGGTCCAGAAGGCCCGCGAGTCACCCGGCAGCACGAGGAAGCCCAGGCCGATGGTGGACAGCATCGCCCCCAGTGCCACGCCCGCTGCCCGCCACTGGCGGCTCAGCACCAGCCAGGCCAGCAGGAAGATCGGCGTGAGCTTGATGCCGGCGGCCACGCCCAGCCACACCCCGCGCCAGGGGCGGTCGCCGCGGCGCAGCAGGTCCGCGGCCAGCAGGCCCGCCAGCAGGAGGTTCACCTGGCCGAACGAGAAGGTCTGCCACATGGGCTCGCAGACCACGGCGGCCACGGCCAGCACACCCAACATCTTCCAGGTGGGCGCCAACCGGTGGCCCAGGAAGGTCATGGAGCCCTCGCGCGCACCCTCCAGGGCCCGGCGCAGCACCACCACCAGACCCAGCGCGGAACCGAGCACCACCAGCCCGAGGGCGACCGCCTGCGGGGCGAGCGCCAGCGGGACGAAGAGCAGCGCGGCGAAAGGCGGGTAGGTGAACGGCAGGCCCTCGCGCGGCGCGTAGAGGCTGTCGCCGTCGGCCACCAGCTGGCCACCCCATCGATACACCTCGAGGTCCACCGGCCAACCGCCATTGATCCACAGGGCCGCCAGGGCGGCCACGCTGACGAGCAGCGCGGGCACCCAGAGGCGCAGGGCACGCTGCGCGCCCGGGCTGGTACCGGCAGGGGACGGGGCAGAGGTGGAGGAGGGCACGATGCGCACATTGTGCCCCGCTCCCGCCGCACCGCGAGACCGGGCTCGGCCCGTCATCGGACCTCCCCAGCGTGTGCTCAGGAAACTCCCAGCCCCACTCAGCACAGTGGAGCCATGGACACCAGCGCTGACGCCACCCTCCTCGTGGTCGAGGACGAGCCCAACATCCGCGAGCTGCTGGCCACGAGCCTGCGCTTCGCCGGGTTCGAGGTGCACACCGCGGCGCAGGGGAGCACCGCCCTGCAGCTCGCGGCCGAGGTCGAGCCCGACCTGTTGGTGCTGGACGTGATGCTGCCGGACATGGACGGCTTCACCATCACCCGCCGCCTGCGCGAGCGCGACCAGCACATGCCGGTGCTCTTCCTCACCGCCCGGGACTCGGTGGACGACAAGGTCAAGGGGCTGACCGTCGGCGGCGACGACTACGTCACCAAACCGTTCAGCCTGGAGGAGGTGGTGGCCCGCATCCGCGCCATCCTGCGGCGCAGCCACGCCGAGGACCAGGCCGACGAGGACCGCGTGCTGACCTTCGAGGACCTCACCCTCAACGAGGACACCTACGAGGTCTCCCGCGCCGGACGCGTCATCGAGGTCTCCCCCACCGAGTTCAACCTGCTGCGCTACCTGATGCAGAACCCCCACCGGGTGCTCTCGAAGGCGCAGATCCTGGACCACGTCTGGGACTACGACTTCCGCGGGGAGATGGGCATCGTCGAGAGCTACATCTCCTACCTGCGCCGCAAGATCGACACCGAGGGACTGCCTCCCCTGATCCACACCAAGCGGGGGGTGGGCTACGTCCTGCGCCTGCCGCCGGAGTCGGTCGCGTGAACCCGGTGGCGGCGGGGGCCACCGCGACGGGCCGGGTCGCCCGCCACTGGGCGGCCCCCCGCCACTGGCCCCTGCGGGTGCGCCTGCTGGCCGTCGTGATGGTGCTGCTGGTCGGCGCCCTGAGCGCGACCGCGATCGCGCTGGCCATCCTGATGCAGCAGTTCCTGGTGCGCCAGGTCGATGAGCAGCTCGAGCGCGCCGCAGCCCCCGTGGCCCAGTCGGCCTTCGACAGCTTCACCCGCACCGGGTCCACCGGCTTCCGCCCGCCGAACAACTACTGGATCCAGTTCATGCCGGTCAACGGCACCCAGCCGCTGACCGTGGCCGACGCCCAGTCCGCCGGCAGCATCCCCCGCATCGGGTACCTGGACCCGGACGACCCCCGCGTGCGTTCCGGGGAGCCGTTCACCGTCACCGACGGCAACGGCGACCGCTGGCGGGTGGTGACCGGGGTGGACGTGAACGAGGTGGCCACCTACGCCGTCGCCCGCCCGCTGCGGGACATCGACGAGGCCGTGCAGAACCTGCAGATTCTGGCCTTCTCGGTGGGGCTGGTGGCCCTGGCCGCGGGGGTCCTGCTGGGGTGGCCGCTGATGAACCGGGCGTTTCGTCCGCTGACGCAGATCGAGGACACCGCCGCCGGCATTGCCGAGGGCAACCTCTCCAGCCGCGTCCCCCACCCCGGCACGCGCGACGAGGTCGGCTCGCTGGCCAGCTCGTTGAACCTGATGCTGGCGCACGTGGAGCGCTCCCTCGCAGTGCGCGATGCCTCCGAGCAGCAGATGCGCCGCTTCATCGCCGACGCCTCCCACGAGCTGCGCACGCCGATGGCGGCGATCCGCGGCTACGCAGAGCTGTACCGCTCCGGTGCCATCACCGGGGCCGAGGACACGGCGGCGGCCATGCGCCGCATCGAGGACGAGGCCACCCGCATGGGCGTGCTCGTGGAGGACCTCATGACCCTCGCCCGGCTCGATGCGGGGCAGCGCCACGCGTTCTCCCCCCCCACGAGCGCGGCCGACGCCGTCCCCGAGCCCACCGAGGTGGACCTGACCGTGCTGGCCAGCGACGCGGTGGCGGACACCCGCGCCTGGGCCCCCGAACGCACCCTGCGCCTGCAGGGCCTGGCCGGGCAGCCGCTCGAGGCCGCCCTGACCAGCGGGCAGGAGGCCTCCCTGCGGCAGGTGGTGACCAACCTCGTGGCCAACGCGGTGCGCCACACCCCCGATAGCCCCATCGAGGTGCAGGTGGGGCGCGACCGGGACGAGGTGGTGCTGCGCGTGGTGGACCACGGGCCGGGGGTCGCTCCGCAGGACCGCACGCGGGTGTTCGAGCGCTTCTACCGCTCCGACCCGTCTCGGCAGCGCGGCGAGGGCGGTGGCTCCGGGCTGGGGCTCGCCATCGTGGCCACCACGGTGGCCCAGCACCGGGGCACCGTCTCGGCGCTGGAGACGCCCGGTGGTGGGGCCACCTTCGAGGTCCGCCTGCCCGCCCACGAGGAGGAGCCGGCGTGATTCACAGAGAAATCCCAGCGTCGGTGCAGCGCGACCCAAGCCTCGCGTGGTCCACTGCTCGGTGTCGGAAGGAGCAACGATGACCCAGCACGGGCAGGACGAGCCGTACGGCCAGGGTGACCAGTACCCGCCCTACAGCTCGTCGAGGCAGTACGAGGACGCCCCGCAGCGTTCGCGTGGCTGGTGGCAGGTGCCCACCGCCGCGGTGCTGTCGGCTGCCCTGGCCACCGCCGGTACCTGGACGCTGGCGGAGAACGGAGTCATCGGTTCCGGGGGCAGCACCTCCCCCTCGGAGAGCCAGGTGGCGCAGGGCGAGCCCGCCAGCGACCGCCAGGACGGCGCCGGTGAGTCCGACGGCTCCGGTGACGGCGCCGAGTCGGGCGACGGCGCGAAGGCCGCCCCCGTGGCGACCGCCGACGGTGTCGACTGGTCCGGGGTGGCCGAGCAGGTCTCCCCCAGCGTGGTCGCCATCTCGGTGGCCAGTGCCACGGCGGGTGGGTCGGGCTCCGGCGTGATCCTCGACGAGCAGGGCCACGTGGTCACCAACGACCACGTCGTCAGCGGCGCTCAGGACATCCGGGTGACCATCGGCGACAACCGGGCGTACGACGCCACCGTCGTGGGCACCGACCCTGAGACGGACCTCGCGGTCCTGAAGATCGACCAGGCGCCCGAGGACCTGCAGCCGATCACGGTCGGGGACGACAAGGAGCTCAACGTCGGCGACCCTGTGATGGCTGTGGGTAACCCGCTGGGCCTCTCGGGCACCGTGACCACCGGCATCGTCAGCGCGCTGGACCGCCCGGTCCGGGCCGGTGACGCCGAGACCCAGGTGGTGACGAACGCGGTGCAGACCTCCGCGGCGATCAACCCGGGAAACTCCGGCGGCGCGCTGGTGAACTCCGCCGGCGAGCTGGTGGGCATCAACTCCAGCATCGCCACCCTGGGCTCCAACGGCCAGGAGGGCGGCAACATCGGCATCGGGTTCGCCATCACGGCCACCCAGATGAAGAACGTCACCAGCGAGCTCATCGAGACCGGCAAGGCCACCCACGCGCAGCTGGGCGTCCGGGTCACCGACGCCACGGTGCAGGTCGACGGCGCCCACGTGAACGGCGCCGGCATCGCGTCGGTGGAGCCGAACACCGCCGCGGCCGAGGCCGGGCTCGAGGAGGGCGACGTGGTGGTGGCCATCGACGGTGAGTCGGTGGACAGCATGTGGGCCCTCATCGCCCAGATGCACGAACGAGCCGTCGGCGAGACCGCCACCGTCACGGTGGTGCGCGACGGCGAGCGCCAGGACGTGGAGGTGACCGCCGGCGCCAAGGAATGACCAAGGACTCCCGTGCCGGCCGCCGTGCGACCGGACGGTACGGGTGGGGACGAGAAGGTCCCCGCCGGGTCGAGCCCTCTCCCCTGGGAGCTCCCCGGAAGGACCGCCCGGGCCGTGGGTGTGTGTGACCACCGGCCCGGGCGGTTCGCTGCCCGCACCCGTGACGCAGACTGTGCCCTGTGACCAGCCCTGCAACCCCCGCCACGGAACGCACCCCGCGCCGCTCCCGCCGCACGGAGCTGGCCACCCTCGGGCCCCTCGCCCAGCTGCGCGCCGGGCGCCTCCCGCTGCGCCTGACCTGGCTGTTGGTGGGGCTGGCGCTCTACGGCGCCTCGATGGCGATGGTGCTGCGCGCCACCCTGGGGCAGATCCCGTGGGACGTCTTCCACGTGGGCCTGGGCACGCACCTGCCGCTGAGCTTCGGGCTCACCGTGGTGCTGGTCGGTGTCCTGTTGCTGCTGCTGTGGATCCCGCTGCGCCAGCCACCGGGCCTCGGCACCCTGGGCAACGCGCTCCTCATCGGACCGGCCGCCGACCTGACGCTGGCGTTGCTCCCGACGCCGGAGGACTGGGCGCCCCGCATCGGCCTGATGGTGGCCGGCATCGCGCTGAACGGGGTCGCGAGCGCCATGTACATCGGTGCGCAGCTGGGCCCCGGGCCGCGTGACGGGTTGATGACCGGCCTGGCGCACACCACTGGGTGGTCCCTGCGCGTGGTGCGCACCGGCCTGGAGGTGACCGTGATCGTGGCCGGCGTGCTCCTGGGCGGCACCCTCGGAGTGGCGACGATCCTCTACGCGCTGGCGATCGGCCCGCTGACGCAAGCCTTCCTGCCCTACCTCACGGTGCGCTTGGCCGACGGCACCGAACGACCTCCGGCTGCCCCCACGGCCTGAGTGCCGCGTCGGGCCCCGGGCCCCGGGAAGCCGCGCCGAGCCACGACGTGGGTCCCCGGGCGCGGCCCTCAGAGGATGCTGGAGAGGAAGGCGCGGGTGCGCTCGTGCTCCGGCTGGTTGAAGATCCGCGCGGGCTCACCCTCCTCGACCACCCGGCCGCCGTCGAACATCATCACGCGCTGGGAGACGTCCTGGGCGAAGTTCATCTCGTGGGTGACGATCAACATCGAGATGTCGGTCTCGGCCGCGATGTCGCGCAGCACGCCCAGCACCTCCCCCACGAGCTCCGGGTCCAGGGCCGAGGTGACCTCGTCGAGCAGCAGGATCTCGGGGTCCATCGCGAGCGCCCGGGCGATCGCCACGCGCTGCTGCTGACCGCCGGACAACTGGGTGGGGTGGGCCTTCTCCCGCCCGGCCAGGCCCACCTTGGCGAGCAGCTCGGCGCCCCGGTCGTCGGCCGTGGACCGGCTCTGGCCCAGCACCCGGACGGGCGCCTCCGTGATGTTCTCCAGCACGGTCATGTTGGGGAACAGGTTGAACTGCTGGAAGACCATGCCGATCCGCTTGCGCAGCTCACCGACCTGCTTGCGCTTGCGCGGCACCCGCTTGTCGCCCCGGATCTCGTGGGTCAGTGGCTGACCGTCGACGTAGATGAACCCGCCGGTGAGCTCCTCCAGGGTCATGACCAGCCGCAGGATGGTGGTCTTGCCCGACCCGCTCGGGCCGATCAGGGTGACCCGCTCGCCACGCTCTACGGAGAAGTTGAGGTCCTGCAGCACGGTCGTGTCCCCGAACTTCTTGACCACGTCGTCGAAGACGATGCGGGGTGGCTCGCTGGCGGCGGCCAGGTCCGCGGCGAGCTCGCGGTGGGCCGGGGTGATCTCAGTACTCAAGTTTCTTCTCCAGGTATCGCATCAGCAGGAAGGTGGGATAGCTGGCCACCAGGAAGATGGCGCCGGCGATGGTCAGGGCCTCGGTGTAGGTGAAGTTCTGCGCCCCCACCCGTTGGGCGGCGGTCACCATCTCCGGCACACCGATGACGATGAGGAAGGGCGTGTCCTTGAACATCGCGATGGCCCACCCACCCAGTGACGGCAGGGTGTTGCGCAGCGCCTGCGGGATGATCAGGTCCGTCCAGGTGCGACGGGCCGGCAGGGAGAGTGCGGTGGCCGCCTCCCACTGGCCCCGGGGGACCGACTCGATGCCCGCCCGGTAGGACTCCGCCATGTAGGTGGAGTAGTGGATGCCCATGACCACGATGCCCACGACCATGCCCGAGAGCTGGTTGAACGTGAAGTACACGAACAACAGCTGCAGCGGCAGGGGCGTCATGCGCACCACGTCCAGCGCCCACCCGAGGGGCTTGCCGACCACGGCGGGCAGCTCCCGCAGGGAGACCGCCCACACCAGCCCGAGCACGGCGGCCACCAGGGATCCGATCACCGTCACCACCAGGGTGACCTTGACGAAGGCCTCCAGCATCACCGGCAGGGCCTCGAGGGCGACCTCGTTGTCCCAGAGCTCGTTCATGCGTTCACCCCCTGCATGGCGGCCCCGGCGCCGGGTGCCTCGACGTCCTCAGTCCTCCGCGGCGCCCGCTTGCCCCGTCCCAGCTTGCGATGGGCTCGTACCTCCAGCCAGCGCAGGAAGGCCGAGAAGGCCAGTGCGATCGCCAGGTAGAGCACCGCAGCCACCCCGAAGGCCTCGTAGGTGGACATGGTGCGGCGGGCGCGGTCGGCCACCTCGGTGATGTCCGTCAGCAGGATCAGGCTCGCCAGGGCGGTGCCCTTGACCAGCATCACCGCGAGGTTGTTGAGACCCGGCAGCATCAGTGCCCAGGCCTGCGGCCAGATGACCCTGCGGAGCGCGGTCGGGTAGGACATGGACAGGGCGGTGGTGGTCTCCCACTGCCCCTTGGGGACGGCCTTCAACGACCCGCGCACCACCTCGGCGCCGTAGGCCCCGTAGTTCAGCCCGAAGGCGAGGATGCCGGTGCCGAGCGACCCGATGTCGTAGCCGGTCACGGTGGGGATCACGTAGAAGATGAAGAACAGCTGCACCACCAAGGAGGTGCCGCGGAAGAACTCGATGATGACGCGGGCCGGGCCGGTCAGCCACGCGGTGCCGGTGCTGGCGGCGATGCCGAGCACGACGGCGACCACGAAACCGACCAACGCTCCGCCGACGGACAGCTGGACGGTCACCCAGAAGCCGTCGACGAAGCGTGGCCAGGCCGTGGCGAGGTTGTCGAGGAACTCGCTCACGGTGGCGGGTCAGCTCTCGTCGGAGCCCGAGTCCTCGGACTCGGGGCTCTCCTCGGAGCCGGAGTCACCGGACTCGGAACCCTCCTCACCGGAACCCTCCGCCTCCGGCAGCTCGCCGTTGCACAGCTGCTCGGTGGTGATGTCGCCCTGCGGACGCTCGGCGTCGGTGAAGCCGAACTCGCCCACGGTGTCCACGAAGGCCTGCTCCTCGCCGACGATGGAGGCGAGCTCCTCGTTGTAGGCCTTCAGCAGCTCGGTGTCGTCCTTGCGGAAGACGGTGGACCCGGCACCGACCTGCTCCACCCCATCGACCACGGCGGTGAACGGCTCGGTCACCTCGACCCCGGCGTCGGGGTTGTTCTCCGCCATCGCGCGCAGCGAGATGCCGGTCAGCGCGAACACGTCGGCACGCTGGTTGGCCACGGCGTCCATGCCGTCGGGCATGTCGGAGACCACCTGGGTGTCGATGCCCATGTCCTCGGCGTACCCCTGCTCAATGGCGCCGTTGGTGACCGCCAGCGTGAGACCGGCGTCGGCGACGTCCTGCAGGGTGGACAGGCCCTCCGGGTTGCCCTCGGGCACCATCAGGGCGGTGGTGTACATGATCGTCGGGTCGGCGAAGGCAGCCTTCTCGCAGCGCTCGGGCAGGATGGACATGCCGGCGCTGATCGCGTCGAACTCACCCTTGGCGAGGCCCGGGATGAGTGCCTCCCAGGCCACCTGCTTGCCCTCGACGTTCTCGATGCCGAGCTCGTTGAAGACCTTCTTGTCGATGGCCACGGTGGCCCCGGTGAGCTCCCCGTCGTCGTTCTGGAAGGAGTAGGGCTCCTCACCGGCGTAACCGATGGTGATGGTGCCCTCCTCCTTCAGCTTCTCGAGGGTGTTTGCCCCGTCCTCACCCCCGCCGGAGTTGTCCTCATCGCCCCCGCACGCCGCCATTCCCAGGCTGGCAGCGGCGAGTGCGGCGATCAGTGTGCGGCGTCGCGTCGTCATGATGTTCCTCCTTGCGATGGCGAGCGCTGGCTGCGCCCGAGTGGTCTGCCATGCCACGTTATGGACGGGCCGGTGGGTTCTCAACCAGTCCATCCGCCGCGACAGGCCGCCCCACGGCGCCTCCGAGCGCGCTCCGTGACCGCCCACCGGAATCCGGCCTGGGCGCACGGTGGTGCGCTTTCCCGGGCCACGCGAAACGGCCCCCAAGCACCCCGGAGCAGGACGGGAAAAGAGCGACCGATGGGTGACAGATCGTTACCCCATCGCAACGTGCTGCGGCAGAATGGCCGGGTGAGCACTCCGTGGACGTACGACGTCCTGCTGGCCCGCTGGCGCCACACCCTCACCGTCCTGTGCACGCCCCGGGACGAGGGCCAGACACTGTCGGGTGGGCAGGACCTGCTGGCCCGATGGGGTGAGCCGCACCGCGGGTACCACGACCTGCAGCACCTGCGCGAGACCTTGGCGGCCCTCGAAGAACTCGTGGCCGCCGAGGAGGGTGGCGCCGACGGGGCCGACGCCCACACCGTGGCGCTGGGCGAGCTGGCCCTGTGGTTCCACGACGCGGTGTACGACCCGCGGGCCCGCGGCACCCGGAACGAGCGGGACTCCGCGCAGCTCGCCCGGGAGGTGCTGACGAGCCTCGGCGCGGCCACGTCCGTGGCCGACGAGGTGGCCCGGCTGGTGCTGCTGACGGCCGACCACCGGGTGGAGGACCCCACCGACACCGCCGGACGGCTGGTCAGCGACGCCGACCTGTGGATCCTGGCGGCGCCGCCGGGGCGGTACGCGAGCTACACCGCATCGGTCCGGCAGGAGTACCGGCACGTCCCCGGGGTGCTGTTCCGACGGGGGCGACGCACGGTGCTGGAGGGCCTGCTCACCACCGGGACGCCCTACGTGACCGACCACGCCCGGGACGTGTGGGGACCGCGGGCCCTGGCCAACATGCAGGCGGAGATCCTGCAACTGAGCTGACACAGGAAGGCGCACCAGCACCCTCAGGCCTCCGTCAGCCGCACCAGCACCACGCGGTTCTCCCCCGCGCGCACCCGGAGGCCCGGCCCCGGCAGCTCCACCCCCTCGGGCGAGGCCCCACCCGGCACCCACACCCGCAGGTGCCCCACCGGCCTCGCGGACCCGTGGCTCCCGGTGCCCCCGTCCACCACGGTGAACCCACCGGCCCCATCGCGCTCCAGCACCACCCAGCCCCGTGTCGTGTCCCCCACAGGCCGATGGGGTGAGCGCACCACATCGAGCAGGTGCGGGAGCTCGAGGCCGGGCAGGCCGTCCACGCGACGGTCCAGGCACCGTTCGTCCTTGCGCTTGGGCAGGCGCTGCCCGGTCGCCATCAGTGCCCGCACCAGCTCCCGGCCGGGCGTCGGCACGGCGCCGGCGGCCACGCACGCGGCGTGCAGGTCCTCCGGCACGTCGTGGTGGTCACCGTCGAAGAAGCGCCGGTCCAGCCCCACCCGTGCGGCGAACTCCTGCAGCTCCCCCACGGCGTCGCGCCAGGAAAGGTCGCTGACCAGGTGGCTGAAGCGGGTGCCGTGGGCGGGCCACACCGGGGCGTCGATGCGGAGCGTCATCCCCGCAGTCTGCCCCGGCGCAGCGAGGCGGGGCCCACCCGGGAGGAGGCCCCGCCGTGGAGCGGGCCGAGAGTCAGGCCCCGCCGTCGAGCGCGCCGCTCACCGGCGGCCCCCGTACGGCTGGCGGAAGCGCTCCACGCGGCCGGCGGTGTCCATGGCCCGCTGGCGCCCGGTGTAGAAGGGGTGGCTGGCGCTGGAGACCTCGACGTCGACCACGGGGTAGACGTTGCCGTCCTCCCACTCGATGGTGCGGCTCGGCGTGGTGGTCGAACGCGTCAGGAACGCGAACCCCGCATCGGCGTCACGGAACACGACCGGGTGGTCGTCGGGGTGGATGTCCTTCTTCATGGAACCTCCTGGGTACTCGGAACGGATGGGGAGTGGCTCACCACGCGCTCTTGGTCACGCCCGGCAGCTCGCCGCGGTGCGCCATCTCGCGCAGCCGGATGCGGGAGAGCCCGAACGCGCGATGGAAGGCGCGGGGGCGACCGTCCACGACGTCGCGGTTGCGCAGGCGGGTGGGGGTGGCGTCGCGCGGCAGCTTCTTCGAGGTCTTGGCCGTCAGCGGGCCTCCCGGAAGAGGACGTGCTGGCAGACCACGGGGTCGAACCGACGCAGCTCCAGCCGGTCCGGGCTGTTCCGGCGGTCTTCTCGGTGATGTACGCGTAGCCCGTTCCCGCCGTGGAACGGAGCTGGACCTTGATGCGGATGTCCTGTCGTGCCATGCGCAACAGTCAACGCTAATTGATAACGATTCGCATTCCTGCTTGCGTTCAGGGCCCCCCCGTGCTTTCCTGACCGACCCCCTCGGATCGGCTCACCGCCGATGGCTGCGCCGTCCCGAGCCTCATCCGGCCCACCGGAGAGACCACTCCACACCCCCCGGACCGGCCCCGAGAGGACACCATGGACTCCACCCCCACTCCCGACCCCGAGCTCGTCGCCGAACGCGCCCATCTGGCGGCGGCGCGCGCCGCGATGGGGCGGATGCGGCAGCGGACCCTGGCCCTGACCGCCCAGGGCGCCGACGCGCAGACTGCCGAGTACCTCAAGGCAACCTTCCATCGCCGCGCCATCGCGCTGACCGACGACCCACACACGACGCTCTTCTTCGGCCGCATCGACCTGGCCCCCGGCCACGGCACCGACCCGCTGGCCCACGCCGCCGAGACTTGGCACCTGGGGCGGCGGCACGTCACCGACGAGGAGGGCGACCCGCTCGTCATCGACTGGCGCGCCGAGGTCGCCACCGCCTACTACCGCGCGTCGACCACCGACCCGATGGGGGTGAGCCTGCGCCGCCGCTTCGGCGTGGAGGGGGGCCAGCTGACCGGGTACGAGGACGAGGCCCTGCTGACCAGCGACGCGGACGGGGACGCCGCGGGCCAGGACACCGCATCGGAGCTGCTGGCCCGGGAGATCGAGCGCTCGCGCACCGGGCCCATGCGCGACATCGTCTCGACGATCCAGCCCGAGCAGGACGTCATCGTCCGCGCCGATGCCGCCACCACCGTGTGCGTCCAGGGGGCGCCGGGCACGGGCAAGACCGCTGTCGGCCTGCACCGCGTGGCCTGGCTGTTGTACGCCCACTCCGCCCGGATGGCGCGCGGCGGCGCCCTGGTCATCGGGCCCAACCGGGCCTTCCTGGAGCACGTGGGGCAGGTGCTGCCGGCCCTGGGCGAGGTGGAGGTGGGGCACACCACCATCGAGGAGCTGCTGGAGATCGTGCCGACCGGGCAGGAGCCGGCGGAGGTCTCGACACTCAAGGGCGACGCGCGCATGGCCGAGGTGGTGCACCGGGCGATCTGGGGCCACATCGCCGAGCCGACCGAGCCGCTCGTGGTGCCGCGCGGGTCGCGGCGGTGGCGCGTGCCCGCGTACGAGGTGCGCGAGCTGCTCGAGGAGCTGTGCACGCGAGGGGTGCGGTACTCCGCGGCCCGGGAGATGCTCGCGCGCCGCCTGGCCCACCGGGTGCTCGTGCAGATGGAGGCCGCCGGTGACTCCCCCGACGACCGGGTGGCCGACGCGGTGGCGCGCTCGACGCCGGTGAAGGCGTCGGTGAGGTCGCTCTGGCCGGTGCTCGACCCGGCCCGCGTGGTCTTCGAGCTGCTCTCGGACCCCGCCGTGCTGGCCCGGGCCGCCGAGGGCGTCCTGACCGCCGAGGAGCAGGCGCTGCTGCTGTGGGAGACGGCGCCCCGCAGCCCCCGGTCCGCCCGGTGGACGATCGCCGACATCGCGCTGCTGGACGAGGCCCGCGACGCGGTGGAGCGCACCGCCAGCCACGCGCACGTGGTGCTCGACGAGGCGCAGGACCTCTCCCCCATGCAGCTGCGGGCGGTGGGGCGCCGGGCCAGCACCGGGGCACTCACGGTGCTCGGTGACATCGCGCAGGGCACCACGCCGTGGGCCACCGCCTCGTGGGACGAGACGCTGCACCACCTGGGGGCCGAGGGGTCTCACGTGGAGGAGCTGGTGCGCGGCTTCCGCGTGCCGGCGGCGGTGATCGAGCTCGCCGCGCGCCTGCTGCCGCACATCGCGAACGGGCTCCGTGCGCCGGAGGCGGTGCGCTCGAATCGTGGCGACCTCGCGTTCACGGCGGTGGAGGGTGGCGGCGACGAGGCGGGCGGCGCGCCGGGCGAGGCGCTGCTGGACGCCGTCCGTGGGGCCGCCGGGCGGGCGCTGGCGCGCGAGGGGACCGTCGGCGTCATCGTGCCCGGGGCCTGGACCGATGCGGTGACGGCCGCCCTCGAAGGGGTCGAGGGCGGCACGGCCCTGGACGACGCGGCGCCGGCGCGCTGCACCGTGCTGCCGGCCGGCACGGCCAAGGGCCTGGAGTTCGACCGCGTCGTCGTGGTGGAACCGGCCCGCGTGGTGGCCGATGAGCCGGACCACCGCACCGGGTTGCGCCGCCTCTACGTGGTGCTCACGCGCGCGGTGAGCGGGCTCGAGGTGGTGCACGCCGCGCCGCTGCCCCCGGAGCTCGGCGAGGGCTGAGGGCGAGCACGTGGACACCGGACGGGGACTCCGTGACCTTGCTGGTCAGCGTCACCGCGCTGCCCGACCGGCTCGCGCTCAGCGCGTTCCTGGAGCCAAGCTTCACCGTCATCGTGCGCGTGTTCTGGGTAAGGGTGTTGAAGCGGCTGTCGTAGGCGCCCCCCCCGGGCGGACCTTCCAGGTGCCGATGGGCGTCATGAAGTCGTACACGTCGAAGGTCTGCCGCGTGTCGTACTGGGCGTCGCCACCGATGACCAGGAAGAACTCCTGGATGCCCTTGGTCGGGTGCACGGCATCCCAGCTGCCCGAACCCGAGCCGGTGGTGCAGGCACCGGAGAAGCTCACCGGGTACTCCCGGAACTCCCGGTCGACGACGATCTTGCTGGGGGTGGTGATGGTGCACGAACCCGCGGCCACGGAGGGCGCGGCGGTGGGGACGGTGCTGACGCCCACGAGGGCAGCCACGACGAGTGCGACTCGACGCATGGGTGATTTCTCCGTGGGGAAGCCGGGCAGCTCAGCCGTCCCGGACGACGCGGGAACCACACGCTGCGGGACCCGTCACGCGGAAAGGTAGACCACCCCGCCGACAACCACTGCATCACCTGCACCGCAGAGGGATTGGACCTAGCCCACATGCCGACGGGCGGCCCCTCCCACAGGAGGGACCGCCCGTCGTGGTGCGCGGGCACGGACCGTGGTGGTCCGGCCCGGTGGCTGGGATCAGAAGCCCATGCCGCCCATGTCGCCCATGTCGCCGCCGCCAGCGTTGTTGCTGCTGTTGTCGGGCTTCTCGGCCACGATCGCCTCGGTGGTGAGGAACAGCGCGGCGATGGAGGCCGCGTTCTGCAGCGCGGAACGGGTCACCTTGGCCGGGTCGATGATGCCCTCGGCGATCATGTCGACGTACTCGCCGGTGGCCGCGTTCAGGCCCTCGCCGGGCTTGAGGCCGCGCACCTTCTCGGCCACGACGCCGCCCTCGAGACCGGCGTTGATGGCGATCTGCTTCAGCGGAGCGCTGGAGGCCACGCGGACGATCTCGGCACCGGTGGCCTCGTCGCCCTCGAGCTTCAGGGACTCGAACGCCTTGGTGGCGGCCTGCAGCAGGGCCACGCCACCACCGGCGACGATGCCCTCCTCGACGGCGGCCTTGGCGTTGCGCACGGCGTCCTCGATGCGGTGCTTGCGCTCCTTGAGCTCCACCTCGGTGGCCGCACCGGCCTTGATGACGGCCACGCCGCCGGCCAGCTTGGCGAGGCGCTCCTGCAGCTTCTCGCGGTCGTAGTCCGAGTCCGAGTTCTCGATCTCGGCGCGGATCTGGTTCACGCGACCCTGCACCTGGGCGTCGTCGCCGGCGCCGTCCACGATGGTGGTCTCGTCCTTGGTGACGACGACCTTGCGGGCGGTGCCCAGCATGTCGAGCTCGGCGTTCTCCAGGGTCAGGCCGACCTCCTCGGAGATGACCTGGCCACCGGTGAGGATGGCCATGTCGCCCAGCATCGCCTTGCGACGGTCACCGAAGCCCGGGGACTTCACGGCGACGGACTTGAAGTTGCCGCGCACCTTGTTGACGATCAGGGTCGCCAGGGCCTCGGCCTCGACGTCCTCGGCGATGATCACCAGCGGCTTGCCGGACTGCATGACCTTCTCCAGCAGCGGCAGCAGGTCCTTGATGGCGCCGATCTTCGAGTTCACCAGCAGGATGTACGGGTCCTCGAACACCGCCTCCATGCGGTCGGTGTCGGTGACGAAGTACGGGGAGATGTAGCCCTTGTCGAAGCGCATGCCCTCGGTGAGCTCGAGCTCGATGCCGAAGGTGTTGCTCTCCTCGACCGTGATCACGCCCTCCTTGCCGACCTTGTCCATCGCCTCGGCGATGACCTGGCCGATCTCCGGGTCCGCGGCCGAGATGGACGCGGTGGAGGCGATCTGGTCCTTGGTGTCGATGTCCTTGGCCATGTTCAGCAGCTCGTCGGACACGGCCTTGGTGGCCTGCTCGATGCCGCGCTTCAGCCCCATCGGGTTGGCGCCGGCGGCCACGTTGCGCAGGCCCTCGCGGACCATCGCCTGGGCCAGGACGGTCGCCGTCGTCGTACCGTCACCGGCGACGTCGTCGGTCTTCTTGGCGACCTCCTTCACGAGCTCGGCACCAATGTGCTCGTAGGGCTCGTCGAGCTCGATCTCCTTGGCGATGGAGACACCGTCGTTGGTGATGGTGGGGGCGCCCCACTTCTTCTCCAGCACGACGTTGCGGCCCTTGGGGCCGAGCGTCACCTTCACGGCGTCGGCAAGGGTGTTCATGCCGCGCTCGAGGCCGCGGCGGGCCTCCTCGTTGAACGCAATGGTCTTGGCCATCGGTGATTCCTCCCACACAGGTAGTGGCTGACCACCGGTCGCCCGCGACGGACGGGGCGCGCCGGTGCGGTGTTGACCGCCGGGCGCGAGCCCCTCGACCTGTGGTCGGTTGTCATTCACCCGGAACGGCTCCACGCACTGTTCACCAGACCGGCCGAGGGGCACTGTCCTCGGCCATGCGACCTGCGAACTGTCACTCGGAGCCGCCGAGTGCCAAGTCCGATTTTGGCACTCTCCACCCGAGAGTGCAAAGCGCGGTCGGCACGCCCCCGGCGCACCGGTGGCAGGCCGGCTCGCCCTTCGGAGAGGGGCACCCCATCCCCGCGGACGGGGGCATCCCTCCTGCCCGGGTGGGCGGACCTGCCACGACGGCAGGTGGGAGAATCGAGCCATGCCGACCCCTCGCCCGTCCACCGTGCGCCTGCTGCTGCTGGACGCCGATGCCGTGATCCAGCGGATGCCCGACACCTGGCGCGACGACGCCCTGGCCCACCTCGCGGCCGGATGGGGTGCCTCGGCCGAGGACCTGGCCGCCGACACCGCGCTGTGGGGCCGCACGCGCGCCGTGCTCGACGAGATCTTCGTGGCCGAGGTGTCGCTGCTCTCCGGCGGTGAGGACGACCCGACCTTCCCCGAGGTCATCGCCACCGTCCTGGACGACCACGACAACTCCGCCGACCCCGAGGCGACCGCTGCTCTGTGGCACAACACGGTGGCTCTGGAGGAGGAGCGCGCGATGGTGGTCGCGGCCCGCCAGCGCGGTCTGCGGGTGGCCATGGCCACCAACCAGCAGCCCCACCGCGCCGCGTGGTTGGACGAGAGCCGCGCCTTCGCCGAGATCAGCGACGTCGTCTACACCTCCTCGGGCTTGGGGGCGGCGAAGCCGGACCCGGAGTTCTTCCGCCGCATCCTGGCCGCGGAGGCCGACGCCGGCTTCCCCGTGCGTCCCGAGGAGGTTGTCTTCGTGGACGACCGCCCGGACAACGTGGCCGGCGCCGCCGAGGTGGGCATCACCGCCCGGGACTACCACTTCGACCAGGGGCCGGAGATGTTCGCCGAGGTGCTCCAGTCCACCGGGGTGCTCCTGCTCTCGATGCACGACGGGCCGTCCGACCCGGCCGTGTGACCGCCGTGGGCGCCCTGTTCGGCGACGAGACCCTCCCCCGCCCCGCGCAGGAGGTGGCGCCCGGCTGCCACTGGGTGCCCGGATGGCTCGATGCGGGGCAGCAGGCCTGGGTGGTGCGGCAGTACCGCCGCTGGGCGGCCGGGCCCGTCCCGGCGCACCGACCGGCCGTGCGCGGCGGGCGGATGAGCGTGACGATGGTCCCCTTCGGGTGGGTGTGGACCTCCGCCGGCTACGCACGGACCGGTGAGCAGGACGCGGCCCCGCTGCCGGTGCCGGACTGGATGGTGCGCCTCTACCGCCGGGCGGTGGTCGCCACCGGCTTCGACGGATGGGCCGAGGCCGCGCCCGACGTCGCCCTGGTGAACCACTACCGGCCCGATGCCTCGATGGGGATGCACCGCGACGCCGACGAGCTCACCGAGGCACCGGTCGTCTCGCTGTCGGTGGGTGACGCGTGCACCTTCCGCTTCGGCAGTACCGAGACCCGCACGCGGCCGTGGACCGACATCCGGCTGGAGAGCGGTGACCTGGTGGTCTTCGGGGGCCCCGCACGGCGCGCCTTCCACGGGGTGCCGCGGATCCACCCGGGCACCGCCGGGCCGCAGGTGGCGGCCGCGCAGGCCGAGGCGGAGCTGCCCGGGCGGCTGAACATCACCCTGCGCGTCACGGGGCTCCAGCGATGAGCGGCGGGGGCGTCACCGCATCGGGGCGGGATGCGGGGCAGGGCACCGCGGGCGAGGGGGCGGCACCGGGGTTGCCGGCGGGCTCCGAGGTGGTGGTGGGCGCCGACGGGCTGGCGCGCACTCCGTGGGGCGACTCCAGCGACCTGATGCGCCACTACTACGACACCGAGTGGGGCCTGCCGGTCCGGGACGAGGCCGGGCTGTTCGAGCGGCTGACGCTGGAGGCCTTCCAGTCCGGGCTCTCGTGGGCGACCATCCTGCGCAAACGGCCGGCCTTCCGGGAGGCCTTCGCCGGGTTCGGCCCCGATGCCGTGGCGGCCTTCGGCGAGGGGGACGTCGAGCGTCTGATGGCCGACGCCCGCATCGTGCGCAACCGGCGCAAGGTCGAGGCGGCGGTGACCAATGCCCGGGCCACCGTGGCCCTGCGCGAGGGCGGCGGCCTGGCGGACTTCGTGTGGTCCTTCCGGCCCGCCGAGACGCCGCGGCCGCTGCGCGTGGCCGAGGTGCCCACGCAGTCCGCGGAGTCGGTGGCGCTGTCGAAGGCGCTCAAGCAGCGCGGCTTCGCCTTCGTGGGGCCCACGACGATGTACGCGCTGATGGAGGCCATCGGGATGGTGGACACCCACCTGGTGGGCTCGCACCGCCGCGGCACCAGCGGGGTCTGGCCGGACTGACGGGTGCCGGGCTCAGCGCGGGGGGCGTTCCCGCTCGGCGACCTGCCGCATCGCGCGGGCGAGGCGCTCGAGCTCCACCTGGCGTTCGGCGTCGCGGGTCTCCCGGCGGGTGCGTTGCCGGCGCAGCTCGGTGGCCGCGAGCGCCAGACCGACCACGATGGCACCGATGAGCCGGCCGTTGTCCTGCAGGAAGTCGATCACTGGGCGGATGGGGTCGAACAGCCACGAGAGGTCCGGCCACGGGATGCGGGGCAAGCTGGGGAGGTCAGGCAGGTCGGGCCAGGGGATGCGCGGCAGGCGGGGCAGGTCCGGCATCGGGATGGCCGGCAGGTCCGGCATCGGCACGCTGGGGAGGGTAAGGCCGAGGAGGCCCAGCAGCCGCCGCAGCAGGGCGAGCACCGGTTCCACCAGCAGGAGCAGCAGCGGTACCAGGAGCCAGCCCAGCCGCATCACGAGGTGACGCAGCGCCGCGACGCGGGGGCGGCGTTCGCGCAGGCGCTGGAAGCGTTCGCCGGCGCTGCCGGCCGGCGGGTCCAGGGCGAGGCAGCGTTCGCGGGACAGTGCACCCTGGGGCAGCAGGTCCATGTCGTAGGCCTTGCCGCGGGAGTGGCGCACCTCCAGCGTGACGCCGCCCCCGAAGCCCAGCGGCCCGCGCTCCGAGCCGCTCCACCCGGCGTTGGTCAGGGCCCCGGTGGGCGCGGAGACCCGTACCGTCCCGTCATTGCTCGCGCGGCCGACCGCCGTGCCGTCGACGACGAGCCAGGCGGTCTTCTCCGGCCACCCCTTGGCGAACCGCCCCTCGATGCGGTGACCCTGCACCGTCGTGGTCCACACCTCGGCGGCGGCGTACGTGGTCTGCGCGGCCTCGACGTCGGTCCCCGCGCCCCCGTGGTCCTGCTCCCCCATCGAACTCTCCCCTCAGCGTGCGTGGTGCGTCCCCGGTCCGGGTGCGGGCGGCCCCGCCGGCCGACCGCTCACTGCGTGTGCGTGCGGTTCCGCGCCGCCAGCCGCGTGGTGTGGCGGGCGTCGCGCTGGCGGCGCAGGCGCTTGACCAGCAGCGGGTCGGCGGCGAGCGCGGCCTCGGAGTCCAGCAGCTGGTTCAGGCGTTGGTGGTACTGGGTGGTGGTCATGCCGAACAGCTCGCGGATCTCCTGCTCCTTGGCCCCGGCGTACCGCCACGACTGCCGCTCGAAGGTGAGGATCTCGCGGTCGCGCGCCGACAGGCCCCCTGCCTGCGCGTCGGCGGCCCCCGCGGTCTGCTCAGCTGCTCCCATGCGGGCGATGGTACGGGGGAATCACAGCCGTGTCATTCCGCCGTTGCCCGTTCTTCTCCGACGCAGCCCGTGCGTTCCCGCACCCTTACACCAGCCCGTCAACGACCCACCGCCGCACCGCCTCCAGACAGGTAGCGTCCACCACACCGGAGCGGTGCACGAACCGGTCCCGACTCACGGTGGTCAACTGCTCGGACATCGCGAAGGAGTGCTCCGGCAACCCCGGAGCACCGGTGAGCGGCACGTGGTTGGGCCATCCGCGGTCAGTGGTGGTCACAGGCACGACGCCGGCCAGTGTGGTCACCGTGGCCAGGTACTCCTCGCCGCTCACCACCACGGCGGGACGACGCCCGGCCTGCTCCCGCCCCACCGTCCGAGCAGGCTCGAGCCACCAGACGTCCCCCGGGTGGACGGTCATTCCCCCGTGTCCGCCTGCCACTCCTCGGCCTCGACCCGGTAGGCGGCGTCCGGGGGACTCGCGGCCATCGCCTCGCGCACCGCGGCGAAGCGGGCGCGGCGGTCCTCCTCGTCGAGCAGCGCGGCGATGTGGGCACCCATCGACTGCCCGCGTGCCGCAGCCGCGGTGCGCAACCGGTCGCGCAGATCGTGGTCGACCTTGATGGTGGTGAGGCTCATACCACAAGTATGACGCTCAGGGGCGACGCTGGGCAACCCCGCCCCACCACGCCCCGCCACCCTGACGCGGGCGACGTACCGTGGCCGCGTGAACGACGCTCCCACCTTCGCCGGCCGGGTCCACGACTCGTGGGTGCCCGTCCTCGAGCCCGCCGCCGAGACGCTGGCGGAACTCGGCACCTTCCTGCGCGCCGAGACCGCCGCCGGCCGCGGCTACCTCCCGCCGGGCGACAGCATCCTGCGCGCCTTCACCCTGCCCCTCGATGCGGTGCGCGTCCTCATCGTCGGCCAGGACCCCTACCCCACCCCCGGCCACGCGGTGGGCCTGAGCTTCTCCGTGGCCCCGGACGTCCGGCCCATCCCGCGCTCGCTGCAGAACATCTACACCGAGCTGGTCGAGGACACCGGCTGCCCACGCCCCTCCACCGGCGACCTGACCCCGTGGTTCGAGCGCGGCGTCATGCTGCTCAACCGTTGCCTCACGGTCCGCCCCGGCGCCCCCGCCTCACACCGCGGCAAGGGCTGGGAGCGCATCACCCAGCTCGCCATCGGTGCCCTGGCGCAGCGCGCCCGCGACGGTCAACCGCTGGCCGCCGTCCTCTGGGGCCGCGACGCCCGCGACCTGGCCCCCCACCTGGCCCCGATGCCGTGCGTCGAGTCCCCGCACCCCTCCCCCCTGAGCGCCAGCCGGGGCTTCTTCGGCTCCCGCCCCTTCACCCGCACCAACGAGCTCCTCGCGCAGCAGGGTGCCGACCCCATCGACTGGAGACTGCCGTGACCGACCCGACCACCCCCACGACCCAGCCCGAGCAGTCCGACTGGCGCGTGCCCGGCTCCGGCATCGCCCCCCTGCGCCACCTCGCCACCACCCCGCGCGACTGGGCCAACTACATCGCGATCGGCGACTCCTTCACCGAGGGCATGTCCGATGACGAGCACGTCACCGCCGGCGACTTCTCCGGCTGGGCCGACCGCCTGGCCACGATGCTGTCCCACGAGCACGCGGACGCGGCCGGTGACCCCCGGCCCCCGGCCACGGGCGCTCCCTTCCGCTACGCCAACCTCGCCGTCCGCGGCCGCCTCCTGGCCGACGTCGCCGGCCCGCAGACCGACGCGGCCACCGAGCTCGTGGCCGGCGCGACGGGCCCGGTGCTGGTCAGCATCGTGGGCGGCGGCAACGACATCCTGCGGCCCCGCGCCGACATCGACGCCCTGGCCGCCCGGCTCGACGGCGCCGTCGCTCGCCTGCGCGCCACCGGTGCCGACGTCCTCATGGTGACCCCGACCGACCCGGTGGGCGCCCCCATCATCGGCGCCACCCGCGGCCGGGTGGGCCAGTACATCGCGCACATCTTCAGCATCGCCGGGCGCCACGGGTGCTACGTGCTCAACCAGTGGGACCTGCACTTCCTGAAGGACTGGCGCATGTGGGCGCCCGACCGAATCCACATGACCCCCGAGGGGCACCGCCGCGTTGCCCTGGCCGCCTTCGCCGCGCTGGGCCACACCGAGGCCGATGAGGGGGCCTTCCGCCGGCCCCTCGACCTCGCCGACGCGCCCCGCCCCACCTGGGCCGAGCACCGCGAGTGGGCCCGCACCCACGCCGGTCCGTGGGTCAAGCGCCGGGTCACGCGGCGGTCGTCCGGTGACGGCCGCAGCGGCAAGCTCACCGAGATGACCCCCTGGCCGATGGGGTGACCCCCAGCCCGGTGGGGTGACCCGCGCCCGACTCGGCTCACCACCACTGGTTGGCCTCGTTACGCTGTGTGCATGGCCGTCACCCGATTGATGCCGACCCCCGAGTCGGAAGACCTCATCGCCCTCGTCCGCGACATCGCCGCCAAGGAGGTGGCGCCCAAGGCCGACCGGTACGAGAAGAACGCCGAGTTCCCCGCCGAGGTGTTCCACACCCTGGGCGAGGCCGGCCTGCTCGGCCTGCCCTTCGACGAGGAGTTCGGCGGTGCGAACCAGCCGTACGAGGTCTACCTGCAGTGCATCGAGGAGCTCTCCAGCGCCTGGATGGCCATCGGTGTGGGCGTCTCCATCCACGTGCTGACCTGCTTCCCCATCAACAGCTACGGCACCCAGGAGCAGAAGGAGCGCCTGCTGCCGAGCATGATCGGCGGCGAGTGGTTCGGCTCCTACTGCCTCTCGGAGCCGGCTGCCGGCTCGGACGTCGCCTCCATGCGCACCAAGGCCGTTGGCTCCGGTGACGTGGACGAGACCGGCCGCAGCGAGGAGTACGCCATCAGCGGCGGCAAGATGTGGATCTCCCACGCCGGCCACGCGGACTTCTACACCACCTTCGCCCGCACCGGGGAGAACGACGGCAAGGGCATCAGCTGCTTCCACGTTCCCGGTGACGCCCCCGGCCTCACCTTCGCCGAGCCCGAGCGCAAGATGGGCCTGCACTCCGACACCGTGCGCGAGGTGCTCTACGACAAGGTCACCGTGCCGGGCGAGAACCTCATCGGCACCCCCGGCAAGGGCCTCGGCATCGCGCTGGCGGCGCTGGACTCCGGACGCCTCGGCATCGCCGCCGCCTCCACCGGGCTGGCACAGGCCGCCACCGACCTCGCGCTGAAGTACGCCGCGGAGCGCCAGCAGTTCGGCAAGCCGATCGCCGAGAACCAGGGCCTGCAGTTCATGCTCGCCGACATGCAGGCGCAGACCAGCGCCGCCCGCGCGACCTACCTGCACGCCGCCCGTCTGAAGGACGCCGGCAAGAAGTTCAGCCGCGAGGCCGCGATCGCCAAGCTGTTCGCCTCGGACACCGCCATGAAGGTGACCACCGACGCCATCCAGGTGCTCGGCGGCTACGGCTACACCACCGACTTCCCGGCCGAGCGCTACTTCCGCGACGCCAAGATCACCCAGATCTTCGAGGGCACCAACCAGATCCAGCGCATGGTCATCGCCCGCGACATGCTCAAGTCCCTGGGCTGACGCCCCACCGCGCCCCGAGCCACCGGGCCGGGGTCACCCCGCACCTCTCGACCCGCGAAGGACACCCTCGATGCAGATCACGCCCGACTTCGTCGCCCTGGTCACCGGCGCCGCCTCCGGCCTGGGCCACGCCACCACCCGCCGCATCCTGGACGCCGGCGGCAAGGTGGTGATGCTCGACCTGCCCGGTTCGCCCGGTGCCGAGATGGCCGAGCAGTTCAACGCCGAGCGCGCCGGCTCGGTGGCCTTCTGCGCCACCGACGTCCGCGATGCGGACCAGGTGGCCGAGGCCGTGGCGACCGCGACGCAGATGGGCTCGCTGCGCCTGGCGGTGAACTGCGCGGGCGTCGCCACCCCGGGCAAGATCCTGGGCCGCAAGGGCGTGCTGCCGCTGGAGACCTACAAGACGGTCATCGACATCAACCTCATCGGCACCTTCAACGTGCTGCGGCTGGCCGCCGAGGCGATGGCCGGCAACGAGCAGGTGCCCGACGTCCGCACCGGCGACAACGGCACCGAGGCCGACACCGGCCACGGGGACCGCGGCCTGGTGGTCATGACCGCCTCGGTGGCCGCCTACGACGGGCAGATCGGGCAGGCCGCCTACGCCTCCTCGAAGGGCGCCATCGCCTCCCTCACCCTCCCAGCAGCCCGTGACCTGGCCGGGCAGGGGGTCCGCGTCATGACCATCGCCCCCGGCGTCATGGAGACGCCGATGATGGCCGGCATGCCCGGTGATGTGAAGGCCACCCTCGAGGCGATGGTGCCGCACCCCTCGCGCCTCGGCCGCCCGGAGGAGTACGCCGCACTGGTGGGCCACCTGGTGGAGAACCCGCTGCTGAACGGCGAGGTGATCCGGCTCGACGGCGCGCTGCGCATGCCGCCGAAGTGAGCCGGGAGCAGAACTCCCCCGCGGCCACCGGCCGCACGCCGTCCGCTGCCCCGTTCCGCTCGTCCACGCCCCCCGCGGCGTGGTTCGTGTGGGGCGCGGCAGCGTTCGCGTTCGCCATCGCGGTGTTCCACCGCAGCTCCCTGGGCGTCGCGGCGGTCCCGGCCGCCGAGCGCTTCGAGGTCGGGGCCAGCGTGGTCGCCACCTTCGTGGTGGTGCAGCTGCTGGTCTACTCCCTCGCCCAGATCCCCGTCGGCATCGCCCTGGACCGCTACGGTTCGCGGCTGCTCATCACCCTGGGCGCCTTGCTGATGATGGTGGGCCAGGCGTCCATGGCCCTCGCGCCCGACCTCGGCTGGGCCATCGCCGCCCGGGTGCTCGTGGGCGCCGGCGACGCGATGACCTTCGCCTCGGCGATCCGTCTGGTGCCGGCCTGGTTCGCCCCCTCCCGCATCCCGCTGATGACGCAGATCACCGGTCTGACGGGGCAGTTCGGGCAGATCCTCTCGGCCGTGCCGCTGGTGGCCCTGCTGGCGAACGCGGGCTGGCGCCCGGCCTTCCTCGCCGCCGCGGCCACGAGTGCCGTGGCCTGCGTGGTGGCGGTGACGCTCATCCGCGACCGGCCCCCGGGGGACGAGCCGCGACGCAATCCCACCCGCCGGCCGCGCACCAGCATCGCGTCGGTGCTGCGGCACCCCGGCACCTGGCTGGGCGCCAGTACGCACGCCGCCACCGTCTTCGGTCCCATGGTGTTCGCGATGATGTGGGGCTTCCCCTACCTCACGGAGGGCGAGGGCCGCAGCGCCGCCTTCGCGTCCTCGATGCTGACGCTCAGCGTCGTCCTGGGGCTCGTCTTCGGCCCGATGGTGGGCTTCCTCACCCAGCGCCACCCCCTGCGCCGCTCCACGCTGGTGATCCTGGTGATCCTGGCCAATGCGCTGCCGTTCACCCTGATGGTGGCGTGGCCCGGCCCGGCGCCAGCGTGGCTGCTGGTCCTGTGGGTGGTGGGCCTCTCGAGCGGCGGTCCGGGCTCGGCGGTGGCCTTCGACTTCGCCCGCACCTTCTCCCCCTCCGAGCGGCTGGGCAGCGCCACCGGCATCATCATCATGACCGGCTTCGGCGTCACCCTGGTGACCATCCTCGGCATCGGTGTGGTGCTGGACCTCCAGGGGGGGCGCCTACGACCTGCGCACCTTCCGCACCGCGCTGGCCGTGCAGTTCGTGCCGTACGCCCTGGGCATCGGGGCCATCCTGTGGTTCCGGACTCTGGCCCGGCGGCGGATGCGCGTGGAGGAGAACCTGTACGTCCCCACCTGGCGCGAGGTCTGGCGCCGGGAGTTCGGCAACCGCAACTGGCCCCGGATCACGAAGGACTGACATGAAGCGACCCCTGGGCGGCACGACGGTCCTCGTCACCGGCGCAGGCTCCGGCATCGGCCGCCTGCTGGCCCTCGGAGCGGCCGGACGCGGCGCCCGGGTGGTGCTGTGGGACCTCGACGGCCCTGCTGCCGAGCGGGTGGCCGGGGAGATCGCCGCGGCACAGCCGGCGGGCACGGCGCTCGCGCAGGTGGTCGACGTGACCGACACCCAGGCGGTGCGCGCGGCGGCCGCCGAGGCCGAGGCGGCGATCGGCCCGGTGGACGTGGTCGTGAACAACGCCGGGGTGGTGAGCGGCAAGCGGCTCACCGAGGCCACCGACGAGCAGATCCGCCGCACCTACGAGGTGAACGCCCTGGCCCCCTACTGGGTGACCCGGGCCGTGCTGCCGGGCATGCTCGAGCGCCGTCGCGGCCTGGTGGTCACCATCGCCAGCCTCGCCGGCATGGTCGGCGTCGCGCAGCAGACGGACTACTCCGGCAGCAAGCACGCCGCCGTGGGCTTCACCGAGTCCCTGCGCGCCGAGTTGCACGAGTCGGGGCCCGGGGTGAGCACCCTGCTGGTGTGCCCGTACTACATCGACACCGGCATGTTCGCCGGCGTGCGCAGTCGGTTCAGCCGGGTGCTGCCGATCTTGCAGCCCGATGACGTGGCGACGAGGGTGCTGGACGCCATCGAGTCCGGCCGCGAGCGCCTGGTGCTGCCCGGCCACGTGGTGCCCTCGCTCGCCCTGCGGGCACTCCCGGTACGCGTGGGGGACGCCGCACTGCGCGCGCTCGGGGTGCAGTCCTCGATGCGGGGCTTCACGGGCCGCCGCTGAGCCACCGGCGCGGTCTTGCGAGGGCCCGCGGGTAAAGAACTGCCCAAGGAGGGCTCAGGATTTGCAGATTTTGCGCTCCTCGGTCTGGTCACGGGGTGCGTTTGTGGCAAGTATCACAGCGCCGGAACGACCGGCACCCCTTCCCTCACAGGAGCCCCTCATGTCACACACACGCGCCTCCTTCGGCTTCCTCGCCGCCGCCGTCGTCGGCCTCGGCACCATGACCCCCGCCTCAGCCGGCCTCACCACCGAGCCGCACCTACAGCAGCCGCACCCCTCCACCGAGATCTCGCAGCAGGCCGAGGTCCTGTCCGTCGCGGACGCCAACTACATCGTGATGCTCGAGCTGCCGTCGGCCGCCAAGCGCGGCCCGAACGCCATGGCCAGCGCCCAGGGCAAGGCCGCCGTGGCCGCCGCCACCCAGAAGCAGGCCGACAAGTGGAGCGCGAAGGGCGTCAAGGTCAAGCAGCGTTACGAGGCCCTCGGCGGCTTCAGCGCCCACCTCACTCCCGCCCAGGTGGAGGCGCTGCGCAACGACCCGGCCGTCTCCACGGTGACCGAGAACAAGATGGTCTCCATCGACGCCACCCAGTACAGCGCCCCCTGGGGTCTGGACCGTGTCGACCAGGACGACCTGCCGCTGAACGGCACCTACAACTACACCGAGACCGGCCAGGGCGTCACCTCCTACGTGCTGGACACCGGCATCCTCGCCAACCACTCCGACCTCGGCGGTCGGGTGCAGGCCGGCGTGACCGCCATCGACGACGGCCGCGGGTCGGCCGACTGCAACGGCCACGGAACCCACGTCGCCGGCACCGTCGGCGGCACCAGGTACGGCGTCGCCAAGGGCACCACCCTGGTCCCGGTCCGCGTGCTCGGGTGCAACGGCAGCGGCTCGACGAACGGGATCATTTCCGCCATGGACTGGGTGGCCCAGAACAAGTCCGGCCCCTCGGTGGCCAACATGAGCCTCGGCGGCGGCGCGGACGCGGCCACCGACCAGGGCATCGCCCGCATGACCTCCGCCGGTGTCATCACCGTCGTGGCGGCCGGCAACGACACCGACAACGCGTGCAACTACTCGCCCGCCCGCGCCTCCTCGGCCATCACCGTCGGCTCCACCGACAAGACCGACGGCCTGTCCTATTTCTCCAACTACGGCTCCTGCGTAGACATCCTCGCGCCGGGCTCGGACATCACGTCCGCCTGGTACACCAGCAGCAGCGCCACGAACACGATCTCGGGCACCTCGATGGCGTCCCCGCACGTGGCCGGCGCCGCGGCGCTCTACCTGCAGAAGAACCCCAACGCCAGCGTCTCGCAGGTGACCAACGCCCTGACCTCCACGGCCACCACCAACACCATCACCGGCGTCAACGGGTCGCCCAACCGCTTCCTGGACACCACGGCCCTGATGGGTGGCGCCACGCCCACCGACCCCACTGACCCCACCGACCCGACCGACCCCACGCCGGGCACCAGCCTGGTGAACGGTGACTTCGAGCAGGGCAGCACCGGCTGGGGTGGCGCCACCTCGGCCATCACCTCCGGCCGGTACTCGGCCTACAGCGGCAACTACAAGGCGCTGCTGGGCGGCAAGGGGTACAGCAACACCTCCATCCTGACCCAGCGGTTCAAGGTGCCCTCCAACGCGACCTCCCTGCGCTTCGCGCTGAACGTGCAGTCGGGTGAGTCGACCTACAGGGCCTACGACCGCTTCCAGGTGCAGGCGGTCGACTCCAGCGGCAGCACCTCGGTGCTGGGCGAGTGGTCCAACCGCGACCAGTCGAGCACCTACTCGCTGAAGACGCTGGACATCTCGCGCTACGCGGGGCAGACGATCACCCTGCGGTTCGCCGCTCAGGAGGACGTCTCGGTGCAGACCTCGTTCAACGTGGACGCCGTCACGGTGCGGTGACCACGCACTGAGGACGCGTTCCTCGGGCACACCCCCGGTGGCCCGGCTCCCCCAGGAGCCGGGCCACCGGGACGTTCAGGACTGCGCGGCGTCCCCCATCGGCTGCGGCGGCAGCTTCTTCACCCGTGCGCGGCGGCGCCGCTTCGGGGCCACCATCGAGCGCATCTCCTCCAGCTTGCCGAAGCACAGCAGCCGGTCGCCGGCCTCCAGCACGTGGCGCCCGCTCGGGTTCGGGATCACGCTGGTCCCGCGGTGAAGGGTCAGCACCGAGATGTCCAGCTCCCGCAGCCCCGAGTCCTCGAGGGTGCCGCCCACCATCGCGTGGCCGGAGTGGACCTCCAGCTCGGCCACCCCGTACCCGGTGGAGACGGTCAGTCGTTGGCGCACGTCGATCTCCGGGAAGTCCACCTGGTCGGCCACGTAGTCGATGATGGCGCCGGCCACGTCCAGCCCCGTGGCGGTCTCGATGCCCTCCAGCCCCGGGGAGGAGTTCACCTCCATCACCAACGGCCCGTCGCGGCCCTCGAGCATGTCGACGCCCGCCACCCGCAGGCCCATGATCTGCGCCGCCCGGACGGCGGTCTGCTCGAAGGCCGGCTCGAGCGTCACTGCCTCGACGCTGCCGCCCCGGTGCACGTTGGAGCGGAACTCGTCACCCTGGGCGGTGCGCCGCATCGCCGCCACCACGCGGTCACCCACCACCAGGGCGCGGATGTCTCGCCCCTTGGACTCCGAGACGAACTGCTGGATGAGCACGTTCTGCTGGGTGGACTGCAGGGTCTCGATGACGGCCTCGGCCACCTTCATCTCCGGGGCCAGGATCACCCCGATGCCCTGCGTGCCCTCCAGGAGCTTGATGACCACCGGCGCGCCGCCCACCCGCTCGATGGCGGGCAGCACGTCCTTGCGGTCCACCACCACCGACCCCGTGCCGCACGCCAACTACCGGGGGCTGGGCAGCGACGGCTCGGAGACGAGCTTCGAGGACAACTCCCTGGACGCACCGGCGCCGGTCCGCGTCTGACCGACGCGCCCGGGTCGCCGGCGCAGTGCCTCGATGAGGGGTGGTCGCCACGTGGCGACCACCCCGCATCGTGCACGAGGACCGGGCTCAGCGGCTCAGAAGTCCTCGTCGAACGAGACGCTGCCCTCCACGCCCACCTGGTAGGCCGAGACGCGGCGCTCGAAGAAGTTGCTCAGCTCCTGCACGTCCTGGAGTTCCATGAACGCCAACGGGTTCTTGGTGCCGTAGATCTCCGGCATGCCCAGCTGCACGGCACGGCGGTCGGCCACGTTCTCCAGGTAGGCGCGCATGTCGGCCACCGACAGCCCGGCCACGCCCATGCCCAGCAGGTCCTCGGCGAACTGCGCCTCCGCGTCGACGGCCTCCATCAGCATCTGCCGCACCTGGCCGGCCATCTCCGCATCGAACAGGTCCGGCTCCTCACTGCGGACGGTCTCCACCACCTCGAACGCGAAGGCCATGTGCATGGACTCGTCGCGGAACACCCAGTTGGTGCCGGAGGCGAGCCCGTTCAGCAGACCCCGCGAACGCAGGAAGTAGACATACGCGAAGGCGCCGTAGAAGAACAGGCCCTCGATGCAGGTGCCGAAGCAGATGAGGTTCAGCAGGAACTGCCGGCGCTGCTCCTTGGTCTCCAGCTGGCCCAGGTTTTCGATGGAGTCGATCCACGTGAAGCAGAACTCCGCCTTGGTGCGGATGGAGGGGATGTTCTCCACGGCGGCGAAGGCCTCGAAGCGCTCTGCCTCGTCCGGCACGTAGGTGTCGAGCAGCGTCAGGTAGAACTGCACGTGCACGGCCTCCTCGAAGAGCTGGCGGCTCAGGTAGAGCCGGGCCTCCGGGGAGTTGATGTGCTCGTACAGGTTGAGCACCAGGTTGTTGGCCACGATCGTGTCGCCGGTGGCGAAGAAGGCCACCAGCCGGCTCACCAGGTGGCGCTCGGCGGGAGAGAGCTTGTTGTGCAGGTCCGCCAGGTCACTGTGGAGGTCGATCTCCTCGACCGTCCAGGTGTTCTTGATGGCGTCGCGGAACATCTCGTAGAACTGCGGGTAGCGCATCGGGCGCAGCGTCAGGGACATGCCCGGGTCGAGCAGGCTGGAGCCCTGCTTCACCGCATCGCGCAGGTCGGACTCGAGGTGGGTTTCGCTGGTCATGGTCTGCTCCTTGGTGGTGATGTCGGTGTCTTTGGTGGTCACTCGCAGGCCTCACAGGCCTCGGGGTTCTCCAGCGAGCAGGCGAGCGCCTCCTCATCGGTGAAGGTCCGCACCGGCTCCGATGCGGTGAGCCCGCCGACCACGCCCGGCGAACCAGGGGCCGTGGGCTGGCTGGCGCCCGGGGCACCCGTCGCGGCGCCCCAGCTCGCGCCGGCACGCACACCGGCCACGGTGGCCTGCTGGATGCGGGTGGCCGGCCGGCTGCGCAGGTAGTACGTGGTCTTCAGCCCGGCCTTCCACGCGTACAGGTACATCGAGGACAGCTTGCCGATGTTCGGGCTCTCCATGAACAGGTTCAGGCTCTGGGACTGGTCCACGTACGCCTGCCGGGCCGCGGCCATCTCGATGAGCGCCTTCTGCGGCAGCTCCCAGGCGGTGCGGAACAGTCGCCGGGTCTCCTCCGGCAGGTCGGCGATGCCGGCCACGGACCCGTTGTCGGCCTTGAGCTTCTCGCGCACCGCCTCGGTCCACAGCCCCAGGGACTTCAGCTCGCCCACCAGCGCGGTGTTCACCTGCATGAACTCCCCCGAGAGGGTCTCGCGCTTGAACAGGTTGCTCACCTGCGGCTCGATGCACTCGTAGCAGCCGGCGATGCTGGCGATCGTCGCCGTGGGCGCGATGGCGATCATCAGCGAGTTGCGCAGGCCGTGGTCGGCGATGCGCTGCCGCACGGCCGCCCAGCGCTCGGTCTGGGTCGGCTCCACACCCTGCAGGTCGTGCTGCAACTGGCCGCGGGCCGCCCGGGTCTCGGCGAACGCCGGGTGGGCGCCGAACTGCTCGGCGAGCTCGGCCGAGCGCTCCAGCGCGGAGAGCTGGATCTCCTCGGCGATGCGGGTCGAGAGCTCCTTCGCCTCGGGCGCGTCGAACGGCATCCGCAGGGCGAAGAACACGTCCTGCAGCCCCATCGAGCCCAGGCCGATGGGGCGCCAGCGCGGGTTGGACGCCGCCGCCTGCTCGGAGGGGTAGTAGTTGATGTCGATGACGCGGTCCAGGTAGGTGACCGCCAGCCGCACCGTGGAGCGCAACCGGTCGGTGTCGATGCCGGTGGCGCGCGCCGCGGGGTCGGTGGGGCGGACGCCGGTGGTGCCGTCGGACCACTGCAGGTGCGCCGCGAGGTTCACCGAGCCGAGGTTGCACACGGCGGTCTCGTCGTTGCTGGTCACCTCGATGATCTCGGTGCACAGGTTGCTCAGGTGCACCACCGGGGCCGGCTGGACGGTGCCGTCGGCGGCCACCCGCGGCGTCTGGTCGTCGCTGGTCTGGTTGCAGGCCCGGTTGGAGGCGTCCTTGAAGGTCATCCACCCCTGACCGGTCTGGGCGAGGGTCCGCATCATGCGCCCGTACAGGTAGCGGGCCGAGACGGTGCGCACCACGTCACCGCGCTCCTCGGCGGCGCGGTAGGCGGCGTCGAAGGCCGGGCCCCACAGGTCGGGCAGCTCCGGCACGGCATCGGGGTCGATGAGGGACCACTGCCCATCAGCCTCCACGCGGCGCATGAACTCGTCGGGGATCCAGTGGGCCAGGTTGAGGTTGTGGGTGCGGCGCGCGTCCTCACCGGTGTTGTCGCGCAGCTCGAGGAACTCCTCGACGTCCGGGTGCCACGGCTCGAGGTAGATGCATGCCGCGCCCTTGCGCCGGCCGCCCTGGTTGACCGCGGCCACCGAGGCGTCCAGCGTGCGCAGCCACGGCACGATGCCGTTGGAGTGGCCGTTGGTGCCGCGGATCAGCGCGCCGCGGGAGCGGATGCGGGAGAAGGCCAGGCCGATGCCGCCGGCGAACTTCGAGAGCTTGGCCACCTGGTGGTAGCGCTCGTAGATGGAGTCCAGGTCGTCCTGCGGGGAGTCGATGAGGTAGCAGCTGGACATCTGTGTGTGCCGGGTGCCGGAGTTGAACAGGGTCGGCGAGCTGGGCAGGTACGCCAGGGAGGAGAGCAGCTCGAAGAACTCCACGGCCTCCTCGCCGGTGTGCGAGAGCCCGGCGGAGACCCGCATCAGCCAGTACTGGGGAGACTCGACCACCGCGCGGGTGAGGGGGTGGCGCAGCAGGTAGCGGTCGTACACGGTGCGCAGGCCGAAGTAGTCGAAGCGCCAGTCGGCGTGGGCGGCCTGGGCGCGGTACACGGCATCGTCCAGGCGGCTGGCGTGCTCGGCGACGAAGGCGGCGGTCTCGTCCCCGATGAGGCCCTGCTCGTGGCCGGTGCGGACGGCGGCGGAGAAGGAGCCGATGCCCTGGCCGCGGACCTCCTTGTCGATGACGCCGGCCAGCAGGCGGCCCGCCAGGCGGGAGTACTGCGGCTCGGTGGCGGTCATCTCGGCGGCCGTGGCGATGGCGAGCTTGTCGAGCTCGGCGGTGGTGGCGCCGTCGTAGAGACCGGAGATGGTCTTGGTGGCCACCCGCAGCGGGTCCACCTCGGGCAGGCCGTCACAGCAGCGCTCCACGGCGGCGACGATCTTGGTGACGTCGACCTGCTCGTGCTCGCCGCTGCGCTTGACCACCCGCATGGTCGTGCGGGCGGGAGTGGTGGGGACGCCCTCCAGGGTGGGCTGGTCGCCATCGGCCGGCTGGCTGGTGGGCGTGGCGGTGCTGGTGGTGGTGTTGGTCGTCACACTCTCTCCTCGCGAGCTCTCACCGCGAGGGGGCACGGCCACACCGACCCGGCTGTGGGCGCACGGCAGAGGGCGCCGGTGCGGTGCACCAAGTGCGGTGCGTTGCTCCCCGATGGGGGCACCGTTCGCGTGCCGGGGTCGACACGTCCGCAAGCCGTCCCGCGCGGCTCGACGTACCGCCCGCGGTCGCGGACGGGCGCTGGCAGGTCTTCGGACTCACGGGCGTCCTCGTCACCGAGGCGTCCGGCAGGTGCCGGACGGGTGCCTACTGGCCGTCGCTTCCCGGGTGCTGGCTGCACCCAGTGCTGTGTGACGGCGGTCGTTCCCGAATACCGCTGCGGGGCAGTCCCGGGGTCTCACCGGGTTCCCTCTTGCCCCTCCCCTGGGCTGTCTCGAGAGGTCACCACAGGGTGACCCGCCGAACGACGGTGCCGGGGAGGACCAGCACGAGCACCATATACGGTGATTCATCCAGTGCGCCAGCACCACATGTTGTGGCCCCGGGAACCCGGGCGACACGCCGCCACCGGCGGCCGCGCGCCCACCCGAGGTTGTCGGGACCCGCTGGCAGGCTCCACCCATGCCCCTGCACCTCCGGCGGCTGCTGACCGTCTTCACCCTGGGCCAGCTCGGCTCGTGGACCGGCACCGGTGCCATCGCCTGGATCGCCGTCCGCCACCTGGACGCCACCGGGACCGAGCTCGGCCTCCTGCTCGGCCTGGGGACCTTCCTCGGGATCCTGCTGGCCAACCTCGCCACCCCGCGCACGGCCGGCGCCCACCCCGCCACCGTGCTGGGTGGCTCGGCGCTCGTCGCCGCTCTGGCCGCCGCCTCGCTGGCGGTCGCGGGCTGGGTCGAGGCCGTGACCCTGCTCCACCTGGGGGCGGTGCTCTGCCTCCAGACCGCCGCCGGGATGCTGCAGGCCGCCCGGATCGCGCCGGCCATGCGCCAGGTGGCCGGCGACCACCTCGACCAGGCGCTGGGCCGTCAGGAGGCCATCGCCTGGACGGCCACCATCGTCGGCCCGGCCGTCGGCGGCCTGCTCACCGACGCCCTCGGGGTGGAGGTGACCCTGCTGGTGGTCGCCCTGCTCACCCTGGGCAGCGCCCTGAGCGCCCGCGGGGTGGCCGGGATGGCGTGGGACCCCCCACCGCCCCGCGAGCGCCCCCGCGCCGACGCGGGTTACCGCACCATCGCCGGCAGCCCGCTGCTGCGCCGGCTCCTCGGCAACGCCCTGCTCTTCACCGCCGGGACGATGGCCAGCACCCCGCTGGTGGACCTGCTGCTGCTGCGCACCCTGGAGCTCTCGGCATGGGAGTACGGGCTCTCGCAGGGGCTGCCCTGCCTCGGCGGGATCCTCGCCGGGATGGTCGTGCACCGCCTCATGGGGCGCTTCGGGCGGCGCCCGGTCCTGCTCGCCTCGGGGATCGGCCGCACCCTGTGGATCGCCCCGCTGGCCCTGGTGCCCTCCGGCCTGGCCGGCGTGGCCGGGCTGGCCGTGGTGGTGGGCCTGCAGCTCGGCCTGCTGCTCGCGGCGGGCTTCTTCAACCCGGCCTTCAGCCGGGTGCGGATGGACGCCGCACCGGGGGACCTGCTGGCCCCGGTCATCGTGGCCTGGGCCACCCTCAACCGGGCGGTGAGCGCCGCCGCCATGGCCCTGGGCGGGGTGCTGGGCAGTCTCGTCGGCGTCCGGCCCGCCCTCCTGGCGGTGGGACTGGTGACGATGGCGAGCGCCCTCTTCCTCGTGGGCCTGCCCCACCCGCCGAGCGCCGACCCCGAGCCGGAGGACGCCCCCGCGGCCTGACTCCCCCGGACACGCCGGAGCCGCCGCGCCCGTCCTGCGGTCGCGGCGGCTCCGGGGAGCGGGGTCAGCTCACAGCGAGCCCTTGCGCCACGGGCCGGTGATGGCCAGCGTGATGCCCGGGGTCTGGATGTTCACGAACATCCAGTTGCCGTTCTTCGGCTCGAAGGTCGAGCCGCACCACTCGGAGGTGTGGTAGTCACCGGCCCGCACGGTGGAGCCGGCGACGCCGTCCCGGTCGAGCACGACGGTGTTCAGCGCGAACGGGAAGATCTCGCCGTCGGTGGTCAGACCGTGCAGGTAGGAGTCACCGCCGCCGTCCTCGCAGAGCACGATGCCGCCGCGGGGGGAGACGCAGATGTTGTCCGGGTTGTCCAGGACGGTCTCGTCCGGGGAGGCGAAGAGGATGACCAGCTCGCCGGTGCGCGGGTCGTAGGTGAAGACCTGGCCGTTCCGGTCCGGGCCACCGCTGGTGGAGACGATGTTCACCACGTCGTTGCCCCACCAGGCGCCCTCCAGGCGGGCGAACTGGGCGCCGCCCTTGGCGATGCCCTGCTGCACGGTGCGCACGCCGTCGTCGGCCGGGTCCGGCTCGTCGATGGTGACCCAGGAGGTCTGGTAGCGCTCGCCGGTGCCGTCGGCGTAGGTGACGTAGGAACCCTCGCCGCGCTCGATGCGCAGCATCTGCAGCTCGCCGCCGGCGTCCAGGTCACCCGGACGGTTGGGCAGGAAGCGGTAGAAGCCGGAGGGGGTGGCGTCCTCGGTGAGGTACACGATGCCGGTGGAGGGGTCGACCGCGACGGCCTCGTGCACGAAGCGACCCATCTGGGTCAGCGGCTCGGCCGAGGAGACGCCGTGGGTGGGCACCTCGAAGACGTAGCCGTGACGCTGGCCGGTCTCGGAGGTGTAGAAGGTCTCCTCGCAGGAGAGCCAGGTGCCCCACGGGGTCGGGCCGCCGGCGCAGTTCACGGCGGTGCCGGCCAGCGAGGCGTAGGACTCGACGAACTTCCCGGCGTCCGGGTCGAACACGATGGTCGTGGTGCCGCCGGGGCCGGTCGGGTCGTAGTGGGTGGGGTGGAAGGCCTGGTCGCCGCGGCGCAGCTCGTGGTTCCGCACGAGGCGGACCTGGTCGCCCTGGCGGAAGGCGGCCATGCCGTCGTGGGCGCCCGGGGTGGGGCGGCCGTCGTCCATGATCGAGCCGGTCCAGCCGTAGGAGATGTACTCGAAGCCCTTGGGCAGGCTGATGAGCTCCAGACCGGTGGTCTGGTCCTTCACCGGGTACAGCGGGCCGTAGTCGGGGCCGTGGGGGCGCTTGCGCATCTGGTGACCGCGGCCGTTGCCCTGGGCGCGGGCACCGAGGGCGGCCAGCGGGGTGAGGACGGCACCGGCGGCGGCACCGCCGAGGACGGTGCGACGGCCGACCGAGGACGGCGTGGAGGGGGTGGTCATGAGGGTTGCTCCTGGAGAGAAGGGTGCAGGGGTGTGGCGACGATAGGGCCCACGCCTGACCCGTTGGTGAGCAGCAGGTGAACGGCAGATGCACTCCGGCTCAGGGAGTCCGCCGGGGCAGGGTCACAGTGGCCAGGGCGAGGGCCGCGCGGGCGTGATCACCCCCGGCGATCGAGGTGGCGCTGCCACCAGACGCCGGCCAGGACCACCACCACGGCCAGAGCACCGGAGCCAAGGGCTGCCGCACTGACCAAGCCGACGCTGCTCGTGGTGTACCCCACCGAGAAACCTCGGAGGGCGAACAAGACCGCGGCCGCGCACCCGATGGCAACCGCCAGGACGACGGGGGCGAGCGTGGTGGCGATGGAGACCCGGTCGACCTCACGTGGGAGCAGCCCGGGCATGGCGAGCTCCCTGGCCTCGGCGGTAGCCCGCAAGGTGTGGTCACCGAGACTGCGGACGAGCGCCACGAGCAGCAGGAGGCAGCAGGCACCCCAGCCGGCGGAGAACCAGTCCGCCCCCGGATTGACGTGGTGCCGGTTCGGCCCGACCTCCTCGTACAAGCCGGGTGCCGTCGACCCGGCCAGGAGCGGCAGCGCGTCCGTGGCACTCCAGTCGCGAGGACCACTGATCAGAAAGCTCTCGCCCGGCGGGGAGGGTTCGTCGGTGAGCCGGACCTGAATTCCCGTGTTGAGCCGCGCACCATCGCTGGAGCACTTCAGTTCTTCCTGTGGAATCCCGATGAACTCTGCCGCGTCATCACAGGAGGGGAACTCGACGGCGCCCTTCCGGAGCGGGGCGACCCACGCCCCGGCGGCATCGGCGCGCTCCTGCACGACCGCCCCGAATCCCTCCGGCGCATCCTCGTAGTCGACACTCCACACGATGCGCTCCTCACCGGCAGGGTGCCACTCCTGGGGCATGGTGGCGAGGACCAGCGCCAGGGCCGATCCGGAGATGAAGGCCAACGAGCCCACGAGCGCACCGGTGCGGGTGTAGACCTGCGGACGGCGCGCCAGGCGTCGAGCAGCGAGCCACACCGAGGGTGCCGAGGAAGCCGGCGCGAACCGTGCCAGCGCGGAGACGATCCCGGGCAAGGCCAGCGGGAGACCGACGAGCACCAGGAGGGCCCCACCCAGCAGGAGGTTGGCCTGCATGTCGGCAGCCCCGTTGGCCCCGGCCGTCACGAAGACCCATGGGGCGACGGTGATGAGGGTGAGGCCGACCACGAGGGGCACGATCCCGAGGGTCTGCCCCACGCTGCCCCTGCTCCGCTCAGGCCGAGGAGAGAGGCGGAGGGTCGAGGCAGCCACGACCACGATGAGGATCAACACCAGCGCGACGGGGAGCGCGACCCACAGAGGGACCCGGGTGCTACCAGGCAGGAGCTGCCCGTCCGTCAGAGGGAAGGTCGGTCGTGAGCGCAGGGCCACCCACCACAGCAGAAGGCCGGCCACGGTTCCGGCCGCAGCCAGCACGAAGGTCTCCAGGGCAGCCACGGCACGAATGCTCGAACGGGCCACACCCAGCTCCCAGAGCCTCTGACCCCGTTGCCGGGTCACCTCGGAGACCGCACGAGCGGTCCCCACCATCAGAAGCATCGAGGGAACGACGATCAACCACAGGACTCCGAAGACCGCGGGGACCAGCGTGGGCGTGTCGAGCACGGTTTCCACCCAGGGGAAACGACGGGGGGACCCCGCGACCTCCCACCGCCCCGCAGGCGCCCACCCGCTGATGGAGATCGCGAGGTCCTGCTCGACGGACTGACCTGCGGGAGGACGCGCGTAGGCGAACCCCTCGGAGCGTGAGGCCAGACCGGCGTCACCGATCACCCCACCGACACCGGAGCCGGCCTCGCTCGGCTGCAGCCCAAGATCCTCCGCACTGATCCCACGATCGACCAGCCCCGGGGAGAGCACGGCGGCACCGGGTTCGGGCAGCGCGTCGAGCCCCGGAGGGACGAGGGCGGCATCCCCTTCGTGCCCGCTGGAAGGATCCACCCAGATGATGGGCACCTGCCCCACCCCTTCAGGGAGCACGGGCATCGACTTCGACCACTGCGCAGGTGCGCCGGGTACGGGGCCGGGGCCGGGCTGCCCGGCGAGCAGTGGCTGTCGGCCCACGACATGCTGCGAGGCCACCCAGCCGGCGTTCACCACGCCCATCCCGGTGAGGATCGCGGCGGTGCCCAGCAGCGAGGCCAGCACGAGGCTGATCTGCCGCCACCGCTGTCGCGGGTCCGGCGAGAGCGCCAGGCGACGGGCCACCACCCACGCCGTGGTCATCCCACCCATCATGCTGTGGCGTCCCGGAGATCGACCGTCCGATCACACAGGTCGGCCACCAACGGATCGTGCGTGGCCAGCACTCCCGCCAGCTGTCGCGAACGGATCCGCTGCGTGAGCAGGAGGGCGATCTCTCGGGCGTTGTCCTGGTCCAGGCTCGCGGTGGGCTCGTCGGCCACCAAGACCCGGGCTGAGTCGCGCACCAAGGCCCGTGAGCCGCCCCCTTCATTCGGTCCGGACGTTCTGTGAGTCGTCGGTTTCCATTTGATGGGTGCACTGCCGAGCGTACTCGGCTGGGGTTAGGTAGCCGAGCGAGGAGTGCCGGCGGTGGTGGTTGTACTCGTCCTTCCAGTCGCCGATGATGACCTGTGCGTGCAGCAGCGAGTAGAAGCTGTTGATGTTGAGGCACTCGTCGCGGATCCGGCTGTTGAACGACTCGACGTACCCGTTGCGCCACGGCGAGCCCGGAGGGATGTAGGACAGGCCGGTGCGGGTGCCGGCCCAGTCGGCCATCGCCTCGCTGATGAACTCCGGCCCGTTGTCCGACCTGAGCACCGCCGGGGCGCCCCGGGCGGCGACGAGGTCCTCGAGGTGGGCGGTGAGTCGGTCGGCGGTAATCGAGCGCTCCACGAGGCCGCCGATGCACTCCCGGGTGTGTTCGTCGACGATCGAGCAGATCTTGATCGGTCGTCCGTGCTCGTCGGCGTCGAACTGGAAGTCCACCGCCCACACCACGTTCGGCGCGTCCGCCGTCGGCGCGTCGACGGTCGAGGACCCGACGCGCTTGCGTCGACGCCGCTGCGGGACCCGGAGCCCTTCGTCACGCCACAGGCGTTGGATCTTCTTGTGGTTCACCACCCACCCCTCGGCGCGGGCGTCGTGATACGCCCGCCGATACCCGTAGCGGGGATGGTCCTTCGCCCAGGCGCGCAGCCACTCCCTGAGCGCCCGATCCGGGTCCGTGACCGTGTCGCCCTTGAGCGGTCGCCGGTACGCGGAGCGGCTCAGCCCGACCAGACGGCACGCCATCCGTTCGCTCACCCGCAACTTGCGCTTGAGGTGATCGACGGCGGCGCGGCGCCTGTCCGGGCTTAGAAGTTTCCCTCAGCCAGCTCCTTGAGCGCGGCCTTCTCCAGCTCCGCTTCCGCGAGCAGACGCTTCAGGGTCGCGTTCTGCTTCTCCAACTCCTTCAGGCGCTTTGCGTCGTCGGCCTTGAGGCCGCCGTACTGGTTCCGCCACCGGTAGTACGTCTGCTCGGACACCCCCAGCTCCCGGCACACCGCCGCGACGTCCTGACCATCGGTGAGCATCCTGTCGGCCTGCCCGAGCTTACGGACGACCTGCTCCGGGGTGTGACGCTTCCTGCTGTTCGTCATGATCTGACCAGTCTCCCTGCCCGCGACCGCGGGCAACAGGACGACTCTCATAACGACTGGACCCACGAAACGGGGTCAGCCCACCCGGGCAATCGCCACCCGCTGCGCCTGGCCACCCGAGATCTCATCGACCCGCTTGCCCTCGTGCCCGGACAACCCGACCTGCGCCAAGGACTCCCGGGCCTTCTCGAGCGCCGCTCCACGAGGAGTACCGTCGAACAACAGCGTGACCGCCACGTTCTCCTCGATCGAGAGTTCCGGAAGCAGGCCCGGGGACTGGTAGGTCACCCCGATGAGCTCTCGCCGGACCCGGGCTCGCTGTCCACTGTTCAAGGAGCTCACCTCGCGTCCGGCCACCGTGACCGTGCCTGAAGTGGGCTTCTGCATGCCCACCAAGCAGCTCAGGATGCTGGTCTTGCCCGACCCGCTCGGCCCCATCAGCGCCACACACTCCCCTGGCGCCACCCGCAGGCTGAACCCCTCCACCACCACAGTGGACCCGTACCGGACGCCCAGCTCCTCGATCTCCACTCCGCCCATCATTCCTCCACATCACGGGGCGTGGTGGGGGCTGGGTGCCACCACCACCACGCCGCGCGTACTCCTTGCGTCACTTGGCGCGACGGAAGGAATCGCAGGTGTCGTTCCAGAAGTTGAGCTTGCACGCACGGAACTCGTAGAAGCTACCCGAGCCGTACGTGGCTCCGGTGCAGGCCGCGCCTCCGTCGTTGTCCCGCTGGAAGTTTGTGGCGCCGCCGTAGTGGTGCGTCTGAGCCTCCGTCTGGTGCCCGTCCGCTGACGTGTCGCAGGCGTAGATCGAGGAGGTACCCGCAGCCTTGGCGTGGCCCACCCGTCGTGTAGCTCCAGGTGGTTTCAGCAGCTGCCGGCAAGCCAGCGAGGGCCACTGAACCGAGGATCGCTCCGGCCATCTTCATCTTCATCGGATTCTCCTTGTGTGTGGTGTCCCTCGCGCCGGGGGAACACCACCCAGCCAGCCTCATCGTGTGTGTGTGTGTGTCAAGTCACAACGCACCGTTCCTGCCCGGGGGCAGCTCGCATGACAGCGGTTCGACAGCATGGACGGGACGCCGTACCCCGCGCCGACCCACCCACGACCACTCGATGGCGACGCGGTCACCGGGTGAGCCCCTCCCGTGTGGCGACCTGGTCACCCAAGCCCTTCCCGTGCGACGAAGCGGTCGCCCTGGCGGCCACAACGCCACACGCCTGACCACCCTGACGACCACTGCGCCGCACTCGGCCGGCCACGTGTGGCGCAGTGGCTACTGGGACCCCGGGGTCACTCCGTCCGGCGCGGCAGGGTCAGCGCCGCGCCCACCAGCGCCACCACCGCGAACCCCAGCAGCACCGCCAACGGCTGCCACAGGTCCGCACCCACCTCGGCCTGGTCCCGCACGGCCGCCACCGCGTCCACCGCATAGCTCAACGGCAGCACGGCGCTGACCCACTCCAGCACCCGCGGCAGCCCCTCCCGCGGCACCAGCAACCCGCACAGCAGGAACTGCGGCAGCACGAACGCCGGCATGAACTGCACCGCCTGGAACTCCGTCCGCGCGAACGCGCTCGCCAACAACCCCAGCGCGGTCCCCAGGAAGGACGCCGCCAGCGCGACCACCACCAGCGCCCACCACGGCCCGGCCACCTCCAGCCCCACCCACCAGGCCACCAGCGAGGTCGCGGTGGTCTGCAGCACCGTCATCACCAGGAAGGCCAGCGCGTACCCGGCCAGCAGGTCCAGCCGCGCCAGGGGGGTGGTCAGCAACCGCTCCAAGGTGCCGGACTGCCGCTCACGCAGGGTGGCAATCGAGGTGACCACGAACATCACCACGAACGGGAAGATCGGCAGCAGCACCGGCCCGATCCGGTCGTACACGCCGGAGAAGTCGAACACCCACCCCAGCAGCGCCAGGAGCGCCGCGGGCACCACCACCAACAGCGCCATCGTCCGCTTGTCGCCCACCAGTTGGCGCAGCACTCGGCGCGCCGTGGCCAGGGTCCGCACCGCGTTCATCGCTCGTCCTCCTCGATCAGCCGGAGGAAGGCCCCCTCGGCGTCCTGCGCGCCGGTCCGTTCCAGCAGCTCCGATGGGGTGAGCTCAGCCAGCACCCGTCCCTCGCGCAGGAGCAGCAACCGGTCGCACCGGGTTGCCTCGTCCATGACGTGGCTGGAGACCAGCAGCGTCCGCCCCTGGCCCGCGAGCTCGGCGAAGAGCTCCCACAGCGAACGTCGCAGCACCGGGTCCAGCCCGACCGTGGGCTCGTCCAGCACCAGCACCCGCGGGTCGGCCACCAATGCCGCGGCGAGCGACACCCGGGAGGCCTGGCCGCCGGAGAGCGACGCCACCCGCGCCCCGGCGTGGGAGCCCAGGTCGACCTGCGCCAGAGTGCGCTCCACCGCATCGGCCCGGGCGGGACCACGCAACCCGGCGAGGGTGGCGAAGTAGTCCAGGTTCGCGCGCACGGACAGGTCGGCGTAGACGGCCGGGGACTGCGTCACGTAGCCCACCCGGCGCCGGTTGGCCGGCGACCGGGCGGGCTCGCCCAGCACCGTCACCGCACCGGCAGCGACCTCCTGCACCCCGACGATCGCCCGGATGAGGGTGGACTTGCCGCTGCCCGAGGGGCCGAGGAGCCCCGTGACCTGCCCGGCGGGGACGTCGAGGTCGATGCCGGGGAGCACCTCGCGCCCGCCCCGCACCACCCGCAGGCCCCGGACCCGGACCGCGGGGTCGGGTGCGGCGGATGCGGGAGGGGCGTCGGGTGCGGCAGAGGCGGCGGACGCCGGGCCGTCGTAGGAGCCGACGCGCTCCACGGTGGGGGTGGGACCCGTGGCCCCCCGGGTGCTGTGCGCCGGGCTCATGCCGCCTCCTCCAAAAAGAATGATCGTTCTCGATGATAGACCCCTCCGACCCGGCAGCACAAACAGAACACCTGATCGCTATGGTTCGCCGATGCCCCGCCTGACCCCGGAACGCCGTGCAGCCCAGCGCCAGCGCATCGTCGACGCCGCCCGCACCGTCATGCTCCGCGAGGGACTGCCGGGCACGTCCATGGCGCAGGTGATCGAGGAGTCCGGGCTCTCCGCCGGGGCGATCTACGGCTACTTCGCCAGCAAGGACGAGTTGGTGCTGGGTGTGGCCCTGGACGTCATCAGCACCCGCCTCTCCGGCATGGACGAGCTCGCCGCCCGGCGCCCGGTCCCGCCCCCGGCGCAGGCGCTGGGGGACTTCGTCGAGGCCCTCCCCCGCGGCGACGAGGGCCGGCTGGTGCTGGAGATCTGGGCCGCCGCCGCCCGCAGCCCCGAGCTGCTGGAGCGCACCAGCAAGGTGTTCGCCGGCCTCAGCCAGGGCGCCACCGTCTACCTGGAGGCATGGTTCACCGAGGGGATCGGGCTGCCACCGGACGCCGCAACAGCCCGCAGCCAGGAGGCCCTGCTCGCACTGCTGGGCATCGCCCAGGGCTACATCGTGCAGTCGACCATCCTGCCCGTGGATGCCACCGCCTACCGCCGCTCCATCGCAGCACTCCTCGGCGAGCCCGATGTCGACTGACCAGTCCGGGCGGCTGTGGAACGCCGTCGTATCCGACCCGCGCGCCGGCATCGAGGACCTGGACGACGGCGCCCGCCGCGCCCTGCCCCGCAACGGCCCCCGCATCCTCGGCGCCACCTCGCTGCTCAACACGGCCGACCAGCTCGTCCACCCGCCCACGGTGCTCACCTGGGCACTGACGGGCCTCGGCGCGCCCGGGTGGGCCGTCGGACTGCTCGTGCCGGTGCGGGAATCGGGCTCGATGCTGCCCCAGTCCGCCCTCACGCCCTGGGTGCGCTCCCACCGGCGCCGCCACCGGGTGGTCGCGCTCGGCGCGCTGCTCCAGGCGGCGGGCGCGGCCGGCATCGCGGCCTTCCTCGCGCTGAGCACCGGCCTGGTGGTCGGGCTCGGCGTGCTGGTGAGCCTGGCGCTGCTGGCCGGTGGGCGCGCGGTCACCTCCCTGGCGAGCAAGGACACCCAGGGGCGCACGATCCCCAAGGGGCAGCGCGGCCAGCTCACCGGCACGGCGACCGTGGTGGCCGGCGCGCTGGCCCTCACGGTCGGCCTCGCGCTGCGCCTGCTGGGCGACGGGACCGCCCCGCACCACCTGGCCTGGCTGGCCGCCGGGGCGGCGGGCCTGTTCGTCGGGGTGGCCGCCCTGTGGGAGCGCGTCGAGGAGACCCCGCAGGAGCCCGATGCCGACCACACCCCACCCCAGCCGTGGACGCTGTGGCGCACCGCGCCGGACTTCCGCGCCTTCGTGGTGGTGCGCTCCCTGCTGCTCGTGACCGCTCTGGCCCCGACCTTCCTGGTGGCCGCCGCAGCCACCCAGAACTCCTCCCCGCTGACGGGGCTGGCCCCCTTCGTGCTGGGCACCGGGCTGGCCTCGATGCTGGGCGGCCGGCTGGTGGGCCGCGCCGCCGACCACTCCAGCCGGCTGCTGATGGCGTGGGCCTCCGCCGCGGCGACGGCCGTGCTGGCGGTGACCCTTGCCCTGGCGCTGTGGCTGCCTGACTCGGTGATGGTGTGGGTGCTGCCCGCCGCATACTTCCTGGTGACCCTGGCGCACACCGCCGTGCGGACCGGGCGCAAGACCTACTTGGTGGACATGGCGACCGGCGACACCCGCACGGCGTACACGGCGGCGGGGAACACCCTCATCGGCGGCGTGCTGTTGGTGGTCGGACTGGTCGCGGGCGCGCTGGCCGGGCTGACCCCGTGGTGGCCGCTGGCGTTCCTCACCGGGCTGGGAGCGCTCGGGGCCGTGATGGGGCTGCGGCTGCCGGAGGTCTCGCGGGGCTGAGCCAGGCGCCACCCCCCTCCCGCATCGTGTTAGGTTTGCCTTCCCTTCGCACCGGGTGGTGCGAGTTCGTGATCCAAGGAGAACCATGCGCATCGTGCGTACCGGCGCCGCACTTGCCGCCGCCAGCCTCACCCTGACCGCCTGCTCCACCGGCCCGGCCGGGGACGACGAGACGAGCCCCGCATCCTCCTCCGGGGAGTCCTCGCCGGCCAGCAGCGGCAGCGGTTCCGCCGGCTCCGGTGACGAGGGCTCCAGCGACGGTGACGGCGACGAGGGCGCCGCCACCTTCCCGGTCACCGTCGAGCACGCGCTGGGCAAGACCACCATCGAGGAGGAGCCCACCAGGATCGCCACCCTCGGCTGGTCGGACCACGACATCGTCGCGGCGCTGGGCGTGAAGCCCGTCGGTGCCCCGGAGATCACCTGGGGCGGGAACGCGAACAAGTCCACCGACTGGTTCGACAAGAAGGCCAATGAGCTCGACGGCGAGATCACTCGCTACTCCGATGCCGACGGCGCCCCCATCGACGAGATCGCCAAGCTCCAGCCCGACCTGATCCTGGCCACGAACTCCGGCATCACGCCCGAGGAGTACGAGAAGCTCAGCAAGCTGGCCCCCGTGGTGGCCTACCCCGAGCTGGCGTGGGGCACGAGCTGGCAGGACTCCACGAAGCTCATCGGGCAGGCCATGGGCAAGCCGGCCGAGGCCGAGCAGCTCGTCGCGGACACCGAGCAGAAGATCGCCGACACCGCGACGAAGTACCCCGAGCTCGAGGGCACCACCGCCGCGTGGGCCTCCTTCGCCGCCACGGACCTCTCGACGTTCAACCTCTACACCACCACCGACAACCGGCCGCGCATGCTCGAGGACCTGGGCATGGTCAACGCCCCGGTCATCGGCGAGCTCTCGAAGGACGCCTCGAACTTCATGGTGGAGGTCTCCGCGGAGAAGGCCGACACCGTGGAGGCCGACGTGGTCGTCTTCTACGCCGACGAGACGCTGCCGGCGGACACCGTGGTCAAGAACGACCTGCTCAAGGCCATCCCGGCCTTCACCCGCGGCTCCTACGTGGCCGCCGACGACCCGGTGGCGTCCTACCCCATGTCCAGCCCCACCCCGCTGAGCATCCCGGTCGCGCTGGAGGAGTTCGTCCCGCAGCTGGCCGAGGCCGCCCAGAAGGCCCAGGGCGCGCAGGCCTCCGGCGGGTCCGCCAGCGGGGAGCCCTCCTCCGAGTGAGCTCGCACGTCACGTCGCTCGGCCACGGCCGCCGGCTCGCGCTCCTGCTGGGGCTCGGACTGGCGGTCGTGGCCGTGGCCTGCTTGGCCTCCCTCGCCGTCGGGGCCACCGTGGTGCCGCTGGCCCACGTCTGGGAGACGCTGACCGGCAGCGCGCCCCACGGCATCGTCGAGGCACGTCTGGACCGCACGGCGCTGGGTGTCGTCGTGGGGGCCGCGATGGGGTGTGCGGGCGCCGCGATGCAGGCGCTCACCCGCAACCCGCTGGCCGACCCGGGCATCCTCGGCGTGAACGCCGGGGCCGCGCTCGCCATCGTGCTGGGACTGGCCACCGGGCTGCTGACCGCGCAGACGCAGTACGTGTGGTTCGCCCTGGCGGGGGCGGCGGTGGCCACCACGGTGGTCTACGGCATCGCCTCGATGGGGCCCGGAGGCGCCCAGCCGGTGACGCTCACCATCGCCGGGGCCGCCTTCGCGGCGACCGCGACCAGCCTGGGCGCGGGGCTGCTGGTGGTGGACCTCGCGGCGCTGGACGTGTTCCGCGTGTGGCAGGTGGGCACCGTGGCCGGGCGCGACCTGGCCCTGCTCGGCTCGGTGGCGCCGGTGCTGCTCGTCGGCTTCCTGCTGACCCTGCCGGCCGGCGGGTGGCTCAACACGCTCGGGCTGGGGGACGACATGGCCCGCGGGCTGGGGCAGCGTGTCTGGCTGGTGCGCCTCGTGGTGGCGGTCGGCGCGGTGTGCCTGTGCGCCGCGGGGACCGCGCTGGCCGGGCCGGTGGCCTTCGTGGGGCTGGTGGTGCCGCACGTGGTGCGCCTGCTGACCGGCCCCGACGAGCGGCGCGTGATGCTGGGCTCGGCCCTCTTCGGAGCCGCCCTGGTGGTGGGCGCCGACACCATCGGCCGCGTGGTGCTGCCCCCCACCGAGGTGCAGGTCGGCATCATGACCGCCGTGATCGGCGCCCCCGTCCTCATCGCCCTGGTGCGCACCCAGCGGGTGACCGCATGAGCGCCGCACCGCAGCCCACCGCCGCGACCGGGGCGGGCACCCGGGCCGCGCCGACCGCGGCGCCGGAGCACACCGCATCGGTCCGCGGGGTGAGCCGGCGCCTCGCCCGCCGCCGCGCGCTGGTGCTGGCCGCGCTGGGCGCACTCGCGCTGGCCCTGTTCGCCGCCCGCGTGCTGCTGGGCGACTACACCGTGACCATCCCGGACTTCCTGCGCATCCTGGGCGGGGAGAACATCCCCGTGGCCAGCTTCCTGGTGATGGAGTCCAAGCTCCCGCGCGCCGCGGTCGCGGTGGTCGCGGGGCTGGCCTTCGGCGCCGCGGGCGCCACCTTCCAGTCCGTGCTGCGCAACCCGCTGGCGAGCCCCGACGTGGTCGGCGTCAGCCTGGGCGCCAGCTTCGGCGCCGTGTTCTCGATGGTGGTGCTCGACTGGGCGGGGACGCCCGTGATGCTCGCCGCCGCGGCCGGCGGGTTGGCGGTCACCGGCACCCTGCTCGCCTTCTCCGGGGGGCGGGGCGCCGGCGCCGCGGCCCACACCATGATCCTGGTGGGCATCGGCCTGGGGGCCGCGCTCTCGGCCGGCATCCACTGGCTGATGCTGCGCACCGACGTGCACAAGGCCCAGGACGCCCTGGTGTGGGTCTCCGGCAGCACCAACGACGTGACCTGGCGGCAGATCGCGGGGCTGGCCGTCGTGGTCGCCGTGCTGCTGCCCCTGCTGGTGGTGGCCGCCTCGCGCCTGGGCGTCCTCGAGCTCGGCGACGAGCTCGCCACCGGCCTGGGCGAGCGCCCCACCCGCCTGCGCGGCACCGTGATGCTGCTGGCGGTGCTGCTGGTCACCTCGGCCACGGCCGTGTGCGGCCCGGTGGCCTTCCTGGCCTTCCTCGCCGGCCCCATCGCCCGCGCCCTGAACCGCGGCCGCACCACGCTGGTGGGTGCCGGCCTGGTGGGCGCCTGCATCTTCCTGGCCGCCGACTACGTGGGTGCCTACCTGGTGCCCGGCGGCAACGTGCCGGTCGGGGTGGTGACCGGCCTGGCCGGTGGCCCCGCCCTGCTCGCGCTGCTCCTGACCTCCCGGAGGTGGATGTCCGCATGACCGCTCCGACCGACGCACGCCTGGTCTGCCGCGACCTGTCGCTCTCCTACGGCGGTCCCGACGTGGTGCGCGGCGTCACGCTGGAGGTCCCCGACGGCCGGATCACCACCCTGGTGGGCGCCAACGGGTGCGGGAAGAGCACCCTGCTGCGCGGCCTGGTGCGGTTGCTGCGCCCGACCTCCGGGCAGGTGCTGCTCGACGGTGACGACCTGCACCGCATCCCGACCCGCCAGGTGGCCACCACCATCGGGCTGCTGCCCCAGCAACCCCTGGTGCCCGCGGGGCTGACCGTGGCCGAGCTGGTCTCCCGCGGGCGGCACCCGCACCGCGCGGCGTGGCGCCCCCCATCGAGGGCGGACCACGCCGCCGTGGCCGAGGCGATGGCGCGAACCGACACCCTCGCGCTAGCCGACCGGCCGGTGGAGGCGCTCTCCGGCGGGCAGCGGCAACGGGTGTGGATCGCCATGGCGCTGGCGCAGCAGACCGACATCCTGATGCTGGACGAGCCGACGAGCTTCCTGGACCTCGCCCACCAGGTGGACGTGCTGGAGCTCGTGGAGGAGCTGAACGCCGAGCGGGGCACCACCGTGGTGATGGTGCTGCACGACCTGAACCTGGCGGCGCGGGTCTCCGACCACCTCATCGCGATGCGCCAGGGCGAGGTGGTGGCCTGCGGGACCCCACGGGAGGTCATCACCGCCCGGACGGTGCAGGACGTGTTCGGGCTGGACGTGCTGGTGGTGGACGACCCGGTGACCGGGACGCCGATGGTGGTGCCCGAGGGCCGCCGGCGGGGTCCGACGCAGACCTCGCATTGAGGCAGGGCGTCCGCGGCACGCGACGGCCAGGAATGCGCCCGGTACGTCAGCGGCGCGGGGCGGCCAGCTCCTCGGCGGAGGCGGTGCGGTTCGTGTGGCCGCTGCGGCGCCACTGCCACTCGATCAGGAGGTAGGCCACCCCCATCAGGACCACGCTGACGAGCACGGCCATCGCGGAGGAGGTGGTCTCCGCGCTGACGAACCCGTCCTCGAAGCCACCGAAGACCAGCGAGACCACCATGATCACCACGTTGTTCACCGCGTGCATCACCACGGCAGCCTCCAGACCACCGGTCCGCACGGTCATGGCGACGGCGAGGATCGCGAAGATGCCCAGGTCCGCCAGCACCCAGGGGTCCAGCGACCCGTGGGCCAGGGCGAACAGGGCCGTGGTGGTGAGGGTGGCGACGACCAGCGAGATCCACCGCCACGGGATCCAGCTGCCGAACCACTGCATGACGAACCCGCGGAACAGGTACTCCTCCCCGGCGGCCTGCAGCGGCGTGGTCACCAGGACGACCAGCAGCATCCACCAGAAGTAGGGGTGCATGGTGACCTCGAAGCTCTCCCCCATCAGCGCCGAGAAGCCGAGCAGGAAGGCCACCCACCACGGGGTGAGGACGAGCAGGCAGCGCAGCGCCCACCCCCAGCGGAAGCGTCCCGCCACCGACGAGGCGAAGCCGGGGCGCACCCAGTAGGCCAGCGCGATCACCGCGATCGTCGCGGGGATCAGCACCGCCAGACCGAGGTTCATGCCCAGGAAGGTCAGGGGTTGCATGGTCGGGGTCTCGCCGGTGCCGCCGGGCTCGAAGATGTCCATCTGGTCGGGGTAGGCGACCAGCGGGATCACCAGGCTCACCACCATCACGACGATGACCGCCAGACCCAGCGGGATCCACAGACCCAACGCGGCCAGCGGACGCCACCACGACCAGCGCGGACCGCGGGTGAGCTCGTGGAACTCGGCGTTCGGCCGCACGGAGGAGGCCGGAGCCGGCGGGGGACCGTAGCCCTGCGGCGGCGGGCCGTACTGGCCGCCCTGCGGTCCGTGGCCCTGCGGCGGCGGGCCGAACTGGCCGCCCTGCGGTCCGTGGCCCTGCGGCGCGTACTGGCCGTACTGCGGCTCGGGCCGCGGGGCGTAGGGGTCGTGGGGAGGCTGCTGCGGTGCCTGCGGCTGCCCGGGGCCGTGGGGCTCGGGGGGCTGCGGGCGCTGCTGGTTCCAGGAATCCGGAGTGTGGCTCACCCGCACACGATAGAAGGGCCCCACCCGCCGGGTGGTCCCCCGGCGGGGTGAGGCCCTTCATCGGGCGTTCGTGGTGCCCCGGCGCAGGGGCGGAGCCGTCAGTCGTTCAGCGAGTTGTCGCGGACGGCGGTGATGACCGCCGAGAAGTCCCGCTTCGGGCCGTCGATCTCCGCGAAGCGCTCGTAGGCGTCCCGGGCCGCGCGGCCGAACGCGGTGTCCACGCCCGCCAGCTCGGAGGCGTCCTGGGCGAGCTTCAGGTCCTTGAGCATCAGGCCGGAGGCGAACCCGCCGGCGAAGTCGCGGTTGGCGGGCGAGCCCTCCACCGGGCCGGGCACGGGGCAGTTGGTGTCCAGCGCCCAGCAACGGCCGGAGCTGGTGGAGGCCACGTCGAAGAAGGCCTGCGGGTCCAGCCCCAGCTTCTCGCCCAGCACGAACGCCTCGGAGACGGCGATCATCTGCACGCCCAGCAGCATGTTGTTGCAGATCTTGGCGGCCTGGCCGTTGCCGGCGTCACCGCAGTGCACGATCTTGCGGCCCATGACCTCCAGCAGCGGCTCGGCGCGGGCGAAAGCCTGCTCGGTGCCCCCGACCATGAAGGTCAGGGTGCCGGCCTCGGAGCCCACCACGCCGCCGGAGACCGGGGCATCGATGCTGGAGTGCCCCGCATCGCGCACCATGTCGGCGGCCTTGCGCGCGGACTCCACGTCGATCGTGGAGGAGTCGATGAACAGCACGTCCTCACCCGTGGCGGCAGGGATGATCTCCTCGTAGCAGGACAGCACGATGGGGCCGCTCGGCAGCATCGTGATGACCGCCTCGGCGTCGGCGACGGCCTCGGGGCCGGTCTCGACCGTGGTGATGCCGTGGCCCTCGGCAGCCTGACGCGCCTCGGGCACGGGGTCGAAACCCGTCACCTCGTGGCCGGCCTTGGCGAGGTTGGCGGCCATCGGGCCACCCATGTTTCCGAGTCCCAGGAACGCGATCTTCATGCTCGGCAGACTACTCCCCCGGTGATGCAGGTCACTCCCGGGGGCGGGGCCGGTTGATGGGCTCGAAGCGACCCTTGATGCGGCGGCGCACCTCCACCCGCCGGACGTCCACGAACTCGCTCATGGCCACGAGGTACCGCTGGGCCAGGTCGAAGGCCTCGTGGTCCTCGGCGTCGTCGTTGGACTCCGGCACCACGCAGCGCACCGTCACGACGGGGACACCGCGCGGCAGGTCGAGGGACACCTTCTCCACCAGGTGCGTCCGCGACACGACCTCGCGCGCGATGTCGAGGACCTGCGTGGGCTGGGTCTCCCCCTTGACTGCCATCACCTCGGCCAGGATGCGGTAGCTCGGCATGGCGCCAGTCTGGCAGGCCCCACCGACGGCCGGAGTCCCTCTGCGGGACGGTCTCAGACCCGCGGGATGTCCCGCCGCCGCAGGCCGATCGCCCCGAGGGCGGAGAGCACCACCCCCAGCAGGACCAGGACCGCGGCCGCGCCGAGCCGGAAGTCGTCGACCGGCACCTGCCCCACCGCGGTCAGCGGGGCGACGTCCATGACCCACTGCGGCAGGTCGAGGGCCGGCCCGAGCCAGCCGATGACGAGCGCCGCCGCGAAGGGCAGCCACACCAGGCCGCGGTGCTCCGGCACCCAGCCGAGCAGCAGCGTCACCAGACCGAGGAAGAGCACGACCGCCGGCAGCTGCGCCAGCCCGGCGGCGAACAGCTCGCCGAAGCGGCCCGCGTCGTCCGTGCTCACCACGATGCTGCCGGCGAGGGCGGCGCCACCGACGAGGACGACCAGCAGCGCCCCCAGGGCGATGACGACCGCGTGGGTCCACCACCAGCCGGTGCGGGAGACCGGTCCGGCGAGCTGCTGGGAGAGCAGCCCCTGCTCCTCCGCGGTGCGCAGTCCCCCGGCGGCCTGGAGCACGCTCGCCACCGCGAGGGCCCCGAGCAGCATCGCGAAGGTGGCCACGACCGTGTCCACGACCTCCTCGGCGGCCCGGAGGTATCCCTGCAGCTCGGGCATGTCCCGCAGCGCGTCGATCATCGGCTGGGTGAGCAGCCCGTAGGCGCCCATGAGCACGGCCGTGCCGACCGCCCAGCCCAGGATGGTCAGGCCGTGCTCGTGGAGGGCCAGGCCCCACGGGGTGCGCAGCCTCCCGCCAGCGCCCGCCGGACCCGGGCGGGCCGACCACAGGGAGGCCTCGAGGTCGCGGCGAGCGGCGAGCGCCACCGCCGCCCCGGTCAGCACCAGGAACACGCCGAGACTCAGGGCCAGCGGCCACCACCGCGGGTCGTCGCCGAAGGAGCGCAGCGCGTCCAGCCAGCCCAGCGGCGAGGCCCAGCCCCACGGACCGCCCCGCACGGCACCGACACCGCGGAGGACGAAACCGACCACGACCACCAGGAGGGAGACCGCCCACACGCCGCGGGCCTGCCCCACGAGCTGGGCGACGAGGGCCGCCACCGCCGCGTGCACGGCCCCGAGGGCGAAGAGCCCCGCCCCGTAGTACAGCGCCCCCGTCCCGTCGGCACCGTTGGCCACCATGAGGACGGCACTCCCGGCGGCCATCGCGGCGAGGGCTCCCAGCGCCGTCAGCAGGGCGGCCGCCAGCGGAGCCAGACGGCCCAGCGGACCGGCCCGGAGCATGGCGTGGCGGCCGGCCTGCTCCTCGGTGCGAGTGCCCCGGACGACCAGGGCGATGGCCATGAGCGGCACCGCGAAGCCGGCGATCTGCCCGAACTCGTTGGCGGTGATCCCGCCGAGGGTGTCGACGCCGGCGACGTCGCCGGACAGTGCCGACATGCCCGGGCTCCCGGCCATGCGCGCGTAGGCCGTGCGCTCGGCCTCGGTGGTGTAGACCGAGGCGATGGAGCCGGCCGTCATCCCCATCAGCGCACAGAGGCCCACGACCCAAGCGGCCAGCCCGCGCCACCCGGAGCGCCACCCGAGGAGGAGCACCCGCCCCCACCCCGCCGTGCTGCTCATCGCACCTCCCCCGAGCCGGCGTACTGCTCCAGGAAGAGCTCGTCGAGGGTCGGGGGCTCCACGGTCAGGCTCTGCACCCCGGCGGCGTGGAGGCTGCCCACGACCTGCGGCAGCGCGGCGGGCTCCACCCGGCAGCGGGTGTCCGTGCCGCGCGGAGCACCCGCCCCCGGAGCCGCAGCACCGGCCACCGGCTGCACCTGCAGGCCACCCACCCCGGGCAGACCCTCCAGCCCGGCCGGGGCGTGCACGGTGACGGCGTGGACGTGGCTGCTCGTCGCACCGCGCAGCTCCGCCAGACTGCCGATGGTGACGGTGCGGCCCTCCCGGATGATCGTCACCCGGTCGGCCAGCGCCTCCACCTCGGACAGGATGTGGCTGGAGAGCAGCACCGTGGCCCCCTCGGCGACCCGCTCCCGGACCACCTGCTGGAAGACCTGCTCCATGAGCGGGTCGAGGCCGGAGGTGGGCTCGTCCAGGACGAGCAGGTCGGCCTGCACCCCGAGGGCGGCCACGAGGGCCACCTTCTGGCGGTTGCCGGTGGAGTAGTCGCGGGCCCGCTTCGTGGGGTCCAGCGCGAACCGCTCGAGCAGCTCGGCCCGCCGGGCCGCCGGGATGCCACCGTGGCCCGCGGACAGCACGTCGAGGCACTGCCCTCCGGTGAGGCGCGGCCACAGCGCGACGTCGCCGGGGACGTAGGTCAGTCGGCGGTGGAGCCCCACCGCCTCGGCCCACGGGTCCCGGCCGAAGAGCCGGGCGCTCCCGCCCGTGGCCCGGGCCAGACCCAGCAGGATGCGGATGGTGGTGGACTTGCCCGAGCCGTTGGGGCCGAGGAAGCCGTGGACCTCACCGGGCTCCACGCGCAGATCGAGCCCGTCCAGCGCGTTGAACCGGCCGTAGGTCTTGACGAGGCTCTCGACCTCGATGACGGGGGACGGGTTGACGGGAGAGGCACTGCTGCGCGTCGCACTCACGATTCGACACTACTCCCAGGGCGTTCCCGTCCAGCGGTCAGTTCCCGCCAGGGCCCGTCCAGACGGCGAAGGACGTCCGGTGGGCCCGGGTGGGGGCAGGCGATGGTTCGCCCACCCGAGGGGCTCAGGCCTGACGGGACCAGTCGCTGCGCAGCGCCGCGAGGATCTCCTCGGCGGCCTCGGTGGCCGGCATGGATCCGTCGGCCACGGCGGCCTCCCACTCCCGGCGCCGCGCCCTGACCGACGGGGTGGTCCGGGCCGCGGCCCGGAGCTCGGCGTCCACGAGCGACCACATCCAGGCCTGCTGCTGCTCGGCCCGTCGGGTCTCGAGGCGGCCGGCGTCCACCAGGGCCTGCCGGTGGTCCAGGACCGCCTGCCAGACCTCGTCGAGCCCCTCCCCGGTCAGCGCGGACGAGGTGAGCACCTGCGGGGTGTCGTCGGGGCGCATGAGGTGCAGCGCCTGGCGCAGGTCGCGCGCCGCCACCCGCGCCTCGGGGGCGTGCTCCCCCTCGGCCTTGTTCACCGTGATCACGTCGGCGATCTCCAGGATGCCGCGCTTGATGCCCTGCAGCTGGTCACCGGAGCGGGCCAGCGCCAGCAGCAGGAAGGTGTCGACCATGCCCGAGACGGCCACCTCGGACTGACCGACGCCCACGGTCTCGACGATGATCACGTCGAAGCCGGCGGCCTCCAGGACGAGCATCGACTCCCGGGTCGCCCGGGCCACGCCCCCCAGGTGGTCCCCGGTGGGGCTGGGGCGCACGAAGGCCTCCGGCCGGCTGGCCAGCTCGCCCATCCGCGTCCGGTCACCGAGGATCGAACCCCCGGTGCGGGCGCTCGACGGGTCCACCGCCACCACGCCCACCCGGTGCCCGGCGTCGATGAGGCGCCGCCCCAGGGCGTCGATGGTGGTCGACTTGCCGGCCCCGGGCACCCCGGAGATGCCCACCCGGACGGCCCCACCGGTGTGCGGCATGAGCTCCTGGAGCATCCGTCGGGCCGCCTCACGACGGTCGGAGCGCATGGACTCCACGAGCGTGATCGCCCGGGAGACGGCCCGGCGGTTGCCCGCCAGGACGCCGCGCGCCAGCACCTCGGGGTCGAGCCCGGCAGCCACCCCTCAGCCCTCGGCGGACCCGGCGTCCGCGGCCCCGGAGCCCAGGCCCACGCGCTCGCGAATGGTCTCCACCAGGTTGAGCGCCGCCGTGGAGATGACCGTGCCGGGCGGGTAGATCGCGTCCGCGCCCGCGTCCCGGAGCTCGTCGAAGTCCTGGGAGGGGATCACGCCGCCGACGACGATCGCGATGTCCTGGCCGTCGAGCGCGTCGAGCTCGGCGCGCAGGGCGGGCACCAGCGTGAGGTGACCAGCCGCGAGCGAGGAGACACCGACCACGTGCACGTCGGCCTCCACGGCCTGCCGTGCCACCTCGCTCGGCGTCTGGAACAGCGGGCCCACGTCCACGTCGAACCCGAGGTCGGCATAGGCCGTGGCGACGACCTTCTGCCCGCGGTCGTGGCCGTCCTGACCCATCTTGGCCACCAGGATGCGGGGGCGGCGGCCCTCGTCCTGGGCGAACTGCTCGACGGCGTCCCGGGCGGCGTCGATGCCCTGGTCCTGCCCAGCCTCCTGGGAGTAGACCCCGCTGATCGTGCGGATCTGCGCGGTGTAGCGGCCGAAAACCTCTTCCATGGCGTCGCTCATCTCCCCCACGGTCGCGTGCGCCCGGGCGGCCTCGATGCTCAGGGCCAGCAGGTTGCCGTCCCCACGGGCGCCCTCGGTCAGCGCGGACAGTGCCTCCCGGCAGGCGTCCTCGTCGCGCTCGGCGCGGAGCGTCTCCAGCTTCGCGAGCTGCTCGGAGCGCACGCGGGCGTTGTCGACCTTGAGGATCTCGATCGGCTCGTCCTCGTCGACCGGGTACTGGTTCACTCCGATGAGCGCCTGTCGCCCGGAGTCCAACCGCGCCTGGGTGCGCGCCGCGGCCTCCTCGATGCGGAGCTTCGGCAGCCCCGCCTCGATCGCCTTGGCCATGCCGCCGGCGGCCTCGACCTCCTGGATGTGCGCCCAGGCCCGCTGCGCGAGGTCGTGGGTCAGCGTCTCGATGTACGCGCTGCCACCCCACGGGTCGACGGTCTGCGTGGTGCCGGACTCCTGCTGCAACAGCAGCTGGGTGTTGCGCGCGATGCGGGCGGAGAAGTCCGTCGGCAGCGCGATCGCCTCGTCCAACGCGTTCGTGTGCAGGCTCTGCGTGTGCCCCTGGGTGGCGGCCATGGCCTCGATGCCGGTGCGCACCACGTTGTTGTAGACGTCCTGCGCGGTGAGCGACCAGCCGGAGGTCTGGCTGTGGGTGCGCAGCGACATCGACTTGGGGTTCCTCGGCTCGAACTGGCGCACGAGGCGGGCCCAGAGCAGGCGCGCGGCGCGGAGCTTGGCCACCTCCATCGAGAAGTTCATGCCGATGGCCCAGAAGAAGCTGAGGCGGGGGGCGAACTTGTCCACGTCCAGCCCGGCCTCGATGCCGGCGCGCAGGTACTCCACGCCGTCGGCCAGGGTGTAGGCGAGCTCAAGGTCCTGCGTGGCCCCGGCCTCCTGGATGTGGTACCCGCTGATGGAGATCGAGTTGAACCGCGGCATGTGCTCACTGGTGTGGGCGAAGATGTCGCTGATGATCCGCATCGACGGCTCGGGCGGGTAGATGTAGGTGTTGCGGACCATGAACTCCTTGAGGATGTCGTTCTGGATGGTCCCCGAGAGCTGGTCCTGGCTCACCCCCTGCTCCTCGGCCGCGACGACGTACAGCGCCAGGATGGGCAGCACCGCGCCGTTCATGGTCATGGAGACGCTCATGCGGTCCAGCGGGATGCCGTCGAAGAGCTGGCGCATGTCCAGGATCGAGTCGATCGCCACCCCGGCCATGCCGACGTCACCGGACACCCGGGGGTGGTCGGAGTCGTAGCCGCGGTGGGTGGCGAGGTCGAAGGCCACCGAGAGGCCCTTCTGCCCGGCCGCGAGGTTGCGTCGGTAGAAGGCGTTGGACTCCTGCGCGGTGGAGAAGCCCGCGTACTGGCGGATCGTCCACGGCTGGTTGACGTACATGGTCGGGTAGGGCCCGCGCAGGTACGGCGGGGCGCCGGGCACGGTGTCCAGGAAGTCGAGCTGCTCCAGGTCCTGCTCGGTGTAGAGCGGCGGGACGTCGATGCCCTCGGGCGTGGTCCACGGCTCGCGCTCGGCGGTGGTGCCGGTGGTGGTACCGCCAGCTCCGGACCGGTGCGGAGCTGGACCGTCGAGATCACCACCGGTGCGGAGCCCACCCTCCGGGCCGGCCAGGTCGTGGGAGGTGGGAACCTCCGGGGCGGGCAGGTCGTGGAAGGTGGGGAAGGTGCTCATCGGGAGACTCCCATCGCGTCGAGCAGGTCGGTCAGGAAGGCCATGACGTCGTCACCGGTGGCGATGGCGGAGTCCGCCGACACGAGTTCCGCGGCCTTGCCGGCCACCACCACGTGGCCGACCCCGGCCTCGCGCAGGGCGGCCGCCACGGGCTCGCCCTGGTCGGCGTTCGTCGCCGGGGCGGCGGCCACCACGGCCACCGTCGGCGCTGCGGCTGCATCGTCCCGGCCCGACGAGTCCCCGTGGTCCGGCGAGCCCGCGGGGCCGGCCGGGTCCGCGAACGCCTCGCGCAGCGCGTCGCCGACCTCCTCTGCCGAGGCCACCTCGACGGTCACCGGCTCGATGCCGGCCACCAGCAGCACGTTGGCCGCGAAGGTCTCCCGCGGGCCGAAGTCCTTGCGCGCCCCGACGCACACCAGGGCCACCCGGGGGCGCGTCCCCTCCATCGCGGCCGATGCGGTGCGGTCGCGCAGCATCTCGAAGGGCAGCGAGTCCCAGCTGCGGGGCAGCGCGAGCTCGGCGTCCACCTGCTCGGAGGTCACCGCATCGGTCCCGGTGGGCACCGCACGGTCCGCCCGCGGACGGCGCTCGAGCGCCACCTCGTCGGCCAGCGGGAACATCGAGACGCCGGTGATCCCCTGCTCGCGCGAGGCCAGCCGGTCCAGGCGCATCTGGTCCACGGCCACCACGTTCTTGCGCAGCAGCGCCCGCATCTCGGCCGTGGCCATGCCCCCGCCGGACTCCAGGCCCTGCACGTACTTCCACGCCAAGTCCACGTAGTGGGCGGTGAGCGACTCCACGAACCAGGCCCCACCGGCCGGGTCGGTCACCGCGCCCACGTGGGACTCGGCAGCCAGCAGCGTCTGGGTGTTGCGCGCCACGCGCCGGCTGTGCCCGTCCGGCAGGCCCGCCGCAGTGTCGTAGGGCAACACGGTGATCGCCTCGGCACCTCCGGCGGCGGCCGCGAAGCACGCGATGGTGCCGCGCAGGATGTTCACGCTCGGGTCGTCGCGGGTGATGATGCGGCGCCCCATCACCGCGTGCTGCCGGGCGGCGGCGATGGTCGGGTCGGTGTGCCAGTCGGCCCCCTCGGAGCGCGCAACGTGATCGGCCACGTGGGCCCACAGCGTGCGCAGGGCGCGCAGCCGGGCGATGGTCTGGAACTGCTGCTGGGTGGCCGAGACGCGGAACTCCACCAGCCGGAAGGCGTCCCGGGCGGCGATGCCGGCCTCCACCAGCAGGCGCACGGTCGCGATGCCGGTCGCGACCGCCGCTGCGAGCTCCTGCACGTTGGAGGCGCCGGCCTCGTGCCAGGCGAGGGTGTCGATGGTGATCGCCCGCATCGGCGCGAGCTCCCGGCCCTCGGCGAGGTCCAGGGCGGTGCGCACCACGGCGAGTGTCCCCTCGTCGAGGGTCACCGGCCCCTCGTGGCCCTCGATGGCGGCGTGCCCCACCGGGTCGAGGCCGAAGGACCCCTGCTGCGCAGCCGCGGGCGCCTGCGTGAGCACCGGCTGGTCCGCCAGGAGGTCCGCCAGGGCGCGGGCGCCGGCGATGGACTCCACCCGGCTCGTCGGGCAGCTCAGCGAGATGGGCGCGAGGTCGGTGAGCACCGGCTCCAGCGCGGTGGCGAGGTCGCCCGCATCGAGGCCGGCGGAGCCGACGACCACGTGGACCGAGCTCACCCCGTGTTCGAGGTCCGCGGCCACCTGCTCTGCAGTGCGGGCGGCGTCGGGGTCGTCGAAGGCCTGGCGCACGTCCCACGGCAGGTCCGCCGGGCGCAGCGCACCGCCGCGGGTGAAGGGGAACTCCCCGGGCGCCGCGGCGGGCAGGCCGGGCGCGGTGGCCGCGGTGTACAACGGCTCGACGGCGTAGTCGTCCAGGGTGCGGGTGCGCAACGAGGCCACGGCCTCCTCGGCCCCGAGCTGCTTGCCCTCGGGGCGCGGCTTGTTCACCACGGCCGCGGCACTGGCCTCCCAGGACTCGACCGACACGGGGTCGAAGCCCTCCATCAGGTCGATGTGGGCCTCTCCCACGTCCGCCGGGGGCGCCTGCTCGGCGCTGCTCGGCTCGGCGGCGTCACCGGAGGTCTGCGAGGCCTCGGTGGGGTCGTGGTCGGTCGACGCGGTCATGCAACCTCGCTTCGGTGGGGGCTCAGGGCCAAGGATAGTGACCCACGCCACGCGGCCGGCAGACAGTGGTGTGGGTCGGGGGCGCGGCGCGGGGCCGGTGCGGGGCTCAGGCGGTCCGCAGCTGCTCGGCCACGCGGTCGACCGCCGTTGCCCAGTCGTCCCCGGTGACGTGGCTGACCTGGCGCACCATCATCGCGAAGTAGGCGTGCAAGCGGCTGAACGCGACCTCGAAGCCCATCTCGTGGCTGAGCTCGGCCATCCGCGCCTGCCCCTCCTTGCCGCCCAGGGCCGCCCCCAGAAGGGCGAGGGACTCCGCCTGGTGGGCGGCCTCGTGGCGCTCCTCGGCGTCGCCCTGCTCGAGCAGCTTGCCGGTGATGGTGCCGAAGCTGTCGTGCACGGCCCCGGCCATGGTGAACGCGTCGGGCTGCGTGCCCAGCGCCTTCTCGATCTCGCGGGGGTCCGGCAGCCAGCCCCGCTGCTCGGCGGTGAGGCTGTCGGCGTGGTCCAGCAGGTCCTGCCCCACCCGGATCTGCGCGGCGTGGGCGGCCATGGCCGTCAGGAAGAGCACCGCGTTGCGGCCGAGCGACTCGCTCAGGGCCATCACCTGCTGGTGGGTGACCTGCGGGTCACCGATCACCCGGATGACGGTCTCCATGAGCTCGGCGGTCTGCTGGCGGTCGGCCGTCTCGTCGGCGCCGGGGGACGGGTTCTGCGAGGGGGAGGTCATGGCCGCAGCGTAGACGTGCCGCGACCGGACCGCGGGGCGGGACCGTCGTGCAGCCCTGCGGCCGCCGCCCGCAGCCGCAGCAGCACGTGGAACTCCAGCGCCCGCCCCGGCTCGCGCCACCATCATCGCCGGGTTCAAGGAGACCTTCGGCACCACCTACACGGTCATGGAGGTCGGCCTGATCACCGCCATCCCGTTCGCCTTCGGCGCCGTGGCGATGGTGCTCTGGGCCCGCCACGCCGACCGCACCGGCGAGCGCGTGTGGCACGTGACCCTGCCGCTGTTCCTGGGTGGTGTGGTGATCCCCGCCGCGCTGTACCTGGACTCGCCGTTCGCCGCGATGGCGGCCGTGACCGTGGTGTGCATGTGCATCTGCGGCGCTGCCGAACTTCTGGCCGCTGCCCACCCGGTTCCTCTCCGGCGCCGCCGCGGCCGGCGGCATCGCCCTCATCAACTCCGTCGGCAACGCCTCGGGCTTCTTCGCCCCGTACATCACCGGGTGGCTCGCGGACCTGACGGGCACCCAGAATGCAGGGATGTGGGTGATCGGTGGTGTGATGGTCGCCGCGGGCCTGACGGTCGTCGCCCTGCGCGCGGCCCCGGCCCCTGACGACGTGACGGCCGTCGACACCGACGCCACGACCGGCGGCACCGCACCAGCCGCCCACTCCGACTCCGCCACCACCGAGGGAGCACGATGACCGAGCAGACCCCCCACAGCGCGACCGCCGCGATGACCGCCGCCCCCGGCGGCCGCGACCCGCAGGAGACCCGGGCCCTGGTGGACGCCGAGCTCGCCCCCGAGCTCACCGCCGGCGCCCTCGTGACCGATGCGGACGTCATCGGCTCGTACTCGCAGGATGAGGCGATCTTCTGCCCCGGTGAGGGGGCGGTCGCCCTGGTGCGCGCCACCACCATCGAGGACGTGCAGACGACGATGCGGTTCGCGTCCCGCCACGGCGTGCCGGTGGTCCCCCAGGGGGCGCGCACCGGCATCAGCGGCGGGGCGAACGCGGTGCCCGGCTGCCTGCTGCTGAGCGTGGAGAAGATGGCCGAGGTGCTCGAGGTGAACACCGCCGAGCGGACCGTGACGGTGCAGCCCGGCATCATCAACCAGCACCTGAAGGACCACCTGAAGCCCTACGGCCTGTCCTACCCGCCGGACCCGGGCTCGGTGGGGATCAGCAGCATCGGCGGCAACGTGGCCACCAACGCCGGCGGCCTGTGCTGCGTGAAGTACGGCGTGACCAAGGACTACGTGCGCCAGCTGAAGGTCGTGCTGGCCGACGGGTCGCTGGCGACCCTGGGCCCACGGACCGCCAAGGGTGTGGCCGGGCTCGACCTGCGCGGGCTGTTCATCGGCTCCGAGGGAACGCTCGGCGTGGTGGTCGAGGTGACCCTGCGCCTGGTGCCGCAGCTGGCCGACCCGCTGACCGCCGCGGCGACCTTCCCGGACGAGGCCGCCGCCGCATCGGTGGTGGCGGAGTTCATGGCCAGCGGCGCGCAGCCCTCCATGTTGGAGATGCTCGACGGAGCGACGCTGGTGATGCTGAACGACTACGGCGACTTCGGGCTGGATGCCGATGCGGGCGCGATGCTGCTGGTGCAGTCCGACGGCTCCGGCGACGCCGCGACGGCGCAGCGCGAGGTGGCGGCGTTCAGCGACATCGCCGAGGCCGGTGGCGCGCTGGACGTGGCGGCCAGTGACGACGCCGCCGACAGCGAGGCCCTCGTCGCGACGCGGCGGTTGGCGCACCAGGCCTACGAGAAGTACGCCAACGAGCACGGTGGCGGGCAGCTGATGGACGACGTGTGCCTGCCGCGGGCGCAGATGGCGGCGTTCTTCGACCGGCTGGCGACGCTCCGGGCCGAGACCGGCGTGGTGGTGGCCGTGGTGGCGCACGCCGGCGACGGCAACCTGCACCCGGCGGTGTTCTTCGACGTGGCAGACGACGACCAGGCCAGCCGTGCGCACGCGGTGTTCGACGACCTGATGCAGTTGGGACTGGACCTCGGCGGCACCATTACCGGCGAGCACGGCGTGGGGTACCTCAAGCGGCAGTGGTTGGCGCGGGAGCTGGACCCGGTGACGCAGCAGATGCACTGGGCCGTGAAGAACGCCCTGGACCCGCAGGGGATCCTCAACCCCGGCAAGATGTTCGCCGAGCTGCAGGCCGCGGGCGGCTGAGGACCGGCGCGGACGCGGCTGCGGCTGCGGCCCGACGCGGGTGCGGGGGGTGCGGCGGGTGCGGCGCTCCGGCGGGCACCTGACACAGCAAAGCGGCACCTGACATACCGAACACGGTGTGTCAGGTGCCGCTTTGCTGTGTCAGCTCACGGCTGAGCCGGTCGAGGGTGGTGCCCCACCCGTCGCGGCAGGCCTGGCAGAGCACCTGCCCGGCGAGCTCGTCGGGTGCGGCGGCGGGCAGTTCCAGCCGGAGCGTCAACCGGGTGTTCCCGTCCTCGGCGGCCAGGTCGACGGTCACCAGCGGCCCGCGGTCGTCGGTCCGCACACGCCCGGCGCCGTCGACCCCCATCGGCTCCCTGTCGTCGGTCGCCGAATGCCCGGCGTCCTCGGCCCCCATCGGCTCCCCGTCGTCGGTCGCCGAATGCCCGTCATCAGGGGCGTCGGGGGCGATCGGCGGCCAGCCGTTCGGAACTCCCCACGAGAACGCGACCCGGGCACCCGGCACCAGTTCGCGGTAGACGCCACCGGTCCAGTACTCGGTGTCGCCGTCCTGCACCATGAGCAGCCGGAAGACACCGCCCACCCGGGCGTCCACCCAGAGCGATTCAAACTCCCGCGCAGAGGATCCCGCGAGGAACCACGTGAGCTGGTCAGCCTTGGTCCAGGCGCGGTACACCCGCTCCGGAGGGCCTGGGAGGTGGCGGGTGATCGACCAGCTGCGGCCGGCCGACGTGGAGGGCGTGGTCATGGGACGACCCTTCGAGGGGAGGCACTGACGGCCTCGTGAGCTTCCAGAGTAGGGCCGCCAGCCGGTGGACCGCTGCGCCGGCAGGGCGATCCAGCGGCAGAGCAGTCCGCCGGGCAGAACGGCGCGCCGACAGACACCTGACACAGCAAAGCGGCACCTGACATACCGAACACGGTGTGTCAGGTGCCGCTTTGCTGTGTCAGGTCCGGTGACGACCGGTGACCCTCAGGCCACACGATGGCGACGGACTCGCTCCCGGGCGTGCTCCACCATCGCGCGCACGGTCTCCGGTTGGCGCAGGTGCGCCCACAGCAGGTGCACCGGCTCGTACCCGCAACGCTGCATCGCCTGGTCGCGCGCCTTGTCCCTCGCGACGGTGTGGCCGTACTGGGTGTACTTGCCCGTCCCGTCGAACTCCACCGCCACGGGTTCGTCCTCGAGAGCGAAGTCGACCCGCCCCGCCAGGCGACCCGCGGAATCGCGGACCTCCACCTGGCTGCGGACCCGGTACCCGAGGTTCATCAGCAACCAGCGCGTCCGGCTCTCCCCCGGCGACTCGCAGCGCGGGTCGGCGAGCAGGCGCACCTGCCGGAAGCGCGCGTGCCCCGGGTGATTCAGGAGTGCGCGGTTGAGCGTGGCCAGCTCGTCGAGGTACACGGTCCCCGGCGGGCGGGGTGCCCCGTACTCGGGCACGTGCTCGACGGTGCGGTGCAGGGCTGCATCGAGGGTGACCAGACCGGCCTCCACCCCGTGCAGGGCAGCCACCCCGAAGACCGCTTCCGCCGCGGCCACCACCGTGCACCCGGCGATGCTCTGGGTGGGCAGCACCGACTCCCCCCGGTGGATCGTCGCCGAGGCGTTCTTCCGGGTTCGGGTGTCCTTGCGGGGGCGGGGGTCCCTCCGCTGCGGCGCCGCTGATGACGATGGCGCCGACGCAGACGCTGCCGCCGACCCCGGTGGTGCCGGGTCCGCTGCTCGTGGCGGTGGAGGTGCCGACGCCGACGATGGCGCCGACGGCGGCGGACCCCCTGTCGCGATGCCCCGCACGGTGTCGGGGACCGTGAGCAACGGCAGCCCGTGGAGGAGCGCTGCGGAGTCGTGACTGAGGGCGAACCCCTGGGGCCAGGTCCGGGAGATGGCGGTGGCGGTCAGCACGTGCGCCTGCTCCGGGGAGGCCCCGCGCAGGGCCGCGCCGTCCACGTACGCCCCGCGGCCCACGCGGCACAGGGCGCCTGCCGCCACCCACCGCTCGAGCTCCCGACGCCCCACCCCGGCTGTCTGGAGGTCGGCGCTGGTGAGCGTGGCGCGGTGGACGGCGGCGAGGGCAGCGAGGTCCGCGGGCAGCGAGCTCATGGGCACAGGGTGCACTCCCGCGGGTCGGTGGCACCGGGCGTCCTCCACAGGCTGCACCCGTCACACTGGACTCGATGAGGTGACACAGCAAAGCGGCACCTGACACACCGTGTTCGGTATGTCAGGTGCCGCTTTGCTGTGTCAGGTCCGCTGGTGGACCGGGCCGGCCACGAACTGGCCGAGTCAGCCCGAGTCTGGCCGTACTGACCGGTCAGTTACGCCTGTCCTGCGCCGGGCCGGGCCGCAGGTCAGCCGCGCGCGCGACGGGCCCGCGGCGCACGGCCACCGGAACCGCCAGCAGCGCGGGCGGGACGGGACCCGCCCTCGCCACGAGCCGGGCGGCCGGAACCGCCCTCAGGGCGCGAACGCTCGGGGCGACGGCCGGAACCGCCCTCACCGCGCGCCGGACGAGCCGACGCCTCACCACGGTTGCGCGGGGGACGGCCGGCGCCACGCTCACCACGCGGCGCGTCGCCGCTGCGACCAGCGGAGCCACCGCGCGGCGACGACTCCGAGGTGAAGCGCACGGGACCGCCGTCGCCACCGCGGCCGGAACCGCCGGTGGAGGCCCCGCGACCACCAGAACGGCCACCCGAGCCGCCCGCAGCACCGCGGCCACCCGAGCCACCGGCACCACGGCCACCGCGGCCGGAACCGCCCGAGCCACCCCGGCCACCGGAACGGCCAGCTCCACGCACGCCGCCCGAGCCACCCCGGCCACCGGAACGGCCGCCGCGCCCGCCGCCGGAACCACCCTGCTGGGGCGGCGCGGTCGCCACGGCGAGCTCGTCGGACTCGCGGAAGACCCGCTCCCCCGGGGCAACCTCCTGCAGCACCGCGGCGCCCACCACGGCCTTGGCCTCGGTGACCGGACGGATCTTGGCCGCCCGCATCAGCGTCTTCACCTCACCGCGCTGCTCGGGCATCGCGATGGTGACCACGGTCCCCTCGGCGCCGGCGCGGGCGGTACGGCCCGAGCGGTGCAGGTACGCCTTGTGCTCGGCGGGCGGGTCGGCGTGCACCACCAGGGCGATGTCGTCCACGTGGATGCCACGGGCCGCGATGTCGGTCGCCACCAGCGTCTGGGCGGTGCCCTCGGAGAAGGCCGCCAGGTTCCGCTGGCGCGCGTTCTGCGAGAGGTTGCCGTGCAGGTCCACGCTCGGCACGCCGTTCGCGGTCAGCTGCTTGGCCAGCTTCTTCGCCCCGTACTTGGTGCGGGTGAACACCACGGTCCGGCCGGGGGCCGCCGCGAGGTCACGCAGCACCGAAAGCTTGGAGTCCTTGTCCACCTCGAGCACGTGGTGGGTCATGGTGGCCACCGGCGACTGCGCGGAGTCGGCCTCGTGGGTGACCGGGTTGTTCAGGAACCGGTCCACGATCACCTTGATCCCCCCATCGAGGGTGGCGCTGAAGAGCAGCTTCTGCCCGTCGCGGGGCGTCGCGCTCAGCAGGCGCTTCACGCCCGGCAGGAAGCCGAGGTCGGCCATGTGGTCGGCCTCGTCGAGGATGACGATCTGCGCGTCGCGCAGGTCGCAGTGTCCCTGGCCGATGAGGTCCTCCAACCGGCCGGGGCACGCGAGCACGATGTCCACGCCCTTGCGCAGCGCGTTCACCTGCGGGTTCTGGCCGACGCCACCGAAGATCGTGGTGGTCGACAGCCCCTCGGCGGCGGCCAGCGGCGCGATGGCGCGCTCGATCTGCAGCACGAGCTCGCGGGTCGGCGCCAGGATCAGCGAGCGGGGACGGCCCGATGCGGGGCGGCGGCGGTCAGCGGCCAGGCGGGCCACCAGGGGCACGCCGAAGGCCAGGGTCTTGCCCGATCCGGTGCGGCCGCGGCCGAGCACGTCGCGGCCGGCCAGGGAGTCCGGCAGGGTCGCGGTCTGGATGGGGGTGGGGGTGGTGATTCCCGAACGCTCCAGCACGGAGGTCAGGGAGGTGGGCACGCCGAGGTCGGCAAAGTTCTGGGGCACGAAGGCACATCAATTCTGCTGGAGGTACGCACGTCCAAGGGGACAGGCGGCGTCTCGCGCGGCACGCGGCTACCGGTGGGCGGGGAATCCCTCACGCAGTGGTAGCGACGCGGCAACTCACGTCGCCCGCTCAGGGGCTGGACGGCATCGCCGAAGGGCCCGCGGCAAGACGGGGCGGGCCAGATGTCCTCCACCCTACGCGATCGATGGGGTGAGCCTCACCACGGGGGCGTCGCGGCCCGGCTGAACGGCGTCATCCACGGCCGGGCGGGCCGCGTCATCCCAGGTCCGGGTGGGCCTCGCCCCCGGGGTCCACGCCCGGGGGGAGGCCCACTGCATCAGGGACGCACGCCCTCGCCGCACCGGACGGTCGGGACCAGGCCGGACGAGGAGTCCTGGGCGACCTCCTGGCCGTTGGCCTCCAGCCGGCAGGACACCTCGAACTGCTCCGAGGCAGCCTTGCCCACGACGTACAGGCTGACGTACCCGCCCTCCGCGGGCACGGTGCCCTCCTGCCGCCACTGGCCGTCGAAGGACTCGGTGCGGGAGAAGCCGTCGGGCAGGGCCCACGTGACCTCCGCCGGCCCGGTGCTCTGAACCTCCAGGACGACGGGGATCTCGCCGGCCACCGGGTCGGTGGGGCTGGGCGGCGGCGGGTCGCTCGGGCCGACGGGCGACTGCCCGGTGCCCGGAGTGCCCTCCCCCGGCGGGATGGGGGTGGGCGTCTCCTCGGGCGTGGTCTCCTCCGGGGTGGTCTCCTCCGGCGACTCCTCCGGGTCGGTCTCGGACTCCTCGCTCCCGATGAAGGGCAGGTCGATGCCGGGCAGCGACCCCGAACCGCGCAGCAGCGTGAACCCGAGCGCCCCCATCAGGAGGAGTGCGATGAGGACGGTGCCCCCGACCACCAGCAGTGCGGTGCGGGAGTGCCCCGACCCCGCCTCGGGCGTCCCGGTCACGGGGTACGGGTCCACGTCGGACTCATTCCAGAGCCCGCCGCCAGACCCACCCCAGCCCTCGCCCGAGGGCTCACCCCACGCCTGACCCGTGTTCCCGGGGCCCTCAGGGCCACCCGCCCCGCCCTGGCCAGCGGCTGCGGCAGCCGTCGCCCCGGCGGCCTCCCCGGCACCCGCCGCAGGCTCCCCCGCCCACTCGGGCCGCGGAGGCACCGCGCCCGCGCCGTCACCTGCACCCGCCGTCGGGTCCGGCTGCTGCGGGGCACCGCGCCAGGGCTCGTGGGCGAAGGTGTCCTCCTGCGCCTCCTCGGCGAAGAGGCCCTGCGGAGCCGTGTCCTGCGCGCCGGGATCCTGCCCCGGCGTGTCGGCGCTCGACTCGGGAGGCGTGTCATCGCGGCCGTGCTCGTCAGGTCCGCCCTGGCCGCCCCACTGCTCCTCGTCGCGCCCGCTCATGAGCGCAGACTAGCGCCGGGCAAGGAGATCACGGCCCATACCCCCGCCACGGCGGTCAGACCGACCACTCCCAGCACCACCCCCGGCCACCCCGTCGCCGTCCACGCGAACCCGCCGAGGTACCCGAACAGGCTCGACCCGGCGTAGTACCAGAAGGTGTACAGGCTGGTGGCCTGCGACCGCCCGTGCTCCGGCAGCGCCCCCGCCCACCCAGAGGCCACACCGTGCACCCCAAAGAAGCCCGCGGTCAGCACCACCAGTCCCACCACCACCAGGACGAGCGAGGGGTGCAGGGTCACCAGGGCGCCAGCCCCCATCACACCCACCGAGACGAGCAGCACACCGCGCCGCCCGCGCCGCGTCGCCAGCCCCCCGGCGATGCGGGAGGCCGCCGTCCCCGCCAGGTAGGCCAGGAAGACCAGGCTCGCCACACCGACGGGCAGGGAGTACGGGGGCAGCTCCAGCCGGAAGGTGAGGTAGTTGTACACGGCGACGAAGGCCCCCATCAGCAGGAAGGCCTGCATGAAGGTGGCGACGAGTGCCGGGTTCCGGTGGTGGTCCACCACCGTGCGGGCGATGGTCCACACCGACGGCTGGCGGGGGCGGAAGCCGCGGGCCGGTGGGGTGAGGACGAAGAACGCGATGGTGCACGCTGCCGCCATCAGCGCGACGCAGAAGGTGCCGGTGCGCCAGCCGGCGAGGTCGGCCACGGGCGCGGCCACCACCCGCCCGGCCAGGCCCCCGATGCTGGTGCCCGCGATGTACGTGCCAGCCGCCACAGCCGCGACCGATGCGGAGACCTCCTCGGTCAGGTAGGTCACCGCCAGCGCGGCCACGCCACCGAGGGCCGCTCCTTCGAGCACCCGCAGCACCAGCATCACCTCGAACCAGGGGCACCAGGGCACCACCAGCCCCAGCGTGGTCGCGGCGACCAGGGCGATGCGCATGGAGACCACGCGTCCCACCCGGTCGGCCACCCAGGACCACGGCAGCACCGAGAGCGCTAGGCCGGTGGTGGCCGCGGAGATGGTCAGGCTGGCCTGGGAGGCGGTGACCCCGACGTCGACCGCGAGCAGCGGGAGCACCCCCTGCGGTGAGTAGAGCTGCGCGAAGGCGGCCAACCCGGCGCAGAGCAGCGCTAGGTGGATGCGCCGGTAGGCCGGCGTCCCGGACAGGTGCCCCTCCCACGCAGCAGGGTGGCGGTTGGCGGGGCGGTGGTCGACGGGCACGGCGACGAGCCTAGGCCGGTCGGTGCGCGGACCGGGACAATGGCCCGGAAAAGGCACCGCCTGAACCATGCGAGGAAATGCCCTCCCGAACCTGCAGGAATCACCTCCTCGAGGGCGTGGGGCCGTCGCTGGTGCCGATGGGGTGTGCACGGGTGCCGTGGGTCCTGCACCCCGGGTGCCACGGGGAGAACCACCCTCGAGCGGGCACGACAGAGGGAGACAAGTCACCCAACGGGCGGATCCGCAGCGATCCTGTTGTTCCACTGTCGTCGGACTGTCGAACGCCGCGAGGGGGCCCACGGGGTCGTCGAGGACCGTGCTGGCGGCCCCGTCCCGTCGGTGGTGCGTGTGAACATGGCGAAATCCACCGAAAGCGACTGGAGGTCCCCATGCACCGCGCCCGCTCGGCCATACCGGCCGCGATTGTTTCGCTCTGGGCGCTCACCGCGTGCTCGGGGGCGGACGAGGCGCCCACGGACATCCCCGAGGCCCCGCCCAAGGTTTCCTCGACGGCGCCCGGGCAGTCCGAGGAGGCATCCGGGCAGGACAGCGCCGCGGAGGCCGAGCCGTCGGAGTCGCAGGACTCGTCCACGGAGGCCGCACCCACGGGCTCCCCGAGCTCCACGCAGGAGACCGATCCCGCCGGCGGCGCTTCGGAGGGGGCCGCCGGAGGGACCGGTTCCGACAGCGAGACACAGGAGTCCGGCTCGGCAGGGTCCGACGAGGCCGAGACCAGGCGAAGGCCCACCTGGACCAGTGCCTGAGGAGCACCGGGGCAGAGCCCGAGGGGTGCCCGTTCTCCGCCTTCGTCGGGTCCGACAACTACCGCAACGGCTCCTGGGAGCTCACCCAGGAGCCCGCCACCAGCGAGGAGACCTTCTCGATGCGGGGCGAGGTCATCACCGAGGGCGACAGCCTCACCGTCACCTGGCCCTGACCCTCCGTGGTGGGGCAGCGCGAGCACCTACGCTGCCCCCATCACGGCAGCGCCGCCGTGGTGGCGGCCGAGAGGAGAGACATGCACCTCGCCGTTCTGGGGACCCTGGTGGTCACCGACGACGCCGGCCGGACCCACGAGTTCGCCCGGCGCGAGCGCCGCGTGCTGGAGCTGCTGGCCGCCCGTGCACCGCGCCCCGTGCCGGCCCACGAGATCATCGAGGCCCTGTGGCCGGAGAACCCGCCCGCGAGCGCCGACAACCAGGTGCAGGGCTGCTGCTCCCGCATCCGCCGGGCCCTGTCCGGCCCGAACGGGTCGCCGATCGTCTACGCCGCCGGCACCTACCGCCTGTCCGATGCGGTGGAGCTCGACCTGGAGCGCTTCCGCACCCACGTGCGCGAGGCCCGGGCGGCCCTCGCGCAGCCCGGCGGGGAGGACCGCGCGGAGCAGGAGCTGGCCGCGGCCCTGGAGCTGTGGCGCGGCGACCCCTTCCCCGATGCCCTGCCCGGGACGCACCCGGCGGGGCTCACCCCATCATTGAAGCGGACCCACACCGACGCCTGCGAGCAGTACTGGGGCCTGGTGGCGCGCACCGACCCTGACCAGGCGATCGCCGAGCTGGAGCGCATGGTCGCGCTCAACCCGATGCGGGAGAGCACCTGGGCGGCCCTGATCTCCAGCCTCGCCGCCGCGGGCCGTCGCGCCGAGGCGCTGTCGGCCTTCGCCCGGCTGCGGCTCACGCTGCGCGAGACGCTGGGGGTGCACCCGCCGCAGGAGCTCCTGACGCTGCACGAGCAGATCCTGCGCGGTGAGAGCCTCAGGGCCGCTCCGGCCGCCACGGCCGCCACGGCCGAGAACCGTCCCGAGGGGCACCTGCCGCCTCCCACGCACACCTTCGTGGGACGACAGCCGCTGCTCGCCCGCATCGACCAGGCCCTGACCCGAGACGGGGTGCGCGTGGTTCTGCACGGGCGCTCCGGCATCGGCACGTCGGCGCTGGCCGTCCACGCGGCCCACCAGGTGGGCTCCCGCTTCGGCGGTGGCGTGTTCTACGTGAACGCGCACGGCGGCACCAGCATGCAGCGCACCCCCGGCACCGTGCTGGAGGACCTCCTGGCCCAGGCCGGGAGGCCGCGGCACGACATCCCCACCGACGAGGAGTCCAAGCGGCGGGCGTGGGCCACGGTGCTGCGGGAGCGTCGCGCCCTGGTGGTGGTCGACGGCGCGCCGGACCAGGCGTTCACCGAGGCGATCCTCCCGGCCGGGGTGGGCATGGCCCTGGTGACCAGCTCCCGGCCGCTGCGCTCCCTGCCGCAGGTCGAGAACCTGGCCGTAGGCCCCTGTTGCCCTCGGACTCGGTGGAGCTGCTGCGGCGGAGCCTCGGCCCCGACCGGCTGGCGGGCCAGGAGGACCGGGCGCGGGCCGTGGCCGAGGCCTGCGGCCACCACCCCACGGCCCTGCACCTGGTCTGCAGCAAGCTGCGCTCGCACCCCGGCTGGGACCTGGGCGTCGTCCTGGACCAGCTGCGCAGCACCGACCTGGTGCTCCCCCACCTGGCGGCCAGCGGACTGGACCTGCGGGCCGGCATCGAGTCGGTGCTGGAGGACCTGCCGACGGTGGCCCGCGAGGCCTTCGACCTGCTACCCCTGCTGGGCGAGTCGCCCTTCCCGGGGTGGACCATCGGTGCCCTGGGGGGCACCCCCCAGTGGTTCGGCGTGGTGGACTCGCTGGTGGAGGCGCACCTCCTCATCGAGGAGGGCACCGACTCTCTGGGGCAGCCGCGCTACACGATGCAGACGCTCACCCGGGCCGTGGCCCGGGCGCGGGGCGAGCGCGGTGACCCTGCCGTGCTGCGCGCCGCATGCGGCCGTCTGGTGCGCACCTGGTGGGCGCTGGCCCACCGCGCCGGCCAGGGGGTACCGCCCACGCTCTACGACCCGGGCCTGCTGGACCCCGCAGCCGACGAGAGGGTGCCGGAGCCAGCCACCTTTCTCGATGCGGGGACCCTCCGGTCGGTGGAGCGGCCCCGGGAGTGGCTGCGCACCGAACGCCACGGGTTGTCGGCGGCCGTGGAGTTGGCCGCAGAGCACGACTGGCCGCTGGAGGCCGCCGGGCTGACCGGGGCGCTCCTGCCCTTCTACGACTACGAATGGCTGCACGGCGACTGGGGCCGGACCACCCGGCACTGCCTGGCGGCACTGGACCGGGTGCCCGAGGCCGACCGGACGCGGGAGCACCGCCTGGCGCGGGCCCGGATGGTGCGTGCACTGGCGCACCTGCAGATGTACCGGACCCGCCACGAGGCCGGGGAGAGCCTGGCCCACCAAGCCCTGGAGCTGTTCACCGCCGAGGGCGACGACCGGGGCGCGGACCTGTCCCGGCTGAACCTGGTGACCGTCACCCGGGAGCTGAACCGGCGCGAGGAGGCGCTGCAGCACGCGCTGGAGGCACAGCGCAGCGAGGTGCCCCGCATCCGGTCCGCGGCGCTGTCGGTGACCGGTGGGCTGTTCAACATGGCGGGACGCCATGCGGAGGCGGTGGAGTGCTACGACCAGGCGGTGGCCGACGCGGTGCTCGGCGAGGACGACCACCGGCTGGCGCTGGCGATCCGGGGGCGCGGCATCGCGCTGTCCCGGTTGGGCAAGCTGCCGGAGGCCGTGGCGGAGGTGCAGCGGTCCATCGGGCTGTTGCAGGAGATCGACGACCCCGGCTGTGTTGCGCAGGCCCTGCGGTCGCTGTCGAGCTTGCGGGAGCAGCAGGGTGACCTGGCTGCGGCGGAAGCTGCCCGGCAGGCGTTCGAGGCCTTCTACGCCTCGGTGGGCCGGCCCGGCACCCGTGGCCCCTACGACGCGACGACGCCACGGCTGTGGACCGCGGGCGCCCAGCTGGACCGGACCGATCTGCACTGAGTCGGCCGGTGGGCGGGCGGGGCGTGGTGGGCGGGCGGGGTCGGCGCGCCCGGGATGGTCCGGGGCGAGGGGTCGTGATGGAGTGTGCTCGTCCCCCCGAAAGGTCACCGATGTCCCAGCCCCCCGCACCCGGTCCCCGTACCCCGCGCGACCAGCGCAAGGTCGCCGGCGCCACCATGGCTGCGGCCGTGGCCTTCTTCCTGGCCTGGTGGGTGCTCGGTGACGAGTGGCCCTCGCTGACCAGCTTCGAGGGATGGGGCCCCTTCCTCATCGCCGCCTTCCTCGGGGGCACGGTGCTGGTGGTGGGTCTGGCCCTGGCGGAGCCGAAGGACCCGTGGGACTCCCACCTGGACGAGGACCGCGGCACCGTCTGAGCCACCCGGCTCAGCGGGCTTGTCAAGGTTTCTGTGTAAGCGGGGGTGTTCACAGGTAGGGGTTGATTCGGTCGGGGTAGGCCGCTGCGAGTTGGGCCAGTGCCTGTTTCCAGTTGGTGACGACCTGGCCCTGGACGAGGCGGCCCTTGGCCTTGCGTTCGGCCGCCGGCTTGCCCTTCTCACGGGCTCGTTCAGCGGCTCGTCGGTCCTCGATGTTGCAGATCGCCAGCCACAGCAGCTTGACCGCGGCGTCGGTCGAGGGGAAGTGCCCGCGGGACTTGGTGACCTTCCGCAGCTGATAGTTCAACGACTCGATGGAGTTCGTCGTGTAGATCACCCGCCGCAGCATCGGCGGGAAGGCCAGGAACGGGACGAACCGCTCCCACGCTGCCTGCCAGGTCGCGACCGCCGAGGGGTACTTCCGGCCCATCTCGCTGGCCGCGAAGTCCTCCAACGCGGCTCTGGCGGCCTGCTCGGTGGCGGCGGTGTAGATCGGCTTGAGCTCCTTGGCGACCTTCTTGCGGTCGGTGTACGACACGAACCGTGTGGACGCGCGGATCAGGTGGACCACGCAGGTCTGGACCATCGAGTCCGGCCAGGTCGCCTCGATCGCCTCTGGCAGCCCCTTGAGCCCGTCGCAGCACACGATCAGCACGTCGGACACGCCACGGTTGGCCAGGTCGGCGCACACGTGAGCCCAGAACGCCGATCCCTCGGTGTCCTGGACCCAGATCCCCAGGACGTGCTTGACACCCTCCAGATCGACACCGACCGCGAGATAGGCCGCCCGATTGAGCACCTGGTGGTCCTGGCGGATCTTGACCCGGATCGCGTCCAGGTAGAGCACCGGGTAGAACTCCTCCAACGGCCGGACCTGCCAGGCCAGCACCTCCTGGGCGACCGCGTCGGTGATCTTGCTGATCGTCTCGTGGGACAGCTCGGTGCCGATCGTGCCAGCCAGGTGGTGCTGGATCTCCCGGATCGTCATGCCCCCGGCGTAGAGGCTGATGATCATGTCGTCCAACCCGCCCAGCCGACGCTGACCCTTGGGGACCAGGCGGGGAGTGAACGACCCGTCCCGGTCCCGGGGGACGTCCAACTCGATCGATCCCACCTCTGAGGCGACCGTCTTCGGGGTGGACCCGTTGCGCGAGTTGCTGTGCGCTGAAGCGTCCACCGAGCCCTTCTCGTAGCCCAGGTGACTGCTGAGCTCGGCCTGCAACCCACGCTCCAGGGCAGCCTTCACCAACGCCGGGACGAAACCACCATCCCCGGTCAGCTCAACCTGCCCGGCATCGATCTGCGCGAACAAGCCGTCCAACTGCCCCGAAGCCTTCAACTCCTCCACCAAGTCCTGCCCCGAGGGCTGGGCACCAGCCCGCTGCTCCTTGTCAGTCATGGTCATGATCCTTCACCGTTCCTCTCAGTACGGCTTACACAGACCATCTGACAGGCCCGGCTCAGCTCGCCCGGCCCGAGTCTGCCGGGTCAGCTCACAGCCCGACCTCCGAGAGGCGGCCCACCGGCAGCACCGCCATCACCAGCACCAGTGCCGGCAGGAGCGCCACCGGCGAGGCCGTCGCCAGCGCCACCGCCGCGCTGGTGCCCAAGTGCGGCAGCAGGGCCGGGGCCACCATGCCCAGCCCGGCCACGAGGCACACCATCACCGAGACGAGCACTCCCAGCGCCCGCGTGAACCCCCAGAAGAACAGCAGCACCAACAGCCAGAAGGCACTCCACAGGCCGCAGGCGAACACGAACAGCGCCAGCTCCCACGCACCGTCGCCCAGTTCCGGGGGCGGGGTCACCGCGCGGGCGAGCAGGGCCCCGACCACCCCGGCCACGGCGCCGCACAGGGCCAGCATCGCCAGGACCACCACCAGCACACCCCACCGATGAGGGGTGCCCACCCCCGCCCTGGACAGGACGGTGAAGGTCCTCGGCATCGTCGCGAACGGGAGCAGCCCGGCCGCGATGCCCCAGTACAACCACGGGAAGTCCCAGTCGTTGCTGAAGGCCACGACGAGCACGACGGCTGCCACCAGGACCGCCGTCTCGACCAGCGCCTTCAGCGCGGCGGGCACCAGCACGGCAACGGTACCGCCCAGGGTGAGGGGCGACCTGGCGATCTCGGCCTCGGTGCGGGGTGCGGTCATGGGGTCCATCCTCGCCCGCCGATCGGGTGAGGCGCAGCACGGTGACGATCAGCACGATGAGGGGCACCCCCAGGAACGCGCCGAAGGACACTCAGGGACGCACCGCCCGCACCACCACATGGGTGCGGTGATCACGCACGCAGCGGCGGGGGTTGTGGAGCAGTCCACGCACCCCGGCGGGTCTCACCCCATCACGGACCTCGGCGCACCGATGCCGGGGTCGACCTGCGGCGGCTCCCCCACGCCAGGGCGGATGTCGACGTCGAAGATCTCCGTCGGCAGGTAGACCGTGGCGCAGGCGTTCGGGATGTCGACCACGCCCGAGAACCGACCCTCGATGGGGGCGGCGCCCAGCAGCAGGTAGGCCCGCTCCGCCGACCAGCCGAAGGTCGTCAGGTACTCGATGGCGTGCAGGCAGGCCGGTCCTCGTCGCCGCCGGGTTGTCGGCGGCGGCCTTCACCGTGGCGCTGTCGCTGCGGGAGAGCGACCCGGACGAGCCCGACCACGAGGACATGGGCACGGTCTGAGGGGAGACGGCGCGGGCCGGTCCGCCCTGCCGCGGCCGGGTCCGGGAATCGACCTTGACCGAATGTAACCACCCAGTTACGTTGATGTTTCATGAGCGCTGACCCCGTCTGGGACGCCCTGGCGGACCCCACCCGCCGCGAGATCGTCACGCGCCTCGCGGAGCAGGACCTCGCGGCCGGGGAGATCGCCGAGTTCTTCCCGGTCAGCCGTCCCGGCATCTCGCGTCACCTCCGGGTGCTGCGCGAGGCGGGACTCGTCTCCGTGCGCGGTCAGGCGCAGCGCCGGATCTACCGCCTCGAGCCCGAGGCCATCGACCCCGTGGGCCAGTGGTGCTCACAGGTCACCACCTTCTGGAACCAGCGCCTCGATGCGCTGGAGACCGAGATCGCCCGCGGCCGACGGGCGACGCGTGACGCCGACCCTGCCCCCGGCGCCGAACCCGAGGAGACACCGTGAACGACCTGCTGGGAACCCTCCGCACCGCCCCCGAGGGGGCCACCGCCACCTTCGAGCGCACCTACCCGACGACGCCCACGGACCTGTGGGACGCCCTGACCGACCCCGATCGCCTGGCGCGCTGGTTCGCCCCGGTCGAGGGTGACCTCCGTCCCGGAGGGTCCTTCGTCATCCACTTCGACGACGCCGACACCCCCGAGTGCCGGCTCGTGGCCTGCCAGCCCGAGCGCCAGCTGGAGTTCGAGTGGCCGACCAGCAGCCGGCTCACCGTCGTCCGACTCCGTCTGGAGGCTGCCGCCGATGCGACCACGCTGCACCTCACCCACGAGCTGCTCACCGAGCCCAGCGCCCCGGGCTACGCCGCCGGGTGGGAGGCCTACCTCCGGGAGCTGGAGGACCACCTCGGCGGGGAGGCCGGCGGCCGCTGGTGGGAGCAGTGGGCCACGCTGCGGGACCGCTACGCCGAGCTCCTTCCCGGGGGTTGAGGGGCCGTCGCAGCGGGTGCACCCGCCCTCCTCCGGGTTGGTGATGGTCACGGACTGGTCGGCGGTCGCGGCCACCGGCAGGGCCACGACGGACGCGGCCGCACCGGCCACGGCTGCGCGCAGGGACATACGCATGGTTTCTCCTCAGAGACGAAAAGGTGAGCAGGGTGTGGGATCCACCCCGTGGGAGAACATTCCCCTTCCCCCGCGGTCAACGTAGCAGGTACCACACTTTCTGGACACTTGTCCTGCCGCAGCGCTTTTCCACACGGAATGGAGATCCATCACCCTCCGCAAATGGGTGATGGGACACTTTTCTGACCACGACAAAGGGGCCGGACCCCACGGCCCGGCCCCTTCCTGGTCCCGCGTCAGTCGAGGCTGGCGCGCGGCGCCCCGATGCCCGGGTCGACCTGCGGCGGCTCCCCCACGCCCGGGCGGATGTCGATGTCGAAGATCTCGGTGGGCAGGTACACCGTCGCGCACGCGTTCGGGATGTCCACGACGCCCGAGAAGCGGCCCTCGATCGGCGCCGCACCGAGGAGCAGGTAGGCCTGCTCGGGCGACCAGCCGAAGGTCGTCAGGTAGTCGATCGCGTGCAGGCAGGCCCGCTGGTAGGCGAGGTGCGAGTCCAGGTAGCGCTGCTCGCCGTCGAGGGTCACCGAGGTGCCGGAGAAGCTCAGCCACTGGCTGTACCGCGGCTCCACGTTGCCGGCTCTTCAGAGTTGAGTGTGGGCGCGCCGCTGGCGCGGGGTAGCTGGAGGTAGACGTCGAGGTCCCCGATGATGAGCGGACTTCTACCCCCGCTGATCTCAAGGACCTCGACGATGCCCAACCATAGTTGCGTATGCCCTGACGCGCTCGATCGCTGCGACCGATGCGACCTTCTCCTCGACTTCCCCAGCCTCCACCTCGTGGCGGTCACCAAGGCCCGAGCGGGACTGGTCCTTGAGGTCGAGTCCTGCGACCCGGTCGCCGGCTGCCCGGGCTGCGGTGTCGTCGCAACTGGCCACGGCCGGATCACGATCGAGATGATCGACGCTCCCTGGGCCGGACGGCCGGTGCGGATCCGGTGGCGCAAGCGCCGCTGGATCTGTCTCGAGAGCGTTTGCGCGGTGACGACCTTCGTCGAGCAGGACCCGGAGGTCTGCGCCCCGCGGGGCCTGCTGAGCACGCGCGCGATCCGCTGGGCGATCGGACAGCTCCGGCGCGTGGGAGCGACGATCCAGGGCCTGGCCCGCCAGCTCGGCACAACCTGGAACACGCTCTGGTCCCAGGTCCAGCCCGTCCTGGCCCAGGCCGCAGGCGATCCATCCAGGTTTGAGGGCGTTCAGGTCCTGGGCGTGGACGAACACATCTGGCACCACCGGGACCCGCGCAGGCGCGGACCGAAGGAGCTCACCGGGATGGTCGATCTGACTCGCGGCACCCACCCCACCGCCAGACTCCTCGACCTCGTCCCCGGCCGATCCGGCAAGGCCTACCGAGACTGGCTCGACGAGCGCGGCGAGGAGTTCCGCAAGCGGGTCGAGATCGCGACGCTGGACCCGTTCCAAGGCTACAAGAACGCGATCGATGACCAGCTCGAGGATGCCACCTGCGTGCTGGACGCCTTCCACATCGTGAAGCTCGCCGGGGCTGCAGTCGATGACGTCCGCCGCCGGATCCAGCAGGAGACCCTCGGCCACCGAGGCCGCAAGGGCGACCCCCTCTACGGGATCCGTCATGTTCTCCGCGCCGGACGGGAACGCCTCACGCCGCGCCAGCAGACCCGTCTGGCCAGCGCATTCGCGGCCCACCCCGATCACGTCGCGGTCGAGGTCGCCTACCAGTGCGCCCAGGACCTCCGAGACGTGTTCCACCAGCCCACGCACGCGCAGGGTCGTCGACTGGCCGAGCAGCTGATCGAGAAGCTGCCATCCTGCCCGATCCCCGAGATCGCGCGATTGGGGAAGACGCTACGCCGGTGGAAGACCGCGTTCCTTGCCTACTTCGACACCGACGGCGCGAGCAACGGGGGCACCGAGGCCGTCAACGGGATCATCGAACTCGGCCGCCGCATCGCCCGCGGATTCCGGAACTTCGAGCACTACCGCCTCCGAATGCTCCTCATCGCCGGCGGGCTCGACGCCTCACCCCACACTTAACTCTGAAGAGCCACGTTGCCCGGCATGAAGATGGCGTTCTCGTGCACGCCGTACTTCTCCATCCCGCCGGGGATGATGTCGACGTGGAAGTCGATGAAACCACCCATCTCGATGCCACCGCAGAAGGTGATCTCACCATCGCCCTGGCTGAAGTGGAGGTCACCCACGGAGAAGTTCGCGCCGTCGACGTACACGGGGTAGAAGACGCGCGTTCCCTTGGACAGGTTCTTGATGTCCTGGTTCCCACCGTTCTCACGCGGCGGGGCGGTGCGGGCGGCCTCGGCGGCGACGCGCTCCCGGTCGCCCTCCGGGACGCCGCCGAGGATCGCGTCGTTCGGCTGCGGCGGGAGGGCCAGCGGGGGCACGCGCTCGGGGTCGGTGGCGATGAGCGCCGCCTCGCGGGTGTTCCACTTCCCGAGCAGCTCGGCCGAGGGCGCGGTGCCCATGAGGCCCGGGTGGATGATGCCGGTGAAGCTCACCCCGGGCACGTGGCGGGAGGTGGCGGTCTGTCCGGTGAAGTCCCACACGGCCTTGTAGGCGTCCGGGAACTGGTCGGTGAGGAAGGAGCCGCCGTTCTTCTTCGCGAAGATGCCCGTGTAGCCCCAGCCCTGGCCGGCCAGCGGGCCCTCCTCCTGCGGGATCGGGCCGACGTCGAGGATGTCGACGATGAGCAGGTCACCCGGCTTGGCGCCCTCGACCCGGAACGGCCCGGACAGGGTGTGCACCTTGTCCATCGGGGCGTCGCGGATGTCCTCGGCGGAGTCGTCGTTCTTCATGAAGCCGTCGAACCACTCGCGGCAGTCCACCCGGAAGGTGTCACCGGGCTTCACGGTGACCACCGGCGGGATCTCCGGGTGCCAGCGGTTGTGACCGAGCAGCTCCTGCTCGGTGAAGGACTTCGCGGAATCCAGCGGGAAGATGTTCTTCGGCATCTCGGGCTCCTTCGGGGTGACCACCCCGGGACCCTCCCGAGGCGACGATCGGGTGAGTCGGTCAGGGGCGGGGCAGCTTCGCGTGGCGCGGGTCGCCCGTGGTGCGGGGCCGGGAGGGTGAGCCGCCGCGGGTGGGCGGGGGCACCGCATCGACCACCTGGGGGGCGTGCGCGCTGGCCCGGGTGGACTCGATGAGGCGGGCGCGCGGGTCGCTGCCGCGACCGAGGCGAGGTGCCGAGATGCGGCGGCGGGCAGTGGCGCCGCAGGTGGGGCAGGTGAGCGGCTCGTCGGCCGCGGCCAGGGGGATGGAGAGCTCGGCGTCGTGCTGCGCCTCGCACCGGACCTCGTAGAGCGGCATCGGGCCTCCTCGTCGCGTGTGGCCTGCGTCACGGTGAACCTAGCGGGGGCGGCGAGGTGGGGCAAGGGTGGTGGGGGTGTGGGGGCTGGCGCGGGCGGTGGGGTAGGGCGGGCGGTGCCGCCCAGGGTCCCGAGACGCGGGGGCCTCACATCTCCCGAAGGATCCCCCGCCGAGCCAGCACCACCGCGCCGGCGGCCACCAACCCCGTTCCGGCGACAGCTGGCAGCAGGGAGCCATCCATCGCACCGCCCGTCGCGCCGGGCCGGTCTCCGTCGACCCCGGTGTCGATGATCGGGCCGCGACGCACGGCATCCTCGAACGCCAGCCACAGCCGTTCCCCAGAACCACCCACCGGTCCGATGGCTCGGCGCATGTCCGCCGCGCCCGGGCGCCAACCCGCGTGCGCAGCCGTCACGGCGGAGCGCAAGGACCCTGCCCGGGCACACAGGGCAAGGATGTAGGGCGGCGTCTCAAGACCGGGAACCACGATGCCGACCAGCGGGCAGCCGATCGCGGCGATGCTGGGGAACACCGAGCCGGGGATTCCGATGCACACCTCGGCGCGGGTGGATGCCTCGATGGTGCCCTCCGGTGCCGCCTCGAAGCGGCTCCAGATGGACGGGTCCTCCCGAGGGTGCAGTCCGACGCGGACGTGGGCCCCGGCATCGGCCAATGCGTGTGCGACCTCCAGCAGCAGGGCCGAGCCGGGGGCTGCATCACCGGTCTCGTCGTCCTTGGTGACCGAGGTGGCGATCAGCACGCTGCCCGGCTTCGGCTGATGGCGGGGAAGGCCGTCGAGGGCTGGATTGCCGACCACCTTCACCCGGGATGCGGGGACGCCGAAGTGGGCGGCGAAGACCTCGGCCTCGCCGCCGGCGCCGGCCGTCATGGCCACCAGGCGAGGGCGCAGGGCCGCCGCCCCCGGGGCCTCGACCGGGGTGAGGTAGGCAAGTGAACTGGCCGCAACCGGGAGGTCCGGCAAGGACGCTGCCACTCGCGTGGGCCAGTCGTTGGCGGAGTTGACCACCAACAGGTCGGCACCCCATCCGGCAGCCTCGTCAAGGGTCACGGTGGGTACGGGGTCCTCGGGGGCGATCTGGGAGCGGTCAGGCACCACCAGGGCGATCTCTCGACCGGCGATCTCGGCCTCGTCCAGGAGGTTCTCGATGTGGTACGTGCCCCAGGGTTCTGATGTGGCCACCAGCACCCGGGTCGCCGCGCGTTGTGAGGTAGCTGCGACGACGCTGGCCGATGCGGGGGCGGCGACGGTCACTGCGGCGGCGAACGCACCGGCGCCCAGGCTCGAGAGGAAGATACGACGGTCCATACGCGCACGCTAGGCCCCCAGCGTGAACCAAAGGTGGCCACCACATGACGCCTTGATGCTGGCCTCATTGCGGACCTGACACGAGAAGGCGGCACCTGACACACCGTGTTCGGTATGTCAGGTGCCGCCTTGGTGTGTCAGCTCCCCCGGGCGGGCGGGGACTTGGGTCCATCAGCGTGTCAGATCCCCGGGGCGGGGCTCGACGTGTCCACCACCTGCCCGGCGCGCGAGACCGTGACGTGGCGGTGACCCACCACAGCTCCCGCGGCAGTAGTGTCCGGGTGACCCACGCCACACTCCCAGAGAGGCCCCCTCGTGACCCTCGGCCTGATCGGCATCGCCGTCTCGTTGATCCTGCTCATCGTGCTCGCCTACCGCGGGCACTCGGTGCTCGTGGTGGCCCCGGTCGCCGCCCTCGTTGCCGCCCTCTTCTCGGGCGCTCCGCTGCTCGCGACCTACACGCAGGTGTTCATGCCCGCGTTGGCCGGCTTCCTCAGCACCTTCTTCCCGCTGTTCCTCACCGGCGCCATCTTGGGCAAGCTGATGAGCGACAGCGGCTACGCCGAGGACCTCGCCACGTGGATCTCCGACCGCCTCGGCCCCAAGCACGCGCTGCTGGTGACCGTCCTGGCCACCGCGCTGCTCACGTACGGCGGCATCAGCGCTTGGGTGATCGTGTTCACGATGTTCCCGGTCGCCACCTTCCTCTTCCGGCAGGCAAACATCCCCCGCCGCCTCATGCCGGCCGCCATCGCGCTGGGCATCTTCACGTTCGCCACCGCTGCGCTGCCCGGTTCGCCCCAGATCCACAACGCCATCCCCACCCGCTTCTTCGGCACCGACACCTTCGCGGCACCCGGGCTCGCTCTGGTCTGCGCCGTCCTCGTGTTCGGGCTGGGCATGTGGTGGCTGTCGATGCGGCAGCGCCAGCTCGCGGCCGCCGGCGAGGCCTACGCCGACCCCACTGACATCGAGCGCCGTGACAGCGCCGCCGGCCGCCCCTCCTCCGGTTCGGTGACCCCCCTGACGCTCGATGCCGCACCCGAGGCTCCCCGCCGGGTGACGACTGCGCAAGGCCTGATCGGGCTCCTGCCGATCCTCGTGGTCGTGGCAGTCAACGCGCTGCTGACCTACGTGGTGATCCCCGCGATGGACACCTCCTACCTCTCCGAGGAGAAGTACGGCGGCGTGACGGTGGCGCAGGTGGCCAGCATCTGGTCGGTCGCCGCGGCCATGCTGGCCGCGATCGTCGTGATCTTCCTGCTGCGTCCCCGTCGCGCCCGCACCTACGTGGACGGCCTGTCGGACGGCGCCAAGAACTCCGTGCTGCCGGTCTTCACCACCGCCAGCGAGGTGGCCTACGGCGCCGTCATCGCTGCGCTGGCCGCGTTCGCCCTCATCCGCGACGGCATCTTCGACGTATCGGACAACCCCATCGTCACCACGGCACTGTCCACGGCGGGCATCGCGGGTGTCACCGGCTCGGCCTCCGGCGGTCTGACCATCTCGCTGAACACCTTCGGTGAGCAGCTCCTGTCCCAGGCGGCCGCGCAGGGCATCGATCCCGAGGTCCTGCACCGCGTGGCAGCGATGGCCTCCATCAGCTTCGACTCGATGCCGCACAACGGCGCCATCATCACGCTCCTGTTGGTGACGGGGCTGACGCACCGCGAGTCCTACAAGGACATCTTCGTGGTGACCGTGTTGGTGCCGCTGGTCGGCTTGCTGGCCGCGGTGGGGCTCGGGGTCACTGTCGGCGCCTTCTGAGCGTCCTGCCTCCAGGGCCAGCCACCCGGCCACGGACCCCTGGCCCCGAGGGCCGGCGAGGACTAGCGTCACCTCATGCACAACTCCTCGCTGCGCACCCACGGCTCCGGCCCCCACACGGTCCTCTACCTGCACGGCTGGTTCGGCTCGGCCGCCACCGGCTGGGGCACGGAGTTCGTCGACACCCTCGACGGCGACGCCTGCACCCACGTCTTCCTCGACCACCGCGGCTACGGACAGCGGCAGGACGAGGCCGGCGAGTTCACGCTCGACGAGATCGCCCGCGACACCCTGGCCGCCGCTGATTCCCTCGGCGCGCGGGAGTTCTCGGTCGTCGGCCACTCGATGGGGGGAGCCGCCGCCCAGCGCGTCCTCTCCCTCGCCCCAGAGCGGGTCAGGGCCCTCATCGGCATCAGCCCGGTGCCCGCCTCGCCCACTCCGCTGGACCCCGACGGCGAGGCCCTCTTCGGCGGCGCGGCGCAGGACGACGAGAACCGCGCCACCATCATCGACGTCACCACCGGCAACCGCCTGAGCCGCCGCTGGATCGACGCCGTGGTGGCAACCTCCCGCGCCGAGTCCACCGAGGAGGCCTTCGGCGGGCACTTCCGCTCGTGGGTGTCCGCCGACTTCGCCGACGAGGTGCCGGCCAACGCTGCCCGCAGCCTGGCGATCGTCGGTGCGCAGGACCCGGCACTGGGCGAGCAAACCATCCGGGCGACCTGGTGTGAGCTCATGCCCACCTCAGAGGTGGTGGTGCTGCCCGACGCGGGGCACTACGCCATGAACGAGGCGCCGATCCGCACCGCGACGGAGATCAACCGCTTCCTCGCCAGCTGAGGCCGCCCGGCGGTCCCGCCGGGCGCCCGGCGGGACCGCACTCGATGGCCGTCAGAGGTCCAGGACCAGCCGGTCCCCACAGGCCCGGGAGCAGCAGGTCATCATCGACCGCCCCGCCCGGCGCTCCGCGGCGGCGAGCACCACGTCCCGGTGGTCCACCTCACCGGAGAGCACGGGGACCTCGCAGGAACCGCAGAGTCCCTCCTCGCAGTCACTCGGCACGTCGACGCCGGCGGCGCGCAGCGTGTCCAGCACGGTGGTGTCGGCCGCGACCTCGAGCGTCTGCCCGCTGACCTCCAGCTCCACCGTGAACGCGTGCTCCACCTCGGGATCCAAGGCGCCCAGGGTGCTGGTGAAGTGCTCTAGCCGCAGGGTGTCCTCCGACCAGTTCGCGGCCAGCTCGGTCAGTGCGTCCAGGAGGCGCTGCGGTCCGCAGGCGTACACGCGGGTTCCCTCGGGCAGGTCCGTAAGGAGGGCCGACAGGTCTGCTCGCTGGCCCTCGTCGGCGGCGTGCACCGACACCCGTTCCCCGTGGTCGCGCTCGAGCCGGTCCAGGTACGCCATCGTGGAACGCGACCGTCCCAAGTAGTGCACCCGGTAGTCGCGGCCCGCTGCCTTCGCGGCGTCGGCGTGGGCGAGCACCGGGGTGATGCCGATGCCCCCGGCCACCAGCACGAGGGGGCCGTCGCCGTCGTCGAGGCCGAAGTGGTTGCGCGGCCCGCGAACGGTCACCTGGGCACCCTCGGTGAGCTCGGCGTGCACCCAGGCCGAGCCGCCGCGTCCGGCGTCCTCGCGCAGGACGGCGATCTCGAGGTGGTCGGCCGACGGGTCGCCGCAGAGGCTGTACTGCCGCGAGCGCAGGCCGTCCTCGTCCTCGCCGCAGTCGAGGTCGATGTGGGCGCCACTGGTCCAGCGCGGCAGGGCCCGCCCGGTGGGGTCCACCAGGCGGACGCGGCGCACCTCGTCGGTCAGCGGGGTCACCGACTCCACCCGCAGCGTGCGCGAGAGGGCACCCTTGGAGGGCTCACCGATGGTGATCGGCCGGTGGCGGTCCAGGATGCCGGGGTTCGTGCGCTCCGGGTTGGCCGTGGGGTCCCACTCCACCCAGAGGTGCTCCGGCCCACGGAACGAGGTGTTGGGCACGTAGGAGAACTCCTGGTCCGGGTCGAGCTCCAGGTGCGGCAGGCGAGTCGTGAGCTCCTCCAGGAAGACCTGCATCTCCATCCGGGCAAGGTTCTTGCCCAGGCATTGGTGGACGCCGTAGCCGAAGGTGAGGTGCTCGGCGGCGGACTCGCGCCGCGGGTCGACCGTGTCCGCATCGGTGAAGTGGCGCTCGTCGTGGTTGGCCGAGGCGCTCACGATGAGGAGCTTGGCCCCCTCCGGGATCGCGACCCCGCCCACCTGGGTGTCGCGGAGCGCCAGCCGCCGCCAGGCCGCCACCGACCCGGCGTGGCGCAGGCACTCCTCCACCGTGTTGGCGATGAGCGCGGGGTTGGCGCACACCTCGTCCCACACGGCGCGGTGCTCGAGCAGGAGCTTGACCATGTTGGCTGATGCGTGGGCGGTCGTCTCGTGCGCGGCGACAATGCCAGCCATCATCATCGAGTGCAGGTAGGAGTCGGTGACGACCTCCGGCTGCTCGGCCTGCGCCCGCACGCTGAACGGCATCCACCCCGGGGCGTCGGGGTCCTGGCGGATGCGCTCCAGCACCTGCCCGGCGTACTGCCAGAACTGTCCGACGTTGTGTGCCACGTCCACCTGCTGCTCGGGCGTGGGACGGCCCCAGGTGTTCACGGTGTGGGCCACCGAGAAGCGCTTGAGGGTGGCCATATCGTCCTCGGGCACACCGAGGAAGTGGAAGGCGACGTTGAGCGGTATCCAGTAGAGCAGCTGGGTGACCAGGTCGGCACGGCCCTCGTCGATGAAGGCATCCACGGCCTCGCGGGTGAGGCGGCGGACCATCTCCTCGTGCTCGGCCAGGTGCTCGGGGGCGAAGGAACCCATCAGGGCGCGGCGGCGGGCCATGTGGGCGGGCTCGTCCTCGTTGACGAGGGTGCGGTCCAAGCCGAAGTCGTAGGTCTTCAGGACCTCGGTGGCCTCGTCGGTGGTCGGAGTGATTTTCTCCAGCGCGATGCGGGGGCTGAACGTCTCGTGGTCACGGAAGACAGCGCGCACGTCCTCATAGCGTGTGACGACCCAGTAGCCGAGGGCCTCGTCGTAGAACACGGGCTGTTCCTCGCGGAACACAGCTGTGGCGGCGGCGGGGTCGTGTTGGTAGGCGTCGCCGAAGGGGTCGAAGGGGTGCTTGCCCGCGTGCTGCTCGCGGTGTGCAGCGGTGTGCGCGACGGGGCAACCGGTGGGCGTGATGGTGTCGGTCATGGCGGGCCTCCCGGGCGGTCGACTGTGACCCGGGCCACTGTAAGCGCGCGGGACGGCCCGGGTGATGGCGGGGTGGCGCGGCGGTGGCGTGGCCTCATCACGGACCTGACACGCCCACTCCCCCCACCCACACACCCGCGTAGCCCCGCCCGGCAGTTACCGCTGGCGCCGTCGCCAGCGTCGCCGTCGTCGCCGCCTGATGCGGGGCCCGACAGCGCAACGACAGCCGATGGGGCGAGGATCCCCAGCATCAGCTGATCGCCGCGCGACCGGCCACCGCCCACACGCCCCATCCCCAGGGAGAACACCATGGACGACCGCACCCCGCAGGGCGCCAGCCCGCTCGACGCCACCGACGGCCCGCAGCCGACGACCCCGCCGCACGAGCACACGGGCCCGCAGTCGAGCACCTGGGCGCCCGGCCAGGAGACGCCCCAGCAGAACGCACTGGCCCCGTACCCGCAGGGCAACCCGTCCCACACCGGGCACCTGCAGGCGGGCTCCTACCCCGGTCAGCAGCCCGGCCAGCACTTCGCCGGCTCCTCGCACCAGTACCCCGGCCAGCAGGGCTTCGCCGGCCCGAACGGTCACGCCGGGCCCAACGGTCAGATGATGGCCACTCCCAAGAGCCCTGAGCTTGCCGCCGTCGCCAGCTTCTTCATCGCCGGCCTCGGCCAGTTGGTCAACGGCGACGTGGCGAGGGGTCTCATGTTCTTCTGCGCGATGGTAGGCATGGGCATCCTCTCGGCCCTGCTCACCTTCATCCTGCTCGGGTGGATCATGTGGCCGTTCATGTTCGCCACCTGGCTGTGGAACATCTTCGATGCCCACAAGGGCGCCCAGAAGCGCAACATGCGGATGGGATACGTCGGCTGACGCAGCCCCCTGCCAGGAGCTGACACACCCAAGCGGCACCTGACACACCGTGTTCGGTATGTCAGGTGCCGCATTGCTGTGTCCACTCGTGCGTGACGGCCGGGCACCGGGTTGCCAGCTTCCCGACCGGCCCCCGACCGGCCGACCAGCCCCCGGCCACACTCCCGCCTACCGCCGCCCGTCGAGCACGTCGGTCACGAACATGTGCCCCGGCGCATGCGTGATCGCCCACGGCGGGCGCGACGCCTCCAGCACCACCTGCGGCGTCACCCCACACGCCCAGAACACCGGCACGTCCCCGGGCTCCAGCTCGGTCGCCTCCCCGAAGTCCGGCCGCCCCAGGTCGCCGATCCCCAACCCGGCCGGGTCCCCCGCGTGCACCGGCGACCCGTGCGCCAGCGGCACCGCAGCGCTGGTCGTCGACGCCAGCGGCACCAGGCCCACCGGCATCGGCCGCATGGAGACCACCAGCTCCCCGTGCAGCCGTCCAGCGGGCACGAGCGGACGGTGGGTGCGGTACATGGCCACGTTCCGCCCCTGCTCGATGTTCCGCACCGGCACCCCTGCGCCCTGCAGCGCCGCCTCGAAGCCGAACGAGCACCCGAACAGGAAGGCCACCGCATCGTCGGTCCAGTGGTCGGCGGCGTCGGGCACCTCCTCGACCACCCGCCCGTCGCGCCAGATGCGGTAGGCCGGCAGGTCGGTGCGCAGGTCGGCCCCCTCGGCCCAGGAGGTCGTGGGGTCGCCGGGGTCGGTGACGTCGAGCAGCGGCATGGGGGCCGGGTTGCGGTGGGCCAGCAGCAGCATGTCGAACGCCCAGTCGGCCGGCAGCACCACGAGGTTCGCCTGCGTCACGCCCGGGGCCACTCCGCTGGTGGTCCGCACCTCCCCGGCGCGGTAGCGCTGCCTCGCCGCCCGCGCCTCGGCCACCGGGTCGTTCGATGGGGTGTGCATCCCCCCAGCGTAGGCAGCGCGGCGCCGCCTACGCGCAGATGGAGGATTTCCGTGACCTGGCAAAGGTGACCGCGCCGCCCAACCCCGTCACCGGTCCGGTGTTTGTGGAGGGGCGACGAGTGGTTCGTCCGCCGCATCCCGCTGGCCGACGGCCGCGCCCACCTGTCGACCTGCATGCCGTGATGAGCCGCGGCGAGTCGTCCTTCGTCGCCATCGAGGCCGCTCGGCGGGCCCACCGGCTCGTCCGACCCCGACCCCGTGCACCCCTTCCGTGCGGTGGGCGCGGTGACGGTCGCCCGCATCGAGAAGCGGTGGCTGCGGGGCTGATGGGGTGAGCCCCGCCTCAGGGCTCCAGGTCGTCGTGCAGCGCCACCCGGGAGAGCTCGATGGTGCCGTCCGGCAGCCGCCAGTAGCTCAACCGCCGGGCCGAGGGCGTCTTCTGCTGCAGGGGCGCACGCCGGCAGACCGCGCCGTCCTCGCGCGTGACGGCCGGGGCGTTGCCCGCATCGCCGCGCCGCAGCACGTGGTCCTCGTCCACCCCGCGCCCGGTGAGCACCGCCACGGCCACGCGCAGCACCCGGTCGCGCGAGACGCCCTGCACCGTGCGCAGTGAGTCCGCCATGGCCGGCCCGATGCGGTAGCTCGCCGGCAGCGGCCAGGTCGCCTTGTCCTCGGGCCGGGTGGTCTCCACCCAGGTGCGCTCGAGCTCCCACCGCAGCTGCCGCGCGGGGTCTGCGAATCCGTGCACCTGCTCCACCACCCCGGTCCGCCCGGCCTGCCGTTCGCGTTGGGCGCGGGTGCGGGCCTCACGGTTCTCGCGGCGCAGGCGCTCCACCTGCTGCTCGGTGCGCTGCCGCTCCCGCGCCTCGACCTCCACCTGCCTCCGGGCCCGCTCCGCCTCCATCGAGTGCAGCTTCACCCGCTCCTGCAGGTCAAGCACCCGCTCGGCCAGTGCCCGCTCGCGCGGGGTGCTGCCCGGCGTGACCAGGGGGCCGGTCGGCGGGTCGCTCGGCAGGCTGCCCGCTGCCGTGGTCACCCCAGGACCCGGCGCGCCGGACGTGCCCTCCGATGCCGTGCCCCCACCGTCCGCGCCCGGCTCCCCAACGCCCGGGCCACCCTCGCCCGGCAGGTCGACGTGCGCGCCCCAGTCCTGCTGGTCCAGCCACGGCGGACCCCCGGGCAGCAGTGCCGGGGCGGGGACCACGGCCTCGTCGTCGTCCACGTCGAGCAGGCTCAGCCCGAGGGCGCTGGACGTGCCGTCCTCGCCCGCGGCAGCCGCGCCCGCGCCGTCCCCACTCGCGTCCGCCACGACCCGCGCGGCCAGCACCTCCCCGGGGCTCACCAGGTCGCGCAGCCGGTCCAGCTCGTTGCCGGTCACCTGCGCCAGGCCCACCGCCACCGTCACGCCCGGGGCCGGTTCCAGCTCCATCGTCGCGTCGGACACCTCCGCCACCCGGGCCAGCACCACCTCACCGGGCACCCGGGCGCGCCACCACGCGGCGTGCTCCCCCGCATCGGGCGTGACGTCCACGCGCCCCCGGGTGGCGTCGAACCAGCCGGTGACGCGCTGCCCGGGGGCCACGATCCGCTCCGCCGGAACCCCGGGGGCGACCAGCTCGGGCCACAACACGGCCGACCCGCCGCCGTCGAGCTCCACCAGCCCCCGCCCGCCGACCACGCCGCGCACCGTGCCGGTCACCTCGCGAGCGCCCTCCGGGGTGGTGGACGTCCCGCCGGTGCGCACCAGGGCGTTGACCAGGTCCCGCGAGAGCGCCTCGGTGGACCTCTGCGCCTGCCGCTCGTCCTGGCCGAGGCGCAGCGGGGCGAGGCGCCCGTCATCGAGCCAGTCGGTGCCCGGCGGGTAGACGCGCCCGGCGCCGCCGTAGACCCCCTCGCCCTGCAGCCGCTCGGTGAGGCGCCAGGTAGCCGCGCGCGTGGTGAGCACCTCCACGTCGGCGTCGGGTCCGGCCTCCTCCCGCAGGCGAGCGACGTCGATGAGGGGAGCGTCCGCATCGAGCGGCGCCGTCACCACGACGACGGGGCGGGCGCGGGCGGGGTCGAGCAGGTGCTCGGCGAGGGCGTCGGGGTCCTGGGGCGATGCGGTGTGCCCCCCGCCCGCGGCCGCCGCCGTGCCGGCCAGGCTCCCGTGGCCGGCTGCGGTTCGCGTGGTGGCCGGGGCGGGCTGCTGGCCGGTCATGCGGCGCCCGGCCACCTGGTGCTTGGCCTCGGTGATGAGGCGCTGGGTGACCCGGTCGACCTCGGAGGCGGACTCGGGCTTGTGGGCCAGTGGGGGCAGCAGTTTGCCGTCCTGGAGGGCGGGGAAGACGCGCCCGGCGCCGCCGAAGACCTGGGCGTGGCCGGGCAGTCCGGCGTTGAGCTCCCAGGCCGGTTGGGCCGCGACCACGCAGACGTCCGCGCGACCGCGCAGGGCGGCGTGGATCTCCTCGGGGTCCAGCACGCCGGCCTGGCCCTTGGCGTCCTCGGTGAGCACCACCAGTGGGTGGCGGCGCTGCGGGTCCAGGAGGCGGCGGCGCAGGGCAGCGGCCTCGGAGTCGGTCTCCACCCGGGTGACGCCCTGCTGTCCGGCCATGGGTGAAGAGTAGTCAGCGACAGCGAGATGACAGCGGCCGGGGCGGGGTGGCCCCGGGTGCCGGGCCGACGGGCGCGACGGCCGCACGGGTGCGTGACAGCATCGAGGCCATGGACACGACCACGCGTGAGTACCGCACCGGCAGCCAGGACGTCGTGCTGGACATCACCCGCGACTGCGAGGCGTTCGTGGCCGGGCAGGGTGACGGGCTGCTGCAGCTCTTCGTGCCCCACGCGACGGCGGGCATCGCCATCATCGAGACCGGCGCCGGCAGCGACGACGACCTGCTCCGCGCGCTGGGCGACCTGCTGCCGGCCGACAACCGCTGGCAGCACGCCCACGGCACGCCGGGGCACGGCCGGTCGCACGTGATGCCGGCGATCGTGCCGCCGCACGCCACCGTGCCCGTGGTGGATGGGCGGATGGCGCTGGGCACGTGGCAGTCCGTGTGCCTGGTGGACCTCAACGTGGACAACCACGACCGGAAGGTGCGGTTGTCCTTCCTGGCCGGCTGAGGCGGGCCGGGCCGGGCGGGCAGGTCCACTGGGCACCGGGACCGATGTGGGGCACACCCTCACCGGCCCGCCATCTACGATGACTGAGCGGCCCAGCACCGCCCCGGCCCACCGCGCCTGAGTCGTCGCACATTGCACGGGAGGCGTCGCAGATTGCAGGGAAACCGCCTCCCCGGCGCAAAGTACGACGCACGAGCCGCCATCTACGACGACTGAGCGGCCCGGGACCAGCCGACTGCGTGGCGCAGCCCCGTCACGGCCCACCGCGCCACCACCTCAGGGGCGGATGACGGTGATCCCACCACCCGGCGCCGCCCCCAGCTCTGCGAGCGCCGCCGGGGCGTCCTCGAGGCCCACCTCACGCCCGACCAACCCCTCCAGCGCGATGCCGGGACGCCCGCCGGAGCCAGTGACGAGCTCCAGCATCGCGGGGTAGTCGCGCGCTGCCAGGCCGTGCGTGCCGTGGATGGCCAGCTCCCAAGCGACCACGCGGTCCATCGGCAGCGCGGTCCGGGCGGCCTCGCCGAGCAGCAGCCCCACCTGCACGTGGCGTCCGCGCCGCCGCAGGCCGAGCACCGAGGCCAGGGCGGCGGCCGGCGAACCGAAGGCGTCGAGCGAGACGTGCGCTCCCCCATCGGTCAGGTCGTGCACGGCCTCGCCGACCTGCTCGGGTGACAGGCCGCGGGCGTCCAGCGTGTCCTCGGCGCCCAGGGCACGGGCGCGCTCCAGGGCCGCGGGCGCCATGTCGACGGCCACCACGCGGGCCCTCAGCGCACGGGCGATGAGGACGGCCGACAACCCCGCTCCACCGGCCCCGTGCACGGCGACCCACTGCCCGGGCCCGACGCCCCCGTGGGTCACCAACGCCCGGTAGGAGGTCGCGAAGCGGCAGCCCAGGGCGGCGGCGTGCACGTCACCGAGGGAGTCGGGCAGGGCGACGAGGTTGTGGTCGGCGGCGTGGAGGGCCACCTGCTCGGCCCAGGACCCCCAGCCGGTGAAGCCGGGCTGCGTCTGCTGCGGGCAGACCTGGCTGTCGCCGGCCGCGCAGGTGGGGCAGGCGCCGCATCCGCACACGAAGGGGGTGGTCACGCGGTCGCCCACGCGCCAGCGGGTCACGCCCTCGCCGACCTGGCGGATGGTGCCGGCGAGCTCGTGGCCGGGGACGTGCGGCAGGGCGACCTCGTCGTGGCCCATCCAGGCGTGCCAGTCGGAGCGGCACACGCCGGTGGCCGCGACGTCGAGCACGACGCCACCGGGCGGGCAGGGCGGCTCGGGCACCTCCCGGACGGTTGGCAGGACCCCGACCTCGTCGATCACCACGGCGCGCATGGGGCGAGAGTAGGCGATGGGGTGCGCGGCGGTGCGCGGACGTCGATTTCAGCGAGCTGACACAGCAAAGCGGCACCTGGCCCACCGTGTCCGGTGGGTCAGGTCACGCCGTGGTGTGTCAGGTCCGATGCGGGAGCGGAGCCTGCGTCGCACCGACCCGCACCTCGCCCCCGCCCTGTGGCAGTCTCCCTGCATGGCTGATGACCTGACTGTGCGCCCCATCCGTGCCGAGGAATGGCGCCGGGTGCGCGACCTCCGACTGGCCGCGCTGCAGGACCCGGACGCGGAGATCGCCTTCTACACGCGCTACGCGGAGGCCGCCGCGCGCACCGACGAGCAGTGGCGTGAGAACGCCATCGCGTGGTCGGGTGACGACCCCGCCGCGACCGGGCGGCAGTTCGTCGCCACCACCTCCGATGGGGTGTGGGTCGCCTCGCTGGTGTGCGTCGTCCAGCGGGCGGGCGAGCCGGAGTTCGGGGGCGGCACCATCCCGTCCGACCGCGGCCAGCTGCTGGGCGTGTACGTCGACCCGGCGTACCGCGGGCGGGGGCTGCTCGGTCGGTTCACTCAGGCGGCGGAGCAGTGGGCACGCGAGCGGGGGTTGGGGGCGCTGTCGCTGTGGGTGCACGAGGACAACGCCCGTGCCCGAGCTGCCTACGCGCGCCTGGGATTCCGGCCCACCGGCGTTACGGCCGACGAGGCGATGGGGCCGGAGCTGGAGATGGAGCGGGTACTGGAGGGGTAGGCGCAGCCCATCACTCCCTGCGCGAGCTGGCTGAGCTGTCGGCCGGCCAGTGGGGGCTGTTCACACTTTTCATCGACTGGGCGCGGGGCCAAGGCGGCGTGGAGGCACCACCGTCACCTCAGAACAACACGTGCGCCACGGGGATCGCCAGCAGCAGCGTCAGCACCACCCGCTCGAACCAGACCACCACCAGGTCCCGCATCCGCAGCGGGATCTCCGTGGCCACCACGCACGGCACCAGCGCCGAGAAGAAGATGATCTGGCTGACGCACACCACCGCGATCACGAACTTCGTCACCATCGACGCCTCGGCCACCAGCAGCGCCGGCAGGAACATCTCGGCAATCCCCAACGCACTGGCCTTGGCTGCCAGCATGGCCTCGGGCACGCCCAGCAGCGCGGTGATCGGGTAGAAGAGGTAGCCCAGCCAGTCGAACACGGGCGTGTACTCGGCCAGCACCAGCCCCAGCAGCCCCACCGACAGGATGGACGGCAGGATCGCCATCGCCATCAGCACCCCATCGCGCAGGTTCTCGGCGATGTTCCGTGCCAGCGGCGGCGCCGTGGCCGCCTGCTCCTTCGCCGCCCGCCACGCGGCGGCCAGGCGCGAGCCGGTGGGGCGCTCCTCCGCATCGACCTCGCGCCCCTGGTACCCCTGGGAGCTGATGCGGTTGAGCGGCCAGATGCGCACGGTCACCGCGGTGACGGCGAAGGTGATCGCCAGGGTGACCCAGAAGTAGGTGTTCCAGTGCCCCATCAGCCCCAGCGTCTTGGCGACCACGATCATGAACGTGGCCGAGACCGTGGAGAACCCGGTGGCGATGATGGCGGCCTCCTGCGCGGAGTACCGCCCCTCCTTGTAGACCCGGTTGGTGATGAGCAGGCCCAGGGAGTAGCTGCCCACGAACGACGCGACGGCATCGATGGCGGAGCGCCCCGGCGTGCGGAACAGCGGCCGCATGACCGGTTGCATGATCACGCCGATGAACTCCAGCAGCCCGTAGCCCACCAGCAGCGCCAGGAAGATCGCGCCCACGGGCACCAGCAGGCCGACGGGGATGACGAGCTTCTCCCACAGGAAGGGGCCCATGCTGGGCGCCGCGAGCCAGCCGGGCATCGCCTCGAACACGATGAGGCAGCCCACCACGGCGCCGATGACCTTGGCGATGCTGAAGACCGTGTCGGTGACCGAGCGGCGCCACTGGCCGGTGGCGAACGGGACGATGGCGCCGCCGATCACCAGCGCCAGGACGATCCACGGGACCGCCGCCGGGATGGTCTCGCGGATCCAGGTGACGATGTGGTCCAGCGGGATGGAGCTGGTGCCCGCCACCGTGAACGGCACGAAGAAGGCCACGATGCCGATGAGGCTGGCGATGACGGAGCGGGCCAGCTGCGCCGTGGTCGGGGTGGGCGAGGTGTCGGGGTGCGGGTCGGCGTGGTCAGCCTGCTGGGCGAGTGGCGTGCTCATGGTGCGAGTCCACTCCCGGTGCCCGGGCGGCGTCCCCGGGCCACGCGGGGCGTTGCCCAGTCGTGACCTGGTCGCCGTCAGATCGCCAACCTGCACCGCCGGTCGCGAGGCCCTACAGTCGAAGGACGCAGGGCGAGCCGTCCGGGCGAGCCCGAGTCACCCCATCGGGAGGACGTCATGACCCACCACGTGGACGCGATGCTGAAGACCCACCCCCAGGGCACGGGCACCATCGACCAGGCGAAGCTCGCCGCCTGCATCGAGGCGTGCTTCGAGTGCGCACAGACCTGCACGGCCTGCGCCGACGCCTGCTTGGCCGAGGACATGGTGGCCGAGCTACGCGACTGCATCCGCACCGACCTTGACTGCGCCGACATCTGCGCGGCCACCGGCGCGGTGCTCACCCGCCAGACCGGGGAGAACACCGCCGTCCTGCGCGCACAACTGGAGGCCTGCCGCACCGCCTGCTCGGCCTGCGCCGAGGACTGCGAGCAGCACGCCGGGATGCACGAGCACTGCAAGGTGTGCGCGGAGGCGTGCCGCCGGTGCGAGCAGGCCTGCGCGGATCTGCTCGCCGCGCTCGGCTGAGCGCCGGAGCGGCCGACGCACCGCCCGCGGTGGCGGTGATCCCGGCGGGGCTGGCCCTCATCGGGCACCAGCGCGTGACGCCGGGGCCGACCTCGCGGATGGTCCCGGCCAGCTCGTGGCCCGGAACGTGGGGCAGAACGACCTCCTCGTGTTCGACCCAGACGTGCCAGTCCGAGCGGCAGACGCCGGTGGCGGCGACGTCGAGGACGACGCCACCGGGCGGACAGGCGGGGTCCGGCACCTCGCGGACCTGGGGCAGGACACCGACCTCGTCGAAGACCACGGCGCGCATGGGGTGAGGGCAGGCCCGGTGGGCCACCGCCGACGGACTCAGGCGCTCACCCCGAACACCCAAGCGAGCAGCGTCATCGAGACGAGCGTCACCAGCACGATGCCGATGAGGTTCAGCCACAGCCCGCCCTTGACCATGTCGCCGATGCGGACGTACCCCGAGCCGTAGGCGATCGCGTTGGGCGGGGTGGCCACCGGCAGCATGAACGCACAGGTGGCCGCCAGCGCGACAGGGGCGGCCAGCATCAGCGGGTCCATGCCCACCCCGACGGCCACGCCACCGGCCACCGGCAGGAAGGCCGCCGCGGTGGCGGTGTTGCTGGTGATCTCGGTGAGGAAGATGGTGCCGGCCGCGGCCAGCGCCACCATCACCACCGCCGCCACCTGCAGGCCGGAGACGCTCTCACCGATCCACTCGGTGAGCCCGCTGGCGCTGAACTGGCTGCTGAGCGCCAGCCCGCCACCGAACAGCAGCAGCACTCCCCAGGGCAGCTCCTGGGCGGTGTCCCAGTCCAGCAGGCGCTCCCCGGTGAGGCCGACGCCCGGCAGCAGGAACAGCAGCAGGGCGACGATCATGGCGATGCCGGAGTCGCTCACCGGGGGCTCGTCCATGAGCAGCGGCAGCGCCACCCAAGCCAGGGCGGCGGCGACGAAAATGATCAGCACCCGGGTCTCCCCCGAGCCCATGCGCCCGAGCTTCCCCACCTCCCGGTCGAGCATCTCCCGGCCGCCGGGGATCTCCTCGACCTCGGGCTTGAACACCACCTTGGTGAGCAGGACCCAGCACACCACCAGCATCACCACGGCCAGCGGTAGGCCCACCAGCATCCACTGTCCGAAACCGATGGTGACGTCGTGCGCATCGGCCATGTAGCCGGCCAGGAGCGTGTTGGGCGGGGTGCCGATGATCGTGGCCAGCGACCCGATGGAGGCGGCGTAGGCGATGCCCAGCATCAGGGCAGTGCCGAAGTTGGTGCGGATGATGTCCCCGCCCTCGGCGTCCTCGTCGCCGGTCATCTGGGTGGCCACCAGGCCGAGCACGGACAGGCCAATCGGCATCATCATGACGGCGGTGGCAGTGTTGGACACCCACATGGACAGGAACCCGGTGGCGAGCATGAACCCGGCGATCACCATGGCCGGCTTGGTACCCATGGCGCGCACCGTGACCAGCGCGATGCGGCGGTGCAGGTTCCAGCGCTGCATGGCCAGGGCGAGCATGAACCCGCCCATGAACAGGAAGATGATGGAGTTGCCGTAGCTGCCGCCGATGCTGTTGAACGGCTGGTCGGCCAGGGCCGGGAACACGATGAGGGGCAGCAGCGCCGTGGCGGGGATGGGCAGGGCCTCGGTCATCCACCAAATGCCCATGAGCACCGCGACGGCCCCGGTGAGGCGGGCGTGGTGGCCCACCTCGGCGGGGATGAGGAGGTAGACCACCAGGGCGGCCAGCAGCCCGGCGCCCAGACCGACCCAGGAGATCCACTCCGGGCGACCGCCGTCCGAGTCCACCATCTGGTGGTGGGCCGTCGGGTCCTCCCGCGTGGTCCGGGTGGTGCCGGCTTCTGCCTCGTGCGTGGTGTCGCGCGTCATGGTGGCTCCCCGGGTGCGGCTGTGCCCCGCCCAACGCGGTGGGGCGGGTGATGTGGGTCACGCTACGGGAGGCTGTCGCCGGCTCGCGGACCGCCACGCATGGCCCCCGTGTGGCAGCCTCCCCCATAGCTGACGACGTGACCGTGCGCCCCATCGGAGCCGATGAGTGGGAGCAGGTGCGCGACCTGCGCCTCGCGGCCAATCGTGGGCAGCTCATCGGCGTCTACGTCGACCCCGCCCACCGCGGTCGGGGGCTGCGCGGCCGGCTCACCGAGGCCGCTGCGGACTGGACCCGCGGCCTGGGCCTGGGGACCCTGTCGCTGTGGGTGCACGAGGACAACGCCCGCGCCCGGGCCGCCTACAGCCGTCTGGGTTTCCGACCGACTGGCGCCCGGGTGGTCGAGGCGATGGGACCGGAGCTGCAGATGGGGCGGGCGCTGGAGGGGTCGTCGTAGGCAGGTTGCCTTGGGGTGCTGACTAAATTACCCCTGCGTGAAATCTGGTCAGCAGGGAGGTGGCCGTGCGCTCCAGCGATGCCCTGACCACCCTCGCCGAGCTCGGCACGGAGAACGACGGCCTGGTGACCACCTCCCGGGCCGGCGCCTTCGGTGTGGCCCCACTGGACCTCAAGCGCCTGACCGACCACGGGCACGTCACGCGTCTGCGCCGCGGGGTCTACGCCCTGCCCTCCGCCCCGAACGGGCCCCTGCAGGAGCTGCGCGCCGCGTGGCTCGAGGCCAGCGGGCCCGACCCGTGGGTCGGCGACCCGCCCGACACGGTCGTCTCCCACCTGTCCGCCGCAGCCGTGCACGGGCTGGGCGAGGTCATCCCCCATCGACACGAGTTCACCTCACCGCGGCGTCGGCAGACGGTGCACGATGATGTGCGCTTCCACCGCGCGACCCTCACCCCCTCCGAGCACACCGCCTCCCAGGGCCTGGCCGTCACGACGGTGCCGCGGACGCTGGAGGACCTCGCGCCGGTGGTTGACCTCGCCCACTTCGCGGCGATGGTGCGGGCTGCGTTCTCTGTACGGGACGTGGGGATGGTGTCCCTCTTCGCGGCGCTCGACCGGTGCGCGCCGGCCTTCGAGCTGCCGGGGCACGCGGAGCTGCTGCAGAAGTGCTTCCACCTGGAGGGCGCCCCGCCCGAGCTGGCGGCGGCCCAGGGGCTGCTCCGGTTGGTGCAGCCCGCTGGGGACGCAGCGCGGCGGGTGCACGTCACCTGACGCACCTCCGTACCGGAGAGGTTCCCCGCACCTCTCCTCCTGCCGACTAGAGGGAGGGACCGCCATTCTGATACTCATGACGGACGCGGTGACCACACGACCGCAAATTCTGATCTCAGGAGCAATCATGCGTCGCCTTGCCCTACTGCCCACCTTTGCCATCTCCGCAGCACTGCTCGCCGGATGCGGTGGCGGACCCGAGGCCCTGTCGACCGAGGACGCCGAGGCAGCCCTGTTGACCGAGGAGTCCTTCCCCCTGGACGGCTTCACGAAGTCCGACAACGGCGGCGAGGAGTCCGAGTCCCAGTCCGACGATTCTGAGTCCGAGGACGACGAAGACCAGAGCTTCGAGGACATCGTCTTCATGTTCGAGGACGTCCCGGATGGCTGCAAGGACGCCGGGAAGGAGATCGACGAGTCCGAGACCTTCAACACCGATGACGATGCGGACGGGCCCACCGCCACGTTCGAGAAGGACGATTCCGTCGCCGAGGTGAGCATCTCCGAGAAGAAGGACAACTACGAGGACGCGGTCAAGGCGATCCACAAGCTGGCAGACGAGTGCGGCGAGCTCACGGGCGGCCCGTACGACATGAAGATGTCCTTCGAGAAGATCGACGAGGACGACGCCAGAGGCATGGAGATGAAGATCGGCGTGCTGGACGAGGTGCAGCGCCTGACCCTGCTGACGACCTCGGTGGGTGAGAACGTCATCTCGACCTCGGTGGAACAGCTGTCTCAGGACGACGCGAAGAAGATCCTGGAGGCGCAGAAGAAGGCCGTCGAGGAGAAGTGACCTGACCTGCCCCGTGGGCGCACCGCGAGCTCCTCGGACCTCGGGCGGTGACGCGAGATTCAGACGGGCCGCGCAGGCAGCCCACCCCGGTCCGGCGGGGAGGTGATGGTGTCGAAGCCCGGGCTGGCCAGCCGACGCTCGGCCCACGTGACCAGGTCGAGCACGTCATCAGCCATGTGCACGCGTACGCCCGGGCCCGCGGCGCGTTCGACGAGGATACCGGCCGCCGTGAGGTCGTCCAGAGCCGTCCGGGCGGCGCCCGGCGAGATGCCGTACATCTCCCGCACGGTCCGCGGCGTCAGGACGGGGATGCCGGGAAGGTCCGCCAGGATGCGTGCTGATGCGGAGTCGCGGCGGAGGGCCCGCTGCGCCCCTCCCGCACGCCGCGACTCGGTCAGTTGCCTCTCCCACTGCTCGCGGAGCTCCCCCAGCTCGGCCGCGATGCGGGCCGCCTGCTCGCTCGCCGCGATGGCCGCCTCGGCGAAGGTCGACACCCACCGCGCAGGGCCCGCGGTGGCGCCGGACTCCCGCGCGAGACCAAGGCCGCGGAAGTCCCCCAGGCCCCGGATGTAGTCGTCCCGTCGGGTGGCCAGCACGAGGCTGATGGGGAGCACCGCCTGCTCGGTCAGGCCACGGCGTGCGAGGACCGTGTGGATCAGGGCGCGGCCCACCCGTCCGTTGCCGTCGGTGAACGGATGGATCGTCTCGAACTGGGCGTGGACGAGCGCCGCCTGCACCAGCGGGGCATGACTGGCACCCGACAGGTACCGTGCCAGGTCCTCCATCAGGTCCGGAACGCGCTCCGGGGCCGGCGGGACGAACGCTGCCTCCAACGGGTGGAAGTCGGACCCGCCAATCCAGTTCTGCTGCGTTCGCAGGCCGTGGTGCCGACCCTCATCGGGAAGCAGCGCGCGATGGAGGTCCACGATGTCGTCGACGGTCACCACCTCGGACTCGATGAGGCGCCCCGTCGCGTGGCGCACGACGGTCATGTTGTTGGCCACAAGTCGAGCCTGGTCCGAGTAGCCCTTGATGGCATCGTCACCCTGCCCGAGTTCGGCCAGGGCCACCTTGCCGGTCGCTGGCGCGATGCCCTCGATCTTGGACGAGGCGATGGCCTCGGACCGGAGAAGGAAGCGGGCAATCCCCGCCAGGTCACGCGAGGACCCAGCCACTTTGCGCACGGCGGTCTCGGCACGGGCCAGGAGTGCATCGACCTCCGGGTCCAGCACGAGGGGCGCACCCAGCAGCTCAGCCGGAAGGAAACGGCGGTAGGTCCCACTGCGACGCTCCCTGCGCGGGAGGTTCGCCATCGACGGCTCCCAGTCCGCCTCTTCCCAGCTCGTCATGGATACCGCCTTTCCTCTGCCCCACCGGCCGGCGGAGACAGGATAACTCTTTTCCTGTGCGGGGCAGTGCGCCCAAGCGCAGGACAACCGTTGTCCAGCATCCCGACAGGCTCGCGCTCGGCCAGCGCAAGGTCGCCACGGTGGGCATGGTGGCGGGTGTCGTCTTCCACTCGTCCCGGTGGGAGTAGAGGGGCCGGCAGCCATTGATCGGCAGCTTCGACGGGTGGGTGCCGCTGATCATCTCCGGGCTGCTGAGGTGCGCGGTCATGGTGATCGGCCTGGCGCTGACCGGCCCCGTGGACGCGCAGGACGACCCGGCCGCGACGGTGTGAGGGTCACCCCGCATCGGCTGGGCGAAGAGCGGGGCACCGAGGGGGTGTCCGGCCAGCGTGTGGTCAGTACGGAGCGGCGACGAGATCGGTGTGCGTGAAGTCGTCCCCCACGAACAGCAATGGCTCTCCCGCGTGCGCTGCGAGGGCGTAGGAGTAGCAGTCCCCCAGGTTCAGCCGAGCCTGGGATCCGGTGCTGCGGCCGAAGTCCCGGTACGCCTCCCGCGCCAGGAGAGCGTGCTCGACCGTGAGGGGGACGACCTCGACCCCCAGCGTCTGCAGCAGCTCGTCGAACCTGCGCCGCGTGGCCGCCGAGGCGCGCCGGTCGATCACCACGGCGCACTCCACGTACGTGGCCGCGGACATCCGCACACGCGGCGTCTCCACCATCGCGCGCAGCAACCCCTCCGCGCCCTCCTCCCCACCCAGGACGGCGACGATGGCCGAGCTGTCGACGATCACCGGGGCAGCCCGTCGTCGTCGTACAGGTCCGTCAGTTCCTCACTGAGGGAGCCACTCCCCGCGTCCTGCAGGTCGATGCGGATCTGGTCGACCAGCGCCGTCACCCTCTCCCACCGCTCGTCCTCGCTCCGACGCCCTGCCGCGTGGCGCTCGAGGTACTCCTCCAAAGCAGCCTCGAGCGCACTGGTCTGGGACGTGCCGCGCAGCGCCGCCGCCTCCCGTGCCAGCTGGTGCACGCGCTCGTTCTTGATGTTGAGGGCCATGATTTACACCGTACACCTCAGAAATTACACCGTGGTGCACGGCGGCCCCGTGGCACGATGCCGCGACGCCCGCCACACCGTCCCGGAGGCCCCATGGAAACCGCCGTCCGCACACCGCTCGACCTGCTGCGACAGGCCCAGAGGCTGCTGGTGCCGCTCTACCAGCGGCGCTACGTGTGGGACGCCGAGGAGCAGTGGCAACCGCTGTGGCAGGACATCCTGCGCACCGCCGGCCTGCGGGCCGAGGGCGCGAACGCCACCCACTTCCTGGGTGCCGCCGTGCTGCAGGGAACCGTCGCCCGCCCCGGCGACCTCACCACCTGGGAGGTCGTCGACGGCCAGCAGCGACTCACCACCCTGCAGGTCGCCTTCGACGCAGTGGCCGGGGTGCTCGAGGAGCTGGGCCACGACCGCTTGGTCCGGCAGCTGACCAAGCTCACGCACAACGACCCGGATGAGGTGTCCGACCCGGCGGACGACCTCAAGTTCCGCCACCGCAACGCCGATGGGGAACCCTTCCGCGCCGTGATGAACGCCCCCGCCCCGGTGGCCCACGGGGACCTCCCCGGCGCAGAAGACCGCATCGTGCGTGCCCACGCGTTCTTCACCACCGCGGCCCGGGAGCACCTGGCCGGAGCCGACGAGGACGCCGCCGTCGCCCTGGTGGATGCCCTGCGTCAGGGCCTGCAGCTGGTGGTCATCTCCTTGGGGGTGGACGAGGACTCCCAGGTCATCTTCGAGACCCTCAACGCCCGCGGCACTCCCCTCACACCCGCGGACCTCATCAAGAACCTGATCATGCACCGCGTGGACGCCGCCGGCGGCGATGCCGAGCGGGTCTGGCGTGAGCAGTGGTCGCGGTTCGAGGGCGTCTTCTGGACCCATCGGGTGAGCGCGGGCCGCATGACGCTGGCGCGCTCCACGTTGTTCCTGCAGCAGTGGCTCATCAGCCGCACCGGCCGGGAGGTGCCGTTGGGGCGGCTCTTCCAAGAGTTCAAGCACTACCTGGAGCACGAGAGCGGCCAGGACATCGAGGAGCTGGTGCTCCACATCGTGCAGGTGGCAGGCATCTACCGGGGCCTGGTCGAGGAGGCCGAGGGTGACAGCCCCGACCTGACGCGGGCCGGCCTGGCGTTCTACCGCTTCGGGGAAGTGGACACCCAGGTGGCGATCCCGGTGGTGCTGTGGCTGCTGGACCCGCGCAACGGCGTGGAGCCGGGAGTGGCCGAGCGCGCCATTGTGGACCTCGAGAGTTGGGTCATGAGGCGGATGATGCTGCGCGTCACCACGGCGGACCTCGGCCGCGTGACCGCGCGCCTCATCGACGAGCTGGAGACCGCGAGCGGACAGACGGCGGACGAGGTGGTGAGGGGGCACCTGGCGGGGCTCACCGCATCGAGCACCTACTGGCCAGGCGATGCCGAGGTGCGGCGCGAGTTGCTTGCCGCTCCGGCGTACCGGGCCTTCAAGCGGGGCCGTCTGCGGGTCCTGCTGGAGGCGGTGGAGGATGCCGAGCGCGGGTTCGCCGCGGGCACCGGGCGGTCGGGCTCGCGGGTGATGCGGCGGCGCATGCACATCGAGCACCTGCTGCCTCAGAACTGGAAGCCCCACTGGCCGGTGGAGGATTTGGCGGAGGAACTGGACCGAGACGCACACGTGCACCGGCTGGGGAACTTGACGTTGCTCACGGGGAAGTTGAACTCGTCGGTGTCGAACCGAACGTGGATGGGCGAGCGGGGCAAGTGGGCCTCGCTCGAGGAGCACGACGACAACCTGATGACGCGACGGGTGCGGAGGGAGCACTCGGCGTGGTGGGACGAGGCGGCGATCGACGCCCGGACCGAGCACATGCTCGACCAGCTGCTGGCCACGTGGCCTGCGCCGGAGGGGCATGAGCCCACGGTGGGTGGGGAGGTGACGCGCGAGCACAACAGCGCGAGCGTCAGGGACCTCGTGGCGGCAGGTCTGCTGCAACCGGGCACGAGGTTGACCTTCCGCCGTCGATCGGACCTTCCGGCGGCGGTGGTCACCGAGGAGGGGAAACTGCATGTCAACGGGCAGGACCACACAGCGCCGTCCGCTGCCGGCAGAGCGGCATCCGGCCGCGGATGCAATGGCTGGTGGGAGTGGCGACTCCCGGATGGCCGACGGCTGCACGAGGTGCGGGACCAACTTGCTTGAGCGGGGGCCGAAACCGCGGGCGGCCTCCGTATCGACAATATGAAGCGCGGAGGGCCACGCTGAGAGGACAGGGCTGGCACGCAGGCCCACGGCCAATGCATGAGTCGACTAACCTGAGCAGGGTCACTCAAGATCCGAAGGAGGGCCACAGTGGCCAAGGACAAGACGGTCGCCCCACTAGAGGTAGAGCTCGACGAGGTCGGCCTATCGGTACTCGGCTGGGAGATCAAGAATCCCCGTGCCCGGCTCGTCACGACGCGCTATAGCGACTCTGCTTTCCACGAGATTTCGACCTCCATGGAACTGAATTTTCATCCCGACGACTGGGACGTCCGCCACCATGGCGGCTCTGACTACCTCCCAGAGCTTGTTTGCCAAATTCGTTCCCGCTCCTCAGGGCCCCTGAGTCCGTACAGTTGGGCGGCGAGCATCTTTAAATCCAAGGCGCTGCGATCCCCAAAGCTCGTATCGAAAACCAGCCGGCTGTGGGACGCGGTCGAACCCCATGACCCCGACGATATTTACGTGTGGATTGGTGCCCACGACTGGACGGAGTGCCCCTCGGAACCCAGCCCCTCCGCCGCCTGGCGGGAAACGGAGTGCATGCTCGTAGACACTCGCCAACTGCAAGGGATCGGCTGCCGAGTCGGGCAGATTGCTGCCCACTTGACCAATGACACCCTGGCCGTGACCCTGCGCATGACACACCCACTCGGTGGAATCGAAGACCTGATGAAAGCGGGGCATGATCATGAGTCATGGGCTGTCGACTTGGATGCACCGGCGCAAGAGCAGGAAGAGTTTGACGCACCCGGACCAAACGTGATCATCCAAGTTTTCGATGAAACTGGTTTTTTGCTCGATAGTCACGAGAGGCAAATGATCGGATATATCACTGTAGGCGCAGGGGGGAATGTCCCCACTAGGCCTCCCTCTTCGCTCACGGTGAGCACGTTCGACCTCGACGACCTGCCCGGAACAGTGGACCGTGTAGTCGTTCGCCTGGAGGACCCCACGTGAGCCGCCTCATCGGAGAGGTATTGCAGTTGCGCGCGCAACTCATCCGCGAGCACACTCAAGCACCCGGTTTGTTCCGTGAGATGGCACATGTGGAGAACCTGCTGGCCGAAACGTACAGGGCTCGCGTTCTTTACGAGTTGCTGCAGAACTCCGATGACGCTGGGGCGGCACATGTTCGCGTTTCCATCACTGACGAACGACTGGCGTGGTCCAATGATGGTCGCCCCTTCACGTCGCCCGACTTCGAGGCCCTGTGTCGCTCGGCCAGTTCAACCAAGACGCGCGGAGACTCCTCCATCGGCTACCGTGGGATCGGCTTCAAAGCCGTCGCCTCCGTCGCCCAGCATGTCGAGGTGCGCTCGGCTGGTCTAACGCTGCACTTCGACCGCTCAGCCGCCGCGGAGTCGCTCGGCAGCACAGCCGCAAGCACTCCCCTTCTCCGAGTCCCCTCAGCGGTCGAAGCGTCCGCTCTGACTCCGGGGGCAGAGTTCGTCATTCACCTCAGCCCCAGCACATCGGAGCAACTGGCACTTCACCCGATATCAATGCTCTTTCTGCGAAACGTCGAATCGCTGGAGTTGAGTCGGGGAGATAGTATTGAACTGTGGCATTGCCAGCGTGAACCGGACAAGGTCACGCTGAGTGTCGATGGACGGTCGACGGTGTTCCATCGAATGGCAGAGGGCGACGTGCAAGTACTCGTGCCAGCAGACCCGCACGCCTTGAGCCTCACCGGTCGACGGGGTCGGCTCTGTTGCTTCCTCCCCCTCGACGACGAACTGGGTCTACCTGCCATCGCATCCGGCCCGGTCCTCACAGATCCTTCACGAACGCACGCGACCATCTCGGATCCCGCAACGCAGGCTGCGCTCGAGACCGTCGGCTCGCTCGTCGGCCGACTTTTGATGAGTTCATCGAGCCCGGCAAGCCAACGACTCTGGGACCTCTTGATGCACGGGGAAGATCTACGTCAGGTTCTCCTCGAAGGAGGCACCACGATCGGGAGTTGCGTGCTCTCCGCGGCGAAGCGGTGGATGAACAGCTCAGAGTGGCACTTCTCTTTCAGCGAGATCCCGCTCGACGCTACGGATGTCGAGCTGGTCTTTCCCCAGGGTGCCCCCTCTGCCCTCTACCGGGAGGACTCGACAAGCGCGGCGAGGAGTCTTCGGACCGCCTTCGGAGCACCCACTCTTCGCGCTGGCGAGCTGGCCAACAGCGGAGTTGCCGCACAACTCTCTGCTCCCACGCGCTCGCGACTCAGCCGACGACTCCTTGAGAACGCCCGTGTCGAGGGGCGCAACCTCACCGAAGCGGAGCAGAACATCGTCGGGAGTGCCCGAGCCTCTGAACCCGAAGCCACCTCCCCGGGGCTAGTTGACCCTCGCCTTCAGACACAGAATTCAACCACCGAGACCTTCTCCGGAGCGATGAGCCGCTGGCGCACGGCCGAAGTCGCTGTACTGGAGTACCTCAATCAGCGTGGCTGGGAGCTCACAGATGTCTCACGACAGAACGTGGGGTATGACCTGGAGGGCGCGGCTGATGACGGCATCCCCGTGCACATCGAGGTCAAGAAGGTTGAATCGAAGAACTCACGCTTCTCCCTCACCAACAATGAGATGTCTGTAATGGTTGGCGCATCGAATCGCTACCTCTTAGCGATCGTCATCGGCGACGGCGCTTCTGCGCAGCTGGCGCTACTTGACCCCCTCCTCGACCAAGTCCCCCGCGAACGTGTCTGCCGTCGCTGGGAGTGGGAGTATACGGACTGGAGCCGATTCGTAACACTCGTCGCGTGAGGATGGGCGCCCTCTCCCCAGCCCGTGTTGGATGGCGCCTTTCCACTAGCTCTGCTGCCGGCTCAATCAGGATAATACTTTTCCTGTCCCCCGGGAGCCCGTGGGCACAGGAAAAGAGGCTCTTCACAAACGAGGGTGTAGTCGGGGCCTGAATCCGCCAGCTTCGAGGAGTGCTCGGGCGATGTAGTGGGTGAGGTTGCGGAACCCGAGGGCCAGCCCGCGAAGATGCTCAAGTCGTCCATTCACGGCCTCGGTAGGTCCGTTGCTGGTGCGGGGTCGCTCGAAGTAGGCCAGGACATCGCAGACGCGTCTGGCCAGGGTGCGGCCGAGCTTGCGCAGCTCGACCAGCGGTCGGGGCACCCCGTCGGCGAGGGCATCGATCACCGAGCTCATCTCGACGCGGCCGGTGACCCGGTTGGGGTCTCGGTAGGCGGAGATCATGCGCTGGTAGATGCCCCAGGTGCACTCGACCTGGACGTGCCGGTCCCCGGTGAACAGCTTGTCGAGGCGCTCGTGTTGACGGTCGGTGAGCAGGTCGGCGCCGGTGTGCAGGGTCCGGCGCGCCGAGTAGAGCGGGTCGTCCTTGCGGCCGCGGTGCCCGTGCAACTCCTGCTGAACGCGGCGGCGGCACTCATCCAGGGCGTCGCCAGCCAACCGGATGACGTGGAACGGGTCCATGACAGTGACCGCGTCCGGCAGTTCCTCGGTGGTGGCGGTCTTGAACCCGGCGAACCCGTCCATGGCGACGACCTCGATCCCGTCGCGCCAGGCCTGGTCCCGCTGCGCGAGCCAGTCCTTGAACGCCTTCTTGCTGTGGCCCTCGACCACGTCCAGCAGGCGGGAGGGCCCGGTACCGTCCCGGACCGGGGTGAGGTCGATGATGACGGTGACGTACTTGTCGCCCTTCCTGGTGTGCCGCCACACGTGCTCGTCGACCCCGACCGCGTTCACCCCGTCCAAGCGGGACGGGCGGTCGATCAGCAGCCGTTGACCTTCGGCCAGGACGGCGTCGTTGGCGGTGTTCCACGAGACCGCGAGCCCCTCGGCGACGCGGGCCACGACGCTTCGCACCAGCTGCGCCGTGGTGGGCTGCGGGGCGGCTCCCCGAGAGTCACCCGCGGTGGGCGGCGGGGTGGGGACCGGGCGTGCCCATGGCAGTCAGTGCAGCGTCGCGTGGGCAGTGCCCGGTGGACGCACGGGATGTTGCGGAGTCGTGATGCGGGGCTCAGCCGACGTACTCGAAGTGCCAGTACTCGGGGTTCTTACCCCACGGCTTGGCCCAGCCCGGGTGCACCCAGCCGTAGCTCGGACCGTTCTGCACCAGCCACGTGTACCGGGTGGTGCCGAATCCGAACCGGCGCGGGTCCTCCGGGGCGTCGCAGGCCGGACGCGTGGTGGACCCGTGGTTGGAGTACCCGGGCACGGCCGCCTTGGTGCCGAACGCCTGGCGGTAGGCCACCTGCGTGTCGTAGGTGCGGTAGCACTCGTCCCACGGCAGGTCCTCGTTGAATCGCGCCTTGTAGGCCAGGTTGAGGCCCTTCAGGTCCCCGATCGCGCCGCAGGCGGTGAGCACGTGGGAGGCGACGGTCGTGCCCTGCACGTTGCACAGGGTCGATGGGTGGTGGCGGCCGTTCGTCCCGGTGTAGCGGGTGTGCGTGGTGGTCAGCTCCGCCATCGGGACGTACTTGCCACCGGGCATGTGGAACCAGGACCCCTCGACGACGCCCTTGACCATCCCGCCGCGGGGCAGGTAGTGCACGTCGTAGGAGCTGGAGGCGGCCTTGCGGTCGTAGACGTCGACGAAGAGGTCGTCGGTCTTCTGCCGCACGTGGCGCACCACCGTGGTGGGCTCCTGGGAGGTGGCGCCGGCCGTGAGGTACCGCAGGGCGGTGTACACCGTGCGCCCGTTGTCCGTGAACCTCACCCAGCCGTTCGACAGCACCGTCGCATTGGTGATGACGTACCCCTTGGGCACCGCACTCACCTTGGCGTACCCCACGCCCGGCCCCGTGCGCAGCGTCAGCCACGACGCCCCCGTGACCGTGTAGGTCGTCGCGGTGGGGGCCGCCGTGAGGTACCGCAGGGCGGTGTACACCGTGCGCCCGTTGTCCGTGAACCTCACCCAGCCGTTCGACAGCACCGTCGCATTGGTGATGACGTACCCCTTGGGCACCGCACTCACCTTGGCGTACCCCACGCCCGGCCCCGTGCGCAGCGTCAGCCACGACGCCCCCGTGACCGTGTAGGTCGTCGCGGTGGGGGCCGCCGTGAGGTACCGCAGGGCGGTGTACACCGTGCGCCCGTTGTCCGTGAACCTCACCCAGCCGTTCGACAGCACCGTCGCATTGGTGATGACGTACCCCTTGGGCACCGCACTCACCTTGGCGTACCCCACGCCCGGCCCCGTGCGCAGCGTCAGCCACGACGCCCCCGTGACCGTGTAGGTCGTCGCTGTGGATGCGGTCGCGGCGGCGGGGGCGGTCCCGGCCATCGCCATCGGGGCGGTGGCGGCGCTTCCCAGCGCGAGGGCGCTGAGGACGGCCAGGGTACTGGCGAGGTGCTTCTTCACCGGTGGTGCTCCTGCAAGGTGTGTGAGGGGTTGCCCGAGCGGTGACCGACGACTCGGACCGTGGGGGGGACGCCCCGACACTAAAGGGCACGCGACCTCCGGGTGGGACACCGGCCGCCGGGCGACAGCGATTCGATAGCGAGGCGACAGATCGGTGCCGGGTACTGCGCGACAAGGACGCGGACGGCGGCCGCACCCGCGCCCCGGCGCCCAACGCTCAGGAGAGCCCATGTCCACCCACGAGCAGTCCGGCGCCACGCCGATGCACACCCCGGAGCCCGCCGCCGAGGCCACCGCGCACGCTCCGGCCCCCGATGCCGCGCAGCCCTCGACCTTCGAGACCGCGTAGTCCGCGGCCGTAGATGCCGCGCAGTCCACCCCGTTCGCGGCGGACGAGACGCCGACGCCCTACCCGACGGCGCCGCAGCCCGAGGAGTCGGCGCACCAGCAGGCGCAGGTGGGCCACCAGCAGGCGCCTTACCCGGCCTACCAGCAGGCGCCCACCCCGGCCCCCTACGTGGCCGCTGCCGGGCAGCCCGGCCCGGGGGCTGCGCCCGGTCAGATGACCGTGGCCCCGACGAACCCGGCACTGATGGCCCTGGCCAGCTTCCTCGTGGTGGGGCTGGGCCAGGCGCTCAACGGCCAGGTGGGCCGCGGTCTGCGGTTCTTCTTCACGGCCGTGGCGCTCCTCCTGCTCTCGATCCCGCTGACGGTGATCTTCCTGGGCTGGACGATGTGGATCCTCTGGGCCGTCAACTGGATCTGGTCGATGGTCAACGCCTACAAGGGCGCGCAGAAGTGGACCCTGAAGCACGGCATCATCAGCTGAGCCGGGCCGCTGGCCGTGGGTTACCCCATCGAGGAGGCGCTGCGGCGCGCCGAGCAGGCCGTGGCGCCGCACGTGGACCGCGCCCGGCGGGCGGCGGCGCCTCACATGGAGAGGGCCCGGGACGACCTGCTCCCCGCCGTGGAGCGGGCCGGCAGCGCGCCACGCCCCTCGTGACCTCGGCGGTGGAGCGTGGTCGCCGCGGTCTCGATGCCACGGGCCGCGCCACCGGGCACGTCTCCGCGCAGGAGTGGGCGGCGCTCGAGACCTCCGGGGCACACCCCCTGGTCGCCCGGCGCGCGGATCGTGACCGGGCTGGTCTTCCTGACCATGGGGGCGTGGATCCCGTTGATGCTGACCACTGTTCACGGCGCCAGCCCGCTGGTGGCCGGCGTCAGCCTGGGGGTGACCGGCACCCTGTGGGCGGTGGGCTCCAACCTGGCGGGGCTCGATGCGGTGCAGCGTCGCCTGCCGCCGTGGGAGCGGGTGCGGGCCGGGTTCGTGCTGCTGGCCCTCGGCTGCGTGGGCCGACACTGCTGGCGCCCGGGTGGCTGGGTCTGGTGCCGGCGATGGTGCTGTGGGCGGTGGCCGCGGTGGGGATGGGCGTGATTGCCAACACCACCAGTTCCGAGGTGATTGCCCGCTCCGGCGAGGAGGAGCAAGGGGTGAACAACGCGGCCATGACCTTGGGGATGAACGTGTCGGCGGCCGTGGGGTTCGCGGTCGGTAGGGCCGTGGTGGCGTGGTTCGCCGACGACCTGACCGGCGGGGTCTTCGCGGGGTTGACCGCCTCGGCGGGGGCGGTGGCCGTCGTGGCGGCGGTGGCGGCGCGGCGGTTGCGGTGAGGTTCCGCGAGGATGGCCACCCAGGCAGTCCACCGCCCCCGAGGAGGCATGCCCATGACCACGCACCTGCTCCCCCAGCACACCGGCGCGCCCGGCATCTCCGCCGAGCGCGAGCCGCGACTCACCGTCACCCCCGGCGCCGGGGACCGCATCACCTTCGAGACGAGCGACGCCGCCTACGCCCAGATGGACGAGGTCCGCGACCTGGCGAAGGTCACCGAGCCGCTCAACCCGGTGACCGGGCCCGTGCTCGTCGAGGGCGCCGAGCCGGGCGACGTGCTGGCGGTGACCATCCACGACATCGAGCTCGGCGAGCACGGCTGGTCGGTCTACATCCCCGGGGCCGGTGCGCTGGCCGGTCCGATGGGCGACGAGTGGTTCGTCCGCCGGGTGCCGCTGGTCGACGGGCACGCCCAGGTGGCCGAGGGGGTGAGCGTGCCGATGGCGCCGATGATCGGCTGCATCGGCGTGGCCCGCCCCGGGGGCGAGATGTCCACGGTCATGCCGACCTACCCGACCGGCGGAAACATGGACCTCACCGACGCCGCCGTCGGCAGCACCGTCTACCTACCGGTGCAGGTGGCAGGCGCGCTGCTCTACATCGGCGACCTGCACGCGGTGATGAGCCGGGGCGAGTCGTCGTTCGTGGCCATCGAGGCGGCGGGGCGGGCGACCGTCTCGGTGGACCTGGTCAAGGCCGCTGACGGCCGCTCGCGTCGACACCGGGAACGAGCTGGTCTGCGTGGGGCTCGACGACCCGGTGCAGGACTCGGTCATCCAGGCCTACGAGGCCCTCTTCGCCGTGCTCACCCAGGAGCACGGGTACTCCAAGGACGACGCATACGCGCTGATGAGCGCGGTGGTCCACACCGAGCTCGGCGGGCCGACCGGCTCGCAGGACCCCGACCCCGTGCACCCCTTCCGCAGCGTCGGGGCCGTGACCCTGGCGCGGATCAGCACCGAGTACCTGCGCGGCGGGGCGAAGCACCCCGGGGCGTGACAGGGGGGCGTTGGCCGGCGGCGTGGGCTGAGTTGCAGTCATGACGAGGGGCTGGGCCACGCGGCCCAGCCCCCTCTCACGCGCGGTCGGCGCCCCCTCAGCGCTGGTTCATGAACTCCCGTGGGCTCAGAGCACGCCCGACGATGCGAACGTCACCCAGCGTCGTCCGGGTCACGGCGTCGAGCACGCCGTCCCACTCGTAGCCGCCCACGAGCCAGCGACGGTCGAGGGCGCGCAGCCCACGGTTGCGGGTGTGCGGGTTGCGGGCGACGGGGCAGCCCACGACGTACATCGTCGTGTGCTTGCGGTCGTTGACCACGGCCACGTGCCACCAGCGGTCGGTGCGCAGCTCGTGGCCCCAGTTCGTCAGCCCCTCGCGCTGGGAGATCGGGTAGGAGACGAACTGCAGCTGGCGCTCCCCGGAAAGGTTCAGCGAGACCACGGGCTCCTCGGCGTCGCCCCCGGTGCCGCCGGCCTCGCCGGCGCTCCCCTGGCGGGAGAGCAGCGAGGTCCAGGCGTCCCGGTCGGACCAGTCCTGCGGCATCCGGAAGAACGCCTCGATGGTGTAGCCGCGCTCGAGCTCGTCGTCGTTGAGCGGGGCCCCGGCCACGGTCCGCAGGTAGTCCCCGGCGTCCTTGACCGCACCACCGAAGGCCAGGCTGGCGTGGCCGGGCTGCCCGGGGTGGAACTCGCCGACGACCTCCACACGACGGCCGTTGCTCACCACCTCCAGGTGGTTCCCGTGGCCGGAGAGGTCCTCGATGCGGGCGGCCCGGTCCAGCGCACCCGTGGGCAGCTGGTCCCACCGCCAGTAGGCGAGGGTGTCGCGCACCAGCACCGCCTCGGCCGGGCGGGGCTGCGGGGTGGGCTCCGGCGCGAAGCCCGCGAAGCGCTCGGCGAAGTCGATCTCGACGCTGAAGCGGTCCGCATCAGAGGTGAGGGTGAGCTCCTCCCGGGCCAGGGCGCAGTCGGCGGCCTCGTTCGTCTCCAGCCAGGGCACGACGGTCTCGACGTCGATCACGCCGCGGGCCAGGTCGAAGCGGTACAGGCGCAGGGCAGCGGCACCGCCGTAGTAGAGCTGCTGGTAGTTCGCCAGGTGCAGGTGGGTCTCGTGGCCAGCGTCGTTGGTCATGACCGTGCGACCGGTGGGCCAGAAGTGGCCGTTGATGCTCAGGAAGACGTGGTCGTGGCGGCGGATCAGCCGGTCCCAGACGTCCTGGCCGTAGTCGGAGAGGTGGCCCACCCCATCGCCGTGGTCGGCGTGGATGACGTCGTGGGTGGTGAGGATCGTGGGCAGGTGTCGGTGGCGCGTGAGCATCCGATCGGCCCAGGCAAAACCCGCCTCGGAGAGGCGCCAGTCCAGGGCGAGCACCATCCACTCGCGTCCGGCGGCGGTGAAGGTGTGGGCGCTGTTGTAGCCGTCGGGGCTGACCGCCAGCACGCCCGACTCGCGGGTGGAGCGGACGAAGTGCTGCAGGTAGGGGGTGCTGCCGCGCTGGTCGGTGGTCGAGGAGTCGACGTCGTGGTTGCCGGTGAGCGTCGCGAAGGGGATGCGGGCGCGGCGGACGATCGACCACGCGTCGTCGAAGGCGGCGATCTCGTGGGGCAGGCCGCTCTCGGTGAGGTCGCCGAGCTGGGCCAGGAAGGCCAGGTTGAGCTCGTCCCGGTGGCGGCGGAGGTACTTCAGCGAGGCCACGAGCGGCTCGGCGACGATCGAGTCGTCGTCGAAGAGGTACTGCGTGTCGGGCAGGACGGCGAGGGTGAACTGGAGGTCGGGCGAGGCGTGGGGGCCACGACGGCCCGGCGTGCCGTGGCCCTGGGGCTCGTGACCCTCGGAGGTGGCGGCCGGGTGGGCACCGGCCATCGCCGGAACGGCGAGCAGGCCGCTCAGGGCGGCGGTGGACCCACCGGTGAGCAGGGCACGACGGGAGGGGGTGGCGGCGGACGGGTGGGCAGGCGGCTGCGAGGGGGTGTTCATGGGCCGGAAAGTAGGGGATTTCCGTGACCGTGGGATGGCGGGTGGGTGAACGGGCGGATGACAGGGCGCTGGGCCCGCGCGCTGGCCCGCTCAGCCGCGGTCGTGCTGCAGCAGCCAGGCCTGGAGCTCGGCGAGGTGGTCGGTGTTGATCGCGTCGACCCCGGCGGCGAGCAGCTCGGCCCAGACGTTCTCCCGCAGCCAGATCGTGTCCGGCGTGGCCCAGAAGCGCACCTGCTGGCCACGCGCGTGGGCCTCGGCGACCAGGGCGTGGAGGCGGTCCCGCTGGCTGGCCGGCATCGGGCCGATGCCCACCCAGGAGAAGTGCGAGGACCAGCTGGCCGAGACCAGCGGCAGGTCCGCGGCGGTGGCGCCGGCCGGCATCGGGGCACCCAGACGGCCGTCGGAGGCGGTCCAGCGAAGCGGCGCGTCGAGCACCGGGTTGGCCTGCTGGCCGGAGAGGACCACGGTCACCGCGCCGGAGCGCTCCCGACCGTTCTTCCAGGAGGTGACGGTGCGGCCGTAGGTGGGCAGGAGATCCTCGAGGAGGGCGCGGGCCTCGGCACCACCGGACTTCACGTCCACCAGCAGGCGCACCGGGCGGGCGTGACCGGGGTACACCCAGCCGCCGTTCGCCTCCGCGATGCGGGCCAGCGGGTCGAGGTAGAGCTCGCGCAGGGTGCGGGACGGGTCGGGCCAGGCGTGGCCGATGAGGAGCTCGTCGCCCTCGAGCCAGACGTCGGCCTCGACGGAGGTGAACCCGTGGGAGAGCGCGTCGAGGAGCGGGCGGCGGTGCTCGTAGTCGTTGTGGGCGTGGGCACGCCAGAGCGGGGTGATGCCCGTGGCGGGCGTGGTGGCCCGGGTGTTTGCGGCGCGAGGGCCGGCGACAGCCCCGACGTCGGGCAGGAGGGTCAGGGCGGAGGCGAACGCACCACCGGCCAGCAGGGTGCGACGGGTCACGAAGGCGGAGTGCACGGAGGACATGCAGGCACCCGAACACAGGCGAGTGACGCAGGGGTGAACGGCATGGTGGTGAGGCCCCACATCCGGCAGTTCCACAAAGTCAGGCGTCGTCGCTGCGAGAGTCCTGTTGCCCGAAGCCCGCTGACTAAATATCATGTGGGTGTCATTTAGTCAGCAGGGGAGGTGCCATGAAGGCCTATGACGCCTTGACGACCTTGGTGGAACTCGGCACCGAGCAGGACGGCCTGGTCACGACCGCCCGGGCCCGCGAGTTCGGCGTGACCCCCGTGGACCTGAAGCGCCTCACGGACACGGGACACGTGACCCGCCTTCGTCGAGGGGTGTACGCCCTGCCCTCCGCCCCCCCAGGCCCCCTGCAGGAGCTCCGGGCAGCCTGGCTGGAGGCCAGCGGCCGGGACCGCTCGGGGGCCGAGCCGCCGGACACGGTCGTGAGCCATGTGTCCGCCGCCGCAATGCACAGCCTGGGCGATCTGATCCCCCAGAAACACGAGTTCACCTCGCCACGACGGCGCCAGACCATCCACCCGGACGTGACCTTCCACCGGTCCGGCCTGTCCCCGGCGGAGTGCACGATGGTGAATGGCTTGCCGGTCACGACTGTTGCCCGGACCCTGGAGGATCTCGCGGCCACCACGACTGACTTCGACCACTTCTCCGCGATGGTCAAGGACGCCTTCTCCGCTCCGGGGGTGAGCTTCGGGGCCCTTCTTCGCACCCTCGATCGCTGCGCCCCGCACTTCGGCCTGGAGGACCACAGCGAGCTCATGACCGAAGCGTTCGAGCGTGCCGGGACACCCCCCGAGCTGGAGGCACTCGAGAAGGTCGTACGGCAGGCCGTTCAGCCCATTGCCCGCCGGGCGGCCGAGCATCTCGCGCCCCTGACCGCTGCACTGAAGAACTCGGCGCTCACCGCACAACGCTGGGACCGAGCCCTTGCCCCCACACTCGTCGGGCTGAACTCGAGCCTGGCTGACGAGCGTCTTCAGCGCAGCCTCCAGAAACTCGCCGCGGACATCACGGCCGCCGAGGCCACGGCAGCACTCGATGACCAAGCGTCCGAGAAGGAGACCCCTCGATGAACCCCCGCCGCCCCCAGACACCGCAGGCCAGGGCCCGTCAGCTCACTGACCGGCTGCGCCAGGAGGCGCGCGGCCGTGGTCTGCCCGTCGATCGCCTGCGCAAACAGTTCGTCTTCGCCCTCCTGTTCAAGCGTCTCTTCGCTGACAACCAGGACGAGTGGCTGCTCCTGGGTGGGAACGCCCTGCTGGTCCGCATCGGCGGAGGCCGCCTCACGCAGGACATCGACCTCGCACATGCATCACAGAGTGGTGATCCCCACGCGCTCCTGGAGGATCTGCGCGCCAAGGCCGCCACCGACAACGGCGACGGGTTCAATTTCGAGTTGCTCGACATCACCACCCACGACCGCGTCGATGAGTACGGATACGGCACCCGGGCCCACAAGATCCGTGCACGCGCCATGCTGGGCGGCACCCTGTTCGAGCCCTTCTCCATCGACGTGACCCAGCGCCGCCATGTCGAGGGACCGGTTGATCGGGTGCGCCCCACCCCTGTCATCGATGACCCGGCGCTCGACGACCTGCCCGCCATCCCCGTGGCCCCGATCGAGAACCACATGGCCGACAAGGTCTGTGGGATGTACGAGCGCCACAAGCGCGACACACCCTCCACCCGCTGGCGCGACCTGGCGGATCTCGTGCGCGTCACCACCGCCCTGAAGATCGACGCAGAGCGTCTCCACCGGATGCTGGCGCACGAGGCCGAACGACGTCGCCTCTCCCTGCCGTCGGCCATGGTCTCCCCAGGGCCTCGCTGGGCAGGTGAGTACCCGCGGAACGCCAAGACCTTCGAGGAGTTCCCGGAGGAGTTTTACGCCCTCAACGCCTCGCTGGCTGCGGCAGGGCGGTGCTTGGACCCCGTGCTCGATGGCACCCGCACCAGGGGCACGTGGGACCCTGCTCGCCAGCGATGGGAGGACCCCGCGTGAGCGACCTGAAGCTCTTCCGCATCGAGGGCGGCCGGCCACGCACTGGGCGTTGGACCTGACCCAGCTGGCCACGGCATCCCTTGCTTGGCTGGTTCCGGTCCTAGCCCTGGTCTTCGACGCCGGTTCATCTAGGTGTGATGTCCAGGGACGTTGTTGCGGGACTCGCTGATAGGTGAAGGCCTCCTGTTGCGAGAGTGGAGCTGTCTAGGAACCGCTTCACGCCCAGGAGGCCTTCGTGGCCCACGCTAACGCTGCTCTGACCCCTCGCGCTCGGTTGCGCCTGGCCAAGCTCATCGTCGAGGAGGGGTGGCCGGTGGCCGTGGCAGCCAAGATGTTCCTGGTCTCACCACCCACGGCCCGCAAGTGGGCTGCCCGGTACCGGGACGAGGGACCGGCCGGGATGACAGATCGCACCAGCCGGCCCCATGTGATGCCGACCAAGACACCACCGGCGGTGGTGAAGAAGATCGTGAAGGCCAGGTGGCGACGCCGGCTCGGCCCGGTGCAGATCGCCGGCGAGCTGGGCATGCCGGCCTCCACGGTCCATGCCGTGCTCGTGCGCTGCCGGCTGAACCGGCTGGCCCGCATCGACCGGGTCACCGGTGAACCAGTCCGCCGGTACGAGCACCCTCACCCCGGGTCGCTGATCCACGTCGATGTCACGAAGTTCGGGCGGATCCCTGACGGGGGTGGGCACCGCTTCGTCGGCCGCCAGCAGGGCCTGAAGCACCGTGCGGCGACGTCGGACCGAGAAGGCACCCGCGACCACCGGTACCAGCCCAGGCTCGGGGTGGGACACCTGCACACCGTGATCGATGACCACTCCCGGGTCGTCTACGTCGAGATGCACGCCGATGAACGCAAGGAAACCGCGATCGGTGTACTACGCCGGGCCGTCGCGTGGTTCGCCGACAATGGCGTCACGGTGGAACGGGTGCTGTCGGACAACGGCTCGGCATACAGATCCGCCGCGTGGAGCCAGGCCTGCACCGAGCTGGGCATCACTGCCAAACGGACCCGACCGTATCGACCGCAGACCAACGGGAAGATCGAACGTTTCCACCGCACCCTGGCCGACGGATGGGCCTACGCCCGGTTCTACACCAGTGAGACCGAACGCCGAGACGCCCTTCCCGGCTGGATCCACTTCTACAATCACCACCGGGTCCACTCCGCGATCGGAGCCCCACCCATCACCAGGCTCAACAACCTGGCTGGACATCACATCTAGGCGTCCCCACTGACACACCCACCCACCGCGCTACCGTGACTCCCCGGACTACAGAGGAGACGCATGGCCCCCCAAGGCTTCGAGGACAAGGTCGCCTTCGTCTGGCGCATCGCCGACCGCCTCCGCGGCACCTTCAAGCAGCACGAGTACGGCTCAGTGATGCTCCCCCTGCTGGTCCTGCGCCGCATGGACGCCGCCCTGGCCGACACCAAGGCCGAGGTGGTCGCCCAGGCCAAGGGGTGGGACACCATCGGCCCCGGCCAGGACAAGCTGCTCAAGCGCACCAGTCGCCGCCCGTTCTACAACACCTCCCCGCTGACCTTCGCCGGCCTGCTCAACGACGCAGACAACCTGCGCGAGAACCTCGCCAAGTACATCCGCCACCTCTCCCCCGAGGCGGCCCGCGTCATCGAGGCCTACGACTTCGACCCCAAGATCGAACGGATGGACCGCGACGACATCCTCTACGGGGTCATCGCCGACTTCGCCGACCTGGACCTTCGCACCTCCGTGGTGAGCAACGAGGCGATGGGGTACATCTTCGAGGAGCTGCTCCGGAAGTTCTCGGAAATGTCCAACGAGACCGCCGGTGAGCACTACACCCCGCGCGAGGTCATCTCCCTGATGGTGCAGCTGCTCCTCACGGGTAAGACCCACACCGAGCTGATGGAGAACCCCCGGCCCGTCCGCACCGTCTACGACCCCGCGGCCGGCACCGGCGGCATGCTCGTGGGCGCCCTGGACGGCGTCCAGGGCCTGAACGGCAACGCCACGGTCACTGTCAGCGGCCAGGAGCTCAACGACGAGACCTGGGCCATCGCCCAGTCCGACCTGATGATGCTCGGCATCGGCCCGGAGCGGATGGCGCGCGGCAACTCCCTGACGCAGGACGCCTTCCCCACCGAGCAGTTCGACTTCATGCTCGCCAACCCGCCCTACGGCGTGGACTGGAAGAAGTACGCCGGCCCCATCAAGGACGAGGCCGAGAACCTGGGCTTCAGCGGCCGATTCGGCGCGGGCACCCCGAGGGTTTCCGACGGTTCCTTCCTGTTCCTGCAGCACATGATCAGCAAGATGAAGCCGGGCGGCTCCCGCATCGGCATCGTGCTCTCGGGGTCGCCGCTGTTCTCCGGTCAGGCCGGTAGCGGCGAGTCGGAGATCCGCGGCTGGATCCTGGAGAACGACTGGCTGGAGGGCATCGTCGCCCTGCCGGACCAGATGTTCTACAACACAGGCATCAGCACCTACGTGTGGATCCTGACCAACGACAAGGACGGGGCCAGCCGCGGCAAGGTGCGCCTCATTGACGCCCGCGAGATGGGCACCAAGATGCGCAAGTCCCTGGGCGACAAGCGCAAGGAGCTCAAGCCTGAGGCCATCCGTGAGATCACGAACCTCTACGGCGGCGCCCTGGATGAGTTCGCCGACGACCCCCGCGTACGTGTGATGAACCGAAACGACTTCGGCTACCAGCGCATCACCGTGGAGCGCCCCATGCGCCGGCACTGGGAGGTCACCTCGGAGCTCGCGGAGGCCCACGAGGGCATCGGCCACCTGGTGGGGCGCCGCTTCGAGACCGAGAAGGCCCTGTCCAACGAGTTGGCGGATCTGGACACCAAGGAGCGCAAGGCCGTGCTCAAGGGGGCCGCCATCGCCGATGAGGAGGCGCCGGTCATCCTCAAGAAGGGCGAGCCCGCACCGGACCCGGACCTGCGCGATGCGGAGAACATCCCCCTACCGGACGGGTGGATGGACCTGCCGGAGAACCGGCGCTTCTCCACCCTGGACGAGGCCGCCGAGAAGCACCTGCACACCGAGATCCACCCCTACGTGCCGGACGCGTGGCTGGACTACAGCAAGACCAAGGTGGGCTACGAGATCCCGTTCACCCGCCAGTTCTACGTGTACGAGCCGCCACGCCCCGTGGACGAGATCGCCGCCGAGATCAAGGAGCTCGAGGAGCAGATCCAGGGCTGGATGAAGGGACTGGGGCTGTGAACGGTTGGCTGGAACACCTGCCATCGGGCTGGGACACCATCCAGCCGCGCTCGCGCTTCCGGGAGCGGAGGGAACCCTCTCGACCGGACGACGAACACCTCACCCCCTCGCAGCACCTCGGGGTCCTGACGCAGCGCGAGTACATGGAACGCACGGGGTCGCGGGTGGTGCTGAACCTCAGCGGGGCTGACAAGATGAAGCACGTCGAACCTGGCGACTTCATTGCCCATCTCCGTAGTTTTCAGGGGGGCCTCGAGACGTCTGCCTTGCGGGGGAAGGTGAGTACCGCCTACACGGTGATGCGCGCCATTGACGGCGCACATCACCCATACTTCCGGTGGGTCTTCAAGTCCCATGCGTTCATCGGCGAATTGGCTTCGACGACCCAGCAATTGAGGGACGGGCAGACGGTTCGCTTTCAAGACATCGGCTCTTTGCGGCTCCCCCTCCCGCCCGAGCCGGATCAGCGGCGCATCGCAGACTTCCTCGACGACCGCGTGTCCCGCATCGACCGCATCATCGCCGCCCGTAACACCCAACGGGGGCAGGTAGCCGCACAGGCTGGCCAGTTGATCGATCATCAACTCACTGACCACGGAGACCGCTGGGGTGCGGTCCGCCTTGGACGGCTGTTGACGAAACTCGAGCAGGGCTGGTCCCCCGCAGCTGACCAACAGCCGGCAGAGCTGGGGCAATGGGGTGTCATGCGCGCGGGATGCGTGAACAGCGGCGAGTTCCGAGCTGAGGACAACAAGCGCTTGCCCGATGCGGTTGAGCCTCGCCTCGAGTATGAGATCAAAGGCGGGGATCTCATCATGTCGCGAGCGAGTGGGTCGCTCGATCTCATCGGTAGTGTCGCCTTGGTCCCTGATTCTGTGCGCGACCAGCTCCTCTTGTGCGACAAGTTGTATCGCTTGAGAACGGTCGCGGGGCTGGTCCCTCAGTACACAGCTCATGCTTTGCGCCATCACGCGAACCGGCAACGCATCCGCCAAGGCGTCAGCGGCGCTGAGGGGATGGCCAATAACCTGCCTTCCGGTGTTATCCGCTCACTCATGATCCCGCTGCCAGATCGCAGCACCCAGATCGAGGCCATCGACCGCTGGGAGGATGAGATGGCCGGAAACCGCCGCACCCAAGCCGCTCTCACCCGCTCCATCGAGCTCCTCACCGAGTACAAGCAGTCCCTCATCACCGCTGCCGTCACCGGGCAGCTGGACGTGACCACCGCAAGCACCCGCATCCCGGAGTGACGCCATGGCGAACACGCGCGAGAAGTCGTTCGAGGCCAATGTCGAGGCCCACCTGACCGGCCACGGCTGGCAGGCCCTCGCCCCCGAGGGGTACGACCGGGCCCTCGGGCTGTTCCCCGACGAGGTGGTGGCCTGGCTGGCCGAGAGCCAGCCGAAGGCGTGGGAGCAGCTGGTGGCCCGCAACGGCGGCGAGGGGCTGGCCCGGCAGCGGTTCCTCACGGCGCTGGCCGGCGACATCGACCACCGCGGCACCCTGGCGGTGCTGCGCAGCGGCACCAAGCACGCCGGCATCACGGTGGACATGGCCACCTTCCGCCCCGCCAGCGGGCTCAACGAGACCATCGCCGCGCGGTACGCCGCCAACCGGCTGGCCGTGGTGCGCCAGCTGCACCACTCCGAGAGTCGCCCCGCCGACTCGGTGGACGTCACTCTGGTGCTCAACGGCATCCCGGTGGCCACGGCCGAGCTGAAGAACCCCTTCACGCACCAGACCATCGAGCACGCCAAGACGCAGTACCGGGAGGACCGGCACCCCAACGACCTGATCTTCCGCAGCCGGGCGCTGGTGCACTATGCGGTGGACCCGCACCACGTGGCCATGACCACCCGGCTGGCCGGCCAGGACACGCGCTTCCTGCCCTTCGACCAGGGCAGCAACGGCCCCGGCCACCCCGGCACGGCGGGCAACCCGCAGCGCGACGGCTACCAGACGGCCTACCTGTGGGAGGAGGTCTGGCAGCGCGACGCGTGGCTGGAGCTGCTGGGCTCGTTCATCCAGCAGCGCAAGGAGGGCAGCAGTTGGCAGGTGCTCTTCCCCCGCTACCACCAGTGGCACGCGGTACGCAGCATCCTGGCCGCCACCTACGAGGACGGCGCCGGGGTGGACCGCCTCATCCAGCACTCCGCCGGCTCGGGCAAGTCCAACACCATCGCCTGGAGCGCCCACCTGCTCTCTCGGTTGCACGGCAAGGACGAGGCGCCGGTCTTCGACAAGGTGGTGGTGCTCACCGACCGCAAGGTGCTGGACAAGCAGCTGCAGAACACGGTCGCTGGGCTGGAGCACACCGAGGGGACGATCGTCCGCATCGACAAGGACTCCAAGCAGCTCAAGGCCTCCCTGGAGGGCAACGCGGCCCGCATCATCATCACCACGCTGCAGAAGTTCCCGGTCGTGATGCAGCTGGCCAAAGAGCAGGCGAAGGAGACCGGTGATGGCGGCCGCGTGATGGGGCAGCGCTTCGCGGTCATCGTGGACGAGGCGCACTCCTCCACCTCCGGCTCGGCCTTCAGCGGCATGAAACGGGTGCTGAAGGGTGGCGTTGACGAGGCGCTGGACGACGCCGAGGCAGCCGAGACCACCGATGGCAACGTGCCGGGCGCCGAGGAGGACTCCCTGCTGGAGAGCGCGCAGCGGCGCGGCAAGCAGAGCAATCTGTCGTTCTTCGCCTTCACCGCGACGCCCAAGCCCAAGACGCTCAACATCTTTGGCCAGACCGGGCCCGATGGGGTGAAGCGCCCGTTCCACACGTACTCCATGCGGCAGGCGATCGCCGAGGGGTTCATCCTGGACGTGCTGGCCAGCTACACGACCTACGACGTGTATTACAAGCTGATCAACACCGAGCCGAGCGATCCCAGCATCGACACCCGCAAGGGGAAGGCTGCGCTGGCCCGCCACGCCTCTCTGCACGACCACATGATGGAGGGCAAGGCCGAGGTGATCGTGGAGCACTTCCGCGAGAAGACAGCCCACAAGGTCGGTGGGCGCGCCAAAGCGATGGTGGTGACGCGGTCGCGGCTGCACGCACTGAAGACCCACCAGGCGATCGAGCGGTACATCAAGAAGAACGGGTACGACAAGGGGCCGGGTGCGCTGTCGGCGCTGGTGGCGTTCTCCGGCTCGGTGACTGACCCCGACACCCCGGAGGTGGCGCTGACCGAGGGGGCGGTGAACGGGTTCCCCGAGAGTGAGCTGCCGCGGCGCTTCCACGACGAGCACCAGGTGCTGGTGGTGGCCGAGAAGTACCAGACCGGTTTCGACGAGCCGCTGCTGCACACGATGTACGTGGACAAGAAGCTTTCGGGCGTGGCGGCGGTGCAGACGCTGAGCCGGTTGAACCGAACCATGCCGGGCAAGCACGACACGTTCGTGCTGGACTTCGCGAACTCCGCCGAGGAGATCCAGGCGGCGTTCGAGCCGTTCTACGAGCAGAGCCTGGCCGAGCAGGTGGACCCGCAGGCGCTGACCACCATGGAGCAGGAACTGAAGACGTTTGGCGTGCTGGTGGCAGAGGAGATGCAGCAGGCCGTGGCTCTCGTGCTGGACGGGGATGACACAGACCAAGGGCGCATCTACCAGCTGGTGGGGCAGGCAGCCGGGCGCTGGGTGATGCTCAACGAGCGCGATGAGGACGCCGCGGAGACGTTCCGCGGGACGCTTGACGCGTTCTGCCGTGCGTACACCTTCATTGCCCAGGTGATGCCGTGGGCCGACCCCGAGCAGGAGCGGCTGTTCCTGTTCGGGCGGTTGTTGCTCGCGGACCTACCGCAGCGCGAGGGTGATTCGATGCCCCAAATCAGCAGGTCGGTGCAGCTTTCGCACTTGCGGATTGCGGCGCAGGGCGAGACGGTTATTGAGCTGGAGGGCTCCGATGAGCCCGGTGAGGCGCTGCCCGGTGAAGGCAAGGGTGCTGAGGCAGAGCCGGTGGCGGACAAGCTGTCGGCGCTCATTGCGGTGCTGAACGAGAAGTTCGGCGCCGAGCTGGGCGATGCCGACAGGTTGTGGTTCGAGCAGCAGACGATGGTGGTGGCCCACGACGTGGACATGCAGGATGTGGCGCGTCACAATGACCGGAGGGCCTACAGGCTGGTGGTGGAGGAACGCGTGGAGGACATGCTGCTGGACCGGGACCAGCAGAACGGGAAGTTGTTCAGCATGTTCTTCGAGAACTTGGACTTCCGCCGGATGATGGTGGAGCACATCGTGGGCCAGACCTACGACAAGGCAAGGCGCCAGCCGGCATGATCCCCGACTTCCAGACGCTCATGCGGCCGGTGCTGGCCGAGTTGGAGGACGGTCAGGTCCACGCCGTCCGTGACCTCCGGGCACGGTTGGCGATCACCTTCCAACTGTCCGAAGCGGAACTCGCGGAGAAGCTACCCAGCGGGCGCTCGCCCGTCTTTACTAACCGGGTGGGGTGGGCAACCACCCACCTGAGCCAGGCGGGCCTCCTGGCACGTGAAGGACGCGGCCTCTATAGGCTGACGCAGGCGGGGCGCCAAGTGCTAGAGCGCCACCCTGACCGCGTTGACGTGCGAGTACTGGACGAGTTCCAGGCCTACCGAGCATTCCGCGAGCGGACCCGCGAACAGGAGCCTCAACCCACCCTGGCGACCACTTCCCGACAGACCCCACCTACAAGCGAGACGCCGGAGGAGTTGCTGGCGAACGCCATCTCCATTAACCGCGCAGCCGTGGAGGGCGACGTCCTGCAGGCCGCCCTCGGTCTCTCACCGACCGGCTTTGAAGACCTCGTCATCCAGCTTCTCTCGCGCATGGGCTACGGCCGGGCGGGCAGCGTCGAGCGGACGAGCGCGACCGGTGACGCCGGGGTGGATGGGATCATCAGTCAAGACCCTCTGGGACTCGATCGCATCTATGTGCAGGCCAAGCGCTACGCCGAGGAGAGGACCGTCGACCGTCCGCGGATCCACGAGTTCGCCGGCGCCTTGCTTGGCAAGCAGGGGGACCGTGGGGTCTTCATCACGACGTCCACCTTCTCCGGCGGCGCCATCCAGGAGGCCGAGCGGATCAACGCCCGCATCGAGCTCATCGATGGCAAACGCTTGGCGCAGCTCCTCGTCCAGTACGGGGTGGGTGTTCAGGAACAGCAGACCGCGGTGCTCTACAGGCTGGACGAGGACTACTTCGAAGGCTTGTGAGGCGGCCTTCAGACCGCCCCGAAATCCTGGCCCTAGCTTCGCCCCCCAAGAGCGTCAATTTCATCCAAGTGCTCCAAAACATAGGCAGACAGCCACGGGTTGACGGTCGCTTCGGCAACAAAATACGCCCAACGCGCGCGAGGGCGCCGCTTGGGCCCAGAATCGGGCTCTTCCCAGATGAGGGTGTAGGCGACGCAGCAGCCGTGGTGGGAGGGCGCGGCGCGTCGGTGCCCGGATAGTGGTCGAGGCCTTCCGAGGATGGAAGTTCTCACACTGCCCATCCAAGAAGACCTCGACGTGCCTGACGCTACCTTCGCGACCCCTGATGTGACGACTTTCTGCCGCCTCGACGAGCTCGGTCTCGTGGTCGTGGGCCAGCAGGTGGAGCCGGACCGCGCGGTGCTCCTGTGCCGCGTCGAAGAGGACGATGCGGCGCGCTGGTGCCGGCGCTGCGGCTGCGAGGGGAGGGCGCGGGACACCGTCACCAGGGAGCTGGCCCACGAACCGCTGGGGTGGCGGCCGACCACGCTGTTGCTCACGGTCCGCCGCTACAAGTGCACCGGCTGCGGGCACGTCTGGCGGCAAGACACCACCCGTGCCGCCGAGCCCCGAGCGAAGCTGTCCCGGACCGCGCTGCGGTGGGCGCTGGTCGGACTCGTCTGCCAACACCTCACCGTTGCTCGCCTCGCCGAAACTCTCGCCGTCTCCTGGGACACAGCCAACGCCGCTGTGCTGGCCGAAGGCCAGCGGCTCCTGCTGGACGACCCGACCCGATTCAATGACGTGAAGGTGATCGGCGTCGACGAACACGTCTGGCGTCACACCCACCGCGGCGACAAGTTCGTCACCGTCGTCATCGACCTCACCCCGGTCCGCGACAAGACCGGGCCATCGCGGCTGCTGGCCATGGTGGAGGGCCGCTCCAAGGAAGTGTTCAAGACATGGCTCGCTGCCCGGCCCAAGGCCTGGCGCGACGGCCTCGAAGTCGTCGCCATGGACGGGTTCACCGGCTTCAAGACCGCCACCACCGAAGAGCTCCCGCAGGCCGTCGCCGTCATGGATCCCTTCCACGTCGTCCGCCTCGCCGGCGACGCCCTCGACCGCTGCCGGCGCCGGGTCCAGCAAGAACTGCACGGCCACCGCGGCCGCAACACCGACCCGCTCTACAGATCCCGACGCACCCTGCACACCGGCGCCGACCTGCTCACCGACCGCCAGACCCAACGCCTCACCGCCCTCTTCGGGGACGACGACCACGTCCAGGTCGAAGCCACCTGGGGCATCTACCAGCGCATGATCGCCGCCTACCGACACCCCGACCGCACCGCAGGCCGACAGGCCATGAGCAACCTCATCACCAGCCTGACCTCCGGCGTCCCCGCCGCGCTCACCGAGCTCGTCACCCTCGGCCGCACTCTGTCCAAGCGGGCAGAGGACGTCCTGGCCTACTTCGACCGACCCGGCACCAGCAACGGCCCCACCGAAGCCACGAACGGCCGACTCGAACACCTCCGCGGCTCCGCCCTGGGCTTCCGCAACCTCACCAACTACATCGCCAGAAGCCTGCTCGAGACAGGCGGATTCAGACCCCAACTACACCCTCGATTGGGATGAGCCCAGAATCGCCCCCCTCACCCCTCCCCGTCCCCTCACCCCTCCCCGGACGTGCTCACCCTCGTGGCCAGGTGCAGCGCCAGACGGGTGTCCGCGTCGGTCAGGCTCGCCCCCAACCGCTCCTCGATGCGCCGCAGCCGGGGCAGGATCGTGTTGCGGTGCACCCCGAGCGCCGCGGCGGTGCCGGCCACCGACGACTCCTGGTCCAGGTAGGCCGCCAGGGTCAGCAGCTCGTCCGCCGTGAGCTCCGCCAGCGCCTGCCGGGCCGTGTCCACGAACGTGTCGGGCTGCGTCCACGCCCGCAGCAGCTGCGCCGGGCTCGTGCCGTCCAGGGCCATGAACCACTCGGCCGAGGCGCGGTCGGCGGCCAGCCGGGCGGCATCGCAGGCCTGGTGGATGCTCGCCACCAGCCCGGCCGGCCCCTCACCCACCGAGCCCACCCCGGTCGAGCACCTCATCTGGCTGCGGATGCGTCGGTGCGCGTCCCGCAGCAGCGGCACCGGGTCCTCCCCGGGGGGCGCCTGCACCCAGCAGGTCACACCGTCACCGTGCAGCGCCCCGTTCACCGCCTGCGCCGCACCGACCTCCCCGAGCACCAGCCGCAGCATCCCCACCGGGTCGGTGCGCTCCCGGGCCACCACGTGCACAGCCCGCAGCGGCCCGGCCAACCGCCACTTCTGCGCCACCAGTCGCTCCTCCAGCGCGGGGTCCACCTCACCATCCGCATCGATGACGGCCGTCAGCAGCGTGCTCGCGCGAGCGGCGTCGCCGACGTTCTCGGCGTCGTCCAGCAGGATGCGCGCAGCCACGGCGGGCAGGGCGACCTCGGCGGCTGTGGCGACCGCGTGCAGCTGCCCCTCGCTCCAGCCGCGGCCGTGCACGATGAGCCGCCACCCGTGCCGCGCCCCCTGCAGTGGCAGGGACACCGCCCCCACGTCTCCCTCGCACCGCGCGCTGAGCCAGCGCTCCGGCCGGCGCGCCACCACGGCCGGCGGCACCGGATCCCCCACCTGCGCGACCACCTCGTCGGCCCGCACGACCGCCAGCGAGTGCCCCAGCCCCGCCGAGAGGTGCCGCAGCAGGTCGCTGAGGTGCGCCGCCCGGTACTGCGTCGCCTGCACGGACTTGCGCACGTGCTGCAGCGTCAGCGAGTCCCCCGCCTGGCACAGCTGCCAGCAGGCCCGCAGGAACTCCACCGGCTCCTCCACGCGCAGCAGCGTGACCCCGAGACGCCGCGCGAGGTCGCCGGTGTGGGTGTCAGTGCGCCCGGCCGGCAGCGCCAGCCCCCGGTAGCCGGCATCGGCCACCCGCCGCACCAGCGCGTCGCGCTCCCAGTCGCTGCCCGGCCCGCCGGCAAGCACGACGACCAGCACGCGCGCCGGGTTCTCGAGCACGGTCTCCCACAGGTCCGCGACGTCGGTGACCGCGTGGACCGCCGCCCACTGCGCCCCCGCATCAGCGGCCACGGTGAACGCGCCGGCCGAGGGGTGGGCCGTCAGCGCGGCGAGGTTGATGTCGCTCACGCCGCACCACCCGCCAGGCCGAGGCGGTAGCGCGCCGACCCAACTGCGTGGGCCCGGTCCGCCCGACGCCAGAACTCCGGCGCGGGGAGCCGCATCACGACCACCGTCTGCCCGCGGCTCACCGCATCCGGGGCGAGCACCTCCCACGACGGGTGGGCCGCCAGCGCGATGACGTCAGGCGCCTGCGCGACCACCCGGCCGTCCACCTGGGCCACGAGGTACTCCGAGGCGGCGATCACCCGCAGCACCTCCCCCGCATCGGTGTCGATGGTGACCGTCGCCCGCCGCGAGCCGGCCTCGTGCGCGACGGCGTGCACCCGCCCGGTGCCGATGAGCTCGCCCCCGAGCCCCTCGGCGAGCGCCCGCGGGTCGTCGCCCGCCTCGAAGACCCGGCGCCCGGCACGACCCAGCTCGAGCGCGCGGCTCACCGACCCGGGCACCGCGTGCTCGCGCAGGTCGCCCACGGTGAGCCCCCCGATCGCCATCGCCGCCCAGCCCCCCGCGCACTCGAACGCGTGGCGCAGGAGGAACTCGGCGTCCTCCGGTCGGGCGTCGGTGACGGTCATGACGCCCTCGCCCCCGGTCGCGCAGGCGAGCACGACCCCGGGCACCCCGTCGACGAGCGGGCCGAACTGGTCCACGTCGGGCAGCGCCCGGCCCATGAGGTCGGCGTCCAGGAGAGCCAGACCCTCGCCGGCGAGCAGCGCGGAGCCGCCGTTCAGCCCGCCGATCTCCGCCGTGCAGACGGCCTCAGCGGGCTTCCGGGTCCAGTGCTCGATGGCAGCGATCACCCCGTCGAACGGTCGAAGCGGAGGTAGGCGCTCGGTCATGACCATCGTCGAACCGCCCATCCCAACCGCCACGCAGACCGTCTCCGCGGGCAGCTCGTCCAGCCCGCGCACGGTCACCGGCCAGCTGCGCCCCAGCAGCGCGGGGCGCAGGAACCACGGCGACCCCCCACCGCCGCCGCCGAGAACGTGGCACCCGGTGAGGTAGTCGTCGAGGTCGTCCTGACCGAGCCAGCGCTGCACCGGCCCAGCCTAGGCGGAGCGCTGCGGCAGCCGGTCCTCCACGGGCACGAACGGGTGGTCCAGCCCGAACGCCGCGGGGCCGAAGGCGTCCAGCGCCTCCGGGGTGCGCATGAGGTCCGGGGTCGAAATGCCCAGGACCCGCACCCGCTGGCCGTAGCGCAGCCCCTCGGTGGTGATCGGCTCGGCCGTGTCCGCCTCGAGGATGCAGATGAGGTCCGGCACGATCGCCACGACCTCGCCATCCAGCTCGGCGGTGAGGTTCTCGTTCTGGAAGCGCACGGTGAGGTCCCGTGAACCGTCCACCGAGCTGATCCGCGCCACGCCGCGGGCGAAGCCCTCGGTGGTGCGGCGCTCCACGTCGGTCACCTTGCCGGAGAAGATCTCCCGCACGTGGCTGTAGAGCGTCGTGGCCAGGGTGCGCTCCACCGCCTCGAAGGGGTCTGTCTTGCCCTCGCGCGCGAGACGGATCGCCCGGCCCAGCGCGAGCGCCATCGAGAGCGTGCGCGGCACGGCGGTCCGGCGGACTTCCGCCCCGGTCATCGCGTACTCGGCGATGTGGCCGACCCCGCCGAGGCGGATGGTCACCGCTCGCGCGAAGGACTCCATCTGGCGGTCGTCGTCGCCGGTGTCGATGAGCACCGTCTCGCCGCGCTCCCCGGCCAGGGCCAGCGGCGAGCCGTGCACGCCGTAGACGGCGAAGGTCTCCATCGAGAGCTCCGGGAACGCCCGGCCCATGCCGTCGGCGTCGACGACCGGCAGCCCGGTCTCCGCGGCGACGATGAGCGGGATCATCGAATTGATGCCGCCGCACTCGATCGGCATTGTCGCCTCGGCCTTGCGGCCCAGGTGTTGCTCGAGAGCCCGCAGCGCAGCCAGCGGCTCGGTGCCGGCGGGGATCTTCTCGAGCATCACCGTCGGCGCCCCCATCTGTGCGGTGGGGATGACGAACAGGTCGTCGGCGAGGTCGTCGGGGTCGAGCACCTCGATGCCCTCGGGCCCGATGACGCGCTCCACGAGCAGGCGGCCGATGTACGGGTCACCGCCGCCGCCCGTGCCGAGCAGCGTGGCGCCGCGGGCGAGGTCGGGCAGGTCGGCTGCAGTCAGGGTCCAGCTCATGCGGAGTGCTCCGTCCCGGCCAGCCCGGTGCTGCCGTCGTAGCGGTGCGCCGGGGTGTCATAGCCGAAGTAGTCGGGGCCGGCGAGCGCGAGGCCCTCCGGCGAGTGCCAGCGCTCGTCCGAGGGCGCGGCGACGACCCGCACCCGCTGGCCGTAGCGCAGGCCCTCGGTGGTGATCGGCTCGCCGGACTCGGCCTCGAGCACCATGATGAGGTCCGGGGTGGTCACGAGGGTCTGGCCCTCATGGGAGGCGACGAGGTGCTCGTTCTGGAACGAGAGTGTCAACTCCCCGCCCTCTGAGGTGATGCGAGCCTGGCCACGGGCGAAGCCGGTCGTGGTGGCTCGCTGCACGTCGGCGACCTTGCCGCCGCCGATCTCGCGCCCACCGAGCATGCGGGTGACGACCTCGACGGGGTCGACCTTCTCGTCCCGGGCGTCACGAAGACCACGGCCGAGCTCCAGGCAACGGCTCAAGGAGGCATCAACCAAGGACTCCCGTGCCTGCTCCCCGGTCATGGCGAACGTGGCGATCATGATCGAGCAGCCCATCTCGACGCAGGCCACGCGGGCGATGCGCTCGGTCCAGCGGTTGTCCACGGTATCGAGCACCCCACTATTGCCCTTCTCGTCCGCGAACCCGATGGGTGAGGCCGAGATGCCGTAGAGGGTGGGCAGCACCATCTGGAGTTCGGGGAAAGCACGACCCATTCCGTCCGCGTCCAGCAGCGGGAGGCCGAGAGCAGCTGCGGCCGCTACCGGGACGGTCGAGTTCACCCCGCCGACCTCCGCGCACAGAAGGTGGGTCACCTGGCGGCCGAGGTGCTTCTCCACGGCCCGGACCGGGGCGACGATCTCGGTCAGACCGGGGAGCTTCTCCACCATGACGGTCGGGGCGCCCATCATCGCGACCGAAAGGACCAAGGCGTCGTTGGGGATCGAACCGAGCGGTTCGACCGCGATCGGGCCGTGCTCAACGAGCGCTTGGCGGGCCAACAGCGCGCCGATGTGCGGGTCTCCCCCGCCACCGGTGCCGAGCAGGGCGGCCCCGCGGGCCAGGTCGGGGACGTGGTCGGTCGTGATCTGCATCAGTTCCCCATCTGCAGGTCGCCGACAGCCTTGGCGCGCACGCGCGTGGCGTTGCCGGGCAGGTACGGGATCGGCACCTCGTCGAAGTCGACGATCTCCACCGAGCGCGGGCTGGCGCCGGCGGCGACGGCCTTGTCGACCGCCTCCTGCCGCACCGCATCGAGCGTGGCGTCGCGCTCGCCTGGGGCGACGGCGACAACCTTGTCGACCTCGCCGCCGACCTGCGCGATCGAGGCGCCGATGGCGTTGGCCACCGCGTACTGCTCGGGGCGCACCACCGTGCCGAAGAGGGGCAGCTCGTCGGGGAGCAGCACCGAGCCACCGCCCACGGCGACGACGCTGATCGGGTCGGAGGTCGTACGCATGCGGTCGACCGCCTCGCTGACCCGCTCGGCGATCCGCTCGGTGACCCTGCGCGCGAAGTCGAGGTCCACGTCCGCCACCAGCGAGGCATCGCCGATGTCGGCGCGGCCGAGGGCGACGGCGATGTCGGTCGCGGTGAGGGTGGAGCCACCGAAGACGCGCGCCTCCTGGGTGAGGCGGTAGCCGACCGACTCCGGGCCGACCTCGCCGGTCTCGAGGTCGACGATGCTGCCGCCGCCGATGCCGATCGAGAGCACGTCCGGCATCCGGAAGTTCGTGCGAATGCCGGCGACCTGCACCTCGGTGGTGGTCTCGCGCGGGAAGCCGTTGACGAGCAGACCCACGTCGGCGGTCGTGCCGCCCACGTCGACGACGGCGCAGTTGGCCAGTCCGCTGGTGGCCGCGGCGCCCCGCATCGAGTTGGTCGGGCCGGAGGCGAACGTGGCCACCGGGTAGCGGCGCACGAACTCCTCATTCATGAGCGTGCCGTCGTTCTGGCTGAGGAAGATCGGGGCCTCAATGCCCTCGGCGCGCACGGCGCTGCTGAGCCCGTCGACGATGGAGACGGCGAGTTCGCGCAGGGCGGCGTTGATGATCGTCGCGTTCTCCCGCTCAAGCAGGCCGATCCGGCCGATCTCGTGGCTCAGGGAGATGCTCACGTCATCGCCCAGCTCGCTACGGAGCAGCTCTGCGGCGCGCACCTCGAGGTCGTGGTTGACCGGGCTGAAGACGCTGGAGACGGCGACCGAGCGGATGCCGTGCGCGGCCATGTCGCCCGCGTGGCGGCGGATCTCGTCCTCACCCAGCGGCGAGATCGGGCGGCCGTCGAACTCGTACCCGCCGTGGGCGAGGTAGGCGCGGCCCTCGATGGCGCCGACCAGGCGCTGCGGCCAGTCCACCATCGGCGGCAGGGCGGCCGTGGCGGGCAGTCCGAGGCGCAGGGCGGCCGTGGGCGCCAGGCGGCGGGCCTCCACGAGGGCGTTGATGAAGTGGGTGGTGCCGATCATCACCGCGTCGACCTGGGGACCCTCGAAGGGGTGCTGGTCGCGCAGCAGACCGATGGCGGTGGCGATGCCGCTGGTGACGTCCGGGCTGGTGGACTCCTTGACCCCGGCGAGCACGCGGGTGCCGTCCATGAGCACGGCGTCCGTGTTGGTACCGCCGACGTCGATGCCGATGTGCATCAGCTCATACCTTTCTGTGGGTGGTTCGGATTCAGTGGGTGTCCGCGGTGCGGATGGCGGGCGCGCCACCAACCGGGCGGTCGTTGTCGGTGCGGGCCTCGCCGAGGCCACGCACGAGGCCGGCCTTGCCGGCGAGCGTGTAGAGCACCATCGAGAGCACCAGGGCCGTGATGGACGGGATGCCCCAGGTGACGAAGTGGCCGACCAGGGCGGACACCGCCCAGATGACGAGGGTGGCGGGTACGACGCGCGGCGCGGCGGGGGGCAGCACGCCCTGGGCGCGGGAGGCCTCCAGGTCCGGGCGCCAGCGCTTCACGATGAAGTACTCGGCCACCATGATCCCGGCGATGGGCGGGAAGGCTGCGGAGAGCAGGATCAGGAAAGGGGTGAAGGACTCGAGGATGCCCACGGCGGCGAGGACCGAGCCGACGACGCCCATGACGATCGTGGTGGCCGTGCGAGGCAGGGCGCGATTGAAGGTCGTGGAGACGAAGTTGAGCAGCCCCAGCGAGGACGAGTAGAGGTTCCAGTCGTTGATCTTCAGCGTGCCGGTGATGACGATGACCAGGCCGACAAGGCCGACCGAGCTGGTGATGATGGCGACGACGTTTCCCGAGCCGGCCGCGTGGGCCAGCAGCACGCCCGCCAGGCCGATGCCGAACTCGCCGAGGGTGACGCCCAGGACGGTCTGGCGCACCACATCGCCGGCGGAGCGGTTGTAGCGGGTCATGTCAGCGGTGATGATCGCGCCGACGATGAGCCCGCCGGCGACCAGGCCGGTGCCCTGCAGGACGGTGAGCGTCTCGCCGGTGGCGGCGCCCGGCGGGGCCTGGCTCACGAGCTCGCCCAGCGAGTGCTGGGAGAGCTCGGAGATGATCGACCAGCCGACCAGGACCAGGAAGAGCGGCACCGTGATGTTGGCGAGCAGCTGCATGCCGCCGAAGCCGAAGACGACGATCGCGGTGACGACGAGGCCGAACAGCAGGCACCAGAGCCAGACGGGCAGGACGCCGGGCATCAGGGAGTCGAGGGACTCGGCCGAGATGGCGCTCTGGATGCCGAACCAGCCGATGAGGCTGAATGCGATGGCCAGGCCCACCAGGGAGGAGCCGATTTCGCCGAAGCCGGTCCAGCGGGCCAGGAGCGAGGTCTGCATGCCCTCGCGCTGCCCGATGATGCCGACGACGCACATGACGACCTCGAGCACCACGGAGCCGAGGAGGAACGCGAGCGCCGCGTCCCAGAAGCCCATGCCGTAACCGAGGGTTGCGCCGAGCAGGAACTGGCTGAGGGCGGAGACCTGACCGAAGCGCTGGACAGCGATGCCGAACCAGTGCTTGCGCTCGCTCCGGGGCACACGGCCGAGGCCGTGGTCATCAAGTGCGGCGGTGGATGCCATGAGAGACCTCGCTGGGTGGGGAGGCGGGTGATGGAGCGAGACTAGGGGCGGGCGCGGCAGCCGCCTACGTGCAGAAGGCCCAGCAAAGAGCCGCGTTTGTGCAGGGTGCATAGGCGAGTTGTTGCCGTCTCGCGGCGCAGCGACTGCGACCGCACGGCGCCAGACACCGCGGCCGAAGTAACCGGATGGCTGGGGCACGTGCCGCGGGATGCGTACAGAGCGCGAGAACCTCGGGAGATCGAGTACCAGCGGCAGACCCGCCTGCTGCGCGACGCCCTGGGTGGCACCTGATGGGCGCTACCTGACCCGGCCCCACGCTGCTAGCGCCTCGGTTCACCACGCCCCGGGCGTTTGGACCTGGGTCCAGCGCGGCCGGACCGCTAACCGACCACGCCCGACGCCCACCCCACCGGCGGGCGGGCGCGTCGTGCCAGGTGGGCCTCCGTGGGGGCATCCGACGGGGTGCCGTCGGCGGCGAGCTCGCTCACGAGCGGGTAGAACCTTTTCCCGGCAGGCGCCCCTGGGACAGGTATGCCGCCGCACGGCGCAGAACCTCGACCTCTTGCTCCGACAGGGCGGATTCAAGCGGTCAGTGCAACGAGTCCTGTGAGATGAGGTAGTCGCCGATCACAGGAGGGCCCGGATGCAGGGCAAGCACGGTCATCTCAGTCGGGAGCAGAAGCAGCTCGCGCTCAGGTTGCATGCCAAGGGCTGGCGGCTGGTCGACATCGCGAAGGAGGTCGGTTGCAGCGCGCCGATGGTTGGCATCATGGCCCGCGCTGGCAGGCACGTCGAGGCCAGGCCGTTCGGCTGGGAACCACGTCACGGCTGCCTGAGGATCGACGAGCGCGAGCAGATCCTGATCGGGATCAACCGCGGCGACACCTTCACGGCGATCGCGCGCCAGCTGGGTCGGGCCGTGTCCACTGTCAGTCGCGAGGTGAAGCGCGGTGGTGGCCGAGCCGGGTACTCGGCCTGGCACGCCCACGAGCATGCCCGCGAGCAGGCTCGACGGCCCAAGCGGTTCAAGCTCGCACCGGGCCGACTCCTCGAGGAGGTGGCCAAGCGTCTCGAGCAGCTGTGGTCACCCCAGGAGATCGCCGCGCGCCTCCGGTTGGATCACGCCGACGACCCGGAGATGCGCGTGAGCCACGAGACGATCTACCAGTCGCTGTTCGTGCAGGGACGCGGCGAGCTGCGTCGCGAGCTGGCCCGGTGCCTGCGGTCCGGCCGCGCCACTCGCAGGCCCCGTGGGACCACCGACGGCCGTGGCCGAATCCCCGGCATGGTGATGCTCAGCGAGCGTCCTGGCGAGGCAGATGACCGTGCAGTACCGGGTCACTGGGAAGGCGATCTGATCCTCGGGGAAGGCAGCCGCAGTGCAGTCGGCACCCTCGTGGAACGATCCACCCGGATGACGCTCTTGCTGCACCTGCCAGACGGGAAGAGCGCTGAGCAGGTAGAGGCCGCGATGCGTGAAGCGATCACGACGTTGCCCACGTCATTGGCCAGGACGATCACGTGGGACCAAGGCGCCGAGATGTCCAAGCACGCCGCGTTCACCACGGCCACCGGGATCCCGATCTACTTCTGCGACCCGCACTCGCCGTGGCAGCGTGGCAGCAACGAGAACACCAACGGGCTGCTGCGCCAGTACCTCCCCAAGGGCAGTGACCTGAGCACCGTCACCCGCGAGGAGCTCGACGCGATCCAGGACAGCCTCAACGGCCGGCCACGCAAGACGCTGGGCTATCTGACACCATCAGAGAAGCTCGCAGAGTTCCTTGCGCCCACCGCTTGAATCCGCCCAGGCGGATCCGGCGCCGAGCTTCGCGCAGCTCGGTCGACTCCTCCCGGCTCCTGCAGGGACGGTTGCCGTCGTCGACAGCGGCTTGGCGCACCCACTTGTGCAGGGTCATCTCGTGGATGCAGAAATCCTTCGCGATCCGCGCGAGAGTAACGCCGTCCTGACGGGAACGGGCCACGCGCACGACATCCTCGCCGAACTCCTGGAGGTAGGCAGCGGGCATGGTGCACATCCTTTCAGGCCGCCCAGCGAGCGAGCCAGATCAGGCGTCACCTCTCCGTGCAGCAGGCCCTCATTGCCATCACACCTCCTCGCTTGCAGAATGACTCTGCCCTTCCCGACGCCCCCCGCCATCCACCCAGAGGAGCACCATGAGCGAGATGAAGAAGTCACTGGGCCTGTTTCAACTGCTGGCACTGGGTGTGGCCGGCGTGTTGGGCTCCAGCTGGATCTACACCAACTCCACTTTCTTCGACACCTACGGTGCCGGCGGCATGATCCTGGGCATCGCCCTGGGTGGCGTGCTGGCCGCCATGGTGGCGCTGGCCTACAGCGAGCTGACCACCCTCTTCCCCCGCGCCGGCGGTGAGGTGGTCTTCAGCTACACCGCGTTGGGTCGTGTGGCCGGCTTCGTCGCGGGGTGGATGCTCATCGGCGCCTACCTCTCCTCCACCGCCTTCTACGTGACGGCCTTCGGCACGCTGCTGGGCAAGTTCACCGACGCCATGAACGCCTCGCCCCTTTACACCATCAACGAGGGTGTGGTGACCGCCCCGGTGCTGGCCGCGGGCGTGGCGCTGACACTGCTGATGTTTGCCCTCAACTGGTTCGGCGTGGGCATCGGCGCCCAGGTGCAGGTACTCATGTTCGTGGTGATGGTGCTCATCGGCCTGGCGCTCATCATGGTGGGCTTCGCCGCGGGCTCCCCGGACAACTTCCTGCCCGCCTTCCGCGACGACCACGACCCCCTCATGTCCACGCTGCGCATGGTGGTACCCGGCATGACCTACGTGGTCGGCTTCGGGCTGGTGGCCGTGCTGGCCGAGGACGCCGACATGCCGCCCCGCAAGATCGGCCAGGCCGTGCTCATCACCGTGGTGGTGGCAGTGGTTTTCTACTGCCTCGTGCTGCTGGCCAGCGCCTGGGTGATCCCCTGGGAGCAGACGGCCGGCATGGAGCTGGGCTCCATCGACGCCTTCCGTGAGGCCGGGTTCCCGCTGCTCGGCTGGGGCGCCTATGCCATCGGGATGTTGGGCCTGCTCACCAGCTTCCTGGGCCTGTTCATCGCGACCTCCCGGATCATCGTGGGCATGGCCCGCGTACGACTCCTGCCGGCCTCCTTGGCGCGCGTGCACGAGGGCTCCGGCGCCCCGCGCAACGCCCTGGTGGCCGTGCTGGTGGCCACCCTGGCCCTCGGCCTGCTGGGCCCCGGCGCCATCCTGTGGTTCCTGGACACCGGCGGCATCTACCTGGGCATCGTGTGGATCCTGGTGGTGGCCGCCAAGTACGCGCTCCCCCGCAAGTACCCCGGACTGCAGCGCGCCTACGAGGCGCCCGGTTGGGCGCCCGTGCTCGGCGCGGCGGGTGCAGCGGCGGTCATCTGCCTAGCCCTGGTCCCCGGAACGAACATGTCGTTGGTGTGGCCGGGTGAGTACATCGTGCTGCTGGCGTGGTTCGCGCTCGGCGCGGTGCTGCTGTCGGTGGCCGGGCGCATGGATCGCGACGCGGCCCTCACCGAGCTGCTCGGCGACTACCGCCACCAGCTGGCCCAGGCGCAGGAGCTCCAGAGCGGTCAGGACGGCTCGGCGCGTGCGTCCGGAGGCGCGGATGAACGGGGTCTGCGTGACCGGGGCTGACGTCAACGCCCCGCGGACGGTGTGGCTCACCACACCGCCCGCGGAGATCGCGGACTCCCTGCCCGCGGCGCTTCCCCCGGTGCCCTCCGGGACCCCGAGGCGCCACCCGTCGACGGTGACGGTGGGCAGCGACGACGCCCCGATGGGGGAGCTGCCGTCGCCCTTGGCGCAGCGTCACGGGTACCGCGAGCTGCCGCTGCGCCACACGCCATCACGCCTGCTGCTTCGCCAACCGGTGGTGCAACGGCTGGTCCGCGCTCAGGGGGCGCTGCCGGAGGCGTTTGGGCTGCTCGTGCTGGACGGGTGGCGGCCCGCACATTTCCAGGCGGAGCTGCTGGAGTATTACGGCCGCCAACACAGTGACGGGGTGGAGGGCTTCGTCTCCGACCCATCGGAGCCCGGCATGGTTGCCCCGCACACGACCGGTGGGGCGGTGGATCTGACGCTCACACACCACGGGGTGCCGCTGGCGCTGGGGACGGACTGGGACGCGTTCGTCCCCTCATCCGCTGTGGCATCGCTCGAGGTCCACGACACCACGCGCACCGCTGAGGACGAACTGGCGCGCGACCTGAGACGCCTCTTGGCTGCGGCGCTGCTCGAGAACGGATTCGCACCCCTGCCTACCGAGTGGTGGCACTGGTCCTACGGCGACCAGCAGTGGGCGGCGTTCCACGGGCTGGACGAGTCGCTCTTCCCCGAGCACCTCGCCACCTGACCCGGAACCACCCTCCCCGTATGGAGAGCCTCACCAAGACCGTGAGCGGCCGGCTCACTGCTGACGCCGAGGACGTCCGCTTCGCCCCCAGCGGCCTCAACAAGGCAGTTCACTCGGCCGACACCACGTGGACCATGACCTACCGCCACATTCGCACCGTGCGCCTGCGGGGGGGGCTTGTCACCACGATCATCAAGGGCACTCCGGGGACGAGGTGGCCAGCGTGCGCTGCCACGGCGCCCACCGGATCGGCCAGCAGATCGTGCAGCGCGCCGGGTTGCCAGTCGAGGGCTGACAACCCCCGCGGGTCACGAAACGGTACCGACCCGCCCCATGCCCTCGCCCCTCTACCCTTGCCCCATGGAGCCCATCACCAAACGCGCCAACTCCCTGCTGCACGGCACCGAGGAGGTCAACTGGCGCGGCTCCCCCGTCAAGGGCATCTGGGTCGGTGGCCGCGTCATCGCCGACGACCGCGGGGTCGCCTTCGCCCCCAACGCCATGAACAAGTCGATGCACCCGGTGGACACCACCTGGCGCATCGAGTACCCCGAGATCCGCCAGGTGCGCGTGCGCTACGGCGTGGGCACCAAGATCGTCGAGCTGCACGGTGACGACCGCGTCGCCACCTTCCGCTGCTTCGGCGCCCGCCGGGTGGCCGCAGAGATCGCCCAGCGGGCCACCGCGCCCCTGGAGGGCTGAGGCGGCGCCCCCACATCAGGCGGCGGCCGCCTCACGCCCCACCCAGCCACCGCAGCAGCGGCAGCACCCACAGCCAGACACCCATCCCCACCCCCACGGCGACCACCAACCCACACACCCCGTAGACCCGACATCTTCGTGCTCACCGTGCCGGTGCCGTTCATCGGCGTGGCCGCGGTCATCACGCTCGGGTTGGGCGTCGGCGCGTTCTGAGCGGCGCGGGGCGGGCAGGACGCGGCATGCCACCATGTTGGTGACCTATAGGTTCGTGGTGGAGGACGCAGGGAGGACATGCCTCTCGACCACGTCCGACAGAACGGAGGGCCTCTCAGCATGACGCCGCAGCAAGAGCTGTCCGATCTGAACGTCATCGAGTACTTCGCTCGCGTTCTACGCAGGGGTCAGCTCGACGAGGTCACGTTCGGGGAGGACAAGTTCGTCACAATTCCCAGGGCCCACCTCAGGACCGGTCAGCTGCCCCCGGATGAGGTGGAGAAGCTCTTCGCCCGCCGGCGGGACGACTCCCCCGTGCCGGTGGTCATCTCGTTGCTGTCCCTCCAGCTGAGCGGCGGCAGGCACGCTGGCCTCGTGCTCCTGTCCGCCCTCCTCCGCCGCGATGGCCAGCTCGAGGCCGTCGTGGAGACCGCGAGCTCACCGTGGATCCCGGCCGAGCGGCTCAACTCACCGCAGGTGACCGGACGCCAGGTGATGCTGGGCGAGCAGGAAACCTTCTGGAAATCCTTCCACGGCCCGCTCAGTGCCGAGGTCTCCCAGGTGGAGTCCTTCGCCGATGCGGTGGATCTGGCCGACGCCCTCTGCAAGGAGGTCTCGGGCCTGACCCCCGAGGAGTTCGCCGAGCAACGAACCAGTGGACGCACCGTGCTGGACGCCCAGACGTGCTACGTCATGGAGTTCGAGCGCATCAACGCCACGCGGAATCTCCTCGAGCTCTATGACCATCTGCTCCGCACCCAGGAGCTGGGACTGGTCTCCCAGCTCATCGGGGGAGGCCACAGCCCGGTGCACGAGAGGGACATCCACCGCGAGGACGGGCTTCTCGCTCGAGCCCTGGACGCCTCGGGTTCCATGAGTGACGGCTTTCCCCTCACGGCCTCCCAGCGCCGCGCGGTCCACGGCTTCCTGACCGATGGCGCCAACGACGTCACCGCGGTCAGCGGCCCTCCGGGCACGGGCAAGACCACGATGTTGCAGGCCGTGGTCGCCACGCTCCTGACCAATTACGCCCTTCGTGAGCAGGCACCACCCCTGATCGTGGGGATGTCCACCAACAACCAGGCGGTCACCAACATCATCGACGCCTTCGGGTCGGTGACCAAGAAGTCCCCGGGCAGGCTGGACCACCGGTGGCTGCCTGTTGCCGAGGAGGGTGCAGCCGGGGAGGCTGCCATGACCTCGCTGGCGGTGTACTGCCCGTCGGGGACCAAGCGTCAGGCGGCTCAGGGCAGGTACCTCCTCGAGGACCACCGCAAGGAGGGCATCTACTCGGAGTACAGCTCGCCGGAGTACCTGAGTGGTGCGCGTGACTGCTACGCCGCCAAGGCCTTCTCCTACTTCGGCCACACCAGTGACATCCCCGGCCTCAAGAAGATGATCCACGAGGCGCTCGTGGAGGTCGATGACCTGCGTACGGAGCTTCTTCGTCACATGGCCTCCCACGGGCCGGATGCTGGCTACTCCGCACTGTGCGCGGCAGCAGCCGAGAATCCTCACCTCAAGGGCCTATCCCGCATCGAAGGACTCAGCCAGTGCACCGATCTGGTGGGGCTCGACAAGGAGCTGGATCGCACGCTCCGCTATGCCGAGTTCTGGTTGGCCGTGCACTACTACGAGGCCTGTTGGCTCGAAGCCGAGTTCATCCCTGTCGATGAGCGGTGGAAGCGGACCCAGTCCGTCATGGAGGCCTACTGGCAGCAGGCCGCTGCGCTCACGCCGTGTTTCGTGATGACCGCCTACCAGGTGCCCAGGTACTTCTCCCTGTACACGAAGAAGGACGAGCCCGTCCCCTTCGACATCGGGCGCATCGACCTCATGATCGTCGACGAGGCGGGGCAGGTGGACACCGCGGTGGGCGCGGCACCGTTTGCGCTGGCCCAGCGTGCTCTCGTGGTGGGCGACACCCAGCAGTTGGCCCCGGTCTGGTCCCTCGACGTCCAGACGGACCAGGAGGTTGCCGCCTCGGCCGGCATCGAGCTCGCAGTCTGGGAGGAATTGCTGCAACCCCACGGTCTCACCTGCTCCCAACCGTCCAGCCTGATGGCGTCCGCTGCCCATTCGGGGCGCTGGCTCCACGGCGACGACGCGCCTCGGCGCGGTCTTTTTCTCGCCGAGCACTTCCGGTGCCACCCGAGCATCATCGGACTCTGCAACGACCTCCTCTATGGCGGCTTGCTGAATCCTCAACGGAAAGAGACCGACTCAAAGTTGCACGGGTTGACGGAGGCGTTCCAGTTCCGACCCGTCCCTGGATCGAGCGACACCCAAGTGGGCACCAGCCGAAAGAACGTGCCCGAGGCCGAGGCCATCGCCCAGTGGGTCATCGACAACTACGACATCCTGCACGACGTCTACATCGACCAGATCGATGATCCCAACAAAAAAGCCAAGCCCGACGGGATCATCGGGGTCGTGACGCCCTTCAGCGCCCAGGCGCGCACCGTGAGGGAGGTGCTGCAGAAGCGACTTCGAGATCTGCCCAGCGGCTCGCTTATTCCGGCAAACCTCGCCTCGGCGATGACGATCGGTACCGCCCACCAGCTCCAGGGAGCTGAGCGGCCGGTCATCCTGTTCTCCGCCGTGTACGGCGATGCCGCGGGAGAAGCGGGCTTCATCGACGCCAACCCCGAGCTGCTGAACGTCGCCGTGTCCCGCGCCAAGGACCTGCTCGTCATGTTCGGGGCGGAACGGCGATGGAACCATGGGAGCGCCTTTCGCCTGGTGGCAAAGCACGCATCCAAAACCGACGCGAACATCGGCAGCGGACCCGTCCCTGACCCCTCAGAGGGCTTGGGGCTCGCTGCGAACGCACCGGCTGGTCTGGGTGTGCAGCCACCAGCGCTGCCCGCGGGGCCCCCGGCCGACTCCGTCCGCGCCGACGATGACGTTCGGTCGACCCAGCGCGGCGGTGCCTCGCGACTGGCCCCTGCTGATGCCGCGCCCGCATCGCCCTCGGAGGTGGAGGGTGCCCTGACGGTGAGTCAGCTGATCGCGCGCTGGAGAGACATGGGAGAGCTGCGCCCAGAGGACAGCAAGATCAAGGCCACCGAGCTCAACGCTCGCCTGGCCAAGGCTGGCTTTCTGGAGGGCGAACCGGGAGCGTGGCGGGTCACGATGGCCGGTGAGCTCGCTGGAGTGGGGACCGAACGGCGCACCAAGGCTGATGGCACCTCGTATGAGGTCATCCAGTACGAACCCCGCGCACTGAAGGGACTACAGGAGATGTACCGCGAAGGCCGGCTCTGAGCGCCAGAAGGGCTGAGCACCACCGGCCCGCCCACCCTGATGCGGGAAGCTGGCCGCACCCTCACCCCACCCCGGCGCCGCAGCGGCTCCACCACCCACAGGTACACCCCCAGGCCCGCACCGGCCAGCAGGAGCATCGCCGCCGCCAGGTCAAGCAGGTCCATGTCCACCACTCCTCGTCGTGAACGTTCCGCTGCGTGGGTGAGGGAGACCGCTCAGCGCGGCGGCTCGCCCACCCAGATCTGCACCTTGAGGCGGTTGCCCTCCACGATCAGGCATTCGGCCTGACCCATGCCCACCTGCATCGTCTCCCCCTGCTCGCACTCGTACATGTCCGGCTCTTCGGAGTTGAGCGTGGGTTAGGGGGTGAGGCCTCCGCCGACCAGGAGCATGCGTAGGCGGTAGTTGTGGCGGTTGCGGAAGCCGCGGGCGATGCGGCGGTGGAGTTCGATGAGTCCGTTGATGGCCTCGGTGCCACCGTTGGACGCTCCGCCGGTATCGAAGTAGGCTAGGAGGGGTTCGGACCATCGCTTCAGGGTGCGGCCCAGGCGTCTGACCTCTGCGATGGGGCTGGTCGGCAGGATCTCGAGCAAGCGTCTCGCGGCGGCCCGGCCGACGGCCGGGGTGGGGGCGTGGAACAGGGCCCGGACGTCCTGGGCGACCTGCCAGGCGAGCTCCACCTCGACGTGGGCCTCGTGAGCGGTGAACGCCGCGGTCAGGCGGGCTCGTTGCCGGTCAGAGATGTTCTCGACCCCAGCGCGCAGCAGGGTCCTGATCCCGTACAAGGGGTCGCCCCTGCGCACGCGGTGGCCGGTGGTGTCCTGCTGGACACGGCGACGGACGAAAGTCCACGCACGCGGTGGCGAACTTCACCACGTGGAAGGCGTCCACGACCGCGGTCGCGTCGGCGAGGTGGTCATCGATCGCGTTCTTGTACCCGTGGAAGGGGGCCAGGGTGGCGATCTGCACTCCGTCGCGGAAGTCTTGTCCCCGGTCGGTCAGCTATTCCCCGTACACGGCGCCGGAGCGGCCCGGGGCGAGGTCGAGCAGCCGGGCGCGTGTCCGGCCGTCCTGATCGCGGGTCAGGTCGACCATGCCGGTCAGCATCCGCGGGCCACGCGTGCGCGGGTCGACGTGGTGCCACACGCTGGGGGCACCTCCCGCTTGGAGCGGTAGCGCGCGGGGGAATCATCGACCCCGAGCATCGTCACCCCATCGAATCGGGCCGGGTCGGCCTCCAACGCTTCCAGGTGGGCGCGCACAGCGTTCCATACCGTGTGCCAGTCCACCCCCAGCCGACGGGCCAGACCTGAGATCGAAGCGTGCCCGCCCCGCAGTTCGCGCACTGCCCAGGACACCGCCCGGGTGGTCAACGTGCCCCGTGGTGGGGCCACCGACGCGTTCTGCTCGGTGAAGCTCGCACCAGGGCAGAGGGCCTCTCGGCACACGTATCTGCGCTTGGCCCACACCAGTCGCACCCGTCTGCCGAACGAGGGGGCCGTCCACCAGCCGGACCTCGTCGCGACCGTGAGCGGTGGCCACCACCCCGCAGTCGGGGCAACCCACAAGGCCCGGCGAGGACTCGACGTGCACCACCAGCCCAGCGTCACCGTCATCCACCACCTCTGTGACGCTCATCGCCGGCAGCCCCAGCCAGGTCTGGCAGGAGCCACACACGTCAGTAGGGCACAAAGAAGTAGGCTCAGGCACTCCTCGAGGTCCTTGGCGATCCGAGGGGGTAGAAGTCCTCAGATCATGCCCGGGACCTCGACCCCTACCCCCAAGCACCCACGCTCAACTCCGAAGAGCCACTTTTCCCAGTAGGCCTCGACCAGAGGGGAGCCCGTCCAGCCACCGCACGGGGAGTGGGTGCTCCCCTCGGCCCTCCGCCACGGGCGCCGTTCTCGAAACCGCCCACCAGGCTCAGCTGCGTGAAGGAGCGCTCCTCGCCGTCGACCTCCAGCGACCGGGAGTGCCTCGCCCCCGCCCCCAACGCGGCCACCCGGACTACCCCGACACGCCCACGTCCCCCGGCCCGCACAGCCAGTGCTCCATCAACTCCTCCCCCAGCCCCTCCGGGACCGGCCCCCAGAAGCCGAACACCTCCGCGTGCACCAGCCCCACCAGGCCGGCCCACCAGCCCATGGCCGCAGCCACCTGCTCCGATGACGCGGGCACGTCGAGCACCTCCGCAGCCTCGGCCGCGAACCCCGCCAAGGGGCCCGCCGCCTCGGCCCCGCGCCCGGCACCCGGGCGGCCGCTCCCCGCATCGACCACGGCCTGCAGCACCAGCGCCAGCACACGCGTCCCCGGCCCACCCGTGCGCTCCTGCGGCGCGGCGTACCCGGGCACCGGCGTGCCGTAGATCAGCCCCCACTCCTCCGGGTGCTCCACCGCCCACGCGCGCACGGCACGGGCGATCACGGCCAGCGCCTGGCGGGAGTCGGCGCGGCCCAGGGCGGCATCCACCGCATCGGCCAACCCGTCGTAGGCGGCCACCAGCAGCCGGGTGAGCAGCTCGTCCCGGCTGGAGACGTAGCGGTACACCGCTGAGCTCACCACCCCCACCTCGCGGGCCACCTCCCGCAACGAGAGCGCCGCGGCCCCCTTCTGCTGCAGCTGGCGGCGGCCGGCGCACAGGATCGCGGCCTCCATCTCGGTGCGGGAACGTCGAGCCATGGCCGCAGTCTGCCACTCCACCCACCGCTGAGAGAGCACTGCTCTTGTGCAGGCACCCCGCCCCCGCTAGGTTGAGAGAGCACTGCTCTCTACCGCTGGAGGAACCATGCACGTCCTGCTCACCGGGGCCGGTCAGATCGGCTCGGCCCTCATCCCCGTCCTGCAGGCCGCGGGCGACCGCGTCACCGTCCTGCGCCGCCATGGCCCCGACCTGCCCGCCACCCGCACCCTCCGCGGCGACGCCGGCGACCGCGACCTGCTGCGGCAGCTCGCCGCGACCGACCCGCCCCAGGCCGTCCTGCACACCGTCCACGCCGCCTACGACCACCGCACTTGGCGCGCGGAGCTCCCCGCCCGCGAGACCGCGGTGATGGACCTGGCCGGGGAACTCGGTATCCCCGTGGTGTTCCCCGAGTCCGTCTACGCATGGGGTCACGCCGCACAGAACCTCGTCGAGGGCACCGCTCCCGACCCCTGCAGCCCCCTGGGAGCGGTGCGCGCCGAGCTGCTCGCGGCACGCGCGGGGCACCCGGCCACCACCCTCAGCATCGTGGCCGCCGACCTCATCGGACCCACGGCCACCGCCGCGGGCTCGGTCGCCACGGCGCTCGTGGTCGGCCCCGTCGCACGAGGGCGCCGCGCCTGGTTCCCCGGCGACCCCGACGTCCCCCACGCCCTGACCCACCTGCCGGACCTCGCGGCATCGATGCGGCACGCCGCCGCGCACGCCACCCGGCTGGCCCCCGGTGGCCAGGCGGTGCTGCACGCGCCCACACCCACCTCTCGGAGCCTCCGCGACCTAGCCGATGCGGTGGCTCGAGCGCGCGGCGACGACCGCCCACCGCGCGTGACCTCCCTGCCCACCTGGCCGCTCGCGGTCGCTGGCATGGCCGCGGCCTCGGTGCGGGAGCTGCACCGCATGCGCTACCTGTGGACCGCCCCGTCGCACCTGCGGCCGGGCGCGCTCACCCAGCAGGAGGGGCTGGCGCCCACGCCGTGGGAGCCGGTGGTGCGCGGCGCCATCGAGGCTGTTCGATGAGGGGGCGCACGCAGTGGGCCTGGACGTCACCGCGGCCCGCGACGGCGCGGTCCTGCCGCACCCACTCCCCGCTCCCGTTCCCCGCCCACCAACGCCCCGGCGCCGCTACTGTTCCTGAATGGGGAACACACCACGCCGCCGCACCGTCGGGCCGCTCAGCATCGCCACCGCATCGTGCGTCGCCCTCGCCCTGGCGGGGTGCACCACCACCGACGGCGAGGAAGAGGTCCGCTCCAGCGACGCAACGGAGTCCCCACAGCCCTTGGGCTCCGCGCAGCCCCCACCCGCCACCGAGACCCCCACCGAGGCCGTCACCCTGCCGGGCGTTGCCGTGTGGGCCTCCCCCGAGGTGGTGGTGGTCCTCGACGCCGAGCCCCGCATCCCCACCATCACCGGCTTCTCCCTGGCCGGGGAGGAGCTCTGGACCCACACCCTGGACATCGACCGGGTGGGCATACACGCGGTTTGGGAGGCCGGCGACCACCTCGCCGCCCGGGGCGTCAGGCTCGGCGATGACGCCGACCCGGGTTCTGCAGACATCGCCCTGCTGGACCCCTCCACCGGCGAGATCGCCGCCGCCGAGGTGGACGGCAAGCCCACCGGCGGCCACCCGAGCGTCCTGGACGAACTCCAGCGCCACACCGCGGACTGGAAGACCGCCGCCGGTGAGGTCGAGCAGGACCCCGCCAACGCCGGCGCCATCATGGAGCGCGGCCTGCCGTTCACCCCCTTGGCCCTCTTGCGCCAGGACGACATCACGGTCACCAACCTGGCCACCGGCCAGAGCGCCGACGTGGACTGCCCCGGCCTCTCCACCACCAGCGCCCACCTCACGCTGCAACCGGCCCAGGGCGCGTACACCATCGTCGATGGTCAGGCCGTGATCGATGCGGAGTCGCTCGAGGTCACCTGCTTCGACATCGATGAGGACACGCCGGCCGGCGTGGACGACGTCTCCGAGGGGGGCCGGGTCGCCTACCGGGCCGCTCCGCACGAGACCACCGGCGGGGGCGAGCAGGTCGTGGTCGAGCTGGACGGGACGGTCCTGTGGGGGTCCGAGCCGCCCGGCGAGCCCGAGCGCCAGGTCCGGGGCCTGCGCTTCGTGGACGAGGACACCCTGGCGGTCACCACCACCCTCGACGATGAGGTGAGCACCCGCATCCAGGACATCGACGCCGGCTGACGCCCCGGCATCGGCGATCGGGCCATGCCCGTCTCAGTGGCTGCGCGGCGCCAGGCGCTGCAGGGGCACCACGAAGAGGAACACCGCCAGCGCCGGCACCGTGACCAACGGGGAGAGCAGGGCCAGGTTCACCCAGGACTCGGTGCCGAACGAGACGAGCAGCATCGGCGCCGCGGCGCCGGCCAGGGAGACGGCGCACAGCACCATCGCGACCAGGAGCGCCAGCGGGACCGGCAACAACCCCACGAACATCAGCGGCACGACCCACGCCGCGACCCACGCCCCCGCGGCGAACACCAGCAGGGTCGGCGCCCACCACGCGTCCCCCAGCGCAGCCGGCGGCGGCTCGAACCGGCCCAGGAGTCCCGCGGCGATGCCGGAGACCACCGCGATGCCGCCCACCAACATCAGGAACATCGCCGCGACCACCGCGCGGGACAGGGGCACCGAGTTGGCCGCCTGGCCCAACACCGGGTAGAGGGTCACCACGTTCAGGAAGGCCACGGTGCCGCCGAGGAGGCCCCACATGGACCACAGGTCGTCCGTGCCCTCGCTGACGAGCAGCACCACGACCATCAGGCCCGTGACGATGACGTTGGCCAGCAGGGTCGTGAACCCCAGCTTCAGCGTGAGGAGCAGGGTGCCCAGCACGCTGGTCAGGCGTTCGTTTCCGTCGATCGGTTGGCGTGCGAGCATGGGCCCATCCTGCGTGGCGACGGGCCGCGGAGTCGTCCTGCCGCGGGCGGAGGGTCGCTCACCAGTGCCACACATCGGCGCCCCGGCGGCTGGGGCCTGGGCGGAAGGTGCGGAGGCTCCTGCCTATCGTGTGCCTGAGGCAGGCGTTGCGTGGCTGAGTTCCTGGTGCAGGACGTCGAGTTGCTGCCCGATGGGTTGTGTCGCCGGCGCCCAGCGCACACAGGCGCCCACCAGTTCGTCTCGCCCTTCCTCCATCACCCCCCGTAGCCGCTCAAGCGTCGACGACTCCCAGGTCGATGCCAGTTCAGCGCCCACCAGTGCCGGCCCCACCATCGACGGGTCGAAGTCGTGGCGCGAGGCCTGTTGGCTGTCCTTCCAGCACGCGTCCTCGAACTCTCCCCGGTGGGACGAGTCGAGCAGCGCGGCGAGGTCCTGCGCGTCCTTGGCCGTGAAAGTGCGCCTCACGTCCCACGCCACCAGTTTCAGGCCCACGAGGGACGCCAGGGTTGGCACCTCCACCACGCTGTCCTCACCCAGACGCATCCTCTCGGCTCCTCGGGCTGCTTCCTCCATGCCCGTCACGTCACAGGTCACGCCCTCTGAGACCGTGAAGACGCCGCCAGGCGCGATCGGTCCCCGCGCCAGCACGTCGACCTGGAGGTCTCCGAAGTAGAAGACCTGCCGGCTCCCCGTGGACCGCAGGGCACTCATCCGGTCCCGCAGGGCGTCACCCGAGGGCGCGTAGACCGTGATGTCGACATCATGAGTGGCCCTGACGGCCTGACCACCCGCACGCCCGAGCACCTGAAGATCCCGCGCCAGCGCACCGACGAGGACGAAGTCCCCCACTGCCTCTCGCAGGGATCTCATGACGCCCGGGGAGACGCTGGACGGCACACGGCCCCGCAGGTCGATCACGTCTCCCCCAGAGCGCTGCTCACCATGTCGAGCAGCCGGGGATCACCGTCGGCGATGACGTCGGCCCGGAGCAACAGCTCGGGGACGAAGGGCCCCTGCCCGAGTCGTAACGCGGCCGGCCAGAACTGCTCCTTGAGCAGCACATCACCCTCCTCGTCGGGGCGGAGGCGGCCCAACCGCCTCAGCTCCGGCCACGGGGGTTCTCCGAAGACCGTCACCCCCTGCCCGTGGAACGGGCCGAAGATCTGTTGGAAGCCGGGGTCCCCCGACACAGCACCGTGGTCGAGCTGTTCCCACCATCGCGGCGAATCCGTGGAGAAGCGGGCCCACTGCAACCCGGGCTCCAGACGTCGCACGTACCCCTGGGTCCATCGCTCGCGCAGGGCGGGGATGCCCGTCAGTACCCCTCGCCGCTCCGGCTCCCTCCCGGGGACGAGGTGCCCGCCCCGGCGCAGTGCCCTGTAGACCTCGTGGACCGTGCCGAGTGAGACACCTGAGCACCGCGCAACCTCCCGCAGAGGTGCTTGCACCAACCGGGGGTCGACCAGGAGAGCGAACAGGACCTTGAGCCCCGCCGGACGATCGATGGCCGAGGCGGACCGCGGCCCTGGGGACGACGCCTTCTCGTGACCGGTCCGGCCCTCGACCCAGATGACCCTCCCGGCGGCCCGCAGCCACATGTTCCCAGCCGAGTCCATGAAGTACGCGCCGGCTCTCCGCAAGCGGGCCTGCTCCTCAGCGGACAGCTTGCGGTGGATTTCCACCACCGGGAGCGCCCCCTCCCGGGGGATCTTCGCTGCCTGATCCTCACGGGGGTCGACGCAGTCCGCGAGGACCTCCCGGGTCTGGAGGTCAACGAGCTGGGAGACCACCCCCTGCCCCATCACCGGCGGCGGCGTGAAGGCCAGACCCGCGTGCCTCAAGGTCTCCCTGACTCCGGGAGTGTTCAGAAACGACATGTGTTCAGAATACTTGAACGCTATGATCTTTTGAACACACCTGGCCACGACAGAACACATCTGACCCCCTGGCACCCCGAGCCGCCGAGGCGTGCTCCTGCCACACTGCCGCCATGTCTGACCCGCACCCGCACCCGCACGATGGCCCGGGCGAGCCCCCGCACCACCCGCACGGTCCGGGCCACGGGCGGGCTCCCGCATCGGAGCACCCACCCACCAGCGCGGAGCACTGGGACGAGCGCTACGCCGGCGAGCCCACCTGGAGCGGCGACCCGAACGGCGCGCTGGTCGCCGAGGTGGCGGGCCTGACGCCCGGGCGGGTGCTCGACATCGGATGCGGTGAGGGCGCCGACGCGGTGTGGCTCGCCCAACAGGGATGGACCGTCACCGCGCTGGACATCTCCCCCAACGCGGTCGCGCTCACCCGGGCCGCGGCCGAGCGGGCGGGGGTGGAGGTCACCGGCATCGCCGCGCCGTTCACCGAGGCCGAGCTGGCGCCCGGGAGTTTCGACCTGGTGAGCGCGATGTACCCCGTGCTGGAGCGCACCGCCGACAAGCGCGCCGAGCGGCGACTGGCCGAGCTGGTGGCACCGGGCGGGACGCTGCTGCTCGTGAACCACGAGATCGACCCGGCGCACGTGCACGAGGGGCACGAGGGGTTCGACCCGATGCGGTTCCTCGACCCGGCCGCGGTGCGTGCGTCGTTGGGGCCGGGCCGGGCCGGGCCGGGCCGGGCCGGGCCGGGCCGGGCCGGGCCGGGAGGTCATGGTCAACGAGGCGCGGGAGCGTCACGTGGCCGGCGGGGCAGGGGCGGGGCACACGGTGGGCCTGGTGGTGCGCGCGCGGAAGCGGTGAGCGGGGCGCGCGGGCGGTGGGGTGAGCGGGCCGATGGGGTGAGCTCACCGCATCGGGGAGGGGCACCCGCATCGGGGAGCCGGGACGCGTCTGCGCACACCGCGCCGCTGAGCCCCCGCCCCGTGCCCTCGCCCCTCTACCATCGCCCCATGGAGCCCATCACCAAACGCGCCAACTCCCTGCTGCACGGCACCGAGGAGGTCAGCTGGCGCGGCTCCCCCGTCAAGGGCATCTGGGTGGGGGGCCGGGTCACCGCCGACGACCATGGGGTCGCCTTCGCCCCCAACGCCATGAACAAGTCGATGCACCCGATGGACACCACCTGGCGCATCGAGTACGCCGAGATCCGCCGGGTGCGCGTGCGCTACGGCGTGGGCACCAAGATCGTCGAGCTGCACGGTGACGACCGCGTCGCCACCTTCCGCTGCTTCGGCGCCCGCCGGGTGGCCGCAGAGATCGCCCAGCGGGCCACCGCGCCCCTGGAGGGCTGAGGCGGCGCCCCCACATCAGGGGGCGCGCGTTCGGCGAGCAGCTCACGACGATGGCGCACGCGCAGGGCGTCGACATGGAGCTCATGCACCGCGCCACCGCCATGGCCTCGGTCAGCTGGGACTCGGTGCCGCACAACGGCGCGATCATCACCCTGCTGCGGGACACCGGCCTCACCCCACCGGGAGGGATACAAGGACACTTCGTGCTCACCGTGCTGGTGCCGTTCATCGGCGTGGCCGCGGTGATCGCGCTCGGGCTGGGGGTCGGGGCGTTCTGAGGCGGGCGCTCAGCCCGGGTTGCCCACCCAGATCCGCACCTTGAGGCGGTTGTCCTCCACGATCTGGCACTCCGCCTGGCCCGTGCCCACGGGGATCGTCTCGCCCTGGCGGCACTCGTACTCCCCGTCCCTCGTGGCAACGAAGCGCGCCACGCCGTTCTCCGCACCCAGGAAGTCGTAGTGGTCCGCGAAGTCGTTGCCGCTCTTGCCGGGCGTGACGAAGAAGTTGAGCTGCACCGTGTTCGCGGACCCCGTGGTGTCGATGACGCACTCGCCGCCCTTGCCGGTCTGGAAGTCGCAGGAGCTGGTCTGCTTGTTGCAGGCCGTCAGACCGGTGGCGAGCAGGGCGGCCACCGCCACCAGGGCGGGGATGCGGGCGTGTCGAGTCATGGGGGCCTCCTTCGGCCCCCAGTGCGCCGGACCGGCGGGGCGTGCGGGGCGGGGCGGGGCGTGCGGCCGCTCTCACCGGAGGTACCGCCACCCGGGTGGCAGAGCCGCGCCAGATCACCGCCCCCCGCACACCTCGTGTCGCGCGGGATCCGACGGGCAGGACTGAGGCGGCGGGAGCTGCGGCAGCGGCGGCCACTGCCTCAAACTGTCGTCCTTCCGTCCAACCTGCCGCATGTGCACGCGTCAGGTTGGACGAGGTGACGACAGTTTGCGTCACCGGCTGTCCCGATGGCGACGGGTCATCAGCGGGCCGATGACGTCGTAGGTGGTCAGCATCAGCAACAGAACCGGCACGGAGCCGGTCCAGGTAGCCACCTCCTCATCGGTGGCCACCCACGCGATCCACTACGCTCCCTCGCGTCTACTTGCATCACTAACTTGCACCTGCAAAACTGCCCCCATGAACCTCGGCCCCGCCTTCGACCTCCACCTGCTCGTCCAGGCCATGGACGGCGCCGCCGACCGCATCCTCAGCCGTGAGCTGGGGCTGGGGTACCGCCGCTTCCTCGCCCTGGTGGTCACCGACTCCGCCGGGCCCCTCACCCAACGCGCGCTGGCTGAGGAGCTCGGCACCACCGAGGCCTCGGTCAGCCGCATGGTCCGCTCGCTGGAGGACGCGGGCCTGGTCACCGTCACCCCATCGGGCACCGGACGCGCCCGCCACGTGACGCTCACCGACGCCGGGCGCGACCTGCGCACCCGCGCCGACGCACTCCTGGAGGGGTCCTTCGAGCAGGCCGTCGCCGGCTCCGGGGTGGACCTCGCCGAGTACCAGCGGCAGACCCGCCTACTGCGCGACGCCCTCGGAGGCACCTGATGGACACCACCTGGACCACCCTGCTCGTCACCCACACCCTCGCCGCATCGATCGCCCTGCCCCTGGGCGCCTACCAGCTCTGGCGCCGCCCCCGCGGCGACGCCCAGCACCGCCTCATCGGGCGCGTCTGGGCGGTGCTGATGCTGTACGTGGCGGCCAGCTCCTTCGGCATCACCGGGCTGAACGGCTCGTCCTGGAGCGTGCTGCACGCCCTGTCGGGCGCGACGATCGTCAGCGTCGTCGCCGGCGTGTGGGCGATCCGCCGGGGCAACTTGCGCGGCCACCTCGGCTCGATGCGGGGAGCCTGGTTCGGTCTGCTCGGCGCCTTCGTGTTCGCCGTGGCCGTGCCGGCCCGCCACATCCCGCAGCTCGCCGTGCATGACCCCGCGGCGCTGACGCGGTCGGTGGTGCTGGTGGCCACGGCGGCGGGGTTCGTGGTGCTGGCGGGGCGGTTCAGTGGGCGGCGGAGCGAGGCCACAGCGCGGCCCACATCCCGCTGACCACACCCACCTCTTGCCCAGCGGGACCCAGCGGACCAGACTGGGGCGACACCCGGCATCGGACCCGGGCCCGACCCCAGGAGCACCCATGCTGGCAGCCCTCTTCGCCCTGCTTTTCGGCTTCCTGATCTTCCTGCCCTGAGGCGGTGGGGGCGGCGGCCAGGTCGCGCTGTCAGACTCACCCCATGACGTCCTCGCCCGCCGCGCCCCACGACCACCCGCACGGGCCCGGCCACGGCCAGGCGCCCGCATCGGAGCACCCGCCCACGAGCGTGGAGCACTGGGACGAGCGGTACTCCGGCGAGCCCACTTGGAGCGGCGAGCCGAACGGCGCGCTGGTCGCGGAGGTGGCGGGCCTGACGCCCGGGCGGGTGCTCGACATCGGATGCGGTGAGGGCGCCGATGCGGTGTGGCTCGCCCAGCAGGGCTGGGAGGTCACCGCGCTGGACATCTCCCCCAACGCAGTCGCGTTGACGCAGGCGGCGGCGGAGCGGGTGGGGGTGTCGGTGACGGGGGTGGCGGCTGGTCTTCTGTCGGCGGACCTGCCGGCCGCGGGGTTCGACCTGGTGAGCGCGATGTACCCCGTGCTCGAGCGGACGCCTGACCGCGCTGTGGAGCGGAAGCTGACGTCGCTGGTGGCGCCGGGCGGGACGTTGCTGTTCGTGCACCACGAGGTGGACCCGGCCCACGTGCACGAGGGTTTCGACCCGACTCGCTTTCTCGACCCCGCGGCGGTGCGGGCCTCCTTGGGTGACGAATGGGAGGTGGTGGTCGATGAGGCGCGGCCGCGTCACGTGGCCGGCGGCGCCGGGGCGGGGCACACGGTGGACCTGGTGGTGCGCGCCCGGAAGCGGTGAGGGGTGCGGGCACGACGGTGGCACCGGAGGGCGAACCTGGCGAACTGGACTCACCACCCGACGCACCACTGGTACCCGACTCACCGGACCCCGGCGAGGTGCCAGTCGAATCCGCGCTCGTCGGGCCACCCCAGGCCGTGCTGCTCGACGAGGAAACAGGGTCCTGCGCCTCACCCGAACAGGCCCCGTTGTCCACAGAACCAGGAGATGGCACCTGGCGCCCCAGGCACTCGTCCACATGTTCTATCGACGGCTTGTCATTGTCGCCCCTGTGTACTATTCTGATGGCAGTCGGTCGGGCAGGGGGTTCGGCCACACATCCTGGGGAGGGGGCGACCATGGACGATCTGTTCAGCACAGCGCGCGCCACGACGCCCACCGCGCCCGGGGATCTCGACCCGCGATCGCAACGAGCGACCGGTGGCAGCCCGGCGCCCAGAACGGATGCACCCGGCCTAGACCCCACCGCGACCAACCCTCTTCCCGACTCCAGCAGCGTGCCGCACCCGGCCATGGTGATTCAGCAGCTCTGCGCGGAGGCCAACGCGACGGTCGATGCCCTTCTCGATGCCGTGGCCGACCTCGGGGCCCGCGCCGACACCCTGGACAGTCGTGACCTGGAGTGGTTGGTCCGGGAGGTCCAGACCCTGGTCAACCGGCACGACCGAGTCCGCATCCGCGCCCTGGACGTCGTCCGCGCCACCCGCGAAGCCGGCAACGCCCACCACCTCGATGACGCACAGTTCACCGCCGGGCGCACCCGTACCAGTGCCCGCCAGGTGGGGCGCGACGCCGACCTCGCGAAGGCGCTGGGCAATCACCGGCCCGCCCCCAGGGACCCAGCGGCTGACCCTCGGGGAGGTCGCACCCCGGGCACTGACGCGACTGGTCTGGGTGACACTCCCGCCGGCGACGGACAGCTCGATGAGGGCCAGCCCGCCCACTCGCCGACCGCCCAGGCGTGGGACGCCGGGCTGATCAACCGGGAGCAGGCGCTGATCATCACGCAGGCCCTGGAGAGCCTCCCCGACCACCTCACCGAGGAGCAGCGCTCGCGGGTGGAGACCGGACTGGTCTCGAAGGCCCAGCACCTGTCCCCTGCCAAGCTGCGCAGGGCCGCCAAGCGCGCCCTGGCAGAGCTCGATCTTCCAGACGCTGAGGTCGACGAGCACCACAACGACGTGGTGCGCACCGAGGAGCAGGCCGCCTGGGAGGCAGCGTCGTTCTGGATGAAGGACAACCACGACGGCACGTGGTTCGGCCAGTTCACCCTGCCTGACCTGCAGGCCCACATGCTCAAGAAGGCGCTGGACACCCTGACCAGCCCCCGACGTCGCAGCAGCACCAAGGACAGCGGCACATACCCGGGGACGGGCGGTGGCGAAGCGGGCGGGGGCCTGCCGGGCACCGCCTGCGCTGACACGGTGGGCACCACTGGCGCCGCGGCACCCAGCGCCAGCGACGGAGCGATGGGCGCGCACGGGACGGGCGACGCACGTTTCGACCGGCAGCTGCGCGACCAGCAGCGCGGTCAGGCCTTGGCAGAACTCATCGACCACTTGCCCACCGACAAGCTCGGCTCCAAGATCAACGCGATCCTGCTGGTGACCACCGACCTGGAGACCCTCCGCGGAGAGGTCAACCGAGTGGGAATCACGGACACCGGGAACGAGGTCTCGGCCGCAGAGGTACGGCGGCTGGCCAGCAACGCGGGCACCATCCCCGTCGTCATGGGCGGTGACTCCATCCCGCTGGACCTTGGTCGACAACGACGCTTCTTCAACGATGCTCAAAAGGCAGCCCTCGCCGCGAAGTACGACTCCTGCGCCGAACGGGACTGCGAACGACCCTTCGCCTGGTGCGAGATTCACCATGACAACCCGTGGTCACCGAGATACGGGCCAGGTGGTCAACTCCTCCATCCCGGGGGAGGGAGGACGGACCTCTCCAACGGAATCCCTCTGTGCGGCAGGCACAACCGCCTCGTAGAACATCCTCACTACAGCCACACCACCACGCGGGACGCGAGCGGCATGGCCACCATCACCTTCACCCGCCGCCGCCAGGGCGCCACATGCTGACCTCTTACCGCCGACAGGCGCATCGCACGCCCGTGGCCCCGGGGTGCACGTCGGTGTACTGGTGTCCCGCACGACGGGCGCATCGCACGCGCGTGGCCTCGGGGACGCCCACGGCCTTGGGGTGTCCACCGCCACTCGACACCCATGGCCTGGCCCCGCACCGGACCCGGGGAATCCCGCGGGCCCCTTTCACGGTGGGACAGGACGGCCTAGCCTCGTGACCCCGACCCGAGGAGCACCCATGCCCCGCACGGACGACCTGCAGGACCCGGCAGGACCGGCCCCGGACGACGAGAGACTCACGGCGGACGCCGAGGCCATCGCCGAGGACCTGGTGACCTTGCGACGCGAGCTGCACCAGCTGCCTGAGGTGGGACTGCACCTCCCGGAGACGCAGGCGAGAGTCCTGGCAGCGCTCGAGGGTCTTCCACTGGAGGTGACCACAGGGAACACCACGACCTCGGTGGTCGCCGTTCTGCGCGGTGAGCACCCTGGCCCGGCGGTGATCCTGCGCGCGGACATGGACGCCCTGCCACTTACCGAGCAGAACGACCTGCCGTACCGGAGCAGCAACGGCGCGATGCACGCCTGCGGCCACGACCTCCACACCGCAGCGCTCGTGGGAGCGGCGCGTTTGCTCAGCGAGCGCCAGGAACAGCTGCACGGCAGCGTGATCCTGATGTTTCAGCCCGGTGAGGAGTCCCTCGGCGGCGCGACGTACATGCTCGAGGAGGGGCTGCTCGACGCCGCGCGCACCGGGGAGACCGCTACCCGCCCCGCAGGTGCCACGCACGACCAGGTCGTCGCCGCCTACGCGCTGCACGTCTTCCCCGGCGAGCGCGGCCGCATCGAGTACGCCGTCGGCCCCGCGATGGCCAGCAGCAACCGGCTCTACGTCACCATGCACGGCGCGGGCGGGCACGGCTCCCAACCGCACCTGGCGACCGACCCGGTGCCCGCCCTGTTCGAGTTCGGCACGGCCCTGCAGGCCCGCATCACCCGCGCCTTCAGCGTGTTCGACCCCGTGGTCGCCACCGTCACGCAGCTCAGCGCGGGCGATGCGGTGAACGTCATCCCACCGTCGGCCCGACTCGGCGCCACGGTGCGGACGATCTCGGACGAGGCGCTCGACGGCATCGAGGCCGAGGCCCACCGGGCGGCCGAGAACATCGCGCGGGCCCATGGCTGCACCGCTGAGGTGGATTTCGTACGCCAGTACCCGGTCACCCACAACGACCCGGACGCCACAGAGCAGGCCGCAGGGTGGCTGCGGGAGCTGTTCGGCGACGAGGCCGTCACCCGCCACCCCACGCCCCGGATGACGGGTGAGGACTTCTCGTTCGTCGCCAACGAGGTGCCGGGCGTGTTCCTCTACGTCGGCGCCTCGCCGGACGACGTGGACCCCGCCACCGCCGCGTTCAACCACTCGCCACTGGTGCTGTTCGACGATGCGGTGCTGCCCACCATGGCGGCCACGCTGAGCCACCTCGCGCTGCGGCGACTGGCGGGCTGAACACCACGCCGCACCGGCCGACGCACCGGCCGTCGCACGGCTCAGTCCACCCGCGGGTAGCTCCCGACCAGCTTGAAGAACACCGCGGAGCTGCGCAGTTCCTCCAGCGCGGCGGCCACGCCCGGTTCGGCGGCGTGCCCGTCGACCTCGATGAAGAACAGGTACTGCCACAGCACGCCGCGCATGGGACGGGACTCGAGCTTCGTCATCGAGACGCCGTGCTCGGCCAGGGGGCGCAGCATCGCCAGCAGCGCACCGTCACGGTCGGTCTTCGGCGGCGACACCACCAGGCTCGTCCGGTCGTGCCCACTGGGCGGCGGCGACTCGTGCCCCAGCACCAGGAAGCGCGTGGTGTTCTCCGGGTCGTCCTCCACCCCGGAACGCCACACCTCCAGCCCGTACAGCTCCGCCGCCCCGGCCGGCCCGAGCGCCGCGACGTCGTGCACGCCATGCGCCGCCAGCTCGGCCACCAGACGCGCGGCCTCGGCGTTGCTGCTCACCGGCACGCGCTCGGCATCGGGCAGGTGGCGCGTCAGGTACTCCTGGCACTGCGCCAGCGCCTGCGAGTGCGCGAACACCCGCCGCACAACCGGTCCCGCGCCCGCACCCGCGGGCGCGCGCCCCATCAGGTGGTGCACGATCCGCAGCCGCACCTCCCCCACGGCCTCCAGCGGCGACCGCGACAACAGGTCCAGCGCCCGCCCCACAGCACCCTCGGTCGAGTTCTCCACCGGCACCACCGCGTAATCGGCCTGCCGCGCTTCCACCTCGCGCAGCACCTCCTCCAGGCTCGATGCGGGCACCGTCACCGCCGCCCCGCCGAAGTGCCGCACGGCCGCCTGCTCGGTGAACGTCCCAGCCGGCCCGAGGTAGCTGACCGTCAGCGGCCGCTCCACCGCCAGGCACTCACTCATCAGCTCACGGAACACACGGCGCACCGCATCGTCCGGCAGCGGTCCGGGGTTACGCTCCACCAGGCCGCGCAGCACCTGCGCCTCGCGCTCGGGGCGGTAGGCGGCGGCGGTCCCCTTGATCGTGCCGATGGCGCGAGCCTGCGCCGCCCGCGCGTTCACCAGCCGCAGCAGCTCGCGGTCGATGCGGTCGATCTCCGCACGGTGCGGCGCCAGCCGGGCGGCGAGATCGTCCGCCGTCGATGCCGTGGGCGCGCCACCCGGGGTCGGCGAACCCCCCTCGTCCGCCCCGCCCGCCAGCGCCTCCGAGGCCTCCTCCGCCGTGGCGGCCCGCAGCGCCTTGGCGGCCGAGAGCAGCTCCCGGCTCTCGGCGAGGAACCCCTCGGAGTGCCCGGCGAAGTAGTCGCGCACCGCCTCGAACTCGGCGACAAACCCGTCGCGGTCCCCCGACCGCAGTCGCTTCACCAGATCACCCAATGTCTCGTGGAAGTGTTCCAGCAGTTCGAGATTCGACTCGGAGGCGGTGATGATGTCGTGGTACAGCTCGGCGTCCTGGGCGAAGAGGCGGCCCACCATCATCAGCTCGGTGCGGTAGATGGGCGAGCTCAGCGCGAGCAGCCGGTCCAGATCGGCGCCCTCCCGCCGCAGGTCCACCCCGTAGGCCACGGTCACCGTGTGGCGCAGCGCCTGGATGATGCCCATGAGCCGGTCGTGCTCGGCCGCCTCCACGGTCTCCACCCGGCACCCCCACCCGGCGATCCGGTCGAGGATCCAGCCCACCTCACCGCGCCCGGGGCTGTGCACCACCACTTCTCCGGCGGGACCGGCCACGTCGGGACCGAACATCGGGTGCAGGCCGGCGACCGGCCCGGTGTGAGCGGCCAGCATCGCGGCCAGGGCGGGGGCCTTCACGGACGTGAGGTCGGCCAGCACGGCATCGGGGCGCAGCGGGGGCAGGGCGGCGATGACCTGCTCGGTCACCCGGATCGGAACCGCCACCAGGACGAGGTCCGCCGTCGCGAACGCCGCCGCGTCGGGGTCACCCGCCGGACCCTCCGACGCGCTGGGCCCACCGGACGCGCCACCACCGGGCGCACCAGCGGGAACCCCCGGCGCAGCCGGGTCGATGACGTGCACCAGGTCGCCGCCGCTGCGGAACCACTCGACGAACCGGGAGCCCAGCGCACCGGCACCCCCCACCACGACGATGCGGCGGCCCTGTTCGGCGATGGTCGACGCGGCGCTCTGCATGGCGGGAGTCTAGAAGGCGGCTAGTACCACACGGCCATCCCCTAGCGCGCGGCCCGGCACCCCCGTACCGGCTCGTCCTCGAGCGTCACGTCGAGCCACCGGGCGGAGTGGGTGAGTGCCCCGGAGCTGAGCACGTCGGCTCCAGCGAGGGCGAGCGCGCGGGCCGGGGAGTGGCCACCAAGCTCGCCGGCCGCGGAGGGCTCTCCGGCCGCAGGGGCGACCCCACCAGAGACCTCCACCACCGGGTGCAGGCCCGCGGCCCGGAGCAACGCCACGGCACCGGCCACACCATCGGGCCCCATGTTGTCCAGCAGCACGACGTCCACCACCGGCCGCGCACCGGCATCGAGTCGGCGCCGCTCGAAGGCCGCCAACTCGCGCAGCTGGTCGAGCGTGTCAACCTCCACCTCGATGCGGACCATGTGCCCCGGCGCATCCGGCCCGGAGGCGAGCCGCTCCAGCACCGCCGTCACCCCGCCGGCCAGGGCGATGTGGTTGTCCTTCACCATCACCGCGTCGTGCAGCCCGAGGCGGTGATTGGCTCCCCCGCCGTGGCGCACCGCGCGCTTCTGCGCCGCGCGCAGGCCGGGGACGGTCTTGCGGGTGTCCACCACCTGCGCGCCAGTGCCGGCGACCTCCTCCACCAGCCGAGCCGTGGTCGTGGCGACACCGCTGAGCAGCCCCAGGAAGTTCAGCGCCACCCGCTCACCGGTGACGATGCCGCGGCTCGGCCCCGCCACACGCACCAGGTGGGCACCGGGGGCCACGCGGTCTCCGTCGGCGGCCAGGAGCTGGACGGTCAGCCGAGGGTCCACCTGCTCGAACGCGGCCACCACGAAGTCCAGCCCGGACACCACGCCGGCCTCTCGCGCGACGACCACGGCGGCACCGGTGGCGTCGGCGGGGATGGTGGCGCGGGCGGTGACGTCGCCGATCTCGCCCACGTCCTCGGCCAACGCAGCGGCCACCAGGGCGTCGACGTCGCGCGGTCGCGGGGAGCCGTGCGTGGCCGAAGGGCGAGTCGCGCCGGCGGAACAGGTGTCAGCGGTGCTCATCGGCCCACCCCCGATGCGGTGAGCGTCGCCCCGGGTGCCACGCAGGCCTCCGCGGCGGCGGACTCCAGCGCGACAGCCCCGGGCGCAGCAGCCCCTGGTGCGGCGGGATCAGGCGCACCCCACCGGTGGCCGCCGACCGATTCCGCGCGTCGCAGGGCGGATCGCAGCAGCAACCGGGCGACGAGGGCGTCGTCACCGGGGCGGTCGGCCAGTGCGGTCAGGGCGTGCTGGACGCCGTCACGCGTCCGGACCACCCCGGCGTGCACGGAGAGCAGCTCGCTGACCACCGTGTCGGGCCCGAGAACGTGCCGGCGGCTGGCCGGGTCACCGGTCACTGCGCTGGCGGGTGGGGCGGCATCGCGCGGCGTGCCGGCCAGGGCCAGGTCTACGGCGTCTGCCCGGATCGTGCGGTGGGGCGCCACGGGCGAGCGCCACCCGTCGTGCCAGGCAGCCAGCGGGTCCGCGGGCGGGCGGCACCTGTCATCGGCGGCGTCGGCGGCATGCGAGGCGTCGGCGGCGTCGGCGCTGCGAGGACCGCCCCCCGACCACGCGGCCAGGTCCTCCGCCGCAGCGCGGCCGGTGGTCACGGCCTCGAGGAGTGAGTTGGACGCCAATCGGTTGGCCCCGTGGAGCCCGGTGCACGCGACCTCACCCACGGCCCACAGACCGGGCACGTCGGTGCGGGCGCGGGCGTCGGTGAGCACGCCCCCCATCGAGTAGTGGGCCGCGGGGCAGACCGGCAGCGGGTCACGGCGCGGGTCCAGGCCGGCTGCGGCGGCGGTGGCGGACAGTGCGGTGAAGCGGTCGAGGTCCGGCACGGCGCGGCAGTCGAGCTCCACCCGTCGACCGGCCCGTCGCTCGGCGTGGACGGCGGCCGCGACCACGTCACGCGGGGCCACCTCGTCGACGAAGCGATGCCCGTCGCTGAGCAGCACCGCCCCGGCGCCGCGGAGGGCCTCGGTGAGCAGCGGCAGGCGGCCGAGGGATGCGGCGGCCTCGGTGAGCAGCGGCAGGCGGCCGAGGGATGCGGCGGTCTCGGCGCTGCCCAGGGCTGGCAACGTCCTACCGGTCGCGGCTGCCGGCGTCGCGCCTGCCGGCGTCGCGGCCAGGTCCAGGGCGGTGGGGTGGAACTGCACGAACTCCAGGTCCGCCAGACGCGCGCCGGCCCGGGCGGCGAGTGCCAGGCCCGCACCCCGAGTGGTGGACGGGTTCGTGGTCAGCGCGTACAGGCCTGCGTAGCCCCCGGTGGCCAGCACGACCCGGTCGGTGGCGATCCGGTGCGTGCCCCCGGCCGTGCGCACCACCACACCGGTGACGCGGCCGGGGTCGTCGGAGAGCAGCCCCGCGGAACCGGACCCAGAACGCCCTGCGGGGTCCGCACTGTCGCTGCCACCGGTCACCACCTCGGTAACCACACTCGCGAGGTGGGTGATGTGCGGGGCGGAGCTCACCGCATCGGCCAGGGTAGCGGCGATCGCGGCACCGGTCCGGTCGCCGGCGTGGACGATGCGGTGTCGTCCGTGGCCTCCCTCGCGCCCGAGGGACAGGGCGCCGCACATGGCGCCCGCGTGCGGGGGCCCGCTGGCGGTCCGGTCCCAGGTCACCCCGAGCGCGGTCAGCTCGGCGACCACGTCGGGGCCGGCGTCGGTCACGCGGGTGACGGTCGCCGCATCGCACAGCCCGCCCCCCGCGGCGTGGGTGTCGACGGCATGCGCGGCCGGAGTGTCGCCGGTGCCCATGGCGGCCGCCAGACCACCCTGCGCGAGCTCCGTAGACCCACCCCGCCCCGGCTCCAGCGGGGAGACGAGCAGCACCGGCGTCGGCGCGAGGCGCAGCGCGGTGACCATGCCGGCCAGACCCGCGCCGACGACGACCACGGGGGCACTCACCGGCGCGGCGGCATCGGCGCTCGCACCCACCCGGGCGGCGGTGCCCAGCGAACTCTCCTCCCGGGCACTCACGAGAGCTCCAGCATCCGCTCGACGGCGCGGCGGGCACCCGCGGCCGTGGCGGGGTCGAGCGTGACCTGGGGCCCGCCGGTCTCCAGCGCGGCGCGGATGCCGGCCAGGGTCGAGCGGCGCATGTGCGGGCACAGGTTGCACGGCTGGACGTACTCCAGGTCCGGCTGCGCGGCGCGGATGTTGTCCGCCATGGAGCACTCGGTGATCAGCGCGACCTGCGGCGGGCGGTGGGTGGTCACGTGGTCGCGCATCTGCGCGGTGGAGCCGGCGACGTCGGCCGCGGCCACCACCTCGGGCGAGCACTCGGGGTGCGCGATGACGGTGATGCCGGGGCGCTCGCTGCGCAGCTGGGCGATGTCGGCCACGGAGAAGCGCTCATGCACCTCGCAGCGCGCAGGGTGGGTGATGACCTCCACCCCGGTGGCTGCCGCGACGTTGCGGGCGAGGTACTCGTCGGGCACGCAGATGATCCTCTCGGCGCCCAGGTGGCGGACGATCTTCTCGACGTTGCCCGAGGTGCAGCAGATGTCGCTGGCGGCCTTCACGGCGGCGCTGGAGTTGACGTAGGTGACCACCGGGACGCCCGGGTGGGCTGCGCGCAGGGCCTCGATGTCGGCCACGGTGATCCCGTCGGCCAGCGAGCAGCCGGCGCCGGCGTCGGGCACCAGCACGGTCTTGCCGGGGTTGAGGAGCTTGGCGGTCTCGGCCATGAAGGGCACACCGGCCAGCACGATGGTCTGCGCCTCGACCTCCTGGGCCATCCGCGCCAGGGCCAGGGAGTCGCCCACCAGGTCCGCGACGCCGTGGAAGATCTCCGGGGTCTGGTAGTTGTGCGCCAGAACCACCGCGTCCCGGGTGCGCTTGAGCTCGCGGATGGCGACGACGTCCTGGGCGAACGTGGCCCACTCGGCAGCGGGGATGACGTGGCGGACGCGCTCGTACTCCTCGCGGGTGGCCTCGATGGCGGCCGCGACGTCGAGGCGCTCGGCCTCGGTGGCTCGGTGGCGGACGCGGGGGGTGGCCAGCGGCGTGGCTGCGGAGGAGGTGGTGGCCGGCGAGGGCGTCGGCGACGGCGCGGCGGTCGGCGACGGCGCGGAGCTGGGCGAGGTGGAGGTGGTGGTCACGCGGACTCCCTTGTGTTCATAGTGAGTAGATGCTCACAGTGAGCACAAGGGTAGATCATGCCGTGGCGCGGGTCACATCTGGCGGGCGGACGCCTCATCGCGCGGACCCTCCCGAACGCACCGCCACGAGCTGCGCACGGATCTGCGGGCCGAACAGACCGGGGCCAGCTCAGCGGACCTTGGGGCGGGGCAGCTTGGTGCCCACGTGGCGGCGCTCGGCGTGCACCGCACGGCGGTAGCTGTACAGCCGCGCCGGGCGCCCACCGGTCTCCTTGCTCGTTCGCCCCGTCGGCTCCACCAGCTCGGCCTGCTGCAGCACCAACCGACGGAAGTTCGGCTTGTGCACCTGCCGGCCCGCGAGCGCCTCGACGGTGGCCTGCAGGTGGCCCAACGTGAACTCCTCGGGCAGCAGCTCGAAGATCAGCGGCCGGTACTGAAGGGTCGAGCGCAACCGGGCCAGCCCGGTGGCCAGGATGCGCCGGTGGTCGTGCACCATCGGTCGCCCGGTGGCGGGGTGGGCGGACCCCGCCGACTCCGCAACCAGGCCGGCCTCCCACAGCAGCTCGTAGCGCTGCAGCACCAGGTCCGGCTGCCAGGGCTCCCCGTCGAGCCCGAAGGTGTACGTCACCCGGGCGCGGGCCTCGGCATCCACCCCCGCCCAGGCCTGCAGGGCAGCGGCCAGCGAGTCGTCGAGCGCAGCGTCGGCCCCACGCCGGTCCTCCCACGGGAACAGCGAGTAGATACTCATCCACTGCGCCCGGGAGGTCGCGCGCGTCAGACCCAGGTAGCTGATGGCGACTGTCCGGCCCGCCGTCACCGCCTCGTGGGGCGCGGCCGTCCGGCCCGGCGCCACCGTCTCCGCGCTGGGTGACTGGTCGCTCGATGCCGGCTCCGGGGACGTCGCCTCCCCAGGCAACCGCCCGGCATCGGCGAAGGTGTAAAGCTGCTCCACGTACCCCAGCTGGACGGCGCTCTGCTCGGCCACCCACGCCCGCACCCCCGCCTGCAACGAGCGGTGCGCGGGTTCCAGCGGCCCGTGGGGCAGCGCGTCGTCGGTCGCCAGCACCACCGGGACGACGTCGTCCACGCCGATCACGACGGCGACGAGCTCGGCGGCTACCTGGGATGACACACCGTCATTCCAGCACGACCGGTCATCTCCCAGCGCATCGCACACCGACCCCGCAGGGTCGACGACCGCTCCAGCGACGACCTCCCCGCCTCAGCGCCGGACGTCGATGCCGCGCACGGCCAGCGGGGTGCACTCGCGCCCGTCGGTGCGGGAGCAGTCCGGCATCACGTGCAGCGCCAGCGAGCGGGGGTGCGCCCACCCACAGGCGCACCCCGCATCCACCCGCCGCTGCGTACGCTCACCGGGTGAGCACCCGACTTCCCCACCCCGACGAGACCCACGCCGCACCCCCGGAGGCGACGGCTGCTGACGCGCGGCCCGCCCCCATCAACCCCGTGATGGCCCTGGTCGGGCTGGCGGCACTGGTCATCATCGGCGCGGGCATCCGCAGCCAGGCCGGCATGCTCGGCCCGATGTTCCTGGCCCTCACGCTCGTGATCACGGCCTACCCGATGGTGACCTGGATGCGCCGCCACAAGGTGCCCGGGCCGCTGGCCACCCTGGCCTCCTTGTTGGCCATCTACGCGGTCCTGGCCGCCATCGCCTGGTCGATGGTGTGGTCGGTCCTGCGGCTGGTGGAGGTCATGCCCGAGTACGTCGAACAGGGCACCCAGCTGTACGACCAGACCATCTCCCAGCTGGCGCGATACGGGGTGGAGGAGTCGCAGCTGGAGGACCTGCTCACGAACGTCGAGCCCGGGCAGGTGGCCGGCGTGGTGCGCAACCTCGCCGGGCAGCTCTCAGGTGGGGCCTCGCTGCTGACCCTGCTGGTGATCGGACTGATCTTCCTGGTGCTCGACACCGGCAGCATGGAGGCCCGCATGCGCGTGCTGGCCGACCAGCGTCCCGGGGCGGCGGCTGCGTTCGGCGACTTCGCGCGCCGGGTGCGTTCCTACTGGCTGGTCACCACGGTCTTCGGCATCCTCGTCGCGCTGGTGGACGTGGTCTTCCTGTGGGCCCTGGGCATCCCGTTGGCCATCACCTGGGGCGTGTTCAGCTTCGTCACCAACTACATCCCCAACGTGGGCTTCGTGCTGGGGCTCATCCCGCCCACGCTGATCGCGCTGCTGGAGAAGGGGCCGTTCATCGCCGTGGTCGTGGCAGTGGGCTACTGGGCCATCAACTTCGTGTTCCAGACCATCATCCAGCCGCGCGTGACGGGCGACATGGTGGGACTGAACGCGACGGTCATCTTCGTCTCACTGATCGTGTGGGCCTACCTGTTGGGCCCGCTGGGCGCCCTGGTGGCCGTGCCGGCGACGATCTTCGCGAAGTCCCTGCTGGTGGACCACATCCCGGGCAACCGCTGGATGGCGGCGCTGCTGGGCGAGACCCCCCAGGAGGGGCAGGGGCAGGGAGCTGGTGAGTCCGGGGCCGCGGACGAGGCGGACCAGGGCGAGGCGGGGGCGGCCCCATCAGCGGGCGCGGCCCCCTCGGCCTGAACGACCCCCGGAACATCAGTCAGCGGGTCGGAGCGAACTCCGACCCGCTGCGCTCTTCCGGTGCCCCGTGGGTATCCCATCCACCGTCCGAGCCTGATGGCCACTGGGAGATCCCGGTCCCTGTGGCGTGAGACCCACTCTGCACGTCCACCGGCCCGCGAGGGGCACCGAACGGCACATCTAGGGCAAACCTTTACCTGACCCGCGCCGGAACGTGATCCACGCCGCCCAGCAGGCCCCCTCGCGGCGCTCCGGCGTGGTTGTCGGAGGGTCGTCCTAGGGTGGGCGCATGGCACCGACGCAGCGCCCGTCCGAACTCCCCGCCGGCCTCGAGTGGAGGCCCAGCGGGTCGGGCGCGGGTGAGCTGCTCGCGCAGACCGCCGTCTGTGCCCTGCACCTGGACCTGCAGGGCGCCCAGGTGCTCTCGTTCGTGCCCGCCGGGGGTGCCGAGCTGCTCTGGCTCAGTCCTGATGCGGTGCGCGCCCCCGGGAAGGCGGTGCGCGGCGGCATCCCGGTGTGCGCCCCGTGGTTCGCCGACGGGCCCGACGGGGAGCACTCCCCCAGCCACGGCCCCGCCCGGACCACCGGGTGGGAGCTGGAGGACGCGCAGGTGGCCGAGGACGGCACCGTGCGACTGGCCCTGACCACCACGGCCGATGGGGTGGACCTGCGCCTGGAGGTGACGGCCGCCACCCAGCTGCACCTGGACCTGACTCTCGCCCTGCCCGCCGGCACCGCGCCACGCCGCGTGGAGGCCGCGCTGCACAGCTACTTCGCCGTGGCCGGGGTGGATGCCTGCACCGTGCAGGGACTCGACGGCGCCACCGTGGTGGACAAGCTGACCGGCGGCGTCACCGAGCAGTCCGGCGACCTGCGGCCCACGGGGGCGATCGACCGCATCCACCGCACGGCCGGCCCCGGGGGCACGGTGACTTTGGAGGACGGTGGGCGGAGCATCCGCATCGAGTCCCAGGGAGGTGCGGACACGGTGGTGTGGAGCCCGGGCGCCGAGGGGGCGCGGTCGATGGCCGACACCCCCGACGACGGGTGGGATGCCTTCCTGTGCGTCGAGTCCGCGTGCATCGGCGAGCGCGCCGACGGGGTCGACCATTCCATCCACCTCGAGCCCGGCGGCAACCACACGTTGTCAGTCACCTACACCGCCTCCGATGCGGGGAGCGTCCCCCCGGGCGCCGAGCGCGCATGACCGTCCGGCCCGGCCTCACGCGGGTGCCGCTGCGCACGGCGGACGCGGACGTCATCGTGGTGGGCGCCGGGGTGGCCGGCCTGGCGGCGGCCGCGCAGCTGACCGCGGCCGGGCGGCACGTGGAGGTGCTGGAGCAGGACGTGACGGTCGGGGGCCGGGTGGGGTCCTCGCTCGTCGACGGGTTCACGGTGGACCACGGTTTCCACCTGGTCTACCCACGACCGGAGGGCCTGGCGGGGCTGGTGGGCCTGGAGGACCTGGACCTGCACCCGCTGCTGCCGGGGCTGGACCTGCTGCTGGGTAGCGACGCGCACGGGTCCGAGGTGCGGACCGTGGCCGACCCACGACGTGCACCGGGACGGCTGGTCTCCACGCTGCGGGCGGGCCTGCGCGCGCACGACCTGCACAGCGCCCGCGAGGTGTGGTCCCTGCTGCGCTGGGCCCGGGCCGCCGAGGCCGCGGGCGACGACCTGCCGTGGCCGCAGGCGCTGGCGGCCGGGGGCCTGCAGGGGCGCCCCGCGCTGGTGGCCGAGCGACTTCTGACGGCCATGCTGCTGGAGGACCCCGGTGGGCGCAGTGGGGGCAGCGGCAGTGCGGACATCGGGAACGGTGGGCGCAGTGGAAACAGCGCAGCCATCGGGGGCAGCGGGGGCAGCGCCGCATCGGATGGGAGGACGGCGCGGGAGAGGTTGCGCGCCTTCCTGCACGCGGCACCGGCCCTGCCTGCACACGGCATGGTCGCGCTCCCGGTGCACCTGGTAGGCCACCTGGAGCGGCCGGTGCACACCGGTTCCCGGGTCGATGCGGTGCGCCGCCGGGGCGGTTCGTGGGTGGTGGTGGGCGACCACGGCACGTGGAGCGCTCCACAGGTGGTGCTGGCCACGCCAGCCGGGGTCAGTGCGGACCTGCTCCACGGCTCGGGGGTGGACCTCCCACTGCCGCACCAGCAGTGGCACGGCGTGACCACCTGGTGGTTCACCGCCGACGAGGCGCCCAGTGGGTCGACGGCCCTGCGGCTGGACGCGCGGCCCCATCGCGGCCCGGTGGCGGCGACGGCCGTGGTGACCAACGTGTCCCCGGCCTACTCGGCGGACGGGCGGCCGCTCATCGCGGCGCTGGTGCTGCACCGCAACGGCCACCCGGAGGGGCAGGAGGCGGCCGTGCGGGTGCACCTGTCCGAGCTGTGGGGGACGCCGGCTTTCGGCTGGGAGGTGGTGGCCCGGCAGGACCAGGCCCACGGGGTGCCGGTGCGTCCCGCGGCGAGCGCGGGGCTGCCCGGTGCCGATGCTCCGCCCGGACTGTTCCTGGCCGGCGACCACCTGGACCCCGGGATCACCGGTGCCATGGAGTCCGGTGTCCGGGCCGCGGCCGACGCCCTGCGCGCCCGGTGAGGTGTGAGCCACCCGGCCCACTGCGGGCCGGGTGGTGAGGTGGGAGGCTGGGGGCATGGACGTCGACGTGATCGTCATCGGGGCGGGACTGGCCGGACTGACCGCAGCACGACACCTGGAGGCCGCCGGGCAGCGGGTGCAGGTGCTGGAGGCAGGCGCGGAGGTGGGCGGACGCGTCGCCACCGACCGCGTGGACGGCTTCCTGTGCGACCGCGGGTTCCAGGTGCTGAACCCTGCCTATCCGCGGGTCCGCCGGGAGGTCGACCTCGACGCGCTCGACCTGCAGACCTTCACCCCCGGGGTGGACCTGGTGAGCCCCGAGGGGGTGGCGCGCCTGGCCGACCCGGTCCGCTCCCCGGGTGACCTCCCCGCGACCCTCCGCTCCGGCATCGTCCCCACCGACGCCACCGCACTGCGTCAGCTCACGGGCCTTGCCCGGTGGGTGCTGCCCGCGCTGGCGTCCCCGGGCGGCCAGAGCGAGGTGCCGTGGGGCGAGCGCCTCGATGCGGTGGGCGCCGGCGGCCTCGGCCGGCGCGCGCTCGAGCGCTTCCTGGCCGGTGTGCTGTTGGAAGAGGACGGCTCCACGAGTGCTCCTGCCGTGGCGCAGCTGCTGCGGTGGTTCCTCCTTGGCACCCCGGGCCTGCCCGCGGCGGGGATGGGGGCGTTGCCCGCCCAGCTGGCCGGTGGCCTGCGGCAACCCGTGGCCCTGGGACAGGCGGCGCACCGGGTGGTGGCACGCGACGGCGCGCTGGCCGTGGAGACCGCCGATGGCACGCACGTCGCCCGCCAGGTGGTCGTCACCGTGGCGCCGCAGCAGGTGCAGGGACTGCTCGGCCCGGACGGCCCCGTCCTGCCGGTGGCCCGCATGAAGGGCGTGACCACGTGGTGGTTCACCGCCCCCGAGCCGCCCACCGCCGACCCAGTGTTGCGCGTCGACGGAACGGCGCGGCGCGGCCCCGTCGTCAACACGGCCGTCGTCACCGCTGCCGCGCCCAGCTACAGCGCGACGGGGGCTCCCCTCATGGAGGCCAGCGTGCTGCACCGCGGCGAGGGGCCGGTCGACGAGGCGGGAGTCCGCGAGCACCTGTCGGTGCTGTGGGGCCGGCCCGTCGACGGCTGGGAGGTGGTGACGCGCCACGACGTGCCCGACGCCCTGCCCGATGCGGCCCCCGGGGCGGGCACCCCACGCGACCCGGCCCTCGGTGGTGGGCTGTTCCTGGGTGGTGACCACTGGGGAGGGGCCTCCATCCAGGGCGCGATGCAGTCCGGCGCCCGCGCGGCGGAGGCGGCGCTGCGGGCGTAGCGCGGCGGCGGTGGGCACCCGCGCGGCGGCGGTGGGCACCCGCGCGGCGGCGGTGGGCACCCGCGCGGCGGAGGCGGCAGGGCTGCGCGGTGCGGCGGCCCGGGCACAGGGGTGTAGCACCATGGACCCGACACCCTGCCGCCACCGGCGGCCCCCGAACACGAACACCCGAGCGCCAGGAGCACCCATGACCCAGATCGAGCCGGCCTATCTCTACGACGCGGTGCGCACCCCCTTCGGCAAGTTCGGCGGCGCCTTGGCCGGGGTGCGCCCCGACGACCTCGCGGCCACCGTGGTGCGCGAGATCGTGGCGCGGCAGCCGGGGCTGGACGCTGCCCGCATCGACGACGTGGTCTTCGGCCTCGCGAACGGCGCCGGGGAGGACAACCGCAACGTGGCGCGCATGGCGACGCTCCTGGCCGGGCTGCCCGTGACGGTGCCGGGGACCACCGTGAACCGGCTGTGCGGGTCGTCGCTGGATGCGACGATCATGGCGAGTCGCAGCATCGAGACCGGGGACGCCGACCTGGTGCTGGTGGGCGGGGTGGAGTCCATGAGCCGCGCCCCCTGGGTCATGACCAAGCCCGAGAAGCCTTATGCAGCAGGCAATTCCACGATGCACTCGACCACCCTCGGCTGGCGGCTGGTGAACCCGCAGATGCCCGACGAGTGGACCGTGAGCCTCGGCGAGGCCAACGAGCAGGTGGCGCTGGAGTACGGCATCGAGCGGGAGCGGATGGACGAGTTCGCCGCGCACTCGCACCGGTTGGCGGCGCAGGCGTGGGAGTCCGGTTTCTACGACGACCTGACCTGTGGCGTGCCCGGGGTCGATGCGGAGGACCTGGCGCGTGACGAGACGATCCGCCCCGGATCGACCCCGGAGAAGTTGGCGGGGCTGACCCCGAGCTTCCGTCCCGACGGGCGCATCACTGCCGGGAACGCCTCGCCGCTGACCGACGGCGCCTCCGCGGTGCTGATGGGGTCCGCGGCCGCCGCCGACTGGCTGGGCCGGGAGCCGCTGGTGCGGGTGGCGGGCCGGGCGGCACACGCCCTGGAGCCGCAGCGCTTCGGCGTCGCGCCGGTGGAGGCCGTGAACCGCGCGCTGGCCCGGGCCGGCATCGGGTGGGACCAGGTGGGGATGGTGGAGCTCAACGAGGCCTTCGCCGCCCAGTCGCTGGCCTGCCTGGACTCGTGGGAGGTGGACCCGGCGGTCGTGAACACGCGCGGCGGGGCGATCGCGATCGGGCACCCGCTGGGCGCCTCGGGCACGCGCCTGCTGGGGACGTTGGCCGCCGCGATGCAGGCCGACGGCGTGCGCTGGGGCGTGGCGTCGCTCTGTATCGGCGTGGGCCAGGCGCTGGCGGTGGTGCTGGAGAACGAGTCCGCCTGAGGAGACCCACCGCTCGCCAGCCCCCGGACCCTCGTGAGACACAGCGATGCTGAATGCCCACCTGCCGGGCGTTCCGCATCGCTGTCTCTGGGCGCAGCCCTCAGCGGTTGCCGGGCAGGGCCTGCTTCACGGCCCAGCGGGCCCCGGCCAGCACGGAGCGCACCGGCTGGCGGCGCACCGTCTCCCACTGCCCGTTCGGCAGCGCGTAGCGGAAGATCTTGCCCCACGCGCTGGCCAACTGCACCGGCAGCGGACCGGTCACGTAGTCGAAGCCGTACCGGTCGAAGATGTCCCGCATGTGCGGCGCCACCTCGGCGTACCGGTTGCTCGGCAGGTCCGGGAAGCAGTGGTGCTCGATCTGGTGGCTCAGGTTGCCGGTCATGATGTGCATCAGCGGCGAGCCGGAGATGTTCGCCGAACCCAACATCTGCCGCAGGTACCACTCACCACGGGTCTCGCCCACGGTCGAGGCACGGCTGAAGGTCTGCACCCCGTCGGGGAAGTGACCGCACAGGATCACGCCGTTGCTCCACAGGTTGCGGGCCAGGTTGGCCGTCCAGGTGGCCAACAGCGTGGACTTCCAGTTCGGCCCGCTCAGCGCCGGCGTCACCACGTAGTCCTTGCCCATCTGCTTGGCGACCTTCTTGCCCACGGCCACCAGGCCGGGGACGGCGGGCTTCCACGCCTTGAGCGGCTTGCCCTGGTACCGGCCAAGCTCCAGGTCGTACAGCGCGATGGAGTACTCGAAGGTCACCGCGTTGATGGCGTTCAGCACCGGCTGCCACACCATCCACGGCTTCCACGGCTGGTCCGGGTCCACCCGCGCGATGCCGAAGCCCAGGTCGTTGTCCCGCCCGATCACGTTCGTGTACGTGTGGTGCAGGTCGTTGTGCGAGTGCTTCCACGCCTCGGCGGGGGACGCGTGGTCCCACTCCCAGGTGGACGAGTGGATCTTCGGGTCCCGCATCCAGTCCCACTGGCCGTGGAGGATGTTGTGGCCGATCTCCATGTTCTCCAGGATCTTGGCCACGGTGAGCGCCCCGGTGCCCAGCACGAAGCCGGCCTTGGTGCGGCTGCCCACCATCAGCACCAGGCGACCGCCCAGGTCCAGCGCACGCTGGGTGGCGATCACGCGGCGGATGTACGCCGCATCACGGGCCCCGCGCGAGTCGATGACGCCCTGGCGCAGCGCGTCGAGCTCCCGCCCCAGCTCCTCGATCTGCTCGATCGTCAGGTGCGCGGCCGGGTCGTCGCCGCCGGATCGCTTCGGCTTCCAGTGGCGCTCGGGGTTCTCCGTGGACGTGATGCGGTTGACCCCGCGGCGGGTGTCGCGGCGGGTGCGGGCGAACTGCTTGTTCACGCGCATCGCGTCGCTGAACGCCTGCGGCTTCAGCCGGGAGCCGCCCAGTCCGGGGCGGGTCGTCGCGTTCTGCGTGCGTCGGATGGGAGTCGTCGTCATGCCGGTACCTCCAGGTGGCAGTCGCCTGCAGCCGTGGTGACGCAGGTCTGGACGAGGGTGGGGTCCTCGGGAGTTGCAAGGGTGAGCGAGCCGTCGCGCAGGTCGCGCACGGCTCCCTCGGTGAGGTTCAGGACGCAGGAGTGGCAGATGCCCATGCGGCACCCGCTCGGCAGGAGCAGCCCCGCCTCCTCCCCCGCATCGAGCAGGGTGGTCGAGCCGTCGGTCTCCACCTCGGTGGCCGCGCTCCCGGTGTCGAAGGTGGCCAGGCCACCCTCGCCGGGGGTGATCTCGACGGTGCGGAAGCGCTCGGTGAGCAGCTGGTCGCGCAGACCGGCCGCCTCCCAGAACTCCTCGGCCTCGTCGAGCATCGATGCGGGGCCGCAGGCCCAGACCGTGCGCTCGCGCCAGTCGGGCACCTCCTCGTCGAGGGAGTCCAGCGTGAAGCGGCCCTCGGTGGAGGTGTGGCGGGTGATGAGCGTGAGGCCGAACCGGTCGGCGATGCCGGGCAGCTCGTCGGCGAACAACCGCTCCTCGGGCGTGCGCGCGGACTGCACCACGACCACGTCCGGGGCGTCGGGGCCGTGCCAGCGGTGACCGCGCAGCAGGCCCATGATCGGCGTGATGCCGGACCCGGCGCCCAGGAAGAGGATCTTCCCGGGGCGCGGGTCGCTCATGGTGAACTCGCCGTCCGCGGCATCGAGGTGCAGCAGGTCGCCGACCTTGGTGTGGCGGACGAGCTGGGTGCTCACCATGCCGTCGGGCACCTCTGTGACCGTGATCTGCAGCAGGCCGGCCTCGCCGGGGGTGCCGGAGGGCGCGGGCTTGCTGGTGAGGCTGTAGGTGCGCCAGTGGCGCACCCCATCGACGTCCACGCCGATGCGGATGTACTGCCCGGGCTGGTGGCTGCGCCAGAGCACACCGGGCCGCAGCCACAGCGAGACGGTGCGGTCGGTCTCCTGCCGGACGCGCTCCACCTTGGCCAGGAGGACCTGACGGGACTGCAGGGGGGCCACCATGTCGACGTAGTCGTGCGGCACCACCGGGGTGGTGACCACGGCGGCGGCCTCGATGAGGCGCTCGACCCACCCGGGTCGAGGCGTCACGCGGCGCTCGGAAATCGTCATGCATCCATCCTCACTGCTCCGGGCGCATCATTCCTCCCCAGAGGGCGTGGAGTTCTGCCCGCGGATTTGTTCGCGGGGAACAACCGACGCAGACTGTCTCCATGAGCACACCCCCCGAGGGCCCCACGGAGCAGGCCACCGATCCCGCCGCAGCGCCAGCCACCGAGCACCCCGCCGGGGACCCGCTCTGGACGCCGGCCGTGGTCGCCGACCTGCGCGCCGCGGTGGAGGACGCCTCCCAGCAGAGCGTGAGGGCCATCATGGAGGACGTGGTCGTGTACTCCGAGGAGTTCCGCCACGGCCGCTCGGCAGTGCTCAAGGAGGCGGTGTCGATGGCGCTGCACGGTTTCCTGGACCTCATCGAGGCCCCCGGCCCCTCCACCGGTCCCACCTTGGCCACCACCCTGGGCGCGCGCTCGCTGGGCCGCTCCGAGGCGCGTGCGGGGCGCTCGGTGGAGGCGGTGCTGGCGGCCTACCGGGTGGGCGCGCGCGTGTGCTGGGTGACCTTCTCCGACGTGGCGCTGGACCACGGCTTCGTCGCCCGGGACCTGCAGACCTTCGCCGCGCTGACCTTCGCGTACATCGACGACCTCTCGGCCGCCACCGTGGCCGGCCACACCGAGGAGCGCTCCCGGGCCGACCAGCAGCGCAGCCAGGCCCGCACCAACCTGGGCCTGTTGATCCTGCGTGGCGCTCGCGCCGCCGAGGTGGACCAGTACGCGCGCGCCGCCGAGCTGACCACCCCGCGTGAGGTGGGCATGGTGCTCTGCCGGGCCGAGGACACCGGGGCCCTCACCTCCCGCCTGCCGCTGCGCACGCTGGTGATCGACCAGGTGGGCCTGGGGCCGGAGGGCTCGGGCTGGAGCACCCTGGTGCTGCCCGACCCCTCCGAGGCCGAGTGGACCCGCGCCCGCACCGGGAGCCGGGACGCGGGCATCCGCTGCCTGGTCACGCCGGTGGTGGACCGCGCCGACGCCCCGGACACCTGGCGCCTTGCCTCCCGCTGGGTGGTCGTCCCGCCCGACCCGATGGCGGACGCCCCCGGCCCCCAGGAGCTCGTGGACGTGCTGCCGCACCTGGTGGTGCACGGCGATGCGGTGGCCGCCGCCGCGCTGGCCACGAGCGCCCTCGCCCCGCTCGATGAGGTGGACCCCTCCGCCCGCGAGCGCCTGGTGGAGACCCTGCGGTTGTGGATGTTGCTGCGTGGCCAGCGCTCCCTGGTGGCCGAGCAGCTGGGGGTGCACCCGCAGACCGTGCGCTACCGGATGACCCAGGTGCGTGAGCTGTTCGGGGAGGAGCTCGACGACCCCCGGCAGGCGGCGGCCATTCTGCTGGCCACGCTGGTCAGCCCGGCGACCGGGCCGTCCCCCGACGGCAGTGCCGCCAGGGGCTGACGCCGCACCACCACCACCACCGCGCCGCGCTCAGATGCGGTCGCGGTTCTCCGCCAAGCGCTGCACGTCGAGCTCGTCGACGGTGGGGCGCTTCGGCATCAGGCCGTCGCCGGACGAGCGGCCGGTGAGCCGGCGCTCCACCCAGGGCCGCAGGTGCAGTGCGGCCCACTCGCGGTTGGCCTGGAGCGACTCCCACCGGGTGAGCGGCGGCACCTCGGGCAGTGGCTGGTTCCATTGCCGCTCGGCGGCGCCCTCGACGTCCAAACCCAGGGTCCACGCGGCCTGCTGGGCGATGCGGCGGTGCCCCTCGGTGCTGAAGTGGATGCGGTCCGGCGCCCACATGCGGGCGTCACGCAGGGCGCGCAGGGTCCAGATGTCGGCGACGTGGCAGTCGTAGCGCTGGGCGATGCCCCACACGTTCGCGGTGAACTCGGCGAAGCGCGGGGACACACGCTTCAGCACGGGAGTGCGGCTGATGTCCGGCGCGGTGATGAGCAGGACGTCCGCCCCCGTCTCACGGATGCGGGCGACGGCGTCCTCGATCTGGTCGACCACCGCATCCCGGTTCACCCGCGGGCGGAGGTAGTTGTTGCCGCCCGCGGAGAGACTGACGAGGTCCGGCGTCAGGGCCAGACCGGCATCGAGCTGCTCGCCGGTGACCTGCTCGATGAGCCGCCCCCGCAGGGCGAGGTTCGCGTACCCGAAGGGTGCCGGCGCGGGCTTGCCCTCGGCGTCGGTGAGGGCGGCATTGCGCAGCGCGAGGCGGGCGGCCAGCCGGTCCGCCCAGCCGTGGTGGGCATCCGGATCGTCGTCGGTGGGGTCCACCAGGCCCTCGGTGAACGAGTCACCCAGCGCGACGTAGCGCTGCCAGATGCGGCCCTCGAGCGGTGCTGCGGTGGTCATGCGTTCCCTCCGTGGTGGTCTCCGGGTCAGACTGCACCGTAACGTTTCTGGGCACGCGCCCGGGCCTTGGCTGCCTCCTCCTCGCGGTCCTTCGGCGGCGCCGAGGTGGTCAGTCCGTCCAGCAGGCGCTGGGTGGCTGCCGTGATCTCCTCCACCGCCTGGTCGAAGGCCTCCCGGTTCGCCTGCGAGGGGTCCCGGGTACCCGCGATCTTGCGCACGTACTGCAGCGCAGCGGCCCGGACCTCCTCGTCGGTGGCCGGCGGCTCGAAGTTGTGCAGGGTCCGGATGTTGCGGCACATGCCACCCATCCTGCCGCAGGTCAGGGGCCCCGGCGCCAAATCGCCGAGCGCTCCGACCGCGGGGCAGGAGGCAGCGCGGGCCCCAGCCGGCCGACCTCACTGCTCCACGTGGGTGACCTCGAACGAGAGGACGGCCCGGGTCCCCGGTGCCGGCTCCAGGTGCAGCTCCCGCGCCGGATCGCTGCCGTAGGCACGGAAGCGGGTGGCCATCTGGCCGTCACAGCGCACCTGCTGGGAGACCTGTTGGTAGGTGGAGATCACTGCGGTGAGGTCCACCGCGCCCTCTCCACGGCAGTGGGCCACCAGGCGGTAGTCGTCCCCGGCCTGGGCCTGGAGGACGGCCAGCACCTCCTCGTCGCCCCGGCCGTCGAACTCCACCACGCCGCGGTCAGCCGCCGTGGTGTGCGTCTCGCCCAGCGCGTCCAGGACGGCGGCGCGCTCAGCGGCCAGGTCCGGGCTCGGGGCCCCCTCGGCCAGCGGGAGGTGCACCCCGATCCAGGCTTGGGACCCGGCATCGGGGGCGAGGGCGAGCTGCTGGTGCCAGCGCGGGTCCAGGCCCCGCACGGCTTCCGGGTCCTCGCCCGAGCGGCGCGGTGCGTCCACGGCCGGCGCGCCCCCCTCGGAGGTGCACGACAAGGTGTGGTCGTCGGCGAGGGTGTCGGGTGGGCCCGAGGCCCAGGTCAGCGACCCGTCCCCGCTGCACACGACCTGCGAGGTCGGCCCCAGGGGCCACACGCGCCGACCGATCACGTCGGTGCCGGGCGGCTCGACGGACGGCAGCACCGAGGTCATCTCGTCGGCGTGGTTCCCGAGCAAGCCGTCGAGCTGCTCCTGCACGGCTCGGCGGTCTTCACCCCGGACACCCATCTGCTGCTCCACGGCGTACGGGAGATCTCCCGAGGGGCTGGCCGGAGCGCTCTCCTGGTCCCCCGGGTCGCCCGAGGGCCCGGCGTCCTCCGGCGTCGCGCTCTCGGTGCCGCTCCCCCCATCGGCACCGTCGGCGCCGCTGCTGCCGGTGTCCTCCGCCTCGGCATCGGCGCCACCCGAGGTTCCCGGGGTGGAGTCGGGCCCCGCCGATGCGGACACGTCCCCACTCGGCACCGACGCCCCCGGGGTGCCCACGCCGCTGCTCCCCTCCCCGGATGCGGTGTCTCCCCCCGAGCCGGTGCACCCCGTGATGCCCACCGCCGCGAGGCCGAGCACGGCCAGCCCGATGCGGGCCGGGCGCCTGCGCCCTGGTGCCTGCTGCATCACTGCCCTCGCCGCCTCACGTGGACGGCGTGTGCAGCGTGGCCGAGGGCTCCGGCGAGGGCGCCCCCGGGGAGGTGAGCGACTCCGTCAACGACCCCAGTCCCCCGCTGCTCGAGGGCTCACCGGGCGCCTCGCCGGAGGACTCGTCGCCCGAACCGCTGCCCGGCGACTCGCCCCCGGTGGGCTCGGGCGACGCGGGCTCGCTCGAGCTGTCGTCCGAGGTGGGGTCGGCGCTGCTGCCCGGCGAGCTCTCGGCCGGTGGATTGCTGCTGTCGTCGTCCCCCGACCCTGATGTGGCGCATCCACCCATCGCGAACGACGCCGCCGCCAAGGCGATCACCGCCCGCACCGACACCCCTGAGGCTTCTCCTGACCTGCGCATCACCCACTCCTCCCGTTGGCGTGACCTGCCTCACAGCATCGCACGGCGTCTCGGTGGGCCACAACGTGCCGCCCCGGGGACGACGGAACCGCCCACCGGCACGGGGCCGGTGGGCGGTTCCAGACAGACGCGGGGCTCAGAGGGCCTTGCGCAGGTCCTTGTTCAGCTGGCTGATGACGTCCAGCGGGATGCCCTTGGGACAGACCGCCGCACACTCACCGATGTTGGTGCAGCCGCCGAAGCCCTCCTCGTCGTGCTGGTTGGTCATGTTGATCACGCGCGAGTCGCGCTCGGGCTGACCCTGCGGGAGCTCGCCCAGGTGCGTGATCTTCGCACCCAGGAAGAGCATGCCCGCCGCGTTCGGGCAGGCCGCCGCACAGGCGCCACAGCCGATGCAGGTCGCCGCGTCGAACGCACGGTCGGCCGCCACCTTCGGCACCGGGGTGGAGTTCGCGTCCACGGCCGCACCGGTGTTGACGGAGATGTACCCGCCGGACTCGATGATGCGGTCGTAGGAGCTGCGGTCGACCACCAGGTCCTTGACGATCGGGAACGCCGTGGCCCGGAAGGGCTCCAGGGTGAGCGTGTCCCCATCGGAGAAGGAGCGCATGTGCAGCTGGCACAGCGTGGTGCGCTCCGGGCCGTGGGCGACGCCGTTGACCATGAAGCCGCAGGCACCGCAGATGCCCTCGCGGCAGTCGGACTCGAACGCGACCGGCTCCTCACCGGCCTCGGTCAGTTCCTCGTTCAGCACGTCGAGCATCTCGAGGAAGGACATGTCCTCAGTCACGCCGTCCACCTCGTAGGTGACCAGACGGCCCGCGTCGCCTGCGCCGTCCTGGCGCCAGATCTTCAGTGTGATTCTCACTTGTAGCTCCGCTGCTTCATCTCGACGAATTCGTACTCGAGCTCTTCCTTGTGCAGGATCGGGGAGTTGCCCGCCCCGGTGTACTCCCAGGCCGCCACGTAGGCGAAGTCCTCGTCATCACGCAGGGCCTCACCGTCCTCGGTCTGGGACTCCGCCCGGAAGTGGCCACCGGCCGACTCCGTACGCTGCAACGCATCGATGCACATGAGCTCACCGAGCTCCAGAAAGTCGGCCACGCGGCCGGCCTTCTCCAAGGACTGGTTCAACGTGGCCGCCGCACCGGGCACCTTCACGTTGGTCCAGAACTCGTTCTGCAGCTCGCGGATCTTCTCGATCGCGATGCGCAGACCCTCATCGGTCCGCTCCATGCCGCAGTACTCCCACATGATGTTGCCGAGCTCGCGGTGGATGGAGTCCACGGTACGGGTGCCGTTGATGCTGAGCATCTTCTCCACCCGCGCCTCGACCTCCTCGCGTGCCGCGACGGCCTCGGGGTGGTTCGCGTCGATCTCGCTGTGCCCCTGCTTGGCCAGATAGTCGTTGATGACGTTCGGCAGCACGAAGTAGCCGTCGGCCAGACCCTGCATGAGCGCCGAGGCGCCGAGGCGGTTGCCGCCGTGGTCGGAGAAGTTCGCCTCACCGGCCACGAACAGACCCGGGATGGTGGACTCCAGGTCGTAGTCCACCCAGAGGCCACCCATCGTGTAGTGGACGGCCGGGTAGATGCGCATCGGCACCTCGTAGGGGTTCTCCCCGGTGATGCGCTCGTACATGTCGAAGAGGTTGCCGTACTTCGCGGCCACGGCCTCCTGGCCCATGCGCTCGATCGCGCTGGCAAAGTCCAGGTAGACGCCGCGGCGCACCTGGCGCTCCTCGCCATCGGGCGAGGTCTCGGCGATGGCCGGCCCCACGCCACGGCCGTCGTCGCACATGTTCTTGGCCTGGCGGCTCGCGATGTCACGCGGCACGAGGTTTCCGAACGAGGGGTAGATGCGCTCCAGGTAGTAGTCGCGCGCCTCCTCCGGGATGTCGCGCGGGTCCTTGTCGCAGTCCGCCGCGTCCTTCGGCACCCAGATGCGGCCGTCGTTGCGCAACGACTCGCTCATCAGCGTGAGCTTGGACTGGTGCTCGCCGGACTGCGGGATGCAGGTGGGGTGGATCTGCGTGTAGCAGGGGTTGCCGAAGTAGGCGCCCTTGCGGTGCGCACGCCACGCGGCGGTGACGTTCGACCCCATCGCGTTCGTGGAGAGGAAGAAGACGTTGCCGTACCCGCCGGTGGCGAGGACGACCGCATCGGCCATGTGGGTCTCGATCTCACCGGTGCGCAGGTTGCGGGCGATGATGCCGCGCGCCTTGCCGTCGATGACGACGAGCTCCAGCATCTCGTGGGCGTTGAACATCTCCACGGTGCCGGCGCCGATCTGGCGCTCCAGGGCCTGGTAGGCGCCGATCAGCAGCTGCTGGCCCGTCTGGCCACGGGCGTAGAAGGTGCGCTGCACCTGCACGCCACCGAAGGAGCGGTTGTCCAGCAGGCCGCCGTACTCGCGGGCGAAGGGCACACCCTGGGCCACGCACTGGTCGATGATGTTCGCGCTCACCTCGGCGAGGCGGTACACGTTCGACTCGCGGGAGCGGTAGTCGCCGCCCTTGACCGTGTCGTAGAACAGGCGGAAGACCGAGTCGTTGTCGTTCTTGTAGTTCTTGGCGGCGTTGATGCCACCCTGCGCGGCGATCGAGTGCGCACGGCGCGGCGAGTCCTGGTAGCAGAAGGACTTCACGTTGTACCCGGCCTCGCCGAGCGTCGCGCCCGCGGCGGCACCGGCCAGGCCCGTGCCGACGATGATGACGTCGATCTTGCGGCGGTTGGCGGGGTTCACCAGCGTGGCCTCGAACTGGCGACGCTGCCACCGGGTCTCGATGGGGCCCTTGGGCGCCTTCGTGTCCGCGATCGGGTCGCCCAGGGTCCACGGGTCGTTCGTGTGCTCACCGGACTTGTTCACCGCACGGTCGTCGGCCGGGCGCGCGGCGCCGACCTCGGACTCGTCCACGGACGCGTTGGCGGGACCGCTCACGTCCGAGGCGCCCTGCGAGCTGGTCTGCGCCTCGCTCTGGGCGGTACCGCGCTGCTGGTCCCCGTCGGCGTCCACAGCGCGGTCGTCGCGCTTGCGCTTCCAGGGGGCGTTGTCTCCAAAGAGTGTTGCCATGTCTCTGCTCCTCCTGGGGCGCGTCAGTTGACGAGGTCGAAGAACACCGCGAACGGCGGCACGAGGAAGCCGATCACCACGAGGGCGGCGATCACCGCGCCCGTGGTCCGCAGCGCCGGGCTGTTCTTGGTGGTCGTGAAGCCGAGGGTCTGCGCGGCGGAGAAGGTGCCGTGGAAGATGTGCAGCCCCAGCGCGATCATCGCGACCACGTAGATCAGCAGCACCCACCAGATCTCGAAGCTCTCCACGTAGTTGGCCGCCGGGCTGGCCAGCTGGCCCTGCGGGTGGATGTGCTTGGTCGTGAAGTGCAGGATGTGGAAGATCACGAACAGCAGCAGCGCGATGCCGCCCCACCGCATCGTCCGCGAGGCCCAGGTGGAGGTCACGGCCTTGTGCACCGCGTAGCGCGTGCCCCGTGCCTTCCGGGCGCGGCCCCACAGCTTGAGCGCGATCAGCGCGTGGGCGAGGACTGCCAACACCAGGACGATGCGGATGATCCACAGGGCGCCCTCGTAGGGGAGGATCGGCTCCCCCAGGACGCGCAGTTGGTGCGCGTAGGTGTCGAACGCCTCGTGGGACTGGAGGATCTTGAGGTTCCCCAGCATGTGCCCAAGCACGAAGACGATGAAGATCAGGCCGGTGACCGCCATGAGGATCTTGTTCCAGATCGTCGTGGTGGTGGCCGACCGCTTTGTCGGAGCCGCGTTGTCAGGTGCCACGAGGCGGATTCTACTGTTGCTCCAAGACCGGCCGGGTGAGGTGAACCTACCCCCGCCGTGGCTGCCCCTAGGATGCGGGCCATGCCTCCCTCCTCCGGTGCCGCCGTGCCGGCTGCCCCGGACCTCGAGCAGCAGCTGAACGAGGACCTGCTCGGCCCCCTCGCACGACGCGGGGCGATCGCGCGCCGCATCCGCATGTGGGCCTGGATCGGCCCCCTGCTGTGCATGGTGCTCGGCGGCGGGTTGCGGGTGTGGGACCTGCACGAGCCCCACCAGCTGGTCTTCGACGAGACCTACTACGTCAAGCAAGCGTGGTCGCTGGCCGAGTGGGGCTACGAGCGCGACAAGCCCGACGGCATGGAGGAGCCCGACGAGCACTTCACCACCGGCAACTGGGAGACGGTCTACGTCGACGAGGCCGACTTCGTGGTGCACCCCCCGGTCGGCAAGTGGGTGATCGCCGCCGGCGAGGTGGCCTTCGGCATCGAGTCCTCCTTCGGGTGGCGCGTGGGCGTGTGGGTGCTGGGCACGCTGTCCATCCTGATCATCGGGCGCGTGGCCTGGGAGCTGTTCGGCTCGGCCACGCTGGCGACGCTCGCCTCCTTCCTGGCGATGCTGGAGGGGCACCACTTCGTCCACAGCCGCACCGGGCTGCTCGACATCGTGCTCATGTTCTTCGTGCTGGTGGGCTTCTGGATGCTGCTGCTGGACCGCACCGCATCGCGCCGCGTGCTCGCGCGCAAGGTGGCCGCCCTGTACGACGGCGACGCCTGGCGATGGGGGGTGCGTCGCCCCGTCGTGGGGATGGTGCTGGGGCCCTGGCTGGGCCTGCGCCCGTGGCGGTGGGCGGCCGGCATCAGCCTGGGGCTGGCCGCGGGGGTGAAGTGGTCCGGTCTGTACGCCCTGGCGGCCTTCGGCCTCATGACCGTGCTCTGGGACGTCATGGCGCGCAAGCGCGCCGGGGTGTCGCAGCCATGGGCCGCGGGCCTGGTGCTGCGGGACGGGCCGTTCGCGTTCGTCGCGGTCTGCGGCGCCGCCCTGGTGGCGTACACCGCATCGTGGGTGGGGTGGTTCCGGAGCTCCGGGGGGTACCTGCGGCAGTGGGCGGTGGAGAACCCCGGCGAGGGCGTGCAGTGGCTGCCGGCGCCCTTGCGCTCGCTGTGGGAGTACCACGTGCGGATATACGAGTTCCACCTCGGGCTGACCAGTGACCACACCTACCGGTCGAGCCCCTGGAGCTGGCCGCTGCAGCTGCGGCCGACCTCCTTCTTCTACGAGTCCAAGGGGCTCGGGGAGGCCGGGTGCGAGGTGGAGAAGTGCTCCAAGGCCATCAACTCGGTGGGCTCGGTCTCGATCTGGTGGGCCGCGACCCTGGCCTTCTTCGTGCTGCTCTTCTGGTGGGCCTCGCAGCGGGACTGGCGGGCCGGCGCCATCGTGGTGGGGATCCTGTCCGGGTGGCTGCCGTGGCTGCCGGTGCAGCACCGCACGATCTACCAGTTCTACTCGATCGCCTTCGAGCCGTTCATGGTGCTGGCGGTGGTGTTCGTCATCGGGTTGGCACTGCGGCACCGGTGGGGCATCTGGGCCGTGGGCACCTACCTGGTGCTGGTGGTGCTGAACTTCTGGTACTTCTGGCCCGTCTGGACCGCGCAGGTGATCCCGTACTCCGAGTGGCGCGACCGGATGTGGTTCGCCAGCTGGATCTGACCGGGCGGCTCAGGCGGCGCGGCTGAACTGCCACAGCAGCTCCGGCGAGGCGGACCGCATCAGCCGCACCGCGTCCTCGACCGGCACGTTGGGCAGCTCGTAGCCCTCGGCGCCGCCGGCCACGGTCGCGGTCAGCGTGCACAACTCCAACCGCCGTTGGAAGAACGACTGCGCCATGTTCCAGCTCAGGATGCCGTCGGTCTCCAGCGCCAGGTGGTTGCGCAGGATCGCGCCCTGCCGGAAGACCACGTGGTGCTCGGTGACCGCGTGCCCCAGCGAGCGCCAGGCCGGGTAGACCGGCACCAAGTTCACCACCGCGATGAACGCCGTCCACGCGAACAGCCACCACCAGCCGCGGTCCAGCAGCCCGTCGGTCACGTCGAAGTGACGCAGCACCGCCACGGCCACGGCCGCCGGCAGGAGACCGAACCAGAAGGTGGTCAGCAGGGCCGAGACGGTCATCCGCCGCAGGGCCCGCGGGCCGTGCGAGACCAGCTCCATGCCGAACAGACCCACCGGTGCCGGACGGTCCTCCCCGCTGGAGAGCACGTCCACCGCGACCTCGCGCGCGGTGTCGCGCGGCACGGTCGGCAGCACCTCCACACTGCCGCCCTCGGCGCCAGTCACGATCGCGCTCAGCGAGGCCCCCTTCTGCCAACGCTGCTGCCACGGCTCGGTGACCATCACGCCGCGCACCTTGCGCTCCTCCATCGTGGCCGAGCGGGTGGTGGTCAGACCCCGGCGCACGTGCAGGGTGCCGTGGCCCGAGCGGGTCACGTCCAGGCCCCACCAGCCCAGCGCGTAGGCCGCCAGCGAGAACAGCAGCGAGAACACCGCGCCGGCCGCGAGCAGCGCAGCGATGCTGGCGAGCACGCCCAGCTCCTGCAGCTGGTGCACCAGCTGCCCACCGATGCGCTGGCCGAGGTCCGAGCGCGCGATGTCGTCGGCGAACTGCGCCCCACCACCGGCCACCACACCGGCCACCACGAGCCCGCTGGCCCCCAGGGGGCCGAAGCGCAGCCACCGGTTGTCCCAGCGGACCAGGCTCTGCTCGGGCACCTCCGACGCCGGTGGCTCGTGCGGCGCGCCGTTCCCGATCACGACCGGGCCGTCGCGCCCGTCCAGGGCCCCCTCATCACCCGCGGGGAACGCACCGCCGGACGTCACGCCGGCCGGCGCCACGCCGGGCTGCGCCACGCCGGGCTGCGCCCCCGCATCGATCCCGCGCTCGGCGCGGACCTCGCGCGAGCGGCGCAGCAACCCCTCGCGCAGCTCCTCGGCGTCGCGGGTGCGGATGCCCTCGAGCTCCACCTGCCCGTCGTCCACCCCGGTGCCGATCGTGATGGTGCGCAGGTCGAGCAGGCGCATCAGGAGGTTGCCCTCCACGTCGATCGAGCGCACCCGCTCCAGGCGCGCGGTCTTGGTCTCCTTGGTGAACAGTCCCCGACGCACCTGGACCGTCTCGGCCCCGACGCGGTAGCGCAGCGTGAAGTACTGCACCAGCGACACCACGACGGCGATCACACCGGCGACACCGGCGCTGAACAGCTGGAACAGGCCGTCCCCGCGCTGGGTGAACAGCAGCACGAGCAGCAGCGGGAGCAGGGAGCCCAGCGCCTTGAACGGGTAGACCAGGAACATCCGCGGGTTCTGGCGCTTCCAGTCGCCGTCGGCCGGCGGCTGGTCACCCGGGTGCCCGCCCGTGGGCGGCAGGTCCGATGCGGTGAGCGTCCCGGCGGGGCCGTGCTCCCCCGCATCGGCGCCGGTGGGCTCCTGCGCACCCAGGGTGCGCTCCCCCGCATGGGGCTCCTCCTGCGGCGCGCGCCAGTTCATCGGCGTGCTCACGTGCCGTCACCCCGCACGGCGGCCGCGGCACGCGTGAGCTCCTCGAGCAGCGCCTGGGCGTTCACGTCGTCGAGGGCCTCGATCTCGATGTCACCCTGGGAGGACGCCGTGGTGACCTTCACGTCCGTCAGGCCGAAGTGGCGCATGATCGGCCCCCGCGAGACGTCGACCGTCTGGATGCGGGCGAGCGGCACCATCCGGCGCTCGATGTTGAGCCACCCGGTGCGGGTGTACATCGCGTCCGGGGTGGCCTCCCACCGGGCGACGCGGTAACGGATCTGCGGCGCGACGGCGAGCGAGACCAGGTCCGCGGCCACCCACAGTCCGGCGATGGTCCACGCCCACCACGGCGGGGCGGCGTCGGCGAAGAACCACCACAGGCCCAGGACCGTGCCGCACACCACGAGCGTGATGGCGAGCGAGATCCACGCCCAGAGACGCCAGTATGCCGGGGCCTTGGGCGAGACGCGGTGGCGCGGCTCGTCGAGCACCGCCACCTCCTGACGGCCGGACGGGACGACGAGCTGGGGGGCACTGTCGGGGGGAGTACTCACCGCCCCATTGTGCAAGGCGAGCCCCCGCGGGGGACTACTCCCGCAGAGGGACCGAGCGGTCATCCCGACTCACATTGCGCCGGCGCCGGCCGGCCCCCATGCTCGAGGGTGGCGGCACACCGGTGCTGGTCGGACGACCGCACGCGGACATCGCCGCGTGACCCGAGGAGCGTTGCATGATCTCCGTCCTGATGGTGCTGTCAGCGGCCACTCACTGGACCCTGTCCGACGACTCGCGTCACCCGACGGGGGTGTGGGCCGAGGAGTTCATCTCCCCCCACGACGTGTTCACAGAGGCCGGCTGGAAGATCACCGTGGCGACTCCCGGTGGGCGGCCGGCGGTCATCGACCCGGCCAGCCTCGGCACGGCGGGCGGGCTGTTCCCCCGCACCAACGGCTTCCAGGACTGCGTGGACCGGCTCTCACCGTTGCTGCGCAAGCCGCTGAACCTGTACGGGCTCGACCTGGCTGACCACGACCTGGTCTTCTACCCCGGTGGGTACGGGTCGATGGAGGACTTGGCCCAGGACGCGGTCGCGGGGGCGATGCTGTCCGAGCGTGTGGCCACCGGGGGGCCGGTGGCCTTCTCCTGCCACGGGGCGGCCGCGGCCCTGGGGGCTACAGCGTGCATGGACATCTCGCCCTTCCGGGGACGGGTGATGACGGCCTTCTCGAACGCCGAGGAGCGCTTGACCCGCATCGCGCCCCGGGTGCCGTGGATGCTCGAGGACCGCCTGCGTGCCGCGGGGGTGGAGTACAGCCGCGCGATCCTGCCGTTCCGGCCGCACGTGGTGGCCGACCGCACCGTCTACTCCGGGCAGAACCCGCAGTCCTCCGGCCACCTGGCGCGGCGGGTCGTGGCCGACCTGAGTGCCCAGTCACCCTCCCGGGTGGCCGTGCGGCACTGAGCGCGGGCGGCCCCGGGCAGCTGCACGAGCACTGTGCGCCGACCCAGCGCCTCAGTCGTCCGCGACCGGGGCACTGGGGTGCTCATTGTCGGAGACGGGCCAGCCATTTTATTCAGCGACTTCGGAGAACGTCCTGTTTGACCAGGCCAACCCCGGGCTCGTGTCCACCACGGCCACCGACGCCCCTGAGAGTTGGTGACGACTCGTCGGCCACCTCGTCCGCGGATTCGCCACACCCGCTGCTCCGGCGATGGACGTGGCACCGTGCCAGACGACGGCGCCCTCTACCGGGCAATGGCACGCCACGTGGACTAGAGCCACAGAAATCAGGACATTCAGAGCGTCGCTACCTGCGGACCCTCACTCGATGTCCTCCGATTCCCGGCGTTCGGCGTAGCGAGACAATCTGGGCGTGCCGGCAAGCTCACTGCAACCGCATGGTTGTGATGCAAGTGGGGTCGTCGTCGCTCATCGTTGAGATTCTTGCGTTCGCCTCTTGACCCTCGTGCTCGATAGTGAGGGTCACCTCGGTGTCGCGCGGCACCCAGAGACCGATGAAGCCGTTGTCGTAAGTCTGGCGCGCTTCATCGATGATCACTTCACCGTCTGCACCGGTGAGCGTGACCTGAACTTCTTCGCTAGCGAGTTCACCTAGGCAGGTAGTCAGGCTGTGGAAGTAGCAGTCGTGGGTCTGGTCCCGGTAGGGGGCGATCGAGATGTAGACCTCATCCTCTGGCAACCGCAGGCGCGTCTCACGCTCTTGATCGTCGGTGAGCACGAGCGCCTCTGGCTGCACCGACGCGAGCAGATCGGTCGGCCGGTCAGCGACGGGCATCGTGTCCAGTCGTTCGATGACCTGCCTGACATCCAGCCCGGATAGGCCGTGATCTGCCAGGAACTCGCGCTCGCTGGTCTGGCTGCTGACCGATGACGGTGCGGGGCCGGACGGCGTGATGGCACATCCAGCAAGAACGAGAGCCAGAATGGCAACGAAGACGGCTGCAAGGGCGTTGCGGCGTCGCGATAAACGGAGGCAGGGCATAACGTTTTTCCTTAGAGACATGCGAGGGTCGGTCGAGTCCGGTGGGTGCCGAATCCAGCGCGTCCGGCGCCCACCCTGGTGACTCGCTAGAGATCGGCCAGGAGGTCTTCCATCTCCTGGATCTCGGTCGTTTGCGCATCGATGACTGTCTGCGCGAGCTCGACGGCATCGGTGTTGCTAGCGTCATCGACGTGGGTCCGGGCCGTCTCGACGGCTCCCTCATGATGGAGGATCATCCGCTCAAGGAACAGTCGAGACGCTTCGGTCCCGTTGGATGCTTCGAGGGTGGGCAGGTCATCCTCGCTTATCATACCGTCTCCGTGATCCATGTCGCCCGTCTGCTGCTCGGCGGGATCGACGCCCCAATCCTCCAGCGCAGTTGCCGCGGTACGGAAATTATGAGTCTTCTTTTGTGTCGAGGGTCGCTTGAGTGACGCGCAGGATAGATCTGAAGGGTACGTGCATCCCTCCGGGCAGCAGTCGTGGCGGCACCAGAACCATGAGGATGATCAGGACCGCGAGCACGCACGCCATCGCCGTGCCCAGATGGTCGCCAGTGCCCCACTCTGTGCACGCACCGTCGGGATCGCCGCCTACCGCGGCAACATCGAGTCCACTCTGCCCGACGATCTGCCGCCAGAGCCTGCAGCCGCAGCCTCGGACAGCATCGACGGCGCACTCGTCTCCGCAGGCGAGCTGCCAGAGCACTCGGCGAGCAACTGATCGGCTCGGCACAGGCAGCGTTCACCGGCGGACTGAACACGGCGCGATCGTCTCGGCCGTTGTCGCCGCCATGGCGGCACTCATCGCCGCAACCCGACTGCTTCACGTCCGCCCCGCCGGGCAGGCCCAGGAGACCCCCGAGGACGCATCTACCCGTTGACCCATACCCCCTTGGGGTATAGCCTGAAGATCTCGTACACAAACAAGGGCGTTTGGATTATGAGCGCGACGACCACGAACGAGTACCGGGTGACCGACGTGACCTGCGGGCACTGCGAGACCGCGATCCGCTCCGAGGTCTCTGAGATCGCCGGCGGGACCGGCATCGAGGTCAGCGCCCGCCCCGACCGCTACGCCAACGCGGCCTGACCGCCCGTGGACATGGTTCCGCGCCTCTCGACCGGGAGGCGCGGAACCACCCCGTATCCGGCGCACCAGCGCCGGTCGGTTCACGCCAATAGGAGAGTATCGAGATGAACAGACGCATCAGCATCCTCGTCGCCGCCGGGATCCTCGGCGGAAGCCTTGCCCTGGCAGGCTGCTCCACCGCGAACGACGAGGCAGGAACTCCATCGCAGAGCGAGGACGCACAAGGCGGGCATGGGGGCCACGACGGCATGGAGCATCCCGCCGACGGCGGCCCGGTCCCCGAGGGCATGAAAGAGGCCACCGACCCCGAATACCCGGTCGGCACCGAAGTCACTCTGACGGCCGACCACATGGAGGGCATGAACGGTGCCAGCGCCACCATCGTCGGCGCCTACGACACCTACACCTACGCGATCGACTACACCCCGGTCGGCGGCGGAGATCCCGTGACCGATCACAAGTGGGTCGTCCAGGAAGAGCTCGACGGCGCCGGTGACGCCCGTCTCGACGACGGCACCGAGGTGACGGTGACCGCCGACCACATGGAAGGCATGGACGGCGCGACGGCGACGATCGCGTCCTCGACTGATGAGACCGTCTATGTCGTCGACTACGAGGCCGACGGGATGAAGATGACCAACCACAAGTGGGTCGTCGACAGCGAGATCCAGCCCGCTTCCTAACTGACACGAACCGGGCATGAAGGAACGGACAGAGCATGAACGACCAGCAGACCCACCACGGGGCCGCCGAGGCTGAAGCGCACGAGCACGCCGGCCACCACTCGCACGACGACCACTCGGCACACCAGTCTCATGGCGGCCACGACCAAGCCGACCATGAGGATCACGGCGGCCACGACCACGCAGGTCATAGTGGTCATGGCGGGCATGGTGATCATGTCGGCCAGTTCCGGCGGCTGTTCTGGATAATGCTCGTCATCGCGATCCCGGTCGTGGGCTTCAACGACATGTTCGCCCACCTCACCGGCTACCCCCTCCCGAACGCCGATTGGGTGCGCTGGGTCTCCCCGGCCCTGGGCACGATCATGTACGTGTGGGGCGGCCGGCCCTTCCTCACCGGTGGACTGGGCGAGATCCGATCCCGCAAGCCCGGCATGATGTTGCTGATCGCGCTGGCGATCACGGTCGCCTTCATCGCCTCCTGGGGCGCGAGCCTGCACCTGCTCAGCGACGAGCTCAACTTCTGGTGGGAGCTGGCTCTGCTGGTGGTCATCATGCTGCTGGGCCACTGGATCGAGATGCGCTCCCTGGCCCAGACCACCTCCGCCCTGGACTCCCTGGCCGCCCTACTGCCCGATGAGGCCGAGAAGGTCGACGGCGAGAACATCGTGAGAGTCGCCCCAGCAGACCTCGCTGTCGGCGATGTGGTGGTGGTCCGGCCCGGCGCCTCGGTGCCCGCGGACGGGCGCATCGTCGATGGCAGCGCCAGCATGGATGAGTCGATGGTCACCGGGGAGTCCAAGACCGTGCGCCGAGAGACCGACGAGCAGGTCGTCGCCGGCACCATCGCCACCGACTCCGGACTGCGGGTCGAGGTCACCGCCACCGGCGAGGACACCGCCCTGGCGGGCATCCAGAAACTTGTCTCCGACGCCCAGGCCTCCTCTTCCCGCGCCCAGCGCATCGCCGACACCGCCGCGGCCTGGCTTTTTTGGTTCGCCCTCGGCGCGGCCGTCATCACCGCGCTCGTATGGTCCCTCATTGGCCTTCCCGACGACGCGGTGGTCCGCACCATCACCGTGCTCGTCATCGCCTGCCCCCACGCCCTGGGCCTCGCGATCCCACTGGTGGTCTCGATCGCGACCGAGCGCGCCGCCCGCGGCGGCGTGCTCATCAAGGACCGGCTCGCGCTGGAGTCCATGCGCACCGTCGACGCCGTGCTCTTCGACAAGACCGGCACTCTCACCAAGGGCGAGCCCACCGTCACCGCCATCGACACCGCGAACGATCACGACGAGCAGCGGGTGCTCGCCCTGGCCGCCGCCGCCGAGGCCGACAGCGAGCACCCCCTGGCCCGAGCGATCACCGGAGCCGCCAGCACCCAAGAGGTCCAGATACCGAGGGCCTCGGACTTCTCTTCCTCCCCTGCAATCGGGGTCAAGGCCACCGTTGACGGGACGGTCATCGAAGTCGGCGGCCCGTATCTACTCCAGCAGCACTCGGCCAGCGAACTGCCGATAGCTGACCAGTGGCGCGAAGAAGGAGCGATCATCCTCCACATCCTTGCCGACGGCGAGGTCATCGGGGCGTTGCGGTTGGCCGATGAGATACGAACCGAGTCTCGTGACGCTGTTGACGCGTTGCATGCCCGCGGCGCGCAGGTCGTGATGATCACCGGTGACGCCCAAGCGGTCGCCGACACGGTGGCAAAGGATCTCGGCATCGACCGCGTGTTCGCCGGTGTGCGACCGGAAGACAAGGCCGCCAAGGTCAAGGAGCTCCAAGACGAGGGCCGCAAGGTCGCGATGGTCGGGGACGGCGTCAACGACGCCCCCGCCCTCGCACAGGCCGATGTGGGCATCGCCATCGGCGCCGGCACCGATGTCGCAATCGGCTCGGCAGGGGTCATCCTCGCGAGCTCGGACCCACGCTCGGTGCTCTCGGTCATCGAACTGTCGCGGGCAAGCTACCGGAAGATGAAGCAGAACCTGTGGTGGGCCGCTGGCTACAACCTCATCTCTGTGCCTCTCGCGGCGGGCATTCTCGCACCGATCGGATTCGTGCTGCCGATGAGCGTCGGGGCGATCCTCATGTCGGCTTCCACCGTCGTGGTGGCCCTCAACGCGCAACTGCTGCGCCGCCTCGACCTCACACCCGAATCCAGCACCAACCGCATCCTCGACCGCTCCTGAACCGTGAGAGACAGACGGGACTGCTGAGGGTTTGGTTGATACCTGATCTGTGGGGACTGGGTCCCTGCTGGAAGGATGTCACCATGCCTGCACCTCTCCCCAAGGAGTTCCGTGACGACGTGATCGCGGTGGCTCGCCGTGGCGATGCGCCGATCGCGCAGACAGCGAAAGACTTCGGGATCTCGGAATCAACCCTGCGCAACTGGCTCCGCCAGGCCGACGTCGAGGACGGCGCCCGTCCGGGCGTGACCAAGGCCGAGTCCGAGGAGATGCGTGCCCTGAAGCGCCGTAACCGGTTGCTGGAGCAGGAGAACGAGGTCCTACGCCGAGCAGCGGCGTACCTGTCACAGGCGAACCTGAAGCTGGGCCAGTCCCCAAAATGACCTACCCGCTGGTCCGTGACCTTGCCGCTGACGGGATCCCCGTCACGGTGGCCTGCCGGGTGCTGAAGTTCTCCCCGCAGGCGTTCTACGCCTGGTGTGCCCACCCGGTCAGCGACCGGGACCTGGTGGATGCCTACGCGATGAACGCCGCGTACGAGATCCACGCCGAGGACCCCGCACTGGGGTATCGATTCATCGCTGATGAACTCGCGGACGCCGGTCATGCCCTGTCTGAGCGACGCGTGTGGAAGATCTGCCACCAGGGGCAGATCGTCTCCGCGCACTCCCGTACCCCGGGGGCGACGGAAGAAGCCCGGCCCGCCGGTCCACGACGACCTCGTCCAGCGCGATTTCACCGCCGAGGCCCCGAATCGGTTGTGGTTGACCGACATCACCGAGCACCCCACGGCCGAGGGGAAGTTGTACCTGTGCGCCGTGAAGGACGTCTGGTCACGGCGGATCGTGGGGTACTCCATCAATGACCGGATGACCTCCCAGCTGGCCGCCGACGCCCTGGAGATGGCCATCGCCCGCCGGGGCCGCGACACCACCGCCGGGTGCGTGGTCCACGCCGACCGGGGCAGCCAGTTCCGGTCGCGCACGTACCTCTGCGCGCTGCACCGGCATGGCCTGACCGGGTCCATGGGGCGTGTGGCTTCCAGCGCGGACAACGCCGCGATGGAGTCCTTCTTCGCCCTGGTGCAGAAGAACGTCCTGAACAGCCGCCGCTGGGCCACCCGGGAGCAGCTCCGGCTGGCCATCGTCACCTGGATCGAGCGGACCTACCACCGCAGACGCCGGCAACGGGCTCTGGGCAAGACCACCCCGATCGAGTTTGAGACCATCTACTGGCCCGCTCACGCGGCCTGAAACACCACACCCGAAGTGTCAACCAAACCTACAGCAGTCCCGACTCTCGGCAGTCGTGATGAACTCATGGACACCCGGAATAGCAGTGTCGCTCATCGGCGACCAGTCGATGGCTCAAGATTCGAAGTTCATGAGACTTCTCAACAAGGCATACACCACAGAAAACCGGCTCTTCCGATCTGAGGGTGTAGCAGTGGTGGGGTGACCGGGTCGAGGTAGGGGTCGAGGTCCCCTGATGATGGGGGTTCCTACACCGACCCGACCAGAAGACCTCGACGTGCGTGAACTTACCTTTGATGCCCCTGATCTGACGACCTTCGCCCGCCTGGACGAGCTTGGCCTCGTTGCGGTTGGCCAGCGCGTGGAGCCTGACCGGGCGGTGCTGGAATGCCGGGTGGTCGCGGGCGATGACGACGCGTTCTGCCGGCACTGCGGGGCCGAGGGCGCCGCGCGGGGCACGGTGACCCGGCAGCTGGCGCATGAGCCGTTCGGGTGGCGGCCCACCACGCTGCTGATCCGGGTGCGTCGCTTCGGCTGTCAGGCGTGCCGGCGGGTGTGGCGCCAGGACACCACTGCGGCGGCGGACCGGCGGGCGAAGCTGTCGCGTGCAGCGGTGCGGTGGGCGCTGGTGGCCCTGGTGACCCAGCACCTGACTGTCGCCAGGTTGGCCGAGGCTCTGGGAGTGGCCTGGGACACCGCCAATGACGCGGTCCTGGCCGAGGGCCGACGGGTCCTGATCGATGACCCCACCCGGTTTGACGGCGTCACCGTGGTCGGAGTGGACGAGCACGTCTGGCGCCATACCCGAAGCGGCGAGAACTACGTCACCGTCGTCATCGATCTGACCCCGATCCGCGACGGGACGGGTCCAGCACGCCTGCTCGACATGGTCCAGGGGCGATCGAAGAGCACTTTCAAGACCTGGCTCGCTGCCCGCACCCAGGCATGGCGCGACAGGGTGGAGGTGGTGGCGATGGACGGGTTCACCGGGTTCAAGACTGCTGCGGCCGAGGAGCTCCCCGACGCGGTCGCGGTGATGGATCCCTTCCACGTGGTCCGGCTCGCTGGTGACGCCCTGGACCGTTGTCGCCGACGGGTCCAGCAAGATCTCCACGGCCACCGCGGCCGGGCCGGCGATCCGCTCTACTGCGCGCGGCGGACCCTGCACACTGGCGCCAACCTGCTCACCGACAAGCAGACCCGCAGGATCGAGTCCCTGTTCGCCGACGCCGAGCACGTCGAGGTCGAGGCGACCTGGGGCATCTACCAACGCATGATCGCCGCCTACCGCCACCCAGACCGGCGCGAAGGCCGGGCACTGATGACCGCCGTGATCGACTCGGTGACTCGTGGCGTTCCCACCGCCCTGAGCGAGCTCGTCACGCTCGGGCGGACGCTGACCAAGCGGGCCGAAGACGTACTCGCATTCTTCGACCTGCCGGGCACGAGCAACGGCCCGACCGAGGCGATCAACGGCCGCCTCGAGCACCTCCGAGGGTCCGCCCTCGGCTTCCGCAACCTGACCCACTACGTCGCCCGATCCCTCCTCGAAGCCGGCGGCTTCAGACCACGACTACACCCTCAGATCGGATGAGCCCGATACCCGAACGTAGAGCGTGCACCAGCTCGAATTAGCAAGCTCTGAATACAGGGCTCTTCAGAGTTAAGTGTGGGGTGAGGCGTCGAGCCCGCCGGCGATGAGGAGCATTCGGAGGCGGTAGTGCTCGAAGTTCCGGAATCCGCGGGCGATGCGGCGGCCGAGTTCGATGATCCCGTTGACGGCCTCGGTGCCCCCGTTGCTCGCGCCGTCGGTGTCGAAGTAGGCAAGGAACGCGGTCTTCCACCGGCGTAGCGTCTTCCCCAATCGCGCGATCTCGGGGATCGGGCAGGATGGCAGCTTCTCGATCAGCTGCTCGGCCAGTCGACGACCCTGCGCGTGCGTGGGCTGGTGGAACACGTCTCGGAGGTCCTGGGCGCACTGGTAGGCGACCTCGACCGCGACGTGATCGGGGTGGGCCGCGAATGCGCTGGCCAGACGGGTCTGCTGGCGCGGCGTGAGGCGTTCCCGTCCGGCGCGGAGAACATGACGGATCCCGTAGAGGGGGTCGCCCTTGCGGCCTCGGTGGCCGAGGGTCTCCTGCTGGATCCGGCGGCGGACGTCATCGACTGCAGCCCCGGCGAGCTTCACGATGTGGAAGGCGTCCAGCACGCAGGTGGCATCCTCGAGCTGGTCATCGATCGCGTTCTTGTAGCCTTGGAACGGGTCCAGCGTCGCGATCTCGACCCGCTTGCGGAACTCCTCGCCGCGCTCGTCGAGCCAGTCTCGGTAGGCCTTGCCGGATCGGCCGGGGACGAGGTCGAGGAGTCTGGCGGTGGGGTGGGTGCCGCGAGTCAGATCGACCATCCCGGTGAGCTCCTTCGGTCCGCGCCTGCGCGGGTCCCGGTGGTGCCAGATGTGTTCGTCCACGCCCAGGACCTGAACGCCCTCAAACCTGGATGGATCGCCTGCGGCCTGGGCCAGGACGGGCTGGACCTGGGACCAGAGCGTGTTCCAGGTTGTGCCGAGCTGGCGGGCCAGGCCCTGGATCGTCGCTCCCACGCGCCGGAGCTGTCCGATCGCCCAGCGGATCGCGCGCGTGCTCAGCAGGCCCCGCGGGGCGCAGACCTCCGGGTCCTGCTCGACGAAGGTCGTCACCGCGCAAACGCTCTCGAGACAGATCCAGCGGCGCTTGCGCCACCGGATCCGCACCGGCCGTCCGGCCCAGGGAGCGTCGATCATCTCGATCGTGATCCGGCCGTGGCCAGTTGCGACGACACCGCAGCCCGGGCAGCCGGCGACCGGGTCGCAGGACTCGACCTCAAGGACCAGTCCCGCTCGGGCCTTGGTGACCGCCACGAGGTGGAGGCTGGGGAAGTCGAGGAGAAGGTCGCATCGGTCGCAGCGATCGAGCGCGTCAGGGCATACGCAACTATGGTTGGGCATCGTCGAGGTCCTTGAGATCAGCGGGGGTAGAAGTCCGCTCATCATCGGGGACCTCGACGTCTACCTCCAGCTACCCCGCGCCAGCGGCGCGCCCACACTCAACTCTGAAGAGCCGAATACAGCATTCGACATGAGGAGAGGATCGATCATGGCCAATCCGCACGACGACACACCCAGCTTCTGGAACTCAGAAACTTCGATACCGAAGCCTCGGAACCTCCCTGTTCAGGCACCGGACAACGAGACGAAGTTCAACGCAGAGCCCGGCCCAGGGCTCAGTATCGGAGCGATCATCCTGGGTCTCCTCTCGCTTCCCAGTTCATTGCTCCTGCCACCCTTTGCGGCGCTCCTCGCAATAGCGGGAACCGTGCTGTCGGGTATCCAAATCAAACGAAGTTCCCGCCGGCCAAAACTTGCCATCGGAGCAGTTTCATTCTGTATTGCGTCACTCGTGCTCGCGATCGGAATGACCTTCTACGCTTACATGGCCGGCCCCACGGAAAGCGCGTGAGGGTCGCCGCTGCGGGTGAATGAGGACGGATGTCCCAGCGTGCACTGCGCGGTTATCAGGTGTTGTTGGCGCGGACGCAGACGGTGCATCGCCCGGTCGGGCCACTGGCGTATGACTGCGTGAAAGTCATCATCGTCCGCGACGGTAGCGCGATCCTGTTCAGCGAGTTCGGGCAGAAACCGGTCCGACCCGGCGATGTGGTTGTGCTTGGCCCGAACGTCTTGTGCGGGTCCGAGCCTGAAGGTCACATCACCGTCACGACGATCTACGCCGACACCGACTATGTGATCGATCAGGCGTTCTGGCAGTACGCGGCGATCCTCCACGACCGGCTCGACGCGCCAGGGTTCGTGCGGGAGGCGTTCACCGATCCGGCGCAGATCATCCGGCTCGGTGAGGAGCGTGCGGGGTTGTTGATGCCGTGGCTGGACGAGTTGGTCGCGCTGAGCGTCGATGGAGAATTGGAGAGGTTTCATCGGACGCAGGCGTTGTGGTTCGCGATCATGGACCGCATCGCCCCGTACCTCCACGTCACCGATCACCGGATTTCGCCGTCGCAGCGGGCGCGGGTGGTGCCGGTGCATCCGCGTGTGCGGCGGTTCGCGCCGACGCGGAGCGAGGCCGCCGAGGTACGCGAAGCACTAATGGGGGCGATCGCGTATTCGTGGACGCTGGGCGAGCTGGCTGAGGGTGTGCATCTGTCCAGGAAGCAACTTGCCCGCGTGTTCTCGAACGCGTATGGGAAAACACCGCAAGCGTTCTTGACGATGCTGCGGGTCGAGGAGATGGCCCGCCTGCTCCGCGAGACGAACCTCACGATCGAGCAAGCCGCGCAACGGGTGGGGTGGCGCTCCCGCAACCGCGCCACGATCGCCTTCACCCGCGCGACCGGGATGACGCCGAGCGCCTACCGGGCGCTGCGGGTCACCGGGAACCAGCATCCAGCTTGACCCCGTGACCCGCATGCCGGCCTCAGTGAACAGGAACGGGGTTGCGAGTCCCGCAATCGTTCGAGGGGCGGCCCACACAGTCGCGCAGTCGGATGGGTGTTGGCGGTTGCAAACTCTTCGGGCTATCTCCGCTCGGCTGCGACGAGCCGTCCGCACCGAGTGGGTACGTGTCGGTCAGTCATGGTCGGTGCTGGTGGCCTGGTGTTGATGGTCGGTGATCGCGGTGGCCAGGGCGCGCTCGTGCGCGCGAAGGTGCCTGATCTGCTCACGCAGGCTTTGAAGATGCTCGGCCAGGAGATCGAGTCCTGCCCGTGCGCCGTCCTCGCCCTGGGCGCGGAGCGCGGCGTACTCGCGCATCCGGGCGATGGGCATCCCGGTTTCTCGGAGTCTGCGCAGGAACCGGACCCATTCGATGTCGCTGGGCTGGTAGCGGCGCTGGTTTCCCTGCGTGCGGACGATCGGATGGATCAGGCCGGCGCGTTCGTAGTAGCGCAGCGTATGGCCGGTGACGCCGGTCGCTTCGGCCATCTCCGCGACCGCCAGCCCCGCAGCTCCCGAAGACCGCGACGCAGGGGCGTTCTCATCTACCATAGGTATCGATCCTAACTTAGAGCGTACTCTAACTCTTAGCCTTGATCTGCAAGAGGTGTGAACGCTCAAAGGGTGGTGAGGATCGGGTGCGGACGGCGGTACCGACGCGGGACGGTCTCGGGGTTCCGAATGACAGTGAGTCCGAGCTGCCGAGCGAGAGTCTGTGGCTGATGAGCCGGGCTGGTCGTGGGGCCGTACGCCTGGCAGGTGCTCTCTCCGGCGTGGGGCTCCACTCCGGATCTCGTGCGGAGTTCCACCTATCGGCCGGCGCCCTCATGTACCTTCCTCGGTTCGCCGCCCTCGGACTGGTCGCGATTCTCTGGACACAGAGGTCTCGATGTCGACGTCGAGCACGCCCCGGATGATGAGACGATCTGGTTCGCTGGGATCAAGGTCCCTGTTGCGCGCGTGTTGGCCCACAGCTGGCCCGATGCCCCGAATCTCGGCGAAACCGCCGACATCGACTGGAACACGGTGCGGCTGGCGGACATCCTTCGCGGCGGCTTCGCGTACCAAAGGCGCGGGGCTCGCACCTGGGACCCGCTCGGGATCAGTCGTACGTGGCGACCGCAATCGAGGCACTGCAACCCGAAGCTCGCGGTGATCGAGAACGTGCGCAGGCTGCTGTCCGCCAACTGCAACCGCCAACCCGACCCGAGACGAGGCGCGCCCCATGACGACCGCAACCCCGAGCCCGCGACCGCCGTTCGCAACCAGGAGCATGCGCAAGCATTCCTCGCACGCTCCACACTGCGATGAACTACGAGTCACGTTGAACACGCCATGGCAAATGCCCTTTGAGCCCTGGGACTGCTGAGGGTTTGGTTGATACCTGATCTGTGGGGACTGGGTCCCTGCTGGAAGGATGTCATCATGCCTGCACCTCTCCCCAAGGAGTTCCGTGACGACGTGATCGGTGTCGCCCGTCGTGGCGAGGCGTCGATCGCGCAGACGGCGAAAGACTTCGGGATCTCGGAATCAACCCTGCGCAACTGGCTCCGTCAGGCCGACGTCGAGGACGGCGCCCGTCCGGGCGTGACCAAGGCCGAGTCCGAGGAGGTGCGTGCCCTGAAGCGCCGTAACCGGTTGCTGGAGCAGGAGAACGAGGTCCTACGCCGAGCAGCGGCGTACCTGTCACAGGCGAACCTGAAGCTGGGCCAGTCCCCAAAATGACCTACCCGCTGGTCCGTGACCTTGCCGCTGACGGGATCCCCGTCACGGTGGCCTGCCGGGTGCTGAAGTTCTCCCCGCAGGCGTTCTACGCCTGGTGTGCCCACCCGGTCAGCGACCGGGACCTGGTGGATGCCTACGCGATGAACGCCGCGTACGAGATCCACGCCGAGGACCCTGGACTGGGGTATCGATTCATCGCTGATGAACTCGCGGACGCCGGTCATGCCCTGTCTGAGCGACGCGTGTGGAAGATCTGCCACCAGGGGCAGATCGTCTCCGCGCACTCCCGTACCCGGGGTCGGTGGAAGAAGCCCGGCCCGCCGGTCCACGACGACCTCGTCCAGCGCGATTTCACCGCCGAGGCCCCGAATCGGTTGTGGTTGACCGACATCACCGAGCACCCCACGGCCGAGGGGAAGTTGTACCTGTGCGCCGTGAAGGACGTCTGGTCACGGCGGATCGTGGGGTACTCCATCAATGACCGGATGACCTCCCAGCTGGCCGTCGACGCCCTGGAGATGGCCATCGCCCGCCGGGGCCGCGACACCACCGCCGGGTGCGTGGTCCACGCCGACCGGGGCAGCCAGTTCCGGTCGCGCACGTACCTCTGCGCGCTGCACCGGCATGGCCTGACCGGGTCCATGGGGCGTGTGGCTTCCAGCGCGGACAACGCCGCGATGGAGTCCTTCTTCGCCCTGGTGCAGAAGAACGTCTTGAACAGCCGCCGCTGGGCCACCCGGGAGCAGCTCCGGCTGGCCATCGTCACCTGGATCGAGCGGACCTACCACCGCAGACGCCGGCAACGGGCTCTGGGCAAGACCACCCCGATCGAGTTTGAGACCATCTACTGGCCCGCTCACGCGGCCTGAAACACCACACCCGAAGTGTCAACCAAACCTACAGCAGTCCCCCTTGTCTCGTGACGTTCTGCTGTCGCTACGGTGGAGGCGCCCTGTCCAGAGAGACGCTGTAGTGATCATCTGCACGTCGATTCATCGTGAACCGGCGAGCGTGACCTCAGTGGGTGCTCTGTTCGTGCGTCATCTCGGACATATCAGCGACGTATGGCGTGCGGGACGGGAAGGCGTGTCTGCGTGCGACGGCGATGATCAAGAGACTGAGCACGACGAACGAGGTCGCTGCGATCGGGATCGCGGTCGTGCCGATTCCGGCAAGGATGATGCCGCCGACGAGTCCACCCAGCGCCATCGCCGCGTTCCAGAGCGTGACGAGGATCGCTTGCGCGGTGTCGGCCGCAGCGGGGCTGTGCACCAAGGCCGCTCGCGGCGCCGCGGTCTGCAGGAGTGAGGGGATTCCGCCCCATCCAAGACCCCAGATGGCGATCGCGATCCAGATCAGGATCGGTGCCGAGTTCGTCGCCAAGACAGTACCGGCGATAACGAACAGGATCGAGGCCGCCAGCGCCAGGGCGCGCAAGCGGGTGTCGACGTATCGCCCGGTCAGCCAGATGCTGACGAGGCTGGCTGCACCGAACACGAGCAGGATGAGGTCGACCTGCGAGCCGAGACCCACGGCTTCGAGGTACGGGGCGATGTAGGAGTAGACGATGGTGTGCCCCAGCACATACAGCAGCACGACCGCCATGATGGGCAGAACCCCGGGGATCGCGAGCGTGGCTCGCGCGGTCGCCGCTCGCGCCGCATCATCCTGAGCACCGTTGGAGACAGCGGGGACGCCGCCCGCGATCCAGATGATCACGCCGATGGCTGCGACGGTGATCGCGAGAAACGCGGCGCGCCAGTCGAGGTGCTGGCCGATGAAGGTGCCCGCGGGCACGCCGAGCGCGAGCGCGACGGGGATGCCGGTCATGGCGATGGCGATCGCCCGCCCCTCCAGCCCAGCCGGGGCGAGTCGGCGCGCGTAGCCGGCGAGCACGGCCCAGGCGAGGCCCGCTGCGATGCCCGCGATGACGCGACCGGCGAGCATGATCGTGTAGATCGGGATCAGGGCGGTGAGCGTGTTCGCGACGGCGAAGATGGCCATCGACCACAGCAGTACCGTCTTGCGATTGAACGGAGCCGTGGCCCGGGCGAGAGGGATGGCGGTCAGGGCGGTGCCCGCCGCGTAGACGGTCACGGCCTGGCCGGACATGGCGGCACTGACGCCCAGGGTCGCCGACATCCCCGGCAGCAGTCCAGCGGGCAGGGTTTCGGTGAGCGCGGTGATGAACACGGCGGTGGAGAGCGCGAGCAGGGGCAGCCACGGCAGTCGGGTCTGCGTCTGTTCAGAGCGAGTCGTTGAAGTCATGGAACCATCGTGAAACCATCACATCAATGTGATGGTCAAGTCAGGGTCGTCGCACTACAGTGAGTGGGCATGAGGATCGGTGAACTTGCTCAGCGGACGGGCGCCTCGCGCCGGCTGCTGCGGTACTACGAGGAGCAGGGGCTGATCGTGCCGGATCGCTCCGACAACGGCTACCGAGACTACGACCCCCGATACGTCGACCGCGTGCGGCAGATCCGCGGCCTGCTTGGCGCGGGGCTCACCACCCGGATCATCAAGCAGATCCTGCCGTGCCTCGACAAGCCGCGCTCGATCCACTTCCCCGACGCAACCCCGGAAATGCTCACGCTGTTGCACGAAGAGCGCGACAAGCTCACCGAGCGCATCGATGTCCTCATCCGCAACCGCGACGCGATGACGGAATACCTCATCGAGGTCGAGCGCTGCAAGGCGCCCGAGGGGCCGGAGCGATCCGACGATCGGGCACGTGAGGCACAGATCGCCTGACTGCTCGCGGCGGGCTTTCACCCTCGACTCCGCTCGCTCGCTATTACGCGGAGGAGGGCGTTCTCGGCTCGGGGTAGCAGCCTGGCCGGGTCGCAGCCCACACCTACCTGCACCCGAAGCATGCGTTCGTTCATCCGTTCGTAAGAGTCAAGGCAGGTCTGTCAGCGCTTACGGCTGTAGGAGACGATCGCTAGCGGGCAGAAGACGATCAAGATTCCGACGGACCAGATGATCGTCTGGACGATCGAGTTTCCTGCCGGTGCTCCAGCCAGCAATGCACGAGCAGCGTCCATCGCGTGCGTGACGGGGTTGATGTTTGCCCAGGCTTGGAGCCATGCGGGGAGCGTGTCGATCGGGGCGGCGAGGCTAGAGCCGAGCATCAGCGGGATGAACACGATGAACGCGAAGGCCATGACTGCGCCCTCGTCCTTGACGAGCACGCCGAGGAAGACGGTCACCCAGCTCAAGCAGAACCCGAAGGCCAACACGAGAACGACTGCTGCCAGGGATGATCCGGCGTCGGTTTGGATGCGGAAACCCATGAGGTAGCCGATCCCGAACAGCAACGCGATGGCGATGATGTAGCGCACCATGTCGGCCATGATCGACCCGAGCAGGGGTGCTGATCGTCCGATCGGCAAGCTGCGGAAGCGGTCGAAGACACCCTTCTTCATGTCAATGTTGATGCTCAGGCCGCTCGAAAGCATGCCGGAGAGTCCTGCGCCCATGACCACGATTCCCGGAAACAGATAGAGAAGATACTCGTCGGTGGAACCCGCAACCGAGCCGCCGAAGAGATAGACGAACAGCAGCAGGAAGATCGCCGGGGTGACCACTCCGTTGACCAGCGCACCGGGGTTCCTCGCGGACTTGGCAAGGCTCCGACGGGCCAGGATCAGGCTGTGCCGTAGCAGCCCTGCCGGACGTCTCTCGGAGCTGGTTGCGGTGATGGTGTCGGCGCTCATGCGTGGCTCCTTTCGGCCTCGTCGTTCGTGTCGCCGATGGTGGGTGCTCCGGTGAGGGTGAAGAACACCTCGTCAAGGCTGGGGAGCCGTAACGCGAACTCGGCAACCTCAATTCCTTCCGCTTCAAAGCGATGAGCGATGTCGAACATCGCCCGATCGCCGTCCACCGGCGTGATCAACTCGTGCTGAGCGGTGCGCTCGACCGGGTGGCCGGAGACGGCGGCCAGGATGGCAGCGGCCCTCTCCACGTCGCCGGGGTTCTTGGGACGGGTCGCGATGGCTTGGCCCCCGACGATCTGTTTCAGCTCGGGTGGAGTGCCGTGGGCGATCACGCGGCCGTGGTCGATGACGGTGATCTCGTCAGCCAGTGCGTCGGCTTCTTCCAGGTACTGCGTCGTCAGAAGGACGCTGGCGCCATCGGCGGTGAGTTCACGGATGATCCGCCATAGCTCTTCGCGCTTGCCAGGATCAAGACCGACCGAGGGCTCATCGAGGAACACGACACGAGGGCGACCGACGAGGCTCGCGGCGAGGTCCAGACGTCGGCGCATCCCGCCGGAGTAGGTAGCCACCGGCTTCTTCGCGGCATCGGTCAAGCCGAAACGCTCCAACAGCTCGGCCGCCCTGCGGGAAGCCTCGCGTTTGCGCAGATCGAGCAGACGCCCGATCAGGATCAGGTTACCCAGGCCCGTGAGCTCTTCATCCAGCGTCGCGTACTGGCCTGTCAAGCCAATGATCCGTCGCACCTTGGCCGCTTCGCGGGTGACGTCCATGCCGGCGACTCTGGCGGTTCCGGCATCGAGGCCTGTCAAAGTCGCCAGGATACGGATCGACGTTGTCTTCCCAGCCCCGTTCGGGCCGAGGACGCCGAGCACGGTGCCCGGCCGGGCACGCAGATCCACCCCGTCCAGAGCAGTGTGCTTGCCGTACCGCTTCACCAGCCCCTCGGCTTCGATCACATAGTCACTCAATTGAATCTCCTTGCCTTCATCGCCGTGTTTAGGGGCGCAGTGTCTTGGGGAATCCCGTCCAATGCAGATCGGGGCGCAGGTGGCTCATGTCGTTGAACATGACGATGCTCGGTGGCACGCTCGGCCGGTGCTCGATCACGGTCAGCGCAGCGTTGGCGCTGCTGAGCCCAAGCCACCTGATAGCGGCTCATCCGATCTGAGGGTGTAGCGGCGGTGGCGTGACGGGGTCGGGAGTTGGGTCGAGGTCCCCTGATGATGGGGGTTCCTACACCAACTCATCCAGAAGACCTCGACGTGAGCGACGCTACCTTCCACTGCCCTGACCTGACCACGTTCTGCCGCCTGGACGAGCTCGGCCTCGTCGTGGTCGGGCAGCGCCTGGCGCCCGACCGTGCGGTGCTGGAGTGCCGCGTCGCGACGCGCGGTGACGACGCGTTCTGCCACGGGTGCGGAGCCGAGGGCGTCGTGCGTGACACGGTCTCGCGGTCGCTGGCGCACGAGCCCTTCGGATGGCGGCCGACGACGCTGCTGATCAGGGTGCGTCGCTACCGCTGCGCGACCTGCCTTCGGGTGTGGCGCCAGGACACCACGGCCGCAGCCGAGCCACGGGCGAAGCTCTCACGGGCAGCGGTGCGCTGGGCCTTGGTCGCCCTGGTGGCCCAGCATCTGACGGTCGCCAGGATCGCCGAAGCTCTTGACGTGTCGTGGGACACGGCGAACGACGCCGTCCTGGCCGAAGGTCGCCGGTTGCTGATCGACGACCCCGCCCGGTTCGACGGCGCCCGCGTGATCGGCGTCGATGAGCACGTGTGGCGGCACACCCGCCGTGGGGACAAGTACGTCACCGTCATCATCGACCTGACCCCGATCCGTGACGGCACCGGACCGGCCCGTCTTCTGGACATGGTCGAAGGCCGGTCCAAGAGCGCGTTCAAGACCTGGCTCGCCGCCCGCCCGAAGACCTGGCGCGACGGCGTGGAGGTGGTCGCGATGGACGGGTTCACCGGCTTCAAGACCGCTGCTGCCGAGGAGCTGCCCGACGCGACCGCAGTGATGGACCCCTTCCACGTGGTGAGGTTGGCCGGTGACGCCCTGGACCGCTGCAGGCGCAGGGTCCAGCTCGATCTGCACGGCCACCGCGGCCGCGCCAAGGATCCGCTCTACCGCGCCCGGCGGACCCTGCACACCGGCGCCGACCTGCTCACCGACAAGCAGAAGACCCGGCTGGAAGCGCTGTTCGCCGCCGACGAACACATCGAGGTCGAAGTGACCTGGGGCATCTACCAGCGCATGATCACCGCCTACCGCCACCCCGACCGCTCCCAGGGCCGGACTCTCATGACCGCGGTGATCGACTCCCTGGCACGCGGCGTCCCGGCCGCGCTGAGCGAACTTGTCACGCTTGGACGGACCCTCACCAAGCGCGCCGCGGACGTGTTGGCGTTCTTCGACCTGCCCGGCACCAGCAACGGCCCCACCGAGGCCATCAACGGCCGTCTCGAACACCTGCGCGGCTCCGCCCTGGGCTTCCGGAACCTGACCCACTACATCGCCAGGAGCCTCCTCGAAGCCGGCGGCTTCAGACCACGACTACACCCTCAGATCGGATGAGCCCTGATAGCCGGGGCGTCCATGGCGTGACGGAGGAGCCACGCGATCGGGTAGGCGTGCGTGATGAGCACTTCGTGCACGTCGTCATCGCCCTCGGGTGCGGTGGCGAACCTCGCGGTGAGGCTCTGGGCGATCTGGTGCCCTGCTTCGGCTTCGTCGGTGTCGTAGCCGTCGAAGAACGGCACCCATGACGGCGGGGTCTCCTCCGGCTTCGGCACGTAAGGCACATGGTCGATCAGCTCGGCCGCTTCGCTCACCTCGGCGGTGCCGGTGAGGAAGATGTTGAGCTGCCTCGCGCTGTCGGCGGCTCGCGGCAACGGCGAGTGCCAGACGGCGTCGATGGGCAGATGCGCTAAACGCTGACCGAGAAGACGAGCTTGCTCGCCCCCGGTGTCGGTGAGGTTGCCGAACGCGTCGGCGTCACCGTGGCGTGCGATGTAGAGATACCTAGGGCACGTCTCTAAAGCAGGTAGTTCAGCCACTGGATGATCGCTCGGAGGACAGCTCCGGCGCGGTAAGTCAGGGCGAGTTTGTCGTAGCGGGTGGCCAGGCCGCGCCATTGCTTCACGTCGCTGTATCCGCGTTCGATGACGTTGCGGCCGCGATAGGCAACGGCGTCCAGGCCGACTGGCCGACCGCCGCGTGAACCGCGATTGCGACGGTGTTGCTGCTGGTTGCGGGGTTCGGGGATGACTGCCTTGATCCCGCGACGGCGCAGAATCCGGCGGGTCGCGCGGGAGGAGTAGGCCTTGTCGCCGCGCAGCATGCTTGGTCTCGTGCGCGGCCGGCCCGGACCCTCGCGGGCCACGGAGAGACCGTCGAGCAGCGGGGCCAGCATTGGTGAGTCTCCGCCTTGGCCGGGCCCGCAGAGGATCACCAGCGGCAAACCGTGTCCGTCGACGAGCTGATGGATCTTCGTGGAGAGCCCGCCGCGGGAGCGACCCAGGGCGTGATCAGGAGGCTCGTGGCGCAGATTCTTGTGGTTCCACAGTGCCCCCTGTGGTGCGCTCGAGGTTGGTGCCGTGCTGGTGAGCGCGGCAGATCGTGGAGTCGACCGCGACCGACCAGTCCAGCTCACCATCCGCATCGGCACGGACCAAGAGGGCGTCGAGAATCCGGTCCCAGGTGCCGTCGGCAGCCCAGGCGCGGTGGCGCTTCCAGATCGTCTGCCACGGCCCGAAGTCTCCGGGGACGTCGCGCCAGGCGATCCCGCACCGGTAGCGATAGATGATCCCCTCGACCACCTGTCGATGATCCCGTCGGGGCCTGCCTGACCAGGGGCGTTGAGCAGGGAGCAAGGGTTCGATCAATCCCCACTGGGCGTCGGACAACACGCTTCGTCGGCTCATCCACTCACCATCACACCCCAAACCTCCACGAGCTCAGGAGACGCGCCTAGAGCGTGTCTCCTGAGCTCGTGGAGGTACGGAACTAACTTTCGATCACCGCACGAACGGACATATGTCTCGGGCGGACTTGTGATAGGCTTCCTCCGCGACCGAGATGGAGCGAGACGCTCACCAGGGCCTCGACAACAGGAACGCAATCAACAACTCCGTTTCTAGTGACACAAGGGATACAGTCATGAGCGATGAATCGATCACCTCAGCCCCGAAAACTGCTGGCTTCACGTTGCAGATCTACGTTCCGCCTGGCGAGACCAAGAAGGCACGATCGTTCTACAGCGCGCTATTCGGTCGCGAACCGGAGTTCGAACCGCATGATGATTTCTTCGAGTGGTCTCCGATCTCTGGGCAAGAATGCTGGGTTCAGGTCGGAGGCAAAGCAGACGCAGTGCCTATGCACAATAGAATGCGATTCCTTGTGCTCGACCTCAGTGCTGCACTGGACTTTCTCAACTCGTCAGGGATTGAGCATTCTGAGCCCTCGCAGCTGCCTGGAGTTGTTGCGTTTGTCGACTTCTCCGACCCGTGGGGTAATCGGCTCGGCTACTACCAAGATCTTGTGCCCAGTGGACAGCAGCCGGAATACCGGGGAACCTCGGTCAACGACGACGCGCAGTTCATCGAGTATGAGGGATCGCACCAGAAGTAGCACCCTGGGGTGATCGCAGGCGGTAGACTGGAGGCACGAGTGCCGCAACATCGAAACGCGCTACATTGAGCTTTGAGGACTTCGATGACGATGTCGAGTCCCAGTTCAGCAAAATGAGGGCCGGGTTATGAAGATTCTCGCGCACGCTTTCACCATGATTCCCACGAATGATCTCGCGGGGACTGCCTCCGCTTACATTGGGGAAGGTCTCGAGATCCTGTGGAGGCCGGATCCGCAGACGGCGATTGCCGGAGCGAATGAGCGCGCTTTTGTTATGATTGAAGACGATCCTTCAGAGCGAGCTCTTGGGGCTGGTCCAGTGCTGCTAGTCGACGACTTGTCGACAACCAGCCTCGGCGGCACTAGCTCTTGGGTTATACCGCCGATGAACGTGCCAGTCGGCAAATATGCCGCAGTAGATAGTGATGGAACCATTCTCCGGTATCTCGATTTGTCGACTTGCGCGGAAGGCATCCCGGGTATCTGGTTCGGCGATTCAGTTGAGAGGGTAAATGATGCGGGCGGTATACCGTAGCGGTGAGGAGCGATGGTGTGGCCAACTGCCGCTAACCTTGTTCGAGCCCGAAGAATGAAAGTTGCGTTTGGAGTGGGTCGTGGACTCAGTCGCCCGCCATCGTCCCCGAGCCCTCACGTACTTAGGAGACATGCCCTAGTAGCCATAAGTATGTCGGGGAGCACCACGACGATGCCCCGGCTCTCCTTTCTCTCGGGGTAAGGCTTCGGGTCAAAGGACGGTGACGGTTCCGGCGGTACCGTCGAGCGTGATTCGGGCACCGTCGTCAATGCGGGTAGTGACACCGGCGACGCCGAGCACGGCGGGGATGCCGTATTCGCGGGCGACGATCGCGGCGTGCGAGAGCGCGCCGCCGGTCTCGGTGACCACCCCGGCGGCGACGGCGAACAGGGGTGTCCAGGCTGGGTCGGTGTAGGGGCAGATCACGATGGCTCCGCGGCGGACGGCGGCGAAGTCGGAGGGGCCGCGGACGATTCGTGCCGATGCGGTGACCGTTCCGTGGGATCCGGGAGTCCCCCTCAACGCCTCAGCTGGGTGGGGCGGGCCGGGGGCTCTGGTGTCGGGAAGCGCTGCCGTGATCGGGCGTGCTTGCAAGATCCACACGGTGCCGTCTGCGACGGCCCATTCAATGTCTTGCGGCCCGCCGAGCACCGTCGCGATCCGGCCTCCCAGCTCGACCAAGGTCGCGACAGTGGCGTCGTCCAGGGCGCGTGCGGATTGCTGGTCGGGAGCGATCGCGCTGGTAACCACACCGCCGCGCTCACGGCCCAGGTCGATACGGGTCTGTTTACTTCCCACCGCGCAGCCGATGGCCCCGTCCGCGGCGACCTCGTAGGCGTCCGGCGTGATCGTTCCGCCAACGACGGCCAGACCGAGGCCCCAGGATGCTTCGATCCTGGTTGGCTGCCCGTGCTGCTGGGGGGTGAACATGACCCCCGACACATCCGCCTCGATCACTGGCTGCACGAGCACCGCCATGCCCGACGCGTGAGGCAACTCTCCACCCGTCCGAGCCCAGTAGCCATCCACTCGTGCAGCGCGGGCCGACTCCCAACAAGCCATGATCGCCTGACACACGTCGTCTGCGCCGCGAACCCCGATGACGCTCTCGTACTGGCCAGCTGCCGAAGCATCCCCGGTATCCTCGTTCATCGCAGACGAACGCACGGCCACCACCGGATCGCCCAGCCTCCCCAGCTCACCGGCGACGGCATCACGCAAGAAACGCACGGCCTCCGCGCCGGCCGGCTGATCGCCGTGTGGCACGACGAACCCGTCGGGCACCGGCAGCCCCTCCCGCAGCAGCACACCGAGCGCCTCCGCCTTGCCACCCGAGCTCGCCCGGGTCGCTTCTGAGAGCGTCGTCAGCATCACACCATCCTTCAACGAAAGTTTGACAACATTCTGTTGATCGTAGCAGGATGGACGGCATGGAACGCAAGCACGACGTCGAGCAACTCAGCAGTGCCGACCACGAGTCGACCCAACGTGAGCGCGAGGCTCAGGGCCGACTTCTCGACAAGGGCGCAGACCAGTTGGAACCGCGCCCGTGGCAGCAGGCCGCAGCCCCGCCCTCGGCGGTGGATCTGACGCAGTACGCGCTCTGGCGCTCATCCGAGCTGACCCCAGACGAGCTTCTGGGCGCACTCTCGCTGCTCCCGGCAGCACGCGCCGAGGTCGAGAGCGTGGAGATCGGCGTACTCTTCGCCGCTCGCAACGAGGGGCTCACTTGGGCGCAGATCGCCCAGGCGATGGGGTTCCGATCCCCGCAAGCCTGCCAGCAGTACGTGAACCGGCTCAGCGCCAGGCAGGACAGGCGAGCATGACGCATCAGTCCACGCCGGAACTGCTCGTGCTGCACGCCGTGCGCCTCATGGGATTCGCCGACAGTGACGCCGTCGCCGAGCGTGCGGGAACGAGCCACGTCGAGGCGCTGCGCGTGTTGAGTGAGGCGGAGCGTGAGGGGTGGGTGCAGCACGCCGCGTTCGCCGACCTCGAAGGCTGGTCACTCACCGACTCGGGCAAGACGGAGAACGAGCGCCAACTCGCAACAGAACGCGCGGACGCCGACCCCGCTGGCGTGGTGGCGGCTGTCTACCGCGAGTTCCTTCCGCTCAACGCCCGCCTACTCCGAGCCGTCACCGACTGGCAGATCAAGCCCATCGGAGCAGACCAGCTGGCCCCGAACGACCATGCCGACCGCGCATGGGATGGACGCGTTCTCGATGAACTCACGGCACTCGGCAGGAAACTTGCACCCTTGGGCGAGCGCCTCGCTGCCGTTCTCGCGAGATTCTGCGGCTACGCGGAACGGTACGAGACTGCCCTGCACAAGGCCAGGAACGGGGAGCTCGATTGGATCGACAGGACCGAAGTGGACTCCTGCCACCGAGTCTGGTTCCAACTCCACGAAGACCTCGTCGCAACACTCGGCATCGACCGTAGGAACGAAGCATAGATATCTATGCAAGCAGTCACCAAGCGGGCGAGGTCGCTGCCGGCGTCCGAGACATAGCGTGGATCCGCAAGTTCAAGCCGATCGAGACGCAGCTACTTTCACGACAGTACGCGGTGCCCAGCTCCACGTATCCGCTCGCCTCTGGCCCCTACGTGAGTTCGGCGATGCCGACGCGCAGTGCGAAGAGGGCAAGCTGTACGCGGTCGCGGGATTGGGTCTTGGCGCGGAGGTTGCCGATGTGGGTCTTGATGGTGGGCATGGTGAGCCATAGTTCGTCGCAGATCTCTTGATTGGTCCGGCCCCGCGCGACGAGGGCGAGGATGTCGCATTCTCGGGGTGTGAGTTCGTCCGCGAGGCGGATGTCGGTAGGTGAGGCGTCCGCGGCGGAGCCTCCCGGGCGCTTCCGGAACGTCGTGAAGAGTCGGCGGGTGGGGCCGGGTGAGATGACGGCGTCGCCGTCGTGGACGGTCCGGATCGCGGCGACGACGTCATCGGGGGCGGTGTTCTTGACCAGGAAGCCTGATGCCCCGGACTCGATCGCGGTGAGCACGTATTCGTCGGTGTCGAAGGTAGTCAAGATGATGATCTTGCTGGCCGTCCCGGCCGTGATGAGTCGCTGGGTGGCGGCGAGCCCGTCGAGCGTGGGCATTTGGATGTCGAGGAGCAGGATGCTCGGCGCGACGTGATCGTGCCGGCGGATGGCGTCGGCCCCGTCGATGGCCTGCCAGACCACGCGCATGTCGGACTGCGCGTCGAGGATCATGGCGAGCCCCGCGGTGAACAAGGGTTCGTCGTCGGCGAGCCCGATGGTGATCATGACTGCCTCCACGGCAGGCTCGCGGCCACGACCCATCCGCCGGTGTTCGGATCGGGGCCGGCGGTGAGCGTGCCCCCGAGGGCGCGTGCACGCTCCTGCATTCCGATGATCCCGTGGTGCGAGACGCCGCGCGGTCTGGTGCGCCGTTCACCGGATGCGGCGTTCAGCACGGTCAGCTCGACCGAATTATCGTGTACGAGGATACGGACACTCACTGCTGCACCGTCGGCATACTTCAAAGCGTTCGTCAGGCTCTCCTGGACGATCCGGTACCCGGCCAGTCCGACCTGATCGGGGATAGAGGTGAGGTCGCCTTCGACATGCAGCCGGATCGCCGCTCTCGTGTACTGCAAGTCGCTGATGAGCTCGCGAACATCGCGAAGAGTGGGCGTCGGTCGCACGGGAGCCTTACCCTCGTCGTCGGTGGCGAGCACGCTGATGAGATCGCGCACGTCATCTACAGCGGTGCGGCTCAAGCGCCCGATGTCGGCAAGGACTTGATCGGTGCGCTGTGGGTCGGTACGGACGACGTAGCGGACGCCTTCGGCCTGGATCGCGATGGTGTTCAGCGAGTGGCCGAGCACGTCGTGCATCTCGCGAGCGATGCGGGTGCGCTCCTCGACAGCAGCGAGCCGCCGCTCCACCGCTTGCCGGGCTTCGAGGGCAGCGGCACGTTCGAGCGCGTCCTCGTAGCGTGCTTTCCGGTTCCGCCGGACGATGCCAGCCAGGACGGCGACCGTGATCAGAGCCACTGCGGCAGCGGAGATCACCAGCCTGACCTTCCAGTCGGTACCCGGAGCGGGAGTCGGCACGGTGAGTACCGCCACGCCGGCACCCACGTAGATGACAGCGGCGTATCCCCACCGCCACGGCGGGAGCAGTCGCGTCTGCGTGGTGTACGCGCCGATCAGACACACCGCACCGGCGAACACCGTCAGCTCCTGCACCACTACGAGATGCACGAAGAGCAGAACCCCGACGACAGCGAGGGCGAGCCGCGGGCGCAGGCGGCGGAAGATCAGAGCGATCGAGCAGCCGAACACGACGAAGCTGTAGGCGACCTGCTCAGGCGTGGCGAACGACAGCGTCGGCCGGCTGATCGCGCCGAGCACCCCGACGAGCGCCGCTAGGACGATGTCCGCGATCCAGGGGCGCTCCTGCCAGACAGTACGGAGCCGTTCACGGGTCGCGGGGGCGGTGAACGGTTCCATACCCAACCATCGTATGGCGCGGGCCGTTGTCGGTCTTCATACCGCGGTATGAAGACCGACTTCGTGCCGCAGCACGATCTGCCGCACGGCCGGTCCGGGAATCGTAGGTGGCGTGACCGACCCGACTGAAACGAGGCATGCATGACCAGCGTCATCACTACCCGCGGATTGACCAAGCAGTTCAAGACCCACACGGCTGTCAATTCCCTCGATCTGGACGTCCCGCAGGGCCACGTGTATGGGTTCCTCGGGCCGAACGGATCGGGCAAGTCGACCACGATGAAGATGCTGTTGGGTCTCACCCAGCCCACCAGCGGTGACATCGACGTGCTCGGCGAGCCCCTCACGCGCGCATCGCGCACCAAGCTCCTGCCGTCGATCGGGTCGATGATAGAAGCTCCTCCCGGGTACGGGCACCTCACCGGCCGGGAGAACATGCGCATCGTCCAGGACATGCTCGACTTGTCCACCGCACAGATCGACCACGCGCTGGCGACTGTCCGGTTGACTGAGCAGCAGCACAAGCTGGTCCGCAACTATTCCCTCGGCATGAAGCAGCGCCTCGGCATCGCGATGGCACTGGCCCGCGATCCCGCACTGCTCATCCTCGACGAACCGACCAACGGCCTCGACCCCGCCGGGATCGAGGAGATTCGCATGCTGCTCGTGGACCTCGCGGGTCGTGGGATCACGGTCATGGTGTCGAGCCACCTGCTCGATGAGATCGACAAGATGGCCAGCGTCCTGGGCATCCTCTCCAGCGGGACGATGATCTTCCAGGGCAGCCGCGACCAGCTCTTCGAGCAATCCGTGCCGGATCTGATCATCGAGACTTCCGACCCGCAGGCCGCCCTCGCACAGGGCATCACGGCAACCCGGGTTCCTGAGGGCATCAGGATGAGCGGGATCGACAAGGACGAGACCGCGAAAGTCGTCTACCAGCTCGCCGTCGCGGGCGTCCCGATCTACGAGGTGCATCGCGTCGCGCAGAGCCTCGAAGATGTGTTCATGGACCTCACCGGCAGGGGTGGTCTGCTGTGAGGCGCGCGATCCGGCTCGAGTTCCGCAAGATGCGCCGCCTGCGCACGTTCCTCATCACCGCGATCCTCGTCCTCGCCGTCGCGGGCCTGTCCAGCTTCTCCCTCTTCGCGGGCAGCACCCAGGAATCGTTCAACGACCCGGACGCGATGCCGTGGGCGGGCCTGATGGTGACCTACACGCTCATGGCCGCGATGACCTCCCCGATCCTCGCCGCCGTGCTCGCCAGCCGACAGACCGACATCGAACACTCCGGCGTCGGCTGGACCCTCGCCTCAACCGCCGGATACTCACCGGGCGTGCTGTGCCGGGCGAAACTCGTCGCACTCAGCACGGTCCTGCTGCCGGCCGTCGTCGTGCAGAGCCTGCTCGTGATCGGCATGGGCCTGTTCGCCGGCATTCGCGTGCCCCTCGATCCGGGGCCGTGGGTGCTGTACACGGGGCTGCTGTTCCTCATCGATGTCGTGTTCCTCGCGCTGCACATCTGGCTCGCCGCCATCGTGGAGAACCAACTCGTGTCCGTCGGCGTCGGCATGCTCGGCGCGTTCCTCGGCGTCTTCACGCTCCTCACCTCGACCGCCGTGGCCCGCGTCATCCCCTGGGGGTACTACGCCATGATCTCCCCGATCGGACAACAAGGCGACAGCCTGGTGTATCTCACGCCGCCGTTCGGGTGGATAGCCGGCTTCCTCATCCTCGTCGGAATCGTCTTCGCCGTCGCCACGCGACGTCTCGACCGGATCGAAAGGTAACCCCGTGCTCCGCGCAGAAATCCTCAAACTCAAGCGATCCGCCACCTGGATCATCGCGCTCATCCTCCCGCTACTGGCCGTCACCACCGGGACGATCAACCTCGCCAACAACCCCGCCACACTCGACGCCGGATGGGCATCCTTCACGTCTCAAGTGACCCTGTTCTATGGACTGCTGTTCTTCTCAATCGGGATCGGCCTGATCGCGTCCACCGCCTGGCGGATGGAACACCGCGGCACGAACTGGAACCTCCTCCTCACCACCACCCGCCGGCCAGTCAAGCTGGTCATCGCCAAGGTCTTGGTCATCATGATCCCCGTCGCGTTCATGCAACTCGTCCTCGTAGCAGGCACCCTGATCTCGGGCACGCTCGTGCTCGGGCTGGACGGTGCCATTCCGTGGCAGTTCACCCTCGTCGGCGCGATCTCCGTGCTCGCAGCCCTGCCGCTGATTGCAATCCAGTCCCTGCTGTCGATGCTGCTGAAGTCGTTCGCCGCACCCGTCGCCATCTGCCTGCTCGGCTGCGTCGTCGGCGTCGCCACGGTCACCAGCGAAGCACTCCGACCGCTGAGCTTCATCTGGCCGCAAGCCATCAACACACGCGCCCTGAATCTCGGGTCGACTGCACTTGCGGGCTCGGGCGGGCTCACAGCCCAGGACGCGCTACCGCTCATCGGCACGGCGCTCGGATTCGCGCTGGTCATCGTCGCACTCACCGTCGCAACGATCCGCACCGTCAAGCTCCGCTGAATCTCGCAGGGAGGGCAGGTCAGACTGGTGACTGATCGGAACGATCTCGATGATCGAATCGCGCAGCTCGACGCCGAGATCGCCGCTCACCCGATGGCGAGCAGGAAGATGCGGGCCGCGCTGGCCGTCATCGAAGAGTTCAGCTTCGGTGGCGTCGCGCTCGTCGAGCAGCGCCTCGCGGAACAGTGCCTGCCCTCTCTCGCAACACTCGCCAGAATCCAGGAAGCCCACGCGCTATCGTGGTACCGGCTCCACGAGGCCCGCGAAGAACTGCGCCGCGAGAACTCCTGAGTAGCGATGAACCCGCGGGCGCTACATGACTATCAAGTCCTACTTGCTCGCACCCAAACCGTGCATCGCCCAGTCGGTCCGGTGGCTCATGACTGCGTCAAAGTTATCGTCGTCAGGGATGGCAGCGCGATCCTGTTCAGCGAGTTCGGACAGCAGGCGGTCCGGCCGGGCGATGTGGTGGTGCTGGCGCCGAGTACCTTGTGCGGCTCCGAGCCCGAAGGGCACATCACCGTCACCACGATCTACGCCGATACCGACTACGTGATCGACCAGGCGTTCTGGCAGCACGTCGGCATCTTGCACTACCGGCTCGATGCAAGGGGCTTCGCGGAGAAGGTCTACTCCGATCCAGCGCAGATCCTGCGCCTCGGTGAGGACCGCACGGGCATGATGATGGCGTGGCTGGATGAGATGGTCGCGCTCAGCCTCGACGGGCAGTTCCAGCGCCGATTCCATCGGCTGCAAGCGCTCTGGTTCGCGATCATGGACGTGGTCGCCCCCTATGTCCGCATCTCCCCCGTACGGTTGACGCCGTTGCAGCGAGCACGCTCGCGCCCGGCGCCGCCGCGCACTCGACGGTTCACGCCGCTGCGCCGAGAAGCGCTGCTCGCGCGCGAAGCACTCCACGAGCACATCGCGCATTCGTGGACGCTGCGTGAGCTGGCCGAATCGGTGCGGCTTTCCCCGCAGCAGCTCACGCGGGTGTTCGCCGACGCGTACGGCAAGACGCCGATCGCGTATCTCACGATGCTGCGCGTGCAGGATATGGCCCGGCTACTGCGCGAGACTGACCAGCCCGTCGCCGTCACGGGGCGGCAGGTCGGGTGGTCCAGCCGCTCGCGGGCGACCGAAGCGTTCATCGAGCATGTCGGGATCAGTCCGAGCCGCTACCGCGCCATGCGCCACGTCGTCGGTCCAGTCGAACTCGTCTTGATGACCAGGCGTGGCGAGGGGCGGTTCGTAGAGCGCGAGGGCGCGGACGATGTTCGGGTCGAGCTGCGCGGCTCTCAGGGCGATGAGCGCGCCGCTGGAGAGGCCGAACAGGTGGTGTGCGTTCATGGCCTTGGCGACGGCGACCACATCTTCAGCTTCAGCATCGAGGCCCTCTGCGGGTGCGATGTCTGAGCTGGAGCCGCGTCCGCGCCGGTCGATCACGATGGTGGTGAACGTTGCCGCGAGGTATGTGGCGAGCCGGTCGAAGTCTGCGGCGGTCTGCATGCCTCCGGGGATGAGGATGACGCCTGGCCCATGTCCTCGCACCCGGACGGAGACCGGCATGGTGCCACGCTCGAGGACGAAGTCCGTCCAATCGCGACGATCCAGCCTGCTCCAGAACCTGCGGGAGGTCGATGCCGGGACCTGTGGCATCTCCCACTGTTGTAGGCGGGCCATTGCGTCGGCCATCAAGCGGGATGGCGCGGCACGGAGCCCCGCATCCCGGATACGGACCGCAAGCGGGCTGGCGGCCTGTGCGATGCGCCCGGTGAGGCGCGATTGACGCCAGAGCCCGTGGGTGCGCGCCCGACGGAGGCGGTCATACTCCTCCAAGATCCGGTCGAGGTCGTGCACTGCGGCATCGCGCAGGAGCAGCACGAGGGTGGCGGCGTCCTCGATGGCCTGCCCGGCCCCTTGGCCGAGGTCGGGGGTCATCGCGTGGGCGGCGTCGCCGAGCAGCACGCCCCGGCCTCGAACGAAGGTGCTCGGGAAGCTGGCGAGGTCGTAGATGTCGTGCCGGAGGATGTGTTGTGGCGGGGTCGCGTCGATGAGTTCAAGGATCGGGGCGTGCCAGGAGCCGAAGTGGCGGCGGAGTGACTCAGCGGGGTCGGTGTCGGTTCCGCCGGGCGAGATGTTGCGGGTCGCGAACCAGTACACGCAGTCGTCGGGCAGCGGCACGATCCCGAAGCGCGCACCTCGCCCCCAGGTCTCGCCCGCTTCGTCGGAGAGGTGGCCGGTGGAGGAGGTGACGCCGCGCGAGGCGGTGTATCCGGCGTAGCGGAGGCCGGGTCAAGCCCCCATCGTGCGCGGGCCTCACCGCGAATGCCGTCTGCAGCGACCACCAGGTCGAACTGCTCCTCGTTGCGGTTAACAGTCACGATCGGTGCCCCGTCTTCCGACACGCGTGCGGCCTCGCCGAGGCGGAGGGTTCCGGGTGCAAGGCGGGTGACGAGTGCTTGGTGCAGGTCGCTGCGGTGCAGGCTCCGCACGCCCGGAGCGTCGGATGGGGGCAGGGCGACCAGCCACCGGCCGGAGGGCTGTCGCTGGCCTGAGCGCAGTCTCCCCACGGCGGTGCTGCTCACCTCGCGCACCAGGTCTCCGAGCTCGATCGCATCCAAGGCCGCGAACGCATTCCCGAACAGCGTGAGCCCTGTCCCCACCGCGCCGGCGTCGGCACGGCGCTCATAGACGGTCACGGTGTGCCCGTCGGATTGCAGGGCGACGGCGGCGGTCAGCCCGCCGATCCCTCCTCCGATGATCCCGATGCGCATCAGCGCTCCTGTCCGGCCTCTGCGCCTTCTCGTCGTTGCTCGGTGTCAGACTCGGCCGGGGCTTCGAGCACTTGGGTGATGTCGGTGATCGCGCTGAGGAACGCGTGGGCCTGCTCCGGTGACCATCGCTCGAAGACCGCGCGGAGCCGGCCGATGTTGTCGCCGTAGAGGGCGTTGAATCGGTCGATGCTGGTGGCGTGGATACGGATCGAACGGCGGTCGGTGGCATCGTGTTGTCGCTCGATCCAGCCGTCTCGTTCGAGCCGGGTGAGGATCCCGGTCATCGTCGCGAGCCGGGTGTGGGTGCGTCGTGCCAGTACGGTCGGTGTCTGCGGTCCTTCCCGGTTGAGGACTTCGAGCACCGTCAGGTCGGTGTCCTTGATGCCCGCGGTCTCGGCGACCGTCCGGTCGTAGCTGGCGAGGTCGGTGCGGAGACGGCGCAGTGCGAGCAGCAACAGTTCCGCGGACGGCGCGGTCATGCGTGGACCCTCCGAGCGAACAGCGGGAACGGGGTAATGCCGACCTCGTGCAGTTGCCCACGGACTACTCGGTAGAAGCTCGGGCGAGTGAGCTGGCCGGCAAGGAACGGCACGACCTTCCCGGGCAGCCGTGCATAGTTCATGATGAGGAACGGCGACTCGCCGGTGTACTCCAGCAGGGTCGAGTTGTCGACGCCGAGCTTGTCCGCGTACCAGGTCGACACCGACTTCCACGCCTCCACCGCGATCGAAGGGGTCGCGGTTCCCGTGAAGTGATTCAGCAGGATCTCCCCGTCCTCCGCCTCGGTATCCCCGAAGAGCCCGGCGTTGCGCGCCATCAGCGCGTGCACGGGTTCCGGGAAGCCGAGTTCCCGCGTCCTCGCGACGATCTCGGAGTGCAGCGGCTCCTCGGACCGGACGAGCAGCGCGAGGTCGTACTCCGGACAGCCCTTAATCGGCGGGATCACCGTGACCTCCAGCGCGTGCGCGGTATCGACCCCGGACTGCACGGCGAGCCGGGCGGCGAGTTGCACCAGCCGGTGCCGGTAGTCGCCCCTGCGGCCACTTGCACGCACGAACGGGCCGGACCGTCGCAGATCGATGTTCCAGGCCAGGTGAGTGAACCAACCGCTCAACGGCTCCTTGAAGTCCATGATGCCCCTTCTCTCAGTTACTACGAGACTCGTATTATACGCAACTCGTAGCAGTTGGGAAGCCCGCACCTACGTGACGAGCGCCGCATCGTCACCCGTTGTCAAAGGTGAGAGAGCGAGTTGTGCGGACTCTCGGCACGATCGCACTACATCCGATGATCGTGAGCATGATGCCGAGGGCGGACTGCCAGGCGCGGCGCGGCGCAGGCTCCCTGGCGGCAGGACACAGAACCTGCTCCAACGTGACGGTGAGGGCGTAGGAGGTGAGGAGGACGACCGGGATGGTGATGACGACGCCGAGCGGAAGGCTCGCGACCTTCGGGGCCGCCTGACCCCACGATGTGCCCTCTGGCAGGAAGGGCATACCTGACAGGGCAACGTTGTGCAGTGCAAAGAGCAGGTAGCTCGCTCCGGCGATCGCGACCATCCGTACGGCCCGCCCTCCGTTGCGGATCCTAGGTGTATGAGGGCCAGACGTTGGTGACGCCAGCACGGAGCCGAGATGCTGGGGGATGTCCGCCCGCTCCACTATGGGGGCGGTGGTAGTTGTAGTGGATATTCCAGATTCCGATCGCGGTGTCGCGGGCTTCTTCGCTCTCGAACTCTCGGGCGTATAGCAGTTCCTCGGCCAGGATTCGCTGGTAGCGCTCCACCTTCCCGTTGTGTCGGGGCGTGTAGGGCCTGGTCTTCTGGTGTCGCGTGCGGTTGCCGACGATTCGAGCGAAGTCGGCCGAGCGGTAGCACGCACCGTTATCGGTGATGACGCGGTGGATGTGCGAGATCCCGTGAGCGGCGAACCAGGCCTTAGCTCGGGCGAGGAACGCTGCCGCCGTGGGTCCCTTCTCGTCGGTCAGCGGCTCGGTGTACGAGAGTCGGGAGAATCCGTCGACGGCGGAGTGTAGGTAGGTGTACCCCCGCTTCGCCCCAGCTGACTTCGCGCGACCCGCAGTCCTAGCCTGGTCGCTGTTGCGCCCATGAATGCGCCAGCCGCCACCGTCAGGGATTCGGCCGACCTTCTTCACGTCGAGGTGCACCATATGGCCGGGCCAGCGGGCGGTGATCTTCCCTGGCTTGCGATTGGTGTCGCCGCCAGGGTCGATGAACCGGCGTCGGCCAAGGCCGAGCCGGCTCAGGTGTCGGCTGACGGTACGCCGGTTGATCCTGACGTCCAGCTCGGCGAGCCCGTAGGCAATGCGCTGGGCGGACCACTTGTGCTCTCGCCGCCAGACCTCGATCTGTTGGATGACACAGGCGGCTGTCGCGGTACTGCTGTGGTGGGGCGTCGAAGCACGGTCTTGGAGCCCGGCTTCGCCATGGCGTCTCCACCGGTTGACCCACTTCGAAGCGCACGCGCGTGAGATGCCCATCTCGGCAGCTACGTGCGCGATCGGCCGGGTCAGGCACCGATTCACGAGCCGGCGTCGACCTTCAAGGCTCAACGGAGCATTAGCGTGCGTCACTTGGCAGCCTCCACATTCCGTACCCGCGGGGCGATCATGCGCAGCGTGGGCAGCATCACGAGGAGTGCGAGAGCGGTCAGCGCGGTCGCTGCCCACACGGGACCAAGGTTGCTCGAGCTCTCGAGCGCTACCGCTCCGAGCGCCGGACCAGCAGCGGCCCCGATGTTGAGAGCGGCAGTCGCGTAGGAACCACCCATGGTGGGCGCTTCCGATGCTGCGTAGAGCACTCGAGCGATCATGGTGCTTCCCACAGCGAATGCCAGCATTCCCAGCAGGAACACCAGGACGAGCAGCGGCACGGAGTGCCCAGCAAGCACCGCGAGCAACAGCCACCCAACTAACAGGAGCGGCGCGGCCACAACGAGGAGCGTTCGCGGGTGCTGGTCAGACAGTCGCCCGGCAATGCTGACTCCCATGAAGGACCCGATGCCGAACAACACCAGAGCCACCGGTACCCACACCTGGCCCAGACCCGCTGTCCCGGTCACGACCGGCGCGAGGAACGTAAACGCGGCGAAAGTCCCGCCATTGACCAGCGCAGCGAGCAGCATCGCCGTGAAAAGACGGGGCACGCGGAGCTGCGCCAACTCGAAGGCGAGAGACAGGCCATCGTTGGCTTCGTCCTGCGTGTCTCTCGGCTGTGGACGGATCCCGGTGAGGATGCCGATTGCAGCAGGAACGCACAGGAAGGCTACCGCCCAGAACGTGGCCCGCCATCCCAGCGCCGTGCCAAGTAGAGCCCCCGCGGGAACACCGGCGACCATGGCGATCGTGGTGCCCGAGAGGAGGATGGCAAGAGCGCGGCCCTTCCGGCTGGGGGCCACGAGGCGGGTCGCGGTGCTGAGTGCAACGGCCAGGAACCCGGCGTTAGCAACCGCAGCAACCACACGAGTTGCGAACAGCACGGAGAAGGTCTCGGCAGTGGCGGCGACGACGTGACAGGCAGCGAAGATGACTACGCACCCGAGCAAGGTGGTCCGGGCGGGCCACCGACGGGTGAGAGCTGCCATGGCGGGCGCACCGAGAATCATCCCGACCGCAAAGGCAGAGGTGAGTAACCCAGCTGTGCCGACAGAGACACCGACACTGGCGGCGATGTCTGGCACGAGGCCAGCAAGCATGAACTCAGATGTGCCCATGGCAAAGACAGCCAGGGCAAGCAGGTAGAGGGCGAAGGGCATGGAGGGCTCCGAGGAACGAGAACGAAAAGAGGGAAACGTCTCGTCACCACGGCCAGCGCCCAGGGAGCTGCCCAAGAGCCCGCTCAGCGCACAGGCGCAGGCGGCGGGTTAAGGACTCAGGAGGTCTGGGGGGCTGACGGTGTGACCGAAAGCCCCCTGAGTGTCTGATTCAGGGCACGCCATGCTCCTCACCCTACCGACGCTCCCTCAACACTGCACATCCTTTGCGCGCGCCGCGGCATCGTCATCAACGTCCTGCCCCGCAACACCTAGGGATCGCCATCATCGCCAGCGCGGCGGCGGCTGGCGAGAGGATAGCGAACGCCACCTGCATCACGACGCCGGGGAAGAGGCCCTCGAAGTACGTCGCCAGCCCGCCGAGGAACACCCCCTCGAATGCGGCGACGGCGAGAATCCATACCAGCCGATGGGGCGCACGTCGCATCAACCACACAGCAGCAACGACCCCCGCCCCTCCGAGGATCCACGGAGCGAAAGTGACCTCGCGCGGCTCCCCGGCCGTCACAGCGGGCATCGCCGCCCAGCCGATCCCAGCGAGAGCACCCAGATGCAGCACGACGAGCAACGCCAGCGCCGCCCACAAGACCCGGGTGGCAGACGGGCCTCTCATGACGGGAACGGCGATACCTGTCACACGAGGACCGCGATCGTGGCGTTCGCGAGGGCCAACAAGCCGACCGACCAGAATAACGGGGCCGGATCCGGCTTGTCTCGGCGTTGCCGGGCCGCGCCGATGCCGAGCAGTGCGCCGATGATCAGCAGCACGATCAGCTTGATGCCGATCTTCATGTAGTTCGGGTCGCCGCTGAGTCCCCACGGCGCAGCAAGAGCAAGCCCTGACGCGAGCGCCACCGCCATACCCCAGTGCATCAGCGGGGCCATCCTGTCACGTCGGCTCAGAGCCTCCACAGCCCACGCGCCGAATAGCAACGCGAACCCTGCCAGATGCAGGACGATCACGATTCCACGAAGAGTCTCCACGGCTCCTTCTTCCTTCCGGTAGTGCGGGTCAGTTGGCGACGTAGACGTGCGAACGGCCGAAGTCGTCGCGCTCGGCGATGTCCAGCAGCGCGGTCGCCATGTCGGGTGCGGTGATCGCCCACCCGCGCCTGAGCGGCCCGTTCTTGCTCAGTCGATAGCGGCCTTTCGCGATGGCGGGCTGGATGCGCGGGGCGCGGATCGCAGTCCACTGCAGATCGCTCTCCCAGAGCACGACATCCATGCGGCGCATGTCGTCATACGTCGCACCCAAGAACCGTTGCAGCAGTGGCAGCACGATCCACAACTTCAACGGACCCTGATGCGCCCAATGCTCCGCGACCTCGGAGGAGATCACCACGAGGCGCTCGACCCCGTGAGCCCGCATGGCCGCGACGAGGTTCTTGGTTCCCGCCGAGTACAGCGTCGTCGGCGTCTTCGATGCTCCGATTCCCACTGTGCTCACCACCGCATCGACGCCCGCCAGGAGGGGTTCGATCGTCTCCGCGTCGAGGATGTCTGCCTTCGCCTTCGCCAAGCGAGGATGCTCGACCTCCAGGGCCGCCGGGTTGCGGGCGATCGCGACCACCTCATGGCCCCGCCCGAGCGCCTGCTCCACAACGTGCCCGCCGACGGTGCCCGTCGCACCCGGTACCAAGATCTTCACAGCTCTCCTTCTGCCCACAGCAAACTAGTACACATCCGGTATAGTACCTGATAGGAAGCAACAGAGTCTGGGATGGAGTAGAGACTGATGGCAGATGAGCCGGTGGCGCAGGTGCGCGCAGCGATGCAGCGGCACCTGGTGCACGCGATCCTCGACAACGACCACGTCGCCCGCGCACACGGCCTGCAGGTGACCGATCTCCAGACCCTGCATCTGATGGTGCTCCGCGATGACGTCCGCACCCCGCGACAGATCAGCACCACCACGGGCATGCCCGCGAGCAGCGTCACCAAGCTCGTCGACCGACTCGAAGCCGCCGGATACATCAAGCGCACGCCAGACCCCACCGATCGGCGCAGGACATTGCTGGAACTCGTTCCCGGGGCCATTGAACCGCTCAGGACCTTCTATGGCCGTGCGGATCAGGCGTTCGACGGATTGAGTAAGAAGTTCAGCGCGAGCGAACTCGAAGTCGTCGCGCGGTACCTGGACGCGGTCAGCGATCTATATGCCCAGGATGGCTCCCTTCGGAATTGATCGCGTCCGTCATTGCAGGCTCCGAACCCGTCCACGAGGTTGGTGGCTCATCCCAATCCAGGGTGGGTTCGGAAGCCGCCTGTCTCGAGCAGGCTGCGGGCGATGTAGTTGGTGAGGTTGCGGAAGCCGAGGGCGGAGCCGCGTAGGTGTTCGAGGCGGCCGTTGAGGGCTTCGGTGGGTCCGTTGGAGGTACCGGGCCGCTCGAAGTAGGCCAGGACGTCGGCGGCGCGCTGGTTCAGGGTCCGGCCGAGGCGACGGAGCTCGACGAGGGCCGCGGGCACGCCGTCGCGGAGGGCGTCGATGACGGCGGTCATCGCCGCGCGGGCGGTTGCCCGGTCGGGGTGTCGGTAGGCGGCGATCATCCGTTGCAGGATGCCCCACGTGGCCTCGACCTCGACGTGGTCGGGGTTGGTGAACAGGACGATGAGTCGTTCTCGTTGGCGGTCGGTGAGCAGGTCCTCTCCGGTGTGTAGGGTGCGCCGGGCCCGGTAGAGCGGGTCGTTCTTGAGGCCGCGGTGGCCGTGGAGGTCTTGTTGGACCCGGCGGCGGCAGGAGTCCAGGGCGTCCCCGGCGAGGCGCACGACGTGGAAGGGGTCCATCACCGCGAGGGCGCACGGGAGCTCTTCGGCGGCTGCGGTCTTGAAGCCGGTGGGGGCACCGCCCGCTGCGATACTCCGCGTCAGCGGCGCAGCCGGGGGAAACCCATCCATCGCGACCACCTCCACGGCGTCACGCCACGCCTGTGGCCGCTCGGCGAGCCAGGTCTTGAACGCGGCCTTGGACCGGCCTTCGACCATGTCCAGCAACCGGGCGGGGCCGGTGTCGTCTCGGATCGGGGTGAGGTCGATGATCACGGTGACGTACTTCTCGCCCTTGCGCGTGTGCCGCCACACGTGCTCGTCGACCCCGACCACCTTCACCCCCTCGAACCGGGCCGGGTCACCGATCAGGACGCGCCGGCCCTCGGCCAGGACGGCGTCGTTGGCGGTGTCCCACGCCACCGCCAACGCCTCGGCGACCCGAGCGATGGTCAGGTGCTGCACGACCAGCGCGAGCAACGCCCAGCGCAGCCCACCGCGGGAGATCTTGGCCCTCGGCTCCGCCGCCGCAGTGGTGTCCTGCCGCCACATCCGCGCGCAGCCGGTGCACCGGTACCGGCGGACCGCGACCAGCAACGTCGTGGGTCGCCACCCGAACGGCTCGTGTGCCAGGCGTCGCGTGACCACGTCGTGCACGGTCCCCTCACAGCCACACCGCCGGCACCACCGGTCATCATCGACGACCCGGCAGGCCAGCACCGCCCGGTCCGGCTCGAGGCGTTGCCCGGTCACCTCCAACCCGAGGCCGTCGAGGCGGCAGAACGTCGTCAGATCAGGCGTGGTGCAGGTACCGTCAGGCATGTCGAGGTCTTCCAGGTGGGGAGTGTGAGAACTCCCATCATGTGGAGACCTCGACGCCTACCCCAGGACCGACGCGCCGCCCCGCGACCCACCCTGGATTGGGAAGAGCCGGGAAAGTGCCGGCGATCTCCTACCTGCGGGTCTCCACCAAAGACCAAGCCACCCGCAACGGCCTCGAAGAAGGCCTGTCCATCCCCGCGCAGCGCGAGGCCGCACAGCGCAAGGCCGACCAGCTCGGTGCGGTCATCGTCGCAGAGTTCATCGAGCCCGGCGAGTCCGACAAGACCGCCCGCCGCAAAGCCCTCCAGGAGATGCTGGACTACCTCGCCGAGCATCCCGTCCGATACTGCATCATCAACAAGGTCGACCGGATCGCCCGAAACCGGCTCGATGACGCGATCATCCACGCCACCCTCCGCCAAGCCGGGGTCACCCTCGTGTCTGTCATGGAGAACATCGACGAGAGCCCCTCCGGGATGCTCATGCACGGCATCATGGCCTCGATCGCGGAGTTCTACTCCCTGAACCTCGCCCAAGAGGTCACCAAGGGGCTCGTGCAGAAAGCGTCCATCGGCGGCACCCCGCACAAGGCGCCCATCGGCTACCTCAACGTCAGCCTCACCGATGCGAACGGGCACGAGGTGCGCGACGTGCAACTCGATCCCGACCGGGCCGACCTGATCCGGTTCGCGTTCACCGCCTACGCCACCGGCGACTGGTCCGTATCGAAGCTCGCCCGGGAGCTGGAGACCCGCGGCCTTGTCACCCGGCCCACGCCGACGTTCCCCGCGAAGCCGGTCACGACCACGGGGCTGCACAAGATCCTCACGAACCCCTACTACCAGGGCATCGTCACGTTCCGCGAGGTCACCTACCCCGGCACCCATCAGCCACTCGTGACCCCGGAGACGTTCGAGCAGGTGCAGACGATCCTCCAGCAGAACCACGTCACCGGCGACAAGCCGCAGAAGTACGACCACTACCTCAAAGGCTCGATCTACTGCGGCTGCGGGAAGAAGCTCATGTTCGAACGGCCCCGCAACCACCAGGGCGTCGCCTACGACTACTTCACCTGCACCGGCCGCCGGTTCAAGCGCAACGACTGCCAGCGCACCGCCGCCCTCGTCCACCGCGTCGAGCAGAGCATCGAGACCCGCTACCAACACGTCTCCGTCACCGAGGAGGAGGCTGGACAGATCCAGGCCGTCCTCGGGCAGGTGTTCGACACCCTCGCCGAATCCACCAGCGATGAACGGACCCTCCTCGAAGGACAGAAGATCAAGCTCGAAGCCGAACAGGTCAAGCTCCTCCAAGCCCACTACGCCGACGCGATCCCCATCGACCTGCTCAAAACTGAACAAGACCGCATCCGCGCCAGCCTCCACGCGATCACCGGCCGGCTCGACACCCTGGCGACGACCTACGACAACGCGAAGGTCGGGCTCGACGCGATCCTCGGCCTGCTCACCGACATCGGCGACGTGTACGCGAAGGCCGAACCCGCCGAACGGCGGATGCTCAACCGGGCACTGTTCGACCGCATCACTATCGATGACGAGGACCAAGCCGCCCTCGAACCAGCCCAGACGATCGCGACGATCCTCGACGCCACCCCCGGGCCACACAACGAAAGAACCTTGCCCCGCGATCAAGCGGGGCAAGGTTCGAACGTTCAACTTTACGTGGAGCTAAGGGGATTCGAACCCCTGACCTTCTCATTGCGAACGAGACGCGCTACCAACTGCGCCATAGCCCCGTGTGCGAGCGCCGACTATAGCAACCAACCCGCCGAGCGACCAACCGCTGGCCCGATCGACCTCAGCGTCGCACGGCCGGGCGCTTGGACGTGGGCTTGGCGCCCTTGGGTGCCGCGCGGCGCGTACCACGTGCCGGAACCGGGCGGCTGGTCCGTGCGCCACCCCGCCGCGCGAGCTCCGCCCGGGCGGGGGTCGAGGCGCGCCCCGGGCGCTGGGCGCGGGAACGGCCGGTGGCCGAGCGCCCGGCCGCCGGGGCCTCCTGCGCACCACGACGCACCCCGGTGATCCGCAGCCCGCTGCCCCGCACCTGCATCTCGGCGCACTTGCGCGACCACGCCACGTTCGCCGCCACGGCCAGCACGAAGAAGGCCACCCAGAACCAGCTGAGCGCACCCACCAGGGCACCCCCGAAGCTCACCAGGAGGCCCAGGGCGCTGGCGATCAGCAGCCCCGCCCGGACGGACTTGTCGGCCAGCTGCTCCCGCATCGAGCCCAGGCTGAAAAGGTCTGCCGACTGCCCGGCGCGGGCCCGGCGTTCGGCCTCTCGGGCGTGCGCGCGGGCGACGTCCGCCTCATCGCGCCGGGGCTTGACCGTGACCGTCGGCTCCATGGCCGCGGTGGGAGAGACCTGCTGGGCAGGGCGGTGGTCGAGCTCCGAGCGCGGGTTGGGCATTCGCACCGAGTGCTCCAGCGCCTCCATCGCGTCCAGGAAGGCGTCCATGGACTTCACCGTGGCCACGTGGTCACGCCGCTTCCACCACCACTGCACCCCGAACCCGACCCAGACGAGGACGACGAGCACGAGGACAAGGAGGCTGGGCGGCATGGCCGCAGTCTAGAAACACAACGCTGTGATTCACCTGAGGACACACCCCCGGAAACGCCTGCCAGGTGAACATTCAATAACGATGGCCCAGACGGGCGCGCGCGGCGTCCCACTCGGGCGCGGTCACCGCGAACACGCGGTGATCACACCACTGACCGTCGATGAAGGTGGCCCCCACCCGGACGCCCTCCTCGCGCAGGCCCAACGCGGCCACCATCGCCAGCGAGGCCTCGTTGTGCACGGCCACCGCAACCTCCACCCGGTGAAGACCCGCCGCCAGCGCGTGGTCGATCGCCAGCGCCAACGCCGTACGCCCCACACCCCGCCCGGTCACCTGACGGTCCACCCAGTAGCCCGCCGATGCGGTGCGCTGACCACCCCATCGCACGTCACCCAGCGCCATCTCACCGGCGAGCCGCCCCCGGTGCTCGATGCCCCAGTGCACCGCGGCGCCAACAGCGGCCTGCCGCGGCACGGAGCGGACGAAGCGGTGGTAGGCCGTGCGCACCGGGGGGATGGCCCCCATCCCGGGGGCGTCGGGGTCGTCGGCGGTGCCCTCGCGCAGGTGGTCCAGGTTGTCCCGGCGCAACTGCTGGTAGGCGCGCCAGTCCGACCGCAGCAGCGGACGCAGACGCACCGGGTCGCCGGCGGCGGTCAGGCCCTCGAGGGTGACAGGCCACTCCAGTGCAGGTTTCACGGTGCCCAGCCTGTCAGCAGCCCGACCGCGAGGCCCGAGCGCCGCGGTGCGGGCGCCGCGGCCCTCGCCTCAGGCGTCCCGGCCGGGCTGGCCCAGCTCCTGGACGTACTCGCGCAGCCAACCGTCGAACTCCTGGCCGAACTCACCGTGCGCGCGCCCCAGACGCACCACGGCCTTCAGGTAGTCCAACCGGTCACCGGTGTCATAGCGGTTGCCCCGGAAGACCACACCCCACACACCACCACCGGACTCCTCCGAGGCAGTGGCCAGCTCCTCCAACGCATCGGTCAACTGGATCTCCCCACCCCGCCCCGGAGGGGTCTGTTCCAGCACGTCGAAGATGCTCGGGTCCAACACGTACCGCCCGATGATCGCCAGGTTGCTGGGCGCATCCGCCGGGTCGGGCTTCTCCACCAACCCCGTGATCCGCACCACCCCATCAGCGTCCGGCTCGCCCTCAGTGGCCGCACAGCCGTACAGGTTCACCTGGTCGGCCGGCACCTCCATCAGCGCCACGACCGACCCGCCCCGCTCGGACTGCACCGCGATCATCTGCTCCAACAGGTGGTCCTGCGCACCGATGAGGTCATCACCCAGCAACACAGCGAACGGCTCGTCCCCCACGTGCGGCCGCCCGCACAGCACGGCGTGGCCCAACCCCTTGGGCTCCCCCTGGCGCACGAAGTGCGGGGCCCCCATCTCGTTGGACTTCTGCACTCGACGCAGGCGCAGGTCGTCGCCCTTCTTCTCCAGGGCCTTCTCCAGCTCCCAGTGACGGTCGAAGTGGTCCTCCAGCGCACCCTTGTTGCGCCCGGTGACCATCACCACGTTCTCCACCCCCGCGCGCACGGCCTCCTCCATCACGTACTGGATAGCGGGCTTGTCCACCACCGGCAGCATCTCCTTGGGGATGGCCTTGGTGGCGGGCAGGAAACGAGTTCCCAACCCAGCCACGGGGATCACTGCCTTGCGGACCGGACGTCGCGTGTTCATGGGCTCACCGTAGGGGAAGCCGCCGACAACCGCTCCCCACACCGCTGCACGCATCCGGCCACCTGTCCCGACCACCACCCCGGGCCGCGCCATACTGCGGGGCATGAGCACCCCCATCGGAGGTCTGGACCTGCCCGACGACAAGAAGGAGGCGCGGCGGGTGGTGCGTGCAGCGCGCCGCGAATGGCGCGCTGCCGGGCGACACCGCATCGACGGCGAGTCGCTGGCCGCCCACGGTGTGCAGCTCGTACGCGAGAGCGGGGCGTGCACGGTCACGCTGTTCGCGGCCTGGGACGTCGAGCCGCCGACCGCCCACCTCACCCGGGCCCTGCTCGATGCGGGGGTGCGCGTCCTGGTGCCCCTCACCCTGCCCTCGTTGGCGCTGGACTGGGCCGAGGTGCGCGCCTGTCCCGAGGGCGACGTGGTGGGCGAGGAGGACCTGGACCTGGGCCCCCCGCTGGGCCTGGACGGCATCGCCGGGGCCGACCTCGTGCTGACCCCGGGACTGGCTGTGGACCAGCGCGGGGTGCGGCTGGGCCAGGGGGGTGGCTGCTACGACCGTGCGCTCCCCCGGCGGCGTGAGGGGGTGAAGGTGGTGACCGTGCTGCACGATGCGGAGCTGGTGCCCTCGCTGCCCAGCGAGCCGCACGACCTGCCGGTGGACGGGGTGCTGCGACCCTCGGGCGTGACCTGGTTCTGAGGCGCGGGCGTTGGCGGGTGGTTGAACCCGCCGTGGGCGTGGGCGGTCCCGCCCGACGGATGCCGCAGGGCGGCCCTGCTCGACGGATTACGATCTGCCCCCATGCCCACCTACTCCTACGCCTGCACCGCGTGCGACAACGCGTTCGACATCTCGCAGAAGATCACCGACGACGCCCTCACCACCTGTCCCAAGTGCGAGGGGCGCCTGCGGAAGGTCTACGGCTCGGTCGGGGTGACCTTCAAGGGCGGTGGCTTCTACCGCACCGACAGCCGCGTCGGCGGGTCCGGTGGCTCCGGCGGGTCGGACTCCGGTTCGTCGAGCAGCTCCAGCAGTTCGGGCTCCGGTTCGTCGAGCAGCTCCAGCAGCGACTGAGCCCACCCGCACCGCGCCAGACCCACTCCACCGCGCCACAGCACGGCCAAGCACACCCCGCGCGGCGGAGTGGGTCTGGGGCGGTGAAGAAGCCCTGGGGCGGCTGGACGGCAGCGCGGCGGGGCGTCCACGGGGGCCCGGGCTGTGGTCCGTCCCGGGCCGCCGACCGCCCGTCCACAGGGGGCGTCCCCAGGCGGTTCTCTGCCGCAGACGCCCGCAGCAGGATCCCTCCTGAGACCACCAGGAGGACCCATGAACCCCTTCCGCCGGCGCACCCGAGAGCGCACCCCCAGCCCGACCGACCGCGCCCCCGCCCACCGGGTGCGTCGATGGCGCCGCGTGGCCGCCGTCCTGTGCGGCGCCCTGGCCGTAGGCGCCGGGGTCCAGGCCGCTGCACCTGCACCGCCGGTCACCACGGAAGTGCTCGTCGCGGATGCCGAGATCGCCCCCGGCACCACCCTCACCGCCGAGCACCTGCGCACGATCGAGCTGCCCGAGGGTGCCGCGGCCTGGGACGCCGGTTCCGTGGAGGAGCTGACGGGCCGCACCGTGACCATCCCCCTGGCTCCCGGCGACCCGGTCACACCCCGCAGCGTCCTGCCCGCCGGCGAGCAGATCCCCGGGGGCCGGGAGCTGATCTTCCTGCCCGTGCTCGACCCGCCGGTGCTCGCTGCCGCCCACCCCGGGAGCACGGTGCGCTTGGTCGACCGCACCACCGGGGAGACCCTCGCCGACCGGGCCACCGTGCGCTCCACCGCGCCCATCGACCCCGATGCGGTGGACTCCCTGGGCGGCCTGTGGCTGGAACTCACTCCCGCACAGTCCGATGCGGTCGCATCGGCCGGGGTGCAGACCGGCAGCCAGGAGGGGGCGGTGGCCGTCTCGCTGGTGCGGTCCCCACAGGAGTGAGCAGACAGGGGTCGAGCGCGGGCTCGAGGACGTGATGCACGACGCACGCGAATCCGCGACCTGACGGGCCGGCGGGCAGTAAGGTTACGGCGTTTGACCCCCCGCAGGAGGGGTCGCCCCCCTCACACTAGGAGAACCACCATGCAGGGCTTCAAGGACTTCATCATGCGCGGCAACGTCGTCGAGCTGGCCGTCGCCGTGGTCATCGGCAGCGCCTTCGCCGCCGTGGTCAACAAGGTCGTCGAGAACCTGATCGACCCGATCCTCGCCGCCATCGGTGGCGCCGACGCCGCCGGTCTCGGCTTCCACCTGCGCGAGGGCAACCCGGCGACCTTCATGGACTTCGGCGCCATCCTCACCGCGCTGATCACCTTCCTGATCACCGCCGCCGTCGTGTACTACGCCTTCGTCATGCCGATGAACAAGTTCAACGAGCGTCGTGGCGTCTTGGCCGCCCAGACCGACTCCGAGGTGCTGGCCGAGATCCGCGACCTGCTGAAGACCAACCGCGGTCTGTGATCCACCCGGGTCGGTGATCCCCAACCACCCGGTGCCGCGCACCGAGCCGACGCCGCAGTGACCCGAAGAGGGCACTGCGGCGTCGTCGCGTGCCGGGCGTGAACCGTTGCTGTGGCCGGCGCCGGCCCAGGTCAACCCCAGTGCGGCGGGCGGTCCTCCAGCCACCGGCGGTCCTCGGCGCCCAGCGGACGCTCACTGACCACCCGAGGGGACGACCGCTCGGCACCCGCAGCCGACTGGGACGGCCCTGCTCGCTCGGGGCCGCGCTCCCCATCGACCCCCGTCCTCGATGCGGGGCGCTTGCGCGCCGGGGGGACGCCCCCCTCATCGAGGGTCGGGGTCGAGTCCTCCCAGGTGGGGTCCGCCGCATCGGAGGTGGGCGGGGCGACCACCCGCCGGGGGCGCCGGGTCACGTCCGACGGCCCGCCTGCTGCGCCGCAGCGCGCAGCACGCTGTTGCGCACCCGCATCGCCTCGCGGCCCAGGTCGCGGTGCAGGTCGAGGCTGGAGACCGGCTCCACCAGCCACCCGGCGCGACGCAGCTGCTCGGGCCACACGCGCACGTGGGCGTCGACCTCCAGGCCCTCGGCACTGATCGGCTCGTCGAAGACCACCGTCGTGATCTCCGGTCGCCGCGGCCCGGGCGCCAGGTGCAGCATCCACCCCAGCAGCGGGTGGTGCACCGGACGGACCACCAGGCCCTCGGCGCGCAGCCGCCGTGCGAAGCGGGCGTGCAGCGGCGGCAGCGCGTCCTCCCCCACCGCCTTGTCGGCCACCGGCGGCGCGTCGAACCAGCGCGTCAGCAGTCCGCCGGCGCTGTCCGGCACGGACCGGGCCGCACGCAGCTCCTGGTCGGAGGCGCGCGTGACCACCAGCTTCATGGAGCGTCGCGCGCGGCGAAGCACCGGCAGCACGGCAGGCAGGCTGCCCGGCTGCGCCACGGCATCGCCCAGCAGGTCACCGTGGCCGTCGGCCAAAACGATCACCACGTCGGCCGTCGTGCGGCGGGCGCGGCGCCAAGAACGCACCACCACGTTGCCCCGCACACCCGGCGAGTAGTGGTCGCCGGTGAGGTGCTGCGCCAGACGGTGGCGCCACCAGACCGCCTCGGCCTCGGTGGGGGGCGTGACGAGCACCGACTGGGTGCCCGACGGGCGCGCCAGCGCCGAACGCACCAGGTCCCACACCACCTGCGGCACGGCCTCCTGCTCCACCACCTGACGGTGGCGGGCCGACGGCGCCAGCCCCGGCACGGCGGCCAACGGGGTGCGGCCGGGCACCGGCGGCTCGAGGTCCGCCGAGAGGTGCCGCCAGGAAGTGGTCAGGCCCAGCTGCGGGACGCGGCGCGACAGCACGGTCCACGCTGACTCCCCCGGCACGGTGCCCACCGGGCGGCCCGGGGTGCTCGGCTCGGGCTCGGTGACCTCCGGGGTCTCGGGGTCGCCGAAGCCCACGAACGCCTGCACGCGGCCCAGCACCCCCGCGACCCGGGCCGGGGCCAGGCTCGTGAGGTCGTCCACCAGCCCCAGGTCCAGGCGGGCGGTGGGCGGCAGGGCGTCGGCCACCGTCCACGGCGAGGCCAGCACCACGGGTGTCAGCGCCCGCATCACGTCCGGGGCGCGACGCCACCACTCGGCCATGCTCCACGGTCCGTCGCGACGCGCGGCCTCCAGCAGCGCCGCCGCGCGGCGGGTGCGGCCGATGGTCGCGCGGGCACGGTGGACCGTCTCGGCCACCGCCTCCCGCGCCGCGGTGTGCGATGCGGTGACCGCCCGGTCGAGCTCGGCCACCGAGGCCAGGGCCGCCTCGCGGTCGAACTGCGCGAGAGCCGGCTCCGACCGGCCGATCAGCTCCAGCACCGCGCGCACCCAGACGTGCTCCACCTCGGCACCCACCCGCTCCACGGGGACCGACCGGCGGGCGAGCTCCCGCAGCACGGCGCCGAAGCCGCGGCCGGTGAGCTCACGCCATCGGGGGGAGACCTCCGGGAGCAGCGCGGCACGGTCAGGACGCGCAGCCAGGCGCTCCATGCGGGTCTGCAGGGACGCGAGGTCGGCGGCGAGCAGGTCGTCACCCGGGCCGCCGGAGAGGTGCTGCTGGAACCACACCACGTCGGTCGAGACGGTCTCGAAGCGCTCGGCCACCTCGGTCAGCTCGGTGCCCACGGGCTCCACGGTGGCGGCGGCGTCCCGGCCCGGCCACCCGGCCAGCCGGTGCCAGGTGGCCGCGGCCTGGGCGACGGCCTCCGCCACGCCCTCCTCCGGCTCGGTGCCCCGTGCCTGCAGGTGCTTGCGCACGCGGGTGCGGATGCGCCCCGCCTGCAGCGACCCGACGGAGACCGGCGAGTGGCGGCCGTGCGCCGCCGCCCAGACGTCCAGGTCCTGGTCGAACACGTCGGCACCGAAACGGCGCATGGCCAGGCGGACCGCGCGGGCCAGCCGCAGCAGACGCTGCCCCTCGGTGAGGCTCGTCACCTCGGGCACATCCAGCGCCCGGGCGATCGGCGCCAGCTCCTCCCGGGTGCGTTGGAGCACGCCTCCGCCCAGGCGCTCGGCCACGGCGAGCAGGCGGCCGGCGTCCTCCTCGTCCTCGGCGTGCACGCCGAACCACGGGTCCTCCTGGCTGCGCACCTCCCACGCCCCGCGGGCGGCGAGGTCCACGATGTCCTGCTGCACGGCCGGCAGGTCGGCCACTGACACGCGCTGCACCACCTCGTCCTCGAGGGGCACCACGATCGAGGGCGGATGGGGGAGGCCGGCCAGGGCTGCCAGGCGCTGGTGCAGGTCGTGCACGCTCACGCCCCAGGGGTGTCGCTTGTCGTGCAGCATCGCGCTGTGGTCACGGTGCGCGGTCAGGGCTGCGTCGAGGGCCTCCCGCGATGGGTCGGCCGTCCGCCGGGGCAGGGTCAGGCCGGCGATGACCCTGTCCAGTGCCGCCATCAGCGCCGCGTGCTGCTCACCCTGCTCCTGGCGCGTACGAGCGACGTCCCACGCGGCCGGCACCTCCGGACCCACCCAGTTGTCGATGACGGCGCCCACCTGGCGGCGGATCGACTCGTCCGGCGCGGCGAGCAGCACCGCCTGCTCGCGGGCGACCGCATCGGCCACCAGCGCGGAGCGGAGGCTGGTGCGACCGGTGCCGGGGCGGGCCTCGACGAGCACGTCCTGACCGGCGGCCACCAGGTCGACCACGCGCAACCCCATCGAGTCCAGCGGGCAGACGACGTTGCGGGTGACACCGGCCACCTGGGGCAGGTGCGGGGCGACGGCGCCCGAGCTGCGACCGGCGGCGGCCGAGGCCAGCAGACCCAGCGCGCGGGAAGGGTCTGCGGCCACCTCGGCGAGGTCCGCGATGCCGGCGTCCTTGGAGTAGGTCGTGCTGGCCAGGTGCTGTCCGGAGCGGACCGCGAAGCCCGGCACCGCACGGCAGAGCATCTCCAGGTGGCGCAGCAGGGGCTCGTCGGTGCGGGCGTGTAGGCGGTCGACCATCTCGGCCAGCACCACCGAGTCGAGGTCCACCCCGTGCGAGACGCGCAGGAAGCGCAGGAGGGCCGGGTTGACCTCCGGCACGCCGGTGAGGGCGATCTCGGCCTCCGTGCGGGAGCTGTCCGTGAAGCTCACCCGCGCCGGGCGGAGCACCACCGGCGCGGAGGGGGCCTGCGTGCCGGGGACGTCCCAGGTGGCCAGACCGGAGGTGACGAAGCAGGTGGTGAGCCCCCAGTCCTCCTCCATCTCCTGCGCCCGGTCCGCGATGGCGGTGACCACGCCCAAGGCGCGTTCCCGCGGCCCGGGGGCGCGCACGAGGTCGCTGAGGAGGACCGGCTGGCCGGAGAGCAGCTTGGCCACCCCGCCGGGGTGGGCGGCCACCAGGTCCAGTGCGAGCCCGGGCCGGGTACCCCAGATCAGGCTGTTGCGCCCACCGGCGTCCGCGAGGGCCGCCGACCAGGCGGAGGCGGTGGTGCGGCCGATGGGTGTGTGGGGCTGGGGCACGGTGCTCACCCCAGCAGGGTAGTTGGCCCGGCGGTCGTAGACTGTGCCACCGCGCCCGGCACCGTTCGGGCGCACGCCCTCGTAGCTCAGGGGAAGAGCACTTCTCTCCTAAAGAAGGTGTCGCAGGTTCGAATCCTGCCGGGGGCACCACCTGCGCCGGGGCCGGTTCCCGCCACCGCGCCCCCGCGCTCCCCGCCGCGCCAAGACTGCCCCACCGCGCCACAGCACGGTGGAGTGAGTCCCGCGCGGCGGGGCACACGCCAGGGCCCCGCCACCTCAGGGGTGACGGGGCCCGTGACTCTCCTGCATCACGCGCTCAGCGGGTGGCCGAGCGGCGCCGCTGGAGTCAGTCGACCTCGGCGGCGAGCTTCTCGAGGCTGTCCTCGAGACCCTCCTTGGGGACCAGCGGGAAGCCGATGTTCTGCAACAGGGCCTCGTCGGTGACCTCGCTCCAGTCGTAGGTCACCGAGACCAGCGTGGAATCGGGGCCCTGGGACTCGAGGGTCCAGACCCACTCCCAGCCGGGCGGCTCGGTGCCGGCCGGGGCGGTCTTCCAGGCCAGACGCTGGTTCTTGGCGTACCCGGTGACGTGGTTGTCCACCTGGTACTCGCCGCCCATGTGCTCACCCTCCATGTTCATGGTGAACACCTGGCCGACGTCGCTGATGCGGTCGCCGTGGTCCACGGACCGGACGAAACCGGAGCCGTCGAGCTTCACGTGGTTCTCGGGCAGCGACAGGACCTCGAAGATCGCCTCGGTCGAGGCCGGGATCTCGCGCTCTGCGCTGATGCTGGTGGGCTTGTCGTTCATGAGCACCTCCTGGGTGTTCGTCCGGGCCGGTGGCTCACCACGGCCCGGCCCCACGGGTCGTGGGAACTGCCCTCCACGTTAACGGTTGGGCTGCTGGCCGGCGACCGGGCACCATGGGCAGCGAGGCCCTCCGAGGCCATGAGCTCCCCGGGGCTCAGCCCACAGCCGCCGCCCGCAGGTCCTCCACGGTGCGGACGGTCGCGCCCGCGATGGCGTCGTACCGGCCCGGCGTGCACGTCAGGACCAGCACCTGGGCGTCCGCACCCGCCCGCTCCAGGGCGCGGGCCATGCGCCGCAACCGGTCCGGGTCGGACCAGCCCAGGGCGTCGTCGAGCACCACCGGCATGCCCTCGTCGGCGTCGACCACCTTCGCGACGGCCAGGCGCGACAGCACCGAGAGCTGCTCCCGCGCACCGGTCGACAGGCCCTCCAACGGAACCGGCCGACCTCCCACCGACCGCGAGACGATCGACAGGTCCGGCGCCACCTCCACCGCGAAGCCCTCCGGGTGGAGCACGGACCCCAGCTCCTCGAGCGCCTCCCGGAAGGGCTGCACGTAACTGGCCTGGGCCTCCGCCCGGCGGTTCCGCAGCGTGGTGAGCAGCAGCTTCAGGGCCTCCGCCCGCGCCTGCACCCGGGTGAAGGCCTCGGTGACCTGCTCGAGGTGGGTGCGAGCCGCATCGAGGTCCTCTGCGCGACCTTCCTGGCCCACCTGGGCCAACATCGCCTCGGCCCGCAGGTGCTCGTCACGAGCCCGGCGGTGCCGGTCCTCGGCCCGCTCGGCCGCCACCCGCACCGACTGCAGGTCCTCCTCGGAGACCGAACCCGCGGCGGCGAGCGCCTCCTGCCGGTCGGCCACCTGGTGCTCGGCATCAGCAACTGCGTGGCGGGTGCTCTCCACCGCGGCCCGCGCCGCGTCGTCCGTGACGAGCTCCCGCGCGGCCGCCACGCGGTCCTGCACCCGGGCCACGGCCGCGGCCGCGGCGTCGCGCTGCACCTCCGCGCGGTCGAGCGCAGCCCGCCGCGTCGCGGCCGTCTCCCGAGCCGCCCCCTCCTCCACGCGCACCGCCTCGGCGGCCTCGCGCGCTGCCTCCAGGGCCTCCCGCGCCGTGAGGGCGGCCGCCTGGGCATCCGTCACGGACGGTGCCTCCCCGTCGGCCTGCTCGACCCGCACCCGAGCGTCGGCGGCATCGGCCCGCCAGTCCTCCACGGAGCGACCCTCCAGGGCCGTCTCCAGCTCGGCATCCACCGCATCCCGGTCGGCCGCTGCCCGCTGCACCGCCGCGTGCAACCGGTGGGCATGGGCCACGTCCTGGGCCCCCACCTCGGACAGGGCCTCGGACAACGCCCTGCGGGCTGCCTCGACCTCGGAGTCGTCCGCGCCCCGCGGCGGCAGGACGTGCACCTCCACACCCGCCACCTCCAGCAGGGTGGCCGCCCCCATCGGAGCCTCCCAGGGCCGCTCGTCAGCGGGCAGCTCCCGCCCGTCGAGCACCACCGGCACCGAGGCATCACCGGCCACCCGCAGCCGGGGACTGGCCGCGTCGCGCCGGGCGGTCGCGGTCCGCAGGGCGTCCTGGGCGGTCGTGATGCGGGCGAGCGCGTCGTCGTCGACGACGTCCCCCTCGAGCAGGGCACGGATCGCCCGCTGCCGCTCGCGCAGCGCGTCGAGGCGCTCCACCGCACGCTGCAGCGTGGTCAGCTCCGCGGCAGCACGCGCGAGCGCCACCTGGTCCTCCGCCGTCCGGGAGGCCGCACGTGCTTCGGCCTCGGCCTGCTCGGCCTCCTCCCGCCGGGCCACCACCTGCGCCACGGACTCCTCGGCGGCCTGCTGCGGCTCCAGCGCTGCCTCCCGAGCCTCCTCCGCGACGGCTTCCGCCTCGGCCGCCTCCGCCGCCTCGGCCAGCAGTGCCTGACGTGCGACCTGGTCCGCCACGGCGCGCTCGTGGTCCCGGCGCGCCGTCACCAGCGCCTCCTGCGCGGTGGCCGCCGCAGCCCGCTCGGCCTCCGTGGACGCCCACGCCTCCTCGGCCTCAGCCCGGCGGGCGGCCGCGGCAGTCACCGCCTCGGCGGCACGCTCCTCCGCATCGCCCAACGCGGCCACCCGGCGCACATCCCCCTCCAGCGCCTCCACGACGGCCCGAGCCTGTTCCTCGGCCTGCACGGCTGCCTCGTGCTCCCCGCGCAGCCGCTTCAGCTCACCGGACTCCCGGCCACCCGCCGTCCAGTAGACCCCCGCATCGGACTCGACCCGCTCCACCAGGCTGGCCGCCTGGTCGAGGTCCTTCCCGGTGTCTCCCCCGGCCACCGCGTCGAGCGCAGCGGTCAGCCGGCGCGATTCCCCCAGCCCGTCGACCACGAGCGGGCCCTCCTGCAGCAGCTGCAGGGCCTTGCGCAGGGTCTCGTCCCCGTGCTCGTCCAGCAGGGCGACCACGTGGTTGTGCGCATCGTCACCCGTCAGCGGCTGCCCCGGACCGTGCGGCCGGAACTCCGTGCGCGGCCCCTTCACCCACTGCTTGGCGTAGGTGAACCGCTGCCCACCCACGGTCAGCTCGGCCGTGACGGTCGGGCCCTCGTCGCGACCGATCGGCTGGGTGTCCTTGACGTACTGCTTCTTGGCCGTGGCCTTCTCCGTGAGCAGCATGTCCAGGGCCCGGACCAGCGTGCTCTTGCCGGCCTCGTTCGGCCCCTCGACCACCAGCACCCCCGCCTCGGGCACCTCCAGGCGGTAGTGGTCGATGCCGCGGAAGTCCTTGACCTCCAGCGCGTGGATCCTCATGCTCGCTCCCCTGCCGTCGCGTACCGGTAGAGCAGGCGCAGGGCGTCCGACGCGGCCGCTGCACCCTCCCCACCGGACTCCGTCTGTTCCTTGAGGTCCGCGGCCGCCTGCGCCACGTACCCGCCGATCCCGATGTCGGACAGCTCGGCGTCATCCGGCACCACCACCACGTCGGTGTGCCGCTCCCAGGCGAACGCTGCCGCGAACGTGTCACCCGCCCACTCGAGCAGCTCCTGCAGTGCCGCGTCGTCGGTCAGCGACAACGTGCCCGTCAGCGCGTGGCGGATGAGGACCGACGACTTGTCCTCGATCGCCTCCCACTGCTCGCGCAGGCGCGCCACGTCCTCGGCGGAGTTGACCTCCTCGGTCACCCCCAGCATCCGCCAGGTGCCGACGTGCACCGGCTCGGCCGCCGGCGCCCGGCCCTCCTCGCCCAGGTCCACCACCAGCACGTCCCCGGGGACCTCGTCACGGAAGTCGGTGACCTCCACCGCCCCGGAGTAGTGGATGCGGCCGCTGGGGTCCGCCCAGCGGGAGTGCCGGTCGCCCAGGGCCACCCAGTCGACCAGGCCCTCGTCCAGCGCTTGTCGGATGCGGTCCCCATCCAACGCCGAAACGCGCCGCCCCGGGTCGAGCTCGAGCAGCTGCCCGTGCGCCACCAGCACCCGGCGCACCCCCGGTGCCGGGGGCTCCAGGTCGTCGAGCACCGCCGCCACCACGTCATGGTCGGGCTGGTTCGTGGTCAGCGGGACCGCCACCAGCTCCACCCCCGGGGCCACCTCCACCGGCTCGCTCGAGCGCAGCACGTGCACGTGCTCGAGCCCCACCCCGGTGAAGGCCGGGGAGTCGTACACGGCGGCGACATTGAGCGCGTCGTGGTTGCCGGGCAGCAGGTATACCGGAACCGGCACCTGCCGCAGGGCCTCCATCGCCCGCCGCACGGTCTGTGGCCGCAGGTGGTTGGAGTCGAACACGTCCCCGGCCACCACCATGAACGCGCAGTCGTGCTCCTGTGCCACCCGCCCCGCCCGCACCACCGCATCGTTCCGGGCCTGGGTGAAACGGGCCTGGTCGTCGGCGTCGAGCCAGTGCCGGGTCATGCCCCACTGCCAGTCACTGGTCTGCAAGAACTTCATGCGGGCACCGTAGGGCCTGCCTCCGACAACATCTCCCCGGCCACCCACAGGCGTGCCCCGCCGGCCACGGGGAGGCGCCGGCCCACCGCGCTGTCGCCACTCCACCATGCTGTGGCGCGACGGTGCGAGTCCGGGGCGGCGGAGCGGGCCCGGCGCAGCGCTCAGGCCAGGACCACGCCGAGCTCCGCCCCCAGCCGCGCCGCGCCCGCGCAGACCACCCAGGTCACCCCCGCCAGCGCCAGCGCCGTCCCCCACTCCCCGGCCCGCACCCGCCGCGCCACCTGCACCACGGCCGTCGAGAAGGTGCTCAGCGCCCCCGCGAGCCCGGCCCCCAGCAACCACCAGTCCACCCCCAGGATCCTCGATGCGGTGAGCGTCGGCGCCATCGGCCCCTCACCCGGGACGCTCCCCAGCAGCACCTCCCCACCCGCCAGGAATCCCAGCACCGCGCTGGCCACCAGGTTCACCCCCAGCACCCCCAGCTCCGCCACGCGCGGCGACCACCGCTGCGCCGCACCGTCGGCCGCGTGGCGCAACACCGCCCCCAGCGCCCCACCCACGGCCACCCACAGCACCACCACCGGCGCCAGCATCACCGCGCACCCACGGCGTCGCCGTCCCCCACCGGGCCCCCGTCACGACCACGCAGCACGGCCCCCGCGTGCAGGCCCAGGGCCGCCAGCAGCACGCCCGCCCCGAGCAGCGCCGGCCCGCCCCAGAACCACGCCCACGAGCCGGCCATCAGCACCGCCCACGCGCTGACCGTGGTGAACCCGCCCAGCACGCCCGTTCCCCAGAAGGCCAAAGTGAGCGGCCGACGGCCGCGCCACACCGCATCGGCCACGCCCAGCAGGAAGGCGCCCACCAGGTTCACGGCCAGCACCCCGGCCTCGGTGCCCCACGCCTCGGAGAGCAGCACCCGGGCCACCGAACCGACGGCGCCCCCGAGCCCGACCAGGACCCAGGGGCGCCACCCGTGCACGACAGACTCGCTCAGCCGCGGCGACGCAGGCGTCGACCGGAACCGGCCACCTTCACCAGCTCGTCGGTCTCGTCGTCGAACTGGCCGAGGATCTGCTCGAGGATGTCCTCCATCGCCACCATGCCGATCTTGCGACCGGCCGGGTCGGCGACCATCGCCAGCTGCGCGCGGTGCTGCCGCATCAGCGCCGCGGCGTCGATCAGCGGCACGTCCTGGCGCAGGGTGGGTATCTGCTGGCGCAGCTCCACCACCCCGGGGTTCTTGCCCGTCGACAGGGCCGTCACCGCATCGCGCACGTGGACCAGGCCCACGTAGCGCTGGCCGTGCGTCACGATCAGCCGCGAGCGCCCGGTCTCCTTGCTCATCCGCTCCACGTCCGCGGCCGTCGCGTCCACGTCGATGGTGACGAGCTCCTGCACCGGGCGGGTGATGTGCGAGAGGTCCTGGTTCTCCAGGCGGAACGCGCCGGCCAGCAGGCGGGCGTCCTCGTCGGGCAGCGACCCGGCCTCCTGCGAGGTGGACATCAGGCGCTGGAGCTCGGCCGGACCGTGCTCCTCCTCGATGGTGTCCACGGCCTCCACACTGAACAGCTTCAACAGGATGTTCGTGAACTCGTTGAGCAGCCAGATGAACGGCTTGGTGATCATCGCGAAGGCCCGGAAGGGTAGGGCGATCGCGATCGCCGCCGTCTCCGGGTGGGCGATCGCCCAGGACTTCGGCGCCATCTCACCGACCACCATGTGCAGGAAGGTGACCAGGCTCAGCGCGATCACCAGCGCGATGGGGTGGGTCAGGGCCGTGGGGACGCTCAGCGCGTGCAGCACCGGCTCCAGCAGGTGCGCGATGGCGGGCTCGGCCATGGCACCCAGGCCCAGCGTCGCCAGCGTGATGCCGAGCTGGCTCGCGGCCAGCATCAGGGACAGTTCCTTGCTCGAGGCCACGGCGGCGCGGGCAGCCCGGCCACCCTGCTCGGCGCGGTCCTCCAGACGGTGCCGCTTGGCGGCCATGATGCCGAACTCGGCAGCCACGAAGAACCCGTTGAGGGCCAACAGCAGGACGGAGATCAGCAGCTTCTCGATGTCGCCCATCAGGAGACCTCCTCCACGTCGTCGACCGTCACCGGTGCGAGCACCACCTCATCGGGCACGTGTCTCTCCACGGACACCACCTCCAGGGAGGTGCGCGCCCGCAACGGGGCGCCGTCCGCGTCGCGGACGACCCAGCTCAGCTCGGCGACGTCACCCACCTCGGTCACGCGGCCCAGCGTCTTGAGCACCAACCCGGAGAGGGTGTCGTAGTCCTCGCTCTCCGGCAGGGAGATGGAGGTGAACTTGCGCACCTCGTCCAGTCGCAGGTTGGCCGGCAGCAGCCAGGTGCCGTCGGCACGCTCGGTGGCCGGCGACTCCTCCTCGTCGTCCTCGTCGAGGATGTCCCCGACGACCTCCTCCGCGATGTCCTCGAACGAGACCACGCCGGCGAAGCCACCGTGCTCGTCCACGACCACGGCGATCTGACGGTGGCGGCTGCGCATCTCCTCCAGGGCCTTGGTGACGCCCAGCGAGGTCGGCAGCAGCACCGGCTCGTCCACGATCTTGTTCACGGAGGTCGACGCGCGCTCCTCCAGCGGCACCCCGAGCACGTCGGAGATGCTCACGACACCCACGATGTCGTCGATGTCGCGGCCGTACACCGGGTAGCGGCTGTGCCCGGTGGCCAGCATCTCCACGAGCTCAGCCACCGACGCGTCGGCGCTGATGGTCTCCACGTCCACGCGCGGGGTCATCACCTCGCCGACCGTGCGGTGGCGGAAGGCCAGGCCGCGGTCGAGCAGGTCCTGCAGCTCGTCGTCCAGCAGGCCGCTGGCGTGGGACTGGTCGATGATGCGTTGCAGGTCCTCCGGCGTCGCACCGGAGGAGAGCTCCTCCACCGGCTCGATGCCCACCTTGCGCAGCAGCCAAGTGGAGGAGTTGTCGAAGAACCGCACGATGGGGCCAGCCACCTTCAGGTAGGCCTCGGTGGGGGCGGCGATCGCGCGGGCCACGGGCACCGCTCGGGCGATGGACAGGTTCTTCGGGCCGAGCTCACCCAGCACCATCTGCACGATGGTGGAGAAGAGCAGCACACCCACGGAGATGGCGATGGCCGTGGCGGCGCGGGAGGCGTTCTCCGCACCGACCAGCTCGCGCAGACCGGCTCCGATGAGGGGCTCGGCCGCGTAGCCGACCAGCAGGGTGGTCACCGTGATGCCGAACTGGGCACCGGAGAGCAGGAAGGACAGCCGGCTCGTGAGGTCGTAGGCCCGCTGTGCCTTCTTGTCACCCCCCTCGGCACGAGTTCTCAACTCGGTGCGGTCCACGGAGACGTAGGCGAATTCCTGCGCCACGAAGAAGCCGGTGAAGGCTGTGAGGACAAGGACTGTGAGAACGCCGAGGGCGATTAACACGAGGGGTTCTACTCCGGCTTCTGTGCGGGATTACTTGGTGTCTTGCGGACTTCGGACGTCAACGCGGCTCACGAAGACGTGGGAGGCGATCTCGCGCGGCAGGGAGACCCCGCCGGAGGCGTTCTCGCCCAGGCCCCGGGCGACGATGCGGTCGTCGGACTGGGAGCTCACCTCGATGCGCTCGCCGGGCAGCACGCCGGCCTCGGTGAGCAGCGCGAGCGCCTCCCCGTCGACCTGCACGGGCTCGCCGATGCGGCGGACGAACACGGCGTCGTGCCCGTCGCGGACGACGTCCACGAGGGACTCCACGCCGTCGCGGAAGGTCTTGCCCTGCACCCCGCCGAGCTCCTCGAGCCCGGGGATCGGGTTGCCGTAGGGGGATTCCTCGGAGTTCTCCAGCAGGGCCAAGATCTTGCGCTCCACCCGGTCGCTCATGACGTGCTCCCAGCGGCAGGCCTCGTCGTGGACGTACTCCCACTCCAGGCCGATGACGTCGACCAGCAGGCGCTCGGCCAGCCGGTGCTTGCGCTCGATGCGGGTGGCCAGCTGGCGCCCCTCGCCGGTCAGCGTGAGGTGGCGGTCCTCGCCGAGGGTGACCAGCCCGTCGCGCTCCATGCGGGCGATCGTCTGCGAGACCGTCGGGCCCGAGTGGCCCAGTCGCTCGGCGATGCGCGCGCGCAGCGCCGGGATGCCCTCTTCGTCGAGCTCGTAGATGGTCTTGAGGTACATCTCGGTGGTGTCGATGAGGTCACTCACCTGGGCCTGCCTTCCGTGGCACGTGCGGAGGCGCCAGTGTACGGGGTCCGGCGGCCAGGGGGTTAGGCGACCCTCACCCCATCGGGGGTACGGTCGGGCATGACCTCTCTGCTGCACCCTCCCAAGGCCCGCCCCGGCGACCGGGTCGCCGTCCTCTCCCCCTCCTTCGCGGCGCCGGCCGTCTGGCCCGCCGTCCACGAGCGGGCGATGGAGCGCCTCACCGAGCTCACCGGCCTGGTGCCGGTGGAGTACCCGACGACGCGTCGGCTCGGCGCCGACTCGCGTGACCGCGCCGCCGACCTGATGGCCGCCTTCGCCGACCCGTCGATCCGTGCCGTGCTGTCCACGGTGGGTGGGGACGACCAGGTGCGGGTGGTCGGCCACCTGGACCCCGAGGTGGCCCGTGCCGACCCCAAGCCCTTCCTCGGGTACAGCGACAACACCAACCTCCTGGCCTGGCTGCACGCCGCCGGCGTCGCGGCCTTCCACGGCGGCTCCACCCAGGTGCACCTCGGGGCCGGCCCCGCCGTCGATGCCGTGCACTCCGCATCGCTGCGGGCGGCCCTGCTCACCGGCGAGCGCCTGGAGGTCACCGAGCCCGGCGAGTCCGAGGACTTCGGGCCGGACTGGGCCTCCCCGGAGGCGCTGACGCAGTTCGGGGAGCGCGAGCCGGCCCCGGCGTGGGTCTGGTCCGGGCCGCGCCGCGTGGTGACCGGTCCCACCTGGGGCGGCAACATCGAGGTCCTGGCCTGGGTGGCCCTGGCCGGGCGGCTGACCGTCACCGCCGAGGACCTGGCCGGCGGCGTGCTGCTGGTGGAGACCAGCGAGGAGGTGCCCCCACCGCACGCGGTCGCCCGGAACCTCGAGGCGCTGGCCCAGCGGGGGCTGCTCGAGGCCGTCGAGGCCGTGGTGCTGGCCCGCCCGGCCACCTCGAACCACGAGCACGTGCCCTCGGCCGAGGAGCGCGCCGCCCATCGCGGGCAGCTCACGGAGGCGGTCTGCGAGGTCGTCACGCGGCACAACGACCGGGCCGTCGTCGTCTCGGGCGTGCCCTTCGGCCACACCCGGCCGCACTGGATCCTGCCCTTCGGCGGCCGGATGACGATCGACGGCGAGGAGCAGCGGGTCTGGGCCGACTACGCCTGAAGGGCACGGATCCGATTCTGTCTTCTCCCGGCTCAACGCGACGCGTACAGGTGCGTCAGGTTGGACGGGCAGACGACAGTTTGCGGCAGGGGGTGCCGACGGAGGGGGCGGGCGGGACCGGCCCTCAGGGCTGCAGCAGGGTGTGCGTCCAGGCGGTCTCGTCGTCCAGCGGCAGCAGCAACGCGCGCTGGTCGGCCGCCGACTGGGTGGGGTCGAGGGGCTCGACGAGCTCCCACCGGCAGCGGTCGTGCAGCCGCGACTGGCGCCCGGTCCACACCTCCACCTGGTAGGGGCGCACCAAGTAGCCGCCCCAGTGGCCGGGGGTCGGGACGTCGTCCGGGCGGGAGCGGTCCGGCCACCGCGTGGCCAGCTCGGCCTCCCTGTCCACGAGCTCCTGGCGGGTGGCCATCGCGTGCGACTGGTGGCTCACGTGGGCCCCGATGCGGGCACCCCAGGGCCGCTGCCGGAAGTATTCGTCCACCTGGTCGCGCGGGAGCTCCTCCGCGACGCCCCGGAAGCGCAGGGCCCTAAACATGCTGGGCCAGGTCCAGGTCACGGCGACGCGGGGGTCGGCGGCGATCTGTTCGGCCTTGGCCGAGACCAAGGAGGTGAACAGGCGCAGGCCCTGCGGAGCGATGTCACGGCACAGGACGGTGCGCACATCGGGGGCCCCGTCCGCATCGACCGTGGCCAGGGCGACGGCGGCCGGCTCCGGCACGTCCCCCCTCTCCAGCGCCCGGTGGTGGGCGGCCGACACCCACTCGTCGATGACGGACCACGGCGCCGGCGGCAGGCTCTCCGGGTCCAGGCCCTCGCCGGTGTACTCGAGCCGTTCAAGGCGGCGACCGCGGCGTCGGGCCAGCTCCGAGGGATGCATGGCGCACACCATAGCGAGCACGGGGCGGCCCGCTGCGTGGCTGGCGGGAAGCAGCCGGCCGGATCCCGCGTTGGTGAGGACGAGCCGTGCGCGAGACACTGGAGCGCAGGAGCTGAACCCCCAGCCGTGAGGAATCCAGCATGGTCAACCCCCGCGTCATCCGCAATGCCATCAAGTACGGGCCCGTGATCGCCGGGGCCGCCAAGAAGTACGGGCCCAGCCTGGTGCAGGAGGCCCGCAAGCACGCGCCGGCCGTGGTCGACGAGGTCGAGCGCCGGACGGGGCGCCGGGTGCCCGGCGCCCAGGGCGGGCGCACCGCAGACATGGCCGACGCCACCCCTCGCCAGACCGGCAGCTTCGTGGACCACACCCCGCTGGGCGGGGCCGCGGCCAAGCGCCGCGCCACCCACCACGCGCGGGCCGTGGTGGACGGCTCCATGCTGCAGACCTTCATCCACTCGCGACCGGTCTGGGTGGTGTTCTCCGGCGACACCCCAGTGGGCACGCACCCGCACGTCGACACCCCCTTCAGCGAACTGCTGCGCCACGCCGACCTGGACGCCCGCATCCGCCCTCGCAAGCCCGGTCAGCCCAGCCGGCCGGGACGGCCCACCGCTCCCCAGCCCGATGGGGGCGCGCAGCCGGGCGAACCGGGGTCCGGCACCGTCGGCGGCTCCACCCCAGGCGATGCCCCCGATGATGACGAGCCGCTGACGGGCACCGTCCACCACCCCTGACCGGCGACTCCGGCTCGTCCACACCCAGCCACAGGGTCGACGTTTCCTGCGCCACGGGGTCTGTTTGACTGACCCCGTGACCCACGCACCCACCGCACCGCACTCCTCCCGCAACCTCTCGCGCACCGAGGCCGCCGCCCGGTCGGCGATGATCAGCGACCTGAGCTACCGCATCGAGGTCGACGTCCGCAGCGCGCCCGACGCCGACTGCGAGACCTTCGGCACCACCACCACGCTGGACTTCACCTCCACCGGTGGCTCCACCTTCCTCGACTTCCTCGGCGGGGTCGATGCGGTGAGCCTGGACGGGGCGCCGCTGGTCCCCGAGGAGGTGTTCGACGGTGCGCGCATCAGCCTGCCCGAGCTCTCCGCCGGCCAGCACCGGGTCGTCGTGGAGGGTCGGGGCACCTACGGCCGCACGGGCCAGGGCCTGCACCGCTTCATCGACCCGGCCGACGGCAAGGTCTACCTCTACACGCACTTCGAGCCCGCGGACTGCCGCCGCCTCTACACCACCTTCGAGCAGCCCGACCTGAAGGCCCCGTTCACCTGGGTGATCACGGCCCCCACCGACTGGGTGGTGCGCTGCAACAGCGAGGACCCGACCTCCGAGCCCGTCGAGGGCGGCATCGTCGCCGGCGCCGAGGTGCCCGCCGGGACCCGCCACAGCTTCGCCCCCACTCTGCCGATGTCCACGTACATCACCGCCATGTGCGCCGGCGACTACCACCGCGTGGAGCGCACCTGGACGGGCACCGCCGCCGATGGCACCGCGCTCGAGGTGCCGGTCGGCCTGCTCTGCCGCCAGAGCCTGGTGGAGCACTTCGACGCGGAGGAGATCTTCGAGATCACCTTCGCCGGGTTGGACTTCTTCCACCGCACCTTCGGCGTGGCCTACCCGTGGGGCACCTACGACCAGGTGTTCGTACCCGAGTACAACCTCGGCGCCATGGAGAACCCGGGCTGTGTGACCTTCACCGAGGGCTACGTCTTCCGCTCCACCCCGACGCGCTCGCAGCGCGCCACCCGCGCGAACACGATCCTGCACGAGATGGCGCACATGTGGTTCGGGGACCTGGTGACCATGGAGTGGTGGAACGACCTGTGGCTCAAGGAGTCCTTCGCCGAGCTGCTGGGCACGCAGGGCAGTGCGGACTCCACCGGGTACACCGACGCCTGGGTGGCCTTCTCCACGGCCCGCAAGCTCTGGGCGTACCACGTGGACCAGATGCCCTCCACGCACCCGGTGGTCGCGGAGATCGAGGACCTCGAGGCCGCCCGCCAGAACTTCGACGGCATCACCTACGCCAAGGGCGCGGCGCTGCTGCAGAACCTCATGAACTATGTGGGGCCCGAGCAGTTCTTCGCCGGCTCCACGGCGTACTTCGAGAAGCACGCCTACGGCAACACCACGCTGCCGGACCTGCTGGCCGCCCTGGAGGGGGCCTCCGGCCGCGACCTGGACGCCTGGGTGGGCCCGTGGCTGCGCACCGCCGGCGTCTCCACCCTGGGCCTGGAGCTCATGACCTCCGATGCGGGCAGCGACGCGTCCGCCGGGGCCGTCACCGCCGCGCGCCTGACCCAGGCGTGCACCGACCCGGTGACCGGTCAGGAGGTGATGCGCCCGCACCGCCTGGCCGTGGGCACCTACGACCTCGTGGACGGCCGCCTGCAGCGCACGCGCCGCGCCGAGCTCGACCTGGCCGCCGCGTCGGTGGACCTCGCCGAGGTGGAGGGCCTGGCCGACCTGGTCGGGTCCCCGCAGCCCGACCTGGTGCTGCTCAACGACGGCGACCTGACCTACGCCAAGCTCGCCCTGGACGAGCGCAGCATGGGCACGCTGGTGGAGTACCTGGGCACGCTGGAGGAGGACACCTCCCGCACCGCGGCCTGGTGGGCCCTGTGGGACGCCACCCGCGACGGCCGGCTGCACGCTGCGCACTACGTGCGAGCTGCCATCGCCGGGCTGGCCAACGAGCAGCACGGCGGCATGCTGGGCGCCGTGGCCGGCAACGCGCGCACCGCGATCGAGAAGTACCTGCCCGCCGAGCAGCGGGACGCCTGGCGCGCCGCCTGGGCCGAGACCTGCCTGGCCAACCTGCGCTCGGCCGAGCCGGGCTCCGACGCCCAGCTGGTGTGGCAGCGAGCCTTCGGGGCTGCGGCGGCGACGCACCCCGCATCGGCGCCGGTGGCCCGCGGGTTCCTCGACGGGAGCGAGCAGGTGGAGGGCATCGCCTGGGAGGCCGACCGTCGCTGGGACCTGTGGAAGGCCCTGGCCGCCACCGGGGAGGCGACCCGCGAGGAGCTGGACGCCGAGCTCGAGGCCGACCGCAACAACTCGACGATCACCCACCACCTGGAGGCCGTCTCGTCGCTTCCCAGTGAGGACGCCCGCCGCGAGGCCTGGGAGAAGCTGCTGACCCCGCTGTCGCTGACGAACGACCACGTCTCGGCCACCATCAGCGGCATCCGTCAGCCGCTGCGCTCCGAGGAGCTGGGCTGGCTGCGCGAGGAGTACTTCGGCCGCCTCGAGGAGATCTGGGCGCAGCACGGCATGGAGATCGCCGAGCGGATCGTGCCGGGCATGTTCCCGGCCGACGACCGGACCGACGAGGCGACCGGCCAGTGGCTCGAGGCCCACCCGCAGGCACCGGCGGCGCTGCGCCGCATCGTGGTCGACCGCTGGGACGACCTGCGTCGCGCCGAGACGGCCCAGGGGCTCGCCCGCCGCGAGGGCACGGTGGACCGCGCCTGAACCCCTGCGCCGGAACCGATCCGGCGACCCGGCCCCGGTGCCCCTTTCCTCACGGTTTCCTCACGAAGCCGCCGGGGGCTTGGCACCGGGGCCGTTCCGCGCCATGGTGGAGGGACACACCACCGGGAGGGTCACCATGACGAATACACGCACCGCTGCCCACATCCTGACCGTCGGGCTGCTGCTGGGTGGCTTGACGGCCTGCACCGGGGAATCCGACGAGGACCCCTCGGAGAGCACGAGTTCGCCGACGAGCGAGACCAGCTCCGACGCGCCCAGCGAGAGCGGGTCCGACGACGAGAGCGAGGCGCCCAGCGAGAGCGGGTCCGACGACGAGTCCGAGTCGGGCTCGGACGACCCCAGCGAGCCGCCGGCCGAGACGGACGCCTCCAGCGACGGCGACCAGTCACCCTCCCCGAGCGACAGCCCCACCAGCGACCCGGACCCGACCGACACCGAGCCCAGCGACGACCCGAGCGAGTCCGAGGCGCCGAGCCCGTCTCCGAGCGGCCGGACGGTCCCCTCGGAGAGCATCACCCCGCTCCCGAGCCCGCCCCCCGGCTCGACCCCATCCTCGGCGGACCTCACCACCGCCACCTGAGGCACCCACAAAAAACGACCGGGCGGCCCACCACACGGTGGGCCGCCCGGTCGTCGGTTGACAGCGGTCAGCTGAACAGCGCTGCCACCACCGGGCCCAGGATCAGGGCCACGAGGGTCACGATCACGATGATGCGTCGGGTCTGTGCGCTCATCACACTCCTGCCAGGTCGCGGATGGGGTCGATGCCGAAGTAGGCCAGGAACATGGCGGCGATGATCCACATCAACGGGTGGAGATCACGCGCCCGGCCCTGCGCCACCTGCAGCACCACGTAGGTCACGAAGCCGGCACCAATGCCGGCGGTGATGGAGTAGGTGAAGGGCATCAGCACGATGGTGAGGAAGGCCGGGACGGCGATGTCCAGGCGGTCCCACTCGATGCCTGTGACCTGCTGCATCATCAGGAAGCCGACGACCACCAGCGCGGGCGTGGCGGCCTCGTAGGGCACCACGGACACCAACGGGGAGAGGAAGGTCGCCAGCAGGAACAGGATGCCGGTCACGACGCTGGCCAAGCCGGTCCGAGCACCTTCACCGACGCCGGAGGCGGACTCGATGAAGGACGTGTTCGACGAGACCGCGCCGGCACCACCGGCGGCGGCGGCCAGGGAGTCGACCACCAGGATGCGCTGCGCCCGGGGCGGGTTGCCCTCCTCGTCCAGCAGACCGGCCTCGGCACCCACGGCGACCATCGTGCCCATCGTGTCGAAGAAGTCGGCCAGCAGCAGCGTGAAGACCAGCAGGCTGGCACCCACGATGCCGATGGAGCTGAACGAACCCAGCAGGTTGAACTGGCCGAGCAGTCCGAAGTCGGGCACCTCGACCCACTGGGTGGGGATGGCCGGCACGTTGAGGCCCCAGCCGGTGGGGTTCACGACCTCACCGGAGGCGTCGGTCTGCGAACCGATGCCGATGATGCGCTCCAGCACCACAGCCAGCACGGTGGAGCCGAGGATGCCGTAGAGGATCGCGCCACGGACCTTGGCCACCATCATCACGACGATGGCGAGCAGGCCGAGGACGAAGACCAGGGTGGGCCAGCCGGAGAGGAAGCCCCCGACGCCCATCTCGACCGGCACCGGGCCGCCGGCGGGCTTGCGGACGATCCCCGCATCGACCAGGCCGACGAAGGCGATGAACAGGCCGATGCCGACGCTGATGGCGATCTTGAGCTGGGCGGGGATGGCGTGGAAGACCGCCTGCCGGAAGCCGGTGAGCACCAGCAGCAGGATGATCAGGCCCTCCATCACCACCAGACCCATGGCGTCGGCCCAGGTGACGTTCGGGAGGCTGGCGACGCCGAAGGCGACGAACGCGTTGAGGCCCAGCCCCGTCGCCAGTGCGATGGGGTAGTTCGCCACCACGCCCATGAGGATGGTCATGACGCCGGCCACCAGCGCCGTGGCCGCGGCCACCATCGCGATGTTGGGGCTGTCGCCGCCACCGAGGAAGTTGCCGGTGCCGTCGGCGACGGTGCCGATCATCAGCGGGTTGAGCACGATGATGTAGGCCATCGTGAAGAAGGTGACGACACCGCCGCGGACCTCGCGGACGACGGTGGTCTCGCGCCCCTCGAGGTCGAACCACCGGTTGAGCACCGCGTTCACGCGCGGGACTCCTCGGCCTGGCCGGGCTCGTCGGCGGAGGCGCCCGACGCGCTGGTGGACTCGTCGGTGCCCTCGCCGGCGAACTCGTCGCGCGCATCCGGCTGGTCGGACGAGTCCGACTCGTCAGAGAGGTCGAGCACGTCCAGGTCGAAGTCGTCGATCAGCGGGGAGGGCAGGGGTGCCGGCTCCGGCTCGGCCAGCTCGGCGCGCTCCTTGCGCAGGGTCTCGACGGGCACCAGGTACCCGGTGCACTCACAGTTCTCGCACCGCGCGGCCACCCGCTCGGGCTGCTGTCCGTCGGTCCGCACCGGCAGCGCAGCCGCGGAGACCAGCACCACCTGCGGCTCCTCGGTCTGCGCGTCCGGGGCGCCGAAGTCCTCCGGGCGCAGCCGGTCGGCCCAGGGCACCCACTCCGGGGCGAGCAGGGCGCCCTCGGCCGGGGCGAGGTGCGTCTCGCACAGGGTGATCCGCTTGCTGCGGGGCGCCCGGGCGACGGTCACCTCCCAGCGCCAGCCGACGTAGCCGCGCAGCAGGCACTCGAAGTGGTGGGTCACCAGGCGCTCCCCGACGCTCACGGCGCCGACGTGCTCGCCGACCGAACCCGCGGCGGCCACACCGAAGAGCCCCTCGCGGGCCGTGCCGACGGCCTCCATCAGGGCGGCGTCCGGGCGCGGGGCGCGCTGCTTGCTGGGGGTGGTGGGGGTGGTGGGGGTGGTCATCAGCGTCCTGCCTCGAACTGGTCGGCCACGGCCCGCAGGGCCTTGGCGAGGGTCTGCCCGTGGCGCGCGTCGGGGTAACGCCCCTTGCGCAGCTGGTTGGACGCGTCGTCGAGCAACCGGATGAGGTCCTCCACGACGACGGCCATGTCGTCCGCGGGCTTGCGGTCACGCAGGGTGCGGCCACGCTGCACTGAGGGGGGCGCGTCGAGCACCTCCACGTGCATGGCCTGGTCGCCCTTACGTCCCTGCACGATGCTGTACTCCAGGCGGGTGCCGGGGCGCAACGTGGTCACCCCGGCGGGGAGGGCGCTGGCGCGCAGGAAGACGTCGCTCCCCGCATCGTCGCCGACGAAGCCGAAACCCTTGTCGGCGTCGAACCACTTGACCTTGCCGGTGGGCACTGGGAACTCCTGTGTGACGTGGGGGCCGCCCCCACGAGGGGGAACGGCAGTGATGAGGGAGGCGACGGCGCCGTGCGCACCGTCGCCCACAGGCCCAGTCTACGGGCCCGCCCTCAGAGCCGGTGGGCTCCGCCGCGGCCGTCGCCGTCCTGCGGGGACCCGGAGGGGGCCCGGGTGCCGGCGCCGGGCTCGTGGGTGCCTGGCTCCTGGGTGCTGGGCTCGTGCCCTGGGGCGTACTGCCCGTACTCGGGAGCCGGGCGGCCCCGGGCCCCGTTCAGCGGGTGCGGGGCACGGGGGTCGTCACCCGTTCCGGCACCCTCGGGGGCCGGCTGGCTGGGCTGGCTGGGCTGGCCGTACTGACCCGGGGCAGGGGGCTGGCCGTACTGGCCCTGCTGGTCGGCGGGCCCGGAGGGGGGTGCGTACTGGCCGGGCTGGCCGTACTGACCCGGCTGCCCGTACTGACCCGGCTGGCCATACGGCGCCGCGCCGGGCGGGGGGCCGTACCCACCCGCGACGGCCTGCTGCTCGCGGCTCGTGCGGACGAGCTGGACGATGCCCCAGATGATGAGGACCAGACCCAGCAGGAACACGATCAGCGCGAGCGCGAACGCACCCAGGGTCCACCCGATCACGCCCTCCAGGGCGTCCCCGGGCGCGACGGCCATCACCGACCCGGAACCACACTCCAGGGTGTAGTCACCGGCCTCGGTGGTCTGGAAGAGCCAGAAGTTCTGCGGGGCGCTGGCGCTCTCCGTGAGCTGCGGATCCAGGGGCACGGCGTTTCCCGCCGGGTCGGTCACCGTGCACTGGTCGGTCTCCAGCGGGTCGGCGTCGGGCCCCATCGCGTAGAGGACCCGCTCCTCACCGGCCGGCAGGTAGCGAGTGTCGCCGTCCGAGGCGGGGTTGAGCAGTGCGCCGAACAGGTCCCCCATGCCGATCGCCATCGGCAGCAGGAAGGCCAGCGGCGTTCCCACGAGCAGCGTCAGACCGCCGAAGATCAGGGGCATCAGGCCCTTGCGCTTCGGCTGCTGCTGCGGGTGGTAGGCGTACGGGCCCGAGGGGCCCCCCGTCACGTGGCTCATGGCCGGATTCTAGTGCCGGCCCGGGGCGCCCCGGGCCGGCAGGGGGTGTGGCACCCTGAACCGCACCGCCGACCGTCGGCACCATCCCCTGAGCCCTTGGGAGGACGCACATGCCCACCGTGGTCAAGTTCGTGGTCGCCGTGGCCATCCTCGCCGTGGTGATCACGCTGATGGGGGTGCTCAACCCGCGCGGTCAGGTGAAGGCCTTCCACCGGTTCACGTTCTGGCGCAAGGCACCCGAGCCCACCCGCCGCGAGTTGATGGTGCGGGCACTGGTGAACGCGGCGATCCTGGCGGTGCTGGTGCTGTTCATCGCGGTGATGGTCTATGACGTCAGCCTCTGGTGACCTGATTCGGTGACCTGACCGGACGACCCGGACGGACCGGCACGACGACCCGTCTCGTCCGCTCAGCCTGCCTGACCGGTCCGCAGCAGCTCCAGGGACCGCTCGATGCGGCGTGCCCACCAGTCGGTCCGGTCCGGCGCGGCCAGCTCCGCGGCCCGGTCCGGCTCGACGCGGCGCAGGGCGATCCGCCCACCCTCCGGCACCAGGGGCGCCGAGGTGACGTCGTGCGAGAAGAGCGCAGCGGTGCCGAGCCCGCACGCTCCGGCGAGCTCCGGCATCGAGGAGGCCAGGGCGACGCCCGCCCCCAGGCCCACGCTCGACTCCAGGGCCGAGCTCACGACCGTGGGCAACCCGGTGGCGGTGATGATCTGCGCGGCGGCGGCCGCTCCCCCCATCGGCGCTGCCTTGACGACGATGAGGTCGGCCGCGCCCAGCGCGCGCACGAGCAGGGGGTCGGCCGCGCGGCGGATGGACTCGTCGGCCGCGATGCGGGTGGGCACACCGCGGGCAACCAATAGCTCGCGGAGCTCAGCGAGCTCCGCAGCCGTGGCGCAGGGCTGCTCGCAATAGTCGAGGCGCTCCCCCGTGGCGGCCACCTGCTCGAGCGCCCGGGCGGCCTGACGCACGGACCATGCCCCGTTGGCGTCGATGCGCAGGGCGGCGTCGGGCCCCATCGCGCGGCGGACGGCGGCGATGCGGGCGAGGTCGTTCGCCGTGGAGGCGGCCTCGTCACGGTCCAGCACGGAGCGCTCGGCGACCTTGATCTTGGCGGTCCCGGCGCCGGGCACGCGGGCCACGACGGCCGGGACCTCCTCCGCGGCGACGGCCGGCACGGTGACGTTGACCGGCACCGTGGAGCGGACGGGGGCGGGCCAGCCCCACCAGCCGGCCTCCAGGGTGGCGGCGAGCCAGCGGGAGGCCTCGGCGTCGTCGTACTCGGTGAACGGGGCGAACTCGGCCCAGCCGAGGGGCCCGCGGACCAACGCGGTCTCGCGGGTGGTCAGGCCCCGGAAGCGCACCACCATGGGCAGGCGGACCACCACCAGGTGGGCGAGCAGCTCCTCGAGCGCGGGGAGCTCACGGCCCAGGGTGGGGTCGCTCACCGCCTGGGGGCGGTCGGTGGGGCAGGGAAGCACGGGACCGACGGTACTGGGTGGCGTGGGGCGCGGGCGGGGAGCACCGGGGTGCCCGAGAGCACTGCGGGGACAACTAGGGTCGGGGCCATGACTGTGGACGCATCACTGTGGGCCGAGGTGCCCGGGTTCGAGGGCCTGACCGACATCACCTACCACCGCAGCACGCTGCCGGCCGTGGGACGCGGCGGCGAGGACGGCAGCGGGGACAGCGAGGTCCCGCTGGGGGTGGTCCGCATCGCGTTCGACCGCCCGGAGGTCCGCAACGCCTTCCGCCCGCACACCGTGGACGAGCTCTACCGCGCGCTCGACCACGCCCGCCGGTCCCCCGACGTGGGCGTCGTCCTGCTGACCGGCAACGGCCCCTCACCCAAGGACGGCGGCTGGGCCTTCTGCTCCGGCGGGGACCAGCGCATCCGTGGGCGGTCGGGTTACCAGTACGCCACGGACCACGACACGGACGTCGCGGCCGCTGACGCCTCCTCCGTGGACGAGGCCCGGGTGAGGGCCGAGGGCGGGCGGCTGCACATCCTGGAGGTGCAGCGCCTGATCCGCACGATGCCGAAGGTCGTCATCGCCCTGGTGAACGGCTGGGCGGCCGGCGGCGGGCACTCGCTCCACGTGGTGTGCGACATGACCCTCGCCTCCCGCCAGCACGCGCGCTTCAAGCAGACCGATGCGGACGTCGGCTCCTTCGACGCCGGCTACGGCAGCGCCTACCTGGCCCAGCAGGTGGGGCAGAAGTTCGCCCGCGAGATCTTCTTCCTGGGCCGCACCTACGACGCCGAGACGATGCAGCGCATGGGCGCGGTCAACATCGTGGCCGACCACGAGGAGCTGGAGGCCGAGGGCATCCAGGTGGCCCGCGAGATCCTCGGCAAGTCGCCCACCGCCCAGCGGATGCTGAAGTTCGCCTTCAACCTGGCCGACGACGGCCTCATGGGTCAGCAGGTCTTCGCCGGGGAGGCGACGCGCCTGGCGTACATGACCGACGAGGCCGTGGAGGGCAAGGAGTCCTTCCTGGAGAAGCGCGACCCGGACTGGTCGGCACACCCTTGGTACTACTGAGGCCCCGGTGACCCTCACCCCGACGCCCCCCGTCACCGTCCCGCCAGAGGCCACGGCCGAGGCGGTGCGCACCGCCCTCGCCCCCGTGCTGGCCGGCGAGCGTGAGCTCGCGCTGGGCACCTCCGGCTCCACCGGCAGCCCGGCCCGCGCCCTCCTGCGCGGCGCCGACCTCACCGCCAGCGCGACGGCCACCCACGAGCGCCTCGGCGGCCCCGGGCGGTGGGTCCTCGCCCTCCCTCCGGGCCACATCGCCGGGGTGCAGGTGCTCGTGCGGGCGGCGGTCGCCGGCATCGGGCCCCTCGTCACCACCGGCGCCGAGGGCTCCTTCGACCCGGCCCGTCTCACTGCCGACCTGACCGCCGCCCGGGAGGCCGACCCGACGACACGCACCTACCTCTCGCTCGTCCCCACCCAGGTCGCCCGCCTCACCGAGGACCCCGCCACGGCCTGCGCCGTCACCGCGGCCACCGACGCCGTCCTGGTCGGCGGCGCCGCCCTACCGGCCGCCGTGGCCGAGCGGGCCGCCACGGCCGGCCTGCCGGTGGTCCGCACCTACGGCTCCACCGAGACCTGCGGCGGCTGCGTGTACGACGGCCTCCCGCTGCCCGGGGTCGAGATCGGCACCACCGCCGAGGGCCGGGTCACCCTCACCGCACCGTGGGTCACGCGCGGCTGGTTGGTCGACGGCGAACTCGTCACCTCCCGCGCCCACGCCGGCGGGCAGGGCGCCCGCATCGAGGACGCACCCCCCGCCCCCGACGGCACCCCGCGACGTACGCTCATCACCGACGACCTCGGCGAGATCGGCCCCGACGGCCGCCTGCGCATCACCGGCCGCGCGGACGACCTCATCACCACCGGCGGCGTGAAGGTCGCGCCCGGCCCCGTCGCCGATGCGGTGGGCCGCCTGCCGCAGGTGGCCGAGTGCGCCGTCGTGGGCGCCCCGGACGAGACCTGGGGCCAGCGGGTGACGGTCGTCGCCGTGCCGCGCGGCGAGCGCGTCCCTCTGGCCACGCTCCGTGACGCCCTGCGCGAGGCGCTGCCCGCGTCCGCGCTCCCGCGCGCCGTCCGCTGGGTGGACGCGATGCCGCTCACCGGCCCGGGCAAGCACGACCGTGGCGCGCTGCGGCGCCTCGCTACCGAACCGGACGAAGTAGCCTGAGCATTCAGTGGGCGCAGACCGAGCGATTCAGTCACGCTCCGGGGGCCGGTGGTACTGGGGGTCGTCGTCGTTGCGCCAGAACGCCACCGCCCACCCCAAGGAGATCACCGCAGCAGCCACCGGCAGGGCGCCGCTGACCGCGCCCAGACCACCGTAGGCCCAGCCCACCGCCGGCCGGGAGAGAGCGCTGCCTCCCATGGCATTCAGCGCCTGCACGCTGATGACCCTCCCCAAGCGCTCTTGAGGGACAGAGCGGCTGATGCGGGCAAAGACAGCGGCCCCCGCGCTCGGCCCAATGAGGATGCTGAGCGCCAAAGGGATGGCCATTGCCCAATGGCCGCTGAGGGCCGCGCTGGTCGCCAACGAGACCACGGTCAGGAACACACAGAACAACTGCGTCTGGTGGAACGAAAGGCGCTTGGTCACGGCAGGCACTATGGCCGCACCAGCGATGCCCACAGCCCCCAGGAGACCCGAGAGCAATCCGATGACTCCGGCCGAGACACCTGCGCGTTCCAGGTCGATCACCATGAAGAACATCAGTCCCGCGACGGCCAGGTTGTAGAAGAACTGCACTCCCAATATGTCACGCAGCACGCTCTCTCGCCCGACGTAGGAGAAACCCGCCATGACAGACTGGGCGAAGTTCTCCTCCTCGGACTTCTCGACACTCAAGTCCGCTTGGATGAGCAGGTCGCACACCATGGCCACCACACACGCGACCGCCGCGACCGCGCACACCCAACCGGGGCCCACCCCCAGCAACACACCACCCAACGCCGGGCCCGCCAGCTGAGCAGCCTGGTTGCGCCCCTGGTACTCTCCGTGCGACTGCTCCAGGCGTTCCTGCGGAACTACCTGCGTGATTGCCGCATCCTCAGCCGCATCATTGGTCGAGGCGATGAACGCCACGAGCATCGACAACCCCGCGTAAAGCACCACCGACGTGGACCCGGCGAACAACACCGCAGCCATCACTCCGAAGATGACGGCCTGCCCCAGCTGCGAAGCCACCAGGAGATGGCGCCGGTCGTACCGATCAGCCAGGGCTCCACCCGGTGAACGCCCCACCACCACCGCCAAACCCAGTAAACCAGCCACCAGACCGCTGACCCCCGCCGAATCCGTCATCCGCAACACGATGAGTGGCGTGGCGAACACAAACGCCGTGCTCGCCACATCCGCCGGAATACCCCCCATCCACAACAATCGGTAATCACGAAGGTCCGCACCGAGCGCCATCATCGCTCCTCACTCATGCAGACCCTGAGTCTGCGGGTCGTTGTCCCACGGATGCCCGATACCGCACACGCCTGCCAAGGCGTTGACCGCTGGGTCCACCCCGAGAGCCCCCTCCAGGACCGACTCCCTGAAGGCCGCCGTGAAACCAGCCCCGAGCCCCAGCGCGGTGGCGGTCATCAGCACCGCCTGGCTGAGGTGCCCGACATCCAGTATTCCCACCCGATACGCGCGGGCATGGGGGTACTTCCACACCAGACTCGGGAGGTCCACGCCGTACACGAGCAGAACCGGACAGTCCAAGAACCAGGTCTGCCCACCCAGCGCATGGGCCAGTTCCTCGTCCGGGAGGGGCCTGCCCACCGGGGTCACCGTGTGGTCCAGCGGGTTATACCGATATCCGCCCGGCGGAAGGCCCCGGACCGATCTGGCCACGAGGTACACCTCGGTGGACACACGGGCGCCCCCTGACGGCGCGCTGCGAAAGAAGTTCTCATAGTCCCGGTCGCCTCGACTGCGCTGCCGCGCCTCCGAGAGTCCCACCGCCTCCTTCAGGAGAGTGGACAGGACGGCGCCCCCAAGGGGCTGGCCTGCAAAGCGGCGCACCGTGCGCCGGGTGCGCAGAACGTCAATGCATGGCGTTCCCGGCACAGCACCGGGAACCGGCAGGGCCAGGGCGTTGGCCTCCACGTGCGGAAAGCGGGAGGGCGGTGGCTCCTCGATCCGCTTGTGACGGAGCATCGCACGATTCTGGGCGGTCGAGGCGAACTCCTCACCCACCTCCACCCGCGTCGCGAAGTGGTACATCCGGGCGTGGGTGGACCACTCCCCCCAACTACGCAGCAGCAGGTTCTCCCGACGATGACGTGGAGAGACCTCACTCAGGACAATTTCGAGCGCCTCCAAGGCAGTCACCAGATCCTCCCCCAGCTGCTCGACAGCCCGAGCACGTTCTGAGACCGACCCCTTGGCGTCAGCGAACCACCGGATGGCCTCCAGGCCCTGTTGGTCCAGTGGAATCTGGCGGTGACGCAGGGGGTCGTCCCAGACCAGCCCAGCCTCCCCCACCAAGATGCTGCCGAAACGCGAGAGGCTCAGCTTCACGCTCGGACCGCCCCCTCGAAATACTCACACAGGGCATCGCTCACCCGGGTGTCTCCGGCATTCTTCTGGAAGTACCGCCAGTCGAATACGAGATTGATCTCCAGAAAGACCGGGGTCCCATCCTCCTGCACCAGGAAATCGATCGCCCCGAGATCCACCCGGTGCTCCGCAACGAAGGACCGAACGCGCCCAGCCAGACACTCGCCCAGATCAACGGATTCCACCCGAACCGCCTCCGAATCATCCCACAGGGACCTTGCGTTCGGTTTTCCTGAGACCCGGTAGGCAAGGAGCACCCCACCCACGATGAAAACCCGCAGTTCCGACTCATGTGCCACGTATGCGGCTCTTCACGAACGAGGGTGTAGTCGGTTGAGCGCGTCGGTGGCCGGGTAGGGGTCGAGGTCTCCCGGATGATGGAAGTTCTTCACGCTCGCCATCCCGAAAGACCTCGACGTGCTCCACCCTACTTTCGCGACCCCTGACCTGACCACGTTCTGCCGCCTCGACGAGCTCGGCCTCGTCGCCGTCGGCCAGCTGATCGAGCCGGATCGGGCCACGATCGAATGCCGCGTCGTCGAGGACGACCCGCGGTGTCGGAAGTGCGGTGTCGAGGGCGTGCCACGGGACACGGTGACGCGCCCGCTGGCGCATGAACCGTTCGGGCACCGGCCGACGACCCTGCTGGTGCGGGTGCGCCGGTACCGGTGCGGACACTGCCGGCGCACGTGGCGGCAGGACATGACGCGGGCAGCGGCGCCGCGTGCGAAGATCTCCCGCGGCGGCCTGGAGTGGGCGCTGCGGGGCATCGTCATCGACCACCTCACCGTCACCCGCGTCGCCGCAGGTCTCGGGGTGTCCTGGAGTGCCGCGAACGCCGCCGTCCTCGCGGAAGGCAAGCGGCGCCTGATCGACGACCCCGCCCGGTTCGACGGGGTCACCACGATCGGTGTCGACGAGCACGTCTGGCGACACACGAGGCTGGGCGACAAGTACGTCACCGTGATCATCGACCTCACGCCCGCGAGGAACAAGACCGGGCCGGCGAGGCTGCTGGACATGGTCGAGGGCCGCTCCAAGGCGGTGTTCAAGCAGTGGCTCGCCGCCCGCCCCGCGGACTGGGCGAAGCGGATCGAGGTGGTCGCGATGGACGGCTTCGCCGGGTTCAAGACCGCTGCCGCCGAGGAACTCCCCGACGCCGTCCCCGTCATGGACCCGTTCCACGTGGTCCGCCTCGCCGGCGACGCGCTGGATGTCTGCCGGCGTCGGGTCCAGCAAGACACCACCGGTCACCGCGGGCTCAAGGGCGACCCGCTCTACAAAGCCCGCCGCACCCTGCACACCGGGGCGAGCCTGCTCACCGACCGGCAGCGGGCACGCCTGGACGCAGTGTTCGCGAGCGAGGAGCACGTCGAGGTCGAGGCGACCTGGGGCATCTACCAGCGCATCGTCGCGGCCTACCGGGAGCCCGACAAGAAGAAAGCGAAGGCGATGATGCAGGAGGTGATCGCTGCGATCAGCAGCGGCGTTCCCGCGGCGCTCGTCGAGGTCCGCAAGCTCGGCCGGACCATGAAGCAGCGGGCGGGCGACATCCTCGCGTTCTTCGACCGCCCCGGCACCAGCAACGGCCCGACCGAGGCCATCAACGGGCGACTCGAACACCTCCGCGGCTCCGCCCTCGGCTTCCGCAACCTCACCCACTACATCGCTCGGTCGCTGCTCGAAGCCGGAGGGTTCAGACCCGCGCTACACCCTCGTTCGTGAAGAGCCACGTAGGCTCATCCCAATCGAGGGTGTAGTTGGGGTCTGAATCCGCCTGTCTCGAGCAGGCTTCTGGCGATGTAGTTGGTGAGGTTGCGGAAGCCCAGGGCGGAGCCGCGGAGGTGCTCGAGGCGACCGTTCGTGGCTTCGGTGGGGCCGTTGCTGGTGCCGGGTCGGTCGAAGTAGGCCAGGACGTCCTCTGCCCGCTTGGACAGAGTGCGGCCGAGGGTGACGAGCTCGGTGAGCGCGGCGGGGACGCCGGAGGTCAGGCTGGTGATGAGGTTGCTCATGGCCTGTCGGCCTGCGGTGCGGTCGGGGTGTCGGTAGGCGGCGATCATGCGCTGGTAGATGCCCCAGGTGGCTTCGACCTGGACGTGGTCGTCGTCCCCGAAGAGGGCGGTGAGGCGTTGGGTCTGGCGGTCGGTGAGCAGGTCGGCGCCGGTGTGCAGGGTGCGTCGGGATCTGTAGAGCGGGTCGGTGTTGCGGCCGCGGTGGCCGTGCAGTTCTTGCTGGACCCGGCGCCGGCAGCGGTCGAGGGCGTCGCCGGCGAGGCGGACGACGTGGAAGGGATCCATGACGGCGACGGCCTGCGGGAGCTCTTCGGTGGTGGCGGTCTTGAAGCCGGTGAACCCGTCCATGGCGACGACTTCGAGGCCGTCGCGCCAGGCCTTGGGCCGGGCAGCGAGCCATGTCTTGAACACTTCCTTGGAGCGGCCCTCCACCATGGCCAGCAGCCGCGATGGCCCGGTCTTGTCGCGGACCGGGGTGAGGTCGATGACGACGGTGACGAACTTGTCGCCGCGGTGGGTGTGACGCCAGACGTGTTCGTCGACGCCGATCACCTTCACGTCATCGAATCGGGTCGGGTCGTCCAGCAGGAGCCGCTGGCCTTCGGCCAGCACAGCGGCGTTGGCTGTGTCCCAGGAGACGGCGAGAGTTTCGGCGAGGCGAGCAACGGTGAGGTGTTGGCAGACGAGTCCGACCAGCGCCCACCGCAGCGCGGTCCGGGACAGCTTCGCTCGGGGCTCGGCGGCACGGGTGGTGTCTTGCCGCCAGACGTGCCCGCAGCCGGTGCACTTGTAGCGGCGGACCGTGAGCAACAGCGTGGTCGGCCGCCACCCCAGCGGTTCGTGGGCCAGCTCCCTGGTGACGGGGGCTTGTCAAGGTTTCTGTGTAAGCGGGGGTGTTCACAGGTAGGGGTTGATTCGGTCGGGGTAGGCCGCTGCGAGTTGGGCCAGTGCCTGTTTCCAGTTGGTGACGACCTGGCCCTGGACGAGGCGGCCCTTGGCCTTGCGTTCGGCCGCCGGCTTGCCCTTCTCACGGGCTCGTTCAGCGGCTCGTCGGTCCTCGATGTTGCAGATCGCCAGCCACAGCAGCTTGACCGCGGCGTCGGTCGAGGGGAAGTGCCCGCGGGACTTGGTGACCTTCCGCAGCTGATAGTTCAACGACTCGATGGAGTTCGTCGTGTAGATCACCCGCCGCAGCATCGGCGGGAAGGCCAGGAACGGGACGAACCGCTCCCACGCTGCCTGCCAGGTCGCGACCGCCGAGGGGTACTTCCGGCCCATCTCGCTGGCCGCGAAGTCCTCCAACGCGGCTCTGGCGGCCTGCTCGGTGGCGGCGGTGTAGATCGGCTTGAGCTCCTTGGCGACCTTCTTGCGGTCGGTGTACGACACGAACCGTGTGGACGCGCGGATCAGGTGGACCACGCAGGTCTGGACCATCGAGTCCGGCCAGGTCGCCTCGATCGCCTCTGGCAGCCCCTTGAGCCCGTCGCAGCACACGATCAGCACGTCGGACACGCCACGGTTGGCCAGGTCGGCGCACACGTGAGCCCAGAACGCCGATCCCTCGGTGTCCTGGACCCAGATCCCCAGGACGTGCTTGACACCCTCCAGATCGACACCGACCGCGAGATAGGCCGCCCGATTGAGCACCTGATGGTCCTGGCGGATCTTGACCCGGATCGCGTCCAGGTAGAGCACCGGGTAGAACTCCTCCAACGGCCGGACCTGCCAGGCCAGCACCTCCTGGGCGACCGCGTCGGTGATCTTGCTGATCGTCTCGTGGGACAGCTCGGTGCCGATCGTGCCAGCCAGGTGGTGCTGGATCTCCCGGATCGTCATGCCCCCGGCGTAGAGGCTGATGATCATGTCGTCCAACCCGCCCAGCCGACGCTGACCCTTGGGGACCAGGCGGGGAGTGAACGACCCGTCCCGGTCCCGGGGGACGTCCAACTCGATCGATCCCACCTCTGAGGCGACCGTCTTCGGGGTGGACCCGTTGCGCGAGTTGCTGTGCGCTGAAGCGTCCACCGAGCCCTTCTCGTAGCCCAGGTGACTGCTGAGCTCGGCCTGCAACCCACGCTCCAGGGCAGCCTTCACCAACGCCGGGACGAAACCACCATCCCCGGTCAGCTCAACCTGCCCGGCATCGATCTGCGCGAACAAGCCGTCCAACTGCCCCGAAGCCTTCAACTCCTCCACCAAGTCCTGCCCCGAGGGCTGGGCACCAGCCCGCTGCTCCTTGTCAGTCATGTTCATGATCCTTCACCGTTCCTCTCAGTACGGCTTACACAGACCATCTGACAGGCCCGGTGACGGTGTCCCGCGCCCTCCCCTCGCAGCCGCAGCGCCGGCACCAGCGCGCCGCATCGTCCTCTTCGACGCGGCACAGGAGCACCGCGCGGTCCGGCTGTCCCTGCTGGCCCACGACCACGAGACCGAGCTCGTCGAGGCGGCAGAAAGTCGTCACATCAGGGGTCGCGAAGGTAGCGTCGGGCACGTCGAGGTCTTCCTGGATGGGCAGTGTGAGAACTTCCATCCTCGGAAGGCCTCGACCACTATCCGGGCACCGACGCGCCGCGCCCTCCCACCACGGCTGCTGCGTCGCCTACACCCTCATCTGGGAAGAGCCAGTTAACACCAGCCCAAGGGAGGAGCAAGGGGTCTCAACAGATTTGCTGTGGCCGCTCCATCGCTCAGAGGCGTGGACGCCCCTCTGAGACGAGGCCCGCCACCAGCGCGTCCCGGTGGAACAATCACCCAACCCCCACACACTCAGGAGGGCCCCTCGAGCATGACCACGCTCGCCCAGTGGATCGACGGCCCCGCCCGCGCACCCTGCCGGCGGCGATCGCGCCCGGGGCGGTGGGCACCGGGCCGCGCACACGCTGTGTGCTGCGAGGTCGGGGAGGAGGACGCGGGGCACCTCGGGCTGGCGTTCCTCGCGCCGTGGTGGCGCTCTCGCTGCAGGTGGTCATGAACTACGGGAACGACTACTCCGACGGCATCCGCGGCACCGACGAGGAGCGGATCGGCCCGGCGCGCCTCGTCGGCCAGCGGCTGGCCACCCCGGCGACGGAGAAGCGCGACCCGGACAGGTCGGCGCCCCCCTGGTACTACTGAGGTCATGGTGACCGCTCCCGAAACCACCCCCACCGCCAATCCACCGAACGCTACCGCCGAGGCGATGCCGCTCACCGGCCCGGGCAAGCACGACCGGGCCGCGCTGCGTCGACTCGCCGAGCGGCCCGACGAGATCGCCTGAGTCAGTCGTCGTACACCGAGGAGCGGTGCCCGACCTCGATGACGTGGACGACGAGGACCTCGTCGTCCACGTCACAGATGACCCGGTGGTCCCCGACCCGGTAGCGCCACAGCCCGGACAGAACCCCCGTGAGGGCCTTGCCTCGGGCCCGCGGATCGTCCAGCGCCTCGAGCTCCCGCAGGAAGCGGACGATGCGGCGGGCCACCGGTGGGTCCAGCTTCTTCAGCGCCTTGCGCGCCGTCGCCGAGACCTCAACGGTCCAGGCCAAGATCCGCCTCCACCTCGTCGAGACCGTAGGTGGCCTCGCGGCCGGCGCGGACATCCTCGACCCGCTGGACGATGCCGTACTCGTAGAGGAGGCGGTCGATGTGGGTCTCCACGGCCTCGCGGAGGTAGTAGGACTTCGAGCGCCCGGTGGCGGCGGCCAGCTGCTCGAGCTTGCGGCCGGTCTCGTCGGACAGCTTCACGGAGGTGGCGACGGTCATGGCGGCTCCCCACGTTGACTACGGGTAGTCAAGTGTATCGCCGTCACACGCTGCGCGTCCTGCCCGCGCCCACACCCTCGACGCCCCTGAGTCAGTCCTCCATCGGCTCGGCGACGACGTGGAAGACCGGGCCCTCGCCGCAGACCTCGGCCTCCTCCGGGACCTCGTCGCTCAGCCCGCCGCCCAGCTCCACCTCGTCCCCGAGGCGTTCCGGCGTCCCGATGTAGCGCGGCTGCCCCTTCTGGGTGACGTACAGCAGATCCCCCTCCACGCTCCCGCCCTCCAGGAGCACGGCGTCGCGCGGGAAGATCGGCAGCACCGGGTCCCCCTGGCCGGTGTCGACCCGGACACACCCGTCGACGTTCACGAGGCGCCCGGCGAGCAGGGCACCGTCTCCCTCGCCGGGGTTCGGCTCGACGGTGACGATGCGGAGCGGCTCGCCCTTCCGGGTCTCCTGCTCCAGCAGTCCGTGCGTCCAGGACGCCGAGGCGCCCGGCGAGCCCTCCACCGCGGGATCCTCCTCGCCCCCGCACCCGGCGACCGTGCCGCACACCATCGCGACGCCGGCCGCGGCCAGCACTCCCCACCCACGCATCCGCTCCATGGTCTGACCGTAGCCCCCCCTGATGGCCATGCCCGCCCGCCCACTGGCGCTCCCGGCTGCCACCGGTGGGAGAATCGACCGGCTGCCGGGACCGACCGGCGCCCGGACACCCACCCACCGCTCGCCCCTGCGAGGGCGCGCCCGCCCCTGCCCAGGAGGACCATGGCCACGCTCGCCCAGTGGATCGACGGCGCCCGCCCCCGCACCCTGCCCGCGGCCGTCGCACCGGTGGCGGTGGGCACCGGTGCCGCCTTCGCCCTGCGCGAGGAGGCGGGCCACGGCGACGCCGGCCACCTCGGGTTCGCCCTGCTGGCCCTGGTCGTCGCCCTGGCCCTGCAGGTGGGCGTGAACTACGCCAACGACTACTCCGACGGCATCCGCGGCACCGACGAGGAGCGCGTCGGCCCGGTACGCCTCGTCGGCCAGCGGCTGGCCGCACCCGGCACCGTGAAGCGCGCGGCCTTCACCTGCTTCGGGGTGGCCGGGGTGGCCGGCGTCCTGCTCTGCCTGCTCTCCGGCACCTGGTGGCTGCTGCTCGCCGGCGTGGCGGCGGTCTGGGCGGCCTGGAACTACACCGGCGGCAAGAACCCGTACGGCTACCGCGGACTGGGCGAGGTGGCGGTGTTCGTCTTCTTCGGACTCGTGGCCGTGCTCGGAACCCAGTTCACGCAAGCAGGCGCCATCGACCTCGCGGGCCTCGCCGGCGCCGTCGGCATCGGGGCCGTGGCCGCGGCGCTGAACCTCACGAACAACCTCCGCGACATCGACGGCGACGCAGCCTCCGGCAAGGTCACCCTGGCGGTGCGGCTCGGGGCGCCGCGCACCCGGCGGCTGTATGCCGGCCTCATCGCGCTGGCCTTCGTGATGGTGCTGGCCTCCGGCCTCGTGCACACCCCGGCGGTCCTGGGCCTACTCGCCCTGCCCTTGGCCGTTGCGCCCGTGCGGTCCGTCCTGGAGCGGGCGCGCGGGCGGTCGCTGATCGGCGTGCTGGGGCAGACCGGACGGCTCCAACTCGCCCTGGGCCTGCTGTGGGGCCTCGGCCTCTGGTGGGCCGGTCGCTGAGTCGCGGTCCGGGGCGCCGGGAGGCCGTGCCGGTGACTGCCCGCACCGACAGCGCCTCGGTGGGAACTGGCTGAGAGTTTGCCCATAATCCGGCGAAAGGGACGCCGCGGGGTGGATTCTCCCCGGTGTCTCAGCAACCATGGAAAGCAGTCGGCAGCCAGCCGGCTGCGCGCCGGCAGAGCGCCGGGACCGCGTCACAACCTCCCGAGGGGGCACTCCATGCGCCGTTCATTGACCGTCACCTCCCTGCTCAGCCTCAGTCTCGTCCTCGCTGCCTGCGGCGGCGAGGGGGACTCCGACGAGTCCACCAGCCCCAACGACAGCCCGTCCACGTCCGCGTCGAGCCCGGCTGAGACCGACGACTCCGACGACGCGAGCGAGCCCGCCGACTCGGACGACGACGCCAGCGAGACCGACGACGACGCCAGCGAGACCGCCGAGCCCACCCCGTCCGGTGACGCCGATGGCGCGACCGCCCCCTTCGCCGGGGCGCTGCTCGCCGAGGGTGAGGAGGCCGAGGAGAGCCTCAAGGGAACCGTCCAGGGCGCCCCCCAGTGGATGACCTTCACCGATGACGGCGTGAACTCCGCCGAGCTGGCCGCCCGGTGCACCGGCAAGGGCAAGCTCACGCTGCAGCCCTTGGCCAAGGACCTCGAGAGCGCGCGCCCCGGCAAGCCGCAGCTGCTGCCCTGCGACGGCGAGCGGCACGACGTGACGCTGCAGGGCGCCAAGCCCTTCTCGTCCGTCCTGATCGTCGCGACCTCCCAGCCCACCACCTTCGAGGTCGCGGCCATCGAGAACGACTGAGCGGGATCCAGAGCGGAATCCAGAGCCACTGAGCGGGACCGGTCGGCGCCCCGGGCCACCTGAGGGCGCGGACCGGTGGGGGCCTCAGGTCACAATTCGGCAACGGCCCGGCCGTGCAGCCCCGGTGTGCTGCATGCTGGGCGAGTCAGCGCACTGCGCCGACCGGGGGAACCCGAACGACCACCAGGGGGCCTTCATGCGCCGTGCCGTTCCGCTCCTTGTCAGTCTCTGCCTCGTCCTGAGTGCCTGCACCGCCGATGGCGAGGAGTCAGCCACCAGCGAGACGAGCCCCAGCCCGTCCGAGTCCACCAGCCCGAGCCCGCCCAGCGAGTCGAGCCCGTCCAGTGAGTCGATCCCGAGCCCGCCCAGCACCTCGTCCGACGGCGCGGCTGAGCCCTCCCCGCAGGGCCCGAACGACGGTGCCCGCCTGCTCGCAGGGCCCACGACGCTGGGCCCCGGCAAGCACGACATCCTGAAGGGCACGTCGTTCGGGCAGGTGCAGGTGGACGTGACCTGCGAGGGCACCGAGGACGTGCAGGTGCTCCTGGGTAGCGAACCGTTCACCTGCCCCGACGCAGAGACGATCTCCTTCATGGTGGAGGCCACCCCGGGGGACACGTCCCTCATCGTGGTCGTCCCGGAGGGGAGCAAGGTGGGCTACACGGTGAGCGCGCGCCCCGCCGAGGAGCTGCTGGACCCCGAGGAGGAGTTCCTGAGCGGCATGAGCGGGGAGTTCGACGAGCGCGAGGCCTCCCCGACCAATTTCTTCAGTCAGTCGGGACCCACCGTCCGGTTCGCCGCGCAGTGCTCGGGCACGGGCCAGATCGAGGTCGTGCTCCTCGGCAGGGAACTCGAGACCGTCGGGACCCCCCGCACCATCCCCTGCAATACCGGGCGCCGCGACTTCACCCTGCGAGCACCCGGCAAGACCACCGGCTACCGGGTCAACACGCCCGCCGGCCAGGGCTCGTTCGACGTGGCGGTCCTCAGCGCCTCCTGAGTGGCCGCCCGCCCTCAGACGAAGTCGTCGCCGCTGCCCTCATCGGCGCGGCGGCGCGCACCACGGCCGGTGGGGCGCCCCGCCTGCTCGTCGTAGGTGCCGTCCTCGACGGCCTCGTCGGAGACCGCGTGCTTGCGCGATCTGGCGGCCTCACGCTTGGCGATGGCGTCGTCGATCTGCGCCGAGAAGTCCGCCCGCGGCGCCTTCAGCAGGAACAGCGAGGCCACCATCGAGGCCAGGGCGGCGGCCACGACGAGCCAGAAGACCCCCATCGACCCCAGCTCGACGTCCGCGAGCTCGAGCACCAGGAAGAAGCCCAGCAGGAAGAACAGGAACACCAGGATCCGCAGCAGCGAGTAGCGAAGCATCGGTCACATCCCCGAGTACGAGTGGTAGCCAACGAAGTACACGTTCACGATGGCGTAGTTGATGATGATGCACACGAATCCGGCGATCGCCAACCACACCGCGTGGCGCGTCCACCCGGCCGTGGCGCGGGCGTGCAGGTAGGCGGCGTAGACCACCCAGATCACGAAGGTCCAGACCTCCTTGGGGTCCCACCCCCAGTAACGGCCCCACGAACGCTCGGCCCAGATGGCGCCGGCCACCAGCGTGAACGTCCACAGCGGGAAGCCGATGATGTGCGCCGAGTAGGTGAACTTGTCCAGCCGGTCAACGCCCGGCACGCGGTCCAGGAAGGCCGGCCCCCAGCTGCCGCCGGACTCCTCCCGCCGCCGCTTGAGCAGGAACAGCACCGCCAGGGCGAAGCCCAGGATGAACACGCCGATGGACAAGGTCGCCACCGTCACGTGGATGACCAGCCACGAGCTCTGCAGCGAGGGCATCAGCTGGGAGGCCTCGGTCCACCAGGCCGTGGCGGCCGCTCCCAGCACCAGCAGCACCGGGCCCACCACGAACAGCCCCAGCCACCGGGTGTCACGCACGGCGCTCCACAGGCTGAAGCCCAGCATCGCGAAGCCGGCCGCCGCCAGGGCGAACTCGTACATGTTGCCCAGCGGGGCGCGGCTCACCGAGAGCCCGCGCGTGGCGATCGTGACGATCAGCGCCGCCGTCCCGGCCCAGGCGAGGAACTGCCCCGCGGTGCCGAAGCGTCGACCGTCCGCCGCTGCGAGGTACCCGGTGTAGGCGAGCATCGAGAGCGCCAGGATGCTCATCGTCACCACCAGCGCGATGTCCGAGGTGCGGGCCATCGGCTCGTCCACAGCCATCGGCAGCACCACCGGCGCGGTTGCCAGCACGTTCATCACTTCTCCTCGGGGGTCTGACGCGGGCCGGTGGGTCCGCCACCTGCGTCGGGGTCGTCGGTCGGGTGGGGGCCGGTGGCTCCGCCCGCGGGGGTCGCGTCCTCGGCGGGAGGCAGCCCCAGCCGCTTGCGCAGGTCCTTCTCGAGCGAGTCCACGCCGTCGCTGACGGTGGGGTCGTGCCCCTTCGCCAGACCCGCCATGTCCACCTCGATGGGGTGAGCCCCACCCGGGTGCACCTCGCCCGGCCCGGCCGGAGCCGTGCCGCCGGTGACGCGGAAGAAGTACCGGCGACGACGGATGGTCAGCGTCATGATCAGGCCGGCCAGGCCCACCATCGAGAACACCAGCGCCGGCACCTGCCCGGGGTCGTGCGACACGGACAGGCCGGCGAAGCGCTTGACCTCCTCGAAGGCCACCTCGCCCCGGTCGTCGGGCAGCTGGAAGGTCTCACCGGGCCGCAGGAAGATGCGCACCGGGGTGCCGTCCTCGCCCTCGACCTGCTCCATCTGGTCGGTCTGCAGCGTGAACACCGACTGGGGACGACCGCCCGGGAAGAGGGTGCCCTCCCAGGCCGTCATCACCAGTGCCGGGTCCGCCAGGCCGGGGAAGGTCGAGTGGGGGCCGCGGTCGGCGGTGATCGCCTGCGTCGGCAGGAAGAGCCCCGCCAGGCCGATCTGCTCGTCGGTGCCGGAGGCCGAGATCTTGAAGGCCCCGCTGGAGGTGTACTGGTTGTCCTGCACCAGCATCGGGGAGGCCTCGCGGTAGACCAGGTCACCCTCGGCGTTCCGGACGCTCACCTGGGGTGCGTAGCCGTTGCCCAGCAGATAGATGCGCGCGCCCCCCACCGAGAGCGGCGAGTTCACGCGCAGCTTCTGCGCCCGCTCGCCGTCGCCGTCGTCAAAGCGGGCGTCCACCTCGAAGAAGCGCGGCTGGCCGAACTGGCCCGGGCCGGCGTCGGCGTTCGTCTCGAACTCCACGTCCACCGCATCGACCGCGAGCCGGAAGGCCGGCAGGTCACGGGTGTCCACCCACGGCCCGGCGTTGAGCGTGTCGAACCGCCCGTTGCTGCTGGTGAACTCGTCCCCCTCGACGACGAGCACCTCCGCCCGCCACCCGAACAGGTAGCCGATGGCCACGCTGATGAGCACGCCCACCAAGCTCGTGTGGAAGATGAGGTTGCCCAGCTCGCGCAACATACCGGTCTCCAGGGAGACCTCGCGCACGCCCTCGCGGGGCGACTCCTCGCGCACCCGGTAGCGCCGCGCGCGCCCCATCGCCGCGATGGCGTCGGCCACCCCGTCGACCTCGGCGGCCGGGGCGGCGGTGGCGCCGGGCACGGCCAGCACGCGGTTGCCGGGCATCCGCGTCATGCGCCGCGGGACGGCCGGGGGACGCTGGCGCCAGCCCCGCAGGTACACCCGCGTGCGCGGGAGGATGCAGCCCACCAGCGAGGTGAACAGCAGCAGGTAGATCGCCGCGAACCAGGGGCTGGAGTAGACGTCGAAGAGCTGCAGCGCGTCCAGCACCGGGGCCAGCTTCGGGTGGTCCTGCTCGTAGCGGTCCACGGCGGCGGCGTCCACCGACCGCTGCGGCCAGATGGACCCCGGGACGGCCGCGACGGCCAACAGCATCAGCAGCAGCAGCGCCGTGCGCATGCTCGTCAGCTGGCTCCAGGCCCAGCGCAGGGTGCCCCGCATCAGATCACCGGCCTGAAGGAGGAGATCCACTCGGTCTGCAGCCACACCATCGCGCGGTCCCAGACCCCGGCCACCATGAGTACCCCGAGGACCATGAGGGCCACCCCGCCGACGATGCTGATCGCCCGGTGGTGGTCACGCAGCCACCCGAACGCCCCCGCCAGGCGCGAGATCCCCGCGGCCAGCAGCACGAACGGCAGGCCCAGCCCCAGGCTGTAGGCCCCGGCCAGCACCGCGCCGCGGGTGATCGCGTCACCCGAGCCGCTCAGCGAGGTCGACAGCGCGAGGATCGCGCCGAGCACCGGCCCGATGCAGGCGGAGAAGCCCAGCCCGAACGCGCCGCCAAGCAGCGGCGCACCGGCGAGGCCCGCCGCGGGGCGCCAGCGCACCTTCCACTCCCGGCCGCCCAGCCCGAAGGCCATCACGGCCCCCATCACCAGCACGGCCACGCCCCCCAGCCGCACCAGCAGCGCCCGGTCGTCCGAGAGCGCGATGCTCACACCGCTGACCACGACGCTCAGCGCCAGGAAGACCGCCGAGAAGCCGAGCACGAAGAGCATGCTGGCGAGCACCAGACGCGGCCGTCCCGCGGCCGGCGTGCCCTCGGCCTGCACGCCGCCGAGCCCGGTGATGTACCCCAGGAAGCCCGGCACGAGCGGCAGCACGCAGGGGGACGCGAAGCTCACCACGCCCCCAGCGAAGGCCAGCACCATCGCCCACGGCAGGAAGCCCGAGGCGATGGTGTCCTGCACCCCTCCCGCGAGGGCCGGCAGCACGAGGGCGCCCGGCGGCGCCAGCAGGGACAGGTCCGCCATTCAGGCGTCCTCGGCGAGCACGTCGTCGACCAGCGTGGTCAGCGTGGACAGCTCCACCGGCCCGGACACCCGGGCCGCGATGCGCCGCTGCGCGTCGAGCACGAGCGTGGTGGGCGTCGCAGCCGTGGCGCCCTGGAGACCACGCAGCGTGCCGCCCCCGTTGTCGCGCAGGTTCTGGTAGGTGATCTCGCGGGAGCGCAGAAAGGCCTGGGCGGTCTCCACGCTGTCCCGCTGCACCAGTCCCAGCAGCAGCACGTCCTGCTCGGCGTAGTTCTCCCAGAACTCCTGCAGCACCGGCATCTCCTCGATGCAGGGCGGGCACCACGAGCCCCAGGTGTTGAGCACCACGACCTTCTTCTCCACCTGGTCCAGCGCAAAGTCCTTGCCGTCCAGGGTCTGGCCCACCAGCGTCACTGGGTCACGGCGCTGGTCCGCGGCCACCTGCTCCACGGTGCCGTCGCCCGAAATGTACCCAGCGTCGCCCTCGCCCCGGGCACGTCCGGTCACGGTGTTGCCCCCGTCCTCGCCGCAGGCGGACAGCAGCAGCGTGCCCAGACCGGCCGCTCCCCCGGTCAGCAGGAGGCGGCGCGAGGGGTTGTCACCGGGGAGCATGCCGCCACCGGTCCTCCGCGGGGCGTTCATGCCCCGGGGACCGACGAGGCGCCGGGCAGCAGCGATGCCGCGGGCTCGCTGTAGTACACGGCGTGCACCTCGTCGCCGGTGAGGTCGAAGGTGGTCACGCTGGCCAGCGAGCACTCGCGCTTGCGGGGATCGTGCGTCAGCGGGCGGCCCTCCAGGTGGCTCCGCAGCGTCCAGATCGGCAGCTGGTGGCTGACGATCACGGCCTCGTGCCCCCGCGCCGCCCGGGCGGCCTCCCGCAGCGCCGCGTCCATGCGCGCGGCGATGGACTTGTAGGCCTCGCCCCAGGAGGGCCGCAGCGGGTTCCACAACAAGGGCCAGCTCCGCGGCTCGCTCAGCGCGCCCTTCTTGGCGGTCACCTGTCGCCCCTCGAAGCTGTTCTCCGACTCGATGACGCGCACGTCCGTCTCGATCGTGCGCCCGGTCGCGCGCGCGATGGGGGCGGCGGTCTCCTGGGCGCGCTCCAACGGGGAGGCCACCAGCAGGGCGATGTCACGACCGGCCAGCGCCTCGGCCACGAGGTCGGCCATCGCGCGCCCGCGCTCGGACAGGTGGTACCCGGGAAGGCGCCCGTAGAGGATGTCCTCGGGGTTGTGCACCTCGCCGTGGCGCACCACATGCACCAGCGTGCGGTCCACGCGGCCGTCGTGCCGCACCGGCTGCGGGGCGCCGGTCCCCTCCTCGCCGAGGTGCTGCGGTCCGCCGTCGACGGGCCGGTCGGTCGTGCGGGCCCGCTGCTGCTCCGGGCCCGGGCTCGGCATCGGTCCACGGGTCATGCGCTGATCTCCTGGGCAGAGGCGTCGAGGGCCTCGATGATGCGGTCGAGCACCTCGTCGGTGTGCGCCGCCGAGGCGAACCAGGCCTCGAAGGCGCTCGGGGGCAGGTGCACGCCACGACGCAGCATGGCGTGGAAGAAATCGGCGTGGCGCGCGGTGTCCTGCTGCTGGGCCGTGGCGAAGTCGTGCACCGGCTCCTCGCCGAAGAAGACGCTGAACATCGTCCCCGCACGGCCGATGGTGTGCGCGATGCCGTGGCGCGTGAAGGCGTCGGTGACGGCCGCGGTCAGCACCTCCCGGGCGTGGTCCACGGCCGCGTACACCTCGTCGGTGCACAGGCGCAGCGTGGTCAGGCCCGCCGTGGCTGCGACCGGGTTCCCGCTCAGCGTGCCGGCCTGGTAGACCGGCCCGGCCGGGGCCAGGTGGCCCATCACGTCCGCACGGCCACCGAAGGCCGCCACCGGGAAGCCGCCGCCCACGACCTTGCCGAAGGTGAACAGGTCCGGCGCGTCCCCCATCTGCGACAGGCCCCACCACCCGGTCGGGCTCGCGCGGAAACCGGTCATCACCTCATCGGAGATGAGCAGGGCACCGTGCTGCCGGGTGAGGCGGCGCATCGCCTGCTCGAACTCGGCGGTCGGCGGCACCACGCCCATGTTGCCGGCGGCGGCCTCCACGATCACCGCGGCCAGCTCGTCACCGTGCTCGGCGAAGGCGGCCTCCAGGGCGGCGACGTCGTTGTAGGGCAGCACCATCGTCTGCCCCGCGCTGGAAGCAGGCACCCCCGCCGAGTCCGGCAGCGCGAAGGTGACCAGTCCCGATCCGGCCGCGGCCAGCAGCGCGTCCACGTGCCCGTGGTAGTTGCCGGAGAACTTGATGACCTTCTCGCGCCCCGTGAAACCGCGGGCCAGGCGCAACGCGCTCATGGTCGCCTCGGTGCCGGAGTTCACCAACCGGACGGCCTCGACCGGCTCGATGCGGGCGACGACCTCCTCGGCGAGCTCCACCTCGTGCGGATTGGGCGTGCCGAAGCTGAAGCCGCGGGCGGCGGCCGAGGTCACCGCATCGAGCACCTCGGGGTGGGTGTGGCCCAGGATCATCGGGCCCCAGGAGCCCACGAGGTCGACGTACTCGTTCCCGTCGACGTCGGTGAGAAGGGCACCCTTGGCCGAGGTGATGAAGCGCGGCTCGCCACCGACCGCACCGAAGGCGCGCACCGGGGAGTTCACGCCGCCGGGGATCACGGCCCGGCCGCGCTCCATCCAGGCCACGCTGGCGTCGACGACGGGGGTGTTCGCAGGGTGCCCCGAGGGCTGGGGGTCACGGGGGGCAGGCATGGTCACGAGGGTATGAATCCTTCCTGAGAGTTCACTGCACAGCGGGTGGGGCCGCGACCCCGCAGGGGCGGCCGCCACCGGCGGGGTGGAGCGGGCCTCAGCGCTGCTCGCGCAACCAGCCGGCGGCCTCGAGCGCGTGGTAGGTCAGCACCACGTCGGCACCGGCCCGGCGGATGCTCAGCAGCGCCTCCAGCACGGCGGCGCGGCGGTCGATCCAGCCGTTCGCGGCAGCGGCCTCGATCATCGAGTACTCACCACTGACCTGGTAGGCCACGACCGGCAGGTCCGTGGCGGCCCGCAACGAGGCCACCACGTCCAGGTAGGCCAGGGCCGGCTTCACCATCACCAGGTCAGCGCCCTCGGCCTCGTCCAGCGCGAGCTCCACCAGGCTCTCCCGCGCGTTGGCGGGGTCCTGCTGGTAGGTCCGGCGGTCGCCGCTGAGCGAGGAGGCCACGGCCTCCCGGAAGGGGCCGTAGAAGGCCGAGGCGTACTTGGCCGTGTAGGCCATCACCACCACGTCGGTGAAGCCCGCGTCGTCGAGCGCCTCGCGGATGACCACCACCTGGCCGTCCATCATGCCGCTGGGCCCCACCACGTGGGCCCCGGCGCGGGCCTGCGCCACGGCCATCTCGGCGTAGCGCTCCAGCGATGCGTCGTTGTCCACCCGGCCGTCGGCGTCGAGCACGCCGCAGTGGCCGTGGTCGGTGAACTCGTCCAGACAGAGGTCGGTCATCACCAGCAGGTCGTCGCCGACGGCGTCCCGCACGGCGCGGGTGGCCCGGTTCAGGATGCCGTCGGGGTCGGTCGCACCGCTGCCCTCGGCGTCCTTGTGGTCCGGCACGCCGAAGAGCATGATCCCGGCCACCCCGGCGTCGCGGCAGTGCAGCGCCAGCTCCACCAGGCCCTCGACGGTGTGCTGCTGCACGCCCGGCATCGAGCTGATGTCGCGCGGGGAGTCCCCCTCGTGCACGAAGGCGGGCAGCACGAGGTCCTCCGGCGCCAGCCGCGTCTCGGCGACCATGCGCCGGAAGGCCGGCGTGCCGCGCAGGCGGCGCGGGCGACGGTGCGGTCCGAGCACGGTCCGCCCGCCGGTCGGCAGCGCCCCGGCGCCGGCCGTCATCGGCGGGCCCGGCGCTTGGGGGCCTCCTGGGAGGGCCGCGTCACGGGCCTGCCCTCGGCCACGGCGTCCTCCGCCCGGCCACGGGCGAAGTCGGTCAGCGCGTCGATGACCGCCTCGCTGCTGGCCTCCTCGGCCACCGCGTCCACGCGCAGGCCCAGGTCGGCCGCGGTCTGCGCGGTCGCCGGGCCGATCGCGACCACGACGGTGCTCGGGGACGGTTTGCCGGCGATGCCCACGAGATTGCGCACCGTGGAGCTCGAGGTGAACAGCACCGCGTCGTAGGTGCCGTTCTTGATCGCCGCACGGACCGGCGCCGGGGGCGGGGTCGCCCGCACGGTGCGGTAGGCCACGATGTCGTCGACCTCCCAGCCCCGCTCCTGCAGCCCGGAGACGAGCACCTCGGTGGCGATGTCCGCGCGCGGCAGGAAGACGCGGTTGATGGGGTCGAGCACGTCGTCGTAGGGCGGCCAGTCCTCGAGCAGCCCGCGGGCACTCTGCTCGCCGCTGGGCACCAGGTCGGGCTCCAGGCCCCACTCCCGCAGCGCGTCGGCGGTCTTGCCGCCCACGGCCGCGATCTTCAGGCCGGCGAAGGCCCGCACGTCGAGCCCCAGGGCGGTGAACTTCTCCTTCACGGCGCGCACGGCGTTCACGGAGGTGAACCCGATCCACTCGTAGGTGCCGGTCACCAGGCCCTTGATCGCCTTGTCCATCTGGTGCGGCGAGCGCGGCGGCTCCACGCTGATGGTGGGCACCACGTGGGCCGTCGCGCCGCGCTCGGAGAGCGCGTGCACCATCGGGCCGGCCTGGTCCTTGGTGCGCGGCACCAGCACGCGCCAGGCGAACAGCGGGCGCGTCTCGAACCAGGAGAGGGTGTCGCGGTCGCCGACACAGGCGCCGATGGTGGCCACCACCTCGTCCGCGGAGACCTCCGCGGAGCCCTCGGCCACGTCCCCCAAGGTGCTGATGATGGTGCTCTGGTGCGCGGTCGTCCCCCGGGTGGTCAGCGCGATCGGCAGCGCGGCGTCCCGGCCGGCCCCGACCAGCGCGGCGGCGTGGGCGGCGACCTCCTCGGGCGTGCCGATGAGCACGACCGTGGAGTCCTCGTCGTCCAGCAGCGCGGGGTTCACCCGGCCACCGGGGCCGATGGCGTGCACCGCCCGGTTGGTGCCGGTCGCGATCGGCACCCCCGCGTAGGCGGGCACCGCCTGCATGGCGGACACCCCGGGCACGACCTCGATCTCGATGCCGGCCTTGCGGGCCACGGAGGCCTCGACGCCCAGCGAGGAGAAGATCGACGGGTCACCGTCCACGATGCGGGCGACCAGCACCTGGCCCTCGCGGGTGATCCCCTGCTCGGCCCGGCGCGCGGCCGCGTCCTTCACGGCGCCCTGCGTGGTCTGCACGAGCTCCTTCGCCCGCGAGACGGCGGTCAGCTCGGCCTGGGCCGCGGGCACCGTCATGAACTCGGCGTCCGGCCGCATCCACTCCACGAAGTCGTCCTGCAGGTGGCCCTCGTCGGCCACCACGACGTCGGCCATGGCCAGGATGCGGGTGGCGCGGACGGTCATCAGGCCCGGGTCGCCGGGGCCCGCGCCGACGAAGGCGATGCGGGCAGCGGGCGCGGGGCATCCCACCCGCGTGGGCGTGGGCTGGGTGCTCGGGGCGGTGCTCACGAGTTCTCCTTCGGGGACGTCGGGTCGGGGTGGGCAGGAACCTCTCCGACGCCGGGGAGGACGTCGGCCCCTCCACCTCGCAGCGCCTCGGCCACCCGCCGGCCCAGCTCACGGGCGGCGGTGTCCAGGGCGACGCGGTCGTCGTTCCTGCTGTCGTCGGGGGTGTCTGCGGGGGTGTCGTCTGGCGTGTCTGCGGGGTGGCCGGCGGGCACGCCGCGCGCGCAGTCGGCCTCGAGCAGCGCGCGGCTGCCGTCGCGAGGGCCGGCGAAAGTCATCAGGTCCACGCGGGCACCGTCGTGGCGGGCCAGCGCACCGATCGGCGCGGAGCACCCGGCCTCGAGGGTGCCCAGGACGGCACGCTCGGCCGTGGTGGCCGTGCGCGTGGGTAGGTGGTCCAGCGGCTCCAGCATCGCGATGCTCTCGGCGTCGTCACTGCGGCACTCCACGGCCAGCGCGCCCTGCCCCGGGGCCGGCACCATCACCTGCGGCTCCAGCCACTGGGTCACGTGCTCGGTGAGGCCGAGGCGGCGCAGACCGGCGCCGGCCAGCACGACGGCATCGAGCTCGCCCTCGGCGACCGTGGCCAACCGGCGCGGCACGTTGCCGCGCAGATCCACGACCTCGAGGTCGGGGCGGGCCACGCGCAGCTGGGCCTCGCGGCGCGGGGAGCCGGTGCCCACCCGCGCGCCGGCCGGCAGCGTCTCCAGGGTGAGGCCGTCCCGGGCCACCAGTGCGTCACGAGGGTCCTCCCGCTCGGGCACGGCGGCGATGACGAGCTCCTGCGGCTGCGCCACCGGCAGGTCCTTGAGCGAGTGCACCGCGATGTCAATCTCCCCCGCCAGCAGCGCGTCGCGCAGGGCGCTGACGAACACGCCGGTGCCCCCGATGCGGCTCAGCGGGGCCCGGTTGACGTCGCCCTCGGTGGTCACCAGCACCAGCTCGACCTCGTGACCGCGGGCACGCAGCGCGTCCGCCACGTGGGTGGACTGGGTGGTGGCCAGGTCGCTGCGGCGCGTCCCGAGCCGGACCACCCGGCCCTGCGCCCCGGCGGCGGTCTCCTGCGCGGCACTCACCGGGCACCCCCCTGCTCGTCGAACAGGGTGTCCAGACGCAGCCCCTCCATGCCCGGGGCCGTCTCCCCCAGCAGCGGCAGGGGGCCCGTGGCCGGGGGCGCCGACACGTTGACCGCGTCGTGCGGGTCGAGGTCGAACAGCTCGCGCAGGGCGCCGGCGAAGTCGCCCCGCGGGTCCCCCGCCAGCTCCTTCACGCGCACGCTGGGGGTGTGCAGCAGCTTGTCGACGATGCGGTGCACCGCGCGCTCCACCTCGGACCGACTGGCCTCGTCCAGGTCGGGCAGGCGCCGGTCGAGCCGCTCCATCTCGGCCAGCATCACCGAGCGCGCGGACTGCCGCAGGGCGGTCACGGTCGGCGCGACCTCCAGCTGACGGCGGGCGATCTCGAAGGCCGCCACCTCCGACTCCACGAGCTCGCGGACGGCGCGCACCTGGGCCTCCACGGCCTGGTCCTCCTCACCACCGGAGTCGAGGGCGTCCAGGCCCACGACCACCTGCCGGGGCAGGTCGGCCACCTCGGGGGCGACGTCGCGGGGCAGGGCCAGGTCGACGAACACCCGGTCGCGCTCCGGCAGCGAACGCACCAGCGGGGCCTCGATGACGGCGCCCGTGGCACCGGTGCAGGTCAGCACCACGTCCGCGTCCGCCAGCACGCCGGCGAGCTCGTCCCAGTCGTGGGCCGTCCCGCCGGTGGCGGTCGCCAGGCGGTCGGCGGTGGCCCGGGTGCGGTTGACGACGTGCAGGTCGGTGCGCACCTGGCGCGCGACGGTCATGGCGGCCAGCGAGCTCATGGCCCCGGCGCCCACCACGACGACGCGCTTGCCGACCAGGCTGCCCAGGCGCGCCTCGGCGCGTTCCAGACCGCGCTGCACCAGCGAGCGGCTCACCGCATCGATCTCGGTCTCGGCGTGCGCGCGGCGCCCGACGCGCAGCGCGTGGTCGAAGAGGCCCCCCAGGTGCGTCCCCGCCCGGCCGGAGCGACGGGCACGGCGCAGGGCCGTGCGGAACTGACCGAGGATCTGCCCCTCGCCCACGGCCATCGAGTCCAGGCCGGCCGCCACCGAGAAGGCGTGGCCCACGGCGCGGTCCTCGTAGTGGACGTACAGGTGCTGGGAGAGGTCCGGCAGCCGGACCCCGGTGATGTCGGCGAGGTTGTGGCCGATGTGGTGCACGGCGCCGTGGAAGGCCGACGCCTCGACGTAGACCTCGAGGCGGTTGCAGGTGGAGACGGTCAGCGCCTCGGAGATCGTGTCACCGGCCTGGACGGCTGCGGCGAGCTCGCCTGCTGCGTCGTCCCCCAGCGCCACTCGTTCCAACAGGTCCATGGACGCACTGCGGTGCGACGCACCAATGACCAGCAGGCTCACCGGGGGATCACCGACTCCTCTCAGCGGGTTCGCGCGCCAGGGTCTCGACCCCGCGGACAGGGGTGGGAGGGGCTCGAGGGGGCGCTATACCAGATGCGCCCGGCGTCGCGAACAGCACCCCCCACTCTACGCTGCTCCGTCGTAGTTCGCGAAATCACGCGCCCCCTGAGCACCCGCCGCACGGCCCCGGCGCGGCCCTCCGACGCCCCGGGGCCCCCGCCCCGCACAGCGGAACGCCCCCCGACCCGGTGTGGTCGGAGGGCGTTGCAGCTCACTTCTTGTTGCGGCGCTGGTGGCGCGTCTTGCGCAGCAACTTGCGGTGCTTCTTCTTGCTCATCCGCTTGCGACGCTTCTTGATGACGGAACCCATGCTTCACATCCTTTTCGGGGTGTACCTCGGCCCCTCTCGTGGATGGAGGCCTCACGACGGACAAAGAGTCCTGCTCTGCGCCACGGGCGTGGAGCACGGACTCGAAGACGGTGATCACCAAGGATACACGCCGCCGGCGCGGGCAGTGTCCGGATGGGGCCACGTCCCCTCCCCGCTCAGTCGAACCAGGGGTCCAGCCCGTGGTGCGGGAAGGTCGCCTCCCGGGCCGCCATGACGGCCTGGTCGACGGCGGACTCCGGGTCGTAGCCCGTCTCCCAGCTGCGCCACCACGGCCAGTCGCCCCCGGCGTCGCCGAGGGTGGCCGGGAACTCCCCGGTGATCTCCTCCACCCGCGCCCGCCACCCATCGGGCGTGTCCAGCGAGAGGTCCAGCTCGTTGCCGGCCACGACGGCCAGCAGCGCGCTCCAGCTGCGCGGCACCACGTCGGTGATGGAGTACCCACCGCCGCCCAGCGCCAGCCACCGGCCCTCGGTGACCGACCCGGCGAGCTCCCGCATCGACCCCATCGCGGCGACCTGGGCCTCCACGGACAGCCCCAGGTGGGCCAGCGGGTCCTTGGCGTGGCCGTCGCACCCATGCTGGGTCACCAGCACCGTCGGCTCGATGGCGTGCACCAGCGGCGGGACGATGGCGTGCACCGCGCGCAGCCAAGCCGCATCGCCCGTGCCCGGGGGCAGGGCCAGGTTCACCGCCGAGCCCACGGCGTCGGGCCCACCGACGTCCCCCGGGAAACCCGTCCCCGGGAACAGGACGCGCCCGGTCTCGTGCACCGAGACGGTCACCACCCGCGGGTCGTTCCAGAAGGCTGCCTCCACACCGTCCCCGTGGTGGACGTCCAGGTCCACGTAGACGATCTTCTCGGCCCCGCGGTCGAGCATCCGCTGGATGGCCAGGGCGCCATCGTTGTAGATGCAGAAGCCCGCCGCCCGCCCGGGCATGGCATGGTGCAAACCCCCGGCGATGTTCACCCCGCGCCGAGTCCGTCCGTCCATGATCGCGTCGGCCAGCACCAGGCTGCCACCGGCCGCCAGCGCCGAGGCCTCGTGCATGTGGGCGAAGGCCGGGGAGTCCTCGTCGCCGATGCCCAGCGCCCCGTCCGCGGATGCGGGGTCGGCCGAGACCTGCCGCACGTGCTCGACGTACTCGGCGTGGTGGACGGTCTGCAGCTCCTCGTCGGTGGCCATCACCGGGGGCACCACGTGCAGCCCCTGGAGCACCCCGAGCTCCTCGGCCAGGTCGTGCGTGAACTGAAGCCGCAACGGGTTCATCGGGTGCAGGGGGCCGAAGTCATACTTGACCAAGGCGGAGTCCCACACCATCCACCCCCGCTCGTCGGGGTGGTCCGCGGGATGTTGGGCCCGTTCGGCGTCGTCCATGACGACACGCTACCGAGAGGAAGAGCATGCAGCGTCACCGGCTCTACGACGAGGACACCCTCGTGATCGGGCTCGGCCGGTTCGGCACGGCGGTGGCCTCGGAGATGAAGTCCCTGGGCTACCGGGTGCACGCCATCGAGGAGAGGCCCCGGCTGGCCGAGCGGCACCACCGGCGGTTCGAGCACGTCCTGGCCTTGGACGCCACCGACCCAGAAGAGCTCGCGCAGGCCAAGCCGGAGATGTTCCGCATCGCGGTCGTGGCCATCGGGTCGTCGGTGGAGGCCTCCCTGCTCACGGCCGGCAACCTCGTGGACGCCGGGGTGCCCAGCATCTGGGCCAAGGCCGTCAGCGACGAGCACGCCCGCATCCTGGAGCGCATCGGGGTGCACCACGTCGTCTTCCCCGAGGCCGACAGCGGCCGGCGGGTGGCCCACCTGGTGAACGACACCCTGCGCGACTACATCGAGTTCGACGACGGGTACGCCATCGTGAAGATGACCCCGCCCACCGAGATGCTGGACAAGACCCTCACCGAGAGCCAGGTGCGCTCGCGCTACGGCGTCACCGTGGTGGGCGTGAAGGAACCCGGCGAGGACTTCCACCACGCCGTCCCCGGCACGATGGTGGGCCGCCACCACTCCATCATCGTCAGCGGCCCGGTGACCGCCATCGAACGGCTGGCCTCCCGCCCCTGAGACGCAGCTGACCCGCACCGGCGGTGCCGCGTGCGGGTCAGGTGTGCTCGGGCTCGCGGCCCGGTGCGGTGGTGCGTCAGTCCGGAGCGTCCCCGGTGGACTCGGCGGCGTCCTCGTCCACGTCGTTCTGCAGCGCCAGCGGGGTCTCGTCGGTGTCCGAGCCCAGCGGGATCATGAACGCGGCCTCCACCTCCGGCTGCCCCTCGACCACCACGTCGCGGCGGCCCTCGGTGGGGCGGTAGCCGATGGAGCTGGCGAACGCGACGGCCCGCCCGTTGTCGGTGTTCACCCAGTAGGCGAGGTGGCTGTAGCCCGCGTTACGGCCCACCAGCTCGGCGTGCTCCATGAGCTGTCGCGCGACCCCCTCGCCACGCAGCGACGGGGTGACCCAGATGCCGTAGACCTCCCCCAGGTCGTCGTCGTCACGGGTGTCCTCGTCCCCCACGGACGCGAGCGCCACCCACTCGGACCCCCGCTGCGCCCCGATGCGGGTGGCGTGGCTCATGCGCTCCTGCCACTCCTCATCACTGTGCTGGGACTCCTCTTCGTAGGAGGCCACGAAGGCCTCGGGGTCCTCCTGCAGCGCACGGAGCCGGAGGGTCTTGAAGATCTCCCACTCGTCCGCCGCGAGCTCGCGCACTGTGATGTCAGTCATGGGCACATGTTCCCATGACCGCAGCCCCTCACCGCAAGTGGACCAGCATCGGCAGCTCCACCCGGGGGTCCGACGGGTCCTCCGGGTGGGCCGGGACGGCGGGCCCCTGCGCCGTGAAACCACAGCCCTCGTAGAGCCGTCGAGCCGCCGGGTTGTCCTCCATCACGTCGAGGCGCAGCGTGGGCTCACCGAGCTCCCGCGCCCGCTCCATCACCGCCTCGACGATGCGGCGGGACAGGCCCGCGCCCCGGTGCGCCGGGGCCACGTACATGCTGATCAGCTCGGCGGGCAGGCCGTCCCCGGGCCGCATCAGCCGCGCCGCGCCCACCGGGAGGCCGTGCCGCACGGCGACCACCGTCTCGAGGACCGGGCTGGCCACCTGGCCGCGCCACTCATCGAGGCTTCGGCCCTCGTGCTCGGCGAGGGTGCTGCCGAAGGCCTCGGGCGCGACGGTCAGCATCTCGAGCCGGATGTCGCGCCAGAGGGCCACGTCGCGGTCCGATGCGGGGTCCAGCCAGACCAGGGCGTCGAGCCGCGCGGCGGGGTCCTGCTGGCCCCCGGGGCACGTGGCCCCGGGGCCGTCAGTCGTCATCCACCACGCCGTCGGAGAGGTCCTTGCTGCGCCGGGCCGCGGCCTCCATGGCCGAGAGGAAGGCCGCTCGCACCTTGTGGTCCTCCAGCTGGCGCAGCGCGGCGACGGTGGTGCCCCCGGGGCTGGAGACCATCTCCCGCAGCACCGTCGGGTGCTCCCCGGTCTCGCGCACCATCGTGGCGGCGCCGAAGAGGGTCTGCACCACCAGCTCGGTGGCCGTCGAGCGGGGCAGGCCGAGCAGCACGCCCGCCTCGATCATGGACTCGACCACGAAGAACAGGTACGCCGGGCCGGAGCCGGAGATGGCCGTGACCGCGTCCTGGTGCTTCTCGGCGATGGTGATGACCGAGCCGGTGGACTCCAGCACCGCCCGCGCGACCTCCACCTGGTCGTCGGTGCAGTGCTCGTCGGGCGAGAGGGCCGCCATGCCCTGCCCCACCTGGGCGGGGGTGTTGGGCATGGCGCGCACCACCGGGGTGCCTGCGGGCAGGCGGGCCTGCAGGAAGGCCAGCGGGATGCCGGCCGCCAGGGACATGACCACCACACCGGGGCGCAGGTGCTCACGCACCTGCCCCAGGGCGACGTCCATGTCCTGCGGCTTCACGGCCAGCACGACCACGTCGGACCCGGACACGGCCTCGGCCAACGGCGCGCAGGCCACGCCGAGGCCCTCGGCAGTGGTTGCCGCGCGTGCGGCGTCCCGGCCCACGAGCGTGATCCGCTCACCCGGGTGACCCGCGCGGACCAGACCCGCCGCGACGGTGCGCCCCATCACGCCGCTACCGACCATCGTGATGCGGGTCAGCTCGTCCAGGCCCTGCCCGGGCACGTCAGCCCTTCGAGAGCAGCGAGCGGGCGAAGAACATGACGTTCGCCGGACGCTCGGCCAGGCGGCGCATGAAGTACCCGTACCAGTCCGGCCCGTTGGGGAGGTAGACCCGCACCTGGTAGCCCTCGTCGATGAGGCGGCCCTCCTCGTGGGGCCGGATGCCGTAGAGCATCTGGTACTCCCAGGAGTCCGTGGAGCGGCCCGCGGAGTCGGCCAGGAAGCCGGCGATGTCGATCATGTTCGGGTCGTGCGTGGCCATCATCGGGTAACCCTGACCGTTCATCAGGATCTTGGCGCACTCCACGTAGTTCAGGTCGACCTCGTGGTCGTCCTGGAAGGCCACGGACTCGGGCTCGGCGTAGGCGCCCTTGCACAGGCGTACCCGGCTGCCCTCGCCGGACAGGTCGCGGCAGTCGGCCTGGGTGCGGTGGAGGTAGGCCTGCAGCACCGCACCGGTGCCGGGGAAGTCTTGGCGCAGCTCGCGCAGGATGCCCAGCGTCGAGTCGGTAGTGGTGTGGTCCTCCATGTCGAGGCTGATCGTGGTGCCGGCGTTCGCCGCCGCCCGGGCGATCTCGCGGGCGTTCTCCAGGGCGACCTTCTCCCCGTCCTTGCCCACGAACTGGCCCAGCGCGCTCAGCTTCAGCGAGAACTCGACCGTGCCGTCGGTGCTCAGGCCGGCGTTGCTCATGTCCTTGATGTAGCGCAGGTAGGCGTCCTTGGTGGCCGTCGCCTGGGCGAGGTCGGTGATGTCCTCCCCGAGGTGGTCGACGGTCACGGTGCGGCCCTGGGCCACCAGGTTCGCGCAGTCCCGCACCGCGTCGGCGAAGTCCTCACCGGGCACGTAGCGCGAGACCACCTTGTTGGTCACGGGCATCTTCACCATGGTGTCGCGGACGGCGGTCTGACGGCTCATGGCCAGGAACGCATCCCGCATCAGGGCGGACGGGTCGAGAACACTCACGACGGCAACTCTCTTTCGGTGGACGTGCCCCCATCATCCCCGATGGTGGGCAGCTCGCCGACCAGGAACCCCTGACAGGCCGGTCCGAGCAGGCGCGCCCGGTCCCGCACGGAGAGTCCGTCCAGCCGTGGGAGGCCCAGCACGCTGGTGCCGGCCATCATCCCCATCAGCAGCACCGCGGCCAGCTCGGTGCGCACCTCGTGGTGGTCCGGGCTGAGCTTCTCCACCACCGGCCGCAGGAAGCGCTCCACGATGAGGTGACGCAGGTACTCCTGCTCCTCCTGCTGCGAGGGCGCGGCCACGAAGGTGCCGGTCATGCGCACCGCGGTGTCGTGCCGCGACCAGAACCCCAGCACGAAGGCGATGAGCTCCTCACCGCAGGTCTCCGGCTGCAGGCCGTTGATGAAGGCGGCCAGCAGCTCGTCGTCGACCGTGGGTCGCATGGCGGCCACGAACAGGGCGCTCTTGCCGCCGTAGTAGTAGTTGACCAGGGCCGGGTCGACGCCCGCCTGCCGGGCGATCATCCGGACGGACACAGCGTCGTAGCCGTGGGTGGAGAAGAGCTCCAGGGCGGCGCCGAGGATGTCGGCCCGGGTGTCGCTCCCCGCAGGACGCGGGCCGCGGCGTGGTGCGTTCACTTCTGTCCTCCAGGACGGCGGTGCCGGACCCGATCAGGGTCCTTCCTGCATCGTGCCACGGACCGGTCCCCCCGGCACGACCTCGGCGGCGCCCGGCCCCCGGCCCCCCCGGCGCGGGGGCCCGGGCGCTGGTGGGCGGCTAGTTGTACTGACCGGAGACGTTGATCGACCCGATCGAGTTCAGTCCAAGGTGACGCTGGCGGCGGTGTCCGGTGGTGTGCCGATCTCGTCGACGGTGTGGCCCGAGCATGGATAGCGCGTGAGCGTAGCCTTGCGAATGCGGTCGAGAGAGAACCACCGCACAGCGCCGCGCAGTCGACACCAACCGATGAGGTACCAGCTACCACGGGTGCCGGCGAACAGAATGGGCTCGACGTCACGACGGGTGTGCTCGCCAGCGGCGGAGACGAAGTGGATGCGCAGCACTCGTTGATCTGTCATGGCCTGTTCGCAGGTCGAGCGGACGGACCGAGAGGTGCTGGGGGGCGAGTCGACCCAGACACGCTGCGCGAGCTCGCTCACCTGCTCGCGAGTGTGCGGGTCGAGGACATCCACGATCTTGCGGACGGCGGCTGCCGCGAGATCCGAGTACGGCGCATCGGGTGCGGCCTTGACCGCTGCCAGCAGTGCCAAGGCTTGAGCCGGTGACAACGCGATCGGCGGCAGGGAGCCACCTTCTACGATCCCGTACCCGCCGCCTGGACCAGGGCGGGACCACAGCGGCACCCCGGAAGCTTCGAGTGCCGTCAGGTCTCGTTTGATGGTCCGGACAGACACCCCGAACTCACGGGCAAGTCCCCCAGCACTCCTCCCACGCTTCCCGCTGCGCCTGAGGGCCTCCGACAGCGCGTGGAGGCGTTCCGAACGCTTCATCAGGAAACCATCGCCATATTCATGTCATAAATAGTGCCACTCCGTTGTCCAGGAGCCCTGCCAGCATCGAGCACATGACATCAAACGCAACGGACCAACCGCACGTGATCCTCGTTCCCGGCTACTGGCTAGGCGCCTGGGCCTGGGATGACGTGGTGCCCGCCCTGAAGGAGCAGGGGCTCGACGTCGAGGCCATCACTCCGTCGGGCCTCGACGAGCAGGATCCCAATCGGAAGAACACCACTCTGCAGGACCAGGTCGATGCCCTCCAGGCCCTTGTCGAACAGGCCGGCGGCGACGTCGTTCTCGTGGGGCATAGCGGCGCCAACGCCGCGGTGAGCACCGTCACGGACAGGACCCCCCAGTTGCTCCGCCGGGTCATCTGGGTCGATTCCGGGCCCATGCCAGACGGAGGAGCCTTCGCGCCGGAGCTCCCGCAGGACATCGAGGAGCTCCCGCTGCCCGACTTTGACACGCTCGGTCAGCAGGCCAGCCTCGAAGGGCTCAGCGACGGTCAGCTCAAGACCTTCCGCGCCCGCGCTGTCCCCGAGCCTGCAGGTGTCGCCCGCGCCACGGTCTCCTTGACCAATGATCGGCGCCACAGTGTGCCGACCACCCTGATCTGCTGCTCCCTGCCGTCCAACCAGGTCCTTGAGCTGGCCCAGGCACGACACCCCATGTTCGCCGCCGTCAACGACCTGATCGACGTCCAGATCGTCGACCTGCCCACTGGTCACTGGCCGATGTGGAGCCGCTCCGAAGATCTGGCCAACGCGATCGCCGCCGCCGCTCTCGCCTCCTGAGTTCCTCGTCACCGATGAAGGGGGTCAGCCACTGCCGCTGACCCCCTTCATCCCGTTCCGAGAGCCCCCCATGAGCCACAAGAACGCCGCCCTGACACCCCGCCACCGCTTGAAGGTCGCTCGCCTCGTCGTCGAGGATGGCTGGCCGATCAGCGAGGTGGCCGCTCGGTTCCAGGTGTCCTGGCCGACGGTGAAGCGGTGGGCCGACCGCTACCTCGCCGGCGAGTCCATGGAAGACCGGTCTTCGCGCCCGAGGGTGTCGCCGAACAAGACCCCGAAGACGGTGACCAAGCGGTGCGTCAGCCTGCGAATGCGGTTGCGCGAAGGCCCAGTTCAGCTCGCCGCTCGACTCGGCATCGCACCATCGACGGTGCACCGAATCCTCACGACGGCACGCCTCAACCGGCTGTCCTACGTCGACCGTGCCACCGGCGAGCCGATCCGCCGGTACGAACACCCCCATCCCGGCTCGCTGGTGCACGTGGACGTTAAGAAGCTCGGGAATATCCCCGACGGCGGCGGCTGGCGCTATGTCGGCCGACTCCAAGGCGAACGCAACCGCGCCGCCACGCCCGGGAAGCCGAAGAGCAAGTGGCACAACCCAAAGCTCGGGTACGCGTTCGTGCACACCGTCATCGACGAACACTCCCGCGTCGCGTACACCGAGGTCCACGACGACGAGACCGCCATCACCGCCGTCGCCGTCCTGCACCGGGCGGTCGAGTGGTTCGCAGACCGCGGTGTCACCATCGAACGGGTGCTGTCTGACAACGGCGGGGCATACCGGTCACACCTGTGGCGCGACACCTGCGAGGCCCTATCGATCACCCCGAAGCGGACCCGTCCGTACCGGCCGCAGACCAACGGAAAAGTGGAGCGCTTCCACCGGACCATGGCCGACGGGTGGGCGTACGCCCGCTGCTACACCAGCGAGCAAGAAAGACGTGACGCCCTGCCGGACTGGCTGCACCAGTACAACGAACACCGTCCGCATACCGCCTGCGGCAACCAGCCGCCCTCCTCACGATTGATCAACGTGCCCGGTCAGTACAGCTAGTGGGCGTGCTGGCGGGCGAACGCCAGCGACCGGGTCAGCCTGTCCACTCGCGTCGCCTCGTCCACGCCGCGGGTCCCCACCTCCACGATGATCGACCCGGAGAACCCGATCTCCCCCAGCATCCCCAGCACCTCCTCGCACGGCTGCGACCCGTCCCCGGGCACCAGGTGCTCGTCCTTGAGCGAGCCCGAACCGTCGGCCAGGTGCACGTGCGCCAGGGTGGGCCCCGCCGCACGGGCCATGGCCACCGCATCGGCGTGGGCGGTCGCGCTGTGCGAGAGGTCGAGCGTCACGTGGGCGTACTCGTGGTATGTGGGGTCCCAGCCCGGCAGGTACATGGGCACCTTCCCCCGGGCCCCGGTGCCGGGCACCCGCCAGGGGTACATGTTCTCCACGGCGATCTTGACCTCGGTGCGCGCCTGCCGCTCGGCGATCCCCTCGACGAATGCACGGCCGTAGGCCCGCTGCCAGGCGAAGGGCGGGTGGGCCACGACCGTCGGGCAGGCGAGCTCCTCGGCCAGCTCGATCGACCTGTCGATCTGGTCCCAGGTAGTGCCCCAGACGTGCTGCAGGAAGAACAGGGTGGGCGCGTGCACCGAGAGGATCGGCTGGCCGTGGTCCTCCGCGAGGCGTTGCAACCGCGGCACGTCACGGCTGAGCTTCTCGCCCCAGACCATGACCTCCACCCCGTCGTAGCCGAGCCGCTCGGCCATGGCGAAGGTGTAGGCGGTCTTCTGCGGGTAGCAGCTCGAGGCGGACAGCCCCACGGCCCAACGGCTCATGCCAGCTCCAGCAGGCCGGTGGTGTCCAGGTGGTCCAGGAACTGCAGGATCACACCCTCCCGCAGCGCCCAGGGGCAGATCTCCAGGCTCTCGATGCCGAGCAGGTCCATCGCCCCCTCGGCCACCAGGGCCCCGGCGAGGATCTGGTGCGCCCGTCCTTGGTTGACCCCCGGGAGCGAGGCGCGCTCGGACACCGGCATGGCCGCCAGCCGCTCCACCCACTCCTTGAGCGGCCCGCGCTCGACCGTGCGGCGCACGAAGGGCCCCTCCCCGCTGGGGGCGGCTCCCTGCAGGCGGGCGAGGCTCCGCATCGTCTTGCTGGTGCCGACCACCCGATGGGGGGTGCGCGCCGTGAGGTCGGGCACCACCTCGCCGATGGAGGCGCGGATGTAGCGGCGCAGGGCCCGCACCTGCTTCGGGTCGGCCACGTCACCGGGCAGGTGGCGCGTGAGGCGCCCTGCGCCCAGCGGCAGGCTGACGGCCGTGGAGGGGTCCTCGTCCCGTCCGGCCGCGAGCTCCAGCGACCCGCCGCCGATGTCCACCATGAGCAGGTGCCCGGAGGACCAGCCGTGCCAACGGCGCGCGGCCAGGAAGGTCAGGCGGGCCTCCTCCTCCCCGGAGAGCACCTGCAGGTCGATCCCGCTGGCCTCGCGGATTCGCGCCAACACGGCGTCGGTGTTTCCGGCGTCGCGAATGGCGGAGGTGGCGAAGCCGAGCACCTTCACGGCGCCCAGGTCGGCCGCGTGGTCGAGGCAGTCGGTGGCGAACGCGGCCAGCGTCTCGGCCCCGGCATCGTCGATGTCGCCCTCGGGCGTGAGGAATTCCGCGAGCCGCAGCTGGTGCTTGAAGGACGAGGCCGGCAGCGGGTGGGCCCCGGGACGGGCGTCGACGATCAGGAGGTGGACTGTGTTCGATCCGACGTCGATGACTCCCAGGCGCATGACCCCCAGCCTACGGGCGCGCAGGGGCCCTGCCTCCCGCCGCGGCGCCCCGGTCGGCACGGGGAGGTTGCCGGGGCGAGGTTGTCGGGGGGCGCGGATACGGTGCACGGGTGGCAGCGAAGAGTGGTGGCAGCAGGTCCCGCGAGCGGGAGTCCTACCGGTGCAGCGAGTGCGGGTGGACCACGGTCAAGTGGATCGGACGGTGCAAGGAGTGCCAGGCCTGGGGGACCCTGGTGGAGGCGGGCGGCCGCCCGGCGGGCAGGACCACCCCGGCCGCCTCTGTCCGCGAGCCCGCCCGCCCCATCGGGGAGGTGGACCTCTCGGCCTCCGAGCACCACGCCACAGGGGTGGAAGAGTTCGACCGCGTGCTGGGCGGCGGCATGGTGCCCGGCGGGGTGGTGCTGGTGGCCGGGGACCCGGGCATCGGCAAGTCCACCCTGCTGCTGGACGTCGCGGCCCGGGTGGCGGCCGGGGGCGGCCCCGCCCTGTACGTCAGCGGTGAGGAGTCCGCGGCCCAGGTGCGCATGCGCGCCGAGCGGATCGGCGCCGTCACCGACGGGCTCTACCTGGCCTCCGAAACCGACCTCGCCGCCGTGCTGGCCCACCTTGAGGCCGTGCAGCCCCGGCTGGTGGTGTTGGACTCCGTCCAGACCATCAGCTCGCAGGAGGTCGACGGGGCCGCCGGCAACGTGGCCCAGGTGCGGGAGGTCGCCGCCTCGGTGATCCGTGAGGCCAAGCACCGGGGGATCGCGACGGTGCTGGTCGGCCACGTCACCAAGGAGGGCGCGATCGCCGGGCCGCGGGTGCTGGAGCACCTCGTGGACGTGGTGGTGACCTTCGAGGGCGAGCGTCACTCCCGCCTGCGCCTGATCCGGGCGGTGAAGAACCGCTTCGGCCCCACCGACGAGGTGGGCTGCTTCGACCTGGACGAGTCCGGCATCACCGGGCTGGCCGACCCCAGCGGGCTGTTCGTCTCACGCCACGCAGCCCCGGTGCCCGGCACCTGCCTGACCGTGACCCTGGAGGGCCGCCGTCCGCTGGTGGCCGAGGTGCAGGCGCTGGCCGTCCCGACGCAGGCCCCCAGCCCACGGCGGACCACCAGCGGGGTGGACTCCTCCCGGGTGGCCATGACCGTGGCCGTGCTCAACCGGCACGGCGGGGTGCCGCTGGCCACCAGCGACGTCTACGTCTCCACCGTCGGCGGCGTGCGCCTCTCGGAGCCGAGCACGGACCTCGCCGTGGCCCTGGCGCTGGCCAGCTCGTTGGCGGACCAAGCACTGCCGGACGGCCTGGTCGCCATCGGCGAGGTGGGGCTGGCGGGCGACCTGCGCAATGCGCCCGGCACCGGGCGGCGTCTGGTGGAGGCGCACCGCATCGGGTTCGACAAGGCCGTGATCCCCCGGGGGGCCCTGGGCGACCAGCAGGCACCCGCCGGCATGAAGGTCTTCCAGGCCGACACGCTCGAGCACGCGATCGGAGCGGTGCTCAAGCGCTGAGCCAGCGGCGCGACGCCGTGCTCAGCACCAGCATCGAGCCCCGGGGGGCCCGACGCACAGCGTCCCGGGGATGATCCGCTGTGGGAGCGGATCATCCCCGGGACGGAAAGCTGGGGCTCAGCGGAAGTCGCCGGTGGACACGCCCTCGGCGTCCACCTCGTGCACGTCGACGTGCTCGCGCCGGACCGTCTCGGTCACCTCGTGGGGCACGGTGACGGTGCGCTTCACCACGCGGGCCTCCTCGTAGGGGACGGTCTCCAGGGTGACGACGGGGCGCTGCCGGTGCAGGGTCACGACCTGCACCTCCTCCTCGCGGGGCTGCGCGTCGACCTGCCGCTGCGCGAGCTGTTCCGCGCCGACCGCCTGGCCGCCCCCGGTGTCCACTGCCGTGCCGGTCCCGGGCGTGGCGGCCCCGCCGCCAGCCGCCGGGGCCTCCTCCACCTCCAGCACCTCGCGCTGCACCTCGACCTCGACGGTCACCGTCTCGGTGATCACGCGCTTGCGGACGCGGGTCGCGCCACGGGCCACCCGCTGCACGGCAGCGGTCAACTTCTCCTCGTGACGCACCAGGGAGGTGCGGTCACCTGTTCGGTTGTCCATGGACGGTTCTCCTCGCTGCGGTCGGTGATTCGCCCCCATCGTGTCGCACGGAGCGCCCGGGGACCACCCCGATGCCGGACCGGTGTCCGGTACGCGCCGTGGCAGGCGGGGACCTAGACTCACCCCGTGGAGACCGTGGACCAGGAGGCAGTGAACGCAGTGCTGGCGCTGCTGGCGCCCGGCACCGAGTTGCGAGACGGCCTGGAGCGGATCGTGCGGGGGCGCACCGGTGCCCTCATCGTGCTCGGTAACGACCGCGCCGTGGAGCAGATCTCCACCGGCGGCTTCGAGCTCAACGTGGACTTCTCCTCCACCCGACTGCGCGAGCTCGCCAAGATGGACGGCGCGGTGGTCCTCTCCAACGACCTCACCCGCATCGTGCGTGCCGCCACCCAGCTGGTGCCCGATGCGGCGATCGAAACCCGCGAGTCCGGCACCCGCCACCGCACCGCCGAGCGCGCGGCCCGGCAGACCGGCGTCCCGGTGGTGAGCGTCTCGGCCTCCATGTCCATGATCGCCCTCTATATGGGCGAGCACCGGGTGGTGCTGGAGGAGGTCAGCGCGATCCAGTCCCGCTCCAACCAGGCCCTGCAGACCCTCGAGCGCTACAAGATGCGCCTCGACGAGGTCGCCGCCGCCCTCTCGGCGCTGGAGATCGAGGACCTCGTCACCGTCCGCGACGTCGCGGCCGTGGCCCAGCGGCTGGAGATGGTGCACCGCATCCGCGAGGAGATCTCCCACTACGTGCTCACCCTGGGGCGTGACGGGCGCCTGGTGGACCTGCAGCTGTCCGAGCTGACCGCCGGACTCGGCAACGACCGCGAGCTGCTGGTGCGGGACTACGCGCCCTCGCACACCCCGTCCGGGGACCCTGCCGAGGTGGATGCGGTGCTGGCCGACATCGCGGCCTTGTCCACCGCCGAGCTGCTGGACCTGGGTTCCGTGGCCGCTGCGATGGGGCACCCGGTGGCCAGCGACACCCTGGAGCGCCCGCTCTCCCCGTGGGGTTACCGCCTGCTCTCGCAGATCCCGCGCCTGCCCCCGGTCATCGTCGACCGCGTCGTGCTGCACTTCGACGGCCTGCAGCACCTGCTGGGCGCCACCTTCGACGACCTGCACGAGATCGAGGGCATCGGCGACGCCCGCGCCCGCGCGATCCGCGAGGGGCTGAGCCGCATGGCCGAGACCAGCATCCTCGACCGCTACGTCTGAGGTGGCCGCACGCACCAGGGGGCCGGCCCCGCGCCGCGCCCCGGACGACGCCGCCCTCCGCCGGGGAGCCGCGCTGGCCGCACCGCTGGCCCACTGGTACGCCCGCCACGCCCGGGACCTGCCGTGGCGCCACGACGACTGCTCCCCGTGGGGCGTGCTCGTCTCCGAGGTGATGCTGCAGCAGACCCCGGTGGTGCGGGTGCTGCCCGTCTGGACCACGTGGATGGAGCGGTGGCCCACCCCGGCGGACCTCGCGGACGCCGGCCCCGGCGCGGCCGTGCGGGCCTGGGGCCGCCTCGGCTACCCCCGACGAGCCCTGCGCCTGGTGGACGCCGCGACCGCGATCCGGGACCACCACGGCGGGGAGGTGCCCTCCGACGAGGAGGCCCTGCGGAGCCTCCCCGGCATCGGGGAGTACACCGCCGCGGCCGTGGCGGCCTTCGCCTTCGGACAGCGGGCCGTGGTGGTGGACACCAACATCCGCCGCGTGCAGGCGCGCGCGGTCTCGGGGCGTGCCCTGCCCGCCCCCAGCTACACCGCCGCCGAACGCGCCCTGGCCACCGCCCTGCTACCGGCGGGCGCCGCGGAGAGCGTGCGCTGGAACATCTCCACGATGGAGCTCGGCGCCCTGGTCTGCACCGCCCGGAACCCCGCGTGTGGCCAGTGCCCGCTGGTCGACCCCTGCGCTTGGGTGGCCGCCGGGTCCCCGCAGGACGACGGGCCACCGCGGCGCGGCCAGGCCTGGGCGGGCACCGACCGGCAGGCGCGCGGCCGCATCGTGCAGGCCCTCCGCGATGCGGACGGCCCCCTCTCCCGCGAGCAGGTGCTCACCGCATCGGGGGCCACCGAGATGCAGGCGGAACGCTGCCTGAGCGGTCTGCTCGAGGACGGGCTGGCCGAGGGGGACGACCACACCGGGTACACGCTGCCGACCTGAGGTGGACGCCGGAGCCCGGTGAGGAGGGGTGGACAGAGCACGTGGCCAGGAGCACAGTTCAGGGATGACGAAGCGCACCGCACTCGCCCTGCTCACCGCCGCCGTGCTCACCGCGGCGCCGACCGCCACCGCTGCTCCCCCCGGCCCGGAGCTGGACTGGCGGACCAGCGTCACCGACAGCGACCAGAACCTCCGCGGCCTCGATGCGGTGAGCGCCTCCGAGGCGTGGGTCAGTGGTGAGTCCCGCAGTGGGGGCGCCGCCGGCATCTTCCACACCACGGACGGGGGCCGCAGCTGGCAGGACGTCACCCCGCCCGGTACCGAGGGGCTGAGCCTGCGGGACGTCGAGGTGGTCGGTGGCGCGGTGCACGTCCTGGCGATCGGGCCCGGCGAGGACTCCCGCATCCTGCGGACCACCGACGAGGGAGCCACCTGGCAGGAGACCTTCCGCAACGACGACCCCGCCGCCTTCTACAACTGCATGGCCTTCTACCCCGACGGTCGCCGCGGCCTCGCCGTGAGCGACCCGGTGGACGGCCGGATCCAGCTGGTGGCCACCGACGACGGGGGCCGCACCTGGGAGGTGCTGCCCGGCACCGGGATGGTTCCCACTGAGGGTGAGGCCCAGTTCTCGTCCAGCGGCGACTGCCTGACCGTCTCTGCCGACCGCGCCCACATCGTGACCGGGGGCGCGAGCTCGCGCGTGCTGACCTCCACGGACCACGGCCTGACGTGGACGGCGCGGGGCAGCGCCCTGCGCGCCGGGGACGCAGCGGGGGCCTTCGCTGCCTCGTTCACCGGACGGCACGGCATCGTGGTGGGAGGGGACTTCGACGACCCGGCGAACACCCGCCAGACCACGGCCCGCTCACACGCTGGTGGGGCCTGGCGGTCCGGTGAGGACCTGACGCACGTGGGTGAGGACGTGGCCCACGTACGGGGCAGTCGCCTTGCCCTGGCCACCGGCGACTACCGGGGCTCGGAGGGGACCAGCCTCACCCGGGACGGCGGGAAGAGCTGGGAGCGGGTGACCGACCAGGGCTTCCACACCCTGGACTGCACGCCCGGAGGCACCTGCTGGGGCGCCGGCAGTGAGGGCATGGTCGGCACGCTGCGCAGCTGAGACCCACCGGCACCTCCGCGGGACCTGCCCGAGCACGCCTGAGGCCCTCTCCCAGTGGGGAGAGGGCCTCAGGTCGTGGGTGCCGGGTCAGGACCCGGGCGGGACGATCAGAAGGGCGGGCCCACCAGCAGCAGGGCGGTGAAGACCACGGCCACCGCAGCGACCACCGCCAACACGGCCAGCACGGGATTGCGCAGGGCCCACCCGACAAGCCGCTCCAGCGGCCCGGCGCCGGGCTCCCGGCGCAGACGCCAGGCGTCGGCCAGCAGGCCCTTGCGCTGGGCCCACCGCTCGAACGGGATGGTCGCGAAGGGCACCACGGCGGCAACCAGCCCGAGCAGGGCGCGGCCGGCACCCCATCGCTGGTCCACGGCGACGACCACGACGGTCACCACGAAGAGCAGGAACACGAAACCGTGCACCGGCCCGGCGATGCTGACCCCCATCTCGGTGGTCTCGGTGACGTACTTCAGGAACATGCCCGTCAGGAGCAGCGCCCAGGTGATCGCCTCGGCGACCGCCACCCACCCGAACACCCGCCGGGGGGAGACGGCGTCGGCACGATGGCCGACACCCTCCCCCACGCGGTGCTCCTGCTGCGTCGCGGCGGTCACTCGCCCACCATCGCGCGGTCGGCGTCACCGGTCAGCTGGTCGACCGGCTTAGCGTCGAGGCTCCGGCGCGAGGTGAAGGTGAACCCTCGCGGCCCGACCGGGGCGGCCGAACCACTCGCGCCCGGGTTGATCGGCCCCGCGGGAGCGGCGGTCTCCTCCGCGGCCGGGGCGTCCACGTCGACCTCGATGATGTCCCCGGCCGCGAACTCGCCGTACAGGATTTTCTCGGAGATGACGTCCTCGATCTCGCGCTGGATGGCGCGGCGCAGCGGACGGGCACCCAGAACGGGGTCGTACCCGCGCTTGGCCAGCAGCTCCTTGGCGTCCTGCGTGAGCTCGATGGCCATGTCCTTGTCCGCGAGCCGCTCGGAGAGACGGTCGATCATCAGGTCGACGATCTGCACGATCTCGGCCTGCGACAGCTGCGGGAACACGACCGTGTCGTCCACACGGTTGAGGAACTCCGGGCGGAAGTGCTGCTTGAGCTCCTCCGAGACCTTGGCCTTCAGGCGCTCGTAGTCCGTGCCGGACTCCGGCCCGGCCGAGAAGCCGAGCGAGACGCCCTTAGCGATGTCCCGGGCACCCAGGTTGGTGGTCATGATGATGATCGTGTTCTTGAAGTCCACCGTGCGGCCCTGCGAGTCGGTCAGGCGGCCATCCTCGAGAATCTGCAGCAGGCTGTTGAACACGTCCGGGTGCGCCTTCTCGACCTCGTCGAAGAGCACCACGGAGAACGGCTTGCGGCGCACCTTCTCGGTGAGCTGGCCGCCCTCGTCGTACCCGACGTAGCCGGGGGGCGAGCCGAACATGCGGCTGACGGTGTGCTTCTCACCGAACTCGGACATGTCGAGCTGGATGAGGGCGTCCTCGTCGCCGAACAGGAACTCGGCGAGCGCCTTGGCCAGCTCGGTCTTGCCGACGCCCGTGGGGCCGGCGAAGATGAACGAGCCACCGGGGCGGCGGGGGTCCTTCAGGCCGGCGCGGGTGCGGCGGATGGCCTGGGACAGCGCGTGGATCGCGTCGTCCATGCCCACGATCCGCTTGTGGAGCTCGTCCTCCATCTTGAGCAGGCGGCTGGACTCCTCCTCGGAGATCCGGAAGACCGGGATGCCCGTGGTCGCGGCCAGCACCTCGGCGATGACGTCCTCGTCCACCACCGCGGCGACGTCCTGGTCGCCCTCCTTCCAAGCCTTCTCGCGCTCCCCGCGCTCGTTGAGCAGCTTCTGCTCGTCGTCGCGCAGCGAGGCCGCCTTCTCGAAGTCCTGGCCGTCGATGGCGGACTCCTTCTCGCGGCGGACGTTCGCGATCTTCTCGTCGATCTCCCGCAGGTCCGGCGGCGCGGTCATGCGCTGGATGCGCAACCGGGCGCCGGCCTCGTCGATGAGGTCGATCGCCTTGTCCGGCAGGAAGCGGTCGTTGACGTAGCGGTCGGCCATGTTCACCGCCGAGGCCAGGGCCCCGTCGGTGATGGAGACGCGGTGGTGCGCCTCGTAACGGTCACGCAGGCCCTTGAGGATCTCGATGGCGTGCGCCAGCGAGGGCTCGTTCACCTGGATCGGCTGGAAACGGCGCTCCAGCGCGGCGTCCTTCTCGATGTGCTTGCGGTACTCCTCCAGCGTGGTCGCACCGATGGTCTGCAGCTCGCCGCGCGCCAGCATCGGCTTGAGGATGTTGGCGGCGTCGATCGCGCCCTCGGCGGCACCCGCACCCACGAGGGTGTGGATCTCGTCGATGAACAGGATGATGTCGCCGCGCGTGCGGATCTCCTTGAGCACCTTCTTGAGGCGCTCCTCGAAGTCACCGCGGTAGCGGGAGCCGGCCACCAGCGACCCGAGGTCGAGGGTGTAGACGTGCTTGTCCTTCAGCGTCTCCGGCACGGTGCCGGCCACGATGTCGGCAGCCAGGCCCTCGACGACGGCGGTCTTGCCGACACCGGGCTCACCGATCAGCACCGGGTTGTTCTTGGTGCGGCGGCTGAGCACCTGCATGACGCGCTCGATCTCGGTCTCGCGGCCGATCACCGGGTCGAGCTTGCCCTCGCGGGCGGCCTGCGTGAGGTTGCGGCCGAACTGGTCCAGCACGAGCGACCCGGCAGGGGTGCCCTCGGCCTGTCCCCCGGACGCGCCGACGCCAGCGGCCTGCGGCTCGCCCTGGCCACCCTGGTAGCCGGAGAGCAGCTCGATCACCTGCTGGCGGACCGTGGAGAGGTCGGCGCCCAGCTTCACGAGCACCTGGGCGGCCACGCCCTCGCCCTCGCGGATCAGGCCGAGCAGGATGTGCTCGGTGCCGATGTACTGGTGGCCCAGCTGCAGCCCCTCGCGCAGCGAGAGCTCGAGCACCTTCTTGGCCCGCGGGCTGAAGGAGATGTGGCCGGAAGGGGCCTGCTTGCCCTGGCCGATGACCTCCTGCACCTGCTCGCGCACCGCATCGAGGGAGATCCCCAAGTTCTCCAGGGCCTGGGCGGCAATGCCCTCGCCCTCGTGGATCAGACCCAGCAGGATGTGCTCGGTGCCGAGGTAGTTGTGGTTGAGCATGCGTGCCTCGTCCTGTGCCAGGACGACGACGCGCCGTGCGCGGTCGGTAAACCGTTCGAACATCTCAGCTCCTTGCCTCGCGGGACCCCAAGGCTAGGCCGCGGACTGCGGCAGGAGGGGCTCGTGGAGCGCCTCGGACTGCTCGTTGCCTGACAGCCCACCTCGGGGGACGTTCTTGTACGGCTCAACAGTGCCGATCTGCGGGGTGTTCCGCTCCGGGCGGGTTGCTCGTTCGCTGTGCGCGAACCTCAGTCGCCGAAGAGGCGCACGGGGGTCGAACCGCCCGCTGCGGGCCGACCACCGGCCGGCCGGCCGGGTGCCGCATCGACCGGCGGGCTGCTCGCCAGCGCCCCGACCACCCTCCCCACCCAGGCCTCGAGCTGCTGGCCGGCCTGGGCCGCCTTCTCCGGGCCGCGGCGGTAGGGGTCCTCGACCGACTCCGCACGGGAGGACGGGACACGCACGCGCGACACCGTATCGACCAGCGCGGGCCCGGAGGGCACCGGCCCGGCCGCGGCCAGCTCGTCGACGGCGTGCAGGAAGTGGCCGAGCGTGTGGGTGCGCCGGGTCAGGGACGGCATCTCGTCCACTACGTAGGCCTTGTGACGACGCTCCATGGTGAGCACCAGGTCCGCCTCGCGCAGGATCGGCAGGCTGACCTGGCGTGCCGCGAAGCCCTCGGGGTCGCCGCCCCGCCGCCGCAGCTCGTGGGCCATCAGCTCGTCCATCGGGTTGCCGACCAGCGCCATGGTCCCCGCCGAGGAGAAGGTGAGCCCGTGCGGCGCGAGGTGCCGCGACCACCGCTCGGCGAACGTGGACCGGCAGATGTTGCCGGTGCAGACATAGAGGATGTGCACGTGGGCCTCCCGGCGGTCGCAGTCGCTCGGTGGGCGAGCGGCACCACCGAGATCACGAGGACCCCTCCGAGTGTAGGCGGGCGACGTCCGCTTGCGCGGGGCCTCGTCGCGGCGCAAGGGGCACGTGGTCGGGGTCACGCCCCCGGGGGCCGAACAGACCCCGTCGGTCCGACGGAAGGGGATACAGTGCTCGAGTTGTCCCTGCGGGTGCTGTGCGCCCCATCCCACCCCACTGACGGAGCACGTCTTGACGCTCGACGACATCCTGCGGCTCTCGCGCCGACACATCATCACCCTGGTCCTCAGCACCCTGTTGGGCATCGCGCTGGCCGCCGGGTGGGTGGCCCTGCAGAAGCCCGTCTACACGGCGACCGCCACCGGCGTGGTGCAGGCGAACGCCGGAACCGGCACGGTCGGTGAGTCCCTCTCCGGCAACTCCCTGGCGATCACCAAGAGCAAGACCTACGTCACCTACTTCAGCTCCCAGCCGGTGGCCGAGCGGGTCATCGAGGAGCTCGGGCTGGACACCAGCCCCAGCAGCCTCGCCGGCCGCGTCACGGCCAAGGTCGAGGAAGAGACGCCCAACATCACAGTGAGCGCCCGCGGGGACAGCCCGGAGCGCGCCAAGCAGCTGGCCGACACCGTCGTGGCCGAGACGGCCGAGTACGTACGCGAGCTGGAGACGCAGAATATGTCCGCCGCGCCGAACCAGCCCGAGGGCGAGGAGGGGCAGCAGCAGGACCAGGCGCCCGCGACCAGCATCCTGCCCCTGGCCAACGCCGAGCTCCCCTCCTCCCCCACCGAGCCGCAGCCGGCCCGCGCCCTGGTCCTCGGTGGCCTGGCCGGTCTGGCGCTGGGCTACGTGATCGCCTGGTTCCGTCACCGTCAGGACACCCGGGTGCGCACGCAGGAGGACATCGAGGAGGCGGCCGGCGGCGCCCCGACGCTGGGCCTCATCCCCGCGAACGAGGCCCTGGCCTCCCCCGAGCGCGCCGTGCGCGACAGCGGCGAGGTGGACTTCTCCACCCGCGAGGCGCTGCGCCAGTTCCGCACCAACCTGCGCTTCGTGAACGTCGACCACGCGCCGAAGTCGATCGTCGTCACATCGGCCCGCATGGGCGAGGGCAAGTCGACGATCTCCTCCAACCTGGCCTACCTGCTGGCCGAGGGCGGCGAGCGCGTGATCCTGGTGGACGCCGACCTGCGTCGCCCGTCCGTGGCCGGCATCTTCGACATCGACTCCTCGGTGGGCCTCACCCAGGTGCTCGCCGGCTCCGCCGACCTGGCCGATGCGGTGCAGCCCACCGAACACCCGAACCTGATGGTGCTGCCGGCCGGCACCATCCCGCCCAACCCCTCGGAGCTGCTCGGCTCGCAGCGCATGCGCGACCTCATCGCGACGCTCACGCAGACGCACCGCGTGATCCTGGACGCCCCGCCGCTGCTGCCGGTGACCGACGCCGCCCTGCTCACCACGAGCACCGACGGCGCCGTGCTGGTGGTGGCCGCGAACGACACCCGCAAGGAGCACGTCGAGCGCGCTACGGCGAACCTGCGCAACGTGAACGCGCTCCTGCTGGGTGCGGTCATCAACCGCGCCTCAGTGAGCCGCCTGAACCGCATCCTCTACGGGGAGGGCTATGGCTACGGCTCCTACGGGTACGGCTACGGCAACAGCTACGGCGACGACGTGAAGAGCAAGGGCAAGAAGCACCGCAAGAAGTGATCCACGGCGTGAGCCGGCTCGCCCCCGCGTGTCGGTGAAGACGAGGAAGGGCCCCGGGATGGATCCCGGGGCCCCTTCCTCGTGTGCCGGGGTGCGAGACCCCGGGCGCTCAGTCGACGACGATCAGCCGTTGGCCTTGGCGTATGCCTCCTCGAGATCGGCCGAGAGACGGCCGCGCTCGCTGACCTTCCAGCCGTTCTCACGGCCCCACTCGCGGATGGCTGCGATCTCGCGCTTGCGCGCGGCGCCCGTGGCCGCCGGACGGCGACCGGCCGGCTTGCGACCGGTGGCCTTGCGCGCCGCACCCACCCAGGGGGCGAAGTCGTCGCGCAGCTTGGCCGCGTTGTCTGCATTCAGGTCGATCTCGTAGGCGACGCCGTCCACGGAGAAAGAAACGGTCTCCACGGCCTCACCGCCGTCCAGGTCGTCCTCGAGGATGGTCACATGTCGCTGCACCATGTCGGTCCCTTCATCGTTCACGTCATCCCCCCCGTCTCTCCAGAGGGGTCAGGTGCCCATTCGACACCAGAATGCCCCCTCCCCGCAAAACGACGTGGTTCGTTCGCTTCACGCAGTCCGCAGTTCGCCGAAGAATCTGCGGGGAAACGCCGGCGGAGCGCACCGCGACTCACCCCACGGGGTCGTCGTCCACCTGCTCCAGGCCATCCTGTTCGGCCTCCCACCGGGCGACGGCAGCGCGCTCCCGGCGGTCCCCCTCGACGATGTGCTTCATCATCACGATGAACAGCCACAGGATTCCCACCGTGGGCAGCAGGGCTGCCACGTAGGGCCATACCGATGCGAAAAAGTCGTTCATCATGCCTCCGGCTTGGTGTGGGGGAACAGGATGGTCTCGCGAATACCCACGCCGGTGAACAGCATGACCATGCGGTCGAGACCGAAACCCATTCCTCCCATCGGCGGGGCGCCGTACTCCAGCGCCCGCAGGAAGTCCTCGTCCAACTGCATCGCCTCGGGGTCGCCCGCCGCGGCGGCGAGGGACTGCTCTGTCAGCACCTCCCGCTGCACGATGGGGTCGATCAGCTCGGAGAAGGCCGTCGAACGCTCCACCCCGCCGATGATCAGGTCCCACGCCTCGATGAGGCCCGGCTTGCTGCGGTGCGGACGCGCCAGCGGCTGCGCCGAGGGTGGGTAGTCGCACAGGAAGGTCGGCTGCACCAGTGTGGGCTCGACCAGCTCCGAGAGCAGCTCGAGCACGATCTTCTCCGCACCCCAGGCGGGGTCGAGCTCCACCTCGTGGCGGGCCGCGAGCTCGCGCAGCGTGGCCTCGTCGGTCTCCGGGGTCACCGAGGCGCCGACCGCCTCGGACACGCCCTCGTACACCGGCAGCCAGCGCCACTCGCCGTCGAGGTCGATCTCCCCGGCGGGGGTGCTCAGCACGCGCGACTCGAGCAGGCCGGCCTCGATGAGGGCATCGGCCACCACCAGGTACATCTCCTGCATGAGCTCGGCCATGGTGGTCTGGTCGCCCCAGGCCTCGTAGGCCTCCAGCATCGTGAACTCGGGGCTGTGGGTGGAGTCCACGCCCTCGTTGCGGAAGATGCGGCCGATCTCGAAGACCTTCTCCACCCCGCCCACGACGGCCTTCTTGAGGTTGAGCTCCAGCGCGATGCGCAGGGTCATGTCCTGGTTGAAGGCGTTGAGGTGGGTGGTGAACGGTCGGGCCAGGGCGCCACCGTGGATGAGCTGCAGGACCGGGGTCTCGATCTCGACGTAGCCGCGCTCCTCGAGGAAGCGGCGCACCGTGGAGGTGATCAGCGAGCGCGTGAGCACCATGCGCCGGGCCTCGTCACGCACGATGAGGTCCGCGTACCGCTGGCGGACGCGCTGCTCCTCGGACAGGTCCTTGTGCAGGGTGGGCAGGGGGCGCAGGGCCTTGCTGGCCAGCTGCCAGTCAGTGGCCATGACCGACAGCTCGCCGCGGCGGCTGCAGATGACCCGACCGGTGACCGACACGATGTCGCCGAGGTCGATGAGGGACTTCCACTCGTCGAGGGCCTCCTGGCCCACCTCGGCCAGGGACAGCATGGCCTGGAGGCGCTCCCCGGTACCGGCCTGCAGGGTGGCGAAGCAGAGCTTGCCGGTGTTGCGCGAGAACACCACGCGCCCGGTCACCGAGACGACGTCCTGCGTCTCCTCCCCGGTCTCCAGGTGGCCCCACTGCTCGCGGACCTCCTCCAGGGAGTGCGTCCGCGGCACCTCCACCGGGTAGGCCTGACCGCCCGCATCCAGCACGGCGGCACGCTTCTCCCGGCGGATCCGCATCTGCTCGGGCAGCTCGTCGGCGGCCAGGGGCTTCTCGACGGCACCGTCGGGCGACGTCGAGGGGTTCTGCGGAGCGGCGGGATCAGAAGTCACACGGCCATTTTACGGGTCATGCCCGGTGCCGACGCTCGTGGGCGAGCAACCATTCCTTCGTCTCGACACTTCCGGCATAACCGTGCGCAGCACCGCTGGCGCTGACCACCCGGTGGCAGGGCACGATCACCGACAGCGGGTTGCGGGAGTTGGCCGCCCCGACGGCCCGGACGGCGGTCGGCCGGCCGATCGCGGCAGCCACCTGGCCGTAGGTGCGGGTCTCCCCGGCGGGGATCATGCGGAGCTGCTCCCAGACGGCCTGCTGGAAGTCGGTGCCCTCGGCCCGGGTGGCCAGGGAGAACTCGACGCGCTCGCCGGCGAAGTACTCCTGGAGCTGGGTCATCGCATCGGTGAAGGCCTCTGGCGCGCAGGGCCCGAAGGTGGAGCGGTCGGGCGCGGGCGTGTGGTCGGGCCAGTAGAGCCCCTCGAGCACCTGGCCGTCGCCCACCAGCGTCACCTGGCCGACGGGGGTCTGGAGTATCCGGTGGCACCGCTGGGGCGGGTGGTCGGTGGCTGTCTTGTCGGTCATGTCTTCTCTCCTCGTCCGTGCGGGGCGGCGGTCTCACCCTCGTCCCGCGGCAGGTGGTTGATGGGGTGGTCGTGTGCAGACCAGAGGTACTGGACGGCGTAGGCCCGCCAGGGGCGCCAGGCCTCCGCGGCTGTGGACGAGCGCCCGCCGAGGCTGCCCGTCCCCAGGCGTTCGGCCGCCCGCACCACCCCGAGGTCCGTGGCGGGGAAGGCGTCCGGGTCCCCCAGACAGCGCAGGGCGACCATCTCGGTGGTCCACGGCCCGATGCCGGCCAGGCGGCCCAGCGCCTCCCGGGCGGCGGCGCGGTCGGCCCCGGGTGAGAGGTCCAGCGTGCCGGTGCTCACCGCATCGGACAGGGCGAGAACCGCCCGCACCCGCGCACGCGGCATCGGCAGGTAGGGAGCACCTGCGAGCGACGCGGCGCAGCGGGCCGCGACCGTCGCGGGCCGGGGGAAGATGTGGGTCAGCCCCAGCGGGCCGGCCACCGCGTCCAGGGCGGGCGGGAGCGGTGTGCCGATCTCCTGCACCAGTCGACCTGTGACGGTGCGCGCCCCGGCGGTGGACACCTGCTGGCCCAGGACGACGCGGACCGCCTGTTCCGGGCCGTCGGTGCAGTGCGGCACACGCCGCCCCGGTGCGCTCGCGACCAAGGGGCCGAGGTGGGGGTCGGCGGCGAGCACCGCGTCGACGGCCACGGGGTCGGCATCGAGGTCCAACCAGTGGCGCACCCGGGCGACGGCCGCGGTGAGGTCGGCGGGGTCGAGGAGGCTGAGCACGACGTCCAGGTGTGCTGCCGCGGCGTCGGGCGGACGGACCGAGACGACGCCCGGTGAGCCCGGGAGGTCCAGGGTGCGGTGCAGGGCGCCGGCCTGCCATGTCTCCACCCCCGGGACCGCGGTTGCCGCGAGGTGGCCGAACAGCTGCTCGGGCTCCAGCGGGCGCCGGAAGGCCAGGCGGAGCGGCAGGGTGAGCACGGCGCCATCCGGTGCGGGATCGGCCCCAGCCGATGCGAGGTGCGCCCCCGCCCGTTCCGCCGCCCGCCGGCGCCCGCGGAGCTCCCGGATCTCGCGGGGCGTGGCCGCGTAGGCCTGGCGCGTCACCTCGTTGAAGCTGCGAACGGACCCGAAGCCGGCCGCGAAGGCCACCTGGGTCAGGGGGAGGTCGGTGGTCTCGAGCAGCAGGCGGGCCGTGTGCGCGCGCTGCGCCCGCGCCAGCGCCAGGGGGGTGGCCCCGGCCTCGGCCAGCAGGAGGCGCTCCACCTGGCGCCGCGAGTAGCCCACCGCGCGGGCCAGACCGTCCACCCCCTCGCGGTCCACCAGGCCGTCGCGGATGAGGCGCACGGCCCGGGCCGCGGTGTCCGTGCGCAGATCCCACTGGGCCGACCCCGGGGTGGCGTCCGGACGGCAGCGCTTGCAGGCCCGGAACCCGGCGGCCTGCGCAGCCGCGGCCGTGGGGTGGAAGCTCATGTTCTGCGGCTGCGGCGTGCGTGCGGGACAGCTGGGGCGGCAGTAGATGCCGGTGCTGTGCACGGCGGTCACGAACTCGCCGTCGAACCGCGCGTCGCGGCTGGCGACGATGCGGCAACAGGCGGCGTGGTCGGTGTGCACGCCCCCAGCATGCACCGCTGGCGGCGGTCGCGCTGGCAGGAATGCGACATCGCGGTGGGGTGGGGCGGACGGGGCGGGCACCCACATGGCGGGCGTGGCGGCGCCCACGGGCCGGGTCTCAGCCCTGGTGGGTCCCCTCATCGGTCTCCAGGCCCAGCTCGCGGAGCAACTCACGCGCCGCCGGAGGGGTCTCGATGCGGGCCGCCACCGCATGCCGCGCCGCCGCTCGCTCGAGAGCCACCAGCACCTCGGCCAGCGGGTCAGCGGCGTCGACGGCCGCAGCCTGTGCGCGCCAGCGCGGGGTGTCCCACCGGCTCACCGGGCCCGAGGGGGACGTGCCGGTCGGCGCCTCACCGCTCCCCAGGGCAGCCTCCAGCGAGACGCGCAGCAGGGGCCCCGCCACCGCATCGGGGTCGTCGACCCCACCGGCGGCCAGGGCCTGCCGGACGGTGGTCACGAGGGCCGCGACCCCCTCGGTGGCGGCGGTGACGGCCGCGTCGTGGCGGGGGAGGTCCACGGCCTCCAGCCGCAGCGGGGTGGCACCCAGCTCGAGCACGAGCGACTGCGCCACCGCATCGACCTCCACCGGGCAGAGGTGGCAGACCACGGAGTCGGCGAGGCGCTCCACGTCCTGCCGCTCACCGCTGAAGACCATCGCGGGCTGGAGCGAGACCCCCAGCACCGGCACCCCCGCTGCGAGGACGGGGCCGAAGAGCTCGACGCCCACCCCGGGGACGGTGTGCACCAACAGCTGGCCCTGCCGCCAGACCCCGGCCGCGGTGAGGCCGGCCACGAGCCGGCCGGCGTCCTGACCGGGGATCGCGACCAGCACCAGGTCGGCCTCGCGGGGCACCTCCTCCGGCGAACGCCGGATGCTGCGCGGGAGCAGGGCGGCGGCCCGCTCCGCGCCGGCATCGCCCACCGAGTGCGCGACCACGCGGTGGCCCGAGCGCTCCCAGGCGGCCCCGAGAACAGCACCCACGCGCCCCGCACCGATGATGCCGATGCGGAGCCGCGGGGCGGGGAACTCGGAGTCGCCGAACATGGCGGGAACCTTACGCGGCGCGGGAGAGGGCGAGCGCCCCGCATCGGGCGGGCTGGGGGTGTGCGGAGGTGGCGCGGCACAGGCGGGGGCCGACGGGCGCGGAGGGTAGGGGGGCCGCGGTTGCGGAGACGTCAGGGGCGCGCAGGCATCAGGGGCGCGGGGTGGTCAGGAACCGGTGGACGGTCTCGGCCCACAGGCGGGAACCCGCATCGGAGGGGTGGAGGTCGTCCACCAGCAGCGACTCCACGTCGCCGTGGTCGACGAACGCCCCGTGGACGTCGATGACGGGGAGGTCCCGGGCGCGGGCCACCTGCTCGACGGCCTCCCGGTTGGCGCGCGAGTGCTCCACCGAACCACCCAGGGCGGGGTTCTGTGCGATGACCCCCACCGGCGCGTCCGGGTAGTCCTGCGCCAGACGGTCCAGGAGCTGCCGCATCTCGGCGACCTCCTGCTCACGAGTGCCGTTGTGGCCGAAGCTCACCAGGACGAGGTCGGCCGCATCGGGCAGCAACCGGCGCGCGAGGGGGTAGGCGGGGCGCGCACCGGCCTGTGAGGCGTTCACGATCGTGACGTGGCGGTCGCCGTCCCCGAGGGTGAGGGGGTCGTCGGTCCACCGCTCCTCGCCGGGCACCCAGTCGCGGTAGGTGACCTCCGCACCCTCACCGGCCATCCGGGCGGCCCACAGGGCCACCCACTCCGTGCGCTCGTCGCCGGTGGAGTCGCCGACCACCAGCAGCGTCACGTCGTCGGCGCCCGCCCGCTCGGTCAACTCGTGGGCCACCTCCCCGGCGGTCCCGGTCGCTGCGGCGTGCGAGCTCTCGCTGGCACGGGTGGCCGCGTCGACCTCCGTGCCGGAGGTCGTGCGAGGGATGTCCTCCGGCTCGTCGGCGTCGCGCTGGTTCCACAGCACCAGGGCAGCCGTGGCCAGCAGTGCCACTGCGACCACTGCGACGGTCCGCGTCCGCCGTGAGGAGTTCTGCATACCCCGAGCGTATGCCGGCTCCGGGGGCGGGGGTGCCAGGGGTTGCGGTAGTCCTGGGGGGTGGTGGTGTGGGTCTGGCCCGGACGGATGGTCCACTGCACGGTGCCGTCGGCGGCCACGACCGCGTCCCAGCAACGCTTGGTCTCGCGGGTGTGCCCACGACACGACAGGCACTGCAGGTCCCGCACCCAGTCGGCCCGTGTGGAACCCTCAGGGGGTGATCACCTGGGACTGGCAGTCGCCCCACGACGGGGTCCGGCGCACGGAGCTGGAGAGCCCGGTCGAGCCGTCCGTGCTCATCGAGGCCGTCGACGCCGAGCTGGCCGCAGGCGCACGCCGGGTGGAGGTGCTCCTGGACCCCTCCCGCCGGGACCTCCGCCGCCTGACCATGCGCGCCGGGCTGCGCACCGAGGGCACACTGCGCGCCTTCGTGGGTGACTCCCCGCAGGGCGACCGCCTCCTCGCCTCCCGCGTGGCCACCGACCCGCCACGCCTCTCACGCGAGGGGCGCCTGGGCGTGCTGGACAGCTCCCTGCCGGTCAAGCGCGTGATCGCGCAAGGGGTGATCACCGACGGCCAGGGGCGGGTGCTGCTCTGCGAGCTCACCTACAAGCCCGAGTGGGACCTGCCCGGCGGCGTGGTCGACCCCGATGAGGGGCCCTTGCAGACTGTGGTCCGCGAGGTGCAGGAGGAGCTGGGCATTACCCTCGCCCCCCGCGGCCTGCTCAGCGTGAACTGGCTGCCGCCCTATCGCGGCTGGTCCGATGCCCTGCTGTGCGTGTTCGATCTCGGCGAGCACCCGGACCTCATCGAGCAGGCGACCCTGCAGCCCTCGGAGATCGCCGCCCTGCACTGGTGCACGCCCGACGAGGTGGCCGCGCACGCCGCGCCGTACGTGGCCCGCCACCTGGCGCAGGTGTGGGGCGGGACGACCACGCGCCGCTCGACGACGTACCTGTCCGGCGGCGAGCCGGACCTCCCCTGACCCCCTTCTTGATGGGGTGACTCACCCCTCGCGGAGCCGCTCCCGGTACCGCGCCGCGGCCTCCCGGTTGCCGCAGGTGGTGCCACAGAAGCGACGCGACCGGTTGCGCGTCAGGTCCACGAGCACCCCCTCGCAGCCCTGGGCACCACAGGTGGCCAACCGGTCCCACTCACCGGCCCGCAGCACGTCCGCGAGCGCCATCGCCGCCTCCACCGCCATGCGGGCCGCCAGGGCCGCGTCCGGCGGGACGGCGTGGAAGTGCCAGCCGTAGTCGTCGTGGCGGACCAGCTGGGGCAACGCCCGGTGCTCCCGCAGCAGGTCGTTGACCAGGACGGCGGCCTCATCGGGCGTGGCAGACCAGAAGATCCGCAGCCGTTCGCGCAGCGCGTGCACGTCGGCGAGCTCCTCGGGGGTGCCGTCGAAGCGGCCGGTCCACTGCCACTCCTGCTCGAAGGCGCGCAGGTCGGCCGCATCGGCCAGCCCGTCGGGCTCCCCCGGGCGGGCAGCGGTGTTCACCAGCGCCGCGGCGGACTGGAGGGCGTCGTCCGTGTCATGAGTAAAAGCCATGTTGACCCATGAGCCTAGCGCACCGTAGCCTCACGGCCACACACACCGTCATGTTCTACGCGCCGTCTTGCTCCTGATGCGGGGAGACCCCGCACAGGCGCCTGCCCCGCGCGCCACCCGCGCCCCGCAGCACCCCAGAGCCACCGCACCACCCCGCCCCCCGCGGCGGCCACACTCCGAGGAGGGATCTCCATGGCCACCACCACCACGAACGCCGTCTCCCCCACCATGGGGGCCCTGCGCCGCACCCGCGCCCGCTTCGCCCGCCGTGGCCTCTCGACCTCCCCGGGCAACGGGGGCGGCCTGGCCCTGGCGATCATCTCGGCCATGGCATTCGGCCTCGCCGGACCGCTCGGCAAGCCGCTCATGGATGCCGGGTGGTCCCCCGCCGCCGTCACCAGCGGCCGGGTGCTCTTCGGTTCCCTTCTCCTGGCCCCCGCGACGCTGCTCCTGCTGCGCGGCAAGTGGCACCTCGTGGCCCAGCAGCGGTGGCCGGTGCTGGCCTACGGCGTACTGGCCGTCGCGGGGGCCCAGCTCTGCTACTTCCAGGCCGTCACCCGCATCCCCGCCGCCGTCGCGCTGCTGCTCGAGTACATGGGCGTCGTGCTGGTCGTCCTGGTGATGTGGGCGCGCACCGGACGCGCGCCCGCACCCCTCACCCTCGCCGGCATGGGCGTGGCTGTCGGGGGCCTGGTGCTGGTGCTCGACCTGAACAGCACGGGCCTGGACCCCATCGGCGTCCTGTGGGGCCTGGCCGCCGCCGTCGGCCTGGCCACCTACTTCCTCGTCGGCAGCTCGGTGGACAAGGACCTGCCCGCCGTCGCCGTCGCCGGCCTGGGCATGTTCGTCGGTGGCCTGACGCTCCTGGTGGCCGGCCTGTTCGGCATGCTCTCGCTCTCCACCTCCACGGCGCCCTCCACCATCGGATCGCTGGAGGTGCCCTGGTGGGTGGGCGTCGCACTGCTCGGGCTGGTCTCCGCCGGGCTGGCCTACGGCGCCGGCACCATGGCCACCCGCCGGCTCGGCGCCACGGTCGCCTCCTTCGTGGGGCTCACCGAGGTGCTCTTCACCGCCCTGTTCGGGTGGTTGCTCCTCGGGCAGCACCTGGGGCCGGTGCAGCTGGTCGGCGGCGCCGTGGTGCTCGGCGGCATCGTGCTGGTGAGGGCCCAGGAGGCACGGGAGCTACGGACCGCCGCACGCCGTGCCGAGCGCGAGACGGCCGCACACGACGCCTCCCAGCCGGAGCCCGCGCGGACCGCCTGACGCGTCAGGCCCGTTCGGTGCTCGTGCGCCCGAGCGCCGGCGTCGACCGCCCCGGGGACGGCTGACGGCTCCCGCCCTCGCCACCGTCCTCCCCGTCCTCGGGCGGCACCCGGCAGAGCCACTGGCTGACCTGGCCGACGATCGCCAGCAGCCCGAAGGTGCCCACCTGGAGGCCGGTGCGCAGGAGGTCCTCGCGCACGCTGGGCACGTCGGCGTTGGGCAGGCCGGCCACGAACAACCCCGAGAAGGCCCCGGCGAGCGCCGCCCCGGCCCAGGCGGCCGCGATGGCCGCCACCACGATGATCCGCGCCGTCTGCGGCGACGGCGCGCGATGCCGGATGCGCTCCTCCCGCGGGTTCGGCCCCCGGCCGCGGGCCCGGGAGGTCCGCCACACCCACAGGGCCGCGCCCAGCAGCACGAGGCTGAAGACCACGTCGAGCACCATGCCCAGCACCGCCCGCACGGGGACGGCGTTGCCCTGCCCCAGCCACCAGCTGGCCAGCGCCCACCCGACCACCCCGGCGGCCAGAAAGGTCAGCAGGAGCTGCCCCGGTCGGGTACCGGGGCCGCCGCGCCGGGGGTCACCCCCATCGGGCGGGCCGGACCGCGGGGAACGGCTGGCGCGGTCGTCGCGGCGGGTGCCGTCAGCCCCGTCGACGTCGTCGGGGAACTGCGCGTCGCGGCTCATGCTCGTCCTCCTCGGGTCAGTGCCGGCCAGGGCGGGCCGGACCGCACCCCGTCCTGGTCGAGCTCGGCGAGCCACTGGGAGACCGGGCGCCCGTCGAGCTCCGCAACGGGGTCCACGGCCAGCCAGGGGCCCAGCACGAAGGCGCGCTCGGAAGCCCGCGGGTGCGGCAGGTGCAGACCGACTCCCTCCGGGACGCACCGCACCTCGGTACCGGCCCGCGGGTCGCCGTGCTGGATGAGGTCGAGGTCCAGCGTGCGCGCCCCCCACCGGACCTCGCGGGTGCGCCCGTGACGGGCCTCGATGCGGTGCAGGGCGGCCAGCAGGTCGGCGGCGGCCAAGGTGGTCTCCACCCGCGCCACGGCGTTCAGGTACACCGGCTGCTCCACCCCGCCGACGGGGTCGCTCTCCACCAGGGGCGACAGGCCGACCAGCTCCACCCCGGGGAGCTCGGCCAGCTCGCCGACGGCGGACGCGAGCGTGCCCGTGGCGTCGCCGAGGTTCGCCCCCAGGGCGACCACGGCGGGCACCCGCTGGTCGCGCACCCCGGTCACCGAGACGTCGGCGAAGGGCACGGTGATCGGCGCCTGCGGCTTGTGGACGGTGACCTCCAGGCGGGGGCAGGCCCGCCCGCCGGGGAGCTGCTCCACCGCATCGAGGAGGCGTTCAACGAGGGTCTCCAGCAGGTCCACCGGCTCACCGGCCAGGACCTCCACGAGCGCCTCGGCGGCCTCGCCGTAGTGCAGGGTGGCCGAGATCTCGTCGCCACCCCCGGCCCCCACCGGGAGGTGCGCGACGAGGTCGACCACGAACTCCTGGCCGTCGCGGCGCTCGTGCTCGAACACACCGTGGTGCCCGTGGGCACGCACGCCGGCCAGCCGGATCACCGGTCCGGGCACATCACGAGCCATCTCAGGCACCCCCGCCCGGGGTCGCGGCGGACGTGTCCGGGGTTGCGGCCCGTCCGGCGAGGCGCAGCACTCCCAGTGCGTCCACCGTCCCCTGCACGTCGTGCACGCGGACCGACCACGCGCCGGCCTGAGCGCTCAGCACCGAGGTGGCGGCCGTGGCCAGGTCACGACCGACCGGGGGCAGCGGCTGGCCGCCCTGCGCGGCGGAGCCCTCCCGCACCTGCCCCAGGAAGCCCTTCCGCGAGACGCCGATGAGGGAGGCGCACCCGAGCCCCGTCGCCCCGCCGACGAAGCGCTCGATCTCACCGAGCAGGCGCCAGTTGTGTGCGGCGGTCTTGGCGAACCCGAACCCCGGGTCCAGCACCACGTCCTGCGCCCGCACCCCCGCCGCGACGGCGCGGTCCAGCTGGCGTGCCAGCTCGTCCAGTACCTCGCCGGTCAGGTCGTCGTAACGGGCGCCGCCGTACATGTCCTGCGAGTGCCCCCGCCAGTGCATGAGCACGTACGGGACCTGCGCCTCGGCCACCACCCGGAACATGTCCGGGTCGGCCTGACCGCCGGAGACGTCGTTGATGAGGGAGGCCCCGGCCTCGATCGACGCGGCGGCAACGCTCGCCCGCATCGTGTCCACCGAGACGCACCACCCCTGCTCGGCGAGGGCGTGCACCACCGGCACCACGCGGCGCAGCTCCTCGTCCTCGGGCACCCGGTCGCTCCCCGGCCGCGTGGACTCCCCGCCCACGTCGAGCAGGTGGGCCCCGGCCGCGACGAGCTCCCGGGCGTGGGCGACGGCCGCATCCCGCTCGGCCCAGCGGCCCCCGTCGCTGAACGAGTCCGGCGTGACGTTGACGATCCCCATCACCAGCGGCAGCCCGTCGGGGTCCACCGGCAGCCCCGCGGCGCTCGGGCGGGGCGACGGTGAGGGCTGAGTCCGGGTGCCGACCATGGCCCGGCTCAGCCGTTCCGGAGCAGGCTCAGGGCCTCGGCGCGGGTGGCCTGGTCGGTGAACTGACCGCGCACCGCGGAGGTCACCGTGCGGGCACCGGGCTTGCGGACCCCCCGCATCGTCATGCACAGGTGCTCGGCCTCGACGACCACGATCACTCCACCGGGGCGCAGGTGGTCCACCAGCGCGTTGGCCACCTGAGTGGTCAACCGCTCCTGCACCTGCGGACGGCGGGCGTACATCTCCACCAGCCGGGCGAGCTTGGACAGGCCCACCACCCGGCCGTCCTGCGGCGTGTAGCCCACGTGCGCCACCCCGTGGAAGGGCAGCAGGTGGTGCTCGCACAGCGAGTGCATCTCGATGTCGCGCACCATCACCATCTCGTCGTGGTCGATGGCGAAGGTGGTGCCCAGGATCTCGCTCGGGTCCTGGTCCAGGCCGGAGGTGAGCTCGGCGTACGACCGGGCCACCCGCGCCGGGGTGTCCACCAGGCCGTCGCGGTCCGGGTCCTCACCCACCGCCAGCAGCAGCTCCCGGACGGCGGCCTCGGCCCGCGCGTGGTCCATCAGTCGTCCCGCGAACCCGCCGGCCCCCACCCGCTCGGGCTGGAGCCCGGCGACGGCGGCTGGCCGTGGTCCTCACCCGGACCGGCGGTGCTGCCCGGCTCTCCGGCACCGTGGCTCGGGGAGACCGGACGCTCGTCCACCGGCAGCTGGTCCAGCGGGCCGGAGATGTCGCCCCGGGCCACCGCGGCCTTCTCCGCCTCGGTCAGGATGGGGGGCTGCTGCGAGACCGGACGCCCCTCGCTGGAGAGCCAGGTGGCGCGCACCGGACGCTTGCGGATCGGCGCAAAGATCTCGGCCAACCGCTCGGCGTTCAGCGTCTCCTTCTCCAGCAGCTCCAGCACCAGGTTGTCCAGCAGCTCGCGGTTCTCGTTCAGCGCGGCCCAGGCCTCGTCGTGCGCGGCCTCGATCAGCTGGCGGACCTCCTCGTCCACCACGCTGGCCAGCCGCTCGGAGTACTCGCGCCCGTGGCCCATGTCGCGGCCCATGAACGGCTCGCCGCCGGAGTCACCCAGCTTCACGGCACCGACCTTGTCGCTCATGCCGAACTGCGTGACCATCTTCCGCGCGATGTCGGTGGCCTTCTCGATGTCGTTCGAGGCACCCGTCGAGGGGTCGTGGTAGATGATCTCCTCCGCCACGCGCCCGCCCAGGGCGTAGGCCAGCTGGTCGAGCAACTCGTTGCGGGTGGTGGAGTACTTGTCGTCCAGCGGCATCACCATCGTGTAGCCCAGCGCGCGGCCGCGCGGCAGGATGGTGATCTTGCTGACCGGGGCGGTGTGGTTCATCGCCGCGGCCACCAGGGCGTGACCGCCCTCGTGGTACGCGGTGACCTTGCGCTCCTTCTCGTTCATCACGCGGGTGCGCTTCTGCGGGCCCGCCATGACGCGGTCGATCGCCTCGTCCAACGCCCGGCTGTCGATCAGCTGCGCGTTGGAGCGCGCCGTCAGCAGCGCGGCCTCGTTCAGCACGTTCGCCAGGTCCGCACCGCTCATGCCGGGGGTACGACGGGCGACGGCCAGCAGGTCCACGTCGGAGGCCATCGGCTTGCCGCGCGCGTGCACCTTGAGGATGTCGTGGCGGCCCTTCATGTCCGGAGCCTCCACGGCCACCTGGCGGTCGAAGCGGCCAGGACGCAGCAGGGCCGGGTCCAGCACGTCCGGGCGGTTCGTCGCGGCGATGAGGATGACGTTCGTCGCGCCGTCGAAGCCGTCCATCTCCACCAGCAGCTGGTTCAGGGTCTGCTCGCGCTCGTCGTGGCCCCCACCCATGCCGGCGCCACGGTGACGGCCCACCGCATCGATCTCGTCCATGAAGATGATCGCCGGGGCGTTGGCCTTGGCCTGCTCGAACAGGTCGCGCACACGGGAGGCACCCACACCCACGAACATCTCGACGAAGTCGGAGCCCGAGATGGAGTAGAAGGGCACGCCCGCCTCACCGGCCACAGCGCGTGCCAGCAGCGTCTTACCGGTACCGGGGGGGCCGTACAGCAGCACACCCTTGGGCACCTTGGCGCCGACCTGCTGGAACTTCGTGGGCTCGGTGAGGAACTCCTTGATCTCCTCGAGCTCCTCGACCACCTCGTCGGCACCGGCGACGTCGCTGAAGGTCACCTGCGGCATGTCCTTGTTGGCCAGCTTGGCCTTGGACTTGCCGAACTGCATGATCCGCGAGCCGCCACCCATCTGCGGAAGGATCAGCAGGAACAGCGCGACCAGCAGGATGAAGGGCAGCAGGGTCATCAGCAGCCCGACGAACCAGTTGGTCTTCTCCGGGTCGTCCGTGAAGCCCTTCTCCGGCTTGTGCTCGTTCAACGCCGCGACGACGTCCTCCCCGCGGGCGTCCACGTAGAAGGCCTGGATCTGGCGCGCGTTCTCGACGTCCCCACCGCTGTACTCCTGGCCCTCCTTGAGGGTCAGGTCCACGCGGTCGGGCGTCACCTTGGCCGACTCCACCTTGTCGGCCTCGATCTGCTCCAGCGCGGCGGAGGTGTCCACCCGTTCGAAACCGTCGTCGCCGCTGAGCCCGAACCAGATCAGAGCCGCACCGATGATCAGGAAGATCCAGAACATCGGCCTACGCCACATCTTCTTCATTGCCATCCTCGTGCGGGGAGCGACCCCGCGTCTCGTCCTGCCGACGTCCTGCTGACGTGTGATGCTCGCACCAACGCGCGAGGGCGCCCCAGTCTTCCACAGCGCCCCACCGGACCGCGGTCTGTCCGCGGGTGGACCCCGCCCCGGCTCACCGGTCGGTCACTGGTACATGTGGGGGGCCAGCAGGCCCACGCAGCGCAGGTTGCGGTACTGCTCGTCGTAGTCCAGGCCGTAGCCCACCACGAAGTCGTTGGGGATGTCGAAGCCGACGTAGCGCGCCCCGATGTCGACCTTCATCGCGTCCGGCTTGCGCAGGAGGGTGGCCACCTCCACCGAGGCGGCGCCGCGGGAGGCCAGGTTCTCCAGGATCCAGCTGAGCGTCAGCCCGGAGTCGATGACGTCCTCCACCACCAGCACGTGGCGGTCGGTGATGTCGGCGTCGAGGTCCTTGAGGATGCGCACCACGCCGCTGGACTTGGTGCCCGAGCCGTAGGAGCTGATCGCCATCCAGTCCATCGGCACGCTGTAGGGCATGGCCCGCATCAGGTCCGAGACCACCATGACCGCGCCCTTGAGCACGCCGACCATCAGCAGGTCCTTGCCCCGGTAGTCGATCGCGATCTGGTCGGCCATCTCCTGCAGGCCGGCGAGGATCTGCTCCTCGGTCAGCAGCACCTTCTCGAGGGCGTCCTCCATGTGCTCAGCGTCCACGCGGTCCTCCAACGGTGCGGGTGGGTGGGGTGTCGTCAGTCCTCCGCCGATGCGGGGGGAGCCCCATTCTTGCCGATGGGGCCGACCACCGGGTCGCCGCCCACCCCCCGCCACCGGGCCCACCGCCCACCGCCGGGCAGGTCGACCGGCCCCTGGCCCCGCCAGTCGGTCACCAACCGGTCCAGTTCCCTCAGGTGCACGGAGGTGGGGTCCGGAGTGCCGGGCTCGGCGGCACGCCGCGCCAGGAGGCGCCACACACGGCGGCGCAACGCGTCCTCGATGGCGGCGAGCTCGGCCACCCGGACCGCCCCGTCCTGCTCCACCGCCAGCCCCTCGGCGCGGGCCGCGGCCAGCGCGTCCAGCAGGTCCGCGTCGGCCCGGGCGTGCTCAGCGGTCCGCGCGAGCGCCGGGGCCAGGTCCTCACCGAGCTCGGCCGACAGGTGCGCCAGCACCCGGCGCGCCCGCACCCGGGTGAAGCGGGGATCGTCGTTGTGCGGGTCGTGGTGCACCGGCAGCCCCAGGTCACGGCAGGCCCGGCGGGTCGTGGCCGCCGACACCGCCAGGAAGGGGCGCACCAGGTCACCCCGCCCGGGGGCCATGCCCGCCAGCGAGCGCGTCCCGGCCCCGCGCAGCAGCCCCAGCAGCACCTGCTCGGCCTGGTCGTCGCGGGTGTGGGCGAGCCAGGTCTCGGTGCCCACGCCCCCTGTGGGTCCCCCGGCCAGCGCTGTCGCCCAGCGCTCCAGCGCGGCGTGGCGGGCGCGGCGTGCCTCCGCCTCGGGCCCCTCCCCGGTGCGGGTCACCTCGACCCGCTCCGACCACACCTGCTCGATGCCGAGGGCCCGGCAGCGCGCGACCGCACCGGCGGCCACCTGCTCGCTGCCGGCCTGGAGCCCGTGGTCCACGACCCCCGCCGCGACCACCGGGGAGGCGCCACCACGTCGCAGGCGGTCAGCCTCGAAGGCGACCGCGGCCACCATCGCCACCGAGTCCGCGCCCCCACTGCAGGCGAGGAGCACCGCGCGGCCGGCGCTCACCGCATCGGACAGGGGTTGACGCACCGCGCGGCGGATCTCGGCGACGGCGGCCGGCGGCCCGGGCACGGTCACCGCCCCCGGCGGGTACGACGGGAGCGGCGGCGGGGGCCGGTCAGGCGCTGGGGTTGCACTCGCACTTCTGCAGCGCCGCCACCACGGCGTCGTGGGCCTTGCGGGCGATCATCGGCTGCGTCGCGCGCTCGAAGTCGTCGCTGCTGATCACGAAGGTGAGCAGGCGCCCGTCCTGGGTGACGGTGGTGCCCGCCATGCCGCTGGCCATCGGAAGGGTGCCGGTCTTGCCGCGCACGAACCCGCGGGCCTCCTCGCGGCCGTCGCCGTAGAAGCGCGGCTGCAGCGTGCCGTAGAGACCGGCCATGGACAGGTTCGCCAGGATGCGGTGGTACTCGGGGTCCTCACCGGAGGCGCCCTGCTGCAGTATCTCGCCCAGCACCTGTGCCGGGATCTCGTTCTTGCTCGTCAGCCCGGCGGCGTCGAACTGCTTGTGCCCGGCGTTGTCGATGCCGCGGGCCTTGGTCTGCTCCACCACCCACTGGCCGACGTCCGACGGGGCCGAGTTCTTCACCTCGATGCCCCCCGTGCCCAGCGCCGCCTGGCGGGTGATGGTCTCCACCCGGGCGTTGTCGCTGACCTGGAGGGCGTGGATGAGCTGGTCGCGCACCGGGGCGGACCGCACGACCCCGAGCTGCTCGCCCTCGGACTTCCCCTTGGTGCGCGGGACGGACTTCTGCACCGGCACACCCTCCTCGTGGAGCAGGCCCGCGAAGGTGCCGGCGGCGCTGATGGCCGGGTCCACCGGGGTCGGGTGCAGGTGGCGGGCGCGGTCGTCGAAGAGCTGCAGCATGGTGACCTTGCCGGTCCATCCCTCGTTCAGCGCCACCTGGGACCAGTCGTCGGAGTACATCGGCCCGGCCTGCGAGTCGTCCAAGGCCACCCGGAACTCCTCCGGCAGGTCCTCACCGGCCTCCCGCTTGGCCTCGATGGCGGCCGCCACCTGCTTGGCGAGGTCCTTCAAGCCGGCGCGGCCGGACACGGACAGCGGGTCACCCATGCCGCGCGACAGCATCGTGTCGCCGCCGGCGACGACGACGATGTTGTTGCCCTCGTCCAGCAGCACCTTCGTCTCCAGGCGCTGGTTGAGGTCCCAGCCGGACTGCACGACGGCAGCGGTGGACACCAGCTTGGTCATGGAGGCCAGGTGGTTGGGGCGCTCGGCGTTCTGCTGGAGCAGCACCTCGCCGGTGGCCGCGTCGCGGACGTCCAGGGAGAGGAAGCCGAGGGTCTCGTCCTGCAGGGTGTCGCCGAGGGCCTTCTTCACGGCCTCCTGCGCGGGCGCCTGGTCGGAGTGCTGCAGGTGACCGAGCAGGTGCTCGCGCTCCGGCAGGTCGTCGGTGATCTGCTGGGCCGCCTCGGCCTCGACGGGACCGTCCACCACCTTGCTGGCGGCCCCGGGCTGCAGGTTGCGGTGCAGCACCGCCGGCGGCTCCTCGGGCGCGGTCGCGGCCTCGCTGGGACGCGCTCCGGCCACGTCGTCGAGGAGGTCGACCTCGCCCTCGTCACCCTCCCCATTCTGCGCGGCCTCGGGGGCGGGGGCGTTGGTGAGCACGCCCGGGACCTTGTCGTAGACGTCGGCCGTGACGTAGGCGCCCAGCAGGGCGACCACCGTCGTGGAGGCGATGAGGGTGTTGCGAGCGGAGGACTTCACCGGGCACCTTTCGGACACGCGCGCGGAATGCGACAGACTGGCCCCCAGCCTAGACGCCCTACGAAGGAGGCCCCATGGAGTTCGACATGACCGTCGAGATCCCCGCCGGCAACCGCAACAAGTACGAGATCGACCACGAGACCGGCCGGATCCGCCTGGACCGCCTGCTCTTCACCGCCATGCGCTACCCGGCGGACTACGGCTACATCGAGGACACCCTCGGTGAGGACGGCGACCCGCTGGACGCCCTGGTGCTGCTGGACGAGCCGACCTTCCCCGGCTGCATCGTCCGTGTGCGCCCGGTGGGCGTGTTCCACATGGTCGACGACGCCGGTGGCGACGACAAGGTGTTGTGCGTGGCCGCGGGCGACCCGCGCCGCGACCACATCACCGACTCGACGGACATCTCGCAGTTCACGCTCGACGAGATCCGCCACTTCTTCGAGGTCTACAAGGCCCTGGAGCCGGGCAAGTACGTCGAGGAGGGCTCGCACTGGGGTGACCGTGCGGCCGCCGAGAAGATCATCACCGAGGCCTGGGACCGCGCCAAGGAGAACGGTGTGACCACCGCCCGCTGGCCGCTGCCGGGCCACGAGGCCGACGACACCGCGCGCTCCATCGACCGCTCCGAGGGCAGCGGCGAGGAGGACTCGCAGGCCGACAAGCCCGAGGCCTGAGCCGACCAGCTACCCCGGCGCGAGGGCGGGTGTGACCGACGCGGTCGCGCCCGCCCTCCGTCGTGGTCGGGCCGGGCGCGCGGGGGCCGCGACAGCGACAGCGCAGCGAACGCGGACGCGTGGGGCCGAGCGTGCCATGCCCGGGCACGACGAAGGCCCCCACCGGAGTGAGGGCCTTCGAGATGCTGGAGCCGCCTATCGGAATCGAACCGATGACCTGCTCATTACGAGTGAGCCGCTCTGGCCGACTGAGCTAAGGCGGCATGCACCAGCACGTGGTGATGCGAGCGCCGATCCTACGCCAGGCCAGCGAGCAGCGCCAAATGCCGAGGCGCCTCAGGCGGACAGAGCAGGCGCCAGGGTCACCGCGGCAAAGGGGGTGATGTCCACCTCCACCAGCCCGTGGGTCACGTAGGGGTCGTCCGCCAGATGGGCCTCTAGCTCGTCCCGCGCGCCGCGGGCGATGATGACACCGCCCGTGCGCGGGTCCTGCGGCCCGGCAGCCACGATGAGACCCCGCTGCACCGCGACCCGCAGGTGGGCGCGGTGGTCGTCGCGCACCGCATCCACCTCCTCCAGGGCAGCGGTGTAGGTCAGGCGCACCACGAAGAAGGTGGGTGCGGCGCCCGGCGCGGGGGCCGGCGTGGTCGAGGAGGTGGGCTGGTCCGTCATCGGTGGTTCTCCTTCACGGGTGTCGCCACGCGGGAGGCCCCGCGGACGGTGTGAGTCACAGCGGGGGTGATCAGTCGCAGCGGGCCGCATCGTCCTCGGGCACGGCACCGGTCAGCAGGTAGTCGTCCACGGCGGAGTCGATGCACGCGTTACCGCGCCGGTAGGCCGTGTGGCCGTCCCCATCGAGGGTCAACAGGTGCCCGTTCTCCAACGACTCGGCGGCCGCCTCCGCCCACTCCAGCGGCGTGGCCGGGTCGCGGGTCGTGCCGATCACCAGGATGGGCTCGCTCCCGGCCGCCACCGCCTCGAACGGCTCGGCGGGCTCCACCGGCCAGTCCTCACAGAGCGACACCTCGCCCAGCAGGAACTCGCCCCACAGCGGTGCCTCCTGCTCGAAGGCCGCCCGGATCTCCTCGTCGGACCTGCCCTGGGAGTCCCCCACCCGGTCGTTGCAGGTGTAGGCGTTGAACGCCTCCATCAGGTTGCTCGCGTACTGCCCACCGGCCGTGCGGTCGGCATAGGAGTTGGCGAGCGCCATCAGGCCCCGACCCTGCCCGTCCTGCGCCAGACCGAGGGCCTGGGTGAGCGCCGGCCAGCTGTCCTCGCTGTACATCGCGGCCGCCAGCCCATAGGTGGCCCACCCCACGGTGAGCCGGTCCACGTGCGGGTCTTCCCCGAGCGGCAGCGGGTCCTCGTCGATGCGGGCCACCAGCTCCCGCAGCCCGTCGGCCGCGGCCTCGGGCGAGTCGCCCAGCGGGCAGTCGCCCTCGTCCACGCACCACTGCAGGTAGGCGTTCGTGGCGCGCTCGAAGCCCCGCGCCTGGCCCAGGCCGATGTCCAGGGAGTCGAGGTCGGTGGGCAGCACGCCATCGAGGACGAAGGCACCCACCCGCTCGGGGAAGCGCTCGGCGTAGGTGGCGCCCAGCTGCGTGCCGTAGCTGAGCCCGAGGTAGTTCAGCCGCGGGTCGTCCAGCGCACCGCGCAGGATGTCCATGTCCGCCGCGGAGGCCTCGGTGGTGATGTGCTCCAGCCGGTCGCCCAGCTCGCGCTCGCACCCGGCCACGAAGTCCTCGGTGGTCCGCGCCACCGCATCACGCTCGGACGGGTCGTCGGGGGTGGTGTCCAGGCCCAGGAAGGCGTCGAGCGTGCGGTCGTCCACGCAGTCCACCGGCTCGGAGGCGGCCACCCCGCGGGGGTCGAAGCCCACCACGTCGTAGAACTTGCGGACGTCCTTGCCGACGATGGCGTCCGCAGCCTGGGCGTAGGCGATACCGCTGGACCCGGGCCCACCGGGGTTCACCACCAGCGACCCGATGCGGTTGCCCTGGTCCTTCGCCGGCACCCGCAACAGCGCGAGCTCCATCGTCTCGCCGGCGGGCTCGTCGTGGTCCACCGGCACGGTCAGCGTGGCGCACTGGCCCCCGTCGCAGTCGCCCCAGTCCAGCTGCTGCTCGTGGAAGTGCGCCAACCCCTCGGCGGGTGCCGGCAGCGACTCCTCGGCCGGCGGCTCGCGCAGGTCGCTGGGGACGGACCCCGGCAACCCGTCGGTGCACCCGGCCACCCCCACCACGGCCGTCAGCGCCGCGGCCAGCCAGGCCCCCGCGGTCCGCTTCGTCATCGTCGTCCCTCCCGGGCGCCTGCGCGCCCTGCGTCGCTCTGCAGACCGCCCAGCGAGACCAGCATGGCCTCCAGGGCGAGCAGGGGCATGACATTCTCCGCGATGCGGGTACGCGCGCGGTCGATCTCCTCCAGGCAGCACAGCAGGTTGTCAGCGGAGGTGGTGCGTGCCAGCTGCTCCAGCTCGGCGACGTTCTGCGGGTTCACGAGCTCGATCTGCCCCGCGCCCACCGCCAGCAGCAGCGCGTCGCGGTAGACCGAGGCGAGGTCCACGAGGGTGCGGTCGATGACGTCACGCACCCGCCGCGTCGCGCGCGCCTTCTGCTCCTTGGCCAGCTGGTTGAGCTGGGAGCGGATCGCCGGGGGCTGCGTGCGCGCCGCCGGGTCCGCCCCGTTCAGGCGCAGCAGCTCCTCGCGCTCGGCGACGTCCTTCTGCTCGGCCTCCGCCTTCGCCTCGGAGGTCGCCACCTCGTGCAGCGTGGCGGCCTGGCGCAGGGCCGACCCCAGACCGGTGAGCTCGGCGGGGATGCGGGTCACGCGGTGACGCCGGGCCCGGGCGGCCTCGTCGCGTGCGAGCCACTTGGCCACCCCGATGTGGGACTGCGCCGCCCGCGCCGCGTAGGCCGCCATCGCCGCGTCGACCCCCTGCGACTCGAGCAGCTCGGCGACCGCCTGCACCGGCGGCGTGCGCAGGGACAGGTGCCGCGAGCGCGAGCGGATGGTGACGATCACGTCCTGCGGGGAGGGCGCACACAGCATCCAGATGGTGCGCGGGCTGGGCTCCTCCAGCGCCTTCAGCAACGCGTCGGCGGCCTGCTCGGTGAGGCGGTCGGCGTCCTCGATGACGATGATGCGCCACGCCCCCACCGACGGGTGGTGGGCGGCCGCCATGGCCAGGTCCCGGGCGTTGCGCACGGAGATCGAGAGGCCCTCGGTGTTCACGACCTCCACGTCGGCGTGGGTACCGTCCAGCGCGCTGCGGCACTCCCGGCAGGAGCCGCACCCACCATCGGGACAGAGCAGCGCCGCGGCGAAGGCGCGGGCGGCCGTGGAGCGGCCCGACCCGGGCGGCCCGGTGAAGAGGTAGGCGTGCGTCAGCCGGCGCGGGTCGGCCACGGCCTGGGCCAGCCCCTCGGCCAGCTCCTCCTGCCCCACCAGGGCACTCCAGACGCCGTCACGCACGGAGTACCCCCTCCAGCAGCCCGTCGACGGCCCGGGCGACCTCGGCGCCCAGCTCCTGCGGCGGCCGGGAGGCATCGAGCACCAGGTAGCGCTGCGGCGCCGCGGCCGCGAGGTCCAGGAAGTGCTGCCGCACCCGCTCGTGGAAGGCCGTCGGCTCCGCCTCCAGCCGGTCGTGCTCCGCCCCGCGGCGGCTCCGCCCGGTGGCCGGGTCCACGTCGAGCAGGACGGTCAGGTCCGGCACCAGGCCCTCGGTGGCCCAGCGGGAGATGGAGGCGACCTCCACCGCATCGAGGTCCCGGCCGGCGCCCTGGTAGGCAATCGAGGAGTCGACGTAGCGGTCGCCCACCACCACCGCGCCACGGTCCAGCGCCGGACGCACCAGGGACTCGACGTGGTGGGCCCGGTCGGCGGCGAAGAGCAGGGCCTCGGCACGCGGAGCCACGTGGTCACCGTGCAGCAGCAGCTCGCGGATGCGGCGGCCGAGGTCGGTCCCGCCCGGTTCCCGGGTCACCACCACCTCCCGCCCGGCGTGCTGGCCCGCAAGGTGCTCCACGAGCAGCCTGATCTGCGTGGACTTGCCGGCCCCGTCACCCCCCTCCAGGGCGACGAAGAGACCGTGCCCGGCTACCGTCACGACGGACCGGCCCCCGTCACCGGCCGCCCCAGGTCGTCGCCGGGGCGCAGGCGCTCCATCATGCGGGCGGTGAGCCGGTCCAGGGCCATCAGCTCCTCGGGCGCCATGCCGTCGAAGAAGACCGCCCGCACGTCGCGCACGTGCCCCGGCGCGGCCGCCTCCAGCGCAGCGCGCCCGGCCTCCGTGAGGCGGATGTCGGCCCCCCGGGCGTCGTCCGAGGCCGTGGCCCGCGCCACCAGGCCCCGCTTCTCCATGCGGCTCACGTGGTGGCTGAGGCGGCTGCGCTCCCAGCCCACCCGCCGCGCGAGCTCCGAGACGCGCAGGCAGTCGCACTCCGCATCGGAGAGCATCACCATGACCTCGTAGTCCGAGATGGAGAGGTCCGCGTCCTCCTGGAGGGAGCGATTCAGGTACGCCTGCAGGTCGGTGCGCAGGGTGACCCAGCGCCGCCACACCACCTGCTCGGTGTCACTGAGCCACTGGCCGTCCCCCGTCGATCCCTCGTTGTGCATGGGGGCGACTCTATCCGGGCCCGCGGACAGCCCCCTGGCCGCTGTGGACCGCGTGGCCCGCGCCCACATCCGCCTGTGGACGGGCAGCGGGAACAGGTCCTGGGTGGCTAGCGTGAGGGACATCACCCGGACGACCGACCGCGACACCAGGAGGAACCATGGCGCTTCACGGCAAGCTGTTCGACCAGTACGAGGAAATCACCGGCAACGACCAGTTCATGCTGCAGAACAAGAAGTTGCTGAAGATCCAGATGCAGTACGGCCCCGTCTGGGCGCGCTCCGGCTCGATGGTGGCCTACCAGGGCGACATCCGCTTCAAGAACAAGGGCTCCGGCGGCATCGGCAAGATGTTCAAGTCCGCGGTCACCGGCGAGGGCGTCGACATGATGGAGGCCGAGGGCAGCGGTGAGCTGTTCGTGGCCGACAAGGCCGCTGACATCCAGGTGCTCTACATGGAGAACGACGAGCTGAGCATCAACGGCCAGAACGTCCTGGCCTTCTCCCACTCCATCGACTGGGACATCCACCGCATCCAGGCCCGCGGCGCGGCCATGACCGGCGGCCTGTACAACGTCTCCCTGCGCGGCACCGGCTACGTCGCGGTGACCACCAAGGGCGAGCCGGTGGCCCTGGACGTCTCCGGCGGCAACACCTTCGTGGACCCGCAGGCCGCCGTCCTGTGGACCGCCGGCACGCGCATGGACGTGCGGGTGGACACCGGCGGCATCGGCTCGCTGGTGCGCGGTGGCACGGGCGAGACCTTCCAGATGGCCTTCTCCGGCAACGGCCACGTCGTGGTGCAGCCGGCGGAGAACGTGGCCCACGCCGGGTCCGGCTCCAGCGGCGGTGGCGGCGGCCTGGGCGACCTCTTCAACTGACCCTCCCCACCGGAGCAGGGCCCCGGATGGCCCGGCCACCCGGGGCCCTGCCCCACCCTCCACCGCTTCTCAGACCAGACGGGCCCAGACCTCGTCGTCGAACCAGGTGCCCTCACGGCTCCACACCACCTGGCGCAACACACCCTCGCGGGTGAAGCCGAGGTCCGCCAGCAGCCGCGAGGACGGCCGGGCGCCGGTGAAGACGCGTGCCTCGATGCGGTGGAGCCCCCACCGCTCGAAGCCTGCCTGCACCACGGCCCCCACGGCCTCTCGGGCCAGCCCCTTCCCTTGGTGGTCGGGGTGCAAGGCGTAGCCGAGACTCGCGACGTGGGCCGGCGCGCTGGCGCCGTCCACCGCGGCCGCCGGACGCGCACGTAGCATCACGTCACCCACGAGGACGCCGTCGGCGTGGATGCCGAGCCGGCCGCCCCCTTCGGCTGGGGAGTCGGTGATCCACTCCCGCGCCTGGTCGAGATCGGTCCACGCCGCGTGCCCCAGGTAGCGGCAGACCTCCGGCTGCGACCGGTAGGCGAACACCACCTCGGCGTCAGCGGGCGTCAGCGCCTCCACGCGGCAGCGCTCGGTGGTCAGGATGAGTGGCGCGGGGAGGTCCATGCGCCGCACGGTAGCCGGGCGACCCGGGTCAGCCACGGCGCAGCGGCAACGGGCAGGCCTCTGCCACCTCGGCCACGACCACGGGGTCGGTGGGCAACGGCGGCTGCTTGCCCGCATCGACCTGTGAGCCGGTGAGCGCGGGGTGACGCTCCAGGGCCTCCATCTCCTCGGTCTCGAAGACCCGCGAGCGCGTCAGCAGGCGCTCGCCCTCCGGCGCGTCGAGGCTGAAGCCCGAGCCGCGTCCCGGGACGGCATCGATCACCAACTGCGTGTGCTGCCAGGCGGCGAACTGCGGCCCGGAGATCCACACCGGGACGGCGTCGGTGCCCTGCGGCGCTGCCATGGGGGCCTGCCCAGCCTCAGCCCCGAGGTCGAGCACGCCCAGCTGCACGTCGCGCTGCCCCACACGGAACTCCCCGTCGCGATAGCACATCGGCGCCGACCCGTCGCAGCAGCCGCCGGACTGGTGCAGCATCAGCGCCCCGTGGCGGTCCCGCAGCCGGCGCAGCAGGTCGAGCCCGGCGGGCAGGGCGATCACCCTCGGCGGGACGTGCCCGCCGAGGGTGTCAGGGCGTCGGGTGTCGACCACTCAGAACAGCCCCGCCGGGTCGTCGGAGTAGCTCACCAGCAGGTTCTTGGTCTGCTGGTAGTGGTCGAGCATCATCTTGTGGTTCTCGCGCCCGATGCCGGACTGCTTGTACCCGCCGAAGGCCGCGTGCGCCGGGTACTGGTGGTAGCAGTTCGTCCACACGCGCCCGGCCTGGATGGCCCGGCCCGCCCGGTAGGCGGTGGCTCCGCTGCGGCTCCACACGCCGGCGCCGAGGCCGTACAGCGTGTCGTTCGCGATGCGCATGGCGTCGTCGAAGTCCGTGAACGTGGTCACGGCCAGCACCGGACCGAAGATCTCCTCCTGGAAGATCCGCATCGAGTTGTCCCCGCGGAAGATGGTGGGCTCCACGTAGAAGCCGCTCTCCAGGCCCTCGACCGATGCGGGCGAGCCGCCGGTGAGCAGCTGGGCGCCCTCCTGCCTGCCGATGTCCAGGTAGCTGGTGATCTTCTCGAACTGGTCGCTGGAGGCCTGGGCGCCGATCATGGTGTCGGTGTCCAGCGGATTGCCGCGCTGGATCTTCTTCACCCGCGCCACCGCGAGGTCGAGGAACTCGTCGGCGATGTCCTCCTGCACCAGGGCACGCGAGGGACAGGTGCACACCTCACCGGAGTTCAGGGCGAACATCGAGAAGCCCTCCAGCGCCTTCTGGCGGTAGGAGTCGTCGGCGTCCATCACGTCGCTGAAGAACACGTTGGGCGACTTGCCACCCAGCTCCAGGGTCACCGGAATGAGGTTCTCGCTGGCGTACTGCATGATCAGCCGGCCGGTGGTGGTCTCACCGGTGAAGGCCACCTTGCGGATGCGCGGGTTGGAGGCCAGCGCCTTGCCGGCCTCCGCGCCGAAGCCGTTCACCACGTTGATGACGCCGTCGGGCAGCAGGTCGGCGATCAGCTCCATCAGGAACAGGATGGAGGCCGGGGTCTGTTCGGCGGGCTTGATCACCACGCAGTTGCCCGCGGCCAGCGCGGGGGCGAGCTTCCAGGTGGCCATGAGCAGGGGGAAGTTCCACGGGATGATCTGCCCGACCACGCCGAGCGGCTCGTGGAAGTGGTAGGCGACCGTGTCCTCATCGAGCTGGGAGAGGGTGCCCTCCTGCGCGCGGATGACGCCGGCGAAGTAGCGGAAGTGGTCGATCGCCAGCGGGATGTCGGCGGCCAGGCACTCGCGGACCGGCTTGCCGTTCTCCCAGGTCTCGGCGACGGCCAGCTGCTCGAGCTTCTCCTCCATGCGGTCGGCGATCTTGTTCAGGATGATCGCCCGCTCGGCCACCGTCGTGCGGTTCCACGTCTCGGCGGCCTTCCACGCCGCATCGAGGGCCTTCTCGACGTCGCCCTCACTCGAGCGCGCCACCTGCGTGAAGACCTGCCCGTCGACCGGGCTGGGGTCGTCGAAGTACTCGCCCCCCACGGGCGGCACCCACTGGCCCCCGATGAAGTTGTCGTACCGGTCCTTGTAGGTCATGAGCGACCCGTCGGACCCCGGCTTGGCGTACTGCGTCATGACGACCTCCTGGTGGATGTGGTGTGCGTCACGTGCAGCCTAGGTGCCAGCCGGGGTTCTGACCAGAGGGCTCAGGTCACCAACGACCCTTGCCACCCGGGGGCACCTCGCGCCATGCGGCGAGCGTCTCGGGGTCCTGCGCGTCCAGGAAGTCGACCAGCTCCTTGAAGGAGACGCAGTTGACCTCCTCGCGGACGCACTGCTCCCGGGTGAAGCGCTCCATGGCGTCCAGGTAGGTGCCGTCGTCCCAGGCCGCCAGGTGGTTGCCCAGGATCAGCGGGGCCCGGTTGCCCTTGAGCGCCTTCTCCAGCTCCAGGTCGTAGGTCTCCTGCATCACCCGACCACGCTCGTCGTTGGGCATGTCCGGGGCCCAGGTGTTGAAGGCGGCGAACCAGTTGTAGTCCATGGCCGGGACGATGCGCTCCTCCATGCCCTTGATGTGCACCGACGGCATCGGGATGTTCCAGATGCCGTGGGCCTTCTCGGGCCAGCGCACGATGTCCAGGCTGGAGGAGTCGTAGGTCCAGCCGTCCTCGGCCGCGGCCTTCTGGGCGTTCTCCACGCCCTCCAGGCAGGGTGTGCGCCCACCCTCGACGCTGCGGGCCAGCCCCTTGGGCAGGGCCGTCCCACCCTCGATGGGGGTCTTGCCCTCCCACCGCTCGACGAACTCGTACCACTCGTCCATCTCCTGGTGCCACTGCTTCACGGACCAGTCACCGCCACCCTTCGGGCCGCAGAAGTGCCCGTTGTAGTGGGTGCCGACCTCGTGGCCCGTCTCGAGGGCCGCCGCCAGCTCGCGCGTGGTGTCGATGACCATCTGCCGGGTGCGCGGCTTGATGTGCTGCATGCCCTTGGGGTGGTTGGGCGGGTCGTAGATCTCCTTGACCTCCGGTCCGGTGGCCAGGAAGGGGCCCGAGAGGAAGAAGGTCATGGTGGCGTCGGACTCGTCACCGGCCGTGCGGAAGCGGGAGACGCCCTGCTCCAGCGGGGTCTCCCCGGCGCCGTCCCACGAGATCACCACGAACTGCGGCGGGGCCTCACCGGCGGGCACCTTCTTCGCCCACGCACCGTCCTTGCCCTTGTCCTTCCCCTGGCCCTGCTCGTCACGAGAGGGATCGCCCGACTCGCCTGACGCGTCGCCCGGCTCGCTCGACTCACCCGACTCGCCCGACGCATCGCTCGACTCACTCGACTCACTGGGCTCAGCGGACGCGTCACCGGACTCGCTGGGCTCAGCGGACTCGCCGTCACTGCTCGAGGGCTCACCCGACCCCTCGTCCTCCGAGGTGGGCGATCCCCCCTCGGAGGAGTTCTCCCCCGAGGCGTTGCTGCTGGAGGCGGGACTCGAGCTCTCGTCCCCCTCGGAGTCACCGCTGCACGCGGTCACCCCCACCGCCAGGCAGACGGCCACTGCCGCCCCCTGCACCATCCGACGCGTTCCCCGACGTGCTGGGCGCATGGGCGCCCTCCCTCCGTTGCTGCGTGGCGGCCCGGTGTGGCCGCTCCGTGACCTGGGAGGGACTCGCCCTCCCGGTGACGACCGTACCGAACCCCCGGGGGCCACCGAACCGCCCGCGCGCCGTCGGCTCGTTAGGGTGCGGCAGCACAAGAAATTCGTGATGGGGGTCACTCGAGGGCCCCGCCAGGAGGGGAACAATGCACACCCACCGTGCACTCGCCGCCAGCGCGCTGGCCGGCGGCATCCTGATGACGCCCACGGCGGCACTGGCCCTGGACGTCCCGGCCCCGCCGGAGCAGGGAAACGTCGTCGACGGCGCCGACCTGCTCAGCGACGCCGAGGAGCGCGAGGTGAACGCCCGCATCGATGAGGGGAACCGCTCCACCGACGGGGCGCGGGTCGCGGTGCTGACGGTGGAGTCGCTGGAGGGGGAGGACCTCGAGGACTACGCGCGCCGGGTGGCCACCGCGTGGGGCGTCGGGGATGCCGGGAAGGACAACGGCGTGCTGGTGCTGCACACCGAGCAGGACCGCCAGGTGCGCCTGGAGGTGGCCGACGGCGCCCGGGAGCACGTCTCCGACGGCGACGCGGAGAAGGTGGTGGACCGCATGACCGACCACTTCGGTGACGACGAGTTCGCCGCGGGGTACACCGAGGGCATCGATGCGGTCTACGAGCTCGCGCGCGGCGGGGAGCCCTTCGCCTGGGAGCCGTGGCAGAAGGTCGTGGCGTGGGTGGCCGGCATTCTGGGAGGGGTCGGCGCACTCCTGGCCGGATGGCTCGGTGTGCGCAGCTACCGCCGGTTCGCCGCGCAGGAGGAGAAGGAGAAGGAGCTCACCCAGCAGCTGATCCGCGACGCCCGCCGGGAGGACCCGAGCCTGGCGGAGCCGACCGACGAGGAGTTCGAGGCCTTCCACTCCTATCGCAAGCAGCACGGCGCGGAGCCGCTGCCGAACGGGGTACCGTTCGCGTACGCCGCATGGATCCCGCTGTACGCCGCCAACCCGACCGCGATGGGGGCGCCCTCCCCCAGCTCGACGAGCACGTCCTCGTTCGGCGGCGGCGGGGGCTTCACCGGGGGTGGGGCCAGCGGCAGCTACTGAGGCCGGCCAGGCGCTGTAGGAGGCAGGGGTGACCCCCCTCCGAGGCTGTTTCGACGCCCTCTAGTGTGAGACGGACCACAGCCAAAGGAGTCACCCCCATGAGCACACCCGGACCGCTCGACCCGCGCACCGCAGCCGTCCACGCCGGACGCCACGACCTGACCTCGATGGGGGTGCACGCCGCCCCCATCGACCTCTCCAGCACGTCGCCCCTGCCGGAGGTCGAGGCCGGCGGGGAGGCCTACGAGCAGCTCGCGGGCGGCGGGCGGCCGGGTGAGGGGCAGTCGTTCGTCTACCAGCGGCTGTGGAACCCCACCGTCGCGCGTTTCGAGGACGCCCTGGCCGAGCTCGAGCACACCGACGAGGCGGTGGCGTTCGCCTCGGGGATGGCGGCCGTGGCGGCATCCTTGCTGGCCTGCGTCGCGGCGGGCACACCCCACGTGGTGGCGGTGCGCCCCCTGTACGGCGGCACCGACCACCTGTTGGGCACCGGGCTGCTGGGCACCGAGGTGAGCTGGGTGGAGGCCGACGGCATCGCCGCCGCGATCACCGAGCGCACGGGTCTGGTGGTGGTCGAGACGCCGGCCAACCCGACCCTCGAGCTGGTGGACCTCGATGCGGTGGTGGCTGCGGCCGGGGACGTGCCGGTGCTGGTGGACAACACCTTCGCCACCCCGATTCTGCAGAACCCGGCCGACCACGGGGTGGCGTTGGTGCTGCACTCGCTGACCAAGGCCATCGGCGGGCACGGCGACCTGCTGGGCGGCGCGATCGCGTGCACCTCCGAGTGGGCGGTGCGGTTGCGCCAGGTCCGTGCCGTGACCGGTGGGCTGCTGGCCCCGCAGGTGGCCTACACCGCCCACCGTGGCCTGCAGACCCTGGCCGTGCGCGTCGAGGCCGCCACCCGCACCGCCGGTGAGGTGGCCCGCTGGTTGGCCGATCACCCGGAGGTGGCCGCGGTGCACTACCCCGGTCTGGCCGGCGGCGCCGATGCGGAGCTGGTCGCCCGCCAGATGCGGGGTCCGGGCTCGATGCTGGCCATCCGCCTGGCCGGGGGCTATGAGGCAGCCTCCACGGTGGCGCAGTCGTGCCGGATGATCGTGCACGCGGTGAGCCTGGGCGGCGTGGACACGCTCATCCAGCACCCGGCGGCCCTGACCCACCGCCCCGTGCCCGCCGAGGCCCGACCGGCCGCGGACGTGCTGCGGCTGTCGGTCGGGCTCGAGTCGGCCGAGGCGATCATCGCCGACCTCGAGCAGGCGCTGGCTCAGCTGGCCTGACGGTCGGCGTTGGCCGCGTGGGCGTCGCGCGCGTACTCGGCCAGACCCGGCGCGACGTCCTCGTAGGTCCTCGTGAACCGGGCGTCGGCGACGTACATCTCACCCAGCCCGCGGTGGATCTGCGGCGTGCAGTCGTAGAACCACCGCGTGATGTGCTGCCGATGGGCCTCGGCGACGTCCATGGCGCGGGTGGAGGTGGCCGGCTCGCCGGCCCGCATCGCGGCGGCGAGGTCGGCGAGGATCTGGTCGGACTCGGCCTTCACCTGCTCCCAGTCGCTCCGCGAGTACGTCTGCGTGCGCTGCTGGGACTGCTCCCACGCCGGGGTGTCACCCCATCGCTGCTCGGCCTCGGCCTGGTAGTCATCGAGGTCCGTGGCGAAGGAGTCGCCGAAGATCTCGCGCTGCTCGGCCCGGCTGATGCGGTAGCCGTGGTTCTCGGGCTGGTTCTTCTCGGTGTTCATCTCGGCCTCCAGTGCCGTGTCGATCGCGTCGAGCACTCCGGTGAGCTGCTCGACCTGTCGGATGACCTCATCGCGGCGCGCCTGCAGGCGGGGGGCGACGTCGCCCCCATCAGCCACCGCGGCGATCTCCTCCAGGGAGAGGCCGAGGCGTCGCAGGAAGACGACCCGCTCCAGGCGGGCGACGTCCCGGGGCGAGTAGAGGCGGTAGCCGGACCAGGTCCGGTGCGATGCACCGGCCACGCCCACTGCCTCGTAGTGGTGCAGGGTGCGCACCGTCACGCCCAGGAGCTCGGCCACCTGGCCGACTGTCAGGTCGTCGGAATCGGTCATGGCACCCATGTCACCGCCTCACGTTGCGTCAGGGTCAAGCATGGCCGATGCAGGGAACGCGCCGCGGTCGGCGGGCGTGCGGGGCCGCCGGGAGATCTCAGCCCAGGAGCTCGGCCGGGTCGATCCAGCCCAGCCGTCGCTGCGCCCGGCGGTCGAACGACACCACCTCTGCGCACCCGTGCCCGGTGGCCACGGCGTCGATGAGGGCATCGGCGAAGTCCGCCCCACCACGGGCCCCGACGACCGCCTGCGCGACGGCCCGCGGTGCCTCGCTGCACACCTCGTCCCGGTCCAGGAGGTCGCTGAACGCGCCGAGCACCTGCGCCGCGGGGAGGTCGTACGCGCGCGTCAGGACCCAGAAGCTCTCCACCCACACCACCACCGCCACGAACGCGGGGTCCGCCGGCGTGATGCCGGCCGCGACCTCGCGCGCCAGCCGCGACTGCTCCTCGTCATCCTGTACCAGGAGGCGGACCAGGACGTTGGTGTCCAGGGCGATCACCCGGACGCCCCCGACGCAGCAGCACCGTCGGCCACGGCCCGTTCCATCTGCTCCAGGGTCACGGGGGCGCCCCGCCGGGGAAGGCACCCGGCCAGGTCTGCCAAGGAGCCCGAGCCCCTCACCGCCCGTACCACGTACTCGCCCTCACCGGCCGGCTCGAAGACCACGCGGGACCCGGTCGCAAGGTGGAGCGCCTCACGCACCTCCTTGGGCATGGTCACCTGCCCCTTGCTCGACATCGTCGCCATCACCATGTCCGCCACCTCCTTACCGGAGTGTAAGGAGGTCTGGGACATGGTGGCAAGGGAGCCCCGCGGGTCCTGCGGGAGGAAAAGCGGTGGCCCCACCGTCGCCGGACTGCTGACATGGGGGCATGCACATCACCACCGAGGCTGCTGCTCGCACTGACCTGGACGCCCTGCCGGGCCTGGCCTGGGCCCCCTTCGCCCGCGAGGACGCGGCAGAGCTGAACGCGCTCTTCGCCGTCACCCGCGAGCACGACGGTGACCCCGAGCGCTGGTCCGAGGCCGAGCTGCTGGAGTACTGGGACGCCGAGCGGTCCCGCCCCACCGAGGACGTGCTGCTGGGCCGGGACCGGGAGGCCACCGTGGTGGCGGTCGCCTGGAGCGGGCTCAACCGGGCCGTCACCTCCCTGCGGACCGCCCACCTGGGCGGCGCGGTGCACCCGGAGTGGCGCGGCCGCGGGATCGGGCGGGCGGTCCTGGCCTGGGAGCTGGCGCACGCTGCCGACTGGGACCGCGCCACGCGCGAGGAGGGCTTCGGGCCGCTTGCCCTGACCGCGTACTGCCCCGTCGGGCAGACCGACCTGCGACACCTCGCCGACCGTGCCGGACTGCCGGTGGTGCGCTTCTTCCACGAGATGACTGCGCCCCTGGTGGACCTGCCGCTCCTGCGGGACTCCGCGGGTGAGCCGATCACGGTGGTGGCTCCCCGCATCGAGGAGGGGGCCCGCACCGCCCTCCCGGCAGCGGGCATCCGGATGCTGGACTGGGACCCCGCCCGCAGCGATGAGGTGCTGGCCCTGCGGAACGCCACGTTCGCGGAGCACTGGGGCAGCGTCGAGCAGACCCCCGGCATGTGGGCGGAGGTGACGGAGGGGTCGACCTTCCGTCCCGCCTGGTGCGTGCTCGCCGAGGACGAGGCCACCGGTGAGCTCGTCGGGTTCGCCACCGGCGCGGCGTACGAGCAGGACTGGGAACCGCAGGGCTTCACCGAGGGGTACACCGACCTGCTCGGCGTGCTGCCGAGCCACCGCGGCCGGGGCCTGGCCACTGCGCTGCTGGGCGAGCAGCAGCGCCGCTTCGCAGCCGACGGCATGCAGGCCGCCGGGCTGGGCGTCGACACCGAGAACACCAGCAACGCCCTGCGGCTCTACGAGTCGTTGGGCTACCGGTCCACCTCGACCACCTGCGCCCACCGCCTCGAGCTCCCGGAGGGTGCGCCCGCGCTGACCTGAGGTGCCCGGACGTCCGCCGGGGTTCGCGGGCCGGGCAGGACGGGGGGCGGGCTGACAGCGGGCGACAGGTCGCGGCGTGCGGCTCAGGCCCGTGCGTGAACTGCGCGGGCCCTGGCCACCCGATCGCGGTAGGCCGATGGGGTCAGCCCCACCGCCGCGGTGAACTCCCGTGTGAGGTGGGCGTGGTCGCTGAAACCCAGGTCGGCGGCGAGGGATGCCAGGTCCGGAGCCCCACCCTCCTCCAGCCGGGCTGCCGCCTCCTGCAACCGGTAGCGCCGGAGCACGACCAGCGGGCTGAGCCCCACCAGACGGCGGAACTCCCGCTGCAGGGTGCGCACCGAGACGTGCAGGTCGAGGGCCACGTCGGCCACGGCCCGGTGGCCCTGGTTCTGCATCCGGTCGCACGCGGCACGCACGAGCTCGTACCCGGGCGCCTCCCCGGGACCGGGCAGTCGGAGACGACTCGCGGCTGCATCCAGGAGGGTCGCGGATGCCTCGGCCGGGCCCTCTCGATGTGCGTGGGGCACGACGCGGTCCAGCCAGGTGGACGCGGCCGGCCCGAGCAGGTCCGCCGCTGGCACCACCTGCGCCGCGTACCGGTCGGCCTCGATGCCGGTGGCTGCGGCGAACGCGCCGGGGTGGAAGGCGATCCCTGCGACCCAGCCCTCCGGAGGGAGGTCCACCGAGAACGTGGCACGCATCGGGCCGTGCAGCAGGATGCAGGGGCTCAGGTGGCCGTGCATCGGCGCCGGATCCCCCGCCAACGAACGGCCCCACTCGACGGTCAGGTGCACCACGGGGTGGCCCAGCACCTGCGGACTCTGCGGCGTCGAACCGTCGTGCGCCCACTGCACCCACCACCGGTGCGCGACCACCCGACCGAGGGGTGAGCTGACAGCCTCTCGGCCGGAGGCCCACACGGAGGGGTCGCCGGCGGAGGGAAGCGGGCCACGAGGCAGCGGGCGGGCCGGTTCTGCACTCCCCTCTGGCGCGGCCTGTCGCGAATCTGCAAGCCCCATGGGACCGATCCTAGCCAGACTCGAGGGCATGAACACCTCGAAGAACCCGGGAACCGTGACCGTCAACCCGCTGCTCGTCCTCGAGGACGCCGCCGGCGCGCTGGACCTCTACCAACGCGTCTTCGGCGCCGAGCAGCTCGTCCGCATCGACACCCCCGAGGGGAGCGTGCTGCACGCCGAGCTCGGCCTGGGCGACAGCATCGTCACCGTCATGGAGGCCAGCGACGACTTCGGCACAGCGAGCCAGTCCTCCGTGATGGACGCCGCCGGGAAGGACCCGGACACGGCCGCCTTCTCCCTCGACATCACGGTGCGCGACGTGGATGTCACCGCCAAGGCGGCCCAGGAGGCCGGCGCCACCGTGCGCGAGGAGCCCGCCGACTTCCAGGCGGCCGGTGTGCGGTTCGCCTCGATCCGCGACCCCTACGGCGTGCGCTGGACGATCCGTCAGGTGATCGAGGAGATCAGCAAGGACGAGGAGCAGCGCCGCCTGCAGGAGCTCTTCGTCGGCGGAGCCGGCTGAGGAGCTTCACCCCCGCAGAGTCTCCGGCGACGACCAGCCCAGCATCCGCTGCGCCTTCTGGTCGAACGACGCCACGACCTCGCAGCCGGCCTGCTGCGCCGAGGCGTCGATGAGGGCGTCGGCGAAGTCGACCCCCTCCCGCGCCGCCCGCAGAGCGTGGGCAACGGCCCGTGGGTTCTCGCTGAGGACCTCGTCACGCCCAGCGAGCTCATCGAACACCTCGAGCACCTCATCCGGCGCGATGCCGTAGGCCCGGTGCAGGACCCAGTAGGTCTCCACCCACACCACCAGCGGCACGAAGGCGGGCGCGGCAGGGGTCACGGTGGACGCCAGCTCGCGCGCCAGACCGGACTGCTCGGCATCGTCATCCACCAGCAGGCGCACGAGCACGTTGGTGTCGAGGCCGATCACACCGACTGCCCTGCCGCCGCCCCGGAGGCGATGGCCCCGTCCATCTGCACCAGGGACACCGCCGGCCCCCGCCGCCTCAGCCGCCCCGCCATCACGGCGAGCGAATCCGCCTCGCGGACTCCACGCACGAGGTAACCGCCATCGGCGGTCGCCTCGAAGACCAGACGGGACCCTGCGGTCAGGTGCAGGGCGTCCCGCACCTCCTTGGGCACGGTCACCTGCCCCTTGCTCGTCATCGTTGCTGCAACCATCACACACCTCCTTACATCAGAGTAAGGCGTTGTGTGAACCGCGTCAAGGCCTCGATGCGGGGCGCCCGCCGCCTCAGCTCTTCTTGCGGCTCCCGGCCTTCACCGTGCGCGCAGTCCCGGCGGCCGGCTTCTTCGCCGGCGCCTTGCGGGTGGTGCCCGAGCTCTTGCGCACCGGCTTCTTCTTCGGCCCCTCGGCCCGCTTCTGCGCGAGCAGCTCGAAGGCCTGCAGCTCCGAGACGTCCTCCGGCCGCATGGCGCGCGGCACGGTCACGTTCGTCTCGCCATCGGTGATGTAGGGCCCGAAGCGGCCGTCCTTGATGACCACCTTCTTGCCCGAGACCGGGTCCTCGGCGAACTCCGCCAGCGGCGGGTTGGCCGCCGAGCGCCCGCGCCGCTTGGGCTCGGCGTAGATCTTCAGGGCCTCCTCGAGGGTGATCTCGAAGATCTGCTCCTCACTGGCCAGCGAGCGCGAGTCCGTACCCTTCTTCAGGTACGGCCCGTAACGCCCGTTCTGCGCGGTGATCTCGGCGCCGCTCTCCGGGTCCGCACCCACCACCCGCGGCAGCGAGAGGATCTTCAGGGCGTCCTCGAGCGTCACCGTCCGCACGTCCATGGAGGCCAGCAGCGAGCCGGTCCGCGGCTTCACCAGGTCCTTGCCGCGGCCGGTGGTCTTCTTGCCCTCGGCCTCGAAGCGGGCGACGTCCTCGTCGGTGAACACCTCGGAGACGTACGGCCCGTACCGCCCGGTCTTGGCCACGATGTCGCGGCCGGTCTCGGGGTCCTGACCCAGCACTCGCCCGTCGGAGGCGGCCTCGGCCAGGTACTCCCGCGCCATCGCCGGGGTCAGCTCGTCCGGCGCGATGTCCTCCGGGATGCTGGCGCGCAGCGGCTTGGCCTCCTCCTCGCCCGAGGCAGCGGTGCCGTCCGCGGCACGGGCGGCGCTCCCCGCATCGTCCGGCACCTCTCCGGTGGTCAGGTCGGTGCCCGCCGGCGCGATCTCCTCCACGTACGGCCCGTAACGACCCACGCGCACGACGATCCCGTCGCCGATGTCGATCGTGGAAACCCCCTTGGCGTCGATCTCACCGAGGTCCTCCACCAGCTCACGCAACCCGGTGGCCGAGGACGCCTCGTCACCGAAGTAGAACCGTTGCAGCCAGGCGACGCGGTCCTCCTCGCCAGCGGCGATCGCGTCGAGCCCCTCCTCCATCGATGCGGTGAAGTCGTAGTCCACCAACGTGGGGAAGTGCTTCTCCAACAGGGTGGTCACGGCGAACGCCAGCCAGGTGGGCACCAACGCATTGCCCTTGGTGCGCACGTACCCGCGGTCCTGGATGGTGCCGACGGTCGCCGCGTAGGTGGACGGGCGGCCGATGCCCTTCTCCTCCAGCGCCTTCACCAACGTGGCCTCGGTGTACCGCGGCGGCGGGGAGGTCTCGTGCCCCAGCGCCTCCACCCGGGAGGTGGCCAGCTCCTGCCCTGCGGCCATCTTCGGCAGGCGCACCTCCTTGGCACCCTTCCCGGACTTCGCGCCGGCGTCGCCCGAGCCGCCCTGCTCGCCCCCGCCGTAACGGTCGGCGTCGCGCCCCTCCTCGTAGGCGGCCAGGAAGCCCCGGAAGGTGATGACCGTGCCCGAGGCGGTGAGCTCGGCCTGGCGCGCCGGCTTGCCCCCGACCTGCACGCCCTGCAGCGGCGCGCCGATGCGGACGGTGGCCGTGGAGCCCTTGGCGTCAGCCATCTGGGAGGCGACCGTGCGCTTCCAGATGAGCTCGTACATGGCGTACTCGCTGCCGCGCAGCTCGCCGGCCACCTGGGCCGGGGTGCGGAAGGTGTCGCCGGCGGGACGGATGGCCTCGTGGGCCTCCTGCGCGCCCTTGGCCTTCTTGCCGTAGAAGCGTGGGGAGTCCGGCACGTAGTCCGCGCCGTAGAGGTCACGAGCCTGCTGACGGGCCGCGGTCATGGCCGACTGCGACAAGGTGGTCGAGTCGGTACGCATGTAGGTGATGTAGCCGTTCTCGTACAGCCGCTGCGCCACCCGCATGGCGTCCTTGGAGCCCAGGCGCAGCTTGCGACTGGCCTCCTGCTGCAGGGTGGAGGTGATGAACGGCGCGGCCGGCTTGCGCGTGTACGGCTTCTCGCTGACATCGGTGACGGTCACCTGCGCGGCCTCGATGCCGGAGGCGACGGCCCGGGCGTCGGCCTCGGCCAGGTGGGTGACCTGGGCGGAGGACTTGAGCTCCCCCGCATCGGTGAAGTCGCGGCCGGTGGCCACGCGCACCCCATCGAGGCTGGTGAGGCGCGCGGTGAACTGCTGATCGTCGGCGGGGGCGAGGTCGGCCTCCACGTCCCAGTAGGACGCGATGCGGAAGGCCATGCGGGCGCGCTCGCGCTCCACCACCAGGCGGGTGGCGACGGACTGCACACGGCCGGCGGACAGGCCCTGCTTGACCTTGCGCCAGAGCACCGGGGAGACCTCGTAGCCGTAGAGGCGGTCGAGGATGCGGCGGGACTCCTGGGCGTCGACCATGCGGTCGTCGAGGTCGCGGGTGGTGTTCACCGCGTGCTGGATGGCGTCCTTGGTGATCTCGTGGAAGACCATGCGCTTGACCGGCACTTTGGGCTTGAGCGCCTGCAGCAGGTGCCAGGCGATGGCCTCGCCCTCGCGGTCCTCGTCGGTGGCGAGGTAGAGCTCGTCGGCCTCCTTGAGGGCCTTGCGCAGCTCGGTGACCTTTTTCTTCTTGTCCGCGTCGATGACGTAGTAGGGGTCGAAGCCGTTGTCCACGTCCACGGCGAACTTGCCGTAGGGCCCCGTCTTCATGTCTGCGGGCATCTCGCTGGGCGTGGGCAGGTCGCGAATGTGGCCGACGGAGGCCTCCACGCGGTACTCGTCCCCCAGGTACTGGCCGATGGACTTCACCTTGGTCGGCGACTCCACGATCACGAGCTTGCTGCCCTTGGCTGCCACGTGCGGACTCCTCACTGTCGGGTGGGCGTGCGGTGGAGTCGTCACCGCTCTGCGGCGCCCGGGCCGACGGGCGCCACCGTAGCCCACGACCGGGGGTAGTAGTCGCACGGACGGCGCGGCGGCGCCCGCTCCCGCGGCGGGCCCCGCCGGTCCCGCGGCAATGTGGGCACCCGACAACTGCGAGTTGCGTCGGTGTGGGTGCCGAGGCGGAGCTGCAGGGAAAGTTACCACTTTCACCCAAAACTGGTAACTTTTTTGTATGACCTCGCCTTGGCCCCCTGTCGCGCACGAGACGCTCCCGTGGGTCTCCACCCTGCCGACCGAGCACCTCACGCGCCGCCAGCGATCCGAGCTCCGCCCGACCTTTGAGGCCACCGTCCCGCCGTCGATCGCCGAGGCACCGTGGACGCCGCCGGCCCCGCTGCTCGCCGACCTGGATGACATCACCGCCGAGATCTCCCGCTTCGATGCGGAGTCTCCCCTGGCGCTCGCCCCCTACGCCGGGCTGCTCCTGCGCTCCGAGGCGGCGGCGTCCTCCCGCATCGAACACCTCACCGCGAGCGCCCGGGCGATCCTCGCCGCCGAGGTCGGCGACCGGTCCCGGCGCAACGCCACGGAGATCGCCCAGAACACGGCGGCCCTCGTGGAGGCCATCGAGCCGGCCAGCGAGCCCGATGCCGCGGCACTCCTGTCCATGCACGCGACGCTCTTGGGCGGCGTGGACCCACAGGCCGGGCAGTGGCGACGAGAGCAGGTGTGGGTGGGCGGTTCGGACCTCGGGCCGTTCGGCGCCGTGCACGTGGGGCCCACCGCCGAGCGCGTGCCGGGCCTCATCGAGGACCTGGTCGTCTTCATGCGCAGGGATGACCTGCCGGTGCTCGCACATGCCGCCCTGGCTCACGCCCAGTTCGAGACGATCCACCCGTTCACCGACGGCAACGGGCGTACCGGGCGGGCACTCGTCCACGCGATGCTGCGCGCCAAGCGACTCACGCGCCGGGTGACGGTGCCGGTCTCAGCTGGCCTACCCACGGACACGAGCCGCTACTTCGACGCATTGGACGCGTACCGCACCGGGGACCCGGAACCCATCGTGGAGCGCATGGCCCACGCCGCCCTCCGCGGGGCGCAGGAGGCCCGGGTGCTCGTCGCGGAGCTGGTGGAGATCCACGCCAGGTGGCAGGACCGGATCACCGCGCGCCCCCAGGCGGCGGCCTGGCGACTGGTGGACCTGCTGCGGGAGCGGCCGGTGGTGACGGCCGAGGTGGTGCAGGAGCGCCTCGGCCTTGCAGCCCCCCACGTGCGGCGTGCCGTGAACCCGCTCCTGAAGGCCGGGATCCTCAAGGAGTCGCGGATGGCGCAGGACGGGCGGCGGATCGTGTGGCGCGCACCCGAGGTGCTGGCAGCCCTCGACCGGTTCGCCGAGCGGAGCGGGCGCCGGAGCCTGGGCTGAGTCAGGGCCAGGTTGTCGGTGGGGGGCAGGACGCTGGGCCCATGGCCACCATCTACTGCACTGCCACCAGCCTGGACGGCTTCATCGCCGACGACGCCGAGAGCCTCGCGTGGTTGTTCAGGACGCCGGGGCACGCCGACGACCCGGGCGGCCGCTACGGCGACGGCGACTCGCTGGACTTCGACCGCTTCTTCGACGGCGTGGGGGCCATCGTCCTCGGCGCCAGCACCTATGCATGGTTGGGGCGCGAGCTCACCCAGGACGGTGGCGAATTCACCTGGCCGTACGAACAGCCGACCTGGCTGATGACCCACCGCGAGGTCACCCCCATCGATGGGGTGACAGGAGCCAGCGGCGACGTCGCCGGCCTGCACCCGGAGTTCGTGGAGGCCGCCGGCGAGAAGGACGTGTGGGTGATGGGTGGCGGTGACCTCGCCGGGCAGTTTGCCGATGCGGGACTGCTGGACACCGTCTGGGTGCACCAGGTGCCGGTCACGCTGGGCGCCGGCAAGCCACTGCTGCCGCGCCGGTTGAGGCTGCGTCGTGAGGCGCTGGAACGCGACGGTCAGTTCACGGCCATGCGCTTCGCGGTGGTCGGTCCCGAGCCCCGGCCGCCTGGCTGATCATGCTCACCACGTGACCACCTGTCCGCGACGCCGCCCGGCTCCCCGAAACCGCCAGCGTTCTGCCATCAGCCGCCCACGTCACAGACACCAGCGCACATGATGCACTAGCATCAGATGCATGCGTACGACACTCACCATCGAGGACGACGTGCTCCAGGCCGTCAAGGACCGCGCTCGCGCCCGTGGGACCACGGCCGGGCAGGAACTGTCGGCCCTTGCCCGTGCTGCTCTGTCCGCGCCGACGTTCGTTGACGTGGGTGAACGAAACGGCCTCCCGGTTCTCCAGCACCGTGGGGAACCCGTCACACGTGAGCAGGTAGAGGCCCTTCTCGATGAGGACCCAGCCTGACGTGGCGGCTCTGTTGGACGTGAACACCCTGATCGCCTTGCTCGACATCGATCACCGTGACCATGAGGCCGCCCACCGATGGGCTGAAGAACGCCTCTCGAACGGGTGGGCCACCTGTGCCACGACACAAATGGGCTTCCTCCGTGTCATCAGCCAGCCGGGTTACCCCAGTCCCATCACAGTGGACGAGGCCGGACGCCTGCTCCGACGAGCGACCGACCACCCCTCGCACGAGTACTGGAGCTCGGAACCGCAGCCCTGTGCCGGCTCCGTGTCCCTCGATGTGATCACGGGCCACCGCCAGATCACGGATGCGTACCTGCTTGCCCTTGCCGTGCACCAGAACGGGTGCCTGGTGACCTTTGACCGACGCATCACCACTCGTCACGTCCCAGGGGCCGGCCAGGAGCACTTGGTCAGACTGTGACAGGCTCCGGCCAAACCGCAGCGCCGGCCCCTCGGGTCACGACGCATGAGTGCTGGACACCGAGGCCTTCCAGTGTCACCCTGTAAGTGTGGCGATAGTCACACATGCCGCATGAGAGGCATAAGAGGCATAAGAGGGCTCACGTCCGACGACCGTAGGGGGATCAATGCGCTCTCCTAAGAAGCGTCTTCAGGCATGTTCCGTGGCCACCGTCCTGCTGGTAGGGCTCGCCGGCTGCAACAACAACCAGACCAGCGACGGGATGGCGGCGGCCGAGCCGTCACGATCAGGCACGGTCGCGGTGAGCAAGGTGGAGACGGCCGACAGCATCCAGGACATCGAGGCCGAGGCAGACGTCTTCGTCACCGGCCGCGCCACGGGCCACGAGGTCCTGGACGTCAAGGGCATTCCCTTCACCCGGTCCACCTTCGCGGTCACGGCGTCCTCCGTGCCCGAACTGGTGGGCAGCTCGGTGAAGGTCCGCCAGACCGGTGACGGGACGGCTGCCGTCTCAGAACTGCCGGAGATCCTGGACCCGTCGCGCGAGTACACGCTCGCTCTCACGGACTTCGAGGGGCCCCAGGAGGTGGACCAGGAGTACGTGATCACCTTCGACGAGGGCATCTGGGAGAGGAGAGCCGACGGCCCACGCAACGCTGCGGTCCAGGCCGGCTCCGCGAAGAAGGCACTCGAAGCCACGACGCAGGAACTGTCGCGGCTCACGCAGCCCGACTGAGGGCACACGGGGGGCTCTTCCCGCGCTTGTGGGAAGAGCCCCCTCGCCCCCCCCCCTCAGCGCACCAACAACCCGTCGGCCACCATGTCGCGCAGCACCGGCATCACCTGCCGGGCCAGGTCGCCCTGGTCGGCGTCGGTGAGCACCGCGATGCCGGCCAGCCCCTGCCGCGCGGTCAGCTCACCGTCGCACACACCCACCAGCCCGGCCGTGACCGAGTCCACCTGGAACGTGAGTCGCCCCGGGTGTGGTGGAGGGTCTGATCTGCCGGAAGGATGCAGACATGCCCGCACCGAGGAAGTACCCCGATGAACTGCGTGAGCGAGCGATCCGCCTGGTGCGCGATCGCCTCGCCGACGAGCCGCGTCTGTCCCAGCACAAGGCCTGCATGGCCATCGGTGAGCAGTTGGGGATCAACGGCGCTACCTTGCGGAACTGGGTCAAGACCGCCCGCGTCGACGACGGTGAGCTGCCCGGCACCACTACCGCTGAGGCGGTGAGGATCGCCGAGCTGGAGAAGGAGAACCGCGACCTACGACGAGCGAACACGATCTTGCGCCAGGCGAGTGCGCATTCTGCCCAGGCGGAGCTCGACCGCCGCTGACTGACGTCGATGGGTTCATCGACGAGCATCGTGAGGAGCACGGGGTCGAGCCGATCTGCACCACGCTGGCCGAGGCCGGCTACCAGATCGCCCCCAGCTCTTACTACGCCCGCAAGGCTCGCCCACCCAGCACCCGAACTCTCTCGGACCAAGCATGGGACGAGAGGATCATCGCCGTTCACGCCGCGAATCGTGGCGTGTACGGCGTCCGGAAGGTGTGGAAGGCGCTGCTACGCGCGTATCCCGGAGAGCACATCGCTCGGTGCACCGTCGAGCGTCGGATGAACGCATTGGGCCTGGCAGGTGTCCCAAACACCAGGACCCCGAAGACCACTCGACGTCCCACCCAGGCGGTGGAGTTTCCCGACGACCAGCTCGAGCGGGACTTCTCTGCGCCCGCCCCGGACACGCGGTGGGTCGCCGACATTCCCCCGCAAGCGGGAGGTGCCCCCACATATGTCTCCACGTGGTCCGGTTTCGTGTACGTCGCGTTCGTCACCGACCTGTCGCGCTGGTCCGCTGAGGACCTCGCAGCAGTCGCCTACACCCTCAACAACAGGCCCCGCAAGGTCCTCGGTTGGAAGACCCCGGCCGAAGTCCTCGACGAACACCTAAGATCAATCCCACGAAGCAGTGTTGCAACGACCGGTTGAACACGCGCAATATGTTGCGATTGCCTACACCGACCGCCTTGCTGAGGCCGGGATCGAGGCCTCCGTCGGGTCCGTCGGCGATTCCTTCGACAATGCCGCTGCGGAGGCCGTCAACCGGCTCTGCAAGAAGGAGCTCATTTGGCGGGAGGGGCCGTGGAGCGGCATGGAGGCCGTCGAGGCAGCGACGCTGTCCTGGGTCGACTGGTACAACACCAGCCGCCTGCACGGCCACTGTGCCCACACCCCACCGGCCGAGTACGAGGCCGCCTACTACGCTTCACTCAACCGTGCCCCGGAAACCGCCAGCACGGCATAACCCGCCCTCCACGAAACCCGGGGCGACTCACGCCAGCTGATCGGGTTCGAACTGGAGGCCGTCAGCACCTTGCGTGTTGATGATGGGCCCATCGAGCTGATCGGAACCTTCGTCGAGCCAGCGCCCCTTGACCAGCGAGACGACCTCGCCTCCATCACCAGGGCACGCGGAGTCCAGTCACCTGAGGATGTCGAGCGCATCATCCGGGCTGAGCGTGGGGGCCGATGTTGACGTTGTGCGGGGAGATGCTGCGCCGGCCAGGTCTCGCGCCGCGGATACAAGGCCACTCTTCGCTGGTGGCCAAGGACGATCTCGTTGAACCGACCTGTTCTGTACGGCTTTGCCGTTTCGGTTCTCATCGGGAGTGGGCTGCTGGCCGGCTGCACCACCTCTGAAGGACCGCACGTGCAGAGTTCCACCACCTCGTCACGTGCCACGTCCTCGAGGAGCCAGCCGGCCTCCGAGTCCGCCCATATTCGGTGCTGGCCCACGACCGAGAGAGGCGGGCTCTGCGGCGCTATGACCAGCGTCGAGGCCAGGAAGGGCGACGCGAAGGCGATCGATCTCCAGGATGCTCTCAAGGTCGAGGTCACCCCTGACCCCTTCGGAGACGGGTACTCCATGATTGCAACCGCAGAGGGGTGCCGGCTGTGGACAACGCCTTTGACGGGTGGTTCGCCATCGTGGACTCCACACCCTGACCGCCGGACAGACTCGGCCATGGGGTGCGACACGCGACCGAGCAGCCCGACTGGGTGACGGAACTCCTGGACGCGCCCTTCAGGGTGAAGATCACTGACGCCGGGGTGGTCTTCCACGGCGATGGCGCAGAGATCACCTTCGGTCAGCCCGAGGGCACGCCGTCGAACAGCTGAGGTTCTCCGGCCCCTCAGCGCACCAGCAGCCCGTCGGCCACTAGGACGCGCAACACCGGTAGCCTGCGCACGATGGCGGTCAGCGTCGTGCCGCCTCGAACACAAGAAGGGTCAACGCCCCAAAACCCACTGCCACCCCCCAATGCCATGAAAGAGTCAACCACACCGCGGTCCCTACAAGTAGCGACGCGACAGCACCCCAAGCAACCATGGCTTTTTTTGAGACGCGGTCGCGGCGCAGCAAGAGCACTAGGGTAATAACCAGGAACATTGCGCCAGCCACCACGAAACGGTAGTCCAAGCGCGCCATTCCTAAATTTATCAACTGGAAGCTGCATGCAATTCCAGCGATAATGAATCCCCAGAGCTGCGGACTCTCTCGTTTCTCATGCGGACTGGCACTAGTCAAGACACAACTCCCTCCGGTAAGCTAACTGGCCCGTCGGCCACTACCTCGTGAATCGACACCTGCACCGGCGGCAGTGTGGCTTCTCTCTCGCAGTGCAGCATTTTCCAAACATCCATGGGCACGAGACCGAAACGCAAAAAATCAATTGCGGCCAACTCATCTTGGGCATGCGGCACGCGAGACAAGACGTGTAAGCAGCTATTTTCGCGAGACACGAGTACACATTTCTGCTGACGCAACTCCCCCCGACCTCGTATCCGTATCCCCCAGGGCCGTTCGCGCAACATCCGGGGCCACACTTGTTCGAGTATGGGGGGTCCATCGGGATGATGCCAACCCCCGTCGAGACAGGTCGCGCACTCCGCACCATTTCGCCGTTCTGACTGCGAGCCACCTCCTGATACTCCAGTTCATCCAGTGATGAACCCCAAAGCTGATAGCGCACGGACCATGAGATTGCCCCGTCTACACCCTCTGGGACCTCAACGGTAATCACCATGCTTTGTTCCGCCGGACTCCAAAGCACCAGGCTGTTGCCACGATCCACAATCCTCATCGCTGCGACGCCAACCAGGCCTTGCGGGGAATTGAAATCAACTTCATCAATCGCGACTAAGCCACCCACCCCTGATGCATCGGTCGCCCGCGACTTCCTCGTTCGCTCCAGCGCTTGCAGCATACCTCCCTCACCATTTGACCGTCCTACTGGCGGAGAGGCCACATTCCACGCTACCACGTTTGATAAATCAGGATTGGTGGCGAATCGTCCAGCCAATTCTGTGAGCGCCTCGGAATGAGAGACTTGCCTCACTTCTTGGCGACTCAGCGTTCGACCCGCGCCCGCCACTTCCCCTCGTGGCCCTGCCATTGCCCTAGCTGGGCTGATCATGAATAGAGCCCCCGCGGACAGCCCCCCAAGGCGACTCGGGACATGAAGGTTCGCCTGGACGTCGCCGCAGCCCCGAGTGTTACGCCACCTCTGAGCGCTTCTGCCATCCGAAGACCTGCTTTGAAACCAAACTCCTTCACGAGCAGGGCACCCATAGCCCGCCCATGCCACATTCCGGAGACCGTTCCTCCATGCACCTGAACCAAAGTCGGCTCGAACACGGGAACACGCCCAATTGTGCGATGCCAATCAAGCATCCGGCGCGACTGCAGCGGCTCAATCTCGAGGCTCCCACCTGCCGCCTCCTGCGCCGCGAGCGCAACTGCTCGGCAGGTTCCACAAGACGCATCGTACCCTAGGTAGAACATACACATTTCCCGTCGTGGTTGCTTGCAATCGGTACCCCCCAACCAACCGACATGCTTCGTTGGGGTCAACCCCCCCCCCAGAGTGATACACGATTGTGACCTTGTCGCCGTGCCCCCCCCCTCGCCCCCTCAGCGCACCAGCAGCCCGTCGGCCACCAGGTCCCGCAGCACCGGCAGCACCTGTCGGGCCAGGTCGCTCTGGTCGGCCTCGGTCAACACCGCGATGCCGGCCAGCCCCTGGCGCGCCGTCAGGTCGCCGTCGCACACGCCCACCAGCCCCGCGGTGACCGTGTCCACCTGGAACGCCCGCCGCAGCCCACCGCCCTGCCGGATCAGCACCACCTGCGGGTCCGGATCGCCCGGGTGGGCGTAGTAGCGCTCCTGCGTCACGTCATCGGCGTACTGCCACGCGATGTCCAACAGCTCGTCGTCGGAGTGCTCCGCCAGCCAGGTCCGCGCCCGCACGCCGGCCAGAACGTGCGGCCCCATCGCGGCGTCCACCTGCCCGCGCGCCTCGTCCAGCGCGATCCACGGCTCCCGCTCGACCTCGGGCCGATGCAGGGTGATCACCCCGAACCCGATCGATGCCGTGCCGCGCGCCGCGAAGTCGTCCAACCACGCGCCGTACATGGCCTCGTACTGGCCGTCCCCCGGGGTGTGGCCGCCGTCGCGGGCCCAGGTCTCGGCGTACTCGGCGGGGTCCTGCACCTCGCGCAGCACCACCCACGCGTCCACGCCGAGCCCCGCCAGCCACGGCCGCACCCGGTCGCGCCAGTCCTCATCGGGCCCGATCTCCCAGTTGCCCAGCATCTGCGCCATGCCCCCGGGAGCCAGCCGCGCGGCCACCTGCCCGATCAGCCCGGACGTGATGCCGTCGGCCTCCACCCCACCGTCGCGGTACTCGTACACCGGCACCCCCTTGGTGCGCGGGGTGATGACGAACGGCGGGTTGCTCACGATGAGGTCGAACTCCTCGCCCGCGACCGGCTCGGTGAGCGACCCGTGCCGCAGGTCCAGCTCCACCCCGTTCAGCGCGCACGTGAAGCGCGCGAACTCCAGCGCCCGCTCGGAGATGTCCGTGGCCACCACGCGCTGGGCGTGGTGCGTCAGGTGCAAAGCCTGCACCCCGCATCCGGTGCCGATGTCCAACGCGCGCGCCACCTCGGGCCGGGGGGTCCACGCCGCCAGGGTGACGCTCGCCCCGCCGATGCCGAGCACGTGGTCCTCGGGCAGGGGCCCACCGCCGGCCTGCAGCTCCGGCAGGTCGGAGACCACCCACCAGGAGTCGTGTTCCGTGGCGTGGGGGCGCAGGTCCACCACGGCGCGCACCCCATCGCCCTCGATGCGGGCCAGCCCCAGCGTCGCCAGCCCCTCGGCGCGCGTGCGAGGCAGGGCGAGCGCCACCTCATCGGGGGTGAGAGTCAGGCCCAGGCCGAACAGGCGCGTGAGCAGCGCGACCGGCTCGGTGCGGTCGCAGGTCGCCCGGTCGGCCGGCAGCGGCTGGTCGCGGTGCAGGGCGGCGGCCGCCAGCTCGCCCACGGCCGCCCCGATGCCCTCGATGGTGTAGTCGGCGGCCTCCAGGTCGGCCCGCAGGGACTCGATGAGGGGCGTCAGGTCCTCGCCGTCATCAGTCACCCGGCGCGGGGCCGGCGGCGAGGGGTGGCGATGCGGGACGGGGGTCTGCGCGGGGGTGCTCACGCGACCTCCCACCAGCGGCCGGCCACCAGGCCCGGCTCACGCCCGGGCTCGATGTAGAACTCCGTGCCGAACCAGGCCGCAAAGGCCTCCTCGGGCAGCGCCAGCATGAAGCCCACGTCGCTGGTCTGGCTGGCGTGGCACTCCAGCGCCGCGCGCTTGGCACCCAGCACCGATGAGGTGTCGACCTCCCAGTGGATGTTCGCCTCGGGCTCGCCGAAGGGGTTGCCGTCGTCGGCCGGGGCGTCAGGGTCCATGTCGTCGATCCCTGCCTCGCGCGCCAGCTCGAAGCTCGCCCTCAGGCGGTCCCGGTTCATGGTGCTCTCCAGCAGGCGCGGGCGGCGGGCCGCGGCGTCGGCCGCCAGGTGCGCCACCTGGTGGGCCTTCACGTGGTCCGGGTGGCCGTATCCGCCGTGCCAGTCGTAGGTCACCAGCACGTCGGCGTCGTCCGCATCCAGCACCGCGGCCAGCTTCACCGCCGCCGCGGCGGCATCCGCGCTGTGGAAGGAGGTCTCGTGCGCGTTCTGGTCCCAGCCGGTCATGCCGGAGTCCGCGTAGCCCAGCCAGTGCACGGCCTGCGTGCCCGTCACCTCCGCCGAGGCCTCGGCCTCCGCACGGCGGCGGTCCACCACCGTCTCACCGGGCGCCAGGTCCTCCGGCACGATGCCGTGGTCGCCGTTGGTGCCGTAGACCACCACCACGCGGTGCCCCGCATCGGCCAGCAGGCGCTGCGAGCCGGAGGTCTGGGACGCCTCGTCATCGGGGTGGGCGTGCAGGAAGACGACGGTCAGGGGGCCCGTGGGCGCGGCGGGCGTGCTCGATGCGGTCACGCGCCTGATCGTCCCACGGCTCAGAGGCGGGGACGCTCCATCCGCCCACCCCAGGCACCCAACAGGGACGCGGCCTCCACGGTGTCGTTCACCTGGTGCACGATCTTCTCCAGGCAGGTCCGCACCGGCTCACGCGAGCGCAGACTCACGTCGAAGACGTTGCCTCCGTGGTCGAGGGCCACCAGCAACTGGTCGCCCTCGGCGCGCAGGCCCATGGCGCCACCGTGGCGCTGGGCCACCATCACCCATCCCTCCTGCACCGTCTGCGGCAGCACGAAGTACGCGTCCTGCGGGGTGTCGGTGAACACCTTGAAGCCGTCCCCCATGGCCGGGTTCTCCAGAGGAATCCCACCACCGGAGAACAGGCCCGCCCCACTGAAGTTCTCCTTGCCCCGGGGCACGATGCGCAGCGGCGCCGCCACCGGGCGGGCCGTGCGCACCCGCGCCACGGTGCCGTGGAAGAGGGTGACCGTGCGCCGGTTGTCCTTGGTGCCCCGGCGTTCGGTGACCTTGTACTCCCCCACCATGAACGGCTCGCCGGCCAGCACCCCCACCAGGGCGTCGTCGGTGCGCACGCGGTCGCCGGTGTCCACCACCTCCACGGCGCGAACCCACTGCGGCTCCGCGCGTTCCAGGTGCAGTTCACTGCCGGACGTGCCGTTCAACCGGTCGATCTGCGCCGCGTAGGAGCGCAGCACCGGAACCACCAGTTCGGCGTTCAGACGGTCCACCACCGGCTGTTGCCTGCGGGAGACCACCATGCTGCCGGCGGCAACCACCACGATCAGCAGGAACACCCCGCCGATGAACCCCGGCACCATGAGCCCCAGGCCCACCCGGCCGGTCATGCCGGAGAAGTGCAGCACCAGCAGCGCGGCCGCCATCAGCCCGCCGACGATCCACAGCCAGCGCCCCATCCGCCCCGCCCGGTCCCGCTCGGCGCGGAAGGACTCGGGGTCCACGCCGGCAGCATCGATGACGTCAGCCGGCTCGGGCAGGCGGATCACCCGCGACTCCCCCCGCCACCCACCTGGTCACCCAGGCCGGAGAGGTCCACGTCCTGGCGCTCGGAGTCGCTGGCCCGGAACATGGGCTCGGTCCCGAAGCCGAACATGCCGGCCACGATGTTGGAGGGGAACATCTGGCGTCGGTCGTCCAGGCGTGCCACCGCCCCGTTGTAACTGCGCCGCGCGGCGGCCAACTGCTCCTCGGTGTAGGTGACGGCCTGCTGCAACTCCACGAACGAGGCGTTGGCGCGGAACTCCGGGTAGGCCTCGGCGGTCACGTTCACCGCCCCCTGGGCGCGATCCATGGCCCGGTCGGCCTGCTCCAGCTGCGGCACGCTCTGCCCCTCGGCGGGTCGCGCTTGGCGCAGCTCCACCACGCGCTCCTGGAAGGACCGCTCGGCCTGCACCGCTGCGGGCACCACCTGCATCTGCTTGGTGAGCAGGTCGTGGCGCTGGGTGAGGGCCACCTCGATGCCGTGCTTGGCCTGGCGCATGGCGTTGCGCGCCTGCACGAGTGCGTTGTACAGCCAGATGACCAGCACCACGAGCAGCGCCAGCACGACGAGGCCAATGAGGACGGGCGGTTCCATGGGTTTCTCCCTCCCACCGGGCCACGGTGACCCCGGTGTGCTGGCACGGTAGCGGACGCCCCCGTCCCAGCCGGCCCGCCCCGCTGCTCAGCCCGCGGCGCGGGCGACGGCGGCCGCCAGGGCTTCCCGCAACACCGCTCGCAGGGCGGCCGCGTCCATCTCCTGCGGCACACCGACTCCGCTGAGCGTCAGCCCGTCCACCACGGCATGCAGTCCGGGCACTGCCCCCTCGGCGGCGGCGGGCAGGGTTGTCTGGGCCTCCTGGGGCGAGTCCAGACCCAGGGCCTGGGCCAGGGCCGCCCGCACCAGCCACCGCTCCCCCTGCCAGGCGCGCGTCGCCACCGGGCGCAATCGCTCGTCGGTCCGCCCCGCCACCACGAACTCCACGTAGACGGCCACCTCCTGCCGGCGCAGGTCGTCCAGCGGGAGCAGCTGCTCCAACAACTCCAGGGCGCATTCCTCACCCGGCCCGTCCCACGTGATCACGTCCATGACCCGGGCCGCGATGCGGTGGTCCATCTCCTCCATGGCGAAGGCCAGCAGGTCGTGCTGGGCGGAGAAGTAGTGCCGCACCGCACCGGGTGACCACCCCACCTCGGCGGCGATGGTGCGCACCGAGGTACCACGCAGCCCCTCACGCGCCACGACCGCGAACACCGCATCGGCCAGGGCGGCGCGGCGTTCGGCGTGGTCTGCGAGGCGGGGCACGCCCCCATCGTGCCACGGAAGCAGCACACCTGTGTTGACACACGCAACGGAGCACCCGCACACTCCTTCCGACACACCTGTGCTTCCAAGGAGAGATCGTGGACATCGGCGGCTTCGTGGCCCTCGCCGGGCTCGCCCTGCTCGACAGCACCAGCTTCGGCACCCTCGTGCTGCCCGTGCTGGCGCTGCTCGCGCACGCCCGAGCCGGCCGCCGCGTGCTGGCCCATCTGGCCGTCATCGCCGCGTTCTACTGGGTGCTCGGTGTGGCCCTGATGCTGGGTGGCCAGACCGCCCTGTCAGCCCTGGGCGGCTGGCCCGACTGGCTCAGTCACCCCATCACCTGGATCGTCGGGGGGCTCGCACTGGTGGCCCTGAGCTACGTCGTGGACGGCACCATCACCCTCCCCGGGGGTCTGGGGGGCAGGGCGGCACGGCTCAAGGACTGGATGCGACACGCCATCGGGCCTGATGCCGACGCGCGCACCGTGGTGGCCGTCGCCCTGGTCTCCGGGCTCATCGAGGCGGCGTCGATGCTGCCCTACCTGGGCGCCATCGGGCTGCTGTTGGGCTCTGACCTGTCCGTACCCGCGCGACTGGCGGTGCTCGCGGGCTACTGCCTGGTCATGGTGCTGCCCGCCCTGCTGCTGGTGGCCGCCCGCACCGCGCTCGGGCACCGCCTGGACGGAGCACTGGGCCGCGTGGGCGGCTGGCTGGACCGCAACGCCGGGCGGGAGGCCGGCTGGGTGGTGGGCATCATCGGGGTGGTCCTGTCACTGCAGGGCATCGGTCGCCTGATGGGCTGACCAGCAGTTCCGTGGAGGTTGTCGCAGGCCCGTGCCACGATGCGCAGGTGAGCTCCCCCTCGTCCCCCGCCTCCTCATCGGCCCCCGTCATCCGCGCCCGCGGGCTCACCAAGACCTACGGCGACTTCGCGGCCGTCGACGGCATCGACTTCGACATCGCCCCGGGTGAGTCCTTCGGCCTGCTCGGCCCCAACGGTGCCGGCAAGTCCACGACGATGCGGATGATCGGCGGCACCCTGAACCGCACCAGCGGCACGATGGAGGTGGCCGGGCTCGACCCCGACACCCACGGCCCGGAGGTGCGCGCCACCTTGGGCGTGGTGCCGCAGCAGGACAACCTCGACACCGAGCTCACCGCCCGCGACAACCTGATGGTCTACGGCCGCTACTTCGGGCTGCCGTGGAGCTACCTGCGCCCCAAGGCCGACGAGCTGCTCGAGTTCGCCCAGCTCACCGAGAAGGCCAAGAGCAAGGTCGACGACCTCTCCGGCGGCATGAAGCGGCGCCTCACCATCGCGCGTTCGCTGGTGAACGAGCCGAAGGTGTTGTTGCTCGACGAGCCGACCACCGGTCTGGACCCGCAGGCCCGCCACGTGCTGTGGGACCGGCTGTTCCGCCTCAAGGAGGTGGGCGTCACCCTGGTGGTCACCACCCACTTCATGGACGAGGCCGAGCAGCTGTGCGACCGCCTGATCGTGGTGGACCACGGCACCATCAAGGCCGAGGGCTCACCCCGCGAGCTGATCCGCACCTACTCCACCCGCGAGGTGCTCGAGCTGCGCTTCGGCGCCGACCGCAACGCCGAGGTGGTGGGCCAGCTGGAGTCGCTCGGCGAGCGCACCGAGGTGCTGCCCGACCGCATCCTGCTCTACGCCGACGACGCCGAGGCCGCCCTCGATGCGGTGACCTCCCGCGGGCTTCAGCCCGTCACGTCGCTGGTGCGTCGCTCCTCGCTGGAGGACGTGTTCCTCCACCTCACCGGGCGGACCCTCGTTGACTGAGCACCGCGCACCGGGGCCGGCCGCGGCCGGCGGGCACACCGCATCGAGCGCCGGCGACGACCTCGTGAGCCTGCGGCACCTGGCGTCCTCCGGGCGGGTGCCACCCCCGGCCGAGATGGCGCGCCGGGCGCGGCGCTGGGGCTGGTGGTACCACGTGGAGTACTGGCTGATCACTGCCAGGGCGTGGGCGCAGTCGATCCTCGTCTACGCCATCGCCGAGCCGCTGCTGTACCTGGTGGCCCTCGGTGTGGGACTGGGCACGCTGGTGGATGCCGGGGCAGGGGGCGTCGACGGTGTGGAGTACCTGACCTTCGTGGCGCCGGCGCTGCTGGTGTCGACCATCGTCATGTCCGCGGCCGGGGAGTTCACCTACCCGGTGATGGCGGGGTTCAAGTGGGAGCGGCTGTACCACGGGCCGCACGCCACCCCGGTGACGCCACAGCAGATCGCCGAGGGGCACTTCGCCGGCGTGATGCTGCGCTTCGTGGCCCAGGCGGCGATCTTCCTGGGGATCATGTGGGTCTTCGGCGCCATCAGCTCACCCTGGGCGTGGCTGTGCGTGCCCATCGCGGTGCTCTCGGCCGCAGCCTTCGGCGCCCCGTTGCTGGCCTACGCGGCGTCGCTGGAGTCCGAGGGCTACCAGTTCGCGATGGTGCAGCGCTTCATCGTGATGCCGATGTTCCTGTTCGCCGGCACCTTCTTCGAGCTGTCGAGCATGCCGTGGTTCCTGCAACCGATCGGGTGGATCTCCCCCATCTGGCACGGCACGGAGCTGGCCCGCTGGGCGGCCTACTCCTCCGATCTCAGCTGGGCCCGGGCGGCGCTGCACGTGGGCTTCCTGGCCGCGCTGGCCCTCATCGGACTGCTGGTGGCCCGGCGGATCTTCGAGCGGAGGCTGAACTCGTGAGCGCGCCGACGAACCGAGTGGGCGGCCTGTACGGCGGCAACATCCGCGCCGTGGTGGAGCGTGGGCTGAAGGTGATGGCCGGGCAGAACTGGCTGGTGATGGTCTCGGGCTTCTTCGAGCCGGTGCTGTACCTGCTGGCGATGGGCTACGGCCTCGGCGGTCTGGTGGGCGACGTGGAGGGGCCCGGTGGGCGCACCGTGGAGTACGCGGCCTTCATCGCCCCGGCGCTGTTGGCGACCTCGGCCATGAACGGGGCGGTCTACGACTCCACCTGGAACGTGTTCTTCAAGCTGCGCTTCGCCAAGCTCTACCAGGGCATGCTGCAGACCTCGCTGGGGCCGCTGGACGTGGCCGCCGGGGAGATCGTGCTGGCGCTGATCCGGGGGCTGCTGTACGCGCTGGGGTTCATGGGCGTGATGACGGCGATGGGGCTGGTGACCTCGTGGTGGGCGGTGCTGATGGTGCCGGTGGCGCTGCTCATCGCGCTGGGTTTCGCGGCACTGGGCATGGCGGTGACGAGCTACCTGAAGAGCTTCCAGCAGATGGACCTGGTGCAGCTGGTGCTGCTGCCGATGTTCCTGTTCAGCGCCACGCTGTTCCCGGTGGAGGTGTTTCCCACGCCCATCGAGTGGGTGGTGAAGGCCCTGCCGCTGTGGCACGGGGTGGAGCTGATGCGGCACCTGGCCTTCGGCGAGCTCACGTGGGCCGTGGCCGGACACGCGCTGTACTTCGTCGCGATGTCTGTGTTCGGCATTTGGTTCGCCGCGGTGCGGCTGCGGACGCTGTTCCTGCGCTGACCTGACGACACCCGGCCGCCCCACCGCCGCCACCGCCGCCACCGCCTGCAGCAGTGTGGTCAGGGGCGGCGCGGGGCCGGCCAAGGGGCGGTGGCGGACAATGGGGCCATGCCCGGCGCACCCCACAGCACGTCCCCCGAGGACTGGCTGTCCCTGCTCACCACCGGGGGCCTGACCGACCGCCTCGTCCACACCGAGACCCATCCCGCTCGTGATGCGGTGACCGCGCCGCTGCCCGACTGGCTCAACCCGCAGGTCGAAGCAGCCCTGGCCGGGGCCGGCATCGACCAGCTGTGGTCCCACCAGGCCGAGGTGGCCGAGCACGCCCACGCCGGGCGGCACACGGTGGTGGCGACCGGCACCGCATCGGGCAAGTCACTGGCCTACCTGCTGCCCGTGCTCTCCGCGCTGGCCGACGGCGCCCACCACGTCACCGGCCGTGGGGCCACGGCCCTGTACCTCGCACCGACCAAGGCCCTGGCGCAGGACCAGCTGGCGGCGGTCGAGCGGTGGATGGTCCCCGGCATCCGCGCGGCGGTGGTCGACGGCGACACCCCCACCGAGGAACGCACCTGGGCCCGCCAGCACGCCAACTACGTGCTCACCAACCCCGACCTGGTGCACCACTCGCTGCTGCCCGGCCACGAGCGGTGGCGCGCCTTCCTGCGCCGGCTGCACTACGTGGTGGTCGACGAGTGCCACGTGCACCGCGGGGTGCCCGGTGCCCACGTCGCGCTGGTGCTGCGGCGCCTGCTGCGCATCGCCCGCCGCCACGGCACCGAGCCCACCGTGCTGCTCGCCTCGGCCACCGTCGCCGACCCGGCCGACCACGCCAGCCGCCTGCTCGACGCCCCGGTGCAGGCCGTCACCCAGGACGGCTCCCCCCGCGGGGAGGTCACCTACGCCCTGTGGGACCCCCAGCCCGAGGCGGGGGACGGCCGCCCCTCCACGCTCACCGAAGCCGCCCGCATCAGCGCGCGCCTGATCGAGGCGGGGCGCCAGGTGCTCACCTTCACCACCTCGCGCGTGGGTGCGGAGGTGACCGCGCGGGTGGTCGCCGACCAGCTCGAGTTCACGGGCACCGGCAGGGGCACCGGAGCCGAGGGGGACGCACGGGCCGCCGGGGCCCCCGCGATCGCCGCCTACCGGGGCGGCTACCTGCCGGAGGAGCGTCGCGCCATCGAGCGGGGGCTGCGCGACGGCACGCTCCGGGGGGTGGCCGCGACGACGGCCCTGGAGCTGGGCATCGACGTCTCCGGGCTCGATGCGGTGGTGATGGCCGGGTGGCCCGGGCGGCGGGCGAGCTTCTGGCAGCAGGCCGGGCGCGCGGGGCGTTCGGGGCAGCCCGCGCTGGCCGTGCTCGTGGCCGGCGACAACCCGCTGGACCACTACCTGGTGCACCACCCCGAGGGGATCTTCTCCGGCGCCCTGGAGGCCACCGTGGTGGACCCCTCCAACCCGCGGGTCCTGGCCGAGCACCTCGCCTGTGCGGCGGCGGAGCTCCCGCTGACGGAGGCCGACTCGCTGTGGTTCGGGCCGGGGACCGCCCTGGTGCGCGACTCCCTGGTCCGCGCCGGGATGCTGCGCGAGCGGCCCACCGGCTGGTACTGGGCGGGCTCCGAGCGTCCCCACGGCCTGGTGGACCTCCGCGGCATGGCCGGCACCCTGCAGCTGCTGGAGAGCCGCACCGGCCGGGTGCTGGGCACCATCGACGCCGGCCGCGCGGACTCCACGGTCCACACCGGCGCGGTGTACCTGCACCAGGGCACCACCCACGTGGTCACCGAGCTCGACCTGGACGACGGCGTGGCCACGGTGGTGGAGGGTGACCCCGGGTGGATCACGCGCGCGGTCACCGAGGAGGCCTTCGACGTCACGGCCGTGCGCGACCGGGCACCGGGCGACGGCGTGGAGTGGTCCGTCGGGGACGTCCTGGTGCGCACGCACGTGACGGCCTTCCGCCGCCTGCTGCCCTCCGGGGAGGTGCTGGGGCAACACCCACTCGACCTGCCCGAGCGCACCATGCCCACGCAGTCGGTGTGGTTCACCCTCACCCCCGAGGTGCTTGCCGACGCCGGGGTCGATGAGGTGGAGCTGCCGGGTGCGCTGCACGCGGCGGAGCACGCCCTCATCGGCATGCTGGGGCTGGTGGCCACCTGCGACCGGTGGGACGTCGGCGGGGTCTCCACCCCCCTCCACCCGGACACGGGCCTGCCCACCGTGATGGTCCACGACGGCCACCCCGGCGGGGCGGGCTTCGGCGACCGCGGGTTCGCCGCGCGCCGTCCCTGGGTGGAGGCCACCCTCGATGCGGTGCGCCGCTGCCCGTGCGACGCGGGGTGCCCGGCGTGCGTGCAGTCCCCCAAGTGCGGGAACAACAACGAGCCACTCTCCAAGGAGGGCGCCGTGAGGGTGTTGCAGGTCCTCGCAGCACAGTGGTCGGCGCAGTAGTCTTGTGCCGCCCGCACCGTCCCCCTCACAAAGGCGACCCATGCTCATCATCGGCCTGTTGATCCTCGTGCTCGCCGTCCTGTTCATCCTCTACGTGGTGACCGGCGCCGACGGCTCCACCACCATCGAGGCGCTCAACGTCAGCACCACGATGCCGGTGCTCACCCTGTTCCTCAGCGGCATGGGCGCCCTGGCCGCGGCAGGCCTGGGCCTGTGGCTGATGTCTCTCGGCCTGCGCTCCAGCGCCAAGCGTCGCAAGCGCGAGAAGGAGCTCGAGCGCGAGGCCCGTGAGGCACGCGGCCAGCGCGAGGCGGCCGTGGCGGGCCCCGCCGACCGCGGCGGCCTGCGGGAGGACCACGTGGCCGACCGCCCGGCCGACCGCGACGCGGCTCCCCGCTACGAGGACCACCAGGCTCCGGGGCGCGACGGCCTGCGCGGTGGTGACCTGCGTGACGACCGCCCGGGGCGTGACGAGGCCCCCCGCTACGAGGACCACCAGGAGCCGCGCCCGGCGCAGCCGGGTGAGCCGCTGCGGACCGACCCGCGCACGGACGAGGACCCCTACCCGCGCCGAGGCGCCTGAGCCCGGCAGAGCGCGCACGTGCCCGTGGGGCACCCGGTGATCCGGGTGCCCCACGGACGTCTGGGGCCCGGGCGGCGGTGACCACCGCCCCCGGGTGCCCCGTGACCGTCACCGCCCTGGTGGGGGCGGTGGCAGCTCGCCCCGGGGTGGCGGCGGGGGCCGTGTGCCCCGCGGCTTCTTGCGCGGGCCGTCCTGCGGCCGGGGTCCCGCCGTGGACTGGCCGATGGCCGGACCGAACGGTGTGCGGGAGTCCACGGCCACCCGGACGGTGACGTCGAAGTCCCGCACGGTGCACGACACCAGGGTGGCACCGTTCTCCCGTGCGACCAGGCCCGCGGTGACGCACGGCGGTACCGGCAGGAGCGCCGTGGGCGCCGTGGCCCCGGAGGCCGCGAGCGCCGAGAGGTCCGCAGCGGTGCGCGCCTGGGAGGCCGCCCGCCAGGTCTGGCCGGCGGTGAGACCCGCAGCGAGCAGGGCGATGAGGACCATGCCGATGAGCACGGCCACCATCGACCCCGAACCCCGCTCCGTGGACTCCCCGGAGGGGACCGCCGACCCCGCCCCGGGCACCGGGGCCGGCGGGTGGGGCGTGCTCATCGCACCCCCGGTTCGAGGCGCGCGGTGGCCGAGGAGTCCGGGTGCAGGCCCGGGAACCAGGCGGCCGGGCCACGCGCCCGGGACGAGACGGTGACGGTGACCGACCGTCCGCGGCGCCGCACGTCCACGTCGGCCCCGTCAGGGGCCAGGGCGTACGCCTGCCGGCGGACCTCGATGCCGGACTCGCCGCGGGACGCGGCCCGGGCTCCCACCCGGGCCGCGTCGGTGACCTGCAGCAGGTCGACCACCAGCACCATCGCGGTCACAGCCATGCCCAGCACCAGCACGATCACCGGCATCACCATGGCCAGCTCCACCGAGGTGAAGCCTCCCTCGCCGCTCCGGCCGGCCCTGTGGGCGCGCCAGTCGCGGAGACCTCGACGGTGCACGGTCATCAGCCTCCGAACTTGCCGAAGGCCGAGCGGATGATCTCGCCCATCAGGCGCGGGACCAGGTCCTCCATGGCCTGCATGCCCAGCAGCACGACGGCCGCGATGACGAAGATGCCGATGGCGTACTCGGCCACCGCCATGCCCTTCTCGTTGCCGGCGCGCATGCCCTCGAGGCGGGGCTGGACGAAGCGGGTGATCTTGTTCTGCATGGGATTTCTCCTTCTGTCGTGGACCCACCCGGGTGGTGGGCCCCCCTTCCACCGGGTCAGGCGTGACCCAGGGTCTGTGTTGCCAGCGCCACCACCAGCGGGACCACCGCGATGAGGACGAAGGCAGGCATGAAGACGGTGCCCAGTGGGATCACCAGGAACACCGGGAGGCGGGCGGCCGCACGCTCCAGGGCGGCCCGCCGGTCGCGCCGCAGGTCGGCCGCGGCGCGGCGGATGGTCTCCGCCGGAGGGGCGCCGGCCAGCTGCGCCAGCGTCAGGGCCTGGGCGACCGGTCCCCACTGGGAGGGCAGTCCCTTCCAGGCGTCGGCACCGGTGACTCCCCACCGGCGGGCGGCCACCACCTGGCGGAGGTGCCCGGCCAGGGGCTCGGGGACCTCGTCGGCCACCAGCTCGAGGGCGTCGGTGACGGCGCACCCGGAGTCCAGGGCGAGCGCCATCAGGTCGAGCACCGCGGCCAGGTCGTCGACGTCCGCCGTGGGCGGCTTCGGCGCCCGCGGCGGCAGCAGCCCCAGCAGGCGACGCCGCGGGTGCGCAGGCGCTCCGGCGCCGGACGCCGTGGACCCCGCCCTGTCACCGCGGCCCAGGCGCTCACCTCCCGCCGCCGTGGGGGCGGGCCACACCAGCCAGATCGCGCAGGCCGTGAGGGCCATGGCGCACACGGTGGCCGTCATCGGATGACCTCCCCGCGCAGGGCCAGTGCCACCAGCCGGCGGGAGGCCAGCCAGCCGACCACCAGCAGGGCCACCCCGGCCAGCGCGCTCACCAGGCCCAGCGGCTGCTGAAGGTAGAGCTCCTGCGGGGACCACCCCAGCGCTCCGGCGCCGGCCAGTCCGACCAGCGGCAGCAACGAGAGCATGTACATGGACGCCATGGCGCCCGAGGCGGCCGACTGGGCGGTCTGCCGGCTCTCCCGCTGACGGCGCACGGTCTCGGCCGCCATCGCCACGGCGGGTGCCAGCGCGGCCCCGGACCGCTCGGAGAGCGCCCAGGCACTGGCCACCTGCTCCAGAGCCACGCTCTGGTGCCCCGCGGCCACCTGCTTCCACGACGCGCCCAACAGGCCGCCCTGCTCCCCGGCCCCGAGCACCGGCTCGAGCCAGGGCACGGCGGGCCCGGAGTCGGCCACCAGCCGCAGGGCCGCAGCCGGCGGGAGACCCGCGGACAGGGCGGCGGCCAGGCCGTCCAGCAGCCGCAGCACCTCGTCGTCGGTCACGCGGACCCTCCCGAGGCGCTGTCGCAGCAGCGCGAGGACCCCGCGCACACCCGACCCCGCAGCACTCACGGGGTCGGCCGCCAGGGCTCCCCGCAGGGACCGGGTCGTGGCCTCCCTGCGTTCGAGCTCGGCCCGCCGGCGGGGCAGCTCCGTCAGGCCCACCGCCACCTCGTGCCGGGCACGGGCCGGCCAGAGCAGCAGCGCCGCCGCCAGCAGCGAGGCCACCACCACGGCGGTCACCGTGACCACCCCAGCAGGTCCTGCAGGCGGTCCCAGGCCGCCGCGCGGCGCAGCCCGCCGGCCCGGAAGTCCATGGCCGGCAAGGCGCGCACGCGGCCGTCCTCGCCGGCCACGAGCACCCCCACCTGGGCCAGGACGCGCCGCTCGGGCAGCCGCTTGACGTGCAGCACGCAGTCCAGCGCGCTGCCGAGCTGGGCGTGCACGGCGGCCGGCGTCATGTCCGCCAGCGCCCCGAGCGCCTCGAACCGGGCCACCACGTCCTCGATGGCGTTGGCATGCAAGGTGCCGCAACCCCCCTCGTGGCCGGTGTTGAGCGCCGAGAGCAGCTCGCGCATCTCCGGCCCTCGCACCTCCCCCACCACCACCCGGTCGGGACGCATGCGCAGGGACTGCTTCACCAGGTGCGTCATGTCGATGGCGCCGCGCCCCTCCACGTTGGCCGAGCGGGACTGCATCCGCACCACGTGGGGGTGCTGCACCGCGAGCTCCCGGACGTCCTCGACCACGAGGATCCGGTCCGCGGGGTCCACCAGGCTGAGCAGCGTGGCCAGCAGGGTCGTCTTGCCACTGCCGGTGCCCCCGGAGACCACGAACGCCAACCGCTGCTCCACCACGGCCCGCAGCACCCGGGCACCCAGCTCGTCCACGGTGCCCAGCCGCAGCATCTCGTCGATGCTGGGCACCACCTCGCGGGGGACGCGCAGCGACAGGTGCGCTGCACCGTCCACCAGCGGGGGCAGCACCGCGTGGAGCCGGATCCCCCTGGGCAGGAGGCCGTCCACGCAGGGAGCCGTGTCATCGAGCCGACGCCCCGCCAGACCTGCCAGCCGCACGGCCAGGGCCCGGATCTCCTCGGCGGAGCCCACCCGGGTGGTGTCGCGCTCCAACCCGCGCCCGCGGTCGACCCACACCCCCTCGGTGCCGTTCACCAGCACGTCGGTGACCCCGGGCTCGGCCAGCACCCGCTCCAACGGCCCAGCCCCCAGGACCTGGCGCCCCAGCCGCTCACCGCGCTGACGCACCCCCCGGTCCCCCAGCCGCAACCGCTGCGCACCGGCGACCTCCCCGACGGTCTCGCGGTCGGGGGAGCGACCGTGCGCGATCTGCTGGCGGATGCTCTGCGGGGCGTTCATGCCGCCACCTCCACCGCGGTGAGCAGCACCTCGTCGGCGAGCTCCTGCAGCGGGCCGGGCACGGAGCCCACCGGGCTCCCCACCAGCTCGCAGCGGCCCACCGAGGGGTCCTGCGCCAGGGACCCGGCCACGGGGTGCCCGGCCACCTGCTGGACCGCGTCGACCAGGCCCCGGGCGGGCCGGCCACCGCGCAGCAGCAGCGCCGTCCGCCCCGGCACCACCCCCAGGGCACCACGCAGGGCCGGGGACACCGCCACGGTGCCGGGCGCGTCGCCCACCAGCACCCGCAGCTGGTGGCACCAGCTGGCCCAGCCCAGGAAGTCCGGCGACCCCATCGGCGGCAGATCCACCACCACCAGGTCCGCCACCCCGGCGGCTGCCCGCCGTGCGTGGTGCACCACCTGCCGGGGCAGGTCGGCCCAGGTCTGCTCCCCGATGCCGTCGCGCGCCAGCAGGTGCACCCCGTGGGCCCGGGGCAGGGCGGCCACCAGCTCGTCACCGGGCAGGTCCCCGTCACTACGGGTGAGGTCCTCCCAGTGCAGGCCGCGGGCGGACTCCATGCCCAGCGCCACCGCCAACGCGGTGCCCCAGCGGGAGGTGTCCACGGCCACCGTGCGCGCCCCGGTCGAGGCGCCCCGCAGGGCCACCGCCGCGGCGAGGGTGGATGCCCCCAGGCCGCCGGTCGCTGCTCCGATGCCGATCACGTGTGCCGTCATGACCACGACGATGCGGGCTGCGCACCACCCCCCACCGGGCAGCTCGACCGACCCTGTGGACGAGCGCCCGAGCGGTGCGGGGACAACTCAACCCGGGCTCACCCCATCGGGCCCGGCCGACGGCGTCAGTAGTAGACGGCGAGGCGCCCCTGGGGGCCGTCGATGCAGGTCACGGGCGTCTCGAAGACGCGCGAGAGCAGGTCGTCGCGCAGGATCTCGTCCGGGCTGCCGAACTCCTCGACCGCGCCGTCCTTCATCACACAGATGTGGTCGGCGTAGTGGCCGGCGAAGTTGATGTCGTGCAGCACGATCACGATGGTCCGCCCGAGCTCGTCGGCGGCCCGGCGCAGGTGCTGCATCATCACCACCGCGTGGCGCATGTCGAGGTTGTTCAGGGGCTCGTCCAGCAGCAGGTAGTCGGTGTCCTGGCAGAGCACCATCGCCACGTACGCCCGCTGTCGCTGACCGCCGGAGAGCTCGTCCAGGTAGCGGCCCTGCAGCGGCGTGAGGTCGAAGAAGGCGATCGACTGGTCGATCAGCTCCTCGTCGCGGGCCGTCAGCCGGCCCCCGCTGTGCGGGAAGCGGCCGAGCCCGACCAGCTGGCGCACCGTCAGCCGGGTGATGAAGTGGTTCTCCTGCCGCAGCACCGAGACCACCTTGGCGAGCTGCTTGGACGGGGTACGCGCGACGTCGAACCCGCCGATGCTGGTGGTCCCGGCGTCGCTGCCCAGCAACCGGCCCATGATCGTCAACAGGGTCGACTTGCCGGCGCCGTTGGGCCCCACCAGCGCCGTGATGCCACCGGTGGGGATGGTGACGTCCACCGGCCCGATGCGGACCTCGCTGGTGTAGTCCTTGCGGACCCCACTGACCTCGATCACAACGTTCCCTTCCGCAGGATGATGAACAGGAAGGCCGAGCCCCCGACGACCTCGATGAGGATGGAGACCGCCCCCTCGGCGTAGAAGACGTGCTTGAGCACCACGTACGCACCGCCCAGCACGACGAAGCCCAGCAGCCCCGCCATCGGCAGCACGTACCGGTGGTCCCAGGTGCCCGCCAGCTGGTAGCTGAGCATGGCCACGAGGAAGCCCAGGAAGGTCAGTGGGCCGACCAGGGCGGTGGAGGTGGCCATGAGCACCGAGACCAGGAACAGGGTGATGAGCACCTCCCGCCGGTGGTCGAGGCCCAGGTTGGTGGAGACGTCGCGGCCCAGGCCCACCAGGTTGAGCCGGCGGCTGCGCCACCACAGGGCCGCGGCGCTCGCCGCGCACAGCGGGATGGCCAGGGGCAGGTAGGACGCGTCGGCGTTGGCCACCGAGCCGAACAGCCGGGCCGTCAGGACGTCGAAGTCGCTCGGCGTCAGCAGGCGCTGCATGAACGCGCTGAGCGAGCCCAGCCCGCCGCCCAGGACGATGCCGACCAGCAGCATGACGTGCATGTTGCCGCGGCGGCCGGTCAGCAACCAGCCGTACAGCACCATCGAGAAGGCGACCATGAGCAGGACCGTCAGCGCGAACTGCGGCCACCCCTGTAGGGCCACGATGCCGGCAGCCCCCATGAAGTAGACCGCGCCAGTGCTGATGGCCACGTAGAGCGCCTCGAAGCCCATGATCGACGGCGTGATGATGCGGTTGTTCGCCGCGGACTGGAAGGCGACGGTCGCTGTGCCCTGGCAGATGACGACCACGACGATGACCACGAGGCTGGTGGCCCGCAGCTCGGCGATGCGCCAGAACCCGGGGCTCCCGTACGGCAGGGGGTTGTCCCAGGCCACGAGGCCGCCGCCGATCACCAGCGCGAGCACGCCCAGGACGGCCATCACCACGGCATAGCGCGTGCGGTCGCGGTCGCTCGGGAACGGGCCGGACCCGCTGACCGGGCCCCGCCAGCGCTGGCTGGCGCGGGGTGCGCTGTGGGCGTCGGCCGGCGAGGTCGAGACGTCCTCGACACCGGCGCGGGCAGTCAGCTCAGACACGTCGCCTCCCCAGAAGCAGGCCGATGAAGACCGCCGCGCCGACGACGCCCAGGATGACCGACACGGGCAGCTCGAAGGGCGCGATGAGGGTGCGCGCCAGCAGGTCGCAGACAGTCACGATGGCCACGCCCAGCAGGCACACCCACGGCAGGTTGGAGCGCAGGTCGTCCCCGCGCCACATCGAGATGATGTTGGGCACGATCAGGCCCAGGAAGGGCAGGTTGCCGATCACCACGGTGACCACCCCGGTGGCCACGGCGATCAGGGCCGTCCCCAGCAGCATCACGGCGCGGTAGTTCAGGCCCACGTTGGTGGCGACGTCCTCGCCCAGGCCGGCGACGGTGAAGCGGTCGGCCACGACGAACACCGCGACGACCACCAGCGCGACCACCCAGAGCACCTCGTACTGCCCCCGCAGCACGGAGGTGAAGCTGCCGGCGAACCAGACCCCGAGGCTCTGCAACGCGTCGTTCGCCAGTGCGATGTAGCTGGTCACCGCCCCCACGACCGCCCCGAGCATGATGCCCACGATCGGCACCACCAACGAGGAGGTGAGCTTCACCTGCCGCAGGAAGAGGAAGAACACCATGGTGCCGATGAAGGCCATGGTGATGGCGCCCACCATCCGCAGCAACAGGCCGGAGGTGGGGAACAGCAGCAGCATGAGCAGCAGACCCAGCCCGGCCCACTCGGTGGTCCCCACGGTGGTGGGCTCGACGAAGCGGTTCTGGGTGAGCATCTGCATCACCAGCCCGGACATCGCCATGGCGGCGCCGGCGAGCACCAGGGCGACGGTGCGCGGGATGCGGGTGATGCCGAACATCTCGCGTCCGAGGGCGCTGCCGTCGAGCACGTCGACCACGCCGGTGAACAGGGAGAGCACGAGCAGCACGGCGACACCCAGGATGCCCAGGAGGAGCCAGGGGTCGACCAGACGGCCCTTGTCCCGAGGGGCAGGGGCCGTCTGGTCGAGCGTGGTGCCGTCGCTCAAGCCGTGTCCTCCAGGCCGTCAGCGATGGTCTTGAGGAACTCGGTGTAGGTCTGGATGCCCTCGTTCACGTAGGTGTCCTTGGGCATGTAGTAGACGTGGCCGTTCTTCACCGCAGGAACGTCCTTGAGGGCCTCGGACTTCTCGATGATCTCGGCGGCGGGCTGGAAGCCCTCCTCGTCGGCGGCCACCGCGGCATCCCGGTCCATCACCAGGATGATGTCGGGCTTGGACTCGGCGATCGCCTCGACGGACACGTCGTCACCCTGGTGGTCTTCGCTGCCGCCCTCGACCTCGAGGGCCGGCTTCAGCCCGAGGATGTCGAACAACGGGCCGAGCGTGCGGCCGTTGCCCGGGGCCACGTAGCCCAGCTCGCCGCCAGAGGTGATGAGGCCCATCACGGTCTGCTCGGAGTCGTAGGCCTTCTTGACCCGCTCGATCTCGGCGTCCAGGGCCTTGTTGAGCTCCTCGGCCTCGGAGGTCTTCCCGAAGACCTCACCCAGGGCCGTGGTCTGGCGCTTGAGCTCGCCGTCCAGCGGCTCGCCGTCGCGCGGGTCGAGCTCCACGATGGTGGCGTCCGGCACCAGCTTCTCGAAGTCGCCCTTGAACTGCGCGAAGCGGGAACCGTTGAGCACCAGGTCCGGCTCGGCGGCGACGACGGCCTCGAGGTTCGGCTCGCGGTGCGACCCGAGGTCCACCACGTCCTGCGAGGTCTTGTAGTCCAGACCCTCGGGCACGAGCTGCTGCGGCGCGGCCTTCAGCTTCACACCCCAGGCGTCCAGCGTCTCGAAGATGCCGTTGTCCGTGGCCACCACGTTCTCCGGCGGGGTGGTGACCTCCTGCGTGCCGTGGTTGTCCTCGATGCTGACCGTGCCGGCGGCCTGGTCACCCGACCCGGAACCCGAGCCGCTCCCGGCCTCGGCCGACTCATCGGCCCCGCAGGCACTGACGGACAGAGCGGCGACGGAGAGGAGGACGAACCCCCGCGTCAGGTGGGAACGCTGCATGGTGTGGCCTTTCGGGCGAACGGTTGCTGTCGGGATGCCGAGAGGAGCATAGCCTTACCTAAGCGATGCTCGTCACCCCCCACCCGACCAGCCGGCGCCGACTGCCGCAGACCCTCGACGGGGCGCGGAGACCGGGCGGACAGAGCCGGGGTAGCAGGACGTCAGGACCCCCTGGACCTCCCGGGAAAAAGTGAAGGCCCCAGCCGGGGGGGCAGCTGGGGCCTTCGGCGCGCCATGCCCTGGGGGGGAAAGGCAGGTGCGCCGCGCGCTCAACCCGAAGGGAGCGCGCTGGAAATATGATGCACCCCGTGCCGGGCAAATGCAAGTGGCGCCCTCAGTCGACCTGCGGCAGCCGCCCGGCGCGCACCGCATCGGCCACCCGCTCCCCGGCCCGCGCGCCGCCGACGACGGCGTCACAGACGTGGCGCACCCACAGTGCGACGCCGTCCGGGGTACCCCCCGCGTAGGCGGTCAGGGCGCCCAGGTACTCCATGCCACCCCCGGGGCGGTGGCCGGCCTCGACGATCGCCACCCCCATCGGGTCGAGGCCCCGCGAGCGCACCACGGCGCGCTGCACGGCCCGCGCCACCAGCCCGTTGCCGCGCACGAAGGGGCGCAGGGTGACGATCTCCGCGTGGGCGACGGCCGCCACGACCACGGCGGGCACCATCGACGGGGCCGCCAGCACGTCGCGCAACCCGGCCAGGCGGGCGTGCACGACCTCCACCGGCGGCAGGGGCCCGATCTCCGTGAACTCCGGCACCTGTTCGCCCTCCCGGCGCGGGCGGCCGAGGGCGTCGTCGTCCACCAGACCCTGCGCTGCCGCGGTGTGCAGCCGCGCCAGCACCTGGCTGGGCGAGCTGGCGACCAACGACTCGAGGTGGGCGGCCTCCTCGGTGGCACGGATCGCGCCGCGCACGACCGCCTCCACCGGGTCCGGGTCGTCCCCCCAGTCGCGCACCCCCACCATCGCCTCCCGCACCCAGGAGACGGGGAGTTCCGCGCCCTCCAGCGAGGCCGAGGCCCACGCGCCGTGCACACGCGCCTCCGTGGCGCACTCCGCGGAACGCCGCCGCAGGCCCTCGTGCCAGCGCAGCTGGGTGCACGCATCACGGGCGGCGTCGGCCCCCGCCCGCACGCCCGGGAGGTCCAGCAGTCCCGACAACGGGTGGGACGAGGAGGGCACAGAGAGGGAGATCATGGGGACCAGCCTAGGGACGCGACGGGCGGGCATGGCATCGTGAGACACAGCACCTCTCGGGGCGACGGGTGGCGCGGAGCACCGTGAACCCGCACAATCAGAGACAGACTGAGCAGCAACGACGAACCGACGACGGGAGCAGTCATGGCCACCCAGGCCTCCACGACCAACCATTCCACGCAGGGTCCCCAGCGCACCACCGTGACCGACGGCGAGCGCACGATCGGCCAGATCGTCAGCGACGCGACCACGAACGCCCAGTCCTTGGTGCGCGATGAGATTGCGCTGGCCAAGGCCGAGATCAACGCCGACGTGCAGAAGGGCGTCAAGACCGGCATCGGCTTCGGCATCGCGGCCTTCTTCGGCGTCTTCGCGTTCATGATGTTCCTGTTCGCCGCCGCGTGGGGCATCGCCACCGTGCTGCCCACCTGGGCCGCCTTCCTGATCGTGGGCGGCGTGCTGCTGCTCATCACGATCGTCGGCGCGCTGTTCGGCATGGCGCAGATGAAGAAGATCAAGGGCAAGCCGGAGCAGGCCATCGCCGCCGCCCAGCGCACCCAGCACACGCTGACCGACGCCGCGAACCCGAAGGCCACCACCCCGCGTCGCTGACCGGGGCCCGTCACCCGACGGCTGCTCGAAGGCGGTCACCCCACCGGGGTGGCCGCCTTCGGCGTGTCACGACTCAGCGGTAGTCGGGCGGCACCTCACGCACGTCGTCGGTGTTCCACGGACGGTCCACACCGCCCAGCTGCAGCACGGTGGACAGCAGCCACCCCGTGTAGCCCCAGACGAACAGCCCGTCGACCGCGAAACCCGGCGTCGTGCGGTCGAAGCCCGGCAGCCGCGCCGTGAACCGGTGGGCGGGGTCCACCAGCTCGTCCACGGGCACCGTGTGCACGCTCGCCACCTCGATCTCGCTCCCGACGCCGATGGGGTGCGGCTCCCGCCACCAGCCCACCACCGGGGTCACGGGGCGGAAGCTCGGCGCCACCGGCAGCTCCGGGAAGTGCGCGGCCACGTGCACGCTGGCGGGGTCCAGGCACACCTCCTCCTGCCCCTCCCGCAGGGCGGCCTGCTGGGCGTCCTCCCCCGCGTCGATCCCGCCCCCGGGGAAGGACACCTGGCCGGCGTGCGAGCTCAGGCGCGAGGAGCGGCGGGTGAGGACGATGCCGTCCGGCCCCACGAGCACCAGGACGGCCGCCCGGCGGGAGCGCGGCACCTCGAGCCCCCGAGCTGGCCGGGCCAGGGGGCGCGTGAGCTCACCGGTCGCGGCGGCGTCGATGCGGCCCTGCAGGGCTCTCACCCAGCCGGGGGCGGGCACCCCCCGGCCTCCCTCGGGTCCGTCCACCGGCTCCCCGCTCACAGCACCACCCGGCCGTCCACAGGCTCCTGGTCGCGGACCCGCGGGGGCAGGAGGGCCTCGTCCGGCGGCAGGAACTCCACCGGGACCTCGCCCCTGACCATCGACCACGCCTGCTTCGGGGTGGTCACACCCGTGTCGGACGAGGGGCACCAGCGCGCCACCGGGCAGGCTCCGCACGCCGGGCGGCGCGAGTGGCACACGCGCCGCCCGTGGAAGATCAGCGTGTGGGAGAGGTTCGTCCACTCCCTGCGCGGCATCAGCTCGGCGATGGCGTGCTCGACCTTCACCGGGTCGGTCTCGGCGGTCCACCCCATCCGGCGCACGAGGCGCCCGAAGTGGGTGTCGACCGTCAGCCCCGGCGTGTCGAAGGCGTTGCCCAGCACCACGTTCGCCGTCTTGCGCCCGACCCCCGGCAGCTTCACGAGCTCGGCCATCCGTGGGGGCACCTCGCCGGCGTGGTGCTCCACGAGGGCCTGCGCCAGGCCGATGATGGAGCGCGTCTTCGCACGGTAGAAGCCGGTGCGCTTGATGAGCACCTCCACCTCGGCCGGGACGGCGGCGGCCAGCGACACCGCATCGGGGTAGCGGGCGAACAGGCCCGGGGTGACCGCGTTGACGGCTACGTCCGTGGTTTGCGCGGACATCACCGTGGCCACCAGCAGCTCGAAGGGGTTGCGGAAGTCCAGCTCGCACTCGGCATCCGGGTGTCGTTCGACCAGGACGCGATACATCTTCCGGGCCCGGCGGGTCCGGGCGAGGTCCGATTCGGGGGGCGGGGCGGCCGCTGGCGCACTCATCGGCACCACGATAGGTGGGGGGCACGACGGGCTGCTTCTCCCGGGCCCGCTGTGAGGCGTGGCACACTGCAGTCGTGGACCTCGACATCGTGACCCGTTCGCCCTTGTTCGCCGGACTGGACGAGCCGGCAGCCGCCGCCCTGCTGGAGCTCACCGAGCGTGAGACCTTCAAGCGGGGGCAGGTCATCTTCAACGAAGGCGACCCGGGCGAGAAGTTGTACGTGATCGCCGCCGGCAAGCTCAAGCTCTCGCGCTCCAGCCACGACGGCCGCGAGAACCTGCTGGCCGTGCTTGGCCCCGGCGAGATCATTGGCGAGATCAGCTTCTTCGACCCCGGCCCCCGCACCGCCTCGGCCATCACCGTGAGCGACACCGAGGTGCTCGCCCTGGCCCACGGCCACCTCCGCGGGTTCCTGCGCGACAACACCCAGGCCTCGGTCGCGATGCTGGGCGCCCTGGCCCACCGCCTGCGCCGCACCAACGACAACGTGGCCGACCTCGTCTTCACCGACGTGCCCGGCCGCGTGGCCAAGGCCCTGCTCGACCTCGCCGAGCGCTTCGGCGTGGACGACGGCAACGGCCTGCTCGTGCAGCACGAGCTCACCCAGGAGGAGCTGGCCCAGCTGGTCGGCGCCAGCCGCGAGACGGTGAACAAGGCCCTGGCAGACTTCGCCTCCCGCGGATGGCTCCGCCTGGAGGCCCGCTCCGTGCGGCTGCTGGAGGTCGAGCGACTGCGCAAGCGCGCGCGCTGACCCCGGCCCCCGCACCGCTGCCGCTGTGGGGCCCGTCCCAGTCCTGCACCCGGCAGCCCTGAGCCCCCGCAGCCCCTCGTGCTGGCGGGGGCTCAGCCGTGCCCGGGGCGGGGTCCGGGCCGCCTCGCTCAGCGCTGCGCGCGCAGGTACTCCAGCTGCGCCAGCACGGTGAGCCGGGCCGCGGGCCAGACCTCCCGGGGCACGTCGGCGTAGACCACCCGCACCACCGCGTCGGCCAGGTCCTCGCCCACGTCCGGCGTGGCCTCGCCGGCGGCGGCGGCGACCTGCTCCAGCCGCTGGGCACGGTGCTGGCGGTACCAGGCGACCACCCCGGCCGCATCGGCCACGAACGGGCCGTGCCCCGGCAGCAGCGAGGTGACCTCCCCCGACCCCGTGAGCCGCTCGATGCGCTCCAGCGAGTCCAGGTAGGCCGCGAGGTCCCCGTCGGGGTGGGCGACGACGGTGGACCCCCGGCCCAGCACGGTGTCCCCCGTCAGCAGCCGGTTCTCCGCCGGGAGCACGAAGCTCACCGAGTCCGAGGTGTGGCCGGGCGTGGGCACGACCACGAGCTCGAGCCCACCGACCGAGAGGTGGTCGCCGGCCACGAGGTCGTCGTCACCCCCGGCCACCCGCGCACGCCGCACCGGGGCACCGGTCAGGCGGTGGAAGCTGTCCGCCCCCTCGGCGTGGTCGGCGTGCCCGTGGGTGAGCAGCGTGAGGGCCACCCGGGCTCCCCGCCGCGCGACCTCGTCGACGATGCGGCGCAGGTGCTCGGGGTGCTCCGGCCCCGGGTCCACCACGACCACCTCGTGTGACCCCGGCTCGGACAGCAGCCACGTGTTGGTGCCGTCGAGCGTCATCGGCGACGGGTTGGGGCACAGCAGGCAGGTGGCGCGCTCGCTGAGCACTCCACCGGTCCACTCACCGCCGTCGGGCAGGTGCGTACGAGTCGCGCGCACGCCTCACCGCTCCCAGGGGCAGCGCATCGCCAGGCCGTCGGGGAAGCGCTCGTCGACCGCGACCTCCTCGGGCCAGGGCATCACCTCGGGGACCTCGGCCCGGTCGGCGAGCACCTCCTCGGTGGTGGCCGCGGCGGTGAGCTCCTCCAGCGCGGCGATGGTGGGCGGCAGCATCAGCCCGGGGTCCGCCGCCAGACGGTCCAGCACCCGGGCCGGGACCTCCCAGGAGGCGGAGACCGCCTCGCTGGTGCCGTCGTCCGGCTCCTGCCCCTCGGGGATGCGGGCGGCGAAGAACCACGTGTCGTAGCGGCGTGGTTCGCACTCGGGGGTGGTCCAGTGGTCCCGCACGGCCAGGCACTCGCTGCGCACCGTGAGGCCCTGTTCGGCCAGGAACTCGCTGAAGGACAGCTCCCGCGCGTCGACCCGCCGTCGACCCTCCTCGATGCCGGGAGCGCTCGCCTCGGCCTCGCTCACCGGGCGGCCGTCGGGGTGGGCCGCCAGCAGCACGCCGGTCTCCTCGAAGACCTCCCGGGCGGCCGCGAGCACCAACTGCTGCGCCGACGCGGGCGTGGTGCCCGGCATCCGCGCCGACCACTCCTCGGGCGTGGGGCCCGACCAGGCCGTCTCGACCACCTCGTCGCGCGCGTCCACCCCGCCGCCGGGGAAGACCATCATGTTGGGCGCGAAGGCCATGGTGGCGGCGCGGGTCTGCATGAAGACCTCGACGCCCCGGGCGCCGTCGCGCACGACAAGCACGGTGGCCGCCGGACGCGCCGGGACCGGGTCGGGGCGGTCGGCCGGGGCGGCGGCCAGCCACTCCCGCACCGTCGGCACCAGGGCCGGCGGCATCGGGAAGTCGCGGTACGGCCGTGCCACGTCAGTCCCGGACGGCCAGGACGACCTCGACCTCGACCGGGGCGCCCAGCGGCAGGGCCGCGACGCCGACGGCCGACCGGGCGTGCTGCCCGGCCTCGCCGAAGGCGGTGGCCATGAGCTCGCTGGCGCCGTTGACGACGGCGGGCTGCCCGGCGAACCCGGCCTCGCTCGCGACGAAGCCGACGACCTTGACGACGCGCTCGATACGGTCGAGGTCGCCGACGACGGCCTTCGCGGCCGCCAGGGCGTTCACCGCGCAGATCTGCGCCAGCTCGGCGGCCCGCTGGGGCGTCACCGTGCCCACGCCCTCACCGACGATGCCGGTCTCGGCGAGGGTGCCGGACACCATCGGCAGCTGACCGGAGGTGTAGACCAGCCCGGCGTGCTCGGTGGCCGGGACGTAGGAGGCCACCGGGGCGGCGACCTCGGGGATCTCGATGCCGGCCTCGGCCAGCCGCTGCTCGACGGCCCCCATCAGGCGGCCTTCTCCCGCTTCATGTAGGCCACGAGGTTGTTGCCCTCGGGGCCGGGGATGACGGTGACGAGCTCCCACCCGTCCTCACCCCACTGGTCGAGGATCTGCTTGGTCGCGTGGACGATCAACGGAACGGTGGCGTACTCCCATGTGCGCATGCTCCGAGCCTAGCGGGCGGCGGGACCGTACCCTTGCCCCCATGGCTCGACCCTCCACCCCTCACCTCACCCCGCTGCCCGCGTTGGCCGGCTTCGTGGTGAGCTGCCTGATCGCAGGGCTCCTGGCCGCCGCACTGTTCATCCCCTTCACCATCGGGGTGGGGAAGACGACCGAGGCCGGCGTGACCTACTTCGAGGAGCTGCCCTCGGACTTCGGCTCCGGCGGCGTGACCCAGCAGACCCGCATCGTCACCGCCGACGGCATGCAGATCGCGGCCCCCTTCGGGGAGAACCGCGTGGTGGTGGAGTCCGACCAGATCTCGCCGTGGATGAAGAAGGCGCAGGTCGCCATCGAGGACGAGCGCTTCACCGAGCACAACGGGGCCGACCTCACCGGCATCGCCCGCGCCCTGGTGAACAACTTCGGCGGCGGCGGCACCCAGGGCGGATCCACGCTGACCCAGCAGTACGTGAAGGTCTCGCTGCAGGACCAGGCGCTGCGCGAGGGCGACCTCGAGGCCGCCCGCCGGGCCACCACCCAGAACGGGCTGGCCGGCTACGCGCGCAAGCTGCGGGAGATCAAGTACGCCGTCTCCTTGGAGAAGACGCACAGCAAGGACGAGATCCTCACCAACTACCTGAACCTCGTCTACTACGGCGACCGCGCCTACGGCGTGGAGGCCGCCGCCCAGCACTACTTCTCGGTGCCGGCCGCCGACCTGACCATCGCCCAGTCGGCCCTGCTGGCCGGCATCGTGCGCGCCCCCGGTGCCAGCGACCCCATCAGCAACCCCGAGCGCGCCCTGGACCGCCGCAACGTGGTGCTGTTCAAGATGCACGAGCTCGGGGACATCACCGACGAGCAGTACGAGGAGGCCGTCGCCTCCGACCTCGGGCTGGACGTCTCGTACACGCGCCGCTCCTGCGCCACCAGCGACTACCCGTTCGTCTGCATCTACGTGGTCGAGTGGCTGCTGCGCCAGCAGGCCCTGGGCGAGACCGAGTCCGACCGCCGCACCCGCCTGGACCGTGGCGGCCTGACCATCACCACCACCTTCGACAGCGAGCTGCTGGACCGCGCCACCAAGGAGCTGCGCGACGCGGTGCCGGCGGAGAACGACAACGCCGTGGCCGCCGCCGTGGCCGTGGTGGAGCCGGGCACCGGCAAGGTGCGCGCCATCGCCCAGAACCGGGAGTACGGCTTCGACCGTGGCTCCGGCCAGACCGCCGTGGGCTACTCGGTGGACCGCCCGTACACGACCAGCGGCGGGTTCGCGATCGGCTCCACGGCCAAGCTGTACTCGGCGGTCACCGCCATCCGCGACGGTTTCCCGGTGGACGGCCGGATCGGGCTGCGCGACACGGTGGACCTGACCTCCATCAACTCCCGCGGCGAGGAGCGCGAGGTGCCCAAGGCCGTCTTCCGGCCGCAGGAGTTCGCGGAGTGCGCCGACGTCGCCGACGGCGAGCTGTGGGCCGTGCAGAACGACCACGGGCGCTTCAGTGACTCGATCGACTTCAAGGAGGCCACCGAGGAGTCGGTGAACACCGCCTTCTCGGAGCTGACCACCGCCCTGTCACCCTGCCGTGTCCGCGACACGATGACCTCGATGGGGCTGCACCGCTCGCAGCTCGACGAGAACGGCGAGTACGTGCCCTTCTCCGCCAAGCCCGGTTCGGTGGCCCTGGGCGCCGACGAGGCCAGCCCCCTGTCGCTGGCCAACTCGTTCGCGACCGTCGCCTCCGGCGGCACGCGGTGCACCCCCTACCCGGTCGAGTCGATCGCCGACTTCGAGGGCACCGAGATCCCGCTGGACGCCCAGCAGTGCGAGCGCGTGCTGGAGGAGGGCGAGGCCGCCGCGGTCACCGAGGTGTTCCGCTCCGTGCCGGAGACCACCGACGGCGGCGCCGCGCGGGCCCGCCTCTCCGGCGGGCGGGTCTCGGCCGGCAAGACCGGGACGGCCGACGGGTCCGACGAGACCTGGTACTCCGGCTACACCCCGCAGCTGGCGGCCTCGGTGTGGGTCGGCACGCCCGACAGCCTGGGCAACCTCCGCGACATCCAGCTGGGCGACCGCACCTACCCCGGGTGGCTGTACGGCTCCACGCTGGCCGCGCCGACCTTCCGCAAGATCATGGACTTCGCCCACCGCGATCTCCCCAACGAGTCCTTCCCGACGCCGCCGGAGGAGCTGCGCGGCGGGACGCTCGTGGACGTGCCCGACGTTTCCGGGATGACCGTCCTGGAGGCCCGCGACGAGCTCCGCAAGGCCGGCCTGCTGGCGCTGAACACCAAGCCCTGGGCGCCGGGCGACGCGACGATCGAGCGCATCGAGACCTCCCACGGCGGGCAGCAGGACACCGCAGGCTTCGTGAAGCTGACGCCGCGCACGGACGCCGAGGAGCCGACGCCCGAGGAGATCCGCACGGAGCTCGAGGCCCAGGGCGACCGGGTGGAGGGCTCGGTCGCCGACGGCGACACCGGCGAGAACTGACCGAGGCAGAGGCAGACACGATGAGGGGGAGCCCGCCGCGCGGCGGGCTCCCCCTCATCGTGTCGTCCGGCCCCGTCGGGCGGCGGGTCAGGCCAGGTGCTTCTTCACCGCGGCGGCCACGCGGCCACCCTCGGCGCGCCCGGCCACCTTCGCCTGGGCGGCCTTCATGGCCTGGCCCATCTGGGACTTCTCGGTGACCCCGGCCTCGGCGACGGCCTGCGCCACCAACGACTCGAGCTCCGCGTCGGAGAGCTGCTGGGGCAGGTAGGCCTCCAGCACCTCGAGCTCGGCCTGCTCGGCGGCAGCCAGCTCGGCGCGCCCGGCCTTCTCGTACTCGGCGATGGCGTCGCGGCGCTTCTTGCCCTCCTTGGTGATCACGGCGAGCACCTCGTCGTCCGTGAGCTCCTTGGCGGAGTCACCGGCGACCTGGGCGTTCTGGATGGCCGTCATCACCATCCGGAGGGTGGAGGAGGTCACCTTGTCGCGGGCCTTCATGGCGGTCGTGAGGTCGGTGGAGATCTGCTGCTTCAGGTCGCTCATGGGGTGATCATCCCACCCGGCGCCGGCACCCGGTGCGATGATGGCCGCGTGATCACCACCTTCGCCCCCCGCCCCCCGGCGCCGCTGCGACCCCGCGGTGGTGCGTGGGACGCAGCCACCCTCGCGCGGCGCACCGCGCTGGCCGTCGGCAGCGTGGCCGCCACCGGGGCGGCCTGCGTGGCCTGGGGCCACTTCGTGGAGCGGCACCTCTACACGCTGCGCCGCTTCACCGTGCCGGTGCTGCCCCCCGGCGCCCTGCCGCTGCGCGTGCTGCACGTGAGCGACCTGCACCTGGTGCCCGGGCAGGAGCGGCGGATGCGGTGGGTGCACGACCTCGCGGCCCTGGAGCCGGATCTGGTGGTGAACACCGGGGACAACATGTCCTCCCCGGCCGCGGTGCCCGACGTGCTGGCGACCTTCGACGAGCTGCTGGACCTGCCCGGGGTGTTCGTCTGCGGCTCGAACGACTACTACTCGCCGCGCTTCACCAACCCGCTGCGCTACCTCACGCAGGGCCGCAGCCACCACGATGGGACCCGCACCGAGCGCGACATGCCGTGGCGGGAGCTGACGGCCGCCTTCCGCGAGCGCGGCTGGACCGACCTCACGCACGCGCGCTCCCGCATCGAGGTCGAGGGGGTGCGGCTCGAGTTCGTCGGGGTGGACGACCCGCACCTGGGGCTCGACGAGTACGAGCGCGTGGCCGGCCCCGCGGCCGACGACGCGGACCTGACGATCGGCGTCACCCACGCGCCCTACCAACGGGTGCTGGACGCGATGGTGGGCGACGGCGCCGGCCTGGTGCTCGCCGGACACACCCACGGCGGCCAGGTGTGCGTGCCCGGCTGGGGCGCGCTGACCACGAACTGCGACCTCGATGCCGGGCGCGTCAAGGGCGTCTCGCGCTGGTGGCCCGGTGCCGGCACGGCCGCCCGGGGCACCCCGGAGCCCGACGACGCCGCCTGGCTCGAGGTCTCCGCCGGCCTGGGGCACTCCCCGATGGCGCCCTACCGCTTCGCGTGCCGCCCCGAGGCCACCCTGTTGACCCTGGTGCCGCGGGAGTCCAGTGCTCCTGCGGACACCCGACCCACTCCCGAGAGGACCCCATGACCACGACACTCCAGGGCCGCACGATCCTGATGTCCGGCGGTAGCCGCGGCATCGGCCTGGCCATCGCACTGCGTGCCGCCGCCGACGGCGCCAACGTCGCGCTGCTGGCCAAGACCGACCAGCCGCACCCGGCGCTGGAGGGCACGATCCACACGGCGGCTGCCGAGATCGAGGCGGCCGGCGGGAAGGCCCTGCCGGTGGTGGGTGACGTGCGCTCCGAGGAGTCCGTGCGCGAGGCCGTCGCGGCGACCGTGGAGCGCTTCGGCGGCATCGACATCGTCGTGAACAACGCCAGCGCCGTGGACGTCTCCCCCGCCCGGGAGCTGCCGATGAAGAAGTACGACCTCATGCAGGAGGTCAACACCCGCGGCACCTACCTGCTGACCGCTGCGGCCATCGAGCACCTGGAGCGAGCGGAGAACCCGCACGTGCTGACCATGTCGCCGCCGCTGAACCTGGACCCGAAGTGGTTCGGCCCGCACACGGCCTACTCGATCAGCAAGTACGGCATGAGCATGGTGACCCTGGGCCTGGCCGAGGAGCTGCGGGAGGCTGGGATCGCCGTGAACTCCCTGTGGCCTCGCACCATCATCGCCACCGCGGCGATCCGGAACGTGCTGGGCGGGGAGGCCGCGATGGCGCGCGCCCGCGACCCCCGCATCATGGGCGATGCCGCCCACGCGATCCTCACGCGCCCGGCGCGGGAGGCCACGGGCACCTTCTTCGTCGACGACGAGGTGCTGGCCGAGGCGGGCATCACCGACCTGTCGGTCTACGGCGGCAGCCCGGAGACGCTGCAGCCCGACATCTTCTTGGACTGACAGCCGCCCGCCGGAGGCCCTCCGGAGGTCACGGCGAACTCCGGATCGGCCCCCGCGGGCGCGCTCCCGGCGCGCGGGGCGTGCAATGATCCGGCCACCCATCCACCGTGCGCCCGGGAGTGAGCATGCCCCTCGTGATGAAGTTCGGCGGGTCCTCCGTGGCCGATGCCGACCGCCTGCGCCGCGCCGCGGATCTGGTCCGCTCCTCGATGGGGCGGACACCCCTGGTCGTGCTGTCCGCCACCGGCGGCACCACGAACACCCTCGTGGCCGCCTCGCACGCGGCGGCCGCCGGCCGGGTGGAGGAGGCCCTGGGCCTGAGCGCAGACCTACGCCGTCGCCACGAGGAGATCGCCGTCGACCTGTTGGGCGGGGTCGATGCCGGGCTGGCGCGGACCTTTGACGAGTTGTTCGGCGACCTCGACAGCCTGCTGCGGGCCGTGGCGATCCTGGCCGAGCTCTCCCCGCGCAGCCGCGACGCGATCCTGTCCACCGGCGAGCGCCTGTCCACCCGATTGTTCGCGGCCCACACGGGGTTCCCCCTGCTGGACGCCCGCGACCTGGTGCACACCGACTCGCGCCACGGGGCGGCCCGGCCCGACACCGACGCCATCGCGGCCGCCGTGGCCGAGATCGCGCTCCCCGCCATCGAGGCCTCCGGCGCCGCCATCACGCAGGGCTTCATCGGGAGCGACCCGCACGGCACCACCACCACCCTCGGCCGGGGTGGGAGCGACTTCTCGGCCTCGCTGCTCGGGGCCGCCCTCCACGCCGACGAGGTGCAGATCTGGACCGACGTGGAGGGCGTGCTCACGTGCGACCCGCGCGTGGTGCCGTCGGCGCGCAGCGTGCACGAGGTCTCGGCGGCCGAGGCGGCTGAGCTGGCGGCCTTCGGCGCGAACGTGCTGCACCCGGCAACGATCGCGCCCGCCATGGCCGGTGGCGCGACGGTGACGGTGCGCCACACGCAGCGCCCCGAGGGTGAGTTCACCACCATCCGTCCCGGCGCTGTCAGCGCGCAGGCGGCCACCGCGATCGCGTCCCGGGGTCCGGTGACCCTGCTGACGGTGAGCTCGCCGAGGATGCTGGACCACGCCGGGTTCATGCAGCGGCTGTTCGAGGTGTTCGGCGAGCACCAGGTGAGCGTCGGCCTCATCGCCACCGCCGAGGTGAGTGTCTCGGTGACGGTGGAGGACGAGGTCGACCTGGAGGCGCTGCTGCGGGACCTCGGGGAGTTTGCGGAGGTCGAGGTCGCGCGGGGGCGGGCCATCATCGCCGTGGTGGGGGACCGGCTGCGCGCCACGCGCGGGTTGGCAGCGCGGGTGTTCTCCAGCCTGGCCCCGGTCGCGAACGTGGAGCTCATCAGCCAGGGCGCCAACGAGATCAACCTCTCGGTGGTGGTGCGCTGCGACGAGCGCGACGAGGCCCTCCGCGCCCTCCACGCCGGACTCTTCGAGGACGCCCCGCTCCCCGAGTGAGCGGGGCCGACACGCCGGCGCCCGGCCCGCTGCCGGGCGCCGGGACCCGGCCTCCCCGGCGGGCAACCCACCCCCTCAGTTGACACTGTGACGTGTCATGCATATATTGGTGACAGATCACCAACCCCCCGAGGAGAATCGCATGAGCACCCTGACCGAGCTGAACGGCACCTACACCATCGACCCGACCCACTCCCGCATCGGGTTCGTCACCCGCCACGCGATGGTCACCAAGGTGCGCGGCAACTTCAACGACTTCGAGGGCTCCGCCACCACCGGCGCCGGCTTGGAGAACGCCACCATCGAGCTGACGGCCCAGACCGCCAGCGTCGACACCCGCAACGAGCAGCGTGACGGCCACCTGCGCACCGGCGACTTCTTCGACGCCGAGCAGTACCCGGCCCTCACCTTCCGCTCCACCGAGGTGACCGCCGCCGACGCCGACACCCTGCGCGTCACCGGCGACCTGACCATCAAGGACGTCACCCAGCCGGTCACCATCGACTTCGACTACGAGGGCGCGGCCGTCGACCCCTACGGCAACCAGCGCATCGGTTTCGAGGGCCGCACCAAGATCGCCCGCAGCGACTTCGGCCTCACCTTCAACGCCACCCTGGAGACCGGTGGCGTGCTGGTCAGCGAGGACGTGACCCTGGAGTTCGAGATCTCGGCGATCAAGAACGCCTGACCCCCCCTGGTGACCGCGCCGGTCACCACCCCCCCATGCCCGATGCCGGGCGACGGTCGCCCCCTTCGACCGTCGCCCGGCATCGTCGTGCGTACGGGCCCGTCACGCGCCGCCGTCCGCCCCCCGGTTGCCGCCGGCCCGGCCTGGTGCAAGCGTGGCGGGCATGAAGATGACCAAGGCCTCCACCATCGTGTTCGACGCCGCCGACCTCGAGGCGAGCAGCAGCTTCTGGGCCCAGCTGCTCGACGGCACCGTCACCCGGCGCGACGAGGACTGGCACGCCATCGAGCTGGATGGCGACTTCACCCTCGCCATCCAGCTGGACCCCGACCACCAGCCGCCCCAGTGGCCCGAGGGGCGCCCCCAGCAGGTGCACCTGGACTTCCACCCCGAGGACCTGGAGGCCGCCCACACCCACGCGCTGAAGATCGGAGCGGAGTACCTCGGCGAGGAGACCGAGCCCGCCCGGGAGGGCGGATTCCGGGTGTACGCCGACCCGGCGGGGCACCCCTTCTGCCTCTGCTGGTGACCCAGGGGTCGAAAACCCGTTGAGTCCTGCGGCAGACAGTGCTCCACTGCACCGGTGACCCACCCCATCGCCCTGCGCCCGCTCCGCGTCGAGGACGCCCCGGCGATGGCGCGCGTCCTGGCCGACCCTGCCCTCTACGCGTTCACCGGCGGCGAGCCGCCCACCGTCGAGGATCTCACCCGGCGGTACACGACCCAGACCCGCGGCGGGTCAGCCGACGGCACCGAGACGTGGGTCAACGAGATCGTGGTGCTGGCGACCGACGGCCGCCCCATCGGCTACGTGCAGGCCACCCTCCCCCACGACGGCGGCCCCGCAGAGGTCGCGTGGGTCATCGGCACCCCGTGGCAGGGACAGGGATTCGCCCGCCGCGCCGCGGAGCTGCTCGTGGCCGGGCTCCGTGCGCGTGGCGTCGAGCGCGCCCTCGCCCACATCCACCCCCACCACGTCGCCTCGCAGCGCATCGCCCGCCACCTGGGGCTGGCCCCCACCGACACCGTCGTGGACGGCGAGGTCCGCTGGGAGGGCCCCCTCACGCAGCCGCCACCGGCCGCCGCCCCCTCCCCGGCGTAACGATGCGGGGACGGCGCCGCCCGCCGAAGCAGCCCACGACCGGGGCGTCCGCACCAGCCCCCGACCCCCCGTCGACCGGCGGCACCAGCGCGATGGCGGGGCGCAGCCACCGTGCCCGGGCCTCCACCGCCTGCCCGTCCAGCACCTGCCGCGCGACGGCCACCATCTCGTCCCTCGTCCTCAGGGGGTGAAGGTAGCGCCCCAGCCGCCCGTGTGACCATGGCGCGAGCACCGAACCCCCACCCCGCCCGACCCCGGAGGAGACCACCATGGGCCTGCGCCTCTCCCACACCACCTGGGACGCCCTCGACCCCCACACCATCGCCGAGTTCTGGCGGGAGCTGACCGGCTGGGAGGTCAGCGAGCCCGAGTCGTACCACCCCGGCTCGGACGAGTGCTACCTCGTCACCCCGGACGGCTACACGATCCTGTTCTTCCGCGTGCCCGACGCCAAGCGGCTGAAGAACCGGGCCCACATGGACCTGCGCCACTCCGGCACCTCCCGGGACGAGGAGGTCGAGCGCGCCCTGCGCCTCGGCGCCACGATGGTGGACGACCGCCGCGAGGACCTCTCCTGGGCCGTGATGGCCGACCCCGAGGGCAACGAGTTCTGCATCCTCGACGGCTGAACATCCACCCGCCGAGGAGGGGCGCCCCTCACCCGCCGGACAACGCCCCCCACGCGCTGACGGCCATCCACCCACCGGCGATGGCGGCGATCCACAGCAGGGTCGTCCTGGCCTCCCGCTCCAGCACCGGGATGAACCGCTCGAGCCGCGGCCAGACCCGGTCACCCACCGCTCCGGCCAGCCCGATGAGGACCAGCGCCGGGAGGATCATCACCAAGCAGTACCCCGCCAGCACGAGCAGCCGCACCGGCCAGCCGATCTCCATCCCGGAGATGATCGCCGTGCCCGCGAGGTACGGCACCATCGTGGCCGCCTCGGTGAGCGCCGCCCCCGCGCCGAGCGCCACCATCGCAGCCGGCGCGAGGGATTGCGGGGCCGGGCGGGGCCCGGTGCGGGTCCTCGGCGTGGGGGCGAGGATGCCGAACGCCAGCAGCACGACCCCCAGTGCGAGCTTCACCCACTGGGCGGGCTCGGTCTCGAAGGCCCGCAGGAACGGCCCCGTGAGCGCCTCGATGCCGACCACCAGCGCCACCCCGAGGGCGAAGTAGATGGCCACCACCGTCACGAGGTAGACGGTCAGCGGCCCCACATCGACCCTCCGCCGCGAGACCACCAGCGCGAGGGGGATCACCAGGGTGCCCACGCTCAGGCTGTCGAGCAGCGCCAGTCCGGCCAGGGCCAGCAGGTCTCCCATGATGCGCCTCTCTTACGATCGTATGACGAGGTGCAGAGCGTACCTTACGGTCGTACGAGAGGATGTGGCCATGCCGACCGACCCGATGCCGCGGCCCGCCGGGGCCCCGCCACCCACCCAGGTGCGCCTGGCCGAGGCGGCGATCCGCGTCATCGCCCAGCAGGGGTTCGATGTGGTGAGCGTGCGCACGGTGGCGGCCGAGTCCGGGCTCTCGGCCGGCACGGTCCAGTACCACCACCCGACCCGGCAGGACCTGCTCGTCGCGGCCCTGACCCGCTCCGCCGAACGGCAGGCCGCCCGCGTGGAGACCGCCGTCCGCGCTGACCCCGCCACGTCGGAGTCCTTCCGCCGGGCCCTGCTGGTGGCCCTGCGCGAGCTCCTCCCGCTCGAGGGGGAACGCCACGAGGACGCCGCGGCCTGGGTGAGCTTCGGGGCGGCAGCCTCGACCCGCCAGTGGTTGGCCGACCTCTACTGGGTCGTGCTGCAGCAGATGCGCGATGGGGTGCGGACCCTCCTCGAGAACGCACAGGCCGCCGGCCGGCTCCGTGAGGGGCTGAACCCGGAGGAGGCGACGCGGGTGGTGACGGCGTTGGTCAACGGGTTGACCCTCGACGTCCTGAACGCCCCTGCGCCAGAGCGCGACCGGGCGGAGCAGGCGCTGGACCTCGGCCTGTCGCTGGTCCTGACCGACTGAGGTCGGGGGTCCCACCGCATCCCTTGCGACCCGGGGCCGCCAGTGGAACGGTGGCGGGGGTCACCCCGCCCACCCCACCGCACCCCGAGAGGCCCTCCCTCATGAACACCGCCACCGCCACCGCATCCGCCGACCTGCCGGCCACCATGCTCGCCGCCGTCTGGCAGGGCGACTCGCCGAAGCTCACCGTGGAGGAGATCCCCGTCCCGCAGCCGCAGGAGGGCGAGGCGCTGGTCCGCGTCACCGCCTGCGGCGTCTGCCACACCGACCTGCACGTGCTCAAGGGCGAGGTCGCCTTCCCCGGCCCGGCCGTGGTCGGCCACGAGATCAGCGGCACGATCGCGCAGGTGGGCCCGGGGGTCGAGGGGCTGGCGACGGGCGACCGCGTCGTCGGCGCCTTCGTCATGCCGTGCGGCCACTGCCGCCACTGCGAGCGCGGCCGCGACGACATGTGCGAGACCTTCTTCGCCGAGAACCGCCTCAAGGGGAACCTGCTGGACGGCACCAGCCGCCTCACCCGCCCGGACGGCTCGCGGCTGTCCATGTACTCGATGGGGGGCATGGCCGAATTCGCGGTCGTGCCAGTCACGGCCCTCACGGCGCTGGACGAGGCACTGCCCATGGATAGCTCGTGCGTGCTGGGCTGCGCCGGCTTCACGGCCTACGGGGCGCTCGCCGCATCGGGCCTGCAGGCCGGGGAGTCGATGGCGGTGGTCGCCGTCGGCGGGGTGGGCTCCAGCATCGTGCAGATGGGCAAGCACCTGGGCGCGAGCGCGGTGGTGGCCCTGGACGTCACGGACGAGAAGCTGGCCGGCGCCCGGGTACTGGGCGCCACGCACACGGTCAACACGGCAGCGACTGACGACCCCGCGGCCGCCGTGCGTGAGGCGGTGCCCGGCGGCGTGGACGTGGTCTTCGAGGCGCTCGGCCGGCCGGAGACCTTCGAGCTCTCGCAGTCGCTGCTGGCCGACGGCGGCCGCATGGTGGCCGTCGGCATCGCCGCCGGGGACGCCACCGCGCGCGTGCCGATCACGCAGCTGGTGCGCCGTGGCCACACCATCCGGGGCTCGTTCGGAGCCCGCACCCGCAAGGACCTCCCCGCGGTGGTCGCCCTGGCCGCCGAGGGCGGGTTCGACGTTGCCGGCGCCGTGACGCGCACCTATGGCCTCGATGAGGTGGACCGCGCCTACCGCGACCTCGCCGAGGGGCGCATCACCGGCCGCGCGATCGTGGTGATGGGGCGATGACCCGCGCTCCGATCCGATGGTGGGCCGGCCCCCTCGACGCCGAGGGCCTGGCGTGGTCGTCAGTCACCGCCGCCCGCGACGCCACGGGGGAGCTGTGCCGGGCCCGCGGGCTGACGGTGGAGGTCGGCACCCGGCCCGCGCTCGTGGCCAGCGCGTTCGCCGCCATCGAGCACCTGCGCGTGCACGGGCGGGAGGCCCAGGGGTGGGCACCGCTCTCGGGCTTCTTCCCCACCGCCGAGGGATGGGTGCGCCTGCACGGCAACTACCCGCACCACGCCGCGGCGATCACCCGGGCCACCGGCGCCGGCACCCGTGAGGAGCTCACCGACGCCCTGGCCGAGCGCACCGCCCTCGAGGTGGAGGACGACATCACCGCCGAGCACGGCATCGCGGTGGCCGTGCGCACCTCCGAGCAGTGGCAGGCCCACCCGCACGGGGCGTCCACGGCCAACGAGCCGTGGGTTCTGCCCGAACCGGGCGGCGAGCGTGCGCCGCTGTCCCCCGACCCGGCTGCACCAATGGCCGGGGTGCGCGTGCTCGACCTCACCCGCGTCATCGCCGGCCCCACCTGCTCCCAGCTGCTGGCCTGCCTGGGAGCCGACGTGCTCCGCATCGACCCGCCGGGGCGCCCCGAGCTGCTGGACCAGCACCTCTCCAACGGTATGGGCAAGCGCTCGGCGGAGCTCGACCTACCGGCCGACGGCGAGGCGGTGAGGGCGCTGCTCCCCCGGGCCGATGTGGTACTCGTGGGCTACCGCCCCGGCTCGATGGCGCGCTTCGGGCTCGACCCGGGCACGCTGGCGGCGGAGCACCCGCACCTGGTGGTCGCGTCGCTCTCCGCGTGGGGCGAATCGGGCCCGTGGGCGCAGCGCCCGGGGTTCGACTCCATCGTCCAGGCGGCCACCGGCATCGCGGTCCGGTGCGGGGACGGCGAGCGCCCGGGCGCGCTGCCGGTGCAGGCCCTCGACCACTCCACCGGCTACGTGATGGCCGCGGAGGTGCTGCGGCACCTGGCCCGGGCGCGTGCCGGCATCGTGCGGGTCAGTCTGCTCGGCGCTGCCCGCACCCTGCTGGCCGCACCGGCTCCTGCCGACGAGCCCCTCGAGGACCTGCCCGCCGAGCGGGTGGAGGTCGACTCACCGCACGGGCACCTGGGGACGACCCCGCCCCCGCTCACCCTCGACGGCGCGACGATCGAGCGCCCCGTCAGCGGCTACGGCGCCGCGATGCCGGAGTGGGTGGGCTGAGCCGCGCCCCCACCCCAGCGTGTGGAGCCCCTCGAGCGCCAGCAGGCGCGCGTCAGACGTGACCAGGGTGAGCGACTCCAACATCGCCTGCGCCGCCATCATCGGGTCGAAGGGGTCCCGGTGCCCCCACTGCAGCAAGCCCGCGAGGGTCGTCGAACCGGGCGGGGTCGTCGATCAGCAATCGGCGACCTTCGGCCAGGACGGCGTCGTTCGCCGTGTCCCACGACAGGTCAAGAGCTTCGGCAATCCTGGCGATCGTCAGATGCTGGGCCACCAGGCCAACCAAGGCCCAGCGCACCGCTGCCCGTGAGAGCTTCGCCCGTGGCTCGGCTGCGGCCGTGGTGTCCTGACGCCACACCCGTCGGCAGGTCGCGCAGCGATAGCGACGCACCCTGACCAGCAGCGTTGTTGGCCGCCCTCTGCAGGGCTCGTGCGCCAGGCGCTGCCCGACCACGACGAGGCCGAGCTCGTCCAGGCGGCAGAACGTGGTCAGGTCAGGGCAGTGGAAGGTAGCGTCGCTCACGTCGAGGTCTTCTGGATGGGTTGGTGTAGGAACCCCCATCATCAGGGGACCTCGACCCAACTCCCGACCCCGTCACGCCACCGCCGCTACACCCTCAGATCGGATGAGCCGGTTAGGCTCATCCGATCTGAGGGTGTAGTCGTGGTCTGAAGCCGCCGGCTTCGAGGAGGCTCCTGGCGATGTAGTGGGTCAGGTTCCGGAAGCCCAGGGCGGAGCCGCGCAGGTGTTCGAGACGGCCGTTGATGGCCTCGGTGGGGCCGTTGCTGGTGCCGGGCAGGTCGAAGAACGCCAACACGTCCGCGGCGCGCTTGGTGAGGGTCCGTCCAAGCGTGACAAGTTCGCTCAGCGCGGCCGGGACGCCGCGTGCCAGGGAGTCGATCACCGCGGTCATGAGAGTCCGGCCCTGGGAGCGGTCGGGGTGGCGGTAGGCGGTGATCATGCGCTGGTAGATGCCCCAGGTCACTTCGACCTCGATGTGTTCGTCGGCGGCGAACAGCGCTTCCAGCCGGGTCTTCTGCTTGTCGGTGAGCAGGTCGGCGCCGGTGTGCAGGGTCCGCCGGGCGCGGTAGAGCGGATCCTTGGCGCGGCCGCGGTGGCCGTGCAGATCGAGCTGGACCCTGCGCCTGCAGCGGTCCAGGGCGTCACCGGCCAACCTCACCACGTGGAAGGGGTCCATCACTGCGGTCGCGTCGGGCAGCTCCTCGGCAGCAGCGGTCTTGAAGCCGGTGAACCCGTCCATCGCGACCACCTCCACGCCGTCGCGCCAGGTCTTCGGGCGGGCGGCGAGCCAGGTCTTGAACGCGCTCTTGGACCGGCCTTCGACCATGTCCAGAAGACGGGCCGGTCCGGTGCCGTCACGGATCGGGGTCAGGTCGATGATGACGGTGACGTACTTGTCCCCACGGCGGGTGTGCCGCCACACGTGCTCATCGACGCCGATCACGCGGGCGCCGTCGAACCGGGCGGGGTCGTCGATCAGCAACCGGCGACCTTCGGCCAGGACGGCGTCGTTCGCCGTGTCCCACGACACGTCAAGAGCTTCGGCGATCCTGGCGACCGTCAGATGCTGGGCCACCAGGGCGACCAAGGCCCAGCGCACCGCTGCCCGTGAGAGCTTCGCCCGTGGCTCGGCTGCGGCCGTGGTGTCCTGGCGCCACACCCGAAGGCAGGTCGCGCAGCGGTAGCGACGCACCCTGATCAGCAGCGTCGTCGGCCGCCATCCGAAGGGCTCGTGCGCCAGCGACCGCGAGACCGTGTCACGCACGACGCCCTCGGCTCCGCACCCGTGGCAGAACGCGTCGTCACCGCGCGTCGCGACGCGGCACTCCAGCACCGCACGGTCGGGCGCCAGGCGCTGCCCGACCACGACGAGGCCGAGCTCGTCCAGGCGGCAGAACGTGGTCAGGTCAGGGCAGTGGAAGGTAGCGTCGCTCACGTCGAGGTCTTCTGGATGAGTTGGTGTAGGAACCCCCATCATCAGGGGACCTCGACCCAACTCCCGACCCCGTCACGCCACCGCCGCTACACCCTCAGATCGGATGAGCCACTTTCCGTTCTCGTCGCTTGGGAGAGCCGAGAGGATTTTCCGTGAGCTACAGGTACCGGCAGACCTGGTCCGCGCTGCACGAGTCGGGGTCGGGCTGCGCGGCGTCGTGCCTGAGCTCGGCGATGGTGTCTCGGAGCGCTGTGAGCTGGGCGATCTGCTGCTCGATCTCGGCGAGGCGCGCGTCGAGGAGATCGCGCACGTGCTCGCAGGGAGCAGCGCCGCCGTCGCGGATGTCGAGGATCTGGCGGATCTGGGCGAGGGTGAGGCCCGCGGCCTGGCCGCGGTGGACGAAGTCGATCCGGGCGGCCGTCTCGGGCGCGTAGTCGCGGTATCCGGACGGCGTGCGCTCGGCCGGGGGCAGCAGGCCCTGCTCCTCGTAGAACCGCAGCGTCTTCGCCGTCGTTCCCGCCCGCTCGGCGAGTTCCCCGATGCGCATCGCAGGCCCCCTTTTCTTTCGGCAGAAGCCTTCTTGACCTTCCCCTGCACTGGAAGGTCCAGTATGGCCGAGAAAGAAGAGAAACCCAAGTGACGGGAGCTGCGATGCCCACGAAGTACGACCTCGCCATCATCGGATCGGGCGGTGGTGCGTTCGCCGCCGCGATCCGCGCGACCACGCTCGGCAAGTCGGTGGTGATGATCGAGCGCGGGACGCTCGGTGGCACCTGCGTGAACACCGGCTGCGTGCCGTCGAAGGCCCTGATCGCCGCGGCCGACGCACGGCACTCCGCGGCCGACGCCGCCGACCGGTTCCCGGGGATCGCGACGACGGCGGGGCCAGTGGACATGCCCGCCCTGATCGCCGGGAAGCAGGCGCTGGTCGAGTCGCTGCGGGGCGAGAAGTACGCCGACGTCGCCGACTCCTACGGTTGGGCCGTCCGCCGCGGCGACGCCGCGTTCGCCGGCACCCCCGACGCACCGGTCCTCCAGGTCGCTGGGGACGACGGGAGCACCGAGACGATCGAGGCCGGGCACTACCTGGTCGCGACCGGCTCTCGGCCGTGGGCCCCGCCGATCGACGGCCTGGACCAGACCGGGTACCTGACCTCGACCACGGCGATGGAGCTGACCGAACTCCCTGAGTCCCTGCTCGTGCTCGGCGGCGGCTACGTCGCCCTGGAGCAGGCGCAGCTGTTCGCCCGGCTCGGCTCCCAGGTCACCGTGCTGGTCCGGTCCCGGCTCGCGTCGAAGGAGGAGCCGGAGGTGTCCAGGACGCTGCAGGAGGTGTTCGCCGACGAGGGCATCCGGGTGGTCCGCCGCGCGCTGCCGACGCGGGTGTCCCGCGACGCCGCGACCGGGCAGGCCGTCGTCACCGCGGACGTCGCCGGCGGCCGGGAGGAGTTCCGCGCCGACCAGGTGCTCGTCGCCCTCGGACGACGACCGGCCACCGATGGGCTCGGCCTCGACAGGGTCGGGGTCAAGACCGGGGACCTCGGCGAGGTGGTCGTCTCCGACCGGATGCAGTCCTCCCACCCGCGGATCTGGGCCGCGGGCGACGTGACCGGCCACCCCGAGTTCGTCTACGTCGCCGCCCACCACGGCACCCTCGTCGCCGAGAACGCGTTCGCCGACGCCGATCGGGCCGTGGACTACGCCCGACTGCCGAGGGTGACGTTCACCGGCCCGGCGATCGGCGCGGTCGGGATGACCGAGAAGGACGTCGTCGCCGCCGGGATCCGCTGCGACTGCCGCGTCCTGCCCCTGCACCACGTGCCCCGCGCACTGGTCAACCGCGACACCCGCGGCTTCGTCAAGATCGTCGTGGACGCCGACACCGGGAAGATCCTCGGCATCACCGCCGTCGCCAAGGACGCCGGCGAGCTCGCCGCCGCCGGGGTCCACGTGCTCGGCAAGACGGTCGCCGAGGTCGCCGACGCCTGGGCCCCCTACCTGACCATGGCCGAGGGCATCCGGATCGCCGCCAAGGCCTTCACCACCGACCCGTCGCTCCTGTCGTGCTGCGCGTGAACGAACTGGAGGAACCCACGATGTCTGACCTCAGCATGCAACTGCCCGAGCGGCTCAGCCGACTGGGAGAGACCGGCCTGCTCATCCCGCTGCTGCGGCTGCTCGCCGACGGTGACCCCGTCACCGTCCAACAGCTGTCCGTGGCTGCGGGCCGCACGATCGACGAGGTACGGCTCGGACTGGCCGCGATGCAGGACACCGAGTACGACGACCAGGGCCGAATCGTCGGCCAGGGCCTCACGCTGCGCCCTACACCGCACCGGTTCACCGTCGACGGTGAGGAGCTCTACACCTGGTGCGCCCTGGACACCCTCATCTTCCCGGCCCTCCTCGATCGCCCAGCGCGCGTGGAGTCCGTCTCCCCGGCCAGCGGAGAGACGATCCGCGTCACCATCGATCCGGTTGCCGGTGTCACCGGCGTCACACCCCCGAGCGCCGTGGTGTCGCTGGTGAACCTGGAGCAGATCACCTCGATCCGCTCGGCCTTCTGCAACCAGGTGCACTATTTCGCCTCCGTCGACGACGCCACCGGGTGGCTCTCTGAGCATCCCGGTGCCGAGGTGGTGTCGGTGGCCGAGGCCTACCGGATCGGCAACGAGCTCACAACGAGCCTGCTCGACCTGCTTCAGGACGACACCCCGGTGGCCGACGACTGTCCCCGCTGCTGTTGACCCGCGACACAGAAGGATTCGAGGCTCTTCATAGATGAGGGTGTAGGGCATGTCGCGCGGTCGGGTGGCGCGTCGGTGTGGGGGTAGGGGTCGAGGTCTTCCGAGGATGGAGGTTCCTACACGCCCATCTCGAAAGACCTCGACATGTACGACGCTACCGTCGGTGGCCGCGCTGATTTGTTCGACCACCCTGACCTGACTGCCTTCTGCCGTCTGGACGTGCTCGGCCTGGAAGCAGTGGGCCAACGGCTCGAACCCGACCGTGCCGTGCTGGCCTGCCGGGTCGTGGAGCCGGACCAGTGGTGCCGGCGGTGCGGTTGTCAGGGTGTCCCGCGTGACACCGTGACCCGGGAACTGGCCCATGAACCGCTGGGCTGGCGCCCCACGACTCTGCTGGTCACGATCCGCCGGTACCGGTGCGCCGGGTGCGGTCATGTGTGGCGGCAGGACACCACCGCCGCGGCCGAACCACGAGCGAAGATCTCCCGGGCCGGGCTGCGGTGGGCACTCGAAGGGATCGTGGTCGGGCACTTGACGATGTCTCGCGTCGCCGAAGGCCTCGGTGTTGCCTGGAACACCGCGAACGACGCGGTCCTGGCCGAAGGCAAGCGGGTCTTGATCGATGACCCAGCCCGGTTCGACTCGGTGCGTGTCCTCGGCGTAGACGAGCACGTGTGGCGCCACACCCGCAAGGGCGACAAGTACGTGACCGTGATCATCGACCTCACCCCGGTTCGCGACGGCACTGGCCCGGCCCGGCTACTGGACATGGTCGAAGGCCGCTCCAAGGCCGTGTTCAAGACCTGGCTGGCCGACCGCGACCAGCCCTGGCGCGACAGGGTCGAGGTGGTCGCGATGGACGGGTTCACCGGCTTCAAGACCGCCGCCGCCGAGGAGGTCCCCGACGCGGTCGCGGTGATGGACCCCTTCCACGTCGTTCGACTGGCCGGCGACGCCCTGGATGCGTGCCGACGCCGGGTCCAGCTCACGATCCACGGCCACCGAGGATTCAAGGACGACCCGCTCTACAAGGCCCGCCGAACCCTGCACACCGGCGCGGACCTGCTCCCCGACAAGCAGAACGACCGCCTGCACGCGCTCTTCGCGGCAGAGGAACACCTCGAGGTCGAGGCGACCTGGGGGATCTACCAGCGCATGATCGCCGCCTACCGCCACCAGGACCGGCGCCAGGGCCGGGAGTTGATGGACAAACTGATCACAGACCTGGGCGCCGGCATCCCGCAGCCACTGGTCGAGCTCACCACGCTGGGCCGGACCCTGGCCAAGCGCGCCGCCGACGTGCTCGCCTACTTCGACCGGCCCGGCACATCCAACGGGCCCACCGAGGCCCTCAACGGACGCCTGGAACACCTCCGCGGCTCCGCCCTCGGCTTCCGCAACCTCACCAACTACATCGCCCGCAGCCTGCTCGAGACCGGCGGCTTCAGACCCCACCTACACCCTCATCTGTGAAGAGCCCGCAATCTCTCAACATCCTCGAACTGGGCCCTTACGGGGAACCGAGGCGTGGGCAAGACCGTCCTGATGCTCCGATGCGCCCAGATCGCACGGGATGCTGGCCACATGGTCCTGGGCTGGCAGGGGCAACCCCAGACCACGCTGCACGGCATCCTGACCACCGCACTGCAGATGGGCCCACCACCCAACCCCGGTCTCGCGGTCCCTCTCACCCAGCTCACCAATGCCCACGACGCCCCCGGCATCGCCAGGACACTGAGCGACATTGCCGCCGCCCAGCAGGAGCGCACCGGGGCAGGAATGATCCTCTGCATCGACGAGGTCCAGATGCTGTCCCCCCAGGACCTCACCACGTTCCTGACGGTGCTCACCCGCCTCCGGGACGCCCACCCGCAAGCACCTGTCCTCTTCGTCGGTGCAGGACTACCCGCCACGCACCAGCGCATCGCACAGATCACGCGGGCCCACGACCTGCCCGATGACCTCGTGCAGTTCCACGACCTGCCCCAGAACCTCACGGCGGACCAAGTCGCGGAGGCGCTGCGCCCGGTGGCCCGACGGCACGGTGTCGACTGGCACCCCGAGGCCCTCGAGGCCGTGCACCGTGCGACGCTCGGACACCCCGCCCACGTCCAGCTCCTGGCCGCCGAGGTCTGGACCCGCACCACAGGACTCCTCATCCAGTCCGCGGACGTCCACCACGCGCTGCCGGCCGCCGGGGAGTTGGTGGACACCATGTACGTCACCCCACGGTGGAGTCACATGCCCGAACTCCAGCGGGCCTACCTCACAGCAGTGGCCCTGTGTGCCCACCCCGCAGAGACCGACCGGGTCAGCGCCATGCTCGAGCAAGCACCCGAGCGGCTGGCAGATGCCCATGCAGCACTCCTGCGAGCGGGTGACCTCTACTCCCCGCGCGACGGGCACGTGGGCCTGGCCCACCCCCTGGCCCGGTTCAGCATCCCGATGCGCTACAACGCCGACACCGAAGGCACCCCGAGCCTGCCCTACCTGGAGGACATGGCCAGGGCCCGGGACTCCTGGTGACGGCGACCTCTCAGAGCGCCGCGCGGCGCTGACGCACCTTCTCCCGGGCCGCTGCCTCCACTTCGCGGTCCCAAGCAAGACCCGCCGCCCGGAACTCCTCCACGCTCACCGAGTCGTCCTCCTGCAGCCTCCACAACTCGTGGTCCCGATCCACGGGCATCCCGTTGGAGAAGGTCACCCTGTTGATCTCCATGGCCACCTCGTCCTCCTCGTCCTCGGGGAACTCGTCCTCCTCGACCTCCGGAGGCAGCAGCACCATCTCGCTCATCACGATCTCCTCGGCCTGCCGCTTGATGTTCGTCAGGATCCCCGCCCGCGTCAGGTAGTCCGCATCCCGGATCCGCTGCGCGTGCTGCACCTCCAGACTGCGGGAGATGTCGAACACCTGGTCCTCCACCTGCTCACCCAGGCTCGCGAAGAACTCCTCCGGGTCCCCCAGCTGCGCGACCCGCTCCGGCAGGTACTTCGTCCAGTGCTCCTTCGCACGCACCCCGTACGTGTTCATCCCCGCACTCCTCTCCCGGCCTCCGGCCGGCCGTTCTCGCTTCCGTGACACCGCACGGGCCCGTGGACAACGCCCAGGGGCCCGGACACCCGCAGCGAAACACCGCTCACCGACAACCTCTCCGCGTCCAGAAGACCAGCGCCGCAGCGCCCCTCACCCGCGCGGCTTCGTGCACCTGGACGCCCTCTGACTGCACGCCTCGAGCCCGTCACGCACCGTGACGCGTTCGTCGGGCCTCACGAAGCCCACGTTCCCCCAACCCGAAGTGCCACACACCTCTTGCATCCACGGCGCCGTTTATCGTTGCAACGTGTACTTACCGGTGTCCCACAGACAGGAATCTCGTCCCGATGACCAGCCGAACTGGCGACAACATCAACGTCCCCAACCGCCCCGGCCGCCGCCTCCCCGGGCAGCAGGTGACGTGTGGATGGTGCGGCGAAGCGGTGGACGTTCCACGCCGCGGACGCGTGCCGAAGTGGTGCTCCGCCGCGTGCCGTCAGCGGGCGTGGCAGCACAAGAAGGCAGCCGAGTCGGAGCGAGCAGCGGTCGACGTCGTACAGCAGACGGTGGAGGTCTACCGGGGCGAGAAGATCGTGGAGAAGATCGTCCAGGTTCCCGTCATAGACCGGCCGAAGACGGGCGCCGAGTGGGCGCAGGTGCTGCAAAAGTTGTCCTGGACCCTGTCAACCGATCGCCTCGATGAGGCCGACCTACGCCTCATCCACACCCAGCTGAGCTCCGCCGTCGTGGCCTATGAACGGCGCTGGGAGCGGCTCGCTCGGCGCCGGGGCGACCGCCTCTGACACGGCACGAGGGCCCTCATCCGGTGACCAGCCGCGCAGCCGTTACGTCGGCGTTTGCGTCCACCTGCGCAAGCCCAACGCCACCGAGCCCTGATGGCCTGTGGACGACGCACCTCACCCGAGGCCGCGTCCGCGCTCTACTGCCCTTGCCACGTCTGAACAGCAGACGGCCAGACAGTAAGGAGAACCATGGGCAAGGCACGTCGAAGCAAGCTCCAGCGCCGCAGCGCGGCCCTCGTGGAGACCCGACGAGTGGGCGACGAGTTCACCGTCCGCCGCCTGGGCCACCACGAGGACGACCTGCGCCTGGAAGCCACTGACCTCCTGAGGCCAGTGGGCATGACCGACCGAAACGGGGACCTGTATGACCCCCGCGGCTCAACGGTGCACCACAACCTGGCCATCCTCAGCGCAAAGGGCGCCTCCCACGTTCGCAGAGCAGTTCCGGTTGTCATCGCGGCGCTACAGGGAACACGAGTCGTCGGCACGGTGTGGCTTCGTTCGCTTGGTGGCGGGGTTTTTGCAGCGCTCCGTGGCGGTCTTGTTGCCGCGATCACGCAGGACTGGCTGCAGGTAGGTGTCGCGGTCTGAACCGAGAGGGGTGCGCCCAGTCGGGGCCGTTTGGATCGCTGCCGCTACGTCAGAGTCCGAAGGCTCCGCCGCTGACGAGGATCACGATGCCGAGGCCGATGAGAACGATGGGGAAGAGGATGTGCTCCCAGCGTTCGAGCACTTCGGCGATCGGGGGGCGGGTGGCGACGAACTTTGCCAGGGCCACCAGGACCGCGACGAGCGCGAGGAAGACGATGCAGTAGGCGACTACTGCGAGAGGTTCCACGCTGAGGAAGACAGGGGTGTAGACGCCGATGTTGTCGCCGCCGTTGGCAAGGGTGACGCCTGCGACTGTCCACACGCCGACCTTCTTGCCGGCAACCTTGGCCTCATCGTCATCGTCGTCATCGTCTCCGCGCCAGGCCTGCCATGCGGCCCAGAGGCCGAGGCCCAGAGGGATGAGACCGAAGTACGGGATGGCTGCCGAGGGCAGGAATGCTCCGGCACCGATGGTCACCAGGACCGCGGCACCGAGGATGCCGGCGAATCCGAGGTACTGGCCGGCCAGAATGCGGGCGGTAGTGCCGCGCTGGCCTGCCCCTCGCGCGAAGAAGAGGGAGAGCACGATGATGTCGTCGATGTTGGTCGCTGCGAACAGGCCCATCGCCTGCAAGACCGAGGTGAGGGTCATGCGCCCTCCCCAGCTGCGTCGCATCCGGGAAGCGAGCAGGCGGGATCGATGCACGGGGCGTCTTCGTCCACTGCCAGGGTGGCATCGACCAGTGCCGTCAGCGCCTGCGCCAGGTGCGAATCGGCGATCTCATATCGTGTCCGACGCCCCTCGGGCTCGGAGACGACGATCCCGCAATCGCGCAGGCATGCCAGGTGGTTGGACACGTTCGGGCGTGTCAGGTCCAGATCTCGGGCCAGTTCCGCTGGGTAAGCGGGATGGTCGAGCAGGGTCAAGATGATCCGGGATCGAGTGGGGTCGGCCAGTGCACGACCCAGGCGGTTCATCACGTCGAGACGCGAAGCAATAGTCAGCATGGACTGAACTATACAGCACGCACTGAACACTCGGTCACAGGCGTCAGCCCAGATCGCATGCCCGTAAGGGGAACCCTCACCGGACACCACCGCTACTTATCGAGAGGAAGGACGGCACGCCTGGCGGGCTGTCCCGTAAGACCCGTCCGGTGAACTGTCCGGTGAAGGGGGGCTATATGACACACATGGAGAGCATGTCCCCCTCGAAGGTCGGCTATGCCCGAGTCTCCACCGACGAGCAGGACCTGACCGCGCAGCGTGACGGACTCGCGGCGTTCGGCGTCGATCCCAAGCGCATCTACGTCGATCACGGGCTCACGGGCCGCAACGCCGACCGTGAGGGCCTGCGGCAGGCGCTGGCTGCCTGTCGGGACGGCGATACGTTCGTGGTCACCAAGCTCGATCGGCTGGCGCGTTCAGTCCGTGATGCCCACCAGATCGCCGACGACCTCGCGGCGCGGGAAGTGAAGCTGAGCATCGCCGGATCGGTGTACGACCCGACCGACCCGATGGGGAAACTGTTGTTCAACGTGTTGGCGATGGTCGCCGAGTTCGAAGCCGACCTCATCCGTGCCCGCACCCGCGAGGGGATGAAGGTCGCCAAGGCCAAGGGCCGGCTGCGCGGGAAGTCACCGAAACTCACCCCCCGGCAAGAAGCTCACCTCGTCCAGCTACATGCTGCCGACGAGCACACCGTGGGCGAGCTGGCCGAGCTGTTCAGCGTGGGCCGCTCCACGGTCTACCGCGCCCTTCAGCGCGCCGAGCGCGGGCGCGAGAACGCCTTGCAGTAGGTGCGTCGTGGACGCTCGAGCGCGGTGGCGAATCCTCAGGCTCCACGTCGAGGACCAGGTGCCCCTCGCGCGCTTAGCTCGCGAGACCGATGTAGGGCTGCGGACCCTGGAGCGCTGGCACGCCCGCTACCGCGCCGACGGCTACGCCGGACTGGAGACAGCCTCACGGGCGGACGCCGGCTCCCGGAACTCCTCGAGGAGACGCCGGACATGCCCGCGACGGTGCTGGCCGAACGGGTCGGGTGGACCGGCTCGATCCGCTGGTTCCGTGACAACGTCAACCGTCTCCGGGTCGATCACCGCCCGATCGACCCGGCCGACCGGCTCACCTGGACGGCCGGGGACGTGGCTCAGCGCGACCTGTGGTTCCCGCCTCGCAAGATCCTGCTCGAGGACGGCTCGCGCACCCTGCTGCCGGTGCTGGTCATGACGTGCGGGTACTCCCGGTTCACGCTCGGGCGGATGATCCCGACCCGCAAGACACCGGACCTGCTCCTGGGCACGTGGGAGCTGCTGGACCAGCTGGGTCGGGTACCTCGCCGGCTGATCTGGGACAACGAGCCCGGCATCGGACGCGGCAAGCTGACCGAGCCGGTCGCGGTGTTCGCCGGGACGCTGGCCACGAAGGTGGTGCTGCTACCACCGCGGGACCCCGAGTCCAAGGGTATCGTCGAGCGTCGCAACCGCTTCTTCGAGACCTCCTTCATGCCCGGGCGCCACTTCGCCTCTCCGGGCGACTTCAACGCCCAGTTCACCGACTGGCTGTCCACCGCGAACGCCCGGACGGTGCGCACGATCAAAGCCCGCCCGACCGAGCTGCTGGCAGCGGACAAGGAGGCGATGCTGGCGTTGCCGCCGGCGGTGCTGCACCTGGGCTGGCGCAACCACGTCCGCCTGGGCCGGGACTACTACGTGCGCGTCGACACCAACGACTACTCCGTGCACCCGCGCGCGATCGGGGCCCGGGTCGACGTGGCCGCCGACCTCGACGTCGTGCGGGTCCGTCACGGGGGTCAGCTGGTGGCTGAGCACCCGCGCCGCTGGGCCCGGAGCATGACGATCACCGACCCCGCCCACGTCACCGCCGCGGCCGGGCTGCGGCACGCCTACCAGCACCCCAGGTCCCGTCCCGAGGCCGACGACCTGGTCCGGGACCTGGCCGACTACGACAAGGCGTTCGGGATCGACGCCGGCGAGCTGGAGTCGCGATGAGCCGCAAGCCGACCTCCGCCGGCACCGAGTCGCTGAAGCAGATCACCCACCTGGCCGCGGCGTTGAAGGCGCCGCGGATCACCGAGTCCGCCGCCCGCCTGGCCGACCACGCCCGCGACACCGGATGGACCCACGAGGACTACCTGGCCGCGGTCCTGGAACGTGAGGTCGCCGCCCGCAACGCCTCCGGCGCCCGGTTGCGCACCCGCGCCGCCGGTTTCGGTGCGGTCAAGACTCTGGACGACTTCGAATTCGACCACCAACCCGGCGCCCGCACCCCGATCCAGGCCCTGGCCTCGGGTGCGTACCTGGCCGAGCACCGCAACGTCGTCCTGCTCGGGCCGCCGGGCACCGGTAAGACGCACCTGGCCACCGCCCTGGGCGTCGCCGCCGCCCGGCAGGGACACCGGGTCCTGTTCGCCACCGCCACCGACTGGGTCACCCGACTGACTGAGGCCCACGACCGCGGCCGCCTGGCCGCCGAGCTCACCCGGCTACGCCGCTACAGCCTGATCATCGTCGACGAGGTCGGCTACCTACCGTTCGAGCAGTACGCCGCCAACCTCTTCTTCCAGCTCGTCTCCTCCCGCTACGAGCACGCCTCCCTCATCCTGACGTCCAACCTGCCGTTCAGCTCCTGGGCCGGCGTCTTCGGCAACCAGGTCGTCGCAGCCGCGATGATCGACCGCATCGTCCACCACGCCGACGTCATCGCCCTCAAAGGCGCCTCCTACCGGCTCCGCGACCGCGGCGTCGAGACCCTGCCCAGCATCAAGGCCGAGCAGGAATCCCTAGACTGAAACCGTTCACTCTTCGACCGCCGAAACCGTCCAGTTTTCGAGCGCCGTCGACAAGGATGGGATCCGCTCGCGTCAACGCTGTCTCGAGTGACCCGCACGCCCGTCGTCTGCAGCGGCAACCGCTTGGCCGTGCGCACCTGCCATGCCGCGCGTCCAGGCACCATGAGGAACTAGTGGTCGAGCCCGCGGCCACCTCGTCGGGCAGGTACAAGGTACCTGAGGCCGGGTCCCGCGGCGGGTACAGCCGCCGTAGGCCGGCGACCGTGACCTGAAACCCTCCCAGGGTCACCACCGACTCGACTCTTCCGCTGCGCGACCAGTGGACGGTCTGCAGCCCTCACTGACAGCGATCCGCGATGCCTGATGTGACCTGCCCGGATGGTGGGCTGGGCAGGCATGGCACCCGCTCGCCTGTACAGATCTGGACTCTCCCTCGGACCGCGACCGGTTCCCTGGGTGCTGCGGCCAAGCTTGGTCTTGCGCTCCTTGACCCGTTCGAGGGCGTGGGCACCCACATATCGTGCGCCTCTGCCCACGGCTCGTGAGCCGGCGCGTGGAGGACCGGCGGGCGACGGTTTCCTCACAAGCCGAACGCGCCGCCTTCGATCAGGATGACGATGCCCAGCCCGATGAGGACCAGGGGGAAGAGGATGTGCTCCCAACGTTCGAGCACCTCAGCGATCGGCTTGCGGGTGGCGACGAACTTCGCTACTGCGACGAGCACGATGACCAGGGCCAGGAACACGACACAGTAGGCCACGAGCGCACCGGTGCCGACGGCGAGGAACACTGGCACGTAGACCCCGATGTTGTCTCCGCCGTTGGCGAACGTCACTGCGGCCACCGTCAGGGCGCTGATGGGCCGATCCGCGATGGTGTCGTCGTCATCGTCCCCGTTACGCCACACCTGCCAGGCGGCGTGGATGCCCAGCAGCAGCGGGATGAGACCGAAGTACAGGATCGCCTCGTCGGGTAGGAACAGCCCGGCCCCGAGAGTCACCGCCACCGAGGCGAGGAGGATGCCGCCGAACCCCAGGTACTGGCCGGCGATGATCTTGGCGGTGGTACCTCGTTGTCCGGCTCCGCGGGCGAAGAACAGGGACAGGACGATGATGTCGTCGATATTGGTGACCATGAAGAGGCCGATTGCCTGTAGCGCGGCGGTGATCGTGTTCATCTATCTTCGTCTCCTTCGGTCGGCCCGTTCCGGGTCGTGCCAGGTCTTCTGGGGTCTGCAGCGGGTTCGGTGGGCACGACGGCGAGTGCCGGTGGATGCCCGTTGCTGTCACGGACGGGCGTGCTGCTTCGGCGGCATGATGGGAGCTTCAACCTCTCGTGCCCTTCGCCAGCCGTCGCCCCAGCGGCATGGTTCTGCCAGTCGCGTCCTGAGACGGGCAGGCGGTCAGCACATCCCCAGTAGTGACTGACGGCGCTGGTGTGGGCCACGCCAGCCGCTGCTCGGGGATCTCAGCGCCAGTCTTCGAGCGTCACCGGTGCCGGTCGGTGATGTCCGATGTGGCGCGCTGGGCAGCTGCCGGCTCCTAGGCTTGGTCGGCCGTTCGCTCCGGGCGGGCGTGCAACAGGGCGATCACGATGAAGCCGGTGACCAGGAACGTGTCCGCGAGGTTGAAGGTGGGCCACCAGCCGGTGTGCAAGTAGTCAGTCACTGTGCCGTCGCGGGCGCGGTCGACGACGTTGGCGACGGCGCCGCCGATGACGGCGCCGCCGGCGATCCGTTCGACCCACCCGGCGTCCGGCGCCCTGCGCCACGCGTATGCGATCAGGGCCAGGCAGATGACGGCGGTGACGGCGACGATCACGCCGACGGGAAGCTCGTCACCCATGCCGAACGCCACGCCCGAGTTGTAGGCCAGCCGAAGCCGGAGCACCCCGAGGTCGACCGTGGAGCCGGCCAGCTGCGCCTCGGACGCGGCCTTGGCACCCAGGTCGATCGCTGCGGCGGCCAGGGCTGCCAGCAGGACGAGCGCGCGGCTCGCTCGGGCGCGCGGCACGGCCCGGCTGGTAGCGCTGGTCACCTTGCCCCCGCTTCGGCTGGTGTCCGAGCTGGCGCCACCTGGGCGGGCGGCGCCGGGGGAAGCGGGCGGGCGCGGCCGGCGCGCACGCCGTTGCCGATCACCAGGATCTCCGCGATCTCGTGGACCAGTACCACGGCCGTCAGTCCGAGCACCCCCAGTGCGGCCAGCGGGATCAGGATGGTGATCAGGGCCAGGGAGAGGCCGACGTTCTGCAGCATGATCGCCCGGGCACGGCGTGCGTGGGTGAGGGTGTGCGGCAGGTGGCGCAGGTCCTCACCCATGAGGGCGACGTCGGCTGTCTCGATGGCCACGTCGCTGCCCATGGCGCCCATCGCGATCCCGACGTCCGCGGTGGCCAGGGCCGGAGCGTCGTTGACGCCGTCGCCGACCATCGCGGTCGGTCGCTCGGCGCGCAGTCGGTGAACGATGGTCGACTTGTCCTCGGGGCGGAGCTCGGCGTGCACCTCGGTGATACCGGCCTGGGTGGCGAGAGCGGTCGCGGTGCGTTCGTTGTCACCGGTGAGCATGGCGACCTGGTAGCCGCCCGCACGCAGCCGGGCGACCACTTCGGCGGCCTCGGGGCGCAGGTCGTCGCGGACGGCGACGGCACCGACCACGGTCCCGTCGCACTCCACCAGCACCGCGGTGGCGCCTGCCTCCTGCATGCCGGCCACCGCCCCGGCCAGCTCGCCGGTCGGGATCCAGCCGGGACGACCCAGGCGAACCGGCATCCCGTCGATGGTCCCGGTCAACCCCGCGCCGGTGACCGCCTGGACCCCGTCGGCGTCGCGATGCTCGGGAACGGCGGCCAGGATCGCGCGGGCCAGCGGGTGCTCGCTGCGGGCCTCCAGCGCGGCCGCGATGTCGAGGACCCCCTCCCGGGTCCGGCCGGTGACGGTGGCCACCTCCACGACCGCCGGTTCGTTGCGGGTCAGGGTGCCGGTCTTGTCCAGGGCGACGGCCCGGACCCGGCCGAGCGCCTCGAGGGCGGCGCCTCCCTTGACCAGCGCGCCGATGCGGCTGGCGGCGCCGATGGCGGCGACCACGGTGACCGGCACGGAGATCGCCAGGGCACACGGGGAGGCGGCGACCAGGACCACCAGGGCCCGCTCGATCCAGGTGGCGGGGTCGCCGAGCAGGCTGCCGGCCACGGCGATGAGAGCGGCAAGGACCATGATGCCGGGCACCAAGGGTTTGGCGATCCGGTCCGCGAGCCGCTGGGCGTCCCCCTTGCGGGACTGCTCGGCCTCGACGATGCTGACGATCCTTGCCAGGGAGTTGTCCTCGGCGGTGGTGGTGACCGCGACCTCGAGAACCCCGGTACCGTTGATGGAGCCGGCGTACACCGTGTCCCCGGGCCCGGCCTCGACCGGGACCGACTCGCCGGTCAAGGCAGAGACGTCCAGGGCGGTGCGGCCGGTGCGGATGACGCCGTCGGTCGCGACCCGTTCCCCGGGCCGGACCAGCAGGAGATCGCCGATCGCGAGGTCGGCGGGGGCGACGGTGACCTGGGTGCCGGCGCGGAGGACGGTGGCCTCCGCCGGCACCAGCGAGAGCAGGGCTCTCAGCCCGCGGCGCGTGCGGGCCACGGCGTACTCCTCCAGCCCCTCGCTGATGGAGTACAGGAACGCCAGCATCGCGGCCTCGGCGACCTCCCCGAGGATGACCGCGCCGACCGCGGCGATCGTCATCAGGGTCCCCACGCCGATCTTGGCCTTGACCAGCCGCCTCAGCGTGCTCGGGACGAACGTCCAGGCGCCCAGCGCCAGGGCAACGGCGTTCAGCCCGGTCACCACACCTTCGGAGGCGCCGGAGCGGTCGGCGATGAGGCCGGCGATCAGGAAGAGTCCGGCCAGCGCGGCGAACCTCAGCTCGCTGACCTCCCAGAGCCGCTCCGGCCCGCGCTCCTCCAGCTCACCTTCGTCGTTGCGCGGCTCCTCGTCGGCGCAGCCGCACGCCGTACTCATCGGGTCTCCCAAGTGGCCGTCGAGGTGCCGTAGGTGGGGCACAGAGCCACCGTCTGCCCCGTCGCGGCCAGCAGGGTTTCGGCCGAAGTGAGCAGGTCCATCAGTTCCGGGCGGGTCAGCGAGTAGAAGGATTGCCGGCCCACCGCTCGGTACTCCACCAAGCCGCACTCGCGCAGGTATCCCAGGTGCGCCGACACCGTGGACTGGGCCAGCCCCAGCCGGTGCTCCAGGTCCACCACCCGCACCTCCCCCGATGCCAGCTGCCGCACGATCGCCAGCCGCACCGGATCGGCCAGCCCGCGAAACATGGCCGTTGCCGGCGCCAACGTCGCCCGCTCCTCTTGCATCATCGCCATGCCCCGATGATACCCTGTAGTCTAGATGCATCGTCAAATCAGGATCGGGGCTGATCGTTGGTGTTGACTCGTATAGGCGTCGCCGGAGAGAGGTGTCCGTCCACAATGTTGGCGAACAGGACCGAGACGTGGGTGGTCGACAGTCCGCCTCGCCGGATGCTGCAACGCTGGTACGAGGCGCCCACACTGCGGCGGCTCGCTGCCGGCGGGCTCCCGGGTCGTGGAGATCGGCTGCGGCGCCGGTTACGGCACGTCGCTGATCCTGGACTACTTCGGTGCTGGACACGTCGACGCGGTTGACCTCGATGAGCGAATGGTCGGCAGGGCGCGGCGACGTCTGCGCCACCATGCGAACCGGGCGCGGCTCGCGGTGGGTGATGCCACGGACTTGCGCGCCGTCTTCGGTGCGGGCGAGGCGGCGTACGACGCCGCGTTCGATTTTCGCGATCGTGCACCACATCGAGGACTGGCGCACGGCGCTGGCTGAGATCGGCCGGGTGCTGCGGCCGGGCGGGTCTTCTACTTCGACGAGGTCACCGCTCACGCCTTGGCCCGGCCCAGCTACCGGGCCCTGTTCGACCACCCCGAACACGATCGGTTCACCGCCGAGCAGTTCTTGGACGAATTGCCCCACCACGGCCTGCAGACCCTGGGCTCGATCACCCGCCGCGGGGACTACCTGCTCGGCGCCGCCCGGCGCCGCTGAGCAGTTCGGTGTCCCAGTGTGCAGGCAGCGCAGCCCGATCGAAGGGACAGGCCCAGAGGACCCAGACACAGGTGACACCGAGAAGCACGGCAGAGGTCATCACCGTTGCCGGGCTGCGCAAGAGTTTCGGCCCGACGCGGGCGCTGGACGGCCTGGACCTGGCCGTCGGCGCTGGTGAGGTGCACGGTTTCTTGGGGCCCAACGGGGCCGGGAAGACCACTATGGTCCGGATCCTGCTCGGTTTGATGCGCGCCGACGCCGGCATGGCCCGGCTGTGGGGGCGCGATCCCTGGCGCGATGCCACGCAGTTGCATCGGCGGATCGCCTACGTGCCCGGCGATGTCGCGCTGTGGCCCAGCCTGACCGGCGGTGAGGTGGTCGACCTGCTCGGCCGAATGCGCGGCGGCCTGGACGCGAGGCGCCGCGACGAGCTGCTCGAGCGGTTCGACCTCGACCCGCGCAAGAAGGGCCGCGCCTACTCCAAGGGCAACCGGCAGAAGTTCCCGTTGGTCGCGGCGCTGGCCTGCGACGCCGAGCTGCTGCTGCTCGACGAGCCGACCTCCGGGCTCGATCCGTTGATGGATGAGACTTTTAGGCAGGTCATCACCGAAGACCGGCAACAGCTGGGTCGCGCGGTGCTGGTGTCCAGCCACATCCTCAGCGAGGTCGAGGCGTTGTGTGATCGAGTCACCATCATCCGCGCCGGGCGGGCCGTAGAAACCGGAACGCTCGCCCAGCTGCGGCACCTGACCCGTGCCTCGGTCTCCGCCGAGCTGACCGGCTCGACCCAGGAGCTGGCAACGCTGGCCGGTGTCCAGGACCTGCAGGTTGACGGCACCCGGGTCCGGTTCAGTGTGGACAGCGCGGGGTTGCCGGGCGTGTTGAGCTTCCTCGGCGCGGCTGGGGTCCGCAGCGTGGCCTGTCAGCCACCCACCCTGGAGGAGCTGTTCCTGCGCCACTACGAGACCCAGCCCTCCCTTGCCGGGTCAGGACCCGGCGGGACCCGATGAGTACCTCGGTCAAGTCCTGGGGTGACTCTGTGGTGGGTACTGGTGCGCTGGTCCGGCTGCTCGTGCGCCGGGATCGCTGGCTGCTGCTGGCGTGGATCGTGCTCCTGGCCGGCTACCCGATCCTGGCCGTGGCGAACGCGTCGCCCGGCTACGTCGGTCTGGCCGAGTGCCCGGGGATGCTGATGCTCCATGGCCCGTTGTACGGCCAGGGCCGAGGTGCGCTGGCGACGTGGTCCTCGAGCGACATGTTGTGGATGTACGGCCTGGTCAGCATGCTGATCGTTATCAGGCATACCCGCGCCGACGAGGAGGCGGGTCGGCGTGAGCTGCTCGTCGTCACCGTGGTTGGTCGGCACGCCGGCCTGGTCGCGGCACTGGTTGTGACACTGGCCGGGAACCTGGTGCTGGCCGTGGTAACCGCGGCCGGGCAGATCGCCCAGCGCCTGCCCGCGGCGGGGTCGCTGGCCATCGGGCTTGAGCTGGCCGCGGTCGGGTGGACCTTCGCGGCAGTTGGGGCAGTGGTGGCGCAACTGACCGAGAGTGCCGCAGCCGCTCGGGGCATCGGCGGGGTCGTGCTCGGCGGCGCGTTCGTGCTCCGCGCCGTCGGCGACGTCATCAGCGTGGACGACGGCCCGCCGTGGCTGTCGTGGCTCTCCCCGCTGGGCTGGGCGAACGAGATCCGACCTTTCGCCGGTGAGCGATGGTGGCTCCTCGGCCTCTTCGCGTTACTCGTCGCCGCGCTCACCGCCGCGGCGGTGGCGCTGTCGGCCCGACGCGACGTCGGCGCTGGGCTGGTCCGACCCGGGCTTGGTGCGGCCCGGGCTACCCCGTGGCTGCGCGGACCACTGGCCCTGGCCTGGCGGCTTCAGCGGGGACCGCTGCTCGGATGGGTGGGCGGGCTGGTGGTGCTCGCCGGGGTGTTCGCCGGCGCCGCCGAGAGTGCCGGGGAGGTTTTCGCCGACAGCGAGCAGCTCAGGGGCATGTTCGAACGGCTCGGCGGCCGCGCCGGGGCCAGCGACGTGATCCTCGCCGGCACCTTCAGCATCCTGGGCATCATCGCCGGCGGCTATGCCGTACAAGCCGGACTGCGGCTGCGCACGGAGGAGGAGCAGCTCCGCGCCAAGCCCGTGCTCGTCACGGGCACCGCGCGCCTGCGCTGGGTCGCCAGCCACCTCGCTTTCTCGCTGCTTGGCCCCGCGGCGGCACTGGCCGCGGCCGGCTTGGTCGCTGGCCTGGTCTACGGCTTCAGCGTTGATGATGTCGCAGGACAGGTGCCTCGGCTGCTGGGTGCGGCCATGGTGCAGCTGATCGGTGTCTGGGTCCTCACCGGCATCGTGGTCACGTTGTTCGGCCTGATGCCCCGGCTCGTCCCAGCAGCCTGGGCGGCCTGGGTCGCGTTCCTCGTGTTGTTGCTCCTTGACGCGTTCGACGGGGTAAGCCAGAGTCTGCTCAACCTGTCCCCGTTCACCCATCCGCCGAAGTTGCCCGGTGGACCCCCTGACACGACCCCGCTCGGCTTGGTCCTCGGCACCGCGGCGGCGCTCGTGGTTGTCGGTCTACTCGGCTTCCGACGCCGCGACGTCGGCCGCACATAGCCACTGTCCTGGCCGCACCGGTGACAGTGAGTACGGTCGAGCGAGGCCCAAGGAAGGGAGCATTCCTGTGACACCGTCCAACATCAAGCGTGCCGACGGCACGATCGCACTCCTTCGGGACCCGTACCGCTGCATCTCGCGCCGGGCTGCCGAACTGGGTGAGGACATCTTCGAGACCCGGCTACTACTGCGCCGTACCACCTGCATGACTGGCGCAGAGGCCGCCGCTGTGTTCTACGACCCGTCACGATTCCAGCGGGCCGGAGCCGCCCCACCTCCGCTGCAGAAGACCCTCTTCGGCCAGGGCGGCGTCCAGGGCCTCGACGGCGAGAACCATCGGCAGCGCAAGGCGATGTTCCTGCAGATCGTTCAACCCGACCGGGTCGAAGCGCTTGCCGAGGCCGTCACCCGCGAGTGGCAACGAGCTGTCGACGACTGGATCGGGCAAGGGCGAACTCGGCTCTATCCCGAGCTCCAGCTGCTCCTCACCCGGGCCGTTTGCGCGTGGGCCGGGGTCCCCCTGCCGGCAGCCGAGGTCAACACCCGCACCCGTCAGCTCAGCGCGCTGTTCGACCAGGCCGGGCACGTCGGCGTCGGTCACCTTCGGTCGCGTGCCGCCCGCAAGGCGGCCGACCGGTGGGCCGCAGACATCATCGGCCAGGTTCGTGCGGGCAAGCTTGACCCACCCGCCTCATCTGCGGCGTATGTCATCGCCCATCACCGTGAACGAGACGGTCGACCCATGGCCCCCCGCGTAGCGGGGGTGGAGCTGCTCAACGTGCTACGACCCACGGTCGCCACCGCCGTCTACATCACGTTCGTTGCCCACGCCCTGGATGCGCAACCGGCTTGGAAGGAACGGCTCGCGCTCGGCGACGGGCACGAGGACCTGGCCTTCGTGGAGGAGGTGCGCCGCCACTATCCGTTCTTCCCTGCCGTGGCCGCCATCGTCCGCGAAGAATTCGTATGGCGCGGCCACCGGTTCCCCCGGGGCCGCCGCGTCCTGCTCGACCTCTACGGCACGAACCACGACAGCCGGATCTGGCCCGACCCGCAACGCTTCGACCCCGACCGGTTCCTCGGCGAAGAACCCGATCCGTTCGCCTTCGTGCCTCAAGGCGGCGGCGACCCGGCCGTTCACCATCGGTGCCCCGGCGAACCGGTCTCAACACGGCTCATGACCGTCGCATTGGATCAGATGGTCCGAAACATGACCTACACGGCACTGGCGCCGTCCGCTGCCGTCGACTTCGGTCGACTCCCAGCACTACCGACCGACGGCTACCCGATACGGCTCCTCGCGAGGGACACTCCTGCCTGACGCCCGACGTCGTGGCGTTGCGACGTGAAACTGCGACCGCGACGCCGCCGGAACGCACCGAGGCATCTCGGAGCGGTCAAGTCCCGGGTAGTGGTGTAGCGGTGTCCTTCGGGTCGTGGGGTGGTTTGTCAGGCGGTGAGGGCGGGTAGCTCGGTGGTCGTGGTGGTGTCCTCCTGGGGGGTGGGGATGAGGTGCATGCGGCAGCGGGCCAGGAGGTCCAGGCCCAGGTAGCGGCGGCCTTCGGCCCATTCGTCGGTTTGCTCGGCCAGGACGGCCCCGACGAGACGGACCACGGCCTGGCGGGTGGGGAAGATCCCGACACTGTCGGTGCGGCGGCGGATCTCACGGTTGAGGCGTTCGGCGGGGTTGTTCGACCAGATCTGGGACCACACGTCCTTCGGGAAATTGGTGAACGCGAGGATGTCGGCCTCAGCGGCGTCCAGGTGGGCGTGGACCTCGGGAAGCTTGGTCTGGACGTAGTCCAGGAGCCGGTCGAACTGGGCGTCCACCGCGGGGGCGTCGGGCTGGTCGTACACGCTGTGCAGCATGGCCTTGACTGCTGGCCACATGCTCTTGGGAGTGACCGACATGAGGTTGGCTGCGTAGTGCGTGCGGCAGCGTTGCCAGGTCGCGCCGGGCAGGTTGGCCCGCAGCGCTTCGACCAGACCGGTGTGGGCGTCAGAGGTCACGAGCTGCACACCGGTCAGGCCGCGGGCGACGAGGTCGGCGAAGAACTCGTTCCATGCCGCCCCGGTCTCTCCGGTTGCTACGCGCAGGCCCAGGACTTCGCGGTGGCCATCGTTGTTCACCCCGGTGGCGATCAACGCGACGGTGTTGATGACCCTGCCGCCTTCACGGACCTTCATGGTCAGGGCGTCGGCCGCGATGAAGGTCCACGGCCCGGCGGTGTCCAGGGGCCGGTGCCGGAACTCCTCGACGTGCTCGTCGAGTTCGGCGGCCATCCGCGAGACCTGGGACTTCGACAGGCCGTCGATACCGAGGGTCTTGACCAGCTTGTCCATGCGGCGGGTGGACACCCCGGCCAGATAGCAGTCGGCCACGACGGTGATCAGCGCGGTTTCGGCCCGCTTGCGGCGTTCCAACAGCCACTCGGGGAAGTAGGTCCCGGTGCGGAGCTTGGGAACGGCCACGTCGATCGTGCCCACGCGGGTGTCCAGGTCGCGGTGACGGTACCCGTTGCGCTGGGCGGTACGGGTCGTGCTGGGGCGGCCGTACTCGGCGCCGACCACCGCGTCGGCGTCTGCGGACAGCAGGGCGTTGATGGTCTGCTGCAGCAAGTGGCGCATCAGGTCCGGCGAGGCTTCGGCCAGGGCTTCGCTCAGCAGGCCGGCAGGGTCCACAATGTGAGGTGCGGTCATCGTGATGACTCCGTTCGAGGATTCTGTGGAAGGTTGACTCGAAGGATCACACGGTGACCGCACCCATGTCCGGGCACATCGTGGCCACCGCGCTACACCACTATGCGGGACTCAACTCTCGGAGCGCTTCTCAGCACGGGTGTTGAAGCAGGGTTGTGACCGGCACGCGAGCTTGAGCGGTCCCGAGCCGGTGACCACCCTGAGCCGGCGCGAGGCTGTCGCCGCGGACAGCGCGCCTGCGCATGTCGTCGGACAGATCCTGGACGCGCAGACGAACGGCGTCGGCTCTCACGCCAGCACCTCGACGTCACTCGACGCGGCGGACCCCGTTCCGCAGGCGGCGAAGGTCACCGCCTGCGGGTCGGTGGTTTCAACCCGGGCTCGGGTGGCCAGACATGCATGAACTGCTCGACCGAGGCCTCCACGCACTCGACCGCCAGGTACCAGACCTCGCGCGGGATTCCGCCAGACCTCACCGAACCTCGCAACTGGCCGCCCGAGGCACGCGTCGAGCGGCAGGAACACGACGGCCTCAAGGGCATTCGCCGCGGTGCTGATCGTCACCACCGGCCAGCGCGCCGGGGCTTACCCCGCGCCAGTACCGCCGTCGTCTCTCGCGGGTCACGCTCCCGTCTCCTGACCGGTGTGCCTGCGCAGTTGCTCCGGGGCCAGGGTGCCCTCGGTGCCGATGCCGTAGTTCGGGCACAGCGCCACGGCGTACCCCGAGGTGGCGAGCAGCCGCTCCGCGGCGTCCAGCACGCCCAGCAGTTCGGGGGCACTGGTCAGCGAGAACATCGAGGCCCGACCCTGCGGCCGGGACACCACCAGGCCGCAGTCCCGCAGGCACGCCAGGTGCGCGCTCACCGTCGACTGCGCCAGCCCCAGGTGTTCCGTGAGGTCACGCACCCGGTGCTCGCCCAGGCTCAGGTGCTGCAGGATCGCCAACCGGGACGGGTCCGACAAACCGTGGAACAACGCAGCCGCCAGGGCCAACCCCCCATCGCGCCCCGGACCTTCGCGGTCGCTCGGGACCTTCGTTGTCATCGACATACGTAGATGTTAATCCTCGCCACCCACGTTGCCTCGGTAGCCGGCCAACCTACAAGAGGGTGACCCAGTAGTCCCAGAAGCGGATGGCGATCAGCGCGGCGATGACCAGGACCCAGGCCACGACGATCGTGCTTGCGTAGCCGCCGACCCAGGGCGGCAGCGCTCCTGCGCGCGACCAGCGGGCCAGGACCGCGACCAGCGCGCTCACCGTCACCACCCAGACCACCATGCAGTACGGGCACAGCGCACCGATGCGGTACAGGCTCTGGAAGATGAGCCAGTGCACGAAAACCGTCCCCAGTCCTGTGCCGACCGTCAGGCCGATCCAGTACCAGGACGGCAGCCGTGCACCGGCCAGCAGGGTCACCGCGACCGTGACGAGCGCGGCGAACCCGGCCACGCCCATGACTGGGTTGGGGAACCCGAACACCTCCGCCTGGGCGGTGCTCATCACCGAACCGCAGCTGAGCAGGGGGCTGATGCTGCAGCTGGGCACGTAGGCCGGGTCGGCGACCAGCCGGAACTTCTCGACCAGCAGCACGAACGCCGCCGACAGGCCGACCGACCCGCACACCAGCAGCACCCACGCGACCGCCGGCATGGACGGTCCAGCCGGCGGCGGCGACGCCCCGCTGGCCGGGTGCGGCTCAGTCGTTGACGGCTGCATCGATCTGGGCGCGGAAGTCCTCCGCAGAGGTCAGCTGCATCGGCTCCCCGTCCAGGAAGAACGTCGGGGTGCCCTGCACGCCCAGCGCCATCCCGTCCTGGCGGTCCTGTTCCACCCGTTGCTGCGTGGCCGGGTCGGCGACCGCGGCGTCGTAGGCCTCTATGTCCAGCCCCAGCTCCTGGGCGAACTGGCGGAACAGCGGCGCCTTGGACTCCTGCTGCTCGCCCCACTCGGGCTGGGTCTGGTACATCCGCTCGTACATGTCCTCGAACCTGCCCTGCTGGGCCGCCGCCTCGACCGCGACAGCAGCGTTCATCGAGTTGGCATGCCCATCGATCGGGAAGTAGCGGACCACGAACGTCAACTCCCCGGCGTACTCCTTTCGCACCTGCTCCACCAACGGGTACGCCGCCAGGCACGCCTCGCACTCGAAGTCCAGGAACTCCACGAGCACCGGCGCCCCCTCACCGGCTTCGTCCAGGACATGACTGTCCTGCCGCACCACCGAGCTGCTCGCACCAGCAGCCTGCGCACCACCGGGCTCCGTCGACGGCTTGGTCACCACGACCGCGACACCCACCACCACGGCGAAGAGGACGAGCAACACTCCAGAGACAACCACGTTCCGCACGGACACTCCCACGAACAGACACCGACCAGGGGCACGGCCGAGGGTGCCTCCGGCACCCAGCCAAGGACCCTAGGCGGTAACCCTGACAAGGACCTGACCAGCACCGCCGAGCCGGCGGCGGCGGGCAGCACCGGAGCGGCGTGCTCGGTGGCGCGCTGCAGCATGTTGGCGATCTTGGTCACGCTGACCACGTCCAGGTCGAGTGAGCGTGAGCACGCGGCCTCCACCGGGTCGGCCCCGTAGCGGCGGACCAGCCCCAGGAGCCGGTACACCGCGCGCATCCGGGTCCAGGGCAGCGGCTCGTCCAGCAGCCGCTCGGCGTGGATGCCGATGCTCGGGCCGTGCGAGGCGCAGGTGGCGATCAGCGCGGTCAGGTCCCGTAGGGCATACCCGGCCCTGTGCTCGGGCAGGTCCGCCCGGTCCGTGGACCGCCGCCCGGGTGCCTGGCGGGGGTGGGTCTTGACCAGGCGCCCGCCGCCGGACCCGCTGGTGTAGAGCTTGACGAGCTCACGGTCGGCGCGAGCGTCCAGGTACTGGCCCAGGTGGGCCTCGGGCACCGAGTACAGCGCCCTGGCGACCTCGACGTGGTAGTCGCGGTGGACCTGACCCGGGTGAAGACCGGCTGGTCATACGGTTGCGGCACCGGCAGCAGCACCGGGGCCTCGACCCGGGTGAACACCTCCACCGGACGCGCCTGGATCGTGCCGTGGATCCGCATCCCGGCACGCACCGAGCACCACTGCTCGGCACGGGCCTGCGCGTCGACCAGGTCGCTGAAGTGCTCCCCGGCCCAGAAGTTGCCGCGCACGAACTGCACCGCCCGCTCGACCCTGGGTTTGTCCTTGGGCGAGCGGACCCTCGCGGGGTCGGTGACGAACCCGGCGTGCTGGGCGTAGTCCAGCCAGCCGGTGGACAGGCGCGGGTTGACCGCGTCGGCGTCGGTCACGACCGGCTTGAGGTTGTCCGGGACCAGGACCTTGAACACGCCACCGAAGAAGGCCCCACGCGGCCTCACAACCCGCGATGACCGCGGTCAGCGTCTGTGAGTAGGTCAACCAGACGAACATGTGCCGGGAGACCACCGCGGTGAAGATCAGCGCGTGCACCTTGCGGCGCCGCCCGTCGGCCGGGTCGACCAGGTAGCCCATGTGGCCGAAGTCGACCTGCAGCTCCACGCCCGGCTCGCCGTCGTCCACGCGGACCGTGGTCTCCCTGGCCCGGTAGCCGCACCGCTCGGTGGCGAACCGGTGCAGCGTCCGGTAGGCCACCACGACGCCCTGGCGGGCCAGGAGCTCCTAGATCTTGACGATCGACAGCGGCTTGGCGTCCTTGCCGTCCCTGGCCACCCAGGAGCGGATCTGCTCCTCGTGCGCGAGCAGCACCTCCCAGGAAGCACCGTGCCCGCCCGGGCGTGCCGGGCGCACCGCCGCGACGACAGCTCCGACGAGCGCGTCGTCGACCGTGGCCCACCCGGCCGAGCGTTCCAGCCCCGCCTCCTGGGCGGCCTGCACGTACCGGCGCGCGGTCTTGCGGTCGACCCCGGCCCGCTCGGCGACGGTGCGCAACCCCGCACCCTCGAGCCAGCCGCGCAACACTTCTCTGACCTCGATCACACTGACCTCCCTGAATCCCATGCCCACTGGACCTCCACGCCGACGACGCTGACGAGGCGATCCAACGAACCCTCCGAGGCCCCACCAGGCAGGCGCGCCGGGTGGTCCCATGACTGGCAACCCAGGTGGTCCCATGAACCTGGCAGAAAACCGCTCAGAGCGGTCCCATGCTCATGGCAGGCGACACCTGGCCTTGGCGCTCAGGCAGACGGGCTCCCTGCTGGCGCCGGACTTCTACCAGACCATCGAGGTCCCTGGGTCTCGGACCGGCTTGCTGACCAGCAGCTCGTTGGCATGATGGCAGTCGGCATCGGCTATCTGACGGTCATCCTCCTCATGCTGATGGCAGTCCTGGACCGACACCCCCGCGGCGACCGTCCCTCCGGGGCCGGGTCACGGTCGTTGACTGGTGAATACGCGACACGTTTTGCGCGGGAGCCTGGCAGCAGGTCGGAGAAACGCAGGGCCAGGCGGTGACAGACCACGTGCGTCAGCTCGACGGAGTAAGCAGCCGCCGAGAATGCTGGCGAGAGGCTGGGAAGCCACCGTGCTCGCCGCCAGGCGTGGATGACCGGTCCCGGGGGCGGTCGGACTTCATGGCGGTGCCGGTCCAGCAGTCGCCGCACGACGGTAAGGCAGCCGAGGCCCTGCTGCTGCAGACAGAGGGCCGCACCGTCCACTTTGACCGGGGGTCAGACACGCATGCTGCCGGACGGCCTGGTCACCGGCCCAGCATGAGGATGACGATCGGGGCGAGGTACGCCGCCGCCACGAGCACCATGACAAGCATCGTCAGGCATCCTGCCCAGGACCGACCGACCGGTCGATCCCCCTTCGGCGTCACCACCTGCCCGCCGTGGTCCGGACAGCGGAAGCCCGAAGCGCCAGTTCCGTCCCGTTCTCATTCATCTGTGGCCTGCTCTCCTGCGGGCACCACCCGGAGGAAGCGCAGCGTCCGCCGTGAGACCTTCGCTGCGTCGGCCGGCCCCAGGAGGAGCTCCTCCTCATCCTTACCGGACGATACCACCGCAAGTTTTGCCCGCGGAGTCGCACCGGGGCGAACGGTTCACCGGTCGGGTGCGTCGACCTGGGACGCGGGCTGGTTCGGCAGGCGACCCCGCCGGTCCACCGCCGTGCGAGCCTGACTCGCAGATCGTCCCGCCTTCAGCCGGTCAGTGGCGTGCGCTGGAGGTCGCACCGCGCGGAAGCGACATCGTCCCGCGCCGTGTACCGCTGGAGTGCAGCGTGTCGGCGGGTGGCACTTCCGCCCTCGGACGGGACCCAGTCCGGCGGCCTCCGGTGGCACAGCTGTGCGGTCTGGGCACGCTGCCTTCCGGGTGCCGCCGCCACCGTGCCCTTGGTCGGCGCGTACCGTCCTGGAAGGGCGCCACCCTGCCGTGCCGGCGGTCGTTGGGGCTGATGGCCACGCAGGGGCGCGGACTCTCACGGAGGCAAGCGGACTCACTTGAGAATCCCACCGGAGCAGTCGGCGCTAGGTCCGGTGAAGCCGGTCCTGTTGATGGCCCACAGCCATCCGCAGCAGGCCAAGGACCACGACGAGCGCGGCGGCGGGGACGACCCAGGGGCCGGTGCGGACGGTGAGCGTCTGCTCCGTGCGCAACGGCAGCTGCCCGACGAGGGTGGCCTGCGTGTACGGGACTGTGCGTTCGTGAACGACGCCGTCTGGGGTGATGAGGCCGGACACACCGACGTTGCTGACGTGCGCGATGGAGCGTCCGTACTCGACGGCGCGGACCCGGGAGATCGCCAGGTGCTGCGCGGACTGGTCGCCATCGCCGAACCAGGCGTTGCTGGTGGGGACCACGAGCAGCTGTGCCCCACCCTTGACCAGGTCGCGGACGGCGCGGTCGACGACGATCTCGAAGCAGATGGCCAGTCCCAGGTTGACCGGCCGGCCCGTGCCGAGCGGGACCGACATCACCCCAGGGCGGTCGCCGGCGCTGAGGTCATCGATCCGGTCGACCCATGGGCTGAGATGCCTCAGGAGCGGTCGCAGCGGCATAATCTCACCGAACGGCGCCAGGTAGACCTTGCGGTACGTCTGGTCCAGCCCGTATCGGGGCAGGTAGCTGAACACCATGTTGGAGGCAGAACCAACCTCGCCCTGTCGGGAGAGGCCGCCGAGCACCACCGGTGCCCCGACGGCCTCGGCCGCCGACATGATCCGGTCGCTGGTCGCTGACCGGACACGTGGGTCGAGGGGGTCCCGGTCGGTAGCGCCCTCAGGCCACACAACTAGGTCCGGAGGCGCAGTGTCGCCGTTGGCGACCCTGCCCGCCAAAGCCTTCGTGGCGTCGGCGTACCGATCCAGGATTACCCCCGGTTCTGCCGTCAGGGTCCGGGAGAAGCCTTCGGGAAGATCTCCCTGGACCGCAGCCACGGTCACGTTCTCCCCCGCCGTCGGACGTGGCACCAGAAGGGGAGCAGCCACGAGGACCACAGCACCCACCAGAGCAGCGGCGGCGCGCCCAACCTGCCTCCCGCCGGGCGCCAGGAACCGCTGCAGGGCCACAGCAAGAAGGCCCCCGATGAGAGCTATCAGGAGACCTAGGCCGGGGACGCCGACGAGGCTGACCGCGCCGAGCATCGGCGAGTCGGCCTGGCTGAAACCGAGCCGGGCCCACGGGAAGCCACCGAACGGGGTAACCGATCGTGCCCACTCCATCAACACCCACGCGGCCGCACCGAGGAGTGGGCGAATGTTGCCGGCGCGCTGCAGCAGTGCCAGCAGAGCACCGAGAGCAGCCGGATAAAGGGCCGAGACCACGCTCATGGCGAGCCACGCCGGCCCGCCGGCGTAGGTGCCGGCCCAGGTGAACATCGGCGTGAACCACGCCAACCCCAGCAGCAGACCGGACAGAGCACCCGCCCACCACGTCGCGCCAGCGGTGGCCAGCGCCAGACCGGCACAACCGACGACCGCCAGCCACCACACGTCATGCCCCGGGAACGCCAGCCACAGGCAGACACCGCCCATCAGCCCGAGCACCAGCCGGGCACCGAGCACCAGCGGGAACGTGCCGAGACCCGTCCGGACCGGACGGGCCAGCCTATGCATGCGCGGCATGCTCGCGGTCGGCGTGGCCGGGTGGTTCGAGCTGGAAGGTGGAGTGCTCGATGCTGACGTCGAAGTGGTCGGCCACGCAGTCCTGCAGACGGGCCAGCATCTCGGCGGCGTGACCGTCGGTGAAGCACTCCTGGTCCAGGACGACATGGGCGGACAGGACGGGCAGGCCGGTGGCGATGGTGGAGGCGTGCAGGTCGTGCACGTCCTGCACGTGCGGTACCGCCAGCACGTGTGCGCGGACGTCGGCCAGGTCCAGCCCCTTGGGGGTGGACTCCAGCAGGATATGGCCGGCCTCCCGCAGGATCGTGACGGCCCGCGGCACGATGAGCGCGGCGATGAGCATGCCGGCGATGGCGTCGATGCGGACCCACCCGGTGGTGGTGATGACGAGCGCACTGATGATGACGGCCACCGACCCCAGGGCATCGTTGACGACCTCCAGGAACGCGGCGCGCATGTTGAGGTTCGCGCCGCGTCCGGAGCTGAGGACCAGCATGGAAGCGATGTTGCCGACCAGGCCGACGATGCCGAAGACGAGCAGGCCGGTGGAGCTGACCTCGTGCGGCTCGTAGAGGCGGCGGACGCCCTCGACGAAGGCGTAGATCCCGACACCCAGGAGCACGGCCGCCTGCGCGCCGGCGGCGAGGACCTCGGCCCGGCGGAACCCCCAGGTCCGCTCGGGCGTCGGTGGCCGCAGCGCCAGCGACGCGGCGACCAGCGCCATGCCCAGCCCGGCAGCGTCGGTGAGCATGTGCCCGGCGTCCACCAGCAGGGCCAGGGAGCCGGTCCACACGGCTCCGACCACCTCGGCGACCAGGATGGTCGCGGTGATCGCGAACGCGACCGCCAGCCGGCCCCGGTGCGTGGTTACGGTCCCGTGGTCGTGACCTGCGCTCATACGTCAGCTCCTTGCATACCAGCCGAGTCCGCCTCGGGAGCCGGTGATCGCCGAGGTGTCAAGGATGTCGCGGCCGGTACGCACGCTCGGGTCGTTCGCCAGCCGGATTCTTGGCAGTCCACCATGACACCTTTCCGCCCAACAGCAGCTCGGGGCCCCCGCACAGTACGGTGGCTTCCTTCGCCACGAGGTCGAGGCGCACTCGCCAGCCGTGCGTCGGTCTTCCCCGCAGGGGCTGGCGGAGCGGCGCGGCACCGACGGGCGGCAGGCCCCCACCGTACCCTACCGTCGCCTCCTCGCGGGTCACCCTCTGGTCTCCTGGCCGGCGTGGGGGCACGGTCAGCACGTCCAGGAAGCTCGAGCGCACGTGAGCGCGCAGATCGAGGCCGGGCCCGTCGGCCGGGACACCACCAGCCCGCGGGCGCGGGTCAAGTCCCGGGTAGTGGTGTAGCGGTGTCCTTCGGGTCGTGGGGTGGTTTGTCAGGCGGTGAGGGCGGGTAGCTCGGTGGTCGTGGTGGTGTCCTCCTGGGGGGCGGGGATGAGGTGCATGCGGCAGCGGGCCAGGAGGTCCAGGCCCAGGTAGCGGCGGCCTTCGGCCCATTCGTCGGTTTGCTCGGCCAGGACGGCCCCGACGAGACGGACCACGGCCTGGCGGGTGGGGAAGATCCCGACACTGTCGGTGCGGCGGCGGATCTCACGGTTGAGGCGTTCGGCGGGGTTGTTCGACCAGATCTGGGACCAGACGTCCTTCGGGAAATTGGTGAACGCGAGGATGTCGGCCCGAGCGGCGTCCAGGTGGGCGTGGACCTCGGGAAGCTTGGTCTGGACGTAGTCCAGGAGCCGGTCGAACTGGGCGTCCACCGCGGGGGCGTCGGGCTGGTCGTACACGCTGTGCAGCATGGCCTTGACTGCTGGCCACATGCTCTTGGGAGTGACCGACATGAGGTTGGCTGCGTAGTGCGTGCGGCAGCGTTGCCAGGTCGCGCCGGGCAGGTTGGCCCGCAGCGCTTCGACCAGACCGGTGTGGGCGTCAGAGGTCACGAGCTGCACACCGGTCAGGCCGCGGGCGACGAGGTCGGCGAAGAACTCGTTCCATGCCGCCCCGGTCTCTCCGGTTGCTACGCGCAGGCCCAGCACTTCGCGGTGGCCATCGTTGTTCACCCCGGTGGCGATCAACGCGACGGTGTTGATGACCCTGCCGCCTTCACGGACCTTCATGGTCAGGGCGTCGGCCGCGATGAAGGTCCACGGCCCGGTGGTGTCCAGGGGTCGGTGGCGGAACTCCTCGACGTGCTCGTCGAGTTCGGCGGCCATCCGAGAGACCTGGGACTTCGACAGGCCGTCGATACCGAGGGTCTTGACCAGCTTGTCCATGCGGCGGGTGGACACCCCGGCCAGATAGCAGTCGGCCACGACGGTGATCAGCGCGGTTTCTGCCCGCTTGCGGCGTTCCAACAGCCACTCGGGGAAGTAGGTCCCGGTGCGGAGCTTGGGAACGGCCACGTCGATCGTGCCCACGCGGGTGTCCAGGTCGCGGTGGCGGTACCCGTTGCGCTGGGCGGTACGGGTCGTGCTGGGGCGGCCGTACTCGGCGCCGACCACAGCGTCGGCGTCTGCGGACAGCAGGGCGTTGATGGTCTGCTGCAGCAAGTGGCGCATCAGGTCCGGCGAGGCTTCGGCCAGGGCTTCGCTCAGCAGTCCGGCAGGGTCCACAATGTGAGGTGCGGTCATCGTGATGACTCCGTTCGAGGATTCTGTGGAAGGTTGACTCGAAGGATCACACGGTGACCGCACCCATGTCCGGGCACATCGTGGCCACCGCGCTACACCACTATGCGGGACTCAACTCATCGTGAGCCAGTGGGAGTGGGGCCAGGCCGACGGACCACCTGACGGTGGACACACTGGTGGCGGATCCCCCCCAAAGGCCGACTCACGTTGATCCGTTCCCACGCCGACTAGCCCGCTCTCGGCGAGAGAGCGAGCTGGCCGCAACCCCACGCACGCCGTGCACTGCGTCTGCGAGGGGCGGTACCTGCCGGTTCAGGCACCTGGAGTCATCTCCCGGGGGCGTCGATCGTTTTGGTCTCGCGGCTGAGGCCCTGTCCAGCGCCGCGTCGAGCACGGGCGGTCAGTCGATGGACCACCCCCGGGAACGCGGAGAGGCCCCTAGTGCGGGGTGGGGGACGCATAGATGGCCACGATGGGCCGGGCTCAACACCTCACACGGTGGAGCCGAACCGGCTAGACTGGGCCTCACGCCAGCACCTCAACTCTGCTGTCGTCAGACCCCCGGAGGTTGCCGCCTCGCGGGGGTCTTTCCTGCCCGCAGCCGGTCCAGTTATGGCCCAGTTATGGCAAACCGGGCGAAAACGAATCGGCCCCGGCCGCGGATTCCGCTGGCCAGAGCCGATTTCGTGTGGTCGGGGTGACAGGATTTGAACCTGCGACCTCCTCGTCCCGAACGAGGCGCGCTACCAAGCTGCGCCACACCCCGAAGGTCGTCACCCGGTTCGGGCAACCACGGCATGCTACATGACGTGGGGGCTCAGCTCCGAATCCTCCAGCAGCCTGCGCACGTGGTTCCCGGGCACCGGCACCGCCAGCCCCACGAAGGTCAGCGCCAGGCCGCCCACCATCAGGCCGACGGGCCAGGCCGTGTCGGTCGCGTCGGTCATGGTCTCCTGCGTGCCGTCGCTGAACGTGCAGGTGAGCGTCACCGGCATCAGCTGCCGCTCCACGTGCACCGGCTCGGCGGCCTCCACCGACTGGCCGCGTTGGCTGGCGCACGCCTCGTAGGCGTCCACCGGGCCGAAGACGTTGATGATGAGGATGACCAGCCCCGCCAGCACCAGCAGCGGCGAGAGGGCCAGCGCCAGGAGCCGCAGCAGGCTCCGCCAGCGCGACCGGATCAGCTCCGGCCCCGGGGCCCGAGCGAAGCGCTTCGACGAGGGGCCCTCCTCCCGCGGCGGGAGCACGAAGCGGGTGGAGCTCACGGCGTGCTCCCGGGGCGGGCGACCACGCGGCGCCCCTCGAAGGCGCGGCCGAGCGTCACCTCATCGGCGTACTCGAGGTCCCCGCCCACGGGCAGCCCGGAGGCCAGCCGGCTCACCTTGATCTCCAGCACCTGCAGCATCCGCGAGAGGTAGGTGGCCGTCGCCTCGCCCTCCATGTTCGGGTCGGTGGCGATGATGACCTCGGTCACCTCGCCGTCACCGAGCCGCTGCATGAGCTGGGCGATGCGCAGGTCGTCCGGCCCGATGCCGTCCAGCGGGCTGATCGCCCCGCCGAGCACGTGGTACCGCCCCCGGAACTCGCGGGTGCGCTCGATCGCCTGCACATCGCGCGGCTCCTCCACCACGCAGATGGCGGTGCCGTCGCGCTGCGGGTCCAAGCAGATGCGGCACTCCTCGGCCTCCGCCACGTTGCCGCAGGTGGCGCAGAAGCGCACCTTCTCCTTCACCACCTGCAGGGCCGTCGCGAGGCGCTGCACGTCCTCGGCGTCGGCCGCCAGGACGTGGAAGGCAATGCGCTGCGCGCTCTTGGGACCCACCCCCGGGAGGCGGTTGAGCTCGTCGATCAGGTCCTGGACCGCGCCTTCATACACAGTGCGAACCCTATGCCTGGTCCGAGTGCTCCTCGATCACGGTGCCACCGAGGATCTTCTCGATGGCAGCCGTGCCCACCATGCCGACCGACTCCACCGTCTCGTCGGCGTAGTCCGGCGTGAACTCCACACCGTCCTCCTCGGGCGTCGCCTCCGACGGGTCGGGGTCCGTTCCCGCCCCACCGCCGGGCGCCAATGCGGGAGCGTCGGTGGGTGCGGTCCCCGCAGCTGCGCCGGGGGTCGGCTCACCCGCTGGTGGGGGCATGGCACCTGCGGGGGCTGCACCGTCGCCGCCCTGGCCCGCACCGGGGCCGGGCCTGGGGGCGGGCAGGTCACCGGTCGCCCAATCCGGAGCGTCGTCCGTGCGCTGACCCCAGGCCGGAGAACCCACGGGGTCCGGCGCGGACGGCAGGCCTGACACGCCACCGGCACCCGGACCGCCCGGGGCACCACCGGTGCCACCGGGACCGCGACCTCCCGGGCCGCCGGGGGCGCCCGCGCCCCCGGGCCCACCAGAGCCGCTCTGGCCACCGTCACCGGGGCCCCCCACGACACAGCGGACGCGCGGGTGGAAGCCCAGGGCCTCCTGCACCGCGGCCGCCACCCGGTCGGCGTTCTCCCCGCGGGAGAAGCGCTCCGCGATGGGGGCCACCTCGGTGGCGAGCGTGAGCCCCTCGGAGCTGAGGTCCTGCACCTGCATGGACTGGGACACCAGGGCCCAGGTCACGCGGCTGATGTCCTTGAGCTTGTCGAGCACCGTCGGCCACTCGTGCCGCAGGGTCTCCAGCGGGACGGGGGCTGCCCCGGGCGACGAGGACCCTTCCGGGGCAGCCTGCTGGGCCTGCTGCGGGGCGCCGGGCTCGGGTGTCCGGTCGCCGGCGGAGTCCGGTCCGGCGGCGGCCGCTGCCTCCTCGGCCTCCCACATGTCGGCGGGAGGCTCATCCGGGACCGGCGGGGCCTGCTCGGCTGCCGGCTGCGGCGCAGCGGGCTGCTCCTGGGCGCGCTCCTCGCCCTGCGGGGTCCGGTCCTGGCGTGCCGGCTGCTCCTGCTCGCGCTGTTCATCCCGCGGGGTCTGGTCCCGGCGTGCTGGCTCCTGCGCACGGGACTGCTCCTGCTGCGGCGCTGCCGCAGCCGGGACCGCCGGCGCGCTCTGCGCGACCGGGGAACCCTGCGACGCCGGCGCTTCCTGCGCTGGTGCGCCGGCCTGCGCACCGGCAGTCCCACCGGCAGACGCGTCGCCGCGGAAGGCCATCCACCGCTCCACCTTCTCCAACCGGGCCGCGAAGCCACCCTCCCCCGCAGCACGGGGCAGCAGCAGCCGCGCCATGATGATCTCCAGCTGCAGCCGCGGTGAGGTGGCGCCGGTCATCTCCGCCAACCCGTGGAAGAGCACGTCGGAAGCGCGGGAGAGCTCCGCCGGGCCCAGCCCGCTCGCCTGCACCCGCAGCCGGTCCAGCTGGTCGGAGGGCACGCCCGGCAGCACCGCCTCGGTCCCGGTCGGCACCGCGTTCACCAGGATGAGGTCCCGCATCCGCTCCGAGAGGTCCTCCACGAAGCGCCGCGGGTCCTGCCCGGACTCGACCACCCGCTCCACCGTGGTGAACAGCGACGCACCGTCGCCGGCGGCGTAGGCGTCGACCACCCCATCGAGCAGCTCGCTGTCGGTGAAACCCAGCAGGGCGGTCGTGCCCGCCAGGGTGATGCCGGCGTCGTCCGACCCGGCGATCAGCTGGTCGAGCACCGACATCGAGTCACGCACCGACCCGCCCCCGGCGCGCACCACGTAGGACAGGACGCCAGGCTCCACGGTGATTCCCTCGCGCTCACACACCTGTGCCAGGTACTCCTGCAGCACGGCCGGCGGCACCAGCCGGAAGGGATAGTGGTGCGTGCGCGACCGGATGGTGCCGATGACCTTCTCCGGCTCCGTCGTCGCAAAGATGAACAGGACGTGCTCCGGCGGCTCCTCCACGATCTTCAGCAGCGCGTTGAAGCCCGCCGAGGTGACCATGTGCGCCTCGTCGATGATGTAGACCTTGTAGCGCGACTGGGCCGGGCCGAACGAGGCCTTCTCGCGCAGGTCGCGGGCGTCGTCCACGCCACCGTGGCTCGCCGCATCGATCTCGATGACGTCGACCGAGCCCGCACCGCCGCGCGCCAGGTCCTGGCAGGAGTCGCACTCGCCGCACGGGGAGTCGGTGGGGCCCTGCTCGCAGTTGAGGCAGCGCGCCAGGATGCGGGCGCTGGTGGTCTTGCCGCAGCCGCGCGGCCCGGAGAACAGGTAGGCGTGGTTCACCCGCCCGGTGCGCAGCGCCTGCTGCAGGGGGCCGGTGACGTGCTCCTGCCCCACGACCTCGGAGAAGTTCTGCGGTCGGTAGCGGCGGTACAAGGCGGTGCTCACGGGCACGACCCTAGCCGCCGGCGGTGACAGGCACCTCGCGTCGTCCCCAGCCCCTCGTCGCCGACCGGCAGTCCCACGGCGGGCCGGCGTCAACCTCGCCGCACGACACCGCCGCCCCCGCGGCACCCCGGACACGCAAGGACCTCCCACGCACCTGGAAGAGCTCTCCTACCCTTGCTGCATTCCTGCCCTGGGGGAGTTCGGAGAGGTACCACCGCGTGGGAGGTCGCGCACAGTCTACGGGACACCCCGCCAGCACCCCAACGGCCGTCCACCGGCGCCGCCACCACCCGCGCGGCCGCCGGCTCGGACACCCGGATTTCACTGACCCTTCACTCCCCGTGTACCCTGCGCGGCGGAGGATTCGCATAGCGGCCTAGTGCGCACGATTGGAAATCGTGTTGGGTTAACACCCTCGGGGGTTCAAATCCCCCATCCTCCGCCGGATGAGCGCCACCTCGCAGTCACTGCGAGGTGGCGCTCTCTCGTTGCCCGGGCCCGCGCCGCGGCTACCGTGGGCCCCACGGTGTGAGAGATTCGGACTCCACTGCCCCGTGACGTCGAAGGGATGCCGTGCACCCACGCTTGGTCTGCGCCGCTGCCGCACTGCTGTCCACCGCACTGCTGGGCGGGTGCAGCAGCCTGACCACGGAGGTCGCCTACCCCCAGGACCCGGTGCCGGGGCACTGCGAGAACTGGCCCGACCTCGAGGAGGTCGACCGCGCGAAGGTGCAGGTGAGCGTGCTCAACAACGGCGCGGGGGCCGGAGCCGCTGCCACCGCCGCCCGCGAGCTGGAGGCCCGCGGCTTCACGGTGTTGACCACCGGCAACGAGAACGAGGACGCCCCGGGCAACGCGGCGATCGTGCGCTACGGCGAGATGGGGCTCTCGGCGGCCCGCACCGTCGCCCAGCAGATCGAGGGGGCCCAGCTGCTGCGCGACTCCCGCCGTGACCCCACCGTCGACGTCATCCTCGGCGAGCAGTTCGAGCAGCTTGCCCGGCAGCCGGCCGCGCAGCCCGACGAGGTGCAGATGAACGTCTACAACACCACCTCGGCCGTCGGTCTGGCCGGCGACACCGCGGACGCGATGCGGGGGCGCGGCTTCACCGTCGACCAGGTGGGCAACGACCCGGAGAGGAAGTGGTACCCCGATCGCACCGCCGTCATCCGCCACGGCGCGGCCAGCGAGCCGATGGCGCGCACCGTCGCCGCGCAGGTGCCCGATGCGGTGCTGAGCGACGACGGACGCACCGACCAGACGGTCGACCTCGTGCTGGGCGCCAGGTTCGAGGGCCCGACCCCGGAGTACACCGAGCCCGAGGCCGTGCCCGAGGTGGAGCAGGGCGACAAGATCGGCTGCGAGTGACCCATCCCCCTTCCCCGATGGCGTGAGCGCACCCCGCTGGGGTGAGCGCGCGGATCGCTGGGGTGAGCGCGCCCCCACGGCGCGTCGTGCCGCGCCGGGCCTCGTCAGCGACGCCGGCGGGTGCCGAAGATGCTGCGCACCAGCTCGCGGCCGACCGCGGTGCCGGCTGACCGCATCGCCGACTTCACGGCCCGGTTGCCGAGGATCTGCCCGAGCACGCCCTGGTCGGCCTCCTCGACGCGGCGGGTCCGGCGCACGTCGTCGTCCGCCCGGTCCGCACGCTGCTGCGGCGCGTTCTCCACGCCAGCGCCAGCGCCAGCACCCGCACCGGTGTCCGCCGCGTCGTCCGGCCCGGCCGAGGCCTCCATGGTGTGCATGAGCTTCTCGTAGGCCGACTCGGGGTCCAGACGCTCGGCGTACTGGGGCTGCAGCTCCGAGGCGTCGATCACCTCGGCCATGCGCTCCTCACCGCACGGCGCCATCAACGACTGCGGCGCACGCAGGCGCGTATGGGCCACCGGCGTGGGCACACCGTCGTCACCGAGCACCGTCACCACGGCCTCGCCCGTGCCCAGCGTGGTGAGCAGCTCCTCGAGGTCGTACGAGGTGTGCGGGTAGGTCCGGGCTGCCTGCCGCAGGGCCTTCTGGTCGTTCGGCGTGAACGCGCGCAGGGCGTGCTGCACCCGGTTGCCCAGCTGCGCCAGGACGCTGTCGGGCAGGTCGGTGGGCACCTGCGTCACGAAGAACACGCCCACGCCCTTGGAGCGGATGAGGCGCACGGTGTTCTCGATCGACTCCCGGAAGGACTTGCTGGCGTCCTTGAACAGCAGGTGCGCCTCATCCAGGAAGAAGACCAGCTCCGGTTTCACGGGGTCGCCCACCTCGGGGAGGTCGTTGAACAGGTCGGCCAGCAGCCACATCAGGAAGGTCGAGAACAGCTGCGGGTCGGACTGCACGCTGGGCAGCTCGAGGCAGGAGATGACCCCCAGCCCGTCCTCGGTGGTGCGCAGGAGGTCCGCGGTGTCGAACTCCGGCTCGCCGAAGAACGAGTCGGCCGAGGCCCCGAAGGTCACGAGCTCGCGCAGGATCACCCCCGCCGTGGCCTTGGACAGCGCCCCCAGCCCCTCGAGGTCCGCCTTGCCCTCCGGCGACACGAGGTGCTGGATGACGGCCCGCAGGTCGCCCAGGTCCACCAGGGGCAGCCCGTGGCTGTCGGCGTAGTGGAAGACCAGGCCGAGGCTGGACTCCTGGATCTCGGTGAGCCCCAGCACCTTGCTGAGCAGGGTGGGGCCGAAGGAAGTCACCGTGGCGCGCACCGGCACCCCCGTCCCCTTGTCGCCCAAGCGCAGGAACTCCACCGGCGATGCGGTGGCGCGCCACTCCTGGCCGACCGATGCGGCGCGCTCGGTGATCTTCTCCCCCTCCTCACCGGGCAACGCGAGCCCCGAGAGGTCTCCCTTGATGTCGGCAAGGAAGACCGGCACCCCGGTGGCGGAGAGCTGCTCGGCCATGACCTGGAGCGTCTTGGTCTTGCCGGTTCCGGTGGCACCGGCCACCAGGCCGTGGCGGTTGAGCGAGGCCAGCGGCAGGCCCACCGGGAGGTCAGCGTGGGCCTCCCCGCCCTCCACGGCGGCGCCGAGGACCAGCGACGCCCCCTCGAAGGCGTACCCGGTGCGGATCTGCTCGAGCAGGCCCGAGGACCCGGCGTTGGTGGCGTCTGTGCTCACGTTGTCTCCTCGTCCTGACCACCGGCCCCTGGCGGGTCGGCACGCTGGGGGACAGTACAAGAGCACAGGCCCACCTCGCGGGCCCTGGCGCCGGGCGATCTGTCAGAGTTGCCCCGTGCACGACGCCGAGTACAGGGACCCCTACGACCCCCGCACGGGGTGGGTCCGCCCTGCCCCGCAGGAGGAGCGGGCACCCCGCAGGAAGCGCACGTGGGGCGACCTGGCCTTCTGGGGCATCGTCAGCGCCCTGGCCGTCGCCGGGCTGTACGGCCTCTCGCTGGTGCTGGGGTTCTGGCCCGAGCCGGAGACCACGGCGGCCAACTGCCAGACCGAGTTGGACGCGCCCCGGGTCTACGTCGCCGATGCGGGTGCCGGCGACACCGCGGTGAGCCGCATCAGCGAGCAGCTGCGCAACCGCGGTGCCATCGTCATCGGCACCGCGTCGGCCCCCACGGCCCAGGACGGGCAGACCCGCATCCTCACCGGCGGCGACAGCCGGCCCGCCGCGGACGCCCTGGCCACCTGGTTCCCGGACGCTCAGGTGGTGGACGACGCCCGCGACGGCTTCGTGGCCACGGTCGCCCTGGGCGAGGAGGGCGGCTCCATCGAGTCCTCGATGACGGTGGGCCCCGCCACCGAGGCCTGCACCAGCTGAGTCGGCGCAGCCCTCACCCCCTCACAGGAGCATCATGCAGATCACCGAGTCGGTCACCGTCCACGCACCGCTCCACGAGGTCTTCGAGCGCATCCGCGATCTCGACCGGGCGAGCGACACCATCGGGGGCATCTCCCGCATCGAGGTCCTCGAGGGTCCCGCCCGCATGGAGGTGGGTACGCGCTGGCGCGAGACCCGCCGCATGATGGGCCAGGACGCCACCGAGGAGATGTGGGTGGTCGAGCTGGTCGAGGACAGCCACTACGTGGTGGAGGCGCAGAGCAACGGTGCCCGCTACACCAGCGGCTACCGGGTGGCCCCGGTCGGCACCGCCCACGGCGAGGCCACGCGGCTCACCATGAGCTTCTCCGCCGAGCCGCTGACCCGCAGCGCGAGGGTGATGTCGGTGCTGATGCGCCCGATGGCCCGGATGATGGCCTCGCAGTGCCGCAAGGACCTGCTGGACATCAAGGCCTCCGTCGAGGGTTGAGGGCCCCGGGGCGCGACGAGGGCAGCGGGCCACCGCCACCCCTCACGCCGGCCCACGCACGGCCCCGAGACGCGACGAGGGCGGCCCCGGCGTGGGGCCGCCCTCGTGCTGCGACTGGCGGTGACGGTGGGATTTGAACCCACGAATGGCGTCAACCATTACTCGCTTTCGAGGCGAGCTCCTTCGGCCGCTCGGACACGTCACCGCCCGGAAGGGTACTAGACGCGGCGCGTCACGAAAAAATCACCCAGTGTTCGCCCACAGTCCTCCTGCCGGACACCTCCCCGGACCTCGGCTCGGTGGAGGGCTGCGGAGTCCCGCAGGACGTCCCACACCGAGCCACACGCGCCGGCCTTGGCGTCCCAGGCACCGAAGACCACCAGCGGGATGCGGGCCTGCCCGATCGCGCCGGCGCACATCAGGCAGGGCTCCAGGGTGACCGCGAGCGCGCAGTCCTCCAACCGCCAGCCACCACGCACGGCGGCGGCCGCCCGCATCGCGACCACCTCCGCGTGGGCGAGGGGGTCCCCCTCGGCCTCCCGCCGGTTCCACCCCCGCCCGATGACCTGGCCGCCGGGCCCGATGACGACCGCCCCCACCGGCACGTCGCCGGCGGCGAGAGCCTGCTCCCCCGCCCGCAGGGCATGGCCGATCCACGCCTCCTGGGTGGCCCGGTCCGGGTTGGCGGTGCTGGTCATTGCAGTAAGTTTCCCCCATGCGCGTTCACGTCGCCGACCACCCGCTCATCGCCCACAAGCTCACCCTCCTGCGGGACGAGACCACCGACTCCCCCACCTTCCGCCGGCTGGCCGACGAGCTGGTGACGCTGCTGGCCTACGAGGCCACGCGGGACATCCGCACCACCGAGTGCGAGGTCACCACCCCGGTGGCCACCACGCACGGCACGGCCCTGGCCACCCCGAAGCCGCTGGTCGTTCCCATCCTGCGCGCGGGCCTGGGCATGCTGGAGGGCATGGTCCGCCTCATGCCGACCGTGGAGGTGGGCTTCCTGGGCATGGTGCGCAACGAGGAGACCCTCGAGGCACACACCTACGCCAACCGCCTCCCGGACGACCTCGACCGCCGCCAGTGCTACGTCATCGACCCGATGCTGGCCACCGGCGGCACGCTCGTGGACGCCATCCGCTACCTGGTGGACCTGGGCGCCGACGACATCACCGCCATCGTCCTCATCGCCGCCCCCGAGGGCATCGCCCGCATGGAGGAGACGCTCGGCGACCTGGACATCCCGATCACGCTGGTGACCGGCGCCATCGACGAGAAGCTCGACGAGAACGGCTTCATCGTCCCCGGGCTGGGCGACGCCGGCGACCGCCTGTACGGCGTGGTCTGACCGCTCCACCGCCGCGATCTGGCACGATGCGGTGAGGGCCCCGAGTGCGCACCGCCGCCACTCGTGGGCCGCACCGCCCGCACGCGTGACCCCGCGCACGCACCACGACCCGCACGCACCACGACTGAAGAGGCACCACGATGGCTTGGGAACGGTTGAAGAAGCTCCTGTGGTACCTGCTGCTCTTCTTCATCATCTACGCGATCTTCACCAGCCCGGAGCGCACCGGCGACATCTTCCGCGCCATCGGCGACATCATCGTGCAGGCGTTCAGCAGCCTCGGCGGGTTCTACGACAGCATCCTGGATGGACGCTGAGCCACAGATCAACCTCGACCTCGTCGCCCGCTACCTGGTGGCGGGTGAGCGTGTGGTCATCGCGGTCCGCTACCACTGGGTGACGATCGTCGAACCCATCGCGTCGGCCCTGCTCGGGCTGGCCCTGGTGCTCTGGGTGGGGGCCACCATCCCGGCGGAGTTCGTGGCCGTGGCCGACATCCTCTGGTGGCTGTGGTTCGCCGTGCTGGCCCGCACACTGTTCCTGCTGTGGGAGTGGCGGCGCACCTGGTTCGTCGGCACTGACCGGCGGCTCCTGCTCACCTACGGCGTGATCGTGCGGCGGGTGGCGATGATGCCGCTCTCCAAGGTGACCGACATGAACTACGGCCGCTCCCTGTTGGGGCGAATCCTGGGCTACGGCACCTTCACGATGGAGTCCGCCGGGCAGAGCCAGGCCCTCAGCAAGATCGACTTCGTGCCGGACCCGGACACCCACTACCGGGCGATGGTCTCCGAGATCTTCCGCGGCCCCACCAGCACCCCGCCCGCCGACCCGGACGAGGACCTGGAGGCCGCCCACGAGGCCGGCGAGCCTGACTCCCTCTTCGACGCCGATGGGGTGTTCCTGCCCGAGGGTGCCGACGACGACGTGGAGCGCGTGCGCCTCGAGGGCGACGAGGACTTCGACCACGAGGAGAACCCACGCACGGCGCTCAAGCGCCGTCGGGCCGCCCAGCGTCGTCGCCAGCGCGACGGCGCAGGCTGAGGGCGGGCCTCCTAGACTCTGGGCCGACCACCTGACACCGGCCACCCGCCGGACCACGCCCCGAGGGAGAACCATGGCCGTCCGCCCGATCACCATCATCGGACACAAGGCGCTGCACCAGCCCACCAAGAAGGTGCGCGAGGTGACCGACGAAATCCGCACCCTGGTGGCCGACATGTTCGACACCATGGAGGCCGCCGAGGGCGTGGGCCTGGCCGCCAACCAGGTGGGCGTGCGCTGGCGGATCTTCGTCTACGACTGCACCCACGACCCCGAGGCCGGCCCCGACGCCCGCGGCGTGGTGGTCAACCCGGTGCTCGAGAAGGAGCACGTCTCCCCGCTGTCGGCGGACCCGGAGGCCGACCACGAGGGCTGCCTGTCCGTGCCCGGCGAGAGCTTCCCGACCGCCCGCTCGGACTGGGCGCGGGTGACCGGCACCGACCTGGACGGCAATGCCATCAGCGTGGAGGGAACGGGTCTGCTGGGCCGCTGCCTGCAGCACGAGACCGACCACCTGGACGGCCACCTCTACGTCGAGCGCCTGTCCCCGGAGGACAAGCGCCGTGCGCGCGACGCCATCAAGGAGCGCGGCTGGGAGGACGAGCGGATCCTCAAGTGGGACCCGACCACCCAGAAGGCCGAGAAGGTCTGAGCCGGGCCTAGCCGGCCTGGAAGTCCGCGAGCTCCCGGTCCGCGCGGGCGGCGCTCTGCTGCGCCGCGGCCAGGTCGCCGTCGGCCTGCTGGGCGTGGGCCAGCATCCGCCACGCGGTGTGGAGGTGGGGGTTGCGCTCCACGTGGTCCGTGGCTGCGGCCACCGCCTGCGGGGGGTCTCCCTGCGCCAGCAAAACCTCCTGCTGGACCACGCGGGAGAGGTGGTCGTCCGGCCCCATCGACACCGCCTGCTGGATGAGCAGCCCACCCCGTCCAGGATCGCCGGCCTGCAGCGCGGCGCGCGCCTGCCAGGCCAGGCACTGCTGGTCGGGCGCGATGCGGGGGCACGCCCGGGTGAGCGCGTCGTCCTGCGGCGCGAGCTCGTTGCCCCAGCTGCGGTGCCAGGCGCCCTTGTCGGCCGCCAGGGTGGTCATGGCCCCCGCGGCCCGCACGGGGATGTTCGGGTCCCAGGGCGCCATGCGCTCGGCCTGCTGCAGGCGCGGTCCGGCGGCGGCCGGACCGCTCGCCACCGCCGTGCGTGCGTCGCGGTAGCCGTCCCAGACCAGCGTGGTGGCCACCAGCGAGACCGTGGCCACCGCCGTGAGGGCTGCGGGGAGCACCTCCGGGGCCCGGGGACGTGCGGGGCGGCGACGGGGGACGGCGGCGCCCCCCGCGCCATGGGCGACGGCGAGGCCGCCCCCCACCACGGCAGCACCCGGCACCACGAAAACCGGCTCGGTGTAGGCGAACATCAGCGCCACCGCCGTCCCCACACCCACCGCGAGCGCGGCCGCGGGCCAGGAGGCGAACGCGTCACGCCCCTGGGCCCTCTCCCGCCGCGTCGCCCGGCCGGAGCGCCATGAGGCCAGGGCCACGCGGTCGTGGCCACGCCGGACCGGGGCCACCGCCCCCAGGGCAGCCCGCAGCAGTGCCATCCCGACCACCACGGCCAGGCCGGTCACCGCCAGCAGCCCGAGCACCCCGAGGGCGGCGGTGACCTGCAGCACCACGTTGTGCACCCCATCGAGGCGCACGCCGGGGCTGGCCTCTGCCTGCCAGGTGGGCCCGTACCCGGCCGAGGTCTCCCCCACCCAGCGCGAGGGGCCCAGACCCAGCACCGGCTCCTCGGCCACCAGCGCGAGCGTGTGCCGCCACATCATCAGGCGCACCGTAATGTTGGTGCCCGCGCCGGCCTCCTCCAGGAAGATCCGGTCACGCGTCATCGGCAGGGCCAGGACCACCACCACGCCGGCCACCATCAGCCCAGCGGGCACCAGGACCCGTCGCACGCCCTCGGTGCGCGCCACCAGTACCAGCGAGAGCACCGCCGCCACGAGCACCCCGACCAGGGCCCCGCGCGAGGCGCCCAGCACCAGCAGGCCGGCGCCGGCGAACGCCCCGGCCAGTGCCACCCGGGACCGCTCCCGCCAGGCCACCCAACCCAGCCAGGCGGCCAGCAGGAGGCCCCAGATGCCGACCGTCGAGGCGTTCCCCAGGGCGGTGACCACACGGTGGGTCTGCCCGTTGAGCACGTCGCGCAACCCCATCCAGACCAGCACCCAGCCCGAGAGCGTCGCCGTCCACACGGCCAGCCGGCGGCCCGCCGCGGTGGCGAACAGGACGGCCCCGGCGGGCAACATGGCCAGGTAGGCCACGATCATGAGCAGCCCCTCGTCCCGCGGGTACCGGCCCACCACCGACAGCCACGAGTTCGCCGAGGCCCACGTGGAGCCCACCGCTGCCAGGGCCACCACCCCCATCGCCCACCACACGGCCCGCGGGAGCTGCGGCCCACGACGATCGGCCCACCAGGCGCCGGCCGCGCAGACCAGGACGCCGGCGATCGCGACCCGGCGGACGGGCTCCCGGATGTCCAGCGTCTCCGGGGTGGAGACCAACGGCAGGACGGCGAGCAGCACCACGACCCCGAGCCCGCGCAGGGCGGCCGCCACGCGGCGACGGTCCGGTGCGTCCATGGGTCCCCCTGGGGTTCGTGGTGCCCCCGAGGCTACTCAGGCGGCAGGCCGTTTCCCGCACCAGCGAGCCACCTGTGACGGGACCAACACCGCACGCTCACCCAGCCGGGGGAGCTCCTCCGGACCCGTGGGGAGCCTCGGGTCCGGACGCCCCGCGCCCCCGGCCTGACACACTGCTGCCCGTGTGGTGGCTGCTGCTGGGGACGCTGGGGTTCGGTGCGCTGTCCGCGCTGGTCCCCGGGGTGCCCATCGAGCTCTGGCTGGGCGGCGTGGGCGCGCTGGTCGACGACGTCGGCGTGTGGACCGTCGCCTTCGTGGCCTCGCTGGGGCACTCCCTGGGCAAGCTGCCCTGGTACGCCCTGGGTCGCTGGAGCCTCGGGTGGCCGTGGATGCGGCGCCAGCTGGAGAAGCCCGGGGTCGGCGAGCGCTACGACCGCCTCGTGACGTGGATGGAGCAGCACGCGGGCTGGGGCCAGGCCACGATGGTGCTCTCCAGTGTGGTGGGGTTGCCCCCGCTGGCCGTGTTCATCGTGGTCGCCGGGCAGCTGCGCATGTCGGCGGTGGGCTGCTTCGTCTCCATGACCCTCGGCCGCACCCTGCGCTTCGCGGCCATCCTCGGCGCCTTCACCTGGGCCCTCGACCTGGTGCGCTGAGCCGCCTGCCCCATCCTCCTCCCCGGGGGACGGACCCCCACCGGCGGCCTCGATGCGGGCGCGCGCCCGCCGCTGGACGGGCAGGTCAGCAGCCCGTCCCACCGGTCGGGTTGGCAGCTGGGCCACTGATCGGCTATTGTTGTCCCTCGTCCCGCCGAGACGGTGCGCGAGCACACAACGGATCGACGAGATGGGCGCCCGTAGCTCAACGGATAGAGCATCTGACTACGGATCAGAAGGTTTGGGGTTCGAATCCCTACGGGCGCGCACTGTGTTGAGACAGTCCACGAAGGCCCGGTCGCCCAGGTGACCGGGCCTTCGTCGTGCGCGGGGGTGTGGGCGGCCTCGCTCGGCAGGCTGCGGGGGTGCGGGAGGATCTGCCGGCCCACGGGGACGGGGCGGGCTCGATCGGCACCGGGAACGCCGAACGCCCGGCGCCACCGTGGGTGGCTCCGGGCGTTCGAGTCGTGCGGTGCACGTCGGCGGAGACGGAGGGATTTGAACCCTCGATGGAGCTATAAACCCCAAACCCGCTTAGCAGGCGGGCGCCATAGACCAGACTAGGCGACGTCTCCTCGCATCGGGATGCGATGGGACAGGCTACCCGGTGAGCCCGCAGGGCAGAAATCCGGGTGCCCTGTACGCCGGGGGTGTCGCCCCGCTACTCTGTGCGCACCGGTTGGGGGGCGGCTGGCGCAACGTCCGTGGATCCCCCCCCGGCGCGGACGAGCAACCCGAGGAGCAGCGTGAGCACATCCGCAGACGCGGAAGGGCATGGGTCATCCCCGAGCGGATGGTCTCCCCGTCGTACCCAGCAGGAGAAGTCGCTGCCGCGCGCCCTGGGCCTGACGGCCCTCTCCGGCATCGTCCCCGGCCTCGGCCTGCTGTTCACGCCCACCTGGCGTCTCGGCGCGCTCGCCCTGACCGGCGTCGTGCTGCTGGCCGGGGGGCTCATCTGGCGGTTCGTCGACGGGGGCCTGCTGAACACCGCGGTGGACGTGGCCAGCTCGAGCAGCCAGCTCCTGCTGCTGGCCGCCGGCATCGTGCTGGCCGCCCTGCTGTGGATCGCCCTCATCGCGATCACCGCCCGCGTGACCCGGCCCGGCGGCCTGGACACCCGGGGTTCGGTGGCACTGACGGGCGTGGCGCTGCTGATGAGCGCCCTCGTGCTCGCCCCGACGGTGCAGGCCGTGAACACCGTGGCGGCGCACCGCCAGGCCGTCTCCACCGTCTTCGCCGGCGGTTCCGGCAGCGAGCCCACCAGCCGCCCGGCCATCCACGAGGACGACCCGTGGGCCGGGTTCGACCGGGTCAACCTGCTGCTGCTGGGCTCCGACGCCGCGGAGAGCCGCGAGGGCGTCCGGCCCGACGCGCTGATGGTGATGAGCATGGACCCGCGCACCGGCAACTCCGTGCTCGTGGGTGTGCCGCGCAACCTCATGCAGGCGCCCATCCCGCCGGGCAACCCCCTGCACCAGATCTGGCCGTCGGGCTACGACTGCGGCAACGCCTGCATCATCAATGCCCTCTGGTCCGAGGCCTCCGCACACAGCGAGCTGTTCGGCGACGAGCCGAACCCCGGCTCCGAGACGACGCGCGACGCCATCGAGGGGGTCGTCGGCCTGGACATCCACCACGTGGTGACGGTCGACCTGCAGGGCTTCCAGCAGCTCGTCGACGCCATGGGCGGCGTGGACATCACCGTCGGTGAGCGCATCCCGATCGGCGGCAAGGTCTCCAACGGGCAGATCGTGCCCGGCTCGATCCGCGGCTGGATCGAGGAGGGACCGCAGCACATGGACGGCCACACGGCCCTGTGGTACTCGCGCTCCCGCGCCACCACCTCCGACTACGACCGCATGGACCGACAGCGCTGCATGGTCGGGGCGTTGATCTCCCAGTCGCAGCCGCTGGACATGCTGCGGCGCTACCCGGCGATCGCGGGCGCGCTGGAGGAGAACGTGTGGACCGACATCCCGCAGGAGGACCTGCCGGCCTGGGCGGACCTGTTCCTGAAGGTCAAGGACGGACGCATGAAGAGCCTGCCGCTGACGAACGAGCGGATCGACACCGTCGACCCGGACTTCGAGGCCATCCACGCGATGGTGGAGCGCTCCATCAACCCGCCCAAGCCCACCGCGACGCCCACTCCCAAGCCCTCCCCGTCGACGACCGAGGAGACCGAGGAGGCCGAGGAGCCGTCGCCCAACGAGGCCGAGGAGCTGGCCGCTACCTGCTGAGCCGGGCTGCGAGGGCCGCGCGGGCGAGCCTGCGCGCGGCCCATCGAGCCTGCGGGTGAGCGGCCCCGCGCCGAGCGCCACGGGTGAGCGGCCCCATCGAGCCCGGCGACTGACACTCCCGCGCCGAGCGCCACGCGGCGCGTCTACGCTGCTCGGACAGCCCGGTCGCACGCGGCACACACACGAGAAGGGCCCACCTCCGAGGAGGTGGGCCCTTCTACTGCGCTGTCGTCCGCGGTCAGACCGCGACGCTCAGCGTGAAATCACTGGGGGATGACGTTCTCCGCCTGCTGGCCCTTGGGGCCCTGGGTGATCTCGAACTCCACGCGCTGGTTCTCCTCCAGCGAGCGGTAGCCGTTGGTCTGGATGGCGGAGAAGTGGACGAACACGTCGTCGCCGCCGCCGTCCTGCTGGATGAAGCCGAAGCCCTTCTCAGCGTTGAACCACTTGACGATGCCCTGTGCCATGGGGATTCTCTTTCGTTGGATTGGCGATGATCGGCGGAAAGTGCCGACCACACGTTGCTGCCAGAACCCCCGGCGGGCGAAGCCTGCCGTAGATCAACCAGATGTGCGTCCGCAAGCGGACGGTGTTCCTTCGACGTGCGAGGTACTGCGAGTGCAACTTGCCTCTAGGTTACCACCGATCGCGGCCTTCGTGGTCCGCTGGAACCGCTTGAGACACAGGTCACGTGCGTGGCGGAGGGCGTGGGATTCGAACCCACGATGACGTTGCCGCCATAGCGGTTTTCAAGACCGCCGCACTAGGCCACTATGCGAGCCCTCCCGGCCTCGGCACACGACGTGGACCGAGGCGCCCCCCACCCTACGTGGGGCACCCGATTCGGCCCAGTTGCACGCCGCGCCACTTGCGTTGAGGCTGTCATGGGACATGATGGAGCCAGTGCCGACACGAGTCGGCCCCAACCAGGAGGGACCAGCCGGCTCGCCGGCCCCCTCGCTCGACGCATGAATGTGCACGAACAAGGAGTACTCATGAACCGCACCGAGCTCGCCAGCGCCATCGCTCAGCAGGCCGACGTGTCCGCCAAGGACGCCGCTGCTGTGCTGTCCGCCATGGGTGACGTCATCTGCGAGACCGTCGGCAAGGGCGAGAAGGTCTCCCTCCCGGGTCTCATGACCATCGAGCGTGTCGAGCGCTCCGCCCGCACCGGCCGCAACCCGCGCACCGGTGAGTCCATGGAGATCCCGGCCTCCTTCGGAGCCAAGCTGTCCGCCGGTTCCGCGCTCAAGGCTGCCGCCAAGGGCTGATGCACCACCGTTCCCCCTCCCCGGGGGCACTCCGGGTCCTGTGACGACGCACGACCCAGCACGAACCCGCACACCACTGAGAGGTAGAACCATGAAGAACAAGCTCCTCCTGCTCGTCGGTACCGGCATCGGTTACGTGCTCGGCACCCGCGCCGGTCGCGAGAAGTACGACGCCCTGGTCGACCAGGCCCAGTCCCTGTGGGGCGACCCCCGCGTCCAGGACGCCGTGACGACCGCCAAGTCCTCCACGGGCTCCGCGTTCTCGCAGGCCCAGGACCAGGTCAAGGACAAGGTCGCCGAGGTGAAGGACAGCAACTCCGCCACCGAGGGCAACTCCTCCTTCTCCCAGACCACCAACCCGACCACCACCACCGGGACTGCCACCACCGGCACGACCGGCACCACCGGTGGCGCGACGGGCGGCTCGACCTCCGGGTTCCAGCCGACCACGAACACCTCCAGCTTCGGCGACAAGTGAGGCTGACCGCTCTCGAGCGGTGACGCGGCTCCGGCCGCACAGCAGTGAGGCCCCCTCCGAGTTCTTCGGAGGGGGCCTCGTCTGTCTCCGGGCGCAGGTGTTGCCCTGGGCGCGTCATTCGCCTACGGGCGCCATCCGCCCCCGGGGCGCCTCACCTGCCCCCCGGGGCGCAGGCCTCAGATGACCCAGTGGTCCGCGGCCTGGTCCCGCGGCAGCTCGGGCAGCTCGTAGGTCGAGTTGAGCGGTTTGGCTGGGATGCCACCGACCACCTGCCCGCTGGGGACCGGCTTCAGCACCACGGCCCCCGCACCCACGGCCGCACCCGGCGACACCTCGATATCACCGAGGACCGTCGAGCCCGCACCCAGCAGCACGTTGTCGCCGACCGTCGGGTGCCGCTTCACAGCGTCTCCGGTGACCCCTCCCAGAGTGACGCCGTGGTACATCATCACGTCGTCGCCGACCACGGCCGTCTCGCCGATGACCACCCCCATCCCGTGGTCGATCACCAGACACCGACCGATCTGGGCACCCGGGTGGATCTCCACCCCGGTGACCGCGCGGGAGACGGCGCCCAGCACCCGGGCCGGGAGGCGCCCCGCCGGGTGCTTCCACAGCTCGTGGGCGACGCGGTGAGCAGCGACGGCGTGGAGGCCCGGACTCGTGAGCAAGGCCTCCACCCGCGATGAGGTCGCGGGATCGCGGGCGATCACCGCATCGGCGTCCTCCGTCACCTGGCGCGCCAGGCGGCGGACCCCCTGCAGGCCGTCGCCGAGGAGCCCGCGGGCCCGGCCGGCGGGGCCACGTGAGCGCGCCGGTCGGGCGGGGGGCAGCCCATCCCGCAGCCCGTCTCGTCGTCGCGCCATGCTCAGTCCGTCAGGCCCTCGAACAGCGGCGTGGAGAGGTAACGCTCGCCGTAGTCGCACACGATGACCACGATCGTCTTGCCGTCCATCTCCGGGCGCTTCGCCAGCTCGAGCGCGGCGTACACGTTGGCGCCCGACGAGATGCCCGCCAGGATGCCCTCCTTCGTGCCGAGCTCGCGGGCCACGCGCAGGGCGTCGTCCAACTCCACGTCCACGACCTCGTCGTAGACCTCGGTGTCCAGGATCTCGGGCACGAAGTTCGCACCCAGCCCCTGGATCTTGTGCGGACCGGCCTCGCCGCCGGTGAGGATCGGGGAGTCGGCCGGCTCCACGGCGACCACCCGGATGTCGTCCTTGCGCTGCTTGAGCACCTGACCCACACCGGTGATCGTGCCGCCGGTCCCGATGCCAGCCACGAAGGCGTCGATGTCGCCCTCGGTGTCGGCCCAGATCTCCTCGGCGGTGGTCTCCCGGTGCACCTGCGAGTTCGCGGCGTTCGAGAACTGACGGGCGAGGACGCCGCCGCGCTCGGCCGCGATCTCCTCCGCCTTGGCCACGGCACCCTTCATGCCGTCGGGGCCGGGGGTGAGCACGAGCTCGGCGCCGTAGGCGCGCAGCACGCCGCGACGCTCCCGGCTCATGGTCTCGGGCATGGCCAGCACGAGCTTGTAGCCGCGGGCCGCGGCGACCATGGCCAGGGCGATGCCCGTGTTGCCGCTGGTGCCCTCCACGATGGTGCCGCCGGGCTGCAACTCACCCGACGCCTCCGCGGCGTCGATGATGGCCGCACCGATGCGGTCCTTCACCGAGGCGGCCGGGTTGGCCGACTCCAGCTTGGCGAGCACCGTGGCGCCGGCGCCCTCCGTGAGGCGGTTGAGGCGCACGAGCGGGGTGCCGCCGATGGTCGTGGTGATGTCCTGGTGAATGGTCATGCCTGCGACAACATCACAACCTGTTTCTGTATTGCAAAGCCACGGTGACCTCCGTGGTGAGGTGCACCACACCCGCGGCGAACGGCGGTGCGTCCGTAGACTCCCCCCATGCATCCCCTGCAGCTGCTCGCCATCCTCCTGGGTCTCGCCGTCACTGCCGTCGGCATCGCCCTGCTCACCCGCGCCGTGATGCGGATCGTGGCCGTGGTCCGCCAGGGCCAGGCCGCCGTGGGGCGCTTCGACGACCCGGTGCAGCGCACCAAGACCATGCTCTACGAGGTCTTCGCGCACCCCCGCATGCTGCGCAAGAAGTGGGTGGCGATCGCCCACTGGTTCACCATGATCAGCTTCGGGGTGCTGTTCCTGACCCTGGTGACCGCCTACGGGCAGCTGTTCAACCCGCACTTCGCGCTGCCCCTCATCGGACACTTCCCCCCGTTCGAGTGGCTGACCGAGTTCTTCGGGTGGACCGGCCTGTTCGGGATCCTGTACTTGATCTGGCTGCGCCAGCGGATCAAGCCGTCGGCCGCCGCCAAGGAGAAGGGCGACCCGCGCCGGAGCCGCTTCTGGGGTTCCACCTTCTGGCAGGCCTACTACGTCGAGTTCACGATCCTCGGCGTCGTGCTGTGCATCCTGGCCCTGCGTGCCCTGGAGTACGCCCTCGGTCGCGTGGAGGGGGCCGAGCACGCCAGCGCCCTGCACTTCCCGCTGACCGCCTGGATGGGCACGGCGCTGACCGGGCTCTCCGCCGGCACGCTGGGCGCGCTGATCATCGCCGTGGCGCTGGTCAAGATCCTCATCTCGATGGCGTGGATGATCACCATCGGCCTGCAGCCCACGATGGGTGTGGCCTGGCACCGCTTCCTGGCCTTCTTCAACATCTGGTTCAAGCGTCACGCCGACGGCCGCACCTCGCTGGGTGAGCTGCAGCCGATGATGGTGGGCGGCAAGCCGCTCACGAGCATGGACCAGCTCGAGGAGATCGCCGAGGCCGACGAGGGCGACGACGAGCTGCGCATGGGTGTCGGTTCCATCGAGGACTTCACCTGGAAGGGGCTGCTGGACTTCACTACCTGCACCGAGTGCGGCCGCTGCCAGGAGCAGTGCCCGGCCTGGAACACCGAGAAGCCGCTCTCGCCGAAGATGCTGGTGATGAACCTGCGCGACGCCGCCTACGCCCAGGCACCGTGGCAGAGCGCGACGCTCACCGCATCGGACCCCGACTCGCAGGTGGCGGCGGGCTCCCCGGAGGACTTCGACATCCGCCAGCTGGTCGGCGCGACCGAGGGTGACCCGACCATCCCGTCCGGCGGCGCCGTCATCGACCCCGACGTGCTGTGGAGCTGCACCAGCTGTGGTGCGTGCGTGGAGCAGTGCCCGGTGGACATCGAGCACGTCGACGCCATCGTGGACATGCGTCGTAACCAGGTGCTCATCGAGTCGGCCTTCCCGAGCGAGCTGGGTGGCCTGTTCAAGAACCTCGAGAGCAAGCAGAACCCTTGGGGCATGGCCAACTCCACCCGCATGGACTGGGCCAAGGGCCTGGACTTCCCCATCAAGCAGGTGGGCTCGGACGTGGAGTCGCTCGATGAGGTCGAGTACCTCTTCTGGGTGGGTTGCGCCGGCGCCTTCGAGGACCGCGCGAAGAAGACCACGCAGGCCGTCGCCGAGCTGCTGGACATCGCCGGGGTCGACTTCGCCGTCCTGGGTGACGGCGAGGCCTGCACCGGTGACTCCGCCCGCCGTGCCGGCAACGAGGTGCTGTACCAGATGCTGGCGCAGCAGAACGTGGAGATGCTGAACGAGGTGGGGGCCACGAAGATCGTGGTGACCTGCGCGCACTGCTTCAACACCATCAAGAACGAGTACCCGCAGAACGGCGGGAAGTACGAGGTCGTGCACCACACGCAGCTGCTGAACCGCCTCGTGCGCGAGAAGAAGCTGCAGCCGGTCGCGGCCTCCGAGGTGGCCACGCCGTCGCCGTTCGCCTCCACCGCCCCGTCGGTGACCTACCACGACCCCTGCTACCTGGGCCGTCACAACAAGGTCTACGAGGCGCCGCGTGAGCTGATCGCGACCCTGCCGGGCGTGGAGTACCGGGAGATGGAGCGTTCCAAGGAGAAGTCCTTCTGCTGTGGCGCCGGTGGTGCCCGCATGTGGATGGAGGAGAAGCTCGGCTCGCGGATCAACGTGAATCGCACCGAGGAGGCCATCGACACGGGTGCCGAGCGCATCGCCATCGGCTGCCCCTTCTGCCGCGTGATGATGAGCGACGGCCTGACCGCAGCCCAGGAAGAGGGCCGCGGCAAGGACGTGGAGGTCGTCGACGTGGCGCAGATGCTGCTCGCCGGCGTGCGCCGCGGCCAGGAGACCGAGGCCGAGCCCTCCGTGGCCACCGACGAGCTCGTGGACGGTTCGACCACTGCGGACCCGGCCACCGGCGACGCCGTGACCCAGCGGATCCAGATCCCCGACGACATCTCCGAGCTCACCAAGGCGGGCTCCAGTGCCGCCGGGGCAGCCCTTGCATCGGGCTCGGGCTCGGGCTCGGGTGACGGTTCCGAGGGTGACGAGGCTGCCTCCCGTGTCTCGGCCAACGAGCCGCGCGAGTCCGATGGTGACGACGCCGAGGGCCCCGTGGGTTCCCGCGTCGACGAGGACGACCGCTCCCCCGAGGGCGAGACCACCGTGGACGAGCAGGGCGCCGTCGGGCAGGTCGAGGAGGACCGGGCCGCGGGCGAGGAGCCTGCGGACGCCGTGGACGAGCCGGCAGCGGCAGGCGCGCCCTCGGACGACACGACGAATGCCGCCGATACCGCCGGTGCGACGACTGGTGACGCTGCTGCTGGTGCTGCCAGCGCCGCCAGTGGCACGGCCCCACAGGCCTTCACCGGAGACCGAATCGGCGCCGACACGCCCACCCGCTTCGGCTGGGCCTCGCAGGACGGCGCCCCCACGGGCGGCACCGCCGCGTCCGCGTCCCAGACCGCCCCCGCGGCGGCCGCTGACTCGGATGCCGACTCCGACAACACCGCCGCCGCCGAGACCACGACCGCTGCAGCCACCGGAGGTACCGCCGACGGCACCACCCCGGAGGCGGAGGCACCTGCACCGGCGGGACCGAGCGCGGGCACCGCCCCCGCGGCCTTCACCGGTCAGCGCATCGGCGCCGACACCCCCACCCGCTTCGGATGGGCCACCGATCAGGCCACTGGCGCGCCGTCGACGAGCCAGGCAGCAGCACCTGCCACCGAGGCCACCGTTTCCCCGGGTGCCGCAGGCGCCACGGGCGCGGGCAGCGCACCGGCGGGGCACAGCGGCCACCGGATCGGCGGGGAGTCGCCGCGCCGCTTCGGCTGGGCCACCGGTACCGGCGGAGAGCAGGCCGAGAGCGCGACGCCCGCCGCTGCGACCCAGCCCGAGCCCACGGTCACGGCGGCCACACAGGCCTCCCCGGAACCCGCGGCGGAGCAGCCCTCCGAGAGCGCGGTGACGGAACAGACCTCGACGACCGTGACGACGAGCCAGGCCACCCCGGCCGATGACGCCGCCCCGGCGGCGAGCGGGCCCATCAGCACGGCCCCGGCCGGCCACTCCGGTGATCGGATCGGCCTCGACTCCCCGCAGCGGTTCGGCTGGGCGACCGGCCGCGGCAGCGACCAGGACGCGACCGAGGGCGAAGCGTCGACGTCCCAGGCGGCCGTGACCGAGACGGCGGGACCGAGCACCTCGACCGAGGAGCCCACCCCCACCGTCTCCGCGCCGGCCGACAGCTCCGTTCAGCGGACTACGGCCACCGCGCCGCAGGGCCACACCGGCACCACGATCGGATCTGACTCCGCATCGCGATTCGGGTGGGCCCAGGGCGGCGCGCAGGCCGCAGAGACCGAGGTCGAGAGGGCTGACACGCCGCCGATCGATGAGTCCCACGCCCCGGTCACGTCCACGGGTGTGATGCAGGGCGATCGAATGGATGACATCGGCCAGGAGCAGCAGCCGCAGGATGCCGCCGACCGCCAGCCGCAGGAGGTCGTGGACCCAGGGACCACGGGCACCCCGGCCGTGGTCTCGGGCACTCAGATCGTGGAGGACGAGGCCTCGGTCAACCAGGGCTCGACCGAGCCGACGGCCACGGAGTCCGCCGCTCCTGAGGCCGACGCTTCTGAGCCCCCGGCGACGGGCGGCGCTCCGGTCGAGGTGCCGAACGTGGGCGAGCGAGCGTCTCGCATCGGGACTGACTCGCCAGCGCTGCGCCTGGGTGCCTGGAAGGGCTGAGCCGGGTCGGTCGGGTACGGGAGTCCGTTGCAGGGTGATCCTGCGGCGGGCTCCCGTCGTTGCGGGGGCAGGCGTGCCCGTGGATGTGACTGTTCCGGTCATGTGTGCGTGTCCGGTGTCGGGGGGTCGCTGGTGTTCCAGGGGTCTCCGGGTTTGCGCCAGGTGTAGGTGATGGTGGCTTTGCCGTGGTGGTCGCGGTGGATGGTGTGGGTCAGGCGGTGGTCGGTGAGTTGGCGGTGGTGTTTGCCGCACAGGGGGATGGCGTTGGTGAGGTTGGTTTTGCCTGCGCCGGGGTGGAGGAGTTGTCCGTCGGGTCCGTGGACGGGTTTCCAGGGTTGGGCGTGGTGGATTTCGCACCAGGCGAAGGGGCGGTCGCAGTCGCCGGCGGCGCAGGTGTCGTAGACCAGTGCCAGGGCTGCTCGTTGGGAGTCTGTGAAGAACCGGCGTTGCCTTCCGAGGTCCAGGGGGATGGTGGTGCCGTTCATGACGATGGGGATGAGTCCGGCGTTGCTGGCCAGGCGGCGTAGTTCGCTGGTGGAGATCTCGGTGCCGGTGTCGGTGATCCCGGCCCGGTCAGCGTCGCCGCGCAATGTGGCCAGGTCGGTGCGGATCAGCACGGTGGCGTTGATCTTGGTGCCGAGCTGGTCGGTGGGTAGGTGGTCGATGAGCTCGGCCAGTGCTTGTCCGCGCTGCTGGTCACGCACTGCCCGGTCGAACCGACCATCACCCGTCGGCGCGGCCATGCCAGCCCCCGTCGGCGCGACGCCGCCTTCGGCTGCGTCCGCCTTGGGGTTGTTGGGGTTGTTTGTGCGGCGGCGGGGGTTGGTGAGGGCTTCGAGGGCTTTCTTGAGCATGTGGGCTTGGAGTTCGGGCAGGGTGAACTGTCCGAACCAGGTCCCGTCGTGGTTGTCGCGCATCCAGAAACTCGCGGCATCCCACGCTGCGCGTTCTTGGTTGTGCAGGAGCTGGTCGTGGTGGGCGTCGACCTCGGCTTCGGGCAGGTCGAGTGCTTCCAGGGCTCGTTTGGCTGCTTTGCGCAGGGTGGCGGGGTTGACCTGTTGGGCCTTGGCGACCAGGCCTTCCTCGACGGTCAGGCGCTGCCCGTCGGTGAGGTGGTCGGGCAGGTCGTCCAGAGCGCCGGTGATGATCAGTGCGTGTTCGCGGGTGATCAGCCCGGCGTCCCAGGCCGCCGCCGTCGGCGACGGGGGCGTGGCACCGCCCTGGCCGCCAGGATCGTCAGTACCCGTACTCGGCGTGCCGTCCGGGTCCCTCTCGCCGGCATCTTCGGGGCCGTTTGGCGGGGGTGTGGGGGGTTGGTTGCCGAGGGCTTTGGCGAGGTGGGTGTCGCGGGCGGCGCCTCGGGGGTCGGTGTGGGTGCGTCCGGCGGTGAACTGGGCGTCGTTGTCATGGTGCGACCCGCCAGCCTCCCGGGTACGACGCACCACGTCCAGGGCGCGGATCCTGATCCGGTCGTGCCGGTTGACCACGCGTTGGGCTTCCTGGACGAGCCACTCCAAGGTCGCCACGTCCAACGGCAGGTCGGTCGACCCCAGTGCCGCGACCGCGGCCAGGGCGTGGTCGGCGGCGGTGTGCACGGCCGCGAAGGCTTCCCGGGCTACCGCGACGGCATCATCGGTCGTCGACTGGGTCGGCGCGGTTGTGGTCATGGCCGTGGTCACCCCCTCCCGGGTTGTGTGGTCGAACCCCCTGTCCAACCAACTACCCCCCAGACTAGTACACACCACCGACAACAGTCAAGCCCTAAATAGTACATGTGGACGAGTGCTCACGGCCTGCCGGGTGCCCGGCCCACCTGTGGACAACACACCCCACCCGCGGTCATCGCCCTCACACCTGCACCGCCTGCGGCCCTCGCCCTGGTAATAGCGGGGCTACCGCCCCACCGCGCCCCGCAGCCCCCTACCCCCCTCCAGTGCGGCCGCGCCCCACCCAAACCCGTCGACCTGTGCGAACCTGACCGGGCCACGCACCACACGCCACAGACGCCCACCCCACCCACGCCACCCATCAGGAGCCCCCGTGGAAACCGCCCCGATCCTTGCCTGGACCCTCCAGTCCGAGTGCCCCATCCCCGACGACGTCCACCCCCTCCTCACCCCCGGCGAGCAGGCCGTCGCCGCCTACAAGACCTTCCGCGACTCAGCCATCTTCACCACCAAGCGCCTGATCGTCCGTGACGCCCAGGGCCTCCGTGGCAAGAAGGTGGGGATCTACTCTCTCCCCTACTCGTCGATCCATATGTGGTCCTCCGAGAACGCCGGCAACCTGTTCGACGTCAACGCGGAGCTCGAGCTGTGGACGCGCGTGGGGCACATCAAGGTCAGCCTCGGACGCGACGTCGACGTCCGCCGCCTCGACGCACTCATCGCCGCCCACGTCCTCTGACGCGCCCCCTCCCGCGACCGACCCGACGCGCCCACCCCACACGCTCGAACCCCGCCCCGCACCCCCAGCGCGGAGCAGCCACGCCCTCAGCCCGACGAGACCTCCCACGGGAACACCGGCAACGTCTCGCCCCTGATTCGTCCTCGATGCGGCAGGGTGCGAGCGCGGGTGCGCTCCTCGATGCGGGGTGCGTCAGTCGTCGGACAAGGCGCCCCGGAGGCGCCGGGCGACCTCCGCCGGCGTCGGCTGGTTGTCGCCGTAGGCGGCGTCCACCACCCCGGTCGTCCGGATCTGCGTCGCCAGGTCCGGCAGCCCGGGCTGCAGCTTCTCCAGCTCGGGTGAGAGGAGCTCGAACAGCCCGGTCATCCCGCGCGCCCCGCCCATCGACGAGGCCCGCAACGGCCCCAGCGCCGCCCACCGTGGCCCGAGGGAGGTGCGCACGACCTCGTCGATCTCCTCGGGCGTGGCCACCCCCTGCTCCACCAGGTGCAGCGCCTCGGCCAGCAGGACGAACTGCAACCGGTTGCCGATGAAGCCCTGTACCTCCGCGCCGACCACCACCGGGTGCTTGCCCACGGCGCGGTAGGTCTCCACGGCCGCCTCCACCGTCTCCGGGTGCGTGTTCGACCCGCCGACGACCTCCACCAACGGGAGGACCAGCACCGGGTTGAAGGGGTGGCCCACCAGCATCCGTCCCTGCTCCAGGTTGTCGCGGGAGATCTCGCTGGAGGTGATGAAGGAGCTCGAGGTCGCCAGCACCGTTCCCGGCCCCGTGGCCGCCTCGAGCTGCGCGAAGGTGCGCCGCTTCCACTCCAAATCCTCCGGCCCGGACTCCTGCACGTGCTCCGCGCCCTCGGCCGCCTCCTCCAACGATCCGGCCACCGCGAGCCGCTCACGCACCTGCTGGGTGCTCACCTCACGCCCCGCAGCCGTCAGCGCCCCGGCCGCCTCGGCCGCCGCGTCGTCGAGCGCCGCGTCCAGGCCGTCGCGCGGGTCGAACACGGCCACGTCCCAGCCGTGGCCGGCGAAGATCCCGGCCCAGCCCAGACCGATCGTCCCGGCCCCGATGACGGCCGCCCGCCGCGCGCTCACAGGTTCTCCTCCACCCACGCGCTGGCGACCTCCTCCGGCGTCTTGCCGTCGGTGATGTCGATCTGCATCTGCGCGAGGTCCTCCGCGGTCAGTTCCGAGGAGACCTTGTTCAGCGACTCACTGACCGCATCGTCCGCCACCTCCGAGGAGAGCAGCGGCACCACGTTCTGCGCACTGAACAGGTCCTTGTCGTCCTCGAGGATCACGAAGTCCTTCTGCACGATCGACGGGTCGGTGGTGAAGATGTTCGCGGCGTCGATCTGGCCGTTCTCCAGCGCCTGAGCCGTCACGTTGCCACCAGCGCTCAGCTCGCGGAACTTCGCGAACTCCAGCCCGTAGACCTTCTTCAACCCGGGCACCCCCTGCGCGCGCTCCTTCCACTCCGGGGGGCCGCCGAGGGTCATGTCCCCGGCCTTGCCCTCCAGGTCGGAGATCTTCTCCAGCCCCTGCTCGTCGGCCGTGGCGCGGGTGACGACGACGTTGTCGGCGTTCTCGGCCTCGGAGTACTCGAGCACCTCCAGCCCCTCGGGCAGGCTCTTCTCGAGGGCCGCGTAGACCTCGTCGGCGTCGGTGACCGTCAGCTCCTTGTCGAAGTAGGTCGCCAAGGTGCCGATGTACTCCGGGATGAGGTCGATCGAGCCGTCCTGCAGGGCCGGCAGGTAGGTCTCGCGGCTGCCGATCTCCAGCTTCTTCTCCACCTCGACGCCGTCGTCCTGCAGTGCCTTGGCGTAGACCTCGGCCAGGATCGTGCTCTCGGTGAAGTTCCCGCTGCCGATGGTCACTTTGCTCGCGTCACCCTCCTCGGTGGCGCCGGGGTCCTGCGTGGGGTCGCCACCGCAGGCGGCGAGCGCCAAGGCACTGACCGCCGCCAGTGCGGCGAGGGAACGGGTGGGTCGCATGGTCACTCCTGGGAGATCGAGGGGGTGGATGTGGGGTCGGTAGGTCGTCGTGCGGGATCAGCAGGTGCAGCGGTCGAGCGCGCGGTCATCGTGCCTCCTGGTCGGCCAGGCCGGGGCTCACGACGAGCTTTTGCAGTAGGGTGAAGACCAGCTCCATCAGCAACGCCAGGCCCGCCACGAGTACCGCCCCGCCGGCCATCTGCGCGTAGTCACGCGCCGCGAGTCCGTCGATGAGGTAGCGCCCCAGCCCGCCGAGGGAGACGTAGGCGGCGATGGTGGCGGTCGCGATGATCTGCAGCAGCCCCGACCGCAGGCCGGAGAGGATCAACGGCAGCGCCACGGGGATCTCCACCCGCCGCAGCACCTGCATGCCGGTCATCCCCATGCCCTTCGCCGCGTCCCGCGCGGCCGGGTCCACCTCCGCGATGCCGGAGTACACCCCCGAGAGCACCGGGGGGATCGCCAGCACGGCCAGCACGATGAGGCTCGGCAGCACGAACGCAGCATCACCGGGCAGGTGCGGCGCGAGCAGCACCCACCCCAGCAGCAGCAGACCCAGCGAGGGCAGCGCACGCAGCGCCCCGGCCAGGTTCACCGCCACCACCGAGCCCTTGCCCGTGTGCCCGATCCACAGGCCCAGCGGGACCGCCACCAGGCAGGCCAGGGCGAGCGCCGCGAACGAGTACGCCAGGTGCCGCAGCACCTGCATCCAGATGCCGTCCTCCCCCTGCCAGCTGGCGGGGTCGGTCAGCCAGGCCACGACCTCACCGGCGATCATGCGCGCACCTCCCGCAGCCACGGGGTGAGCAGCCGGCGGAGCAGCAGGATCACCGCATCGAAGAGCAGGGCGAGCAGCACACACCCGGCCATGCCCACGGCGATCATGCCCAGGTCATCCCGGTTGAAGCCGCGCGTGAAGAGGATCCCGAGCTGGGGGATGCCCACCAGCGCGGCAACGCTCACGATGCTGACATTGCTCACCGCGGCCACCCGCAGGCCCGCGGCGATGACGGGGACCGCCAGCGGCAGCTCGACGCGCGTCAGCCGCCGCCAGCGCCCGAGGCCCATCGCGGTGGCGGCCTGCCGCACGTGCTCCGGCACCGCCCCCAGGCCGTCGGCCACGTTCCGCACCAACAACGCCACGGTGTACAAGGACATCGCGATCAACACGTTCAGCGGGTCGAGGATCTGCGTGCCGATGATGCCCGGCAGCAAGATGAACAGCGCCAGCGAGGGGATCGTGTAGAGCAGCGCACTGCCGGAGACCAGGGCCGTCCGGAGTCGCGGAATCCGCGCAGCCACCCACCCCAGCGGCAGGGCGAGCGCCAGCCCGATCAGCAGGGGCAGGCCCGCCAGGTAGACGTGCGCGAGCCCGAGCTCCCAGAGCTCGGACCACTCGACGTTGCCGATCTCGCTCACGGCGCACCCCCCGCGGCGGCGTCAGCGTCCTCCCGCCTCGGCTGCTCGGGACGGGGCTCGTCCTCGTGGCGCGAGGCCGGGTCGGCGCGGTCGGTCTGCGTGATGACGTCGAGCACGTCGTGCGGACGCACCGTCCCCAGCAGCCGTCCGTCGTCGTCCACCACCACGCCGCGCTGGCTCGGGGAGGACAGCGCCGCGTCGAGCAGGGCCCGCAACGACCCGTCGCGGCGGGCGAGCGTGCCCCCCAAGCGCAGCTCACCCTCCCGGGCCGTGCCGCCCGCATCGGCCCGCAGCCACCCCAGCGGGTGGGAGTCGTCGTCGACCGCGAGCACCCAGTCGGCCCCGCGCGGCAGCGGCTCGCCGATGCGGACCGCGTCCTCCCGCTGCAGCGGCACCTCCCCGGTGTGGAAGGCCAAGGAGCGGTACCCGCGGTCGCGCCCCACGAAGTCGGCCACGAAGTCGTCGGCGGGACGGGCCATCACGCGCGCCGGGGAGTCGACCTGCGCCAGGTGGCCGCCCTCCCGCAGGATCGCGACCTGATCCCCCAGCCGCATGGCCTCGTCGATGTCGTGGGTGACCAGCACGATGGTGGTGCCGATCTCGTCCTGGAGGCGCAGGAACTCCTCCTGCAGCCGCTCGCGCACGATGGGGTCGACCGCGCTGAACGGCTCGTCCATGAGCATCACCGGCGGGTCGGCGGCCAGGGCCCGGGCCACCCCGACGCGCTGCTGCTGCCCGCCGGAGAGCTGGGCGGGGTAGCGCTGGGCGAGGTCCGGGTCGAGCCCCACCCGCTCAAGCAGCTCCAGCGCCCGGGAGCGGGCCTTCTGCTTGCTCCAACCGACCAGCAGGGGCACCGTCATGACGTTGCGCAGCACCGTCTGGTGCGGGAACAGCCCGCCGTGCTGGATGACGTAGCCGATGGTGCGGCGCAGCTCGTTCGCGTCGAGGTCCGTGTTCGGGCGCCCGTCGATCAGGATCCGGCCGTCGGACGGCTCGACCATGCGGTTGATCATCCGCAGGCTCGTCGTCTTGCCGCAGCCCGACGGCCCGACCAGCACTGTGATCTGCCCTGTGGGGCACTCCAGGGTCAGGTCGTCCACGGCCACGGTCCCGTTGCCGAAACGCTTGCTCACGCCCTCGAAGCGGATCATGGGCACGACCCTACGCGGGGCCACCGACAACCGCATCGGGACCAGCACCGGGCACCCGGGCGACGCTCACCCCATCGGGGAGGGCCGCCTCAGATCTGGGTGCGGTGGAAGTTCGCCCAGCTGCGCGAGGCGGTCGGCCCACGTTGGCCCTGGTAGTGCGAGCCGTAGGTGGCACTGCCGTAGGGGTGCTGCGCGGGCGAGGACAGCTGGAAGAAGCAGAGCTGCCCGATCTTCATGCCCGGGTGCAGCACGATCGGCAGGGTGGCCACGTTGCTGAGCTCCAGTGTGACGTGGCCGGAGAAGCCGGGGTCCACGAAGCCGGCCGTCGCGTGGGTGAGCAGTCCCAGGCGCCCGAGCGAGCTCTTGCCCTCCACGCGGGCGGCGATGTCGTCCGGCAGCGTGATCTGCTCGTAGGTGCTGCCGAGCACGAACTCCCCGGGGTGCAGCACGAACGGCTCGTCGGGCTCCACCTCCACCAGGCGCGTCAGGTCGGGCTGCTCGGCGGCGGGGTCGATGACCGGGTACTTGTGGTTGTCGAACAGCCGGAAGTAGCGGTCCAGCCGGACGTCGACGCTGCTGGGCTGCAGCATCGACGGCTCCCACGGGTCGAGGCGCACGGCCGAGTCGTCGCCGGCGTCGATGCGGGCGGAGATGTCGCGGTCGGACAGCAGCATGGGGCGAGGTTACCGGGGCGAGGGCGGTGGCTCACAGCCGCTGAACGAGACCTCGCGCGCCCGTGGCGGGCACCCCCGGGAGCCCGTGTACCATGGGCTCCCGCAACCCTCGCGGGTGTAGTTCAATGGTAGAACATCAGCTTCCCAAGCTGAATACGCGAGTTCGATTCTCGTCACCCGCTCCACCGCCCCGTCCGGCACCGCCGGGCGGGGTTCTTGCGTCCCGGGACGCCTGCGCCGCGCGCACGGACCGCACCGCCGCACTCAGACCGCCATGCGCGGGATCGCCTCGATGAGGGAGCGGGTGTAGTCCGTCCCCGGCGCGGACCACAGCTGCTCGGTGGGCGCCACCTCCACCAGCTCACCCCGCCGCATCACGGCCACCCGCTCACACACGTGCCGGACCACCGAGAGGTCGTGGCTCACGAAGACCAGCGTCAGCCCCAGCTCGTCCACCAGCTCCCCGATGAGGTCCAGCACCTGGCCGCGCACGCTCACATCCAGGGCGGAGACCGGCTCGTCGGCCAGCAGCACCCGCGGCGAGGGCGCCAGGGCCCGTGCGATGCTGATGCGCTGCCGCTGCCCGCCGCTGAACTGGTGCGGGTGGCGCCGCATCATCGACGGCTCCAGACCCACCCGGCGCAGCAGCTCGGCCACGCGGTCGTCCCGGTCGCCCCCGGACCACCCCTGCGCCACGAGCGGCTCGGCCACCACGTCGCGCACGGTCATCCGCGGGTCCAGCGAGTCGCGCGGGTCCTGGAAGACCATCTGCACGCCCTCCCGCAGCCACCCGAGCCGGCGCTCCGGCACGCCCGAGACCTGCCGCCCGAGCACCTCGACCCGCCCCGATACGGGGGACTCCAACCCCGCGACCAGCCGCAGCAGCGTCGACTTGCCCGACCCCGACTCCCCGACGATGCCGAAGCGTTCGCCGGGCTCGACGGTGAGGCTCACCCCATCGAGCGCCACGACCTGCGGCCGGGCGGAGAACAGGCTCCGGCGGGGGCGGGTGTAGACCTGCCGCACGTCCTCCACCGCGACGGCGGGAGCCTCCGGCGGGGTGCTCTCGCCGGGCTCGGCCACCGCATCGATGCCGGGCGAGCCGGCGAGGTCGAGCGCCGTGGTACCGGTGCCCGCGCGGGGCTTCAGGCGCGAGGCCGCCACCAGGGCCTGCGTGTACGGGTGCTGGGGGGCGCCGAAGACCTCGGCCACCGTCCCGCGCTCCACCACCTGCCCGTCCTTGAGCACCACCACGCGCTCACACACCTGCGAGACCACGGCGAGGTCGTGGGTGATGAACAACAGCGCCGCGTCGTGCTCGCGGGCGCCGTCGAGCACCTGGCGCAGCACGGTGGCCTGCACGGTCACGTCCAGGGCGGTGGTCGGCTCGTCGCAGATCAGCACGTCGGGGTCGTTGGCCAGCGCGATGGCGATGACCACCCGCTGCCGCTGCCCGCCGGAGAGCTGGTGCGGGTGGGCGCGGGCGACGCCCTCGGCATCGGTGATGCCCACGCTCTCGAGCAGCTCCACGGCTCGGCGGGCGGCGGCGTCCCCGCGGGCGGTGCCGTGGATCTCCATCACCTCGGCCACCTGGTCGCCGACGCGCATCGTGGGATTGAGCGCGCTCATGGGCTCCTGGAAGACCATCGAGAGGTCCAGGCCACGGATGCGCGACATCGCACGGTCGCTGGCGCCGACCACCTGCGTGGTGGCGCCCCCCTCGGGCGTGAGCTCGATGCTGCCGGTGGCGTGCAGGTTGTCCGGCAGCAGCCCCATGATCGCCAGGGCCGTGAGCGACTTGCCCGACCCGGACTCACCGATCAGACCGACGCGCTCGCCCGCATCGAGGGTGAGGTCCACCCCGGAGACCAGGGTGCGGTGGCGGGTGCCGACGGACAGGTCGCGCGCCACCAGGCGGGGGCCTGCGGCAGGCGGTGCGGGGGTGTCGGCGGCCATGTCACTCACTGGTCGACCACCTGCATCTGCGGGTCGAAGCGGTCACGCAGCCCGTCGCCGAGCAGGTTGAACCCCAGCACGGCCAGCGCGATCGCCACCCCGGGCACGATCGCCAGGCGCGGGTCCGAGGCCAGCAGCGACTGGCTCTCCTGCAGCATCCGGCCCCAGCTGGGTGTGGGCGGCGGCGTGCCGAAGCCCAGGAAGCTCAGCCCCGCCTCGGCGAGGATCGCCAGCGCGAAGCTCACCGAGGCCTGGACGATCACCAGCCCCACCACGTTCGGCAGCACGTGGCGCCAGCCGATCGATGCGGGGCGCCGCCCAGCCACGCGGGCGGCGGTGATGAACTCCCGCGGCAGGATGCCCAGCGCCCCGGCACGGGTCACGCGGGCGAAGCTGGGGACGCTGGCCAGGCCGATGGCGACCATCGCGGACGTGGTCGAGGCCCCGAAGACCGCGGCGAACATGATGGCCAGCAGCAGACCGGGGAAGGCCAGGCCGATGTCGGCGGCGCGCATGATCAACCCGTCGAGCCAGCGCGGCCCCATCGCCGAGAGGATGCCGAGCGGCACCCCCAGCAGCGCGGCCACGCCCACGGCCACGAAGCCCACGTAGAGCGTCGTGCGCGCCCCGACGAGGACCTGGCTGAAGGTGTCGCGCCCGAACTTGTCGGTCCCCAGCCAGTGCTCGGCGCTCGGCCCCTGGAGCCGGTCGGAGGCGACCACTCGGGTGGGGTCGAAGGGGGTCCACACGTAGGAGAGCAGCGCCATCGCCACCATCACGGCCACGATCACCCCGCCGACCACCAGGTAGGCGCGGCCGGCCCGGCTCGGGGGGCGGCCCGCATCGAGCGTCGCGCGCGAGGGCGCGGCGGGGCCGGTGGTGGTCATGGCACACAGACTACGGAAGGCCGGGCGCGCCCAGGCGACGCATCTTCTCCGGGTTCCCGTGCATCTGCACACCCGTGATCTGCCCGTCGGCCATCTCCACGACCACCAGTCGCGGCCCCACCGGGGTGTCGAACCACAGCGCCGGGCCGCCGTTCACCCGCATCCGCACCGGGTCCAGTCGGCCCGACTTGGCGGCCACGCCCGCCAGGAAGCGCACCGCCTTGTCCGCCCCCACGATGGGGTGCAGCGCCGCCTTGCTGTGCCCACCCGCATCGGTCCAGACCACGCAGTCCTCGGAGAGCAGCGCCACGGCCCGGGTCACGTCGCCGGCGGAGATGGCGTCCACCAGGGCATCGAGCACCCGGGCCTGGGCACGGTGGTCCTGCGCGGCGGGCAGGCGGCGCCGCGCACGAGACACGATCTGCCGGCACGCGGCCTCGGAGCGCCCGACGCACTCGGCGATCTCGCGGTACGGCACCGCGAAGGCCTCGCGCAGCACGAACACGGCGCGCTCCACCGGGGGCAGCTCCTGCAGCACCCGTACCAGCCCCAGGCCCAGCAGGGCGCGGTGCTCGGCGACCTGCGCGGGCAACTGCTCGTCCGCCGCCGGCTCCGGGAGCCACGGCCCCACGTAGGTCTCCCGGCGGGCCGCCCGGTGACGCGCTGCGTCGAGGGCCAGGCGGGTGGTCACCGTGGTCAGCCAGGCCGCTGGCTGCTCGATGCCGTCCGCCCGGCTGGCGCGCACCCCGGCCTCGGCCACGACCTCCTCGGCGTCGTGCCAGCTGCCGGTGATGCGGTAGGCCAGACCGGTGAGACGGTGCTGCTCGGCGGCCCAGGTGTCGGTGGGGTTCACGCGTCCAGTCTGGTGGTGATGGCAATGCGGTTCCACACGTTGATGGTGGCGATGGCCAGGACGAGGTGGCCCAGCTGCTTGTCGTCGTAGTGGGACGCTGCGGCCTCCCACACCGCATCGGGGACACCCTCCTCGCCCAGCCGCGTCGCCGCATCGGTCAGCGCGAGGGCGGCCAGCTCGGCAGGGGTGAAGTGCTCCTGCGGCAGCGGGGTGCGGTCCAACGCGTCGAGGACCTCCTGGGGCTCTTCGCGCTTGCGCAGGGCGGCGGAGTGCATCTCGATGCAGTGGGCGCACCGGTTGAGCAGCGAGGCACGCAGCTTCACGAGCTCGTACAGCCGGTTGTCCAGGTGCGTGCGGCAGTAGGTCTCCAGCCCGAGGACGGCGGCGAAGCCCATCCGGTGGCTGCGGGAGAGATCGAGACGGGGCATGGTGACTCCTTGGTCGGGTGGTGCGTACACACCCTTGACGCACACCGCACCGCATGTGTGACAGGCCCCCACCGCAACTCGCAGTCGTCTCGTGCTCAAGTGTCCGCGACACGCCGGTGATTCGCGCGCCTCGAAGGTGTCAGGTGCCCACATGGCCGAGGGGGTGGCGGGGCGAAGGGGCTGGGCGGCGCCGAGGGGGTGGCACTCATGCGCGTCCTCCGATGCGGGGGTCGATCACCACGTACAGCACGTCCACCAGGAAGTTGACCACCAGCACCATGGCCACCAGCACCATGACCACGTCCTGCACCAGGATCAGGTCGCGCTGCGCGACGGCGTCCACCAGCATCGAGCCCACCCCGGGGATCACGAAGACGCGCTCGATGACCACGGCCCCCACCAGCATCGAGGTCAGCGACAGGCCCAGCACGGTCACCACCGGCACCGCGGCGTTCCGCCACCCGTGGCGCGCCAGCGCCCGCCCCCGGGTGAGCCCCTTGGCCCGCGCGGTGCGGATGAAGTCGGTGTCCATCACCTCCAGCACGGCGTTGCGCACGTAGCGGGCCAGGATCGCCGCCTGCACCAGCGCCAGCGAGACCGCGGGCAGCACCAGCTTGCGCAGGAACTCCCCCGCCCCCTCGATGGGGGGAGTCCACCCGCCGGAAGGCAGCCACCCCAACCGCACCGCGAACAGGGCAATGAGCAGGATGCCCGCCAGGAAGGCCGGCACCGCCATGCCCACCTGGCTGGCCGCGGAGAGCACCACGCCCACGCCGGACCGGTGCCGCAGGGCCATCACGGCCCCCAGCGGCACGGCGACCAGCACCGCGAGCGCCATCGCCGTGCCCACCAGCCACAGGGTGACCGCGAAACGGTCCACCAGCTGCGGGGCGATCTCCGCCCTCGAGAGGTAGGACTGCCCCAAGTCCAGGGTCAGCAGGCCGGTCACCCACTCGGTGTAGCGCACCGGCCAGGGGCGGTCGAGCCCGAACTCCTCCCGCATCTGCGCCACGGACTCCTCGGAGGCGTTCAGCCCCAGGGCCACCCGCGCCGGGTCACCGGGCAGCACCGCCATCACGGCGAAGACGATGAGGCTCGCCACCGCCAGGCTGACCAGCAGGACGGCGAAGCGGGAGGCCAGGCGCAGCAGCATCAGCCCCGCCCGAGGTCCATGCCGCTCACCGCTTCTCCCCCGCGGCGGAGCGGACCTCGGGCATGCCCATGCCGTCACCCCACAGCGAGACGTTCCGGGCCTGCGGCAGCTCGGAGCGGCGGAACACGGGCTCCTCGCCCTGCTTGCGCTGATCGTCGTAGTTCTTGAGCATCGCGATGGCCAGACCGCCCAGCGGCAGGATGGCGATGAGGTTGATGGTGGCCATGAAGCCCATCACCAGGTCGGCCAGGTTCCACACCAGCGCCACCGAGCCGAGCGCGCCGCCGACCACGCACAGCACCACCAGCACGCGGAAGACGATGATGGCCAGCTGGGCGTTGCGCTTGCCGGCCAGGAACCGGATGTTGGCCTCCCCGTAGTAACTGTTGCCCAGGATGGAGGACCACGCCAGGAAGAAGATGACCACCGACAGGAACGGCCCGGCCCAGCTGCCCACCTGCTCCTGCAGGGCGCTCTGGGTGAGGCCGATTCCCTGCGGGTCGTCGACGCCGAACTGGGGGTTGGACAGCAGGATCACGAAGGCCGTGGCCGAGCAGACGATGATGGTGTCGAAGTAGACGCCCAGGGCCTGCACCAGACCCTGCTTGGCCGGGTGGCTCACCGAGGCCGTCGCCGCCGCGTTGGGCACCGAACCCATACCGGCCTCGTTGGAGAACAGGCCGCGGCGCATGCCCTGCATCAGCGCCGCGCCGATGCCGGCCCCCGCGACCTCCTTGAAGCCCAGCGCGTGGCCCACGATGTGCGCGAACATGGCCGGCACCTCGGTGATGTTCAGCGCCACGACCACCAGGGCCACCAGGATGTACAGCGTGGCCATGACCGGCACGATGACCTCGGTGACCGCCGAGACCCGCTTCACGCCACCGAAGATGACCACGCCGGTCAGCCCCGCCAGCACCAGGCCGGTGATCAGAGCGATGTTCTCCACCCCGGAGAGCGTGTCCTGCAGCGAGTAGCTGATCGAGTTGGACTGCACGGCGTTGAAGACGAAGCCGTAGGTGAACGTGATGATCACGGCAAAGAGCACGGCCACCGGCTTCCAGCCCAGCCCGTCGCGGATGTAGTACGCCGGCCCACCGACGTACCCGTCCCCGCCCTTGACCTTGTACAGCTGGGCCAGGGTGGACTCGACGAAGGCCGTTGCACCGCCGATGATGGCCAGCACCCACATCCAGAACACCGCCCCGGGGCCACCGACGGCGATGGCCACGGCCACCCCGGCCACGTTGCCGGTGCCCACGCGGGAGGCCGCGGAGACGGTGAAGGCGCGGAAGGCGGAGATGCCGTCGTCGGAGTCCGAGCCGGGCTTCTCCAGGATGTTGCGCACCATCTCCGGCAGCAGGCGCAGCTGCACGACGCCGGTGCGGAGGGTGAACCAGACACCGGCGATGACCAGGAGCACGATCACCAGGTACCAGTAGCGCCCGTTGATGTCGGAGATGGTGGTGGCGAGAGCATCCATGGGGGCAGCGTACGTGGGCCGCGGGCCGGAACCGGAGTTCCCCATGGGGTGACGCCCGCGCCCGGGGGACGCTCACCTCATCGGCGCAGGGCGGTGAGGTCGAACCCCTCGGTGACGGCGTTGGTGGGGATGCCCTGGATGTCGGCGTCGGCCACCACCAGGTTGGGCAGCAGGAAGAGGAAGTCCGCGGCCGCGTCGGTGCTGATGATCTCGGCCGCCTTCCTCATCTGCTCGGTCTGCTCCTCCTGCGTGCCGGCGTCCGCGGCCTGCAGGGCCTTGGTCAGCTCGGGGTTCTCGTAGCGCAGGTAGTACTCGGGGTTGCCGAACACGTTGCCGAGGTCGCGCGGCTCCACGTGGGCGACGATGGACAGGTCGTAGTCGGCGCTCGAGTACACCTGCTCCAGCCACGATGCGGGGAACTCCAGCTGGTCGAGGGTCACCTGCAGCCCGGCCTCCTCCAGCTGGGACTTCACCACCTGTCCACACTCGGTGGCGTACGGCAGGGTCGGCACGCGCAGGCGCAGGGGGCGGTCGACGCCGGCCTCCTCCACCAGGGCCTTGGCCTTCTCCAGGTCGTGGGGGAAGTCGCCGGTGCGGTCGGTGTACCAGGGGTCGGTGGGCGGCACCATGGAGCCGATCAGCTCGCCCTTGCCCGCCCAGCAGGTGTCCAGCAGCGCCTGGTGGTCGATGGCGTGGCGGATCGCCTGGCGCAGCGGCTCAGACTGCATGGTGGCGTTGCCGTGGTTGAAGCTGAGCACGACCTCGCCGTTGGTGGTGCCCTCGATGACCTGCAGGCCGTCCTTGCCCTCGAACTGGCTGAGGGACTCCGGCGCCTGCACGGTGGTCTCGATGTCGATGTCGCCGGTGAGCATCGCGTTGTTCAGCGCGGTGCCGTCCTTGAAGTAGCGGAACACGGCGGTGGCGAAGTGGGGCTTCTCGCCCATGAAGTCCTCGCGGCGCTCCAGGGTGATGCGGTCACCGCGCTTCCAGTCCGTGACGTCGTACGGGCCGGAGCCGACCGGGTCGGTGGCCAGCTCCGCATCGGTCTCGCTGGGGAAGATCGCGCCGACGCGGGTGGTCATCGCGTACAGCCAGCTGTTGCTGGGCTCGGACAGGGTGACCTCCACGGTGTGGTCGTCGGTGGCCTCGGCGGATTCGACGACGTCCATCTGGGACTTCAGCGAGCTGGTCCAGGCCGTGCCCTGCACGGCCTCGATGCTGGAGACCACGTCCTGCGCGGTGAGCTCGCTGCCGTCGGAGAAGGTGCGGTCGGTCGGCAGGGTGAAGGTGTAGGTGAGGCGGTCCTTCGAGATCTCGTGGGACTCGGCCAGGGCGTCGACGATCTCGCCGGACTCGGGGTCGACGGTCACGAGGGTCTCGTAGACGTTGCCGAGCAGCAGCTGCGGGATCGCGGCACCGTCACCGGTGCGGAAGTCCAACGTGGCGGGCTCGGCCACCAGGCCCAGGGTGACGGTCTCGTCCGAGGGGCCGCTGGCCCCATCGGATCCCTGACTGGAGGAGCCCGAGGAGCTCTGGCCACCGTCGGAGTTCTGACTACCGGCGCTGCAGGCGGTCAGGGCGAGCAGGGCGCTTCCGGCGAGGGCTGCGGCGCGGACGACGGAACGGTTCACGGTGACTCCCAGATCACGGGGCGGCACCCTTGCCACCCTCGATGGGCGCACAGTCTGCGCCCTGCGGGGGTGATTCCGCCAGTTGCGGGCGTGGCCGGGTCGCCCTCAGGAATCCAGACCGGCCAGGGTGGGACGGGTGGTGCGCCAGATCCACACCGCCGAGCCCGCCAGCCAGACGGCCCACGCGGACCACTGCGCCGCAGGATGGGGAGCACTGGCGTCCACCACCCACGGCAGGCCTATGTCCCCCAGCAGCGCCTGGGTGATCACGAGGACAGCCACGACAACCACCGTCATCAGGGAGCCCACCCAGCGACCCAACAGACCGATGCCGGCCAGGGCCAACCCGGCGGCGGTCAGGCCGGCTCCCACCGACTGGCTGACCACCCCCGGGTAGACGAACGCCTCGACCGGGTGACCGGGAACCTGGCTGACGGCGTCACGCACCGATGCGGGCCACCACCCGGCGAGTTCCTTGGCCAGGGTCGGGAGCAGGACGGCCACCACGGCAACGGCCACACAGGGGACCGCTGCCCACCACCGCAGCCGCGGGTGGCCGGCGACCTCCCACAGCCGGTGCGAAGGCGCCCAGGCCGCGACGGTGGCGATGGCGGTGAGCGCCGCAATCGCCTCCCAGAAACGGACCATCCGGTGATGGGTGAGGTCGAGGTGGACCGCCTGCCCCCAGCTGAGCGACATCGCCACCAGCCCGAGGGCCGCCACCACAGCCGCTGACCAGGGCGAGCGCCCCGCGAGCCAGAGGCGCCCGGGGCTCACTGCAGGTCCTCGCGGTCGAGTTCGCAGTTCTCGACCCGCTCCCGGTGCTCGGCGTACCAGGTGCGGAACTCCGACGCGGACAAGGACGCCACACCGGTCCCCTGGGCGGGCGACCAGCTGGGAACGGCGCGTCGGCGGAGTTCCTGGGTGAGGTCGGTCGCGGCGTCGTGCTGCTCCTGGGGTGCTGCCCGACCGCAGGACCCGGCGCCGCCCAGTCGCGAGGCCACGTGGTCAGTCGTCGTGCCCATCGCTGCGGAACGGTCCGGTTGACCCAAGCCCCGCAACACCCCATCGGCGGGCCGCTGATCGACAACGGCCTCGGTCACCCACGTGACGGGCCCGGTACCGGTGACCGCCACGAGCGCGTCCACCCGGCCGCTCAGGGCCTCCACCACCTCCTGCTCCTCCGGAGCCGAGCAGAGCGTGACGTGCTCCCGCTCAAGGCAGCGCATCTCGCCGGTGGCCGTGACGACGTCTGGTCGCAGGACCACCGAGACAGCCGCCAGTGCGACCGCACCGGCCCCCGCCGCCAAGGCACTGGCCGGGAGTCGCCGGGCTCCTCGCGGGGTGCCCAGCCGCCACGCGGCCAGCAGCAGCAAGGCCCCGGCCACCAGTCCCAGCACAGCCAGCCGTGAGAGCGTCGCGGGCCAGGCCATCTCCCACCCGGGGGCGGGGAAACCGTTGCCCCACCACGGCGTGATGCTGGCCAACGGGGTGCCTCGCACCTGCGCCGGCAGGAAGAGCAGGGCCAGCGTCACCAGCGGAGCCAGGAGCACCCCCCATCGCGCCAACAGGGTCCCCAGGGCCATCCCGAGGGTCGGCCACAGGGCCAGCAACGCGATGCCGGCGACGGTCGCCATCGCGTCCCCGAAGCCGAGCGTTCCTGGCGCTTCCCGGGCGAGGGTGATGGTCAACGGCACCAGTCCAATCACGGCCCCCGCCCACAACGCGACGACCAGCGGACCCACCTCACCGGCCAAGAGACTGGGGATGCTGCGGCCGGTCGACCGCCCGGGGGCGACGCTGCCGGGACCGTGCCGCAAACCCGTCACCGCCCCCCACAGCGCCCCGAGCAGAGCGGCCCACACCGCGTAGTCACGAACGGTCAGGGGCAGGCGCCCCCAATCAGCCGGCGGCCAGTCCCGGGGTGCCTCCACGGCAAAGGAGAGCGCCACCAGGGCAGCCAGCACCAGCAGTGACAGCGGATGGTGAGCGGCAGCCAAGCGCCTCATGCCGCAGCCACCGCGTCAGCCAGGACGGCGCGGTAGCCCGCCTCGAGGGGGGACACGGCATCGGCCCCGCCGAGGCCCGCCAGGTCGGCCACCGTGCCGTCGAAGCGGAAGGCCCCGTGGTCCATCACGACGGTGCGGTGGGCGATGTGGGCGATGTCCTCGACGATGTGGGTGGTGACCACCACGATGCGATCGCGCCCCAGCTCAGCCAAGTCGTCGCGCAACCCGGCTCGCTGCACCGGGTCCAGAGCCGCGGTGGGCTCGTCCAAGAGCACCACCTGCGGGTCGTGGGCGAGGGCACAGGCGATGCCGAGGCGCTGCCGCATACCGCCAGACAGGGAGCGGGCGCGTGATTCGGCGCGGTCCGCCAGGCCAACCCGTGCCAGAGCACGGCTCGCGGCGGCAGGCACCCCCGCCGCATCGACCCCCTGCGCCCACGCCGCGACCTCCACGTTGCGGCGGACACTGGAGAAACTCATGATCGTGAACTTCTGCGGCAGGTAGCCGATGAGGCGGCGGGCCCCCTCCAGACCCGGGCCGGGCCGCTGACCCTCGAAGACGCGATGGTCCCCGATGGCCAGCGAACCGGCGGTCGGTGCGACGTGCGTGGCGAGGATCGACATCAGCGTGCTCTTGCCCGCTCCGTTCGGCCCCAGCAGACCGAACACGCCGGGCTCGAGGGTGAGGTCGACCGCATCGAGGGCGGTCCTGCTGCCGTATCTCTTGGTGAGCCCTGAGGCCTGCAGTTGCACGTCGCTCCTGATCAGAAGGTGAATCGGTCGGAGGCCACGGACGAGCCGGAGGTCCCGTAGATCTTGGTGAAGTACACGTCGCCGTTCGTTCCTCGCGTGGACAGGTACTTGCGCTCGCCCTTCAGGTAGCCCGTGTAGTCGGCGACGACCAGGTCCGGCCCCCATCGAGCATGAATCAACTTGCCGGTGACGTCACTACTGCTGCAGGCGGATCCGAATCGCGACACGTAGCCCTTGACGACGCCACCGCTGGCGGCGTAGGGCTTCGAGGCGTAGATCTTGCACCCGGAACCGTCGGTCGTGCCGGCGGCCTGGGCGATCATGGGCGTGGCACAGATCGTCGCCGCCGCGACCATCAAACCCGTCAACTTCTTGTTCATGCTTCCTCCGGTGTGTGAGGCGCCGGCGGTTGCCGACATCTGCATCCCACACACACACACGATGTCCACCATGAGGAGATCATCTTGGGGAAACCTTTACCTGGCGTGAGCCCTGCAGGTGAAGGACCGATCCGGGCCCCGGCGGAATCGCTTCAGCCTCGGACGCGTTGTCGTGGCGGACGCCCGCCCACCCCATCGGAGGACCCATGCCCCGCCCCGTCGCCCTGTTCGAGCCGCTCACGCTGCGCGATCTGGAGGTCCGCCACCGGGCGTGGGTGGCCGCGATGTGCCAGTACTCCTGCGACCCCGTGACCGCGCCCGGCGTGCCCAACGACTGGCACCTGGTGCACCTGGGTGCCTTCGCCACCGGCGGAGCCTCGATGATCGTGACCGAGGCAGCGGCCGTCACCCCCGAGGGCCGAATCTCCCCCCACGACGCGGGGATCTGGAACGACGAGCAGGTGGCCGGCTGGCGCCGCGTGAACGACTTCGTGCACGGCCTGGGCACGGGCGTGACCACCGCGGTGCAGCTCGCGCACGCCGGGCGCAAGGCCTCCACCTGGCGGCCGTTCGACACCGAGGGGCGCACGGGCTCGGTACCGGTGGGGGCCGATGCGGAGGGGCGCGCTGACAGCGTCGAGACCGCCGGCTGGCAGACCGTGGCGCCCACCGACGCGCCGTTCGGTGAGTACGCCGCGCCCCGCGCGCTGACCGATGCGGAGGTCCGCGCCACCGTGACCGCGTTCGGCGACGCGGCCGAGCGCGCTGTGGCAGCCGGCTTCGACGCGGTCGAGATCCACGGTGCCCACGGGTACCTGGTGCACCAGTTCATCTCGCCGTTGGTGAACACGCGCACCGACGCCTGGGGTGGCTCCGAGGAGGGCCGCCACCGCTTCGGCCTGGAGGTGGTGCGCGAGGTGCGCGCCCGCGTGCCGGACTCGATGCCGGTGCTGCTGCGCATCTCCGCGACCGACTGGGAGGACGTCGAGGGCGACGTGGCCTCGCTGCAGCGGTTCGTGGTGGCCGCGGCGGAACTGGGGGTCGACTTCGTGGACGTCTCCAGCGGTGGCAACCTGCCGGCGCCGAAGATCGTTTCCGGGCCGGGCTACCAGGTGCGCTTCGCGACCGCCATGCGCGAGGCGTTGCGGGAGGCCGGGTTCGAGGTACCGGTGGGGGCGGTGGGTGAGATCAGCTCGCCGCACCAAGCCGAGACGATCGTCGGGCAGGAGCAGGCCGATGCGGTGCTCCTCGCGCGGGCGGCTCTGGCGGACCCGCACTGGTGGATGCGCGCCGCATCGGAGCTGGGGGCGCAGCCGGTGACCATCGGGCAGTACGAGCGGGCCCGGGTGGACCGGCTGGCCTGAGCCGCCCGGGGCGCGGGCGGGCTGGCGGGCCAAACACCGGCCCAGCCCAACTCGCCGGGCACCGAAACCCTTCCTCGAAAGTGAACACTGGGTTAACATTGGGTGAAGTACCGGGGCGGAGGCACGGGGCGCCCCGCCGCACGCAGGAGGCACCCATGACCATCATCGGCACCGCCCAGCAGTACGAGCACGCGGTGGAGCGACTGGCCAGCGAGTTCGACGCCGTGTTCACCCGCGATGAGGTGGCCCGCGAGCTGCACGCCGTCCGCGAGGACATGGAGGCCACCGCCAGGGTCCGCGACCACATCCCGGTGCTGGCCGAGCGCTACGCCAAGGAGAACCTCCAGGCCCTGGCCCACGCCCGCGGCGCCACGGTCACTGGGCACCCAGTGGTGATGTTCGTCAGCCCGCGCAACGCCAGCGCCACCCAGATGGCCGCCGTGATGACGGACAAGTACTCCGGCGGCCGCATCCACGTGCTCTCCGGCGGGGTCCGCCGCGCCGAGGAGATCGCCCCCGCCGTGATCCAGGTGATGCAGGAGCACGGCATCGACACCACCACCCTGTACCCGCGCGCCGTGAACCGTGACGTGCTCCACGCCGCCGACGTGGTGGTGAGCATCGCCAGCCCCGACCTGGGCGAGGACTTCACCGCCAAGCAGCACATGGACTGGCACATCACCCTGGACGAGGACGACGTCGAGTCCGTGCGCGCCACCCGCGACGAGCTCAAGGTCCGCGTGGACGCGCTGATCGAGTCCCTCCTGGGCGAGGGTTCCGTCCTTTCGCCCGAGGAGGCCGCCGCCTACCAGGCCACCAAGCAGGGCAGCCGCACCCAAGCCCCCACCACGGCCCGCGAGGCCCAGCCCGCCTGACGGACCTGATGCCGTGAGCCCGGCCGGTGCCTCGTCGCACCCGCCGGGCTCACTCGTGCCGCGACTCAGGCGAAGAGCCCCCCACCGCCGCCCACGCCTGCTGGTCGAGTGCGTACCAGGCCCACTGCCCCCGCTTCTCGCGCGTCAGCAGCCCCGCATCGACCAGCACCTTGAGGTGGTGGCTGACCGTCGGCTGCGCCAGGTCGACCACCTCCTGCAGGTCGCACACGCACGCCTCGCCACCGTCGGCCGCACGGATGGCGGCCACCAGCCGCACCCGCGCCGGGTGCCCGAGCGCCTTCATGACCGATGCCGTGTGCTCGGCCTCCGCGTCCGAGATCGCCACCGGGAGCCCACCACAGCACACATTGACGTCCATCGATGCATTGTGTCACGATTCCTTCATCGACAGTTGTCGATGCACGGGCGCGTCATTCCCCTCACTTCGTGGCGCGCCCCGTGTCCACCCCGACCCGGGAGTCGAGCATGTCGCGCATCCAGCTGGCCCTCACCGTCAGCGACGTCGAGCAGTCCGTCACCTTCTACAGCCAGCTCCTCGGCACCGCGCCACACAAACGCCGCCGGGGGTACGCGAACTTCGCCGTCGCCGAGCCGCCGCTGAAGCTGGTGCTCATCGAGGGCACGCCGAACGCCACCCCGCCGAGCGATGCCCCGAACACCTCGCCGGCTGCGGACGCCGCACCCGGGTGCTGCACCACCGCGCCGGGCTCGCTCAACCACCTCGGCATCGAGGTCGCGTCCGTCGATGAGGTGCGCGCCGCCCGCGAGCGCCTCACCACCGCCGGCCTGGCCACCTTCGACGAGGACGACACCACCTGCTGCTACGCCCGGCAGGGCAAGGTCTGGGTGCACGACCCCGACGGAATCGAGTGGGAGGTCTACACGATCACCGACGACGACCCCGCCGACGCCCTGCCCCCGACCGCCCACCGAGAGGACCCCCGGTGACCACCACCCAAGCCCGACCGGATGCCGCCGACGCCCAGGTCACCGGGCGCCTCTCCACCCTGGACCGCTACCTGCCGCTGTGGATCGGCGCCGCGATGGTGGCCGGGCTGCTGCTGGGCCGCATCGTGCCCGGGGTGGGCGAGGCGCTCAACACCGTGCAGGTGGACGGCATCTCGCTACCCATCGCCATCGGCCTGCTGGTGATGATGTACCCGGTACTGGCGAAGGTCCGCTACGACCGCCTCGACACGGTGACCGCCGACCGGCGCATGCTGGGCAGCTCCCTGCTCCTGAACTGGGTGCTGGGCCCGGCGCTGATGTTCGCCCTGGCGTGGATCTTCCTGCCCGACCTGCCCGAGTACCGCACGGGCCTGATCATCGTCGGCCTGGCCCGCTGCATCGCGATGGTCATCATCTGGAACGACCTCGCGTGTGGTGACCGCGAGGCCGCCGCCGTCCTGGTGGCGATCAACTCGGTCTTCCAGGTGTTCATGTTCGGCCTGCTCGGCTGGTTCTACCTGGCCGTCCTGCCCGGCTGGCTCGGCCTGGACACCACCGGGCTGGACGTCAGCGCCTGGCAGATCGCCAAGAGCGTGCTGATCTTCCTGGGCATCCCGCTGGTGGCCGGCTTCCTCACCCGCCACCTCGGGGAGCGCCGGATGGGTCGCGAGCGCTACGAGAACCGCTTCCTGCCGGCCATCGGCCCGTGGGCGCTGTACGGGCTGCTGTTCACCATCGTGGTGCTCTTCGCCCTGCAGGGTGAACAGATCACCTCGCGCCCGCTGGACGTCGCCCGCATCGCGCTGCCGCTGCTGGCCTACTTCGTCCTCATGTGGGGCGGTTCGTACGCCCTGGGCCGGGCGCTGGGGATGGGGTACGAGCGCACCACGACGCTGGCGTTCACCGCCGCGGGCAACAACTTCGAGCTCGCCATCGCCGTCGCGATCGCCACCTTCGGACTCACCTCCGGGCAGGCGCTGGCAGGCGTGGTCGGCCCGCTCATCGAGGTGCCGGTGCTGGTCGGGCTCGTCTACGTGAGCCTGTGGCTGCGCCGTCGCCTGTTCACCCCGTCCACCTCGCCCTCGACCGCAGGAGACCTCGCATGAGCCCCACCACCGGCCCCGATGGGGTGAGCCCCGCCGCGCGCGCCGCCCGCCCGTCGGTGATGTACGTCTGCGTCCACAACGCCGGCCGCTCGCAGATGGCCGCCGCGTGGACGCGGGCGCTGGGCGGGGACCGCCTCGAGGTGCGCTCCTCGGGCTCCCAGCCGGCCGATGCGGTGAACCCCGCCGCCGTCGAGGCGATGGCCGAGGTGGGCATCGACATCGGCGCGGTCACCCCGCGGGTCCTCACGCGCGAGGACATGGAGGCCTCCGACGTCGTGGTCACGATGGGGTGCGGCGACGAGTGCCCCTACGTCCCCGGCGTGCGCCGCGAGGACTGGGCGCTGGACGACCCGGCCGGGCAGCCGGTGGAGGCCGTCCGGCCCGTGCGCGACGAGATCCGCACCCGTGTGGAGGAGATGCTGCGCTCGCTCGGCCTCGAGCCGATGTCGTGGCCGCGCCCGGACGAGCGCGTGGTGACCTTCGTGTGCAACTCCAACCGCGGCAAGTCGCAGATGGCCGCGGGGTTGATGCGGGCGCGCGGCGTAGCCGGCGTGCAGGTGCTGAGCGCCGGCGTGGCTGCGGCGGCGCGGGATGCCGGGGTGAACGGCGAGTCCGCCGAGAGCCTGGCCGCCGCAGGCGCCTCGCTGGCCGGGGAGCACCCCAAGCAGCTGACGCCCGAGCTGGCTGCGGCGACGGACGTGCTCGTGTTCGTCGGTGGCGCGCAGCCCGGGCCGGAGCTGGAGGGTCACCTGCCGGCGGACGTGCGGCGCTGGACCGTGGACGAGCCCAGCGAGCGCGGCGTCGAGGGCTCCGAGCGGATGGCGCTGATCCGCGACGAGATCGCCGCGAAGGTGGACCAGCTGGCGGCCGAGCTGGCCTGAGGGAGACTCGGGGGCATGACCTCCCCCAGGGCGTCCACGGGCAGCCAGGCCCCATCCCGGGCCGTCGGCGTCGTCGTCATCGGCGGCGGCCAGGCCGGGCTGGCGACGAGCTACTGGCTGCGCCGCGCCGGCATCGACCATGTGGTGCTGGACGACGCGGAGCAGCCCGGCGGGGCATGGGCACGGATGTGGCCCAGCCTGCACGCGTTCTCCCCGCCGCAGTACTCCTCGCTCCCCGGGTGGCTGATGCCGGGCTGGACCGGGGAGGGCGCCTTCCCCTCACGGGCGCACGTGGAGGAGTACCTGCGGGCCTACGAGGAGCGGTACGAGGTGCCCGTCCAGCGTCCGGTGCGGGTGGAGGCGGTCCGGCACGGGGACGGCGAGCGCCTGGTGGTCGACGGTCACCGACTGGTCGACGGGTCCCCCGACGGTCGGGCGGTCAGCTGGGCGGCTCGCGCCGTGGTCAGCGCGACCGGCACCTGGTCGAGGCCTTTCTGGCCTAGCGTACCGGGGATGCGGGAGTTCCGCGGGGTGCAGATCCACTCGGCGGACTACCGGGGACCGGACTCCCTCCCGCCCGGGCGGGTACTGGTGGTGGGTGGGGGCAACACCGGGGCGCAGCTGGCTGCGGAGCTCACCGCATCGCACGAGGTCGTGTGGGCGACGCGACGGGCGCCACGGTTCATGCCGCCGGAGGTGGACGGCCGGGTGTTGTTCGACGTCGCGACCGCGCGGCGGGCAGCGCTGGACGCGGGCCGGGAGGACGACGGGGGCGTGGCGGCGCTGGGCGACATCGTGCAGGTGCCGGAGGTGCGGCGGTCCTTGGCGGAGGGGCGGCTGGGTGCGGTGCCGATGGTGGAACGGCTCACGGCATCGGGGGCGGTGTGGGGCGCGGCGCCCGGGGAGGCTCCGGACGGTTCCACGTGGAACCACCCCCCAGCCGCGGCGGGTGAGGAGTTCTCCCTCGACGCCGTGGTCTGGTGCACCGGCTACCGGGCCGCGCTGGGTCACCTGCACCCCCTCGGCCTGCGGGGGGCCGCCGGGCGGGTGCCGGTCGCCCAGGGGTCGATGACGCGGGCGGCCGGGGAGCCGCGGTTGCACCTCATGGGGTACGGCGACTGGGCCGGCCCGGCGTCGGCGACGCTCATCGGGGTGGGGCGGCCGGCACGGTCCGCGGTGCGGGAGATCGCCGACCTGCTGGGGTGAGCGAAGCGGGTTGTCCACAGGCTTGGGTGTGGGTCACGGGGGCCGATAGCCACTCATCCACATGTACGAGCATGGAGTTGCATTCACTCGTTCTTTTGTACTACCCTGTGCACAGGCAGTCGGGCAGGGGGCCCGACGAGCGACCGGTACCAGGGGGTGACGACCGTGCCCAGAGCGATGGCCGGACCACCGGCTCAGCACAGCGGCATGGCGCCGCCGGCCGGCGTGCGCGACGCGACGCGGGATGCCGTCGAGCTCGCGGCCCCGGAGCCCGAGGACACATGGCGGGGGGTCGTGGAGTCCTTCGGTCAGGCACAGGCCGCCCTGGAGGGACTGCTGGTGGCCCTCACTGCGGCCGGGGCGCAGACGGACCTCCCCGCGGGACCCACCGAGCTCGCGTGGCTGACCCGGACCGCCACACGCCTGGCGGAGCAAGGGCAGCAGGTGCGGGTGCGCTCGCACACCGTGCTGGCCGCAGCGCGGGCCTCCGGGCGCGCGGTGCACGACGACGACGCCCAGTTCGCGGCCTCCAAGAACTCCCGCAGCACGCGGGAGACGTGGCGCGATGCGGTGCTGGCCGAGGCGTTGGGGGATCCCGCGCCATGCGGCGACGGGGGTGCTGGGGGTGCCGCGGGCGATGAGAGCACCGCGGAGGGTGCCGGAGACCCGGGGACGCCCGTCACCGATCGCCCGGCAGGCGATGCGACCGCCTCGCGAGCACCGCGCCCACTGGCCCGAGCGCTGGATGCGGGAGTGCTCTCCCAGGACCACGCGCTGATCATCCTGCAGGAGCTCGAGGCCCTGCCCGGGCAGGTGTCCGCCGACCTGCGGCTGCGGGCCGAGGAGATCCTGGTCGCCAGGGCCCAACACCTCACACCCCGGTCCCTGCGTCGCGCTGCCCGCCGGGTCATGGCGGAGCTCGGCGTCCCCGAGCAGGAGGTCGATGCGCACCAGAACGACCGCGTGCGCACGCAGGAGCAGCGAGCGTGGGAGTCCGCGTCGTTCTGGATGCGGGACAACGGCGACGGCACCGTCCACGGGCAGTTCACGCTCCCCACGCTCCAGGGACACATGCTCGGCAAGGCCCTGGACGCCCTCGTCGCGCCGCGCCGGCTGGCCCGCGCGTCCTCGGGGGACGGCACCTCGGGCTCCGACGGGACCCTGACCGAGGCATCACCGGACCCGGACGGGCTGGCATGGAAGGACCGGCAGATCGATTGGGCCCACGAGAAGGGCAAGGCGCTGTGCGAACTCATCGACCACCTGCCCACCCACGAGCTGGGCGGCCGGACCACTGTGACCCTGCTGGTGACCACAACCCTGGAGAGCCTGCGCGGCGAGACCGACCGGGTGGGCCTGACCGACTCCGGCACCGAGGTGTCGGCCGGTGAGGTACGGCGACTGGCCGCAGGGGCCGGGATCGTCCCGGTCGTCCTGGGCGGGGACTCGGTTCCACTGGACCTGGGGCGGCGCACCCGGCTGTTCACCGAGACCCAGCGCCGAGCCCTGGCACTGCGCTACACCGAGTGCGCCGAGGAGCACTGCGACCGCCCCTTCGCCTGGTGCGAGATCCACCACGTTGACCCCTGGGCCTCCGGGGTCACGAGGGCCGGACCACCGGACTGGGCTGCGGGGTCACCGGGGGCGCCTCCGGGCGCGGCGGGCGGTGCCACCGACCTCGGCAACGCGATCCCGCTCTGTGGCCGTCACCACCGCCGCCTCGAGGACCCGTCGCTCAGGCACACGATCAGCCACGACGACGAGGGCCGTGCCGTTCTGCGGTTCCAGCGGTGTCCCACGGGGGTGCCGCGATGACCGTGCAGCCTCAGCCCGTGGTGACCCCGTGGCGGGAGCAGGACGCCGTCCACCCCCGGGGCGTCACCTGCACGACCATGCGTCGGCGGCAGTCGGGGCAGTACCGGGGCGGCTCCAGCTCGAGACGTCGCACACAGGGGGCGTGGTCCTGCGGATCGCCGCCCCGGCCGACGAGCGGTTCACCGCAGTGGCCGCAGTACGCGGGCTCCTCGGTGTCGTCACGGTCCCGGTGGCGCCCACGGTCTGCGCCGTCCACCGGGTCGCGCCTGACTCGGTTCTCGCGGTCCGCCACCTCAGATGGTCCGGCTCAGGGCCTGGATGGGCATCTTCAGCTCGTCGAGCAGGTCGAGGTCCTGCTGCGGGTCGCGCCCCAAGGTGGTCAGGTAGTTGCCGACGATGATCGCGTTGATGCCGCCGGTCAGCCCCTGCCGCGTGCCCAGCTCCCCGAGGGTGATCTCGCGGCCGCCGGCGAAACGCAGGATGGTGCGCGGCAGGGCCAGCCGGAAGGCCGCGATGGTGCGCAGCGCGTCCTGGGCGCCCATCGGGTCCAGCTCGCCGAACGGCGTGCCGGGACGCGGGTTGAGGAAGTTCAGCGGCACCTCGTGCGGCTCCAGCGCGCCCAGCTCGGCGGCGAGCTCCGCCCGCTGGCGCACGGACTCGCCCATGCCCACCAGGGCGCCGCAGCACAGCTCCATGCCGGACTCGACGACCATGCGGCAGGTGTCGAGGCGCTCGTCGTAGGTGTGGGTGGTGACCACCTGGTCGAAGTAGGAGCGGGCCGTCTCCAGGTTGTGGTTGTACCGGTGGACGCCCATGTCCACCATCTCGGCGACCTGCTCGGCGGTGAGCATGCCCACCGAGACCGCGATCTCGATGTCGACCTCGGCCTTGATGGCCGCGATGGCGTCACGCAGCTGCTTCATGAGCCGCTCGTCGGGCCCGCGGACGGCTGCGACGATGCAGAACTCGCTCGCGCCGGTCTCCTTGGTTTCCTGCGCGGCCTTGATGAGCTCCTTCACGTTCAGCCACACCGCGCGCACCGGGGAGGTGAACTGGCCGGACTGGCTGCAGAAGTGGCAGTCCTCGGGGCAGCCGCCGGTCTTCAGCGAGACGATCCCCTCCACCTCGACGCCCTCACCGTTGTGGCGCACCCGCACCTCGTGGGCCAGGGCCAGCAGCTCCTCGACCCGCTCGTCGGGGAGGTTCAGCACCTGCTCCACCTGGTCGGCGGCGAGGCCGACGCCGTTCTCGAGGACCTGCTCGCGGGCGACGGTGAGGATGTCGTTCTGGGAAGTCATGAGCCGCAGTGTGTCCCATGCAACACCGGCCCCGTCACGGGGTGCACCGCGCACCGGGTACCGCCCACACCGGGCGCCGGTACCCGGTGCGCGGTGTTGCATGTACCTCCCCCTCGGGTGCACCATGGGTGTGACACAGCGCACCGGGTAGTCGTGTGCCCACGGGCACCCGGCCCCGGGGTGGGCCCCCGCGGTCAGCACGGCGCACCACATCGAGGAGGAAGCGGCACCGATGAGCCACTACAAGTCCAACGTCCGAGACCTGGAGTTCAACCTCTTCGAGGTGTTCAACCGCCAGGACGTCCTGGGCGCCGGCCCCTACGGCGAGGTCGACGCGGACACCGCCCGGGAGGTCCTGCACGAGGTGGCCCGTCTGGCCGAGGGCGAGATCGCCGCCAGCTTCACCGAGTCCGACCGCACCCCGCCGACCTTCGACCCCGAGACGCACGAGGCGACCATGCCCGAGGCCTTCTCGAAGTCCTACAAGGCCTGGGCGGACGCGGAGTTCTGGCGCATGAACCTCGAGCCCGAGCTCGGCGGCACGCTGGCCACCCCGAGCGTGAACTGGGCCATCGCCGAGATGATCCTGGGCGCCAACCCCGCCGTGTTCATGTTCTCCGCGGGCTTCAGCTTCGCCAACATCCTGTTCAACAACGGCACCGACGAGCAGAAGCAGCTCGCCCAGCTGATGATCGACCGCCACTGGGGCGCCACGATGGTCCTCACCGAGCCCGATGCGGGCAGCGACGTGGGTGCCGGCGTCACCAAGGCCGTCCAGCAGGAGGACGGCACCTGGCACCTGACCGGCGTGAAGCGCTTCATCACCAACGGTGACGCCGACTTCTACGAGAACAACATCCACTTCGTGCTCGCCCGCCCCGAGGGCGCCGGCCCTGGCACCAAGGGCCTGAGCCTGTTCGTGGTCCCCAAGCACCACTACGACCCGCAGACCGGTGAGCTCGGCGAGCGCAACGGCGCGTACGTCACCAACGTCGAGCACAAGATGGGCCTGAAGGTCTCCACCACCTGCGAGCTGCGCTTCGGCGAGGACCCCTCGACCCCGGCCGTGGGCACGCTGCTCGGCGACGTGCACGACGGCATCGCCCAGATGTTCCAGGTCATCGAGTACGCGCGGATGCTGGTGGGCACGAAGGCCATCGCGACCCTGTCGACCGGCTACCTCAACGCGCTCGAGTACGCCAAGGAGCGGGTGCAGGGCCCCGACATGCTGCAGATGGGGGACAAGACCGCCCCGCGCGTGACGATCACCCACCACCCGGACGTGCGCCGCAGCCTGATGCTGCAGAAGGCCTACTCCGAGGGCCTGCGCGCGCTGGTGCAGTACACGGCCACCTTCCAGGACACCGCCCACGCCCACCGCGCCGAGACCGGCCAGGAACCAGCCGCCGACTCCCCGGCCGGGCTGGCCGAGCGCATCAACGACCTGCTGCTGCCCGTGGTCAAGGGCGTCGGCTCCGAGCGCGCCTGGGTGCTGCTGGGCACCGAGTCGCTGCAGACCTTCGGCGGTTCGGGCTTCCTGCAGGACTACCCGCTGGAGCAGTACGTCCGCGACGCCAAGATCGACACCCTCTACGAGGGCACCACCGCCATCCAGGCGCAGGACTTCTTCTTCCGCAAGATCCTGCGCGACCAGGGCACCGCCCTGGGGGCCGTCGCCCAGGAGATCCAGGAGTTCCTCCAGGCCGGTGGCGCCGAGCAGCTCGGCGAGGCCCGTGAGCAGCTCGGCAAGGCGCTGGTGGAGCTGCAGCAGTTCATCGGCCTGCTCACCGGCTGGGCCCAGGCCGCGCAGGGCGAGCCCCGCGAGCTCTACAAGGTCGGGCTCCAGTCCAGCCGCCTGCTCATGGCGGCCGGCGACGTCATCATCGGCTGGCTGCTGCTGCGCCAGGCCCAGGTGGCCAGCGAGAAGGTCGACGCCGCCACGGGCGCCGACCAGGACTTCTACACCGGCAAGATCGCTGCGGCGACCTTCTTCGCACGTGAGGTGCTGCCCCGCATCGGGGCCGACCGCCGGGCTGCGGAGTCCACCACGGGCGAGCTGATGGAGCTGCCCGAGAGCGCCTTCTGAGAAGTCCTCTCACCAGGGGCGGTCCTCCGGCACGATGCGGGGGCCGCCCCTCGGTGTACCCGGGCCCCGGTTCCCGGCGCGCCGCTCCGCCTGCGGTGTGACCTCTCCGCACCCCGGGCCGTCTAGCGTGAGGGCAATCAGCACACACACCCGAGGAGACACCATGCGCACCACCCGCACCCTGGCCCTGATCACCACCGGCCTCGTGGCCGCCGGCACCCTGTCCGCCTGCGGCGGCACCGAGCCCCTGGACCAGGCCGGCGCCAAGGAGGTCCTCCTGAGCAGCGAGGACTTCCCGCTGGACGGCTTCGAGCAGGGCGAGGTCAAGGAGGGCGTCGAGGACAACGACAACCTCGACACCGACGGCCTCAAGGACTCCTTCGCGCCGTTCGGCGAGCTGAACGAGGAGTGCAAGTCGGCCATGGACGGGCTCGGCGAGCTCAACCCCAAGGACTACCTGGAGTCCCAGGCCAGCGCCGACTACGAGAACGGTGAGAAGACGGTCTCCCTCATGGTGGGCGGCACCAAGAAGGACGGTGAGGACTTCATCAACGCCCTGAAGAAGCTCGGCACCGACTGCGAGGAGCTGAAGCAGGAGCAGCAGGGCATCGAGATCTCCGTGAAGTTCGACGAGGTGGACGAGGACAACTTCACCGGCACCACCATCACCATGGAGGCCGCCGGCCAGAAGCAGGAGCTCGCCCTGGGCGGCAAGACGGTGGACGACAACCTCGTCATGGCCATGACGCAGGGCGTCAACGCCGACGACGCCGCCAAGATCATCGAGAAGCAGAGCAAGGCCATCGAGGATCACTGAGGCCGGTGCCCATACGGCTCCAGCCTCTGCCACACTCGGGCACATGATGCGTCGTCGAGGCACCGTGAGCGTGCTGGCCGCCCTGTTGTCCGTCTCCACGCTCGCCGCCTGCGGCGAAGGGCCCGACGCCCTCGACGAGGCCGGCGCGAAGGAGGCGCTCCTCACGCAGGACGAGTTCCCGCTCGACGGGTACACCCGCGGCACGGTCAGCACGGGCGTGCAGTCCGCCGGGGAGTACGACCCCGCATCGGCCCCGGACACCAGCGAGGAGTGCCGCGCGGCCCTGGAGGAGTTCAGCTCGATCGACCACACCGAGTTCCTCAGCAGCTCGGCCTCGGCACGCTTCGACGCCGGCGAGGACTCCAGCCTCGAGCTGCAGGTCGCCGGCGTCACAAAGGAGCCCAAGAAGCTCGTCGACGTCACCCACGAGCTGGGCACCTGCGGGGAGGTCACCCGCAGCGAGGGCGGCGTGGAGATGACAACGACCTTCGAGGCCTTCGAGAACGGCGACGTCCGCGGCGTGATGATGCGGCAGGACGTGCAGGGCAACGTGGTGGAGGCGTGGATGGGGGGCCGCACCGCCGGCGACAACCTCGTCTACGCCTTCGGCACCGGCGTCACCCAGGACGAGCTCGCCGACGTCGTCGACGAGCAGGTGGCCAAGATCGAGGACTGACCCACCGGCCTCAGCGCCGGCTGGCCAGGACCGGGAAGTTCTTGCGCTGCTGCGCCGTGTGCTCGTCGTCGATCACCGCGCGCAGCACCTGCTGGGAGTCCCCCGCCTCGGCCAGCACCGACCCGTTGGCGTCGATGATGACGCTCGCGCCGCCCATCTCGTGGTCACCGGCGTGCGTCCCAGCGGTGTTGCAGGCCACCACCGGCATCTGGTTCTCGATCGCCCGGGCCCGCAGCAGCGCCCGCCAGTGCTCGCGGCGGGCCATCGGCCAGGCCGCGGGGACGATCAGCAGGTCCGCCCCCGCATCGAGGCCGTCACGGAAGTACTCGGGGAAGCGCAGGTCGAAGCAGGTGGCCAGATGTGCGGTGAACGGGCCCACCGGGGCCGTCACGAGGTCCGCCCCGGCCTCGATGGTGCGCGCCTCGCCGGAGTCGAACCCGAACCGGTACACCTTGCGGTAGGTGGCCACCAGGTCCCCGGTGGGGGCGAACAGCATCGAGCTGTTCCACAGGTGCTTGCCCTCGGGGCCCGGCTCGGCGCTGCGCTCCACCGTGGAGCCGCCGTGCAGCGTCACCCCGGCCTCGCGCGCGGCGGCAGACAGGGCCTCCACCACGGCCCGCTCCGGGTCACCCGTGGCCTCCACGGGCCCGGGTGCCGGCACGATCTGGGCGCGCTCGTCCCAGTGCTTGACGTCGAAGCCCCCCACCGGCCACAGCTCGGGCAGCACCACCAGGTCCTGCCCCTGCTCGGCACGCACCAGGTCCGCCACGCGCTGGATCCGGTCGGCCATCGGCTCGTCGTCGCCGTAGGAGACCTGGATGACGCTCACGGAGAGTTCGCTCATGGGACCGACGCTACCTGCACCCCGGACGGCCGGGACCCGCTACCGGCGCTCCCCCATCCGGGACAGGTGCTCGTTGTAGGCCCGCAGCTCGGCGTCGTCGTCCCGGCCGGCCTTGCGGTCGTAGCGCTTGCGCTCCCGGTCGTCCGAGCTGGCCCACTCCAGGCCCACCATGATCGCCAGGACCACCACCGGCAGCTCGCCGATACCCCACGCGATGCCGCCACCGAGCTGCTGGTCGGCGATGAGGGAGTCCACCCACGGCAGGTCCAGCGTCCGGAAGAAGTCCGGCGCCAACAGGTAGTTGCCCATCATCATGGCCACCCCGAAGAAGGCGTGGCCCGCGAGCGTGGCCAGCATGACCACCAGGCGCAGCGGCGCGGGCCACTTCACGCCGCCCGGATCGGGCCCGGCCAGGGTCCACACGAACAGGTAGCCCACCAACAGGAAGTGCACCACCATCGCGACGTGGCCGCCGTGCGTGGTCAGGGCGATCTCCAGGGCCGGCGACCAGTAGAAGACCACCAGCGAGACGAAGAAGATGAACGCGGCCACCACCGGGTGCCCGATCACCTGCGCGTAGCGGGAGTGCACGAAGCCCAGCAGCCACTCACGGGGGCCGATGGTGCGGTCCTTGCGCGCCGACAGGTTGCGCAGCGCCATCGTGACCGGCGCCGCGGGCACGAGCAGCAGCGGGATCGCCATCATCAGGGTCATGTGCATCACCATGTGCATGGAGAACATGACTCGGCCATAGACCGTGGGGGCGCCGTTGATGACGTAGGCGAACAGCAGCCAGCCGAGGATCCACATCGGCAGCCGGTGCCAGGGCCAGGAGTCCCCCCGGCGACGCAGGCGCACCCAGCCCCACAGGTAGAGGCCGATCGCCACCACGGCGACGGTGCTGAACAGCCACTCCACCTGCCACTGCGTCAGCCAGCTCGAGGGCGTGAGCTCGGGCGGGCGCGGGTAGCCGGTCAGGCCGATGGCCGGGTCACCGAGGGCCTCCCCGGTGACCTCGGGGACGGGGGTGGGGGTGCGCGCCAGGGCCGAGCCCAGACCGGCCGCCAGGGCCATGACCGCGATCTCCACGGTGGCCAGTCGCTGGAAGGCACCCCCGGTCTCGCCGGCCGCCACCCGGTCCACCACCCGGCGGCGCTGCAGGTAGCCGAACACCCCGAGCACGGCGAACACCGCCACCTTCGCGAGCAGCAGCTGGCCATAGGCCGTGGTGAGCAGATCGCCCCAGTCCACCCGGACGCTGGCGTTCAGCACGCCGCTGGCACCGGTGGCGACGAAGGCGCACAGCGCGACGGTCGAGTAGCGACGCACGGCGACCGCGCGGTCCTGCCCCAGACCCCCCCAGAGCAGCGCCAGCCCGAGCAGTCCGCCCACCCAGACGCTCACGCCGATGAGGTGGGCGCCGTAGCCGTTCACCGCGGCGTCGTGGTCGAGGGTGCCGCCGGAGTGCCCGGTGAAGGCCAGCGGCAGGGTGGTGACGATGGCGATCCAGAAGCCCCAGTGCAGGCCGCGGCGCGTGGTGCTCCAGCCGACCAAGGCCGCCACCACCAGGGCCAGCACCCCGGTGATCTGCACCTGCACCAGCAAGTCGAGCTCCCACCAGAAGGCGAAGTACTGCTGCCAGAAGCCCTCGCCGCCGATCGGCACCCCCAGCACCTCGCTGAAGGTGAGGACCGACAGCGCCCACGCGGCCAGCCCCCAGACCAGGGCCCCGGCCACGGCCACCCGGCGCATCACGGCCAGCCGGTGGGTCGACCGCCGCTCCGGCACGATGAAGGCCCCCACGCCGAGGGCACCGATGGTGGCGGCCATGCCGGCGACCAGCAGCCCCCGGACCACCGGCAGCGTCCAGCGGACGAGGGCTCCGGCGTCGACCAGCAGCAGCTGCCGCGTGGCCCCGCTGAGATAGGAGGCCACGACGGCCACCAGGACGATGACGGCCGCCCAGCCGAGCAGCACCCCCCAGAGCGCCCCGCCCCGGCGCTCGGTCGCAGTGGGGCGCTCCCCCGCATCGGAGGGGGCGGGGGGCGACGGCGTGGCGGGAGAGGACATCATCGACACAGCGTAGTTTGTCGCGCCGGGGACGCGGACGGGCCCGCCCCCTCAGGGGACGGGCCCGTTCGACGGTGCAGCCGGGCGCTCAGGCCTCGACGACCTGCAGCTTGACCGTGGCCAGCACCTCCGGGTGCAGACGCACCGTGGCGGTGTGGTCGCCCAGGGACTTGATGTGCCCGGCGGTCTCGATGCGGCGCTTGTCCACCTGCGGACCACCGGCGGCCACGATGGCCTCGGCGATCTCACCGGAGGTCACGGCACCGAACAGGCGGCCGGTACCGGTGGTGGCGGCCTTCACCTTGACGGCGCGGCCCTCGAGCTGCGACTTCTGGTGCTCGGCCTCCTCCAGCGACTTCACCGCGCGCGTGGCGCGGGCGGCGCGGATGGCCTCCACCTGCTTCTCGCCGCCCTTGGTCCACGGGGTGGCCAGATTGCGGGGCAGCAGGTAGTTGCGGGCGTAGCCGTCCTTCACCTCGACGACGTCGCCCGGCTCACCGAGGCTGCTCACCTCATTGGTCAGGATGATCTTCATGGCTTCTCCTCCTCGAACTCTCGGTTACCGCGATCAGCGAGCGGAGCTCGAGTACGGCAGCAGGGCCATCTCGCGGGCGTTCTTCACGGCCTTCGCGATCTGGCGCTGCTCCTGGACGGACACGCCCGTCACACGGCGCGCGCGGATCTTCCCGCGGTCGGAGATGAACTTCCGCAGCAGGGCGGTGTCCTTGTAGTCGATCTTCTCGACCTTGGCGGCCTTGAGCGGGTTCGCCTTCTTCTTCACGGGCTTGGGGTTGCGCACAACGGACTTGGCCATCGTGGTGCTCTCCTTCGAAAGGTGTGGTGACGCTGAGGGTCACCGGTGATTGAGAGCCCGAGCGGGCGACCGGGGGGTCAACTGCTCGGGATGGGTGCGGCTGAGGATCAGAAGGGGGGCTCGTCGTAGTTCGGAGCCGAGTCCCACGACCCCTGGGGCTGGCCGCCACCGGGGTTGCCCCCGCTGTTGCCGCCGGTCGCCCACGGGTCGCTGTTCTGCTGGTTGGATCCCTGCGGGGAGTCCCAGCCACCGCCGCCACCCTGGCCCTGGGGTGCGCCGCCACCGGAGTTGCCTCCGAAGCCGCCGCCACCGGACCGCTGGGTCTTGGTGGTGCTGGCCGTCGCGTACCTCAGCGACGGGCCGATCTCGTCGATGTCCATCTCCACCACGGTGCGACGCTGGCCATCGGTCTCGAAGGACCGCTGCTTCAGCCGCCCCTGGGCGATGACGCGCTGGCCCTTCTTCAGCGACTCGGCCACGTTCTCCGCGGCCTCGCGCCAGATGGAGCAGCGCATGAACAGCGTCTCGCCGTCCTTCCACTCGTTCGCCTGACGGTCGAACGTGCGGGGGGTGGAGGCGATGGTCAGGTTCGCCACCGCGGCGCCGCTGGGCGTGAAGCGCAGCTCCGGGTCAGCGGTGAGGTTCCCGATGATGGTGATGACGGTCTCGCCGGCCATGACCGGCCTCCTTCTCGATGCAGGTGATCGTGCAGATGATCTTCAGTCGTGACGTCTGGGGTCGCGGTCCGTGCGGACCGCTGCCTCAGGCAGTCGGACGCTGGATCTTGAAGCGCAGCACGGACTCGTTGAGCCCCAGCTGGCGGTCAAGCTCCTTGGCGGTGTCGGTCCCCATGGTCAGGGTGACCACCGCGTACAGGCCCTCGGACTTCTTCTGGATGTCATAGGCCAGGCGACGACGGCCCCAGATGTCCGTCTCGTCGACGGAGCCACCATCGGTCTTCACGACGGTGAGCAGCTTCTCCACCATCGTGGGCAGAGTGCGCTCGTCGATCTCGGGGTCGATGATCATCATCAGTTCGTACTGACGCATGCGTGAACCCACCTCCTTCGGTCTCGGCGGCCACGGTCTCTCCGTGGCAGGAGGGTCACATCGGTCGTCGCGCCCACCGGCACCATGCTGGTGCGCAACCGGCGGTCCCGTCCGAGCTCACGCGGAGCGCTGTGGACGAGCCGTCACCGGCATGCGGGCGCACGACAACTTGTGGAGTCTACTGCAGGCGCTCACCGCGGGACGAACGCACCGCGAACAGGGCGATGAGCACCACCCACACCGCCAGGCGCGCCGCCACCACCGCGGCGTACCCGTCCTCGGGCATGCCCACCCGGTCGTTGGAGCCCCGTCCGATGTGCATCCACACGAAGACGAAGTGGAAGCCCTCCATGACCACCCAGGCCAGGTGCTCGCGCCACCGCAGGCCCGCCAGGGCGACGAAGGGCAGCGCCACCAGGCCCATCTGGGTGGGCACCTCGGGCTGGAGTGCCACGGCGATGAGCAGGCCGGCGCCCAGGGCCGCCCCCACCTCGCGGCCGTTCGCGGCGCGGCGCACCAGCAGGCCGCCCACCAGGCACCCCAGCAGGGCCCCTCCGCCGGCCACCACCTGCACGGCCCAGTCCGCCCGGTCGGCACCCACCCCGGCGACGATGCTCCAGACGCCCCCGTGGCCACTGGAGGCCTGCCAGAAGGCCAGCCCCCGCAGGGACTCGGGGTTCCACACCGCCCACGGCACGAGCACCACCGCGGCCGTCAGCAGCATCGGCAGCCACGCCGAGCGCAACCGTGCCGGACGGGCGGCCACCGAGACCACCGCCAGCACCCCGAGCACCGGCAGCCCCGTCACGGCCAGAACCCACAGCGCACCGGCCACGGCGGAGGACGCCGGCCGGCCCCGCCGCCACAGCACGCACCCCCAGACGGCCAGGGCAACCCAGACCAACAGGTCCGAGACCAGCAGCAGCGGCACCAGCAACGGCGAGAGGGCCACGTGCGCAGCGACCCAGGGGTCCGATCCGTCGGTGCGCACCCAGTCCACGACCGCGACCACCAGCGCCGCGAGCGACACCACCAGCAGCACCACCCAGAGCGCGAAGTACACCTGCTGCTCGGCCCCCACCGGGAACGCCCCGGCAGGCACACCGACGAGCCACAGCAGCCCCGCCCGCAGCGGCGGGACGTTCGGCAGGGCGCTCTCCGGGCCGGACCACGGGAACGCCCCCGTGTTCATGCCGGAGCTGGTCCACCGCACCACCGGGTCGGAGTAGCACATGCGCCAGATGAGGTTCGGGCTGCGCCACCCACCCTCGATGCAGTTGTTCTTCTGCAGCACGGCGAACACCAGCGGGAGGGCGCTGAGCGCCACCAGCACCGATGCGGGGAACCAGGGACCGTGGCGACGCGGCGCCACGTGGCGCCCGTCCGGCCCGCCGGCCGCCCCCATCGCGAGGCGGGGGAGGGGGTCCTGGCGAGCGGTGCGACGACGGCCCCGGACGGCGGCACGAACCCCCGCCAAGCCCCCTGCGCCACTCACTCGCCTGATCCGCTCCACAGCCACTCCCCGTCTCGTCGTCATCGGTGCCCATCATGGCCGGTCGGCGCGCGGTGGGCCCCCGGGGCCTAGAATCGCTCGACGCGTGGAACATCCTGCCGGGTTGCAGAGGTTGGTCACGCCAGGAAGCAACAAAGGGAGAGAAATGTCCACTGTCCGTGTCGCCATCGCCGGCGTCGGAAACTGTGCCACCTCGCTGGTCGAAGGCGTGGAGTACTACCGCAACACCCCCGCTGACAGCAGCGTCCCGGGGCTCATGCACGTCGACCTCGGTGGCTACCACGTCGGTGACGTGGAGTTCGTCGCCGCCTTCGACGTGGACGCCGACAAGGTCGGCAAGGACCTGTCGCAGGCCATCCGCTCCGGCCAGAACAACACCATCAAGATCACCGACGTGCCCACCGCGGACGTCGAGGTGCAGCGCGGCCCCACGCTCGACGGGCTGGGCAAGTACTACCGGATGACCATCGAGGAGTCGCCGGCCGAGCCGGTCGACGTGGTGCAGGTGCTCAAGGACACCGGCGCCGACGTGCTGGTCTCCTACCTGCCCGTCGGCAGCGAGGAGGCGGACAAGTTCTACGCCCAGGCGGCCATCGACGCCGGCGTGGCCTTCGTGAACGCCCTGCCGGTCTTCATCGCGAGCGACCCCGAGTGGGCGCAGAAGTTCCGCGACGCCGGGGTGCCGATCGTCGGTGACGACATCAAGTCCCAGGTCGGCGCCACCATCACCCACCGAGTGATGGCGAAGCTGTTCGAGGACCGCGGCGTCGAGCTGGACCGCACCTACCAGCTGAACGTCGGCGGCAACATGGACTTCAAGAACATGCTCGAGCGCGAGCGCCTGGAGTCCAAGAAGATCTCCAAGACGCAGGCCGTCACCTCGAACGTGACCCACCAGTTCGAGGACCGTGACGTCCACATCGGCCCGTCCGACTACGTGCAGTGGCTGGACGACCGCAAGTGGGCCTACGTGCGCCTCGAGGGCCGCGCCTTCGGCGACGCCCCGCTGAACCTGGAGTACAAGCTCGAGGTGTGGGACTCCCCCAACTCGGCCGGCATCATCATCGACGCCATCCGCGCCGCGAAGATCGCCAAGGACCGCGGCATCGGCGGCCCGATCCTGTCCGCGAGCGCCTACCTCATGAAGTCGCCGCCCGAGCAGCGCCCGGACGACCTGGGCCGCGCGGAGCTGGAGAAGTTCATCCGCGGCGAGGTCGACAGCTGATCTCCCGCTGAGGTCCTCGGCCCCTGGCCGAGCCCCCCCAGAGCCCCCCGGTGCGCCGGGGGGCTCTGCCGTACCCGGGGACGTGTCACAGCCCACCCGGCCCACGGGTTGCCGAAGAGGGGGGGTGGGCGGACACTGGGTGGGCCCCCGCCCCCCCCCTCACGGGAGATCCCATGCGCCTCACCCAGACATCCCCCCGGTGCTGCCGCATGCCCTCACCCGGGGCCGCCACGCGCGGGGAGCGGTGCTGACCCGGGCGGCCGGCGGGCGCCGGCGCGTCTTGGTGGTGGGGCACTGTCGCTCCCCGATCCGGCCCCCCTTCCCGGGCGGCCTGGAGGCCCTCACGTGGCACCTGTCCACCCGGCTGGCCCACCGCGGTCACGACGTGGTGGTCTTCGCCGCCCCCGGGTCGGACTGTGGGCCGGGCACCCGCATCGTCACCCCGGACGACCTCGGGGTGAGCGTCGACCCCTCCGCGCCGTGGGAGGAGACCCGTGGCGACGTGACCCGCGCCTACGAGGCCCTCGCGGCACACATCGACGACCTCGGGGTGGACGTGGTGCACAACCACAGCCTCAACCCGGCCCTGCCCCGGGTGCGCCACCGCCTCGACGTGCCCGTGCTGACCACCCTGCACACCCCTCCCCTGGTACCGATGCTGGGAGCGTTCCGCCAGGCCCCGCCCGCGCCCGGCGAGGTCGTGGCCGTCAGCGACCACACCGCGCAGCAGTGGCGCGAGGCCCTGCACGGGGACCTGCTGCACCCGGGCGTGGTGCACAACGGCGTGGACACCGAGGTCTGGCCGCTCGGCCAGGGCGGTGACGCGCTGGTCTGGTTCGGACGGCTGGTGCCGGAGAAGGGCCCGGGCACGGCGATCGCCATGGCCCGGGAGCTCGGCATACCCCTGCGCCTGGTCGGCCCCCGCAGCGACCCCGAGTGGTTCGACGCGCAGATCCGGCCCCAGCTGGGCGGCGCGGTAGAGTACCTGGGTCACCTGGGCCCCCCGCACCTCGCCGAGGTGGTGGGCACCAGCGCCGCCACCCTGGTGACCCCGCAGTGGGACGAGCCGTTCGGCCTCATCGCCGCCGAGTCCGCCGCCTGTGGCACGCCGGTCATCGCGTTGCGCCGCGGTGGGCTGCCGGAGATCGTGACGCCCGAGGTCGGGCGCCTGCTGCCCCCCGCCACGTGGCGCAGCGGGGTCACCGGCGCGCTGGAGGAGGTGCTCGGCCTGGAGCGGGCCGACGTCCGGCAGTCGATCGTCTCCCGCCTGGGCCTGGACCGGATGGTGGACGCCTACGAGGCGCGCTATGAGCAGCTCATCCGCGCCAGTGGGTCCCGGGGCGGGTCCCTCCGGGCGGTGGGCCTGTGAGGGCGCTGCGCGTACTCAGCCTCCCCGCCGACCACCACTACGTGCGGCACGCGCTGGGGCCGGGCGCCCGCGTGCTGCCGGACCCGCCGGTGCCGGGGGCCCCGCGGCGCGTGTGGTGGCCCTCGCCCGCCTGGGAGCCCACGTGGATCGAGCGCCACCGCGCCGCGTTCGACCTCGTGCACGTGCACTTCGGCTACGAGCACCGCACCGTCGCGCAGATCCGCGACTGGGTCCGAGCACTCCGCCGGCTGCAGGTTCCCCTGGTGGTGACCGTGCACGACCTGGACCTGCCGCACACCGCCGACCAGACCGACCACCGGGCCCGGCTGCGGGTGCTGGTCGCCGCTGCCGACGAGGTGCTCACGCTCACCCACGGCGCCGCGGACGAGGTGCGCGCGCTGACGGGCCGGACCGCCACGGTCGTGCCACACCCACGGATGGAGCCGCTGGACACCATCCGCCGCACCGTCCGACCGCCCCGCCCCACCGGGCCGGTGACCGTCGGCGTGCACCTGAAGTCCCTGCGCGCCAACGCCGGCCGGGTGGAGCTGCTCCGGGCGCTCACGACCGCCACCGAGGCCCTGGGCCCGCAGCAGGCGCAGCTCGAGGTGACCCTGCACCGGGAGGTGGCCGACCCCGCATCGGCCCACCACGACCCCGACATCGTGGCCTGGGCGCGGCACCAGGACGAGGCCGGAACCGCCTGCGTGCGCTGGATCGACCCCCTGGACGATGCGGGGTTCACCGCCTATCTGGCCGCGCTCGACATCTCGGTGCTCCCCCACCGCTGGGGGACGCACTCGGGCTGGGTGGAACAGTGCCTGGACCTGGGGGTGGTGCCGGTCGTGCCCGACGTCGGTCACCTGCAGGAGCAGGGCACCCGCCACGTCTACACCTGGCGGGGCGAGCAGCCCACGCACCAGAGCCTCGTGACGGCCCTGGCCGGCGCGATCACCGAGGCCCGCACCGGGCGCGACGTGCGCGCGGCCACCGCCTGGGCCGACCACCGGGCACGGCAGGATGTGGTGAGCCACCGCGAGCACGCCGCTGCCCACCATCGGGCCGTCGCGGCCCACGCCACCGGCGTGGGGACCCGCGAGGACGACACCCCGGCCCGCCGCCGGACCAACGCCCCGAGCCACCGCACGGGACGGACCCCCCAGGAGGCTTCGTGACCCACGTGCCCGACCCCAGCGACGGCCGACGCGCCCACTACGGCCAGTTCTACGGCCTGCACGAGGTACCGGACGGGCCGGTGGGGATGGTGCACGGAAACTGCCAGGCCGAGTCCCTGCGGGTGCTCCTCTCCGCGGCCGATGCGGGCACCACCTGGGTGCGCGTGCCCCCCGTGCACGAGCTCACCGCCGACGACCTGGAGCACCTCGACCGGTTGCTGGCGCGCACCACCACCGTGGTGGCCCAGCCGGTGAAGGACGACTACCGCGACCTGCCCACCGGCACCCGGCAGGTCATCTCCCGCGCGATGCGGGGGGCGCGCAGCGTGATCGTGCCGATCGTGCGCTACCGCGGCCTGCACCCCCAGCAGCGCCTGGTGCGCGGCCCCGGCATCGTCGACCCGCCCCTGGTGCCCTACCACCACACTGGGGCCATCGCGCGGGCCGCGGGCCTGCCGGACCCGACCCCCGGAGCACGCGTGGTGCAGGCGGTGGCCGCGGAGTCGCTGGCCGAGCAGCGGCGGCGGCAGGAGGCCGCCGGCGCGGTGCCGGTGGACGACCTGGTGCGGGCGGCCGGGGCGCGGGCGACGAACACCATCAACCACCCGGGCAACCCGGTGCTGATCGGCCTGGCCCAGCGCGTGGCGGAGCGACTCGGTGTGAGCGGGGAGGTCACCGACCCCGGACGGGAGCTGCTGCGGTCGGTGTACGCGCCGGTCACCGCGGCCACGCTGGAGGCCCTCGGCCTGGAGGGTGAGCCGCGCGACCACTGGCTGGTGGAGGGCGAACCCCTCGCCGACGAGGAGGTGGTCGCCACCCAGGCGGCCTGGCTGCGGAGCAACCCCCGCGTGCTGGCGTTCGCGCTGGAGAAGGTGCGCGACGACCTCCTGGCCACCGGGGTGGTGGGTGCCGCACCAGATGGCCGCGCCGCACCCGCCGCACCCCCCGCACCCGCCGCACCGCCCGCATCCGCCGCCGATGCGATGAGCGCGCCCCCCGCCGGCCCCGTCCACCTCGTGGTGGGACCGGACCGCCACGGGGTCGTGGTGCACGCCCTGCGGATCGCCCGGGCCGCTGGCGAGGAGGTGCTGCGCGTCGAGGACGCGGCCGCGTCGGCAGGGTCCCCGGTGGCGGGCAACCCGTCGCCCGGTGGGCTCGCCGGCCGGGAGGTCGTCGTGCACTTCACCGACCGGGCCTTCGGCAGCACCCCCGAGTCCGCGGCCGAGGCGTTCACCGCCTGGGTGGGCGACGCCGCATCGGGGCAGGTGGTGCTGCACGACGTCCCACAGGCCAGCGACGGCACCGGGCAGGAGCGGCGCGCCGCGGCCTACACCCGCGTGGTGCGCGCCAGCGACCGCGTGGTCGTGAGCAGCGAGCACGAGCGGGAGCTGCTGGCCGCCGCGACGGGGGTCGACGCGGACCGCATCACGGTGGTCCCGCTGCCGGTGGAGCGGTCGGCGGCCACGCCGGACGGGCCGGGCCCTGCTGCCCTCCCGCCCGGCCGCTGGGTGGCCACGCTCGGGTTCGCCTACCCCGGCAAGGGCCTGGAGGAGGTCGTGGACGCCACCGCCGCCGCGGCCCGTGACCCGCGCCTGCCCGAGGACGCCCGGCCGATGGGGGTGCTCAACCTCGGCGGCGCCGCCCCCGGCCACGAGGACCTGCTGACCGAGCTGGAGGAGCGTGCGGCCGCAGCCGGCACGCAGTTCGTGGCCACCGGGTGGCTGGACGACGCGGCGCTCGCGGCGGCCGGCCACCGGGTCGCGGTGCCGGTGGCCTACCACCGGCACGTCTCCGCATCGGGCTCGGTGAACAGCTGGCTGGCGGCCGGGCGGCGGCCCGTGGTGGTGCGCTCGCGCTACACCGACGAGCAGTCCGAGCGTATGCCCGGGAGCATGGCGCTGGTGGACCACACTGAGGACCTCGCCCCGTTGGTGGGGGCGATCATCACGGCGCTGGGAGACCCCGCATCGACCCAGCAGGACGAGACGGTGGCCCTGTGGCCCTCCTGGGAGCAGGCCGCCGCGATGCTGCGGGCCGCACGGTGAGCCAAGGTGCTCCGGGGCCCGCGGAGGCACCCGGCCGATCCGGGGAACAGGCCTCCCCACTGGTCTCGGTGGTGGTGCCGCACTTCGAGTCCCCCGCGGCCCTGGCGCGGCTCCTGGAGGCGCTGCGCCACACCACGCTGCCCCCCGAGCAGGTCGAGGTGGTGGTGGCCGACGACGGGTCGGCGACCCCGCCGGACCTGCCCGCCGACCACCCGCTGGCCCTGCACCTGGTGCGGCAGGAGGACCGCGGCTTCCGGGCCGCGGCGGCGCGCAACCTCGGTGCGGCGGCCGCCCGCGGGCAGGTGCTGGTCTTCCTCGACGGCGACATGCTCCCCGAGCCCGCCTGTCTGGAGCGCCTGGCCCGCGCCGCGAGCGCCCCGCACCCGACCCTCGTCGTCGGGCGGCGCCGGCACCACGCGGTGGACGGCTGGACGCCCGAGCAGGTGGCGGCTTGGCTCGAAGGTTCCGGGCCGGCCCCGGCGGAGCTCGAGGAACCGGCGTGGTTGGCCGACGGGTACCGGTGGACCGACGACCTGCGGTCTGCCGACGACGCGTCCTTCCGCTACGTCATCAGCGCCGTGATGGCCCTGCCGCGGGAGGCCTTCACGGCGCTCGGGGGCTTCGACGAGTCCTTCGTGGGCTACGGCGGGGAGGACTGGGAGCTCGCCCAGCGGTGCTGGCTGGCGGGTCTGGACCTGCGGCACGAGCCCGGGGCCGTGGCGTGGCACGACGGCCCGGAGATCTCGGGGCGCCCGGAGGACCTGGTGGCCGTCAAGAACGCCGAGACCGCCCACCTGGCCCGGCGCCTCACGCACCCGCTGGTGCGCGGCCGGGGGCTGGTGCACGCGGTGCCGGACCTGGTCATCGAGGCCGACGCGACCGGATGGCCCCTGGGCGCGGCGCTGGTAGCGGTGGAGAGCTGGCTGCGCGGGGCGGACGCGGGTGTCTGGTGGGGCGGCACCGCATCGGCCGGGCTGCTGGACGCCCTCGCGGAGGACCCCCGCGTGCACGCCGGGGAGCCCCCGTCGGATGTGCTCGCGCGCTGCCGCTGGCGGGTGCGCGTGGCGCGGCCGGTGACCGTCGGTCAGGAGTGGGAGGCAGTGGTGCGCGAGGTCACCGGCGAGCCGGGCAGCCCCTCCGGCCCCGATGCGGTGAGCCCACCCGCCGCCGGAGACGAACCGGACGTGGGTGGGTCACCCGTCCGGGTGGCGACGACGCGCGCCCTGGGGCGAGCCCGCATCGGGGGCGGTGCGGGAGGTGAGGGGGATGCGGCGTGGTGCGCCGTGCCGGTCGCTGGCGGCGGTGCGGACGCTCCCGCAGCGGGGCGGGGGGCGAGCGATGCCGCGCCGGACGACGCGGGCGCGGTGCGGCTACTGCCGCACGACGTGATGGCCGAGCGCGTGCGGCAGGCCTGGCTGTGATCGGGTACTACGTCCACCACCACGGGGCCGGGCACTCCACCCGGGCCACGGCCGTCGCCCGGGCCTGCGCCGCGCTCGGGGAGACCGTGGTGGGGCTCTCCAGCCGCCCGCGCCCGGCCGACTGGCCCGGGGAATGGGTGGAGCTGCCGGACGACACGACCGGCATCGACGACCTCGCCGCGCTCGCTGCGCACCACGACGTGACGGCCGGCGGGGCGCTGCACTTCGCGCCGCTGCGGGCGGGCTTCGGTCCCCGGCAGCAGGCGATCGCCCAGTGGGTGTCCCGGGCTCAGCCGCGCGTTGTGGTGGTGGACGTCTCGGTGGAGGTGACCGCGCTGGTGCGTCTGCTGGGCGTGCCGGTGGTGACCGTCGCGATGCCGGGCGACCGGACCGATGCGGCGCACCGGCTGGGCTACCGGATCGCCACCCGCATCGTGGCCTGCTGGCCCGCCGGGGCGCACCCGGACCACGTGGTGACCGGACCGGACCTGGTCGGGCGGACCACGTTCGTCGGGGGGATCTCGCGGTTCGCGGGGGCGGGTGGTGCGCTGGGGCCGCACGGCGCCGGCACGCCGGGCGGAGCCGCAGGCGGGCGGGCCAGCGCGCAGCGCGACCCGGGGCTCGGAGTGTTGCTGTGGGGGCACGGGAGCGATGCCCCCGGGCCGGGCGCGACCGCCACCCTCCGGGCCGCGGACCCCGCGGTGCGCTGGGAGCTGGCGCGCGACCTGCCGCCGGGTGAGCTCCGGTCCCTGCTCGGCAGGGCGGGTGTGGTCGTGACCCATGCCGGGCAGGGGGCCGTGGCGGACATCGCTGCCGCCGGGGCGCCGGCGGTGGTACTGGGGCAGGACCGGCCGCACGACGAGCAGGCCGCCACCGCGCGGGCCCTGGACCGGCTGGGCCTCGCTGCGACCGGTGTCGGCTGGCCCGCCGCCCACCAGTGGCCGGGGCTGCTGGGAACGGCGCGACGGATCGGCGGGAGTGGGTGGGCACGGTGGCTCGGGCCGGGCGCCCGGGGCATCGCCGAGGTGCTGCGGGAGATCTGAGCGGCCGAGGCGCGGAGGGGCCGGTGGTCGCCCAGCAACAGTCCGTGTCCACGACCACCCCGACCGGCCACCGCTACGCCAGTCCCGTACCCGCTCCGTACGGCCCGGCAGGAGGGTTCGGTGCCCGTGGGGCAGGATGACGGTGCCCCGCCCGAAGGAGACCCGACGTGACCCGATCCGCCCCCACCACGGCTGTGGTCACCCTGGCCCACGGGCGTCACACCCACCTCGCCAACCAACGCCGCTCGCTGGCGGCCTCCGAGGTGACCCCGGACCTGCACGTGGTCGTCGCCATGGACGACCCGGCGATCGAGGACGTCCTCGCCGCCCACCCGGTGCCGGGTTCAACCACGACCGTGGTCCCCTGCGACCGGGTCGACGGCAACCTGCCCCTGGCCTCCGCCCGCAACCTGGGCGCGCAGGTGGCCGCCGAGGCCGGGGCCCGGGTGCTGGTCTTCCTCGACGTCGACTGCGTGGCGGAGCCCGCGCTCGTCGGCACCTACGCCACGACGGTCGGTGGTGCATCCCAGGACCCACCCGCTGACGACACACCCCCCGCACCCCGTCTGTGGTGCGGCGTCACCGGCCGTCTGCGCGAGGTGGCCGACGCCGCCAAGGACTACCCGGTGGAGGATCCCGCGGCGCTGCGAGCGCTGTCCGACCCCGCCGCGGGACGGCCCACGCCCGCCCCGGGCGAGGTGGTCGAGGAGCCGGAGCTCACCCGTTTCTGGTCGCTGAACTTCGCGATGACGGCGCGGGACTTCACAGCCGTCGGCGGCTTCGACGAGGCCTACGTGGGGTACGGCGGGGAGGACACCGACTTCGCCCAGCGCCTCGGCGCCGCCGGGGGGAGCATGGCTTGGCTCGGGGGTGCCACCGCCCACCACCAGTGGCACACCACGCACTCCCCGCCGTGGGACCACGTCGAGGACGTTGTCCGCAATGCCGGCGTGTTCGCCGAGCGGTGGGGGTGGTGGCCGATGGAGGGGTGGCTCGCCCAGTTCGCCGAGGCGGGGCTGGTCCGGTGCGATGCGGACACCGGCGCCTGGGAGCTGGTCGCCCGGCCCTGACCCCGGCCACCCTCGACCGGTGACGCCGGATCTGCACGGTTCGGCCGCGGTCCGCGGCTATCGTGGGCCCTTGCAGTGACCTGTCACCGCCCGCCCTGTCACCCGTCGCGAGGACCCTTCCCTGTGAGTGCTGTCGCCCCGGCGCCCCCGGCCGCCGCCACTGGAGGACGTCCTGCCGGCTTCCGGCCCGACGTGGAGGGCCTGCGCGCCATCGCGGTCCTCTCGGTGCTGGCCTACCACGCAGGGCTCCCCCTGGTCACCGGTGGTTTCGGGGGCGTGGACGTGTTCTTCGTGCTCTCGGGCTTCCTGATCACCGGACAGCTCCTCAAGGAGGTGGACCGCACCGGCACCGTGGACCTGCCGGCCTTCTACGGCCGCCGCGCCAAGCGCCTGCTCCCGGCCGCCACGATGGTGCTGCTGTTCACCGCGATCGGCACCTGGCTGATCTTCCCCATCACCCGCTTCAAGGACATCGCCTGGGACCTCGGCGCCTCGGCGGTGTACCTCATCAACTGGCGCCTGGCCGACCAGTCCGTGGACTACCTCGCGGAGGACACGCTGCCCTCCCCCGTGCAGCACTACTGGTCACTCGCGGTCGAGGAGCAGTTCTACGTCGTCTGGCCGCTGGTGCTGCTGGTCGTGGGCCTCGTGGTCACCCGCACCCGTCGCCCCCTGGCCCCGGTCGCCACCATCGGCCTGTTGGCCATCGCGGTGCCCTCGCTCGTGTGGTCGGTCCTGCACACCGCGGGCAGTCCCGACACCGCCTACTTCGTGACCACCACCCGCCTGTGGGAGCTCGCCCTCGGCGGACTGGTGGCCTGCGGCGCGGCCGTCTGGCCCCGCATCGCCCCCTGCCTCGCCTCCATCCTCGTCCTGGGAGGGCTCGTGGCCCTGTTCGCCAGCTTCTTCGTCATCACCTCGTCCACCCCTTGGCCCGGCACCGCAGCCCTGCTGCCCACCGTCGCGACCGCGCTGGTGCTGGTGGGTGGCGCCGCCGCCTCCGGGGGCCTGGTGAGGGTCCTCGGCTCCGCCCCGATGCTGTGGGTCGGCGCCCTGAGCTACTCGCTGTACCTGTGGCACTGGCCGCTGGTGACCTTCGTGAACCAGGGCTTCTACGACGGCGACGCGCCCCTGTGGGCCACCACCGCCGCCGTGCTGGCCGCCTTCCCGCTGGCCTGGCTGGGGCACCGCCTCATCGAGAACCCCGTGCGCTTCGCGCCCGTGTTCAAGCGCACCCGCAACGCCCTGAGCCTCGGGGCGGGCCTGAGCGTCCTGGGCGCCCTGGGCGCGGTCGCACTGGTGACCCTCTCCCCCGGGACGCCCAGCAGCCCCACCGCCGACCCGAAGCAGACCGACGAGCGCGTCGGCGCCGAGGCCCTGCTGCCGGAAGGGATGGGCCCGCAGGACGTCAAGGCCACCACCACGCCGGTCGTGACCGAGGCCGCCATCCCGGACGCCCCGAAGAGCATCACCCCCGCGGTCACCGACGCCACCAAGGACTACCCGGTCACCAAGGACGAGGGCTGCGTCACCAGCGTCGACGGCACCGACGTGAAGTCCTGCACCTTCGGTGACGAGGACTCCGACAAGGTGCTCGTGGCCGCCGGTGACTCCAAGATCGACCAGTGGATCCCCGCCATCGACGACTGGGGCCGGGCCAACGGCTACCAGGTGGTCACGTACTTCAAGTCCGCCTGTCCGTTCAACGGCGAGCTGCTGGCCACCGACGACCCGCGGTGGCAGGGCTGCCACGACTGGGGGCAGCAGGTGAACCAGAAGATCACGGCCCTGGACCCCGACATCCTGCTGACCAGCTCGCTCATGGCCGGCGCCGGTGACAACGGTGAGGCCAAGGTCGTGACCGGGTACGAGAAGGTGTGGACCCCCCTCCTCGAGCGTGGCACCAAGGTGGTCGTCGTCGACGACACCACCAGCCCCGGCGGAACGCCCGTCTACGAGTGCGTGGCCGAGCACCTCGACTCCGTGAACGAGTGCACCTTCCCGGACGAAGGCGGCCGCGGCAGCGCCACGCTCAAGAAGGCCGTGGACGCCGTCGACGGGGCCCAGTTCATGAGCCTCAACGACTTCGTCTGCCCCGAGGGCACCTGCCGCCCCGTGGTCGGCGGCGTCCTGACCTACCGACAGGGGAGCCACATCAGCGACACCTACGCCCGCACCCTCTCGCCGATGTTCGGCGCCCGCCTCGACGCTGCACTGGCGGCCGCGCAGTGAGCCCCGCGTCCCTGACCCCCGCCGGCACCACCGGGCGCACCGTCCTGTGGTGCGCGAGCAGTGCCGACCAGGTGCTCGTCGACGCGCGGACGATCCGACACCTGCTCGCACAGCACCACCGGGTCACCCTCGCCACCCCCGAGGCGGCCTGGGAGTACGTCACCGCTGATGCTGAGGCCGACGAGGACCGCGCCCACCTGCTGGAACAGCTCGGGTCGGGCGGGTTGCGGGTCCTGCACCCCCGTGAGAGCTCCACCGCGGACGCCCGGGGCCTCCTGCACGCCCTGCACCGCACCCCCGAGAGCGAGCCGTTCACCCAGGCGCTGCTCGGGGACCCCCGCATCGCCACCCTGGCCGCCGACGCGATGGTCGTGTGGCCGGGCAGGTCACGCGCCGTCCACCTCGATGCGGTGGACGTCGCCACGGACGGGGCGGCCACCACCGCCGTCACCGAGCTGCTGGCGCGCCCCGTCGCCGCCGGCGAGTTGCACCCGCGGGCCGTCCTCGAGCTGGCCGACGACGTGCCCGGTGCCGTCACCCCACGGCAGCGGGTGCATGCGGCCTCCCGGCTGGTCCGGGAGGACCTGTGGTCCGGGGGCACCGCCCGCCTGCAGCGGTACCTGGAGGACCTCGCCGAGAGTGCCCTCTCGGCCCACGACCTGGCCGCACTGGTCATGCTCACCTTCCACCGCGGACTGCACGCGGACACCCTGCGCTCCCCCCTGGTGGAGCAGCCCCAGTCCTGGCTGGCACCGTTGCGCTCCACGGCCGGCTGGCAGGAACTGGCCGCCGAACGGCCCCGGCCGGTCGCGACGCCCCGCCCGGAGGCGTCGACCGCCGCACCGCACGTGGTGCTGCTGCCGGGCACCTACGGCCGGTTCGAGGGGCCGGTCATCCGGGCCCTGGAGGCCTCCGGCTGCACGGTGGACCTGCTCGACCTGGCCGAGCTGGCCCCCGCCCTGCGGCGCCGGAACCCCACCCGGGAGAACCTGGCGCGGGTGCGTTCGCTGGTCACCGAGGGTGAGCACGGCCTGCCGGCCGAGGCCGTCGAGCGTCTGGCCGCTGCGGACGTCATCTGGGCGGAGTGGGCCGACCTGCCCGCGGTGTGGGCGAGCCACCTCGCCGCACCGCACCAGCGCATGGTGGTGCGCCTGCACAGCCTGGACACGCTCGACCCCTGGCTCCACCTGCTGCGGTGGTCCTCGGTGGACGCACTGGTGGCGGTGGGGGCACCGGTGGCCCGCGTGGCGGTGGAGGCCCTCGGCACCCGCCTCGACCTCCCGCCGGTCCACGTCGTCGGCCACGTGCTCGACGACCACTGGTTCGAGGTCCCCGGCACCGAGGACGCCCACCGACGCCTCGTGATGGTCAAGTGGGGCCGCCGGGTGAAGGACCCCCTGCGCGCCGTGGAGATCCTGGCCCGCCTCCGGGAGCACGACCCCACCTGGCGCCTGCGCCTCATCGGCGACGACCTGCGCGATGCGGGGGAGCACGGGCCGTACACCCGCAAGTTCGCCCGCCGCATCGAGGAGGACGACGTGCGCGACGCCCTCGAGTTCGTCCCCCACACCGATGACGTGGCGGGGCACCTGGCGGGCTGCGGCTTCGTCCTGAGCACCAGCCGGCGCGAGTCCTTCCACCTCGGCGTCGTCGAGGGGGCGGCGGCGGGGTGCGTGCCCGTCGTGCGTGACTGGCCCGTGTTCCGGCGCCACGGGGGCGCCCGCGACGTGCTGCCCCCGCACTGGGTGGTCGACACCGGCCCCGATGGCGTGGACGCCGCCGTGGAGCGGATTCTCACCCACGCGGACCGTTCCGCCTGGGAGGCCGGTTCGGCCACCGCGCGCCAGGACGTGCGGGACCACCTCGACACGCAGGACACCCTCCGGCGCCTGGCCGCCGTCGCCCTGGACCGACCGGACATCCCCTCGTGAGCGCCGTCGCTCCCGCCCCGCCCTCCACGGCCACCGGGCACCGCCCGGCGTCCTTCCGGCCGGACGTCGAGGGACTGCGCGCCATCGCGGTCCTGTCGGTGCTGGCTTACCACGCCGGCCTGCCCCTCATCACCGGCGGCTACGCGGGCGTGGATATCTTCTTCGTGCTCTCGGGCTTCCTGATCACCGGGCAGCTCCTCAAGGAGGTCGGGAACACCGGCACGGTGGACCTGCCGGCCTTCTACGGGCGGCGCTTCAAGCGGCTGCTGCCCGCGGCCACGCTCGTGCTGGCGTTCACGGCGATCGGCACGTGGCTGCTGCTGCCGCTGACCCGCTTCAAGGACGTGGCCTGGGACATCGGCCTCGCGGCGGTGTACCTGATCAACTGGCGGCTGGCCGACCAGTCCGTGGACTACCTGGCCGAGGACACCGAGCCCTCCCCCGTGCAGCACTACTGGTCGCTGGCCGTGGAGGAGCAGTTCTACGTCGTCTGGCCGCTGGTGCTGCTGGTGGTCGGCCTCGTGGTCACGCGGGCCCGCACCCCGCTGCTGCCCACCGCCACCCTCGGCCTGCTGGCCATCGCGATCCCGTCCCTGGTGTGGTCGGTGGTGCAGACCCAGAACAGCCCGGAGACCGCCTACTTCGTCACCACCACCCGCCTGTGGGAGCTCGCGATCGGTGGCCTGGTGGCCTGCGGGGCGACCGTCTGGCCCCGGCTGTCACCCCGCATCGGCACCCTGCTGATCGTCCTGGGGCTGGCGGTGATCGGCGTGTCCTTCTTCACCATCACGGCCGCCACCCCGTGGCCCGGCACGGCGGCCCTGCTGCCCACGCTGGGTACGGCTGCGGCCCTGGTCGGAGGGGCCTCCGGGCGGGGTCCGGTGCTGCGGGCCCTCGGGTCGGCGCCGATGCTGTGGGTCGGTGCGCTGAGCTACTCGCTGTACCTGTGGCACTGGCCGCTGGTGGTCCTGACCGAGCAGGGGATCTTCGCCGGCCGCACCGCACCGTTGTGGGCCACCGTGGCCGCTGCCCTGGCCTCGTTCCCCCTGGCCTGGGCCGGCAACCGCTTCATCGAGAACCCGGTGCGCTTCGCCGCCCCGTTCAAGCGCACCCGCAACGCCCTGGTCCTGGGCGGGACCCTCACCGCCACCGGGGCGCTGCTGGCCGCGAGCCTGCTGGCGGTCGCCCCGGGCAAGCCGACGGACGACACGGCCGCCAACACGGGTGGGGCCCGGGTGCTCCTGCCGCAGGAGTCCGCGCCGGGTGGTGACGCGGCGAGTGACGCCTCGGATTCCCCGGGGTCCGGCACGGGGCCGCGTGCGGTGAACCGGGTGCTCCCTGCCCGTGCCGACGCCAGTGCCTACCCCGCCGCACCGCAGACCATCACCCCTGACCCGCTCGAGGCCACCGAGGACGTCCCACCCCAGTACGAGGACGGGTGCCAGGTTGAGCAGGACAGCCCGGAGCCCCACGAGTGCGTGCTGGGCGACCCCGAGGCCGAGAAGGAGATCGCCCTCGTCGGCGACTCGAAGGCCTTCCAGTGGCTCCCCGCCCTGGACACGTGGGCACGGGAGAACGGCTACCGCGTGCGGTCGAACACCAAGTCGGCGTGCAGCTTCTCGGCGGCGCTCCAGGTGCCGCAGGGCAAGCCGTACCCCGAGTGCCAGGAGTGGGTCGCCGCCGTGCGGGACACCCTGCTGACCGACCCCCCGGAGGTCCTGGTGTTCTCCGGCCTGCGCGACGTCGCCCAGCCGGCGGACGGGGACAAGCCCACCCGCAAGGCCATGGTCGAGGGATACCTCGAGAACTTCGAGCCCCTCGTGGAGGAGGGCACCACGGTCGTCGCGATCGCCGACACCCCGCAGCCGGGCGGCAAGGTCTACGAGTGTGTCGCGGAGAACCCGGAGAACGTGTCGGCCTGTGACTTCCGGGAGAAGCCAGGCGTCGGCACCCCGGCCCTGCAGGCCACCGTGGAGGAGCTCGACGGGGCCTCCCTCATCGACTTCAACGACTACCTGTGCCCGGAGGGGACCTGCCGCGCAGTGGTCGGCGGTGTCCTCACCTACCGCCAGGGCAGCCACGTCACGGCCACCTGGGTGGAGTCACTGCAGCCGGTGTTCGACGCCCGCCTGGACGCAGCGATCGCCGACTGACGCCTGCACCGAGAGGTACGCCCCCGGCGTCACCCCTGCATCGAGTCACGTCTCACCAGGGCGCCGGGCGCGCGTCGGCGATGCCGCAGTGCGCGGGGTCCTCCTGCCGCGTCACCCACTGCGGACCCACGCCAAACGCCTCGCGCAGGTGACCGGGCACCGCCCACAGGTCCACCAAGCTGGCCGGGCCCGTGTTCTCGGTGAGCCGGTCGGCGTCGATCCACACCGCATCGGCCCGCACCTGGCCCGGGTCGCGGGAGGCGAGCCCCAGGTCGAGCACCAGCAGGTTGCGTGCCAGAGTCTTCTCGTTCACCGAGACGTAGCGCAGTCCCTCGGCCACGATGAGGTCGGCCACCTTCGGGTCGAGCTCCCGCCGCCGCTCGGAGATCGGCAATGCCCGCTCCTGGTGCCACAGCACGGGCCGGATCCCCGCCTCGAGGAACTCCCGCACCTGCTTCGCCCGGCTGGCCTGGCTGAAGTCACCGCGCAGCACCCACGCGTGGGTGATCTCCTCGTCGCTGGCCGGGTAGCTCTCCCCCTCGCCCGCCGGCAGGTCGCGGCTCCACGCCCGCGGCACCCAGAAGGGCAACGTGGTGGAGTCGTCGATGCCGGAGAGCGCCGCCAGACGCCGCGCCCGCACACCCTTCCCACCCCCCTGCTTGCGGATGGCGCGGTGCCAAGCCGCGTACACCCCGCGGTAGAGCAGACGGTCGGGGTTGTTGCGGTGCCACATGAAGTCACCGCGGGAGAGGCTGCCCGTGCTCAGGCGGATGACCGCCAGGTAGTCGTCGATGTCGCGCACCGGACGCCCCAGCGCATCGAGCCGGAAGTGGTACTCGGAGTCGGCCCCCTTGCGCACCGCCTGGAAGCCGCCGGTCTCGGCGAGCACCTCGCGGCGCACCATCAGGCTGGAGGCGTTGCGCCGGTGGGTGGGGTACCCGAGCCACTGGTGGGTCAGGTCGTCCTTCACCCGGATCGCCCGGGATCGGTTCGCGGGCGCGTTCGGGTGCGCCTGCAAGTCCCGGACGTGGCGCTCGATGCGCTCCGGGTGCGACCAGTCGTCGGCGTCCTGGACGGTGACGAACTCGCCGTGACTGATCGACAGGCCGTGGTTGCGCGCGATGTAGGAGCCACCGTTGACTCCCATGCGCACCACCTGGATGCGCTCGTCCATGCGCCCCACCCGCTCGAACAGCTCGTCGAACTCCGGGCCCGAGGCATCGTCGAGCACCAGGATCTCCAGCGGCCGCCAAGTCTGGTTGATGATGCTGCGCACGGAGGTGACCAGTCCCTCCTCGTCCGGCTGCCAGCAGGGCATCAGCACCGTCACCACGGGACCGTCCTCGACCACGTGGGGTGCGGCAGCCTCCATCCGGTCGTAGGGGGTGCTCCCCTCACCGGTGAGCTCGATGGGGGTGCACCCGCTCTCGGTGAACGGACCGTTGAGCAGGGCGAGCCACTCCTGGGGGTCACCGTCCCGGGCCAGGTCCACGCGCACCCCGTGCACGATGTCCGCGCGCGCACCCGGCAGGTCCACCCAGCGGCGCGCCAGCTCGGGCCGCCCCGAGAGCAGGGCCTGCTGCAGCGGGATGGCCCGCACCTTCTCCGGCACGCCCTCGATGCCGCGCAGCTCCAGCACCGCCTCGAACAGCCGCAGCCCGCGGGCGGTGGAGGCCTCGTCCAGCGCCCGCCCGCACCAGTAGGCCGCCACGCAGGCCACGGATGCGATGGCCCGTTCCCGGTCCTGCGGCGGCAGGTCGTCCACGCCGTCGCCGGCGACCGTGGGGGCCAGGACCTCCGTCAGGGAGTCGGCGGCGTCCACGCGGGCGGCCAGGTCCGCCATCGAGAGGGCACCGTCGGTGGCTGCCCGGGCCAGCCCGTCCACCAGGACGGGGGCATCGGTGCGCAGGGCGCTCACCAGCATCGCCAGGGGGGTGTCGTGGGAACCGGCCACCCAGGCGTCCAGGCCCTCCACGTGTCCGGCGCGGGCCGCGGCCACCGCGTGGTCCGTCGGCGAGGCGTGTGCGGTGGGCCGGACGGCGGTCTCGGACGTTGCCACGGACGGGGCCTTCCACTCGGGACGGGGACGGGTCGGGGCGGGACCGGGCCCGGCTCGCACCCCGGCATCGGCGACACCCCGCACGGATCGGGACGATCGTACGCGGCGCACTGCCATACTCTCGGGTGACACCGCCGCCGTCGACGCCGTCGGTCACCTGACACTGCACCTCTCGCACCTCGCGTGCCGGAACGGGAGCCCATGAAGTCCACGAAGATGCTGGCCGCCATCACCGGCGCCCTGTTGCTGGTGGTCCTGGCCGCCGTCGGAGCCGCCTTCGAGCTGTACTGGCTCACCGCTGCCGCGCTCGGCCTGATCCTCACCGCCCAGTTCGTGGTGGTCCTGGACACCAACCGGCGCACCCGCTACCTGCCGCGCCGGGTGAAGGCGTTGCTGCGTTCGGTGAAGCTCGACGTGAACCCCGTGGCCGGCCCCGCCCCGCGGGCCGCCCAGCCCGCGGGCCGGCCCGTCGCCACCACCGCGGCGCCGCAGCAGGATGTCACCGGCGCCGTGCGCCTGATCCAGGCCCAGTACATGGGGCGCCTCGACCGCGCCCAGACCGCCCTGGAGTCGGCGGCCGAGGACCTCCGCTCCGTGCGCGATGACCGCTGAGCCGCTCCCGGTCGCAGCCACCCCCGGTCCCCCCGTCGACCTGGCCGACACCCCCCTCACGACGGATGCGCGGGTTGCGGCCGACCACGCCCGCCACGCCGCCCGCCAGCCCAGCCGTCTGGTGGCCACCCTCCTGCGCACCAAGTCCGTGGCCGGTCGCGCCGTTCTGGCCGTGCTGGCCGGGGGGCCCGACACGACCGCGCAGCAGCTGGAGGACCTGGGCCGCCGGGTCGATGCGGGGGAGCTCAGCGCAGCAGAGGCCGTCAGTGGTCTGGCGGCACCCGACGCCCGCCTGCTCTGCGAGTACGCGCGGGTCGCCGCCCTGCAGCTCTCGGACCCCGCGGGCATCTCCGCGGGACTCGGGCTGTACGCCCTGGCGGACGCCCTGAGTGGCGGCCAGCACCCGCGGGATGCCCACGCCGACCTCTGGGCCCAGCTGCTGCTGGTGCGCGGCCAGGGCGACGACGCGCGGCACGCCACCGCCGTGCTGGACCGCGGGCGGGGAACCGAGCACACCACGGCCTTCTCCCACATCGACCTACTGAACCCGCACCGGCCGCAGGCGGGACCGACCGCCGACGACCACGCCTGGTGGGAGGCCTTCTCGGGCCGGCTCGGCGCCGGACTGGGCTCCACCGTCCGCCTGGCCTCGGTGGACGAGCTCTTCGACCGGGGGTGGCTGGCACGCCACGGCCTGGACGCCGACACCCTGCTGAGCACTCCCTTCGACCGCCTCCTGGGGGAGGGCGGCACCCCGGTGGACCACCCCTACCGGGTCAGCGTCATCATGAGCGCCCACAACCCGGGCCCCAAGGTGCTGCTCGCTGCCCGTTCGCTGGTCTCGCAGACCTGGCAGAACTGGGAGCTCCTCGTGGTCGACGACGCCTCCCCGGAGCCCACCCCGGGCATCCTGGAGGCCATCGAGGAGCTCGACCCCCGCATCCAGGTGATCCGCAAGGCCGTCAACGGTGGCACCTACCGCTGCCGCAACACCGCCATCCGGCGCGCCACCGGTGACGCGATCGTGGTGCTGGACAGCGACGACTGGGCCCACCCCGAGCTGCTCGAGGCCGGGGTGCGCCCGCTGCTGGACCCCGCGGACCCACTGCACACCGCGCGCGGGGTGCCGGAGATCGCGACGCGCCAGCTGGCCCTGCGGATCGGTGACGACCTGCGCATCACCCGCCCCGGGTACCGCGGCGCCATCCCCTGCGCGCCGAGCCTGATGGTGCCGATGGTGCCGGGGGTCGCCCGGGTGGGCTTCTTCGACCCGGTCCGCAAGGCCGCCGACACCGAGTACGCCCGCCGACTGGAGGCCGCCACCGGACGCCCGGTCCACCAGTCGCGGCACGTGCTGGTGCTCATGCGGACCGATGCCTCCTCGCTCTCGGCCGCCGACTTCTCCCTCGGGTGGCGCCACTCCGCCCGCCACGAGTACAAGAACGCCTACGCGGGGTGGCACGCCCGCATCGCGGCCGGGGAGGACCCCTGGCTCGAGCCGGACGGCCCGCCGCAGATCGCCGGCCCGCGCCGGTGGAGCTCCGCCCTGCGGCCGCCGGGCTCCCCCCGACCGCACCTCGATGCGGTGTTTGCCGGGGACTGGCGCCGCTACGGCGGGCCACAGCGCTCGATGCTGGAGGAGATCCACAGCCTCCTGGAGGCGGGTCTCGAGGTGGGCGTGATGCACCTGGAGGCGCTGCGCTTCATGCGCGCCACCGACGACCCGCTGTGCACCCCGCTGCAGGAGCTGCTGGACGCCGGCCGGGTGCGGATGGTGCACCTGGACGACGCCGTGGACATCGACGTCCTGCTGCTGCGCTACCCCCCGATCCTGCAGTACCCGCCCAGCGCGCCGAAGGGCCCGGACGGGAGCCCCACCGGGGTGCGTCCGCGCATCCTGGTGGTCGTGGCCAACCAGGCACCTGCCGAGGTGGACGGCTCCGACCAGCGCTACGCCGTGGGGACCGTGGAGAGGAACGCCCGGGAGCTGTTCGGCACCGACCCGCTGTGGGCGCCGCAGGGCCCGTCCATCCGCCGCCTGCTGCAGCGGGAGACCTCCGCCCTGACGCCCTGGGACGACCCGGGCCTGGTGGACCTGGCCACCTGGCGCACCCGGGACCCGGAGCAGCCGCCCGCGGCGACCCCCGTCGTGGGCCGCTACTCCCGCGACGACCGCATCAAGTTCCCCACCGAGTGGGAGACCCTCCGCGCGGCCTACGACTTCGGCCCCCGGGTGCACGTGCGGATGATGGGGGCGCCGATCACCGTCAAGCGGCTGAAGCAGGAGGCCCGCAAGGCGGGCCTCCCCGTCGAGGCGCCCTCGTCCCCGTGGGAGCTGCTGAAGCACGGCAGCCAGGGCGTCCAGGACTTCCTGGCCGGGATCGACGTGTTCGTCTACGTGGACAACCCCCACGCCCACGAGGCCTTCGGGCGCACCCTGCTGGAGGCCGCGGCCAGCGGCGTGCCGGTGGTGGCGACCCCGAAGCACCGCGACACCTTCGGCGACCTCCTGCTGTACGCCGAGCCGCACGAGGTGCCGCAGGTCGTCCACGAGCTGCTCACCGTGCCGGGCCTGTACCGCCAGCGCGTGGAGCACCAGCTGGCCGTGGTGGCCGAGCGCTACTCGCGGGAGTCCTTCGCCGCCCACGTCGACGAGCTGCGGGACGAGGCCGCCCCGGAGGCGGGAGCCGGGGCGGGCGTTGACCCCGCCGACGCCGGTGCCCCCCAGGCGCCCCTGTCCCTGACCGTCCGGACCACCGACGACCCCCGGCTGCCGCTGGCGGTCGAGCTCGGTGCCGGGGCCGGGGCCGTCAGCCAGGTCCTGCCGCTGCGGCGGCCGGCCGACGGAGAGCGCGCCGACGCCCTGGCTGCCGTCGGCCCCGAGGCCGCCGTGCAGGCCGCACTGACCGCCCACCTGGACGCCCTCGATGCGGGGCACGGCGAGCAGGCGGCCCTCGAGGCGGCACACCGCATCGACGGCCTGCGGGCCCTGGTGCTGCTGCGTGACGGGGAGATCGCCTGCCTGGTGTCGCAGGGCACCACCAGCCACCCGCAGGGGCGGGAGACCCGGCTGGAGCTCCCCGCCGGGCCGCCGACGACCGGTCTGGTGTGGCGCACGGCGCAGCCCGCCCCGGGCCGGGTGACGGTCGCGCCCCGCGCGCAGGCCCAGCCGGCCGCCCCGCAGTCCGAGGCGGTGCCCTCGTGAGCCCGGCCGTGCGCCGCGGCGACGGGCCCCGGGTGCTCATGATGTCGAGCAACGGCACCGGCATGGGGCACCTGACCCGCCTGCTCGCCTACGCCCGGCACCTGCCCGGCGTGGTGCCGGGGGTCCAGACCTCGTTCCTGTCGCTCTCGACCGCGGCGCCGATGGTGCGCACCCTCGGGTACGACACCGAGTACCTGCCCAGCACGGGGGCCACGGGCATGCGCTCGGCCGAGTGGAGTCGCTTCTTCGCCCAGCGCCTGCACGACGTGCTGGAGCGCGTGCGGCCGGACGTGGTGGTCTTCGACGGCACCCACCCCTACCGGGGCATCGACGCGGCGGTCGCGACCTTCCCGAGCACCCGGTGGATCTGGTCGCGGCGCGGCATGTGGAAGCCCGGCCTGAACACCGACCAGCTCGAGAAGACCGACTGGTTCGCCCGCGTCATCGAGCCCGGTGACCTCGCTGCGCCGGCCGATGCGGGGGCCACCGCCGCGCTGGACGACCCCCGCGTGGCCCGGGTGGGGCCGGTGACCCTGGTGGACCGGTCGGACCTGCTCGACGCCGCAGCCGCGCGCCGCCACCTGGGGCTGCCCGCCGAGGGGCGGCTGGCCCTGCTCTCCCTGGGCGCGGGCAACATCAACGACACCTCCGATGCGGTGGGTGCGGTCTCCACCGCGCTGCGGGAGCGCGGCATCGGGGTGTGCGTGACGCAGCCGGCCATCGCCCAGCGCGCGGTCGACGCCCCCGACGTGCACGTGGTGCGCGACTTCCCCATCGCGCGCTGCTTCGCCGCGTTCGACCTGGCCTTCGTCGCCGGTGGGTACAACAGCTTCCACGAGTCGCTCCGCCTGGGTCTGCCCAGCGCATTCGTGCCGAACACCGCGACCAACCTGGACGACCAGGGCCGCCGCACCGACTGGGCCAGCCACCGGGGGTGGGCCGTCGACCTGCCCGAGGTCACCCCGGCCACGGCCGTCGATGCGGTGGAGCGGCTGCTCGCAGACGGTGCGGCACTGGCCTCCTCCGCCATGTCCGCCGACCCGGGCAACGGCACCCCGGCGGCCGCGTCCGTCATCGCCGAGGTGCTCCGGGAGGTGCGCGGTGGCTGACCGGCAGACTCAGGTCATGAAGACCGTCGCCCGCGTGGTGCGGCGCCGCCCGGCGCTGCGGTGGGCGGCGACCTCCACCGCGGCCGCCGTGCGCTCGCAGCCGATCCTGGTGGACGCCCTCAGCCGGCTCGCTGCGCTGGAGGGCGAGGAGCGGATCCTCCCCCTGGCCACGCAGGACGAGGCCGCGGCCGAGCGGGCCCGCCGCTTCCCCCAGGACCCGGAGCCGTCCCGCTGGCCGGTGGTGGGGGTGGAGGTGCACCACCTGGGCACCGACGAGGAGGCCGCCCTGGCCGCGGTGGCGCGGCAGCAGGTGGAGCACCCCTTCTTCCGGCCGGTGTTCCTGGCCAGTGAGGCCGCCGTCGGCGCGGCCCGCGCGACGGGGTGCCCCTTCGACCTGGTGCCCGCCCACGCGGCCACGCCCGAGGTCCTCGGGCGGCGCGTGGCCGACCTGGTGACCGGTTTCGGGGCCCGGTGGGTGTTCCGCGCCGGACCAGCGGGCCTGGCACCGGAGCACCTGCAGGCGCTGGAGGTCCTCGCGGCCCGGCGCCGCGAGGCCCGCCGGCGGCGGGACGCGGCGGGTCGCTGAGGCCCCCGGGGGGCCCGGGAGTCGGGAGCGTCACATCCCCGACCCCCCCGATGACCGCCGCCTCGCGGGTTCCCGCAGGTAGCATGACGACGACGAGTGTGGCCTGCCACCGGTGCAGGCAGATCTGAGAAGGAGTTCTCGTGGCTGCGGATGTTGTGATCGTGGGGCAGGGCTATGTCGGCCTCCCTCTGGCCCAGGAGGCCACCAAGGCGGGGCTGACGGTGATCGGTTACGACATCACCCAGTCCCTGGTCGACGCCCTGAACTCGGGGGTGTCCCACGTGGACGACCTCTCGGACGCCGACATCGCCGAGATGCTGTCCGCCGGGTACCAGGCCAGCACCGACGAGGCCCGCATCGGCGAGGCCAAGACGGTCGTGATCTGCGTGCCCACCCCCCTGTCCGACGAGGGCGGCCCCGACCTGCGCGCCGTCGAGGGCGCCACCGCGGCCATCGGCCGCAACCTCAAGGCCGGCATGACCGTGATCCTGGAGTCCACGACCTACCCCGGCACCACCGACGAGGTCGTGCGCCCCATCCTGGAGGAGGCCTCCGGCCTGACCGCCGGGAAGGACTTCCACCTGGCCTTCTCCCCCGAGCGCATCGACCCGGGCAACGAGAAGTTCGGCGCGAAGAACACCCCCAAGGTCGTCGGCGGCTACACCCCCGAGTCCGGCGACGCCGCCGCCGCCTTCTACGAGCAGTTCGTCGACACCGTCGTGCGCGCCAAGGGCACCCGCGAGGCCGAGACCGCCAAGCTGCTGGAGAACACCTACCGGCACATCAACATCGCCTTGGTCAACGAGATGGCCCGTTTCTGCCACGACCTCGGCATCGACCTGTGGGACGTCATCGACGCCGCGAAGTCCAAGCCGTTCGGTTTCCAGGCCTTCTACCCCGGCCCCGGCGTCGGCGGCCACTGCATCCCGATCGACCCGAACTACCTGAGCCACAACGTGCGCTCCCGTTTGGGCTACCCCTTCCGGTTCGTCGAGCTGGCCCAGGAGATCAACTCTCAGATGCCGAACTACGTCGTCTCCCGCGCCCAGGACGCCCTCAACGAGGACGGCAAGGCCCTCAACGGCGCCACCGTCCTGCTGCTGGGCGTCACCTACAAGCCCAACATCGCCGACCAGCGCGAGTCCCCGGCCGTCCCCCTGGCCAAGGCCCTGGTCGCCAAGGGCGCGAAGGTCCAGTTCCACGACCCCAAGGTCGACACCTGGCGCGCCCTGGGCGACGACGCCACCAAGGTCACCGACGCCCTGCAGGGCGTCAAGGACGCCGACCTGACCATCCTGGTCCAGAACCACCGCGAGTACGACGTGGACGCCCTGGCCAGCGCCGCGACCCGCATGCTCGACACCCGCGGCGTCACCACCGACTCCGAGACCAGCCACCGCCTGTGACCCCCGACCCCACCGGGGTCACGCCCGCCGGCCCGGCTGCTGACCCCTCGTCAGCGACCGCGGCCGGCGACGGCGTTCCCAGCCCCGCGGAGCTCGAGGCGATCGCCACGCAGCATGGTCTGCGGCGCGTAGGGCACCGCCCTCCCTTCGGGGAGTACCTCCGCGAGCTGTGGGGCCGGCGACAGTTCCTGTGGACGCTGTCCACCGCGCAGGCCTTCGCGAAGACGCAGGAGTCCCGCCTGGGTCAGGTGTGGACGATCCTGAACCCGATCATGCTCGCGGCGGCCTACTACCTGATCTTCGGCCTGCTGCTGGACACCCGTGACGGCACCGACAACTACGTCGGCTTCCTCACCGCGGGCATCTTCACCTTCGTCTTCCTGTCGACGGTGATGAGCTCGGGCGCCCGGGCGGTGACCGGCTCCATGCAGCTGGTGCGCTCCCTGGCCTTCCCCCGGGCACTGCTGCCGATCTCCAAGGTGCTCACCGAGCTCGTGGCTGCCGCCCCCACCTTCGTGGTGCTGCTGGTGATCATGCTGGTCACCGGCGAGCGTCCGTCGTGGGAGTGGCTGATGTTCCCGGTGGCCCTGCTCCTCATCGGTTCGATGTCGATGGGGATCGGCCTGATCCTGGCGCGCGTCGTCCACGACTCGCGGGACGCCGCCAACTTCATCCCGCTGCTGATCCGCCTGCTGCGCTACGTGTCGGGTGTCTTCTACAGCGTCGAGCACTACCTGGGCCGCATGGACGCCCCCCAGTGGCTCGTGCTCGTCATGAACTACCAGCCGGTGGCCGTGATGCTGCGACTGGTGCGGGAGAGCCTCATGGCCGAGGCACCCCTGGACCCCACCACGTGGCTCGTCGCGCTGGGCTGGGCCGTGGCCCTGCCGGTGTTCGGCCTCCTCTTCTTCTGGCGCGGGGAGGGCACCTATGGCCGCGGATGAGCGCGTCCCCACCGTCGTGGTCGACCACGTCGACATCCACTACCGCATCTTCGGCACCGGCGAGCACCGCGCGGCCCAGCAGGACCGGGAGGGCCGCCGCGGCGCCCTCGCGCGTGCGGGCCACCGCGCCATCGGCGGTGGGCAGGACCTCGTGCACGCCGTCCGCGACGTGAGCCTGGTGGCCCACCGCGGGGAGTCCATCGGCCTCATCGGCCGCAACGGCTCGGGCAAGTCCACCCTGCTGCGCGCCATCGCCGGGTTGATCCCGCCGTCGTCCGGTCGCATCTGGGTGCAGGGGCAGAGCACCCTGCTCGGCGTGAACGCGGTGCTGATGCCCACCCTGTCGGGAGTGCGCAACATCCAGATCGGCTGCCAGGCCCTGGGCATGACCAAGCACGAGGTCACCCAGCGCCTGGACTCGATCGTCGAGTTCTCCGGCCTGGGCGATGCGGTGAACCTGCCCATGAAGTCGTACTCCTCGGGCATGGCGGCACGGCTGCGCTTCGCCATCTCCACCGCGGTGGTGCCGGACGTGCTGGTGGTGGACGAGGCCCTGGCCACGGGCGATGCGGACTTCAAGGAGCGGGCGCAGAAGCGGATCGCCGAGATCCGCTCCGAGGCCGGCACCGTGTTCATGGTCAGCCACTCCAACGCGATGATCCGCAAGCAGTGCGACCGCGCGATCTGGATGGACACCGGGCGGGTGCACATGGACGGCCCCGTCGAGGAGGTCCTCTCGGCCTACGAGAAGGCTCCCCGGGGGCCCCGGAAGAAGGGCTGAGCGTGCGCGTCCTGGTCGTCAGCACGGTGCACCACCCGGAGGACGCCCGCATCCACGAGCGCCAGGTGGCCGCCATGCTCGGTGCGGGCTGGGAGGTCACGCAGGCCGGCGCGTGGTCGGCGCACGGCCTGCCTGTCCCCGTGGCGGCTCCGGAGCGTCCGCTGACCGGCATCGACCTGCCGCACGCCTCCGGGCGTCGCCGGCTGGCCGCCCTGCGGGCCGCGCTGCACGTGCTGCGCACCGAGGGCCCCCGCCACGACGCCGTGGTCCTGCACGACCCTGAGCTGCTCCTGCTGGTGCCCTTCTCCGGGGTGGCCGACCGCGTGGTCTGGGACGTGCACGAGGACCCCGCCGCGGCCCTGCCCACCCGGTCCTACCTGCCCGGGCCGACGGGGGCCTGGGCGGCCCGCGCCGTCCGCTGGGTCGAGCGCCTGGCCGAGCGGCACCTGACCCTGCTGCTGGCCGAGCACGCCTACGCCGACCGCTTCTCCCGGGTCCACACGGTGGTGCCCAACACCGTCCCCGTGCCGGCCACCGAACCCCCCGCCCCGGGGACCGACCGGGTGGTCTACCTCGGCAACGTCACCCGGCTGCGCGGGAGCGACGAGCTCGTCGCGCTGGGGACGGGGCTGCGGCGGGCCACCGACGGCGCGTGCACGCTCCACGTCATCGGGCCGGCGACCGGCGAGTGCGCTGCCACCCTCGCCGCCGCCCACCGGCGCGGGGACCTGGTGCACCACGGGTTCGTGCCCAACGCCCGCGCGGCCGCGATGCTCGACGGTGCCCTGGCGGGCGTGAGCCTGCTGGGCGACCTGCCGAACTTCCGCCACTCGATGCCCACGAAGGTGCTGGAGTACATGGCCCACGGCCTGCCGGTGGTCACCACCCCGCTCCCGCTGGCCGTCAAGGCCGTGGAGCGCGCCGGCTGCGGAGCGGTGGTGCCCTTCGGGCCCCCCGGTGTCGAGCGGGCCCTGCCGACCCTGCTGGCGTGGCGGCAGGACCCGGCGCTGCGCACCCGGCTGGGACGGGCCGCGCGGAGGGAGGCGGTCGCCGAGCACTCCTGGGCGGCCACCGCACCGGTCTTCCTCGGCGCCCTGCAGGACGTGGCCCACGGAACGCCTCGACCGGCCCTGTCGGGCGCCGCCCCGCGATATCGTCACCGCTGACCTCGATCGAGTCCCAGGAGGACCCTCCATGGCCGCACCCTCCGTCCCCTCACCCCTCCGTCGCCCCGCCCGCGCCGCCCGCCGTCTGGTGCGCTCGGTGGTGCGTCGGACCAGCGCCCGGGAGCAGGTGGCCCCGGAGGTCTCGCGCGCGGCCTCCCCGCAGGACGCACCCACCGGCGTCGAGGACCACGACCTCGCTGCGGCCCCCGAGCCCTCCCGCGGCCTGCCGGCCCTCGACGTGACGGTGGCCACCGCGCTCTCCCCGACCGTGGCCGAGGTGATGGCCCCGGAGTGGGACCAGCGCCCCGCGGACCGCACCGACGGCGGGCACGGCGCCCTGGAGGGCGCCGCCCTGTTGCTGCTGGAGCTGCAGGCGGGCCGGGTCCCGGGCTGGGGTCGGGACGCCCAGGGGGTGGCACCGCTGGTGACCGCGGCCCGCGAGCGCGGCGTCCCGGTCACCCTGTGGGTCACAGCCGGGCCGCTGCCCGAGCCGTCCGAGCTCCCGTGGCTCCCCGGGGTGGACCGGGTGATGGCCACCGACGAGTCGCTGCGCACCGAGGCCGCCTCGCGTTGGAGCCGCTCGGTCGAGCTGCTCGAGGCCGCCGCCCAGCCGCGCACCGCCAACCCGGTCGAGCGGGGCGGCGTCGCCCGCCGCACGGGCCGCGCGTTCACGCTGGTGGACGGCTTCCCGGAGCTCACCGACGGGACCGCGCTGCAGGAGGTGCTCGCCCGCGGGCTGGCGCCGCTGCCCGAGGCCGAGACCCCAGTGGTGCGCCTGCCGGGCAAGTCGAGCCCGGTGACCCTGCCGACCGGCCTGGAGAGCCGGGTGCACCGGGCCGGGTCCCGCGGCGAGGCCCTCGCCGCGCTGGCCACCGCCGGCGTCGTCACCGACCTGAGCGCCACCTCTCCGCTGGCACCGTGGACCGCCGTCGCGGCCGCGGCCAGCGGTGCGCCCTTGGTCACGCCCGCAGGGCTCGGGGGACGTCTCCCCAGCGGCCTGGGCTCCCTGGTCCCCTCCGCGGACGACCAGAAGCAGTTCCGCAGCGAGGTCGTGGCCCGCATGCAGCAGCCGGAGCTGCGCAGCCGTGAGGGGCACCTGCTGCACCGGGAGGTGCTCGCCGCCCACACCGCCTCCCACCGGGCCGCCGCGCTGCTCTCCGGAGCCGGCGTGGAGCTGCCGGTGCGCGACCGCTCGGTCTCGGCCGTGGTGCCCACCAACCGCACCCACGAGCTCGACAACGTGCTGGCCAACATCGCCCGCCAGCGCCACCGCGAGGTCGAGCTGGTGCTGGTGCTGCACGGGCTGGAGGTGGACGAGGCCGCCCTGCGCGCCCAGGCCACCGAGGCCGGGGTGGAGCAGCTCGTCCTGGTGCGGGCCGACGCCTCGCTGACCCTCGGCTCCTGCATGAACCTCGGCATCGAGGCCTCGTCGGGCCGCTACATCGCCAAGATGGACGACGACAACTTCTACGGGCCGGGCTACCTGTCCGACCTGGTGGAGGCGTTCACGTACACCGACGCCGACATCGTCGGCAAGTGGTGCCACCTGGTCTGGCTGCGCTCCACCGGCGCCGTCGTGCTGCGCTACCCGGACGCCGAGCACACCTACGAGCGCCGCATCCAGGGCGGGGCGATGCTCTTCACGGGCGACCTCGTGCGCCGCATCCGGTTCAGCGACATCCCGCGCGCCGTCGACTCCGACGTGCTGGACCGCTCCCTGGCCGAGGGTGTGAAGGTGTACTCCGCCGACCGCTTCAACTTCGTCTCCGTCCGCGGCACCGATCGGTCGGCCCACACGTGGACGGTCACCGACTCGACCTTCATGACCGCCACCGGCGACCTACAGTTCTTCGGCGACCCCCGCTCGCACGCCTCCCTCTGACGAACGACCCGGCGCGCCCGCACCGCGCGAAAGGAACCATGTCCCCGCTCAACCAGGCCGCCCTTCGCCGCCGCGCCAAGGCCTCCGCCCGGCGCACCGTGGAGAACCTCCCCGTCCGCCCGCTGGCCAGCCTGCCGCAGGCCGGTGGTCCGCTGGGTCTGCGGGTCATCCTGTACCGCGCCCACCACGAGATGCGCGAGAACGCCGACCCGGCCCGTGCACTGGCGGTGCTGGACGCGGTGGACCCTGCCGCGCTCGGCCCCAGGGGTCACTCGATGCGGGCCCTGGCCCTGGCCCGCCTGGGGCGCCACGACGAGGCACTGCTGGCCGCCCAGGAGTCCACCTCCGGGGACACCCCGGACTCCACGGCCCTGGGCCGGCACCTGGATCTGCTGGACCAGTTGGGCGTCGACGAGGGGCGGCAGGAGCTGCTGGAGCAGGCCACGCGCGTGCGCCCGAACAACCACACCGACGCGGCCCTGCTCATGAAGCGCTTCCGCACGCCCGACCAGGAGCTCACCCGCCGCTTCCTGGACAACGTGGCCACCTGGCCGAACGCCGCCGACCCGAGCACGGTCGTCCAGGTGCGCCGCGACTCCATCCTCATGCAGCACGAGGACCCCGCCGAGGTCCGCGCCATCGCCCACCGGGAGGCCGCCACCAGCCCCGAGGGCATGGCCGTGGCCATCGCCCTGCTGAACCACCTGGGCGACTACGAGGAGATTCGCTCCCTGGTGCAGTTCCACCGCTGCGCGCCGGAGGAGTTCCCCACCCGGCCGGTCATGTGGGCCGCCAAGAGCGCCTTGCGCGCCGGCCACCTGCGGGCCGCGGCCACCCTCACCGAGCGCGCCATCTCGCACCGCCGCGGGCAGAAGGACGCCCGCGCCATCCACCGCCAAGCCACCGACCAGCTGGCCATCGTGGAGCACGGCTGGCCGGTCCACCGGCCGGCGGCCAGCACGCCCTACACGCCGGACCCCCGCGCGGTGCTGAGCGTGCTCGCCCAGAGCCTGCCGCACCAGTCCGGCGGCTACGCCACCCGGTCCCACGGCGTCATCACCGGTCTGCGCGATCTCGGCTGGACCATGGAGGCCGTCACCCGCCTGGGCTTCCCCTACGACCGCTGGCCGGCCAAGAAGAAGACCGTCGTGGCCCCGCACGACGTGGTCGACGGGATCGTCTACAACCGCCTGCTGGAGCCCGGCGAGCGCGTCTACGACAACACGCCGATGGCCTCGTACATCAGCCGCTTCGCCGACGGCATCGCCGAGCACGCGGTGCGGCACCGGGCCTCGCTGATCCACGCCAGCAGCTTCCAGAACAACGGTCTGGCCGGTCTGCAGGCGGCGCGGCGCCTGGGCATCCCCTTCGTCTACGAGATGCGCGGGCTGGAGGACCTCATGAAGGTCTCCCGCCGCCCGAACTTCGAGCAGACCGAGTCCTACGCGTACATGACCGGGCTGGAGAACCACATCGTGCGCCATGCCGACCTCACCTTCGTGATCACCGAGGCGCTGCGCGAGGAGATGATCCGCCGCGGCGGCCCGGCCGACCGCATCGTGGTGCTGCCCAACGGCGTGCACACGGCCAACTTCGAGCCGCGCGCCCGAGACACCGAGCTGTCCGCCGAGCTGGGCGTGCAGGACAAGGTCGTCATCGGCTACGCCGGTGGCCTCGTCGACTACGAGGGCATCGAACTCATCCTGCAGGCCGCCGACGAGCTGCGCCGCGAGCGCGACGACTTCCACGTGATCATCGTCGGCGACGGCCACCACCAGGCCCGCCTGCACGGTCTGGCCGCCGAGCTCGACCTGGCCGACGTGGTGACCTTCACCGGTCGCGTGCCGCACGCCGAGGTGCCGCGCTACCTGTCGCTCTTCGACATCACGCCCTTCACGCGCCTGCCGCTGCCGGTGTGCGAGCTGATCAGCCCCATCAAACCCTTCGAGTCGATGGCGATGGGCAAGGCGGTCATCTCCAGCTCCGTGGCCGCCCTCACCGAGATCGTGGCCCCCGACGAGCGCGGCCTGGTCTTCGAGAAGGGCTCCGCCGAGGGGCTGGCGCACTGCATCCGCCGCTACCTGGACTCCCCGGAGCTGCGCCAGCAGATGGGTCGCCAGGCGCGCCAGTGGGTGCTCGAACAGCGAGACTGGTCGGACGTCGTGACCATCGCCGACGAGGCCTACCACCGGGTGCTCGGCTCCCGCTGAGCCGGCGCGCACGACCTCGCGTTCTCAGTCCCCGGACTCCTCGGGCGCCACCTCGACCTTCACGTCCTTGCTGAACGCGATGCCGTGGTCCACCAGCGCCTGGTGCAGCATCGGCGTCAGCGAGCGGATGTAGGACGCGGTGACGTGCGAGCCCTGGCGGTAGATGGTCATGCCGCCGATCGCGGCGGGGCAGTCGGCACCGTCGGGGCAGATGTACTGGTTGAGGTCGACGTACTCGACCCCGTCCATCGCCTCGTCCACCTTCTTGAGCGCCGTGTTCCCGTTGACGTCGTTCATCGGGTAGGAGCACCTCCCGTAGTCGCCGGGGTTCTCCTCCATGCACTCGTAGACCGACTTGTCGCCCTCGATGTCCCCCTCCTGCGTGGAGGGGTTGTCGGCGATGAGCACGACCTGGGCGCCACCCTCCTGCAGGCGGGTGAGGTTCTCGGTCATGCTCTTCGAGATCGAGTCCACGTTCTGGGTGTCACCGGTGGAGGTGAAGACCAGGTCCGGAGCGTCCTGCGCCAGCTGGTCCACGAGTTTGCCGTTGTACTCCTCGCACTCGTCGTACTTGCCCTCGGTGCTGAAGGAGCAGGCGGACTTGTTGTACACCTCCAGTCGCCAGTCCTCCTCCTTGGCGATGGCCTCGAGGGCCGGCATCCACTGCACCATCTTGGAGTCACCCACCACGGCCACGCGGGTGTCACCCTCGGCGTTGCCGTAGACACAGTCGTCCGTGCCCGGGGGGTCGGTGGCCTCCTGCTTGGCCTGGCAGTCGTCGGCGTAGACCGAGGGGACGTCCTTGGGGGCGAGCGCGGGCTCCGGGTACACCGGGCCGGACTCGTCGTACTCCTTCGCCGGGTCCTCCACCAGGGCGTAGGGCACGTCCTGGCCGTCCTTCTGCCCGTTCTCCGCCGGCTTCGCACCATCGGCCACGAGCGCCACAGCACCCTTCGCGTCGTCCGGGGTACCGGTCATCTTCGGTGCCACGGACCAGACGGCGGCACCGGCCACCGCGCTGGCCATCATCGTCGCCAGCGCCATGAGCAGCGCCTTGGGCACCGACTGCGAGAGCGCCTTGTGGTAGCGGACCGGGTCCTCGACGAGGAGCTTGGTGGCCCACGACAGCGCGATCGCCACGGCCACCACCACCAGTCGTTCCAGCAGGCCGGAATCCGGGCGCAGCTCGGCCAGGAAGATCAGCAGCGGCCAGTGCCACAGGTACAGCGCGTAGGAGATGCCGCCGATGAAGCGCATCGGCGCGATGCCCAGGAGGCGGCCGGTGAGGGTGTTCGGGGTGCTGCACCCGGCGGCGATCACCAGCGCGGTGCCCAACACCGGCAGCAGCGCCGCGGAGCCTGGCCAGGGGGTCTTCGTGGTGTAGCCCACCGCGGCCACCACCAGGGCCACCACGCCGACCGCCGCCATCACCTGGGCGGCCGCGGCCGGGATCCCGCGGAAGCGCGGGGCGAGGTACGCCACCATCGCCCCGACGGCGAGCTCCCAGACGCGGGTGGTGGTGTAGAAGTAGGCGGTCGCCGGGTCCGCGGCGGTGTGTGTGATGGAGTGCACGAGGCTGGCCAGGAGCAGGACCGCCAGCACGCCCCCGATGAGCGGCATGGCCCGCAGCCTCGTGCGGCGGGCGACCCAGGCCGCGGCGATGATGAGCAGCGGCCAGACCACGTAGTACTGCTCCTCCACCGAGAGCGACCAGTAGTGCTGCAGCGGGGAGGGCGCGGAGTCCTCGGCCAGGTAGTCCACCGCCCGGCCGGCCAGCGCCCAGTTGATGACGTAGAAGGTGGCCGTGAGCACGTCCGAGGCGAGGTCCGCCAGGGCGTTGCGCGTCAGCACGAACAGACCCACCACCGCGGTGAACACGAGCACCAGCGAGGCCGCCGGCAGCAGGCGCCGGGCGCGCCGTGCGTAGAACCTCGGGATGGAGACCGTGCCGGTGGCCTGCACCTCCTTGAGCAGGCCGGAGGTGATGAGGTACCCGGAGATGACGAAGAAGATGTCCACGCCGGCGAACCCGCCGGTGACCCCGGGGAAGTGGACGTGGTGCAGCAGCACCAGGCCCACGGCGATCGCGCGCAGGCCCTCGATGTCCCCTCGGAAGCTCCGGGGGTCCGGGGTGTTGCGGGGACGGCGCGGGGTGCTGTCCTCCACCGTCCGACCGGCTGCGGTCATGGGAACTCCTCCTGGCGGGGCGGCCCGCAGCAGCGGCTCCGTCACCCTCCAACGAAACAGGTCGACCCGGGATGCTTGCACGCCGAGGGGGTCCGGCGCACGCTCCGGCGCTGTGGTGCTGCCCTCACCGTGCCCTGCGGGCGCCGGTCGGAACCGTTGCGGCCGGGGGCGTCTCAGACCATGACGTGGCCGGTCGGGTCCCCGAAGGAGACCAGGCGGCCGCGCTTGGCCAGCAGCTCCGCGTCGCTGATGGTCCAGGTGTGGGCACCCGGGGCCCCACCCCGCACGGAGACGAAGTTGAAGCGGTCCGACGAGTACACCCGGCCCCCGGCGCGCTGCACCTTCTGGCAGAAGGTCGTGTCCACGCGGCGCGGGAGGTCCTCGAAGCGCAGCTCGCGGGCGGTCTCCCGCGGCATGAGCATGGTGCCGCCCTGCACGAGGTCGGTGTACCGGTGCTCGTGATCGGCGAAGCGCAGCAGGGTGGCGCCGCTGGCGCTCAGGTGGGCGTAGTGGGCCCACTTGCCCACCACCTGCGCGTCGGTCCAGCTGAAGGCCCGCACGAGGTCCGAGAGGTAGTGCTCGCCGTAGAGGTTGTCGTCGTCCATCTTGGCGACGTACTCGCCTCCGGCGGCCTCGATGCCGAGGTTCATCACCGCACCCAGGGTCAGGTCGGCATCCGCCCGCAGCACCTGCACCTGCTCCAGACCGTGCTCGGACGCCAGCCCGCGCACGGCGTCTGCATCCACTTCCACCCCGTGGGCCACGAGCACCAGCTCGGTGGACGGGTGCACCTGCGCCGCCAGGGTGCGCACCACGTGTTCCGCGGTCTGCGGGCGCATGGTGGGCACCACGGCGCTCACCGAGGGCACCCGGGCGGGGGCGTCGGTGCCGATCGCGGCCAGCACCTGCTCCACCCGGTGGGTGGCCAGGTGGGCGTCGAAGACGCGCCGGTGCGCCAGCAGTCCCTGCCGGTCGCGGAGCTCGGGGTGCTGCAGCAGGCCCCGCAGCGCCAGCTCGGCCTCCTGCTCGTCGCGGACCACCGTCACCGTGTCCCCCAAGAAGGGTTCGATGGCGGCGGCGGGCCCGCTGACCACGGGGGTCTGCGCGGCCGAGAGCTCGAACAGCCGGCGCGCGCACATCGTCGGCGAGGCGGTCACCGAGTTCACGTTGAGGAAGACCTTGTAGGCGGTGGAGGCCGCCAGCATCTTCTCGTAGGGCAGGGAGCCCACCACTGCGCCGCGGAAGCGTTTCGGGAAGGCGTACCGCTTCGCCCCGCCGGCCTGCCGGGAGTAGATCTCCAGCCCGTGGTCCAGGGCGGCCCCCAGCAGATAGTCCATCTGCTCGCGCCGCTCCGGGTGCTTGTCCGCGAAGTAGCTGCCGGCGAAGGCGACCTCCCGCGCACGCCCGGCCCCGTGCAGGACCGGGTTGTGCAGCCGCGGCTGGGCGGCGAAGGGCAGCAGGCCGACGCGGTCGTGACCGAGGTCCCCGCGGTAGGCCTCAATCCGGTCGGCGTCCACCGTCCACACCCGGTCGAAGAGTCGGGCGGTCTCGATGAAGCGGTCGTAGTTGGGCGGGTCCTCCTTGTTCCAGAAGACCGTGGGGATGCCCCGCTCCCGACAGAGGGCCACCAGTGCGCGCAGCTCCGGCGACGGGGCACCCTCGCCGGTCATCGCCAGGCGCCAGGCGCCACCGTTGCCGTTCCAGGCCGACTCGACGAAGAGCAGGTGCGGGTCCGCGGCCTCGATCTCGCTGCGGAAGCCCTCGGGGGTCACCGGGTGCTGGTCCCACTCGTAGCGGAAACCCAGCTCGCTGAAGGTGTCCAGCACGACGGCGGCCCGCACCTGCGGCCGGGCGACCGGCCCGTCGGGCAGGTCCAGCGCGGGCAGGGGCACCCGGGCCCCGGCACGGCGGGCCGCCTCGCTGCGCAGGCGCGTCGCTTCGCGCTCCACGGTGCGCCGCAGGCGGCCGGGCAGCTCCCGGCGCCGCTGCGGGTCGCGCGCGGCCTCCGTGAGCACCCTGCGACCGCGGCGGACGATGCGGCCGGCCCGCCGTGCGATCCCCATCAGGCGCGGTCCGCCAGGTGGCCGGCGATCACGCGGGCGATGCGCTCACCGGCATGCCCGTCCCACAGCGGCGGCACCAGGTGGTCAGCCTGCCGGCCCTTCTCCAAGGCGGCCACCGCGGCCTCGCCCAGCCCCTCCCGGGTCACCAACTGGTTCGTGCCGTGCGTGATCGTCACCGGACGCTCGGTGTTCGGTCGCACCGTCAGGCACGGCACGCCCAGCACCGTGGTCTCCTCCTGCACACCACCGGAGTCGGTCACCACCAGGGCGGCCCCCCGCACCAGACCCATGAACTCCAGGTACCCCAGCGGGTCCACCACGTGCACGTTCTCGTGGTCCATGAACCCGGCCTCCTCCAGGCGGGCCCGACCCCGCGGGTGCAGCGGCACGATCACCGGCACCCGGTCGGCCACCGAGTGCAGCGAACCCACCAGCGCCTGCACGTCCTCCGGACGGTCCACGTTGCCCGGACGGTGCACCGTCACCACCGCGTACCCCCCCTCGGAGACGCCCTCGGGCACCTGCCCGGCCAGCGACTCCAGGGCCGCACCGGTGTCGTACCGGTCCAGGTTCGACAGCAGCGTGTCGATCATCGGGTTGCCCACGAAGTGCACCGCGTCGGGATCGGCACCCTCGTTGCCCAGGTGCACGTTGGCGTCCGGGCTCGTGGTCAGCAGCAGGGTCGACAGCCGGTCGGTGACCAACCGGTTGATCTCCTCGGGCATCGTCAGGTCGAAGGACCGCAGACCGGCCTCCACGTGCGCGGTGTCGATGCCCATCTTCGAGGCCACCAGCGAGGCCGCCACCGTCGAGTTCACGTCCCCGTAGACCACCACCAGGTCGGGCTGCCGCTCGGTGAAGAGTTCCTCCAGGCCGATCATGATCCGCGCGGTCTGCTCACCGTGGGCACCCGAACCGACCCCGAGGTTCACGTCCGGCTCGGGGATGCCCAGCTGCCGGAAGAACACGTCGGACATCTTCTCGTCGTAGTGCTGCCCGGTGTGGACCAGCAGCTGGTCGATGCCCTCGGCGTCCAGGGCACGCATCACCGGTGCCACCTTCGGGAAGTTCGGACGGGCACCGGTCACGTGGACCACGAGTGCGGACATGCTGTTCTCCCATTCGTCGGGCGCCGGGGTCGTCGTCGGCTGGTCACCACGGTACTGGCGCGGTGGACCCACCCGCCGTCGCCCGGGCCGGGTGCGCCCGTGGACATCTTCGGGCCGTCGACGTAGAGTTCCGGAGCCTAACCCCTTCCGGGTCCCCTCACCCCGGTCCCGGCGGACCGGGACGACGCACGGAGGTCCCCGATCGAACCGCGCCTGTCCAGGACGACCCGGCTCTGCCTCGCGGTGGCTGCCCGACACCTCACGACCGACAGCCTCAAGCTGCTGTCCGTCGCGCTGCGGGCCGCCCCCTCGGTCATCGCCCGCACGGTCCTGTCCGTTCCGGCCGTCCCCCCGGCCCTGCGTGCCCTGGCCCTGGACGCCGACGGCCGGAGCGCGGAGGCACGCGTCCAGCTCGAGAAGCTCGCCCGCACCCGACCCGCCCACCTCCTGCCCACCGTCGTCCGGGTGGCCGCAGTGGTCCACGCGCAGCGGGCGCACCGCACCGCCCTGCAGCGGTTGGATGCCGCCGACGTGCAACACCCCGCCCGTGCGCTGGCGCACCGGGACGCCGGGCACCGCGACCGGGCGCTGGAGGTGCTGGACCGCACCGGCGGTCTGCGCGCCCGGTGGATGCGGGAGCGCATCGAGGGTGAGCGCGCGGCCATCGCCGCCCGCCCCTGGGAGGGCCTGACCCCGGACCCCGACGCCCCCGCCCCGCGCCCCGGGGTCGTGCTGCACGTGGTGACCAACTCGCTGCCTTGGGTGCAGGCGGGGTACACCCTGCGGACCCTGGGCCTCACGACGGCCCAGCAGCGCGAGGGATGGCACCCGGAGGTGGCCACCCGGCTGGGCTTCCCGGTGGACTCCGGCTTCCTGCCCCACGGCACCGAGCACACGGTGGAGGGCGTGCCGCACCACCTGCTCCTGCCGGGTTCGCTGCCGCTGGGCGACGACCGGGCGCTGGCCCTGCACGTGGAGGAGCTCACGGCCCTGGCCCGCCGGGTGCGCCCCGCCGTCCTGCACGCGCACACCCGTTTCAGCAACGCCCAGGTGGCTCTGGCCGTCGGCCGCCGTCTCGGTATCCCGGTGGTCTACGAGGTGCGCGGCTTCCTCGAGGAGACCTGGGTGACGCGGGGTGGCGACCCCGCCTCGGAGAACTACCACCGCACCCGGGAGGCCGAGACGACGTGCATGCTCGCGGCGGACGCGGTGACCACCCTCTCGGAGACCATGCGGCGCGTCATCGTGGAGCGGGGGGTCCCCGCCGAGCGGGTCCACGTGCTGAGCAACGCGGCCCCCGCCGACGAGCTGGCGGCGGTCGACGACCCGGCCACCGCGGCCCGCGGCCGGGCGCACCGCCGGGGGCTCGGGATCGGGCCGGAGGAAGTGGTGCTGGGCGTCATCTCCAGCCTGAACGAGTACGAGGGCACGGAGATGCTCGTGCACGCCTTCGCGCGGCACTGCACCGAGCACCCCGCCGACCCCGGTCACCTGGTGGTGGTCGGCGATGGCCCCAGTGGGTCCACGGTCCGCGCCGCGGTCGCCGCGCTGCCGGCCGAGTTCGCCGACCGCGTGCACCTCGTCGGTCGTGTCCCGCACACCGAGGTCCCGTCATGGCACGCCGCCATCGACCTCGTCTGCGTCCCCCGCCTGGACACCCCCGTCACCCGCCTGGTGACGCCGCTCAAGCCCCTCAGCGCGATGGCGGCCGACTCACCGGTGCTGGTGTCCGACCTGCCCCCGCTGGCCGAGCTCGTCGAGGACGGCCGGGGCGAGGCCGTCCCGCCCCGGGTGGAGGACTGGGCCGCGGCGATGGGCCGCTGGACCCGCCCTGGTCCGGAGGCCCGGGCGGCGCGCGAGCGATCCGCCGAGCGCGCCGCGGCCTGGGTGGACCGGAACGCCACCTGGGAGGTCGTGGCCCGGCGCAGCACCCGGCTGTACGCGATGCTCACCAACCGGGTCTGATCCTCACGCCCCGCGCACGACGGTGGGCGCCACCCGAGGGGCGACGCCCACCGCGGGGCCGGCGGGGCGGTGGCTCAGGGGCGACCCAGACCGATGTAGGTCCACCCCGCGGCCCGCCAGGCCACCGGGTCCAGCGCGTTGCGCCCGTCGATGATGGTCGGCGTGCCCACGGTCTCGACCAACACCGCGGGGTCTAGGTCCTTGAACTCCTGCCACTCGGTCAGGTGTACCACCAGCTCGGCGTCGGCGATCGCCGCCTCGGCGGAGTCCGCATAGGTCAGCGGCGGGTACACCTTCGCGGCGTTCTCCATGCCCTTGGGGTCGTACACGCGCACGTCCGCACCGGCCAGGTGCAACGCCCCGGCCACCGCCAACGCCGGGGAGTCACGCACGTCGTCGGAGTTCGGCTTGAAGCTCGCACCCAGCACGGCCACCTTGCGATCCCGCAGGTCACCACCCAGCTCCTGCTTGGCCAGCTCCACCACGTGATCGCGTCGGCGCGAGTTGATCTTGTCGATCTCGGCGAGGAACTCCAGCGCGTGGCCGGCACCGAGCTCCCCGGCGCGGGCGGAGAAGGCGCGGATGTCCTTGGGCAGGCAGCCGCCGCCGAAACCGACCCCGGCATTGAGGAACTTGCGACCGATGCGGTCGTCGTGCCCGATCGCGTCAGCCAGCTTCGTCACGTCCGCCCCGGCGAACTCACAGATCTCGGCCATCGCGTTGATGAACGAGATCTTCGTGGCCAAGAAGCTGTTCGCCGCCACCTTCACCAGCTCGGCGGTCGGCAGGTCGGTGACCACCACCGGCGTGCCGTCCTGCTCGATGGTGCGGGCGTACACCTCCCGCAGGATCGACTCCGCCCGGTCACTGGTCACACCGAACACCAACCGGTCGGGGTGCAGCGTGTCCTGCACGGCGAAGCCCTCACGCAGGAACTCCGGGTTCCACGCCAGCTCGGCCGTCACCCCATCGGCGGTGTGCTCGGCGATGTACTCGGCCAACCGCTGCGCCGTGCCCACCGGCACCGTCGACTTACCCGCCACCAGCGCACCGTCCTTCAGGTGCGGGGTGATCGAGGCGATCGCCGCGTCGATGTACGTCAGGTCCGCCGCGTGCGAGTCGGCCTTCTGCGGCGTCCCCACCCCGATGAACACCACGTCCGCATCCGAGATCTGCGAGAAGTCGGTCGTGAACCGCAACCTGCCCGAAGCCACCTGCTCAGCCAGGATCGGCTCGAAGTCCGGCTCGTAGAACGGGCTGGTCCCGGCCTGCAGCCGATCCACCTTGGCCTGGTCCACGTCCACGCCCACCGTCTGGAAGCCCAACTGGGCCATCCCGGCGGCGTGCACCGCCCCCAGGTAACCGGTACCGATCACTGCAACGCGCATTCGCGTGCCTCCTCTGCCCTCACGGGCCCTCGCGGGTTCGGCTCACACTATGCGACCACCGCCCTCCCGGGCGTCAGTCCGTGCTCCGAGCCCGCGCCGGTGCGAGAATCACCACATGAGCCAGCAGATCCTCTCCGAACTCGTGGCGAACGTGGCCGCCGTGCACGTGACCGTCGGCCAGCAGGTCGAGGCCGGGACGGAGGTGGCGCTCCTGGAGTCCATGAAGATGGAGATCCCGGTGCTGGCCGAGGCCCCCGGCACCGTCGAGGCCGTCCACATCGCCCCCGGTGACCTGGTGCAGGAGGGCGACTCCCTCATCGTCCTGAGCGACTGAAGGGCCACCGCGCGGCCACGCGTGACCCGAGGCGGGCCCGCACCCCCGGGCGGTCGTCGGTGTCCGGCTGCCGACGTGGCTGGCGCGGCGCCATGGTCGTGGGGTCGAAGTCCTCGCCGCCCACCGGGTTCGTCGCCGGGTCCAGGGCCTCCGCGAGGCGCGCCCGGGCCGCATCGCGGTCCGCCGGGCTGCCGTGCGACTCCAGCGTCCAGTCCCGCACCCACTGCTCCTGCTCGGGGGACATCGGGTCCAGGTGGCGGGCCAGGGACTCCTCCACCTCGGGGCGCAGGCGCGCGGGCAGGGGGTCCAGCGCCGGCGTGAAGGAGGCCTCCAGCGGCGTGGCGTCGTTCCCCCTGGTCAGGTCGTGCAGGGCCGCCATCACCCGCGACTCGTGGTCGGCGGTGGACGATGCGGCGTACCGGGCGGCCGCCCACGCGAGCGCCACCTCCACCTTGATCGGCCGCCGTCGCAGGTTGCGGGCGATCTCCTCCTGCTGGAGGAAGCGGTCCAGCTCGGCACCCGGGGGCCACTCGTCGGTCACCCCGAGCGTCGACAGCGTCTTGCGCCCGCACTTCCAGCACCGCATGCAGGGCCTGCCGGGCTCGCCCCGCTGGCAGGAGGCGGCCGGCGGACCGTACGCGGACCGGGCGGCGATGACGGCCGTCCCCACCTCGCTGACACCGGCCACCACGTTGGCCACCGGCAACCCGACTGCCTGGAAGACCGGGCCGAACTCGGCCACGAAGGGGCTCTGCTCATAGGGGCGGTAGGCCGTGGCACCGAGCATGGTGGCCGAGGTCAGCACCGTTCCCCAGGACAGGGCCGAGGTGCCGTCGTGCCCCGCCCACAGCAGTGCAGGGGCCGCGTTCTGCAGGTCGTGGGGGAAGCCCATGGGGTCGCGCAGGAACTCCACGTCGGTGCGCACCACCCGGGTGGCGATGCCCTGGTCGGCGATGAAGGCGACGGCCGCGAGCGCCGCCGCCGGGTCGATCTTCCCGCCCAGCGGCTGGTCGTCGAAGCGGTGTCGCTGTTGGTAGTAGGCGTGGGCCGTGGCGCCGAGCACCTCCAGCGCGGCCGTGCAGTCCACCCCTCCGCTGTAGGCCAGGGCGACCGGGCCGCCCTGCGGGCAGGGCCGGGGCTCCACCGCGGGGTCCACCGGGCCCACCTCGATACCCAAGCCATACTGCGCGGCCGCAGCGAACACCTGCGAGACCGGCCGGTCCATCTCCAGCCGCCCGTCCTGCCACGGGTGCACGCAGAGCAGGGCCACCAGCGCCACCAGGTCGGGGTGCACCGCATCGGTCGGCACGGGGTCGAAGGTGACCGACCGCGCCACCATGTGGGGAAAGGATCCCCGCGGCTCACGCCCCCGCGGGGTCAGCCGCAGGACCAGTCGGGCACCCTCGTGGGTCGTCCTGACGCGCATGCAGCCTCCTGAGGGTCCTGTCCCCGTGAGGCTACTGTGCTCAGCCCTCGCGGGCGGCCCACCACCGCCGCAGCTCCTCGGCGGCGGCCTCGGGCCCCACCGGGCCGGCATCGAGCCGGAACTGCAGCAGGTGGTCGTAGGCCTCGCCCAGCACCGGGCCGGGCGGGATGCCCAACACCTCGGAGATCTGGTGCCCGTTGAGGTCCGGTCGCACCGCAGCCAGCTCCTCCTCGGCCTGGATGCGGTCGATCCGCTCCTCCAGCGCGTCGTAGGTCTGCGCCAGCCGCCGTGCCTTGCGCTGGTTGCGCGTGGTGCAGTCCGCCCGGGTCAGCAGGTGCAGGCGCGAGAGCAACGGCCCGGCATCGGTGACGTACCGGCGCACCGCGGAATCGGTCCACTCCCCGTCGCCGTACCCGTGGAAACGCAGGTGCAGCTCGATCAGCCGCACCACGTCGCGAATCGTGTCCTTGTCGTAGCGCAGCGCACGCAGCCGCTTGCGAGCGAGCTTGGCCCCCACGATCTCGTGGTGGTGGAAACTCACCCGTCCGCCGGGCAGGAAACGGCGGGTCGCCGGCTTGCCGATGTCGTGCAGCAGCGCTGCCAGGCGCAGCACGAGGTCCCCGTGCGGCACCTCCTCGGCGGCGCCCTCGCGCGGCCCCTCCAGGTCCATCGCCTGCTCCAGCACGATGAGGGAGTGCTCGTAGACGTCCTTGTGACGGTGGTGCTCGTCGCGCTCCAGCTGGAGCGCGGGCAGCTCGGGGACGACCTGCTCAGCCAGCCCGGTGTGCACGAACACCTCAAGCCCGGCCCGTGGGTGGTCCGAGAGGATCAGCTTGGTGAACTCGTCACGGATCCGCTCGGCGGAGATGATCTCCAGCGAGGGCGCCATGTCCTTCATCGCGTCCATCACCCGCTCGGAGGGCACCAGGCCGAGCTGGGCGGCGAAGCGGCAGGCCCGCATCATGCGCAGCGGGTCGTCGGCGAAGGACTCCTCAGGCGCCGTCGGGGTGTCCAGCTCCCCCGCCTGCAGCGCCGCCAGGCCGCCGTGCGGGTCCACGAACCCCAGGTCCGGCAGGCGCAGCGCCATCGCGTTGACGGTGAAGTCCCGGCGCACCAGGTCGTCGGCCAGGTCGTGGCCGAAGCACACCTCCGGCTTGCGGCTGGCCCGGTCGTAGATGTCCGAGCGGTAGGTGGTGACCTCGAGGGTCGTCTCCCCCTTGCGCGCGCCGATGGTGCCGAACGCTCGCCCCAGGTCCCAGGTGGCGTCCGCCCAGCCCGCGAGCACCTTCTCGATGTCGTCCGGGCGCGCGTCGGTGGTCAGGTCCAGGTCCGGTGAGGTGCGGCCCAGGAAGGCATCGCGCACCGGCCCCCCGACCAGCGCGAGCTCGTACCCGGCGGCGGCGAACCGCTCGCCGACCTCGGTCAGCAGCGGCATCACGGGCGCCAGGTGGCGGACGGCTCGCTGCAGCAGGGTCTGGGTGGGGGTCTCGCTCACGGTGGGACCACGCCTCCTGGGTCGGGACTGGGCAGCACCGGAGTCTACGTGGGCCCGCAGCAGCCCGCGGAGGACTCGGGGTGAGCCCCCGGGGGGCGACGTTCGTGCAGGTCAGGTCGCTATCATGTGTCGATGACGCTCTCGATGCACCGCGCGGTCCAGTCGCCTCGGCGACTGCCGTCGATGCGCGAGACCTCGGCGGGGGGCGTGGTCGTCACCGTGGAGCCCGGACGGGCCCGACTGGCCCTCATCGCCCGCTTCAACCGGGCCCACCGGCTCGAGTGGTGCCTGCCCAAGGGCCACGTGGAGGCCGGGGAGACCCTGGTGCAGACCGCAGTGCGCGAGGTGGCCGAGGAGACCGGCATCCGCAGCCGCCCCGTGCTCACCCTGGGGACGATCGACTACTGGTTCTCCACCCCGGAGCGACGCATCCACAAGCGCGTGCACCACTACCTGCTCGAGGCCGTCGGGGGACGGCTGACGGTGGAGGAGGACCCTGACCACGAGGCGGTGGACGTCCAGTGGTTCGACCTCGACACCGCCCACCGCACCCTGACCTTCCCCAACGAGCGGCGGATCGCCCAGATGGCCTGGCGCCGGTTGTGCGGCGCCTGATCCGGCGGCCCGCCCGGTGGGGACTCACCGGGGCGGCCCTCGCTGCTGCCGCCTGCCTGTCGCCGGCCCCCGCACACGCTGCCGACGAGACCCCCGCGGTCGACCTGCGCCTCGACGAGGTGGCCCCCGGCTGGGTGACCGGGGGCGATGAGGTGCGCCTGACCGCATCGGTCCACGGCACCGACCTGGACGCGACGGACCTGCGCGTCACCCTCTCGACCGCCTCCCCCCTGACCTCGCGGCAGGAGGTCTCCACCTGGCTCGACGGCGGTGACCACCCCGGGCGCGACCGCCTCGCGGTGGAGGAGCTGGAGTCCCCGGCCGCCGGCAAGCAGCAGGAGCTCGCCCTCACCCTCCAGGCCCCTGCCACCCAGCAGCCGGTCGGTCTGCCGGTGGTGGTGACGGTCTCCGGCGAGGTTGACGGCGAGCGCCGGGTGATCGACCTGCAGCGCACCGTCGTGCCCGTGCTGCCCGAGGGTGGGGCCGTCGAGCCCACCACCCGCCTGGGCTGGGTGCTGCCCACGACCGTCCCGCTCGACGCCGGGCTGTTCACCGCCTCCTCCGAGGACCGTGAGGCCGCCTGGTCCGATGCGGTGAGCGCCAGCCCGTCGGTGGCCGCCGCCACCCGCCTGGGAGACCGGGTGACCCCCCTGGTCGACCCCGCCCTGGTGCCCCACCTGGGCGACGACCAGGCCGAGGCGGTGCTCACCGCATCGGCCGGTGGGGCCTGGCACCGCCCCCGCCACGGGCTGCGTCCGCTCGCCCTGCGCGCCGGCGAGGACGCGCTGTGGGAGCGGGCCACGGCCTCCGGTGACGGGGTGAACGGCCCGCTGGTGTTGGACCTCAGCTCGAGCACCGGCCGGCTCGGGTCCGACGACCCCCTCCTGCGGGAGCTCGTCGCGACCACGGGGCCAGACACCGCCGTGCTCGCCCCCGCCGGCTTCCGGGACGAGTCCACCGACAGCGGCCCCGGCGCCGCGCAGGACCCGGGCAACTGGTGGGAGGACCGGCGCGTGGGCTGGGTCGACCAGGCCATGTCCCACCACCTGACCACCCAGGCCGGGGACGCCGCCGACGACCAGGGGGGCACCGCCGTGCCCACCCAGGCGGTCCTGGGGCTGAGCCTGTTCACCGGCACCGAGGGCGAGCTGCACGACCTGGTGCTCCTGCCCGACCCGGGCAGCGTGGACGCCGAGGCCCTCTCCCGCGCCGTGGACGCGGCCGAGTCCGCCCCGTGGGCCCTGTCGATGCCGGCCTCCGAGCTGCTGGCCTGCACCGCCGACGGCTGCCCCGCGCCGCCGCGGGAGGGGACCGCCCAGTGGCCCGCCATCGAGCCCGACGAGGAGTTCGCCGAGCGTCCGGGCGACTTCGACCGCCTGAGCGGGGACGCCGCCGCCCTGGCCACCGTGACCACCGGCTCCCGCCGCGACCTGCTGCTGGAGGGTCCGGTGGCTCTCCTCTCGGACCAGTGGGAGGACGACCGGGCCCGCACCGAGGCCCTGACCGAGCTCCGCCGGGGCATCGCCGAGCTGCTGGGCGCGCTCGACGTGGAGGAGAGCACGGTCAACCTGCTGGCCGACTCGGCCGAGCTGCGTGCCACGGTGGCCAACGGCAGCCCCACCACCTTCGAGAACCTCCGTGTGCAGGTCAGCCCCGGCAACTACCGCGTGACCGTCGACCAGCCGGAGGGCGCACTGGGGCTGGGCCCCAGCGGCCGTGCCAGCACCGCCTTCACGGCCGAGGCGCACGCCGCCGGCAAGGTGCCGTTGCGCATCACCGTGACCACCCCGGACGGGCAACGGGTCCTGGCCCGCGGGGAGGTGGTGGTGAACGCCCGCCCGTCGGACGGGTGGTGGTACGCCGGCATCGGTATCGTGACCGCGCTGTTCATCGGCTTCGGTGCCTGGCGCACGGTGCGCCAGGTGAGGGCCGGTGCGTCCCCGCCCTCGTCCGAAGCCGGAGCCCCCCGTTGAGCCAGTCCTCCGTGGGCCGCAACGCCGCCATCATGGCGGCGGGCACCCTCACCTCCCGCGTGCTCGGTCTGGTGCGCGTCGCCCTGCTGACCGCCGCCCTGGGTGCCGCCACCAACGTCGGCAACGCGTTCGACACGGCCAACCAGCTGCCCAACGTGTTGTTCATCATCATCGCCGGCGGCGTGCTCAACGCGGTGCTCGTGCCGCAGCTGACCAAGGCGATGCGGCACGCCGACGGCGGGCAGGACTTCACCGACCGGCTGCTGACCCTCGCCCTGGTGATCATGGCCGGCCTGACGGTGGTGGCCATCATCGGCGCCCCCCTGCTGGTGGCCCTGTACGGCTCGGGCTACACCCCGGAGACCGCGCGGCTCTCGGTCTTCTTCACCATGCTCTGCCTGCCGCAGATCTTCTTCTACGGGCTGTACACGCTGCTGGGGCAGGTCCTCACCAGCCGGGAGTCGTTCGCCCCGTACATGTGGACCCCGGTGCTGGCCAACGTGGTGCAGATCGCCGGCATCGTGGCCTACCTGTTCGTATACCCCCACGAGCCGCGGGTGGCGGACGTCACCTGGTCCATGATCCTGCTGCTGGGCGGCAGCGCGACCCTCGGCATCGTCATCCAGGCGCTCGCGCTGGTGCCCTTCCTGCGGAAGGTGGGCTTCACCTACCGGCCCCGATGGGGTTTCCGCGGGGTGGGGTTGCGCAGCGCCTCCACGGTGGCGATGTGGTCGCTGGCCACCATCGTCGTCGCCCAGCTGGGCATCATGGCCAACAAGACGGTGCTCTCCCACGCCCCGCACGGCGTGGCCGGCCAGGCGGCCTACAGCAGCGCGTTCCTGATCTTCATGCTGCCGCACAGCCTGGTGACCGTCAGCCTGCTCACGGCCATGTACCCGGCGATGTCACGCCGCATCCACGACCGCGACATGGCGGCCATCGGGCAGGACCTGCGCCGGGGGCTGCGCAGCACGACCGCGGCGGTCATGCCCCTGGCCGCGCTGCTGATGGTGGTGGGCCCCGTGGTGGCGGCGCTGATGTTCCCCTCGCAGACGCCCAACACGGTGCGCGCCATCGGGCTGGCCGTGGCGGTGCTCGCGGTGGGGCTGGTGCCCTACGCGGCGATCGCCCTGTTCCAGCGGGCCTACTACGCGTTCGAGGAGGGCTACAAGCCCTTCATCATCCAGATCCTGTCCACGGTCCTCATCGGGGCGATGGCGTGGTGGGCCCTGGGCCTCCCGGCGGAACGGGTGCTGATCGGCATCGCCCTGGCCCAGACGCTCTCGCAGTTCGGTGGGGCGGCGTTCTCCACGCTGCTGATCCGCCGCCGCGTGCCCGAGGCGGGGCTCGGCCGGCTGGTGGGCTTCTACACGCGCCTCTCGGTGGCCAGCCTCACCGCGGCAGCGGCCGCCTGGGCCTCGATGCAGTGGCTCGCCCGGCGGACCGGGGCCGAGGCCCTGGAGTTCTCGACCGCCCTGGGCAACCAGTGCGGCGGCCAGGGAGAGGTCGCCTGCCGCGAGCTCCCGCGGGTGGCCGACCAGTGGCTGGCCGTGGCCTTCACCGGCGTACAGACCGGTTTCGTCTTCGTGGGTGTCTTCGCGCTGCTGGCGGCCCTGCTGAACATCCACGAAGTGACCGGGGTCGTCCAGCAGGTGCTGCGGCGGGTAAAGCGGGCCTGACCGGCGCGGTTCCGCATCGTCCACCGCGCGGGGCCTCCTAGACTCGGGGGGCGCACCGCGCTCGCCGAGCGCACCCGACGGAGAGGACATCGTGCTCCCACTGCAGACCGGCACCATCATCAACGGCCGGTACCGCCTGCTGGGGCGGGTGGCCGAGGTCGCGGACGCCGAACGGTGGATCGGTGAGGACACCACCCTGCGGCGTGAGGTCGACCTGTGGATCACCGCATCGGACCACCCCCACGCCGCCGCCGCACAGGATGCTGCCCGCCGCGCCGCGCTGGTGGAGGACGCCCGGCTGCCCCGCGTACTGGACATCGGGGTGGAGGACGGCCTGCAGTGGCTCATCACGCAGCACGACCCCCGGGCCCGCACCCTGCTCGAGCTGGTGGAGGCCGCGCCCCTGCCACCGGCCGAGGCGCGCCGCCTCGTCGGTGAGGCGGCGCAGGCCCTGGAGGGCGCCCGGCGGCACGGCGTGCACCACGAGGCGCTCGACGCTGAGCTGCTGCTGCGGGACGCGGACGGCGGAGTGCTCGTGAAGGGCCTCGGGATCGCCGCGGCCCTCACGGGTGCCGACACCGGCGGTGCCGACGCGGCCGCGGAGCGTGACACGAAGGACCTGGTGGCGCTGCTGCGGACCGGCCTGACGGGACGCTGGCCAGTTGCCGGTCGCCCCTCGGATGTCGCCGAGGCGGTGCCGTACGAGCTCGACGAGTTGTGCGCCCAGCTGGACCACGAGGGCAGCCTGGAGCTGGACGGGGAGCCGGTCCGCACCCCCGCCGACCTCGTGAGCGTGCTGGCCCCCTGGAACAGCAGCACGGTCTCCGGGCGAGGCGTCGTCCGCCCTGCGCCCGTGCCGTCCGAGGGCGTGTCCGACGACGCCACCCAGGCGGTGCCCACCACCCGCGGTGACGCGGCGCCCGACGCCCCGACGACGGCCATCCCCCTGGCCACCGGGGCCGCAGCCGCGGCGGGAGCCGGGGCCGCAGCCGCGGCGGGAGCCGCGCGTGGCGGGGACGCTGCCCACCGCGGCGCGGACCAGAACCCCACCGCCGACACGACGGCGATCCCGACCGAGCGCGAGGGGGCCGCGAGCGTGGACGGCCCCGCATCGGCTGCGGCAGTGGCGGGTTCCGCCCCCGGGGCCGCCGGACTCACCGACCCCGCAGCAGCGGAGCCCGCCGCAGACGGCTCCGGCGGGGACGGGATCGATGGCGAGCGCACCGACGGGGGCGAGGACGTCCGCGAGGACGGCGACACGCCGGGCCGGGAGGACCCCGCGGGAGCGCCGGGACGCAAGCAGCTGCTGCTGGCGGGTGCCGGTTCACTGGCGGTCGCCGGCGCGCTCGCCCTGGCCGCTGTCGCCCTGCCGGGCCTGTTCTCCGACGACGACGCACCGGACGACACCGCCGCACCCAGCGTCTCGGCCCCCGCCGCGGACGGGTCCGGGAACCCCACGTCCGCTGACGACCCGACCAGCGCCGAGGAGGGCGACGACGAGGCCAGTGGCGGCTCCGGGGAGGAGAACCCCGGCGAGGGCGCCGACGAGAGCGCCGATGCGGGCGCCGACGGGGACGAGTCGGCCGGCACCCCCGGCGAGGCGACGGATCCCGCACCGGACGGGGACGGGACCACCGGGAGCGACGCCGCCGAGGGCGAGGGCCCCGGGGACGAGTCGGCAGCCCCCACCAGCGGTTCCGAGGACGGGAAAGACGACGGGTCCGAGGAGGACGCGGCGCCGGTGCCCGGCGGGGACGGCTCCACCGCCCCCGACGACAGCGCACCGGGGTCGCCTGAGGCGGGGTCGCCTGAGGACGCTTCCAACGAGTCCTCCTCTGACAGTAGTACTTCCAAGGATGATGCGGGCGAGTCCGACACCGCCGAGACCGACACCCCGGGGGACGGGCCCGACTCGTCGGCTCCCAACGGTGGGTGGCCGATCGCCGACATCGTGGGCTACGACCCCGGTCACGACGGTGACGAGCACACCGACTGGACACCCCGCATCAACAACCCGAACACCGATCTCCCGTGGTCCACCCACAAGTACAAGCACCGCCCCTTCGGCGGGTACACCGACGCCCTGGGCCTGCGCATCGACCTCGGCGAGGTGCGCGAGGTGTCCGCGGTCGACATCGGGGCGCCCCGGGGCGACTGGGAGTACGAGATCCGGGTGGGGCCCAGCGAGGACATCCTGCGGGCCGTCACCATCGGCAGCCACCGGGGCGGGGGCGACGTGACCCTCGAGGCCGACCAGCCGGCGCAGGGCCGCTTCGTGTTCGTGTGGTTCACCGACACCGCCCCCACCGGCGACGGCTGGTGGCACGCGCAGCTGGAGGACATCACCGTCCGCTGAGCTGTCGGAACACAGGCAGCATCCTGCCTGTTGACACCCCCGGGCACCACCCAGACCCCCTGTCCCTCGACCACCCACGCCGCACCAGGAGTACCCGTGAGCATCTTCACCCAGACCTCGGCGGTCGCGCTCAACGCGCAGCCCGCCACCCAGTCCGAGACGTCCCCGGCGGGCGAGGGCGAGGTGCGCGAGGTCGTCATCGTCGGCTCCGGCCCTGCCGGCTACACCGCCGCGGTCTACGCCGCCCGCGCCAACCTGCGGCCGCTGGTCTTCGAGGGCTCGGTGACCATGGGCGGGGCGCTCATGAACACCACGGACGTGGAGAACTACCCGGGCTTCACCGACGGCATCATGGGCCCGGACCTGATGATGCAGATGCGTTCCCAGGCAGAGCGTTTCGGCGCCGAGCTGGTGACCGACGACATCGTGGAGATGGACCTCACCGCTCCCGTGAAGACCCTGCGCGACGGCTCGGGCACCACCTACCGGGCGCGCACGGTCATCCTCGCGATGGGGTCCGCCTACCGCGAGCTCGGACTCCCGCGCGAGAAGGAGCTCTCCGGCCACGGCATCTCCTGGTGCGCCACCTGTGACGGGGCGTTCTTCCGCGAGCAGCACATCGCCGTGGTCGGCGGGGGCGACTCGGCCGTCGAGGAGGCCACCTTCCTGACCCGCTTCGCGGACAAGGTGACCCTGGTGCACCGCCGGGACGAGTTGCGCGCCTCGCAGATCATGTCGGACCGCGCGCACGCCGACCCGAAGATCGAGTTCGCCTGGAACTCCGAGGTGGCCGAGATCCACGGCGACGCCAAGCTGACGGGGATCACCCTGCGCGACACCGTGACCGGCCAGGAGCGCGAGCTCCCGGTGACCGGGCTGTTCATCGCCATCGGCCACGACCCGCGCAACGAGCTGCTCACGGGCCAGGTCGACCTCGACGAGAGCGGCTACGTCATGGTCGAGGGGCGTTCCACGCGGACCAACCTCGAGGGCGTCTTCGCCGCCGGGGACCTGGTCGACCACACCTACCAGCAGGCGATCACCGCAGCCGGCTCCGGCTGCCAGGCCGCGCTGGACGCGGAGCGCTACCTGTCCACCCTGGACAGCTCGCCGGTGGATACTGCGCAGATCGAGCCGGCGGCCGACGAGCGCGTCCCCGGCGACGTGCCCGCCTGACACACCCACCCATCCCACAGAACCACGACACGAGGAGGCCATCATGGCTGGAACCGAGACCACGACCGACGCCACCTTCGACCAGGACGTCCTGAAGAGCGAGCTGCCCGTGCTCGTTGACTTCTGGGCCGACTGGTGCGGCCCGTGCAAGCGCGTCGCCCCCATCCTGGAGGAGATCGCCAAGGACTCCGAGGGCAAGCTGCGCATCGTCAAGCTGAACACCGACGAGAACCCGCAGACCGCGGCGCGCTACGGCATCACGTCCATCCCCACGATGCACGTGTTCTTCCAGGGCGACGTCGCCAAGACGATCATCGGCGCGCAGCCCAAGCCAAAGCTGCTCAAGGAGCTCGAGCCCTTCCTCGGCTGAGCACCACCGCACCGGCGTGTACGGTGCAGCGTTCCACGTGAAACACCCCCCGGCGTCATGTCGGGGGGTGTTTCACGTGGAACAGGGATCAGTCCGGTCGCCGTCCCCATGGCGTACCGAGGGGCGGTTCCGGGGAGCCCGGGTCAGTCCTCGGGCACCAGCATCGTGAGGATCCGGTCCAGGTCCTCCTGACCCGCGAACTCAACCGTCAGCGTCCCCTTGGTCCGGCCCATCTTCACCGACACCCGCGTGTCCCACCGGTCGGACAGGTCCGCCGCGAGCTCCTCGTGCTCCGGCGTGGACCGACGCTGCGGGCGACGCCGCGGTGTCTCGGTCGAGTCACCCTCCCCGCCGACGCCCAGTGCGATGAGCTCCTCCAGACCGCGGACCGACATCCCCTCAGCGACCACCCGCTGGGCCATGCGCTCCATGGCGGCCCCGTCCTCCAGACCCAGCAGGGCGCGGGCGTGGCCAGCGGACAGGACACCAGCGGCTACCCGGCGCGCCACGCTCGGTGGCAGCTTCAGCAGTCGCAAGGAGTTCGTGATGCGGGGACGGCTCCGGCCCAGGCGCTTGGCCAGTTCGTCGTGGGTGCAGCCGAAGTCCTCCAGGAGCTGGCCGTAGGCAGCAGCCTCCTCCAGCGGGTTCAGCTGGACGCGGTGCAGGTTCTCCAGCAGCGCCTCGCGGAGCATCTCGTCGTCGCCGGTCTCGCGCAGGATCGCCGGGATCGTCTCCAGGCCTGCCAGGCGGGTGGCCCGGAGACGGCGCTCACCCATGATGAGCTCGTGGGCCTCACCCACCCGGCGGACGACGACCGGCTGCATGACGCCCAGTTCACGGATGCTGTGGGCCAGCTCCTGCAGGTCGTCCTCGTCGAACACCTCTCGGGGCTGCCGCGGGTTCGGGACGATCTCGTCCACGGCGAGCTCGACCAGTCGGGCACCGATGCCCGTGTCCGCGGGCTCGTTCGAAGCCGTGACCGCACTGCCGCCTGTTCCTCGACGGGTTCCCCCTGTGGACGCGGACCCCTTCGGTTCCGACGGGCCCTGGTTCGAGGCGGTGCCGGCCGCGGAGGCAGCGCGCGGGGCGCCGCGCTCCGCATCTTGGTCACGGCCGGCCGAGTCACCACTCACCGCGGGGCTCTCGTCACGCTTGGGCCAGTAGACGTCGCGCGGTCGGTTACCGCCGTCCTCCTGCGGGATCAGGGCTCCCAGCCCTCGTCCCAAACCCCTGCGCTGCCCTGCCATGTGTCCTCCTTGCGTGACCGACGACGCCCTGTCGGGCGACCACACAGTCTCCCACGACGATCGTCCCTCGCCCGTACCCGCATCCGTGTTTCACGTGGAACCTTGCGGAGTCACCGGTGCCGATTCCCCAGGACGCGGGTGCTCCCGAGTCCTCGTTCCGGGGTTCCACGGTTCCACGTGAAACCACGTCCCAGTGTCCCCCGGGCATGACAAAGGCGGTCCTCCGAGGAGAACCGCCTTCATCGGAACCAGGGTTCGCGATCAGGTGTTGGGTCGCTTGCCGTGATTCGCGCCCTTCTTGCGCTTGGTCTTGCGCTTGCGCGCGCGCTTGCTCGACATGATGACCTCCTGGGCCCTCTGAGACGTGAAATGCGCCCTGCCGGGCGCGTGTCCACGATTATCTCACACCGGCCCCCGGCAGCAACACCATCGGCCGCTCAGCCCCAGCGGGCCGCCAGCTCCTTCGCCGCGGACCGGTACGCACGTGCTCCTGGGCCCTCCGGGTCGTAGGCGAGCACTGTCTGGCCGTAGGAGGGCGCCTCGCTGATGCGCACCGACCGGGGGATCAGCGTCTCGAGCACGACCTCACCGAAGTGGTCGCGCACCTCCTGGGCCACCTGGGTGGCCAGTCGGGTCCGCGCATCGAACATGGTCATCAGGATCCCGCCGAGGCGCAGCTCGGGGTGGAGGTGTCGCTGGATCAGGTCGATGTTGCGCACGAGCATGCTCACACCCTCCAGGGCGTAGTACTCGCACTGGATCGGGATGAACACCTCGTCGGCCGCGACGAAGCCGTTCACCGTGAGCAGCCCCAGACTCGGGGGGCAGTCGATGAGCACCACGTCGTAGGACCGCTCGTCCCGGACGTCCTGCAGGGCCCGCCGCAGGCGCGTCTCGCGGGCCACGAGCGACACGAGCTCGATCTCCGCACCCGCCAGGTCGATGGTTGCCGGCACGACGTCGATGCGGTCACTCTCCGGGGAGGACTGCGCGACCTCGGGGAGGGTCGCCTCGTCGATGAGCACATCGTAGACGCCGGCCACCCCGGACTGGTGCTCGATGGACAGCGCCGTGGAGGCATTGCCCTGCGGGTCCAGGTCGATCACCAGCACGCGCAGACCACCCTCAGCCAGGGCGGCTGCCAAGTTCACGGTGCTGGTGGTCTTGCCCACGCCGCCCTTCTGGTTCGCCACGGTGACCACCACGGTGCGGGACGGGGGCGTCAGCCGCGCGGGCAGCCCACGCTCCTTGCGCTCGGCGGGAGTGAAGGGGGGCACGGAATCGTCCTCGTCGTCGTCGTCGTCGGACCCGGGCTCTTCCTCGGGCGTGGTGCGTTCCTCGGCGCCGGTGGAGTCCGCGCCGACGGCTCCCGAGCTCCCTCCGGCCGTCGCCTCGTCTGCTGCCGTTACCGCATCCGCACCGACGGCAGGGACCCGCTCGACCCGGGGCTCGGCCACCGGGGGCTGCCACCCGACGGGGGACCCGCCAGCAGTGGGCACGGTCGGGATCGCGGGGTGGCTCCCCGTGGGCCAGCCAACCGGGTTGCTCATCGCTTCTCCTTGTTCCGACGACGACGTCCGCGGGCCCCGCTCGGACCCTGGCGGCCAGCGTTCTCCTTGGTCACGACCACGACGGTGGTTGGCACATCCAGGAGCTCCTGCCCACAGTCCACCACGTCCACCGCACCGCCGCCGAGGCGCTGCAGCACGCCGGCTGCCTCCTCGACCTCCTGCGGCGCGGAGGACCCCTTGAGGGCGATCATGCGTCCCCCGACGTCCACCAGCGGCAGGCACCAGGGCGCCAACGTGCTCAATCGGGCCACGGCCCGTGCCGTGACCACCGGGGCCGTGACGTCACTCGGGAGATTCTCTGCGCGAGAACGGATCACGGTGACGCGGTCGGTGAGATCCAGCTCCTGCACGACCTCCTCGAGCCACACCGTGCGGCGCAGCATCGGCTCCACCAGGGTCACCCGCGTGTCCGGCGCGGCCAACGCCAGTGCGATGCCGGGCAGCCCGGCGCCGCTGCCCACGTCGAGTACGTGGTCGGCCCCGTCGAGCACGTCGGCCACGACCGCGCAGTTCAGCACGTGTCGGTCCCACAGGCGGGGGACCTCCCGGGGGCCGATCAGCCCGCGCTGCGCCCCGGAGGTCGCCAGCAGCTCCGCGAAGCGCTCCGCTTGCGGGAGCAGCTCGCCGAACACGCGCACCGCGGCCTCGGGGGTCGGGGCCAGGCCTTCCTCGGAGGGCACGCCGCTGTCCACGCCGGTCACTCCGCGGTGGCCGGCGACACCACGACGTAGCGGTTCGGCTCCTCGCCGGCCGAGCTCGACACCAGGCCCGCGGCCAGGACGCGGTCGTGGACGACCTTGCGCTCGAAGGCGGTCATCGGCTCCAGCGCGCGCTCGGTGCCGCTCTCGCACACCGCGGCCGCCGTGCGATCGGCCAGCTCCTCGAGGGCGGCGCGGCGCTCCGCGCGGTAGCCGGCGACGTCCAGCATCAACCGGGTGCGCTCCCCGGTCTCGGCCTGCACCGCCAGGCGCGCGAGCTCCTGGAGGGCCTCCAGGACCTGCGCGTTGGGGCCCACCAGCCGACGGGGCACCGTGCCCTCCTCGGAGTCCACGATGCTGACCAGCGCGCGGTCGCCCTCGAGCTGGACCTCGAGGTCCCCGTCCAGGTCGGCGATGTCCAGCAGGGTCTCGAGGTAGTCGGCGGCGAGCTCGCCCTCGTTCTCGAGCTCCTCGCGGGTGCGCTCCGGGCGCGGTCCGTCGTGGCTCATGTCAGTTCTTCTTCCGCTTCTTCTTGCTCTTGTTGCTCTTCTTGCGACGAACTGGTTGGGCGCGCTGTCCACCGCTGCCGCCCTGTGCGAGGCGGTCGGGCTGCTTCGACGTCGAGTTCAGCACCGGCTCCGAGGAGCTCTTCGCGTCATCGTCGCCCAGGGCGGTCGACCCGGAGTCCTTGCCCCCACCAGCCGGGGCCAGCGTGAGTCGCTTCGGCTCCTTGCCCTTGGCGATCTGGCGTGCGTGCATGCGGCGCTCGGCCTCGGTGTTCGGCGTGGGCAGGTTGCGGATGACGTAGAGCTGCTGGAAGTAGGACCACAGGTTGGTGAAGGTCCAGTAGACGAGCACACCGATCGGGAAGTTCACACCGGTGACGGCCAGGATCACGGGCAGGGCGTAGAGCATGATGGTCTGCGACTGCGCCATCGGCCCTTCCTTGGCCGAGTCCGGCATGTTCTTGTCCATCATCATCTTCATGCTCACGAAGGTGAAGACGGTCATGAGCAGGATCAGGACGACCGAGACGATCTTGCCCGTCAGGTCGGAGTCGTGCAGGAACGAGTCGGACAGCTCGGCCCCGAAGATCGTGGCCGCATCGAAGGAGCTCGCCAGGTCCCGGGTCATGAAGCCGATGGGGTCCTTGGTGCCCGCGGCGATCTCGTCCACCCCGTTGAGCACCCGGAACAGACCGAACAGGATCGGGATCTGCACCAGGATGGGCAGGCAGGAGGCGAACGGGTTGGTCCCGTTGTTCTTGTAGAGCTCCATGGTCTCGGCCTGCTGCCGTTGCATGGACGCCTGGTCCTTCTTGCCCTTGTACTTCGCCTGGATCTTCTTCAGCTCCGGCGCCAGCAGCTGCATCTTGCGGCTGCTGTGAATCTGCTTCACCACCAGCGGGATCATCAGCAGGCGAACGAGGATCACCAGGGCGAGGATGGAGAGCACCCAGGTCCAGCCGGACTCCTCCGGGAGCCCGAGGGCGGTCACGCCCCAGTGGGCGCCGGCGAGGATGGCTGCCACGGCCCATTCGATGGGGTAGAGCAGGTTCGGCACGAAGAGTCCTTCTCGTGTGAGCAGTGTCGGATCAGGCAGGTGCGTGGCCGCGGGTCAGTCCGCCGGGCGCGCACCGGGTTCGGGGTCATTCTCTCCCGAGTGGTGGTCGGTCCCGAGCAGACCTCCGGGGTCGGTCCCGGGGACCGGGTCGTAGCCGCCGTGCGACCACGGGTTGCATCGTGCCACGCGCCAGGTGCTCAGCCACGTGCCACGCAGGGCACCGTGCTCGGTGAGGGCCGTCACGGCGTAGGCCGAGCAGCTGGGGTAGTACCGGCACATCGGGGGCAACAGGGGTGAGATCAACCGCTGGTAGGTCCAGACCAGGGCCAGCAGCGGCCAGGCGAGGAGCGGTCTGCCGCCCACGCTCAGCACGTCAGGCCCCCCGGGGTCGGGCGCGCTGGAGGCAGCGGTCGAGGTCGGCCACGAGCCGGCCCCACTCGGCAGTCGCCGCGGCAGGGTGCGCCCGGACCACCAGGTCGTGCCCGACCGGCAGCTCGGACAGCCGCTCGGCCACCACGTGCCGCAGCCGGCGCTGGACGCGGGAACGCACCACGGAATTGCCCACCTGCTTGGAGACGACGAAACCGACCCGCACGGGATGCGGGTCGGTCGTCGAGTCGTCCTGCGGTGCCCGGGGAGTCACCACGACGGTCATCGTGGAGGACGATCCCCGACGGCGCCCCTCGCCCCGCATCGTGGCCGTGAAGTCACGGCTACGGCGCAGTCGGTGACGGGCCGGGAGCACCTGCGCTCAGGCGGACAGCTTCGCGCGGCCCTTGCCACGGCGGGCGGCCATGATGGCGCGGCCGGCGCGGGTGGACATGCGGGCGCGGAAGCCGTGCTTGCGGGCACGACGACGGTTGTTCGGCTGGAAGGTGCGCTTGCTCATGATGACTCCTGGTGGTTCGGGCAGACCCTGGTTCCCCGGGCTGCGACTCCGCGCACGCCGCACCGTGTGGCGGGTGTGGCGGAGATGGCGAGTGCCCGAGCTCGTGTGGGCACCTCATGGGCCGCGCGGCGCACCCATGAGGTGCCGCGGCGCAGACCGGACCCCCCACCTTACG